>CBDHGI010000006.1:0-3649275 GCA_965263075.1 Chloroflexota bacterium | reverse complement strand
TGCGGCGGCCGGGGGTTGCCGGGGCTCGCGGTGTGGCGAAGCGGGCTGGCGACTGACCGGGCCAGCGTATGGGCCGGGACGACCCTGCTCTCCCACTGTCTCGGACGACCCAGGGCTGGTCGGTATGTTCCGGCCCGCTCACTGTGACCTTGGCCAGTCCAAGGCTCGCGGAACATACAAGAGTCGGGGTGAGGGTTGCTGCGGCCCCCGGCAACCAAGTTCGGCCAGTAGCAACCGGCCACGCTCAGGCTGAGCGTCCTCCCTCGCCCCGTGCGAGTGGGGCGGGGTGAGGGAGTTCCGGTCCCGCCTCCCTTAGGCGTTTGCCGCGTCCGTCATGCCCGCGAGCGCGTGCATCCACCCCTACCTGGATGCATCCACGAAAGCTGGACCCCTAGCGAGAGCCGTGGAGCGGTCTAGACGTCCGCCAGCGCCATTTGGCGGCGGGCGGCGTAGGGGTTGTCGCGGACCTGGAGGGGGAAGCGGACGGTTTGCTGGGTGAGGCCGGCTTCGTGGACGCCTAGCACCATTTCGACCGTCCAGCGGCCGTCGATGGCGTCGCAGATGGGGCGGCGGTTCTCTTTCACGGCCTGCAGCAAGTCCAGGGTCATGCTGGTTTGCAGCAGCTGCAGTTCGTGGGCGGTGCCTTCGGTGTCGCCAATGGCGGCGGCGTCCAGGTCCGGCACCGGCACGTTTTCCCAGGTGCTGTCGACCCCGGGATCGTCGCCCGGACGCCGGTTGATCAGTAGCTCCCGGCCTCGCTGCCCATGGCTACGCATGGAGATCAGGCCCTCGGTGCCAACCAGTTCGATTCCAAACGCCCGGTGCATGCCGGGGCCGGTACGCACGGACGAGATGGTGCCAATGACCCCGTGGTCGAACACGTAGGTGGCAAAGAGTTGATCGCCGGCCACCAGTCCGATGTTCTCGTTGCCCTCATGGACGTCGGGTAGGCCCACGGGTCGTCCGGACTGCATCACGCTGGCGCTCATCTGGCGTGGGTCGCCGGCCACTTGCCGCATCAGGTCCATCAGGTGGACGCCCAGCACCCACAGGTCCTCGGCGCCGCCGCGGCGGTCGTCGTTCTTGCCGGTGGCATGCACGGCCACCAGCCGCCCGATCTCGCCCTCGCGCAGCATTTGGCGTAAGAGAATGACGGCAGGATCGATCCGCCAGGTGTGGGCGATCTGGATCTTTGTGCCGCTGCGGCTGGCCGCCGCAATGACAGCGTCGGCCTCGGCCGGCGTGCGGACCAGCGGCTTCTCGCAGTAGATGCCCTTGGCCCCGGCCTCGATGGCGGCATGGATTATGGGGCCGTGCAGATGCGGCTCGCGGTTGCAGATGTTGACGAAGTCCGGCTGCAGGCTGGCCAGCGCCTGTCGATAGTCGCCAAAGGCCTGTGGCGCGCCCAGTTGGTCGGCCTTCGCCCGCGCCGACTCCTCATCCACATCCGCCACGGCCACCACGTCGACCTCGGGCACCAGCTGCCATGAGAGGTCCAGATCGTGTCCGTAGTTGCCCGCGCCCGTTGCTCCGATGATGACGGCGGTGTACATGAGGAGTGCTCCGTGGTTGGTGCTTAGTGGCTAGTGGTTGGGGGGCAGCATAGCGCCGGCGGGTGGATTCGGATTCGGGACAGCGTCACGGCAGGCGGCAAATCCGGCAAAGGAGGGATCACGGCATTCGTGCCCTGAATCGAGCTAAACTGACCTAAACAGATCAGAAAGGGGTCCCATGCGCGCGCGGCAAGCGGTGACGCAGACCATGGCGGCGTCCGAGGCGAAACGCAACTGGAGCAAGGTCATCAACCGGGCCTTCAGCGGCGAGGTTCGGATTGTCGTGCAGAAGCACGGCATTCCAGTGGCCGGCATCGTCTCGGCCGACGACATTGAACGTCTCGCTGAACTGGATGCGCGGCGGGCAGAAGGTCACGAAATCCTGACCCAATTCGGCAGAGCGTTTCGTGACCAGACGCCCGAACAGATCGAGGAAGCCGTAGCCCAAGCGGTCGCCGAAGTGCGAGCCGAGAATCGACGCGAGGCGGAGCGGCAACCTGCGCCTGAGTGATTCGGGTCGTCGCGGACACGAACGTCTTGGCGTCGGGTCTGGCGGGGTACGACGCCTTGGCAGGTCCAGCAGCGTATGTCCTGCTAGCGTGGCAGCAAGGTCGCTTTGACCTCGTAACTTCAGCGCCAATCTTCGCGGAGCTCGAACGGACGCTTGCAAAGCCCTACTTCACGCAGCGCCTTGGGCCAGTTGGCGCTGTTCGGGCGCTGAACTTTATCCGTGACGGGGCCCTAGTCGTGCCTGAGTTGGCGGACGTCCACGGCATCGCCACGACGCCCGAAGACGACCTGATCCTGGCCACGGCGGTCACTGGCGGGGCGATACACCTCGTCACGGGTGACCGCCAGCTTCGTAATCTGGGCGGATACCAGGGCGTCAGGATTCTCGGACCGCGTGAGTTCCTGGACTGGCTGGCAGCGAACGAGGGCGTCTGAAGCCCATCCACGCCAATGCGCGCGACGACGCCAGCTTCGGCATCCTGCACAGCCGCATCCACGAACTCTGGTCCCTGTGCCTGGACACAAGCCTGGAATACCCCCCGCGCTACACCCCCACCACCACCTTCCAGACCTTCCGTTTCCCGAATGCCTGACTCCCGACATCCCCGCCGACACCTAAGTCAACGACCCACGCAACATCGTCATCGCCCAAGCCGCCCGCTGCCTCGTCCAACTCCGCAACCGCTGGCTCAACCCACCCGAATGGCTAGATTGGATCGACGAACCGCTGCCCAGCTACCCCAAACGCCCAGTGCCCAAACGCTTCGTCCCTAGGCAGTAACTCAGACGTCGGACCCTAACGAATCTATACGACGATCCACGCCCCCCGGTGGCTCACGTATGCACACAGTGACCTGGATACAGCTGTAGCCGCTGCCTACGGATGGCCCGCCAGCATCTCGGATAAAGACTTGCTGAGATAACTCCTGTAACTCAATTCAACGAGACAATGAATGCAATGTTAGTCGCCTCCATTCAAGACGAGTTCGCGTGCGCATAAGCAATCTAACAATAGGCTTAGACTAGGCTATCGCAATTCTGTCTCGATCTAGACATCTGTGACCGAAGCCATGCACGAAAGTCTAAGTATGACATTCCGACGCACCGCTCACTTGCACTATTAAGTCGGGTGCTAGCCCTTCGATCTTCAGACACAAATATGTCCGTCAAGTCGTCGGCCGAGTCAGCGATTACGGCATCCAAAGCCTGATTGGAAGCACCGCGATGCTCGTTGAAAACTCTTCCATCCCCAAGCCTTTCCATACCCAGCCTTGCAAAGTCAAGCACAAATACGCTCTCGGGTTCGACGGTCACCGGAAACCACTCGGGAAGGCCTCCGAATGGACTACTGGCAAGCTCGTCCTGAACTCTTGGAGTAGCTATTACTCTAATTTTTCCCAAAGAAGAGAGATTTTCAATTGCCGATCTGGCGCCCTTGTCATTCTCAAGTCTGTCGTAGACATTTGAGTCGAAGAGAACAGTTGTCATGTAATTCCCTCCGAATTGTTCCGTTGAATGGAAAAGTTCTGTTCGGCCGGAGGACATTCTATCTGACGTGCTGACGCATGCGATGCATACCGAGCGTTCTCATCACATAACTGCCGAAAGTCGGCACGCGGGTCGCGAATCTTGGCATGCATCCGCCGGATCATCCAACCAATGCCGGCAGAGCCGGTCAGCCCGCCCAGAATGGTCACCGCCAGATTGAGCAAGTCAACCAATTCCCGTGTCCCACCCAGTATCAAGCGGCGCGACGGCGAGCTCGCGCGCCTCGGTTCGCGAACGCTGTGCGCCTTCGATTTGCAGTCGCCGCTTCCGCTCATTCCCGGGGGCTTCCGGCTGGCGCGTGGTAGCCTCAAGGTGACCTGCTGGCCAGGGTAACGGCTACATGATTGCCCCGGGCGTAACAATAACGATCTGGAACGGGCGGATCGACGCAGAGCGGCACCAGCGATGTTATGCAGAGATCGCCGCGCGCAACCATCAGGTACACACATGGCTTATGGGCGCTATTGCCGTAGGCTCGGGCCTGACCGCCTCCGACCTGCTGGTTGGTTTTGCGCCACCCCTGCTGACGGCCATGATGGCTACGGCCGTTGGCTTGACGTCGATTGTGGCTTTGACATTTCGATTTAGCGTAACGGCAGCCCGCGCCGAGGCCGCCAGCCGCCACTATGGCCAGCTTGTGAGCGATTGGAACGCCTTGTGGTGGAACCAATACGACACCGGTGTGATGGACAAGGCGCGCGAGTTGGCAACACGCATGTGGGTGATCGACGTGTCAGGAATCACGGTCAGCAAGAAGCTCAACCTCAAGTGTGCCGAAGAGGCGCACCTGATGGCGCAGGCTGACTTTCAGGATGCGTGAGCGGGAGATCGAGCTTGGCGAGTCCGGGCCGATCCCTAGACCCATCCCACCGCCGCCGCCGCCACCACCACCGCCGCCGCCACGGTCTCACGACAACTAAGCAGGTTCACGACCGGACCGGCAACGACTAACGGAGGCACGGGAAGGCACGGGAATAGCCGTCGCAGCAGGCCCTCCAGCAAGGTTCTCATGGACGGCTCTTCCAGCAGGAACACGACTCGGCTCACCGAGGACGGGCGCCTTCGAAAAAGCCTTGCTGCCAAAGCGAGCCGGGCAAGTCGCCTTCTGTCACCAAGTTACGTAGAAGTTTGCTTTCATGCGCTCGCCGCACGGTGCTATATCCGCCTTGCTTGACCAGGTAGAACAACTCGTCGACTTCTACCCAGTTCAGGAAGTCGGGCGAGTGAGTGGACACAAAGGCCTGGCCGCCGCGCCGCGCGTAGTCGCGGAACTCTCCTGCCAATTCGTGCAGCAGCTCAGGGTAGAGCTGGTTTTCCGGCTCCTCGATTGCCAGCAGCGGATGAGGCTTCGGGTCATGGAGCAGTACGAGGTAGGCGAACATCTTGATGGTGCCGTCGGAAACGTAGCGGGCGATGAAAGGATCTTTGAAGCTGCCATCCTGAAAGCGCAGCACCAGCCGCCCGTCCTCGGTGGGGCTGGCCTCGACGCCGTCAAACCCAGGGACCCGGCGGCGCATGGCGTCGAGCACCCGCTGGAAGCGCTCAGGATGATGCTCGTACAGGTACCGCGCGACCTGCGCGACGTTTTCGCCTCGGGTGGAGAGATGCTCGGCCTAGCCGGCCTCGGCGCTCGGGCGAGTGTCCTCTATGTGGAAGTTCGAGATGTGCCAGTTTTCAATCAGATTGCGGAGTTCCGAGGCCGTGCGGTGCTTGCCTAAGTGGCCCAGTGCCGCGATGGCAAGGACGCTTGGATCGTCAAATACATAAGCCTCCATTTGCCCAATCGCTGGCTTTCCGGCCTTGACTGAATCTTCAATGACCGCCGTTCCGGCTCCACACTCGAAGTCCAGGAGGTGCTTGGGCCGCGTGTGGCCGTCCTCGTGGAATAGCAGCGTCTCGTTACCCACAATCACATTCCCGCTGTCGGTAACTATCTCGAGTTCGTAGATCAGCAGCCGGCCGCTGGTCTCACGGCACTCGATCTTGATCCTGATCGGCCCCGCCTGGTCGCGGCTCATCAGTTCGCGGAAGCCGCCACGTCTATCAACCGCCGCCTCGACGTCCCGGGCTACCGCATCCTTGAGGAAACTGAACACGTCGAAGAGCGTCGATTTACCCGACCCGTTGGCGCCTACCACCACTGCCAAACGCGGCAGGTCGCTGAGGACTGCGTGGCGGAAGACGCGGTAGTTGCGGATTTCGAGGCGCTCGATCCGCATCCGCTCGCTCCCCGCCGCACCGGACGGCTCTTCGTCCAGACGTCCCGAGCGCAGGTTAGCCCAGGGACCTGCCCTACCGCGTCAGATCGACGGCGCCATGGCGCGGCCGAGGCCACCACAGACCAGCAGACCTCAAAGCACGTGCAGCCCCCAGCCAGCCCAGGCGGGGGGCTATCGAATTAGCCACTGCCTCCCGTCCGCAGCCCTCGCCGACTGCTGACGTGCGAGGCAATTGCCCTATGTTTTCAGATAGTGTACACTGGGCTTGATGTCTCCGCAACCCGACTCCCGGATGCTCACCGCCTGCGCCGTTTTTCGCCTGCTGCTCTGGATTGCCGTCCCCTCGCCCGGCGATGTGCTGCGGTGGGTTAGGAGTCTGATTGAAGCAGCTCCGCTTGGCACACGCTTGCTCAATCACCGGTCCCGTCGCGTCCCGCTCACGGCTCGGGTCTCGCCGCGCCATCGCGTCTCCGCCAACCCACCGCTCCGCACCGCCGTTCCCTCGCCCGGATGCGCTCTGCCGCCTTCCGCCCTCATGCCGGTGAAATCCGGCATCCAGTCTTGCTTCGGCGTGCATCGTCCGTCGCCGGAAAGCGCCCCGCCGCGAGCGAAGAGTTTTTTGGAAAAAACTCTTACGTGCGCAAACGCACCCCGTTCCGCATCTCCGGCCAGCCGTCCCGAACCCCAGGCGTCCTCGCAGCCCAGCCACGACCTCACGGCCCAGCCCCTGACCGCTGCCCACGCCCTCGCAAAACCAGCTTCGCTAGGCTGCGGCGAAGACGTGGCAGCTGGGCATGGGGGAGATCGGGTGGGGCAGGTCAAAGGCGGCGACTTGCCTGCGAAGCAGTTGTGCATGGTGATCGATTCGGGGGGCGTTCGGGCGATGCCGGACGTGCTGCTTCCGGAGCGCTATGCGCTGCGGACGTACCAAGAGGGTGACGAAGTCACCTTGGCGGGGACGTTGCGGGGGGCGGGGTTTGTGGATTGGGATGTGGGGCGGGTGCTGGGGTACCTGGAGGATGGGGACCGGCGGGCGGGGTCGGCGGTGGTGGAGTTCGAGGGATCGATCGTGGCGTCGACGTTTGCGTCGCGGGTGTCGAGCGGAGCGACCAGCCCGGTGACGGGGAAGGCGGGCGATCCCACGCGGGAAGGTTTGCTGGATTACGTGGCCACGCACCCGGATCACCAGGGGCGCGGGTTGGGTCGGGCGACGTGTACGGCGGTGTCGAGATACCTGGTGGATCAGGGCTGCGAGACTGTGTCGCTCTGGACGGACGACTGGCGGCTGCCGGCGATTCACCTGTATCTCTCGCTGGGCTACCGGCCAGTGATGAACCGAGGGGATATGCCGGAGCGGTGGGCCAGCGTGATAGCTGAACTGGAGAAGCAGGGACATGCGCACGCTTAGGTTGGGGCTGGCGGGGCTTGGGCATGGGCGGACGCTGCTACAGGCGAACGGGCCGGAACATGCCGACCTGCCGGTTCGGGTGACAGCGGTGTGCGACACGAATACCGAGCTGATGGAGTCGATGGCGGGTCAGTACGGGGTCGAGACGGTGACCACGGACTTTGACGCGCTGGTGGCTCGCGAGGACCTGGACATCATCGGGGTCTACACGCCCGGGCCGCTGCACTGCGAGCAGATTCTGACTGCGCTGGACGCCGGCAAGCACGTGATGGTGACGAAGTCGATGGTGTATTCGATGGCCGAGGTGGAGCGGGTGGTGGCGGCGGTGGATCGCAGCGGGCTGACGCTGCTGGTGACGCAGTCGCTACGCGGCCGCCTGGACTTCATGGACGCCAAGCGGGCGTGCGACGCAGGCGAGATCGGCGAGCTGTTCATGGCGGAAGCGCACTACGTGCACGACCTGCGGCCGGTCTACCGATCCACGCCCTGGCGAACCGCGATGCCGCAGGACCTGATTCTGGGCGGGGCCTGCCACCCGATCGATCTGCTGCGCTGGTTCATGGGCGACATCGAGGAGGTCCACTGCGTGGGTCTGCGCAGCGGGGTGGCGCCGGACTACCCGCAGGAGGACTGCTTCTTCATCAACGTGCGGTTCACCAGCGGGAAGGTGGGCCGCGTGGCGAATCTGCTGGGGATGGTTCACCCGCACGGCGAGCCGGCCAACGGCCTGACGGTCTACGGAACCAAAGGCACGATCCAAAACAACGTGAAGACGCTGGATGCCGAGGGCGACCTGCCGCAACGGGCGTACGTGACGGAACTACCGCCGCATGGCGGCCACGCGGGCGAAATGATCGTGATGCTGCGCCACATGGCGGACTGCGTGCTCAACGGCACGAAGCCGTGGGTGGGCGTACGAGAAGGCGCGCGCGTGGTGTCGACGGGCCTGGCGGCCTGGGAGTCGCTACGGACGGGGCAGGCGGTGAAGGTTAGGAACGAGTTTTAGGCGGATGGGCCTTCGGGACGCTTGACCTGCAAGTGCCGGGACAGATCAGGCGCTGGCAAGGGTGCGAGCTACGGCGACGGACTGTTGGAAGACGTGGTAGTGGGCGCCGCCGGTTAGGAGGTCGTCGAGGCGGAGGCGGGGGCGCGTTGGGGTTGGGCGGCGGACGGCGACGCGGGCGATGGGGGCGGCTTCCGATTCACTATCGACCACGATGTCTTCGGGGGCGGGCATGTGGGCGAAGTAGCGGCAGGTTGGGCCGGTGAGTTGGACGGTCTCGACGAGGCCGTTGCGGGCGGTGGGGGGCACGCAGACAACGTCGACGTCGTGGCCGTTGGCGGTGAGTCGCCAGCCGTCGGAGGTTCGGCGGTCCAGCCGCCAGCCGAGACGTGAGGCCAGCCAGCCGACGAGGAGCAGGGCGGCGGCGTGGCCGCCCGGGGAGGGCTGGACGGCAAGCTCGATCGTGTGAAGGCGGGCGAGGTCCGCGCGTGCGGCGGGCTGGTCGAAAACCTGAGCGATGGCCTGCCGCCAGGCGAGCATTCGTAACCAGAGAGCGTCGGTGACGCGGGCGTGCTGGCTGCCCTGAACGACGTCATCCAGCACCTGGAAGTCAGCGGCGAGGTCGGTCATGGCGCTCGAGTCCACGAGCACGCGGTCGGCGATATCGAGCATGTCCTCGTACAGGTGGTCGCCAGCCGGCGGGGCGGGACCGTTCCACCAGACGATGGTGGGGATGCCGCTGGCGGACCAGCTGGCGGCAATGGTGGCCCCCTCCTGAAAGGCGCGGCCTTGCAGGGCGGCGGCCAGCAGTTCGCCGCGGATGGCGGAGGCGCCGTCGGAGCGTCGGGCGGCCAGGAGGCCGACGCGGACGGGCTCTGGTGTTTGGGCGTTTTTGGGGTCATTTACCAGGGCGATGACGCGGCTGGGGTAAGCGTCGACCACGGGGCGGGTTTCGGCTTCGATTTCGGTCCAGGGAACGGGTCCGGGGTAGCGAGCCACGATGGTGGCCAGGAGCATCTGGGCGGTGAGTTCAGCGCCCTGGGTGGCGGCCTGGCGGGCGGCCTGGTCGCGCAAGCGGGCGAGGGTGGGGAGGGCTTGGGTTAGGGGGGCAGTGAGGGTCATGGGAGGGGCTGTGGTTCGAAAAGCTCACCACGAACAGCAATTACCCGGTTAGGCGTCATAGGCGGCGCCAGCGGAAGCCGTCGGCTCGGAGGAGATCGCCGGCCTGGCGGGGGCCCCAGCGGCCGGCTTCGTAGGTGGCGAGGCGGGCGACGGGATCGCGTTCCCAGGACTCCAGGATGGGCATGACAGCCCGCCAGGCGGCTTCGGTTTCGTCGCGGCGGATAAATAGGGTCTGGTCGCCGAGCATGACGTCCAGCAGCAGGCGTTCGTAGGCGTCGGGCGACTCTTCGGCGAAGCTCTGGCCGTAGCCGAAGTCCATGCGCACGGGTCGCACGCGCATGGCCAGACCGGGCTGCTTGGCTTCGAAGGTGATGGATACGCCCTCATCGGGCTGGATGCGCATGGCGAGCACGTTGGGCGGTACGCCTTCAGGGTTGGACTCGCCAAAGAGCAGGTGGGGGACTTCGTTGAACTGGATAGCGATTTCAGTGGCGCGCTTGGCCAGGCGCTTGCCGCTGCGCAGGTAGAAGGGGACGCCCTTCCAGCGCCAGTTGTCGATGAACAAGCGCGAGGCAAAGTAGGTCTCGGTCGTTGAACTGGGGGCCACGCCTTCCTCGTCGCGGTAGGCGGGCACTTCCTGGCCGTCCACAAACCCAGAGCCGTAGGCGGCGCGCATGACGTTGCCGCCCACCTGATCGGGTTCGTGGCGGCGCAGCGCGCGCAGGACCTTGACCTTTTCGTCGCGGATGGAGTCGGCCTCGAAGTCGACGGGGGGCTCCATGGCCACGAGGGCGAGGAGCTGCATGATGTGATTCTGGACCATGTCGCGAAGAACGCCAGCTTCCTCGTAGTAGGTGCCGCGACCTTCCAGGCCGACTGACTCGGCCACGGTGATCTGGACCGAGTCCACGTAGCGGCGATTCCAGACCGGCTCGAAGATCACGTTGGCGAAGCGCATGACCAGGACGTTCTGGACGGTTTCTTTTCCGAGGTAGTGGTCGATGCGGTAGATCTGCGACTCGTCGAAGACGTTATTGGCGATGGCGTTGAGGGTCTGGGCGGTTGCGAGGTCACGCCCGAACGGTTTCTCGATGACGATGCGGGTGGTACCGGGCCCGCGGTTCAGGCCGGTTTCGCCGAGCAGGCGAATGATCTCGGGGAATAGGCTGGGCTGGGTGGCCAGGTAGAAGATGCGGTTGCCGCCGGTGCCGTGACGGGCCTCGATTTCGGTCAGCTCGAGCTTTAGCTTTTCGTAGCCCGCGTGAGCGCTGAAGTCGCCTCGGACGTAGTAGAGGCCCTGTTGGAAGGCGTTCCAAAGTTCGGGGTCAGGCTTGCCGGTGCGGGAGAAGCGCGTGGTGGCTTCGTGTTGGCGCACCCGGTAGCTCTCATGGTCCATGGGTCGCCGCCCCAAGCCGACGACCGCGAGCGAGGACGAGAGGAGGGCGTTGCGTTCCAGGTTGTAGAGGGCGGGAATGAGCTTGCGGGCGGCCAGGTCGCCGGAGCCGCCGAAGATGATGAGGGTATGGCCAGGCGGTGCGCCCTGGAAGGCCAGACCTTCGCGTAGCGGGTTGCTTCCAAGCGATGCGTCGACAGCCTGACCGTTCATGCTCATGTTGGAGTTCTCCGTCAGGCTGGTGCGCGCTGGTCCAGGGCTATTTGAAGCGCGGCGGCCACGGTGTCGAGGCCGGTTGACGAGTCGTTCAGGTGCAGGCGCAGACGACGGCGCTCCCTAGCGGCGAGCGATTCGAAGTCACCCTGTGCCTGGGCGTCGATGAGAGTTCCAAAGCTGTAGCCGCGGTCCGGGACTTGGACGTCGTCGCGACGCTCAGCCGTGATCTGGAGATAGACGCCGATGTCGGGGCCGCCTTTGTGCAGCTGGCCGGTTGAGTGGAGGAAGCGGGGGCCGTAGCCGAGGGTGACGGCACGGCGCAGGCCGTCGCGCAGCAGGGCCTGGATGACGCGCAGGGCGGCATCGTGGGCGGGGGTGCGGTCCAGGTAGGCCTGGAGGGAGCAGTAGTCGCCGGGGCGGACGGAGGCCAGCCAGCCGGCAAGCGCGGCGTTGAGGTCGGGCGCCTGGCTGCCAGCGGCGAGCACGCCGTTGGCGCCGGGACCCGTAGGAACCGCAAAGGGCGCGCCGGAGGCAGTGACCTGGCCGAGGACGCGCTCGGTGTTGGCTTTGCTTTCGGAGACGTTGGGTTCGTCGAACGGGTTTATGTCAAGTAGCGAGCCGGCGACGGCGGTTGCCAGTTCCCAGGTGAGGAAGTGGGCGCCGAGGTCGAAGGGATCGGCAAGCGGGAGCGTGATGACGGGATGACCGGCGTTGGCAAGGGCGTCGAGGCGGGCGGTACGGCCGTCGTCGGGGTCGCCGGCCAAAGAGAGTTCGACGAAGACGCGGTCATCGTCGTAGATGCTCGGGTCGCCAAGCGGCTCGCCATCCACGGGCACGATGCCCTGGCCTTCCTTGCCGGTGCTCTCGGCGACGAGTTGCTCGACCCAGGCGCCGACCGGTTGCAGAGAGGCGGACTGGACGAGAGTGAGCTTGTCGCGGCCCATGTGCGCCAGCGCGCCAAGCGCCACGCCGACGGTGACCGGGGCGTTGGTGTTGACGGACGGGTTGCCGGCCGAGCGCTGGCCGGCGGCGATGACGCGGTCGAGGAACGGGGCAAGGTCGATGCCGGCCAGGGCCGCGGGGACCAGTCCAAAGAAGGATAGGGCGGAGTAGCGACCGCCGATGTCGGGCGGGTTCAAGAACACGCGCGCGTAGGCGTGCTCCTGGGCCAGGTCGGCCAGGCTGGTGCCGGGATCGGTGATGGCGACGAAGTGACGTCCGGGCGAGTCGAGACCGGCCTCGGTGTAGCGTGACCAGAAGTACTGGGCCAGCGTTGCGGTTTCCAGGGTTCCGCCCGACTTGCTCGCGACTATGAACAGGGCGCGAGAAAGGTCCAGGCCAGCCTCGACACGGCGGATCGCCGCAGGATCGGTGGTGTCGAGGACGGTCAGTTGCGGCGAACCCTCGGCCTGCGGCAACACCGCAGCCATGACCTCGGGCGCGAGGCTGCTGCCGCCCATGCCGAGCAAGACGACGTCGTCCACTTGCTGGGCAATTTCGGCGCCCCAGGCGGTCAGGTCGGGCACGCCCGCGCGCATGGCCTCGGCCACACGCAGCCAGCCGAGTCGGTCGGCGATCAGGTTCTGGACGAGTGGGTTCTGGCTCCAGAGCGAGAGGTCAGCGGCCCATAGGCGGCGGGCGACATCGTTGGCCTGGGCGCGGTCCAAAGCATCGGCGACGGCAGCCGCAGCCGCGCCGAAGCGAGCGGTGGGTCCTTCGTCGGGCATTTGCGCCTCGTTCCTCCTCAGGAGGCGAGGGCCCCTGCCTTGGCCTCCAGGTCGTTCAGCAGGTCGTCGTAGGAATCGATGAACTTCTGCACGCCTTCGGTCTGGAGCTGGTCCATGATCGCGTCCAGGTCAACGCCCACGGCGGCCAGCCGTTCGAGCACGCCGCCCCAGTAGTCAAGATCGCTGTTGACCGTGGGTTGTACTTCACCCTGCTCGCGGAAGGCGTCCATGGTGACGGAGGGCATGGTGTTGACGGTGTTGGGGCCGATCAGCTCGTCCACGTACAGCGTGGTCGGGTAGGCCGGGTTCTTGGTGCTGGTGCTGGCCCAAAGCGGGCGCTGTGGCTGCGCACCGTCGGCGGCGAGGGCCTGGAAGCGCTCAGAGGCGGAGATGTCCTCGAAAATTCGGTAGACGGCCTTGGAGTTGGCGATGGCCGCTTTGCCCTGCAGCGAGCGAATTTCCGCGGCGTCGTCCGGGCGTTCCTGTAGGAGCTCGTCAAGGCGGGCGTCAACGGCGGTGTCGATGCGGCTGACGAAAGTGCTGGCCACGGAGGCCACGTCGTCCACCGACTCACCACGGGCGGAACGGTTCTCAAGGGCGCGGAGGTAGGCATCCACGACGCCGCGGTAGACGGCTTGGGCAAAGATCAGGGTGATGTTTACGTTTACGCCCTCGGTGAGCAGCGTCTCGACGGCGGGCAGACCGGCGGGAGTGGCGGGGACCTTGATCATGAGGTTGGGACGGTCCACAGCCGCGGCCAGGCGGCGGGCTTCGTCAATCGTGCCCTGGGTGTCGTGCGCCAGCCGAGGGGACACCTCAAGGCTGACGAAGCCGTCGGTCATGCCCGACTCGTCGAACACGGGACGCAGGACGTCGCAGGCGGCCGAGATGTCGTCAACGGCTATCGCCTCGAACATCGCGGCGGGCGAAAGGCCGTCGGCGCCGAGCCGGCGGACGTCGGCGTCGTAAGTGTCGCTGCCCTTGATGGCCTCCTGGAAGATCGTGGGGTTAGAGGTCATGCCGCGGACGCCTTCTTCGGTGACGAGGCGGGCGAGTTCTCCCGAGTCGACCAGATCCCGGCTGAGGTAGTCCAGCCAGACGCTTTGACCATGCGCGTGCAGATCGTGCAGCGGGGTTTGAGACATCGAAACCTCCGGGGCCGGGGCAGCAGACGTCGGCCGAGGTCGATCGTGCAAGCGGGTGCCTTACACGGGTAAGTCTGCTAGGGCAATCGTACCAACGGGCCGCCAGCGGCCTTTGCTAACTGGCTGAGGCGTTTGATGAGGATGTCGATGCATTGGCAACTGGAGGGTCGAGGTCGGGGTGGATACCCGCGTTCGCGGACATGACGGGGACGGGGATTCGGGATCAGGGGCTGAGGCGTTCGCCGCGTTCGAGGGCCTGGACCTTGCGCAGACGGCGGACGTAGCGCTCTTCGTCGTCGGAGAATCGGGCGCCGAGGAAGGCGTCGACGAGTTCTTCGATCAGCGAGAGCCCGACGATCCCGGAGCCGAGGCAGAGCACGTTCATGTTGTCGTGCTCAACGCCCTGGCGGGCCGAATAGGTGTCGTGGCACATGCCGGCGCGAACGCCCGCGACCTTGTTGGCCGCCACGCAGGCACCGACGCCGCTGCCGCAGACGATGATGCCGCGGTCGGCCTGACCGGAGGCGACGGCCTCGCCGACGACGGCGGCGTAGTCGGGGTAGTCCACCGACTCATCGGAGTGGGCGCCGAAGTCGATCACTTCGCAGCCGGCCGCGCGCAGGATCGAGATCAGGTCGGCCTTGATGGCAAAGCCGCGGTGATCCACGCCGATGGCGACGTTCATTGCTGTCTCCAGGGGTTCGCAGGGCTTGAGGTCAGTTTCCGCCACCGGGCAGGGCTTCGCACGGTGGGCCGGAGCGTGTCAGCGCCCATCGAGGCCGCCGGCGCCGGCCATGCGTTGGTAGAGGCGGCGCTGGCGGGCGCGGGCCTCCTGGTAGACGGTGTGGTGAGCGGCGTTCGGTTCGAATGGCTGGTCGTCGGCGCCGTGATCGGCAGGGACAGGATGTCCCAGCTCCCGAAGCGCCCAGATGGCTGCGCCGCGGCTGGTTGGCTCAGCGACGGCGGAGCGGATGACCGGACGGCCGAGGACATCGGCGAGGATCTGCGTCCAGCGGTCCGAGCGCTGCAAGGCGCCACCGGAGACGTGGACGACATGGGGTTCGCCGATCACGGGGACGAGCAAGTCGTAGATGGCGGCCAGGCGGTAGGCCACGGCTTCGATGCCGGCCAGTAGGAGGTCGGCCGGCTGCGTGTTGAGGCGCGCTCCATGAATCGTGGCGCGGGCAGCGTCGTCCCAGCCCGGACTGCGCTCGCCGGCCAGGAATGGCAGCACGGTGAGGCCGTGGCCGTCGGGCGGCAGGTGAGAGATGACGTCGTCGGGGTCGTCGCCACGGACACCGCGCAGCAGGTCACGCAGCCAAGCGGCGACGTTGCCGCCGTTGCTCTCAGCGCCGCCCAGCAGCGAGCGCGACCGATCGACGCGGTACTCCCACAGGCCGGCGGGGACCGAGCGAACCGGACCGGGAACCAAGGCGCGGACGGCGGCGCTGGTGCCGATGTTGAAGACGATCGCGTCGGTCTCACTCGGCGCGGTGCCGAGGTTGCTGCACAAGCCGTCGCCGAGCGGGGGATACCAGGGAACGTCGGCCAGGGCGGGCCAGCGTTTACGCCAGGGATCGGTCAGACCAGCGAGTGGCGTGCCTGTCGGATCGATGGCGCCCAGCGATCCGGGACCAACGTTCACTGCGCCGAGCGTGGCCAGATCCCAGTCCAGCTCGCGCCGGTTCAGCATTCCGGACCAGGCGGCCAAGCTGAGCCCCAGGCCGCAGGGACGGCCAAAGAGACGCTGGTAGGCGTATTCGGCGAACGTGATCCAGCCGGCGACCTGGCGCACCACATGAGGCTGCGTACGGCGCAACCAGCACAGACGGGCCGGGAGGTAGCTGGCGTGGATGGGCGTGCCGGTCCGGTCGTAGACCGCCGCCACATCCCATTCCTGGCGCAGGACGGCGGCGTCGGCGGCGCAGCGGGTGTCAGCGTAGGTGTAGACGGGCGTGCGTGGATCGCCGGCCTCGGAAACGCCGAGCACGCTGGAGGCGAAGACGCTGGCGCCAACGCCCTGGACGGCGGTCGCTCTCGAACCCAGTCGCTGCAGGGTCACGTCGATGGCCTGGCCCATGCAGTCGAACAGCGCGTCCGGGTCGATCTGCACGCCGCCGTCGGGGGTTGTATCGAAGCTGGAGGCGATCTGGGCCTCGCTGCCGGGGAGCGGCGAGCCGTCAACGGTGTGGGCGGCCGCGCGTACCGACGAACTGCCTACGTCGATGCTGAGCACCAGCGGCGAATGTCCAAGCGAGGGATCACGCGCCATGACTCATCCCCCACCGCCGGTGCGGCGGCAGTGTACGGCCCGCGTCTCTTCCTACTGCGCGGCGACCGACGGCGGGGGGAGCGCCCAGCGACGTGGCTCGAGCGTGCCGTCCGGCTAGTGGTGGGCGAAGGTCCGGCCGTGCGCGGCTACATGGCGCCGCGGACGGAGTTCGTGCGGGAAGGCATTGAACTGCTGGTCGGCGAGGACACCGCGCGCTCTTGGCCGAGCCTGGCGCAGTTGCTGCCGCGGGGGCGGACTTAGTCAGTAGCCAGTGGCCAGTCGTCAATAGCCAGAGGGGAATGACGCTGGCTTGCAGTCAAGCAGGCTTGGTGGGTGTTTCGTCCTCGCTGTTGGGCGAGATAGCGGGGGTCGTGTCGGCGGCGCCGGTGGCCATGTCGCGGGTCGCAGCCGCCTCGTCTGCCTCGGCGGCCATCTCATCGGCTCTGGGGGCGGTTTCGTCAGCTTCGGCAGCCACCTCATCGGCTCTGGCGGACATCTCGTCGGCTTCGGCACCCATCTCGTCGGCCCTGGCGGCTGCCTCGTCTGTCCTTGCAACCGTCTCATCGGCCTCAGCGCCTGCCTCGTCTGCCGTGGGGACTGGCGCTTGGGCCGTCCGCTCAGTCGGGTCGCCGCGCAGACGGTCGCCGACCTCGGTGAGTGCGGCGTCGACTCGCCGCACGACGGCTTGCGTGCGTTTGTGCCTGAGCGCATCGTCCACACGGTCCATTGCCTTATCGCCAAGCGCCGTTACTTCACCGCGCAAGCGGCGGACCTTTTCGCCGCGTTCGCCGCCCACTTCGTCGCCCACCCGCTTGATCAGGCCGTCGAGGCGCCGCCCCCAGCCCTTGGGATCCTTGTCATCTGCGCTCATGGCGTCACCAGTTCTGATTGGTTCTCACTTCTGAGCTTACTGCGGCGGCTCGTGCTACCGTCCCGCTGCCGGATCCTGGAGATGTCGCTCATGAGTACGCCGCGCCGTATCGCCGTCATCGAAGTCAATCACTGGCACTCAACTTACGACGCCGCCTACCTCACGGTTCTTCAGAACCTCGACTTGGACCTGGAACTCGTAGGCGTATCGGACAGTGACGCCGCGATCGCGGAGGACCGGGCACGCCGGTACGAAACCACGGCCTTTACCGACTACCGCGAGATGGTCGACGCGACGAAGCCCGACTTCGTGATCGCGCTTGGTCGGCACGCGGAGATGCCGAACACCGCGCGGTTTCTGATCGAGGCCGACATTCCGTTCCTGATGGAAAAGCCGATGGGCACGAGCGCGAGTGTCGTCAGCGGACTGGCGGACCTGGCGGAAGCGCGCGGGGCCTGGGTGTCGGTGCCGTTTCCGAACCGGCAGTCGCCCTGGGCGTTGAAGGCGCGCGAGATGATCGCGGCGGATGAATTTGGGCCGATCTCGCACATCGTGTTCCGAATCATCCGGCCGACCATGCAACGTTATGTCGAGTGGGATTCGCCCTGGATGCTGGACCGCTCGCAGGCGGGCGGGGGCGCGTTGACCAACCTGGGCGGACACGGCATGGATATGTCCAGGTTTCTGCTGGGCGAGGACGTGCAGGTGGCGTCGGCGGTCATCAGCAACATCGTCCACGCATCCGAGGTCGAGGACTACGCGCTGGCGACGCTGCGAAGTTCGAGCGGGACGCTAGTGCACGTGGAGGTGGGATACACCATGCCCACGTGGCCGGCGAATGAATCAGACGCCGAGATGAAGATTGCCGGCACCAACGCCATGTTGCGAGCGGTTCCCGACGGTCTGCAGATACTGGCACCGGGCCGAAATGAACACCTCGACACGCCGGTTACGGTGCTGTCGGCCTATCCGGGCTTCGTGCGGGATTGCCTTGAGCGCGTGGGTCGCGGGGATCCAGCGGCGATCACGCCGAGGGATTGCGCGAACGCGGTGCAGCTGATCGAGGACGCGTACCGAGCGGCCGGGCGGGTCTAGGCGTCAGGTTCGAGCCGCCGCACGATTGACAGGCTGCTGGCGGCGGCGGCCCGTGGATTGGGCATTGCCATGTTGACTTCGACGCTGACCGGGCCCTCGTAGGGCGCTTCGACCACCGCGCGCAAGGCGTCGCGCACCCAGGCTTCGTCCTGCACGCCCTCGAGCAGGCCCACGTGCAGGTCACTTTGGGCGTCGTTGTCGTTGAGGTGCACGTACTGGAGGCGGTCGCCGGCGGCCTGAATGGATTCGGCGACGGACTCGCCGGCGATCTGGTTGTGGCCAATGTCCAAGAGCATGTAGAGGTTGTCGTGGCCGCAGGCCGTGATGAAGTCGAGGGTCTGGCGGACGGTGGGGAGACCGCGGCCGGGGAAGTGCTCAATGCCGAGGCGGACGCCGGCGCGCGTGGCTTCGTCGGCCAGCGTGAGGGCCGTTTCGCGGTAGGCAGCCAGCGCCGGCGCGTCGGATGTGGCCGGGGGCGCGAGGTAGACGTCGGGCACGCCAAGACTCTGGGCTTCGAGGATTCCGGCGCGGACATGGTCCACGGCGAGTTGGCGCGCCGGCTCCGAGGTCGCGTCCAGCATTGCCCCTTCCGGCATGAGGTGGGCGACGGCCATGCAGGTGACGGGCAGTGTGCGGTCGGAGGCCGCGAGGCTGCCGTAGCCGGGACGCACGTCGACCGACTGGAACCCGACGCTGGCGGCGAACGCGGTGGCGACCGCAGAGTCATTGGGAAGGCCCCACAGGCAGAACGCGACGTGCAGGCTCATGGGCGGCAGTTTCTCACGCGTGGCCGGGGGGCGCCGCCCAGCCGCGGGTGCGCTGGACTGCGCGGCGCCACCTGGGCCGGTCGATGGCCAGCGCTTCCTGCCCAGGTTCGAACAGGGTCGGGGGAGGTCGCAGCGAGCGCAGGTCGTCCACGCTGGACCAGACGCCTTGCGCCAGGCCAGCCATGTAGGCCGCGCCAAGGGCAGTGGTCTCGATGTCCGCAGGCCGGGCGACGGCGCGCGCGGCGCTGGTGGCCTGGAGTTGCATCAGCAGGTTGTTTGCGGCGGCGCCGCCGTCCACCAGCAGCTCGCCGGTCAGCGGCGGCATGATCTCCAGGACGTCGTGAACCTGGTGGACGATGGCTTCGAGGGCGGCCCGGGCCAGGTGGGAGGCGGAGACGCCGCGCGTGAGGCCCAGGATGGCCCCGCGGGCGTCGGGGTCCCAGTAGGGCGCTCCCAACCCAGTGAAGGCGGGAACGATGACCGCGCCGGCAGTGTCGGGGACGGCGCGAGCCAGCGGCTCGATCTCGGGGGCGGACTCGATCAGCCCCAGTTCGTCGCGCAGCCATTGCACCAGGGCGCCGCCGGTGAACACGCTGCCCTCGTAGGCGTAGGTCAGGCCATCCGGCTGGGCGAGGGCCACAGTCGTGAGCAGGTGTTCGATGTCGGGCGGGCGCGAGGCTCCGGCGTGCTGAAGCAGGAAGCAACCGGTGCCGTAGGTCACCTTGGCGGCCCCGCGGGACACGGCGAGGTGACCAAAGAGCGCGGACTGCTGGTCGCCGGCGATCCCGCTGATCGGCGTCCCGGCGGGGACCGGGGCGTCGGGACCCGTGACCGCGCATTCGCCGACCGAGGGGACGATCTCGGGCAGCGCCTCTGCCGGAATGCCGAACGGCTCGGCCAGTTCAGACGACCAGCGGCCTGTCTCGAGGTCCATCAGCAGGGTACGGGAAGCATTGGTTACGTCGGTGAGGTGCGCGCCACCGGTCAATCGCGCAATCAGCCAGGCATCCACGGTGCCGAGGCGCAGTCGGCCGGCGGCGCGTGCGGCGGCGACTTCGGACCGGTGGTTGAGCATCCAGGCAAACTTGCCGGCGCTGAAGTAAGGGCTGGGGCGCAGGCCGGTGACGGCGCGGATGGCGTCGCCGTGACCGCTCGCTTCCAGATCGGCCATCTCGGGAGCCGTACGAACGTCCTGCCATACGATGGCCGGCCCGAGGGGATCGAGGGTTGCCGCGTCCCAGGCGACGGCGGTCTCGCGCTGATTGGTGATGCCGACAGCGGCAATACTGCCGGGCGGCGCATCGTCGAGGGCATGACGCGTGCTCTCCAGTACGCCCTGCCAGATCTGGTTCGGATCGTGCTCGACCCAACCGGGCCGCAGGTAGCTTTGGACCACCGGGGCGTAACCGCGGCCGACGATGCGGGCGTCCTCGTCTATGACCAGCGTGGTCGTGCCCGTGGTGCCCTGGTCGATGGAGAGAATCAGAAGCCAGCGCCTCAGTACGAGCGACGGGCAGGCGTACGGTAGCATCGGCGCCACGCGCCAACGGGCCGCGAAAAGGGGGGCGAGTGGTCCTGAGCGATCGGGCTCTACGCGACGCAATCGCGTCAGGCCGCCTGAACGTCACCCCGCTTGACGCAACCGCCATTCAGCCATCGAGCATCGACCTGCGCCTGGGATCTGTGTTTCGGGTGTTCATCAACCAGACCGAGACGCACATCGATCCCATGCGCGATCAGCCAGACCTGACCGAAGCGGTTGAGGTCGCGGACGGCGCGAGCTTCGTCCTGCATCCCGGCGAGTTCGTACTCGGCGGGACGGTCGAGACCATCCAGATGCCCGACGACCTGGTGGGACGGATCGAGGGCAAAAGCTCGCTGGGGCGGCTAGGCTTGATGGTGCACAGCACCGCAGGCTATGTCGACCCGGGGTTTCGCGGCAGCCTGACGCTGGAGTTGTCGAATCACGCTAACCTGCCCATCCTGCTGTGGCCCGGCATGCGGGTCAGCCAGCTTTCGGTGACGCAACTCACCAGCCCGGCCGAGCAGCCGTATGGCTCGCCGGGTCTGAATAGCAAATACCAGGATCAAAGGGGATCTACACCCAGCCGGTCGCATCTTGGATTCGCCTAGCCGCGATACCGGCATGGCCTAGGAGCAGCTCATGGCAGAAGCCGCCGATCAGACCGAAGTAGCCGCCGGCGCCGAGGAACCTTTCCTCGAGTCGTCAGGTGGGGTGATCTATCGCCTCAAGAACGGTGAGATTCAGGTAGCCGTGGTGCAAACCCAGCGCGGCGCCTGGGTGCTTCCGAAAGGCGCCGTGGAGCGCGGCGAAGCCCCTAAAGAGGCGGCGGTGCGCGAGGTGCTGGAGGAGACCGGCATCGTGGGCGAAGTGGAGGACGATCTGGGCGAAATCCGCTATGAAGTCCGACCCGACCTTTGGACCGGGTTCGTGCCCAAGGTCGTGCACCAATACCTGCTGCGATCTACCGGCGGCAATATCCGGCCCGACCCAGCTGAGCATGTGGAGGCGCGCTGGGTGCCGATGCCGGACGCGGTGCGGATGCTGCACCACGTGAACGAACGCACCATCATGTTGCGTGCGGAAGACATGCTGAGCCGTCAGAGTCCAGAGAACGCGGGTGCCTAGAGCCTTCGAATGGCGGCGCGCCGTCCGGGCGCTCCTGACAGTCGCGGCGCTGGCGCTCGGTCTGGCCGTTTTGAGCGGCGGCGCCGCAGGCCCGACGGCGCCGGCGGCGTCCGGCACGCTGCGGATTGAGGGCCCCGAGCCGATAACGCTTGATCCCGTGCACGTGCGCGACACCGGCTCAGCCGGATACACGCAGGAGATATTCGCCGGACTGACACGTATCGCACCCGACCTGTCGGTTGAACCCGACCTGGCTTCGGGCTGGACCATCAGCAACGACGGCCTGACGTATACGTTCACGATTCGTGGTCAGGCGAAGTTTCATGACGGCCGGCAGCTGACCGCAGCAGATGTGGCGTGGTCGTGGACGCGCGCCCTCAGTCCCGACACCGGCTCGCTTTCCGGGCCTGTCTTCCTGGAAGACATCAAGGGCGCGGCGGAGTATGCGGCCGGAGAGGCCAGCTCAGTTTCGGGTCTGCGCGTCCGCGGGTCGCGCACACTGGATGTAACCCTGACCACGCCGATCTCGTTCTTCCCGAGCAAACTCAGCGCCGGTCCGGCGCTGATCGTGGACCAGGACAACGTGGACCTGGGCGATGCGTGGTGGCGATCGCCGAACGGGTCGGGGCCTTACGAGTTGCTGGTCTGGCAGCCGGAAGAGTTGATCGTCCTGGGACGGGCGGCCACGGCATCCTGGCTACCCGGCGGACCGGCGCGGGTTCAGTTTCATCAACTCGACGTGGGAGAAGACCTGCTGCTGTACGAAAACGACGAGCTCGATCTCGTCTTCATCGGCGCGGCCGACCTGGACCGGTTCCGGGACCCGAATGAGCCGCGCAGCGGGCAGTTGCTCAGCACGCCGGACCTGGCGTTCCAGTACATCGGGTTCAACACGACGCTGGCACCGTTCGACGACGTGCACGTGCGGCGGGCCCTGGCGTTGGCCACCGACCGGGGCTTCATCAACGAGGCGCTCCTGGGCGGAACGCAGCGGGAGGCGAAAGGCGTCATTCCGCCGGGCCTGCCGGGCCACCGTCCCGACTTCGAAGGTCTTGCTTTCGACGTGGAGGCCGCTCGCGCGGAACTGGCGAAGTCGAGCTACGGGAGCGCCGAGGCGCTGCCACCCATTACCCTGGTAGCGCCGGGCGACAGCCTCTCGGGCAATCCGTTCCTAGAAATCGTCGTCGACCCGTGGCGGACCGAGTTGGGCGCAGACGTGCTTATCGAGTTGCGCTCGTTCGATGACGTGGTCGCCACGCTCGACGATCCGGAGCACGACATCCAGGCGTTCTACCTCGGCTGGTCGGCCGACTTCCCGGACGCGTTCAACTTCACCGATGAGCTATTTGCATCGGACCGTCCCGACAACTCGTGGCGCTTTTCAGACGCCGTCGTGGACGATCTGGTCGAGCGCGCTCGCAGCGCCGACACGGACGAGGATCGACTGGACTATTACGGGCAGGTCGAAGACCGGGTAATCGAGCAGGGCGTACTCATTCCGCTGCTGTTCTTCGTGTCGCACGAGCTCGTGCAGCCCTGGGTGGACGGCTACGCCGGCCGCCCGCTCACTCGAGAGTGGCTCACGGACCTGACGATCGCCAGATAAGCCGGTGCCACTGAACCGTCGGCGGTTCGTGCGGATGGCGGGCGGCGGCATGGCGCTCGCCGCCCTGGCCGCCTGCGACGGTCCCGCGCCGCCCGGATCCGGCGGCGACGGCCGGCGCCTAGAGTTGCTGCTGGACGAGCCGGCCACCGTGGATCCAGCGCTGGTCGCGCAGCCTCAAGAGGCGACGATCGCGGACGCCCTGTTCGAGCCGCTGGTGCGCGTCGGAGAAGGCGGCGCGGCGCGGGCCGCCGCCGCGGACTCGTGGCAGATCACGGACGCCGGGCACGCGTATCAGTTCAAGCTGGCGGCCGACGGGCGCTGGACCTCGGGCGAGACGGTGTCAGCCGACGACTTCGTCTGGTCGTGGAAACGCAACCTGTCGCCCGAGCTGGGCGCCACCTTCAACTACCTGCTGTTTCCGATTGGGGGCGCGGAGAGCTTTGCGAGCGGCGGCCGGCAGCGTGAAGACCCGCGGGTCAACGCCCCGGACACCTCAACCCTGCGGGTGCATCTGAAGACTCCGACTCCAGGATTCCTAGCGCGCGCGGCGACATCGACCTTTGTTCCGCTGCCGCGGGCGGAGATCGAAGGCATGGGCGCAGCCTGGACTTCACCGGTCCGCATTCGCAGCAACGGGCCCTACAAGCTGGTGCAGTGGGACGGCAGCCTGGGCATGACGTTGCACCAGAATCCGCACTACGGCGGACCGACGCCACCCAAGTTCAGCGATGTGGTGATTCGTTTCCCTCGGTCGGCCGACTCGCGACTCCAAGACTTCCACGCCAGTCCCGCCCACGCCGCCAGCGTGACTGCCGGGGACTTCAAGTCGGCCCTGGCCGATGCGGACCTCCGACCGCAGGTACGGCTCTTCGAGCGCGCGGGGACGTGGTTCATCGTGCTGAATACGCGCAAGCCGCCCTGGGACTCGGCGGCCGTGCGGCGAGCACTGTCCCTGGCGCTCGACCGCGAGGCGCTGGCCTCGGTCGTATTTGATCTGCCGACGCTGCCGGCGCATCGGCTGACGCCGGAGAGCATCCTGGCAGCCCAGTCCGATTGGACGCCGAGTGTCGACGAGGCGAGGGCCTTGCTGGCAAGCGCCGGCTTCCCAAATGGGGAGGGACTGCCGCCGCTGCGCTTCACCTATCACCGAACGGACCAATGGGACCGCCTGGCCGCGGAACTGGCGCGGGTATGGGGCGAAACCCTGGGCCTGGAGGTTCAACTGGACGTGCGCGAGTGGCGCGACTTCCTGGACTTCTCGAATGACCCGGGCGATTTCGACGCCTACCGCGCCGGGTGGACCTCGGAGTACCGCCATCCGTCGAACTGGCTGGACGACCTGTGGCACTCGGACGTCGATTTCTTCCGCTCCGGCTGGGCCAGCGCCGAGTTCGACCGACACCTGGCGACGGCGACTGCAGCCATGGACGACGAGGCCCGACGCGCGGCCTACGCGGCCGCCGACGCTCTGCTGGATGCCGAGACGCCGGCGATCGCGATTGGCCGCCACGCCTCGGCGTTTCTGCTCAAGCCGAGCGTGAACACCTTCGGCATCGATCCGGTTAGCGGCGCAATTGACCTGGCCCAGGTTGAACTGAGCGGCTAGGACGTTGCGGCCACCGAGCGCCGCTTAGCGCTCGATCGGCAATCCGATCATCGAGCCCCATTCCGTCCACGAGCCGTCGTAATTGCGGACGTCTGCGACGCCGAGCAGTTCGTGCAGCGCAAACCAGGTGTGCGCGGAACGCTCGCCGATCCGGCAGTAGGTAATGACCGGCGCGTCGCCGGTCGCCCCGCGTGCACCGTAGATTTCGTGCAACTCGTCCGCGGACTTGAACGTGCCGTCCGCTTCGTTGACCGCGGTCAGCCAGGGAACGTTGTCGGCGCCCGGGATGTGCCCACCGCGCTGGGCCAGCTCAGCCAGGCCGGGCGGCGCCAGGATCTCGCCGGTGAACTCGGCGGGCGAACGCACGTCTACCATCACGGTCGAGCCGTCGCCCACAGCGGCGCGGACACCGGGCTGCAAGACGCGCAGGGACGGGTCTGCCTCGCCAGCGTCGTAGGAGGAGCGCTCAACGTCGGACGGGGCAGTGGTCAACTCACGACCTTCCTGCTCCCACTTGAGCCGTCCGCCATTCATGAGGCTAACGCGGTCGTGCCCGGCGAGCTTGAACTGCCAGTAGGCAAAGGCCGCGAACCAGTTGTTGTTGTCGCCGTACAGGATCACGTGGGTGTCGGCGGAAATGCCGGAGCTTTCCAGCAGATCCTTCCACTGTTCCGGCGAGGCGATGTCACGCTGAATGCCGTCGGAGAGCTGGGTTTCCCAGTTCCAACCGACCGCGCCCGGGATGTGTCCGGAGTCGTAGGAGGTGGTATCCACGTCCACCTCGACCAGCCGCACGCCCTCGTCGCCGCCGTGCGCTGCCACCCAGTCGGAGTCCACCAGAGCGTTTGGATTCACGTATTCCGCCATCGACCTCACCTGCCTAGGGTTCCGAGTCGCCTGCCAGGGCGCTCGGCCCAGTTTCGCACGAAACCAAAGCTGCACTACGGTCGGAATCGAGCGCGTGGGATACATTGGCCGCCCACGACCAACTCGTAGGCTCGATAGCGCGCCATGTCGTACTGCGTTCGGTCGTGGAAATCGTTGCGCGGCGTCGCGCTGGCGCTGGCTCTCGTCGGCGGCGCCTTCCTCACGACTGCCCAACCGACGCGTGCGGCGGAGCCGCAGGACTACGCCCTCCCCATGGGATGGTTCTACACGCAAACCGGCCCTGGCGTCGGCCTCGGTTTCGCAGTGACCGACGCGCACGACATCCCGTTCTGGACGTTTATCCAGTCGGCCGGCGGCGTGCGCAGGCTTGGCTATCCGGTTTCCAATCGCTGGTCGGATGGGCCGCTGACGTTTCAGGCGTTTCAGAAGGCCGTCCTGATGTGGTCGGCGAGCGGTGGGATGGCGTTTGTGAACGTGTACGACGACCTCAGCCAGGCGGGACGGGACGAATGGCTGAACAGCGCACGCGGCGTTCCATTTCCACCGGAAGCCAGGCCGGATGACGCCCGATCGTTCGAGGAGATCCAGGCGGAACGGCTCGAGATTCTGGCGCGGTATCCGGAAATCGAGCGTCGCTGGTTCCGCAACGACCGTTGGCTGGAAACATACGGCCTGCCAGTGGTCTACGAAGTCCGCGGCGACATTGTGGTGCTGCGTGCGCAGCGCGCGGTTTTCTGGCAATGGCACCTTGACTCCGAACCTGCGGTTGGTCCGGCCAGCGTGGCCATCCCCTATAGCGGTCTGGACTACCGAGACGGCGGCCTGATTCCAGCGCAGGCGACCGTTGCGATCCCCGACCCGACGCTGGCCGGGACGACCGGACTGCTGGCCTTCCTTAGCAACCGTGACGGCGCCTGGAACCTGTGGACCATGACGCCGGACGGAACAGACCAGACGCAGCTGACGCTTACGGGGGGACTCAGCAGCCGCCCGAACTGGTCGCCGAACGGCGAGCAGATTGCGTTCTCGGGGTTCGCGAGCGGTGGGTTCCAAGTTTTCGTGGCCGACAGCGACGGCGGGAACCTGGAGCAACTGACTCAAACAACGGCCACCGACTGGGAAGCCTGGTGGTCGCCGTCCGGCGACCGGCTGGTATTTGCGAGCACCCGCAGCGGTGAGAGCGAGATTTACACGATGCTGGCGGACGGATCCGACCAACGAATCATCGGCGATCAGGCCGGCTTCCTCTGCTATCCCGCCTGGTCACCGGACGGTTCGCAGATCATCTTCACGAGCGGGGCGGACATCGTGACGCTGAATCTCGACGATCCAGCTGGAACGCGCGCGGTGATCAGCAGCGGACGCGACCCATCGTTTTCGCCGGACGGTTCGCGCATCACGTTCGCCCGCTGGGTTGGAGACGCGTTCGACGTCTTTGTGGCGGAAGCGGACGGATCGAATGAGGTGCGCCTGACCACACACCCGGCTCCGGACTGGAACCCGGTGTTCTCGCCGGACGGCGCCAAGATTGCCTTTGCCAGCTACCGCGACGCGAACTGGGAGATCTACACCATCCGGGTTGACGGAACGGACCTGGCGCGGATTACGGACAACCCGGCGTCGGACTATCTCCCGGCCTGGAAGGCGTAGTCGAGCTAGTCAGCGGCCAAGCGCAAGCGGGCGGCGGCAGCGGCACCGAGCAGCCCTACGTTTTCACCGAGCGACCAGGGTTCGATGCGCAGGTTGGGCGCGGTGCTCTCCAAGAGGTGGTCGCGCACCGTGGCTCGCAACGGATCGAATAGCAAGGAGCCGGCGTTGGCGATTCCCCCGCCGATGACCACCATGTCCAGGTTCACCAGGTGCGCTACGTTGATGACGCCGAATCCGACGGCCCGCCCGGCGCGAGCCACGGCACTGACGGCCAGCGCGTCGCCCTGCTGCGCCGCTTCGACCACGTCCCGGCCGGTAAGGTCGGCTTGGCCATGTAACACGCTAGCGTGACCCACGGCGATTTGCTGCCCGACCCAGGCCGCGATGTCGGGGCCCGAGGCGAGGGCTTCCACGCAACCGCGGTTGCCGCAGTCGCACAACGGACCGTCGAAGTCGACGGTCATGTGGCCGAATTCGCCCGCGCTGCCGTAGGCGCCGTGCCAAAGCTGGCCATCCAGAATCAGACCGCCGCCCACGCCCGTGCTAACGGTTACGTAGAGCATGTTCAGGGCGCCCTGGCCGACTCCGTATTGGCGCTCGGCCAGCGCGGCGGCGTTGGCGTCGTTCTCCAGGAAGGTTGGCAGACCCACGGCCTCGGCCACGCGGTCCACCAGCGGAACTTCCCGCCAGCCCGGCAGGTTGGGCGCCTCGTGAATCACGCCGGTCTGCCAGTCGAGCGGTCCGGGCGCGCCGATGCCCACGGCCACGAGTTCCGCGATGTCCACGGAGGCGCGGGCCAGCGAGTCATGCAGCGATGTGACGATGCGATCGATCACAGCGTCGGGCCCTCGAGAGGCTTCCGTGGCGCCGGTCACAAATCCGGCGATGCCACCGTTCGCGTCAACGACGGCCGCGCGCAGGCTGGTACCGCCAAGGTCAATAGCGCCGACGGGTCGGGAAAGGTCAGGCATCAATGGAGCCCTCGACGGGTGGCGCGGTCAGACCGGACACGTCGCGCGAGTTTCTACGCCGCACCACCTGGGCGAGTTCGAAGATCACCATGGCCGCGAAGATAAACGCGGGCGCCAGGAGCATGCCACCCCGCGGACCAGCGGCGTCGGACGCGGCACCAAGCATTGGCGCCAGCAGTGCGCCCCCGGCCCCGGCCATCGCCACGAGCGCGCCGGCCAGGGCGCCTGACATTTCCGGCCGAAGGCGAACACCGATGCCCAGTACGGTTGGAAATACGCCGCCGAGCGCGGCGCCCGTCAATGCGAAACCGAGGACGGCCATGGGCGCCGAGGACGCCAGTGCCGCCAGCGTGGACACGGCCAGCGCAAGGATGAGGGACCGGCGAATGATCCGCGCGGCCGGCCACGTAGCCGCCAACCGTGCCACGACGAGACGACCGACCACGATCCCGATCCAGAACGCCGTCACCGAGGCAGCCGCCGCCGTTCGAGGGACGCCCTGAACTCTTTCCATAAACGAAGCGCCGAAGTCGGCGAATGCGATTTCGACGCCAACGTACATCGTCAGCACAAGTCCCATCAGAATGGGCGCCGGGGATCCAAGTCCGCGCAGGACGGTGCGAAACGGCGGACTGACGGCGCGGCGCGGCGGATAGGACAACCGAGCGAAGACCACGGCGCCCGTGGCCAGCCAGACGGCCACGACGAGATAGGCGACGCGCCAGTTCGCGAAGACCGCCAAGCAGACCGCCACGAGCGACGGTGCAAGGATTGCGCCCAGCGCGAAGGCGGTATTGACCAAGTTCAGCGCTCGGGTGCTGCGTTCGCGGGCAACGTCCGCAACCAATGCAGTCGAGACGGCGGCGCCGGGGCCGAGCGCACTGCCGGCCAGGAAGCTTGCCGCCAACAGCGAGCCGAAGCTGGGGCTGACGGCCATCCAGACCATGGCAATCGAGGACCCCACGGCTGAAAGGACAAGCATTGCCCTGCGACCAGATCGATCTGAGATCGCGCCGCCGGCCAGGGAGCCAGTGAGGAAGCCGACGGAGATCGTCGTGATGACCAGGCTGACCTGACCGTACGTGATGCCAAACTCGTCGCTGATCGATTCCAGCGAAGGACCGAAGACGCTGACGGCAGCGCCGGCGGCGGCGTAGAACCAGACCGTGGCCGCCAGAAGCATCGTCAGTCCTTATTTCCTACGACGGCGAAGCCGTCAATTTCGCAGCTCGGCCATGTGCAGCCGACGCGCCAGCAGCAACAGGAGAAAGGCGATTGCAAGTGTGATCGGCAATACAGTCACGGCCGCGCGGACTGAGAGTGCGTCCGCCACGGCGCCTGACAGGAGCGAGAGCCCGGCGAATCCTGTTCCGCCCATGGCGAGCATTAATCCGGCGATCATGCCTGATGCAGACGGTCTGTAGCGCACCCCAATCCCGACCACCGTAGTGAACAGCGGACCGGCCGCCACGCCGGCTAGCGCCGCAGCCGCGAGGATTGCCGCGGGCTGGGGAACACCGGCCACAATGACCGCGCAGAGCAGCGACAGGCCCAGGCTGCCAATGGCCAGGTCGTAGGCACGCAGTCGCAGCGCCAGCCACGCGCCGATGATCCGTCCGGGCGAAATACCGATCCAAAAGGCCGCCACCAACGTGGCTGCGGCCGGGCGCGTGAAGCCATGGTCGGCCTCCAGGTACGCAGCCAGAAACCCGCCTAGCCCGAGTTGCATGCCGAAATAGGCCACGACTACAGCGCCGAGCAGGATTGGCACGGGACGCATGACGGCGGAGACGAGTGCTTGACCGCGCGCGCGTTGTGCGGTCACGGCCGGAATGCGCGCGGACAGCAGCACCGCCGACGCAAGCATGACCAGTAGGGCCGCGACGAGATAGCCGCCTCGCCAGCCGATTGGCGTCTGAAGCAGCGCGCCGACCAGCGGCGGGGCCATGAGCGCACCGAAGCCGAACGGCATCTGCGAAATCGTCATGGCGCGCCCTGTGGCGTCGCCCGCAACGTCGGAAATGGTCGCCGTGAGCGGGGACTCCGTCAGCCCGAAGCCAAAGCCGTTCAGGCAGGTTCCGATCAGCAGTACCCCCAGCGCCGGCGCAAAGCCGGATACCAGCAGCCCGACGACGAGAAGGGCCACCCCCGTGGTGAGCGTGGAGCGGCGGCCAAGCCGATCCGCCACTAGCCCACCCACAATCGTTCCCGTTGCATACGAGATCGAGGGAACGATCAAGGTCAGGACCACCAGCACATACGTGAGGTTGAAGTCAGCGCGCACAGCCTCGAGCGATGGGCCCGGCATCGCCAGCAGGACGCCGACGGCGAGATAGAACGGCATGGAGCGCGGCACGACCGAGCGTCGCCCGCCAATCCTCATGCCGGAGCCGGCCCACGCCAGATCGGCAAGCCGTTAGCCGCGTGATTCGAAGGCGCCAGCCTCCACGATGGTGTTGTCGGCGTCGAAGCCGAACGGCGTCGCCGACTCAACGACTTCGCAGGTTCCCGGCAAGTCGCCCAGTACGGCTTCGCTGACCCAGAAGGTCTCAAGTTCCAGGGTGTTGCGAATCCGGCCGATGCGCAGCGCCTTGCTGGTGGACCGTGTGGCCAGGTGAAGGACGGTTTCGTAGCAGGCGCGGTCGGTGGGCAGCGTCAGCGGCACTTTGGCGGCGTGTAGCGCCATGGCGGTGAGGGTGTTCATGGCGAGGGCTTCGTGGTCGATGGCGTCGGCCAGCTTGCGGCTGCAGAGATCGGCCAGTCCGATGCCGACGGCGTTGCCGTGCGATTCGGGGGTGAGACCCAGCACGGCCAGCCAGCCGTAGTCGGGTTTGCGGTCAAGCTCGCCCAGGCGACGCCACATGCCGACGACGTTTGGGTCCATGCCCGATCCGGAGATGTTCTTGCCCATGCGGTCGATGAGCAGGCCGTCGAGCTTGTCCAAGGGCAGGCGAGGCATGAGTTCGCGAGCCAGCTTCAGGAGGCGCTCATCGGTGGCGTGGAAAGCCTCCGGTGGGACAACCTCGGCGCGGGCGGGCCGGTCGAAGGCGTTCTCGACCAGCGCCACGCCACAGAGCAGGTGGCCGGAAGCGACGGTCAGGGCCGCCGCCTCAGGTATGCCGGTTGCCAGCGGATGGGCGTGCAACGACTCGGCACCGCGGCGGTTGCCGAGGCCGATGACGCTCATCTTGCAGAGGCCGCTCTCGATCGGACCGCGGAATCCGGTGTGCGGCTTGACGCGGCCAATCACGATTACGCCGTCGGCGGCCGCCGCCTCGGCGTCAAGGTGGACGGTGATGCCGGAGGTCGTCGTGCCCAACACCACGGTCTCCATCGTGGCGCGAACCGGGGCCCCGACGGCCTGTTCGTGCACGCCGTAGTCGGCCAGCACCGACGCCTGACCCTCAGCAGTTCCGCCGCCGTGGCTGCCCATGGCTGGAACGACAAAGGGGCACAGCCCCGCTTCAAGCAGTCCACGCACGAGGGTTTGAACGACCTGGACGACGGGCGACACGCCTCGCGAGCCCACAGCAATGGCTACAGAGGCGCCGGGAGGCAATGCCGCTCGCTCGAGCTGGCGGCGCAGTCCGACGGTCAGGTGGTCTTCGAGGTCATCAAGCTCGGCCGTGTCAAAGGCCTGCCGAACCAGGACCATGCGGGGACTTGCAGGTGGCATGGGCGCAGTCTAGCCAAGGGACCCGGTCCACCGGCATAGCCTCGCTCGGTAAGGCTCGCTGACTGGCGGGATGCGGATCCCAGTCCTGTCGGATCTCCACAGCAATCGCCCGGCCCTGCTTGGGGTGCATCGACTTGCGGCGGGTGGGCGCGGACGAGGTCGTCGGTGACGTCATTGGCGGTCAGCCCATTCGCCGCTGGCGGCGCATCCCACGTAACTCACGAGCGCAGCCGTCCCACATCGACTTGCCGACCGCCTCGTCAGTTGGACATCTCCGCGCGCCAGGGCCTGCAGTTCTTGGTGGCCAGCGTCACCGGCCATTGGTCGTAATGCGGACTCTCGCGAATCCCCTCGCTTAACAACACGTCACGAATGTCAATGCGGTCCGGGTTGTTAATGACGCGTTTCTGAATCCGTTCGGTGCCTGAATCAGTCCAGCTCAGCGTTACGGTGCACAGCGAACCCGAGTTGCCGGGCTCTTCGGCCACGATGGTCATCTCCGCAGTAAGGAACTCCGGCAAGTTCTCGGTGCCATCCGAGATGGTGTGACTGACCCGGATCGTCCGCCGCTCCGCCAACACGTCCAGCCAGACGTTGAAGCCCACGCATACCGGTGCCAGCAGCGCGATCCCCAGCACCAGCAACCCGAACAGGAGACGGCTGCGGCGCCGTCGACGCGCCATTACGCGCGCGGCCGTCGCTTGCACGGCCGGATCCCGACGCACCGGCGGGACCCGACTGACGACCGGCTCGGCAGACGCCGACCGGACGTCCGGAAGCTCAACCCGGCGATTGTCGAACAGATACACAGCCCATGAGACAAATGACCTTACACCGGAAACAAGAATCCTCAGGACCATGAAATAAATGACTGGAATGGATGCCACATTTATGAGGAGTACAAGTATCGTTACGACGACAAGTACAACAGCAATTACCAATGACTGTCCGGAAAATTCGCTAAGGTCCAATTCAGCAACCCATCTGTAGGTGAGATTTGCCACTGAAATTGAGCCAGCGGCCACCCGGCGTCATTGTACCAAGGAAAGTCTGACATCCGATTGAAAGAAATTCATCGAAATAGGACTCTAATACTCGAAATACTGGAGCGATACGGCGAGGTCGCGTTTCCTGCGTGAATTGCTCAGATACTCACCGCCTGTCGATGCTTCGAGATTAGTTCGCAGCGTGCCGGTAACTCGTCGGCCAAGCGGAAAGCGTGACTCCCGAGCAGTTGATAGGTACCTGGAGAGCGCCAGAGCAAGCTAGTTGGCGAGTTGAACGATCAGGGTGACGATGGCCGCACCGGCGGCGCTGAGGGCTGACACGAGACAGGCAATCAGCAAACCGGCGGCCCAGCGCGTGAGCGAGGCCTTCAGTTCCTGCAGATCGGCTTTGGTCGCCAAGTGCTCGTAGTTCGCTTCAAGACGGGCTACGCGCTGCTCAATCGGTACGGTCGCCACGGCGGGCACTCCTTCCGCACAGCCACGCCCGGGTGCGACCATGCACCGCCACCATGCATTTTTTCGGTATCACGCTCCCACGGGCTCGCGTGCGCCCCTCCGCTGGGACAGCGAGCGATCAACGAGACCTGCATGCGCGCGGCGGCCCACTGGCACAGTCTCGACCGGTAGGGCACGCTGACGAACAGCATGCGGATCGCAGTCGTCACGGATATCCACGGCAACCGGCACGCCCTGTTCGCGGTGCTGGCGGACCTGCGGCGGGTGGGCGTGGACGAGGTGGTTTTTGGGGGCGACGCCGCGCTGTTCGGCTCGCGGCCGCGTGAGTGCTGGGAGCGGGTGCAGGATCTGGGCTGGCGATGCGTGCAGGGCAACACGGACCGCTACATCGTCAACCTGCCCTCGAAGCTGGCCGCGCTGGACGACCCCGAGGGCGCGCAGGCGCGGTTTCTCCGCGCCAACGTGGCCTGGGCCGCCCAGCGGCTAGGGCCAGCCCTGGTACGAAAAATGGGGGCAATGGCGCGGCAGGTCAGCATCGAGTCACCAGCCGGCACGCTGCTGGTGGTACACGGTTCGCCGGGCGATGACGAGACCGGCTGGAGTCGCGACGACGACGAGCAAACGGTAGCCAGGGTGATTGGGCCCACCGAAGCCGCCGCCGTGGCGAGCGGACATACGCACACCGCCATGATCCGCCACGCCGGTCGTGTGCTGGCCGTGAATTGCGGCGCCGTAGGCCGCTCGCACGACGGCCAACCCGGGCTGGCCACCTACGCCGTGCTGGATGACGCCGCCGGCCGGTGGTCGGCCGAACTCCGCCGGGTGGACTACGACCAGCGGGGGGCGTACGACGAAGTCAAGGCCTTTGGAGTCCCGGTTCCCGAAGCGTTCGCCAGCACGCTGTTGACCGGCGTCGCACCGGCCTGAGCGCTCAGGCTTGACGCCGACGCAGTCTGCCAAGGGCAACACCGCCGGGGACGTGACCACCGTGGAGAGCCCCGCGTACCCGGCGTTGCGCTGGCGCGGGATTGCCGCCCTGCTTGTCACGCTGGCGCTGATTCTGGGTCTGGCTCTCTTCATCGCGCTCATGCGAGAGGGACGCACAACGCTCGGTGGCATCAGCGCGGCCTGGGCGTTCTACTTCCTTGTCACACTCGCCGCCGCGGCTTCCTGGAGCGTGGCCGGCGCGCTACTGGTGGCATTCGTGGCGCGCCGCCGAGTCGATGACGTGTTGGTGGGCCACGTTTGGACCCACTGGCCGTTACTGGCGCCGGGGACGCTGGCGGTCATGGCTTTCGTGTCCGACGCCGTGAACCATCGCTTGCTCCAGACCGACGACCTGCGCTGGTTATGGGCAGCACCCATTGGAGTGTGGGTGGCAGGCCAGGTGCTGTGGCTGCCGCTGAGCCTGGATCGAGTCAGGCCCGCCCCGTTGGGCGTCCTGCGCGATGCCGTGCAGGCACTGGCCGGCGGAAGGTTTACGCGGCTCACTTTCGGCCTGGTCTTTGCGCAGTTCGTGCTGCTGCGGCTGGGCCTGGCACTGCTGTGGCGGCCGATCGGGCTGTTCGAACGCGGCAGCGACGTGGGCGCCTACGAGCAGCGGGCTCGCCTGGCGCTGCAAGGGCTGCAGCCGTACCTGGACTACTGGGTGGAGTACCCGCCGCTGTTCCCGTGGATCGCTTCGGGGATGAAGCTGCTGAGCGTACCGCTGGGCGGCGACGAGCCGGCCTTCCAGGTGCTGTTCAGCCTGCTGATGGTCGCGTTTGAAGCCGGCATCCTCTGGCTCATTCACGCCATCGCCGTGCGTGTGTGGGACGAGCCGCGCGGGCTCGTAGCGGCCGCGGGCTACGCCGCGCTGTTCTATCCGATTTACATCGCCAACCGACACTTCGAATCCATTGCCGGGTTCTTCCTGCTGCTGGGGGTCTATCTGGTCATACGCGAACGCCGACATTCGGCAACCCTGGCCATCGCGCTGGGCATGCTGACCAAGCTTTTTCCCGTAGCCGTGCTGCCAGCGCTGCTGGCCGGTCAGCCGTGGCCGGCCCGCGCGCGTCTTGTCGGCCTGACGGTCGCGGCCGTGGTTGGCGCGCTGGCGCCGCTGGCGGTAGCCGGGCGTGAGTTCTTTGTGGCCTCATTCCAAAACATGCTGATGCGGCCAGGCTGGGAGACCGTGTGGGCGCTGGCCGACGGCTACTTTGGATTTGGCTGGATCCATCGCTACCGACAGGCGCCGCACACGGCGCTGGAATTCAACTACACGCCGGATCTTCCCGCCGCTGCCTGGTGGGGCGCGGCCACCGTGGTGGCGGCGCTGTACGCCCTGCTGGCCTTGCGACGCACGCCGATCACACCAGCGGGGGTGGTCTGGACCACCGGCCTGGCGCTGGTGGCGTTCGCGCTGTACCTGCGCGGTTGGTCGCCGCAATTCATGGTCTGGCTGCTGCCGTTTGTGTTGCTGGCGTATCCAGGCGGGCGGGGATTTCTGCTGGCCACCGGACTATCCGGTCTGGCCTTGTTGGAATATCCGGTGTATTTCGTGCTTTTGTCGGACCACCAGTGGGCGCTTTGGATCGTAGTCGTCGCGCGGACCGTGGCCATCCTGGCGCTGGGCGCGGTGTTTGCGCGCCGCCTTTGGCACGAGGGACGTTCGGCCCGGGCTGAGCCCGCCAAAGCGCCGGACTCCGCGCATGCATAAGTTCCAGGCTGAGATTCGGCCGCTGCGAGCCGCGCTCGGCGCCTTGGGATGGGCCAGTCTCGCTGGCATGGCTCTCGCTATGGCCGGCGCTTCAATTGGCCGAGCCGACCTCACGGCACCCAGCGGGGCCTGGGCAGCGACAGCCGCCGGGAGCCTCGGTGGCGCTCTCGTGGTCTGGGCAGCGGCGTGGGCGGTGCGCCGGCGATGCGGCCACGGGACGGACTGGATCGGGGCCGGCGTGCCCCTGCTGGCGACGCTCGACGGCTGGATCATTACCGTCTTCCAGTACGCGCACGAGCCGACGAATCATCTCCTGACCGTTGGGCTGGTAACACCCGAATTGTTCGCACGGCCATCGGTCACCGAATGGTTGGCCGTCAAGTTCGTTGCCCTGACGCTGCTGTGGGTGGGCTGGCCTTGGTTAGCGTCGCGTTCGCCTTTGGGCAATCCCTCGGCCGAGCCGATTCCAGGAATGACGCCAGAGCACGAGACGAGTGGGCTGGGCAGCCGGGGACTGATGGTCGTGGCGGTTGTGGGCGGGCTGGCCTATCTGCGGCTGGCCTTACTGGACGTGCTCGCCATCGAGGTGCCCTCGGATCTGCGGGTCAACTACATCGGCGCGCTGGCGTTGCGCGAGGGGCTCAACCCCTACGACAACGAGGTGGCCTTGCAGGTCGCGGGACGCGAGGCGATTCCGTACGTGGGCACGCGCCTCTGGGCCATGGTGACCAACCCGCCGACGGCGATGCTCTACTTCGTGCCTTACTCGACCATTCCGCTGGCGGCCGCGCGGCTGGCCTTCCTGGCCGTCAACCATGTCGCGCTGCTGGCAACCGCGGCGCTGACCTGGCGGCTGGTTCGGCCGGCTCTGCCGCCGGCGCTGTGGTTGGGACTGGTGTTGGGTGTTGTTGCTCTGCTCGATCCGTTTCTGCTGACGTTTCGACTGGGACAGGTCGATCTGGTCATCGGCCTGGCGCTGGCGGCAGCGGCGTACCGGCTACGCAACGGGGACGACGCGTGGGGCGGCGCCCTGATAGGGATTGCAGCGATTCTGAAGATCGCGCCCGGCCTGCTGGTTCTGTACCTGCTCTGGCGTGGACGCTGGCGGGCGCTGGCCGGACTCGCTGCGACGGTTCTTGTGATCGGGCTGCTGAGTCTGGGTCTGGCCGGCCTGGAGGCCTGGCAGTTCTATCTGACGGTCCGGCTGCCCGATCTGCTGGCGGGCAGCGCCCTCTTCAACAATCTCTCGCTGCCGGGACTGATCCTGCGGGCATTTATGGGGCCGGAACTGGCCAAGGGAATCCTGGACCTGCAACCGGACATACCAGTTGCCCGGCTGCTAATTGTCGTCGCGTTGCTCGCCGCCATTGGCGTGTCGGCGTGGGCGCTGGGGCGCAAGGTCCGCACGGGTCGGGCCTTCGTGCTGGAGTTCAGCCTGGCCGTGGTGGCCGCCCTGGTCATCAGTGGCGTCACGTGGCCGCACTACCTGGCCTGGCTGCTGCCGCTGGTGGGCCTGAGCCTAGCGTTTCGCTGGCCGACCGACGCCGGTCGCGGGACGGCGATTCTTAGTGGGGCCGGACTGGGACTGGCCTCGCTGCCGCTGGACGCCTACGGCGGCCTGTTCGGGAGTATCTTCGATATATCGATGACTGCCCTTTCCATTCGCAGCCTGGGGCTGCTGATGTTGTTCCTCGGCCTGCTGCTGGCCGTGCGCGCCGCCCACACCGGCCCCGAGTCTTCGGCATGAGGCAGGTCGCCCGCTTGCGCGCCCTTTGGATCGCCCTGGGAATAACCACGCTGGCGATCGTTCTGCTCGTCACCCTCGCACCGGCACGGGACATCACGCACACATCGCTGGGCCGGCTTCGCCTGGAGACCCTTGAGATCGCGGGCTCCGCTCAGCAAACAGCCGCGTCAGCGCGCGTGGCGCCGGTCGCGCCGACTCCAACCTTGGCCGAGGTGGTCGAGGTTGTTAACGTGGAACCCGGCTTGACGATCGCGGACGCCGCGCCCCCGGACATCCGTGCGCTCCCGTTCGAGGTCGTCACCATCGATCCTCCGAAATCCTTCTCCAGCGATCCCAGCCGCAGCCTCACAACCAGCGGGACGCTGACGCTGCAACTGGACACCGCCGACCTGGCCGCCCTGCTGGCACCCGGATTTCGGTCCAGGTCGCTCGCCCGGCGCCTCGGAAAGGATGAGGTGACTATCGCGGGCGGTGCCCTGGTGGTCACGACCTGGCTGGATGACGACGCTCGGCAAGACCCGCTCACGCTGCTGCAGATCGAATCCCCATTGGTCAGCGGGCTGCCGCCGCGGGACCTGGAACTGTTGACCGAATTACTGTCCCAAGCCTTTCTCCCACCAATTCTGAGCGGGGAGATCGACGTAATGGAGCTTCCGTTGGTGCAATTGGCGCTGGGCTTGGAGATCGATCCTGACGCGGCACCAGTGGAGCCGACCCTGACCGACCTGCCAACCGGCGACCAAGCGGTGACCTGGATGCGCGACAGGTCGCAACTCCTGCTGACCGGCCCCCTGCCGCCCGACGATCTGCTGCGCCTGGCCGCAACGGCGAGGATCGAGCGCTGAGCGCCCAACCGGCGATCGACATCGCCAGCGTCAGCAAGCGCTATGACAACACGCTGGCCGTCAATGACGTGAGCCTTTCGGTCGCGCACGGCGAAGTCTTCGGGTTTCTGGGACCCAACGGCGCGGGCAAGAGCACGATCGTCAAGATGATCCTGGGCCTCACGAATCCCACAGCCGGCGCGATCGAGGTCTTGGGTCAGCCGGCCGGCAGCCTGGCGGCGCGTGCGGAGGTCGGGTTTCTACCCGAGACGTTCCGGTTTCACGAATGGCTGAGTGCGTCCGAACTGCTGCACTTTCACGCCCGCCTGGCGCGCGTCCCCGCCGAAGGCCGCGCCGAACGCATACGGGAGTTGCTCGAGCTTGTAGGACTTAAGGACCGCGTCGACGACCGGCTCTCCACGTTCTCCAAGGGCATGATGCAGCGTGTCGGCCTGGCGCAGGCCCTGGTAGGCGAGCCTCGGCTGGTCATCCTGGATGAACCCACTTCCGCCCTGGACCCCATTGGACGCCGCGATGTCCGCGACCGCATCGGCGAACTCGGCCAGCAGGGCGTTACCGTTTTTCTGAACTCGCACCTGCTGTCCGAGGTGGAACAGGTCTGCGATCGCGTGGCCATCATCGACCACGGCGTGGTCGTGGCCGAGGGCAAGCTGAACGAGCTGCTGAGCGCGCAGGAGATCGAGATTCGCGCCGGCGAGGGCGCCGAAGCCGCCGCCCGTGTGGCCTTGGGCCAGACCGAGGTCCGCGCGCTCCACGGACGCCTGCGCGTGCGCGTTGCCAGCGACGACGAGACCGCCATGCTCGTGCGCCGAATCGTCGAGGCAGGCGTGCCGGTCTACGACGTACGGCAGGTCGGGGATTCGCTGGAGGACCTGTTCGTACGCGTCGCCGAAGGCGGCGACGTATGAGTGCCCAGATCATCGCGCTCTTCACTCTGCGCGAGGCCCTGCGACGCCGCGTGGTGCTGGCGGCGGCGCTGCTGACGTTCGGCTACCTGGTGCTGTACGGGGTGGGCGTCTGGTTCGGCTACCGGGATCTACAAAACAACGCCGGCGGGCCACCGGGGCTAACCCAGGCGGTTGTGAGCCTGATGCTGGTCGGCGGCCTCTGGAGCCTGAACTTCATCGCCTCCATGCTGGCCGTTTTCCTGTCGGTGGGCGCTCTGTCGGGCGAAGTCGATCAGGGCACGCTGCATGCCATCGCGGCGCGGCCGATCAGGCGCAGCGAAATCGTGCTGGGCAAATTCGTCGGCTTCGTGTTGATGCTGGCGGTCTTCATTGGCGTCTCTGCCGCCGCCATGATCCTGATCGTGGCTGTCATCACCGGCGAGGTCGTCGGCGCCAGCTGGTCCGCTCCGTTCCTCATGCTGCTGGCCTCGATGCTCCTGATCGGTCTGGCCCTGGCCGGAAGCTCGCGGCTCAGTCCGCTGCCCAACGGCGTCATCGTCTTCACGCTGTTTGCCACGGCGTTGATCGGCGGCGTGATCGAGCAGATCGGCGACGTGCTCGAGAGCGCGGTGATGTTCAACATCGGCATTTTCACCAGCGTGGTGGTTCCCACCCGTGCCATCTGGGACCTGGCCAGTGCCCAATTGGCCACTGGCGGCTTCGCGGGCGAGTTGAGCGCCGGACCGTTCGGCGCCAGCAACCCGCCCTCCGGCTGGATGCTCCTGATCGCAGGCCTGCACCTCGCACTGACCCTCGGCTACGCCGTCCGCACCTTCGGACGCCGCGATTTCTAGCGTCGCCTAGAATGCGGGGACCTCGTGCTGGCGCCCCGATCACCCATGGCTACTGAGCTTCGTATTGCTTTGATCGGGTGTGGAAGCCACGGCGCCACGCGCCTGGCGCCGGCCATCTGGTCTACTCCGGGTGTGGCGCTGAGCGCCTGCGTGGACGTGAACGCCGAAGCGGCCCGCAAAACGGCGCATGGCGTGGCCGAAGTCCTGACCAGTGTGGAAGCCCTGACTGCCGGCTCCTATGCCGACGCGGCGGTGATCGCCGTTCCGCATGACGAACTGGTCGCGACAGCGCGCGCCTGTATCGCGGCCGGTTTGCACGTCCTGGTGGAGAAGCCGGCAGGGCTACACGCGGACGACGTTTCAGACGTAGCCGAAGCCGCCCGCGACCGCGGTTTGACGTTCATGCCGGCCTACTGCCTGCGCTTCAACGAAGTACGCACCCGCGCGCGCGACCTACTGCGGCGCGGGGTGGTGGGCCAGATTCGCACCCTGGCGGCCGCCAAGGGCAGCCCACCCCTGGAAGGCTGGCTGGCCGACCCGGCTCGCGGCGGCGGCCAGTTGCTGTTCCTGGGCTCGCACCTGGTAGACCAGTTGCTCTGGTTGCACCACCAGCCGGTGGTGCGCGCCTACGCCACTATCTCGCACCGGGACGACACGGGCAGCGACGACTCGACCTCGGGCGTCATCGAATTCGCCGACGGCGTCAGCGCAACCATCAGCCTGAGCCAGGCGGCCGGGGTCCCCTACGACCACCTCGAGATCACCGGCGACCGGGGCCGTATCCGTTCCGATTGGAAGAACGGTGAGATTGAGATCGAGAGCGCCGGCACGCGTGAGTATCCGCACCCGACAGTCGAGTTCGTGCGGTCGGACCTGATGCAACCGATGTACGACGCCGAAATGGCCGAATTCGCCGCCGCCGTCCACATCGGTCGTCCGCCGAGCGTAGACGGGCACGACGCGGTCCGCACGTTGCGGGTGTTGGACGCCCTGCGCGAGTCGGCCGCCCGAGGCGCGCCCGTGGAGATCGACGACGCCGTGCACGGTGCGACGGGTCGCCTGATCGATCATGGACCAGCGCGGATCCGCATTCAGCTGACGTATCCGTCGGACCGAATTCAGGAACCGGTCCTGTACGAACTGGCCCGACGCTTTCACCTGAAGTTCAACGTCAGGCGCGCGGACATCGACGCAGGCATTGGCTGGGTGCAATTACTGCTGGAAGGCGAACGCACCGAGATTGATGCCGCCATCGAATGGGTCGAAGCCCAGGGCATCCGCGCCGATCCGGTGGAAGGCGACGTCGTTAGCGGCTGAGCGGCTTAGTCCTCGTCACCGACGATCGAACGGTAGAAGTCAGCCGTCGCGTCGGCCACTGCGTCCGTCGTATAGCGTTTCAGCACGTGCGCCCGGCCCGCTCGGGCCAGCCGCTCACGGTGTTCCGGATCGTCGCGCAGCCCCTTGAGCAGATCCGCGAGCGCGTGCGCATCGGCGGCCGGCGCGACCACGCCAGCCCGGTCGACGACCTGCGGAAGTTCGCCTGTGTCGGCCACGACCGTTGGCACACCGCAGGCCATGGCTTCCACGGCGGAGCGCCCGAACTGCTCGGTCCAGCCCCGCCGCCCGACCGTCGGCAGCACGAACACATCCAGCCCGTTGTAGAACGCCGGCATGGCAGCGCTGGGCAGCGCGCCCTCGAACGCGACGCCCGGCATCGCGGCCGTCATGCGCCGCAGATCCGGTTCGGCCGATCCGGTTCCAGCCAGTCGAAGGACGACGTCTCCACCGATGGCGCCGACCGCGCGGACCAGGATGTCCACACCCTTGGCCGCTACCAACCGGCCCGCGTAGCCCACCACGAAGCGATTCGCGTCTCGTGGCTTCGGACGCGGGGCGAAGACCTGCGGATCCACGCCGAACTGGGGAATGACCACGATTCGCCGCGTATGTCCCTTCCGACGCAGCACCTCGCCCGCCGCCTCGCTGCCAACGATCCCGTCCGCCCGTTCCAGCACGTAGCGCTCGATCCAGCGAAACGGCGGCGGATAGCGTCGGTGCAGGTTCTGCCAGGCAAAGAAAACCGGACGGACGCCGTAGCGCACCGCGTCGCGACAGGCGATGGCCGTGGCCAGGTTGTAGGGCTCTTCGTCGATGTGGAGCACGTCCGGCCGGAACCGACGAATGACCTGGCGAAGCCTTCGGAACCAGTAGAGGTGGTAGCGCCCGTTCAGAGCCAGCGGCGTGTAGGCGATCTCGTAGCCGCGCGGCGGCGGACGCTCGGCAACCTGCGCCCGGCCCTGTTCCACCCAGCGATCGGGCGAAACCGCCAGCAGGTCCAGGTCGGGGTTGGCCCCCAGCGCACGCAGCTTGTCGTGGTGCGCGCCAACCACCAGCGCCTTTGAAGCCAGCAGCACTCTCATGCGGCCACCTGCCGGTAGATGGCGTGGGTGCGCTCGGCAGTGCGCGCCCAGGTGAACGTCGCCGCCCGCGCGACTCCGCGTTCCCGCAGGTCCGCGGCCAGCCCGGGACGTCCAGCAATTGCCGAAACGGCTTCGGTCCAAGCGGCGGGATCGTCGGGCGGCAGCAGACGACCGGCGTCGCCAACCACTTCCGGTAGCGAGGTGGCATTGGCCGCTACCACCGGCACGCCGCTCGCCATCGCTTCCAAAGGGTCGAGACCGAATCCCTCGTAGCGGGATGGGAACACGAACACGTCCGCGGCTCGATACAGGTCGGGCTTGTCGTGCTCGTCCACAGAACCGAAGACGCACAGCCATTCGCCAGCGCTCGGATCGAGGTCCGCGAACCAGTCCACGTACACCCGGCTGCCCTGCCGCGGTGCGCGTCCGGCGATGACGAGGGGCAGGCCACAAGCCCGCCAGACGTCAGGCCAGGCCGTCAGCACCACGCCCAGGTTCTTACGCAGGTCGCGCGTGCTCAGAAACAGCCCAAAACGGTCGGGTAGTCCCAGCCGCTGTCGGGCCGCCGCCCGCGCCGCCTCGTCGCCTGGGGTGAAGCGTTGATCCACGCCCAGCGGCACCACATGAACTCGATCCGCCGACACACCCGCCAAGCGCCCGAGATCGGCTCGCGTCCACTCCGAATCGGCAATCAGCGTGCGCGCCCGCCGGAGACCTGCCCGAACAAGCGAGAGATACAGGGCCTGACCATGCCCGGCGCCGTAGGCCGGCAACGCCAGCGGAATCACGTCGTGGACGGTCACTACCGCATGCGGCGACATCACCGGCGGAGCCAGGTAGGGCACGTGGCCCAGGGCGCGGCGCGTGAGCCACGGCCAGAGCGCCTGCTCCCAAACGACCTTGCCCAGGCGTCCTCGCAAATATCGGGGAGGTACATGCTCCTCAATCGCGAGATCGGAATACCCAGCCTGCAAGGCTTGGAGCAGCGCGTTGAGGTATTGGCCAGACCCCGTGTCCGGAAAATGCCGGAAGTAGGCGTTGAACGCGATTCGCAGCGCGCGTTCCTTGCGCGGTTAGTCGTGCAGGTTGACGCCGAAGCGTCGATATAGGCCGAGCGCCAGGGCGTCGTCCGGACTGGTTCGGCGCTTGAGTTCAAGCAGCGCCCCGAGCACGACGCCCCAGATCGCGTAGACCCACCACAAGTCCGGTTGCCCGATTAAGGCGTACAGACCAAAGATCGCGGGCAGCAGCACATGCACGGTTGGCGTGGCGTCTGTCGTACGGCGTCGTGGCAGGAGCGCCAGCACCCAGACGCCGAGACAAACCGAAAAAATGGTCGGCTGGGCCACCAGCAGCGCGAAGCCCATGGTGGTGGTGCCGCGGCTGCCCCGGAAGCGCACGAACATCTGCCACATGCTGCCGGTAGTAACGGCGGTGATCGCAATGAGTTCCACGACCGGGTCGTCCGGCGCCAGCGCCCGCGCCAGCAGCACGGACGATGCCGCGGCGGCCAGGTTCCAGAGCAACGCAATGATTGCCGGCAGCTTTCCAGCCCGGAAAAATGTGTTCTGGATGCCCAGGTTGCCGGAGCCGGTATTCCGCAAGTCCGACCGCTTAAAAAGCGCAGTCGCGAGCAGCGCCGCTGGCACGCTGCCAATAACGTAGGCAATTACGCCCACAAGGACGTACGTCGGGATGTGTTCAGGGTTCAAGACGGGCGCTCCGCCGCATTCTAGCTAGCCGCCTAGCGTCGTGCCGCTCGGGATCGGCTCGGGCGGCCCGGCGGCCGCCTCCCGATAGACGTCCAGCAAGCGCCGTGCCGACTGACGCCAGGAGTAGTTCCAGCGCCGCTTGTGTCCGAATTCGATCAGTTCGGCTCGGCGCGACTCATCGGTGAGCAGCGTAATCAGGCCGTCCGCCAGTGCCTCTGGGTCCGAAGGATCCACAGTCACCGCGGCCCCCGCGGCTACTTCGGTGGTGGCCGGGGTATCGGACGTCAAGACGGGACACCCGCAGGCGAATGCTTCCAGGATGGGAATGCCAAACCCTTCGCCGTGGCTCGGGTAGGCGTATACGGAGGCCAACGAATAGAGCGCGCGCAGTGTCCGGTCGTCCACCCGGCCCACAAAGCGGACGCGGTCGCCGGCTTGCTCTATAGCCGCGTAGACCTGTTCGCAGAGCCAGCCCTCACCACCAGCATGCACGTGTTCGATGGTGGGGGAACCGGCCCGCGCCGAAGCCAGCGAAACCGCCCGCGCGAGTCCCCCGATGTTCTTGCGCGGCTGGATGGTGCCGACCGAGAGCACGAATCGCTCCGGCAGCCCAAGCTGGCGCCGCACCGCCGCGAGCTCGTCGCAGCCGGTCACCGGGCCGAACCACTCGGGAACCGCATTGGGCACCACGCGAATCCGATGCGGGCGCACGCCATAACGCTGCATCAGGTCGCGCTTGGTCGCCTCGGAGACCGCGATTACCAGCCGGGCGCGATCGATGGACCGCGGAACGGCCATCTCGAGGAACCGCCGCTGGCGCGGATGCGCGTCCTGCGGGCGGATGACGTACGACAAGTCGTGCACGGTCAGCACGCCATGGGCGGCGACCAGCGGCGGGAGCGTAAAGTCCGGGCCGTGAAACACCTGCACCGGGCCGGCTAGCGCCTCAGCCGGCAACGGCAGCCGCGCCTTGAACCAGGTTGCCAAAGCAATCCGCGGCGACACGGGGATTCGGCGGACGCGGACGCGTTCGTGCACGGCCAGCGAGTCCGCCGCCCGCGACGGCCCGCGGCGGGTATAGACGAGGGTCAGGTCCGGGCGGTCGCGTTCGACGACCAGCGCCCTGACGAGCTCTCGAACCGAGCGACCGATTCCGGCCTGTTGCGTCGCCGCGGCCGTGATGTCGATCGCGACGTGCACGGCTACCGGCGCTTGAGGCGGGTCAGCACGAACATGAGGCCGCCCGTCAAGATGACTGACCAGTAGGTGATGACCCGGTCGACGATTGCGATCGCCCCGGCCAGGCCGCCGCCAACGCCGATCAGTCGCATCAGACCCAGCAGCCCGCCCTCGACCGCGCCCAAGCCGCCCGGCGTCGGAACGGCCAACAGCAAAGACGCCGCGGTTCCCACGAACACGATCTCTGCCGGATCCAGTTGCAATCCAAGCGCCTGCATCACGATGGCCAGACGCACCATCTCAAGCGACCAGATAGCAAAGCTGGCCAGCCAGAGGAATGGTCCCGTGCGCCAGGTCCAGCTATCGAAGACGCCGCTATGGAACCGCTCGTAGACCGCCGCAGCGGCTTCCGGCAGTCGAGCAAAGATCGGCGTGCCGAATTGCAGCAGGAACAGCACTCCCAGTGCCAGCACGGCCAACGCCAGCGCCGCGACGGCCAGGATGCGCCCCACGTCCTCGCTGGTGTCGGGTGACCTGGCGATCCAGGCGGCCGAACCCAACACCATGACGATGAGGGCGCCGACGTCGAACACGCGCTCGGAGAAAATTGTCCCCAGGGTGCGGGTCAATGAGGTGCCGTAGTTGGCCCGCGCCATGTATGCCCGATAGATGTCGCCCAGCTTGGCCGGCACCACGCCATTGACGAACCAGGAGATGTAGAGAATCTGGGCCAGGTCGCGTAGTCGGTACTGCGGGGACACGTCCTCCCGGTGCACGGCGTTGCCGAGCAGCACGCGCCACCTAAGCGTGCGAATTGGGAAGGTCAGCGCAAATACGGCATAGGCCAAGACGATCAGCCAGGGATTGGCAGACTGGATGCGCGACACGATGTCCTCAAGCCGAAGGTCGGCAAGAATCCAGGCGAGAGCCAGCAACCCGCCGGCCACGACGAAGCTAGTCAGCGTCCGCGCACTGAGGAAGCGTCGGCGCAGATCAGTCCGGGTCGGGTCCGAGGCGACCTGGCCCGCTTCGCGTCCGCTGTTGGTCACAGCGCCGGCCTTTCCGGCTGCCAGTCCGCCCCGCGCGGCCGCACGGCGAGAGCAAGCGCCAGGAGCCAGGCGAACACGATTCCCATTCCGCTCACAAACAGACTGTCCACCATGTTGTGGGTCGCGAATGCGACCAGAGCGCCCAGCGAGCCGACGGCGCTCCATTCGATTGCCGCACCACGAGCGCGACGCACCGCGGCCACGGCGATCCAAAACGCCGACAAGCTGAGGCCGGCAAACATGATCATGCCAAGCAAGCCAGCCTCGGCGCCGAAGTTAAGCGCAACATTGTGCGCGTGTCCCAGCGGCTCGTCGAAGGGGTGCAGCGCAAACGCCCGATACGTAGCGTCGAAATTCCCGGCCCCGACGCCGAGCAGCGGTCGATCCTGAAACATCCGCCAACCCGCCGCCCAGTGCGCAACGCGCTGGGCGATGGCGAAGTCGTCGTGGGCACGGTGGCGCACCGCGTCCTCCACGGGGTGCTCACCTTGAATCGTTCGCGTGATGTCCGGGGGCAACACGCGGTCGAACATGCCGAGCAGCGCCGCGAGCGCAATGGCCAGCACACCGGTAGCTAGCACGGCGAGCACGCCGCGCGCCCAGGGCGATGTTCGACGCCCGGCCGCAAGCACCACGACCAGCGAGCTCGCGCCCACGCCCAGCCAGGCGCCCCGCGACCGACTGGCGACCACACCCATCAGCACGACGATTCCCAACAATGCCAGCCAGCGTCGCCGGGAGCCGCGCGCGTAGATCACAGCGGCCAAGATCAGCGGCAAGTGGATACCCAGATATCCCCCATAGGGGTTGGGCTGGTCGAAGGTCCCAAAGGCGCGCAGGATGCCGCCCACAATGAACCCGCCAGGGCCAGCCTGCGCCGCCGTCTGTACCAGGCCGAGACCTGCCTGCATCAGCACTGCCGCGCCGACGGTCCACGCCACGATCCGCCGACCGGATGCCGCGCGCATGATGTCGGCAAGAATTACGAGCGCCACGGCGATCTGGAGCCATTTCAGGACTTCCTTCAACACCAGGGCCGGGTTGACCGCCACCAGCGCCGTGACCGTCAGCCAGCCGGCGAAAACGAGTAGCGCCAGCGCATATAGCGGGACGGATGCCCGCACTCTGGCGCCGCGACCAAATATCCAAGTGGCCAGCGCCCCAAGGACCAGGGCGTCGGTTGCGCCGAGTGCGATACCGCTGACCTGAATCTCGGCCAGTCCACGAAACGGGACGACCGCTATGGCAAGCGCGATCAGCACGGCCGTCACCGTACGAGCCTCAATTGCCGATACGGCTAGCCGGAGGATCGCCAGCCCGACGGCCAGCACCAATAGCACTATGAGCGCGAGCGTCGGCACAGGCGCAGCAATCACGGCGGCCAGCGACACAATCGCTACCGCCGCACTGATAGCAGCCGCGCCGAACCAGCCAGGCCACACCGAAAGACCGGCGGTCAGCCGGCGGACGCCTCCATGGTGGTCAAATGCTGAGGGCGCACCGCGCGCACGCCACAGCGCCGCGCCTAGCGCCAACGGACCAATCATCACGACGAGTGCGGCTGCGCCGAGCCAACCAACTTGAACCAGTACGCCGGCCATGCCCAGCGTCAGTGCGCCGGCGGCGAGCGCCACCTCCAGACCTCGGTTGTGAGCTCGCCGGACACGCACCCCAATTGCGGCGGCGGCCAGCAGCATTGCAGCGGCCAGCGGTGCGAAACGTGCCCAGGACGCGCCATGCAGAGCCATGGCAACCGGCACCAGGACCAGCAGCGAACCAAGCGCCAGACCGGCCGCGACAAATGCCTGCCGCCCGCCCAGACGTGCCCCCGCCAGGCCCAGAGCGGTCAAGCTCGTTTGCTCGAAGATCCAGGCCGAAGGCCACGATGACGCACACCAGGCGCGTGACGCATCACACTACGGTCGACATGTCCGGGGAACGGCCACGATCCTATGTTGTTCCGCAAACCGGTGAGCCTACCCAGCCGCCGGTCGATTGGCACGCTTCAGCGCGCGAGAATCGCACAGCGTCGGGCCAGGCCCGCATGAGGTGGACTGGATGGCAGACGTCCTGATCGGGCTCGGTTCGAACGTTGGCGACCGGTTGGCGCATGTGCGCGCGGCGGTTGACGGCCTACGACCTGTCTTCCGGGACTTGGCAGTCTCGAAGGTCTATGAGACACGTCCGATCGGCGTGCTGGCACAGCCGTCATTTCTGAACGCGGCGCTGCGCGGCGTCACGGCCCTCGGCCCCCTGCGGCTATTCTTCTGGGCGAAGTCCCTGGAGTTTGCCGCCGGACGGCGCCCGGGCCCCACCCAGGGACCGCGTCAATTGGACCTGGACATCATCGCGTACGGCGACCTTGCACTTGCGTCCACGCGCCTGCACATTCCTCACAAGGCGTTTGCCCAGCGGGCCTTCGTGTTGGCCCCGCTGGCGGACCTGGCGCCTGACCTGACCCTGCCCGGCGCAGACACGACGGTGCGCGAACTGGATGCCCGGGTCGGTCGTGCCGGTGTCGTCCGGGTCTATCCGTCTGAAGCGCTCACGACTCCGCGATAATCTGTCAATGACCGACGCCTACGCCGACGCGCTCGCCTGGCTCTACGGCTACGCCGACTTCGAACGCGATACCGGTCTGGGGGGCGGCCCGCCATTCGAGCGCGGCCTGGAACGTACCGCCCGGCTGCTGGCCGAACTCGGCAATCCGCACGTCGGCCTGCGCATCGTTCACGTGGCCGGCAGCAAAGGCAAAGGCAGCGTGTGCGCGCTGGTCGCCGCCGCCGCCGAGGCCGCTGGCCTGCGCACGGGGTTGTACACGCAGCCGCACTTGCACAGCTACCGCGAGCGCTTTCAGATCGACGATCAGCCCATCGACCCGGCGTCGTTCGCCCGCCTGGCCGCGCGGGCGCGCAGCGCGGTCGAGCAAACCGCGTCCCCAACGCTTGGCGCTCCATCCACGTTTGAGATCAGTACCGCAATGGCGCTGGACTGGTTTCGGATGCGCGAGGTAGACCTCGCGATACTGGAAGTCGGCCTGGGAGGACGTCTGGACGCGACCAATGTGGTGACGCCCGCCATGACGGCCGTCACCACGATCGTGCGTGAGCACACCCGTCTGCTGGGCGACACGCTGCCCGCAATTGCCGGAGAAAAAGCGGCGATCGCCAAGACGGGCGTGCCCATGCTGATCAGCGACCAATCAGCGGAGGTGCTGGCCGCCATTCGAGCGGTAGCCGAGGCGGCTGGGGCCAAAGTTCAGGTTGCGCCGGCGCTGGTGACCGACGGATCCGCAGCTTGGCGCGATGGACGGGCAACCACCGTGGCCCGCGACCCGCAGTCCGGCGACGCGCTGCCGCTGGGCCTGGCCGGACCCCACCAGGCGCGTAACGCCGGGCTGGCGTATGCGATCTGTCGGGCGCTTAGTGAATGGGGCCTTGCCATTCCACGCGACGCGATCCGTGCCGGATTCGGCGCCGTGCGCTGGCCGGGTCGGCTGGAACTGGTACGCGACGATCCCCCGGTCGTCGTGGACGGGGCGCACACCGTGGAAGCCGTTGAGGTCGTGGTGGCTACCTTGCGTCAGCAGCTACATCTGCGGCGCGGCCCGGTAATTTTCGGCGTTCTGCGCGACAAGCCGGCGCGACGCATGGCGGAGGCGTTGCGCTCCTACGCGACTCGCCTGATCGTGATCGAACCCGGGCACCCGCGCGGGATGGCGGCCGGGCAGGCGCTGGCCGAGCTTGATGGACTTCGGAACGCCACGCAGGCGGCTGACGCGACTGAAGCCCTCACCCAGGCCTGTGCCGCGGTCCGCCCCGGTCAGGCCGTTCTCGCTATCGGAAGCCTGTCCGTTGCCGCCGACATCCGGGCGGCCGCCGGAGCGCCCGTTGACACTGACCCACCAGTTCTTACCACGACCTGACGATGGACACGCCACACCATCGACGCGCCCGCCGACAGTTGGACGAAGCCGCCGCGGCTGGCCTGTTCGAGCGGACATGCGGTCGCGGACAGCCGCTCACCCTCACGCCGGACGATCCGAACGTGCCGGCGGACTTGCGGCTGGCATTCAAGGTGATGGGCGACGCGAACGTATCGCCACCGTGGATCGCGCTGGCACGCGAGGTGGAGCAGGCCCTGGATGACCTGCGCCGCCACCTCGCCCAGCACGAACGCCGCATGCGCGCGCTGCGTGAGGCTTTGGTGAGTGGCCGCGCCGCGGACTTCAAGGATGCGTTTAAGAGCGCGCGCGCCGTGCACCAGCGCCAGCGGCGTGACTTCATGCAACTACTCGATCAGGCCCAGTGCAACGTCGAGCGACTTGCCGCCACGGCACCCGACGGGGCGCCGCGGGTGATGTTTCTGCCGTCCACCTTTCTCCAGCGTTTCGACGCCATCTGGCCTTGGCCTGAGCGGACGGAGGATGAGCGGTGCGGATAAAGCAGCGCGTCCGTACCTGGCTCGGACGCGTCCTGTCGCTCGGCCTGACCGTCGGCTTCGGGCTGCGGCGGCTGATTGGCGGCCGTCGCACCCCGCCGGCGGACCCGCGTCTGGTCCTAATCGTGCGCTTCGACCTGATGGGCGACGTGGTCAACGGATTGTCGGCGGCTATGGCAGCGCGCGCCCGCTGGCCGCATGCGCACCTGGCGTTCATGGGGCCGCCGGCCTGGCAGCCAATCGTCCAGCGTTGTCCGGCCGTTGACGAGGTCATCCCTTTCGACGGTGGCGAAGCCACGCACTGGCCCGCCGTGCTGGACGCGAGAGCCTGGGTACGCGCCGCTCGTGTGCTTCGAGCGGTTCGGGCGCGGCGTTTCGATGTGGCCATCAGTGTCTACGGGCCAATCGCCGGCCTCTTGGTCGCGCTCAGCGCGGCACGCTGGCGCGTGGGCTACCGGGCGGAAGCGCCCGGCTGGAGCTTTGATGCGGCGCCGCCGGGACGCCGTCGCAACGGCGGACCGCATGAGGCCGCCATGGCCACCCGGCTGGTTCACGACTCCGCTCCGGTCTGGCACACCGTCGCCTCGCGGTCCACGGCTGGACCAGCAGCGACGCTGCCGCGCCCGCTGGTCGTCCTGCATCCCGGTGCGGCCCACGGCCAGGCCAAGCACTGGCCCGACGAGCATTGGGAAGCGCTGGCGCGGGCGCTGGCCCCTGAGGTCGGCACGCTGGCCGTCGTGGGCCTTGACGACGCCCGGCAGGCAGCCCACTGCATGGCGGAAACCGCGGCCATCACCGACCTGACCGGGGAAACCTCATTGGAGGAGCTGATGGATGTGCTGGCTCAGGCCGACGCCGTTGTCTCGGCCGACAGCGGACCCGGCCATCTGGCGCGGGCGCTGGGCCGGCGCGTGGTGATGCTCTATGGACCTACCGACATCGCCGTGCACGGTCCTGGTGACCCCAACTGTCGCGCGCTGCGCGTCGACCTGCCCTGCGGCCCCTGCTACAGCTTTGACCGTCCGGCCGAATGCCGATTCGGGGACGTGCTCTGTATGCGCTGGCTCAGCCCGGAGCGGGTGCGGGACGCGGTGCTGGAAGTATTGCCCTGACGGCCGCGGCGTGCCGATTCGTTATGTCAAGATTGGTGCCTGTGACGCGGCTCGGATGACCTCTACAACGCTGGACCCCACGGACAAGCTTCTGCGCGACGTTGAAGCTCGCATCCTCGGCGTGCGCGTGCATGGCGTCAGTCGGGCGCAAGCGGTGGCATGGATCGACGCCTGGCTCGGTGCGGGCCAGAACGCGCATTTGGTCACGATCAATCCCGAGATCATCATGCGGGCGCGCCGCGATCCGCCGTTCCGCAACCTGCTGGAGTGCACGCGCCTCAACGTGGCGGACGGCGCTGGCGTGGTGGCCGCAGCGCGGCTGCGTGGTCTGCGCTTGCCGGAGCGAGTGACCGGGGTTGAGCTTGCGGACGACCTGGCCGCGCTGGCGGCCGTGCACGGCTACCGCCTGCTGCTGGCGGGCGCGGGCCCGGGCGTGGCGGACGAAGCCGCCGCCGCGCTGCAACGCCGCTATCCGGCCTTGTTGCCGCCCGCAACCCTGGTCGGCCAACCCGGCCCGGCCGGTGACGCCGAAGCTCAGGACGTCATTCGAGGCGTCAGGCCTCACATCGTGCTTGCGGCCTATGGCGCCCCGGCTCAGGAGCTATGGATTCATCGAAACCTGCAAGGCATGACGCCGGTCGTTGGCATTGGCGTGGGCGGAACGCTCGACTACCTGGCCGGCCGAGTGCCTCGCGCACCCGCGCCGCTGCGTCGCGTCGGCCTCGAGTGGGCTTTCCGCCTGGCCCGTGAGCCCTGGCGCTGGCGGCGCATGCGCGCACTACCCGAGTTTGCGCGGTTGGCCATCCTCGAGGCGCTCGGCTCTAGGGAGATACGCCGATGACCCGCATCGCCGTCGTGGGCGGAATCAACCAGGACATTGTCATCCACGTTCCGCGCATCCCCCGGCCCGGCGAGACGGTTCATCACGGGCGCCTGGGGCGCTACCCCGGCGGCAAGGGCGCCAATCAGGCCGTGGCCGCGGCCCGAGCCGGCGCTGCGGTCAGCATGTTGGGGGCGGTGGGAACAGACGCGGCGGGAGGCGATTTGCTCAGCGTCATGACCGCCGACGGCGTCGACACAACCCATGTGGCCCGGGTGCAATCGGCCGCCACCGGCACGGCCCTCATCGCCGTGGATGCCGCGGGCGCCAACTCGATCGCCGTGGCCGAAGGCGCGAACTTTGCCATCGACCCGGAGGCCGTCCGAATAGCAGTTGCCGGCTCGCAACCCGACGCCGTGATTGGCCAGCGCGAAGTCCCCGACCACGTGACCCTGGCCGCTTTCAGGGCCACGGCACCAGGACTGCGGGTGCTGAACGTTTCGCCCGTCGACCACGGCATGGCGCTTGACCTCAGCCTCGTGGACATTGCCGTGGTGAACGAGATTGAAGCTGCCCAATTGGTTGGCGGCGCAAGCGGACGCAACGAACCGGCGGCACTGGCGCTGGACCTTTCCAAGCGCACGCGCAGAGGCTGCGTCGTCACCCTGGGCGGCGCGGGCCTTGTCGCCCACATCGACGGCGACACTTACGTTCAGCCGGCGTTTCCCACAATCGTCGTTGACACTACTGGGGCAGGCGATGCCTTCTGCGGCGTGTTCACGGCAGCGCTGGCGACTGGTCGTCCGGTCGAAATTGCGCTGCGCTGGGGCCAGGCGGCCGGGGCGCTTGCCGCCGCCACACCCGGCGCGCAGCCCTCGATGCCGAAGGCCGAAGACATCCGCCAGCTAGCGGAGACAGAGGTGGCATAGCCCGCGAGGACTGGCCCTCCCGGCTACGCTGAGCCAGCCACCGATCCCGAAAGCACCAATGCCCGTCCTCGAACGATTTCGCCTCGACGGCCGCCGCGCCTTTGTGACCGGCGCCAGCCGCGGTATCGGGCGGGCCATTGGCCTGGCGCTGGCCGAAGCCGGTGCGGACGTTGCGCTGGCCGCGCGGGACGAGGCTCGGCTGACGGAACTTGCCGCCGAGATCGCAGCCCTGGGTCGCAGGGCGCAGGTTGTGGCGCTGGACGTCAGCCGCCTGCAAGCCATTGGCCCAGCCATCGACGCCGCGGCCGAAGCCCTGGGCGGGCTGGACCTGTTGGTCAACAACGCCGGCGTCACCTATAGCGGCGGCTTCGACATCGGGGACCCGGCCGAGTTTGACCGCATGTTCGATACCAACTTTGGTGCGGTGCTCTTTGCCTGCGCCGCGGCACGTCGACATCTGGCCGCGGCCGGCGGCGGTGTGATCGTCAACATCGGCTCCATCGCCGGTCCCAAGGGCGCGGGCCTCTACGGCGCCAGCAAGGCAGCCGTGCACGCGCTCACTCGCGGACTCAGCCGCGAATACGCCGACGACAGGATCCGCTGTGTAGCACTGGCACCTGGCCAGGTCCACACCGACATGACCGCCCGTGTGCGCTCCAACCCCGATGAACTGAATACGCTGCTGCATAACACGGCCCAGGGACGGGTCGCCGACCCCGAGGAAATAGCCGCGGCCGTCGTCTATCTGGCTTCGCCCGCCGCCAACTTCGTCACCGGAACCACCATCGCCATCGACGGCGGCCGTGACTACTTCATGACCCGATGACCGCCCCCGATCCGTTCCGCCTGGACGGCCGCCGCGCTCTGATCACGGGCGCCAGCCGCGGAATTGGGCGCGCCATCGCCGAGGCCTATGCGCGAGCCGGCGCCCAGTTGGCCCTGGCTGCCCGCGAGGCCGGCAACCTTGAACCGGTCGCCGCACTGGTTCGCGAGCATGGCGCCGAGGCGCACACCTTCGGTGCTGACCTGGCCGATCCGAGTGCGCCGATTCGTCTGGTCGAGCAGGCCGCCGCTGCCTTGGGTGGCCTGGACATCGTGGTCAACAACGCGGGCGACCGCGGCCACGATGGCTTGATCCCAGACGCTTTCCACCGCCTGCTGCACATTAACTTGCGCGCCCCGGTGCTTATCGCGCAGGCCGCTCGGCCTTTCCTGAAAGAGTCTCCGGCGCCAGTGGTGATAAACCTGTCCTCGGTTTCCGCCAAAACGGGCGGTCCCGGGCCCTACGGTCCGCTTAAGGCCGCCTTGTCGTCCTACACCGAGGGCCTGGCGCGCGACTGGGGCAAAGACGGCATCCGGGTGGTTGCCATCGCACCGGGTCTGATCGAGACGGACATGACGGCCGGAGTCGCCAGCACAGATCTCTGGATCGCCAATCTGGATGAGCGAGTCGCGCTAGGCCGCAATGGCCGCGTGGAGGAGATTGCCGGCGTAGCCCAGTTCCTGGCCTCCGACGCCGCCGCCTACATCACCGGCGCCGTGATCCCCGTCGACGGCGGGTGGGTGCATCAGTTCTAGGCGCGGGTCTACGTCCGATCGACTAGCTCCAGCCAGCGCAAGTCAATGATCCCGTCGGCGTCGGCCGACGGCGCCAGCACACAGCCCAGTCGACCGTTTCGTAGCAGCGCCATGTCCGGGTAGCCGCAGCGCACCTCGCCGGCGGTTGGGGGTGGGCCGTCGCTCGGGCTAGCAAGCCAGCCGATGCGTCGCCAGGTTGCGCCGTCGTCCTCGCTGACGCTGCAGCCGACTCCGGAGCGATTCCCCTGCTCGTCGCGGTACGCGCACAGCAGCGCCCCCGAGCGCAGCCGCTGCAGCTTGATGTTGGCGCCCCAAAACTCGACCGGACGCGGTTCGGTCCAGGTCGAGCCGTCGTCGTCCGAATACGCGATCACGCTAGGATGGCCGTCGAACACCCGGGCCACGGCCATGTAGCGCCCGTCCGCCAGCCGCGCGATGTCCATATCCCCGAAACCCAGGGTGGGGTGCGACGCCACGATCACCGGCGCTGAGAAGCTCTCGCCCTGGTCGTCGGTGAAGCAGACGCCCGCCTGCCAGCCGGTGTCACGCCCGGTGGTCCCAATGGCCGCCAGCATGTGCCGGCCGTCGTCCAGCCGGTGGGGATTGCTGGCCCCGTACAGCTCCGACCATTCGGGAAACAGCCGTACCTCGGGCCCTTCCGGCGCCCAGGTCTCGCCGCCGTCCGCGGAGCAAGTCGTGCCTAGATACCAACCCGTGCAGGGTTCGTCGCCGGGCAGGCTGGCGTCCATTTGTATGCGTCCAAGTCCCAGCAGCAGCCGCGTATCCGAGAATGGCATCAGCCCGCCCAGGTGCATGCAGTCCCAGCCGGGCTGCGCGTATAGGGCCTCGGGCACCGTCCACGTCGTGCCGTCGTTGTCCGAGCGCGAGGTCATCAGCACCCCGTTATTCCTGCGCTGAATCCCGGGCGACCAACTGAACACCAGCACCAGCCGGCCGCTGGAAAGCCGCGCCAGGCTGGCCGAGTAATGGGCATGCGGATCGCCGCGCGTGAACAGGCGGCGTGACTGATGCACCTCAATTGGCGCGTCCTGCAAGAGGTCTGGCTCACCGGTCATCGCGACTGCGCCTCCGCCCACCGACAACTGGAACGATCCTACGCCGCGTAGCCGTCTGCGGGCGCGCCTCGCGAAGTGCCGGCCTTGTGTCACACCTCCCCGGATGCGTTCCGCACTCTGAATACGCATCTAAACTGGGGGACGCCGAGCCGAAGAGTTGCGGGTCGGCGTCGCGGGGGGAATCACAGTGACCGCTCCGACAGATCTGCAGACCGAGCTTGCCGCGGCCTGGGCCGATCTGGAGAAGGCACAGCAGCGATTCAAGGAGTTGCGTCGCCAGACGCCGCCAGAGACCGTGCAGGACTACGAGCTCCGCGGGACTGATGGCGTGGTCAGGCTTTCCGAGTTGTTTGGCGCCAAGTCGGATTTGATCCTGATTCACAACATGGGCGCCGGGTGTCCCTACTGCACGATGTGGGCCGACGGGTTCAACGGCGTGCTCGACCACCTGGAGGATCGATCAGCGTTGGTGGTCGTTTCCCCGGACAGCACCGAGACGCAGCAGCAGCTCCGCAGCAAGCGCGGCTGGCGCTTTCGGATGTACTCAGCCGCCGACTCCTCCCTCTTCAAGGACATGGGGTTCAAGTCTGACGACGAGAACTACGGCTCGCACGCCATGCCGGGCGTCTCCGTTTTTCACAAGAGTTCGGACGGTGCGATCGTGCGCGTCTCGTGGGATTTCCTTGGACCTGGCGACTCCTATTGCAGCGTCTGGCACCTCTTCGACTTGCTGCGGGACGGTGCGGGCAACTGGGAGCCTCAGTTCGAGTACTCGCCGTAGGCGGGCGCGCCATAAGCCGCTGCGGCCCGAGCGCTCGGCCACCCTTCATATAATCGCCCCCCGGTTTCCATCCACCCGAGCAACGCCGTGTCCATTGACCGTTCGCAGGTCGACCATGCCGCCGAACTTGCGCGCCTCGAATTGTCGGACGACGAGCGTGAGCGCCTGCGCGGCGAGTTGGGCCGCATCCTGCAGGCCTTCGAGGCGCTGAACGCTCTCGACACGGACCACATTCCGCCAACCGCCCAGGTGATTCCGCTGGGCAACGTTGAGCGAGACGACGTGGTCGCCGACTCGCTGCCGCTCGATGCCGTGCTCGACAACGCGCCCCGCGTTGAGGACGGCCAGATTCGCGTGCCACCCGTGCTGGAAGGACCCTGAGCGGTGCCGGATGACCTGCATCGGCTGACCTTGCACGCGGCCGCCGAAGGCTTGCGCGGCGGGCAGTTCAGTTCGGTCGAACTCACACAGGCCCTGCTCGAACGGATAGTGGCGGTGGACGCCCGGGTTGGCGCCTACCTCACCGTTACCGCAGACCTGGCCCTGGAACAGGCCGCCGCGGCCGACGCTCGTCGAGCCTCGGGCGACGACGGCCCGCTGCTGGGACTACCCATCGCCCTGAAGGACGTGCTCAGCACCGCGGGCGTCGAGACCACCTGCGCCTCGCGAATCCTGGAGGGCTTTATTCCTCCCTACGACGCGACCAGCGTCACTCGTCTGAAGGCCGCCGGCGCCGTGACGCTGGGCAAGACGAACATGGACGAGTTCGCGATGGGCTCGTCCAACGAACACTCGGCCTACAAGCCGGTACGCAACCCCTGGAACCTGGACAAGGTTCCCGGCGGGTCCAGTGGCGGCTCGGCGGCCGCCGTGGCCGCCGATGAGTGCCTGGCCGCGCTGGGGTCGGACACCGGCGGCTCAGTCCGCCAGCCGGCGGCGCTTTGCGGCTGCGTGGGCCTAAAGCCCACCTACGGCCGCATTTCACGATTCGGTCTGATCGCGTTTGCCTCGTCGCTGGACCAGATCGGGGTGCTGACCAAGGACGTCACCGATGCCGCGCTGCTGCTAGGTGCCTTAGCTGGACACGACCCGCACGACTCCACGTCCGCCCGGGAGCCGGTGCCGGACTACGCCGCCGAGTTGGACGCCGACATCGGCGGGCTGCGCATCGGCGTAGCGCCCGAGTACTTCGGCGAGGGTCTCGATCCGCAGGTCGGCAACTCGGTCCGCGCTGGCATTGATTCCCTGATCGACGTGGGTGCCGCCCAACGTGAGATCACCCTTCCCCATACCGACTACGCCCTACCCACCTACTACGTCATCGCGCCGTCTGAAGCCAGCGCCAACCTGGCCCGCTACAACGGCGTCAAGTACGGCCTTTCCGACCCGCAGGCCACCGACGTGGACGAGATGATGGCTCGCATCCGAGGTCGGGGCTTCGGATCGGAGGTGAAGCGGCGCATCATGATCGGCACCTTCGCGCTCTCCTCCGGCTACTACGACGCCTACTACATCCGGGCCCAAAAGGTGCGCACGCTCATCAAGTCGGACTTCGAGACCGCATTCCAGGATGTAGACGTCATCGCGGCCCCGGTTGTGCCAGCGCCAGCCTTTGACCTGGGGGCCAAGCTAGACGACCCGGTGGCCATGTACCAGTCCGACATCATGACCCTGCCGGCCTCGCTTGCGGGACTGCCCTGCATGAGCATTCCCTGCGGGTTCGTGGACGGCCTGCCGGTGGGCCTGCAACTGATCGCGCCGCCTTTCGCCGAGGCTCGGCTGCTCCAGGTGGCTCGCGCCTACGAACGCGCCCGCGGCGACCTGGCCGCGCCCGTGAAGGCCATCGACGCCCAATGACGACCTTCAGCGCCACCACCTACCGCGTCGTCATCGGGCTCGAGACCCACGTCCAGCTGCGTACTCGAAGCAAGATGTTTTGCGGCTGCGCTGCCGACTACGCCAACGCCCCGGCCAACACCCACGTGTGCCCCGTCTGCCTGGGCATGCCCGGGGTGCTGCCGGTGATCAACCGCGAGGCCGTGGACCACACCATCCGTACCGGCCTGGCACTCGACTGCGAGATCCCCGAATACGCCAAGTTCGACCGCAAGAATTACGCCTACCCCGACCTGATGAAGTGGTACCAGATCTCCCAGTACGACTTGCCCCTGTGCATCAGCGGACACTTCGACGTCGAGGTCGACGGCGATACGACTCGTGTGGGCATCCGGCGCGTTCACCTGGAAGAGGACACCGCCCGGCTGACCCACGTCACGGCCGCTGACGGTGCCCCGGCCAGCCTGATCGACGTCAATCGGTCCGGCGCGCCGCTCATGGAAGTCGTCACCGAACCAGACCTCCGCACCCCCGCCGAGGCCATGGCCTTTGGCGAGAAACTGCGCGCCCTGCTGCGCTGGATCGGAGTATCCACCGCCAACATGGAAGACGGCGCCTTACGGATCGACGCAAACGTTTCGGTATGGCCCGAGGGCGAGCCCATCGGCGACGTCAAGGTCGAAGTCAAGAACATGAACTCCTTCCGCGCCCTCGGCGGCGCCCTGGCCTTCGAAATCGAGCGCCAGACCGGCCGGCGCGAACGCGGCGAACCCATCGAACAGGAAACCCGCGGCTGGGACGACACCTCCGGGACTACCCGCTCCCAGCGCAGCAAGGAATACGCCCACGACTACCGGTACTTTCCCGAACCCGACCTGCCGCCCCTGCACATAACGCGGAAGCGCGTCGACGCCCTGGGCGCCGGGCTGCCGCGGATGCCCGACCAGGTCGCCGCCGACCTAATCCAGCAGGGCGCGCCGCAGGACGACGTCGCGGAACTCGTCCAGGACCGCGCGCTTACCGACTACACCCTGGCGGTGCTGGACGCAGGCGCTCCCGCCGACCAAGGCGTGACCTGGATCGTGCACGAACTCCGGCGCGCGCTGAACGCGCACGCTCAGGCTCAGCAGGAGACGGGCACTGGAACGAGTGGCCGTAATGCGATTGGCAGTGCCCCGCCGCCAGCGGAAGTCGCCGCTCTACTCGCTCTGCGCGCCCAGGGCGCCGTCAGCAGCACAATGGCGGGCGAAGTGCTGGACGAAATGTTCGCCACCGGCAAGTCGGCTGCGGCCATCGTTCAGGCGCGCGGCCCCCAGATCAGCGGGCAAGACGAGCTGCAGACCATTGCCCGCCAGGTCATTCAGGAGAACCCTCAGGCCGTCCAGGACTACCGCGACGGCAAAGGGCGCGCCCTTCAGTTCCTGATGGGTCAGGTCATGCGCATCACCCGCGGCAAGGCCAACCCGCGAGCCGTGAGCGATCTGATCCGCAGCGAGCTCGACGCCTCCCTGTAGCCTCGCCGGGGACCTACGCCGGTTCCCAAGCGGGACTGAGGGCCTGGGGACTAGGATGAGGAAACAGCGGCTTGACCCGATTCTCGACATCGCCGGACAGGCGGAGGGCGTTAAATGAGCCCGGGAGCAGCGCCGACCAGTGGGTCCTATGCCGCGGCGCTGTCGCAGTTTGACCGCGCGGCAGATCAGATCGAGCTGGACCCCAACCTGCGTGAGGTCCTGCGCTGCCCGAAGCGCGAGTTGACGGTGAACTTCCCGGTGGAGATGGACAACGGTTCAATCACCGTGTTCACCGGTTACAGGGTCCAGCACAACGTGACGCGCGGCCCGGCCAAGGGCGGTATCCGCTACCACCCCAGCGCCGATCTGGACGAGGTTCGCGCGCTGGCGATGTGGATGACCTGGAAGTGTGCGGTGATGAACCTGCCGTACGGCGGGGCCAAGGGCGGTGTCACCGTCGATCCGCGCGCGTTGAGCCGTCACGAACTGGAGAACCTCACGCGCCGCTACGCCACCGAGATCATTCCGCTGATGGGCCCGGACAGCGACGTTCCGGCCCCGGACATGGGCACCAACATGCAGGTGATGGCCTGGATCATGGATACCTACTCCATGCACGTGGGCTACTCGGTCCCGGCTGTGGTTACCGGCAAGCCGGTCGCCATCGGCGGCTCCGAAGGCCGCGAGCAGGCCACGTCCAAGGGCTTGCTGGTTGCCACCCAGGCCTCGCTGGAGCGCTTGGGGCGTCCCGTAGCGGGAACCGTCGCCATCCAGGGAGCGGGCAACGTGGGTCTCAACGCTCTCCAACTCTTCAGCGAGGCGGGTTTCACCGTGGTCGCGATCAGCGACAGCAGCGGTGGGGTCTACAACGTGACGGGACTGGACGTGTCGCGGGTGTCCAAGCACGTCACGAGCGGCGGCTGGCTAGCCGAATGCTGTGAAGCCGAGCACATCTCGAACGCCGAATTACTGGAGCTGAAGGTGGACGTGCTGACACCTGCCGCCATCGAAGGCCAGGTTCATGCCAGCAACGCTTGCGACGTACGCGCCCACCTGATCGTGGAAGGAGCCAACGGACCGATAACGCCCGAGGCCGACGCCATCCTGAACGACCGCGGCGTGGTGATCGTTCCGGACATCCTGGCCAACGCCGGCGGAGTCACCGTGTCCTACTACGAATGGGTGCAGGGCATGCAGCACTTCTTCTGGAGCCGGGAGGAAATCAACAATCTCCTCTCGGATCACATGCGGAAGTCCGCCGAACAGGTCTGGGATCTGGCCCAGGCCCGAAGGGTCACCCTACGTGAAGCGGCCTACCAGATTGCCGTCGGACGGGTGGCGGAGGCCACGCAGCTGCGCGGTATCTACCCCTAGCGGCGCAGGACCTCGCGGACGGCCTGCCAGGTGAATCGGCGACCGTCGTCGAAGGTCGCGCCGACATCGGTAAAGGGGTCACGGCCCTCGTCGCTGGGGTTGTAGAGCTGCGTCGGAGAATTCAAGAGGATCGCGGGCCGGTCGCCCGACACCATGAAGCCGTGGTGAACCAGCCTGGGGATCAACACCGTGTACTGGGCGTCGTCCGGTTGCGACTGGCCCATGGGCAGCAGGTCCAGCGTCCCGGCGGTCGGCGATCCGTCACGCCCGTCCCACAGGGCCAGGATGATGTCGCCGGCGGCCACTACAAACCGATCTTCCTGGTGATGATGCACGTGCCACTCATCTTCATCCCGCGCCAGCCCCGCCGGCGTCGTGGAGAAGTAGGTCTGGGCGAACGGCCATTGCTCGTCCTCGTACACGTCGGGCCAATCCGTCCGCAGGATTTCCACGAGCGAGCCGGACTCGTCGCGGTTTACGCGCAGCGGTCTGGCCTCCGCATCATGGATTCGGAGGCGAAACCTGGTCAGATCGGGATCGATGGGAACTCGGTTCTCGGAGCCGGGGCGCCAGTTTAGGCGATCCCATGACCGTCCCCGCGCGCCAGTGCGAGCGCGCGCGTGTAGTCGTCCGGCGTGTTCAGGTTCCAGAACGAGCGCAGGTCGGGATCGAGTCGGCGAGTTTCGTGTTCCGGCACCCACACGGTCCGGATGGCGTCGAACACCGGCGCCACCTTGAGCTCGCGGCGTTCGATGCGCTGCCGCGCCGGTTTCAACGCAGTCTTTCGGTAAACCGCGTGCAGCGGCTCCGGCCGCCCGTCGGTCATGGGTACCACCGCGTCCGCCCGAGACGTGCGACCGACGAGCTCGCGAATCAGGCTTGGGTTGAGGAAGGGCATGTCCGCCGCCGCGATGAAGGCCAGGTCGTGTGCGGCAGCCGCCAGCCCGCTGTAAATGCCGCCCAAACTGCCAGAGCGCGAGTACAGATCACCGACGACGCGCACGCCGCTTATGCCCGGATCGTCGTTTGCGACCAGCACGACGTCTTCCGTCAGCCGCGACACCGTCGCAACGATGTGGCCGAGGAGCGATCGTTGTGAGCCGTCGGGCGCCGGCAACCAGGGAAGCGCCCGCTTGTCGCGGCCCATGCGCCGGCTTTGCCCGCCGGCCAGGATCACCACCGAAAACCGAGGATGGGTCACTTGGGCGGACATCCGTTGACTTCACGCATTGGCCTGCCTACGCTCGAATCAGCACGTGTATCGAATTTCCAAGGAGTTTCGATGGCAGCGCCCGAAGCTGTAGGCGACAGCGATTTCCAAGCCAAGGTTCTTGAAGCTTCCACACCGGTCCTGGTGGATTTTTGGGCCGAGTGGTGCGGTCCATGCAAGATGATCGCCCCGATTGTGGACGAATTGGCCGAGGAATACGACGGCCGGGTCGGCTTTGCGAAGGTGGACGTCGACGCCAACCCAATGACGCCGGGCACGTACGGCGTGCGCGGCATTCCCACGCTGTTGGTATTCAACGACGGCGCGGAAGTCGGACGCATCGTCGGGTTCCGCCCGAAGTCGGACCTGGCCGCGGCCCTGGACCAAGCGCTGAACGGGGCATAACGCGTAGCCGCCGCGTCCACGCGGCCGGCGGCGCTCATGGGCAAGTTATCCCTGCACCAGACTGCGGGTGCCCAAGAGTTCGTGCATTGCAGCGCTATTGCTGAATGTCTCATGTAACAGCGCTTGGCGCCGTGCGGTGATCTGCTCGCTAGGCTCCGCGCTGTCACGCGCAGCAAGCATGGCTTCCTCAAGTTCATCGTCGATGCGGCGCCGACGCAGCCGCAAGGTCAACTGCTGAAGCTTGATGTGGACATCGATGGCGCCGTCGCCGATCTGGTCGGCGACGGCGCGAACGGCGGCCAGCTGCCGCTTGGAAATTGAATCGAGCGAGTCGTCAATACGGTCCCAGTCGATACTACGGTGCTCAGCCGCCTCGGCGACTATGCGCTTGAGCAAGTGCTGAGCCACCGGATTGCTGACCAGCTCCGGATCCAGACGGCCGACCAAATCAACGGCGGCCCCGTCGGCACGGGCCACGCAGGTCAAGAGCTCTTCTTCGAGTGAATTCATGGACAAGCCTGAGCCAGCGGCGTCGTCCGGCTGGGCTTGGGCGGCGGCCCGGGGCGCGCCGCGCCGACCATCCCTCCTGGCCATCAGACGCAATTCATCCGCCGGCACTCCGCTCAGTTCAGCCAGCCGTCCGAAGTAGTGAGCGCGAACCACCGCGTCGCCAATCTCTGCCACGATCGGCAGTAGCTCGCGCATCGCCGCCCGACGGCCGCTGAGACCACTTAGATCGTGCTGTCCGCCGGCCCAGCGAAAGGCGAAGTCCGCCAGCGGCGTGGGCTTGGCGATCAGATCGCGCCAGCGCTGCGGTTTGGAGCGAACCAGCGAGTCGGGATCGTCGCCTTCCGGTAGTTCGGCGATCCCAATGTCCGTTGTGAGGTGGTCCTCGTGCCGAACCAGACCGCGGACATCCACCGTCGTCCCGGCCTCGTAGGCGCCGGCCTCGCGCACGATGTCCAAACCGCGGCGGGCCGCCGCGGCGCCGGCGGCGTCCGCGTCCAATGCAATCACTACACGCGACGCGCCGGAGGTCGTGAGCATGCGCGCCTGCTGGGGCGTTAGGGAGGTGCCCATGGAGGCCACGGTGTTGGTGAACCCGGCCTCGTGCGCGGCGATTACGTCCATGTAGCCCTCGACGATCACCGCCGTGCGCTCCCGGCGGATGGCGTCGCGGGCCAGGTGGTAGCCGTAGAGGAGATGGCCCTTGGTAAAGACCTCGGAGTCGCGGGTGTTCAGGTATTTCGGCTCAATGTCGCGCAGGGTGCGGCCGCCGAAACCGACCACCTCGCCCGAGCGGTTCCAGATGGGAAAGGTCAGCCGGTCAAAGAGGTAGTCGCGGACTCCGCGTTCGTCCGAGCGGGCCAGACCAGCGGCCTCGATCGCATCATCCTTGAAACCGAGCTTGCGCAGATGTGCCAGCAGCGGCGATCCATGTGCGCTGGCGTAACCCAGCCCGAACTGCTCAAGCGTCGAATCGGCTAGCCCGCGGGTTCGTACGTAGACGCGGGCCTCCTCAGCCGCCGGCGAGTCCTGGAGCTGCCGGTACAGGAACTTCTGCGCCGTCGCCAGCAGACCCAGCATCGAGTCCTGCCGCCCGCGCCGTTCGGGATCGGCCGGTCCGCGCTGAATCTCGATCCCGGCCTCGCGCGCAAGTTCGCCCAGAGCGTCCGGGAACTCCAGGCGATCACGGCGCATCACGTACGAGAGCAGATCGCCGCCTTCGCCGCAGCCAAAGCACTTGAAGCTGCCGCGGTCGGGAAACACGAAGAAGGATGGCGTCTTCTCGCCGTGGAAGGGGCACAACCCCTTCCAGTTGCGGCCGGCGCGCTGCAACCGCAGGTCGCGGCCTATGTATTCGACCGCGTCCAGCCGGACTTTGACTTCCTCTACCGGAGTCGCCATCTCGCGCCGAGCTTAAGGCACGACCGGGGCAGCAAAGTCGTACGGGTTAGCGGGCGCGGTAGACCCGCACGAGGCGCGCGAGAGTGGCGACGACGCGCACCACAGACTCCGACGTCCATGGCCGAACTAGCGGCGCGTCCCTGCTCAGTGGGTCCTACCGCTCGAAGGTGTAATCGTCGAAGTCACATACCGGTCGATAGCCCAATCGCGCGTATATCCGGTTGGAAACAGGATTGGCCAGGTCCGTGAACAGGGCGCAGAAGCGGCACGCCTGGTCGAGCAGCAGCTGGCTCAAGTCCGCGACGCATGCCGAGGCGTACCCGTAGCCTCGATGTTCCGGTGGTGTGTAGACGAAGTTGATTCTCATGCCGCGTGGCGTGGGCCCATCGCAGGCGGCCATGGAGACAGGTGCCCCGTTGTCCCAGACATACATGCGTCCCTGGTCGATCCGCTTCCTGACGCTCTCTTCGCCAGGCGGCGGGTCCTCAGTCCGCAGCACCACGTGCAAGTCGTCGGCCCACGTAGCCAGTGGCTCTACGTCCGACAAAGCGGCCTTTCTGAATACGCCTGACGGCCGCCTGGGCAGGACGACCCTGGTGAGCTCGTGGAGGCGCATGTGCATGTGAAGGCGCGTTCGCTGACCCGTCCGCGCGCGCCATAGGTCCGAAAACCGGCCGGCGACTTCAACTGGACCGGTTACTCCTGGTAGCGAAGCCTTATCGGCGACCAGTCGCTCAGCAAGCGCGTCAACGGCGCTCGCAGGCCCGCGGGACAGAATGAGATTCGCCCCAGATTGAAGGGCTGCCATGACTATTTCCCGGCCATGCTCGACGGTCGGCAGGAGCGCGTCCTGGGGACTGCTGGAAGCCAGTCCGAGCATCAGCACATTCTCGGCCTCTTGCCGCGCGAGAAAGCCCTGAGCCCGCTCCAGGAACGCCGACGCATCCGGGTGCCGTCTTACGACGAAATCAGCCATTTGGCGGCTCGGTGTAAACCTCGGCTCGAGCTACCGGTCGCGGAAGCCCTGCTCCAGGCGCGCGTGCGCAGCGGCGATGCGGGCCACGGGCACTCGATAAGGAGACGCGCTGACGTAGTCGAGTCCCAGCGACTCGCAGAAGTCGATGGAAGAGGGGTCGCCGCCATGCTCGCCGCAGATTCCGACTTCGATATCGGGTCGGGCGGCGCGGCCCTGCTCGGTGGCGGTGCGCATGAGTGCGCCGACGCCGTCCCGGTCGAGCACGCCAAACGGGTTGTCGGTCAGGATGCCTTCTTCCACGTATTTGAGCAGGAAGCGACCCTCGGCGTCGTCGCGGCTGATGCCGAAGGTGGTCTGGGTGAGGTCGTTGGTGCCGAAGCTAAAGAACTCGGCGACGCCGGCGATCTCGGTTGCCGTCAAACAAGCGCGCGGCACTTCCAGCATAGTTCCGAACTTGAACTTGATGCGGTCGCCGGCGCGTTGCTGCACATGCTCGGCGGTGGCCCGCAGCCGGGTTTCGATAGTCGTGAGCTCGGCAATGTGGCCGATGAGCGGAATCATGATCTCCGGCAGAGCGTTTACGGCCTCGGCTTTGAGTTGCAGCGCGGCCTCCACGATGGCCTGGACCTGCATTTCGTAGACCTCTGGATACATCAGCCCCAAGCGGCAGCCGCGCAGGCCCAACATGGGGTTGACTTCGTGCAACTCGGCGGCGCGCGCCACCTTGCGGCGTGCCAGCGCCACTTCGGCCTCCGGCGCACCCTGCCGCTCAAGGCTGGCCAGTTCGTCTTCGACGCCGCTGAGGAATTCGTGCAGCGGCGGATCGAGTAGACGAATGATGACCGGCAGGCCGTGCATAGCGCGCAGGATGCCGATGAAGTCCTCGCGCTGGATGGGCAACAGCCGGTCCAAAGCGCGGCGACGCTCGGCCTCGGTTTCCGCCAGGATCATTTCCTGCACGATGGGCAGGCGGTCGCCCTCGCGGAACATGTGCTCGGTGCGGCAGAGGCCAATGCCCTGCGCGCCGTAGGAGCGCGCCAGCTCGGCCTCGTCGGGCGTGTCGGCGTTGCCCCAGACCTGGAGGCGCCGAAGCTCATCGGCCCAGCCAAGCAACTCTTGAAGCACAGGCGTCATCTCGCCGGGGATCAGGGTCACCTCCCCGCGAATCACGTTGCCCAGGGTGCCGTCGATGGTGATCGTTTCCCCGGCGGCAACTTCCACGCCGCCGACTCGAAACACGCCGGCGTCCAGGTCGATCTCCAGGACTTCGCAGCCGACCACGGCGGGCAGCCCAAGCTGGCGGGCCACGATGGCCGCGTGGCTAGTCGCGCCCCCGCGTGACGTGAGGATGGCTTGCGATGCGGCCATGCCGTGGAAGTCGTCCGGCGAGGTTTCGGGGCGCACCAGGATGACCGGGCGGCCTTCCTCTGCCAGAGCCGCGGCATCGTCGGCGGTAAAGGCAACCTCGCCAGTGGCGGCGCCAGGCGAGGCGTTAAGCCCTCGCGCGATCGACTTCAACGGTACTGAACTGTCGATGCGGGGGTGCAGCAACGCACTGACCTGCTCGGCCTCGACTCGCCGCACCGCCGTTTCGCGGTCGATCTTGCCTTCGTGGACCATGTCCACCGCGATACGCACGGCAGCGGCCGGGCTGCGCTTGCCGGCGCGCGTCTGGAGCATGTAGAGACGGCCGTCCTCGATCGTGAACTCGAGGTCCTGCATCTCGGCGTAGTGGGCCTCGAGCGCATGGGCGTAGGCCTGGAATTCGTCGTAGACCTCAGGCAGCGTCTCGCGCAACGTGCTGATCTGTTCCGGCGTGCGTATGCCGGCCACCACGTCTTCGCCCTGGGCGTTGAGCAGGTACTCGCCGAACAACTCTGGGTCGCCGTCGTTGGGATTGCGGGTGAAGGCCACGCCGGTGCCCGAGCGCTCGCCCATGTTGCCGAAGACCATCGTCTGCACGTTGCAGGCCGTGCCCCAGTCGTGCGGCAGGCGATGGAAGTTGCGGTAGTCCACCGCGCGCCGGCCGTGCCACGAATCGAAGACGGCCTTGATCGCGCGGTCAAGTTGCTCGTGCGGGTCTTCCGGGAATCGCTGGCCGGTCTCGTCAAAGATGAGGTTCTTGAAGTCGACCGTCACCGCCTCCCACTCAACCGCGGTTAGTTCTGGGTCGTCGGCCTTGCCCAGGCGTTGCTTGTGGTCGTGAATGATTTCTTCGAATGCGCGACTGTCGAGTCCGAGAACGATTGCGCCAAAGCCCTGCACGAAGCGGCGATAGGAGTCGCGGCTGAAGCGCGGATCACCGGTCAGATCAGCAAGGCCGTCGAGGGTCTTGCTGTTGAGTCCAAGGTTCAGCACGGTGTCCATCATTCCGGGCATGGATACGCGGGCGCCCGAGCGCACGGAGACCAGCAGCGGGTTGGCGGGATCGCCGAAGCGCTTCCCGGTTTGCATCTCGACGTCGTAGAGCGCGCGATCGAGCTGCTGTTGCATTCCCGCCGGAAAATCTCGGCCGCTGTCGAAGTAGGCCAGGCAAGCCTCGGTGGTGATCGTGAACCCCGGAGGCACGGGGATGTCGGCGCGGGTCATCTCGGCGGAGCCGGCGCCTTTGCCGCCGAGCAGATTGCGCATGGACTCGGCGCCCTCGCGGAACAGGTAAACCCACTTGTGGTCGGTGTCGGACATGCGGAAACGGCTCCGACTTCTGAGGAAATCGCGCCGCGGGGGTACGGCGCGCACGGCTCTCGAATGTACCATCGCGCCCGGACGCGCCTGCGGCCGCGCTTAGGGGAGAGGGCCAACAGATTTCCTGGTTCAACTCCGCCCGGCGCTGGGTTGCCACGGTCGCCCTGGGGCACTTCGCGGTGGACTTCACGGCGCAGCTGCCGACGATGATGTACCCGTTCCTGGCACAACGCCTGGAGTTGTCGCTGGGGATCGTGGGTGTGGCGTCCGCCGTCTGGGCCATTACCTCCTCCACGTCGCAGCCGATCTTCGGCTACCTCGGCGACCGATTCGGACGCCGCTGGCTGGCCGCGGGCACTATCGCAACGATGGCCGTGTTGGTGGCGTTCGTCCCACTCGTGCCGTCCTATGGCGCGCTCTTGCTGTTGCTTGGGGCCGCCGGCATCGTGGTGGGCGGGTTCCACCCGCAGGGCGGCGCGATCGCCAACGAGGCGTCGCGCCAGCACAAGGGCGCCAGCGTGGCTACGTTCTTCCTGGGCGGGCACCTCGGATTCACGGTTGCGCCACTGGCGGCCGGAGCGGTTCTGGCGGCCAGCGGTTTGGACTGGATGCCGCTGCTCGCGTTGCCAGCGCTGATCGTGGCCGGACTGATTCCTTTTGGGCTGCGCGGATTTTCCAGCACCAAGTCGGCGGTTCGGTATGGCGGCATCGGCTCGCTGGGCAACGTCGGCGCCGCTATCGCGGCCGTGCTTGTCGTCGCGCTGGTCCGGGGGTGGGCCTACGCCAGCCTCAACATCTATATCCCGTTCTTCGTTTCCCCGGATCGTCCCGATCCTGGCTTAGCTGGATCGATGCTGGCCGTCTACCTGGGCTTCCACGCTGCCGGCGCGTTCAGCGGCGGCATTCTGGCCGATCGCCTCGGCGTCCGACGGATGATCGGCTACTCATCGGTGCTGCTGATCCCAGCCGTGACCGCATTTGCCTTGGTGCCCGTCGGCGCCTCGTCGTATGTAGCGGTCGCCTTCGTCGGCGCGCTGATCGGGGCCGGCTTTACGCCGACCGTATTGCTCATGCAGCGGCTGGTACCCGCAAACATGGGTGTGGGAACCGGCATCGTTCTCGGCGTTTCGTTCGGTGCGGCGGCAATCGGCAATCCGGTGACCGGCTTCGTGGGCGATGTCGCCGGACTCAACATGGCCTTCATGCTGCTGGCCGTGGCGCAAATCGCGGTGCTGGCGGCGCTACGCTGGATCCCAGGCCGGGCAGGCCAAGGCCAGGCGCCGCCGCGCCCGACTGAAAGCACAGCCGGAGGGGCGGGTTGATGGAGATTGCACAGCTTCGGGAGCAGATTGACCAGCAGCTGGTGGACCACTTCAAGCGTCGGCACCTTCAAGTTGCTCGTCCTGTTGCCACGCGGCGCTAGCTGGCGGGCTCGTGAGGTTCGTAGTCAATACGCAGTGCGCCGTTGTTCGAGACGAGAGGTATCTGATGATCGTTAGGGGGCACACCGACGAGCATGCTGCCGGGGTATTGGCCTTTCCTGGTGGCAAGGTCGAAGCGGATGACGGCACAGACAACGTGCTTGAATCGGCAGTTCGACGTGAGCTGCTCGAAGAGACAGGGGTAACCGTTTCAGCCAAGTTGGAATACGTTCGGAGTACAGCCTTCGCGTTGCCGGACGGAACACCGGTTGTCGACGTTCTCTTTCTGGGGAGCTACTTGATCGGTGAGCCCCACATCACTAGCTCAAACGAGGTGGCGGATATCGGCTGGATGACCGCGGACGAGATTCTCGAGCACGACCGAACGCCGCCTTGGTTGGTCGATCAGGTTAGAGCAGTACGACAGCACCGGAGTCGGACCATTGGCGCTGAACCCGGCTGATGCGGTAACTCCAACTGGATCGGAAGCACGGATTTTCATGGCAATGGCGCGTAACGTGACAGGCGAAGAGCCTAGGTTCGTCCCAAGGATGAGGCTGCGCACGGGCACTACTTTGGACGTGCCCGCTCGTGGTGTTCCGGGCGCCCGAATCAGAAACTGAGTGCTAACGGATTCTCGGCAGAGCGGGCAGCACAGCCGGAGGGGCAGGTTGATGGAGATTGCACGGCTTCGGGAACAGATTGACCAGCAGCTGGTGGACCAGTACAAGCGTCGGCGACCCGACGATCCGGCGGTGCCATTGCGCAAGACGCTGGTGGACGAGCTGATTCAACTCGACGAGGAAGGCCGCGACATCGAGGACATTCGCGCCGAGGTGGAAGCGGCGGATGTCTTGTCGATGGACGCGGCGACCGCCGAGGCATACCTGGCACGGTTGGATGACGCACCGCCGCGACCGGACTTCCCATTCGTCGAAGCGAGCGACCTGGCCGGGATTCAGGCCGCGCGGCCCGCTTCACGGCCTGTCCTCCCAGCAGATGACGATGACTACGAGCGTCGGTTACGCGGCGCCTGGGTGGGGCGCTGCGCGGGCTGCACGCTGGGCAAGCCAGTCGAAGGCTGGTCGCGAGCTGAGATTCGAGAGCTGCTGGACGCCGCCGACATCGGCGACCTGCGCTTTTACGTGCCCTACCTGGATCCGAACCCCACGGGTCGCGCCTGGCATCCCTCGGCGGTGTACTCGGCACTTGGGCGTATCGACGGCGTGCCGCGCGACGACGACATCGACTACTGCGTGCTGGCGCTCGAGATTCTCGAGACGTACGGGGCCGACGTGACCACGGCCGACTTCGGTCAGGCGTGGCTGGAACTGCTGCCCTACTGGCGGGTGTACACGGCCGAACGCGCCGCCTACCGCAACCTGGTGCTAGGGCTGCCCACCAGCCAGGCAGCCTTGGTTCGGAACCCATATCGCGAATGGATTGGCGCGCAGATTCGCGCCGACGTGCTGGGCTACGTGCATCCGGGTCGACCCGAAGCCGCCGCCGCTTTGGCGTTTCGCGACGCGGCGCTCTCACACGTCAAGAACGGGATCTACGGCGAGATGTGGGCCGCGGCCACCATCGCGGCGGCATTCAGCCTGGACGACCCGCTGGAAGCCGTGCGCGCCGGAATGGACCAGATTCCGGCCAACAGCCGGCTGCACGCGGCGCTGACCAACACCCTGGCCTGGAGCGAGGAGTACGCGGACTGGCAGGACGCGTGGGAGCGGGTTGACGAGGCGTATGGGCACTACAACTTCGTGCACACGATCAACAACGCGTGCTTCGTGGTGCTGGGGCTGGCGTATGGGCGCGGCGACTTTGCCGCGACGGTCGGGATCGCGGTGGAGTGCGGGGAGGACACGGACTGCAACGGGGCGACGGCCGGATCGATCCTCGGGGCGACCAAGGGCGCGGAGGTGGTGCCGGCGGCCTGGACTGAGTCGTTCCACGACCGGGTGAAGACCATCGTGAGCGGGATCGGAACGCTGCGTCTGAGCGACCTGATCGCACGGACGGCGGCCCTGGCGCGGGGACCGTTCGCCGCCTAGTGACCTAGCTCGCGCCCTGTCGGGCGAAGAGGTCGCGGACTTCGGCCACGGTGGTGGCGTCGGCAGGTGCCTTGTCCTCGCGGACGAAGCCGATGACGCGGGGAAAGCGGAGGGCCAGGCCGAGTTCGTCGTCGGTGCGGCCGGCGACGTGCATGGGACTGCGCGTCAGTTCGTCTGCCAGGACTTCGACCACTATTTCGGGGCTCGCCCAGACGTCGGGAACTACATCGGAGTGGACATTGGCGGGACGTTCGGCGATGGCGATCTCGTCCAGCCGTTCCCGAATGCGCACCCACTCCTCGTCCGAATAGCCGGTGCCGATGCGGGCGATTGACTTGAAGACCTGCTCGTCGGCGTCCCAGACGGCGCTGAGCAGGGCGCCGATTCCCCAGGGCGTGCGCTTGCCCTGGCCGCGCCAGTAGCCGATCAGGACGCAGTCCAGGGTGTCGGAGAGGGCGGAGGAGTAGCTGGCCTTGTACTTGATCCAGTTGAAGTTGCGCTGGCCGGCCTGATAGACCGAATCGAGACGCTTGGCCATGACCCCTTCCAGCCCGGCGTTCACCTGCTCGGCGAAAAAGGCATCGATCTCCTCAGGATCGTCGGTGGTAATGCACTCCGAGACGCGCAGGTCCGTGCCCTCGGCCACGATCGCTTCCAAGCGTTGGCGGCGTTCGGTAAATGGCAACTCAATCACGTTGTCGCCGTCGTAGAGCAGATCGAAGGCGTGGACCTGAAGCGGGATTTCCTTGGCTGCCTGGTCGATACCGTGGCGGCGCCGGCGCGAGGTGGTGACCTGGAAGGGCAGAAACGCGCCGGTTTCCGGGTTCACGCCCATGGCTTCGCCCTCGATGATGACCTGAGGCTTCTTGAGTAGGGCGCGAGCGGCGGCGGACACGTCCGGGAACATCAGCGACATGTCCTCGAGGTTGCGGCTGTAGATGCGCACCTGGTCGCCATCGCGATGGATCTGGACGCGGAAGCCGTCCAGCTTCGGTTCAACCGCGGCCGAGCCGATCTTGTCCACGATCTCCTGACCGCTGGACATGCGGGCGGCCTGGGCCATGCGGACCGGGTTGCCTACCCGTACTTGGGCACGGGCCATGGCTTCGGCCCCACCTCGCAGATAGTCGCGGGCCGTCAGTCCGAGATCACAGGTCAGGTTGTAGGCGCGCTCGATGGCCTTGCGATCGGACTTGTCGCCGACGCGCGCGAAGGAAAGCGCGTCCATGAACGTGGGGTCGCCGATGCCAAGGCGCAGGCGGCCGACTGGAATGCGGGGCAGATAGCGATTGGCCCGCGGGTCCAGGTCGCGCAGAAGTCTGGCGATGCCGGCGACCTTGCGTTCCTGCGACTCCGCGCCTTCCGCCTCGGCGACCTCGCGCAGCCGCGCGAAAACGCCGCCGACCGAGACGTTTCTTGCCCAGTCTTGCTTGAGCGCCCGGTGCCGAAGAGCCCACCAGGACGGATTCCCAACCGAGGTGTGCCACCAAATCCGGCCCTGGCCGAAGCGACGGGGTCTCGGGACCCGTCGAGGCTTGCCGGCAGTAGCCCTTCCCCAACCCCGGCTTGGAGGCGGAGCAGCGGTGATCGACTCAGCAGGGGTGAGTTTCTCTGCCGCAAGCCCCAGATCGCCGGCCTCGCGAAAGACGGATTCAACCTCGTCCTGCTCGACCTCGAACGCCTGGGCGATCGCGCGCAGTAGCAGCCGGCTGGCCATGCCGAACTCCAGGTCCACGAACTTGGGCACGAGACGGCCCTGCATCAGGTAGGTGACCTGGGCGGCTTCCTCGGGCGTGACCCGCCGGTACAGCTCGGCCAGGATCTCGATCATGGCGTTGCGACCGGAAACGCCGTCGATGCGCTCGAAGACTTCGGCCAGTTCGCGAATTGTCATTCGGCTTTACCCGGTCCCCAGGAGCTGCGGCAGGTTGGCGCGCACCCAGTTGTGGACGTCGCGCATGTCGTCGAAGGCATGGTAGGCAATGCGGTCTTGCTGGCAGCGGGCCGCCAGTTGGGAGCGCGCAAAAAGGAGGTCGGCGGTGCGCGCAGCGGCCAGGTCGCTCATGCCGTCGCCGGCGTAGGCCACGCGCCAGCCCTGGGACTGGAGCGCCCGCACCGGTCCGGCCTTCCAGCCGCCGCGCGGATCGTGGCCTGGACGTTCGTGTGGGAACTCGAGCTCGATCGAGCCGTTCTGAAAGAACAGCCGGTTGGATTGGACTGGCAGGTTGGAAAGCCCGGCCTGGCCGAGCATTGGCTTGACGTAGGCGTCGAAGCCGTCGCTGACGACCTGGACCGGGATGTTCTGCGTTCGCAGCGCGGCGACCAGCGGCGGGAAGGCGGGATCGATGGCATGCCGCTCGATGAGTTCCAAGAACTCGTGCTCGGTCGCCTGCACCAGTGCGAATTGCCGGCGGGCGCGCTCGCTGGTGGGGATCTCGCCGCGAATCCACTCGTCGTCGATGTCTCGCCAGGTGGGATCGGCAAATGCGTCGAAGATGACGTGGCCCATGTCGTTGGGCGAAATGGTGCCGTCGAAATCGAAGACAAACGCCCAGCGGGCCGCCTGGTCGGTCAGGACACGGCCTCGAGCTTGGCGTAGCTGACGGCCAGTTTCTTGAGGCCAACATCGCCCGCGAACATCACGGTGACTTCCTCGTCGAAGTTGGTGATCTGACCGGCGACGATCAGGCCCTCGCCAAAGACCGGATGGCGCACGCGCTGGCCGTCGTGGTACGTGCGCTCGGTGGGCGGTTCGGGCTGGGCTTTCTCATCGGCCGCGGCGAATCCGGAGCTGAGAACGGAAGGCCGCGCGTCAAGCCGCCGCCGGTAGGTCAGCCGCTCGGGCGGTATGTCTTGCAGGAATCGCGATGGAAACCGTACCGGCGCGCCCCAACCGGAACGGTGGCGCGTGTAGGTGAGGAACAAGCGGTCCTTGGCGCGCGTGAGCGCCACGTAGGCCAACCGGCGCTCCTCGTCCATCTGCGCCGGTTCGTCGTAGCTGCGTACGTGGGGGAACAATTCCTCCTCGAGACCCACCAGGATCACGACGCCGAACTCGAGGCCCTTGGCCGAGTGGGCCGTGAGCAGCGTGACCGCGTCGCTGTCTGTCGTGAGGCTGTCCACGTCCGACACCAAGGCGGCCTCGCTGAGATAGCGTCGCAGGCTCTCGCGCGGGCCAAGACCGTCGTACTTGGAAGCGGCGGTCTGAAGTTCGACGACGTTTTCCCAGCGCTCTTCGGGACGGTCGGGATCGTTATCCAGTACGTCGTCGTACCCCGATTCGCGCACCACCGCGTTGACCAGAGCACCTACCGACAGCTCGTCGGCCAGCGTATCCAGGCGGCGAAGCATCCGGCCAAGTTCGGTCAGGGCGCGAGTAGCGCGGGTAGCGAACGGGTTGTCGAGCGTGGAGTGCACCGGCTCTCCGGAATCTGCGTCGGCGGCCAGGAGGCGCGTCATTTCGCCTGATGAGCGGCTGCTGCGCTCGGCCCACTCGCGGAGCACCTCCAGGGTCTTGGCGCCAATCCCGCGGCGCGGGGTGTTGGCAATACGCTCGAAGCTGACCAGGTCACGCGGGTTGGCCACGGCCCGCAGATAAGCCAGCACGTCGCGCACTTCGCGGCGTCCGTAGAACTCGGTGGCGCCGACCAGCTGGTACGGCAGTCCCTGCCGGACGAACCACTCCTCCAGCGGCCGCGACTGGGCGTTGGTGCGGTAGATGATGGCGATGTCCTGCCGCGGGATGCCTTCGCCGCGCAGTTCGCGGATGAGGTTGCCGACCTGGCGGGCCTCGTCTTCTTCGTCAAAGGCCTCGATGATGGCCGGCGGCTCGCCATCCTCCCGCTCGGTCCAGAGAGTCTTCTCGGCCCGGGTGGCTACCTTGGAAATAACGGCGTTGGCGGACTCCAGGATGTTCCCCGTGGAGCGGTAGTTGCGCTCCAGGCGGATGACCCTGGTGGCGGGGAACTGGCCTTCGAAGTCGAGGATGTTGCGGATGTCGGCCCCGCGCCAGGTGTAAATGCTCTGATCGTCGTCGCCGACGACGCAGACGTTGCCCCGGTCTGAGGACAGTTGCCGGACGAACTCGTACTGGGCGCGGTTGGTGTCCTGATACTCATCCACCAGGATGAAGCGGAAGCGGTCCTGATAGAACGCGCGCAGCTCGGGGAACTCGCGGAACAGACGCACACAGAACGCGATCATGTCGCCGAAGTCCACCCCATTCGCGCTATCCAGCAGCCGCTGGTAGCGGTGGTAGATCTGCGCGACGGCTTCCTCGAAGTAGCCCTCGGACCGCTCCGCGTACACGTAGGGATCGGCCAGTTCGTCCTTGGCGCGTGAAATGGCGTTGCGAATGGCGACGGGGCTGATGGTGGTGAGGCCGATTCCGACGTCGCTCATGGCCTGCTTGACCATCCGCAGCTGGTCGTCAGCGTCGTAGATGGAGAAGTCCGGCTCGCGCCCCAGGTTATGGATGTCGCGCCGGAGAATGCGCAGCGCCTGGCCGTGGAAGGTACCCACGTGCACTCCTCCCGCCACCCGGCCAACCAGCTGCACGATGCGCTCGCGCATCTCGTTGGCGGCCTTGTTGGTGAAGGTGACTGCCAGGATGTTCCAGGGGGCGACGCCGGCTGCAATGAGATTGGCCACGCGACAGGTGATTACACGCGTCTTGCCGGACCCGGCGCCCGCAAAGACCAACAGCGGTCCGTGGACGTGGTCGATGGCGGCGCGCTGCTGGTCGTTCAGACCGCCAAGGTCAAGGGACGACAGACCGGTGGAATGCGGGTGGTCTGTTGCGCTCACAGGCGATTCTAGGGCACCACCGGCCGGTAGCGGCGGGTGAGCGGGGACGGGCGCGAAACGGGGCTGGTTCGCGCACGTAAGAGTTTTTTCCAAAAAACTCTTGAGCCGCCGGGGGGCGTCATCCGGTGTGGAAACGGCGGCGGTGAGCGGCAGGCTGGCGAGGACCGCGTGGCGCGGCGAGGCCAGGTCGGCGGGCGGCGCGAACCGGGGCACGCAGCGGCGCCGGTGCGCGCCAACCTGGGCTTGCTGAATGAAACTCCAGACCCACGGCAGGGCGTCACCGGGCGAGGGTGCGACGACACCGAGTGGTGGGCGGCAGAGGGACATGCGAAATCCGAGTTGCGGAAACGTCATGCCAAGTGTACACTATCCGAACACACAAGGCAATCACTGTGCCCGCAGACAGCCGGCGAGGGGCTGCGAGCGGGCCACAGGGGCTTACGGCGTTGTGAGCTGCGGCGTGCGAAGTTGGGAAGTCAACCCAGCGGCGCCGAAAGCGGGCGCATGCGAACGTTGACATCCAGCCGGCTTTCGCCGCCGCCGCGGAAGACGCCGCGGGTTGGGGATACGTCCTGGTAGTCGCGGCCGAGGGCGACGCGCACGTAGCGCTGGTCGGCGAGGGATTGGTTGGTGGGATCGAAGCCGATCCAGCCAAGGCCGGCGAGGCGGCATTCAACCCAGGCATGGGACAAGGTCGCGGGTACCTGCTGTCCGCCGTTGCCGGTGACGTGCAGGTAGCCGGAGACGTAGCGGGTCGGGATTCCCCAACAGCGGGCGATCGCGATCATCACGTGCGCGTAGTCCTGGCAGACCCCCTGGCCTGTCTCAAGAATGTGGTCGATTGTGGAAATCACCGAGGTGCTGCCGGGGCTATAGGCAAAAGCGCAATGCAGCGTGTCAGAAAGGCGCAGAAGGCCCTCGAGGGGATCGCCCCCCGCGCGAATATCCAACCGATCGACAAAGGACGTCAGGGCCGGCGAAGGCCCTGTCAGGGCGCTGGGACGGGTGTAGTCCCAATAGACGAAGTCCTCGAGAAGGGCGTGAATGTCCGTCCACGCGTCGGCACCTAGCGTCGCGGGCAGCGGTTTCGGTGGCTCGACTTCAATCGTGCAGGAGGCCGTGATGGTGAGCGCCGCATGCTCGCGATTGATGTTGAGCACGTGCCGCGTATTGCCAAAGGCGTCCGTCTCGGCATTGAGGTTTGCCGAGGGGTCTGTTGCAACACCAAAGCTCAGAAGGCGCTGCCTACCGTCGCCGCGCGGCTTGAGGCAGAGCCGCATGACGCAGTATCGGGCCGGCGCGGTGTAGGCGTAGCGCGAGATGTGCTCGATCTCGTACCTGGCGGTCCCGGCCATACCGTCAGCGGGCCGGGAAGTCTCGGATGGGATACGCAAGGTAGTTTTCGGTGACTAAATCGTGCAGGCCCCGGCAGTGCGCGTTCACCTGACGCAGCAGCCTTGTGTGGTCGTCCCAGTCCAGCCAGGCGCAATGCACCAGGTCGCCCATGCGGCCCAAGAGTCGGTGGGCCGAAGCGTTGGCCTGCTCATTCGGGCTGGGTGCAGTGGCGGCGAGCTCAGCCGACAGCATCTCAAGGGACCTGCAGAGCGAGTCGGGCACGATGCGGGTCTTGCGGCCGTGGAGCACGAATGGGCGCAAGTCGACGTGGCGGGGTTCGATACGGCTATCGATGAGGCAGGGCGCCCGCGACAAGTTGAGCAGGGGCTGTGAGATGAAATCGGAGGGGTTGGCTCGAATCTGTTTCGCGTAGGCATCGCGTTCCGCCGGCGACGCGTGCGGGCCGATCAACATTCCGTAGCCGCCTGACTCGCCGACACGCTTGACCACGAGACTTTGCAGATTGTCGAGAGTGTATTCGAGGCCCTCGGGATAACGACACAGATACGTGTCGACGTTAGATATGATCGGTTCCTCTCCTAAGTAGTAGCGAATGATATCTGGAACATAGGCATAGACACTCTTGTCATCCGCGACTCCGGTGCCCGGCGCATTGGCTAACGTAACGTTGCCCAGCTTGTGCGTGTGCATGATTCCGGGGACACCGAGCAACGAGTCCTCGCGAAACACGACCGGGTCCAGAAAGTCGTCGTCAATACGTCGGTACACGACGTCGACTCGCCGCAGTCCGGCGGTGGTGCGCGTATAGACGACGCCGTCGTCAACCAGGAGATCACGCCCCTCCACCAGTTCCGCGCCGATCTCTCGGGCCAGGAACATATGCTCATAAAAGGCTGAGTTGTAGACACCCGGCGTCAGCAAGGCAATTGTGGGATCGGTCTGTCCGTTGGGCGCCAACTCCTTCAACGTCGTGAGGAGGCATCGTCCGTAGTGCTCAATGTCCCGCACTCGCGAGGAGCGATACAGGCGGCGAAAGCTGGCCTTGACGGCTTTTCTGTTTGCAAGCATGTAGGCGACACCCGAAGGCACGCGAAGGTTGTCCTCGAGGATCTTGAACCCCTCGTTCGTACGAACGAGATCGGTTCCGCAGATTGCGACCCACACCCCGTGCGGCGACTCGAAACCGCGCATCTCTACCCGGTACTGCGGACAGCCGCGCACCACTACGACCGGGATCACTCCGTCCTCGACGATTCGGGCCGGGCCGTAGACGTCGGCCAGAAAGATATTGAGCGCCTTGAGGCCCTGGGTCAGGCCAAGCTCAAGCTGCCGCCACTCGTCGCCCGGAAGCAGGCGCGGCACGCAGTCAACTGGGATGATGCGCTCGTCGCCTTCTTCGTCGCCGTAGACCTTGAACGAACTTCCCTCGCTGGAGAACGATCCGGTCACCTGTTCCTCAATGTCGACAAGGTCAGCTGCGGACGTGTCGGCTAGCGCCCTGTGAACTCCCCGGTAGTGGGCGCGAGGCTTGCCACTTCGGTGAAACATCTCATCATAGAAATGCGGGTCAATGTCATAGGTCCCAAGGTCCATAAGGCTGCTTCACCAGAACAAACGTATGTCACGAGCCCACGTTTTCACCACTGACTCGCACTTACTCCGACCGATGCACACGGCCACTCGTGTATGTGAGCACAAGCCACCGTGCCGGTGTAACGCCGCTTCACGACCGTGAATAGCAGCCTGAATCGCCCGGGATTCATCCACTCGAATTGCCATTCAAGCCCTTCGGCCTGTGGCCTGCAGCCGGCCATGGCTCAGCGCCGTATGGTTTTCGTCGAGAGCCGGAACCCAATAAATTGCCTCTGCACATGTCCCTGCCGCAAACGACGTCGGTCCAATAGTCGTGCTAGGCACCTCGAGTCACTGCCTGACCTCGGCCCGTCCGGGCCATTCTTCTCGGTACCGACTTTCCGTGATAAATCGCCCCGACCATATGACGATCGAATCAGGCTTTCGCCTTGCCTGACCCGTGAATCCTGGATGACTGACCTGCGCCGTCTTGATCCTCAAATAACAAGCCTAGCCCCACCGACCCCCTTGATAAGCCCACACCGTTCCGTGCACTCGAAATGCATCTCATCCGCCCTCTAGGTGATCTCACCGATGCCCTACGCGACATTTCAACAATACAATCTTCTTCCACTATCGACATCGATCACAATCGATCGAGCGGCTCATCGCAACATGTGGTCAACAGTATGCCCTGCCAATCATTGCCGCCTCTAACCATAAGAACCCATAACTGTCCCTCGCCAGAACCAAAGCCCTCAGTGATCCAGCCTCACATGCTCAACTGCGGTCAACTTGAGCCAACGATCATCAGTGAAGTCACGTCCTTGACCACCGACTACATTGTGCTGGCCAGCAAAAATCACATATACCACTCCGCCGGGCTCTATGGAGCTTGGGTACCTAATACCTTCAACACTCATATTATCCCTCGTCAGTTGAGTCCGGATAAACTCTGTGACCACCTGTGTCGGCGCATACTCAAAGTGACTTCGCCCACTCCTATCGATGCGTCGTGACATCTGTCTCCGCACATGATTCAAAAACGTAAGAACCTCACGTGGTCGAAACTCTAGATTCTCGGATGTCGGTTGAAATAGGCTGGGAACAGGCGGGATGTCACATAGGTCAAGCAATGTTGCAGCACGAAGCGTCTCGAACTGTCCTAACGCGAAATATCCTGGGCCCTCCTTTGTCTCCGCGAGAGCCGTCTGCTGTTCGTCACATGCGTAGAACATCGAAATACCTGCCGGACTCATTCGGTTTGACTGGGTCGCCATCTTCGGGGGTGGCGGCCCCAACTCCTGAGGCGTTTGCAGATGAGGCCTACAACCCTCCCACCTCGCCCTACATAGCTTGGTGCCCGATGGCAAAGGCTTTATCAAATCAATCAGCTGAGCGTACTCAAAGACCTTGCTCAAAACCTGACTTGCACGATAGGCTTCACGATCAAGCGGATCTGGGTCATAGTCCAGAAAGAAGAACCGCCTCTCATGCATTATTGTATTGCAAAATTTCTCCCAGCTAAAACTAATCTTCTCCTCGTCATTCAGTCCGTATGCATCCGCCTCACACCAGAGCTGATCCAACCGGTTCGAAAACAGTTCTGGCAATAGAACATGCCAGTTAACCTGTGGAAAATCCAATCCTGAAACGTCAGAGGTAAGTTCGAATGAATCCCAATATGCTCCCTGATATCCTCCCTCGGAACCGTCCCATCCAAGTTGGTTTGCTTCGTCATCATACTCCTGATGTATACAGTCAATGAAGTGGTCAGCGACTGCGTCGATCGGCGCAGCAATTGGAACGCTGCTCGAGCTTGAACAGTAGGAGCATTCGTCGGAAACCGCTGAATCCTCCACGAATTGCACCATCCCCGGATCTCCAAAGCAATTTAGACACACGTACATTGGGGCTCTCCTAGTAGAGCCTTAGAGTCACAGTCAAGGGCATTATTTCTCAAAGTGATTTGTCTTGATGGCGAGACTCAACGACTCCGGCGAATCTGTCGATCGGAAACGGATCAAGCGATTGGCAAACCGGCTGGTTCTTGCATAGCCGTGCCGAGGCCTGCAGATTGCCTAAATCCTCCCCAGTGCGAGCTTGCAAGCACAGGGCTACGCCCGTCGCGAAGCCAGAACGCCAGCCAATCACCCATCAAGGCACTGGATGCCTGCTTCGAGACTTTCCTGTCAGTCCTCGTCGTACTCCTCCGGCATGAGCACGAACTCGGGGTAGGCCTCGATCCGGAGTTCGCCGGCGTCCTGCCCCAGGCGCTCGACCTGCGGCGAGACTCGGGCGCCGATGGTGAGGGACATCAGCCGCCAGACAACCCACGAGACCCCGAACACGAACGCGCCGACCGCCAGCACGCCGATCAGTTGTACGTGGAACTGGCCGCCAGCCGCGATGCAAACCGCCAGGGTTCCCCAGATGCCGGCAAACAGGTGGACCGGAACCGCGCCAACCACGTCGTCCAGCCTGAGCTTTTCCAGAATTTTGATACCGGCGACGCATATGACGCCGCCGATGGCGCCGATGACGATCGCCCAGTGGTGATCGACGATATCGGGGCCCGCAGTGATCGAGACAAGCCCCGCCAGCGCGCCGTTCAGACCGCCGAACAGGTCGATCCGTCCGAGAATCGGGCGCGAAACCAGCAGGGCGACGACGACACCGGCCGCAGCGGCCAGGTTGGTGTTCACGAGGACGTGACTCATGGCAATGGCGTCGGCCGCGCTGCCAAGGGCGAGCTGCGAGCCTCCGTTGAATCCGAACCAGCCCAGCCAGAGGATGAAGACGCCCAGCGTCACGACCAATACGTTGGACGGCGGCGTTGGCCGGACCGAGCCGTCGCGCTTGAATTTGCCCAGCCGGGGGCCTACGACCAGGATGCCCGCCAGTGCCGCCCAACCGCCGGTGCTGTGGACGATGGTGGAGCCGGCGAAGTCCTGAAATCCCAACCCATTCAGCCAGCCGCCGCCCCAGGTCCAGGCGCCGACGATGGGGTAGATGATTGCCGTCAGGATCAACGTGAACAGAAAGAATGACCAGAGCTTGACCCGCTCGGCCAAGGCGCCGGACACGATGGACGCAGCCGCCGCGACGAAGACCATCTGGAAGAACCAGTCGGACATCGTGGAGTAGGCGTTCTCGCCGCCTACGACCGCGGCGGCGTCGCCTTCACCGTTGAGCAGGGCAATCTCCGCGGCCGACGGTCCGTAGAAGAGGGCGAATTTGCCGATAAAGTTGCCGACGATCTCGCCGTACATGAGGTTGTAGCCAACGATGAAGTACGCCAGCCCAGCAATCGAGTACAAGCCGATGTTTTTGAGGCAGATCATGGATGCGTTCTTGGTACGCACCGACCCGGCCTCCAGCATGGTGAAGCCGGCGCTCATCCACATGACCAGCGCGCCCCAGGCCAGGAAGGCAAATGTGTTGAGAACGTAGGCGGTTTCCGGGTCGACGCCGTCGGCTTGGGCCACGGCAGGCCGTGCGAGGAAGATGCCGAGCGTCGCTGCTGCCGCGACTAGCAGAAGGGTGCGGCGGCGCTGTGAAAGCAGGTGCATGATCGTAGTCACGTCAATTCGCCTCCCCTATTTGATCGCGGCAAGACAACCCGCCCGCGGGACACCGACATTGAACACAGAACGACCAAGGTGAAGTGGACCAACGAGAGAGGAGAGAATTCGGGGACCGCGGACAAGGGTGCCAACCCGCCTGGACTCACTGGGCACCGCACACTGCCGCGGGTGCTCCCAAGGTGACGTGCGCCGCGCGTGCGTTTGCGCCGTACAGCCGCTCCCAGTGACCGTCTTGAAGGTCACGCCAAACGCATCTACGGCTGCTGAAGGCATACACCCAACCGGAGCAGGCTGTGCTTGAGCGTTACGGTAGCAACCGAGCCGGAATCCGGCTAGGTCGGGCAACTGCCCCCACATCGGGACTTGGAGCATCACCACTTCGCCATCGGCTGATGGGCATGTTCATTCCGAGGAGCGGTCCGCCGATCGCTTTGAACGCGCAGAGGAGGACGTCGCCGCTTCTCTTATGAGCGGAAACGCAAATGGACTGCGGCCTTGTTATCGGAAAGTCATCAAATCGAAAACAAGGCCGACCTGGGAACGCTGTGCGGAAGGCCCATTTGGCTGGATGTGGGCAGACAGGGCCTGGGATATGGCGGCAGATGCCGGCCTAAGGCCCGTGGGTGCAGTCAGCTACCGAGTTCCGGGCGGGCCGACGCGGACGGTGATGATGTCGGTGCCGTGATATTGCTGATGACTGACGAATGAGGCGTACTGGCGCAGGAGGCGCAGCGAGATCTCTCCCTCGGAGGGAATCGCGGAGTCGTGCTGCTGGAGCTGGCGGACACGGTCCTCGATGTTCTCCTCGTCGCCGCCGCCGATGAACTCCAGTTCGGCGACTGGACCTTCGCTGGACGCGACGACGACCAGTCGTCGGACTTCCTCGTCTTCGTCGTCCTCATCGTCGTCAAGGTCCAGGCTCAGTGCGAGGTCCAATGGGGCCAGGGTCAAGAGCGTCTCTTCGGCTACGGCGCTGAGCCTGTCCTTCATGTCCTGGTCCCAGCCGCGACGGTCGGCGAATTTGGCCACGAACTCGTTGAGTTCGGGCAAGGCATCGATATGGAGACGGGACCGGAACCGCATCCTTCGGGGGTTGGTGAGTTCCAGGTAGAGGATCATGACGACGGCGGCGAATCCCCCGGTCGTGATTCCGCTCTTGAAGAGGGCGCCCCACACGGGACCAAGGTCGGGCAGGCTGACGAGGTTGAATTGGAAGGCCGCGCCGATCCAGAAGCACATGCCCGCGACGACAACTTTCTGGCGGTTGTCTTCGGCCTGGATGACCGTCCGCGCGCCATCGACGAACAACGTTCCGGTGATGAGGATGAGGTAGCCGGTCATCACGGGACCGGGGATGGTGCTCAGCAACCCGGAGGCCTTGGGCACGAATGCCAGCAGAATCAAGATGCCACCGATGCCGTAGCCGACCCTACGCGAGGCGACGCCGGTTATCTGCGTGAAGGACACGATGCCGGGATTGATGATGTTGGGAACCGTGCCCGCGAGACCGGCCATCAGATTGGATACACCGGTGCCCGCGAGCGTGCCCTGTACCTGCCGAAAGTCGACGGCGCGGTCGTCACGCCAGGACACCCGCTGCATGGCGATGGACGCGCCGTTGGCCTGAATCGAGATGATGAGACCGAGGAACAGGAATCCCGGCAGCAGCGTCCAGAACGAAAGGCCAAAGTCGAGCCCCAAGCCAGGGGCCGACTGCGGCAGCCCTATCCAGGGCGCGTCCAGGACTCGGTCGAAGCTGTAGATGCCAAAGATGGCGGCAACAACGCAGCCGCCGACGATGCCAATCATGGGCGCCCAGAGACGCAGCAGCTCCGATCCGCGAAGCGCCAACGCGGCTACGATAACCAGGGTGGCGAGCGCGGTCAGCGGGGCCGCGACCGGTTCGGTCTCCGACGCGTCGTCCAGAAGTCCGAAGACGACGGACGCCAGGGTGATGGACAGGATCATCATTACCGTGCCGCCAACGGTGGGCGTGACGAAACGCCGCAGAATGAAGAGCCACCTGGAGATCGCGAGCTGAATCAGCGCCGAGACGATGACCAGCGTGGTGAGCGTGGCCGGTCCGCCGTCGACCACCGCCGTGATGCAGAACGGGATGGCAAAGGCGGCCGTGAACATGGGAAGTACGGCGCCGGCCCCAACCGGTCCGAGTCGACGCACCTGCAGGATCGTGGACAGGCCGCAGACCAGAAGCGAGGCGAAGACCATCCACACGAGATAGGAGTCGTCCCGGCCTGAGGCCTTGGCCACGATGACCGGGGTGACCAGCAAGGTGGCGGAGGCGATGAGGCTGAACTGCAGGCCGTAACCCAGTGAGGCGAGCAGGGGCGGGTTTTCGTGCGCCTCGTAGCGGGGGGTCTGAAGCGCCGCGGTCGCCAGAATCGCCTCCCGCCGCAGCCCTACAGCGGTGGGCCCTCGTGGATTCGAACCACGGACCTCGCCCTTATCAGAGGCGCGCTCTAACCAACTGAGCTAAGAGCCCACGAGCGGCCGGTCTCTGGGATCCCAGCGCCGCGATAAAACAGTATACGCCGGACCCAACGGCGTCTCAGCGGGCCGATCCGCACGTAGAATCGCGGTAGGGGACGTGGCTCAATTGGTAGAGCATCGCCTTTGCAAGGCGGGGGTTGGGGGTTCGAGTCCCCCCGTCTCCACCGCAACGAACGTCGGCCAACGCCGTGCTACGGTGCCGGGGTCCGCGCTGATGGTGGGTGCCCCATGGACCTGACGAAAGACGTTCCGCGGAGCGGCTACGACAAACTGGGCGGGATCGGATTCCTACCGCGATCGATCGACAAGGGCCGGGCCGACCTGGCCGGCACGTTGGGCGAGTACGTGGTCCGCGAGGGACGTACGGTCCGCATGCTGGAGTTCCTGGGGATAGAGACGGACGCGTTTATCGAGGTGCTGCGGACCTGCCCGACGGACGCCGAAGTGCTGGCCTGGGTGCAGGAGCGCATGCGACCGCTGACACCCGAGGCCCTAAACGAATTCAACCGCGAAATGGCCACCGATGAGCCGCGGGAAGGGTCCAACTGGGACTGGCCGCGCTTCCGGGAGTTCCTGGAGGAATGCGGCCAGGGGCACCGCACGGACATCCGGCGCCACTACGACCGCCTGGACCTGGACGAAGGTCGGGAAGTTCCCCAGGGCGGGCGCACGGACTGGTAGACGACGCATCGGCCTTACCAGTGGCGATGCAATGACTCACGTGAATCGGACAGCCGTTTAGGATCGGTGGCCGGCTCGCACCTCACAACCCGCTGCTGGACCTGAGCTTTTTCAATCGGCCGGTCGACGTGGTGGCGCGCGACCTGATTGGTTGTGTGCTGCGGCGGCGGCTGGATGGCCTGTGGCTGGGCGCGCAAATCGTGGAGACCGAGGCCTACGGCCTCAATGACCCGGCCAGCCACGCCTACCTGGGACGGACGCCCAGCCGCGAGCCGATGTGGATGCGGCCGGGCACCGTCTACATGTATCACTCGCGAGCCGGCGCTTCGCTGAACGTGAGTTGCGGCACCGGACCGGAGGCCGTGCTGATCAAGGCAGGTGTGCCGATGGTTGACAGACGCTCGCCCCAGGCCGCGTTGGACGCCATGCACCGGCTGAATCCCGCGCCCGACGGCCGCTCGCGGCGTCCGGAATTGCGGCTGTGCGCCGGACAGACGCTGCTGTGCCGTTCGATGGGCCTGACGGTGTCCGAATGGACGGGCCAACAGTTCGACCGGAACCGGTTCTACATTGAGGCGGGGCGGACGCGACCGCGGCTGATCGCAACCGTAAGGCTGGGCATCCGTCCGGAGCGAGACGATGGCCGACGGGCGCGCTACATGGACCGGGCGCTGGTGGCGGCCGCCACTTCCAATCCGCTGCGGCGGCGCGGCGCAGCGGCAGGTCGCGACTATTCGGAGATCGAGCCCGACGAGCGCTAACCCCGCAGGCTGATTAGGCGGGCGGGGCGATGGCGCGCAGTGCGGTGAGTTCCTCGTCGCTCAGCATCACGTCGGCCGCCGCGGCGTTGGCTTGCACCTGCTCGGGCGAGCGCGCGCCCGGGATGGCGCAGGTGGCGGCGGGGTGCGCGATGGCGAAGGCCAGGGCGATCTGCGCCATGTTTCTGCCCTCGCCCGCCAATGGACGCAACGCCTCGGCGGCAGCCACTCGCTCCACGAACCGCTCTCGTCCCGCACCGGTGTTCCAGCCGGAGCGCGTGGCGTCGTCGAACTGGTGGTCGGGTGAGAACTTGCCCGATAGGACGCCCTGGGCCAGTGGTCCGCGGACCAGCACGCCGATGTTGCGGTCACCGCAGAGCGGCAGCGCGTCGGTCTCGTAAGTCCGCTCCAGCACGCTGTAGGGAAGCTGAACCACCTCACAGCGCCCGTGGCGGTCGAAGCACTCGATCTCGCTTGGGATGAAGGAGGACGTACCGTAGGCGCGGATTTTCCCGGCTTCGCGCAGGCGTTCGAAGGCCTCCAGAAAGACATCGTGATGCGGGTGCTCGCGAATGTGGCACTGGTAGAGGTCGATGTAGTCCGTCTGCAGCCGGTGCAGGCTGGCGTCGCAGCAAGCGTAGATGTGCTCGGGCGTCGTGTAGCTGAACGAGTGCCCGTCGGGCCTGGCCAGGTTCCCCACCTTGGTGGCAATGAAGACGTGCGGGCGGCGGCCGCCGACCAGGGCCTTGCCCAGCATCTCCTCGCTTCGGCGGGGGCCGTAGGAGTCGGCAGTGTCGAACAGGTTGATGCCGGCCTCAATGGCGGCGTGCACCGTGGCAACGGCGTCGGCCTCGGATACCGGTCCCCATTGCCCGCCGAGCGCCCAGCAGCCGACCCCAATAGTCGAAACTCGCCAGCCGGTTCGTCCGAATTCGCGGTATTGCATGGTTGATGTCCTACGAGCAGCTGCTATGGATCGGCCCTAACCTTACCGAGCGCCGTACCGGCGCCTGCGGCATGATGCGGGTGGCCGCCTCCAATTGGATCACCCGTGCCAACCACGACGCCTCAAGTCGTTTTCCTCGAAGGCGGCGCCGTCGCCATCGAGGACATCCAGATTCCCGACCCGGCGCCAAACCAGATTCTGGTGCACTCAACCCGGTCGCTCATCAGCGCCGGGACGGAACTGAACATCTTGGAACTTTCGGCTACGGAACGCCGCGATCCTGGCTATGCGCTGGTGGGACGGGTTGCCGAGGTCGGCAGCGACGTCCACGGTTATGTCGCTGGCGACCGCGTTCTCACCTGCTTACCTCACCAGGGCGCCGGCCTCATCACGATCGATCCCGACTTACCGGATGTACCTGCCTACGCCGGCCACATCCCAGACGACGTCAGCGACGATGACGCCAGTTTCGTGGTGCTGGGAGACGTCGCGTTGCACGGCGTTCGCCGTGCGCGACCCGGGCTTGGCGACTCGGTGGCGGTCTTCGGCCAGGGCGGGCTGGGCCAAATGGTCACGCAGTTTGCGCGCATGGCCGGGGCCTATCCGGTTGTCGCAGTCGACCTGCTGGACGAACGGCTCGAACTGGCTCGCTGGTCGGGAGCGACGCATACGGTCAACGCGCAGCGCGAGGATGCCGTGGCGGCGGTTCAGGACCTCACCGGCGGCGGCGCGCGCGTGGTGTTCATGGTCACGCGCACACCCAGGATCCTGCCCGACTGTATGCGGGCGGCGGCAGCGGGAGGCACGGTGTCCATGACGGGTAGCCCGCCCGGCACGGTTGAAATCGGCCTGCAGGTGGAGCTGCTGCGCAAGGAACTGACGCTTCTTGGCACGTACCAGGGGATGTATCCGCGCGAGCCATACCACATGTTCCAGTGGACGCGGGCGGCCAACCGGCAGTTCATCCTGGACTCAATGGGGCGCGGCGAGTTTCGGATCGACCGGCTCATCTCGCACCGCGAGTCCTACACCAAGGCCGCGGACCTGTATGCCATGATTCGACGCGGCCCAACTGGCTGGCTGTCGATCATCCTCCAGTGGGACGATGCGTAAGGAGGCTTCTGGTGGCGCTGCCGACGTTCTACTTCAAGAGCACCTGAACGAGTTGCCGTAAGGCCCGTGCGGCCTTGAACGCAACTGGCGTGGCCTACGAGCCGCGTGACTACGCGCGGAAGCCGCTGACCGAGGACGACATCCGTGCGATTGGCGGGTCGCTTCCACTGCGCGAGGTCATCAATCCGCGCAGTCCCACCTTTCGGAAGCTGCGGATCGAGCGCGACACGATCGACGACGCGCAGGCGCTGGAGTTGATGCTGGAGAACCAGAACCTCGTTCGTCGCCCCGTACTCGCGCACGGCGAGGTTCGGATCTTCGGATTCGACGCGGACGCTTATCAGAACCTGGCTGGCACTGAAGCGTAGCCCCGCAGTCGGATATCCTCACGTTCTGGCCGATATTTTCTGGAGGTCGCCGTGGCTCTGACCCAGACGCAGCTTGACGAATTACGCGAGATCGACACGCCGACGATTCTGAACGCCATTGAAACGTTCGGCGTCCGACCCAACACCTTGGGCTTCACCGGAACCAACATCGATTACCTAGCCCCGGAGATGGGCGTGATGCTGGGCTACGCCGTCACCGCACTGGGCGACACGATGAGCGAGGACGCGCCCAAGAGCCCGGACGGCATGTTCCAGATGTGGGAAGCCGTTGATGAAACGCCGAACCCGGTGGTGCTGGTGATCAAAGACTTCGGCGACGACCCGACGCACTCGGTGCACGCCGGCGACGGGATGGCCACCTTGGCCCACGTGCTGGGCGCCGACGGCATCGTGACCGACGCCGCGCTGCGCGACCTGGAGGGAGTGAAGGGGGCCGGGATCAAGCCGTTTGCGCGCGGGCTGGCCCCGTCACACGCCAACAACCGAATCATCCGAGCCCAGGTCCCAGTCGCAATCGACGGCATGGACGTCAACCCTGGCGACCTGGTACATGGCGACGAGAACGGCATCTGCACGATTCCAATAGAGATAGCCGACAAGGTCGCGGCGGCGGCCCGAAAAATCTTGCAAGGCGAGGAAGCCACGCGGCTGAGCTACCTCGAGCCAGGTTTCAACCTGGACGACTACGCCGAGTCGCGAGGTCTCACGCGGAAGGACCCGTCGCGCGGCTTCTAGCCAGCCTCAGCCAGAAATGACCGCCGCCCCGCAATCCCACTCGGGAATCCGGGGCGGCGGTCGTTTGCCCTTCAGAGCGCGGGAGTCCTCGAAGCTCGGAAGGCCGGCGGCTTACTGGGGGGTAGGGAAGTCGTCCCGAGTGACGACCGGGTAGGTCTTCTCGGAGCTGAGCGGCGTTGGCTGCTTGGCCAGATCGCCCGACGCCGTCCGGTTCCGCAACAGATGGATCGCCAGCAGCGTGTAGAGGCCGCCGTCCGCGCTCTGGCGCCCACCCAGTTCAAAATACTTGGGCGACATGATGGACATGTCCTCCATCGGGATGTCGGTGGTCGTGCGTTCCTGCTGGCGGAAGCGGCCGGCAAAAACCTCGCAGATCATGGCGTGGCCGCTGGGCATGCGGGCGCGGCCGTAGGCCCGGCAGACGAACGGGCGCACCGGGTAGATCTCGCAGCGATTGTCGGGCCCCAGCATGGGACAGCGCGTGGATTCGGTGCGGAATCCCGAGCCTACGGCCCGAACGAATGCGCGCGGGTTCTTGTTCCGCATTTTGAGCCAGCGGCCCAGCGGGTTGCCGAATCGTTCCCTCTGTTCGGTCACACGCCCGATGATCGTGAGGCGCTGCTCCTTGGATAGGTTTTCGCGCATCCAGGTGTGGATGTGCCCCCACTCTTGCTCGCCGGCCAGCACCTGGTGCATGCAGCAACGCGCACAGCCCTTCTGGCATTCGAGGATCGGGTTGTCTTGGACCACGACCTCGGACCAGCCCTCCATGGCGTCGTACAGCTGGGGCAGAGTGTCGGCCGTTTGTGCCATGCGCTGGTAGAACGCGTGGATGTCAACGGTCTCGGGCGATGGAGTTTCGGCCAACGGTTGTGCGTCCAGTCAGGTGTCGCCTGAAGTATGGCAACTTCGCGGCGACTTATACGACTGCTTTTCGGGCGCGGCTGGTGTTTCGCCCTCAGTTGACGGGTTTGTGTGCGCCCCAATCCGGACGCCGCCCGTCCACGTCACAGAATTCGTAAACCTTGGCCAGGTCCCAGCTGGTGAGCGCCTGCCCGGCGTAACGCATCACGTCGGGATCGGCCGCGAGCGCGGCCACGGCGCGGCCGATGAAGCGGGGCGTTTCCGAGACGGCAAAGTCAGCGTCCTTCTCGATGGCGTCGCGCCAGGACTTCGCAGTCACTCCAAAGTGGTCCAGCATCCACTCCGAGCGTAAATAGCCGGGCGTGATTGCCAGCGCGGTTATCCGGTTGGTCTCGCTGTGCCGGCGCAGCTCATGCGCCTGCGCGAACGCCAGCCGCATGACCGACGTCTTCACGAGGTCGTAGTACAGCTGGCCCCGGTAGCGCAGAGTGTTGCCGTCAGTTACTTCGACGACCAGCCCGGCTCCGCGCTCAAGCATGAGCGGCAGACCGTAGTGGCTGGTGATGATGTGCGAATGGACAGCCTGGCGGAGCATCAGCAGGCCGTTCTCAAGGGACTGCTCCCAGAACCGACAGCTCCAGGCCGTCAGATCGTCGCCACCCCACACATCGTTTACCAGGATGTCCAGACGGACGCCTTGTTCCTGGCGGATGCGGTTGATGAGGCGCTCAACCTGTGCCGGCTCGGTGTGATCGACGCGCAGCGCAATTCCCGTCCCACCTGCAGCCGCCACGAGTTCCGCCGTCTCCTCAATCGTCTCCGGTCGGTTCATGGGTGAACGGTGCTGACGGGTTGTGCGCCCGGTGCAGTAGACCGTGGCGCCAGCTGCCCCAAGCTCAACGGCAATGCCGCGCCCGCAGCCGCGCGTGGCGCCAGCGACGAGCGCGACCTGGCCGCGCAGCGACCTTTGTTGTTCGGGTGTCATGGGCACGCTGGAAGCGCTCGGGATACCAAGGGCTCCCCGTCCATGGCGCAGCATCCCGTCCATGGCGCAGCATCTCTAGCGAGAGATGCTGGAAACAAGTGAATGCGGACGCGTCGTCAGGTTTCCCGGCAACGGGCTATCTTCCCACCAGGTTGCCCCGGCAGTATTGTCGCTGCTAACGAGCTTAACGACTGTGTTCGGGATGGGTACAGGTGTGGCCTCATCGCAAAGGTCACCGGGAAACCTGACAACGCGTCGCGCAAAGCTGCAATCTTGCCGACCTAACAGCTACCAAGCCCTCGACCGTTAGTACGGCTCAGCTGAGCAGTTTACACCGCTTACACATGCCGCCTATCAACCAGCTCATCTCGCTGGGGTCTTACCTGGTTAGTCCAGTGGGAGGCCTAGTTTCGAGGCTGGCTTCGCGCTTAGATGCTTTCAGCGCTTATCCAAACCGGACATAGCTACCGAGCGATGCCGCAGGCGCGACAACTCGTACACTAGCGGTCCGTCCATCCGGCTCCTCTCGTACTTCGGACAGGCCCTCTCAAGCCTCCTACACCTGCGGCGGATAGAGTCCGAACTGTCTCACGACGTTCTGAACCCAGCTCGCGTGCCACTTTAATGGGCGGACAGCCCAACCCTTGGGACCTTCTTCAGCCCCAGGATGTGACGAGCCGACATCGAGGTGCCGAACTGCGCCGTCTATGTGAACTATTGGGCGCAACTAGCCTGTTATCCCCGGGGTAACTTTTATCCGCTGACCACGGCCCTTCCACTCGGAACCGCAGGGTCGCTAAGCCCGACTTTCGTCTCTGCTCGACGTGTAAGTCTCGCAGTCAAGCTCCCTTGTGCCTTTGCACTCTACGGCTGATTGCCATCCAGCCTGAGGGAACCTTTGGGCGCCTCCGTTACATTTTAGGAGGCGACCGCCCCAGTCAAACTGCCCACCAGAGACTGTTCCCGCGCCGGATTACGGTCACGGGTTAGAACCGCAGCAGCACACGGGTGGTATCCCAAGGGCGACTCCACCGAAGCTAGCGCTCCGGATTCACAGTCTCCCACCTATCCTTCACATGTGCAGGCGCGACTCAATCCCAAGATGCAGTAAAGCTCCACGGGGTCTTTTTGTCCTGCCGCAGGATGCCCGCATCTTCACGGGCATTGCAATTTCGCCGGGTGGTCTGCCGAGACAGTGCTCAATTCGTTACGCCATTCGTGCGGGTCGGAAGTTACCCGACAAGGAATTTCGCTACCTTAGGACCGTTAGAGTTACGGCCGCCGTTCACCGGGGCTTCGGTTCCGGGCGTAAACCCGTCGCCTTAACCTTCCGGCACTGGGCAGGCGTCAGCCCCTATACATCACCTTACGGTTTCGCAGGGACCTGTGTTTTTGATAAACAGTCGATTGAGCCTGTGCACTGCGACCTCCTCGAGCTCAGGTGCGCGAAGCACCGTCACCCTACCGAGGCACCCCTTCTCCCTAAGTTACGGGGCTAATTTGCCGAGTTCCTTAGCAGACCTTGTCCCGATCCCCTTCCGGTTCTCGCCGGTGTCTACCAGTGTCGGTTTGCGGTACGGGCACCAGGCCAACTCGCTACGAGGCTTTTCTTGCCGGGTCGGGTTCATCGAGTCGCTCGCGGTTGCCCTTGAGCTTCCCATCGCGTCTCGAAAATAATGCCGTGGATTTTCCTGCGGCATCTTCCTACACGCTTGGACGTGCATAGCCATAAGCACGCTCAACGTACCGTCCCGGGTCCCCCCTTCGCTGTTAACGCTGGCCAGGTGGTACAGGAATATAAACCTGTTGTCCATCGCCTACGCCTTTCGGCCTCGGCTTAGGCCCGACTAACCCTGAGCGGAATAACCTTCCTCAGGAACCCTTAGACATTCGGGGTGCAGGATTCTCACCTGCATTGACGCTACTCATACCGGCATTCTCACTTGTACACGCTCCAGCCGTGCTCACGCTCGACCTTCGCGGCCTGTACAACGCTCCCCTACCACTCGCGCGGTGCGCGAGTCCGTGGCTTCGGTGCCCTGCTTAAGCCCCGTTACATCTTCGGCGCGGGGTTCCTAAACCAGTGAGCAGTTACGCACTCTTTCAATGATGGCTGCTTCTAAGCCAACATCCTGGCTGTCTCTGTAACCCCACTTCCTTTCCCACTTAGCAGGAACTTTGGGACCTTAGCCGACGGTCTGGGCTGTTTCCCTCTCGACCATGGAGATTAGCCCCCACAGTCTGACTGCCGGGCGCGTGCCGTGGCATTCGGAGTTTGACAGAAATTGGTATCCGTTGGGACCCGCATTCAACCAGTGCTCTACCTCCACGACACCAAAGCCCGACGCTAGCCCTAGAGCTATTTCGGGGAGAACCAGCTATCTCCAGGTTCGTTTAGCATTTCACCTCTACCCGCAACTCATCCCCCAGAATTGCAACTCTGGTGGGTTCGGACCTCCACGGAATGTTACTTACGCTTCATCCTGGCCACGGGTAGCTCACCTGGTTTCGGGTCTACTCCACGCGACTGATCGCCCTATTCAGACTCGGTTTCCCTACGGCTCCGGACCAAAGATCCTTAGCCTCGCCACGTAGCGTAACTCGCCGGTTCATACTCCAAAAGGCACGCCATCACGCATTCCGTCATGTTGCAGCGGGAGCTCACGCATTGCTGCGCGGGCAGCGGTCCGAAGACTGCCGCCCACACCTCGCCGCGCAATTCACGCTGCTAGTCGGCATAGCGCTCTGACTGTCTGTAGGCGCTTGGTTTCAGGTTCTATTTCACTCCCCTTCCGGGGTTCTTTTCGCCTTTCCCTCACGGTACTGGTTCACTATCGGTCGCCAGAAATACTTAGCCTTGGAAGGTGGGCCTCCCAGATTCCCACAGGGTTACACGTGTCCCGTGGTACTCAGGAACACCGGTCGCAGGTTGCTTCACTTTCGCCTACCGGGCTCTCACCGTCTTTGGCGGGGTGTTCCAACCCCTTCGGCTAGTGAGCAACTTGATAACTGCGTGACACTCCCACAAGTGTCCACCAGGTCCTACAACCCCGCATTTGCAACGGCGTGGGCCTTACACAAATACGGTTTGGGCTGATCCCCTTTCGCTCGCCACTACTAAGGGAATCTCGTTTGATTTCCTTTCCTCGGGGTACTTAGATGTTTCAGTTCCCCCGGTACCCGCCCGGGGCCTACTATGGCTCGAAAGCCTTCAGCCGCGGGTGACGAGGCATTACCCCCGCCGGGTTTCCCTATTCGGGTATCCACGGATCAAAGCCTGCTCGCGGCTCCCCGTGGCTTATCGCAGCCTGCTGCGCCCTTCTTCGGTTTCTGACGCCAAGGCATCCGCCAAGCGCCCGTTATAGCTTGATCTCCGTTAGGCCGGCAAAACTGCAGCTTTACGCTTTCGCGTAAATCTTCACTTGTCAAGGTTCGCAGCCCGAGCTGGTGAGCCTGGGACTGTCGGCCGCTCGCGGTTTGCATCGCGGGGCAAGGACCCATCATAGGCAAGCTGCGGCGATTGGTCAACGAAAGATCTCGGCCGACCGGCGATTGGCGGCCACCAATGCTGCCTGGACGCCGGTCCGGAACTTAGGTACGACCGGGTCGACCACTGTCAGGCACGCCTGAGATGCCCCGGCGCTCGGCGCCGTTGGTGATGAGGTTGGGCTGGTCGTTCCAGGAGTGCCGCTCTTCACCGATCGGACCAATGGGCATCGGGCCCAGCGACCACCGAAAGCGATCCTTGATCCTCGGCACGTCGAACCCGGAGGTGTAGACGCGGCCGCCCAGCCATGACCAGACCTTCCCGGAGGCGAACGCCTTGCCAAATTCGCCGGCCACGCGCTTGGCCTCGGAGTCGGGGAACGAGACTTGCTCGTCGTGGATCAAGCCCACGTCGACCTTCAGCACCCAGTCACCACCGTTGTCGAACACGGCCAGGCCGGTTTCGTCGGCGTTCCGGTAGGCCAGCTCACCGGCCCCAAAGCACATGGGCGCCCACTGGAACTCGTAGTCGTTGCGGGCCCAGGTGCCCCCCTGGTCGGTGTCGGGGTCCGTGGCCTTCCTGGCTCCGTCCAGGAAGGCCTCGGCGTAGGTCCAGCCATCGCTGGGGAACTCGACCCCGGCTTCCTCGCCCATCGTGGTGTTCATCACGATGCCGCCGAGCGCGCCCTGGAACGGCATGCCAAACTGCGCGCCCTCGATCACGTTGGACGGGTTCGACCCCTCGTCGTGGGCGTGGTCGTGATTGACGGTGTACAGGTCGGGAATGAAGTAGTAGTCCTCGGGAATGTAGTCGTCGCGCTTGGCCAGGCCGTCGTTGATCTGGGTGAATCCACCGTCGTTGACGAAGGCGCCAAGCATGCCGCCGTCCCAAATCGCCGGACGTGACCCTTGGTCGTAGACTTCCTGCATCTCATGGGAGACACGCAGCCCTTGAAGGACACGCCGCGATGCACCTGACTCCAACCGAGGCGCTTCAGAAGCGTGACGAGCTTGTGAACGACGGCTACACCGTCATTCCGGAGGTCGTCGGCGAGCCGATGCTGGAGGAATTGCGGGCGTGGACCGAGAAGTACTTTGCCAACCACGAGATTGACCCGAAGTATCGCTACCAGGGCAGCGACATTCAGGTGACTTCACCTGGCCGCTGGGACGAGCGGCCGCGTGAGCTTTCGGAGCGCGTGTTCCCCGACCCCATTGCCGAGCGTTTCCTCGCCAACCCGGACTTGCGCGCCGCCTGCGAGGCCGCGCAGCTGGAAGACCTGACGGCCGACGGCGGCATCATCGTTCTTTCAAAGCCGCCAAAAGGACCGCCGCTGTACTGGCACCAGGACTTCATGAACTGGGAAAGCCCGGAAGCCGCCACGCCGTGGCCGACCAAGATTTTTCTCTCCGTGTACCTGACCGACACCACCCTGGCGAACGGCTGCCTGCAAGTGATTCCTGGTACGCACCGCAAGCGGATCGAGTTGCACGACACCCTGCCGAATGCCCATGAAGCCGCGATTCAGGCGGTTGACGATCACGAAGACCACCCGGCCTTCGTGGAGCACCCCGACGCCGTTGACCTTCCAGTCAGCGCCGGCGATCTGATCATCGCCGATGCCCGGGTCATGCACGCGGCCCGGCCCAACACCACGGACGCGCGGCGCACGCTGGTCCTGGCCTGGCACAACGTGTTTCCGTTCCCGAATGCGCCAACCTGGTGGACCCGCCCGATTCCCAAGGCCATCCGCGAGGCCGACCTCACGGCAACCTACGAGCGCCGGCGAACACCCACCGCTTTCATCCGCTAGGCAGGCTTCGGGGCCCGGGGACGCAAGTCAGCCATGCAGCAACCGCCGATCCGGTCGGTCCGACTTTCGGCGCCACGTGTGCGAGCCAACCTTAGGGTCTGTGCCCATCCCATCCGTCCGAACCGCTCGGACAGTTGCCAGGATTCTCAGGTCCGACGGTGCGACGAACGTCGCCGTCCCGTTAACCGGCCGACGGTCCTTCTGGCAGACCTTCTAGCCGCTACCTGTAACGCGCCGGCACCTGGTCGAGCATGGCGTCCGGCCAGGGTTCGTCTTCGAAGGCGCCGTGAAGGCGAAGCCCGCGCCGGGGTCTCCATTCGCTTCCGCTGCGAGCAGTCGAAGAAGACCGGTTTGGACCAGCGAAGTCGAGGTTCTGGCGGCTGTGCTGAAAGTGGCTGAGCAAGCAACGCATGCCCGATGCCCGTAGGCCGATGAATCCAGCCAGACTTCGTTCGCTTGGTCTACCGTCGGGTCTACTGCTCGCAGCGCCGACGCAATGGGGCCTGAAGGTGGGGGCCGCCGCGCTGCTATTTATCGGCGCCGCGCTGACCACGCTCCGGCCTATCGCCGATGGTCGCATCCACTTCGCCACCATCGACAATTTCCTCTTTCTCTACACGCTCGAGTGGGAGCGCACCAGCCTCCTCAAGGAGCCGCACCGGTTTTTCGAAGGGCTCGGGTTCTTCGGCATGGGTGACTCGCTGTTCTACACCCACCTGCTGCTTGGAGGACTGCCGATCTACGCGGCGGTAGCCACGTTCTTTGGTCCAATCGCTGGTCTCAACTTTCTGGTAATCGCCAGCCCAGTTCTGAACGCCACGGCTGCGGCAATCGCGGCCTGGATTCTTCTCCGTAGATGGTGGCCGGCCATCTTGGCGGGCTTCGTATTCGGATTCGCACCAGTGCAACAGGATTTCTCCGGTTTCCTGCACATGCAGCTGTTCTGGTGGACGCCGCTTGCCGCGGCGTTTTGGTTTTGGTTTCTGCGACGTCGTACCTGGTGGAAGTTGAGTGGAGCCTGGCTATGTGTCTTCGTCCAGTTCGCAACAGGCATCTATCTGGGGTTCATTTCGCTAGTCACGCTGCTGGCGCTGATGGCCGCAGCACTGTTCTTTCGTGGATCGCCAAGCCTTGACCGCCGGCTCTTGGCCAAATCGGTTGTGGGCATCGTCGTTGTTGCGCTGCCCTTTCTTCCGTTGCTCGCGGGATACCTCGGGTTCTGGCTGGACAACCAGGAGATTCGGTCTCTGAACGAGGCAAGGCAGCTGAGCGCGAGACTTCCGTCGTATATGTCCTCGGCATCGGAGTCTCAACTCTGGTTTCAGAAAGTCTCACGCCTCCTCGGAGGCGTGCCGCCCCCTATTCCGAACGTGATTCCAACGGTCCTCGCGGTCTTGGGGCTCATCATGGGAATCGGATGCGCACGGACCCGATCGCCGGTCGTTGGCCTGGCGGGTGCTGGCGTGCTCATGTTCGTCTTATCTCTGGGCCCTGAACTCTGGTGGAACGGCCGGTTGACGGGCCACTCGCTGCCGTTTGCAACCGCCCACGCGCTAGTCCCCGGTTTCTCGTCACTTCGAATTGTCTTCCTCTTCGCCGCGGGCATGATTCTGCCCATAGCCCTCTTGGCAGCCATAGCTGTCGACCGACTCACACGGTCGCCGCGGATGGCAGGCTGGCGTAAGCACGCAGCAGCCGCGGCTCTGCTCGCTCTGTTTGCCATGGAGTTTGCGAACAGTCCTGCAAAAGTAGGCCCAACTCCAGACGATCGCGCGTTGCAAGGGGCCTTGGCAGAGTCGTCCGACGGGGCAGTCGCGTTCGTCCCGTCGGGCGCTGGGTTTCCTACACCCGACGCCTTCATGCGCCGGATGTGGTGGTCGCTCAACGGCGGTCGTCAAGCAGTGATCAGCGGTTACTCCGGGTACACACCACGCGGAACGACCTACCTGGCACGACTCGTGGACTGGACGGACGCGACCAATCGTCGCCTCGTGGCGGAATCGCTCGTGGCGTTTGGAGTGCGATCCATCGTCCTGGACCGCAAGCAGCTGTCAGAGGCACGGACCGAGGATTGGCAGGCCGTGATTCAAGAACTCCGGCCAGACGCCAGGGTGGTCGATACGGGCCGCTTTGTGGTGAATCACCTCGGACCCGACGGCGTTTCGTCCAAGACTGCATGGACCGATGTGGAGATTCAACCGGTCCTGCGAGCCGCTCTCCCTGACGCTCGCATCGTCATACCTGTGATCCTTCGCAACCGAGCTGAAGTCTCCTGGCGCCCTCCACCGGGCCGCCGTTCTCGGTCCGGCGAGCTTGTCTGGAGTCGAGGGGACGGCGCTGTTGACAGCCGCCAGTCGTTTCGATTGCACGTCCCGCCGCTCGTTCCTCCCAATAGCACGGCGCAGGCAATGTCATTGGTCCATGCCCAGACTCCGGCCTCGCCGGGTCGGTATCGACTGGCACTCATGGCTGATGGCGAGCAAATCGCCAAGGCCGAAGTAGAGATCGGGGCTCAGCAGCAAGCCGGAGCGCTCAACTCGGCGGAGCTCCACGTGCTAGCGCAGCCAGTGTGCCTTCGAGCCGGCGAAGCGGCATTTCTCCAGGTCAGTGCCGTGAACCTGGGACCAATGCCGTGGGATGGCACCTATCGACTTGGCTCACGCTGGACGGCCCTCGATAGCGAACAGAACCTTTCGGAGCTGGAGGGACGCTTATTCATGCTCCCCTGGTTAACGGTTCCAAGCGGCTCCGGTGTGGTCTTTGAAGGCCTGGTCAAGGCTCCGTCGGTGCCCGGCTATTACACGCTGACCTTCGGCATGGTGCAGGAATCGGTGGCGTGGTTCAGCGAACGTGAGGTGCTCGTGCACGTATTCGGCCCAGATGAACGCGGAACCTGCGGCAGCTGACTGGTGACCTAGGCTCGGGCCCGGCTCGTTGGTGACATGACAGACCACCCGACCTGGAGCGGCTAGAGGGTTTCGGCGCCCGAGATGCCACGAAAGGACTGGGCCACCTACGTGCCGTCGCTTGGACTTGGAGGCCGTCCAGACCGGTTCGGAGCCGACGGTCAGACTCGAACTGACGACCTGAGCTTTACGAAAGCCCTGCTCTACCAACTGAGCTACGTCGGCGCATGCAATCGAATCGTAGCACCGGGTCTGTCCGGCCCAGCAGGTAGCCAAGCCACGCGTGCTAGACACGAACGGTCGCGCATTTACCCCCGCGCGAACGACACGATGGCGTCGAACTGTGGCTGGTAACCATTGCTGGTGTCGACGACCAGCGTCGGCAGATCTAGCCGAACCGGCTGATACGGAGGCAGAACAACCTCGTGCCGTTCGATCCGAGCCATTTGGTCCAGGTCGGGATCGGCATGGAAGCGTCGGCGCCACGGCTCGTTGCGCCAGCGCCGGACGCGGCGTTCGTGAGCGAGCGCCGCGTCGATCACACAGTTGATGATTCGGACGTCGGCCGTCGCGCTGAGTGCCGTAAGCCTGGGCGCCCAGCGTCGGTGTTGGAACGCCGCCTCGGCGACCAGGGTGACACCGCGCTGGATCAGGAGTTCGATCACATCGAAAAACGCCGCTGTGGCGAGGCGCGTGGCCGCATCGCCGGCTTCCGGGCCGGTCGACTCAGTTGGACCGCGGTTCAGCAGCCCCTCCTTGATTTCGTCGCGGCAGATGACCGGACAATGCACGGCCCGGGCCAGCGGGTGCGCGAGGGTCGTCTTGCCTGAAGCGGGCGGACCGCTGACGACGATCAAGGTTGGTCGCATCAAGCACAATCCTAAGCGGCAGCGGTAAGGTGACCGCTGGTTCGGGTCCGCGCGGCGGGACGCCACCTACACGCCGCGAAGCTCCTGAAGCACGCGCCGCAGGCTGTGATTGTCGTTCGGGATGACGGCGTCGGCTGCTTTCACCAAGAGCGGCGGTGAGCCTTCAATGGCAATCCCGCGCCCGGCCCACTCGAGCATTTCAAGATCGTTGAGGTCGTCCCCAACGGCCAGAGCCTCGGTCGCCTGCACACCCAGGCGATCAGCAAGCTGCGCCACGACCGCGCCTTTGGTGACTCCAGCCGGCAGGATCTCCAGCCCAATTGATTCCAGACGACGGCTGCGCCATGTAACAACGGAAGCTCGGTCACTCAGCGTGGACCGCAGCTCATGTTCAAGGGCCGCTCCAAGCTCGGGTGGCGCCAGGACAAAAATCTGTGCCGGCGGCGGCGCCAACTCGGGATGCGCCAGACGGCAAACCCATGCTCCCTTGGGTTCCAGGTAGCGGCGGTAGGGCGTCCAGGTCCGCCAGTCACCGTCAACCAGATAGCGGTTGCCTGAGGTGGCCGACTCGATCCAGATAACTGGCAGACCGGCCCCGCGAAAGATCAGGCGTGCGCGATTGGCTACGGCGTAGGGAATCTCATGCGCATCGACTAAGCGCCCGTCCGCCGCGACCCGGGTGCTGGATCCATTGTTCAGCACCAGATAGGCCGACGGCGGCAGCAGCGGCACGATGTCGCGCATGTTCAGCCAGCCACGGCCAGTGGCGATGACGACCTGCACGCCCCGGTCCGCAACCTCGCGCAGCGTACCCAGCACGGCTGGATCGATCGGCGAGCCGTGCCGCGCCAGCGTTCCATCAACGTCGAGCGCAACCAGCCGAGTGCTAATGGTCGTCGCTGTCCATTGCATCGCCGTCGTCGGGCTCGACGGCGTCGAACTCCTCGTCCGACGGCATCTCGCCCGCTTCCATGCGATTCAGGACACCTTCATACTCCTGCGGGATGTCCTCCCCCATCTCCTCGGACATGTGGCGGGTCATGCGGGCCAGGCTGCGCGGGTCGCCAGACTCCAGACCTGGCATCAGTTCGGCCAGCGCGGCATCGTCCATTCCAAGGTCATCGCCGCCGAAGTCATCGGATTCAGAGCGTTCGCCACGCATGAGGGTGGGCCGAGAGAACAAGCGCCTCAGGGTCGACTGACCGCAGTGCGGGCAGTCGGGGTGGACTACGGCGGCGAGCGTCTTGAAGAGTCGCGACGAGCGGCGGCCGCAGGCGGTGCAGTGGTATTCGTAAACGGGCATTCGTCGCGCGTCCAGACCCGTGGAGGCGGGCGATTGTAGGCTCGTTCGGTCACCTGGACCGGGGGCGAGGCGGGAAGACGTTGCCAGCAACAGTGTTCTGGGCAGCTCGATGAGTAGCGCTCGTCTCCGTCGGCATGGCCCGTTCCGCGGCGACTGGCGCCGGCGCACTGGACCGCGCGCCGCCGGCATCACGGCCCTGTGCTGGCTGACGCGGCTGGCTATCCGTCCCAAGACGCCCGAAGGCCGGCCGCTGCCGCCCAAACCGCAAATGTCGGTGCTGGTCATCAAACCGCTGGCCCTGGGGGACGTGCTGCGAGCCACGGGGTTCACGGCAGCGCTGCGACGGGGTCTGCCAAACGCTCGTATCACATTTGCGGTCGGCGACTACGCCGCGCCGGCGCTCGTCAACAACCCCGACATCGACGAGATCATGCCGATGGGGATGCTGGGCACACCGCGACGATACGACGCGGCCGAGTATCTGGCCTTCGTCCGTAGGCTGCGGGAGCGCGGGTTTGATGCGGGGTTCGTGCTGGACCGGTCGCCGGCCATGGCCCTGCTGCCGTACTTCGCGCGGATTCCTTACCGCATTGGGCTGGACAGCCGACTACGCGGATTCGCCCACACCACACGCGTGCCGGTGGGCGTGGAGGACAATGAGGTCGAGACCTACCGAAGCGTGGCTCGCATGGCGGGCCTGAGCCCGACGGACGCCGCGTGCGTCTTCCGGCCCACCCAGGACGACGTAGAAGCCGCACGGCGGCTCGCTGAGGAGTTCGACCTCAACTCCACGGCGTTGCGGGTGGTAATCGCGCCGGGCGGTGGCGTGAATCCAGGCGCTGTGGACGTGACGAAACGATGGCCCGCGGAGCGTTTTGCCGCGGTGGCCGACTGGCTGATTCAGCGCCTGGACGCCCGCGTGTGCCTCGTCGGAACTGCTTCCGACAGCCCGTCCATCGCGGCCGTGCTGCGAGCAATGACCGAGTCGGCCACAAGCCTTGACAGCCGTACAACGTTCGGGCAGCTGGGCGCTCTGATTGCCGGCAGCGATCTCTTCGTCGGCAACGATTCGGCCAGCGCACAGTTGGCGCTCGGCGTGAGCACCCCAAGCGTCACCATCTTCACCGCCACCGAGGCGTGGATCTACGGCACGGTGACGCCGTTGGCGATCCCGGTCTACACCGGCGGCAAGGCGGAGGGATTGGGTCGGCCGCCGCCGCTGGACATGGTGACCACGGCGGTGCGCCAGTTGCTGTCGCAGCGGGCTACTGCGAGCGATCTTGGCGTGATGTCCGACGATTCGAACCGTCCTGAGCTGGATTGACGGCCGCCCTGGACCCCACCCGGTACCCGACGGTTCGCTCCGCCGCCATCACCACGCCGTGCTCCTGCCAGACGGCGGCCGGCGGCCCGCCAACGACCGCGCGGCACATGCGTCGCAGCGGACAGCCGTCGCAGCGCGGTGAGCGGGACAGGCAGACGGTTGCGCCCAGGTCCATCAGACCCTGGTGGTAGTCGTAGTGCCGCCGCGCCGGTACCAGTTGCTCGGCCAGATCTCGCAGCCGCCGGTTGTCGCGGTAGACCGAGCCGTCCGCCGGCAGCCCCACGGCGCGCGTAAGCACCCGCGCAATGTTCGTATCCAGCAAGGCCGCGCGGCGCCGCAGGCCAAAGACGTACACAGCGGCCGCCGCGTAGGGTCCGAGACCTGGAAGTTCTCGCAGGGCTGCCAGCGAGTCCGGCAAGTCGCCGCCGTGCCGTTCAACCACGATCCGGGCCAGTTCCTTCAGCCAGAAGCCTCGGATGTGATAACCCAGCGGGTCCGTAAGCGCCTTGACTTCCGCCAGCGGCGCCGCGTGCAGGTCGTGAACGCGCGGCCAGCGGGCCACGAATTCCTGGAAGACCGGCGCAACCCGCGCCGCCTGGGTCTGCTGGAGCAGGATCTCGGATACGGCAACCTGGTAGGGCGACGTGATCGAGCGCCAGGGCAGTTCGCGACCTGCTCGTCTGTACCACCGCACGATCCGGTCCTGAAAGTCCCGGCGAAACGCAGAGTCGACGTCAACCGGATGCTTGTCGGCGTCGTACCGCGTCACGCGGTGCTTGTCCAGACCGATGCGTGACGGGAGGGGATCACGCAGTCCCTGATACTTGCAAATACCGAGTTGGACCTCAGCCGCACCGTCAAATCCATGCGAGATGCATTGAAACGCAGCCTACGCCGAGTAGGCGTTGTATTGGTTGGCCTGATGGCGCTGTCGGCCTGTGGCGACCCCGCGACGGCTCCGCCTCCGACCGTCACGTCGGCGCCATCCGAGCCGCCGAACATCGTTGCCGCGCCGCGTGCGTCGAACCAGCCGACGCCTGAGGCTGGCGGGACAACCGCCGCCGTAGCAACGCCGACGCAGCCGAGCAACGCGCCGCAGGCGCCGGCGCCACCCGCTCCGACACCCACCGCGCCACCCTCCTACGCCGTCGCGCCGGCACCCGAGCCGGCCGAGCGGCTCAACCTGCTGGTGCTGGGCGTGGACCAGGCGGAGACTTTCGTGGGCAATACCGACGTGATCATGATCGTCAGCATCGACCCGGCGTCCGACACCATCTTCGTGCTATCCCTTCCGCGCGATCTATGTCTGGGCGCATGCGACGGGCACTCCTCGCGCATCAACGAGGTGTACAAGCGGCAGGGCATCGACGCGCTCAAGCAGACCCTGCGCTACGTCACCAGTCTGCACATCGACCATTGGCTGCTGGTGAATTTTCACGGCGTCGAAGCCATCATCAATCAGCTGGGCGGGGTTCGAGTCTGGTCCAACCGGGAGTTCGACGAGCGTTTCATCTACCTGGAAACCGAAGAAGAAATCCGACTGATCCTGGAGGAAGGGTGGAACACGCTGAACGGGCGCGAGGCCGTGGCCTACGGGCGCTCACGCAAGTACGACAGCGGCGGGGACTTTGCCCGCATCTGCCGGCAACAGCAGGTGGTGCGGGCGCTGCGCGAGCAGTCACTCTCCCCCGCGCTGCTCGTCAACGCGCCGGGCCTGATCGCCAGCCTGAGCGGGGCCTTCAAGACTGACTTCCCGATCGATAGGGTTCCGGCGCTGGGCAACCTATTGCTGGCCATTCCGCAGGAACGAATCAATTCATGGGCCGTCCACGCGCGGGGGCATGACCTGCTGGTCCCTGAGCAGGGTCTGGACGGTGCGAACCTGCTGCGACCGGACCTGCACGCAATCCGCGACTTCGTGCAGGACAGCCTGCTCGAATCGACCCAATCCCACCTGGACGACCAGGGCAACCCGACGTTCGTGCGGGACAACTGCGAGCGCTTCTTCCCTCAGCCGCGAAGGTCCTGAATCTCGACGGGCTGGCCTTGCTGGACCGCTGGCTGGTCGGTGAACGCCGTCAACTCGCTCCAGCCCGGGTAGCGTCGATCCCGCAGCAACTCCCCGATCAGGCGCAGGCGCACCGGCTGGGGACGGTCCGGGGCAAACTCGAACACCGCGTTCTGGAAATACTGGCGAATGACGCCCAACGGTGCGTCGTCCGTAAATAAGGTGCCCGCGGCACCGGTATCCGGCCGCGCATCGGTCCGGGGCGCGCCGAACTGGGCCTCGCCGCCGTAGGTGTTGAAAAACTCGAGGAATCCGATCTCCGTACCGTCGATGGCGAAGTTTGAGACACGATGGCCCCAGGTTCCGACCACTTCGCCAGGCTGATCTGATACGACATCCGGCTCGACGCCCAGGTCCGGCGCGCCCCCGCGTCCACCGCCCAGAAAGTCCCACACCGGGCGAGGAACTATCGCTCGGCCGTCTTGGGCGTCGGCCGTCCAGTCCATTACCGCACGCTGAAAATACTGCGAGACCGCTCCGGCACTTTCCTGTACAGGTTCCGAGATCGGCCAGCCCCAGCGGTCGATTCCGCCGGTTGCTGTGAAGTAAGCCGCAAAGGGCGCGACTCGGAGTTGACCGTCCAGGCGCACCAGCCAGTTGGTCAGGTTGTGTGCGGTAGAGGAGGTCAACGGCGCCCGAGCCGCTACGCCTATGGCGAGGTCGGCCGCTTCCGCGGGCGGCGTGAATTGTTGAAGGCTCGTACGGAAGGTCTGCACCCGATGGTTCAGTGAGTCGGCCACGTACACGCGGCCGGCCTCGTCTACGGCAACGCCTCGCGGGAACTGGAACTCTTCATCCAGACGACCCTCCGAACCGATGGTTCCCACGACCGTCCCGTCGCTTTCGACAACGACTAGGCGATGATCGACATCTTCTGTTATGTAAAGGCGATCGGCCGAATCTACGGCAACGCCGATAGGGTTCCTGATGACCGACGGTTCGGTCACGACGCGGACGAATGATCCGTCCGGATCGAAGGCCTGCACGCGGTCGCGAAACGTGTCAGCCACGTAAATCGTCTGCGACGCTCCGACGGCGATGCCGGTCGGTGTGCTGAACTGCCCCGGCGAGCGCCCGCGCTCACCCCAAGCCAGCAAGAACTCGCCGTCCCTACTGAATTTCTGCACGCGGTCGTTGAACCCATCGGCTACGTACACATCGCCGAATGCATCGAGTGCAATACCGCGCGGCGCGTCGAACTCACCTGGATCGGACCCGCGGCGGCCCCATTGACGGCGCAGCTCACCCAGCAGATCGAAGACCTGCACGCGCCGATTGCCGCCGTCGACAACGTAGACCTCGCCCTCGGGCGATACGGCCACGCCCTGCGGACGGCGCAACTGCCCAGGACCCGAGCCGGACGAAGCCAGCACGCGCACGACTCCACCATCCGGCGATTGCGCCGCAAGCTGGTGCAGCCGGGAGTCGGTGACATAGATCAGCCCGTCGGGACCAATCGCCACGCCCCAGGGCGCGCTGCCCGCGCCTTGCTCCAGGGTTGGCAAGAAGTCGGCGGCAACGTCGGCGCCGACCGCCGCCGGAACCGCCAGCAGGGCAGCCGCACTCGCCAGGCCGGCCCGCAGCACGCGGCGACGGGTGAGTCTACTCATGGTGTACACGCGAGGTTGTGCATCGTTCCGCAACTCCGGAAGTCTAGCGCCAGGTGAGCGGGAGGCTCCGCCGGCGGCAGATACACCCGTAGAACGAGCGGCGACATCGGCTGTGATGCGGACGGTGTGCGAGTGTTCCACGCGGACTTAGAGCGCACGAGGCGGATGAGCGGCGCTAGAATCCGACCCTACGCAGCGGAGGCAGGCGCGCCCGTGATCCGGTTGGCGTTGGTTGGGTGTGGACGGAACGCAGCGGCTCTGGCAGCCGCGGCCGCCGCCTCGGACTTGTGCAAACTGACGGTCGCCGTTGATGTAGATCCGAACGCGGCCCGCTCCGCCGCAGGCGCGGCTGGGGTGCGGGCACATGTCGGCAGCCTGGCATCGCTCCTTGAATCGGACACCGGCGAGTTCGACGCAGTAGTCGTCAACACACCGAACGACTCGCATGCCGACATCGCATTGACCGCCATCAACGCGGGACGCCATGTGTTGGTCGAAAAGCCACTGGCCCTTTCGGCGGAGTCAGCTGCAACGGTCCAGCGCGCAGCCGAAGGTGCCGACGTGAGGCTGATGGTGGCCCACACGCTGCGGTTCATGCCGGCAAACGTGCAGGTGCACCGGGCGCTAGCGGCCGGCGAACTTGGCCGGCCCAGCATGCTGCGCAGCCACCGCTGGCTGCGTCGCTTCCCCGGACCGCCGGGCGGCTGGAAACACGACCCGGCGCGCAGCGGCGGCCTGTGCGTGCATGAAGGTGTACACGAGATCGACCAGGCGCTCTGGCTCATCGGCGAACGCCCGACGCACGTCCACGCCCAGGCCCGGCCCGAGCTCCTGCAAATTCACCTGGGATTCGCGTCCGGCGCCATGGCGATCTGCGGCGTGGCGACGGGGCTGCCGCTGGGCAGCGGCTACTACTCGCTGACACTGGTCGGGTCACTGGGATCGGCCTACGCTGACGACCACCACAACGTGCAATTGGTCTACCGAGGCGGCCGCCCGCAGGCGTATGTAAGCGACCAGCGCGCGTCAGCCGTCCGCGCCCAACTCGACGAGTTCGCCAACGCGATCGCCGACGGGCGCGATCCTTCGGTATCCGGCGCCGACGCGGTGGCGGCGCTCCAGGTTGCGGAAGCCGCGGCCGCGTCCGGCGCGTCGGGGCAAACCGCCAACCTCACGGAGGGCGGCTATGACCTCGCCTGAGCGGTACCGCGTGCTGGCGCTCAGCGCCGCCAAGCATGAGTACGTTGCGCTGGCGTTCAGGAACCACCCGCGTTTCCAGGTCGTCGGCGTGGCCGACGAACCGAACGCAGCCGACTGGGTGCACGAACGAAACGAACAACTGGCCGCCGATCTGGGCGTGGCATACCAGCCGGACGTCGACGCGGCTATCACCGAGCATCGACCACACATCGGTGTGGTCTCGTCGGAGGCAGCGCGCCACGCACGGCTCAGCGTCCGGTCGGCCGAGGCCGGTCTGCATGTGGTTCAGGACAAGCCGATGGCGCCGACGATCGCCGACTGCGACGCCATCGTCGAAGCCGTGGAACGAGCCGGGGTGCAGTTCCTGCTCTGGAACCGCAACACGCAGCCCGCCATCGAGGAGGCGCGGCGGGTCGTCCACGCGGGCGAGATCGGTGAGCCGCGGGCGATCCACGTCGACTTCTTTTTCTCCAAGGACGCCGGTGTGCTGCTCGACTCCGACGAGGACGAGGAAATCCCCGATTCGTGGCTGAGCGAAGGCGAACTGACGGTCGAGGGAATCTACCCGCTGGCCTACATGCGGCACATCCTGGGGCTGGACGCGCTGCGCGCCTTCGGCCGAGCGTCAGCCCAGATCTTCAGGCGCCACGCCGAGCGCGGGGTGGAGGACGTCGCCACGGTTTCCCTGGAACTGGAGCGCGGCGTCATCGGTTCGCTCTGCATCGGTCGCATCGGACGCCCCAGCCATCCCAATGTGGGCGAACTGCGGGTCCACGTGGTCGGCTCCACCGGCGCCCTGGTGATTGCGGAACCGCGCCCGGAAGTCGCCGTGTACACGCGTGGGCAGACGCCCGAGGACGACCGCAACCGACGCACGGACGAGGAAACTGACCGGCGGCAGGTAGACCTCCTATTGGCCGCTCTCGACAACGGCGGCGACACGCTGCTCACGGCCCGCCACGGCCGTCACATCGTGGCCACCGTGGTCGCGGCGCTCGAGTCCGCACGCAGCGGACGCCCCTGCGAGGTTTCGCGACCGAGCTAGCAACTCAAGGCCAGCCCGCTCTGACCAAGCTGCTTCATCGAAAGAAGTGCTGCTGCGCGTACGGTAACGCCGTACAATCCGCTATGCCGCTTGAATCTGGAGGACTACCACTAGTGACGACCAGCGGTATCACTGTGAACATGACTCCGGCGCATCCCGGCGACTTCGTCCGCACGGAAGTCATCGAGGAGCTTGGATTGAACGTGACCAAGGCCGCTGAGATTCTGGGAGTCCGGCGGGCAACGCTTTCGGACCTCTTGAACGGCCGCGCCGCACTCTCGCCGGAGATGGCGCTGCGAATTGAGAAGGCCTTTGACGTCCGCATGGACCTGCTGCTGCAGATGCAGGCCTGGTACGACACGGCGCGAATGCGCGCCCGAGCCAGCGAGATCAGCGTCCGGCGCTACGAGCCCGCGCCGCCGACAGCGGTTCGTCCGGCGCGCTGACCCTCGGTAGCGCCAAAGGTCCGGTAACGGCCCAACGCGGTATCGGCATTCTCTGCGCAGCGACAGAACCGGGCACCGAACCCATAACAAGCTGGGCGTCGCTTAGTGCACCAGGGCCTTCTGGCGAGTGGGCGAATAACATCCGGCGGCAAGTTGAAATGCCGACTTGGCACACCGGATTTGAACCGGCCGCCTTAATTGACCAGCACGTAGCGCTAGTCGCTGCGCTGCTGGTTGACCAGGATCATGCGGAGTTCACGGACATCCTCACGAACCTGATCGATGCTGGATTGGATCCGGTCGTCGGACTTTTGCAGGCCGTTGATGGCCTCTTCGACTTTGCCCCACCGGTAAAACGCGCCACCCGCAGCAACGAGCGCCGCCACGGCTGCGGCCGCTGTCACAATTGACTCGGTCATCGTCATATCCTGCGTTTCGCTCGCCGTGCCAACGGACGAACGAGTGCGCCCAATTGTGTCGCGCCGTCAGGCAGTCCGCCCGTCGCCGCCAGCGCTTGGGTCAAGGGTAGCGCAATCGTTGCTCACTAAACACCCGGAGATCATTGCGCAGACACGAAGGAAGGCTACGCCTGTTCAGCGCGCCGGCACCGGCTCCGCGGTCGGCGTCAAGAGGGCGCGCAGGCGGACGTTCAGCGCCTCGCGGGCGTGGTTGGCCAGGTCGCTGAACCCGGTGAAGTTGCGTGCCTCCACCGAATAGGCGCCACAGCCCGGCTGCAGCCCGGTCTGGCACTGCTCCTCGTTCTTGGCAATCAGGGTGTAAAACGGAGCTCGCAGCGTCTCGTTGACCGTTGCAACATCCGCGATTCCCGGATCGACCAGCGGCGCCAGCTCATCCGGCGCCATGTTGACGACGATCACCACGGTTCCGCGCTCGAACTCCAAGCGCACGACGTCGAAGTCCACCTCATCCCTCGCATCGCCGTGGACCATCAGCGTGGTGGGCTCGCGCGATGCGGCGTCGTCGAACGTCGCGACGGTGCGAATCGCGAACTCCGGGCTTTCGCGCCCGTCCAGCGGCAGCCGTCGATCCTCCTGAAGGTCCGACGGTTCGAAATAAACGATGAAGTCCAGACCGAATCGACCGAGCATCCGCTCGAACAGCAGGAACAGCACAAAGACGCCCACAGCCACCATGAGACCCCAAACCAGTCGCTGGGTCGTCGGTGACAGGCTTTGCATCATGCGGGTCGCCATGGGTGGTGGTGATCGATTGTAGGGGCGCGGCGCAGCCGCCGGCTCGGTTCAGTCGTCGTCGCTGAAGTCCAGGATGCCGCCGAGCGTGGCGCCGGGCACGCCGGCGGATCCAGTCACCGCTCAGGTCGTGCTGTAGGTCAGGTACGCGTCGCGAAGATAGGAGAACAAGCTGCGGCGCCGCCGCCGGTTGCGGCTGCCGCAACTCGGACAGCCGCGGTCGACCGGACCGCGCGCCGTCTCAAAGAACCGCAGCGGAACACAATAGCGCCGGCCACAATCCAGGCAGTCGTACGCTTTGGTGGTCAGTGAGGGCATCGTCACGTTCAGGGTAGCCCAACTGCGGATCGAAAAAGAATTCGGCTGGGGCGCGTCACACTTTGGCTATGACTCCGATTGATGTAGTGGCGGGCCTGCGGCCATGACGGTGGTCCTGTTCCTGGCCCGGGCCCGCCCCCTCCCCTCCCACAATGCCTGAGGCCGCCTGGGGTCCGGCGCTGGTCATCGCCGGGTCCGTGATCGCCGTGCTGGCGGCGTTGTATATGGTCGTGCTGAGCGGCCGGCCCGTCACGCCCCCGCAGCTGCGTTCCGAAGCGGCCGCGCGTAGCCGATTCACGCGCAACGCCCTAACGCCCCTCGTGGCGAGCGGATTCGACCGTGCCGTGTTCTGGGTGTTCTGGATCGTCGCGCTGCGCATCCTCGGTCCCGAGCGAAATGGCGAATATGCCTTCGCGATAAATCTCCTCACCTATTTCGGCGCACTGACCGACTTCGGCCTGGGCACGGTGCTCACGCGCGACATCGCCCGACGAGATACCGACCTCCGCCCGCTCTTTGGCGCGGGCCTGGCCATCCGTCTGCGCCTGGTGGGGTTGAGCGTCCCGCTCATGCTCGGTCTGGCGCTGATCTACCGCGCCACGGGCTCCGTGTCCGACGCCACGGTCATCACGGCGGCAGTTCTGGCTGCCGGGCTACTGCCCAGCGCCCTGGGCCAGGCCTACGCCTCGGTCTACGGCGCCTGGGAGCGCATGGACCGCCGGGGCCTGGTGGCTGCCGGCACGTCCGCCCTCACGGTGGGGCTGGGCCTGCTGCTTCTGGGCGCGGGGGCGGGGGTTATCGGGCTGGCTGTCGCGGGTGTGATCTCAGGCACGGCCTCTGTGCTGGCGCTGGCCCGGCCCGTAGGGTTCCGCCTTCTGCGCACCGGCAGGCACAGCCGTGGACACCGGCGCGAACTCTTGGGTGCCGGATTCCCGCTGATGCTCAACGGTCTGCTGGCTACGGCGTTCGTCCAAGTGGACATCCTGGTCCTGCAGGCGATCCAGGGCACCACCGTGGTCGGGCACTACAACGCGGCGTACAAGTTCATCAACGCGCTGAATGCCATTCCAGCCGCCGTTGTACTGGCCGCGTTCCCCCTCATGGCGCGGGCGGTCGACGACCCGGAGGCGCTGGGCCGCTGGGCGGCGCGAACCTGGCGCATCCTGATCTCGCTGGCGGCGCCCGCGGTCGTGCTCCTGTTCGCCTACGCCGAGCCTCTGGTCGGCGCCTTGCTTGGCGAGGACTTCCTGCCGTTTACGGCGCAGGCCCTGGCGATCCTGATCTGGTTCCTGCCACTCAGCTACCTGAATGGAACGCTGCAATACGTGGTCATTTCCCTCGATCGCCAGTGGTGGCTCACACCGGCCTTCCTGGTAACCACGCTTTTCAACGTTGGCGCCAATCTGGCGCTGGTGCCCGCCTTTGGCTTCCGCGCAGCGGCCGTGACCACGATCGCCAGCGAAGTCGTGCTGGTGGTCATGCTGCTCTGGATTCTGCGGCGCGACCAGCTCCTGCGGCGTCTGTTGGAACCCGCGCTCCGACCGCTGCTCGCCGCCAGTTGCCTGGCGCTGACGATCTGGATGCTGCGCGACCTGGCATGGATCCCGGCTGCGGCGGCGGGAGGAGCCGTTTATGTCAGCGTATTGGCTCTGAGCGGCGGTATCAGCGGTTCCATGTTCGCCTCAGACGGCGACGACTAGCGAATCGGCCCGCCCAGCGCCTCGCGCAACTCGGCCTCGTGGGCGAGCGGAACCGTTGGGGGCGCGATATCCACCGGGCCCAACCAGAGGTAGTCCACGCCAGGGTGGGCGATTTTGGCCAGCCGTCCAACCGCCGTGAGTGGACGGTCATCCGGGCGAAGGAATGCGACGAAAGCCTGATACGTCCCCGGCTCGGCCTCGGCCGGCACCCACAAGGCGGTCCGTAGTTGATGGGTTTCGCGCGGCTGCCACTCCGACGTACGTCGCAGGAAGCGATCCTGGGCGTAAAGGTCCTTGGCATAGATCACGCCGCTGGGCGTGCGTAGCCAGACGCGCACGCGCAGGTCGTAGTCGATCGGACGCAGGGCGCGGACAAACACGGTGAAGCGCACCCCGTCGCCCGCTTCGCGCGGTCCCTGATCGGCTCGCGCGCCGCTGTATTGAATAAGGTTGATCGAAAAATCGCGGTCGAGTTTGACGTTCCCGGGACGGTCGACCAGGTCCAGCACGTTTGTCATGTAGAGCTGGAGGACACCGTTCCGATAGATCTCTGACCGAGCCTGCCATTGCGAAGAAAGCCAACCCTCCACGTGTCCCTCGGGATCGGCTTGTTCCAGCCCCGCCAGCACCACCCAGAGCCGCCGGTGATTATCAACCGCGCGCTGGAGCTTCTTGTTGACCTCCTTCGCGGTCACGGCCGGCGGTACCTCGTCGGGCAAGAACCACACGTCGACCTTGTCCAGGAATTCCGGGAAGTAGTGCCGCCAGTACCACCCTTGCCAAGGTCCGGCCAAGACCACCGCGTCTCTGAACTTGCCTTCGTCGCGGCCAGGCCGCCGCGGTCGAGCCAGGTTTTCGATGGTGGAGGTTATCGAGCGGTAATCCCCCCGCCTGTAGTCGTCGTAGTAGGCGCGCGACGCGTAGATCGGACCCGCCAGGGCAACCACCACAATCACCGCCGCCGGCGCCATCACCCAGAACCGGCGCGGCGCCAGGCTGAAGGGAACGGCGGCCAGGATTGCCAGTGCGGGTATCGCCGGGAGCAGGTAGCGCGACTGGTATTCCTTATCGAAGATCAACAGAAGCGCCAGGAACCCGAGCACCGCGGCAACCTTCGCTAGCAACAGACCGGCGACACGACGCACCAGGGCCAAGGCGGCACCGCTAAGAGCCAGCGCACCCAGAACTCCAGCCACGAGCGCGCCGGCTCGTCCGCCGCCGCGAACCGCCGCATCACCAACAAACACATCCAGCCAGGCACTGGTCGCCACCTCGCGGACCACGCCCAAACCCAGGCCGCCGGTTCCAAACGCCGGAAGGCTGTCCTGGACTCCGCGCGCCAACAAAACCCAGGGCAGCGCGGCGCCCAGGCAGGCCAGCTCGATCGCGATGAACACCAGCACGCGGCGGCGCTGCTCGCGGTAGCGCCAGGGGAGCGACAGGTTCATTGCCACCACGGCCAGCGCGGCCGTGTAGTCCACGTAGGCGCCAACTACGATGGTGAGCGCCAGCCACAGCCAGTCGCGCGGCCGGCCGCGCCGCATCGCGCGCTCGAACAGCCAGAGCGCCAGCGTGCCGAACAGCGCCGCCGCCGCGTACATGCGGGCCTCGCGACTGAAGAAGATCAGTAGCGGCGAGACAGCCACCACGCCGGCGGCGAATACGGCCGGCCAGGGGCGCAGGTACGTGCGAGCGAGTTGGTAGGTGGCGGGAATCAGCAGAAGACCGAACGGAACCGATAACCAGCGCACCAGCGGTTCCTGTTCGCCGAACCAGGTCACCCAGTAGTGGAGCGCCACGTAGTAGAGCGGCGGATGCTCGAAAGGCGCTTCAGCGATGGCCGCAATGATGTCCAGCGGCACCGAGCGCGCGTACCAGACGGACGCGACTTCATCGAAGTCAAAGTCCCCCAGCTGCTGAAGTCCCAGGCCGCGCAGCACCGCCCCAAGTACCAACACGGCCAGCAGCCCCATCATGGGCGTGATGCGCCACGTCAGCCGCTCCGCGCGCCCTCGCCAGGCGGCGGCAACCTCGCTAGGCTGGATGGTCATAGGCGGCAAGCGTGCGCCGGGCGATCTGCGACCAGGTGTGGCGCGCGGCAACGGCCCTTGAACCTCGAGCGAACCGCCGGCGGCGCTCCGGGTTGTCGCGAATCCCGGCCAGCGCGGCGGCCAGCGCCGCTGCATCGCCGGGCGCTACCAACACTGCCTCGTCCGCGCGTACGTCAACCGTCCCCTCAACCGGCGGTGCCGTCGTGACGACCGGAACGCCGTGCGCCACGGCGTTCATGAACGAGCCTCGGCGCGCCGACAGACCGTCCAAGAATGGCAGCGCGATCGCATCGCAGGCCACCAGCCAGCGCGAGATCGTTCCGGGCGGCTGCTCGCCCGTGTCAACCCGACGCACACGATCGAACGTGCTTGGTGGGACCGGCGGTTCGGCGCGCCGCGGACTGGATGGCGGCGCCGCCGCCCCAATCAGGGCCAGAAGCGTCCGTCGTCCCGCAAATTCGGGACGACGCAGGGCCTCGGCTAGCACGCCCACGCCCTTGCTGAGCTGCCGAAAGCCGAAGAAACCGACGATGAAGTCCTCGGCGTCCAGGCTCAGAAGCTTCCGGGCAGCGGACCGGTCGTCGACGTCCATCGGAGGTTCGATGGTGGGACCGGCTGGAATCCAGTGGCTGTTTGCCTCGCCGTAGCCCTGCTCGACGGCACGCCGCCGGTCCACTTCATCGACGTAAATTGCCGCGTCCGCGCAGCGAGCCAGGCTGCGGATCACCCGCGACCGCATCGGACCGGCTTTGGGAAACAGATACGGCTGAAGCAGGTCGTGAAACGTCACGGCCAGACGACTCGCGGCCGTAAGGCGGGGCAGGAGCCGGGCCAGCCCAAACATCTCGCCCGGCCGCGCAAAGGCCCCAGCCTGGTAGTGCAGGTGAATTACGTCTGGCCGCAGGCGCCTGGCCACGCGAATCGTGTTCGAGATCGCCTGCATCGGATATCGGTTTCCGACCGAGTAAACGCGCGCCGCCGTATCGTCCCCGGACCGGGATTCGGTAGCTACGTGACAGGTCAGCCCACTCGTCGCAAACGATTCCGACAGCCGGACAACATGGTCGCCCACGCCGCCGATACGCGGCGGGTACTCGCCCGTGACGAACAGGACTTGGCGGATCGGCTCAGAACCCACCCGGCTGGCTAGCGTCGCCACCCGGTCCACTGCCAGAGAGTGACGGCTGCGATCTGGCGCATTTCGCGCCGGGCGTTGGCATGCACGGACGGACGCAACAGCCGCACGGCCTGCTCCAGCAGACGCAGCACACCCGTGCTCGCGACGAAGAGACGTAGGAGGGCGGCTACCGGCCAGCCCCAGGTCTTCGTCACGTAGCGGTAGCGGCTGTGAAAGAAGCGCTGCTCACGGGCCACAGGGTCCTGTTCGGAGCTCGCCCCGCCTCGATGCTGAACACTCGCGTTTCGCGTGACGCCGCAGCGCCAGCCACGCCAACCGAGTTCACGCAGCAGGTCAACTTCCTCGGCATACATTTCGTAGCCGACGTCAAACCCTCCAGTCTCGACCAGGGGGGCCCGCCGGAAGCATAGGCAGGCGCCGGTCAGCCACTCAGGATCATCGTCCACCGCGTCCTGCATGTAGTAGCGACGCAGAGCCGGCAATTCCGGAACGAACCGCTGGATGATCGTCCCATCAGTCACCGCCGCGCCCAACGTGGGCAGTCGGCGGGCGGGTGAGGCCGGCGGCTTGCCGTCCGCCGCGTGCATTGGAGCCACGCAGCCCAGGTCAGACGCGCTACCCAGGTGCGCCAGCATCGCCCCCAGAGCGCCGGGGGCCAGATGTGCGTCGGGGTTGATCAGCAGCACTGCGTCGCCCGTGGCCGCGGCCATTCCGATATTGGCAGCCGCGCCAAACCCCAGGTTGCGATGGGCCTGCACTAGCCGGACGCGCGGAAATCGCTGACGGACGATATCCGCTGACGCATCGTCGGAATTGTTGTCAATCACAGTTATGTCAAGCGTGCCAAGAACCTCGTCGCCTGCACGAATCAGTGACATCAGGCAGGGCCCGATATCGGCAGCCGAGTTCCAGGTCACGACCACCGCCGAAACCGACTGCAGCGGCGAGGATTTCACGTGGACACATTCCTGCTCTCGGCGTTCCAGCGCGCCCGGAGCGCCCGCTGGACCTGCCATTCGTGCTCGGCCATCAAGACCGCCAGCAGCAGGCCCACCACTTGATCCTGATATCCGCGTTGGCTAACGAGCCGCCGCCAGAACTCACGCATGGGCTGGAGCACAACCGCCGTGGGACGTCGCCGCATGCCCGACTGGAATAGGATTTCGGCCACGGGCCCGGCCAAGGCTCGCTGACGCGCGCGGAACTGGTCGACGCTCGTATAGCTGAGGTGCTTGAGCGGATGATTCATCCGCCTCACGGTCCCACTGACTTCCACCAGTTCGTGAACTGGCCGATCAGGCACGTAGGCGGCGCTGTGACGGTTCATGATTCGCAACTGGTAGTCGGGCCACCAGCCGGCCCCGCGCATCCACCGGCCCAAAATCCGGTTGCGGCGCGGCACCCAGTAGCCGGCGCAGGCCTCCGTTCCCACCCGTGCCTGGATTTCCTGGCGAAGGTCGGGCGGAACTCGTTCGTCGGCGTCAACGAAGAACACCCAATCATGAACGGCCAGACGCAGCCCCGCGTTGCGCTGATTGGCAAAGTCGGTCCAGCTGCGCTCGATCAAGCGAACGTCCGGCGGCAGCACCTGGGTAGTCCCGTCCGTACTGAATGCGTCGATGACCAGCCGTTCGTCCGCCCAGGCGAGGGTAGCGAGGCAGTCGCCGAGATTCACCTCTTCATTGCGGGCGATAACGATCGCGCTGATGGCCGTCATCGCCGTCAATCCGCAAGCAGCGCCACCCGCGCGGCGGCGTAGGCCTGCCGGCGGGGACCGGGCAAGCGAGCGCGAACGCCGAGCACCAGCCACATCAAGGCGATAGCGGCTTTGGCCATCGCCTTCGTGCTATGACGTCGGTACCAACGCGCCCGGCTGCGAAAGAGCTGCGGCAACATGTCGCCATCGCGAGCAGAGGTTGTCGACGCCCGAATGTGAGTCACGTGAGCGGCTGGAACGTAACGGACCCGCCAGCCGTCGTCCCAAAACCGCCGGCAGAGATCGACTTCCTCGGCGTACATCCAGTAGGCGGAAGAGAACCCGCCCACGAGTTCCAACGCCCGGCGCCGTATCAGCATGAACGCGCCCAGCACGTACCCAACGTCCCGTGCGGCGCCTTTCGACCAGAGACGCCCGTTCAGGCGGGATCCTCGCAACCGCACCGGCAGCGGGAGCAGATCGAATACGGCTTGACCCAAACCGGGGAAGGCGAACGCGGAGTCCTGCGGCGAGCCGTCCGTATTCAGCAGCAACGGCCCAACGCAGGCCGCGTCTGGCGCTTCATCCAGAGCGCGCGCCAGTTCGTTCAGAGCACCGGGATGCGCCCACACATCGGCGTTGGCAACCAGCACCAGCGGCGCCCGCCCCAGGTTGACGCCGGCGTTCGCAGCCGCGCCGTAGCCCGGATTGTCGGGCCGGGCCAAAACCGTGGCGTCAAGCGTTGCCTCGTCCGCCAATGCGGCCAGCGCCGGATCGCCGGCGGTGTCCACAATCGTCAACGACCGCACGACGGCGCCAGACGAACGAACGCTGCGAGCAGCGCGGCTCGTAACGTCCGCCTGCCCGTGGGCCACGATGACGGCGTCGATCATGCCCGGCCAACCACATCTTTCACGGAACGCCGACGGCGGTCGGCCACCCTGCGCCCTGACTCCGCGTTGGGCGTTACTTCACCTCGACAGTAGCGCCTACCTCTTCGAGCTTCGCAACCATGGAGTCGGCTTCTTCGCGCGTCAGGCCATCCTTGATGGTTTCCGGCGCAGCGTCCACGACCGCCTTGGCTTCGCGGAGTCCCAGACCCGTGATTTCGCGCACCGCCTTGATCACCTGGATCTTGCGCTGACCTGCGCCGGTGATCTCTACCGAGAACTCCGTCTGCTCTTCCTCGGCTGGAGCCGCGCCGTTCTCGGCCGGCATGGCCGCAATGGCCATCGGCGCGCCGGAGACGTTGTACTTCTCCTTCAACGCCTCCACGAGCTCCGAGAGCTCGAGCACCGTCATCGAGTCCAGCGACTCCAGAATGTCTTCCTTCGTAACCTTTGCCATCACGCGCCTCCTTCGGCGGCGGCCTGGAGCTGATCAACGCGCTCTTGCAGCGCGTACACCAGACCTGAGATCAATCCATCCAACGTGTGCACCAGGTTGGATATTGGTGCGCCAATCGCCCAAACGACTTCGGCGTTGAGTTGCTCGCGGCCAGGGATGGACGCCAGACGCAGCACCCGCTCGCCGTCCAGCACCTCGCCGTTCAGCGCCCCGCCGCGAATCTCGATTGTCGGGTGCAGCCGCGAGAAGTCGCGCAGCACACGCGCCGCGGCCGGAATGTCCTCGCCGCTGAACGTGAACGCCGACTGCCCGCTGAGTAGAGCGTCCAGACCCTGGATACCGGCCCTGTCAGCCGCCATAGCCGCCAGGTTGTTCTTGATCACCCGAATGGTCGCGCCCGACTCGCGTACCTGGCTTCGCAACGTCTGCTGCTCCGCGACCGACAGGTTGCGGAACCCCGACACAATGCTGAGCGGGGCCGACGTCAGTTGGTCGGTAAGAGCGTCTACCACGGCAGCCTTTTCCGCACGTGTCGCCACTGGCAATTCCTCCTTTGCGTACGACGAAACAAGAAACGAGCGGCGCGCCGGATCGGCTTACCGCTCGATAGTCCGTTCGCACCTCGGCGGGCTCTCTCGACTCGAGAGATTGCTTGGCCCGCTGTCTCCGGCTATGCAGTTGTGAGAGTGTCGGTCGGTTCGACTCCTGGGTTACTCCACGGCCGCCGCAGCTTCGGCCATTGTGGCCTGCGGGTCCAGGCGGATGCCCGGCCCCATGCTGGAACAGATGCTCATTGTATTGATATACGAACCCTTGGCTGCGCTGGGACGTGCCCGCACGATGGCTTGGATCAGGATGCTCAGGTTTTCGATCAGCGCCTGACGCCCCATCGAGGCCCGGCCGGCCACCACGTGCAGATTGGCCAGGCGGTCAACCCGAAACTCAACACGTCCGGCCTTGAGCTCACGAACGACCCGACCGACGTCGTTGGTCACCGTGCCGGCGCGAGCGTTCGGCATCAAACCGCGCGGCCCAAGAATGCGGCCCAGCGGTCCGATGATGCGCATATTGTCCGGGGTGGCCACGGCCGCTTCGAAATCCAGCCAGCCACCGCGGATTCTCGCGGCCAGCTCGTCGGTTCCCACCTCGTCGGCGCCCGCGTCGCGCGCTTCCTGCGCGCGGTCGCCGCTGGCAAACACGATGACGGACCGCTCTTTGCCGGTGCCGTTCGGCAACGTGACGGTGCTACGTACCTGCTGATCAGCGTGCGTGGGGTCAACGGCCAGGTTGGCGTGAAACTCCACGGACTCATCGAACTTGGCCATTGGAAGGCCCAGCATTACGTCAATCGCGTCCGCAAGACTGTGCTGGGCCGTGCGGTCCACCGCTGCCCGAGCCTGCTGAAACCGCTTGCTATGTCGCGCCATGCTCAATCCTCGACTTCAATGCCCATGCTCCGGGCGGTTCCGGCCACAATCTTCATCGCCGACTCCACATCGTAGGCGTTGAGGTCCGGCATCTTGACTTCGGCAATTTCGCGGACTTGCGCCGCGCTCACTGCCCCAACCTTCTCGCGATTCGGCTCGCCGGAGCCTTTGTCCACGCCCGCGGCCTTGCGAAGCAGGTCCGCGGCCGGCGGCGTCTTGGTGATGAACGTGAAGGAGCGGTCTTCGAAAATCGTGATCTCCGCCGGAATCACGGACCCCGTCTGCTCGCGGGTGCGCTCGTTGTAGGACTTGGTGAACTCGATGATGTTCACGCCGTAACCGCCCAGTGCGGGTCCGACCGGCGGGGCCGGAGTGGCCTGGCCCGCTTGCAACTGGAGCGTGATTTTGGCGAGGGCGCGTCGTGCCATGGTTCGTCAGCCGCCTGGTTAGATGATTGACCCGCCGCCGGATTTCTCGACCTGGAGAAAGTCCAGTTCGACCGGCGTGTCGCGTCCAAAGAACGAAACCAGCACCCGCAGGCGCTCCTTGTCTTCCATCACTTCGTCCACCGTGCCAAAGAAGTCGGTGAACGGCCCATCGATGATCTTGACCCGCTCGCCGATCTGGATGCGGACTTCAGGTCGCTCACCCTCGCCCTCCATCAGCTTGAAGATCGTATCGGCTTCGTGCGGCGGCAGCGGGATGGGCTTGTGGCCGGACCCTACGTCGGCGCCCACGAAGTTGACGACACCCGGCGTGTTGCGCACCACCATCCAGGAGTCGTCGGCCATGAGCATCTGGACCAGCACGTAGCCGGGGTACATCTTGCGCTTGACGGTCCGTCGCTGCCCGTGCCGCGATTCCTCAACCTCTTCTTCGGGAACCACGATCTTGAAGACCTTGTCCTTGGCCTCCATGGAGACCACCCGCTGCTCCATGTTGTGCTTGACCTTGGCCTCGTAGCCCGAGTAGGTGTTGATGACGTACCACTCGGCCTCGGCAGGGATTTCCTGTTTCGGCGCGTCGTCGGCGGTTTGGGTGGATGCGCGGCTGGTTTCGGCCATCATGCTCCAGCGCCTTCCCTCAAGCGGTAATCAGACCGAACAGGCGGTCGAACCCCAGATCCGCCAGCCCAAGAATGATTGCCATCAACACGCTGATCGCCAGCACCAGCGCGGTCAGTCGCATGGTCTGCTCGGGCGTCGGCCACTGGGCCTTCCGCAGTTCCTGGTACGCGCTGCGAACGAAACGCGCAGCCTGCGCGCGACGAATCGTTTGACGCAGGCTCTGCGTTGACATCATGGGCGGGCACTCGCTAACGCGTCTCGCGATGAGCCGTGTGCGTACGGCACGCGCGGCAGTACTTCTGCAAGGCAAGCCGGTCAGGGCTGTTTCGACGGTTCTTGCTACTGACGTAGCCACGAGAACCGCAGTCCCGGCATTCAAGCGTGATCACGAGACGATCACCTCGACGAGGCATTTCCATCTCCAAGGCCGTTAGCCGACCGTCCGGTCAGGGGCGCGCTCCATGCTTCAAGCAGAAAGCCACGTCCGCCATGCACAATAAAACCCCGGCGGGAAACCCGCACGGGATGCCTCAGTATACGACGAATCGCGCGATGAGTCGCCGCCACCCGCCGCCGGGCGCGCCCAACACTCGGCTCCCACGACCGGCAGTCCATCGCGACGACATCAAGGGCCGCTCGTCAGGCGCAACCACGGCATCGGCCTAGCCGGCGATCCGGTCCACCGCCACGCCGATAGCCACGGCCGCGCTCACGGACCCCAGCATGAGGCCGACAATCCACTTGGTCAGCCGATTCTCAAGATCGCCTATGGCCTTGTGCAGATCGGCCTTCGTCGCCAGATGCTCGTAGCCGCCTTCCAAGCGGCTGAGCCGGTCTCGGTCATCCATCGAGAGGGCGGTCACGGTCTGTCCTCCGTCGCAGTAGGTATGCCGACATCCGCCCTGCAACGAGTCTACGACCTCGACACCTACCCCACCGTTTGATGTCGTCTGCGATGTGCAGGACCCCGCACACGCGCTGCCAGCCGCAAACCACCCCAACGCTCCATGCCCGCCTTTGGCAACCGCGCCCATTCGCCGCAGTATTGGAGACCGCACGGCTGGAGACTCGACCATGACCACTGATGGACTGACCTACGCCGGGCGTTTGAGCGATTTCGCCTCCGGGACCTGCCACAGGGTGCGTGCGGGCGACCGCACTCTCGTGCTCATCCGCAACGGCGACGCCGTCTACGCCCTGGACAACCGCTGCCCCCACATGGGATTCCCGCTGGATCGCGGCAGCGTGGATGACGGCATCCTGACCTGCCATTGGCATCACGCCCGCTTTGACATCTCGACGGGCGGCACCTTCGACCTGTGGGCCGACGACGTGCCCGCGTTCCCCACCCAGGTGATCGATGACGACGTCTGGGTTGACCTGCGCAACGGCCGCGACGAACTGGCGCATCACCGCCGCCGCCTGCGCAATGGGCTGGAGCAAGACCTGTCATTGGTGATCGCCAAGGCCGCCGTCTCACTGGTGCAGGGCGGCGCCGACCCGCGCGAACCCTTCCGCATCGGGCTGGAGTTCGGGACGCGCTACCAGCGGGACGGCTGGGGACAGGGCCTGACCGTACTGACCTGCATGATGAATCTGCTGCCCCACCTGCCGCCCCAGCAACACGCCCGCGCGCTGTACCACGGGCTGGCCAACGTGGCGGGTGACTCCTCTGGCTCGGCCCCGCGGTTTGAGGTCGGGCCGCTGCCGGACGCCCCCAGCGACCCGGCCACGCTCAAGCGTTGGTTCCGGCGCTTCGTCGAAGTGCGCGACGCCACTGGCGCGGAACGCTGCCTGCTGACCGCCGTACGGGCCGGGCTGGACCAGGCCACGATTGCTGACATGCTGTTCGCGGCGGCCACCGACCACCGCTACCTCTCCACCGGGCATGTGCTCGACTTCACCAATAAGGCGCTGGAGGCCCTGGATATCGCCGGCTGGGATCTGGCGGAGACCGTGATCGGATCGCTGGCCCGCGGATACGCGGACGCCGGACGCATGGAGGAGTCCAACGCCTGGCGCAGGCCCCACGACCTCGTGGCGATCCTGGAAGAAGCCTTCCAAGAGCTCCCCGACATACTGGCCACCGAATCCGAGCAAGTCGCCTGGGACGGCCGTGCGGCGCTCATCGAAACCGTACTGGGCGACGACCCCGAGGCAATCGCAACCGAACTGACCGACGCGCTCCGCCACGGCGTGCATCCAGTTCAGTTGGCCGAAGCCGTAACCCAGGCTGCCATCACGCGCATCGCCCGATTCCACGTCACCAATGAGTTCGGCGACTGGGACCGCGCCCTGCACACGCTCTCCTTCGCCAACGCCGTGCGCGCCGGCCTGGCCCGGTCGGGTTCGCGCGAACTCGTGCGCGGCGTGTACGACGCGGCGATGAGCGTCTACCTGGACCGCTTTCTCAACGTTCCGCCGGCCCGTCTGCCGACGGCCAACGGCCGCACGTCAGGCAGTGGCCTGCTGGAGCATTTGCCGAACCTTTTGGATCGCCAGCAACAGGTCGATGAAGCCGCCAAACTGGTCGTGGACTACCGAGCGAGCGGTGCCCCTGTAGCAGACCTGCTGGAAGCAGTTGGCGGCGGCCTGTTGCGCGAGGACCGCAACTTCCACACCATCCAGGCGGTTGAAGCCAGCATCAATCACGCCGAGTCGAGCGACGACCCGGCCGATGCCACCCTGGCGCTCGTGGCCGGTGCCCGCTATCTCGCGGCGCACGCACCCACCGTCCGCGCCCAGGGCCAGACGTTCCAGATCGCCCAACGCCTGCAACGCGGCGACCGATTGTTTGAGGAGGCGCCCGCCTGACCAGCACAAGTCCTGAAGGCGTCACGGCCGTTTTCCACGGGATCCGCGAGCCATTCACCTTTCACACATATCCCATTCCTGACCCCGTGGCGGGCGCCGTGGTGCTCAAGATGCGACTCGCCAACATCTGCGGGTCGGACCTCCACTACTGGCGGGGCGACGCCGACCTGGTCGGCCGTGGTTTCGAAATGCCCTATGCCCTGGGACACGAGGGCGTAGGCGAGATTTTCCGCTTGGGTACGGGCGTGACCACGGATTCGTCAGGTCAGCCCGTGCGCGAGGGCGACCGCGTCGTCTTTCGCTACTTCGACCCTTGCGGCCGCTGTGCCGTCTGTCTCCGTGACCACCCCTACGCCTGTCCCTATCGGCAGCGCCAGCGGCTGCGAGGCGTTCGGAACTGGCCGCACTTTCGCGGCACCTTTGCGCAGTACTACTACCTATATCCGGGCCACACCATGTTCCGGGTTCCCGCCCCCCTGTCCGACGCCTCCGTGGCCAGCGTGAACTGTGCCCTGGCGCAGGTGGTCTCCGGTCTCGACCGGGCCCGGCTGCGACCCGGCGAAAGCGTGGCCATCCAGGGCGCCGGCGGCCTGGGGCTATACGCCGCCGCCGTGGCCAAGGCCCGCGGCGCGGGTCCGATAATCGCCATCGATGGGATTCCCGAACGTCTGCGTCTGGCCCGCGCATTCGGCGCCGACGCTACGGTCGACATCAATCAAGCCGACTCGCCCGACAGCCGCGTGCAGGCAGTGCGCGACCTGACCGGCGGCCTGGGCGCGGACGTGACCCTGGAACTCGTGGGGCACCCCGGAGTCGTTGCCGAAGGCGTCGAAATGACCGCCCCCGGTGGAACCTTCGTTGAAATCGGCAACATCAACGTCGGCTGGGCTGGGACGTTCGACCCGTCCACCGCCGTGATGCGCAGCGTCACGCTGCTGGGTGTCGCCCACTATCGGGCGCGCGATCTCGCCGGCGCGTTGGCGTTCGTGGACCGGGAATCGGATCGCCTGCCGCTTGACCAAATGCTGGCCAGCCGCTTCGACCTGACCGACATCAACGACGCGTTCGTCGAGCAGGACGCCGGCCGAGTCACCCGCAGCGCGCTGGTTCCCCACCCGCCAGGGGCGGCATAGAACAAGAGATCGAAACCGGCGAGAGGCCGGCGAGTACCCGCCGGCCTCTCGCCACTCCCTAGCGAATCCTGGCTACCGGCTCCGACTCAGCAACTGGCACTGGAACCGGTACCGGCGCGGCGCCGATTCGCGAGGGCCACCAGTTCCAGCGCCGCAGGAGCAGCACGATGCTCGGCACGAACAGCGCCCGCACGATGAACGTGTCCATCAGGACGCCCAGCATCACGGCAAACCCCAGCTGATAGATGTCCCGCAGCGGGAACGTCGTCAGGACCGAGAACGTGCCCGCCAGGATCAGTCCTGCGGAAGTAATCACACCCCCGGTTTGCGCCACGGCTACCCGCACGCCTTCAACCAGCCCGCGCGCCTGAATCTCCTCGCGAACCCGCGAAATGATCAGGATGTTGTAGTCGGCCCCCAGCGCCGCCAGGAAGATGAACATCCACACCGGATTCTGATAGCCGACCCCCGGGTGCCCCATGATGTTCTGGAAGATCACCACCGAGAGCCCAACGGCCGACAAGAAGCTCAACAGCACGCTGCCAACGAGATAACTGGCCGCCACGACGCTGCGCAACAGCAACAGCAAGATGACCCAGATCAGGATCACCACAACCGGTCCGATCACCGCCATGTCGCGGTTCACCGCGGCGCGCGCATCGGTCTGAAGCGCGGTCGGACCGCCGACCATGATCTCGGCATTCGCCAGCGACGTCCCCGCGGAAGCCGAACGCGCCACCGCGCGAATGTCGATGATGCGGTCGATGGCGGGGGTTTCGTACGGATGGTCGGCCATCACGACATCGAGCCGCGCTGTCGTCCCGTCCGGGGAGACAAACCGGCGTCCGGCGAAGTAGGTCTCCAGCACGGCCTGCGTCTGCGGGTCGACGTTGGCCGGCACACCGATGGCGGGGGCCCCGCCCGGCGGCCCACTCGGCGGACCCTCGCGCACGGCGGGCGGCAACTGCGGAATCGCCGCTTGCAACGCCGCCGCGTCGACCGCGGGCGCATCGCCGGTAGGGCGCGTCGGACCGCTCACCCGAGTTACGCCCGGCACCGCGGCCACGGCCTGCGTGAGGCGATCGAGATCCACCAGGCTTCCGTCAACGTCTGTCGTGTTGACGAAAATGTTCGTGGGCGCCAGTTCGCCGGCCCCGAAGCTGTCGTCCAGGATCTGGGCGCCGATCTTCGACTCGGCTTCGTCCGGGAATCCGTCAATAAAGCTGAAGCTCGGCTTGAGGCTCGGCGTGCCGGCCGCGAAGACCACCAGCAGCACCAGCGTGGCCGCGAACGTGGCCACCGGACGGCGCGTCACCAGGTTCGCCACCCAAGACCAGATGCGCGAGCGCTCGGTTCCCGTGACGTGCATCCGGCCCGGCCAGAACGCCGCGCGGCCCAGCAACACGGTCAGTGCCGGGATCAGCGTCAGTCCGGCGATCAACATCAGGAAGATTGCCATGGCCAGCACGGGACCCATGGCCTGGAACGAACCGAATGTGGCCAGCAGCAGCGCCAGCATGGCCGCGATGGTTGTGCCCCCGCTGGAGGCGATGGCCGGACCGATTCGCCGCAGCGATTCCTGCATGGCCTGCCAGCGATCAGGCTGCCGTCGCAGTTCTTCGCGGTATCGCGCAACGATGAACAACGTGAAATCGGTACCGGCGCCGAACATCAGCACCGACATCAGTGCCGTGACCTGGCCGTTGAGCGATAGCCCCAGGTTGTCGGCCAGCGTCGCGGCCAGCGATTGCGCCACCAGCAGCGTCCAGCCCACCCCCGCCAGGGGAAGCAAAGCCAGCGCCGGCGAGCGGTAGATCAGCAGCAACAGCACAAGCACCAGCAACACGGTGAATAGCGTGACTCTGAAGTCGAAGGTCCCAAACACCTTCACCGCGTCGGACACAATCCCGGCGGGACCAGTAAGAGCCACGGTTAGGCCGATGTCCTCGACACCGGCCTGCGCCTGCTCGCGAATCCAACTGACCACGTCCCCAAACCGCTCTGCGGCCGGCGATCCGGTGATCGTGACGATCGTGGTGACGGTCGTTCCGTCAGGAGCGAGTAGCGCACTGGCCGCTTCGGGCGAACCGCTGAGCGAGAGCACCGACTCGATGTCGTCCGGCGCGCCGTCCGCCTGCAATGCCGCGTCAACTTCGGCTACAGCGGCCAGATCCGCGTCCGACAACCCCTCGGGGCGGTGAAAGACGACGATGGCCGGTACGCCCTGCCCGCGCGGATACTTCTCACTGACAAGCTCCAGGGCCCGCCGGGACTCCGAGTCTCCCGGGAGAAAATCCTCCTGGTTGTTGGTCGTCACCTCGGAAAGCGGCGGCGCCGTCAGAATGATGATCACGCCGACAACGGCCCAAGCGGCAATGACGCCAACCGACCGGCGCCAACTCCCAGCGAAGCTGGCCAGCAGTCCAAACATCTACCAAACACCCCATTTCAAGCATTTGAACCCAGAGTCCGGCAGGGTTCACCGTCAGATTGTGAGGAAGTTCACGAAGTCCGGCCGCGCCTCGAAATCCTCGACGCGCCGCGACTAGAAGCCAGCCCGGGCCTTACAGCAGACCAAGCTGCTGGCGGAAGCCCAGCGAGTCGAACATGGCCCAACTCTCGGCGATCCGGTCGCCCTCGAACCGGTAGATGTAAATGGCCGTCGCCTCAAACTTCGCCCCGCTCGGCTCGATCCCCAGTCCCTCGCCGGTGTGCGTGCCGCGCCACGTGACGCGAGCGATCACTTTGCCGGGCGCCATGATCCATTCGTCCGCGGTGATGCTCAGATCGGGAAACGAACTGCGCAGCTCCGGGATCTCGATCTTGAAGCCGTCGCGGCCGATTGTGCGGCCGTCCTGCATGTGTAGGACGTAGTCGGTGGTGAAAATCTCGTCGATCAGGCTGATATCGCCGTTGTTCCAGGACTCCTCGTAGAAGCGTTCGATCAATGCCCGCTCAGCCGACCCGGCCACACCTTCGGGTTCGCCGCCGCCCAGCAGAGCGGTCGCGGCCACTCCCACCAACACGCCCACCACCGCGCCCACCACCGCCGCAAGCAGGGCGGACACGAGCACCGGACGCACGGCGACCCCTCCGAACGCTTTTCGTCCCACCAAACTCGATCCTCTTCGGCGCCGACACAGGAGACGCCGGACAGTCTAAAGCGCCCTTAACCACAACTCCCGTCAACCTGCCCCCGATCCATGGCGGACCGCGACGCCCGACGGGGCAAGTCCGACCGTGGGCCGCTATCCGGCAGGGTCACACGCCGGAACGATGCGGAACGTGAAACTGCGCGCCGCAAGTTCAGCCAGAACCGTCCGCAGCGCGGCCACCGTCTGGCTGCGACCGCCGCCGCCGTCGTGCATCAGGATGATCGCGCCCGGATACGCGTGCGACAGAATGTGCCGCGCGATCTGATCCGCGCCGGGCTGCCGCCAATCCTGCGGGTCGACATCCCACATCACGATCGATTTCCCCAATTCGGCGGCGATTGAGGCTGTGGCGCTGTCAATGGCGCCGTACGGCGGCCGTAGGCACGTCGTGGGAAGTGCGGCGTCGCCGACCGCCGCCCGGATCGCCGCGTCGGCCCTCGTCACCTCGTCCACGTAGGCCTCCCGGCTGATTCGATTGAGCGCCGGATGGCTGTAGGTGTGGTTCTGGAGCGAATGTCCGTTGGTTGCAAGTGTCGCCGTCAGGTCCGGGTACTGCGAAATCTGCGCCCCCAGCGCAAAAAACGTGGCGGGTGCGCCGTAACCCGCCAGGATCTCCATGATCGGCGTCGTGAAACTCGGATGTGGCCCGTCGTCAAAGGTCAGGTAAACCACCGACTGACCCGCCTCGGCATGAGCCGGCTGCTGCGCGGAAGCGTCGGAGGCAGGCTGCGGCTGAGGCTCGATCCGGGCCGCCGGTAGTGGAGGGAGCGCAACGTGGCTGTAGAAGCCGCGATAGGCCGGCGGTGGAACTTCGATTCCGGCGGTTCGCGGCGCGGGCGTTGCCTGGTTAGCGTCCGACGCGGCTTGGCGAGCCGCTTCCAGCGCCTCCCAGGTTGCGGCGTCCACCACGCCGTTTGGCTCGAGCCCCTGTTCCAACTGGAACGCCACCACGGCCTTCCGGGTCGGTTCGTGGTAGACGTCGAAATACCGACCCGGGTCCACGAAGTCCAGCCCCGGGATCCGCGCCAACCGCTGCTGCACGGCTTTGACGTTGCGCCCGCGGTCGCCGCTCCCGAGCGTGTAGCCCTCGGCAAAGAATGCGGCTGAAGGTCCTTCCAGAAGCGCCAAGTATTCATCGGGCGCTTCAGGCGGCGCCCCGGGCGCCCGCTCTACGCTGTCCAGAAAGTCGCGACTGGCTTCAAAGAACGCGTCGTCCGGTGCCAGCGTCGCGGCCTGTGCCATGGCTGACTGCGCGTCGCTGAGGTCATCGGGCGAGGCCAGCGCCAATCCCAGCGCACGCACCGCGTGAATTTCGGCGCGGTCCGGCGCCACCGCTAGTGCCCGCTCCGTGTAGTCGAGCAACTGCACCGCCATCGTTGACAGGTCCTGCTCCGCCGCCGTGCCCGCGATCAGCGGACCGTCCAGCGCAAACGCCTGGGCTGGTTCCAGCCCGCGCATCAGGTCGGCGGCCGCCGCGTACTCACCGGCGAACACCTGCGTCAGCAGCGGTTGTCCCGGAGTCCCGCCATAGTTCAGCCTCGCCACCGCTGTCCAATTGACCAGAATCGAGAGCCACCGGACTTCCGCGCTTTCCGGAAACGCAAGCGACGCATCGACAGCCGCGGCCGCCGCTTCGCGCCACAGATCCGCCTTCGCCAGCGCCACCGCACGCTCGATCTGCTCGTCGCTCCGGTCCGGCGGCGCGCGCAGTTCCACGCGCTCAAGCTGCGCGCCGGTCCACCGGTACAGGGCCACCCGCTGGAGTTCCGTGGCACACACGAAACAAAAGATGTAAGGGTCCGAGTCGTTGAGCACCACCTCCAGCAGCCCGTCGCCGTCCAGGTCCAGGAATTCGCTCAGGTACTGGCGCTGGGTGATCCGCGAGAGCGCCGTGCTGACTGTCGTGCCGTCGAATCCGATCACGTCCAGCGTTCCGGCGTGCGCGCCGGTGCCGCCGCGCACCGCCATCCAGGCCCACGGCTCGCCGCCCGGCGCCTCCCACCCCGTGGTCAGCAGCTCGACCTGCGTTCGCTGCGGCGCGCTCTCAATCTCCAGCCGGTCTACTTCGCTCCATTCGCCACCCTCGGACCGCCTGTATACCGCCGCGAAGTGGAAAAAGTTGTCCACCTCGCCCCCCGAAGTCAGCTTCGCCGGCTGCGGACCGTCCGTGACCACCCACCAATACACACCCGTCACTACCGGCAATCCCAACGGAATCACGTGCACCGGCTGCTCGGAAGCCGTGGGTGTCGGTGAGGGACTCGGCACTGCCGTAACGGCCTGGGTCGGCGTCGGCGAGGGACTCGGCGCTGCCGTCTCAGCCGGTGTCGGCTCAGGCGACGAACTCGGTGTTGCCGTCCTGGATGCAGTGGGCGTACGCAACCCAGGGCGCTCTGCGCGCGTCTCGACCGCCGCTACTGTCGCCACGGGCGTCGCCGTCGGCAGGGTCTGCGCCACCGGGCGCTCGGGTGTTGGGGTCGCCACGACCCTTGGCTGAGCCGTGGCAACCGGCGCCGCATCCGCGCCGTCCGACGCCGGAAAATCGCAAGCCGCCAAAACGCCCAACATCGCCGCCGCTACCGCCAGCAGTCCGTATGCCCGAGCCGCCCGCAGCCTGCCCATCACCCGCGGCCCGAAGCCTGGATCGACGTCAGGACTGATCGCTTCCGTCCCCGCGCGCACTTGCCTCGCGAATGGTCGAACTCAAAATCGCGGCCGCCGAATCCAGACCCCGAAAGTAGTACTCGCGATAAGTCGCATTGGACGCGCCGAAATAGAAGTTGCTCGGGGAATACTGAACACTCGCAAACGACCTGGCCTGGCTCGAGTCCTTGCCGAACACGTCGGCGATCGAGCCCACCGCATCTTCGCGCCACTGCTGAAACTCTCGAGATCCGACCACTCGTTCCGGAGATCGGCGCGCCAGTTCCTTAAGTCGCGGTACCGCTTCCAACGCCCTGGTCAATTCGTCCACTGCATCTGCGTTAGAAGACATCGACACCCTGAGTCCTCAAGAAATCGTCGGCAATTCTGACGCAGAGCCCGACACCGGAATCCGGATAAGCCCTAGAGCCAGGGGTTGGTCGGGTCCTCCAGCGGCAACGCAATCGGCCGGCCCTCCAGGTGCGACCGATACGCCCCCACCAGCATCTCCACGCCGATCAGCGCGTCCTGACCCGTGCAGGTCGTTGGCCGAACCTCGCCGCCGTGAATCAGCCGCGCCAGTTCGCAGCCGTGCACGTGATTGCTCCAGGTCATCGGCTCCACGCCGTCCGGCGCCCAGCCTTCGCTGCCGTCGATCTCTTCCCAGCCCAGGTCGCCCCTGGCGGTGAACACGTCGCCGCGCGGCAGCACGTGAAACTGCCCTCGTGGCTGGTTGCGCATGGTCACCAGCGCGTGCTGGTAGTAGCAGTCCGCGCCCAGCCGGTCCGAGCCGTACGACCCGTCGCCCACCGGCACCGATTCAAAGGTCCCAATCACTCCGCTGGGGAACAGGTACGTGGCCGATATACGGTCGCCCGCGATCGGACCGGCCCCGTTCTCGCTGCGTCCCGCCGCATCCGCGCGCGTAGCCGGACGCCCGTTCTGCAACACCAGCCCCGAGACCTGCACCGGCACTTCGCCCACCAGGTAGAGCATGGCGTCGAAGACGTGCGGTGCGTGGATCATCGACTCCTCGACCCCCACGCGGTGGTCGCCCTTGTCCATGGCCCGCACGCGCGTCAGCGGCCCCCACTCTCCGGCCTCGGCGCGCGCCCGTATCGCCTGCATGCCCGGATGTTCGCGGCTGCGGTGCGCCAGGATCACGTGCGTCCCCGCCGCCTCGGCGGCGTCCATCACGGCCCGCGCCTGGTCGGGCCAAGGCGCCAGCGGCTTCTCCACGTACAGGCCCTTCGCGCCGGCCTCGATGGCCGCCAGCGTTTCCTCAACCCGCCCATCGTCATACCAATGCCGCGCAATCACCACGATGTCCGGCCGCTCGCGCTCCAGCATCTCGCGGTAGTCCGCGTAGCTGCGTTCGGCCTCGCAGATGGCCGCCAGTTCGGCGCGGCCCTCGTCCACGGGATCAGCCAGCGCCACCATCCGCACGTCCGGGTTGGCCTGAAACGCCCGATGCAGCCCATGCCCGGCCCCGCCCAGATCGGTATTCGCAATCGTCACGGCACGCAAGGCAGACATGGATTGCTCCTCAGGGGCGGCTGAATCGGCCGAGTGTAGTGGACGTCGATAAGGCTGCTGCCCGTCGACGACCGGCAGGCACGCGGTTAGCGACGCTCACCCCGAGGCCACGAAGAAACTGACGTCACCAACGACGCCCGGCGCCAGCACTTCGTCGTCGACTTCGACAGGGCCAGCCTGGACCGGTCGTTGGCCTACGGCCGCGACGCCCGTCAGCCCACCCGGATAGTCCGCCAGCAAATCATCCCCTTCCTCTTGCCGGCCAACGCACCCCTCCACATCGACCTCTTCATCGACCGCTCCGTCATCGAAATCTTCGTCAACTCAAGATTCTGCATCGTCCAACGCGTCTACCCCACCCGCCTCGACAGCAGTCAATGCAAACCCTTCACCCACGACTATCTCACCCAGGTCACCAACCCTGGTAATCCGACAAGACAAGCCAATCCCCCCAACATTCGTTCACCAAATGTCCTTGCGTTTTTCGTCAACGGTCGGTTGCTCAATTACCCCGCTTTAATTCCCACCCTTACCCGACTACTAGCCGACCCTACCGGTCGCCAACGTAATACCGATGCTGAATAATGGGTTCGGCAATCGCCGCCGCTTCGGGAGGCGCCTCCGTCACGAAGGCGCGTCGGACATAATATAGGCCTGGATTTACACCCTCGCAGCTATCACATCGATATCCAATAAAGCCCTCCGTCACAACGTAATCGTCGATAGTCGCTAAATGCAGGCGCCTGAATCCTTGAAAGAAGAACGTGTGACCCAGGCTTTGATATAGATCAAGAAACAAATCTGCACCAAGATGATACGGGCATAATCCTGTACCCTCTGATCTACCCTCTGGTCCGAATAAACGTCCACCACGAACTATGTCCACAATCTTGTCCGTTGGGCATGAGGTGTTCCAGAGGGGCGCTTCTGTACTGAGTCTATTGAGAATCAGTGCCGTCAGAAAAAGTACAGAACCTTCGTATACCCACTGGGATGCTGCATGGAAATAATAGTGTCCCATCTCGTGAACCAAGACACGTGACTTTCGCAGGACAACTCCCTGATCGTCAAAATGAAAACTATCAGTCACCTTCAGCCGTACATGATTGAAGCTGAATGCTGTATAAAAGTCTCTTCCCACAAGGATGATTGCACTCCGATAGGGAAAGGCCACACCAATGGTATGCTCGAGATCTCTTACAATCTCTTCGAATGCAACCATCGACTGCGGAGACACGGGCAAGTCGCCAGCGATGTAGAGATCCAGGTTTTCGGAATAGGGGGTGGAGATTTGACGGTGATGGAAACTAAGTCCGGAAACGCCGGCGAGCAAATAGGGGTCTAGTTGTTCCGGGGAATGAATGTCCGCAATATAACTCTCCGCATTCGGAGCCGAGTAGTGCGGCGCAGACAGGCCTGAATACAGGAGACGAATCGCTTGCTGATCGGTAAGCCAGCCGTTCGTGACGAGATGATCGATAGCGCCTGGCAGCGCTGTGAAATCCAAGAAGCCATACACAGATTGCAATTGGTGGAGGATACTGTGCTCGAAGCCCTCAATGGTTTCCAGGAACGGCATCGCGAGGATATCGACACCAATTTTCGCGGCCTTCTGCCGTCGGCTGGATGGGCTTTCCCAGGGCCGCAACCCAACCGTATGGTTGAGGAGCAAATGCAGATGCTTGGTAACTGCGTACTCACTCCGACTAAGACCGTGCCTCAACCAGGTTTTTTGGAGCAATGCCTGGACATATTCAGGCCACAAGAACGCGTTGCTGTAGAGGTCCTGGGAGGTCTCACGCTCCATTCTGGATAGTCCGTCCTGCACCCACGCCAGTCGGGCTATGTCGACGAGCAAGTCGTATGTGCGTAGGGTGAGTGCCGTCGGATGGGCACGGACGGGATCGTCGCCGAGATCGGCAAGCGGCGGCAACTCGAGATCGCGCATGAGATACCAAAAGAGATCCGGCGAGGCGGTGGCGATGGTTTGCAGCCGGGCGATGGCCTCTCGCTCCAACGGGGTGACACCGTCGGCGGCCCAGGGGAGGGCGTAGATCGTCGCGGTCTCTGGTGTGGTCGGCACCTCCCGACCGTGCTCATCCAGCGGCGCCTTGGCCCAATCCGGAATGATGACCCCGCTCAGCTGCTTCACCTGATCGGGCGTGTTCTGCAGCAGCACGCGCCCCATCGTCGTGCCCGGCGCCGGCACGTTCCAGATCGCGAACACCGTCCGCTGCGTGCGCAGCAACTGCACCCCTTGGGGATTCCCCTCCACCTCCCGTTCCTCATACCGGATCGGCAGCCCGTAGAGGTTCAGCCAATCCGGCTCGGCCAGGAAGCGTTGCTGGATGGCCGTGTTCTGCTCCAGCAACGCCAGGTGGTTCCGCGTCACCGTGCCGAAACCCACCCCTTGATCCGCCGCCAGCACCTGGTGGGCCGGCACGAAGGGCAACGCGATCTCGGGATAGCGGTTAGCCAGGGCGTCCAGCGTGTTGAAGTAGTTCATCCGGCGCCGGGCGGGATCCCACTGCAGGATCACCTTCTGGAAGGCTTGCAGCGTGAACGGCCCGTCCGTCCAGCGCTGGCTGATGGGGAATCCCAGCCCGTCCAGGTCGCGGGCCTGCACGAAGTCCCACAGCGGCACGTCGGCGGCGTTGGTGACGGCGAACCCGTCATCCGGGTCGGGCGTATCCCCGCCGGTGACGGTAAACAGGCACCCGTCGTCAAGCGCAGTGCCGTCACACACAACGGCGCTCACCGACGGCGTAAACACCGCAAACAGGGCGCACACCATCCCCGCCAGGCACAGCCGCGCCAGCCATCCGACGCCGGCGTCACCTGCCGCAACTCGCTTCACGCCTTACTCCCCCCTGCCGTAGTACCAGTGCGTGATGATGTGGTTGGCGATCGCCGCGGTTTCCGGATCGCTGCCCTCGACGAATGCAAGCCGAACGTGGTACAGGGCCGGATCCACGCCGCCGCAATAGTCACAATATTGTCCTATCTCTGGTACAGTTTCCCACACATAGCCATGCTTATCTACGTGATAATTATTACTAAAGACACTGATGATATGATACAGTTTACGGAATCTACGATGAAACTCGTCGTTGCCTAACGCATCGTAGAGATCAAGAAACAAACTGGCTCCAAGCGAGTATGCGCAAGCGCCTAACTTGCCTTCCCCATAGGCGGGAAGGTCGGTCAGCCTGTTCACTGGACAGTGAATGCGCCTCCACTCCAATGCATCCAAGCTCATATAACCGGATCGTACTTCGACGAACATCGCGCCGCCCTCGACAATCCAATCGGTTGCCCCTGTCCAAAACTGATGCGCCAATTCGTGGACAAACGTTGATTTCAATTCGCGGTGTATCTCTCCAGTTGGAAAGTGCCTGCCGCCGATGGCAAAGAACGGAGTCCCCCCACTACTTCCAGAGCGCTGTGATATTTTGACGCCGATGTTCTTAGTCGGAAATGGCATCCCCATGACGTGCTCAACGGCACGAACGGCTTCCTCAAAGACATCCATGGTCTGCGCGGATACCGGTACATCCCGTAGGACGATCAGTTGCGTAGATCCGGCCAGGGGCAGCGAGATCCGACGACGCTCAATCGTAATACCCCGACTCGCGGGATCGGCAAGGTATTGATCGAATTGCCGAGGATCGTGACGATCCGTAATGCCGTCAATATACCTAAGATCGCTTCCATGAATAACAAGAACGAGGACGTGTTCATCCGTAAGGCCACCTTTCGAGACTAGATATGACACGATACCTTCAGTAGCGTCGAGAGCCTCCGATGCGTCGAATCCGCTACCGTACACCCAGCGTAAGCTATGAAACGCTTGTGCCTCAAAACCCTCGATTGTATCCATAAATGGCATCGCCACAAGTTCTGCCACGAGTTGGTCATTCTTTTGCCGATTGCGGCCACGGCTCATCTCTTCAGATAGGTGCCTGTACGTTTGATCAAGAACGCGCTGTTCATCGTGGCTGAGGCCATCGTGCAGCCAATCCCGTTGCAGCAGCGCCTCAACGTAGGCGGGCCACATGAACGCGGTGTCGTAAAGAGTCCGTGAGGTCAGGTCCTCGAAATCCGTAAGGCCGTCCCGAATCCATGGGAGGCTGGCAATGTCAAAGGCTACGTCAAGACTGTCCAAGATATTCGTGGTCAGCGGACTGTGGAGTGGCTTGATGGTCGTGGGCGGACTGCCGATTAGCCTTGCGACATTGTCGCCTCTCTCGGGCAACTCCATCTCGCTGAGGAGATACCAAAACAGGTCGGGGAACTGTTGCGCGATACGCTCCAGGCGGTCGATGGCGTCCCGCTCCACGGGGCTGACGCCATCCGTCGCCCACGGTAGCGAGTTGATGGCGGCTGCCATGTTGGTAGCGGGCTCTGGATAGAGCTCGGAAAGAGGACTCTTGGCGCGATTCGGAATAACAACGTTGCTGAGCTTCTTCACCTGGTCTGGCAGGTTCTGCAGCAGCACGCGTCCCATCGTCGTCCCCGGCGCCGGCACGTTCCAGACCGCGAACACCGTCCGCTGCGTGCGCAGCAACTGCACCCCCTGCAGATTCCCCTCGACCTCCCGCTCCTCATACCGGATCGGCAGCCCGTAGAGGTTCAACCAGTCCGGCTCGGCCAGGAAGCGTCGTTTGATCGCCGGGTTCTGCTCCAGCAGCGCCAGGTGATTCCGTGTCACCGTTCCAAAGTCCATCCCGCGATCCGCTTCCAGCACCTGGTGGGCCGGCACGAAGGGCAGCTCGATCTCAGGAAAGCGGTTGGCCAGGGCGTCCAGCGTGTTGAAGTAGTTCATCCGGGACCGGGCGGGATCCCACTGCAGGACCACCTTCTGGAAGGCCTGCAGCGTGAACGGCCCGTCCGTCCAGCGCTGGCTGATCGGGTACCCCAGCGCGTCCAGGTCGCGGCCCTGCACGAAGTCCCACAGCGGCACGTCGGCGGCGTTGGTGACCGCGAACCCGTCATCCGGGTCGGGCGTATGGCCGCCGGTGATGGTGAACAGGCACCCGTCGTCAAGCGCAGTGCCGTCACACACCACGGCGCCAACAGACGGCGTGAACGCCGCAAACAGGGCACAAACCATCGCCGCCAGGCACAGCCGCTTGATTATGCGAACGTCGCCAACCCTTGCTGAGGGATCACAAGAACTCCCGGCCAAAATCCTTAGCTCCGTAAACTTTACATGCTCAGAACAATGCCAATCCCGGTCCCACGCGCCAGCAACTCTGTGAGAAGCCAAGCGCCAAAGAATCCCGCCTTTTTCTGTTATGCGTCCTTCCGATGTACGGGCCTATCTCGGACCGGCCTCCGCCCGGCAACCCGATCCCCTTTTTTCATTCCGAGGTCCGCCGGGAAATCTCGCCTTCTCCGCACGCCACTTCGGGTCCTCTTCGGTAGGCACGAACCACTACTTCCCTACTGAATCGACCGATACCGCCAAACTGCCAGCGGCACGAACACCGCCATGATCCCCACCATCCAGGCCAGCGCCTTCACCAGCGGTTCCCAGAAATCTGTGCCCAGCGCCAGCCCGCGCATCGCGTTGACCGTGTGCGTCACCGGACTGTTCTCTGCGACGATCTTTAGCCAGTCGGGCATGGTCTCGACCGGCACGAATACCGAACTCACGAACACCAGCGGAAACAGCCACACGAACGACGCCACCTGCGCCGTCTCAGCCCGCCTGACGCTGGTGCCGATGGTCGCGGAGATCCAGCAGAACGTCTGACCGAACAGCACCGCCACAAACGGCATGGCAATCGCCCCGGCCAAGGTCCCGTGATAGCGGAATCCAATCAGGAACCCAACCCCCAGCATCAGCCCGACCACAAAGACGTTCCGCGTGGTGTCGGCCAGTATTCGTCCGGCCACCACCGCCGACCGCGCCATGGGCAGCGCGCGGTAGCGATCGATCATCCCGCTGGTCACGTCCACCGCCAGTCCCACCCCTGTCTGGGTGGATCCGAACAGCACCGACTGCGCCAGAATCCCGGGCAGTAGGAAGTCGATGTAATCCACCGGCCCGGTCTGAATCGCCCCACCGAACACGAACGCGAACAGCAGCACGAACATCACCGGCTGGATCGTCGAGAACACCAGCAAGTCCGGCTGTCGCCGGTAGGCCAGCATGTTGCGCTTCCACAGTTGCAGGATGTCGCCCAGCGCGTAGCGCGCCTCCACCCGCAACGCGTCCATCGAAACCACCATCAGCCCATCCTTATCCCGTGGGCGTGTCGGCCGACTCGTCGGCCGCCCGATGCCCGGTCAGCGACAGGAAGACTTCGTCCAGCGTCGGCTGGCGCAGCCCGATGTCGGCAATGGCCACGGAAGCTTCGTCCAGCCGCCGAACCACCCCGGCCAGCCGCGCCGGCCCGTTGGTCACCGCCACCGACACGGTGCCCACGGCCTCATCCACCACCGGCTGCGCGTCGCCCTCGGCCTCCAGCACCCGGCGAACCTCATCCAGCGCCGCCAGGTCGCTGACCCGCACCGTCAGGTGCTCGCCGCCCGACCGCGCCTTCAGATCCGCCGCCGTGCCTTGGGCGATGATTCGTCCGTGGTCGATCACGACAATCTCGTCGGCCAGTTGATCGGCCTCTTCCAGGTACTGCGTCGTCAGCAGCACCGTGGTACCCGTCGCGACTAGCTCGCGGATCACGGCCCAAAGCTCCAGCCGCGCGTGCGGATCGAGTCCACTGGTCGGCTCGTCCAGAAACAGCACCTCGGGATCGGCCACCAGGCTGGCCGCCAGGTCCAGCCGCCGCCGCATGCCGCCGGAGTAGTTCCTGGCCGGACGGTCGGCCGCGTCGAGCAGATCGAATCGAGCCAGCAACTCCCCGGCCCGCGCAACAGCCATGGCACGCCGCATGTGGTAGAGCCGTGCCACCATCTCCAGGTTCTCGCGCCCGGTTAGCGTGTCGTCGATGGCGGCCGACTGGCCGGCCAGCCCAATCAGGGGGCGCACCTGCGTCTTTGCACGACGCACGTCATATCCGGCCACCGTGGCCGAACCCTCGTCCGGATCCAGCAAAGTCGTGAGAATGCGGACCAGCGTGGTCTTGCCTGCCCCGTTGGGACCCAGCAAACCCAGCACCGTCCCGCGTTCCACGTCCAGGCTCACCCCGTCCAGCGCGCGGACGTCGCCAAACGACTTGTGGATGTCGCGCACCACCACTATCGGGGCAGTGCCGTTACGGCTCTCCGACATTCGCTGCGATCCTCCGGGCGGTCGTGACAGTCCGGCCCTCGGCCGGAACCCGGCAATCGTCGCACGCGCGGGCGTGCGAACCGGTTGGGTTTCTAACGGTCCACGAACAAGAAACTGCCGCCGCCCGCGCCAGCCGTCTTCCTCGTCTAACGTGATCCGGCAGCGGCTCCGCGCCTGGCCCGCACCCGAACCACCACCTGCCCGTCACGCACCTCAACAGGAAACATCCGTGCACGCACGCGCTCGTCATAAAGCGCGCGACCCGTACGTAAGTCAAATTCCCAGTTGTGGAACGGGCAGCGCAGAATCTCGCTCTCCCGCTCGAAGTCCCAGTGCCCCACGCGGTCCGAGACTGGATGCGGACGTATCCGACCCCGGCACAGCGGACCGCCCCGATGCGGGCAGTGGTTCAGCAGCGCGTACAGCTCGCCGTCCAGGTTGAAGACGGTCACCCCATAGGTGAGTGCCCCACGAGCCTCGCAGCGCTCGCCCGGCGACAGATCGGCCAATGCGCAGACGACGACCTCGTCAGACGTGGCGTCTGTCACGCGCCGCTACCCAGCACCTCGTGCAACGTCAGCCGACAGCTACAGCCTGAACGTCGCGCGCGCGGTCTCGCCAAAAATGTTGGCGCGCATCTCGGCCGGGAAGTCCGGCGCCACCGAGGTAGGAGCGTCCCAGTCCCAGTGCGGGAAGTCGCTGGCGTACACCAGCACCTCGTCGGCCCGCGCCTGCTCCAGGAACCAGTGCAGGTCCGCCCGTGAACCCGGCTGCTCCATCGGCTGCGTACCAACCCGGATGTGGTCGCGGAAATACTCGCTGGGCAGTCGCTTTACCCACGGCGTGTAGTCCCGCACCGCTTTCCAGTCGGCGTCGAAGTGGGTCAGTAACCCGGGAATCCACCAGGTATCCACTTCCACGAACACCCACTTCAGCGTCGGGAATTTCTCGAACACGCCCTCGCAGATCAGGCTGGCCGTATGCGCCTGGGCAATCTGCGGGCGCGCCATCCGCATCTCCAGGTAGTAGGTCGGATATCCCGCCGCCGTGGGCGGGTTGGTCTGGCCGCGCCCCTCGCCTCCGAAGTGCGTCATGACTGTCAGGCCGTAACGCTCGGCCGCTTCATAAATCGGGTGATAAACACGGTTGCCGTACGGGTGGCGTCCGCCGGCCGGCAGCATCACGCCCACCACTGCGGGGTGATCGCCCAGCCGCTCGATCTCCTCCACCGCCAGCACCGGATCGTTCGGACCCACCGCCAGCGTCACGCGGAATCGCGGGTCCTTCGCAGCCCAGTGCTCCAGGGTCCAGTCGTTGTGCGCCCGGCAGATGGCGGCGGCGTAGTCCAGGTTCGTCATGCCCACGGTCGGATAGACCATCTGCCCCGTCAGAATCGCCACGTCAATGTCGTAACGGTCCAGGTGCTCGCGCACCGTGAACTCGGCAAAGTCCGTGTCCTCGTCCACCTCGTGATCGGTCCGGTAGCCGTGCGAGTTCGGCATGTTGGTCCAGCCGCCGTTCGGAAACATGGACCCGAAGTCCTTGATTTCCTGCACGTACTGGCGCGGCAAATAGGGAAAGATGTCGTCGATCTTGTGCCACAGGTGGTGGCAGTCGCAGTCCACCAGGTAGGGCGCGACCTTCCGGACAGTGGACGCCCGCTCGGCGGGCCTGGTCAGGGAGTCAACGGCCGCCATGACGCGACTCCAAAGCAATCCTCAGCGCAACTCCGATGGTATCCCACCCACGCCCGGCCTGCGCCACGTGGCGGTCACCAGCAAGATCGGAATCAGCGTAACCAGCACCAGAGCCAGCGCGGCCTTCGTCGCCAGCGCGGCCCACCGCCAGTCCGACGACACCAGCTGCCATAGCGACCCCAGCTTGCTCCGCGTCGGCTCCGCCGCGCCGTGAGCTACGAATTCGAGGTCCTGCTCTGGCCACGTGAGCGCCCCGTTCACCCAGAGTCGCCCCGCCTCGTATCGATTGCCCTGCACCATGCCGACACGCAGGGCCGCCCCTGGCTCGATCTCCGCCGCCACCTGCAGGAGCAGCCGCCGACCCTCAGCCGCCGTCAGCAGCGGAAGGTCAACATCCACCCACACCGGCAGGTCGCCGGCGGCAGCCTCAAGTTGACCCTCACGCAGCACTTCGCCCGTACTTCCGGCCGGCGATTCCATCACCCGCCAGACGGCAGTGCCCGGTCGGCTGTCGGGGTCTCGATTGACAAGCCGCAGACTCATACCGTTTAGGGGAGCTCCCGGCATGGGGAACTCCTGCGCCACCGACTGCCCATCCGCCAGGCTCACCCAATAGACCTCGTGCCCGCCCGTTGCTCGTGCATCGACCAGCGGAACTCGAAATACCAACGCGGCGAACAGCCCGCCCAGCGCAACAACAGCCGCCGTCGACGCAACAGCCGACAGGCCTAAACGGCGGCCGCGAAAGGCGCCGGCCAACGCATCGCGCTGTGACCAGGCGGCAACAGCACTCAACGCCAAGAGCAGGGTGCCGCCGAACTCCAGCGTCTCCTCCAGAACCACCATCAGCCCATACGCCCGGCCTTTGATCAAGGCCGGCGTCGTCCCTTCGCATAGAAGGGCAAGCAGCCAGGCGCCAAGCCCGAAGGCGAACGGCCTGCGCACGTCCCTCTTGTGCAGTCCCCGGAAATAAAACCCCGCCATCGCCAGCAGGAATCCCGCGATCAGCGGAATGGCCATAAGGACCCAGATAAACGTTCCTGCCTGGGAAAGAACGTCCTCGCTGAATACGCTCCGTGCCAGGCCCGGAAGCTCCGTCGCATGGAAATCCGTGGTCTCCTCCCAGAACAGAAACGCCGCCGTACCGGCCAAAGCGGTCCACCCGGCCACGGCAACCCATCCCTCGGCCCGCCTCCGACTGACCTCCGCGGCAATGAGGGCGAGTACGGCCAGAGCCAGCAGCGCGGCGGCCGAGACTCGATTGGCCAGCCGCCCCTCCCAATCGATGTCCGGATTCAGATCGCGCGGAATCGACTCCGGCGGCAGCCACGCCGGAAACGCCAGGCTAATCAGGTTCGGTACGACGACGCCACCCCACCAGAAAAGCACGGCCCCCAGGATTAGCAGCCGCCCGGCTCATCTCGCCAACCGGCTCAAGCGGGGAGTCGACTTTCGCACTAGAGAGCTACCGCAGCGGAGAAGGAATGCTGCCTTCGAATAAGTTTGCTCGCGAACCGCTCGCGCATAGCCCACCCGGAGCCTTGAACGCGAGTCAGCTCGGTCCCCAGAACGCAGGTCGCAGCGCACCGGCTACCAGTACAGATGGAATCATCGTGAGTAGCCCTAGGAAAGCTCTGAACAACCGGGGCACCAGAGCGCGAGGGCCGCTGCCAGGCACCTGAGGGTGGCGGGGTGGCGGCATTTTGGGGCTGGGGCCGCCGCCCAGCCGCCGGGCAGGCCGCGTGCGCCCCCGCGCGGGGCACCAAGCGCCCGCTCAGGCGGGCGCGGCGCGCGCCGCCAGCAGCAGATTGGCAAACCCGAGCAGCAGGCAGAGCCGGGTTCGGTTCTTGGCCAACCCGCGATACCGCACCTGGGCGTAGCCGAAGTGGCGCTTCACATAGAGAACTGGATGCTCCACCTTCGCTCGAATCGAGGCCTTGCGTTGCTCCGCCTGGGCGGCGGCGCTGCCGGGCGCCAAGCGCCGCCGCTGCCCCGGTCGCAGGGCCACCTGCCAGTCGACCCGCCGCCCCTGGTGCTCGGGGCGCCGGGCCACGCCCGCATAGCCGGCGTCGCCCCACACGCGCGTCTCGGCCCCATGCAGGAGCCGCGGCACTTGCGTGATATCCGCCACGTTGGCCGCCGTCGTCGCCAGGCTGTGCACCAGTCCCGTGGCCGCGTCGACCCCGATGTGCGCCTTCATCCCGAAGTACCACTGGTTGCCCTTCTTCACCTGGTGCATCTCCGGGTCGCGCGCCTGGGCGCGGTTCTTCGTCGACGCCGGCGCGTCGAGGATGGTCGCGTCCACGATCGTGCCTTCCCGCAGCCGCAGGCCCTGCGCCGCCAGGTGCTGGGTGATCGCGGCCAGCAGCCCCTCGCCCAGGTGGTGCCGTTCCAGCAGGTGCCGGAAATGGAGGATCGTCGTCTCATCCGGCCGCGGGTCCGTGCCGTCAGCCCCACGAAGCGCTGCACCGCCACGCTGTCGTAGAGCGCGTCTTCCATCGCCGGGTCGCTGAGGTTGTAGAACAGTTGCACGCAGTGAATCCGCAGCCGCAGGGCCAGCGGATACGGGGGCCGACCGCGCTCGCCGGTGGGGTAGACCGGGCGGATGCGCGCTTCGAGCCGCGCCCACGGCATCAGCGCCTCCATGCGCTGGAGAAAACGCTCTCGCCGCGTCTGGCGCGGCTGTCCGTCATACTCCACGTCGGCAAATGAGCGCTGCGGGTGCATCGTGGCCCTCACCGGATCTCCCTCAGCCGTGAGCATAGGCCCCGCCGCACCCACCGGGATTTTTCAGAGCATTCCTAGGGATTAGGGACACGTCAACAAACAGCAAGGGCCAATGCCATTCGGATGTCAGGAAGATCCAGATCGCCTCAAGCTTGCTTCGGGTCGGTTCAGGCGCACTGTGGGCCACGATAGCCAAATTCTGATCTGGCCACGCCTGTTCGCCGTTAATCCAAAGTCGTCCAGCATGATTTCGCTGCGTCTTGTTTGCGCCAGCCAGCAGGTTCGCCCCCGGTCCAGCATCCGACCGCACCAGCACGACGAGCGGCCGGCCCTCGGGTTGCGATAGCGGCGGAAAGCGAATCCGCCTCCACTTGGAGTGCTCACCAGCTGGTACAGCCAAACGGCCCGCGCGCAGGATTCGACCGCTCTGATCGCCGACGTCTACGATCCGCCATACTGCGGCTCCTGCTCTACCATTCAGATTACTTACGGCAAGTCGGAGGTCAAGTCTCGCTATTGGCACGGCGGGCATTCGGAATTCCTGAACGACGGCTTCCGAGTGGCCAAGGCTTACGTCAAAGGAACCGACGTGTGTGTAAGCTCGGGTGTCGACAACCGGTGCCTGGAACGCGAATGCGACGTACCATCCACCTAGCATAGCAACGGCAATCGCTGCACCAGCTGCCAACTGCACCACGCGTGTAAGGCTCGGCCTTCTGGCCGTCGACACGACCGGCTCTCGAAGTTCCAACGCCGCCACGGCGCTCAGGCCTACGAGTAAGGCTCCGCCGAACTCCAGCGTCTCTTCAACCATGCTCGCCAGCGACTCAATCCGATACTGGTACAAGAATGGGTAAACAAAGTCACGAACAGCAGCAAACAGCCAGACGGCAACTCCCAAATTAAACAAAATCCTCACCGGCGGCGCAGGCAACCCTTGGCGGGAAAATCCCCACAATGCGAGTGCGAACGCGACGAGCAGTGAGGTTAGAAGAATGATCGAAGTGTTACTGTCTACAGCTCTAAACACCAGTTGCTTGAGAGCACTTAATATCCCGTCGTGGTAATCGAGCACCTCGTCCACGCCCGAAAGAACCGCCCCTCCCGCCACCACCGCCCAGCCTCCGACGACGACCCAACCAGCACTTCTGCGATGGGCTACGACGACGTGAGTGGTCGCGACAAGTGACACGGCGAGGAAAGAGGCCGCCGAGACCACATTCGCAAGACTGCCTTCCAACTCCGGGTTCATGTGCCACGGTATGGACGACGAAGACAGCAGCTCGGGAAACGCTAGGCTCACAAGCCGAGGTACTACGAACCCACCCCACCAGAAGACGATTGCCCCCACGAGCACCAGCCGTCCAGCATCCGTCAGCGATGGCCAAGTCCGGGAACCGAACCTGATCGAAGTTCGGCGCTCAGCCATGTCTGCGCAGCACGTAGCCCACCCCAGGCTTCGTAACCAGGTGGCGCGGATGCTCCGAATCGCGCTCGATCTTCTGACGCACCCGCCGCACATACACCCGCGCCAGATGCCGGTCCCCCGCGTACTCCGGCCCCCAGACCTCCTCCACCAGCTGAGCCGGTGTGAACACCCGGTCCCGGTTGCGAGCCAGGAAGCGCAGCAGGCGAAACTCCGAGGCGCTCAACGTCGCCGGCCGCACGGCCACTTTCACTTCGGCCGCCGCAAAGTCGATACACAGACCGTCCGACTCGAACGGGGGCGGCACCCCCGCCTGCGCGCCCGGCGCCCGCCACAACACCGCCCGCAACCGCGCCAGCAGCTGCTCAACGTCAAACGGCTTCGGCAAGTAGTCGTCCGCGCCCGCCTCCATGACCTGAGCTATCCCTTCATCGTCCTCCGCCAGCGTCATCGCAACCACCGGCGCGTCGCAGGTCGCGCGCACCCGCCCCAGCATCGTCAGCGCATCCACGTCCGGCAGCCCCAGGTCCAGCAGAACCACGTCAGGCGTCGCGCTGGCACACAGGTCCAGGCCTCCGGCGCCCGTGCCCGCAGTGACCGCCTCGCAGTCGCACAGCTCCAGGTCCGCGCGCAGTTGCCGCACGTACCGCAGATCGTCTTCGATCACCAGCACCAGCGGACGGTCAGGACTGCCCGTCACCCGGCGGCTCCTCGTCTGTGCGCAACGCAATCATTCAAGGCCCGCGCATGGTGCGTCACCAGCGCCCAACCCGCACGCGCCAGCGAAGTGTCGTCACCGTAGGTCAGCCACGCCACCAGCCGCCATCGGCCGGCAGGAACTTCGGACCCGTCGTATCATTATGTCCACCAGCCCGGCAGCAGGACGCAAACCGCATGGCCAGCAACCAGTCCGACTACCCCATCCAGTTCTCCGTCGAGTACCCCGACCAGCCGCTCAACCGCCTGACCACCCTCTTCCGCTGGATCCTCATCCTGCCGGTCTACCTGCTCGGCCTGCTGGTGACCGCCTACACCAGCGTTCCACTCGTCTTCATGCTCGTGTTCCGCCGCAAGTACCCGCGCTGGTGGTTCGACTGGAACCTGGAACTGTGGCGCTTCAACGCCCGGATCGAGGTCTACTCGCTTGCCCTGCGCGACGAGTACCCCGCCACCGACGACCACCAGGCCGTCCACCTGAACGTGGACTACCCCGACGCCGACACCGACCTCAACCGCTGGCTGCCCCTCATCAAGTGGCTGCTGGCCATCCCGCACTATGTGGTGCTGACAATCCTCGGAATCCTGGCCCTGATAGCCGCCGCGCTCGGCTGGATCATGGTCATCATCACCGCCAGCTACCCCCGCGCCCTCTTCGACTTCCTGGTCGGCGTCGGCCGCTACGCAACCCGCGTCCAGGGCTACACCACCCTCCTGGTCACCGACCGCTACCCACCCTTCCGCCTGGACCCGTAGCCGCCTGAAGCGCGCCCTCCGTAAGACTGGGACAAACCGCTGGCCAGGCACAGGGATTCACAGGTCCGAGCGCAATTGGAAGGGCCCATGGCGCGTCGCAAGGATCTCGGCTCGGCGACGAATTGAGTCCGGATCGATGTAGCGCGAGTCCAGAAGGTGCCGTAGCAGCACCATCATCCTGATGACCCCAACCCGGTCGGGTTGGATCGTAATACGCAGAATAGGTTTGAATGTAGCAATCAAGAATGCGACTACGGTCCCCACCTCTTGGACCTGATAGCGATCTATGTGCTCTACCGGACGGGGAAATATCGTCGTGATGGCGACGGACACTCGCTCGCACCGCGAACGGATGGCAATGACGGCCGTCGTCGCGCTACTAATCCTTGCGATCTCGGCCGGCTGCGAGCAGGAAACCCAGGTCGAGTGCCGGTCGTGGGGACACGGAGATGTCTTTCCCACGAAAGACAATTCCCGACCGAAACCGAACATCTTTCATAATGACACCTGAGCCCTGAGCCCTGAGCCCTGAGCCCTGAGCCCTGAGCCCTGAGCCCTGAGCCCTGAGCCCTGAGCCCTGAATGAGCATTCGCTGAGCCGCCCAACCCGCCGCAGGCTACTGAATCCACCCGCAACGCTCTTGAGCGTCCCCTCCCGTCGTACCTGATGGCGATCTATGCGCTGTACCAGACGGAGTGAGCAAGTCGTGGCGGCCGCTGGGCTGCGCGTGCACCCGTGGCTCAGTTTCGCAGCAGCAGGGTTCGCTTTCTTGCTCGTGATGTTCGTGGCCGGGTGCGAATCGCCGGATGAATCGGCAACCAATGTCGACCCGGTTCGGTCAGACTACTTCAGCTATCCCAGGGAATCGCGTTTACCGCCTTGCGCGCCGTTCCTGCCTGAGGAGCGGGGCAACTTCGTCCGGTGGAGTCGGGACGGATCGGCCATCGTTTTTCAGCGGGGGGACAAGCTGTATCACACGGTCGCGGACGGATCGGCCGTGCGGCTGATCGACACGGAACCGACCACGGGCTGGCACGCTTTCGACTTGTCTCCCGAAGGCCGGCAGATCGTCTACTCCGCCTGCCCCAATCTTGACGGTAACCGGTACGTGTTCCGCCTGGCCCGTGCCAACATCGATGGGACGGCCCCCAAGATTCTCTCGCGCAACCACGATTCCAAGGGTTTTCCTTCGTGGTCGCCCGACGGCGCGTGGATCGTGTTTCGTAAGGGCGCACCGGATCTGTATGTCATGGCGGTCAATGGTTCGGAGCAGCGGGAGATCGCGACCGGCGGCGGCGGCGTGGAGACAGCGCCACCGCAGTGGTCTCCGGATTCGCAGCGCCTCGCCGTAACGGCGTTCATGCCGGACCAGAAGAGAGGCACGCCGGTCCGACGCGCAGTTTACACGGTGGGGGTGGACGGATCCGACCCGCGTGAACTCGTCGCGGATGTCGTGAGCGGTCCGACATGGTCGCCGGACGGCCAGTGGCTGGCCTACGCGCGGGTCTCTCGCGGCGAGGTCATCTTGGCCGCCGTCCGGGCGGACGGGACGGACGAGCGCTGGGTGGCGACGATTGAGGATTGGGGTTGGGCCTATTCTCGGCGGACGGGCCGAGCTGCGGACGACCCCCGCAATGCCTGGATTCGGACCCTCGCCTGGTCGCCGGATGGGGCCCACCTGCTGTACTCATGCGGCCCGAACCTGTGCGTCGTGAGGACGGACGGCCGATTCGTCGGGCGGACGCCCGTGACGCTGCTTGGCGACAACATGGGCGCCTGGTCGCCGGACGGCACGCGCATTGCGGTCACCGGGCTCGAGCTGGGCGACCAGGCGCTCTACACCATGACGCCCGACGGCGGGCAAGTGTGTTTCCTGGTAGTCGCGCGGTACGACCAAGCCACCCGCAACGTGGGCGAGCGGCTCTGGCGGCGGATCTTTGGCCTGGAAGCCGAGTACCCACTCGTTGCGGTCCGCGACTGTGAGGCGGCGGCGTGACGCGACTCAGGCGCAGGATTGCGCGCGCCGTGGCCGGCGTTTAGCCGCGAGTGCGAAGGCGGATGTTCGTGTTGGACTTCCAGGCCAATATTGGCCTACGCCTCCTTCAGGGGTCTGCCGGGCCCTCCCAGACCGCTTCCCAGCCCTCGGCCTGACAAAGAAGAGCCAGCATGAGGCTCGCACCCAGCTCACGTCGAACGACGCAGGCTCACCCGCCCGACCACGGATCTACAACCTCAACCCCACAGCCCACCAAGTCCTCGAAATCGCGCGTCGCAACCGCCATCCCGCGCGAGCGCGCAATCGCCGCGATCTGGCAGTCGGCCTGACTGATGGGACAACGGGCGTCGCGCCGGCTGGCCACAATCTCGGCATACGCCCGCGCGGCCGCCGCGTCGAAAGGCAGGACGCGACTGCTGAACAGCTCGTCGAACGTACGGTCGGCGGCCGCGGCTAATCCGTCTCGGCGCCATCCAGTCAGCAGCAGCGCGATACTGGTTCGAATCTCAGCCTCCGTGACCACCGTCACGAACAGACTGTGGACGTCCTGACGGTCCAGCCAGGCCAGCACCCGAGGCTCCGGGCTTGCGCACGTCACTTCCGAGACGACGTTGGTGTCCAGGACAATCATTCGATTGTCGCCTCAGTCGAACTGTGGAGGATCACGCATCGGCTCCCGCGGCGGAATGAACGGGTCCACGCCGCCATACGGCTTGAACAGTTCGTGGATGGCCGTTCCAAGGTTGTGCACCAGCGCCTCGTCCCCGCTCAGCGCCGCCCGCAGAATCTCGCGCGCCTCCTGCTCCATCGAACGACCGTTCTCCGCAGCCCGAATCCGCAGTCGCCGTTTCAAGTCCTCGGCCAGGTTCCGCACCGTGATACTCGCCATGCACTACGCCTCCGTGTGCCGTGCTGCTGAATCATGCGTTGACCGCAATGCAGACAGCAGTGCTATTTCATACGTTGCTTGCAATGCAATCACCCCGCCGCGTCCGGATCGTGATAGAACCGCCCCGCCGTCATCACCACCCGCCAGTCCGGCGGCCTGAAGGCTGGCTCGCCCACCCACCGAAGACTCTATTGAACGTCCGGTCCGTGGCCCCTGCTTAACCATCGCGACGCCATCCACCCAGCAGCAGCGCGATACCCGTGCGATCCTCAGCCTCGGTAACCACCGTCACGAACAGTCCACGGACGTCCTCACGGTCCAGCTAGATGCCGCAGCCGGCGCAGCCGGTTATCGATTTCTGTCCGAGGCAGAAAGACCGTTCGATCCTCACGCCAAGCTTCCAGCGCCGCTCGCAGGCCGCCGATTCCGTAGAGGCCGCTTGCATGCAGTTGGTCGATGACCCAAAGCACGCCATGCACACGTAGGCCTTCCAGCTCAGCCGTCTGGCGGAGCCGCTTGTCCCCTGTGAGCAACAAGCCGTGATCCTGATGCCGCACGGTGACCAAGCAGAAGCAGTCATTCATCGAAAGCCGGGGATGCCCTTGTCTGACCTGCTGCGCTTCTTTGATCTGTGCAGGCGGAAGATTGAAGGTCTCAAGGCCAGCCTGGTCCAGACGTCGCCACTGCCGATCCGTGAGATCCAATAGTTCCGAATGGCGAATCGGCAGCGGAAGGACGAACCGATAGGGAAGCTCTAGCGTGGCCATTAGCAGTCGTCCCTTGTACAAGTCGATCAGGCAGGACGCGTCGTTGACGACCACGCAGGTCATGCAGCGCGTGGCCCCCTGATTCCTCGTTCGACTTCGTGTAGGGGGAGATTGAGCAGCTCCGAGCCCCGGAACGGCGAGAACAGTTGCTCGCCAAGCCCGCGCCAGACCAGACTCTCGAACCGCTGCGGCTTTTCAAAGGCGCCCAGCCCCTCGTTTTGCGCGATTGGATCCGGCTCGTCCTTGCGCCAGATCCGCGCGTAGGTTCGGAAGGCTCGGGTCACGTACTGCGGGGGCAGGATGCCGACATCGCGCAGTCGGATCAGTATCACTGCGGCCGACACTCCGTAGAAATGCTTCAGGCGAACGAGCTCACCATGGACAAAGCCTTGCCGATTGCTCCCCACTTGCCCGCGCAGATGCGCGGCCGGCACGAGAAACGCCGCAGCGAATCGCTGCATCGCCTTTTCAAGGCTGAACGCCGGGTCGCTGACGCCACGTATCACGCGGTGGCCCAGCTCGTGGGCCATGGTGAAGCGTCGGCGTTCGACATTGGTCTGGTCGGAAACTACAACCACTTCCGTATCAGGCTGGCTGCGGACGAGCTTGACGGTGCAGGCCAAACCGTCGAAGCGTTCGGGCAGCTCTGCTTCGATCACCTTGATGGCCTTGGACTCCAGCAGGCCGGTCATGCTAGGGATCGGATCCAGGCCAAGATCCCACCGTTCCCGCAGGTCATTCGCCTTGCCCTCGACTTCCTCAAAACTCCCGATCCGATCAGTACGCAGACCGTCGAATGGGTCAGCCGGCGGCTCGATGTCGAGGATGGCCTCGATCGCCAAGTAGCTCTCGATTCGCTCGGTCACGACAACCTCGGCGCGTGCGCGGTCTTTTGCCGACGTGCCCGAATGCTTGCGAAACTCGACGGCCTCCAGGGCCTTGACTTGGCCGCCCATCAGGAAATCCAGGGATACGTTGAGCGCCTGGCCGAGGCCGACGAGCACTGCCGAGCTCGGCATCATCTTGCCCGCTTCATACTTGCTGATCGCCTGGGCGGACACCGGTGGGGACATGCATCTGGCAAGCTCGCGCATGGATAGTCCCGCCTTCTTCCGCGCTAGCCGCAGCCTCTGTGGAAACACCTCGGCCTCCTGTCCTACAAGTTCCGCATGGTTGACACGCGTCGCTTGCGCTATCATATGTCAACCACTGGTTGAAATTCAGCCAGAATTGTGAAGGGCAAACCCATGCCGAAGAAGAATCAGCATGTCGTTCCGCACTCGGGCGGCTGGGCGGTGAAGGGCGCGGGCAACGAGCAGGCAACGTCGGTCCACGAGACCCAGCGCGAGGCCATTTCCGCTGCGCGCGACATCGCCATCAACAACAGTTCCGAGTTGTTCATTCATAACCGGCAAGGCAGATTCCGCGAGCGCAATAGCTACGGAAACGACCCGTTTCCGCCGGAAGGCTGATTCCCGCTACAACCAAGCCTCTGCGAAAAAGGCCGCTGCCTTTGGCAGCGGCCTTTTTGCTGGTGAAGCTATCCCAGGAAACCCTGCTTCGCTCATCTCGCAAGTTGCTGACAACTTGCCGCGACGGGCCGACTTCAGCCAGGAATTCCCCGTGGTTACCTAGGCGGCAGCTAAGACGCGAACAACGACCCAATCGATTGGCCCGTCCGGTTGGCTCTCGTCCGCGAAGTCCGGAAACCGCCGAGTTGACCAGCCAACAGCAGCGTGTTTCATGCATCCCAACCGATCCCACCACGCCACGGGTCCCGACTGACGCCCTCATGAGCCGACCACGCGGCCTTTAGCCCTGAGTGTCATCGCGCCGCCAGAGCCACTCAGCCCGTCCCTGCCTCGGCCCAACTCCCAACCCACAGACCGCTACCCCTCCGCCTCCGGATCGTGATAGAACCGCTCGGCAGTCATCACCGCCTGCCAGTCGGGCGGCCTGAACGCCTGTTCGCCGGCCCGCCGGGCCGCCTGCACCAGTTCCCCAACGTGATGCAGCGCTGTCATCTTGCGGGCGTGGTTGCGGTCGCGGTCGGCCCGTAGGTCATCCAGTTCGCGGCTCGTAGCCATGTCCAGTCCTTCCAGAATCCAATCGGCGTAGCGGTACCCCTCGTCCCGAAACTTCCCACGTGAGGCGCGGCCCGTGTTGTAGTCCGCCAGCGCCTCGCGGTATTCCCCGGCTCGGTAGTCGATGTGCGACGCCATCACGTTTGCGGCGTACTCCAGCGAGGCAAACGGATCGAACGTCCGCCCCCGCATCCCCGGGTGCCAGCGCGGGATGATCTGGGCAATTCCCTCGGCCCCCGCGCGGCTCACGGCCAGCGGGTTCCAGCCCGATTCCATCACGATCTGCCGCCGGAACGCCTGCGTGTCGTAGCCCACGGCCCGCGCGAAGCCGTCCGCGAACAGCCCCAGCGGGTTCGCCCGTTCGCCTGTCACCCGAAACGTCTCGGGATCGATGTGCCCGTCCGGCGTCGCGTCCAGGTGCACGTGGTGGCCGGTGCTGTTCCCCGTCGAGTCACACAACCCCAACGTCTGACCCGGCTCGACCAAGTGACCCACCGTCAGGTTCGGCGGTTCGTCAAAGTGCAGAAACCGCCAGAGCACACCCTCGGTATCAAGCAGGGCCGCAGCGTTGCCGTAGGGAAACCCATCCCGCGCCGTCGGGTCCCGCGTGCTCGGCCGGTCGGTCGTCCACACCGCCGCCACTTCGGCCGCCCCCGGCGCCTTCACCGGACGCCGATACACCGACCCCGCCATCAGCGCCAGGTCCAGCCCCCCGTGCCGGTAGCTCCCCCGGTCGGCGCCAAACAGGCTGGTCACCCGGATGATCCCGTCGAGCGGTGGAATCAACATGAGTACTCCCAAACCTCCGCCGGACTCCGGCCTCCGCCACCTCGCCGAAATCCCGTCCGTTGCAATCTGTATTCCCTGAGTGTACACTGGTCGTACACAACTCGCAAACCCTCTGGAGATTCCGGCAATGCCGAGCCTGAACCGCCGCCTGCTACTCCTGCTGTCCCGCATCCTCGCCGGCGTCCTCGGCCTCGTTCGCCGCTGGCTCCCCGCCGCCGCGGCCACCCCACGCCGCACAACTCCCGGCCTTGCCCGCACCCGCCAACGCCACCTGCATCCAGCCCGACCCGTCACCCACCGACCCTCGCGCCGCGCCCCGAACGTGTCCGGTGGAGACGTGCGGCTATCCCGCTGTCAGGCGCCCAAATGCACCCCGCCGCGCCTCAAGAGTTTTTTGGAAAAAACTCTTACCGCGCACGCGAGGCCCCAATTCACGCACCCGCAGCGCCTACACTCGCAGCCCAAGCAGCATCTGATGCAGACCCCGGCACGCTGGGTGGAGGGCTTGGCCAGATGAACCTCGTTGGATACACCGATCGGCTCAGCGCCGCCCCCGGCGACACCGTCCGCTTCATGGTCAGCAGCCAACACCCCCGCTTCCGCGCCGACCTGGTACGTCTCATCCACGGCGACGAGTCCCCCGACGGCCCCGGCTTCAAGGAGCGCGAAGTCCCGTCGGCCATGAACGGCGACTACCCCGGCCGCTCCAAGCCCATCCACAGCGGCTCGTACGTGTACGTCCCCGCCCACCCCGCGCTCGACGCGCTGGCCAGCTTCAGCGTCACCGCCTGGGTCTTCCCCACAACCCCCGCCGCCGGCCTCCAGGGCCTCATCACTCGCTGGTCCGACGCCCCCGTTCCCCAGGGCTTCGCCCTGGTCATCGGACCGGACGGCGACCTATGCCTCCACCTCGCCGACAGACAGAACCCTCCCGTCCAGGCCGCCACCGGCGCGCCGCTCCACGAGCGCGTCTGGACCTTCATCGGCGCCAGCTTCGACGCGGCCAGCGGCCGCGTCGTCCTCATCCAGCAACCCCTACGTCGCTGGCCCGTGGCCACCGACCGCGCCCTGATCGCCAACGACACGACGGCGGTCAACGTCACGGCGCCGCCTGGCAGCCCCCTCCTCTTCGCCGCCCTCTCCGCCGGCCCACCCGAACGCACCGGCCCCATCGCCGCCCCCTACAACGGCAAGCTCGATGGCCCGCGCCTTTACGACCGCGCACTCTCCGCCGACGAACTCACCGCCCTGGCCACAGCAGTCGCAGAACAGACCGCCGACGGCCTGCTGGCCACCTGGGACTTCAGCCTCGACATCACCGGCTACCGAGTCACCGACACCGGACCCCACCAGCTACACGGCCAGACCGTCAACATGCCCACCCGCGGCGTCACCGGCCACAACTTCACCGGTGCCCAAACCAACTTCAACCTCGCCCCCCACGAGTACGGCGCCATCCACTTTCACGACGACGATGTAGAAGACGTGGCCTGGGAATCGGACTTCCGACTTACGATCCCGTCTGACCTGCCCAGCGGCGTCTACGCGGCCCGGCTGCGGGCCGGCGACGACGAGGACTATCTGCCCTTCTGCGTCCGCCCCGCCCGGGGAACAACCACCTCCCGCATTGCCGTGCTTATGCCCACCCTCACCTACGTCGTCTACGCCAACTTCCGCGACATCGACGGCGGCTTCTGGGACAAGGAACGCGTGCCCAACGCCGATCCGGCTCTGCACAAACCAGAGTTCGCCTACATCCGCGCCAACGGCCTGCCGGGTCTATACGAACGCCACTCCGACGGATCGGGCACTACCCACGTCTCCCAGCTGCGCCCCATCCTCAACATGCGGCCCAAGTTCCGCTACCGCGTCTGGGCGGCCCCCGCCCGCTTCCCCGCCGACCTCTATCTCATCGACTGGCTGGAAGCCACCGGCCACCAGGTCGACGTCATCACCGACCACGACCTCCACGCCGAAGGCGCCGACCTGCTGGCGCCCTACCGCGTCGTGCTCACCGGCTCGCACCACGAGTATTGGACCACCGATATGCTCGCCGGCATGCGTTCCTATCTGGACCGGGGCGGCCGCCTGATGTACCTGGGCGGCAACGGCTTCTTCGGCGTCACGACCATCGACGCCGAGCGTCCCCACATCGCCGAGGTCCGGCGCTGGGGCACTAGCTGGCCCTTCGAGATGCCGCCGGCCGAACGCGTCCACAGCACCACCGGCGAGCCGGGCGGCACCTGGCGCAACCGGGGCGTGCCGCCGAATGGTCTCGTCGGTATCGGCTCCTGCGCCGCGGGATTCGACCGGGGCGCCCACTACGTCCGCCAACCCCACAGCTTCGATCCCCGCGCCGAGTTCATCTTCGAGGGCATCGGCGACGACGAACCCATCGGCGACTGCCCCTCCCTCGTCGTCCGCCACGGCGCGGCCGGCTATGAGATGGACCGTCTCGACTACGGCCTTGGAACCCCACCCCACGCCCTGCTGCTGGCCTCGTCCGTGGGGCACTCCGAACGCTACGCCGCCTTCATCGACGAACGTCTGGAGTTCACCCAGGGCAAGGACGGCATGCTGCCCGACGCCCCGCCGCAACCGGGACGGGTCCACTCCTTCGTCCGGGCAGACATGGTCTATTTCGAAACTCCCAACGGCGGCGGCGTCTTCTCCGTCGGCTCCATCGCCTGGCGCGGCTGCCTCTCCCACAACAACTACGACAACACCGTCTCCCGAGTCACCGCAAACGTCCTCCGCCGCTTCGCCGCCGACCGATGACCAACGCACCGCTGGCCCGCAGCTTCAAGTGACCACGTCCACGCTCTACAACGGCATCCAACTCCCCGCCGAGTGGCCGCCCAGCAACATCGAACCCGGTGGCGACCCACTGCCCGTGCCGTATCTGGCCAATCCGCCGCGCGTCATCCCAGTCGACGTGGGTCGGCAGCTTTTCGTGGACGACTTCCTGATCGAATACACCACGCTGCGCCGCGTCTTTCATGTCGCCAGGGTTCACGAATCCGCGCCCGTCCTTTCGCCCGAAACCGATCTGGAGCTGAACCGCGGCCACTGCCCGGTCGCCGCACCGTTCAACGACGGCGTTTGGTTCGACCCGGCCGACGACACCTTCAAGCTCTGGTATCACGCCGGCTGGTTCGACGGCACAGCTCTCGCCACCAGCAGCGACGGCCTCAACTGGGAGCGGCCGTCCCTGGAAGTGGTGCCCGGCACCAACGCGGTTATCGAGCATCCGCCGGACTGGCGGCGCGACGGCGCGCTGGTCTGGCTTGACGCCGACGCCGAACCGCCCGAGCGGTTCAAGATGTTCATCTTCTGGCGCCATCCCAAACGCCACGAGGGCCTGATCTATACCTCGCCCGACGGAGTCCACTGGAACGAACGCGGGCCGACTTCCCAGTGCGGCGACAACTCCAGCTTTTTCTACAACCCGTTTCGCCAGAGGTTCGTCTTCAGCATCCGCCAGAGCTGGGACCGGCGAGCGCGCTTGTATTTCGAGCACCCGGACTTCCAACAGGCCGCGCGCTGGACAGCAGACCAGCCAGTCCGGTGGGCGCGCGCAGACCGGCTCGACCGGCCCGATCCGCAGATAGGAGTCCGCGCGCAGCTCTACGACGTCAACGCCGTCGCCTACGAGAGCATCCTGCTCGGCGCGTTCGCCATTTTTCACGGACCGGAGAACCCCGACGCCGCGCGTGTCAGCCGCCCCAAGATCAACGACCTGCAGCTGGCCTACAGCCGCGATGGCTTCCACTGGCACCGCCCGCACCGAGAGGCATTTATCGCGTCCAGCCGCCAATGGGGCGACTGGAACTACGGCTACATCCACGCGGCCGGCGGAATTTGCCTGGTGGTCGGCGACGAACTCTGGTTCTACTACGGCGCTTTCTCCGGCCAGGGATCCGTGCTCAAACCGGGCGAGACGGGCAGCGCCTACGAGCAGGCCAACGCCATGTACGCCGGCGGCCACACCGGCCTCGCCACGCTTCGCCGTGACGGCTTCGCCTCCATGCAAGCCGACAGCCCATGCGGCGTGCTGGCCACCCGCCTGGTCACGTTCAGCGGCTCGCACCTCTTCGTCAATCTGGACGCGCCGGAGGGCGAGCTGCGGGTGGAAATCCTGGACGAGCGCGGCGACGTTATCGAGCCGTTCTCACTGGACAACTGCCGGCCACTCGCCGCCGACGTTACCCGTACCCGCCTGACCTGGAACGGTGTCCAGGATCTGTCGTCGCTGGCCGGTCGCCCCGTGCAGTTCCGCTTCCACCTGCACGACGGGCATCTCTATTCATTTTGGGTCAGCGAATCTCGCTCGGGCGCCAGCCGCGGCTACCTCGCAGCCGGCGGACCCGGACTCCCTGGACCCATGGATGTCTGACCGAAAGTGGACTCGCGTCGCTTCACATCGAATTGCCGCCTGCCATAAGGTGAGCGGCAACGCACTGGTGGCTGGACGCAGCCGCCGACCTGCCTGAGCCGAAGGGGGTTTCCAGTGGCCCGAGAGTTCGATCGAACCGAGGAACGGCATGCGATCCCCATGCCACCGCCGCTGGACTTCCCCGAGCACGGCACGCCGGAGTCCGACGTCCTGGCTGAGGTCGAGGCGCGATTCGGCAAAGACCCCTACACCGTCGAACGCAACTTCGGCGTCAGCTACGTCGGCCCTCCGCACCCGATCACCGAACAGATACGCCCCTTGGCCGCCGGATCCTTCTTCGTCGAGTGGGCGCGCGACATGAATCCCGGCGCAGACCTCCTCGAAAAGGAAGCCGTGCGCATGCTCGGCTCGCTGCTGGGGCATCGCGAAGCCGTCGGCTTCATAACCAGCGGCGGCACCGAGTCGAACCTGCTGGCGCTGCGCCTGGCCCGCAACCTGGGAGCCAAGTCGGAACCTGAGGTGGTTCTGCCCACCACGGCCCACTACAGCTTCCGGCTGGGTGCGGAGCTACTGGGCCTCCGCCTTCGCGAAGTCGACGTGGACGACGCCATGCGCCCCGACATGCGGCAGGTGGAGCGGCTACTCAACGGCAACACCGTGGCACTGGTCTGTTCCGCACCGGAAGGCAACTACGGCCAGATCGACCCTGTTGAGGAGTTCTCGGACCTCGCACAACGAAAGGGTCTCTACCTGCACGTCGACGCCGCCTTCGGCGGCTTCGCGCTGCCCTTCCTGCGCGAGCTGGGATACCCCATACCCCCGTTCGACTTCAGCCTGCCGGGCGTGTCGTCAATGATGACCGACGGCCATAAGCTGGGCCTGCTCCCGGTCGCGACCGGCTTCTTTCTGATCAGGGACGCCGCAATGCTGGACGCCATCCCAGCTCACGTCACCGGCATCCACACCATCACCGCCACCAAGCCCGGTGATCACGCGGCGGCAGCATGGTCGGTCATGCGCCACCTCGGACGCGAGGGCTACCGGGAGTCGGCCCGGCGTCTCGTGGAAGTCGTGGGCATCGTCAGCGAAGGCATCAAGCGCATTGACGGTCTGCGGCTGCTGGTTCGCCCGCTGCTGGCCGTCGTCAACTTCACGTCCGATCAAGACGACGTGGAACGCATCTACCTTGAACTGCGCCGCCGCGGCTGGGGCGCAACCTACGGACACGACGGCACCCAGGGCCGCATCCGCCTCTCGATCCACCCCCACCGCGACGTCGAACACGCCCACGGATGGGTCGCCGCTCTCGAAGCATCCGTCCAGGCCGTCCGCTCAGGCGCCTGAACCCCTAAACGCCGACGGGGCGCCCACGACTCGGTCGTGAGCGCCCCGCAGCGGATGCCGTTGGCTACCGGCTATAGCCTGACGAATTTTCCGGCGGCGCTTGTGCGCGCGCGCCGGCCGCCATCTGCTCCAGCATGAACCGGAAGTCCTGGTAAGCGCCCAGGCCCCCCAGGCTGCTGTTCAGCGCCCGCAGCCGATCCTCAAGCTCGGTCAGATCGCGGGAGATCTCGGCGACGGACGCATCGTCGTACAGCCCGCCGTACCGATCAGCCGACAAGGCCACGATGGCCCCCAGCTGCAGCAGCGGATCGCCGCTGGCGCCAAGGCTGGTGTCCAGCCGTCCGCGCACCTCGGTCTGCTGCGACCGCGACTGCCCGGTCTCGGCCACCACCCAGCGAAGTTCGACCTTCGCCAGCGTCACCTCTTCACCGCCGCGAGCCAGCGCACGATCGTGCAGTTCCAGCTCGTAGAACACCGTGGTCGCCGCGCCCGACGGAATCTCCGCGAACTCCTTGCGGTCCTCCGCGAAGCTCTCGTCGGACGTCACCCGGTTCTCGTAGCCGATGATCCGCCACGACTTGACCAGGTCCGGATCCCAGGTCACCTGGGCCCGAGTCTGATCGGCGAACGGCGTTGACAGCGCCAGCCAGCTGTCCCGGCTGAAGGTCGACCGCGCCTGGCCGGTGTCGTCCAGGTAGCGATACCAGCCGTTGCCGTGCTGCGCCAGTTGCTCCAACAACACGTCGTTGTAGTTGTTGATGCCGACACCAATGGTGATCAGCCGCAGCGGGTTCAGCGCGTTGCGGTCGTAGGCCGACTCCAGGATCGCGAACGGATTCGTGGCGTCAACGTTGGCCACACCATCCGACATCAGGATGACGTAGTTGTAGGCCTCGGGTCGCTCCTGACGAATCTGGTCCGCCAGGCGAACGCCCTGGTTCAGACCGGCCTGCACGTTGGTGCTGCCATGCGGCGCGAGCCGCTGGATCGACCGCTGGACCGCTGTGGCATCGGGCGACTGATGCTCAACCGTGAGTTCGTGGATCACGTTCTCGGTGAAGTGAATCACGGCCACCCTGTCCTGCGGGCGCAGGCTCTGCCTGATGGACTCCGCCGCCGCGCGGGCAATGTCCACGCGGTTGCCGTCACCCATCGAGCCGGAAGCGTCCAGCACCAGCGTGACGTTGAGCGGCCGATCGTCCGGCACTTCGGCAGCCTGGAAGCCGATGCGTACCAGGTGCTTGCTGCCATCCAGCGGGTGCATGGCCACGTTGCTGGTGATCGCAAAGCCCCAGTCGTCGGCCGGCGCCTCGTACTGGTAGTCGAAGGCGTTGATCCACTCCTCGGCCCGTACCGAGTCCGGCTCGATGTCGTAGCCCTCTTGGAGCCACGAGAGCGCCAACTGGTACGACGTCCGGTCCGTGTCCAGGCTGAAGGTCGACACCGCGTCCTCCGCCGTCGCCACGAACGGCTGTCGCTCGGAGTCCTGGAACGTGGTGGCCGGAGGCCGCGCCGGCGCAGCCGTTTCGGTTCTGAGCGGCGCGGATGCCTGAGGAGCGACCGTAGCAGCTGCAGGCGGCGCCCTGCGGGCAGCTTCCACCTCCACGATCTTCTCGACGACTCTCTCGACGGCTACCTGGCGCGTGACCACCTTTTCGACTGTGACCGGCGCCTGTGTCGACGCGACGGCAGGCGGCCTCTGCATCATCGCCACGGACTCCCGTCGAGGCGGGGCTTGGGCTGCTGGTGCTGCCATCACCCCCACTGTCGCCTGCGTGACGAGCTTCTGGACGACCGTCTCGACCGGCACTTCCTTCGTCACGACCTGGGTCTCCCCACTCGCGTTGGACAGCACGATGACGGCCGAGGCCGCCACGGCCACGGCGCCGCCGGTGGCCATCACAGGGAACCAGTTCTGCTTCAGGGCCCCGAGGATCTTCCGGCGTACCTGCGTCACCGGATGCCGCGCGGGCTGAAGATCCATGCGGCCTTCCAGCGTTTCCCAGAGGTTCTGAGGAGCCCGGAGGTTCTCCGCTTCGGTTTCAAAGTGTTCGCGCAGCGCGCGTTCCATGTCTTCGTTCGTCGGGTAGTTACTGGCCATGGCCGTAAGCCTCTCTGGCGCCGCCCGTTGCAAGTTGGTCCCGGAGCTGACCGAGTGCTCGGCTTAGCCTGGATTTGACCGTGCCCTCCCGCACGCCAATCGCTTCGGCCAGTTCGGGAACTGTCAGCTCCGCGAAATAACGCAGCACGACCACCCGCCGGTGGTCCGCACTCAGGCCCGCCAGTGCCTCTCGGATCTCCTGGCGGTCGAGTCGGGCCTCCACCGCCTCGCCGGGCTGGGGGCGGTCGTCTGCGTGGCTGTGGTTCTGCAGGGGAACGGTGTCGATCGCTCGCCGGCGGCGCTGCGACACGACTGCGTTCACCAATATGCGGACAAGCCAGGGCTTGACCGGCCGTCCGCTTTCGAAGCCCGGAATGCCGCGCCAGGCGGCGAGGAGGGCCTCCTGAACCTGCTCTTCGGCCAGCGCGCGGTTCCCGGTCATCAGGACCGCGGTGCCAAAGAGCACGTCCTTGTACCGTTCCACCAGATGGCGGAACGCTTCGTGCTCACCGTTCTGACAGCGCAGAACAGCTTGTTCATCGGTCATAGGCCGCCCTCATGGTCCAATCTCCTGGTGCCGTCCTCTGATAACTACGCGCGGCCTGGCCAAATCGTTCCATCGGATTCGCGGAGTCCGTGGGAAGAGTGTCGTTGCCAACAGCAGTTCGTCCTCAGGGCTGGTCTTCGGTAATTCAGCCGACGCAACGTGCCCATCGCCGAGATTCGACCGCTGCCGAAGCCGCCCGACCGGCCGCGCCCGGTCGGCATCGACCGCGGAATGAGTATTCCGGCAAGCTTTTTCGAGCCGCTGCCCCAGGATCTTCTCGACGCCTTTCATGGGAACCCTGACCAGGCATGAGGCTGCTGCTCGATACGTGCACTTTTCTCTGGCTGGCAACGGATGATCCGCAGTTGAGTTCATCCGCTAGGGCCAGCTGTCGCGACCCGGCCAACGACGTATACCTCAGCTCGCTGTCGGCCTGGGAGATCGCCATCAAGTACCGACTGGGGCGCCTGCCACTGCCGGAATCACCCACACGCTACGTGGCCAGCCGGCGCCAATGGCTACAGGTCGAGCCTCTGGCCTTCGACGAGGCCAGCGCCGCGCATGATGTACTCCTCCCACCGCTCCATTCCGACCCGTTTGACCGCGGTCTCGTTGCGCAAGCCATCCTGCACCACATGTCGGTCGTGACACCGGACGCTGCCATTGCTCAATACCCGGCGCCCGTTCTCTGGTAGCGCCGGAGCAGCAGCGGACAGAACTTAGACTCGCGTCGGCCAGCGTTGACGACTAGCGCCCTGCAAACGCGACCAGTCGCTGCACATCCCCCGGCAACTCCCAGGTCTATGGCGCTGCGCCACCGCTCGTCGGCGTCGCTTCCGCAGACTGAATCTGCGCGTAGCTCTCCTGAAGTTTCTGCCGCTCTTCATCGGTCATGCCGGAGCCATACTGACCTTGTCGCATCATCTGTCGCTCATCTTTCAGAAACTCGAAGTCGTCGCTCTCGGCGCAACCCGCGGCCAACATGGCAATCAAAAACGCAAGCAGTGCACCCGTAACGTACTTCGTCAGTTTGCCTAGCAGGCGCATTTCGTCACCCTCCGCAATCGCATCTTGGACCACCGGATTCGAAAGCAGATCGCCAGACTCGCTGAGACGCCGGAGACCTCTGGGCGCATGCGTACGCCATCAGCCACGCGTGCCGGGAAGCTCCAATCCTCATGACGTTAGGACTATCTACCCGGCTAGGCAAACAACCACTCCTGACTGACGCAAGCGACCGCGGGTATTTCGCTATCCCGTTTCTCGCCAACGGTGTACATGCACAAAACCTTCCCGTCCCCCGTCACGACTAGAGCAAAGCATCGACATGGTCGTTCGTCTTTGAGTTTCGTAATCGGCCAGGTCCGTCGGCAGTCCCTGCTGACGTAGATCATCCTGTCCGCTCCGCCGGGATCAGTCGATGCACGCCCACGGGATACGAGAAGAGCAGCACACCCGAATGGTTGCCACCGGTTGAGCCGTGCCGAGCCAGTCCTATGTGGGCGGGCCGGACCGGTCCAGTGTCCAGCGTCGCGAGCACTGCTCCACGCCGTGGCGCCAGCTCCGGGTGAGTGGCATCGCAGACCGATAGGCGATGAGATCGGGCGAGAGGAACAGCCGCATCGAGACTGGGTGCCGCGTCGGTTGTTGCGGGTAGCTACTGCAAAGCGCGTAGACGCCCCTCCGACGTCACTTGGCCGCTGGAGATCTCAGGCAGTCGGCACGATCGTGGCCTTTACGCACTCCATTGCAATCGCGCTACGGATAGCCTCCGCCACGCCGGCTTCGGACAGCGGGTAAACGCGCTGCATCAGCGACCAGTCATAGTCGTGTTGAATGGCGTGCAAGTTGCGCATCGCCTGCGCCACCTCGTCGGGCGTGAAGGCCCAGCTGGCCAAAATCTGCACTTCCTTCACGCACATCCGGTGCCAGTTCGTATCGATACTGCCGGCGTCGGTGAACTGCCCCATTTCGACGAAGGTGCCGCCGTCGCGCAACATCTCAATGCCCTCGGGACCCGCCTGCGGGGCGCCGCTGCAGTCCACGACCAGGTCGGCCCCGAACCCACCCACCGCATGCCGAACTGCGGCCACCCTCGTCTCCAATGAACGGTATTCGTCGATCGACACCGTCGCATCAGCTCCGAAGGCGCGACACAGCGCCAGGCGCGGCTCCTCGGGCGCACCAACCACGACCACCTTGCCGGCGGCCCGCTGCCTGGCGGCGATCAGGGCAAGGACGCCGATTGGCCCCGAGCCTTGAATGACGACCGAGTCCCCAGCCTTGAAGCCCTCGAGTCCAAGCGAGGACGCTCGATTGAACGCGCGCGTTACCGAGGCGTAGGGCTCAACCAGGGTTCCAACCATGCTGGGCATGTCGTCGGGCAAGCGGAAGACCTTGGTTGCCGGAAACGCTTCCAAATCGATAAACACCATCTCGGCCCAGCCGCCCCACAAGTGCGGTGGCTTCTGAAACCCGATTTTGCGCCCGTAATACGTCGGACTCAGGCAGCGGTTCGCCCGTGTTGGAAAGTGCACGCAGAAGTAGCAGGATCCGCAGGCCATCAGCGGCGGAATCATCACCCGGTCGCCTGCGCGCAGCGGACGCCCCATGTAGTCGCTGGTCAGCCCCGGACCAATCTCTTCCACCACGCCAGCCAGCTCATGCCCCAGCGTGAGTGGCCAGGGCAGTTCTCCCGGCCAGTGGCCACGCAGAATGTGCAGGTCGGTGCCGCACACCCCGCAGGCATCGATCCGAATCAGCGCGCCACGGTCGGGCACCGGTGGTCGCGGAACCATTCGCAGGTCAGGGCTTGTCCCCGGTCCGTCGAACGTGATCACGCGGACGGAACGTTCGCTCCCCGGAGCCACAAGCGTGCCTTGGTACTCGCGCCGGTCGGCGGCTAGGCCCGACCGGTCCAGTCGAAGAGCACCCCAAGCCAGCCCTCGGGCCCCCGCCCGATCATCTCGTAGATCCCGGGCGCCTCAGCATAGGGAACGTCGTGCGTCACGAGGTGGTCCACGTCCAACTCGCCCCGCGCAATGAGCTCAAAGACGTAGGCGCGATTGGCGGCACGCGTCCACTGGAAGCGGTGATACGGCTCCGCCGGGTAGTCGAGCTGATAGTTGCCCAGGATGTCGAGTTCGTGACGCAAAACTTCGGGCTGCAGGGCGATCTCCACTGTGCCGGGCGGGCTTCCGGAGAGACAAACCGTCGCGCCGTGTGCCGCCGCCTTGAGGCAGTCTGCAAACACAGCGGGATTCCTCGCCACCATGAACACCACACGTGCCCCGCCGCCGGTGAGGTCCTGCACTGCCTGCACCGCATCTTCGCGGGACGCATTGATCGTGTGGGTCGCGCCGTTGCGCCTGCTGTGCTCCAGTCGTTCATCCAGCAGATCGATCGCGATCACCGGGTAAGCGCCGGCCCTCGCGGCGAAGTACGTGGTTAGCTGCCCGACCAGCCCCTGGGCGAAAACCGCGACCGACTCACCCAGGTAGGGCTTGGCACGCCGCACGCCGTGCAGCGCAACGTCGCCCAGGACGGCAAACGTCGCCTGCGCGTCCGTTACCTCGTTCGGTATTCGGCCGGCGTACCCGCGCCAGCTTGCATCGCCTCCAACGTCGATGAGGTCAGCGCCCTGGTGCGGCGCAATGATGAGCACCCGATCTCCCGGCGCGTAGTCGGACAGGCCCGGGCCTGCCTCTTCAACCACGCCCACCGCCGTGTAGCCGGTTGGCGCAGAGTTCGACCGTGACATTTCATAGCCATTGCGCTCGGATCCCGCGCTGACCTGCGTCTTGCGGATGGCAACGAAAATCTCATCGGGCCCGGGGGCGCCGATCTGGATCGAATCCAGCGCCGCCTTGCCCTCAGACGTAAACACGATCCTTGGGACGGTACGCATCGTCGGCGCTCCGCACTGATTGTGACGACCCGCGGCTACAGCCGCGGGTCAGAGGTGAACCGACATCTTACCGGCGGGACCAATTGCTCAAATGCGTCGCGAGCCGGCTGCGGCGCTTGGTCGATCGACGTCGAGTCACGCGGCTCTTCGTTGGCCTCCAAGTCGGAGACTCAGCCATGTCAGTCGGCGACACTCCAGATCGCTTCTGCCTCTAACTTGTTGCAAGACACGTGACCAAGGCGGTATAACCTGCCTGAAGAGAGAGTTGGGGAAGGATCGAGTTGCTATGCGAATCATTTTCAGGAAACGAATTGTCGCGATTGCGCTCCTGGCCGTATTAGCGCTGGCGGTCGTGGGGTGCGGTGAAGAAGAGAAGGGGCCGTTTCGCATCGGCGTGATGGAGTCGGTCACCGGTGCCGGCGTGACCTACGGCACCGTATCCGTTCAGTCCAAGCAGTTGGCTGTGGACGAGATCAACGCCGCCGGCGGCATCAACGGACGCATGCTGGAGCTCATCGTCGAGGACTCCAAGTGCAACGCCCAGGACGCAATAACCGCCTACAACAAGCTGACCGACGTGGATGGAGTGAAGATCATCCTGGGCACCTCGTGCAGCGGGGCCATGCTGGGGGCCGCGCCGCTGGCTGAGAAGGAAGGCGTGGTGATGTTCTCCGGACTGGCCACGAACCCGGACATTGCCGAGGCCGGGGACTACATCTTCCGAACCTCGCTGAGCGACGCCACGGTCGGCGTGGACACGGGCAACGTGCTTTGGGCCGACGGCATTCGCAGACTGGCGACTATCAACGAATCCACCGATTACGCCGAAGGCCTGCGCCGAACAACCACGGCGCATTTCGAGAAGCTAGGCGGCCAGATCGTGGCCGCGGAGAGCTATCCAACCGACACGACCGATTTCAGGACTCAGTTGACCAAGCTCCTGAGCGCCAATCCGGATGCCTTGCACGTCGCCGCGCAGGCTGAGGCCAGCGGCGGCACCATCATCAAGCAGGTTCGGGAGCTGGGCTATGACGGACCGATCTACTCTGACGTCGTGCCGGTCGGCACGACGGCCCTTGAGATCGCCGGCGAGGCCGCAACCGGCGTGAAGGCAATTACGCCTGACCTGGACCCGGCCAACGCCAAGGCCCAGGAAGTACTGGCGGCCTTCAGGAAGAAGTACGAGTACATAACGCTCCCCTGGTTCCTGGGTTCGGCTTATGACAACGTCTACATCACCGCCGAGTGCCTCAAGAAGACCGGTGACGACCAGGACGCGGACGGGTTCCGCGACTGTCTGTACGACATAACTTGGAGCGGAACAATCGGCGAGGATTACAGCTTCGACGAGAAAGGCGAGGTTGTCGGTCTGGCCAACGCGGTGCTGGAAGTGCTGCCGGTCGCCGACCGAACAGAGGCCAACGGAGGTTACAGAGTCCTGGGCGCCGCCCCGAGTGGGTAAGCCCTCCCTAGTCGTCGTCAGGTCCGTGGGGTTGGTCCACATTCTGTGGACCAGCCCCACATCCATATCATTTGGTGAATCCGTGAGCCGCCCGTTCCTTGCATCCGGGACAACGGCGGGCCGGGGCATCGGTCGCCTCCCGCGATGAGCCTCGCGCAACTGCGGGACGTCTCGTTCCTGAGTCTGCTCCGGCTCCGCGAGCACCAGAGCCGGCTGTTAGCGACCGTTCTGACGGCGGCCGTGGTGGCGTATATCGGTTGGAAGATCGTCCAGTCACCCGACCAGGCGCTCCAGTTTGCCTTCAACGGGCTGGCCGTCGGAGCGGTGTACGCCCTGCTGGCGATGGGATTTACGCTCGTTTACAGCACCGTCTGGTTCTTCGACCTCTACTACGGCGCCGCCGCGGCGATCGGTGCCTACTGCGTCTTCTACCTCCGGTCGCACGATGTCCTGGGCGGTCAGTACACGGTCAACAGTGGGCCCGTCAATGTTCTGTTTGCCGTCCTAACCGCTGGCGTGGTGGCGTGGGCGCTGCACGTGCTGCTGTATCGCCGACTGCAAACCCGCATGTCTCCGACCACGCTGCTGGTCGTGGGCGGCCTGCTGGCGACGGGAGTCGGCGTCTATACGGGCCTGGTTTTGGCCAATCCCGCCCACCTGCACGTGCTGCTCAGTCCACTCGTCGGCCTCCTGATCGCTGGAGCGGCGACCTGGGGACTCCATCGCGGCTATCGTCGCCTGTGGGCCGGGGCGGGCGGCGCGCCGTTGCTGGCGGCCGCCGCGATGGGAATCGTTGCTGGTGGAGTCGTCGCCTTTCTTGTCGCGGTCACGCCGGACCTCAGCCTCTACCTGAGCTGGGGCGTGGCCTGCCTGCTGTCGGGAACGGTGAGCCTCGCGCTGTACCGCGGGCTATACGTCTACATGCGGGAACGGGCCAAGTCGCCACTGATCATGCTGGTGGCCTCGCTGGGCATCCTGCTGGCAGTCACGGCGCTCATCACCATTGTGTTTCGTAGCGCGCCGCGACCTCTACCCGATGTGTTCGGGAGCGAGCCCTGGGTCATTGGCGGAGCAACCATCAAAGGGTTCAACGTCTTCGCCATCGGCCTGGCGCTGGTCGGCTTCGGCATCCTCCTGTTCATCGTCAAGAAGACCGCCTTCGGCAAGGCGGTACGGGCCATCGGCGACGACGAAGAAGTGGCGAAAGTAGTCGGTATCAACACCACCGTCGTCATTGCCGTCGTGTTCTTCATCGGAGCCGTGTACGCGGCCCTGGCCGGGGTTGTAAGCGGCCACGACACGGCGATTCAACCCCGGATGGGTCTGCTGTTGCTATTGAAGGGATGGATCGCGTCCGTGGTTGGCGGAATCGGCAGCCTTTACGGCGCGATCGTGGGCGGCTTTGCGTTGGGGATGCTTGAGCAATTTGGCATCTGGGACCTGGCCGGCGAGTGGCGGGACGTCATCTCCTTCATCGTGCTCATCGTGTTCCTGTCGTTCTGGCCGCAGGGCCTGGTGCCAAGGAAGTAGCTCAATGGTCGTGGCAACAGGAGCCCTCCGAGGCCTGCGAGAACTCAGGCGCGATCCCGGATCGTGGTGGCGGAACTCCAGGGGCAACATCGAACTGTGGGCCAACCTGATCGTCATCAGCTGGGCCGTTGCATTCATGCTCTGGCGCGGCGGCGGATTCGCAATCACGGTCGGCAGCGTATTCGCCATCTGGGCGATCCTGGCCGTCAGCCTCAATCTGGTCGTCGGCTATACCGGCTTGTTGTCAGTCGGGCACATCGGTTTCTTTGGCATCGGCGCCTACGCCATGGCGGTGCTGACCTCGGGCGCCTCCTATGAGCAGCTTCGAACGGAGGCCATCCCGACATACGGCTGGCCGTTCTTTGCCGCGCTGCCGGTAAGCGTGCTTGTTGCGGGTCTGGTGGCTCTGGTGGTGGGCGTCGCCTTCAACCGATTCCGCGACGACATTTACGTACTGGTCTCGTTCGGATTCGCGGTCATTGCCTATACCACGTTCCTGAGTTGGCGGAGCCTGACCAGAGGCGCGTTCGGCATTCACCAAATCGCCCGGCCGGCCATCGGCGCGTGGACTCTGGAAGGCGAGCTGGAGTTTCTGGCTCTGCTCCTTGTCTTCCTTGCGCTTGTCGTCCTGATCTCCTGGCTCATCGTCACGTCCTCATTTGGACGAGTGCTCACGGCCATTCGCGAAGACGAGCAGGCAATTGAAGTCTTCGGGTACCGCGCAACCGACTACAAGCTCGCCATCTGGGTCGTCTCGGCCATGATGGCCGGCTTGGCCGGGGCCCTCCTCGCGAGTTGGAGCACGTTCATCGACCCGAATTCATTCGTGCTCCTGGAGTCGGTCCTCCTGGTCTCCATCGTCATTCTGGGCGGGCTGGCCAGCATCTGGGGATCGCTACTCGGGGCCATGGCCTTCGTGATGCTGGAAGAAGGCATGCGCTTCGTCCCGTTTCTGCCGTCAGAGTTCATCGGCCAGATTCGACAGGTGATCCTGGGCATCCTCCTGGTACTACTAATGCTGTTCAGGCCCCAGGGACTGGTCGGGAGGTTCAAGCTTTGAGCACGCAGGTTGATCCACGCGTCTTCGCCCTGGAGACGCGTGAAATATCGAAGAGCTTCGGGGCGGTTAAGGCCATCGATCAGCTCACGATGTCCATCTTGCGGGAATGGATCACCTGCATCGTGGGGCCGAACGGATCCGGGAAGTCGACCCTGATCAACCTGCTGAGCGGCATGCTTCCGCTCGACGGTGGGCTGGTCATCATCGACAACGTCGGCCTTCGTGTTGTGAAGGCTCACGAAACACCGGACCACGGAATTACGCGGACTTTTCAGGAGGTCAGGCTCTTCGACCAAATCACCGTGTGGGACAACATCATGGTGGTCTTGACGGACCGCCGGCTGTTTCCCTCGCTCCTGGAACGAACGAAACCCCGCCACAAGGAAGAGGCCCGCAGAATCTTGCAGAGCGTGGGCCTGTGGGAGAAGCGCGACGCTATGGCCCAGGACCTGTCATACGGCCAGCGAAAGCTACTCGAGATCGGCCGTGCGATGGCGATGGACGTGGATATCTACCTGTTCGACGAGCCATTCGCCGGTCTCTTTCCCCGGATGCTTGAGCAAGTGAAGACGATATTGAAAGAAATGCGGGAGCAAGATCGCAGCATCGTTTTTGTCTCCCACAACATGGATATCGTGCGCGAATTGGCGGACCACCTCTTCGTGTTGGACAGCGGCACTCTCCTCGCCGCAGGCGAGGTCGATGAAGTGCTCAGCAGAGCGAACGTTATCGATGCCTACTTGGGTAACTAGCATGCGTGCAGGGCTGGGATGATGCTCCTCGAGCTGATCGATATCTCAGTTCGCTACGGGCAGGTCCGCGCTCTGAACGGCGTTTCGCTGGGCGTGCGCGCTGGCGAGATCGTGGCCGTGATGGGGCCCAATGGTGCCGGCAAGTCAACCGTGCTCAAGGCAGTGATGGGACTGGCGCCCGTTGTGGACGGGCACGTCAATTGGCGGCAGCAACGACTCACGGCACCAACGCACGAGATCGTGCGAGCGGGCATTGCATTTGTGCCGCAGGGCCGGCGCGTGTTCACGCATTTGTCCATTGAGGAAAACCTGGAGATGGGCTGCCTCTACCTGAACGACGCGGCGGAGAAGAAGCGCCGCCTGGACGCCGTGCTGGATCTGTTTCCGATCCTGTACGAGAAGCGACGCGACCTGGCTAGCCAGATGTCTGGTGGACAGCAACAGATGCTGGCGCTGGGCCGAGGCCTCATGGCCGGCCCCGAGGTGCTGCTTTTGGACGAACCCACGCTGGGCCTGGCGCCCATCGTGGTCAAGGAAGTCTTTCAGAAGGTCGCGGAGATCAGCGAGAAGCTGAAGACCACGATCATGGTCGTGGAGCACAATATCAAGGGTGTTCTGGATATCGTTGACCGCGCCTATGTGCTCGACATGGGACGCGTGGTCCACGACGGAACGCCGCAGTCGATCCAAGCGACCGACATCCTGACCCACGTGTTTCTTGGCAAGGTCGACGCCGGACTACAGACAGAGGAAGCGTAGGGTGAAAGCCGTCGCCACGTTTCTGTGCCGTTGCCCGGCATCACCAGGGCCCCGCTGGCGCCACGCCTCCTTCGCCACGAATTAGCTTATAGCGCCGTGGCGAAAGCACAAAGCGGACAACGGCTTCGCGATCGCGTCACGCTGGCCGATGTTGCCACCGCCGCCGGCGTGTCCCGTACGACGGTCTCCTGGGTGCTCAACGATCGGGCTCGTCGTATCCCCGATTCCACGCGGCACCGCGTGCGAGCGGCTGCTGAGCAGTTGGGCTATCGGCCCAATCGAATTGCGCGCCAATTGAGAGCCGGCCGGAGGCACGCGGTGGGCATTGTCACGGCCCTCTCAGTGCCAAACGCGGCCAATCTCCTCAGATCGCTTGCCACTGAGGTCAAGTGCCTGGGGCATCAACTGGAAATCATGGACGGCGGATTGGATCCGCAGATCGAACTGGAAGCGCTGCACACAATGGTTGAGCAGCAGGTGGACGCGATCGTGCTCATGGGCGATCGCGATCCCGCGTGGCCGGGCACGCACGAGCTGGAAGATGTTCACGCGGCCGGCCTTCCCTGCATAGCAGTGAGCATTCGTCGTCCCGGCGCCCAAGTACCGTTTGTCACAGCGGATCACGTGCGCATGGCCGAGCTGGCAACTGAACATCTCACTGCCCGGAACCGCACCCGTATTGCCCTGGTGAGCGAGCCAGCCGCAGCGACCGGACCAACCGCGCTACTTGGCCTGCGGCTTCAGGGCTACCTCGAGGCGCTGCGGGCAGCGGGCATACAGCCGATGGCTCAAACGATCGCTGACGTAACGCAGCTCAGCGGCGATTCTGATACAGGACTCGCCAGCTGCGTACAGACATGCGATGCGATCGTGGCAGCTTCCGACATTGCGGCGTTGCGCGTGATTCGAACCGCTCGGGAGCAAGGGGTAACGCTACCCGCCGATCTGGCCGTGGTGGCAATTGGCGAAAGCCCGCTGGTCGAGCTGGTAAGTCCGCGTATTACGCAGGTGGTGCAACCCCATGCTGCGTACGTGCGCGCGATCGCGCGAATCCTGCGGGATGTCCTCCAGGACCCGAGCGCCTGGGACGGGCGCAGCATCGTGACCAACCCGCGCCTGATCGTGCGCGAATCGAGCTCGAACGGCAGCGACTAGCAAAAGCCATTTGACGGCAAGCAATTCGGACCTGTACTATACGATCGAACTTGGTTTATCGTTCAATCAGCATCGGTTGACGCAGTCGCCATCTGGCAACCGTCAACTATCGCAATCCTCGGGGAGGAAGGTCGATGGCTCAGTCGCACGTCAATCGCAGCGTTTCTCGACGCAGCTTGATCGCCATGCTTGCCGGAGGGACGGCCACTATTCTCTTGGCCGCTTGTGGCGAGACACAAATCGTCACCAAGGAAGTGCCCATCGAAACGACCGTGATCAAAGAGGTCCCGGTCGAGACGATCGTAACGACGACAGAAATCAAGGAAGTTCCTGTTGATCGAATAATCACCAGAGAAGTCCCCGTCGACCGGGTGGTGATGCAGCAGGTTGAAGTCGAGAAAGTCGTCACTCAGATCGTCGAAGTCGAGAAGGTCGTCGAGAAGATCGTCGAGAAGGTCGTGGAGGCCCCACCACAGGCAACGCTCCAGCGCGTCGAGATCATGACTCCGTACGTCGGGATTCCGCGCCGTCAGCCGCATCGGGCCTGGATGCTATTCGTCTCGGAGCGGCTGGCTGAGCACCACCCGAACATCATCATGGATCACAAGCCGACGACAAACTCGACGGACACCTTCTTCATCCGCGTGGCGGCCGGCGATCCTCCCAACATCAAAGACACCTCAGGTTGGACGATACTCAAGGCGCAGGAGATTTGGACTGATCTCACCCCGTTCATTGAAAAGGACGGCGTCGATCTCGACATTTACTATCCGCTTGCGTCCGGACTAAGACAGGGCGACTCCGTGTATGGGCTGCCATTCCTCGAAGTCGCCCAAATGGGCTTTTACAACATCACCATGCTCGAGCGCAAAGGGGTTCCAGGGCCTACGGCTAACTGGACGTGGGACGAGTACCTAGAACGCGCCATGCAGCTCCGCGATCAGGAGACTGACGAGTGGGGCCACCACGCGCCCCCGAATTGGGAGTCGCACTATCTGTCCTGGGTGCGCGGCGCCGGTGGCGACTACCTGAGTGACGATGGTCTTAACACAACGCTCGACACCGAAGAGGCGCGAGCAGGGCTTCAGTTCCTCACTGATATGTATACAAAGCACGACGTCGCATTCCCGGTCGGGGATCAGAGCCTGGGCAACCAGGACGCGGTATTTGCCTCTGGCACTGTTGGGCTGTTCTATCGACACGCGGGATACATCCCGTTCGCACGCGAAACAATCGCTGGCAAGTTTGATTGGGACCTCTTCCTGCGGCCGACAAATCCTCAAACTGGCATTCGAAGCCACATCTATAATCAGGTCGCATGGTCCGGTGTCACACAGGCAGGCGAAGTCGAGGCTACTTGGACCGTGCTTAAGTTCCTAACGGATGAAGTTGCAGCTGAGTTTGTCGGCGATAATCAGATATATCCGCCAGGTACGCGCGAGGCACTCTTGACAAACTACCTTGCGGGTGATCCCCCGCCGGCTTCGCTTGATCTTGTGCCAATCGCGCGCGATGAAGCGACCGACTTGAAGTATGTGACATCCAATTGGCTGGAGTGGTTCCGAGAGATTGGTAATCACATCACCCCGGCACTGACGGGAGAACTTACGCTTGACGAGGCCATTGCAAACATGATCAGGAACGGCGATCACATTCTGGCGCAGTAGGTTGTCCCGCTGGCCTGGCCTGGAGAGTTATCGGCACGAAGGCGCTTGCTCACCAGGCCAGGCTCTCATCCGACCGCTCGCGATCACGGTTCGGTTGAAAGACTAGCTTCATGCCACGTTTGCGGCTGAGATGGCGTGACGTAGAACCGTACGTCTTCATTTCACCCTTCATGATCGGCTTGGTGGTATTCATCATCGGGCCGACGCTTGCGTCGCTGGTGCTCAGCTTAATGCGCTTTGAGTTTGTGAGACCGCCGGAGTTCATCGGCTTTGACAACTATGCCGAGATGTTTGCCGGCGACCCTAAGGTCTGGATATCCCTGTGGAACACCGTGTACTACATGGCTGGTCACATACCGCTCGGAATGGCAATGGCCTTTTTCGTCGCCCTCATGCTCAATCAAAAGGTTTGGGGACAAGCGCTCTTTCGAACGATGTACTACTTACCATCAGTGACGGCCAGCGTGGCGACAGCCATTGTGTGGTCGTGGGTATTCAACTCGCGCTTTGGTCTACTCAATAACTTCCTTGACCTGTTTGGCATCCCGGGTCCCCAGTGGTTAGCGGATACACGCTTTGCCATGCCAGCGCTTATCATCATCAGCCTCTGGGGTATGGGCAGCACCATTGTGATATTTCTTGCCGCCTTGCAGGGAATACCTGAGAGCCTCTATGAATCCGCGTCCATTGATGGCGCCGGACTCATACGCCGCCTGTGGCACATCACGATTCCAATGATGACGCCCGCGATCTTCTTTGTGCTCATTATCCAGATCGTGGGATCGTTCCAGGTCTTCACCAACGCGTTCATTCTCACCGCGGGCGGACCGGGCGACGCCACGCTGTTCTTCGTCCTGCATCTATACAACAAAGCATTCGTGGCTTTGCGCCTCGGCTATGCATCCGCCTTGGCGTGGCTGCTCTTCGTCATCGTGATGGTCTTCACCATTTCTCAGGTCGTCACGGCCAGACGTTGGGTCTATTACGAAGGCGAGGTAACTTGAGCGTCCAGGCGCGTCCCGTGGAAGTCGGATCTGTCCGCTCCGAGCCTAACGGAGAGCGGGCTTCCGTTAGGATTCGGCGAAAACATTACCGTGTGTTGATTCTCATTCAATATGCCTTTATCTACGCGGTCATCATAGTCGGAAGTGCGTTCTTTGTGATTCCGTTTCTGTGGATGGTTCGTTCCTCGCTGATGCGTCACCAGGATATCTTTTCCGTGCCGGCAATCATTTTCCCCTGGCCAGTCCATTTGGAGAACTACCCAGACTTCTGGAACGCTCTGCCGTTTGGTCGATTCTTCGCCAATACAGCAATTGTCACGTTTACGGCCACGATCGGGCTCACGATCAGTTCAGCTCTCGTCGCGTTTGGATTTGCTCGATTCCGATTTCGGGGACGTGGCTTCTTGTTCATCCTCGTACTAGCAACAATGATGCTTCCCAAGCACGTCACGCTTCTTCCGACATTCTTACTGTTCCGTAGCATCGGTTGGATTGACACCCTCTTTCCACTGATTGTCCCCAGCCTCTTTGGGAGCGCCTTCTCGGTGTTCCTGCTCCGCCAATTCTTTCTGACGCTGCCGCTGGAACTGGATGAGGCGGCCAGAATTGATGGAGCGAGCTCATTCCGGATCTTTTGGCAAATCGCCGTGCCACTCTCGAAACCAGCAATTGCCACTGTCGCTTTGTTTGCGTTTATCGGGCATTGGAACGAGTTTCTCGATCCGCTGATCTACCTAAGTTCGATGGAGAATTTCACCGTCGCCCTCGGGCTGCGATTCTTTGTGTCGCAATATAGCGGCACGTATTGGGAACTGATGATGGCGGCGGCAACAGCGGCCATGCTTCCAATTGTGATTGTGTTCTTCTTCACGCAGCGCACCTTCATCAGAGGTGTCGCGTTGACTGGAATTAAAGGGTAGCAGTATGGCACCACTTCGAGTCGGCATCGTGGGCTGCGGACAAATGGCTGGCAATCATGCCGACGCCCTACGCCTGGCTGACGAAACAGAGCTTGTAGCGGTGGCCGACATTCGTCCGGAGGCCGCTCAGGCGTTCAGTGCGCGCTATGGACCCGTGGAAACGTACGCCGGCTGCCGGGAGATGTGCCGCCGCGCCGGTCTGGACATGGCCATAGTCGCTAGCCAGGGGCCGCATCACGTTGAGCCAACGCTTGAGGCCGCCGAGTCAGGCGTCCACGTACTTTGCGAGAAGCCGATGGCGCTGACGCTGAGTGACTGTGATCGCATGGTCGAGGCGTGTCAAGAGGCCGGAGTTAAGCTAGCCATCAACCACCAACGTCGAGTGAGCCCGTACAACGAGGTAGCCAAGAGTCTGATGCAGGAGGGCTGGGGCTTCGGGAAACTCGTCGCGATTGAAATCCGCTTTACCAGCGGTCGAACGGCTGCGTACGAACTCATGGAAGTTGGTACGCACTTCTTCGATTGGGCGCGAATTTTCACCGGCGACGTCGAGTGGTGCTCGGCCGACTTCATGGCAGCCGGTCGCCTGGCCGACCTGGACGACGTACACCTCAGCAGCGACGAGGGACGGCCGGGTCAGCGTGAGGAAGGTCCCCTGCTCGGCGATCGCGCGGACATCCGCTTCGGGTCGGAAAATGGGGTGATTGTGCGTGCGCTTCTCGGCCAGTGGCCCCACCTCCCATTCAAGGGTCTCGGCTCCGGCATCGATCTGATCGGCACGGAAGGTCAGGTAATCATCCGCGGTGAGACGCCCTACTCGCTCTGGCGATTCCGGGGCCCGTACATGACTCCAGCCCTGGGCCACAGCTTTGAGCGCGTACCCGTTCCGGCCGAGGAATTCGGAGCCGACGGACGACCCATCGATCGGCGCGAAGCCCTGCTTCGTCCGCTGGCGGGCATGTATGCCGAAATGGCGAACGCCATTCGAGAGGATCGCGACCACGCGTCAAGCGGTGAGCACGGTCGTGCGGCTCAGGAAATGGTGTTTGCCGCCTGGGAGTCGCATATCACGGGTCGTCGGGTGAGTCTTCCGCTGGAATACCGTGGCCACCCGCTCGTTCGTTGGCAGCGCGATGCCGGCCGCGACCCAGTGGGCGGTTGGGTTGAAGCATGACCCCGCTTGACGTTGCCCTCGTTGTTGAGCCAACGGCGTGGCACGTGGCTGGATGGATAAGTCGGCTCGCCGACCGCGACGACATTGGACGCGTCTACCTGAGCGATCCGACCGGACAGACGGAGGCCGAAGCTCGCGCGGCGTTTGGCGACCGACTCTCCGCCGTGTTCCCGTCACCGGAGAGGCTGTTTGACAGGGCGCAACCTGAGGCCGCCTTCATCACGCTCGAACCCCAACAGACCCCGCACGCGTGCGGGGTCGCCCTGGAAGCCGGATCCCACGTGCTGTATGAGAAGCCCGGTGCGGTGGCTGCAAGGGACCTGGCTGAGCTAGCGGCGATGGCGCGCACGCGCGACGTGCAGTTCGTCTGCGCATTCGCGAACCGCATGACGCCGCATATCCGCTATGTCGCCGACCTCATCCGAAGCGGTCTGATCGGAGAGGTGTGGGCGGTGAATGCCGTCTTCGTAGCCCGTGACCGGCTCGTGAAAGGCTGGCAGACATTCGGCGGCGGCTGGCTGTTCTCTAGAGAACGAGGCGGTGGCTGGCTCAACTTTCTCGGCTGCCACACGGTCGACCTGATTCGATGGGTGACCGGCCAGGAGTTCACCGAAGTCTCAGCGTTCGCAGGCAAGGTGCACCCCGAATCGTTCGACGTGGATGACACCAATGCCGTGTCGTTCCGCCTCAGCGGAGGCGGGTACGGAACGTTGTTGACCGGGTACGACCTGCCCGAGCACCCGGGGCTCGGGACGATTTCGGTGTACGGCAGTGAGGGTTGGCTGTCCACTGAGCCGCTTGCCATCGGCTCTGCAACAGTGACCTGCCACGCCACGAAGCCGCCCATGCCGGAGAGCCGCGACTGGGCTATGGATTTCTACAACGGCGTGACCGTGGACGCCTATGCGCTGCTCGCCGACGCCTTCATGAGCGCCGCTCGCGGCGAAGCGCCGACACCCTGTGAGCCGGAAGCCGGCGCACGCGTACTTGAATTCACGGCTGCCGTGCGCGCCGCCGCCGAGTCACGGCGGACCCAGCCTGTAGGCGGCCCATGAGACCACGACAACCGGGTGCGGATCGCCGATCGCTATTTCCTGGCAACCACGACACCCGTTCAGATGAATCGAGGCAACTGTGAACGAATTCGACCGGCTGAAGCAGATCGTGGACGAACGTGTCGAGGCTGAGCGCGACGCCCTCTTCGCGCTCGGCGACGAGATCCTGCACGAGCCGGAACTCGGCTTCAAAGAGCATGCGACGTCAGAACGCGTGCAGCAGTGGTTCAAGCGGCTCGGCTTGCCGTTTCGAGCGGGGCTGGCGGTTACTGGCGCGAAGGCGATCCTGGACACCGGACGGCCCGGCCCAACTTTGTGCCTGATGGGGGAACTGGACGCCATTGTGGTTCCTGGCCACCCCCACGCCGATCCAGACTCGCACGCCGCCCACGCATGCGGGCACAACGCACAAATCGCCGGCCTGGTGGCTGCGGCAGTAGCGCTGACCGACGTCCGAATCCTGTCCGAACTGTCGGGCCGGATTGTGTTCTTCGCCGTGCCGGCGGAGGAGTTCGTTGAGCTTTCCTACCGGCGGCAACTTATCGACGACGGAGTCATTGAGTTCATCGGCGGCAAGCCCGAGCTCATCCGGCTGGGCGAGTTCGATGACGTCGACCTGGCAATGATGATCCACACCAGCGCGCCCAAGCAGGGAGAAAAGCCGGTGGAGCTTTGGGAATCGCTCAACGGGCTGATCGCCAAGACGGTTTCCTTCTACGGCAAGGCCGCCCACGTCGGCAATCCCTGGGATGGGATCAATGCGCTCAAGGCGGCAACGCTGGCAATGGACGCGATCGACGCTCAGCGTGAGACTTTTCGCGAAGACGACGGAATACGTGTCCACCACATCGTCACGCGCGGCGGCGATCTCGTGAACGTAGTTCCGTCCGAGGTCGTCCTCGAGATGAACGTCCGCGGCAAGACGGCCGAAGCGATCCGCCAGGCCGGGTCGCTGGTTGACCGATGTATCCATAGCGGCGCCCTGGCATTCGGCGCAAGGGCCGTAGTCAATACGCTCCCGGGATACCTGCCGCTGCGAAACGACGGTCATCTCGCGGAAATCGTGATCCCCAATGTCGAACGCATTTTCGGCCGGAAGTGCGTTGGATACCGAGGCCACAGCGGATCCTGCACTGATACCGGCGATGTGAGCCATCTCGTGCCCACGATCCAGCCCTCGATGACGGGAGCGTCAGGGAGCGGCCACGGCGCGGACTGGACAATCGCCGATCCTAGCGCGGCGTACCTGAGCCCGGGGAAGACGCTGGCAATGACCGCCATTGATCTGTTGGGCGGCGATGCCGATCAAGCGCAGTCGATTCTGGCCTCGTGGGAAGCGCCGATGACCAAGGATGAGTATCTCGCGTTTCAACGCGGGATTCGGAGTCAGACGACCTTTAGTGGCTAGGCGGGCGTGTCTGGCAGCTCTCGCCTCGGCGCCAGGTGCGATGTGAGCTTCTCGAAGAACTCCGGCCAGCCGGATTCGGCGCCTTCCAGGTAGCCGTCCCACTGGTCGCTGTCCGCGAGCATTCGGTGCTCCGCTCGGAGCTGGCAGGTCTCGCCGGAGTCTCGGCGGTCTCGACTCGGAGAGAACAGTCAGCCCCGGACACATCAGCGGTACCGGCTACCGGAGGCCCTTTGGGGCCAGGTCTCCGATTGAACTTTCCAGGTCATCGGATTCATTGAGGCGAACGCGTCCGGCTGTTGTCGGCAACGGGGTGTCGTACTGGTAGTCGGGATCCGCTTGCTGGCGGTTCCAGGCGTTCAGCATTTCGCGCCAGGCGCTTCGCAGGGTTCGGGGCTCCGGCATGTCGTGGGCGACTTCCTGGTACAGCTTCTTGAGGTTGTAGCAGGGCACGCCCGCGTACATGTGGTGCTCCAGATGCCAGTTCATGCGCCAGTAGAGGAACTCAAGGATTGGAATCAGCGTCATCGAGCGCACGCACTTCCGGAAGTCGGGGACGTTGTCCCTCAGGCCGCAGTGCTGCGGCAAGCCGCAAAGGTACACCGCCCAACCTGCGGTGAAGGCGACGAACGTAAGCAGGAACGGCCAGATCCACTGGCCCGTCACGATCGAAATGATGATGACCGCCGCATGGAAAGCCACCTGCGTGCGCGACCACCAGATCGAGCGCCGATGCTGGTCGGGCTGATCCGCGTGCAACTCGTTCAACCACTCCGACTTGGAATGGTCGGGTACGCCCGGCCTGCCCAAAGCTGACCGAATCGTAAACAGAATCGTCCCAATCATGCCGCCCCCGCCAAGCGTTCGTCCTCGCTGGGTCCAGATATTGATCGTGAACATCTGGAGCAGGAAGGTCTTGCCAGTCGTCGGCTTGATCGGAAGCAAGACCTCACGATCACCCTCGGGATGCAGCGTGTAGCGGTGGTGGTACGTGTGGCTGCTGGCGTAGTCGAAGACGTCCCACCAGCTCAACAGGCTGAACAGGTACAAGAAGATCTTGTTGAGGATTTTGGTTCGGAAGACCGAGCCGTGGGCGAGCTCGTGTGCGGCGATTCCCCTGAAGAAGGTCCCGACCGTTCCGTGGAGGAAGAGCCCAACGACCACACCCACCCAGATCTGCTGCAAGAAGAAGAAAATAGGTCAGGGCGCCGGTTAGCAGGAACAGCGCCAGGTGACCGCCGGCCTGATACCAGCCCTGCAGATCGCTGCGCCTGGAAAGCTCGCGCAGCCTCGGGCCGTCAATGGGGCACCGGTACCAGTCGACCCGAAAGTCCTTGCGCACGTCAGCCAGCGGCCGATAGCTCATGCCATTCCCTCCCCGGGTTGGCGGACCAAGAAACTCGCCATGCTTCGGAGTCGAACGAGGCAAGTACCGCGGTCGGTGACGGTCAATTTCAACTGCTTCGACTCGGCGAGAACTGGCTGGCGTTGGGGCATCAGCGGAGCTGCCTACTGGAGGCCCTTTGGCGCCAGGTCTCCGATCGAACTCTCAAGTTCATCGGACTCGTCTTCGCGAATGCTCCCTGCCGTTGCAGGCAACGGGGTGTCGTACTGGTAGTCGGGATCCTCTTGCTGCCGGTTCCAGGTGTCCAGCATTTCGCGCCAGGCGCTGCGCAGGGTTCGGGGTTCCGGCATGTCGTGCTCGACCTCGTGGTAGAGCTTTTTGAGGTTGTAACAGGGCACGCCGGCGTACATGTGGTGCTCCAGGTGCCAATTCATCCTCCAGTAGAGGAACTCGAGGATCGGAATCAGCGTCATCGAGCGCACGCTCTTCCGAAAGTCTGGGACCTTGTCCATCAGCCCGCAGTGCTGCGGGAGGCTGACAGCGTACGAGGCCCAGCTGGCGATGAACGAGAAGACGGTCAGCAGGAAGATCCAGATCCATTGACCGGTCACGATCGACACCACGACCACCGTTCCGTGGAAGGCCAGTTGTGCGCGCGACCACCAGAGTGATCGACGGTAAAGATCCGGCTGGTCCCGGTTCAAGGCATTCCACCACTCCGACTTGGACGTGTCCGGAGACCCCGGCGTCGCTATGGCCGATCGGATCGTGGCGATAACCGTGGGAAGAAAGCCGCCGCCTCGGCCAAAGGTGCGCCCCTTTTGCGTCCAGAGATTGATCGTGAAGATCTGGAGCAGGAATGTCTTGCCAACCGTCGGCTTGAGCGGAAGCAGCACCTCGCGGTCGCCCTCGGGGTGCAGGGTGTACCGGTGGTGATAGGTGTGGCTGCCGGAGTAGTCAAAGAAGTCAAACCAACCCAAGAGACTGAATAAGTACAGGAAGAACTTGTTCAGAATCTTCGTTCGGAAGACCGAGCCGTGGACAAGCTCGTGACTCGCAACACCGCGCAAGAACGATCCGACAGTCCCATGAAAGAACAGCCCGACGACAACGCCCACCCAGATCTGCTGTAGCCAGAAGAAATAGGTCAGGGCGCCGGTCAGGAGAAACAGCGCCAGGTGACCTCCGGCCTGGTACCAGCCCTGCAAATCGCTGCGCCTGGAAAGCTCGCGCAGCTTCGGGCCTCCGACGGGGCACCGGTACCACTCGACCCGAAGGTCTTTTCGCACGTCAGCCAGCGGCGGATAGCTCATGCCATTCCCTCCTCGGGTTGGCGGACCAAGAAACTCGGCATGCTTCGGAGTCGAACGAGGCTAGTACCGCGGGCGGCGAGGGTCAATATCGGCGAAGTGACCAGGTACACGGCTAGCTGCCGGAGATGGACCACAGCGAGCGCTCTGACGATTCGGCCGGCACGTAAGTGGCCAGTTCGGACTGGTGCGCCTGGATCTTCTCGATTGCGGTCAGGATCTGATCCATGCCGTCCCTGGTGTCCAGGGTCACCCTGGTCGGCAGCGTGACCAGCTCCTCCGCGCAGGCCCGCTCGGCGTTGGGGCAGCTTGCGGCGGCGTAGTCGACGTCGGGTGTACCGTCGCCGCGGGGCCACACTCGACTGAGTTCGCCGTCGATGTCCGAGAACAGGTCGGCGCGGTGCATGGGGCGGCGGTACTCGGTCTGGCAGGGGACGCCCTCGGCGTTGAGGGCCTTCACGAACAGCTCGCGCGAAAGCCCGCCAAAGGCCTGGGCGTTGTAGCGCAGCACGAAGAGGTGATTAGCGGCGCGGGTGGCATAGGCGTCCTGCCGACGGGGCGTCACACCCTCGATGTCGTCCAACAGGCCGGCCAGGTAGCGGCCGTTGGCGTCGCGGCGGGCGGTCTGCTCGTCCAGGCGGGAGAGCTGGGGAAGGCCGAGCACGGCGTGGACGGGGTGCAGGCGTCGGTTGCCGGAGGCGTAGGGGAAGAACTCCTCGGTCGCGGGTCGTGTCTCGCCCACGCCGGTGAGCTCGCGTCGACGCTGGCGGCGCGGATGGTTCAGTTCGCCATAGCCGCTGGCGCGTTCGTAGATGACGGGATCGCTGGTGATCAGCACGCCGCCGCCACCCGCCGAGAGGTTCTTGCCGCTTCCGCAGCTGAAGCAGCCGGCATCGCCGATGGAGCCAAGGCCGCGGTCGTTCCAGGTGCCGCCGTGCGCGTGCGAGACGTCCTCGATGACCGCGAGGCTGTGGCGTTGGGCGATGTCCAGGATGGGCTGCATGTCGCAACTGACGCCGCCGAAGTGGACGGTCATGATCGCGCCGGTGCGCGGGGTGATGGCGGCCTGGATGGCGGCGGGGGCGATGTTGTAGGTGTCGGGGTCGATGTCGGCAAAGATGGGGACGAGGCCGGCGTTGAGGATGGCGGAGACGCTGGCGAAGAAGGTGATGGGGGAGACGATGACCTCGGCGCCGCGCTCCAGGCGGAGGGCCTGGAGGGCGAGCTCGAGTGCGCTGGTGCCGCTGTTGACGCCGATGCCGTAGCGGGCGCCGTGGGCCGCGGCGACGGCCTGTTCGAACTCGATGACGGGGTCGTCGTTGGAGCGGTCGCCGGCGCGGAGACGGTCGGCGAGGGCGGCGATGTCCTGCTCGGGGAAGACGGGCCAGGCGGGGAAGGGCTCGGTGCGGACGGGCGAGCCGCCGGTGAGCGCGAGGGCTGGCATGTCAGGACCGACTTTCGGGGGTGACGGTCGACGACCTGGGTGAGAGCGTACATGGACGGCGGGGTGGGCGTGGGCCGCAGAGGCGTGGGGGTGAAGGGGGGAACCGTCTCTCGCCAGCCCGTCCCCAGAGGGGACGGGCTGGCGAGAGACGGTTTGGGCGGATTTTTTTGAGCGAGATTTCGAGCTTCGGACGCCGGGAACGACCGCGCCGAGGGAGGGGCCAGCGACAGGGCGGGTCGGCCCATAGGCGCGACGGGGATGGGCTGGCAGGTCCCCTGGGCATGGGGCATGTGACCGGCGGAGGGGCCTGGAGAGGGTGCGGGGACGCTGGGGGGTGTTGGCGGGGTGCTGAGCGAGCGCCTCGCGCGCGGTAAGAGTTTTTTCCAAAAAACTCTTGAGGCGGCGCGGGGTGTGTTTTGGCGGGGTGTGGGACCTGTCCGGGGCCGGGGAAGGTTGGCTAGCGGCGGGTCGGGGTACGGGGCTGGCGTTCAGCGGATTGGCGGGGGCGAGGCACACGTTGGCGCCGAAAGACGCGCGGCGGCGGGCCGGGTCGTTGTGCCTTGACGGGGCTCGTCGCGAGGCCCGCGGCGGACCCAGGGAAGGCCGCGGCGAAGGAGCCGGCGCGAACGGGGTGAACGGTAGTGCGAGGAGCAGAAGGCGCAGCAGAATTTGGGGGAGATGCAGCGCGAGGACGATGACGGGCATTCAGGCCTGGGTTGCAGGAGTTACACAAATAGTGTACACTCGACGAGTGCGAAGGGCAAGTGGCAAAGCGCCGGCGTTTACGCTGGAAACACGCCGTAAGCTGAGTCTCGCGACTGGCGGATAGCCACAAACTTCGGTGCACAAGGCTCACGCTGCTACCCACCGCCAGCGCGCCGTGGCGAGCTCAGTTCCCGGACATTGCCGCCACGACGAAGTGCTGCCTGCCCGAATCTGGGTCGCTGTATCGGCGTCAACATTGAGTCCGAGCGGTCGGGTGGTGACATCGAGGGCCGGAGGCACCCGGGCGCGAGACTCCTGACTCGGCCACCGGACACTGCACCCTGCCGTAAATTGACGGCGGAATCCCAGCTTCGCGGTACGTGCCGCACGTCGAGCAGGCGGGCCAGTATTGGCACGCGGACGGCAACCGATGGAAGGTCAACGAGAGGCATCAGTTACGAGTGCTTCAGCCAGGCCCACGGCAGACTTGCTCCCAGCAGCAACAGATGGAACGCGCCGCTTGCGCCGCCGCCCACGGCCTGCTTCGCAGCCCGGAAGAGATCGGCTCGTGGGTTGTGCCCAGGCCACATGCGCGCTACCTCCGCAGCATGCGCGTTGCGAGTTCTACGCGCCGGAGCGCTATGGTGAGGCCCGGCATTCGGCATTTGCGATACTGGCCGGATCTTGAACGGTCGGTAGTCGGCGAACACTTGGAGAGTGGCCTGAGGGTCAGAGGTGCTCGGCGCCAGTCTGGCTGAAAAGGGCCGGCTCAGGGCGAGACCCTCCAACGCGGTGCGGGCCGGTGGTGTTTAGAGCTCTTGGCGAGCCACTTGGGGAGCGTGCGGCGCTACGCGGCATCGGAGCAATACCGAAGGGTGTTGGCTCATTTATATATCGGGGTACGAGTGAAGCGATCGGGACGAGTCGGCGGGCCTGCGACCGTGGACAGGCGATTCGGCGCCCGGCATGGCACTGCGCGACGGCGAACGGTCCTGACGCACCAGAGTCCCTGCGGAAGCTCGGCCTACGCTGACGCTCCGTTACAGCCGCGGAGCGGGGCCAGGGCTCTGCAACATGGAGGGCATTTAACTGCGTGATTCTCGGCTGCGACTGATTTCCTCGGTCCTGGCCCTCGTGAGCGTCGGGCTATTGCTGAGCTTGCTGCCACAGACGAGCTTCGTCTCCCACGGCACCGATGACATTGTCGATGCCGTAGGCCCAGTCTGGCCCGAACAGTCTGTCGAGCAGCTCCTGGACGATGGCCTTGAGGTGGTTTCGGAGGTCCGCATTTGGGCGGCTACCGAATCTGGTCGGGGCGAGGCGCCGATCGTGGCCGCATTGCTGCAGGGACCAGACCGCGAGCTCGTGCGCCAGGTCGCGGAAAGGATAGAGCCAAGCAAACTCCTGAGGCCGTACGTCCTCGAGTTTCCCCCGTACGAGCCAGTGCGCGGCGAGCCGTTGATTCTCCAGCTTTGGGTCTCGAATGAACGTAGCGGCCACGCCATATTCGGGACACGCGAGCCGCGCAATGACATCACCGGACCAACGCTCAATCGCAATCCGACCGACCAGGGGCCGCTCGCGTACGAACTCATATGGCGAGGCCATGGATGGAGGGCAGCGCTGGCGGGCTCCTGGCTTGACATACTTCGTCTGGCCGGCGGCGTTGTCGCGGCAGCGCTGGCCGTGCTGCTTCGGCCGGGCATCGCTCGACGACTCTCCAAAGCGTACAGAACAACTCGAGCCGCGGCGCTGATAATCGGAAGGCCGGCCGCTGCCAAGCTAAGCCTGGAAAAACGTTGGATCGTCGCACATCGACCGCCTCGTGACCCAGCCCCGACACGCCGCACCCTCTATGTCTTTCCGTGGCTAATTCCCGCGTTCGCCATCCTCCACTTTCTCGCTACCAACCTAATCCTGATCCGAGCCTACGAGGCGATTGTGCCCAGCGTTGCCATCATGGCTGCTGTGACCGCAGTCTTCATCGCCCTCAGGTCCATCCTCAACGGTGCTGCGCCAGCAGCTTTGATGACCGGAATACTGGCCATCGTCTTCTTTTCATATGGCCACATCTACGTCGCCGGCTGGGCCCAGTCTGACAGACGCCTGCTATTAGGCGTAGCGCTACCAATCATCCTCGGCATTGGTCTGATACTCAGAGGCCGCACGGCGCTTGCGCACCAAATAGGACAGATTTTCAACTTTGGGAGCATTGTCCTAATTCTCTTTCCGCTCTTCCAGCTTGCATCGGTGCCCTATGCGACAATTACTAACCAGAACGAACGAGACACAATACTGTCTAATACTGCAGATATTGACAACCACTTGATACAGACTTCGGAAAGCATAAAGCCAGCCGACTTACGCGACATTTACTATATCGTCCTGGACGGCTACCCTAGCAGCAAGTCACTGGAGCCATTTGACAACGAAGACTTCTTGCGAGATCTAGAAAGCCGTGGCTTCTATGTTGACCCACATGCACGCAGCAACTACTCGTGTACCGTCTGGTCGATCACGTCGTCCTTGAACATGAGCTATATCAGCGACGATGATCCATGTGCTGAATCCCTGATGGAGACATACAGGCTTTACAACGCGACCCTGGATCATGCACTAGGAGCCATCCTGACGAGCTTGGGCTACAACTACACCCATGTGTCATCGGGATGGCGGATGACGGCAACCAATCGTAGCGCACACCAAATTGTGGAGTTCACTCCTCAGGGCCGTGTTGTCACTGGATACACGGATTACGATCCAGGTTCGCTCTACGAGTATTTCTGGCAGAGATCCTTTAGCTTATCTAATAGATTTATGAGTGAATTCGCTAAGACAACTCTCGTTAAGGCGTTCCATAGCCTGAGTACTTTCGAGTCAGAAGATCGCTATACGTACAGCTCGACCGATCCATATCGGGCACTTGAGTGGCTGGATTACATGCAGACCATTGGCACTATCGAGTCTCCGAAGTTTGTGTTCGCCCACCTAGTGAAGCCGCACGCACCTTATTTATTCGACCAATATGGAAACATAGCAACTGGCGCGGGTTGGAGTGACAGTCACGACCCAGATGTGGGCTCAGCCTTCCATGGCCAAATAATCTGGCTTAATGCTCGCATGCTCGAAACAATTGACGCGATCCTTGCAGCGCACGACAGAGAACCCATCATAGTAATAATGAGTGACCACGGGCGCGAGCACTGTAGCTATCTGGCAATTTGCCATGACATCCTAGCGGCTTATTTTCTTCCTGACGGGGGCGACAAGATAATTTATCCATCGATCACATCAGTGAATATATTTAGATCGATATTGAGATACTACTTTGGGATTGAACTGGATTTATTGGAAGATGAGATCTTTATTTCTGCGGGTTAATATACTGACTGTATCCCGACTGATGACCCGATAGAGAATACGGGACCTGGGATCAATTTTTGCCTGCGCCTGATCAAGGCTGGCGGACCCCTACAGGGCCGTGCGTCGGCCCACTCCCTATACCGGCCAGACAGTGAAGCGAGTTGCCATAGCTGGATCTGTACAAGCTGGTGCGCATCCCTCCCTGCGGCGCACACCGCAGGGAGAACGGGTTCCCTGGCGCGCCGCCCATGCGCATCGCTGTCCACAGAGCTTGCAGGTGTGTGGTCAGTACACCTAGCTCGCTAGGTCGCGGCGGCATGCGCTGGTCCGGGAGTTCGGGAAGTACCGGTATCACGAGCCGCGGGAGCATCACCCGATTTCGGAGGCGCCGATCGACGCGGACAACCATGCGATCAAGGCGTTGTTCTACTGGCTGTACGACCGGTTTGGGGCGGTGCGGCCGAGGGGGCCGCGACGGTCGATTCCGTTTCGGATTGGGTGGTGAGCTGGGGGTGCAGCGGTGGCGGTTATTGCGTGCCGCTGCGAGGGCGCAAGCGGCCCGGTTCGGCCGACTGGAATGCCCAGGTGGGAGACAGACTTTGATGGAGTTGCTTGGGTATCATCATTGACGGGATTGTTCGGGCGGCACAGGAAATCCTTCAGCGGGCGCGATCAAAGCGCCACGAGAGGGGAAATGCGATGACGACCGTACCGGTCCAAGAGCCGCCTTTGACCAGATCAGACCTACGGGACGAACTGGATCGGACACTCAAGCACTACGCCACGAAGGCTGACGTTGCCAACCTCAAGGTCTGGATCGTCGGTCTGTTTCTGGTCGTTGTGCTCAACGTGGTTGGAACCGCCGGGGCCATCGTCGCTGCTTTCCTAGCACGCTAGATCGCGGCGGCACGCGCTAGTTCGGGAGTTCGGGAACTACCCCTATCACGAACCGCGGGAGCATCACCCGGTCTCGGAAGTGTCGAGCGACGCGGATAATCGCGCGATCAATGCGCTGTGCTACTGGCTGTATGACCGGTTTTGGGGCGGTGTATCAGCGAGCGCCTGAGAGGCCGACCGGTCGCTTGGGGTTAGGCGCGGCCTGTGATGCCGTCGTTGCGTCGGGAGTCGCCAGAGTGGTGCGACGTGCTGCATGACGAACAAGCGGGCCAGTACCGGGAGGCCGACGGCAACCACTGGATCGTGAACGAGCGGCACAAGTACATCTGGTTCAGCCAGACCGGCGACGAGCACTTGTTCGACGTCGTTGAGGACGCCAACGAGGAGCATGACCTGGCTCTGGAGGCCGATCTCGATCCCTGGCGACAGCGACTAGCCCAAGAACTGGCGGGCCGGTCAGAGGGTTTCAGCCAGGCAGGCTCACTGGTCGTCGGGCAGCCGCATGGGAAGTTTGTCCCGAGCAGCCGGTAGAACAGGTCGCGTGCGCACGCTGCGGGTCTGGAGTCGGAATTCACTGCGGACGGGCCTGATGAACCGCGCCTCGGCCTCCGTGTGGTCGCTCCGATCCGCCAAGGGCTTGCCGTCCAGGCGGTGCTTGAGGGCGATGTATTCGGCCGATGCTCTGAGGTGGGATCGGTGATGGTCGCGGAAGGCGAGCATGTTGCTGTCGTTGTCGCAGGACATCTCAGCATGTGGAGGCTGAGGTTGCGGCGGTTGCTGGGGTGTGATTGACGAGGTAGCGGCGGCGGGCACTCGGACTTGCGGCGACGGCGGGTTGGCTTGGGTGGCTAGGTGGGGGTGAATTGGAAGGCGTAGAGGCCGGCGTTGCGGAGGAAGAAGCGGATCATGACTGGTTTGTGCAGGAGGGGACCTAGGTCGCCGTGGTTGCGCCAGTGGACTGGGACATCGAGGCCGTCGATGGCTGTGGCTACGCAGTCGTCGAACGTGTAGCCGGGCACGGGGTGGGCGACGCCGCGCGCGTCGGGCGTCAAAACCTCGGCCTGGAAGTCGGTCCGGGCGCCTACCGTGGTGGGCAGGGTCAGGTTGACGCGCAGGTGCGGATGGGTGACGCGGACCAGGCGCGTCAGCAGGTAGCCGCCCTCGTCGCCTGCCATCTGGGACACGAAGCGATGGCGCCGCACGCGTGCCAAGCCAATGGCGTACTCGTTGTTGGGCGTCTTCTGGGCGCCGGGCGACCCGCAATAGAACAGGTAGTGCATGTCGGCCCGATCGACGACGTGGGTGACTCCCTCGGCCTGGCCGTAGTCGAACTGACCCTCCGAGCCACGGGGAATGACCGGCGGGTTGTCGGGCAGCCGGTCCCAGTTGATGCCGTCGAAGCTCGACGCCAGATAGATCTGGGCGTTGTATTGCGGCGGGTTGAAGAGGCCGCTGACGAAGGCCAGGTAGTGCGAGGCAACCCGATTGACCAGAAAGAGGTCACAGTCGGGCGGCTCGCCCTCGTCGGGCCAGCGCAGGCCGCGGACGGGTCCCAGGGTGTACGGCGTGTCGCCGACGGCCACGGCGGCCCGGCGCTTCAGGTTGCGCCTCGTCCCCGTCAGCCCCGCCCAGTGCGACGCGACGCCGGCGTAGGTATTGGGTCGTGTGTAGAACAGCCAGCGCTGATTAGCGTCGTCATGGGTTAGCACGAGGATCGTGTCTTGCACCGGCCAATACACCGGGTTCGCCGGGTCGTAGCGCCAGTTGACGCCATCGTCGGAGTAGGCGAAACACAGGCAGCGGCCATGTTTGGGATGATAGTCCCCGTAGCTCAGGATGAAGCGACCCGGCTGGCCCGTGCTCGGCCGGTTGAAGCTCACGCGCAGGCTGGCGGCGGTCTGGTAGGCGCCTCTGAATACGACGTTGGTGTCCGGGTAGCCGATGTAGGAGCGCACGGCCGGCTTGTGCCAGGTGATGCCGTCCTCGCTCTCGGCATAGCCGATGACCTTGCCCTGCCAGTCGTCCGGCGTCGGCCCGCTCGCGCCGTGGCCCTGGGGAAACCAGCGATTGGACTGGATTGTGTACCACATGCGGAAGAGACCAACGTCGTCGTCCCACAAGACGGAGGGACGGACGAGCCCACTCGGTTCCCACGGTTTGTCCGCCACCGCCACCGGATTGCGCCAAGACTTGGCCGGCTGGTTGAAGCTGCGGGAGATGTTCCAGCGGTCTTCCACGAGGGCGTTGTCCAGCAGGAGACCAGCCCGACCCTTGAGATCGATTGGCGCGCCGCGCAGGTAGGTCTCGAACCAGGAGGTGGGCGGCGCGTCGGTCATTTCGGCGTCACGTTTGGCCATCTAAGCCCCCGCTCAACGCTCCGACTGCTGGCGTGAATCCTAAAGTGCGGAGGCCGGGGTGTGGGAGCCAGAGGCGCGTGACAGACGGCCGGGAGCACGGAACCGGGCGGGTTGGCGCACCGAGGAGTTTCTTCCAAGAAACTCCTGACCCGCAGCCGGGCGCCGCCAGGCAAGGGAACGGCGGCGCGGAGGGGCGGGCGGCAGGTAGACATCCGAAATCCAGGTTGCAGAGACATCAGGTTCAGTGCGCACTGAACGTAAACGAGTGGCAATTGCCACGCATGCCGGCAGCCAGCGAAGGGCTGCCGGCAGTGGTCAGTCGCCAGTGGCCGGTGAACGGCGGTCACCGGGGGCGGGCGGGCAGCGCCTTGCGGGATCGAGGTAAGGAGAACTGTAGGGGCCCCGGATTCCGATTTTCACTGGAATGACGGTGGGTGGCGGTTGTGCGCCGTGGGGTGAGCTTCGGCGGGCGCGGCTAATCACTGCGTTGTCTCAAGCGCTGCAGCCACTCATCGAGCAAGCGTCCAGCCGCTTCGCGGCCGCCGATGCCGAAGGCGATGGCCGCGGCCACAGCGACGGCGCCACCGGTGAGGCCGAAGGCGATGAGGACCACCTCGTCGGCTATGCCCATCTGCAGCAGCGCCATGGCACCGGCCAGAACCAGAATTGAGCTACGGGCCACGATGGCGAGCAGCGTGGCGTTGCCTACACCCGACCCGCTCAAGGCACGCGCGGCCAGGCTAGCCAGGAACAAGCCGAGCGCGAAGATCACGAGCCCAAACAGGATCTGTGCGCCAAAGACCGTGAATTGCGAGATGAGCGCAGCGAGTTCCACAAATCCAAGCAGCCGCGATCCCTCGATCGCCGCGAAGAGCATCACGGCCACCACCACGAGCGTCGAGACGATGCGCGAGGGCGTCCAGGCGACTGTCGCTTGATCCGACCCAATCCCCAGCCACACGAGCACTCGGTCGAACCCGGCCCCGGCCAGCAGGCGCTCGACGAGCCCCGCGACCAGCCGCCCTACTACAAACGCAATGCCCACCACGAGCGCAGCCGCAAAAATGTTGGGTACCGCGCCGAGGATCGCGTCGAGCATATTGCTGGTCGGCGCCGTGACGGCGTCTAGTTGCAGCGCGTTGAGCGCGCCGATCAGCACCGGGATCAGAATGAGCACATAGAGCGTGAGGCCGAGAAGTTCGGAAAGTCGTTGGGTCCCCACGCTGGCACCGAGGCCGACGCGCTCGCCGAGCCGATCAACGCCCACGCTGGCCAGAAAGCTGGCGGTTACGCGGCGGACGATGCGTGCCACCAACCAGCCGATGATCAGGATCAAGACCGCAGCCAGGACGTTTGGCAGGAATGTGAGCACGTTGTCGATCATTCCCTGGACCGGGCCGAGCAGGCCTTCAAGGGCCAGGGCGCCGATGACGGCGGGCAGGAAGAGCAGCAGGGTCAGCCAGTAGGCCGCATCGCTGACGGTGGCCGAGATCGGTGTGGCGGACTCATCCGTCACCTCGCCGCGGTCCAGCAACCGCTCTTCAAAGCGGCTGGCCTCGAGCCCACGTCTCACCAACACCCGCGCGATGCTCGCCACGATCCAGGCGATCAACAGCAGAATCGCCGCGCCAAGGAGCTGAGGGGTGAACGCGAATATCTGGTTGAGGAACTGGTTGAGCGGTTCCGTGACCACGCTGATGCCCAGGACCTGGAAGAATCCCACCAGCGCCAAGACCATGATGATCCAGAACACGATTCGCGCGATCCCGCCCTCGATGTCGATAGCGCCGTCGGCACCACCGGTCCAGCGATTGAGGCGCTCGCCCAATCGAAGTCGCCGCAGGCCGCGCCGAATAACGGTGGATAGGATCTTGGCCACAATCCAGCCCCCGAGGAAGACGGCTAGCGCGGCTAAGAGGAAGGGCAGAAACCCTCCGATACTTTCGCCGATCAGTTGAAAAATTTGGGCAAAACTGAATTCAGTTGACATTGCTAACTCTGTCCTCGGTTGCAAAAGTGGACTTCAGCGCCATGCGGCGCGATTTCCATACTATATACGGTGGTCCAACGCCAGCCATGACCGTTGGGACCTTGAGGCTGCATCGCTTCTCGGGTGCGTTGCGATGGTCTCGTGCCCGCGCGAGCGACAGCGAATGCCGCGTTCGGCGCAGTCGCCAGGGCACGCTGCCTGAACACATGGTCGCGCATTGGCGCCGGCAGTGCGCTGGGACTTGCCGGAATCGCGGTCGTCAGGATTGTTGGTGCGGGTAGGCGCCAAACCGTGACGCCGAACTGGGCGAAGGTAGGTCTCGCGCCGTGGCCAGTGCGAGTCCGAAGGGCGCCTGAGCCGAGCTAGGTCCCGACCGTTCCCGCGCCGGCGAGCTTGGCGATCTCGCGTGCGAACGTGTCGGCCAGCGGATCATCGGTCTCCCGCAACCAGCCCACGATGCGATCACCCAGTTGGCTGCGCGTGTCCGCGTGCTCGGGATTGTCGATCAGGTTCGTCAGTTCATGAGGATCGGCGGCGAGGTCGTACAGCTCCGAGCGGTCGTTGAGGTACACGTTGTACTTCCAGCGGTCGGTCCGCACTGACTTGATCGCCATCAGGCCGCGCTCGGCTTCAGATCCCTGGCCGTAGAACTCGGCGAATATGGCGTCGCGAGGCCCGGGCCGGCCATCGGCCAGCATGGCGGACTGGTCGAGACCGGCGCCGCCATCGACGTCGACACCGGTGAGCGCACCGAGCGTGGCCGCGAAGTCAACTGTCGAAACGAAACCGCTCTCGGTGCGACCGCCCTCAATGCGTCCCGGCCAGTGCGCGATGAAAGGAATCGCGTACACGTCCTCGTACATGTAGGGGCCTTTGTGGGCCATGTGATGCGAGCCCATCATTTCGCCGTGGTCGGACAGGAAGATGACGAGGGTGTCGTTGGCGAGTCCGCGCTGGTCGAGCCCACGCAGCAGCCGGCCGACCTCGGTGTCGATGTGGGCATTCAGTCCGTGGTAGTGGGCGATGTATTGGCGCCACTGGTCGTCGGACATATACGACGTCCAGCGCACGCTGGCGGAGTCGCGCTGCTGGGCCGGCTTATCTTCCAGGTCGTCAACCCACGACGGCACGAACTGGATGTCATTGGGAGAAACCAGGTCAGCGAATTCGCGGGGCGGAAGCACCGGGGGATGGGGATCTTTGATCGAGCAGCAGAAGAGCCAGGGGCGGGCATCGCCGCTATCGAGAAACTCCAATGCCTGACTGACCGCCCAGGCGGTGCGGGTGTGCTCTGTGGGGATCTGGGTGGCCATGGACGGCTGACCGTGATCAGTCCGTGCGGACCTGGCCATGTTGGCGCGCTGATGCTCGGTATGAAAGACCTCGTCCAGACCGAGCTTTTCCAGGTACTGAACGTAGAAGTCGCGCCCGTCTTTCCAATAGCGATACGTTCGCCAGAAGTCGGTCCACCCGTGCTGGGGGGTCTCGTCGTTCCCCATGTGCCACGGGCCCGTGTAGCCGAGACGGTAGCCGGCCGCCTGGAACGCCTGCCCGAGCGAAGGCACGGACTCGGGCAACGCCGGCCGGTTGGCCAGCGGCCCGGCCGGTGTCTGCCAGGTATGCCAGGCGCCGTTCATCATCAGCCGATGCTGATGCGGGTAGCGACCGGTGAAAATTGAAGCCCGAGACGGTGCGCACTGCGGCTTCGGCACGTAGGCGCGCGCGAGCTTCACGCCCTCAGCCGCCAACCGATCCACGTGCGGCGTCCGGGCCAGCGGATGCCCATAGGCGCCGACAAAGTCCCGTTGCAGCTGATCACACAGGATGATAAGGACGTTGGGTTGGCTGTCAGCCGCCGATTGGTCGCTCAACAACCCGCTCCCCGGCGAGACCAAATCTGCCGTGTTGTTTGCTGGAACGATGGCCTAGGAGCCACGAGCTGAAGACTCATACGTTGCACATGCTCCTCGAACGCTTCGTGCTCAGGCTCGTCGGTCTGAAGGGTAAGCCATTGGACTGGCAGGTGCAGGGCGGGTTGAATGCGCCGCCTCGGAGTTTTTGGCCCGGGCGCACCCCGCAACGTCGCACGGATGGTTCAATGCTCGGTGCGGTGGTTGGCGCCGACTCCGGCGCGCCGCAACGTCCGCCATTTCGAAAAATCATGGAAGCAAGCAGAGGGCGAGGGAATGATCCCTCGCCCTCTGCTGTTAGCACACCTCACCGGATCCGATCAATCACCCCGTTGAGGGGCCATCGATCGCCTCAGCAGCGGGTGTACTTCGATCCTCTCGTCCTAACCGCCGATCGGTCCAGGCCTGCTGCCCGAATAGGCCTGCAACTCGGCGTAACGCTCGGCGTTCTCAGCCAGCACCGCGTCGCCGGCCGCGTACATGAGGGGGATTCCCTCATCGACCGTCAGCTCACCCAGAAATACCCGATTGGCGATGGCGGAGCTGTGGCTCGACACATGCCACTCGATGTAGCTGGGGAACATGAACTGCGGATGGTTCGCCGAGGGGACACTCAGCCACTCGCGGAACTGCGCATGGTTCTCGGGCGGTCCCGCCGCCATTTCGGCAGAATCCGCGGCGTCCTTACGCACGACCACCGATCCGCGGTCGACGGCGATCCGCGTCTGCACCTCGGTCCCTGAAAGGAACGCCGTCCACTCCACGGCGGCCTCAGTATTGCCACGCGTCTCGGCCGTAGCCGTGATCAAGTGCGGCTGATCGCTGAACTGTTGCAGCACGGGCTGACCATCAGGGCCTTCGGGGAGCGGAGACAGGGCCCACTTGAACCGGTCCTTGATGCGACCAACCTGCGATCCGAACGGGCCGTTGCCCTGCCGGAACAGGTTCTTTCCGGAGGAAAACGGGTCGCCAAACTCGCCGGACAGTTCCTTGTTCATTTCGCTCGGCTGGACCACCTTGTCCTTCAGAATCCAATCCACAGCCTTGCGCAGGCCGATGTCGGCTCCTGAATCGACGAACGTGCTCCGGGTTGCGTCCTGGCTGTACCACATCAGCTCTGGGTCCGACGCGTGCGAAAAGCCGATGGAGGCAGCGAGGCTGAACCAATACCCAGTTGGCCGCATCCCGAAGGTGTCCTGTTCGGGGTCGGTAGCCATGCGCAGGGCGTCTTCGAACTCGGCCAACGCGCCAAAGCTGCCGGCTGTCGGCGCAGGGATGCCCAGGGCTTCGGCCATGGAGAGGTTAATTGCCAGAGTCTCGATGTTGCCCTGGAAGTTCATGCCAAACGACGGACCGCGCACTCCGCTTCCTGGATCATGCCGCGTGTGCTGGAAGTTGGTCGTCGCAGTGTCCGGGTAGTAGTAGAAGTCGTTCGGATCGAAATCGTCCCGCTTGCTGAGCAAGTCGTCGATCTGCACGAACGCCCCCGCCGCGTACCAGCCGGCGGCGAACCAGCCCGTCATCAGCGCAACCTCGGGCTGACTGCCGGAAGCAAACTGCACGCCGTACACCTGATCGGTGCCGGTCGGCGCGGCCACGAACTTGACGCTCAGGTGCGGAGACACCTGTGCAAATCGATCGAGCGCCCACTTCATGGCCGCCCCGCGCGGGCCGGACGTGTGGTCGGTTCCGAAGGCGAAGAGCTGTGCCATCGGCTGCGGCGCCGCCTCGACCTCGACGATCTTCTCGACTTCGACGATCTTCTCGACCTCGACGACCTGGGTGACGATCTTTTCGACCTCAACCTGCTGCGTCACCACGCGATCGACGGGAACTTCCTTGATTTGCGTCTGCGTGACAATCGTCTCGACCGGGACTTCCTTGATTTGCGTCTGCGTGACAATCGTCTCGACCGGGACTTCCTTGATTATGGTTGTTTCAACCGGGACTTCCCTGGTGACGATCTGCGTCTCGCCGCAGGCGGCGAGCACCGCCGCCCCGGCTGCGCCGAGACCGAGTCCACTGCCGACACGCAGCATTCGCCGACGGGTCATGTTATTCAGTGCGATTCTCAAAGTCACTTACCTCCCTGACACACTGACTCCGAAGCGAGTGCAACGCACCACAATGGAGCCGCGCGGGGCAAAACCCTAATTAACGACGGAAGGGTAGCACGCAGATATCAAGCCTTTGACACTCCGTGTCCGAATGCACGCCTCGCCCAGATCCTCCCCGGAGCATTGACACGCCGGTGCAGGTCCCACGCGTACCCGGCCGACGAAACCTCGCGATTGAGGGCCCGATCCGGCAGGTCGGGCTGGTCCGGCTGCCGCAGCGCCCGTTCGCGATCCGTCCGCGAGTCGATACAGTCTTGGCGACGGCGCGGAATACGGATCTCATCCGGAGGAGCCACTTCTGATGTCTGACGCACGTCCGAACATCCTGCTGATCGTGACCGACCAACAACGAGGCGATGCCCTCGGGCTGGACGGCCATCCGGTGCTGGAAACGCCGGCGATGGATTGGATCGGCGCTTCGGGCACTCACTTCCGCCGCGGTTACACCGAGTGCCCGTCCTGCATCCCGGCTCGTCGCGTGCTGATGTCGGGCCAAGCGCCGGCTGCGAACGGGATGGTCGGGATGACCTCGCATCCGGAATGGAATCCGCCGGCCACGCTGGCGGGCGAGTTGCGGAACGCCGGCTACGAAACCCACATGAGCGGCAAGCTGCACCTGCAACCGCCGAGGCGCCGCTTTGGCTTTGACGCCATGGACCTGGCCAACAGCTCGCGCAGCGTCAACAACGACTACCTCACCTGGCTGGGCGGCGAGGCCCCGTTCGAGCGCTGGGCCATGGCCAACGGCGCGACCTCGAACGGCTGGATCGGCCGACCGACCCATCTGCCGGAGGAGAAAACGCTCACCTTCTGGACCGCGTCGCGAGCGATCGACTTTCTGGAAACGCGCGATCCAACGGTCCCATTCTTCCTCAACGTCTCGTTTATGGACCCGCATCCGCCCTTCACGCCGCCGGCCTTTTTCTTCGACCGCTACGATCGGATGGACCTGCCGGAACCTGTCATTGGCGACTGGGTTCCACCGTTCCCGGGGCCGCGCCGTGGCCTCGATCCCGAGCTCTCGGACGATGTCGAACGATGGAGCCGCCGGCTTAACCTGGATCCTGGCCCCATGCACCACTGCCGGGCCGGCTACTACGGCCTCGTCAATCACGTGGACATGCAGCTCAACCGACTGTTCCAGTACATGCGTGACCGCGGCCTGCTGAACGACACGTTCATCATGTTCGTGTCCGACCACGGCGAGATGCTGGGCGATCACCATCTGTTCGCTAAGACCTGGCCATACGAGGCCTCAACGCGCGTTCCGTTCCTGGCCCGAGCGCCGCGTTCCATGGAATTCCCCCGGCAGGTTCAAGTCGCGGCGCCGGTTGGCCTTCAGGATGTGATGCCCACGCTACTGGATGCCGCCGGCTGCGAAATACCCGAATCGGTCACCGGTCGCAGCGTGCTGCCGTGGATGCGTGGGGAAACGCCCGAGTGGCGCGACGTGCTGCACGGCGAGCACGCCGGCCAATACCGGGAGGCCGACGGTAACCACTGGATCGTTAACGAGCGGCACAAGTACATCTGGTTCAGCCAGACCGGCGAGGAGCACCTGTTCGACGTCGTTGAGGACCCCAACGAGGAGCACGACCTTGCCCCCGAAGCCGATCTTGGCCCCTGGCGACGGCGACTTGCGCAGGAGCTAGCCGACCGGCCGGAGGGCTTCAGCCGGAACGATTCGCTCGTGGTTGGTCGGCCGCACGGACGGTTCGTGCCGGCCCCGCGCTAGCTTCCCCGGGGGCCAAATCGCCGACCGTGGCTTCAAGGCCGTCGCCGAAGGCAGGGGGTTCGCGGGCTAGACTCCAGGCCTCAGAACACCGGGGGTTCCTCCATGTACGACCCTGATCTCCATCTGCTCGTGGATGACGAGGAGATCGATGCCAGGTGGCACCTGCGCCGAGTCCTGGCGCGGCCCGAGCGACGCACGCACGACCCAGTGATTCGCCCGGACCGGCCCTGGGAGGGACGTGCGGCCGGGCTTTGGTCCTCGGTGCTCTATGACCGTGAGGAGGGCCTATACAAGTGCTGGTACCGCAGTGCCGACGACGATGTTGAGGCCGCGTCTGACCGGAACGTCTTCAACTATGCGGTGTCCGATGACGGGCTGACGTGGGAGAAGCCCGATCTGCATGCGGTGGAATGGCACGGCTCGCGTCATAACAACATCGTGTATTGGCCTCACGATTTTGCCGGCCTGCGGGCCTTTGAGAGCCACGGGGTGATCGTGGACGAGGTAGGCGCTCCGGAGCGCCGCTACAAGCTGCTCGCCTACCACGCATTCGAGACCGATCAGGGCAATGGAATCTACGGCTTGTTCAGCCCGGACGGCATCCACTGGAGTCGTACGAGCGCGCCCATGATGCCGCTAGCCGGCGACCGTCACTCGGCCATGAAGGACCCGGTTTCCGGCCACTACCTTGCCTACACACGCCGTCCAAAGGTGACCGGCGCGGTGTCCTCTCCGCAATACCCGGAAGCCGAGGTTCCGAACGAACCGCTGGGCTCGCGGATGCCCTACAAGCGCCTGATCACGCGTGCTACCAGTCGTGACTTTCTGTCCTGGTCGGACTTTGAGACCGTGCTGCGCATGGACGACTGGGATACGCCCGGCACGCAGTTCTACTCCATCAGTCCATTCGCGTACGGGAATCGCTATCTGGCGTTCGTGGATCTCTACGACACCGAAGTGGAGAAGATCTGGGTGACGCTGGCCTCCAGCCCGGACGGCGTGCGATGGCACCGGCCGCGCCGCGAGCCGTTCCTGGACCTGGGGCCGGACGGGCAGTGGGACGACACGTGGCTCAACGTGACCAACAACCCGCCCATTCGCCAGGGGCGGCACTTACGGTTCTGGTACATGGGGCGGCAGTCGGCACATGGCCGGATTCACCGAATCGCGGCCATCGGGTCGTTCCTGCTTGGCGTCGACCGTTTCGTCGGCCTGGTGGCGGGCCGCCAAACCGGTCAGCTGGTGACGGAGCCTGTAGATGCCAGGCAACCGCGGCTGTTCATAAACGCCAGGCTGAATCAGACCGGCACGGTTCGAGTGGGCCTGCGGACGGCGCAAGCCGGCCCCATTGCCGGTCGCTCGCTGGAGGACTGCGATCCTATTCAGGGCGACGCGATCGATCATCCCGTGAGCTGGGGAGGGGACACGGGTCTGGAGCGCGTTCAGGGCGAGAGGGTGCGCCTGCATATCGAGGTGACCTACGGCGCGCTATTCGCGTTTCGTTTCGGCACGGCGCCGCGGGACTTGAGCTAGGACGCATCGCAGGGTTCGTTAAAGGATCGGGAGGCCGCTCGATTGAGCGGCCTCCCGTCTGTCGGGTGCGAATCCAGTCGAAGGCTCAGACGTTCGCGATGTAGGTCTTCAGCTCCTGATAGGCCTCGGCGTTGTCGCTCAGGACGCGGTCAGCCCTTGTAAGACTTCGCTCCATCAATTCATCGATCGTCAAGTCGCCCGCGTGCGCGGCGTCCACGTTGCGCCAGGAGTTGATCCACTCCAGCCAGGCCGGATAGCCCATCTGCCGGTGGCGAGCGTCCGGCTGCTCCAGGTAGTCCTTCCACATGCCGTGACGTTGCGGCGGACCCGCGGCCAACTCAGGCGACGCCATCACATCCTTGCGCAAGGGCATCGATCCGCGGTCGACCGCGATGCGGCCCTGAACCTCCGGGCCGGCCATGAACAGCACGAACTGCGTGGCGGCCTCGGTGGTGCCATTCAACTGGGCCGTGTTGGCGATCATGTGCGGCTGCTCGGTGATCTCGTGCGGCACGGGGCCGCGCGGACCCTCGGGCATGGGCGCCATTGACCACGGGAAGCGATCGGCGACACGGCTGATCGTACTGCCGACGGCACCGCCGTTGCGTGCGGTGAGCAGCTTGCCGGCGGAGAACAGGTCGCGGAACTCACCGGCCAATTCGCGACTTTCGCCGAGCGCCGGCGACACCTTATGTACGGCGATCAAGTCCACCGCCAGCCGCACGCCCCGATCGGCGCCGGAGTCCCAGCAGGTTGTGCGCATGCCGTCGGCGCTGCGGTACATGATGTTCGGATCGTCGGCCAACGCCCAACCCCAGGGGTTCCACTGCGTCCAGGACCCACCGTTGCCGCCGCCAACCTCGATGCCAAAGGTGTTGGTGTCCGGATCGGTCGCTTTGCGCAGGTCGTCCAGGAATTGCTGCTCGAGATGCCAGTTGCCCGGCGTCGGCCATTGGATCCCTGCTTCTTCCATGATCTGCAGGTTGATGTGTTGACCGTTGGTGTTGCCCTGGTAGGGCATGCCGAACTGCTTGCCGCGCAGACCGTCAAGGTGGCCGTAGGGCAACGTGTCGGCGAAGTCCACACCGGAGGAATCGCCGGGGTAATACCAGTCCTGGGGGTTGTAGCTGTCCTGCTTGGCCAGGACATCGTCGATGTTGGTGAAGGCGCCGGCCGTGTACCACCCCGTGGCGAACCAGCCGCTCATCAGTGCGGCTTCCGGCAGGGAACCGGCCGCCACCATTGTGCCGTACACGACAGAAACGTCGGTTGGCGCTGGGACGTACCGAACGATGATGTTGGGGTTCTCGGCGTAGAATCGCGCGAGGGCCCATGCGACAGCCGAACCACGCGAACCGGAGGTGTGGTCGGTCTGGAACTGGAGGGTCTGAGTCTGTGGCGTCGGTTGAGCTTCCACGACCTTCTGGACCTGAACCTGCCGCGTGACCGTCCGCGCAACCGTGACTGCCTTGACAGCTTCCTTGGTTACGGCCCGCTCGACCGGAACTTCCTTCTCGACCATCTGCTCCACTTCGGCCGCCTGCGTTTCGCCGCAGGCGGCAACCAGTGCCGCGCCCGCGGCGCCAAGGGCGCCAGCGCCAAGCGATTTGACTAACCTGCGCCTTGAAAGTGCTGCGAAACTCATTTCAAACCGAACCCTTCGAAGACAGACTTTTCAATCGCGGAAGGCTAGCAAGAGCCCGTGTGAGCGTCAACGAGTGACGTCACCACAGCTGGTTCAGCCATACCGGCGAGGAGCACCGGTTCGACGTGGTCGCCGATCCAAACGAGGAGCACGACCTCGCCAGCGAAGCCGATCTCGGCCCGTGGCGACGGCGATTTGCGCAAGAGCTTGTCGACCGGCCTGAGGGCTTTAGCCAATCCGGCTCACTGGTGGTTGGTCAGCGGCACGGAGAGTTTGTTCAACGCAGGCAATCGAGAGAGCCGCGCGGTCTGAAGCCGCCGCAAGACAGAACACAGACCTCCAGCCGCAGGCGGGACCAGCCGCAGGCGCTAGCGTGACTTGCCGAGGGCCTGGGCGAGGATGCGCTGGATGAACGGCGCCTTGGCTTCCGTGTACTCGCCGGGGTCGTGGTAGATGCGGCGCGCGAGCCGGCGTTTGAGGGCGGCGTACTCGCACGCCGCGTCGGAATGCGCTCGCAGATAGTCGCGAAAGTCCAGCGCCCCATGCCAGCGGTCCGACGAGACTTCCAGCATGTGCAAGTGATGCGTCCGGCGTCCGGCGGCGTTGCGCTTTACGAAGTAGTGGCGGCGTGGAATGCCGTTCTGCCCACGGAACAGCCAGCCGCGCGCGCCCAGTGGCTTGATGGTGACTCTTGCTTCGTGCCATTCCTTCACGCCGACCTGGATGTCGATGATCGGCTTGGCGGCCAGCCCCACGACGGAGGTACTGCCCACGTGCTCGACGCACTCCACGTAAGGCCCCACGGCCTCGAGAATCTCGGCCCGGGCCGCCGCGAAGGCCTGCGGCCAGGTCGGGTCGTAATCGACGATAGTGACCGGCAGCTGCGGAGCGGGCGGCGCTGATCCATCGTCAGGACTGTCGGTCACGGCGACATCCGGCTCGATCCAGGTGCCGTCTCACGCTAGCAGGCGCAGCGCCGACCTTCCTTTGCCGAGTGTGCCGGTTAAAGAGGACGGTTCGCGAACGTCGCCCGACGGCGTCTCAGTGCCGCCCCATACAGGCAGAAGCCAGAGGTTTGGACAGCCGGGGCGCTATGGTGAGTCCGCGCGGCCGGTGGGCAACCCATTGGTCCTGACCCACACAGCCAAACGCCACCAGCCGCGTGAAAGGTCGGTCACATGTCTACCAGCGATGCGCGCCTCCTCGCCCCGGGAAACCGCCTGCTGTTCCTGGACCTTGCCGACGTTCAATCGCGGCACAACGTGGTGCAGGCGGTCTGCCAGGCCGCCAAGCATCGCGACAACCCGGTGCTGCCGCTGGGCGACGCGCATGAGTGGGACGGCATGCAGGCCCGCCCGTGGGAAGGCCGCACGATTCTCTACGACGAGCAGGAACGGCTGTTCAAGTGCTGGTACGCCGGCAGCGACCTGAGCATGGACCGCTGGTGGTGGACCGGCTACGCGGTCAGCGACGACGGGGTGCACTGGGAGAAGCCGAAGCTGGGCCTGCACGAATACCGGGGGCGTAGCAACAACAACGTCTGCCGGAAGGGCTGGGGGCCGCTGGTCAAGGACCTGGACGATGTCCCGAGCCGCCGCTACAAGATGATCGTCAAGAGCAACGAGCGACCAGACGACTGCTGGATCAGCGTTTCGCCGGACGGGGTGAACTGGACCGACGGCGCCTCGATCCGCCTGCCGGAGTGGTACCGACCCGATCCGGACATTGTCGTACTCATCAAGGACGACCAGGACCCTGACCCGAACCGCCGGTTCAAGATGGTGTGGCAGGGGCTGGGACGCAGCAACAAGCCGGGTCCGGAGATGGTGCGGACCAAGTACCTGGCCTGCGGGCCGGACGTGGAGCAGCTGACGGCGATTGCGGACAACCCGATCCTGGATCCGATCGACGGGATGGAGCAGGAGAACCACTACCTGGCGCTGGCGCCCTACGCGGGGCAGTACGTGATGCCGTACGAGTACGGCTGGTACGCGCCAAACGGGACGGGCGTGCACGGGATGTTTTGCTCGGACATCCGGCTGGCGGTGAGCCAGGACGGGAATCACTACACGCGGGTGCAGCCGCACCAGCCGCTGATCGCGAGGGGCCCCAGGGGGACCTGGGACGCGGGAGCGCTGATGATGAGCGACAAGCTGGTGGAGCACGAGGAGCGACTCTATTTCTTCTACGTGGGTAACGGGGAGGAGTGGACGCAGTGGCCGGAGGGCAGCGTGCCGGAGTACTCGCACTGGAAAGGCACCGGCGAGGTCGGGTCGAACCGGGTGTCGCGCATGGGCCTGGCGACGTTGCCAAAGGACAGGCTTACGTGCCTGGAAACGGTGGATCGAGAAACGCCGGGATTCGTGGTGACGCAACCGCTGACGATCGGCGACCGGGACGCTGGGCTGGCACTCAACGTCAGCGACGTGCAGCAGCTGCGCAGCTTTGCGGATGTGGAGGTTCTCCCGGCGGACGGGGATGAACCACTGCCCGGATTCACGCGGGACGACTGCCAGCCGCTGCATCGCGACGGCCTGAGTGAACCAGTGGTCTGGCGCGACCGGCGTCTGGCCGACCTGCCGCAGGACACTGTGCGTCTGCGCGTGAACCTTTACGGCGCCGCGCGCTTGCACGCCATCACAGCCTGGTTCGATGAGGGAATGGGGCAGCGACCATGAGTGAGCGACGGGTGCCCTTCCTTGATCTGGCGGACGTGCAGTCGCGGCATAACGTGGTGCAGGCGGTCTGCCAGGCCGAGAAGCACCCAAACAACCCGGTTCTGCCGCTGGGCGATCACCACGAGTGGGACAGCCTGCAGGCCCGGCCCTGGGAAGGCCGCACGGTGCTCTACGACGAGGAAGAGCGCCTCTTCAAGTGCTGGTACGCCGGCACCGACGTCAGCGTGGAGCGCTGGTGGGCCACCGGCTACGCCGTCAGCGACGACGGCGTCCACTGGGAGAAGCCACGGCTGGGTCTCTACGAATATCGGGGCAGCCGCGACAACAACATCTGCCTGATGGCCTGGGGACCAGTGGTCAAAGACCTGGACGAAGACGACCCGGCCCGCCGCTACAAGATGATCGTCAAGGGTCCGCCGCGCGAGCGGGGCATTCGGGTTGGCTACTCAGCCGATGGCATCCACTGGTCCGAGCAGACGCGCATCGACCTGCCCGAGTGGGACGGCGGAGCCCCCGACATCGTGGCGCTGGTCAAAGACGATCAGGACCCCGATCCCAGCCGCCGCTTCAAGCTGATCTGGCAGGGCGTCGCGCCGAATAACATGAGCGGCCCGGAGCTTGTGCGCGTCAAGCACCTGGCCTACGGCCCGGATGTCGAGCACCTGAGGGCCAGCCCAGCCAACCCCGTGCTGCATCCCAACGACGGTCGCGAACAGGAGAACCACTACCTGATGCTGGCGCCCTACGCCGGGCAGTACGTCATGCCGTACGAGTACGGCTGGTACGTACCCAACGGCACGGGACGGTTCGGCATGTACTGCGCCGACATCCGCCTGGCAGTCAGCCGCGACGGCGAGCACTTCAGCCGGGTGCAGCCGCACCAGCCGCTGATCGGCCGCGGCCCGCGCGGCGACTGGGACAGCGGCTCGCTGGTGATCGCCGACAAGCTGGTGCAGCACAACGACCGGCTCTACCTCTACTACTGCGGCAACGGCGAGGACTGGACCAGTTGGCCCGGTGGCAACATCCCAGAGGACTCGCACTGGCGAAACACCGGCGCGCTGCGCATGTCGCAGATGGGGCTGGCCACCCTGAAGCTCGACCGATTTACCTGTTTGGAGACGGTTGACCGAGAAACTCCGGGATCTGTCGTCACCCGGCCCTTCACGGCTGGTGAGCGCGGCAGCCGGCTCTCACTCAACATCAGCGACGTTCAGCCGCTGCGCAGTTGGGTGGAGGCCGAGGTATTGCCGGCTGACGGCGACGAACCACTGCCCGGTTTCAGCCGCGACGACTGCCGGCCGCTGTGCCGCGACGGGCTGCGGGAATCCGTCGTGTGGCGCGAGCGGCAACTGGCCGATCTGGGCCAGGACGCGGTCCGCCTGCGGATCCATTTCTGCGGGGCCGCGCGCCTGCACGCCTTCGGTCTGGCGCCATGACAATGGACGCCCGTGCCATGAAGGAGCCTGACCATGCCTGAGCACCGCGTGCTGTTTTTGGACCTGGCAGACGTGCAGACGCGCCACAACGTCGTGCACAGCGTCTGCCAGGCCAGCAAGCACCCCAGCAACCCGATATTGACCCAGGGCGATGCGCACGAGTGGGACGGCCTGCAGGCCCGGCCCTGGGAAAGCCGCACGATTCTGTACGACGATGAGGAGCGCATCTTCAAATGCTGGTATGCCGGCACGGATCTGAGCCTGGAGATCTGGTTTGGCACCGGCTACGCCATCAGCGACGACGGCGTCCACTGGGAAAAGCCGCGCCTGGGCCTCTACGACTACCGCGGCAGTCGCGATAACAACATCTGTCTGATGGCCTGGGGGCCGGTGATCAAGGACCTGGACGAGGACAATCCAGCCCGCCGCTACCAGATGATCGTCAAGGGTGAGCCGCGCGAACACGCAGGGGGCATTTGGGCCGTCTACTCACCCGACGGCATCCACTGGTCCGAGCGGACGCGCATCGACCTGCCCGAATGGGACGGGACCGCGCCCGACATCGCGGCTCTGGTCAAGGACGATCAGGACCCCGATCCCAGCCGCCGCTTCAAGCTGATCTGGCAGGGCGCGCTGCCGAATAACAAGAGCGGCCCGGAGCGTGTGCGTGTCAAGCACCTGGCCTACGGACCGGACGTGGAGCACCTGAGGGCTAGCCCTGACAACCCCATCCTGCACCCCAACGACGGCCGTGAGCAGGAGAACCACTACCTGATGCTGGCCCCCTACGCCGGTCAGTACGTGATGCCCTACGAGTACGGCTGGTACGCGCCCAACGGCATCGGCAGATTTGGCCAGTATTGCGCCGACATCCGCCTGGCGGTCAGCCGCGACGGCGAACATTTCACGCGGGTGCAGCCCCACCAGACGCTGATTGGCCGAGGTGCGCGCGGGACCTGGGACAGCGGGTTGCTGGTCATCGCTGACAAGCTGGTGGAGCACAACCAGCAGCTCTACCTCTACTACTGCGGCAACGGCGAGGACTGGAACAGCTGGCCCGCCGGCAACATTCCGGCGCACTCGCACGCCCGTAACACCGGCGCGTCGCGACCTTCCTATATGGGTCTGGCGACGTTACCGATCGACCGCTTCACTTGCCTGGAGACGATTGACCGTGAGACGCCCGGCTATGTCGTGACGCAGCCCTTCACGCTGAGGGATCGCGGCGGGCGGCTCTCAATCAACCTCAGCGACGCACAGCCGTCGCGCAGTTGGGCGGAGGTAGAGGTCCTGCCGGCGGATAGCGACGAGCCCCTGGCCGGCTTCGGGCGCGATGACTGCCAGCCCGTGCACCGCGACGGGTTGCGCGAGCCGGTGATCTGGCGCGACCGAAGGCTTGCCGACCTGGACGACGACGCGATCCGCCTGCGCATTCACCTCTGCGGCGCGGCGCGTCTGCACGCGCTGAACTTTCAAGACTGATCCCCGGGCCCACGGACCACTAGCCACAGGCCCTGACGCACAGGCCACTAGCGCTCAATCGTGAGAGCCGACGCGGCTTCCCCGCCCTTCAACTCCTACACCCCGCTGCCGCGTCGGCAGGTGGTATTGACCATGGGCGGGCTGATGCTGGCGCTGTTTCTGTCGTCGCTGGACCAGACGGTTGTGAGTACCGCGATGCCGCGGATCATCGCCGACCTGGGCGGGTTCGACCGGTTTACCTGGGTGACGACCGCCTACCTGGTGGCGTCGACCACCACGGTTCCAATTGTCGGGCGACTGTCCGACCTGTATGGCCGCAAGGTCTTCTTTCTGAGCGGAATCGTGGTTTTTCTGGTCGGATCGGTGCTGGCCGGCGTCAGTCAGTCAATGAATCAGCTCATCATCTTCCGAGCCATCCAAGGCATCGGCGGCGGCAGCATGATGGCTCTTTCCTTCACCACCGTCGGCGACCTGTTCCCCCCCGCGGAGCGCGGCAAGTACCAGGGCATTGTCGCCGCCGTCTTCGGCCTGTCGTCAGTCATCGGTCCCACCCTGGGCGGCTTCATCACCGACAACCTGTCGTGGAACTGGATCTTCTATGTGAATGTGCCGTTGGGCCTGCCCGTGATCGCCCTGTTCATTCGCTTCTTCCCCAACACGCGACCCGAGCGCCGGAGCATTCGCCTTGACTACGCCGGCATGGCACTGCTTGTGCTGGTGATCGTGCCGCTGCTCATCGGTCTGTCGCTGGGCGGCGTGCAGTACGACTGGCTGTCGCTGCAGATCGTCGGGGTCCTGGTAGTTGCGGTCGTGATGACCGTGGTCTTGGTTCTCGTCGAGCGACGAGCAGACGACCCGATCATGCCGCTCGGCATCTATGCCAACCCCGTGGTGAGCATCTCCCTGGTGGCCGTATTTATCACGGGATTCGCGATGTTCGGATCCATCATCTTCATCCCGTTGTTCTTCCAGGGCGTGCTGGGGGCCTCGGCCACCAGCAGCGGATCCTTCCTGACTCCGATGATGCTGAGCATGGTGGTCGCCGCCACGCTGTCCGGGCAGGCGCTGTCCCGGCTCGGCGGGCACTACCGGCTGCAGGGACTCATCGGAATCGCGATCATGACCTGCGGCGTTGTGTTGACCTCCCGGATGACGCCTGAAACGTCCTTCGGACAGGCAGTTGCCAGCATCATGGTCATTGGCCTGGGGCTTGGCATCACGTTCCCCAGCTTCACCATCGCCGTGCAGAACGCCTCGCCCGCCGGCCAGCTGGGCGCGGTGACGTCGGCCACGCAGTTTTACCGCTCGATAGGCGGCGCGTTGGGGCTGGCGGTGCTTGGGTCGTTCATGGCCAACCGATTCGCCGCGGGTCTGCAAGACTCGCTGCCACCCACTATTCGCCAGGCGTTGCCGGCCGATCAGCTGGCCCAGATGGAGGAAAACCCGCAGGCGCTGGTCAATCCCGAGGCCCTTGAAGCCCTGAGGGCCAGCTTCGCGGACCGAGGGCCGCAGGGCGAGCAGATTCTGACCCAGCTCATCGAAAGCCTTCAGGAGACCTTGGCATCGGCGATCAGTTCAGTGTTCGTCGTGGTGGCCGTGGCGCTGGCCATCGCCTTTGTGGTGACAATCTTCCTGCGCGAGGTACCGCTGAGGGGGCGCGCTTCGGGGCCAGGACCGTCATAGCGTCAGCCTGCGGAGTGCTGAAGAAACACTGAGCAGGCAGAGCGGAGAACTTGCGTGAGGTGGAACCCATGAGCGCAGCGAAGCCAGGTAGGAAGCGCCGAAGCCTGGCCTCGCTCACCGCCGCGCTGAACCGGGCGAGGACCCAGAGCGACGAGGCTCGCGCCCACTACGATCTCGGCCTGTTTCACGACAACAACGGGCGGGAGGCGCAGGCGATTCCGCACTATCGCAAGGCTCTAAAGCTGGGAATCGATCCCGGAGTCGTGCCGGAAGCGCTGGCCTGGCTCGCCAGCAGCCTGCACAAGACCGGCCACCCCGCGGAAGCGTCCCTTAGAGCAGGCCACGCCCTCCGCCTCACCACGGACTCGTCACTCGAGAGATTCCTACTTCGGCTTCTGCGACGCATCGACCGAGCCGGAAACGCAGCCAAGCCACACTAGGACCGCGACCGCCTATGCGATTGCCTGGGCGAACTGCAGAGCGAATAGTCGCGCGCTGCGCAGGGCGAAGCGTAGGCGGATGGGCGTACCGGCGGGGACGCCGAGGTCCGAGGCGCCGCCCCACGAAACCTTATGGCGGAGGTAGTTACCCATCACCCGGTCGCAGTCCGCCAGCGTGCGGCCTTCGATCGGCCGTCCCTGTGCGTCCTGGATTTCCACGCGACCTTCGCCCGAGGCCGAAGCGTCCACATTCAGCTCCAGCGTTGATCCGTCAAAGGTGATTGGACGGGTGACCAGCTCGCCGCCGGTGTAGGCGAAGTTGGCGCTGACGAATCCGTCGAGGCGCTGTTCGGTCCAGCGAATGACCCCGCCGGGGTTGTTCTGCCGCTTGTGACCGTGCGACTGGTCATAGGCCGTGTGGTATTGCAAGACCGTGTCGCCCCGGACGAGGAGACCCTGGGCGGCGTAGAGCATGCGTTGGCCGGGCCCCTCGGCATCGATGCCCACGTAGGGTCGGCGATCGGGACGGTCCCAGGAGATTCCATCTCGACTGACCGCGAGCTGAATGTCCATAAGGCCATCGTTGCGCGGCGGCAGGTCGTCATCTATCTCGTCGGGCGTGAAGTGGTGATACATCGACATGGTGGCGAGGTACACGTCGTCCGCGCCGGGATACTTCACGACGGATGGGGTGTAGATGTCCATGTCGGGTGGATCGTCGTCATCGCAGGCGATCACGATCGGCAGCTGGTTAACGATTTGCCGGTCGCTCTCCTCGTTGTGCAGGTCCCAGCCGTCACGGCTGGTCAGGTCGTCGGTCTCCCAGCGAGCCACCGCGCGCCGCAGTCGACCATCCGGGTATTTTGAGAATCCGCGGAAGTACGCCACATAGCGTCCGAGCCGGTCGTCCCAGAAGGCCATGTTCTGGGTATCGCCCGCCCGCCGGATGCCGTTGCAGCCGACTTCGTGGAAGACGAAGCCGTCGGGCGAGGCAAAGACGCCGTAGCCAATCGCTCCCGGGTCGTCGTCCAGGCTCAGGCCGAAGGTCTTGTAGCGCTCGGGCGGCGGCGCGGTGGGATCGATGAACACGTTGGTCCGCTTGGGCTTGGGTGGGATCAGATTCATGTCACGACGCCCGTTCAGCTCAACCAGTCCCAGATTGGGTTTGCGCCATAGCCGTCCATCTTCGGACTCCGCGTATCCGAACCGGGCGGACTCAAGGCCGGCGTCGGACACTGAGGCGGTGTACCAGCAACGGCCCAGCCCATTGTCGTCCAGGACCGTGTTCTGAAAGTGAATGTGGTGTTCCCACGCGCGATCGCGCCCGATCGCAATTCCGCCAAGTCGCGGTGGATTCACGCCCAGAGCCACGCCGGACGTTTGATCGGCCAGGGATAGGTCAATGAACAGGTGCTTGCGCGAGCCGAGGTCGGTTACGTCAGTCCCCATTGCTCCATCTCCAGTCAAGTGCGGGCTACCCGACGGCGCAAACCCGACGCTGCGGCGGCCGCAGTCCGCTGGCGGCGCCGAGCAGTTTCATGAGCCTTGCTCGTGGTGAACGTGAGCCAAGGGACCGCGCATGCGACAATTGAAGCGTACGCCTAATTCATCACTCGCACGAGGGAGCGCAACATGGGACGAGGCGCCCGAGTCTCGATCGAATACTGCAGTCAATGAAACTATCTCCCTAAAGCCGTCCGTGCGACGGAAGAGATTTTGGGTGAGCATGGATCCGACGTGGCGGAGATGAGCCTCATGCCCTCCGGCGGCGGCGTGTTCGAGGTTATCGTGGACGGCGCCCTGGTCTTCTCGAAGAAGGCCCTGGGCCGCCACGCCGAGGACGGCGAGGTTCTACCGCTGGTCAGCGAGGCTCTTTCGGGCTAACTCGAGCGAGCCTCGAGAAAAGAGCCGGGTTCGGCGTGGGCTTGGTTCAGGCTGTGCTTGACCCGCCACCCCAAGCCGCACTTGACGCGTCATCAGGCGCTCTCGGTGGGCACCGTGCCTAACGCAATTGCCTGCAAGGTTTCCGCGACACTGTCCACAGAGGCCGCCCACAGCTTGGCGCCAAGCTGGGCGCTGGCGTGGGTTGGGTTGCCAATGACTCCGGTGGGCGAGTAGCGCGCAAAGTCCAGCTCCGGATCCTGCCAGCCAACAGGCCGGTGAGCGGGATCGACGATCTCGTTCATACGCACGGTTGCGGGGCGCAGATGGAGCGATATCGAGGTTGAGAAGCTGTCGGCGTGCCCACCGGGCACATTCGGGTCGCCAAGACGGCACCAGATGTCGTGGAATGGGTGCTCAGGCAAGAACGCCTGGGCTTTGTACTGATTGGTCTCGTTGAACTGCCGGACCGTGCCGCGCAGGTCGTGACCTCCACAGCCACGCCAGACGACTATGTGCTCAAAGCCCTGCTCGGCGAGGGAACCCAGGGTTGCCGAGATTAGATCGCTATGGAGTTTGCTCGGGATATCGACGTAGCCCGCTCCATAGTTCCGATGCTCCGGCGTAGGACCGAACGGGATCGCGGGTAACACGAGCGACTGAACGCGAAATTTTCCCGCGGCCCTTTGGGACGCCGCCAGGCAGAGGCGCTCGGCAAACCACGTGTCGAAGTCGACAGGGAGGTGCGGCCCCTGCTGCTCGGTACAACCCGTGGGAAGGACCGCCAGGCAGCCGGATTGCGCCCAGCGACGGATTTCTAGATAGGTGAGATCGCCGAAACGCATGGGAGCGCAAATCTACCTTGTCGTGCCGGAGAGCCGGGACGGAAGTACCTTAGCGCTTCCACCCGCTGGCCCGAAGGCGTCCGCTGCCCGCTATAATCTCGCAGGCTTGGCTGCTTGGCGGTGCGGCGGGCCCTCCATCGTCTGGACTGCGGGGACACGGGACCCTCGCGCACGGAGGAACCGATGACCGCCGAGCTAAACGCCCTCGACATTGAGCGTCGCCTGACCAGGATCGAAGCCACGCTTGAGGCGAAACTGCCGACCTTTGCAACCAAGGCGGACCTGCACGCGCTGGAGACGCGCCTGATCAAGTGGATGGTCGGATCGGTTCTGGCAGCAGCAACGGTTACCGGCACCATCGTTTCCGTGCTCAGCCGATTCTGGATTTAGGCGCGGGATAGAACTAGGACCGACGCGAACGCGGGGCCACTGGCTTCCTGTCGACGTTCGCGGTCAGCTTGCGGCGTCGGGCGACTCGCCGGCCTGGTCGAGACGGCGCTTGGCCTCGGCGTAGACGTCCGCCGGAAGCCCGCCGCGCTGTGCGGTTGCTACGTTTTCCGCCAAGTGGTCCGGATTGAGCGTCCCGGCGATGATGGTGTGAACATCGGGATGCGCCAGGGTGTAGCGCAGCATGAAGGCCGTGGGGCTTTCGCCTTCCTCGCGTAGGTCGTCCAGACCGGCCCGCTCATACGCGGTCCAACGATCGGCGCTTGCAAGGCCCACGCCCGGTTCACCCTTGCCGACACCGCCGCGGATCACCGTGCCGATACCAGCCTGCGCGGCCTTCGTGATCCACTCCTCGTGCTCGCGCAAGACGGCCGCATACGGAATCTGAAAGACGTCAAACACGCCCCACTCGATGTAGGTGGGCATGTGCGGGATCGTCGTTGAGGCGCCAATCCAGCGGACCTTGCCTTGCGACCGCATCTCCTCCAGCGTGTCGACCACGCCCTCGGTCTCGCACTGCGCGACCGTGGCGTTGTGGAGCTGCATCACATCGACGTAGTCGGTCTTCAGACGTCGCAGACTTTCCTCAAGGCCGCGGAACATGTTTTCTCGGGTCCAGATGTGCTCGCCACCGCCGGGAATACAACCGCACTTGGTGGCCAGGAAGTAGTCTGCGCGGCGCGACCCGATGAAGCGGCCCATCAGCTCCTCGCTGCGACCGTAGTCGTTCGAGGTGTCGACGTAGGTGATGCCCGAGTCGAGGACGGCGGTCAGGATCCCGCGGGCGTCGTCGTCGCTGATATCGCGACCGCGCGGCCCCCCGCGGATTTCCATGGCGCCGTGGCCAAGACGCGTGATTTCGAGGCCTGTGCGGCCCAAGACGGCAGTGGGTAGGTCGGTTGGCATGTGTCGATCCTTCGTGGCGGTGGTTGTACAGCGAGCCTGTACGCTACGCGATTCCTGAATTGTTCACAGCATCCAGCACCCGGACCGGCGAGGCTGGGAGATGGCGGATGCGACCGCCGGTGGCGTCGTGGATGGCGTTGGCGAGGGCCGCCAGGGGCGGAACGATCGGCAGTTCGCCGACGCCGCGCACGCCGTAGGGATGGCCGGGATTCGGAAACTCGACCATGACGGTCTCGAGGTTTGGAACGTCCAGCGTGGTCGGCATCCGGTAGTCCAGGAACGAGGTGTTGGTCATCCGGCCGTGGGCGTCGTAGGTGTAGCCCTCGGTGAGCGCCCAGCCAATGCCCTGGGAGATTCCGCCCTCGATCTGGCCCCGTGCGTACGGCGGAAAGACCGCCTTGCCCACGTCCTGCACCGCTGTGTAGCGAAGGACGTCCACTTTCCCCGTTTCCGGATCGACGGCCACGTCCACGATATGCGTGGCGAACGAGTTGCCCGGAAGTTTGTTTGCCGTGGTCGCAAGTCCGACCGGCGCCTCGCCCTCACCAACGATCAGCCGCGCGGCCTCGTCGAAGTCGACCGCATAGCCATTGGCGGCAAACCCGTCCGACGTCACCTCTACCATCGTCTCGGCCACGTCCCAGATATCGGCCAGGGTGTCGCGCATCTTCTGTTGGAGATCGCGACCGGCCTCGATGGCGGCCCAGCCCGTGGCGAAGGTGGTGCGGCTGCCGGCGGCGTTTCCGCCTTCGGCGATCGCGTCCGTGTCGGGAATCCGCGGATGCACCCGATCCACGCCGATACCGAGGGTCTCGGCCAGCTGCATGGCGATGGACGTGCGGGTGCCGCCGATGTCCGGCGACGACTCCAACATGGTGACGGAACCGTCCCCGTTGAGGCGCGCCGTGGCCGATGAGGTGCCGCCGCCGTTACCCCAGAAGCCTGAGGCCACGCCGCGGCCGCACAGCCGGCCGTCCCGTTGCGACACCGGCGCCTGCCAGTGGCTGGTGGTCTGGGCAACCCGGAGCTGCTCGCTGTTTCCCACCTCGTTGAAGCGCGTGCCGTTGGGCCGCAGGTCGCCCTCGCCCGACGCGTTGCGCAGGCGAAACGCCAGCGGGTCCATCCCCAGCGTCTCGCACAGCTCGTCGATCAGGCTCTCCACGGCGAAGGCCGCCTGCGGCGCGCCCGGCGCGCGAAACGCCTGCGACTTGGGCTTGTTGACGACCACGTCGTAGCCGTCCACCCGGAAATTCTCAAGCCGGTAGGGCGCAAAGCCGCAATTAGCCCCGCCGCCCACGGACGAACCTGGAAAGGCCCCGGCCTCGAAGTGCATTTCCAGCTGCGCCGCCGTGAGATCGCCGTCCGACGTGGCGCCGATCTTGGCGCGGATGAATGCGGCGGGCGCCGGGCCGGTGCCAAGCAACGTCTCGGTGCGATCCATCGTCAACTTCACCGGTCGACCAGTCTTGCGGGCCAGCACAACCGCGATCGGCGCCACGTAGTTCGTGAGCTTGCCGCCGAATCCACCGCCGATTTCGGCCGGGACGACGAGGATGTTCGAGATTGGAATCCCGAGCATCTGGCTGATCTCGTTGCGAACGCCGAAATGCCCCTGGGTGCTGCAGTGGATCTCGAGGGTGCCGTCGGCCCGCCAGAACGCTGTGGCGTTGTGGGGTTCGATGTAGCCCTGGTGGATGGTGGACGTGCTGAACTCGCGTTCCAGCACCACGTCAGCGGCGGCGAAGCCCGCCTGGATGTCGCCTTCTTCCAGCACGATGTGCTTGGCCACGTTGCCGGGCGTGTCGGCGAAGGCGCCTGCCGTCTCCATCCGCAGGTCCGGGTGCAGGATCGGCGCGTCGGGGGCAATAGCTGACTTGGCGTCGACTACGGCGTCCAGGACCTCGTACTCCACCTCAATCAGCCGCAGGGCTTCGGCCGCGATGTGCGGCGAGGTCGCAGCCACCGCCGCCACCGCGTGACCGTGGTAGAGCGCCTTGTCCCGCGCCATCACGTTCATGGCCTTGAGGCGGATGGCGTTGCCGAAGGCCTGCGGGCCTTCGACGGGCGTCAGCGGAAGATCGTCTGACGTCATGGTGGCAAGGACGCCGGTCAGGGCCTCGGCCCGCGAGGTGTCGATGCGCGTAATGCGCGCGTGGGCGTGCGGACTGCGCAGCACCTGCGCGTGCAACATGCCGGGAATGCGCACGTCAACGCCGAAGACTGCGTGCCCGGTCACCTTGTCCACACCGTCATGGCGGATCGGGCTGGTGCCAACGACTTTCAACTCAGGTGCGGTGACGGTCATACGGAATTCATCCGGGCGCGGCTTCAATACCGATCTTCGCACGCGGCCCAGGCACCCCGCGTCCCTCGGGTGACCGCGACCCGATGGGAAGCCCGGCCTTCCCCGTGCTAGCTTCGCCCATGCGGCTGCACACGCCATTGAACGCACGGATCACCACCGCCCGGCGGTCGGCACACAGAAGTCGCCTGCGCGCGCCCATGCTGGCTGCTGTCCTGCTGCTCGGCATTGGCCTCGGCGCCTGCGGCGGCGGGGACGGCGGCCTGGTTCGCCAGGACTACAACGCGGTCATCGCGCCCGAGCGATGCGGAGGTGTAAGCACTGTGAGCTGCGCCGGCTACCAGTTCACCCCCACGGCCGCCGCGGCCCCATAGGCGGCGGCCCCTGGCTGTGCCAATGCGACGAAGGCCAGTTTGACGGTCGCGGAACGTCCCAACGTGCTGGTGCTCATGAGCGACCAGCACAACCCGTTGGTCAGTTCACCCTATGGCCATCCCTTCATCCACACCCCGGCGATCCAGTCCCTTGCCGATCGCGGCGTGACCTTTGACCAGACCTACTGCCCCTCGCCCCTGTGCGTGCCATCACGTTCCGCCTTCTTGACCGGACTGCCGGTGCACGCCATCGACGCCTGGGACAACTCCTGCCCGCTGCCTGTAACCGAACCAACCTGGGCGCACCGGCTGAACGCGGCGGGCTACGAGACCACGCTCTGCGGTCGCATGAGCATCGGCGGACCCAATCAGATGCATGGCTTTGCTGAGCGCATCCATCCCGAAATGCGCCCGGGCAAGATGGGATCCAGCTTTCCCAATTGGGATGCGCCCATCCGCGCTCATCCCGGAACGCGTGAGCGCCTTGAGACCGCCGGTCCCGGCGATACGTGGCAGCAGCAGTACGACGAGCAGGTAACCGACGCCGCTGTTTCCTACCTGTCGGACCCGGCACGGCGCGACGGTCCGTGGGCGGCGGTCGTTGGATGGTTTCTGCCGCATACGCCGCTGACGGTTCGGCCTAAATATTTCGACCAGTACTTTCCAGCACACGCCGACCAGCCATCAGCACCCTCCAGGCCCCTGAACTCGGTCCACCCGCAGAGCCGGCGGCTGCGGCTGTCTCTTGGCGCGGAAGGCTTGTCGGACGAGCAGATTGGCAAGGCCCGCGCGGCGTACTACGGGATGGTCTCGTTCACGGATACGCAAGTGGGCCGGGTCTTGAAAGCCTTGGAATCCAGCGGGGCGAGTGACAGCACCCTGGTTGTCTACACATCCGACCACGGCGAGATGATTGGGGAACACGGGCTGTGGTGGAAGAGTTCGTTCTACGAGCCGTCGGTGCGCGTGCCGCTGATCGCGGCCTGGCCGGGTCGAATCGAGGGCGGCTCGCGGGTCGACACGCCTGTCTCGCTGCTCGATTTGACCCGCACCCTGGTTGACGTAGCCGGAGCCGACGCCGACGGTCTTGTCGGCGAAAACCTGCTGGGAACACCCTTGGATCCTGAGCGGGCTGTCTTCTCGGAGTTTGAGGCGCACGCCACCGACCGCCCGGGCCGCATCGTCAGGCGCGGCCGCTACAAGCTGAACTACTACCACGGCGAGCAGCCCGAGCTGTTTGACCTGAGCACAGACCCGCACGAAATGACCAACCTCGCGTCGGATCCCGCCGTCACGAATGTTCGCGACGACCTCATCGCCCTTGTGCTGGACGACTGGTCACCGGACGAAGTCGACCGAAGAGTCCGCGAAAGCCAGCGCCGCCGTCGAATCCTGTTTGCCGGCCGGCCCTAGGCGGACCGCGCTCGGCTGGTCTCTGCGGCTGTCGGTCAGCTCACCAGAATTGCGCGCCGGCGTGTATCCGGCGACGATGCGCAACGAGCGAACCTGAACGTCGCGAAAGCCCGGTCACATGGCGAAACACCTGTTTCTTGACTTGGACGAAGTCGCCTCAACCCACAACCTGGAACAGCGCGTGTGTGAGGCCACGAAGCATCCGGCGAATCCGGTGCTGCCGGTTGGGCGGCTGGACGAGTGGGATGCCGTGCGGGCCAGCGTGTGGTCGGTGCGGACGGTGCTCTACGACCCGGACGACGGTCTCTTCAAGTGCTGGTACACCGGCGCGGACCAGGAGCGCTTGCGCTGGCGGCGCATGGGCTACGCGTTCAGCGAGGACGGCGTGCGTTGGATCAAGCCGAAGCTGGGGCTCTACGAGTTCAACGGGTCCAAGGACAACAACATCTGCCTCGACCTGCTGGGCGCGGTGATTCGCGATCCCACGGAGCCCGACCCGGCCCGCCGCTTCAAGATGGTCACCAAGCACCTGGAAAAGAGCGAGCCGGCCCACGCCGCCTATTCGCCGGACGGCATTCACTGGACCAAGGGGCCGAAGGTCGACCTGCCGGCGTTGGCGCACGGTCCGGACATCGTGGTCCTGGCGCTGGACGAGGAGGCCACGGACCCGGATCGCCGGTACATCCTGATCTGGCAGGAGCGCGTGCCGGCGGCGAAGCCGGGGCCACGGACGGTCCGGGGCAAGTTCATCGCCTACGGGCCAAGCATCGAGAAGTTCACGCCCAGTCCCGACAACCCCTTTCTTGATCCCAAGGACGGGCTGGAGCAGGAGAACCACTTTCTGACGCTGGACCGCTACGGCAAGAGCTGGGTGATGGTCTACGAGTGCGGCTGGTATGTGCCGAACGGGCTTGGGGTTTTCGGGCAGTACGCGGCGGACCTGCGGCTGGCGATCAGCCCGGATGGCGAGCACTTCACGCGCGTCTGCCTGACCGACAAGCTGGTCCCGCGCGGCGAGCGGGGCGCCTGGGACGCCGGCTTCCTGGTGGTGGGGGACCGCATCATCGTCAAGGACGACACCATCTACATCTACTACAGCGGGCAGGGCGAGGACTGGAGCCTCTGGCCGCCGGGGAATATTCCCGAGGAATTCGGGGGCGGGAAGAGCGGGTCCGTTCGCCTGACGCAGTTGGGCCTGGCGACGCTGCGGTTGGACGGGTTCACGTGCATACAGACGGTCGACCGGGAGATTTCGGGGTCGCTGGAGACGACGACGCTGGAGATCGAGCCGGACACGCGGCTGACCGTGAACGTGGCGGAGGCTATCGGGCGGCGGAGCTGGGTGGACGTCGACGTGCTGGACGCCGCCACCGGCGAGGTGATCGCAGGATTCGGCCGCGAGGAGTGCATGCCGCTGGACATCGATGGGGTTCGGGAGCCGGTTCGGTGGCAGGGTGCGGATCTGGGCGCCTGCGGTCGTCGAGAGATTCGCCTGAGATTCCACATTCACGGCGCCGCCCGGTTGCACGCCTATTCGCTGACGTAGCGGATTCGGGCACCGCGAGTTCCGCCAGTGCGAGGCTGGCTGGTATTGCGCAGAAGCCGGTCATGCCGCGACGATGCAGGCGCCGGGAACCATCAGGAGCACGCTCATGGAGCGTCAGCGCATCTCGTCAGGTAAGCCAACCGAAGCCGTCATCGGCTACTCCCGCGCCGTGCGCGTCGGCCCGCATATCTGGGTGGCCGGCACCACCGGCCCGCTGCCGCCCGAACACCCCGACTCGCCAGGGGACGCCTACGCGCAGGCCAGGCACGCGATCGGAATCATCGAGAAGGGACTGTCCGAGGCCGGCGCGACGCTGGATGACGTGGTGCGGACGCGCGTCTATCTGACCGAGATCGAACGCGACGCGGACGCCGTGGGACGGGCCCATTTCGAGGCGTTCGGCAACGCCATGCCGGCTTCCGCCTTCATAGGCTGCACCAGCCTGATCGGCGAAGAGTCCTTGTTGGAAATCGAGGCGGACGCGTACGTAGCGGACGGCGGCGACTAACTCCGCTCGATCGCCAGGGCGCTGGCGCGCTTGAGCCCACTACGAGCGGATTGCCATGGGTCACGCCATTCGGGTCGCCCGCTCAACGGTCTCAGCGAGCCAGGCATTGAGACTCTTAGCCTCGGCCTGCGCGGCGGCCGTCGCCGCCCGGTGGACGGCCGGGGTAAGCCGCAGGGCCACCTTCCCTGAATAGGGCTTCTCGGGATTGCGGCCTCGCTCAGCGCAGACCTTCAGGTACTCATCCACCGAGTCTTTGAATGCCTCGCGCAGCTCCGCTACCGACGTGCCCTGAAAAGTGATTACGTCACGCGTGTCAATTACCTCGCCGTGGAAGAACCCAGCGTCGTCGTCGTACTTCACCACGGCTCGATATCCACCGTACTCGATCATGGTCCGTCCGCCTCCGGGTCCATCCCTGCAGCAACCAGAAACCTCCGCACCGATGCGACGGCGCCCTTGTCAGCGTTCGGCCGAGGATGGGGGCGGTGGAAAATTGCGATCACGTCGTTGAGCTCGATCGCGATTCGGGAACCGGCCCGCTCCTCGATATCGGCGCCGCAGGCTCGCAGCAGCGATTCGATGTCGGCCCATCGAATTCCCGCTTGCGTGGGCCGACTGAAGATCGCCGCCAGCGTTCGGCGGTGCCTTCGCCGCATGGAGTCGCGATATCACGCCATGATATCATTTACAAGACGGGTACACCGACCACGGCTAGGCTCAGCCTGCTCCAAGCCGTAGCGGGTTTGGGCTAGGGCGCGCGCAGAATCACGTTTTCCGCGTTGAGCGCCCAGGTTTCGTGGTAGACGTGCGGGCGCGGTCGCTGCACTTCCATGAGTTCCGGCGGCTTGTTTTCCGGGTCCCGCAGTTCCAGGCGGTCCCGGCCGCGCACCTGGTGGAACCACTCCTTCTCGCTCGCGGCCGGCTCGATCTCGCGGCGCAGGATGAACTCCACGTAGTCGAATCCGCTTAGAGCCACCTCGGCCAGAAACACGCGGTCCACGCCCTCGCCATCCCAGGTGGCCATGTCGGGCAGAATCACCGGCCCGCAGCAGAGCTGGAACTTGCCCGAGTCCGGGTGCAGGTTCATCAGACGAATTGGGAACTCGATACGGATGTCCAGCCCGGTCGACTCGTCGCGGTAGGTGGCCTGCCCGTTGATAACCGCGCCCGCCTGGGTGGCCTCGTTGACCGCGTGGCCGTCAAGCAGGCGCTCGGCGCCGGAATGCGTGACCGGTCGAAAGTCCAGATCCGAGTGCTGCCCGCTCCACGGCGTACGGGCGACCGGCTCGGGAACGTCCGACGGGCCCCGCGCGATGGGTACACGGTGCTCGCGCGTGAAGACCGCCCGCCACTCACCACTGGGCAACATGAAGAACTGCTCGGTCGCGATGGTGATCTCCGTCCGGCAGGGATAGCCGAGGTAGTGCGTGACCGGCGACCCGGACGGAACAAGGACTTCCATCGTCGAGTCCACCTGCATCCGCACGCGGTACACGTCGCCGAATTCGCCGACAAAGCCGCCATGCCACCGGTAATACGGATGCGGCCGCCACGGGTGCGTGGTCCAGGTGATGAAGGAGCGGGTGAAGTCGAGCATTGGACCGGCCTTGGTGGGCAAACCCGAGGGCGCTTCGGCGACTCACAATACATCCAATCCGAGACTGCGAGGCAACAGGCACGGGTTGGGGTCTCAAGCTTGGCTGCCGCCGCGCCGGAAAGCGGTTTCGAGACCCAGGCTGCCGGCCAGAATCCACCTAGTTTCCAGGGCTACCGCCGATCGCCGTCAGATCTCGGCTCACGCACGGGTCAGCCCAAGTCCGAAAGTTGGGTGCGCTTGCTACCCAATCCTTGCCGAACCGATGCGCGAACTCCCAGATGAGCAGGCAGTCGCGGACCATGTAGAGCCGAAGTCGCCTCTCAGCGTCTCTTCGCAGCGGACTACGGTTCGCGTAGGCGCTCAGGAACTCTCGGGCCAACCGAGGCTGGCGGGAGATGTAGGTGAACAGCGAGCGCACGAGGTCCTCCTCGGGGTCGCCCACGTACGCCTCCATGAGGTCGAAGACGCCACTCACGCTCCAGGCGGTCGGGCCGCGACTCATGACGACGTTGGCCGCGGTGAAGTCGTGATGCACGAAGGTCGGCTGGAACGGCACATCCAGCGCGTTCCGATTGCGATCGACAAGGTTGCACAGCCAGCGCAGATCCGGATTGGTGAGGGATTCGAGGCGGCCGCACTGGGCCACGAGATCGTCGATCTCGCCCAGTACACGCACTCTGTGGCTGCATTCGTCCGGCATCACGTCGTTCTGTTGGAGTGAATAGGTGCCGGGGTGCGCCCAGGTCATTTCGTGCAGCCTGGACAGCCCAGTGCCAAGCGCTTGGGCGATCGACGTATCCTCACTTGGAGTTACCCGCGCACGGACGGCCGGATTCGACAGCTGGAGGCCGGGCAGGCAGGGCATCAGCGCGTAGCTCCAACCAAAGACTTCACGGCTGGGTTCGATCAGGTACGGCCATGGGGCCGGGATGCTCGATCGCGAGGCAATTTCACGTGCGAAGAAGCGTTCCTTCGGGAATTGCCAGTCGTAGTGTGGGCAGCCGCGCAGGATCCACGCGCCCGAATCCGTTGTGAGGTGAACGTTCTGACCGAAGAGGCCGCCGGGGATGGGAGCGGCGTCAACGAGTCGGCCGAGGTCGAACCGACTGACGGCGGCCTGCAATTGAGCGCCTGTCAAGCGGCCCAGTCGGTGACCGTAGTCGCCGGTCAGCGCAGCAAGATTCGCGCGTGTCACATACCGGTTCGCGTTTCCCGAGCGGCACCAGGTGAGCTTATCCTCGTTGGAGCGCGACCGGCCTTGAGCCGTGTAGCTTGGGCATCAAGATACGAGCCATCACGGAGGCGGCCATGACTGACCTGCGCGACAGGATTCTGGGCTGCCTGGTTGGCGGCCTGCTGGGCGACGCAATGGGAGGCCCGACCGAGGGGCTGCATTACGAGTTCATCGAGCAGCGCTTTGGCGAGATCACTGATCTCAAGGAGCACCGCGGGTTGAAGGCTGGCGCGGGCACCGACGACTCGGCGCTGAAACACATGCTCTGCGAGGCGATTGCCAGGGCCGACGGCAACGTCACGGCGGCCGCCTGGGCCCAGGTCTGGCGCGAGCGCATGAACCCGTTCAAGTTCTATCCGCCGGTGGCCAGTTCCTTCTACAAGATCTCGGTCGGCGGGGTCCGGGCCCGCGAGGCCGGCATCGGCAACATGATTTCTAACAGCACCGCCATGTGCATCTCGCCCATCGGCATCATCAACGCGGGCGACCCGCGCCGGGCCGTGCTGGAAGCGTATGAGGTCACCAGCCTGATCCATCGCGGCTCGCCGCAGGACGGCGCCCTGGCCATGGCCGCCGCCACCGCCGCGGCCTTCGCTCCGAACGCCGATCCCGAGTCGGTTGTGGAGGCCGCCGTCAGCAACCTGGATGTCGAAAGCGACATGCCCGCAGCCATTGATACAGCCGTGAGCCTGGCCCGGAAGTCCGGCGACTTTGCCTCGTTCCGAGCCGCCTACTACGCGAACCATCTCTGGGAGTGGCCGCAGCAACCCGAAGAGGGTCACAGCAACGCGGTGGACCCCCGCGAGTCGGCCGCCGTGGCCCTGGCCCTGCTGCTGCTGGCCGACGGCGATCCCAACCAGGTGGCGCTGATGGCGGCAAACTTCGGCCGCGACGCGGACTCCATCGGCGCCATGGGCGGCCCGGTGGCCGGGGCCATGTCGGGGGCGTCGGCCGTTCGACCGAAGTGGGCCGCCCAGGTGCAAGCCGCGACGCCGGTGGATCAGGACGAGTTGGCGGACTCGCTGCTGGAGGTCCTCACCGCGCGGTTGAAAGCGGACCGCGCGCGGAGCGAGATGCTTCTCGTCTAAGTCCTCATCAACCGCGGGCCGGCCGCTGCCTGGGTAGGCGCGGGCCGTGTCCGCGCGGCGTGTCCGCTGGGAGATCACATCCGCTCAGTACAACCCGTGCCCGCCAGCGACTGCGCGACGGCCCGGCATGATATCGACGGCTGTAGATCCGGTATGAAGCCGCGACCGTACGACCCACACGAAGAGTCTGCATAAGCGAAGCAGCCTCCTCGGAGGCTGCTTCGCCAATTCCGTCGCGCCGCTGCTTCTAGCTTGTCAGGAGGCCGCCTCCGCATATCGCTTGAGCGACGCCCAGTTGTCGTGCGTCCTCTCAAGGAATTTGTCCACCTCGGTGGTCACCCTTAAGCGGCCTTCTTCTACCGTCTCCTCACCAAGAATGGTCTTGTCCCACTTGTACTTCGACCACAACTCACTCCAATTGGGGTGCGCCCACTGCAGATGTCGGTGATCGGTGCGCTGCGCCTGGTCGTTCCACAGACCGTGGTTCGTCGGCGGCCCCGCGGCCATCTCGGGCGACGCAATCGCCTCCTTGTTGTAGGGGAGGGACCCACGATCGATTGCGATGCGTCCCTGAACTCCCGGCCCGACGAAGAAATTGATGAGTTCGACCGCCTGCTCGACCGTGCCCCGACGTTCCGCAGTGTTGGTGATCAAATGCGGCTGTCCGTCGAAGTTGTTCGGATGCGGCTCACCGTTTCTGCCTTCCGGCATCGGACCCATTGACCACTCAAACTTGTCTTTGATCCGGTTTGCCAGTGTGCCCACCGCACCGCCGGCATTCCAGATCATCTGCTTGCCGGCCGAGAACGGGTCGCCGAACTCGCCCGCGATCGCTCTGTAGTCCCCGGGCATGTAAGCGACCTTGTGTTTGCGGGCCATGTCAATGATGAACTGCAGGCCTCGATCCCCGCCTTCGTCGTAGGCCTCGAAGCGCGTGGCATCGCTGTTGTACACGGGCATTAGGTCTTCCCGATCCGACAGCGCAATCGGCAGGAACAGGCCGTGGGGCCACGCACCGGTTAGCATTCGCGTACCCCACTGACCGATTTCGGGATCAGTGCCCTTCTTCATCGCCTCAAGGTATTCCGTCTCGATCCCCCACTTGCCTACGGTGGGAAACTCGATGCCCGCCTTGGTCATCATGTCAACGTTGAAAAAGTAGCCAATCATGTTGCCCTGGTAGGGCAGACCGAATGTCGGACCTTGCACAGGTTCGAGGTGCGAAGACGGAACTCGATTCCAGAAGTTTATTGAGAACGCGTCAGGCCCAAAGAATTGGGCGCTTGGGTCCCATCGTGGGTTCTTGCTCAAAGCCTCGTTGATTTGTGTGAAGGCCCCAGCTTCCACCCACTTCAGGAAGAAGGCCCCGCTAAGCAAGGCGACCTCGCCCTGCGAATTGGCGGCCTGCTGGATGGCGAACGAATCTTCGAAGTCAGCCGGTTGAACGACGAACCGGACAGGGATGTCGGGGAACTGGGCCGCGAAGTTCTCGAGCCCCCACTTCATCGCTTCTCCGCGCGGTCCCGATACGTGGTCGTGAACGAATTCAATCTCGGCGGTTCGCCTCTGCGGCGGGGGCTCAGCGGCCGGGGCCGGGGCCGGGGCTACGGTCGCCGCTGGCGCCGGCTCAGCGGGGGTCTCGGCGACCTCTGCCTCACCACAAGCGGCGAGCATCATGGCGAGGGTTGTTCCCAGCGTCACCCCACCGGCCGCGACCAACGTCTGGCGTCTCGTCATCATTCGAGGCACAGCAACCTCCATGCGACATTCGCATCAAGCACCCGGGAGGGTGCCGCTAGAATGGTTTGAAGATTAACAATCCTAATTTGAATAATCAACCAACCCAGGCAGGCGCAGTCGCCGACCCAGGCGCACAGCGCGGCGTGCGATCGGGGCCTCGCAGCTAGCGGGGCGGGGCCGGCGAGGAGCTCGCGGTCCGGTCGCAATCCGTCGAAGTGGTGCCCCGTTACCGGTTCGGGCACCCTGGCTCCGCACGCTCCGCTGCTATGCGGCGCACGCAACACCGAGGAAGCCTGATGAGCGATCCGCAGCGGCCGCGTTACCACTTTCTGCCGCCATCAGATTGGATGAACGACCCCAACGGCGTCCTTCAGTGGGCCGGGCGCTACCACTTGTTCTACCAGTTCTCCCCGGGCCGGTTCTCAGGATTGCCAAATCAGGGCGCGAGCTTGCCGGGGGCGCACTGGGGTCACGCGGTCAGCGACGATCTGGTGCACTGGGAGCACCTGCCCATCGCGCTGGCGCCGACCCCCGGTGGAGCCGACCCGACCGGGTGCTATTCCGGCTGCGCGGTGGATCACGACGGAGTGCCTACCATCATCTACACCGGTGTGATGCCGCAGAAGGCTTGCATCGCCACCGGCTCCGACGACTTGATCACGTGGACGAAGCACCCGGCCAATCCGGTCATCCCGGCGCCGCCGGAGGGGCTGCAGGTGCCCGGCTGGCGCGACAACTGCGTGTGGCGGGAAGACGATGGCTGGTACCAGGTGATGGGCTGCGGCATTCGAGGCGTCGGCGGTGCGCTGCCCCTCTATCGGTCGCCGGACCTGGTGCAGTGGGAGTACCTCGGTCTGATGTGCACGGGCGACGTAAACCTGACCGGCTCAATGTGGGAAGTCCCTGACTTCTTCCCGTTGGGTGACCAGCACGTGCTGACGGTGCATGCCCATCCTGAATGGTGGTTTCCGTACTTCGTCGGCTCGTACGTCGACCACCGGTACCACGGTGAGTTCCGAGGCCGTGTGGACCTTGGGACGCACTACGCGGCGCCGCAGACATTGCTTGATTCACAGGGCCGACGCCTCGCGTGGGGATGGATCCGGGAGGGACGCACGCGCGAAGCACAAGCGGAGGCCGGCTGGTCAGGGCTGATGTCTTTGCCACGTGTCCTGAGCCTCGACTCGAACGGACGGCTGGTCGCCGAGCCGGTACCGGAGGTGCGAGCGCTGCGAGGCGCGCACCACGCGGTTGGCGCCATCGCGCTGGCGCATGACTCGATCCACGAGATCCAGGGCGTGGCGGGTGCGCAGCTGGAGATCCTGGCCGAGTTCACGCCCGCGCCCAATGGCACGGTTGGTCTGGCCGTCCGGCGCTCCCCGGACGGCGTGGAGGAGACACGGATCGAATACAACTTCGCGGACGACCGGCTCACGATCGACTGCGAGCAGTCATCCCTCGATCTGTCGACCGATCGCCCCAACAGCGGCGGGCCGCTGCATCGGCCGCCGGACACGCCCCTACGCCTGCACGTGTTCCTCGACGCTTCGGTCGTCGAGGTATTTGCGCACGGACGGGTTGCGACCAGCCGCATCTACCCGACGCGGTCCGACAGCCTGGGCCTGCACGTCTTTGGCAGCAAGGCACGGCCGAGCGCGACCTTCGACGTCATTGGCCAGCCGAGCCTGACCTCGCTGGACGTCTGGGAACTCGGCGCCATCTGGGATGGAACGGAGAGTGTCCCGGTACACGCCTAAGGAGTCAGCGGGCACGGCAATGCCACGTAATGCGTGGTGTCGAAAGCCAAGAGGATCGGAGGGCCATCTGGCTATCCGGCGCGCCGGTGGCCGTCGCTATCGACGCTACGGACCCGGCGCAAGGGGCGTTGGGGTCCGACAGCGGCGGTTTACCGATCTACGCTGTCCAATGGTCGAAGGGGTTCTTACCGTCTGGCAACGGCGGGGACACTCGCGCACCTTGCATATGTGACGCGTGGGCCAGCATGGCCATTTCCAGGTGGCGCTTCGCGTCGGGAAGTTGCACCAACTCCCATTCCGGCGCCTTACCCTCGAGCATGTCCATCATGGACTTGGCCATGCGCCGATGCGCGTTCACCCATTTATGCTGATCCGGCGGCGGCTCTGAGGGGATGACCTCCCAGCGGTCGTCGCCGATGAGTCCAGGATTCGCCAGCGGATGAAAGAAGATGTCCGGTCCTCTCCCCATCGGCCCTGGCAGCGACAGCGTGCCCGCAGTGCCGTGGATGTCGATGCGATACGGGGTCTCGATGCCGTCGCCCCGGTACGATTCGTATTCCGCCGCGAAGCCTCCCTCGAAACAGTAGTAGGCCTTAATCCCATTACCGGCGACGAGCCCTACTCCAGTCCGTCCGGGATTGAGGTCGGCGGGCTCGCAGGTGCGGTCGTCCTGGGTCAGATGAGCGTGACACCACAGCGGGGTACGAAAGAGCTGCCACAGGAAATCGAAGAAGTGGGGATACAGGTCAAGGAACATCGGATCGCCTCCGTGCTCGCCCCCCTTGCCATAGATCCGTGCGAGCCTCGGCTCGCCGATCTTGCCGGACCTGATGAGGTCGATTGCCACTCGCTGGATCGGCGGATGGCCCCGCCAAGGGTGGGCTACCACGCACAGCACAGAGGACCGGTCGCAAGCTGCCATCATCGCATCAACATCCTCCGGTGCGGCAGCCACCGGTTTCTCCAGGTAGATGTTGGCTCTCGCCTCGGCCGCCGTTACAACGAGCTCGCGGTGGTCGCCGACTTCTGACGAAGCCAGCACGGCGATGTCGAGCTTTTCCCTATCCAACATCTCGCGGTAGTCCGCGTACGCCGTGGCGGCGCCGGTGCGGGCGGCGGTTTCCGCTCGCCCTTCGTCATCTGGGTCGGCCAGGGCCACGATCTCGACACCCTCGACGCCCACGAAGGCCATGTCCAAGCTGTGGCCGTAGTTACCCCGGCCGGTATGTCCGATGATCCCGATCCTGAAGCTCATGCCTTGTCAGTCCCTACTGGTTGAGCCGCGTGGCGTTGACGCCGCCTAAAGTAATGCGTCGTGTACCGAGACGATCGCAAGCATATGGTACGGGGTGATCCGGGGCGGAATGCGATGCACGATGACCTGTTCCAGCCATTCCATCGAATGGCCCAGCGGGAGAGCGAACCGCTTCTGCTCCGCGAACGCATAACGGTCTCGCCCGCTGTCGAATCGCGCCGCCACAGTCGCCGTCTTGTTTTCGCCACGCCGCGCCGCGCCGATTGCGGCGATAGAATACCCGCTGTACCGGTAACGCGTTCGAGCTGAGCGGTCAAACCGGCAAACGGAGGACTCATGACGCAGGGCGATCAAGATGTATTTCGCATCGGACTGATCGGTTGCGGCCGCATCAGCTACCGGCATGGTCGCGCCGCCGCCGCGTCGGATAAGGCACGGATCGCGGCTTGCTGTGATCTCCGCGAAGCTGTGGCTAAGGAATGGTCCGCAGAGTACGGGTGCGAGGCGTTCTATACCGACTTCGAGGAAATGATCCGTGTGCACGATCTGGACGGCCTCATATTGGTGACGTGGCCCAGCCAACGGCGGGAGCAGATTGAGCGCTGTCTGAACGCCGGCGCACGCAACATTCTGAGCGAGAAGGCACTGACCATCACCGGTCAGGACGCCCTGGAGATTGCCGAGTTAGTCGAATCGGCAGGCGCGGTTCTCATGGAAGGGTTTATGTTCCGTCACCATCCGCTTATTGCCAAGCTCGAGCGGCTGGTCGGCGCGGGCAAGATCGGCCGTGTGGACTCGGTGAACGCCACGTTCAGAAACTTCGATGCCGAGGACGATGATCCAACAGACCCGGATCGAAATTGGCGGCATGACACAGAGCGTTTCGGCGGGGCCCCATGGGATATCACCTGCTATGCGGTCAACGGCGCGAATCATTTCGCATCGGTCGCGGCAGGAGGTCGGTGGACCGGGCTTGGTGTCGACGGCAGCAGCGAGGGAATTCCTGCCGACGCCGGTCTGATGGCGGCTCGACCGGTGCGCGTCTTCTGCAGCGGAAGTTTGAGCGAGAAGTATGGCACGATTTTCCGTCAATTCGGATTGATCGAATACGACAGTGGCTGTATTGGCGTCGTAGAAAGTAGCAAGCAAGCCTACGCAAGCCAGGTTTTGAGCATTACTGGCAGCGAGGGAAGGTTGTACGTGAAGAAGGCTTGGGCCGAGTACGACGATACGGTTATCGAGCACCAGTACGGTAGCCGACTGTACGACCGATATGAGGTTCCGTCGGCCGACATCTTCCGCCTGCAGATGGAGAATTTTGTCGACGTGGCGCGCGGAGTCTCGGAGCCCGTCGTCCCACTGACGCAGTCCGTGGTCAACATGTACACCCTGGAGGCCCTGACCATGAGTGTGCTCGAACATCGACCAGTTGACGTCGAGCTCCCGGCCACGCTCGTCGCGTCCTCGGCATCCAGCAGTTGACGAGGAACACGGCGTCAGTCTGGCTCCGAGGGCCATTCTCGTTGTAAGCCGTCACTGCTGACAAACGCGATCCTGGGAGGCTCCACATCTTGAGGCACGACCACCCGCCAACGACGGCGGTGACACAGTCACCGGGCTAGATGCTGCCTCTTCTGCTCCGCGAACGCATAACGGTCTCGCCCGCTGTCGAATCGCGCCGCCGCAGTCGCCGTCTTGTTTTCGCCACGCCGCGCCGATTGCGACGATAGAATACCCGCTGTACCGGTAACGAGTTCGAGCTGAGCGGTCAAACCGGCAAACGGAGGACTCATGACGCAGGGCGATCAAGATGTATTTCGCATCGGACTGATTGGATGCGGCGGGATCAGCTACCGTCATGGTCGCGCCGCCGCTGCGTCGGATAAGGCACGGATCGTGGCTTGCTGTGATCTCCGCGAAGCTGTGGCTAAGGAATGGTCCGCAGAGTACGGGTGCGAGGCGTTCTATACCGACTTCGAGGAAATGATCCGTGTGCACGATCTGGACGGCCTGGTATTGGTGACGTGGCCCAGTCAACACCGGGAGCAGATTGAGCGCTGTCTGAACGCCGGCGCACGCAGCATTCAGTGCGAGAAGGCACTGACCATCACCGGTCAGGACGCCCTGGAGATTGCCGAGTTAGTCGAATCGGCAGGCGCGGTTCTCATGGAAGGGTTTATGTTCCGGCACCACCCGCTTATTGCCAAGCTCGAGCGACTGGTCGGCGCGGGCAAGATCGGCCGTGTGGACTCGGTGAACGCCACGTTCAGAAACTTCGATGCCGAGGAGGATGATCCAACAGACCCGGATCGAAATTGGTCGCATGACACAGAGCGTGCCGGCGGGACCCCATGGAATACCACCTGCTATGCGGTCAACGGCGCGAATCATTTCGCATCGGTCGCGGCAGGGGGTCGGTGGACCGGGCTTGGTGTCGACGGCAGCAGCGAAGGAATTCCTGCCGACGCCGGTCTGATGGCGGCTCGACCGGTGCGCGTCTTCTGCAGCGGAAGTTTGAGCGAGAAGTATGGCACGATTTTCCGTCAATTCGGATTGATCGAATACGACAGTGGCTGTATTGGCGTCGTAGAAAGTAGCAGGCAAGCGTACACAAGCGAGGCTTTGAGCATTACTGGCAGCGAGGGAAGGTTGTACGTGAAGAGGGCTTGGCGAGCGTACGACGATACGGTTATCGAGCACCAGTACGGTAGGGGACTGACCGAACGATATGAGGTTCCGTCGGCCGACATCTTCCGCCTGCAGATGGAGAATTTTGTCGACGTGGCGCGCGGAGTCTCGGAGCCCGTCGTCCCACTGACGCAGTCCGTGGTCAACATGTACACCCTGGAGGCCCTGACCACGAGTGTGCTCGAACATCGACCAGTTGACGTCGAGCTCCCGGCCACGCTCGTCGCGTCCTCGGCATCCAGCAGTTGACGAGGAACACGGCGTCAGTCTGGCTCCGAGGGCCATTCTCGTTGTAAGCCGTCACTGCTGACAAACGCGATCCTGGGAGGCTCCACATCTAGGATTCGCACCCACCCGCGCGCGCAATAGTGAGGGCGGCGGGCAGGAAGCGTCATCACGACGTGCCGGCGAGAACGCGCGGCGAGTCGCGGCTGATCAGACAATCGACACCCAGCTCTCTAAGGCAGCAGCCGAGGGAGGCCTTGGTGCCCGACGCGTCACCCTAGCGATGTCGATCCGGCTTAGCGCCGCCAACGTGGAAGCCGCACGTGGGGCGATATCAGGCCTTCCGGGGTCCGATCTCTAGACACGAAGGCGACGGAGCGGTCCAGAGCTGCGGTTCTCGTAATAGGAGGTGGTGCGGAGGTTGACCGTGCGCGGCGCTGTTAAAGATCACTCAGAATCGACGGGCGTAGTCCTGCAGAACCGGCGAACGATCTAGGGTCTCTCCGGTGCACGATTTTTTGATCATGGATTGACGACAACTGAGGGCTACTGAGTGCAATACGGGTCTCGCTGCACGCGGTCGCATCAGGTGTGGGAGCCATGAGCCGCATCTACGCGTAACTCGAATGTGTGAGTCCCACCCTCTCCGCCACGAGGGAGTACACAAATCTGTTCGGCAGGATCGATCGCCGCCATGCTTCATCACTGGCGCACCGATGGGCGCCTCGACGGGCGCGGCGGCTTGGCCCCTGCGAGCGTACGGAGCCACTTTCAGGTGCTGCGCGCCGCGCTCGAGCGAGCCGTGCAGTAGCGATTGCTGATTGTCAATCCATCGCGCGCGGTTGAACCGCCCGTCGCCAGACGTCGAGAGTTTGCAGTCCTGAACCGCCAGCAGGTCAGACGACTCTGCGCCTCATGCCACCTCTCGCGGTATGGGCCACTCGTGCATTTGGCTCTGTTGACGGGGATGCGCCGGTCTGAGCTGCTCGGCCTGCCGTTGAGTGCCGTAGACGTGGACGGTGGCGTGTTGCGCGTGGTTCAGGCGCTGGCCCGCGTGCGGGGAATGGGCTACGAGCTCCGACCGCCCAAGACCGCCCGAGGTCGCCTCGCGATCTCCCTATCCCCCGCGGCGATTGAACTCTTGCGGGGCGTCCGAGCAGCGCAGGCGGAATCCCGCCTGATGCTCGGCGCGGCGTATCGCGACTACGGCTTGGTGTTCACCGTTCCGGACGGTGGGGCGATCAACCCACGCAATCTGCACCGTGCGTTCAAGCGCTTGCTTCAAATCGCAGAACTGCCTGACGTTCGGTTCCACGACCTCCGGCACACACACGCCACCATGCTGCTGGAGCAGAACGTGCATCCAAAAGTCGTCAGCGAGCGCCGGAGGTGAGCCCTTTGCCTCGCGGCTTGAACTCGAACCTGTCGCTTTCGGCGCAGGCCGCAGCGGTGGACGCAACCGTGACGCCAAGCATTAGCACTGCGACCGCCAGCAGACGACGACAGCCAAGTTTTCGATCACGTACTACCTGCATCTAACTGTCCCCTGCGCATGACGAGCCGCGGGTGACCCCGGCGATTGCTCCGAAGGCACGTCGCCGCCTCAAGCGCCCGATTCTAGCCCAGTCCGCTTCTCGCCGATCGTAGGCCAACGGCTGTCTGCGGGTCGTGGGTCGCGTTGCTCAGCTCCAACTCCGCCATGTGCATTTCGCCGATCGGCATCATCAACGCCCGCGACCCGCGGCGGGCCGTGCTGGAAGCCTATGAGGTCACCAGCCTGATCCATCGCGGCTCGCCGCAGGACGGCGCCCTGGCCATGGCCGCCGCCACCGCCGCGGCCTTCGCTCCGAACGCCGATCCCGAGTCAGTTATTGAGGCCGCCGTTGGCAACCTGGATGTCGAAAGCGACGTGCCCGCAGCCATTGATACAGCCGTGAGCCTGGCCCGGAAGTCCGGCGACTTTGCCTCGTTTCGCGCCGCCTACTACGCCGACCATCTCTGGGACTGGCCGCAGCAACCCGAAGAAGGTCACAGCAACGCGGTGGACCCCCGCGAGTCGGCGGCCGTGGCCCTGGCCCTGGTGCTGCTGGCCGACGGCGATCCCAACCAGGTGACGCTGATGGCGGCAAACTTCGGCCGCGACGCCGACTCCATCGGCGCCATGGGCGGCCCGGTGGCCGGGGCGATGTCGGGGGCGTCGGCCGTTCGACCGAAATGGGCCGCCCAGGTCCGCGCCGCGACGCCCGTGGATCAGGACGAGTTGGCGGACTCGCTGCTGGAGGTCCTCACCGCGCGGTTGAAAGCGGACCGCGCGCGGAGCGAGATGCTTCTCGTCTAAGTCCCAATCAGCCGCGGGCCGGCCGCTGCCTGGGTAGGCGCGAGCCGTGTGCGCGCGGCGTGTCCGCTGGGGAATCGCGTCCGCTCAGCACAACCCGTGCCCGCCAGCGGCTGTGGGACGGCCCGGCATGACACCGACAACTGCAGCTACGGTAAGAACCGTCGCCGTACCACCCGCAAGCATGGTCTGCATAAGCGAAGCAGCCTCCTCGGAGGCTGCTTCGCCGATACCGTCGCGCCGCTGCTTCTAGCTCGTCAGGACGCCGCCTCCGCATATCGCTTGAGCGACGCCCAATCGTCGTGCGTTCTTTCCAGGAATTTGTCCGCCTGGGTGCTCACCCTGGCGATGGCCTCATCAACCGACTCCTCACCGGTCACCGTCTTGTCCCACCGATAGAGCCCCCACATCTCAGGCCAGTGCGGGTGGGCCCACTGCAGGTGCCGGTGGTCCGTGCGCTGCGCGTAGTCATTCCAGATGCCGTGGTTCCCCGGCGGCCCGGCGGCCATCTCGGGCGACGCGAGCGCCTCCTTGTTGTAGGGGAAGGACCCTCGATCGATGGCGATGCGCGTCTGAACTTCAGGCCCAACGAAGAAGTTGATGAGCTCGACCGACTCCTCGATCGTGCCCAGACGTCGCGCCGTGCTGGTGACGAGGTGCGGCTGTCCATCGAAGACGACTGGATGCGGCGTACCATTTCCGCCTTCGGGCACCGGACCCATCGACCACTCGAAGCGGTCCTTAATTCGATTCACCATGTGTTGCACCGAACCGCCGGAATACAACGTCATCACCTGTCCGGCCGAGAACGGATCTTGGAACTCGCCCTTAAGCTGTTGGCTGTGCTCCGGCGTGTACGAGACCTTGTCTTTCTGGATGAGATCAACGAGATACCGCAAGCCTCGATCCCCTCCGTCGTCGTAAACCTCGAGGCGTGAAGCGTCGCTGTTGTACATGGGCATCAGGTCGTCCCGATCCGCCATCGCCAGCGGGATGGTCAGATTGTGGGGCCACCCTCCGGCGGTCGCCTGGCAGCCGAACGTATTCTGCTCGGCGTCGGTGCATTGCCGCAGCGCGTCACGAAATTCCCCTTCGAGCCCCCAGTTGCCCGCGGTGGGAAACTCAACGCCCGCGTTCGACATCAAGGTGGTGTTGTACGCGTAGCCGAACAAATTGCCCTGATACGGCAAGCCATATTGCGGACCTGAGATTGGCTCGAGGTGCGACGACGGCACTCGATTCCAAAAGTTTATTGAGAACGCGTCAGGCGCAAAATACGTGGCACTTGCGTCGTATCGAGGGTTCTTGCTCAAGGCGTCGTTGATTAGCACAAAAGCGTCAGATTCCGCCCACGACATAAAGAAGTGCCCGCTCAGCAAGGCCACCTCGCCCTGCGAGTTGGCGGCCTGCAGGATGGCGAACGAGTCAACGAAGTCGGACGGCTGCGATACGAATCGGACAAGGATGTTGGGGTACCGGCTCGCGAAGTTCGCGAGCCCCCACTTCATCGCTTCGCCGCGCGGTCCCGATACGTGGTCGTGAACGAACTCGATTTCGACGGCCTTCATCTGTGGCTGGGTCTCAGCGGCCGGGGCCGGGGCCGCGGCAGCGGTCGCGGCTGGCGCCGGCTCAGCGGGGGTCTCGGCGACCTCTGCCTCACCACAAGCGGCGAGCATCATGGCGAGGGTTGTTCCCAGCGTCACCCCACCGGCCGCGACCAACGTCTGGCGTCTCGTCATCATTCGAGGCATAGCAACCTCCATGCGACATTCGCATCAAGCACCCGGGAGGGTGCCGCTAGAATGGTTTGAAGATTAACAATCCTAATTTGAATAATCAACCAACCCAGGCAGGCGCAGTCGCCGACCCAGGCGCACAGCGTGGCGTGCCATCGGGGCCTCGCAGCTAGCGGGGCGGGGCCGGAGAGGAGCTCGCGGTCCGGTCGCAATCCGTCGAAGTGGTGCCCCGTTACCGGTTCGGGCACCCTAGCCGCGGACGGTCCGCTGCTATGCGGCGCACGCAACACCAAGGAAGCATGATGAGCGATCCGCAGCGGCCGCGTTACCACTTTCTGCCGCCATCGGATTGGATGAACGACCCCAACGGCGTCCTTCAGTGGGCCGGACGCTACCACTTGTTCTACCAGTTCTCCCCGGGCCGGTTCTCAGGATTGCCAAATCAGGGCGCGAGCTTGCCGGGCGCCCATTGGGGCCATGCGGTCAGCGACGACTTGCTGCACTGGGAGCACCTGCCCATCGCGCTGGCGCCGACCCCCGGTGGAGCCGACCCGACCGGGTGCTATTCCGGCTGCGCGGTGGATCACGACGGAGTGCCTACCATCATCTACACCGGTGTGATGCCGCAGAAGGCTTGCATCGCCACCGGCTCCGACGACTTGATCACCTGGACCAAGCACCCCGCCAATCCGGTCATCCCGGCGCCGCCGGAGGGGCTGGAGGTGCCGGGCTGGCGTGATCACTGCGTGTGGCGGGAAGACGATGGCTGGTACCAGGTGATCGGCTGCGGCGTGCGAGGCGTCGGCGGCGCCCTGCCCCTCTATCGGTCGCCGGACCTGGTGCGCTGGGAGTACCTCGGGTTGATGTGCACCGGCGACGCCAACCTCACCGGCTCGATGTGGGAAGTCCCTGACTTCTTCCCGTTGGGTGACCAGCACGTGCTGACGGTGCATGCCCATCCTGAATGGTGGTTTCCGTACTTCGTCGGCTCGTATGTCGACCACCGGTACCACGGTGAGTTCCGAGGCCGTGTGGACCTTGGGACGCACTACGCGGCGCCGCAGACACTGCTCGATTCACAGGGCCGACGCCTCGCGTGGGGATGGATCCGGGAGGGACGCACGCGCGAAGCTCAGGCCGAGGCCGGCTGGTCCGGCCTCCTGTCGTTACCGCGGGTGTTGGGCCTGGACGCGAACGGCCGGCTGACCTCCGAGCCGGTACCCGAGCTGCGCGCGCTGCGAGGCGCGCACCACGCGGTTGGCGCCATCGCGCTGGCGCATGACTCGGCCCACGAGATCCAGGGCGTGGCAGGTGCGCAGCTGGAGATCCTGGCTGAGTTCACGCCCGCGCCCAATGGCACGGTTGGTCTGGCCGTCCGGCGCTCCCCGGACGGCGCGGAGGAAACACGGATCGAATACAACTACGCGGACGGCCGGCTCACGATCGACTGCCAGCAGTCCTCCCTCGATCTGTCGACCGATCGCCCCAGCAGCGGCGGGCCGCTGCATCGGCCGCCGGACACGCCCCTGCGCCTGCACGTGTTCCTCGACGCTTCGGTTGTCGAGGTGTTTGCGCACGGACGGGTTGCGACCAGTCGCATCTACCCGACGCGGTCCGACAGCCTGGGCCTGCAGGTCTTTAGCAGCAAGGCACGACCGAGCGCGACCTTCGACGTGATTGGCCAAGCAAGCCTGACCTCGCTGGACATCTGGGAACTGGATGCCATCTGGGATGGATCGGAGAGCATCCCGGTACACACCTAGTCCGTCAGCCCGCAGGCCACTGGTTGGCGGAGTGGCGATTGTCACAAAGCGCTGAGGTCCGCCGGCCTATCCGGCACGCCCATCGATACGCGCGCGGCGTCGAGACCTAGCCTTGGTGCCTGATTGGCGACTCCGTGCCTCGCGGCTTGAACTCGAACCTGTCGCTTTCGGCACAGGCCGCAACGGTGGACGCAACCGTGACGCCGAGTACTAGCCCTGCGACCGCCAGCAGACGGCGACGGCCGAGCTTTCGATCACGTGTTCCCTGCATCGATATGTCCCCTGCGCATGACGAGCCGCGGGTGACCCCGGCCATTGCTCCGAAGGCACGTCGCCGCTCCAAGCACCCAATTCTAGCCCAGTCCGGTCTGCTCATATCTTAGGGATGGTCTGAACAACCCGATTCGGCAGGGCTGATTGGGCCGGGTGGCCGCCGATGCGTCGGCCTCATCGCGTATTTGGCCGGGTGGCGGGCTGTCCCGACGCCACGATGACCCCAGCCGCAGAACTACGTGCCGCCTCGTGGGCACACTGAAGTGCGGGCTGCTACGACACAGCGGCCTGATGTCGTTGCCGTGTGTGTTGGGCCTCGACTCGAACAGACGACTGACCTCCGAGCCGGTACCTGAGATGCGCGCGGGGCGTCGGGCCCTAGCCGCCGTGCCTGATTGGCGACTCCGTGCCTCGCGGCTTGAAATCGAACTTGTCGCTTTCGGCGCAGGCCGCAACGGTGGACGCGACGGTGACGCCGAGTATTAGCCCTGCGACCGCCAGCAGACGGCGACGGCCGAGCTTTCGATCACGTATTCCCTGCATCGATGTGTCCCCTGCGCATGACGAGCCGCTGGTGGCCCCGGCGATTGCTCCGAAGGCACGCCGCCGCCTCAAGCGCCCAATTCTAGCCCAGTCCGGTTCTCGCAGATCGTAGGCCAACGGCTGTCTGCGGGTCGTGGGTCGCGTTGCTCAGCTCCAACTCCGCCATGTGCATTTCGCCCATCGGCATCATCAACGCAGGCGACCCGCGGCGGGCGGTGCTGGAAGCCCATGAGGTGACGAGCCTGATCCATCGAGACTCGCCCCAGGACGGCGACCTGGCCATTGCGGCGGCCACGGCCGCGGCCTTCAATCCAGACGCCGATCCCGTGTCGGTGATCGAAGCCGCGACCGGCCACCTGGACGCCGAGAGCGACATGCCCGCGGCGATCGAAACCGCGGTTGACCTGGCCCTGAGGACCCACGACTTCATCGCGTTCCGGGCCGCCTACTAGGCCGATATCACCTCTGGGACTGGCCGCAGCAACCCGAAGAGGGTCACAGCAACGCCGTGGACCCCCGCGAGTCGGCAGTCGTGGCCCTGGCCCTGCTGCTGCTGGCCGACGGCGACCCCAACCAGGTGGCGCTCATGGCCCCGAACTTTGGCCGCGACGCCGACACCATCGGCGCCATGGGCTGCTCGGTAGCCGGCGCCCTGGCAGGAAACCTGGCGATACGGCCAGCCTGGGCGGCGAAGGTCCGAGCGGCGACGCCGGTGGATCAGGACGAGCTGACGGATATGCTGCTGGCGGTGCTCCAGGCGCGGCTTGCGGCCGAACGTGCGCGGGTGCGGATGCTGCCGGCGTAAGTCGAACGTGCGTGCGGCGCGTCCTCTGAAACGCCTCCGGAGCTAAGTTCCACATGTTCCGCCGGCGGCTACCTGGCCCGACTCCTGCGCGAGCCCGCACGGTCGGCGCGCGCAAGCGCGAGTTTCTGACCGACGAGCGACGACGCTGCGCCCGCGACGAGGGATTCCATCGCGGGCCGCCCTCGATTCGGCGGCCGTCGGCGCCAGCTCCTGGCGGACCGCTGGGCGAACGCCGGCCACGCACTGGTTATGGGCGTGACTGGGGATCGAGGACGACCCGCGGCCAGCGTTCGCCGTTCCCAACCAGCACAGCATCGTGATCGGCGCTGCCCACACGCTGCGGCCGACGCCTGGGCGGCCGCGGAAATAATCCGGTTCGGGTCAGCTTCAGGAGCAGTTGACACAGCGGGTATGAATAGTTCAATGTCCAAACATACGGATACTTAATACTCGGAGCTTTGGCGTCTCGTCATGCCCGAGGGAGAGGCTCCATGTATTTGAGAAAGCAGATCAACCGCCGCCGTCTGCTCGCCGTCGCCGGCGGCGGCGCGGCCAGCGCGCTGGTGTTGGCCGCCTGTGGCGAAGGCGAGCCGGCGGAAGCCGCCCCCGCGCCAGTCGCCGCGGCGCCCGCCCCGGCGGCAACCGCGGCCATGGAGGCGGCGCCGCAGCAGGGTTTCGTCTCGATCAACTATTCCACCGACCATACGAGCGGCCCGCGCGGGAAGGCCACGCAGTGGGGCGTTGAGAAGTTTACCCAGCTCGAGCCCAACATCGGCGTCAAGGTCGTGCATCGACCGGGCGGCGAGCAGCCGATTCTGCTGGCGTCCGGGGTCGCGCCGGAGGTCTTGCTGGGCAACCAGTTCGTCTTCTCGAACTTCCAGCCCGACGGAGCGTTCGTCACCATCACGGATGTCGCGCACCAGCACGCCGAGAAATTCCGGGTGGACTTCGACGCAATTTACTTCTTGCCGGACCTCTACACGGACAACGATTGGGACCACCGATTCCCGGCGCCGGACCGCATCTACGGCGACATGTTCGGGCTGTCGTTCCAGCCAGGTGTCAGCGGCTGGTACTACAACGTCACCATGGCGGAGGCGAACGGCGTTTCCGCGCCGACCGCCGACTGGACGTGGGACGACGTGTTGGACAACGCACGCCGGCTGACCACGGGCGATGAAACGCAATTCGGCATGAATCCGCCCACCAGCTCGGAGTTTGCCTATCTGCCCCTCTGCTACTCCAACGGGCTCGAGAAGTACGTGAACGACGATCTCACGCACACGCCATTTGACGAGGCCCCGGCTCAGGAGGCAATGGCCTGGGCCGTCAACAGCATCCACAAAGAGAAAGTGGCCTACGCGCGCGACCTCAGCAAGACGCTGGCCGGCGAGTTCGGCGATCCGTTCTCGGCCGGCCTGGTTGGGTTCGCGCCGGGCGGCGTCTACGCCACCGGGTATGCGGCGTCGCGCATTCGCGACCGTTTCACTTGGAGCCTCATGCCCTCGCCCAAGTCGCCGCGCACCGGCAAATCGGGCCATGGCTGGAACGACCAGCCGTATCTGGTCACCCGCTCATCGGAGCGCCTGGGCGTGGTGGAACAGGCCACCAAGCTCGTGTTGTTCCTGGGCGGGCAGTACTACGCCGAGCGGGTGTCGATCGATCGAGGCCACGCGCCCAACAACCGCCACACCTACAAGGATTACGCGGCCGCGCACGCGCCGCCGCCGGAAAACATGCAGGTGTTGGGGCAGAACATGGCCATGTGCGACAACCGCCACCTGTACCCCTTCTACGCCTTGCAGGAATGGCAGGGGGCCTGGGGGAGCGTCGCGCAAAAGGGCTTCATCGGCGAACTCGCGGCCGACGAGGTCGGTCCCGCCATGGCCGAGGCTGGGAACGTGATTCTGCGTCAGATGGAGGACACGCGGGTACCGGGACAGACCGGGGCCGCGATTGAGTGCGCATAGCTCAAGCATGACCCGCGCACCGCGCGCAAGCCGCCGCTTGTGACGCGGTCGCGGAGCTGGCTCGGGAGGCGGAAACGACCATCCGCCTCCCGAGCCGGAGACCCTTGCATGACCTTCCTTCATTCGTATGTTGCGGCAGCCTCACAATGTGGCGGGTTTGTGATGTGGGCGCCAGGGTCCGTCGAGTGACCGCGCAACGTGCGGTCGCGGCCCTGCGGGCAACCCTCGGTCCCTGTGACGCGGCTGTCCGAAGATGAGGCCCTCGCACGCGCCTGAGTATCGGGTTGGCGTCATCGGCGACAGCACCCACCCGCGCTCCTACGGACACAACATCCACCTGGCCTGGGTCGGGCTGCCGCAGGCGGAGATTGTTGCGCTGGCCGATCCTGACGCTGGGGCGCATGCGATGCGAGCGGCCGAATGCGGGGCGCGGCGAACATACGCGGACCATCGCCAGATGCTGGCGTCCGAAGACCTGGACTTCGTCAGCATCTGCCCGCACTACTACACCCGGCACGCCGAGTGGCTGCACGACTGCATCGCCGCCGGCGTCAAGGGCGTTTACATCGAGAAGCCGATGACGCGCACGCTGGCCGAGGCCGACGCGGTGATCGCCGCCGCCCAGGCCGCCGGCGTAAGGATCGCCGTGGCCCACCAGTGGGGACGCTACCTGCCGAGCCTGGACGCCCTGCGGGCTCTGGTGCGCGACGGCCGCCTTGGCGATCCGCAGGTCATGCGCGGCCACGGCAAATGCGACGCGCGCGGCGGCGCGCACGACACGTTTGTGCTGGGCACGCACGTGTTCGACCTGATGCGATCCATCGCGGGTGACGTCGCCTGGGTCACTGGGCAGGTTCGGCAGAACGGCCGCGCACTCACCGCGGCGGACATTGAGGATGGGCCCGAGGGGATTGGTCTCCTGGCTGGAGACCAGCTGTTTGCTGCGTTCGGGTTCCACAGCGGCGTCACGGCCACCTTTCACTCCTTCGCCGATCCGGACGCGGCTACGCAGACGGTGGGCCTTGAGGTCTGGGGGACACGGGGCGGGGCGTCGATCCGCAACGGCGGCGCCGAGGTGGCGCTGTATCCCTTGCCCGCCGTGCGCCCCTACCGGTCCGGCGCACGCTGGGCGCCGATTGACGCGCCGGTGTACGACCGCCAGGGACGCAAGCTATCCGGCGCCGCCATCGGGCACCGGATCAATCAGATTGCTGTTGAAGGCCTGATGGCTGCGTGCGCGGAAGGCCGCGACCCGGTCTCCAGCGCCCGTAGCGCCACCGCCGCGCTCGAGATGGCGATGGCGATCTTCGAGTCGGAACGGGTCCAACGTCGCGTCGCACTTCCCCTGGCAACGCGCGAGAACCCTTTCGAGGTATGGAAGTCGCGCGGGCGGGCGTAGGGCCGCCGCGCTCTTAGGTCGTGGGTCACTTCGAGCAGCGCCCCCTGCGTCACTTGTATGTTGCGGCAGCCTCAGAGCGGAGCGAGGAATCTCACCCGCCGCGCCCCACCACGTCTTGGCAGCACCTCGCCTTCGCCCATACCGCGGCGCCTGGCGCCAAGTCGAACACCTTGTCAGCCCAAACTGAACACATCTGGGCGAAAACTGAACACATTTCCGCCTGAACTGAACACATCCGCAACAAAACCGAACACCTGTTCACCCTCGCCCCGGTCTGGCCGCCCGCCGGGGTCCCCCTTGACCCTCGTAAGCATCTAGTGTACACTGGGCCCATCGTCCCCTACCCGTCCTGCCGTGTCCCTCCCCACCTGCCCGCCGCTCCTGTGCACCCCACGCACCCCATCCGCTGGTACGCCTCTCGCTTTGACCCTGCGCCGACCCGCCCCCATCATTCCCGCACCGGCCCGCCGTCATTCCCGCGCAGGCGGAAATCCATCCCCTCCTCGCCCTTGGTGTCCGCCCCCCACCCCTTCGCCGTCTCGCCTGAAAATCCGCCACAAACTGTCTCTCGCCAGCCCGACCCCCTATGGGGGTCGGGCTGGCGAGAGACAGTTCCCCCCTTCACCCCCACGCCCGCCGCAGGGCCCGCTGGCGCTGCGCAGAGGACCCCGATCTGTTCGCGCACTGTCGTGGGGAAGCCTAAAGTACGGAGCTATGGTTGAACCCCGGGTTCCCACGGTCACGCGCTTCTTTCCGGCGCACTCGGAGCTGCAGGCGCGCTTCGACCGCGAAGCCCGCCAGATGCCGGCCGACACCGGCAGTCCGCCCGCCTTCGAGACCTGGCGCACGGCCACGCGCCGGCACCTCTCCGCCATCACCGGCATCTCCAGCATGCGGGCCGCCCATCCGCAGCCTGTCGTCACCGAGTCGGTCCAGTGCGACGGCTATGTGCGGCAGCGGATGGAGATCCACACCGAGCCGGATGTGGTCATGCCCTTCTACGCGCTGCTGCCGAACGATTTGCGGCCCGGCGAGCGGCGACCGGTTGTGATCGCGCCGCACGGGCACGGCAGCGGCGGCAAGAACATGACCGCGGGTCGCCGGGACATCCCCGCCGTGGCCGATGCCCTGGACCGCTACAACGGCGCCTATGCGGAGCGTTACGCGCAGGCCGGGCTGATCGTCTTTGCGCCCGATGCGCGCGCCTTTGGCGAACGGCGTGAACCTGTGGGGCAGGCGAACGACGAAGACTCGTTCATGCGGTCCACCTGCACTCCGCTCAACCACGCGGCGATCTCGCTGGGGCAGTCGCTCACCGGCATGTGGACCTGGGACTTGATGCGGCTGGTGGACTACATCCAGACGCGCGACGACTGCGATCCGCAACGCATCGGCTGTGGCGGTCTCAGCGGCGGCGGACTGCAAACCCTCTGGCTGGCAGCTCTCGACGACCGAATCTGCGCGGCCGTCGTCAGCGGCTACTTCTACGGCTTCCGCGATTCGCTGCTGGACCTGAACAACAACTGCGGCTGCAACTACGTGCCCGGGCTTTGGCAGGCCGTGGACATGGGCGATCTGGGCGCGCTCGTCGCGCCCCGGCCGCTGTTTGTCGAAACCGGCGACCAGGACCCACTCAACGGCGCGCGCGGGCTGGCCAACGTCTACGAACAGGTGGACATCACGCGCCACGCCTACGAGCTGCACGCCGCCGCCGACGGCCTGGTGCACGAAGTCTGCGAGGGCGAGCACCAGTGGTACGGCGTGGCTGCCGAGCCGTGGCTCGTGGAACGGCTTGCCGGGGGGCATCCGGCCACATGACGAGTGATCTAGCCAGGGCGCCTGTAGACGAGATACATGCCAACGATGGGAACCTAGGCACCGTCTACTACGGAGACAACCTTCCGATCCTAAGAAAGATGGCGCCGGAGTCCATCGATCTCATCTATACCGATCCACCATTCAATACCGGCCGGACGCAGTCTCGAATCCAGCTTCGTACAATTCGTGACCCGAATGGCGACAGAACAGGCTTCCAGGGACGCCGATATCGATCCGTCAAAGTCGCCTCGCGCGCATTCGACGATGATTTTGATGACTATCTTGCATTTCTTGAACCTCGGCTCCAAGAGGCTCATCGCGTGTTGACCGCGTCCGGATCGTTGTATCTTCATCTCGACTACCGCGAAGTTCACTATGCCAAAGTTCTCCTAGACAGCATATTCGGACGTGATTGTTTTCTAAACGAGGTCATCTGGGCTTACGACTATGGAGCTCGAACCAAGAAGAAATGGCCGGCCAAGCACGATAACATATTGGTCTATGTTCGCGATCCTGAGCACTATGTTTTCAACGTTGAAGAGGTGGAACGTATTCCCTATATGGCCCCCGGATTGGTCGGACCTGAGAAGGCAGCTCGCGGAAAGCTCCCGACGGATACTTGGTGGCACACGATTGTTCCTACGAATGGGAGAGAACGCACGGGATATCCCACGCAAAAGCCGCTCGGCATCGTGCGCCGAATAGTTCAAGCTTCGTCCAGACCCGGTGACACTGTTCTCGATTTTTTCGCGGGCAGCGGTACGCTTGGGGCTGCCGCATATGAGCTTGGTCGGAGCTTCGTGCTCATTGACGACAACGAAGAAGCTGTTGTGGTCATGGCCAAACGATTTGCCGACATGGAATCCGTGAGGTTTGCAGGATTCGATGCACAGCAATACCAGCCAATCGAGCGCCAAGGCCAGCTTCTTTCTTAGATTGGTATCGGTATTGTGGGAACGATGTGCGTGACCGCACTTGACTCCACCGAACTGATCATCGGCGACCGGCCGCAGTACTTCTTCGACAACGGGCTGATCGAAGAGATTCAGAACATCACCCGTACGGTTCACGCCCCCAAACAGCTCGATGAGAACCCGGTGCTGCAACTCGACCGGCCCTGGGAACACTTCACCAACTTCGGCGCGGACGACTGGGCGATATGGCGCGACGACGACGGCGGGTTCCACTGCCTCTACACCGACATGGCCCTGGACCGCGAAAAACTGGCGCGCGAGGGCGGCACGCTGATCGACTGGCACATCAGCCGCTTCCGGGTCATGTACGCGCGGTCGACGGACGGTCTGAACTGGGAAAAGCCAGCCATGGGCATCGTGCATGAGGGCGGGCACGACACCAACATCGTCTTCGGCAGCGAGACCTACGGCAACGTCTGGGGCCCCGCGCTGCTGGACGACCCGCTGGAGCAGAACCCGGCCCGCCGCTACAAAATGCTCTACGAGCGTGGCGCTCCGGGCTTCCGGGTAGCCGACGAAACGCCAGGCGCCCACATCCGGCTGGCCCATTCGCCCGACGGCATTCACTGGACGCCGGCCGAGGACGTGCCCAGCTTTGGATCCCTGGGAGACCAACTTGGAGACACGATCTTTCCGACTTTCGATCCCGACTCCGGCGCCTATCGCATCGTCACGCGCCACCCGCTGATGGAACTGGCGCCACGCACGCGGCCAACCCACGCGCCCATGGTGGGCGGAGCGCCCAGCTTTGACGCGGTCATGGCCACACCCAACCGAAGGGTCGTCCGCCGCATCTTCATGGCCGAGAGTCGCGACTTCCTGAACTGGAGCGAGCCGCGCCTGACACTGGCCCCGGATCCCGACCTCGATAACCTGGACATCGCCTTCTACGGCATGCGGCCCTTCCGCCTGGGCGGGCATTGGATCGGCTTCCTGGGTGTGTTCCACCAGGTCTCCAACACCTCGACGGTGGAACTGGTGCATAGCCGCGACGGCCGTCAGTGGGAACGGCTGGCGCCCACCCACGACTGGATCGGCCTGGGCAAGCCAGGCAGCTGGAGCGCCAACCAGATTGGCGTGCCGCGCATGGTGGACGTCGGTGACGACGAGACCTGGGTGTACTTCGGCGGCGCAACCTCCCAGCACGACCTGTGGTACGCGGATGACCAGGAGGCTTTGCACGACCCGTCCGCGCGTACCGGAAGCGACCATCGCTACGCGCTGGGGATTGGCAAGCTCCGCCGCAACGGATTCGTTTCCGTCGGCGCCGGCGAAACGCGCGAGGGCATGCTGGCCACCCAGCCGTTCATGTCCGACGGCGACCGGCTGGTCGTAAACGCGGCCTGCGGGCCCGGCGGCTACCTGAAGGTCGAAGTCCGCGACGCCAGAGACCGAGTGCTGCCAGGCCGGGGCCTGAGTGACTCCGACACATTTACTGGTGACAGCGTCCGCGACACCATCACCTGGCGTGGGGATGCGGACTTACCGCTTCCCAAAGACGCCGACTCGGGCACTGTCTATACGCGCTTCATCCCGCATCGGCGGCTGCGGTTTGTGATGCGGAACGCGGAGTTGTACTCATTCACCATCGAGCGGTCAGGCAACTAGAAGCCAGCCCAAACCCGTCGGACCATTACTCCGGCATTGGCCTCTTCAGGAACCGATGAACCGGACGATTAACCCGGTAATGGTGGTCGCGGTCGTCACTGATCCAAGGACAGCAATCACCATCCAGCGGGTCAAGCTGTGGAGGTCAGACTTCCATTCAGCCTGGGCGGCCTGGATATCGGCTCTCAGCGAGTGGATGTCGGCCTTCGTTGCAATAGTCGGAAGCGTGGTCTCAATGGCAGTCAGCCGCCGCTCAATCTCAATGGCGGTCAAGTCCACCGTCATCCGGTCTTCCCTTTTCCCGCCCATCTTTGCCTCTCGCTCAGTCTAGAGCTTGGCGCAGCGGCACCGCCTTGCACCTGCCAAAAGGCGCCGAGTCCGGCACCGTCTACACTCGCTTCTTTCCGCGCCGGCGGCTGCGGTTCCTGATGCGGAACACCGAGTTGCAGCCCTTTACCGTCGGGCGTTCGGATGGTGGGTAGCACCATTGTCATCGTCATTCGCTGAAGCACTGGAAGCCGGCGACACCTCTGCACTTCGAAGAGCGGTAAAGGCTGACCTCCACTCGCACCTCTACTTCGCCGCTCCCGTTGGCGAAGTCGAGCGATGGCTCGGCCACGCGATTGCCCGTCCGCCGCCCAGGATGGATGGACTAGACGGCATGCGGGCTTACGCGGCCAAGGCAATCAACCCCTACCTGGGCAACTGGACGGCCTTCGAATTCGCGGCACGCGCCGCCGTGCAACACGCGCACAGTGACGGCGTAGTTCTACTGGAATCGAGCACCGACATCTGGGCAATCCTGCACCTTCCAGATGGGCTACGCGGCCTTACAGCATTTGCTACTTCGTTGGAATCGCAGTTCCGTGGCCAAGTCGACGTGCGGCCGGAACTGGGGTTCTCACGCTCGTACGTGTCAAAGGATCAACTGATGACTTCGCTCTCCGAGGCCATCGAGTCAGGCGTCTTTCGGTCGATTGACATGTACGCGTACGAGCAGGACTGCGATCCCGAGTCAGTGCGAGGGATCTACGAGAAGGCTCGTTCGCACGGCATGAAGCTCAAGGCGCACGTCGGTGAATTCGGGGGAGCCGACGAGGTGAAGCGAACCGTAGAAATACTTCAGCTTGACGAAGTACAGCATGGAATCGCTGCCGCAGAGTCAATGTCTGTGATGAATTGGCTCGCTGACAATCGGATTCGGCTGAACATCTGTCCCACGAGCAACGTGATGCTGGGCGCAGCGGACGACCTGAAATCGCACCCGATTCGCAGACTCTACGACCACGGGGTCGAAGTCACGATCAACACCGACGATCTCACGATCTTTGGGCAGAGCGTCTCCGACGAGTATCTGAATCTCTACCGAGCCGGCGTGTTCACGCCAGATGAGCTTGAGGAGATCCGGCTGGGCTCTCTCCGCTAACCCTCGGAATCCGAGACGCAGGCACTGCAGATCTCGGCCTCGACCTAGTCCAGAGGCGCCAAGTAAGACCGCCGCGTTCAGGCAGCCGCTAGATCTCCAGCGCCTCCAGCCGATCGCCCGTGATCCTGCGGTAGTAGCAGCTATGGCGGGCGGCACCATCGCGAAGCGTGTGGCACACGCCGTTCTTGCGAAGCTTGACGAGGTACAAGAGCGAGTTCTGCTCGCAGTTGACGCGGACTTCCTCGACGTCCAGAACATTGCCCGAGGTCTCGCCCTTTATCCAGAGACGATCTCGCGACAGACTCCAGAAGGCGGCAACGCCTTCTCGCAGCGTGTAGTCCAGCGCGACTCGGTTTGCGTGCGCCAGCACCAGCACGTCACGCGATTCGACGTCCTGCGCGACGACGGGTACCACCCCGGCCCCGTTGGCGGAGAGGAATCGCCCGAAGTCGAGCGCGAGGTCAGAGCCTTCCTCGAGTTCGGTCGCGGTCAGCGACTTGGGATCTGTCCAGGCCATGGCGAGTCTCCGTGGATATGGCGACTTCAAATCGGTCGACGCTGGTCGAGCGCTGGCGAGTTGGGCCCTAGCGAGGCGAAGGCACCCTACGTTTCCCGCCAGGGCAGCCGCCACAGACCCAGGCCCATGGAAATCAGCGCATAGGCCGCCAGCACGCCCAGTTCCAGCCAGACGTCCACGCGGCCTCCCAGCGAGGCGGCGATGGCGTCGGCCGCGTAGCGCAGCGGCGAAACGTACCCGAACCATTGCAGCAGCAGCGGCGCCGACTCGAGCGTGAAGTACACCGGCGAGATGATGACCAGCACGATGGCAATCAGGCTGGCCAGGATGTTTCCAACCGGCAGCGAGGGCGCGAAGCTCATGACGAACAGCACGATCCCGGCCAGCGCCAGTACCGTCAGCAACAACGCGGGGGCCAGCGCCCAGGTCGGCTCGATCTCCACGCCGGCAATGAACGCGAACCCCAGCAGGAATACGGCCGACAGGGTTCCCGACACCGAGGTAAACGCCATGGTGCCGGCAACGTAGGCGGCCTTGGACACGGGCATGGTAATGAGCAGTTTCAAATGTCCCATAAACCGTTGCGCCACGATCTGCTGCCCAACCAGCATGGCGGTGCTGAAGGCCACGCCGAAAATCAGCGTTCCCGCCAGCAGGCGCTGCCAGACGGCAGGGTCGTCGGGCGCGATGGCCCGAAAGACGTAGAACATCGGGATGGGGAAGACCACCGACCCCAGCACGATGAGATACCACTGGCGGATCATCGGCAGCAGATGGATCTCCAGCACGGCCAGCGAATCGCTCACGAACTTGCGGGGTCCCGGCTTGCCGAGAGGATCAGTCCGCGCCATCGGTCTCGCTTTCTTCTCGGGCGCCCTGCGTTAGCGCCAGGTAGACGTCCTCCAGGCTCGTGCGCATGACCGCGTACTCGTCGACGCCTTCCACCCGGACGCGGTCGGCAAGCGCGGCCTGGTTGTCGCCGTAGAGGGTCTGGCGGCCCTCTGCCGTCTCGTAGACCAGTTTGAACTCGTGGCCGATGGACGCGCGCAGGTTCGCGATGGTGTCGATGGAGATCAGGCGTCCGTCCTGGATGATGCCGATGCGGTCGCAGAGCGTTTCGGCCTCTTCCATGTAGTGGGTGGTCAAGAGCACCGCCGCGTCCCGTTGCCGGTAGCTTTGGATGACGTCCCAGAGTCGCTGTCGAGATTCCACGTCCAGGCCGACCGTGGGCTCGTCCAAGATCAGCACGTCCGGTTCAGCCAGCATGGCGACCCCGACCAGCAGCCGGCGGCGGAGTCCGCCCGAAAGGCGTTCGCTGGGGACATTGCGGTGGGCCTTCAGATCCAGTTGCTCGATGAGTTCGTCCGTGCGATGCCGGGCGTCCCGCCGCGACAGCCCGCGCAGCACGCCGAAGATTCGCAGGTGCTGGTGCACCGAGAGCCCATCAAACAGCCGGGCTTCTTGCGGAACGACGCCAATGCGCGCCTTGGCTTGATCGGGGTCCGCCACCGCGTCGATGCCACGCACGCGCACCTCGCCAGAACTCGGCACGAGTTCGGTGGTGATCTGACGAACCAGCGTGGTCTTGCCCGCGCCGTTTGGGCCCAACACGCCCAGCGCTTCACCCCAGTTGACGGTGAGCGAGATGTCGCGGTTGGCGTGCGGGCCGTCCTTGTAGCGCTTGTTGAGGTTGCGGACTTCGATCGGTGGAGGTCGCTCGGACGGGTTCATGGGTTCGATCCTGCACCGCTACCGAGACGGAGCTGCCGATCGTGCATTCTCGATACCGCTGGCGTAGCGCGCCAATGATGAAGACTTGCCGTAAATCTAGCGCGATGGATCTCCAGGGGACCGGGGCACTAGGCTCGGAAGCTCGACGATCGGTCAGTTCGCGACGGTACCCCTAGACTTGCCCCACGCGGCCGTACCCTCGCCGGAGCCGACGCATGAAGCTCACCAGTCAGCAGCGCACCTTCTTCGAGATGTTTGGCTACCTGGGCTTTCCGGGGCTCTTTGCGGCCGAAGCAGAGGCAATCACCGCGGAGTTCGAACGCCTCTGGGCCGAGCACGGCGGCGGCCACCACGGGCAGGCACATAACTACCAGCAGCGCTCGGCCCTGGTCCCGTTCATTGACCAGAGCGAGCACCTGAGCGCGCTGCTGGACGACCCGCGCATCGACGACGTGGCCAGCGAGTTTGTTGGCGACGACTACAACTACGCCGGCAGCGACGGCAACTTCTACGTGGGCAACTCCCGCTGGCACTCCGACGGCTACGCGCGCAGCAAGTACCGCAACATCAAGTTCGCGTTCTACCTGGACCCCGTGGCGCGCGATTCAGGATGTTTGCGAGTCATCCCCGGCAGCCACCATCGTGGCGACGACTATGCCGAGTCGCTACAGAACATTATGTCAAGCCAACGGACTTGGACGATGGCCGACCGATTGGGGGTTACAGGCCAGGAGATGCCGGCCGTGGCGCTGGAAACTCGCCCGGGCGATGTCCTGATCTTCAACCAGGACCTCAAGCACTCGTCCTTTGGCGGCGGTACTCGCCGGCGCATGTTCACGATCAACGTGTCGGAGCGCTTTGCCGATGACGATCTGGACGAACTGCGTAGGGACATCGCTGGGCAGGCGCGGTTCTGGATCGAGCGCGCCTATGGCGACGCCATGATCCGAACCGCCGGCCCCTGCCGCATGCGCCACCTGGAACAGCGCCTGGCCAACGACGACCACCTGCCCGAGCTGGTACGCCAGGCCCGCCAGGCAATGAGCGAACCCTCGCGCGGCTAGCCTGGACACTCCAAGCCTGGAAAAGCGCGCCTGCACCCGCTGTCGAAACATGCGAGTCCGGTCGGTATGGTTCAAAGGGCAATTCGGCGACTCGTAAGCGGAGTTCGCATCATGCGGACACCAGCATCACCATGAGCGCCAGGCCGTCAGTCGCGCGGCGCAGTGTTCTGCGCCTGCTCGGCAGCGGAACCGTCGGGGCAATCATCGCCGCCTGCGGCGAGTCAGCGCCCGAGCCAACGACCGCGACGCCAAGCACGGGGCGCAGCGACCTGGATGCCGCTTTGCAACGCGCCCGGACTGTCGCGGCGACCGTGACCGAGCGCGCGCCGGAGCCGGGTCCATCACTTCCGCAACCCGGGGAGCGGCGCCGGGTAGCCGTGGGTGCTCTGCCGCTGGAAATCGCGGGCGCGAGGCTCTTCGCCTTGTTCACCAATGGGTTGCTGGAGGCCGGACGCGCTTCCGAGGGCCGCTACAAGTTCGACGACGTTCCCCTCAACCGATATGAGTCGGACGACTGGCGCATGAGCCGCGCGCTCGCGGCCGCGGCAGCCTCCGCACCGGAGGTCATGGCCTACTTCAGCGTCGATCTCGATGACCTGGTCGCTCACGATCAACTATTGCCCCTGGACCACTACCTGGCCTCCGATCCCGATTTCGATGTCGCGGCCTTCTGGCCCGGCGCCCTGGAGAGCGGGCAGCGTGACGGCGTGCAATTCGGACTGCCGTTCGCGGTCTCACCCGACTTCACGCTGGTCAACGGCGATCTTGCCGCCGAGCGCGAGATCGCCCTGCCGGAGCCGACACTTCAGGCGTTCACCTCACAGGCCTACCTGGAGACCGCACAGGCATTTCACGAGCCCGATCCGCCGGACGGCGGAACCGGTACGCGTGGAATCCTCGGCGTCGTCCTCTCGGAGCCCACAGCGCGCGGCGACTACGTCGTAGTTCCACCCGTGACCGCGGCCTTGCTCTCCGCGCTCGGCGGATTTCGCGATTCCAGCGGCGGCTTTACGCCGCTGGAGAGCGTAAGAGCACGCGAAGTCCTGGAGTACTTCCGCGACCTGACCCACCGGCATGAACTGCTCCCGGTCGGCAGTTATGACTTAGGCCGCTACCTCCAGGCCGGAACCTGGGGCCTGGGGTTCGCGACCGTCGTCTTCTCGCAAGCGGGCGAGTTCGGTACCAACAACCGGGTCTATCCGTTTCCAAACTTTGGTTCAGGACACAGCCCAACCGGCGCGTTCCTGCTGAGCGTGGTGAAATCGGCTAATGATCCGGACGTTGCCTACGACGCGCTGCGGCATCTGTATTCAGTCATTGCGCCCGAATCGACCCTGCCGCCTTATCGCGTTGACGCAGCAGCCATTCGGCGGCTCATGCCAGAGCTACACGGCGACGACGAGCATGTGCTCGTCCACCTGCTCGAAAACGCGGTCTTCTACGACATTTCGCAGTCCGAAGCCATACTGCTGGGCAACACGCTCGTTCCCGACGTGCTCCTGGGCGACACGGACCCTGGCGAAGGGCTGCGCAGAGCGATTGAGGAGCTCGAGGCAAGCTCAGTCACCAACTGACTCGGGTCGGAACGGGATCTCGGGCAGCGCCGTACCCTGAGGGCATCGCGCGTTCGGCAGCCGCCGTCAGGAGACGACCATGCCAAGCTCATTGGTCGAAAACGTTGATGTGTTCTTCCCCGGTCAGGGCGACACGCTCGCCCAGGCGCCCGCCTACCACTGGGAACGCACCGAAGCGCCAAGCGAGGTTTCCGCCAAGGAGGGTCTCTCGGAAGAATCTGAGCGCAGGGCGTCTGACGCCCTGCACACCCTTGGCGTGACCGCGAACTTCTATACCAGCACGCGCGACCCGAACGCCATGCTCATTGCGGTCATCGGCACCGACCGGTCCCAGCGCCAACGCCTGGCCCAGGCCAACGTCACCATCGACTTCACGAATCTGAACTACCACGACTACGACGGCTTCGGCGTCAACATGCCCGGACTGATCGTCACGGGCGCCGGGAACGTGGTGGCCGTGTGTTCCCGGCGCCACGATTCAATGAGCGACGGCGGCCATGAAAACGACATCCTTTCGGCGCGCAGTGAGGACAGCGCCAAGACCTGGTCGCGACAGCAGGTCATCCACGCGGAGAAAGGCCAGTACACGTTTCTTGGAGCGATTGTTGAAGACCGGGTTACGCGCACGATTTTCGTGACCTTCTGGAACATCCCCGCCGAGGTTCGGGATGACCTTGGTTATTTCAGCACCTACGCCGAGCGGGGAGGCGGGTTCGGGATCCTCCAGAGCACCGATGATGGATTGACGTGGTCCGAGGCGCGACACGTCGATCCGATGCCCAATCCTGATGGCTGGACCGGCTGGCCCAACAACAACGTGCATGGGATTCAGCTAATGGCCGGGCCGCGGCGCGGGCGGCTGGTGATTCCGGGTTTTCTCTATAAGGAGGGCGAACCCGGAGAGGTGCCCGGCGTACGCGGCGGCCTGCTCTACAGCGACGATCATGGACAGACGTGGACCGTTGGCGCCGTGCTCCCGGAAGGATCGGATGAGGTCGCTCTGGTGGAGACCTCGGGCGGCGAAATCTACGTCAACTATCGGAGGAACACCTGCCGAAGGGATGGACGGACGTTCGCCCGCAGCCGCGATGGCGGCCAGACCTTCTTTGAACTCGGCGAGCATGAGGAACTGAGCGGCCGACCCGTCCACGTAGGACTGGCCCGGCACGGCTCGGCTGCTGACAACCATCCGGATGTGCTGCTCTTCTCGCACCCCGTCGGCGCGACTCACCTGATCCCTGGCGGGGCCGACATGATGATCTACGTCAGCCGGGACGGAGGACGGACCTGGCCGGTTTCGAAGCTTATCGACACCAGGGCGTGCCGGTATTCCGACCTGGCCGTAACCGCCGATGGGACCGTGCTCTGCCTGTATGCCGTTGGCAAGATACGCGACAGCGAAAAACTCACGGTCGCCCGCTTAAACGTCGAGCAGTTCACCGCCGAGATGTAGTGACCACAGAGGTGTGAGACACGGCTGACCGGCGGCCGGCCGCCAAGCGAGCCGGATCGCGCGTGCGAGCTACTGTGCCTCAAGGGAGAGGCTGACATGAGTACAACCGTTGAGATCAGGAAGTCCGTCCCGATCGTGGCCGATGTGGATGTTCTCGTGGTCGGCAGCGGAATCGCGGGAGCTACGGCTGCCGTAACCGCCGCAAGGAACCGGGCCACGACGATGGTCGTCGATCGCTTTGGCTTTCCTGGGGGAGGTTCAGGACCAGGCTTGATCGGCGGCGCGCCGACTTTGGAATTGCCAGACTCAATGCCTGACGGCCTGCCAGGGATTCCGGGCGAATTCGTGCGCCGGTGCGAGGCGTATTGCAACGCGCCGCTGCTCAATCACTACTTCCGCGATAGCCAAGTCATGATCTACATGTGGCTGCGGATGATGCAGGAAGCCGGCGTGCAGTTCATGTTCAACGCCTACGCAGCTGACCCCATCATGGATGGGAATCAGGTAACGGGACTGGTGGTCGAAAATAAGTCAGGCGCCCAGGCCATCCGTGCCAAGGTGGTGATCGATGCCACGGGCGACGCCGATGTGGCTTGCCGAGCGGGTGCGCCAGTAGACACCTGCAGCACCTACGGCCATCCAGGAATGTACTTCGCCATGGCCAACGTCGACATGGAGGAATACGAGGCCGAGGTTGTCAAGCGCGAGCCGAATCGGGAGGACCTGCGCTGGGCCAAGGCTCTCTTCCAACGAGAGCTTGGACGAGGTGTGGGACGCCTCAACCGACTGGTTTCCTATTTCAGGCCCGCCTGGGAGTCGGGCGATTACAAGATCATCCGCAAGGTCGACGATTTGGGCAGCATCCTCATGGATCACGGCCTCTTCAGGAGCGTGTCGGGCGCGCAACCTGTACGAGATCCGATCCGTATTGGGAAGTACGGCATTGTCGGCGCGCTGGTGGGGGTACAGGGAGGGAAAAGCCATCTGAGCGGAGACGCCGCGGTGATGACGTCGCTGGAGGTGGGCTGCCGCGCTTACATCTTTGAGACGTCCCACTTCCTGCGCCAGCACATACCAGGCTTCAAGGACGCATACCTTCACGTCGTCTCGTCCTATTTTCACTCACGGGGCGGCCGCAGCATCGTGAGCGAGTGTCCCGTGACGACGGCAGATGCCCAGGAGGGGCGGCTCTATGACGACGTGGTTTTCGTGGGCGATGACCCGGAGAACAGGTCCGCCAAAGAAGGCGAGGCGAGTCGAGGTCGTATAGACGGATTCGACTTCCCCTACCGGCAGTTCCTACCGCGAGGGGTCGAGGGCCTGCTGGTAACGGGACGAGCAGCCATCATCCAACCGCCGGTAATGAGGGCGCGGTGGATGATCTTTCTCATGGGACAGGCGGCAGGCGCGGCAGCAGCCCTGGCAGCTAGGACGGGCACGACGCCGCGAGCACTGGACGTGAGGAAATTGCAGCATTTGCTACACCACCAGTACCAATCCCCTATGGGCAGTGACGCGCGCCTGCGCGAATTGGGGATCATCTGACCTGATTCGTCGCCGTTCTTTTCGGGGAAGGAACGCTGACGGCGGCGAAGACTCCCGCCAGAGGCGCATCCTGGTCGGCGGGCGTCGTTTCAAGCAACCAGGGCCGCGTGCCCAAGGCGCTGCGCGGGCCGTCGGTTGCGCTTTGGCCGATGCCCGCTGAAGTGCGCGCTGACGGCGCCGTGGACGAGCATGGGGATACAGCCGAGCGTGGCTGTGGTACACAGCCTGGGGAAGATGGCGGCGGCGCCGGCGGCGAGCGTGTTCAGCCTGGAGGATGGGATGCGGTTTGTGGCCAGGCGCGGCGCCGTGCTCACGGCGCTGCCGGGAGCAGGCGCCATGGCCGTGGTGTTTGCTTCGAAGCCGTGGGTGGCGGCGCTGCTGCGTGAGGCGAACGTGGCGTCAAACGGCCTGGGTCTACGCATTGCGGCGGACAACCGAGCCCACCAAGTGGTAAGCGGCCCTGTGGCGGCGGTTGAAGCGGTGGTGAAGCGCTTTGAGTTGGAAGAAGCTCGGGTACGGCGGCTGAACACGAGCCAGGCGTTCCACAGTGCCGTGGTGTAGGTGAAGGCGCGATCGGTTATGACCGCCTGGATAGTGACCCCGGGCTGCCGGAGGAAGGCGTGGGCCCGGGTGAGGCAGTGGGCGGTAGTAGCCCGGCGCTCATCCGTGCCGGCCTCTGCACGATGCCGACTTGAAGCCCTCCTGACAGCGCGCCTACCATTGCTCCTGGGCCGACGGGGCTGGGCGTAGCGCGCAATCTGAAGGCATCAATGGTGGCACACGGGTGCCACGACCCGTGCCCGATTGCGCCCGCGCGGAGGGAGTGCGCAGGGATGTATCGGACCGTTCGAGTCGCGGCGCTTTCCATCAAACCCAAGAAATGGGATAAGCCAGCCAACGCCGACAAGCTCGAGGCGTACGTGCGTCAAGCCGCTCGCCAGGCGCCCGAGTTGATCGTAGCCCCGGAGGGGTTTCTCGAGGGCTACGTGGTCATGGACGTGGTGGCGCACCCCGAGAAGGCCGCGCTGATGCACGAGATCGCCGAGCCGCGTGACGGGCCGTATGTTCGGCGGTTTCGACGCCTGGCGCGCGAGCTGCGCGTCAACCTGTGCTTTGGCTTCGCCGAGCGGGTGGGCCGTGAGGTCTACAACTGCGCCGCGTTCATCGGACCCGATGGGCAGATCCGCGGGACCTATCACAAGACGTACTTTGCAGAAGGCACGCATCCCACCTGGTCGTTCAACCGGATAGGCACGAAGCTCCGAGCCTTCGATACGGCGCTGGGACGCGCCGGCATCGTGATCTGCGCCGACCGTGCAAACCCGTCGATCAGCCGAACGCTGGTGTTGGACGGGGCGCAGTTCATCCTGATCCCCTCCTATGGCTCACGCAAGAAGTGGCAGAACGAAGCCGTGCTGGCACGGGGGCGCGAAAACGGCGTGCCCGTGGTGCAAGCCAATGTGGGCGTGAATCTGATTGTGAGCAAGGGTGAAGTGGTCGCCTACAAATGGGGGGTGGATCAGATCACCAGCGCCGAGATCGAAGTGCCAATGCCTCCCTCGCCCGCCGGGGCACGACAGGCCGAGCGAACGTACCTCGCCGAGCGGGGTCCGGAGATGGCGCGACGCTATCGACGCATGATGGCGAGGCTGGCGAAGGCTACGAACGACCGCTGACCACCGTGGGACGGCCAGTGCAATAGACCGCGCAGGTGGAAGGGCTCCCGGAACCGCACGCGGACACCACGCCCCGCGGCTCGTGCCGCGCCATGCGGCCCAAAGCATCGGCAAGGACTCCGACCCGTAGTGATCGCGCTACGCAAACCGCGGGGGCCGCGCGTCGCAACGCTCGGCGTCGCATCAAAAGTGTAACGGGCGGGTTGTGGTACCCGCCCGTTACAAAACGACGTCCCAGCTAAGCGAGCGGCGGCAAGCCGAGCTTCTCACGATTCTCGTCGTATTGGCTCCGCTGAGAGATGAGATCCCGCCGGGCGTAGTCCAGCATCTGCGGCACAACCTCATCGACCGTCTTTTCACCGATGAAAGCCGTTTCGGCAAAGTTTCGCCACTCAAAGAACTCCCAGAAGTTCGGGAGCTGCATCATCATGGGCTTCTTGTCCTCGTACTCCATGAAGGTCTTCTGCCACTTCATGCCTTCCGGCGGCGCCGCAAGCGTCTCCGGTAGATCGAGGGAAGACTTCAAGATCGGGAACGTGCCGCGCTCAATGGCAATCCGGTCCTGGAATACGGGGCCGGCCGTGAAGAGCGAAAAATCAGCGGCCGCCTCGACTACGCCAAAGGTCGTGGCCGCACTCGTCACCAGGTTGCCCGTGCTCGACCACCAGTGGCCCTGATTGCCGGTCGTCCCGACAGGCTGCGGACAGAGCGACCATTGGAACCGATCCTTGATCCGCGGGATGAAGAACCCCGTATAGCCGGCCCACCAAAGATTGACCCACGCCTTTCCAGCAGTCATTGGGTCGCCGAACTCGCCGCTTATCTCTTTCGCAATGGCGGCAGGCGGCGCGACCTTGTGCTTGTGAATGAGGTCAACGGAAAACTGGAAGCCGGTATCGCCGCCATTCTCAAAGACATTAACCTCGGTTTCGCTCGCATTCCGGTGTGAGCGAGCGCCATTGGCAAACATCACCGGCCCCCAGTTGAAGTCGAAACTCTGGTGGATGCCAAAGTTCCCCCAGGTTCCCTTCTCAGGATCGGTGGCCTTCTTGGCGCCTTCCAGGAACTCGTTCTCATAGGACCAGCCAGGGGACGGGAATTCGATGCCGTACTCCTCGGCAAGGGTCATGTTGAGCGCGGGTCCGTTCAGCCCGCCTTGGAACGGCATGCCGTACTGCGGCCCTTCCATCACCTGAGGTGGCAGCTCACCGTTCGCCTGCCCGTACTCGTAGTTGACCGTGTAGCTGTCCGCGTTGAAGTACCAGAACTCGGGATTGAAATCTGGATGCTTGTCCAGAACATCGTTGATCTGCGTGAAGCCGCCGGCCGCAACGAAATGGTTGAAGGTGCCGCCATTCAGCATGCCGACCTCTGCCTGCGTGCCGGCGGCCATCTGGATGGCGAACACGTCCTCGTATTGCGAGGGTTGCGGTACGAAGCGGACATTGACGTTGGGCCGGGTCTGGGAAAACTTGCTAAGGCCCCACTGCATCGCCGCGCCGCGCGGACCGGACGTGTGATCGGTCACATACCGGAAATTCACTGGCTCCGCCTGCGGTGCTGCAGCCGGTTCGACCACCGGGGCTGGCGACGCGGCGGAAGCTGCGGGCGCGGCCGGGGATGCCGGCTCCTCCTTGGCCGCTTCCTCGCCGCAGGCCGCGAGTAGGGCGGTGCCCGCCAATCCAAGGGCCGCCCCAGCACTTGCGAGCAACATTCGGCGTCGGGTTACCGGACCAATCATGGGTTCCTCCTCAGAATGACCGCGAGCGCCAGTCACACATCCGGATCGTGTGTCGTGAATCCCGCACACACCCTGGATACTACGAGAGCCAAAATCTCCCCGTCAAATAGTTTGGAGACAAAGTAACGTACGGCCCCTGGACCGTCTCTGGTGGAATCGACCAGCCACCGCTGGAACCCGCCATGGCAGAGCCTCGCGTGCGGGGCTGGACCGATAAGGGACAGGCTCAATGGTCTCCGCGGGAAGTCGCTTGACAGGCCCCATCGGTGCATCAACAATTCCGCCCAACCGAACACAGATTCGCATCCTTCGTTCAGGTGCCCCCTAGGGAGAATAGGGAAGGCGGTGAAAATCCGCCGCGGTTGCGCCACTGTTAGCGGGATTTCGGGGCCGGGGCCCACTGTCGAGACATCGATGGGAAGGGCCCGGCGACTGACCTAAGCCCGTAAGCCAGGAGACCTGCCTGAACGAGAGGTGACCGCTCTCCGCCAAAGAGAGGGTTCCTCGGGCGTCAGGTCGCAGGACCTGGCAACTCGAAGGCCTGGGACTTCAGCGGAGATTCGCTGGAGGCAGGACTTGCGAGAGGCCGCTCGACCGACGTCGATGCGTGAATTCCGCCAGGCTGGCATTTCAGTCCGTCTGGCTGTTGGCGGCGCAATTCTCGGAGCGCTGGCCCTCCTCACGGCGCTGATCTCGCTCAGCCTGGGGCCCGTCAACATCCCGGCCAGTCACGTTGCGGCCATTGTCCTCTCGTTCATCGGCCTGGAAACCGCCGAGGTCGGCCGCACCGAGCACCTCGTTATCGAGCAGATCCGGCTGCCGCGGATCCTGGTCGGCGCCTTCGTCGGCATGGCCCTGGCGGTCGCCGGGGCCACGATGCAGGGACTGTTCCGCAACCCGATGGCCGATCCGGGCATCATCGGGGTATCGGCGGGCGGGGCGCTGGGCGCCGTGATCGCGATCGCCACCGGGACCGCGGGCGTCTTCTTCCTGGCCCTGCCGACGTTCGCCTTCGTTGGCGCTACGGCGGCGACGTTCCTCGTCTACGGCATCGCTGCCGTCGGCGGGCACTTCTCCATGGCCACGCTGCTGCTGGCCGGCGTTGCCGTCAACGCCTTCCTGGGAGCCGTGATCTCCGCGATCATCATCTTCCTTCCCGACAACGAAGCGCTGCGCGAGATCCTGTTCTGGCTGGCGGGGGGGCTCGATTCGCGAGCCTGGGAACACGTGCATATCTCGGCTCCGCTGATCGTCGTGGCCACGGCTGTGATCCTGTTGAAGGCTCGCGACATCAATCTGCTGATGCTGGGCGACGACGAAGCGCGCGCCCTGGGGGTCCGCGTGGGCTTGACGCGCTTAACGCTGCTGGCGGCCGCCGCCCTGGCTACCGGCGCGGCCGTGGCCGTCAGCGGGACCATCGCCTTCGTGGGACTGGTGACGCCCCACATCCTGCGGGTGCTGTTAGGCCCTGATCACCGGGTGCTGATTCCGCTCAGCGCGATTGCAGGGGCGGTGTTCGTGATCGTGGCCGACACCTTTGCCCGGACCATCATCCAGCCGGCCGAGTTTCGTGTTGGCGTGCTTACGGCCTTCGTGGGCGCGCCCTTTTTCATCCTTCTGTTGATCCGCAACAAGCGTCAGGCGTATGCGCTGTGAAGCGCGGCCCTCTGAAAGGACTCACGGACTCAATGCAGCGACTTCGTAGCTTTGCCGTGCTGCCTCTTCTGTCCGTGGCACTAGCGCTCGCTCTATCAGCGTGCGGGCCGGAAGCCGAGCCCCCGACACCAGCACAGACCCCGGCGCCACCGCCAGCTGCGACGCCTCAAGTCGCACGCGTCGAAGCCACTACGACACCGGCCGCTACGACAAGCCCGACACTGCAAGCCACGGCCGAGCCAGCGCCAGCGCGGACAGCGGCACCGACCGCCAGGCCAACGGCCGAGCCAACCGCCGAGGCGACGCCAGGCGCGGCCGCGACCGCAACACCCGATGCCACCGCCATGCCCGCCCCGACCCAGGAAGCCACGCCTGCCGCACCGGCCTACGCGCAGGCGTTCCAGGGCGTCCGCGGCATCGTGGATCCGAGCAACTTCGGCTGGCCGCGCAAAGTCGAGGGGCTGAACGGCGTCGTCAGCATTCCGTTCAAGCCGCTGCGCATCATCACGGCCTCGGTTGGGCACGACGAGATGACGCTGGCCCTTGTGCCGCTGGATCGGCTGGTGGCCGTTGGTGGTGCATCGAAGGACCAGACGTACTCCAACGTCGCGGACCTGCTTCAGGACAAGACCGAGATCTCCCGCGACCCAGAAACGATCATTTCGCAGGAACCGGACATCATCGTGACCAGCCCGTTCTTCTCGGCGGACGGAGTCGCCGCCGTGTCCAAGGCCGGCATTCCGGTGATCCAGACCGAACTCAAGCAGGGCCCCGAGGCCCGAATCAACAGCATCCTTCTCATGGGCTACATATTCGGGGAAGAGGAGCGGGCGATTGAGTTCGCGACCGAGGTTCGCGAGCGGTACGAAGCACTCATCGGCGTAACCGGCCAGGTTGAGACCCGACCGCGCGTACTGGCTCTCACCCAGTTCGGCGACAAAATCTGGACAGCCGGCACGGACTCCACCGAAGGCGGCGTGATTTCCGCGGCTGGCGGGCTGAACGTCGCCGCGGAGGCCGGGATCGAAAGCAATCAGACCACCAGCCTGGAAGGCGTGATCGCCATGAACCCGGACGTCATCGTGATCGCTCAACCCGTCGAGTTCGGGGCCGAGGAATTCAGGCAGAGCCTGCTGGACAATGAGGCGCTGGCCGAGCTTCCCGCCGTCAAGAACGAAGCCATCTACTTGGTTGAGGGCAAACACTTCACCACGCTGTCCTTTTGGAATATCCGTGGAGCCGAAGACCTGGCCCGGCTGCTCTGGCCGGATGACTTTGCCGATTCCGAGAGCCCACCCTTCAGTCTGGCTGAGTAGTCAATGATGCAGTCCAACCCACCCGCGGCCCTTCGCGCAGACGACCTCAGTTTCAGCGTCGAAGCCAAGACGCTCCTGGATCGCGTGCACCTGCGGGCGGATTGCGGGCAGTTGGTTGGGCTAATCGGCCCAAATGGCGCCGGGAAATCCACGTTTCTCCGCGCCATCGCGGGCGTGCTCAGTCCCCAGGAAGGCGCGGTCCGGCTGGAAGGCGTGGATCTCAAGTCCAAGTCGGCCAAGGAGGTGGCGGCCACGCTGGCCCTGATTCCTCAGCTGGCGCCGTACACCCACGGGTTCACGGCGCGAGAGCTCGTGCTCATGGGGCGCTATCCGCACCTGGGCAGATTTCAGATCGAGGGAGCGGCCGACGAGCAGATCGCCCGCGACGCCATGCAGCTCACCGAAACGGAGGAGTTCGCCGAGCGAACGCTGGACACGCTGTCAGGCGGCGAGCGTCAGCGGGTCTTCGTCTCGCGGGCCTTGGCACAGCAACCCCGCGTGCTGCTGCTGGACGAACCCACCGCCAATCTCGACGTATTGCACAAGCTGCGCGTGCTCGACCTGGTTCGGCGGCTGGTTGACGAGGGCCTCACGGCGGTTGCCGCCATCCACGATCTCGGCATGGCGGCGCGGTACTGCGACCGGCTGATCCTGCTCAGCGACGGCCGCGTGCTCGCCGAGGGGTCGCCGGAAGACGTGCTGGTCCCGGACATCATCGAGTCGGCCTTTGGCGTAAGGTCGGCCGTCTATCGCGACCCCGTCACGGGATCGTTGGCCATCAGCGTCATCGCTCCGGCTGACGTCGACCGATCGCCCTTGCCGGCGACCGGGGCCAACGGCGGCAACACGGCGGCAACGGCCGCGGAACTCGTCACCGCCTGTCGGCCGGCGCCAGGGCAACCGGGCCTGGCATCACCTGAGCCGTGAGCGATCGAGATCCGCAGGCACTGATCAATTGCGCGGACCTGGTCGCCGAAAAGAAGCCGATCAAGCACCCCTACCGCGAGCAGGGCATCCACGCCCAACGGGGGATTGAGTTCCAGTCGTGACCCTCGACGACATCGTCGCCAACATCCGCCCAAGTGACACCCAGGCAAAACGAGCGGCGGCGCGGCGTCAACAACGGCTCACCAAGCCGCCGGGCAGCCTGGGTCGGCTGGAAGACGTTTCTATCCAACTGGCCGGAATCTTCGGAACCGAGCTCCCCGTCGCTCAAAAGACCAGCCTTATCGTTGCCGCCGCCGATCACGGGGTGGTGGCGCAGGGCGTGACTGGGTATCCCCAGACGGTCACGGCCCAGATGGTGCTGAACTTCCTGGCGGGCGGCGCCGCGATCAACGTGATGGCGCATACGCGCGGCGTGGACTTGATCATCGTGGATGCGGGGGTGGCCACGCCGCTGCCCGCGAATCCCGACCTTCGCGTTGTGGCGCCCGCGCGGGGCACGCGCGACATCACGCAGGAACCGGCCATGACCCGCGCGCAGGCCGAGACCTGCATTCGTGCAGGCGTGGACCTCGCGGTGTCCGCCGCCGAGCGGGGAGCGCAGATCATCGCGACCGGCGACATGGGCATTGGGAACACGACCGCTGCCAGCGCCATCACCGCCGCCCTGACTGGTACGTCGCCTCGAGTGACCACCGGGCGAGGGACAGGTCGAAGCAACCCGGAGCTTGAGCACAAGATCGCCTGCGTCCAGCGGGCCTTGGATGTGAATCGGCCGGACCCTGGCAACGGGTTGGACGTGCTGACCAAGGTCGGCGGGTTTGAGATCGGCGTGCTCGCCGGGGTGGTTCTCGGCGGAGCGCTGGCTCGGCGGGCGGTCGTTCTCGACGGCTTTGTCTCAGGCGCCGCGGGCCTTATCGCGCACAGCCTGTGCCCCACTGTTCTTGACTACGTCATCGCCGGCCACCTGTCGGCCGAGCCGGGTCATCGAATCGCCCTCGAGCACATGGGCCTGCGGCCGTTGCTCGACCTGGAGATGCGGCTGGGCGAAGGCACGGGCGCCCTGCTGGCGACGGGCCTGGTTGAGATCGCCGCCGCCTGCCTGTCCGATATGGCGACCTTCGACGAAGCCGGCGTTTCGGACCGCGAGCCGGTGGATGCCGCCGGACCGTCCGCGTGAAGAGCCTGCGGCTGGCCATCGGATTCCTGACCGTGTTGCCGGTGGCGCCTGTCCACGTCGGGCCGATGGGGCCCGCGAGAGCCTATTTTCCGCTCGTCGGCCTGGGAATCGGCGCTCTCTTGGCCGGGCTGGATGTCGCGGTCAACCAAGTGCTGCCGCCGCCGGTGGTGGGCGCGCTGCTCGTTGCCGTCTTGCTGGTGCTGACTCGCGCCATCCATACCGAAGGATTTCTGGATGCATGCGACGGCCTACTGGGCGGCAACGACCGCGAGGCACGGCTGGCGATTCTTCGCGACTCTCACGTCGGCGCCTTCGCCGTGGTTGGTGGCGCGAGCCTCTTGCTACTGAAGTGGACGCTGCTGGTCGGCATTCCAGCCGGGGAACGAACTGCCCTCCTGGTCCTCTTCCCCTGCCTCTCGCGCTTCGCAATGGTCATCACGATGGGCGTCTTTCCCTATATTCGAGCGCAGGGATTGGGCACGGCGTTTCAGGTCGGATCCAGCTGGCGTCAACTCGCGTTCGCCTTTGTCACGGCCGCGGTTGCCGGTGGGTTGCTACTTGGCATTGCCGGATTGCTGCTGTTGGTATGCGCGACTGGTCTCGCCCTCGGCCTCGGCTGGTGGTTTCAGCGAATGCTCGGCGGCATGACCGGCGATACCTACGGTGCCACCAATGAAGTCGCCGAGGTAACGGTCCTGCTCCTCGGAGTCATCCTGATTCGCACGGCACCGACACTTGTCGATGCTCCGTTCTGGTAGGAGACGCGAATCCATGGGCAGTTGGTACCTCGTCAGGCACGGCGAAACGGAGTGGAATCGAATTGGCCGGATGCAAGGGCACATGGCAGTGGCACTGAGTGCCGAGGGCCGCAGCCAGGCAACCCAACTGGCCGGGCGGCTTCGACGTGTCGAGTTCTCGGCGGTCTACTGCAGCGACTTGCCGCGCGCGGCCGAAACCGCTCGGATCATCGTCGCTGGCCGAGACCTTGCGATCACTCCCGATTCGGACCTTCGCGAGTTCTCGTACGGCGAGTGGGAAGGTCTCACCCTCGAGGAGGTCGAGGCCCGCTTTCCCGGCGCCCTTACCGAGCGGATCGAGGCCGGAGGAAACCTGGGATGGTCCGCGCCCGGCGGCGAGGGCGCAGCTGATGCGCTCGACCGGGTACGCCGCTTCAGCACGCGCGCGAGTGCGAGTCTCGACGCTCGGGAGAACGTTCTGGTCGTGGCACACGGTGGATCGCTGCGCGCCCTTGTGGTCTGTCTGCTGGATCTGGCCGACGCCGACTTCTGGAAGTTCCGAATCGATAACGCCTCGCTTGCGATCATCAACGATCACAATGGCAGCCGCGTGCTTGAGTGCTGGAACGACACTAGCCACCTCGCGGACCCTGACTCCTCCGATGCCGCATGAGCCAGCGTCTGACCCTGGTGCTGGGCGGCGTTCGTGCCGGCAAGAGCCGTTACGCGCAGCAGCTGGCGAAGAACGGGCGCCGAGTTCTCTACGTGGCCACGGCCGAGGCGGGCGATGAGGAGATGGCTGCTCGCATCGCAGCGCACCGGGCTGAGCGTCCCACGGACTGGGCAACGCTGGAAGAACCCATCGACGTAGTCGAGGCACTTGAGTCACGCCTGAAGGACTATGACACGGTGCTGCTTGACTGCCTGACCCTATGGGTCAGCAACTTGCTGATCCAAGACTCGGACGATCACGAAATGCGGGAAGGCATCCAGCTACAAGCGCGCCGACTCATCGAGCTTCACCAGCAGCACAGCGCCTCCTGGATCGTCGTCAGCAACGAAGTCGGGCTCGGCGTCGTACCCGCCACCAAGCTGGGACGGGACTACGCCGATGAACTCGGACGAGTCAACCAACTCTTCGCCGCCGCGGCCGACGACGTGATCGTGATGCTCGCGGGTTTACCCGTGAACATCAAAGCCCTGGGCCTCTAGGGCCGCTGAGACCTCGCCGGGACGTCGCATGCGGCCGACGTGGAGTGCGCGGCCTTGCGCTACGCGGTCACGAACTGAAGCGCATACAACCGCGCGCCGCGCATTACGATCCGCAGGCGCAGGGCCTGGCCAGCCGTTGCGGGGAGCCGCGAGTCGCCGTGCCAGGTCACGACGCGCCGGATGTGATTGCCCAGCACCCGGTCGCACGCGTCCAGCGTGCACCCCTCGATGGCCCGCCCCTCGGCATCCTGTAGCTCAACCCGGGCCTCGCCGCTGGCCGATGCATCGATATTGAGTTCCAGGCGATTGCCGCTGAAGACAACGGGCTTCGTGATCAACTCGCCGCCACCGTAGGCCGCCTCGGCGCTAACGAATCCGTCCAGGCGCTGCTCGGTCCAAATGATTTGGCCGCCCGGGTTGTTCGTGCGTTTGAGCCCGTGCGACTGGTCGTACGCGGTGCCGTACTGGTAGATCGTGTGGCCGCGAATGACCATCCCGAGAGCCGAGTAGATCATCTGCGATCGGGGTCCGTCGGGCTCGATGCACACGTAGGGCCGACGGTCCGGGCGGTCCCAGGTGATCCCGTCGCGGCTGACAGCCAGTTGAATCTCCATCAAGCCATCGTTTTCGCGCGGCTCGGCGTCGAGGATTTCGGCCTCGGTGAAGTGCTTGTACGCCGAGAACGTCGAGATGTACACGTCGTCGGATCCCGGGTACTTGACGATCGAGGGCGTGTAAATGTCCATGTCGGGTGGGTCCAGATCGTCCAATGCGAGCACCGTCGGAAGTTCGCTGGTGAGCAGCGCGGTGCCTCTCTTTCTGACCGGCGAGTCGGTCAGTTGCCAGCCGTCGCGGGACGTCAGGTCATCCGTTTCCCACCGGGCGACCGCGCGCCGCCAGGGTCCAACGTTGCCCAGCCACTCCTCGTCTCGACCGGTTGGGACCCAATTGCGGAAATAAGCGACGTAGCGTCCGATTCGTTCATCCCAGAACGCTTGGTTCTGCGTATCCCCGATCAGCTCAACGCCGTTGCCGCCTTTCCGCCTGAACCGTATGCCGTCGGCTGACGTGAAGAGCCCGAATCCAGTCGGGCCGGCGTCTCGGCCTCGGTTGAGCAAAAAGCCCTTGTAGCGCTCCTCCGGGGGAGCCGTGGGGTCTTTGAAGACGCTTCCCGCCGGATCGGGGATCAAGTTGTTCGCGGTGACGCGGTTGAGTTCTACGAGGCCCAGATTCGGTTTGTGCCAGTGGATGCCATCGAGTGACTCTGCATATCCCCAGCGAGAGGTGTTGAGATTGCGGGCGCCCATGTGGCTGGACGAGTACCACATTCGCGCCAGACCGTCGTCGTCGATCACGGTATTCGTCCAGTGGAGATGGTGCTCCCAGGCCCGATCCCGATGAATGGCCACGCCGCCAACCCGCGGCGGCTGTACTCGCAGCGTGACGTCATCGACCTGATCGACGAGCGAGAAATCGATGAAGAGATGCTTCTGAGAACCGAGATCAATCGGCTCGCTTGTATGGCGTGTCATTCTGCTGCCTCGAGGTCTTCCGCCCTCTGAGCCTCGGCCTGTGGGCCTCGGTCGTCGGACTTTCGGGAGTCCCTGCCCGATCGTGCCCGAGCCAGGTCCCCAACTCAACGATAGCGGCTGGGGCTCCGATCCCGGCATTTCTGCACGAGGGAATCAATCCTCGGGCCGCTGACGGGCAAACCGAGCGGGCCACGCGTCCGCCCGCCGGCCCGGCGACACGGCGCTGTGAGCGGGTTTGAGAGTCGGCCACCAGATGAATCGATTCCATCGACCCGTTCCCAATCATCAACCCGCCGACGCCAACGCTCAAGAGACAATGCTTGCCGGCAGAGACCGCGGGGATAATCGATCCAACGCGCCGGTAGTCCGCAACATCCGTACAACAGGGCCAATGGCATTCGTGAGTTCTTGGAGACCCCGGTCAATGAAAGCGGCCGATACGAGAATCGCAGCGTTCAACAAAAATTTCGCTAGGTCGTAGAAAGACTTTTAGAAGCAAGAGCAGATGCCATACTAAAATGAGATATACATTGTATAGACGGTTTGAGTGAAAGCATAGATTCTCGTTAGAACGAGCCTGCCTAAACCTCTGGTTTCGTTCACACTACCACTGAACCTTTTGTTCGACATCTTTGGATGACCGCACTGAAACGCGCTACAGGCGCACGTTGCACCAAACTTTGCAACCATCCCAGACGACCACCAACGCCTTTCACCGGACACATAGAAGCTCGCGACAATCCGCTAGTACCGGCCCGTCAACGGCATGACATTCAAGAACCTGGCTTTGGCGACCAATCGGTCGCCGTCGACATCACCAGAGACACTACTCGTCAGCGCCTTTTGAGTCAGGCGCGCACCCTGAAACCCCCAGCAGAGAGTCGGCGCTGGCGTTTGAGCACGGGACGGGTCTGCTACGATGTCTGCCGGCTCGCACGAACCGCACGCTCACCATTCATATCCTGACCACGACCAATGGCCGCGCGCGTGTTGCGATTAGTGTCAGCGGTCAAGGATCTCCGACTCATCGTAACCGCCCTGGTTCGCTCGACCCCAAGCGTCGTCCACGTCATGCTCCTGATGGGAATTATTGTCTACATCTACGCGATCATTGGCTACCATCTATTCGGCGATCACGATCCCGAGAACTGGGGCATCTCGGTATTTCCCTCCTCACGCTCTTCAACATCGTTACACTCGAAGGTTGGACGGACGTCATGTTTAAGGCAATGGAACTCAACTCGCTGTCCTGGATCTATTTCGTTAGCTTCGTGGTGATTGGAACATTTGTGATTTTCAATCTGTTCATAGCCATCATTATCAACAATCTAGATGAGGCGAAACTCGACCGCCTTCGCGATTTAGAGTCCCCGGTATCGAGAGAATAATTGCTGCGCGAGCTGCGAGCCACCCAGGACGCTCTGCAGAGACTCGAACGTCGAATCGACGACAGTTAGTTCCAACCGCGTTCTGAGCCAGGCGCTCACTCTTGCGTCGTCTACTGGTCGACGCCCACTGCCTTCATCAGTCCCTTCATATATCCCAGAGCGAAGGCGACCGATTGTTCTTGCCGCACAGAGTCGCCCACCATTTCCGGCACATGGTCATATACGAAGGGACCGTCGTAACCCACGTCACCAAAGAGGCGCATGGCCTCCAGCATATCGACGTGCCCATTGTCGATGAAGGTCTCCGCAAACTTCGGCACCGTGCCGGTCACGTTTCTGAAGTGCACCAGGCAGATCTTGTTCAGGCGTCCGAAGTACCTGATCGCGTCGAACACGTCCTCCGGCATTGCTGAGATCGTGCCCACACAGAACGTCAAGCAGTTCGAGTCACTGGGCACGATCTCCGTCAGTCGCTTCAGGGCCGCGTGACTGCGAAACACTCTGGCCACGCCCGCGATCGGCGAAATTGGCGGGTCGTCGGGATGCAGAGCCAACTTCACTCCCGCCGATTCGGCGGTTGGGATGACGGCTTCCAGGAAGTAGGCGATGTTGTCCCAGACTTCCTCGTCAGTCACCTCGACCGACCGATCAATTGGCGCCTCCCAGAAGTCGTGAGTGGCATTCTTGATCAAGTCGTAATCGAAGGTCGTGACCTTGGCGCCTCCCCGTCCCGGCGACGCTCGGGAGGTCCTCAGACCGTAGTGACCGATACTGCTGCGTAGCGAGAAAAAGTAGACGATGGCCCGGAATCCCGCCGCCCCCATGTTCTCGATCGTCCGGCGCCAACGGTCAATCTGTTCGTCGCGGCCGGGAAGGCCCAGCTTGATCTTGAAGGTCCACTCCTCAGGCAAGTAGGTGACCGCATACCGCAGACCCGCGTCCTGGACCCGGTTGCGGACAAGCATCAGATCCTGAAAGCGATAGTAGCCCCGCTCGATTGGCAGTCCCGGGCTTCCCACAAACTCGGTAGCGCCGATCTGGCGCCCAAACGCGAGAGTCTCGTCCGACGGCTCTCCGGATACCGCCAGTCTCATCTCCGCCTCCTGCCTGGGCTACGTTGTCTGCAACGACCGTCTCGGATCGTCGGAAGCTTGGACTACAAGCGGACGGGCAAACCTCCTAGGAGCACTAGGCGTCTTCCGGCAGCAGCACCACCTTCACGTAACGGTCCTCCGTGAGGAAGCGCCGAGCCGCGGCGGCGACTTCCTCAAGAGTCAACGCGTCCAACCGGTCTTCAAAGCCTGTAGTCGCAGTGAACGCCTCACCCCGCCGCGTCACCGTCTGGATCTGACTGAGCCAGAACCCGTTGTCGCGCAGCTGCTCCTCCCGAGGCGTACGCAGAAGCTCCTTCACCGTGTCCAGGTACTCCTGCTCGCCGCCTTCGCGCAGCCAATCCAGTTCCTCGAACACCTCCGCCAAGAGCTCTTCGGCTCGGGCAGGGTCGCTACCGAAACCAATGGAGACCCGATACTCGGGATCCGGTAGGAGCGTGGACCTGGCGTTCGCACCGACGCTATATGTACCACCGAGCTCCTCCCGCAATCGCTCGCGCAGACGGATCGTGAGTATCTCGGCCGCTGCCGTGAGCGTCAGCGCTTCCTGGCGGCTCAACATCGCTTCTCCTGCAAAGACCACAACCGTCCGACTGCGTGGCTCGATGCCGCTGCGGACGACATGGTCTTCCAGCCCCGTCGGCGGATCGACCCCGACGTCCCGCCACTGCTCGACACGCCCGCTCGTCGGCAAGCTGGCCAGATAGGTGGCGGTCAACGACCGCAGGGTTTCCCAGTCGAAGGCGCCTACGAAAACGAACGTTGCGTCGCCCAGATCCGCAAACCGGTCGGCGTACACCGCTTCCGCGCGCTCCAGGCTGAGTTCCTCCAGCAGTTCGAGCGTTAGCGGCCGTCGGCGGAAGTGGTTCTGGCTCAGAACCGTGTTCACAGCGTCAGAGAAAGCGGCATCCGGCTGGTCGGCGCGAGTCTCGGCGATGCTGCGGAGACTGGACTCGTAGGTCGAATAGTAGATCGGATCCAACCTCGGCGCGGTAGCGTACAGGGTTATCAGTTGAAACAGCGTCTCGATGTCTTCCGGCGAGGTGCGGCCCCTAAAGCCCTCGAACATCTCCCCGATGTAGGGGGATACCGAAACCCGCTTGCCGGCGAGGAGTTTGTCCAGGGCCACGTTGTTGTGCTCACCGACGCCGCTGCCGGCCACCAGTTGGTCGGCGTAGACCGCGGACACATGGTCCGCGTCGGCCACCAGTGAGTGCCCACCGGGACTGAAGGCGCCGAACACCACTTCGTCATTGCGGAAGTCGGTCTGCTTGGCGATCACGGTAATACCGTTGGATAACGTCCACTTGAGAGCATCGATAGACTCGATCTGCTCTTCACTGTCGATACTTCCTGCCGTCGGCAGCGTTGCCAGCAGCGGGACGTCGTCGAACTCGTCCTCGTATGGCTCGACCGCCAACGTGTCGGCCGCCTCAAGTTGTGACAGCAGCACCGAAGCCAGATCGGCGTCGGAGCTGCCATCGGTGCCTTCGGGCCGCAGAACCAGGAGCACGGTGTTCCCAGGCTCGGCCCAGGAAGCGGCGAGGTCAGCGACCTCCGCCAAAGAAACTTGCGGGAGCAGTTCCTGATACAGCTCCCACTCAGCCTCTACACCGGGGACCGGAGTCCCGCTGAGAAAATGTTCCGTGTACTCCTGGACCAAATTGGCCGACTCCAGTTGATCCCGTTCCTTATACACACGCTCCACGGCACTCAGCAAGTTGATCTTCTCTCGAGCCAGTTCGCTGTCCGTAAATCCGTGTTGTCGAACTCGCTGCATTTCCTCAAGCAAAGCCGCAAACCCGGGCTCAACGCCGTCCTGCTCCACCCATGCCCCGAACTGCACGAGGTCCACTGGATCGACAAACGGCCCCCCCGAGCCGCCGGCCCCTAGGTACGGGGGATCCTCAACCTGGCCCCGCTCGAACAGTCGAGCGTTTAGCATCATGAAGGCCAGCCGATCCACCACGATGCGCCGAAGTGCCGCCAGGTCTTGGCCGGTTTCGGGGGGGATCTTTCGGAGCAGGAACATCTGCGTACCTGGCGCCTCGGGATCGCTGAACACGTTAATTCGCGGCGCGTCGTGCTCCGGAACTTCGAAGCGCGGCCGACTGGTGGAATCTGCGGCGGCGGCGCGCGCCTGGGAAGCTTCGCCCTCGGGGGGCGGGGCGAAGTGCTGTTGCACCTTGGCCTCGATCACCTCAGCATCGAAGTCGCCCACGGCGATGACGGCCATCAGATCAGGCCGGTACCAGCGCTCGTAGAATTCCCTCAGGCGCTCAGGAGGCGCGGTTTCGATGATCTCGGGCAAGCCAATTGGGCTCCGCTCGTTATATCGAGAGTCGCCAAAAATCAGCGGAAACCAGTTGTCTTGAAAGCGCGCTCCAAAACCCCGCCTTAAGCGCCACTCTTCCAGGATCACACCACGCTCCAACTCCACTTCATCCGGAGCGAGCGTCACGGCGTAAGCCCAGTCGCTGAGAATCTGAAACGCCGTCTCGAGAATCTCGGGATCGTCAGCAGGAATTTCCAGCCAGTACATGGTGCTGTCGAAGCCCGTTGAAGCGTTCAGGTCGGCACCGAACGTACTTCCGATGGACTCCAGGTAGTCGACGATTTGTTGCTTCTCGAAGCGTTCGGTCCCATTGAACGCCATGTGCTCGACGAAGTGGGCCAGACCGCGCTGATCTTCCTCTTCCAGGATCGAGCCAGCCTTAACCACTAGCGATAGCTGGACCGGTTGCGCGGCTCTTCGTTGTGCTTGACGTAGTAGGACAAGCCGTTGACCAGGGTGCCGCGCACTACGGTCGGATCAAAGGCCAGCGGAGCGTCGGGCGTCGGCGCCGGTGCCATCGTAGCCGTAGGCTGCGGAGCTGCTGTGGGCGTGCTTACCGGAGGCGCGGCAGTAGCCGTCGGCTCCGGACTTGCCGTCGGAGTGACGACCGGCGCGGCGGTAGTCGTGGGTTCAGGGGTTGCGGTGGGCGTGACTACAACTGGCGCGGTGGTGACCGTGGGTTCGGGAGTTGCTGAGGGCGTGGCCACGACCGGCGCGGAGGCTGCCCTAGGCTCCGGACTAGCCGTGGCCTTGGCTACTTGCGTCGCCGTGACCGTGGGGGACGGGCTTGCGGCGGCCACGTCAACGACGGGTGCAGTGCGCGTCGTGGGCTCCGGTTCGGCAGCCGGCGAAGAAGTGGGATCACATGCGGCCAACGCCACCGCCATCAGCGTGATGCAGACAACCAGTACCGCTGACTTCACACGTGCGCTCATATAGCTCGTCTTTCGCTGTTCATCCAAATGCCCCCCGACCCCCGTCTATGTTCAAAGCAATGTCCGCCTTACGTTCAGCGCATACATCGCCTGTAGAGCCCGCGTTCGCAACTATCCAACCAGCCATCCAACGGTCGACGTGTCGCGATTCCATCCGCTCCTGAAACAGGATTCTGTGTGCCGTCCGGGGGTGCTTCTTGCCAAAAAGGTTTGCAGACCCAAATCTCTCGCCCACATCAATCCTGCGGGATTGAAGTCGCGCTCTCGACAGATCTGGTTCCAGTACGCAGGCGATTATAGTCAATCCTCACAAGCCCTTCGCGTCCGTCGGCCGCGAACCGCACGACGTCTTCACCGCCTGCAGACCGGCTCCCCGAACGAGGCCAGCTGTCGCAGCCTGCGGCCAAGCCAATCCGGCAGCGCGCATCGCGAACGATAACCCGGCCTGACACACGGCCCCGAGGTGGTGGCGAGTCACCTATCGAGTTGCGCGTGCGCGGACAGTCGTGACCGCGGCGGCTAGGCGCGCGGAGCATTTCGGGCGGCGGCCGACCCTGGCGGATGCGTCGGGCCCGGCTCGAGGATGTCTTCCGGACCGCCGGTCACAGTTGCCGGCGAGGCCCATGAACACGTCGTAGCCCTGACACCGGCGAACCAAGTCGCACTCCGGCAGCCAGCCCGGATGGAAGTCCATGTAGTCCTTGCGGACATGCTTTGCGCCTTGAACAACGCACCCCGGCGACGTGATCCTCTTTCACAAACACACGTGCCATGGTTCCGGCCCCAATGTCAGCGACCACTTCCGCGTGAGCCTTGTCCTGCGCTACAACCCAACCGGCCAGCCCACCGGTCGCCCAGCGTTCCCGGATTTCGTGGCCCGCAGCCGACGCGATCCCTCCAGCGAGCTTCGTGATCCGGAGGCGCGGGCTCAGCTCTGGTACGACGCACGAACGCGGCTGGCCGCCGATCCCGAGGACTTCATCATCCGATGGCGCGGCAACGAGCCGGTGTGCGGCTAGGCGGTGTTGCCAAACCGCCGTTCAGCGCGACGGCGATTCGGCTCAGGCCAGCCCGATCGCGCGCAACTAAAGTCTCTTGAACTAGGAATTCGTGCTTCAACGTGCGATCCGGGGGCTGCGCGCCTTGAATAGTCGCCATCAGCGCAGCGAGGCCGGGGAAGTAGCGCTTGGCCGGTGGCACCGGCGCCGTCTGCCAGCCCTGGGCGTACCCGTCTCGATCTTCGTCGAGACATAGCCGTATGACGGGCCGGACACTGCGACCTCGCCTGCTCTCGAACGGCTCCAGGATCACGCTGCCTCGGGTTCCGTACACCTCAAACCGTCGTGACTCCCACGAGTCGAACTCCATGTTGGTCGACTCGAGTGTCGCCATGGCCTGCGGGTACTCGAAAATAGCGGCCGTGTTGTTGTAGTACCACGGCGGATCTCGCGTCCACTGGTTCTCCTCGAAGGACGAGAAGCTCTCAGCATCGTGCCGCTGAAACCGGGTCACTCGCTGCGGCCGTCCCAAAATCGACACGATGATGTCGACCAAGTGCCCGCCCATGATGAAGATGATCCCACCGGCGCGCACGCCCGGTGACTCCCAAAGCTTCCACCGGTCCGCACTTCCGGGCGCGGCGGACAGGCGGCCGCGAATGGAGAAGATATCGCCGAGCCTCCCAGACGTTGCCCAGTCCAGGACGAAGCGGAAGCCGGGGTCGTAGCGGTACATATAGCTCAGCTGGACATTCAGCTTGCGCGCACGGGCGATGTCCAACACTTCCTGGAATTCGGCGAGGTCATTACCCGCCGGCTTGTCCAGCCAGACGTGCTTGCCATGATCCACCACCGCGCGAGCGAAGCGGATGCTGTCAAAGATCTCGCCCTCGACGGCAATAGCAACGATGCTCTCATCGCCCAACATCTCTTCCTTGGATGAGAACCACTGGACGCCCGCGTATTCCTTCTGACCGCCTAGACGCTCGCTTTTTCCTAGGTCAGGCTCGTACACGCCGACGAACTCAACACCCTCGCTCTGCTGCAGCACCCGAGCCTTGTCGTGCGCGTGATCGTGGGAGATGCCGTACTGGGCCATTCGCATGCGTCAAGCTTGCAGATGGTCGAGGTTTTCTGTCGAGCGAGTAGAGGGACAGCATGTGTATTCGTACATTTCGGGACATTGGGATCATGCGGGGATGACCCGGACCATCTGGGGAGGGGAGTCCCGCCCGGATTGGCCAGGGGCAATGGAGGGGAAGACGGTATTCGAACCGATGCCCCTCTCCTTGGCAAGAACCTGAGCGTAAGCGCTGTGCTTCCTTCGCGGCGACCCTAAGCGCAACGCGCAGAGTTACCGTCTGGCGATGGTGCTCTAGGGCATAGATAGCCTCGCGTCTGGCTTTGGATAGACGTTGCGGCCGAGATGGACAGCTTGGATTTGAATCCGACTCTTTTCGTCCAATCGTCTGATCAATCCAGCCGACCTACGTTCCGGCGCAAGGGCCCGTCAAAGCCGTGCCGGCCCTGCGATATATTCAAGGCGACGAACCAAACAAAATCTCTTGGGAATTAACGGATGACTCCTTTCTTTGAGCGAGTTCGCATTTGGAAGCCGGAACCCGAAGCAACCAAGGAGAACGTGTATCTACAGTTGACCAACTCGGGGGCGATCATTGCCTTCGGCTACATGCTGCCGCGGGCGCGATTACCAGGTGGCGCCGATCACGGCTTCCCGTGGCTGCACGTTCGGTTCCGGAGTGTCGACGGTGGTCGAACCTGGGACTTGGAAGAACGGAACTGGTGGGAGCCCGAAAAGCGGGGCTTGCGAGCCAGTGTCGTGGACCGGACCACGGGTGAGATTTTCGTGTTCACGCAGGGAACCTGGCCGCTGCAAGACGACCAGGGCCGGCCCATGTCCGAGAGCTGGCTCATCGCCAACTACGAAAAGGTACGGCAGATGGGCGCGCGCCTGACGGTGGAACGGAGCCTGGATGATGGCCGGACTTGGACGGCGACTGACATAACCGATCAGTTCTACACCTACCCCGGAGCGGGCCTGGCCTGGTTCATTGGCGGGGGTATCCAGCTTGAGCGCGGCCCCCATCGGGGACGGCTGATCGTCCCCGCGCGATATTTCACCGGGCACTGGGAGGAAGTTGACCCCGCCGAGCACAACATCGTGTATCGGCACGATGCACTCGGAGCCGTCTATGACGACGGCATTGGGCAGATCGCACAGGTCCTCAATGAAGACGCCCACAACGCCGTGATCTATAGCGACGACCATGGAGAGACTTGGCAGTGGGGCGGCAACTCCCAGGGCTTCGTTGGCGAAGCGTGCATCGTTGAACTGGCCGACGGATCGGTATACATGAACAACCGCAACCATGACCCTCGGTCGCTGGGGTACCGCTCGTGGTGCATCAGCCGGGACGGCGGCGAGACGTTCACCGAGTTCGGTGTCGACCGGCAGCTCATGGAGGGCCGCTGCCACGCAGCGTTGACGCGCTATGCCTTCCCTTCGGACGGCGAGGCAGGCTGCATCCTGTTTTCCAACCCGGCGAGCTTCGAAGGTGTGAACCAACTTCACACTCGCGAAATCGGTCCAGCCGCGCGCAAGGATATGACCGTTCGGGTCAGCTACGACGACTGCAAGACGTGGCCGGTCTCACGACTCATCGATGAGCGCGCCTCGTACTCCTCACTGGTAGTACTCGGCGATGGAACCATCCTCTGCGCATATGGGTCTTGGGTCTGTCGCTTCAACCTCGAGTGGCTGCAAGCACAGAGCTGATGCGCGACACAAGGCCGATCAGGCTCGGCAGCACTCAGCAGGACAACGCACCCGTACTCGACGCCACATCACGCTGGGACTTCGTTCGCCCCTAGGCGACACCAATCAGTCGTGGTTCACAACTATGCCGTCGCTATATCGTCGACGAGGCGTACCCGAACTGCCCCTGATGACTGCCCCATCTGAAATGTGATGATCTGCGACAGGGGATGGAACGGCAAGACCCGACAGACGACCGAGCCCAATTGTCGTCAAGGCCGCCACGGAAGCGGCGGCGAAGCTGTCGGTCCACACTTCCACCGTGTGCTAAAAGCCTTGGCGGAGTTAGACCAAATCCCAGAAGTCCACGACAGGGCTCTGGTCCCAGTACCAGTCCCCGTTGTCCCCTAGAGAACTGCCGCCCGGAGCCCAAGTGCCCTGGTGGTGAGGGTTGAGATTACAAGTGCTAAACGTGACGTTGCTCCCAACGCCCGCATCATCGGCGCTCGTTGTGCCGCCCTGGTTCGTCTCGGTCAACGCGATGGCCACCGGGCGCTCAGGGTCGGCTCAGCGCCCAGAAACGCCGCGAATTGGTCCAGGGTCTGGCGCTAGAGCCGGACGGTTTCCGGGGAATAGCCCTGCCCGGTGAGGGTGGCCAGATAGTGCGTGGTGGCCCCGGCCAGCGGGACCGCGTCGGTGCTCATGCGCCCCCTCCTACCACGGGGTCGCGCACCGTGCACGGCGGCGTGGCGCAAGCGTGGAGCGGCCATCGACCAAGCGTTGCGAGGGCGCGGTGCGGACAAGCGGAAAGCTCAGTGCCGCAAATCGCCTCGAAGCGGCCGATTCGGCCGATCCACTTCTGTTAGGAGCGGGGGACGGGATTCGAACCCGCGACATCCAGCTTGGAAGTAGCTCCGGTCCACAACCCGCCGCTTTTTCCGCTCTAACAGGTTTCCGACAGCACTTTCTCGTCCGCACCCGCCCTGCAAGCTTGTAGTCGATCGTTCGATAAATCTGCGTCCGATACGCATGCAATTATAGGTAATCTGCGCGAGCCGCACCTTCACGTCGGCCACCTACGAAACGACGTCGCCACCGCCCGCGTGCCGCCGCTCCGAAAGAGGCCCAGGATCGCAGCTCACGGCCTAGCCAACCCCTGCAGCGCCAGATTCCAGGGCCATCGCCAGATCACCTACGCCATTTTATTGGCGACCACCACGAGTCCGTCGCCATCGGCCCGACGGTCGAGCTAGTCCTGGGCGACGGGTTTCGCGGCAATGGGCACATCGTCGAGCCGGTAAACGGCGGCGGCTACCGGGAGGAACCCTCCGAGGGGAAGCAGGCGCTCTTTTCCCGGGCAGACTTCCTGGCCCAGAAACCGGTGCAGCCCCAGGGACGGAACGGCAAACCCAGGTCCTCGTCCCTTTCCCCCTTCGAGTGGGCGCTGGACAACGAGCAGGAGCGGCAAATGGAGCTGATGGGCGCGGGGCGCTAGGCAGTTTCACAAGACGAGATGTCATCGCTTAGCCAGCGGCGGGGTCCCCCTCGCCACTCATACATGGGGCCTCTCTTGCGTTTCAGACCCTTCCATCTTCGCGGGTTTACGGCCGCTGCGGACCCTGCCCGACAGGCCCCCCACCGGCGGCAGGACGGAACGCTTCATCCAGATCCTCTTGCGCCACTGGGCGTACGCCCTCGCTGACCCCTCGAGCGCCCAGCGCACAAGAGTCCTCGTCGGCCGGCTCCGGTGGATAATCCGCCATTGCCCCCACCGCTCCCCAAACCGATTCCAGGTGTCGAGAACACCCGGGGAAGAGGACAACCTAGCTGGGCGCGAATGTCACTCGTCGAGTGGGATGGCAGCGAGTACCGCCGCTGGGAAAGTGTACTGCCGGTTCACGCGGTCCCACGGGATAGCATGCACCAGCGGGTCGTCAGGGGCCACCCAGCGGCGCACGATCATCCCGTCGGCCTCGCGACGGATCACGGTATACGTCTGCCCATGCGTGGCGTCGCGCACAAAGCCGCCTGCCGTCCTAGTCCGGCCGTCCGCGGTGCTCCAGCCGACCGCCAGTACCACCGGCTGGTCGTGGACAGCGAGCAGCAGGCGATGACCGGAGAGCTCATAGGCCGTGGCGACGCTGGTCTGCCCATTGATCCGCGGGAACGGGCTCAGCAATTCCGCCGTGATCCGCTCGGCAAAGGCCGCATCCGCCGCCGTGAGGTTCTGCCAGGAGAATCCCAGGGCCTCAAAGACCGCCAGATTCGGCACGTGCCACCACCGACCAATGCCGGCATCGTAAGCCCAGACCCTCTCGTCCGTCCCATCGAAGCGCTGCGCCAACTGGTTGGCCACCGGATGCCGCTCGTCAAGAGGGACGGCTGCGAGTACCGCTGCTGAGAAGGTGTACTGCCGGTTCACGCGATCCCAGGGGACGGCATTGACCAGCGGATCGTCCGGCGCCACCCAACGGCGCACCATCATCCCGTCGGCCTCGCGCCGGATCACGGTATACGTCTGCCCATGCGCGGCGTCGCGCACAAAGCCGCCCGGGACCAGGGTCGCACCGTCGGAAGCAATCCAGCCCACGCCGACCGCGGCGGAGTCTTCCGGGCGATCGTGGACATGGAGTAGCACCTGATCATGGGGAAGCTCGTAGGCCGTTACGCCGAAGGTCTGTCCGATGATCCGCGGGATTGGCGGCGTTGGCGGCGGGCACTCCTTGCTCGTCCTCCTGCGCGCGATAGAAGGTGGGGGCGGAATTGGCCGCGGCACGGCCGCCCCGGTGGTTACGCGCGTGACGAAGTCCGCGTCGGCCGCTGTCACATTGACCCAATAGAATCCCCGGGCCTGGAACGTGGCCAGATCCGGCACCTGCCACCAGTGCCCCGTGCCCGCATCGTAGGCCCAGACTTGCTCTTCGCTCCCGTCGAAGCGCTGTGCCAACTGATTGGGCAGCGGATATCGCTCGTCGAGGGGGATCGCTGCGAGCACTTCCGCTGGGAAGGTGAACCGCCTGTTCACGCGATCCCAAGGGACGGCATTCACCAGCGGGTCGTCAGACGCCACCCAGCGGCGCACGATCATCCCGTCGGCCTTGCGCCGGATGACGGTATACGTCTGCCCACGCGCGGCGTCGCGCACAATTCCCCCCGCCTCCAGCGTCAGGCCGTCCGCAGCAATCCATCCGACGCCGAGGATCACCGAAGTCTCCGGCTGGTCGTGGATGCCCAGCACCACATAGTCACCGAGGAGTTCATAGGCCGTCGCCTCGCTGGTCTGCCCAATGATCCGCGGGAACGGACTTAGCAAGTCCGCGGTGATCCGCTCGTCAAAGGCCGCATCCGCCGCCGTAAGGTTCTGCCAGGAGAATCCCAGGGCCTCGAAAACCGCCAGACTCGGCACCCGCCACCACCGCTTAATGCCGGCATCGTAGGCCCAAACCCGGTCTTCGGTTCCGTCGGCGCGCTGCGCCAATTGGTTGGCCACGGGATGCAGTTCGTCGAGGGGGATGGCCGCGAGCACCGCCGCAGGGAAGGTGTATTGGCTGTTCACGCGGTCCCACGGGACGGCATTCGTCAGCGGGTCGTCAGGCGCGACCCAGCGGCGCACGATCTTCCCATCGACCTTGCGCCGAAGCACGGTGTAAGCGAGGCCCCGCTCATCGTCGCGCACAAAGCCGCCCGCCTGCAGCGTCCGGCCGTCCTCAGCGATCCAGCCAATCCTGAGCACAGCCGTGTCTTCCACGCTGTTGTGGACCTGAAGCAGCACCAGATCATGGGGAAGCTCGTAGGCCGTCGCGACGTCCGTCTGCCCGATGACCCGTAGGACCGGCGGGGCCACCCGTGGGCACCTTGGGCGTTTGCTCCTGCTATCGCCGGGGCTGCCATTTCGAGAGTCGTCTTCCGAGTTTTGCTCAGCCGCGGTTTCGACGTCGTCAGTGATGCTCACCGCGCTGGCGGCGACGCTGCCGGGGGTCACCCCGGCAGGCAGATTCGTGAAGGTCAGAAGCACGCTCTCGCCGTCGTCGTCCACGTCGTCAACGGTCGCGCTGACAGCGAAGGCCTGCTCAGTCTCATCACGCTCGAAGGTCAGGCTCGCCGGCACGCCGGAGTAGTCGTCAGTACTTGCCTGGCCCTGGGGCGTGGCCGACAGCGGAATGACCATCGCATGGTCCGGGCTAGCACTCAGCGTCACCTTGACGGTTACCGTGCTCCCCTCGGCGACGCTGTAGGTGGGCGCCCCGAAGCTGATCGTCATCGAGTGAGCGTCGTCGTCGCTGATGGAGACGGTCGTCGCATCGACGCTCCCGGCGCTCACGCCCGGCGGCAACGTCCCAAAGCCGAGCTTCACCGACTCCCCGTCGTCGTCCACGGCGTCGGCGGTCGCGCTGAAGGTGAAGCTCTTCTCCGTATCGCCGCTACTGAAGACGACATTGGCAGGCACGCCCGTGTAGTCGGCGATCGAAGCCCCGCCCTGCTCGGTCGTGGTCAGAGGGATGGTCACGGACCGTTCGGGGTCGGTGCTGAGCGTCACGGTCACCTCGACCGTCCGGCCCTCGGTGGCCGTGTAGGTGGCGGCGCCGAAGCTCACAGTCACCTGCGAGTCGTCGTTGTCGGTGATGGTGCCGGTCGCCGCAAGCGTTTGGCCACCGCCGGACAGCATGGCGTTCGCCGCCCCGCTCAGCGTCAGGGTGAAGGTCTCGTCCGATTCGTCCGCCGAGTCGTCGATCACCGGCACTGAGACGGTCTGGCTGGCCGTGGACCCCGCCGCGAACGTCAGCGTGCCGCTCGTGGCCGTGTAGTCACTGCCCGCCGTTGCGTTCTCGTTGGAGGTGGCGTATTCCACCGTGACCTCGTTGCTGCTGGCGGGGCTCAGGGTGACCACAAAGTCCACCGTGCCGGCAGCCTCTGACGCCTCCGCGTCGCTGACCGCCAGTGTCGGCGTGTCCTTCTCGACCACCGTGACGGTCACGTTATCGGCCGTCACCGAGCCGTAGTCCCCGCCGCTCACCGTGTGGGTCAGCGTCACGGATGGATCGGCCTCCGCGTCGTCGTCCTCGGCGGCGCTCACCGTCACCGTCTGCGCGGTGTGCCAGTTGCCGGTCGTGAAGGTCAAGGTCGGGGAACTGGTCGTCACATCGCCCGATGCACCGCCCACCGTGGCCGTCACATCGCCGGTTGGCTGCGTGTCCAGCACGACGGTGTAGCTCCCCCTGCCCCCCTCGTCGATGGTGAGGGTCAGCTTCGAGACCGTCACGCCCCGCACGTCGTTGTCGGTGATGCCGACCGTGCTGCTCGCGATGCTGCCGGCCGACACACCGCCGGGTAGCGTGCCGAAGCCGAGCCCGATGCTCTCCCCGTCGTCATCCACCTGGTCGTCGGTCGCGGCGACGGTGACGTCCCTGGCGGTCTCCCCACTGTTGAACGTGACATTGCTCGGCACCCCCGAGTAGTCGGCGCCCGACGCCCCAGCCTGGTCGGTCGTGGTCAACGGAATGGTCACCTTCCGCTCAGGGTCCGCGCTCAGGGTCACCCGCACTGTCACCGTCGCGCCCTCGACGACGCTGTAGGCGGATGCCCCGAAACTCACCACCACCTGGGAATCGTCGGCGTCGGTGATGGAGACGATCGCCTCGTTGGTGCTCCCGGCGGTCACGCGCGTCGGCAATGTCCCAAAGCCCAGCTTCACGCTCTCGCCATCGTCGTTGTCGGTGTCGGAGGCGGCGCTAAAGGTGAGGCTCTTCGCCGTATCCCCGCTATTGAAGGTGATCGTGGCAGGCACGCCGGAATAGTCGGCGCTGGTTGCCCCGCCCTGCTCGGCCGTGGTCAGCGGGATGGTCACCGTGCCTTCAGGATCGGCATTGAGAGTCACCGTGACGGTGACGGCGCTGCCCTCCGCCACGCTATAGGCAGATGCCCCAAAGCTCACCGTCACCTGCGGGGCGTCGTCGTCGGTGATGGCGACCGTCGTCTCGTCGACGCTCCCGGCGCTCACGCCCGTTGGCAAGGCACCGAAGCCCAGCTTCACACTCTCCCCGTCATCGTCCACGGAGTCGGCGGTGGCGCTGAAGGCGAAGGTCGTCGATGTCTCGCCCCTGGCGAAGGCCACGCTGGCGGGCACGCCGCTGTAGTCGGCGCTGGAGGCCCCGTCCTGCTCGGTCGTGGTCAGCGGGATCCTGACGGTCCGCTCCGGGTACTTGTCCAGGGTCACCGTCACCTCGACCGTCCCGCCCTCGGCCACGCTGTAGGCGGATGAGCCGAAGCTCACGCTCACCGCGGGCACGTCGTCGTCAGTGATGGCGACGGTAGTCTCGCTGGTGCTGCCGGCGGACACGCTGGTCGGCAGCGTGCCGACGGCGAGCTTCACGCTCTCCCCGTCGTCGTCCACGGCGTCGGCGGTGGCGCTGAAGGTGAAGGCCGTCGACGTCTCGCCCCTGCCGAAGGCCACGCTGGCGGGCACGCCCGTGTAGTCCGCGCTCGACGCCCCGCCCTGGTCGGTCGTGGTCAACGGGATCGTCACCGACCGCTCCGGGTCGGCGCTGAGCGTGACCGTGACGGTGACCGAACCGCCCTCGGCCACGGTATAGGCGGCGGATCCGAAGTTGACCGTTACCTGCGGATCGTCATCGTCGGTGATCGTGCCGGTCGCCGTCAGCGTGGCCTGGCCGCCGGCCAGCATTGCATTGGTGGCCCCGCTCAGCGTCAGCGTGAAGGTCTCCCGCTCAGCCTCGTCGTCGCTATCGTCGATCACCGGCACCGAGATGGTCTGGCTGGCGGTGGACCCCACCGCGAACGTCAGCGTGCCGTTGGTCGCCGTGTAGTCGCTGCCCGCCGTTGCCGTGCCATTGGACGTGGCGTAGGTCACCGTGACCTGGTTGCTGCTGGCCGTGCTCAGCGTCACCTCAAAACCGACCGTGTCGTCGGCCTCCGACGCCTCCGCATTGCTGACCGCCAGTGTGGGGCTGTCGCTCTCGGTGATGGTCACGATCACGCTGTCGGCGCTCACCGACTCATAGTCCCCGCCGCTCGCCGTGTGGGTCAGCGTGACCGCCGCGTCGGCCAGGGCGTCGGTGTCCACGGCAGCGCTGACCGTCACCGTCTTGGCTGTGCTCCAGTTGACCGTGGTGAAGGTTAGAGTCGTGGGGTCGGCTGTTACGTCCCCCGCCTCGCCGCCCACCGTGACCGTCACGTCGGCGCTGGGCTGAGTGTTGAGCACCACGGTGTAGCTCTTGCTGCCTCCCTCGTCGATGGTCAGGGTGCTCTCAGAGACCGTCACGCCCCGGGTGTCGTTGTCGGTGATGCCGACCGTCGTCTCGTCGACGCTCCCGGCGCTCACCCCTGTCAGCAGCGTCCCGAAGCTCAGCTTGACGCTCTCGCCATCGTCGTCCACCTGGTCGTCGGTCGCGCTGACGGTGAATTCCCTGGCGGTTTCCCCACTGGCGAACTCCACGCTGGCGGGCACGCCCGAGTAGTCGGCGGCACTCGCCTGACCTTGCAGTGTGGCCGTCAGCGGAATGGTCACGGTCCGCTCGGGGTCCCTGTCCAGGGTCACCGTCACCTCGACCGTCCCGCCCTCGGCCACGCTGTAGGCGGCGGAGCCGAAGCTGACCGTGACCGTGGGCGTGTCGTCGTCGGTGATGGCGACGATGGTCTCGCTGGTGCTGCCAGCCGTCACCCCGGTCGGCAAGTTGCCGAAGGCGAGCTGCACGCTCTCCCCGTCATCGTCCACGTCGTCGGCCGTGGCGCTGAAGCTGATGCTCTTCTCCGTGTCCCCGCTACTGAAGCTGACCATGGCGGGCACGCCCGAGTAGTCCGCGCTCGACGCCCCGCCCTGGTTCGTCGTGGTCAGCGGGATGCTGACGGTGCGCTCCGGGTCCTTGTCCAGGGTCACCGTCACCTCGACCGTCCCGCCCTCGGCCACGCTGTACGTGGACGCCCCGAAGCTGACCGTTACCTGCGGATCGTCATCGTCGATGATCGTGCCGGTCGCCGTCAGCGTGGCCTGGCCGCCGGCCAGCATTGCATTGGTGGCCCCGCTCAGCGTCAGCGTGAAGGTCTCCCGCTCAGCCTCGTCGTCGCTATCGTCGATCACCGGCACCGAGATAGTCTGGCTGGCGGTGGACCCCACCGCGAACGTCAGCGTGCCGTTGGTCGCCGTGTAGTCGCTGCCCGCCGTTGCCGTGCCATCGGACGTGGCGTAGGTCACCGTGACTTGGTTGCTGCTGGCCGTGCTCAGCGTCACCTCGAAGTCGACCGCGCCGTCGGCCTCCGACGCCTGCGCATCGCTGACTGCCAGGGTGGGGCTGTCGCTCTCGGTGATGGTCACGATCACGCTGTCGGCGCTCACCGACTCGTAGTCCCCGCCGCTCGCCGTGTGGGTCAGCGTGACCGCCGCGTCGGCCAGGGCGTCGGTGTCCACGGCAGCGCTGACCGTCACCGTCTGGGCTGTGCTCCAGTTGACCGTGGTGAAGGTTAGAGTCGTTGGGTCGGCTGTCACGTCCCCCGCCTCGCCGCCCACCGTGACCGTCACGTCGGCGCTGGGCTGGGTGTCCAGCACCACGGTGTAGCTCTTGCTGCCTCCCTCGTCGATGGTCAGGGTGCTCTCAGAGATCGTCACGCCCCGGGTGTCGTTGTCGGTGATGGCGACCGTCGTTTCGTCGACGCTCCCGGCGCTCACCCCCGTGGGCAACGTGCCGACGGCGAGCTTCACGCTCTCCCCGTCGTCGTCCACGGCGTCGGCGGTGGCGCTGAAGGTGAAGCTCTTCTCCGTATCCCCGCTGCTGAAGCTGACCGTGGCGGGCACGCCCGAGTAGTCCGCGCTGGACGCCCCGCCCTGGTTGGTCGAGGTCAGCGGGATGCTAACGGTGCGCTCCGGATCCTTATCCAGGGTCACCGTCACCTCGACCGTCCCGCCCTCGGCCACGCTGTACGTGGACTGTTCGAAGCTGACCGTCACCTGCGGATCGTCATCGTCGGCGATGGCTACGGTGGTCTCACTGGTGCTGCCGGCGGACACGTTGGTCGGCAGCGTGCCGACGGCGAGCTTCACGCTCTCCCCGTCGTCGTCCACGGCGTCGGCCGTGGCGCTGAAGGTGATGCTCTTCGCCGTGTCGCCGCTGTTGAAGGTCAGGCTTGCGGGCACGCCGGAGTAGTCGGAGCCCGTAGCCCCGCCCTGGTTGGCCGTGGTCAGCGGGATGCTGACGGTCCGCTCCGGGTCCTTGTCCAGGGTCACCGTGACCTCGACCGTCCCGCCCTCGGCCACGCTGTACGTGGACTGTTCGAAGCTGACCGTCACCTGCGGATCGTCATCGTCGGCGATGGCTACGGTCGTCTCGCTGGTGCTGCCAGCCGTCACCCCGGTCGGCAAGTTGCCGAAGGCCAGCTTCACGCTCTCGCCATCGTCGTCCACGTCGTCGGCCGTGGCGCTGAAGGTGATGCTCTTCGCCGTGTCCCCTCTACTGAAGCTGACCGTGGCAGGCACGCCCGCGTAGTCCGCGCTCGTCGCCCCGTCCTGCTCAGTCGTGGTCAGCGGGATGCTGACGGTCCGCTCCGGATCCTTGTCCAGGGTCACCGTCACCTCGACCGTCCCGCCCTCGGCCACGCTGTACGTGGACTGTTCGAAGTTGACCGTCACCTGCGGATCGTCGTCGTCGGAGATGGCTACTGCGGCCTCATCTATCGTTCCGGCCGACACCCCCGGGGGCAATGTCCCAAAGCCCAGCTTCACGCTCTCGCCATCGTCGTCCACGGCGTCGGCGGTCGCCGAGAAGGTGAAGCTCTTCTCCGTATCCCCGCTGCTGAAGCTGACCGTGGCGGGCACGCCCGAGTAGTCCGCGCTGGACGCCCCGCCCTGGTTGGTCGAGGTCAGCGGGATGCTGACAGTCCGCTCCGGATCCTTGTCCAGGGTCACCGTCACCTCGACCGTCCCGCCCTCGGCCACGCTGTACGTGGACTGTTCGAAGCTGACCGTCACCTGCGGATCGTCGTCGTCGGTAATGGCGACGGTGGTCTCGCTGGTGCTGCCGGCGGACACGTTGGTCGGCAGCGTGCCGACGGCGAGCTTCACGCTCTCCCCGTCATCGTCCACGTCGTCGGCCGTGGCGCTGAAGGTGAAGCTCTTCGCCGTATCCCCGCTACTGAAGCTGACCGTGGCGGGCACGCCCGAGTAGTCCGCGCTGGACGCCCCGCCCTGGTTGGTCGAGGTCAGCGGGATGCTGACGGTCCGCTCCGGATCCTTGTCCAGGGTCACCGTCACCTCGACCGTCCCGCCCTCGGCCACGCTGTACGTGGACTGTTCGAAGCTGACCGTCACCTGCGGATCGTCATCGTCGGCGATGGCTACGGTGGTCTCACTGGTGCTGCCGGCGGACACGTTGGTCGGCAGCGTGCCGACGGCGAGCTTCACGCTCTCCCCGTCATCGTCCACGTCGTCGGCCGTGGCGCTGAAGGTGATGCTCTTCGCCGTGTCCCCGCTGTTGAAGGTCAGGCTCGCGGGCACGCCGGAGTAGTCGGAAGCGCTGGCTCCACTCTGCTCGGTCGTGGTCAGCGGGATGCTGACGGTCCGCTCCGGATCCTTATCCAGGGTCACCGTCACCTCGACCGTCCCGCCCTCGGCCACGCTGTACGTGGACGCCCCGAAGCTGACCGTCACCTGCGGATCGTCGTCGTCGGCAATGGCGACGGTCGTCTCGCTGGTGCTGCCAGCCGTCACCCCGGTCGGCAAGTTGCCGAAGGCCAGCTGCACGCTCTCCCCGTCATCGTCCACGTCGTCGGCCGTGGCGCTGAAGGTGAAGCTCTTCTCCGTATCCCCGCTGCTGAAGCTGACCGTGGCGGGCACGCCCGAGTAGTCCGCGCTGGACGCCCCGCCCTGGTTGGTCGTCGTCAGTGGGATGCTGACGGTCCGCTCCGGATCCTTGTCCAGGGTCACCGTGACCTCGACCGTCCCACCCTCGGCCACGCTGTACGTGGACGCCCCGAAGCTGACCGTCACCTGCGGATCGTCATCGTCGGTGATGGCGACCGTCGTCTCGTCGACGCTCCCGGCGCTCACCCCCGTCGGCAGCGTGCCGACGGCCAGCCTCACACTCTCCCCATCATCGTCCACGTCGTCGGCCGTGGCGCTGAAGGTGAAGCTCTTCGCCGTATCCCCGCTACTGAAGCTGACCATGGCGGGCACGCCCGTGTAGTCCGCGCTCGTCGCCCCGTCCTGCTCAGTCGTGGTCAGCGGGATGCTGACGGTCCGCTCCGGATCCTTGTCCAGGGTCACCGTCACCTCGACCGTCCCGCCCTCGGCCACGCTGTACGTGGACTGTTCGAAGTTGACCGTCACCTGCGGATCGTCGTCGTCGGTGATCGTGCCGGTCGCCGTAAGCGTGGCCGCGCCGCCGGCCAGGGACGCGTTCGTCGCCCCGCTCAGCGTCAGCGTGAAGGTCTCGGTTTCAGCCTCATCGACACTGTCGTCCGTCACCGGCACCGAGATGGTCTGGCTGGCGCTGGACTCCACCGGGAAGGTCAGGGTGCCGCTCGTGGAGCTGTAGTCGCTGCCCGCCGTTGCGGTGCCGTCCGAAGTGGCGTAGGCCACGGTCACCTGGTTGCTGCTGGCGGTGCTCAGCGTCACCTCAAAGTCCACCGTGCCGTCGGCCTCCGACGCCTGCGCGTCGCTGACCACCAGAGTTGGCGTGTCCTTCTCGACCACGGTGATGGTCACGTCTTCAGCGCTCACCGACCCGTAGTCCCCGCCGCCCACCGTGTGGGTCAGCGTCACCGGCGTGTCGGTCACCGCGTCGTCGTCTTCGGCGGCCCTCACCGTCACCGTCTGCAGCGTGCTGGAGTCGTCAGGCGTGAACGTCAAAGTCGGGAGATCGGTGGAAACATCGCCCGACGCGCCGCCGATCTCCACCGTCACGTCGTCGGAAGGCGCCGTGTCCAGCTTGACCGTGTAGGTCGCGCTGCCGCCCTCGAGCACGGTCAGCGTCGTGGGCGTGACCGTCACTCCCGCCACGTCGCTCTCGGTGATGGTCACGGTGACGCTGTCGGCGCTCACCGTGCCGTAGTCGCCGCCCCTCACCGTGTGGGTCAGCGTCACGGCTGGGTCGGCCACCGCGTCGTCGTCCTCGGACGCGCTCACCGTCACCGTCTGGGCAACGCGCCAGTTGTCCATCGTGAACGTCAGCGGCGTGGGGTTGACCGACACGTCGCCCGACGCGCCGCCGATCTCCACCGTCACGTCGTCGGAAGGCGCCGTGTCCAGCTTGACCGTGTAGGTCTTGGTGCCGCCCTCGGGCACGGTCAGGGTGGTCTCGGAGACGGTCAGCCCCCGCGTGTCGTTCTCGGTGACGGTGACCGTCACGTTCTTGGCCGTCACCGCGCCGTAGTCCCCGCCGCTCACCGTGTGGGTCAGCGTCACGGCTGGGTCGGCCACCGCGTCGTCGTCTTCACCCGCGGTGACCGTAACCGTCTGGGGAACGCTCCAGTTGTCCGGCGTAAAGGTCAGGGTCGTGGGGTTGGCCAACACCTCGCCCGACGCGCCATCAACGGTCACGAACACGTCGGCGGACGGCTGGGCGTCCAAGACCACGGTGTAGCTGTTGCTGGCGCCCTCCGGCACCGTCAGCGCCGTCCGCGAAACGGTCACCCCGGTGGTGTCGTCGTCGGTGATGGTCACTTGCTGGGTGGACACCAGCAGGCCGGAGCGCACCGCGGTGCCACCCACCTGGAGGGTCTCGTCATCCTCGTCCAGGGCGTCGTCCACCGGGTCCAGCAGCAGCTTGGCCGTACCCTCGCTGCTGCCCGCCGTGATACGCAGCTCGCCCGGCACCGCCGAGTAGTCCTCCTCCGTCGCCGTCTGGTTGCTCGCGGTGAGAGTGATGATGGTGTCCACCGTCCGCTTGCTGGCGCCCTCGATGGTCCCCGTCACGGTCAGGGACTGCAGTCCGCCGTCCTCCCGGACCCGGTCGCGATCGAGGGACAGCCTGATGCGCGTGGGCGCGACGTCGTTGTCGGCAATGGATGCCCGGATCCCGCTGACGGGGAGACCCGGAACATCGTTGGTCCCCCGGACAGCCAGCTGCTCCGTGCTCTCATACAGATCGTCGTCAATGACGGTCACGGTCAGCGTGTCGGCCTCGCTGTGGAGGCTGCCGGCGGGAATGGTCAGCGTGAGGTTCGACGGTGCTGAGTAGTCGCTGCCGGCTGTCGCGGTCACGTCGTGCACGCTGAGCGATACCAGCGTGTCGACGGTGCGGGCCCCGCCGCCGACCAGCGTCGCCGTCACCCGCAGGTCCGCGGTCCCGTCGCCCTCGTTGAACTGCGACTCTGCCAGGGACAATGCGATCGCGGTCGCCTGCCGATCGTTGTCGGTGATCGTGATTGGCGCCGGCGTGACGGTCAGATTGTCCGCGCTCCCCATCACCCGCGCCGTCTCGTCGCCCTCGGTCACCTGGTCGTCCACCGGCGTCAGGGTCAGCCGGGCGGTCCCCACCAGCTCACCGGCGGGAATGGTCAGCGTCGCCGGGGCGAAGGTGAAGTCGTCGGCGGTGGCGGCCGTGGTCGTGCCGTCGCCATCCGACGGCAGCGCCGCTCCTTCCACCGATAGCGTGATCGGCGTATCCACCAGACGCGCGTCGCCGCCCGTGAACACGGCGCTCACCGTCAGCTCCGTCGCTCCCGCGCCTTCGGCCAGCTCCTCGGGTGTGACGGTCAGCGTCACGCCGGTCGGCGCGGTGTCGTCGTCGGTGATGGTGACCTCAACCGGCGTTACCTCCAGCCCGGAGGCCGTCCCGGTCACCTGCAACGTCTCGTCGCTCTCCACAACCTGGTCGTCCACCACGGTTAACGGCACGGCTACGGGCGTGGTGTTGGTGATACTGCCGGCGGGGATGGTCAGCGTGAAGGGTTCCGCCAGGTAGTCCTCGCCCGCGGTGGCTGTCCCGTCGGCAAGGGTCACCGACACCACGGTGTCCACCGGCAGGATGGTCGCGCTGGGCTCTCCATCGGCGCCCCTCAACCCCGCCGCCAGGTACATAAGGACCTCCCCGGAGCCTTCGTCCACTGTGTCCGGCACCGCAAGCAGCCCTACCCCGGTGGGCGGCTCGTCGTCGTCGGTGATGGTCCCGACGGCTGCGGACACGCCCAGGGCGACGGGCTGACTGCTGCGGGTGGCCCCGGTGAGGGTCACCCCGAACTGCTCCTCCGGCTCCGCCAATTTGTCCTGGAGCGTGGCCACGGTGAAGGTGGCGGAGGTTGCCTCGGCGAGAATGGTCACCGTGCCGCTGGTCGTCTGGTAGTCGACGCCCACCGCGGCCGTGTCCTCCGCCGCGTCCGCGGTCTCCCACTGCACGTCCACCGCGGCGTCTGTGGCGGCGGACAGGGTCACGGTGAACGGCACCGACTCGCCTTCGGTTGCCTCGCCCCCGGCAACCGACGCTGACAGCGTCCCCTGGTCAAGGATGGTGGTGGTCGCGGGACGGCCCCGCGTCCTCACGGCCCGCCCCAACGACGTGGCGTCGATCAGCTCGACGACCAGCGTCTCGTCGGGGTCCACCACGGCGTCCGTCAGCGTGGGGATGGTGACGGACCCGGTCCGGTCGCCCGCCAAGATGGTCAGCGTGCCGCTGGGGGCGGTGTAATCGGCGGCGGCGGCTGTTCCTTCCACCTCGTAGGCGATAACCGTCGGGCCGGTGGTCCTGCCTCCCTCCAGCGACACGGTAAAGACGGCATCCTCTCCCTCGGAGACCGAGACCGCATCGGCGGTCACCGTGGCCGACAGCCGCTCGTTGTCCCTGATGTTGATCTCGACGGACTTCTGGCTGTCCACCAGGCCCAGGCCCTGCGCGCCGGTCAACTCCACGGTGAAGGTCTCAAACTTCTCCTCGAAGAGGTCGTCGTCCACCACGGTGACCTCGAAGGTGCGCGAGAAATGTCCCGCCGGTATGTCGGCGGTGCCCGAGACCTCCACGTAGTCCTCGCCGAGGCTGGCCGTGCCCGCCGTCACCGACCAATCGACGCTGGTATCGAGCCGCGTTGACCTGGTCCGTTCGTGCACCAGCTCCAGGTAGAACGTCACCGGGCCCGAGTCCTCGTCATGGCGCTTGTAAGCCGGCGGGACGAGCACCACGTTCATGCGCTGGTCGTTGTCCATGATCCTGCCGGTGGCGCTGCCGTCCACCAGCCGCCCATTGGTCGGGTTGCGCAGCTCCACGCTGAAGGTCTCGGCGGTGGCTTCATCGTCGGCGTCGTCCACTACGGTGACCGTGAACTGCTTGGTCTGTTCCCCCTCCTCGAAGGTCAGCCACTCGCTCCTGGCCTCGAAGTCCTTGCCGAGGTTTTCCTGCGAGACCGCCCCGTTGGAGGTGGGGTCGCCGTCCACCGTGGTGGCGTAGACCGTCACCGGCCTGACTGCCGGTTCCTCCAGGCTGACGGTGAACGTGATCTCCCCGGCGTCCTCCTCGACCTCCTGGTCGTCGCCGATCGACACCGGCATGTCGTTGTCCCAGACGGTCACCTCGATAGGGTCGAGGAAGGCCCGTACGTGCCAACCGAGGTGGACGATCCCCAGCGATACCGACCCCGGATCCTCGAACACGTCGTCGTCGACCGTGGGCACGACCACCGTGGTAGTCCACTCGCCCTCCTTAAAGACCACCGTGGTGGGGGCCGTGCCGCTGATGAATTTGCCGTCCTGGGTGACCACCGCCTCCATGACCAGCCGGCCTCTTGGCTCGTCCTGGATTGGAATTGAGCCCAACACCCACGAGAACCGCTCCAGTTGGAAGACCACGTTCTGCCCTTCCACCACCGGCCCGTGATCAGCCCCCTCCAGGGGCAGGATGATCTGCTTGACGTCGTCGTTGTCGATGGTGCCGGTGGCCTCCGGGTCGTCCAGCGTCGCCCCGGCGGGATTGCTCAGCACGATAGAGAAGGTCTCGTCGGGCTCGCTCAGGTCGTCGTCCAGTAGGGCCACGCTGATGGTCTTGGTGGTCTCGCCGGGGGCGAAGGTCACGGAGCCGCTGGCCGCCACGTAGTCCTCGCCCTCGGTGGCCGGGTTATCGCCCCGGTCATCCTTCGTCTCCCAGTTGACGCTGATCGCCGACGTGCTCGCCACGGCGATCACCATGAACTCGATGTTCCCGGCGTCTTCGTCCGCCACGGCGTCGGCGATCGTGACGGCGGCCACGTCGTTGTCGGTGATGGTGACCGTCGCCACGTTGGTGTAGCCGGAATCCGCGAGGTAGGTCTCCGTTCCGAAGATCTCGTAACTTTGCTGAGGATCCCCGATCAGATCGGGATCGGGCGGCAGGATGGTCAGGGTGATTGCGCCATCCGCCTCGTCCAGCATGTCGTCGGTGGTCGGTATAATTACGGGCTTGGACAGCTCGCCATCCGGCGTGTTTATGTTCGTATCTTCAGAGGGCGTGCCGCCGAAGGTCACGGTCTGCGGGGGCACGCCCTCGATGAACTCGCCGTTCTGTGTTACCTCAACCCGGACGGTGAGTGGCGAGATCCTGTTAGTGCGCGTGCCTCCGTAGCGATGCATGGTAAAGGTGGCGCCCCCGCCCTCGATCACCGACTCCTGGGCCGCCTCCACCCGCACGCCCATATCAGAGCTGAGGACCTCGATAGTGCTGGACTTGGGGGTGCCCACCAGGTACTGCGGTTCGTACCCGCAGTCCCCCCGTACATCGTCGCCGCAGTACCTGGGCAGGATTTCGAGATAGGACGTGGCCCCCAAAGGGCCAACGTAACGAGGATCTAGTCTCTCCGTCTGCTCTGATTCGTCCTCTGCGAAGGTGAAGACAGTTCCACCGCGGTAGTCTTGGTCGAATCTCCGCGGGATCCTGTCCCGATCGGATATCCTCTGACCGTGGGGTGACAGAAATCCCTCGGGCCACCGCTCGTCAAGCCATCTCAACCACCAGACGTTTAGATCGTACGTCGTGTCTCCGGTACGTCTCATGGTGAACTGCGTAGCGTCCGGGCCCTCGATGATTTCATCCGTCTCGACTCCCATGCTTACCGTGGGGATGTCGTCGTCCCGCACCCACACTTCGGACGCATTGGAGCCGGACTGGAAGGTGTACTGGCCGAGGTTGAGCACCGCCTTAACCAAGTGGTTGCCGTTGTTCCCCGGGTCGTCCACCGTGGGATAGACGAGGCTGACAGTCGGTGAGCCCGCCTCGAAGACAACCTCGTGGGCAGTGCTCGTGACCTCCGTGTAATAGAAGTGGCCCACATAAGCCTGCTTGTGCACGTTGACGTAGGCGGTCAGCTCCTGGTCGACGCGGACGCCGCTCCGGGCGAAGACGAATACGATGTCCTCCCCTTCGAATACGACCCTCTCCTCGGCAGAGACCATCACCAGCGGGGCGCGGCCGTCGTCGTCTAGAACGAGGAAGGTGGCGCTGCCGGGCTCGCCAATGCGGTACGCCGCGCCGCTGAGCACCGCTGCGGTGACGCTGCCGCCATCCTCCACCGTGCTGTCCTCCACGGTGGGGATGGACAGAGTGACGGTGCGCTCGCGCGCCCCAAAGACAGCCGTGGACGGCGGGGCGCCGCTCACCAAGCCCTCGTCGGCGGTCACCTGCACGTTCACCGTCAGCTCCCCGCTGACGTCGCCCTCCCGGTCCAGGGTGAACACCGCGGGCTCTCCCTCGGTTCCCAGGCCGGCGGCGGTTATGGTCACCCTGGGCAGGTCGTTGTCGTGCACGTTGACGACGGCGGCTGTGCTGCTGACCCGGTAGCTCGGGGGCAGACCCGCGGACGAGGGCGGGAAGAGCAGTGCGGAGAGCAGGGCCGTCGGTGCGTCCCGGTCATCGTCCGCGGTGGGAACTTCCAAAGTGACCGTCGCCTCGCCCGGGGAGAAGGTCAGCAAGGGGTACTCGTCGGGCGGGTCGATGCCCCGCCCAACGACCGCCAGCCGCACGGTCAGCGCATTCGCGGCGTCGCCGGTGCGGGAAAGCGTGAAGACCGCCGTCTCCCCTTCGGTGACCGTGTCGGCGTTGGCCGTCAGGGAGACGAACGGTTCGTCGTCCTCGATGGTGCCCGTAAGCGTTACCGAATCCTCGCCGTCCAGCAGCGCCGCGTTGGTCACGGCGCTGACGATGAGGCTGAAGGTCTCGTCGTACTCGCCGATGGTGTCGGCGACGACCGGGATCGCAATGGTCCCGGCTTGCTCCCCCGGCTGCAGGGTGAAGGTCCCGCTGGACGCGGTGTAGTCCGACCCTGCCGTCGCCGTCCCGTCCTCGGTGGCGTAGTCCAGGCTGATGGCCTGGCTGGAAGCCGGCCCGGCCAGACGTACCACGAACTCGATGGTCCCGCCGTCCTCGGACGCGCCGGCGTCCTCGATTGAGAGGACGGGCGTGGGGTCGGTGTCTTCCACCGTGAGCCTGGCCGTGGACGCCGCTGGGTCGATCCGGTAGCCGACGCCCGGCTGGATGGCGACAGAGAGAAACCCGTCGGGCTCGTCTCCGTCGTTCTCGGGAAACAGATAGTTGGAAGTTGTCTGGCTTACTCCAGGATTGAATTTTCTGGAAACCGTGAGCATCGTCCACCCTTGGTCGGTGGCGCCGCGGCTCTGAGAGACCACGACCGTTACGTTGAGCACCCCCGTGGTGTCTCCAATGCGGCGCAGCCAGACCTTGCCGATCTCCCCCTCTTCGTATGAGGAGCTGACGGCCTCCACCCGGACCAGCGGCAGGTCGTTGTCGGTGACGGTGGCGGTAACCGTGTCGTCGCCCTGGACCGTCCAGTACTCAGCCTCCGCGGCCTCGGGAACAGGGCTGTCCTCGGAGATCGGAAGAATCGTCGCCTCGAACACCCGGTCAGGTTCATCCAGGTCGTTGTCGTCCGTCCTGATTTGAAGGCTGAGCGAAGGCTCCGGGTCATCCAGGACGAAGAGGAAGGTCTCTTGCTCCTCCCCCTGGAATCCGTAGGCGACCGTGGTCTCCGTCGGGTTGACGAAGGTTCCGGAACGCCGCAGCGTGAGGATCAGGGTCTCGCCCTCCTCGACGGTCGTCTCGTTCAGATCCAACTCGAGCGCCGGCGCGACGTCGTTGTCCGTCACGCGTACGCTGGCGGAGGCGAGATCGGTAGGGCCTAGCTCGTAATGGTCCGCGGCGACGATGCTCACCGTCACGTCGCTGTCCGCAATGTCGCGCCAGTCATCGCTGGTCCGGAACGAGAGCGTGGCGGTTTCCACGCCTACCGCGAACTCCACCGTCGTCGGGAGGACGGGTTCGGGGCTCCAGTGATTGCCCCGCAGGAACGCGCCCGGATCGGACACGGACACGTTCACCGGCATGGCGTGCGTGGTGGAACCGGCTCGGCTGAGCGTGTAGGACACCTCTTCGCCCTCGGTCACGCTCTCCTGGTCGGCGCTGACGGTCATCACCACCAGTGGGTCGTTGATGGTCACCGTGAGCCGATAGGGCTCGCCCAACCGATACTCGGCCCCCGAGTCGATCTCCACTTCGAGCCAGTCATCGGACTCGATCACCCCGTCATCTCTGACGCGAACGCTGAAGTCGGCCGTCTCCGACCCGGCCTCGAAGGTGATCTGGTGGGTGACAATGTCGGTAGGCGTGGGCCCGTTTGGCTCCCTGCGGCTCACGCCGACTGTCAGCGTCTCGGCGGTGTCCCCGCTGCGGGTCAACGTGAACGTCACCGTGCCGTCCTCGACCACGGTGTCCTTGTCGGACGCGATGCTGATCAGCGGCAGGCCGTCTTCCTGGGCATGGGCCGGCAGTACCCTGGCGGCGAACAGCCCTCCGGCCATGCACAGCGCCAGAATGGCGGCGAGTAGGGAGAGCGACGCCGGCCTCGTTGGCTGGATCAGCGCGCGGCCCCGAGTGCCCCACGGGCGCGCTGCCGGCCAGCATCGGCGCCAGCTGCGAGATGCTGCACTCCCCTATCCCGGGAGGCTTCCGAGGAGGGCAAACTTGGGCGGCAGAAGGTTGTGAGGGCCGCCAGCGCCGCTAGCCGCCTGGCCGCGGCGATCACCAGTCCGACCACACATGCCACCGGATCCGTGGACGTCGTCCACGCCTTGCCATCCGGTGACTGCCCCTGAACAGGGCCTGAGCTCATACCGATACGCTTCTTGACATCTATTCCGCCCAGAAACAACGTACGGATCGCTTGTGTACTTGGAGTGACCGTTAGCTAGGGATTCGTGACCGTTTTGTGTTACTTTCCCGCGTGGTGTGGTCCGCTCGCCCAGGTGAAACCGCACGCTCGGGAAACATGTGAATCACTGGCTCGGGAAAAGTATGTGTCCAAGGAGCCTGGAGTGACCTCGAATGAGGCCAGCGAGCTCAGGCGCGAGATTCAATCGCTTCGAGACCGGCTCGCCAGCCTGAGCGAGGCCAGTCTCCGCATCACCGAAGATCTCGACCTCGACGCCGTCCTGCAGGAGGTCGTGGACGGGGCCCGTTCGCTAACCGGCGCCCGCTATGGCGCGCTCCTGATCTTCGACGACGCGGGGGGCATTCAGGACCTCATCACCTCCGGTATCACTGCCGAGCAGGTGGAGTTGATCAAGGACCAGCCCAAGGGACTGGGGTTGCTCGGCTACCTCAACGAGGTTCCCGAGCCATTGAGACTCCGGGATATCGCCAGCCACCCACGATCGGTCGGCTTCCCTGAAGGCCACCCGCCAATGAAGTCCCTGCTGGGAACGCGGATCCGTCACTGGGGGGAGAGCCTTGGCAACATCTACCTCACTGAGAAGGACGCGGGCGCCGAGTTCAGCCAGGACGACGAAGACACCCTGGTCATGTTCGCGTCCCAGGCGGCGATGGCCATCGCCAACGCGCGCCGCTACCACCGCGAACAGCAGACGCGGGCCAACCTGGATGCTCTGATCAACGCCTCGCCCATCGGCATCTTGGTGTTCGACGCACAGACCGGCGCCGCGGTCATGGTCAACGAGGAGACCAGACGCATGGTCAACGCCATCGCTGGCGGTGGCCGCTCGCTGGAGCGACTCATCGAGGACATGACCTTCCGACGGCCGGACGGGCGCGAGATGCCGCTCGATGAGACTCCCCTGACGCGGGTGCTGATCACCGGTGAGGCGGTGCACGCCGAGGAGATCGTCATCCACCTCCCGGACGGTCAGACGGTCACGACGCTCGTCAACGCCAAGCCGATCTACTCGGATGACGGCGAGCTTGTGTCCGTCATGGCCACCATGCAGGACATGACCAGATTGGAAGAAGTGGAGCGCCAGCGGGCCGAGTTCCTGGGCATCGTGAGCCAGGAGCTACGAACACCCTTGACCACGATCAAGGGCTCCACGGCCACCGTGCTGAACTCCTCATTCCCGCTGGATCACACCGAGATGCGGCAGTTCTTCAACATCATTGACGAACAGACCGACAATATCCGTGGCCTGATCGGCGACTTTCTGGATGTGGCCCACATCGAGGCGGGCACGTTTTCGATCACTCCCGAACCCACCGATGTGGCGTCCATGATCGATCAGGCCACGAGCGAGCTCCGGCACGGCGAGACGAAAACAAGGATTGAGGTTGACATCGCATCGGACCTGCCCCGGATCGCGGCGGATAGACAGCGCATCGTCCAGGTCCTCGACAGCCTCCTGACCAACGCCTCCAGGCACTCGCCCGAGTCACCAGTCATCAGGCTACGCGCGTCCCTGGATGACCAGTACGTCAACGTCTCCGTGGCTGATCAGGGCAGCGGCGTGTCCGCCGAGCGCCTGCCGCATCTGTTCAAGAAGTTCTTGCGGATCGAGGGCGGGGAGCGGGGCCGGAACCTGGAAGGCGAGAGCTTGGGCCTTGCCATCTGCAAGGGAATCGTGGAGGCGCACGGAGGCCGGATTTGGGCCGAGAGCGAAGGTCTGGGACTTGGCACGCGGTTCACCTTCACGATTCCGGTCGTCGACGAAGCCGCCGAGGACTGGGCCAACGACCCCGCTCGGCTCTCCGCCGACTTGGGACGGCCCGCACGGCGGCAGGCGCAGATTCTGGTCGCTGACCGGGAGCCGCAAATGCTGCGGCACATCCGCAACACGCTTGCGGAAGCGGGCTACACCCCGGTCGCGACCGACAATCCGGATGAGCTGGCGCGCCTCGTCAAGCTGAAGAAACCCCATCTCGTCCTGTTGGACGCAGCGGTGTCGGGCCCGGATGGCTTCGAGCTGATGAAGCGCATCATCGAGATCGACGACGTGCCGGTCATATTTATGTCTGGTATCGAGGAAGATCAGAATGTCGCGCGGGCCTTCGAGATGGGAGCCGACGACTACATGGTCAAGCCCTTTTCGCAGACCGAGCTGGTGGCCAGAATCGAAGCGGTCCTGCGCAGGCAGGCGGCCTCCAACAGGATCAACCTTCGCGAGCCCTATCAGATGGGCGACTTGACGGTCGATTACGTCGAACGGCGCGTTGCGGTGGCCGGCCAACCCGTGCATCTGACGGCAACCGAGTACCAGCTGCTCTTCGAGCTTTCCACCAACGCGGGTCGCGTATTGACCCAGAACCACCTGCTGCGACGCGTCTGGGGACCGGAGTATTTCGGCGACTCACAGCCCCTACGCACCATCGTCAAGAAGCTCCGGCGCAAGCTCGGAGAAAGCGCGAGCAGCCCCAAGTACATATTCACTGAGCCTCGTGTGGGCTATCGCATGCCGAAGCCGGGAATAGAGCAGAAAGCTATAGGTGAACATGATGATTCGAATAGTCACCGACAGCGTGTCCGACTTACCTCCTTCCGTGGCACAAGCCAATGACATCACCGTCGTGCCCCTATACGTCACCATCGGCGGTGAGACCTACAGGGACGGCGTAGACATAGGCGCCGACCGCTTCTATTCGCTGCTGAAACAGCTTCCCCGCCTACCCACCACCTCCCAACCCTCCGTCGCCGATTTTCAGGATGTCTACCGCCGACTGCTTGACCAGCGCCACCGGATCGTGTCCATTCACGTCAGCGCGAAGCTGAGCGGCACACTTAACTCCGCATCCTTGGCCCGGCAATCGCTGGACGCCGCATCACGGATCGAAATCGTGGACTCACGGCTGGCCGGTGGCGCCCAGGCGCTGCTGGCCTTCAGCGCCGCTCGATGGGCCGGCGAGATGTCCGACCACCGCGAACTGGCTCACCGCGCGGAACGGTCGATTGAGACGCACCATGGCTTTGTCGTGGTCGACACCCTCAAGTACCTGGCCAAGGGCGGCCGCATCGGCAAGGCCCAGGCATTCCTGGGCGGGGCGCTCCGAATGAAGCCCATCCTCACCATCCGCGATGGCGAGGCCCACCCGGTGGCGCGTCCCAGTACCCGCAGGCGGGCGCGGGCACGAATCGCAAGGCTGGTGCGCCAGTTGGCCCCCATTCGCCAATTGCACGTGAGCTACAGCACTGGACGAGACAACGCCCTGGCCATTCGCGACGATCTAGCCGACCTTGTTAAGCCGGAAAGTACGATGATGTCTCGCTTCGGACCCGTCCTGGGGACTCACCTTGGCCCCAACACCGTAGGCGTGGCGGTCACCCAAGCGAGCGTTGAGGAGCAGTAACCCCTCGAACTCCACCGTCACCGAACCCAGCGACAGTTACCGCATCACCAAGGGCGAGGCCCCAGGCGACGCGTCGCCCGTGAGGCTCATGCATACGTCGGTTACAACCATGACCACCCGTGGACGATAGTCCCGCGACAGGTGCGATCGGGGCCGGACCGGCGGCGGCAACGGCCCTGGAAGGCGGCTGTGGAAGGGTTCGCGGTTCTGTAGCGGTTGACGGGCTGTCCTGGACCGAAACGAACGTGTGCAGCCGGGCTCTGCGCCGGTATGCCCCTATCAGACGCGGCGTCGGGTGCGGCGGGTTGGCGTGCCGTCCCTGCGTGCCGCCTGTATTCAGTTGCGCCGTCACGTCGGTGCCAACGGTCCAGGGCGCAGTGGCGGCGCGCCAGGCATTGTGTTCGCCCGCCTGGTGTCCGCCCAGCGTCGCCGGCCGGACTATCCGCCTGCCTTAGGCCCCTCGCACCGCGTGGACGTGGGCCGGCAGTTGTCCGTGTTGGCCGGCGTCACGTGCAGGATCTCCGAGGGCGGGCTCCACTTGCCGGCGCTGTACACCGCCGTGATGCGGAACTCGAAGCTCTGCGTCGGCATGAACAGCACGTTCCCGGGGTCGATGACCATGGTCTTCTTGTTGACGGTGATGTACTGCCGCTCCCAGTAAAAGGGGTCGGATGCCAGCTAGGTCCGGCTCACCTCGGGTTGGAATCCGTTGCGCACCGAGTGGATGATGCTTCTGGACTCCACCTTGTAGCCCTTGAGGGTCTGCCCCAGGGGCGTTGCGGGCGCGTCCCAGCTGATCTTGACCCGGGCGCTCAGGTCATTCAGATTGCCGAGGGTGCCGCCGCCTTTGGTCAGCATGAACCGTATGTTGGCCGGCGCCTCCCCGATTCGCGGCGGGTAGCGGTAGACGAAGGTCCCGGAAAAGGGGCTGTACATCACCTCCTCGCCCTGCTGCTCCTGGTACACGGCGCGGACCCGCAGGTCGTACTCGAAATCACTGTGATCCCGGATGAGTTTCACCGGTGGGATGAAGGTGTAGCTCGTCGAGTACGTTGTGAAGCGGCACCAGCGCAGCGTTTCGGTGGTGATGCTGCACCACGTGTCGAGATCTCGGGCTTTGCCCTGGGCGATCTCCCGCCGCCACACCTCATAGTGCGCGAAGGCGTAGCCCTCGGGGTACGGGAGGGGTCTACGGCGTTCCATTTGAGCGTCTGGCCGTTCAGGCGTAGGTTGAGGTCGACTTCGACGGCCACCTCGAACACGCCCGACGGACCGTAGAGTGGTCGCTCCGCATCTCTCTCATCATTTTCTCCAGAAGTAAAGAGGACCATCGCCGACACCGGAATTATCTGGCTTTCCAACTTTGACCCAGCGACCGCCAGCATTGCCCACGGCGTGACTGCCCCTACTCGATATTGACTCCGTACCGTCATGTGTGCTTCCTGTCCACACCCACCTAATTGATTGATGCGCGCCCGACTCCGTCAGCCTTGACGTTTCGTCATCCCAGTCCCCGTCGAAGAAGTCTGGATAGTCGTCGGCAACCTTGGCGCCGTCCAGCCAGTAGATGGGAACCCCCTTGTCGCTGGAGGTATAGGTGGTGCCGGTGTTTTCCCGGGCATCGACGTCGTTGGTGCTGCCCGCGACCCGGAACGTCGAGCCGTAGTCCTGGATATCAGCCTGGCCTGCGGCAACCTGGTCCTGAATCCAGGTGTTGTAGTCGCCGATGTCCGTGGGTTCGGCGGTGCGCGACGCCGAATAGATGAACAGCAGCCGGAACCGGTCGCCGCGGCCCAGGCCGGCCGGTATCAGACTCCAGTCCGGGGGAACTACCGTCAACGGCGCCACGGGATCGGTGGCGGTGCTGGTCACTTCCTCCGGGAAGTTGGCGTCATCGGTTTAGCCGACCCGCACCTTGATCGTCTTGCCCACGTCGTCCGCCGACGGCCGGTACTGGGAGTCCGTGGCCTGGGGAATCTCGGTGTCGGTGGTGCCGTCGCTGGCGATCCACTGGTAGCTGTAGCTGGCGTTGGTGACTCCATCGGGGTCGGTGATGCCGGAGTGGCCGGCGGTCAGTGGCTCTCCCACTTGGGCGATGTCGCTGATGGTGGGATCGAGCGATTTCCGGCCCGGTGCTCAAGGCGGTCGCCGACGCTTGGTCTGTTGGGATTGTGGGCGCGGCCCGACGCATCTAGTCGGTTGCACTACAAGCGAACTGATGCTCACCGGCAGTTCTGGGAAAGTTACTGCCTATTCGTACTCTCGTGTCCATGTTTCGCTGGTAGCGTCAAAGGTTGGTTCCCCGCCAAAGTAGCTGCGAGTGTTTTCGCTGCTTTGTATGAACCTTGCTCCCATCAGATCGGATATGGTAACAGCTGCGCCTGATGAAATTTCAGCTATTCCTTCCTCTTCGATCCTCCAGCCATCAACTGCAAATACAAAGTCTATTTTCCCAGGGTCAATAATTGAGTGTTCACCATTCGGCCTGGTCCACCATACGGAAAATGTTGCCTTTCGTGAATCGTATCCAAGTATCGCTATGTCTGTTGTAGTTTGTTCCACACCATCATAGGTCAGGAGCAATCCTTTATTGTCTCCCAAATGTGAATCATGGTTTGGCGGTAGCATGAACTGCTTAAAAAAGCTATAGATCGACTTTGTCTTGTTGACCGGATCAAACGGGTACATTCGAAAATCAAACCAATCCGAACCTTCGATGCTTCCCACCAGCCGCCAGTGATACTCCTCGTTCGGGTCTGCCGGATAATCTGTTTCTTCCTCAGTTGCCTCTGCATTGCTTGTCAGAGGAGGTGTTCTTTCTATCCGTGTAATGCTTCGCATGAATACCATTGGTTCAATGTACTCCGGTATAGGTTCAGCCTCAGTGGTATGGCGCACCTCACTACTCCACGGCCCGAATCCACCAATTTCGTGTTCTGGGTTGCAGTAGTAACCTCTGACTCTTACCTTGTATTCTGTTCCCGATTCCAACTCGATGATAGTTAGAATGGTAACGTATCCGGTAGTCAATATACTACCATCGTAACCGAACGATTCAGGGAATTCTCCGTCAGATTCAACGTAATGAACTTCATACATGCACGGCATTGGTGATGCTGCATTCCAATTTACAACCATGCTATCTGGTTCGTCGCCGGTTACGGTAACCCCGGCGACTTCGCCATAGCCAGGTTCCTCATCGCTTGATGTTGTGGGCGTGGGTTGTGGTGTAGGCGCGGGACCCACTATTGCCGTGGCCTCGCTGGTCAACGCCTCGGGGTTGCTCGCGTTGTCGGTGAAGCTGACCCGCACCCTGATGGCGTTGTTCTCGTCCTCATCTACCAGGGTGTAGGTAGTGTCCGTCGCCCCTGTGATTTCGGTGTCGGTCATTCCGTCGTAGTGCACCCACTGGTAGCCGTAGCCTGGGCTGCCCAGGCCGTCGGGGTCGTCGATCGCGGAGACGTCCGCCGTCAGCGTTTCGCCCACATGGGCTGTGCCGGTGATGGTGGGCGCGCCGGTGGCGGGTGAGTTGGCGGCGACCAGACGAGGGACGGTCGTCTCGGACCGGTTGGCGAGCTTCTTTCCGCCGGACGTGCAGACCGCTCCCGCGGTGGCGCAGTCCTCGGTGACCGGCAGTGCGACGGACACGTCGGCGTCCGAGTCCGGCGCGACGGTGATCTCCCACAGGTCGCTGCGACCGTCTACCCGCTTGGCTCTGCTGACCGACCCGTTGGTGACTGCCAGTGAGTGGTCCCTAAAGTCGGCGTACTTGATCGAGATGTTCTCGCTGAAGGCGATGCGGAAGGTGAAGGCCTCGCGGCCGGTATGGCTCGCCGGCGTCGCCCGAAACTCCCCCGTCAGCGGCGCCGGGATCGGCGTGGGCGCCGGCGTCGGGGTCGGGTCGGGGGTTGGCGCGGGCGTGGGCGCTGGCGCGGGGGTCGGCGACGGCACCGGCGTCGGCGCCGGATCGGGCGGCGCCGCCGGCGTGTCGGCCCGCGCGTAGCTGGACTTGGTGCTGGCCCCGTGCGCGTTCACCGCCTTCACCCGGTACACGTAGCTCTGCGCCGCCGCCACCGTGCCGTCCGTGTACGTGGTCGCCGCCGTGCCCGTGTTGGCCTCGATGGTCACGAACTTGCCCACGGCGTGAATCGCCCGATCGCGCCGCAGCACCTCGTAGTGCGTGATGCTGCCGTCCGTCGGGTCGTCCCAGCTCAGCTCAACCGCGTTGTGGCTGACCCGGGTCACGGCCAGGCCCGTGGGCGCGGTGGGGGCGGTGCCGCTCTGCGCCGCCACTGGCGCGCCGCTCAGGGTCAGGGCCACGGCGGCCAGGACGACGAACCCGATGAGGCGCCGGAACTTACCTGTCGGCACCATCGCGCCACCCTCTGTCTGTGACGCTGGGCCCACTAGGCGGGGCCACAGCCAAGCTACGCTCCACCGATAGCTCAGTCTACACGATTTGCAATGACTTCACTGTGAATCATCCGCTCTCAGCCCATGTCTTTTACGTGACTAATCGCCGCGCGACTCGCTTCGGTCCATTCATGTCCCGCCCGCGGTGCGCGGCCGGGGACAACGGCCGCCTGGACCGGGACGCCCCGCCGCGGCGCTGGCCGCTCGCGTGCGCGGGGTCACGGCGGAGGCGCCGGTTTCGTCACGGGATGGCCGAGGGTTCAGCCATCCCGCGACGATTGCAGGCCAGCGCCCTCGATCTCTCCCGGCGGACCAGGCGTGTCCGGATCGGCCTGCACCTCACCGATCAGATTGACTGCCCGCCCCCCCGAGAGCTTGCTGAAGCCGGCGCTGTTTCGACTCAGGATCGCGTATTTGTAGTAGTAACCGGCCTCAATCGTCTGCGTGAAGGAGGTCGTCTTGGTCCCGCCGGTGTGCCCAAATATGAAGACGCCGTTGCCCGGGGTTTCTATTGCTTTCATGTCGGCCGCGCTCAGCTTCAACCTGAAGACCTCGTATCTGGTCGGCGCCGGCCCTTCCGCAGGCGGCGTCCAGGTGAGCGTGACCTGCATCGATTCCTCAGCAAAGGTCAGATTCAAGTCGGTGACCTTCCCTGGCACGCCGGGCTTCAGGTCGTGCGTATAGGCAAACCTGGACCGTGACAGCGGACTCGCCCCGGCGTCGTTGTGCGCTTGCACGCGATACTCATACGTCCGCGGAACCTTGGTCGTCGTGTCGTCGTACGTGGTGGTCGTAAGCCCGCCGGCCAGCACGTTAACGGTGCCATCGGCGCTCACGCCGCCGCGCCAAAGCGTATAGCTGGTCGCCCCGGGGACCGCGGTCCACGACAGCGTGATCACCGGCCCGTTGGCCGCCTCGTCCCACCGCCGGCTCACGCTGAAGCCGGTCGGCGCCGGCGGATAGGACGCGGTCAGCGCCGGCACGTCGATCGTCACCGTCGCCGACCAGGGACTCCACAGCGCCGGCTCGCCCTCCACCCGCTTGACCAGACGCACGGCGTAGCGGTAGGTCACGCTGGCCTGCAGCTCGCTGTCGGTGTATTCCGTCTGGCTGGTACAGCCACCACTGCCGATATCGGCCGCGTCACAGGTCCAGTACGACGGCCGGCCGCCGTCGTAGCCCGAAACCCAGCGTTTCACCTGGTACCCCGTTGGTGAGCCCCCGCTGATAGGGTTGGTCCAGGTCAGCACCACCGTGCCGGCACCGACGTCCCGCGGCCCCTGCGGGCCGTCGGAACCCTGCGCCTGCACAACGGTTGGCGGCACCCAGCGCGCCGAGACGTTTGGCGCCGCCAACCCCAACGCATCGTCCTCGGCCTCTGGCGCGGCTTCGGGCTCGGCCTGGCAGTTCGCGGGCCACCGCAGCGCGGCCGACGCCGCGCCCAGTCCGTACGCGTTGATTGCCTGGACCGTGTAGGAGTAGCAGCTGTCCGCGTTGGCCGTCGCGTCCGTGTAGCCGGTGGCCACGCTCTCCGTGTTCTCGACCAGCACCTCCGACGACGTCTCGTCCAGGCCGTGCGTCTGGCGCACGATCCTGTACCCGCTCTCGGCGGCCCCCGGAGGCCGCTCCCAGCGCAGCTCCACCGCGCCGGCCACTTCGGTGGCGCTCAGCCCCGTCGGCGCCGTCGGCCAGCCGGCCCGCAGCACCTCCGCCGCCCGACGGCCCCGTCCGAATCCCTCCGCGCCGTTCCCGGAACACACCGCCGCATCGTACTGCTGGCCTGAATCCACCACGAACGCGGCCGTGCGCGAATCGGCCGCCGTCTCCAGCAGGCTCTCGCGCCGCCAAGCTCCGTCCGCCGTCAGTCGATAGAACGCCACCTGGTACGTCGTGACCGCGTCGGTTGCCCCCGGCGGATCCCAGGTCACCACCCCCTGGTAGCCGTAGAGAAAGTGGCCCGTCAGCCCAATCCGCACGTTCGTCGGCGCGCCCGTCGGCTGAGACTCCGCCGGCAGCTCACAGACCTGCTCCGCACTGGGCGTCGTCGTCTCCGGCTCCGGCGTTGGCGCGGGAGTCGATTCCGGCGCGGCTGGCGGCGCCGGGCTTGGTTCAGGCGTCGGCGCCGGGCTTGGTTCAGGCGTCGGCGCCGGACTTGGTGCCGGCGTTGGCGTCGGTTCCGGCGCCGGCAGGGCCGGCGTGTTGGCCCGCGCGAAGCTGGACCACCGGCTCACACCATGCGCGTTGACGGCCTGCACCCGGTATACGTAGCGAGTCTCCGGCTCCACGCTGTGGTCCGTGTACGTGGTCGCCGCCGAGCCGGTGTTGTCCTCGATCGTCACAAACTCGCCCACCTTGTGCACGCCCCGGTCCCGCCGCAGCACCTGGTAGTGCGTAATCCCGCCGTCGCCGGGATCGTCCCAGCGGAGCTGCACCGCGTCGTGCGCCGCCTCGGTGGTCAGGCCCGTGGGCTGGGCGGGCGCGGCGTCGCCTTGCGCGCTGAGCGGCGTGGCGGCCAGCGCCAGGGCCAGCACGGCCAGGGTGACGAACAGGGTGGCGAGTCTTGGTCGGACGGCGCGTGTCATCGGGGAACCTCCGGTAGGTATCGGCCCGCCCGCCGCACGTGGCCGGCGCCGAAACGCCAGCCAATTAGCCACCAGTATAGACAAATCTATGTGTACTAACTGTGACTTTCTAGGTTTTTTCCATGAACTTTCGATTACAATCGCGTGCTGATCTGCTAAACTCAATCCATGACCCGTCCGCACGACGCCGAACTGCCGGCCCGCCGTCCGCCCAGGTGCAGCCGTTGATCGAAGCTGACGACCTGCGACATGAGAACGTCGCCCACCGCGACCGCCTCGCCCGCCTCAGCGAGGCCAGCCGCCGCATCACCGAGGACCTGGACCTCGACACCGTGTTGCAGGAGGTGGTGGACGGGGCGCGCTCGCTCACCGGGGCCCGCAGGGGATGCCTCATCGTCGTCGACGAGTCCGGGCAGCTGGACGCGTTCGTCACCTCCGGCGTCACCGTGGAAGAGCACCAGCTGTTCGTCGCCCTGCCAGGCGGCATCGAGTTTTTCTACTACCTCATCGGGATGTCCGAGCCGATCAGAGTGGCGGACTTCTCCGCCCATATCGCGTCGGTCGGCCTGCCCGAGGTCGGCCCACCGCTGGGGCCGGTGAAGGGCTTCCTGGGCACGCCCATCCGGCACCGGGGGCAGCACGTCGGCATCGTCAACGTATCGGACAAGGCGGGCGGCCTGGCGTTCACCCAGGAGGACGAGGACACGCTGCTGATGTTCGCCTCCCAGGCGGCGATGGCCATCGCCAACGCCCGCCGCTACCAGGACGAGCAGCGGGCCAGGGCCGACCTGGAGACGCTGATCAACACCTCCCCTGTGGGAGTGATCGTCTTCGACGCCAGGACGGGCGCCCCGGTGTCGCTCAACCGGGAGGGAAGAAAGATCGTCGACAGCCTGCGCAACCCGGACCAGTCGGCGGAGCAGCTGCTTGATGTGCTGACCTTCCGGCGTGCCGACGGGCGCGAAATCTCGCTGCGAGAGTTCCCCCTGGCGCAGGCGCTGAGCACGGGCGAGACGGTGCGGGCCGAGGAGATCGTCATCCAAGTACCCGACGGCCGGCGTATCACCACCCTGGTCAACGCCACGCCCATCCGCTCCGAGGCGGGCGTGGTCGAGTCGGTCGTCGTCACCTTGCAAGACCTCACGGCGCTGCACGAGGTGGAACGCCTGCGCGCCGAGTTTCTCGGCGTGGTCAGCCACGAACTGCTGACGCCCCTGTCCACCATCAAGGGCGCCGCCGCCTCGGTGCTGGGCGCCGCGTTGCCGCTCACGCCCGCCGAAACCCGCCAGTTCTTCCGCATCGTCGACGCCCAGGCCGACCGCATGCGCCGCCTGATCCAGGATCTGTTGGACGTGACGCAAATCGAAACGGGCAGCCTGCCGCTGACCCCGGAGCCCGCGGCCGTGGCAGCCCTGGTCGCCACCGCCCGCACCGCGTTCCTGCGCGGCGGCGCCACGAACACCGTGGATCTCGATCTGCCGCCGGATTTGCCCCGAATCCAGGCGGACCGACCGCGCATTATCCAGGTGTTGGGCATCCTCTTTGCCACCGCGGCCCGATTCGCGCCGGATGCCTCGACCATCAGGGTGACCGCCCGGGCGGACGACGTGCACGTGGCGGTGGTCGTCACCAACCCGGGCGGCGGCATCGCCGCCGAACGCTTGCCCGGGCTCTTCCGCAGATTCGCCCAGTCCGATGGAGGCGACGGCGATCCCGCGCTTCGCGATGAGGGGCTGGGTCTGGCGGTCTGCCAGGGCATCGTCGTGGCGCACGGCGGGCGGATCTGGGCGGAAAGTGACGGGTCGGGCTTCGGCACGCGCTTCACCTTCACCGTCCCCATCGTCGATGAGGCCGCCGACGCCTGGGCCACCGATTCGAGCCGTCGCCCCGCCGCCGCGGACGACCGCGCGCGTGTTCTCGCCATCGACGACGACCCGCAGGTCCTGTGGCATGTGCGCCACACGCTTTCGGAAGCGGGATTCGTCCCCATCGTCACCGGCGATCCCGAGGAGATGCACGTCCTCATCGACGTGGACAAGCCGCACCTCATCCTGTTGGACCTGGCACTGCCGGGGATCGACGGGTTTGCACTGATGCAGCGCATCGCCCAGTTCACCGATACCCCGGTGGTCTTCCTGTCCGGGCGTGGCGGCGACCAGGACATCGCGCGCGCGTTCGAGCTCGGCGCCGACGACTACATTGTCAAGCCCTTCTCGCCCACCGAACTCGTGGCGCGGGTCAAGGCCTCTCTGCGGCGCAGCGCGGCCGCCCGGGCCGCTGAGCCGCCGGCCTCGTACGAGCTGGGGAACCTGACCATCAACTACGCCGAACGCCGCGTCACGCTGGCCGACCGTCCGCTGCGGCTGACCGCGACCGAGTACAAGCTGCTCACCGAGCTGGCCCTCAACGCCGGGATCGTGCTGACCCACAAGCAGCTGCGGCGGCGGGTCTGGGCCGTGCGCGACCCCGGCGATTCAGGCGTGCTGCGCACCTACATCCGGCGCCTCCGCCGCACGCTCGGCGACGACGCCACCAACCCCACCTATATCTTCAACGAACCCCGCGTCGGCTATCGGATGCCCAAAGGCGACGACCCGGTCGACGCATCGCCCCAGACTGTCTAGCCGCTACGGCCGCCACGACCGGCGGCTCCGGCCCCGCGTCAGCCGGGCCGCCGCCCGTGCCGAGTCACCACGTCGGAGTGCGCCGGGTTCACGTCGTGGCTGTCCATTCGCAGGCTGGTGTGCCCCAGGATCCGCTGCAGCGTCAGCACGTCGCCGCCCGCCTTCAGATACGACACCGCAAAGGTGTGCCGGAACAGGTGCACCGTCAGCCGCGGGGTCCCGAAGCGCGACCGCAGCCGCCGGATGCAGCAATACAGCGACCCACGGGTCAGCGGGTAACCGTCCTGGGTCAGGAACAACGGCTCGCCCAGCGCCGGCAGCCCCGGCGGCGGCCGATAGCGATAGACATAGACGTGCAGCGCCGCCAGGGTCCGCATCCCCAGCGCCACGTGGCGGTCCTTACCGCGCCGCACCCGCACCTCCCCGGTTTCCAGGTCCAGCCCGTCCAGCGTGAGCCCGCACAGCTCCGAGGCCCGCACCCCGGAGTCCAGCGGGGTCAGCACGATCGCGCGTCCCCGCGCGTCGGCATAGGTGTCCCGATCCATCGCGGCCAGCACCTGCGGCTGTTCCGCCGGGCTCAGCGGCTCCACCTCCCGCTCCGGCAACCGCCCCGGATGGAAGTCCACTAGCCGATTGGCCTCCAGGTAGCCGTGCCGCCGCAGCCAGGTCGAAAAGCTGCGCAACGCCCGCCCGTGCTGGTGGATCGTGTACGGACTCAGCCCACCGCTCGCCCGGCGGCCCAGCGGGTTCGCCCGCCGCGGGCGCTGCTGCAGGTGCTGCTGATAGCGCAGCGCGCTCTCCAGCGTGAAGTCGGCAAGCGTCGGCTCCGCACCCAGAAACTCGGCGAATTGCGCCAGGTTCTCACGGTAGAGCCGCACGGTTACCGGGGAATAGCCCTGCCCGGTAAGCGTGGCCAGATAGTGCGTGGTGGCCCCGGCCAGCGGGACCGCATCAGTTGGCATGTCCCCTCCTAGCACGGGGGCGCGCGTGGGAAGCGACTGTGGACCAAGCGTTGCAGGGGCGTGATCGGAACGGGCGGAAAGCTTGATGTCGCGAAACGCCGCCAATCGGCCGATTCGGCCGATCCACTTCTGTTAGGAGCGGGGGACGGGATTCGAACCCGCGACATCCAGCTTGGAAGGCTAGCGCTCTACCAACTGAGCTACCCCCGCCGGCAGGACTGCCGCCGACTAGTGGCGCATGGAGCGTGCGACGCCAACGACAACGGCCAACCTGGCCGCGTTGATCGTACCGAACCCGTCGCCGGGGGATATCTCCGTCACCCAACAGCGCCGTATCCGCTAACATGCTGGCCGCCAGACGGGCGCGCGCCGTTAAGTTGAGCGCGAAGCCCTTCGTCCCGGTGGAATGGCCATGCCCCTTGTCCTTCGAATCCAGCAGACGACGGTAACGCCGCGCGCGTGAGTAACCTTCACTTCGGCCACTTTTCGGCCATACCCGAGTACCGCCAGGTCAATCGTGCCCTCATCGCGCAGCTGCTGGACCGCTTGCCCAATCCGTTTGTGCATCTGGACGTGGCGACGGGCGCCGGTCTGGTCCCGCAGCTCATCATCGAGGAGGCCACCGCCCGCGGCTACCGCGGACGCGTGATCGCGCTCGACCGCGACGAGAACGCGCTCGAAATCGCCAGCGCGGCCGTACAAGGGAACGAGAACGTCAGCGTCACCTTTGTCCACGGTGACGCGCGTGACGTGCGCGCGTCAGTGGCGGAGCACCTGCCGCCAGAGGGCGTGGATTCCGTCAGCATTCACGACGCCATCCACGAGATTGAAGGCGAAGACAATCAGCGCCGAGTCTTTACCTCCCTAGCCGACGTGGCTCGCAGCGGCGCCTTTCTGTCCATCAACAGCTCCTTTACCTCCACCTCCATGGCGGTTGGCAACTCGCTGCGAGGCCACGGCGAATGGAAGCTGCACTTTGTGCGGCTGATCGGCGCCAAGCGCCAGCGCGGGATTGAGACGCTGGCCTACCGGGCGCCCGAGGACTACAAGCAGATGATCGAGGACGCCGGCTTCCGCGTCGTGCACGAGGAAGACCGCGAAGTCTTCCTCACCAGGGCTGCGTTGAAGGCAATATCCCGTTATCCCGAGTTCGTGCGCGGCATGGCCAGGGACCTGACCTTTACGCGCGACGTCAGCTTGGCTGAGCTAAGCGACGCGATGAGCGCAGCCGTCGACAAGATTCGCTTCGACGGCGTGCCCCGCCTCTGGTACGGGGTAATTGCGCAGAAAGCGGCGTCGGCGCCGGCCTAACCCGGCAAAGCGTCCTTAAGCCGCTCCCGCCAGGTAGCGCCACCATGTGCGCCAGGCCTGCCCCATCGGGGCAAACCCGTCGCCCGCCCACGGGTACTGACGACGCGCGTCGTTGTAAAACGCCTCGATCTCCGCGCCGTCCCAGCCGTCCGTGTTGAACAGGCCCTGCTGTGGTACGCGCGGCAGGTAGCGGATCTTGAACATAAAGCGCCAGTCGTCAGTTTGGTTCGGCTGGGCGCAGTGCCAGAGAGACTCGTGCATGAACGCGATCCGGCCTCCCGGACCAACCAACTGTCGCTGGCCCACGAAGTTCTTGTAGCGCGTGACGTCGTGATAGCTCACGCGGCGCACGTGCGAGCCGGGAAGCACCAGCGTCGGCCCCATCTCGGCCGGGGCATCGTGCGGGAAGTAGCACACCAGGATGTCGAACTGCCGCGGATGGTCCACTGCCAGGCTGGAGTCCACGTGCCAGCGCTGCGCCTCGCGCTTGCCGGGCGCGACCGTGTGTAGAAACGAGTGGTCATGCACCGAATCGGGTCCCACCAGGCTCTCCACAACGCCCCGGACGGCCGGCAGGTCAAACACCGTTCGCACCGCTTCCGAGAAATCCCAGAACTCTCGCGGCTTATTCGGGTCGTAGCCCCGGTTCTTGGGGTACGCCAGTGCGTCGCGATGTACCTGCGCGTTCAACTCGGCAGGGACCAGATCGCCGAATTCCACAAAGCCGTCGGCGACGAATCTCGCCATGTCGATCGCCCGCAGGCGGTGGCTAGTCGGAGTAGTTGTCGTCATCGGACTGCTCCACGGACACCAAACGCTCCAGCACATACTCCCACGGCAGCGGACCCGTTTCGTGCTCGGCCCCTCGCGGATACGTCGGCAACTGCGGCATCTGCAACACGCGCCAGCCGTCATGCATCGCATCCACCACCGATGCGTACGGCGGCTCGGGCTGGTCCCCGGCCTGCATCTGCTGATCGCCGGCCGGACGTGTTCCGTCGAAGAGCGCCCACGCCACAGTCGGCGCACCCAGATCGGGTTCGGCCAGATGAAGGATCAGGATTTGCTGTCGCGTTTCGGGAATCACAATGGGTTCTTGGCAATCGTGGACTGCGCGCCGTCGGCAACATGGTAAACCGCGTGTTGCCTCGGGCGGCGGGCGGCGTCGGTCGGCGGACACGCCGCGCCCGTGGGATGCTAGGCGGCTCGCGTCGCGCGCTCCGGAGTGGATATGCAGCTGGTTCGGTTTACCAAGTTCTGGGAAGACCTGAGCGTTCGCCAACTCGGTGAACGTGCACGTGAACTCGGCTACGACGGCCTGGATCTCGCAGTCCGCGACGGTCATCCCATCAATATCGACAACGTGACCGACGAATTGCCGGGCGCTGTGCGCGCCTGGCGGGAGCTCGGCGTGGACTGCCCAATGATCTCGTCCTCCACCGACCTCATCGACGCTGACGCCGCCGACGCCGTGACGCTGTTCGAGGCCGCGGCCGCGGCCGGCGTGCCCCGCATCAAGATGGGGTACTTCAAGTTCACTCCGGGCGATTCGTTCGAGGAGCTCTGGTCCCTCGCCCGCCGTCGGCTGGATGGCTTCGAGCGTCTCAGCCGCCGAACCGGCGTGCAGACCATGTATCACACGCACAGCGGCCAATGCCTGGGGTCCAACTGCGCCGGCATGCGCCACCTCTTGCAGGACTACGATCCGCGGCAGGTTGGCGCCTACGTGGACCTTGGCCACCTGGCCATCAATGGCGAGGACGTCCAGATTGGCCTGGCGATGCTGCGCGACCGCCTCTCGGCCATCGGCGGCAAGGACGCGCGCCACTTCCCCGACGAGCGACCCGACCGTCGAGCGCGCTTCGCCGACGGCTTCGTCTTGCTCGGACAAGGCGCCGCCGAGTGGCCCGAAGCGATCGAACTTCTCAAGGCCTGGGGCTTCAGCGGCCCGATCACCATCCACACCGAATACACGACCGATCAGGAGGTCATTGGCACCGTAGGCGCGGGCGAATACACCCCCGAAGCCATCGCCCTACGCGCACGCGGCGAAGTCGAAGACCTGGCCTATCTGCGCGGCCTGCTGAACTAAGCGAAGTTCGGTCGCACGCCGATGACCTGTCCGCAGTCAAGGAATCGAGCGGCGATGACTTTAGGCCGTCAGCGTTCGAATGCCGTACCGGGAAATGTTGGCGTCCCTCGTCACCAGGATCAGCCCCTCAGCCTGGGCTTGTGCCACCAGCATCCGGTCAAACGGGTCCCTGTGCAGCAGGGGCAGACTCCCCGCCTGCTCGGCGTGGAACGCCGTTATGGGCAACTCGCTGAACCCCACGGTCCCAATCGACTCGATGAGGTTTGGCGGTACGCGAAGCTTGTTTAACGCGCGCTTGATGGCCACTTCCCAAACGCTAGCGGCGCTGACGTACACCGCGTTGCGTGGGTTGGCAATTGCCTCGCGGGCCGGCGCGACCAGTACTCCTGGCGACTCAAGCGCCCACAGCAAAGCGTGGGTGTCCAGCAGCAACCGCTGGCCGCCTACGCTACTCAGGGTCGATGCTCCCTGTGCCTTCGAAGGCATCGATCACTTCCCGCGGCGTCTCATCAAAGTCCGGGGCCATCCAGATCTGGCCCTTGAGCAGTCCCAACGGGCGCGGCTTGGCCGAGCCTCGGTACGGCAAGAGGTACAGATACGGCTCGCCGTCCCGGGCTATCACCACTTCCTCCCCCTGCCAGGCTCGCTCCCCGAGCTTGGACAGTTGGGTCTTGGCCTCATGCATATTCACCTGCACAGCACTCCTCCGCCCAGGATTAGCTAGCCTTAGCTAAGGTATCGGACAGCTTATCACTCTGTACGCCAAGCGCCAGAGGTACCGAGGCCTCCGGCAACGACCTCCCTGTGTCGCGGCTAGACCAAGTCGTTGACTCCGGTGCCTTCGAAGGCATCGATCACGTCCTGCGGCGTCTCGTCAAAGTCCGGCGCCACCCACACCTGACCTTTCCAATCACCCGGCCGCCGCGGACCAGCAACGCCCCGGTACGGCACCAGATACAAGTAGGGCTCACCATTGCGCGCAATGACAACCTCCTCCCCCTGCCACGCCAATTCACCCAGCTTGGCGAGTTGAGTCTCCGCCTCATGAATGTCGACTAGCACAACATCCCCACGAGTACCTAGCTAACCTTAGCTAAACATAGCATCCTACGCACGACGCCCGGCGCCGGAAGCGTCCGCACCCTGTCGCGTCTAGCCGCCGTCACAAAACGAGGGGGTAGCCTTCCGTATGGACTTTCCACGCCTCAACCTGCCCGACCGCTTCGTCCCCAACCGCGTCTTGACGCATCAGAACCTGCCGCGGAGCGGCCCGATGACCCTGGCCAACCTCCAAGGCTCGGGCTGTATTCGCCGAATATTCGTGGCTACGGTCCGTCAGCCGTCGCCCGGCAACCAGCGCCAGACCGTGCTGCGCATGTTTTGGGACGGCTCGGACACACCGGCCGTGGAAGCGCCGCTTGGCGACTTCTTTGGCCAGTTGCACGGGCTCCCGCCATACCCACTCAACTCGCGCTACCTCATCTCCCAGGCTCATGCCGGGTACACGGCCACATTTCAGATGCCGTTTGCACGCGGAGCGCGAATCGAGGCCGAGGCGGGCCCGGACGTCGAGCCACCGCGAATCATCCTGTTCGTCGACTGGCATGCCTATCCAGACGGGTCGCTCGAAGAGCCACTCCGCTTCCACGCCCAGTTTCGACGCGAAAACCCCTGCGAGGCCTTTGGCCGCAACTATCTCCTGTTGGACACCGTTGGCCGCGGCTACTTCCTGGGCTTCAACTACGGCGTGGCTGTGCGTGACGGTCGTGCTCGCTGGTCGCACGCCGGCGCCGAGAACATCTACATCGCCAACGAAACCGGCGCGCCCGAGGGGACCTTCGCCTACCTGCGTGGTGGCGGCGGCGAGGACAGCTTTGGCGCGTCCTACGGCGGCGTGCTGCATCAGCCGTCCTCGCACATGGATCAGGGCGTGCCCTACTACGCCCAGGAAGATCTTGGCCCGGCCTTTGCCAGACACACGCTGGCCGCCTACCGCTTCTTCGCATCCGACGCCATTCCGTTCAGCCGCTCCATCCACGTTCGCTTCGGATCGATGGCCAACGACATTTGCAGCACCGCCTACTGGTACCAGGAGCCTCCACACCGTCCCTTCTTCAAGCTGCCGGGTTGGGACCAGTTGCTGCGGGGCACCGAACTGCCATTGGCCTCTACTGGAGCGCCGGAGCTCGAGCCGCGTTGGCGGGTGCTGGGTCCGTTCCATCCCGACGCGACAGCGGCAGTGCACGAGGCAGCCGATCAGGACGACCCCAGCGCAATCTCCGACCGCACGGGCTACCCAGGCGATTCGCCCTGGCGGCACGAAGACCGTCATGTCGCGCGCTGGGTTCCCGCCGAGGATGTCCATGGCTTCGTCGACTTCGGGCTATCGTTCCGCCCCTCCGATCCCGGCAATTCCGTCACCTGGCCCGCCGTTGGCCTGGCGCAGACCTGGCTGCACGTGGAGGCCGACACCAGCGCGACCTTGTACCTCGGCTGGGCCCACCAACTACGGCTACGCGTCGCCGATGGCCCCTGGCATTCGCTCGACCGCCACGCCTACTTTCAGAACTCGACTCGGCGCATAAATCTGCGCGCCGGCTGGAACCGCCTGCAGGTCACGCTGGACAGCCCCGAGGCGGGCATTGAAGGCGCCACCTGGGGTGCCTGGACCTTTGGCCTGCGCGCTGTTGACGGCCACGGGACCGAGATCGAGCCGCGCCTCGAGAGGGACCGCTAGGGCGAATTCGCCGCGCGGCGTTTAGCCAGCCCGCATTCGTAGGCGACAGACGACTCGAGGTACGGAATCTCCGCTGGGTGCTCGTTGCGCTCAGCTCCGGTCGGGGAGGCGAGATTTGAACTCGCGACCTCGGCGTCCCAAACGCCGCGCGCTGCCAGGCTGCGCCACTCCCCGTGCACTCCCATCGTATCGCCACATCGCAACAACCGAGCAGACCGACCCACACAGGTTTCCCGCACCACGACCTCGCGCCCCGCATCGAAATCGCACCAGGCGCTTCGCCGAACGAAAGCCTTGGCGTCAGGCAGCGTTGCCTGCGCTCGCCTTCAACGTCGGTCCCTGAAGCACAGGCCTAACCGGACGGAGCGTCGGGGTCCGCGGGCACGCCCGGAACCTTATTCGCGCCCCAGCGCGCCGCCTCCGCCTGATTCGCGTCCACCCACTTGTTGAAGGCGGCTGGAAACCGCGCCTTCGCTTCGTCAATTCCCACCACGAACCGATTGGGCCACGCCTCATATCTGGAGTGGAACGAACCCGTGCGGGTTTCACCGCCGGCGAGCACCACGGTGCGGGTGATCGCGGCCTTGACCCCTTGCTTGGCGTACTCCACCTGATCTTCGAAATCCGGCTCTTCCTCCGCATTCACGATGCCCTCGTCCGGCGGTGGGTCTTCCCAATCCCACAGGCGAGGCTTGCTCAGGGTGACGTGTCGGCCGTCCGCGGCGCCCCAGATCTCGAAGTCCAGCGTTGCCAGCCGCCGGTCGATCAACACCCGCAGCATGATCGGATGCGCATAGTCATTTGTGAACTTGAGGTCAATGCCGGGCGAGAAGATCGTCGCGTCATAGCCAACTGGAGTGGCGCCCATCTCGTAGTAACGGACACGGTAGAGGTGCGGCCAGCGCTCCTCGATCGGCAGCCCGGCGGCCAACGCGGCGCGAAACAGCGTGGTGGAGACCTGACAGATGCCGCCGCCAATCCCCCGCTCGGTCCGGTCTTCCACGATCACGCTGCCTTCCACCCAGCCTTCGGCCTTGGTGAAATCGCCAATTCGCTCGTTGAACGAAAACGTCTCGCCCGGACGCACCACCATGCCGTCCAGCTTGGCGGCGCCCACCGCAATGTTGTGGTCGCGGTATTCGGCTGAGCCTTTGTAAATGGACGAGCCGACGCCCAGCAGATCCTTGATGCCCAGGGCGTTGGTGGTGGTGTCGAACTCCTTGTTCAGCAGAATCAGTGGAATCTCCACGCGGCGCTCGCCCGGGCGTTGCACCGCCTCCAGAATGGCGCGTTCCAGCGCGGGTCGATCAAGTCGCTGACCCGGGTGGCCCGGCTGAAACGCCAGCACCCGATCCTGCGCCTCATCGAAATCGAAGACGCCATGACGTGGCTCGGCCGTCAGCGTGTCCTCGATCTTGAGGAAGAGGTCGTTGAAACGCGTGATCTCAATGCTCGGAGTGATGCCGGCGTCAGCACGCTCGATGACCAGCGCTCCCTGCAGTTGCGCTGGTTCCAGTGTCCAGCCGCCCGTCCCGTGCATCAGCAACACGGGCGCCCCGATCAGCCGGCGAACGGTCTCCAGCGCCGCCTCGGCGTCGGGCGTGGACACGGCCGGCTCGTCCTGGCGATAACCCAGATCGACCACGTGACTCAGGGCACGGCGGGCCAGGCCGGCTTCCAGGTCAAGCAGCGCCTGCTCCACGTCCACCACCCGCCCCACCTGACTCGGTGTCAAGCTCACCCGCCCGTCGTTACGCAACTGCAACGCGGCGTCGGCTGACGGCTGGTCGAAACCGGCGGAAAGGGCCTGCAAGTAGCTGCGGGCCGTTTCGCGGTCGTAGGTAACGACCGGCGTCGTGGGATTCGCTGCCGTTGGCGCGGCGGCCATGCGGTCCAGCACACCGCCCGCCTCTTGGGATACAAAGATCTCGCGCAGAGGCGCACGAAAGTCGGCCCGCAGACCTATGGCGGCGCCGGATGGCCGCCACACCCGACCGTCCAACCGAAAGACGGCGGGGCTGTCTAGAAACGGACGCCAGGTCGCTTCCAGGCGCTTCACGGCTTCCTCGGGGCTGAGTCCGGCAACGTCAACCCCGCCAACGGTGGCGCCCGCGGGCAGGCCGTCCGACCGACTGGCAAGCAGGGTGATGACGAACGCGGCGGGAGCGGCCGCGACCGCCCCCCCAAGCCCGGCGAAGAGCAGCGTGCGACGGTTCATACGGTGTGCTTCACCCGCCGCACGGATTCCAATGGCGACCCATCACAGTCACAGACTTCAGTGTAGCGACCTTTGACGCGCCGGCAGCCGATCAGCCGCGTATCTCGCGCGCGCTTCCTGCGGCCGCTAGGTCGATCTCAGGGAACTGTCGGGCCGCTACGAGCGCCGAATTGCGCCGTGTCCTTCTGGCCCGCGCTCACGGCCGGAAACGCAAACGGCGTAACCTCGCTCGGTGGAGGCTTGTCAATGCAGGCCGCCAGCGCGAAGGAACTGGCCACGGCTGTCGCCAGCAGCAGCATGCGCCGACGTCCAACGCTCCTCGGATCGCCCTTGGGTCGCCGGACCATCGCGGTCATTTCCGTCACCGGCACAGCAGGCTGCGCCCTTCGCAGGGGTCCAAGCCAACAGTCTTCACGATTCAAGCCGCTGCTCGGGTCAGGCCTCGATAGTCGCCGTTCGACGCATGCGTCCGGTTCTGCGCCCACTGCCGGTGAGCAGCAAGGTGCCGCGTCCGTGCAGAACCAGAGCAATCTCGTCCCCGCCTCTTGACGGCTGGTTTTGGTCGCAACAAGACACTCCACGAGCAACTCTGGAGACGATAAGACACTTGACGGGTAGTTCCAAATAAAACAAGCTGCCCTCGCGAAGCACGGTGCATTGAGGCAAGCGGTGACCGGCGGCGCGTGCTCCGGCCGGTGCTGGAGCGTCGTCCGGGGATCGCGGCAGGTGGTCTGCTGCGACTTCAAAGGCCTTGCCCTCACGGAGGGGACAGCATGAGCAATCGCCCATCGAGGCGCACTATCCTGCGCGCCACGGGAGTTGGCGCCGTTGGCGTCAGCGGCATGGCCATCCTGGCGGCCTGTGGTGAGTCGGAACCCGAAGCTGAACCTGCACCTGCCGCTGTAGCGGCAACTGCAGCTCCGGCCGCAGCTCCGGCAGCCGCACCGGCGCCGCCCCAGCGCGAGACCGTCACGCTCAGCTACGTCGGCGACCACACCTCGGGTCCCCGTGGCGCAGCCATGCAATGGGGCCTCAAGGAGTACGCCAGCCGCCGGCCCGACATTTTCGTCAAGTTCATTCCGCAGCCGGCCGACTACGCCACCAGCGTGTTCCCGTTGCAGATGGCCGCCGGCACGCAGGCCGAAGTGGCCATGCTCGACGGCGGCATGCTTGGCGCCTTCGTCAACGAGGGTGGTTTCACCCAGATCAACGACGTCCTGGCCCAGCGTGACGACTACATCGCTGAGGACTACTACTTCATTCCAGACTTGTACACCGTCAACCACGACCACGCGCATGACGAGGGATCAAACCCGGCGAACGTGATCGAGGGCGCGCAGTTCGGGATGCCCTTCCAGGGCGCCCTGGGCGGCATTGTGATGAACACCACCATGGGTGAGGAAGCCGGGGTCGAGTTCCCCAGCGAGGGCTGGACCTACGAGAACGAGTTCCTTGAGTCCTGCAAGAAGGTCACGGATCCCGACATCGACCAGTGGGGCACTTGGGCCCACAACGGCTACGAGTTCCACTGGAGTCCCATGGCGTTCATGTCGGGCGCCACGGCGATGCGCAATGCGGACGAGACCGAATTGGCCGTCTTTGACAACGGCGGGGACTTCGGTCTGAACTTTTCCGTGGGGCTGATTCACAAGGAAAACGTTTCGTTCCCGCTCGCCGACAACAAGCGGTTGGCGGGCGAGTTCGGCAACCCGTTTGCTGCCGGCAAGGTGTGGTCTTGGTTGAGTTCCGTGGTCTACACCACCGGCTACCACGTCCCGCGCATCAAGGACCGCTTCACGTGGTCGCTGGGGCCCATGCCGCTGGCGTCGCTCGGAACAGAAATTCACGAGTGGAATGACCAGCCGCACTTGGTCACGAACGGTGCGCAGCGCTACGGCACGATCGAGGAGGCGACCGACCTCATCCTGTTCCTGGGTGGACCGGCCTACCAGGGTCGAGTGGCCATCGACCGAGGCCATCTGCCCATGCACCGCGATGTCTTCGACTCGGTCGAGGCCACGGCGCCGCCGCCCGAGGGCATGGAGTGGCTCAAGCGCTACGCTGACGTTGACAACGTCAACCGCCACCTGATGATGGCGCTCCCCGCCTGGTGGGAGATGTACGAGTGGCGCAAGACCCCGGATGCCGCCTACCTGGGTGACAAGACGGTTGACCAGGTGATTGAAGAGGCCAAGAAGCTGGTGCGCACGGTCCTCGCCAGTCAGCACGACCAGCTCAACGATGGTCGTGAGAAGTTTGGCTTCCCACGGCTGTAATCCCAACCAGCGTCCGTACTTCGGACGTTTGCGGGATCGAGACCCGGCGCCTGAGCGCCGGGTCTCGACCTTAATGCTGGCTCCCGGCGTCGACGCCCTGTCTACAAATGACGCGCAAAGCTGCCACCGCAACAGCGGAGGGTTCTATGCGCTCCGCACCTAAGAGGCGCGGCCGCAATAGCCGCGCCGCGGGGCTACATGCGCGTGCGCAGCCGGTTGGTTCGCTCTTCGCTATACGGGAACGGATTGTCGCGCGTTCCGGCGCCTTCGTCTTCCGCGCCACAGGCCGCGCTCCCAACCGCGGCTACCACAGCGGCGGCGCCCAGCACCAGCAGTCGGCGCCGCTCGATTCGCGTGCCCGCGGGGGATTCCGTCTGAACTCGTCGATCCTTGTCATTGGCCATGAGAACCTCGCGAGTGCGCAAACAGCCGCTGCTATGACCTTGAAGTATATCCGCGCCGCGCAAACGCGCCGCCGTCCGCCCGCTCCCATCCACCCTTCGGCACGTCATCTGACATGTGTGCCGAGAGCCCTCGCTGAACTGACAACCAAGCCGCAACCGCTGCGCTACTACGAACCGCCGCTCGCCTTGTACTCCTGCCGCAGCCGCTCGCGCTCCTGCGGGTCGTATTCATAGGTCCCCCGCGAGCGTATGCGGGCGAACTTGTAGTACCCGTCCTCATCCCGCGACGAATCCCCCAAACAGGCGCTCACTACACTGCCGCTAGCGACGATAGAAGCCGCTACCATCGCGGCGCGCAACAGCCGCCGTCGTCCCATCTGTGCGGGTGTTGCCGTATAGCGAGCCATCGCTTCGATTCCGACTCCGCCTTGCGCCGTCAATCCTACGCGAACACCCGGCCGGGGAGGGCCACGATATGGGAGTTTCGTCCGACATCACCGAACGTCCAGGGTGGCGAAAAGACATCGCTGACGTGGACAGCTACGAAAAACGCGCCGAGGCCTACGTCGGCCTCTTACGCGAAGGAACACTGGGGCAGCTCATGTCCAGGCTTGCCCGCCGCCTGCTTCACCTGGCGGGCGATGTCTCGGGCCGTAAGGTCCTAGACGCTGGCTGCGGCGAGGGCCACCTGGCCCGCCTGTTCGCCCGGCATGGGGCCAGCGTCGTTGGTGTTGACGTCTCGCCGCGCTTGATCGAGGCGGCGCGAAGCCATACCGACAACCGCCGGTTGGACATCAGGTTTCTGGAGGCGGACCTCACGCGTGGCCTTCCCGCCTACCGGGAGCACTTTGACCTGGTCGTCGCGAATATGGTGCTCGACGGTGTAGCGGAGCACCTTGGGTTTCTGCACACCGTCAGCGAAGCGCTCGCACCTGACGGTCGGTTCTTGCTGTCGCTAAACAATCCATACTCGGCGGTGCATAGGGACTAAGGTGGAAACCTATTTCGCATCCGGGTCTGTCGGCTGCGTCTTCGGCACGGAGCGAGTGGGCTTTGAAGCGCCTACTACCACCGAACGTTTGAAGACCTCGTAACAGCCTTCCGGACGAGCGGATTCCTCCTGCGCACGCTGGAGGACGTTGGACCCGACCCGCAGAACCCGGCTCCCCCAAGTGTCTCGGTTCCGTCCCTGATGATCCTCGAACTCGTGCGGTCGTAACCATCGCGGGCATTGGCACATGCCCCGCGAGCAAACGAAACCACGGAAGCAAAGATCACCGTCGGAGCGGGGTCGTATCTACCACGATGCGCCGTCTGATGGATGCCGCTACGGATACACCGGCTCACGCACAAACGGCTTCGGCCCGTCGTAGAACGAGAAGTACCGTTCGCCCCATGCTTGGCACGCCGCCAGCGACTCCTCAGCCGACTGCGTCCCAAACCATCCCTTCCAGGCCAGTCCCTTGTGATGCCGCCACCACGTCTCCCAGCCCTCGAACGGGTACGGGCTCCGGTTGTCCGGCCGGTCCGCGTACACCTTTAGCCACTTCATTCCCCCCGGCGGCGACGCTTCGGAATCCGGTTCATCGATCGCGGACTTGTGCACCGGCACATGCCCGCGCTCAACGCCAACCCGGCCCTGGTAGTCCTCGCCCGCGAGATAGAGCACGAGATCCACGGCCTGTTCAACGCTGCCCTCGTGCCACGCGCCAACTGTTACCAGATTTGCCCGCATCGACCATGAATGCCCTGGCGGCCCGCCACCCGGAGCGATGACTTCAGGCAAGAGCGTCCACGTGAAGCGGTCCTTGATCTGGGGTGCTTCAACACCAGTTGAGCCAACTTTGTCGGTTGGCCAGATGCCAATCTTCCCGGCGGCAAATGGATTGCCGTACTCGCCAGCCAATTCCTTGGCTTCACCAACCCCAGGTGATGTCTTGCGTTCGAAGACCTTGTCGATCAAATACGTCCACGCCTCCCAGGCTTCGGGCTGGTCGAACATGGTCTTCGTCAATCCGTCGTCAAACGGCTTCTTCAGTCCGTTCGTATACATTTGCGGCATGTACTGCCCGGCATAATCGTCCCGCGCCCACGTGCCGAAGGTCCCGGTCTCGGGATCGGTCATCCGAGCGTCCCACTCGGTCCAGTCATCCCACGTCCACGAGTCTTCGCTATCGGGCAGCCGAACCTCAGCACTCTCGGCCAGCGTTACGTTGGCCAGAAACCCGCTGATCGAAAGCTCAAAGGGCAGGCCAAACTGACGACCTGTCATCAGGTTCGGCTGCGGCCACGAGTGGTCAAAGTTGTTTAGCGCGCATGTGTCCGGGATGAAGTAGTGGTCCTCGGGAACGAATTCGTCATTCTTAGCCAGCAGGTCGTTGATCAGAGAAAAGCCACCGACGTTGCCATAGCGCAGAAACTATTCCTGAGACAGCAACACCACGTGAGGCAGTGGCTCTGGATCTCGAAGCTGAAGTGCGCGCTGAATCTGACGAGCGTCATCCGTATAAACGCTGAGAGGAGGGGGCGGAGGCTCGGGACCAAGGTACTGCTCCAAGCTTCGGGCGAAAGTCCCAACCGGCTCCAAGCGGACGATGATGTCCGGCCGCATATTGGCGAACCTATCCAAGCCCCACCGCATGGCAGCGCCACGCGGACCCGTAATGTGGTCGGTTGCATATCGAACTTCAACTGACACAGAGAAAGGCCCTCTCTCCGTAGCAACCGCGGGCTCGTCTAGAGCAGCGGCTTGATCGCTGGCCGCGGCGGTCCGCATCTGAGGGTTCTGCAACACCCCGCCCATCGCCGCCCCGCCAACACCCAGCGCCACCACCCCCAGCGCCCGCCGCCGCGTCACGCCCGCTCCAGAAGCCATGGCCCAGCCTTCCCAACGGCGTTCAGGTACCGCAGCCAAAAATTTTCCAGTGGTTAGTCAATTGTCGTTCCTTGAAGCACGTGCCCGCCACCCGTAGGCACCGCCGTCACGTGGCCTTGTCGCCGCGCCGCCAGATATCCTTCCTGCATGGCAGCCAGACGCCGGGCAACACGGACCAAGCCCCAGTCGTTTGCCATCCGCCGCTGGCGCGAATCCAAGGCTGTCCGCCGCGCCCGAGCCGCCGAAATAATCCGCCGCCTGCGCGACCTATACCCCGAAGCCGCCGCTGAGCTCAACTACCGCAATCCGTTTCAGTTCCTGATCGCCGTCATCCTGTCGGCCCAGACCACCGACGTCACCGTGAACCGGGTCACGCCCGAACTCTTCCGCCGCTACCCCACCCCCCAGGCCCTGGCCGCGGCCCCCCAGCTCGAAGTTGAAGAAGTCATTCGCCAGACCGGCTTCTTCCGCAGCAAGGCCCGCGCCATTCGCGAAACCGCCGCCCAACTGCTGCACGAATTCGACGGCGAAGTCCCCCGCACCATGCCCGAGCTTCTGCGCCTTCGCGGCGTGGCGCGCAAGACTGCCAACGTCGTGCTGGGCGAAGCCTTCGGCATTCCCAGCGGCGTGGTCGTGGACACTCATGTCAAGCGCCTGTCGCAGCGCCTGGGCCTCAGCCGCGCCACCGACCCGGTCAAGATCGAACGTGACCTCACCGACACGCTGGACCAGGACGATTGGATCTTCGCCGGCATCGCCGTCATCTGGCACGGTCGCCGGGTCTGCGACGCCCGCAAGCCCGACTGCGATGGCTGCGTCCTCAACGACATCTGCCCCTCGTCCACTACCCCGGTCCGACCGACCACGTCACCGTTCAAGGCGGCTAGCGCATGAAGATCACGGGAATCGAAGTCATCATCAAATACGTGCGCTGGCGCGAATGGCTCTTCGTCCGCGTTTCCACCGACGAAGGACTCTTCGGCTGGGGCGAAGGTTCAACCTCTGACCGCGGCCGCGCCGTCGCCGCCGTCATCCAGCAGTTCACGCCCCGCCTGCTCGGCAGCGACTCCTCCGCCATCGAGCTCATCTGGCGCGACCTCTACACCGGCTGGCGCGGCGGTCCCATCGTCAACAGCGCCATCTCCGCCATCGACGGCGCCCTCTGGGATCTTCAGGGCAAACGCTTCGGCGTCCCGGTCTGGAAGCTGCTTGGCGGACCCGTCCGCCGCAAAGTTCGCGTCTACGCCGGCGGCGTTTCGCGCTGGCTGGACTCGGTGGCCGGGCACGTGGATGGTGCCGTCCGCGCCCAGAACCAGGGCTACCGCGGCGTCAAGGTCACACCATTCGGCTCACCCGGCGAGCGGACCGACGGTGCCGCCATCCGCTTCGCAGCCGAACTCGTCGAAGGCATTCGCGACGCCACCGGCCCCGACTTCGAGATCCACATCGAATGCGCCGAGCGCCTCACCCCCCGCCTCGCCATCGAGGCCTCCCAGGCCCTCGCCCCCTCCCGTCCCGTCTGGCTGGAAGAACCCATTCCCGCCGAAAACGTAAAGGCCATGTGCGCGTTGGCGCCTCGCATGGCAACCCCGATCGCCTGCGGCGAAAAGCTCTTCAGCCGCCAGGACTATCGGGAACTCCTGGAAGGCCAGGGCGCGGCCTTCATCCAGCCCGACCTCACCCACGCCGGCGGCATCACCGAAGTCCGCAAGATCGCCGCCGCCGCCGAGACTTATCACGTCCAGGTGGCCCCGCATAACTCCGGCGGCCCGGTCTCCGCCGCCCTGGCCATGCAGATCGCCGCCGTCACGCCCAACTTCCAGGTGCTCGAAACCGCCTTCCCCGAGTACGAACTACGCCGCCGCGTCGGTGGCGAGGCGATGGAAATACACGACGGCTACATGCACCTCAGCGACGAGCCCGGCCTGGGCATCGGCGACCTCAACCTCGAAGCGCTCGAGGACGAAGCCGACGGCCCCGAACCCTCCTACCCCTGGCGCACCTTCATCGAGTAACCCCGGCTCCGTCCGCGGAAGGCCTGCCGCACGACTCGCCATTCGGTTCGGGGGCGTACACTTTGCCCAAATCTGTAGGCTGCCCCTGGAGGCCGTCATGTTCGATGCTGTTCACCACATCGCCTACGTCGTGCCCGACCGTGAGGCCGCGTTGGCCCTGTTTCAAGACAAACTCGGCATGACCCCGTTCAAAATCTGGGAATCCGAGGAAGAAGGCAACGCCTACGCCGCCCTGCAAATCGGCGAGACCGACAGCTACCTGGAAATCATCTGCCCGACCAACGACGAGGTCAGCAAGTTCGCCGCCCACCTGCACGAGCACGGCCCCAGCGTCCACCACGTCGCCTTCCGCGACGACGCCATGGACGCCACGCTGGACACCCTGAACGGCGAATACGGCATCGGCGGCACCGCCCCAATCGTCAGCTCGTCCGACTGGCGAATCTCATTCCTCGACACTGAAAAGACCTTGGGCGTGGGACTGCAACTGGTGGATGGGGAGCATCTCTAATGGCTGGCATGACAGTTACCGCAAACGGCGTGGAGACCGACATAGGCCCCGTAACCCAGGCGCGCCTTACCGAACGCGGCCCGGCCATCTGGCTGGCCGGCGACCCCGAAGACCTCAAGGTCTGGCTGCCGCGCGGCGGCTACGGCATCGTCACCAACACCGTCGTGCTGGATGACATGACCCAGAAATACGGGCAGCTCACCGAGGTCATCCGGCGCTACCTGGACATCACCGACAAGCAAGTGGTCGTGGAGGTCGACGGGCATACCACGGCCGAACTGCTGGACGTAGCCCACGTCTTCACCAAGATGTCCGATCAGGTCATCATCAAGATCCCCTGCGCCATCCAGGGCCTCGAAGCCTTTGCCGCCCTGGCCGCCGAGGGCGTCGAGACCTTCTGCACCACCACCTTCAACCTCACCCAGGCCGCCGTCGTGGCGCAGGCCGGCGCAACCCACATCCTGCCCTTCTGCGAGCCCTACAAGAGCGTGGGCGTGGACCCCGTGTGGCACGTACGCGAATGCGTAAACATGCTCGCCGGCTGGGAACAGCGGCCCTACATCACCGCCGCCCTGGTGCGTTCCGTCGATGTCGCCAACGCCGCCCTGCAGGCGGGCGCCGACGGCATCATCGTCTTCTGGGAAGTCTTCCGCGACATGCTCCACAACCCCCTCACCGACGAGTGGAACGCCACCTTCCTCGAACGCTGGGAAAAGATGCACCAAGCCGGCCTCCTCCAAGGCGTCCCCGTAGCCGAGGAGCCTCACTAGCTGCCAGCGGATGCGAATCTGAAGACCCTCGAAACGGACACGACAGCGGCGCCGTACCCACGGACTTGGCGCATCAACGCGCCTGTGGGCAATTGTCGCGTGTGCGGACAGCAATAAGGGCACGCGCGGATGCTGACAAAGGTCGTCGTACGCAATTTCAAGCGCTTCGATGAAGTTGAAATCGAACTCGGCAATCCGGTGGTCTTCATCGGACCAAACAATTCGGGGAAAACCTCGGCGATTCAAGCTTTGGCGCTTTGGGACATCGGCCTTAAGCGCTGGAACGAAAAGCGTGCCGGCCGAAGCGCGCCCGAACGCCGTCCAGGAGTCACCGTCAACCGTCGCGATCTCATCGCAATTCCAGTTCCGGTTGCAAACCTCCTGTGGCGAGAACGTCGGGTCCGCAATGTCCAGAGGACAGAAGCTGGTCAGATAACGAGCAATATTCGTATCGATGTCATTGTAGAAGGCAACAACGAGCGAAGGTCATGGTGCTGCGGCCTTGAGTTCGACTATGCAAATGAAGAATCCTTCTATTGCAGACCGCTTCGCCTGGAAGAGGGAAGCTCCCCGAATCGAATGCTCATACCCGAGGAAGCAGGCTCCACTCACATTGCATATCTTCCGCCAATGTCCGGACTGGCGGCCACGGAAACGCGACTTGACCATGGCGCAGTCAATGTTCGCATTGGAGAAGGCCGTACGGCAGAAGTGCTCCGGAATCTTTGTTTTGCCATTTGGGAAGATCCACGTAAGCAGTGGCCTATCTTGACATATCAGATCGAACGTCTGTTTGGAGTGCAGCTCAGCGCCCCGGCCTATATTCCCGAGCGCGGCGAAATCACAATGCAGTACCGCGAGCATGGGACATTGCTGGACCTCTCATCCAGCGGGAGGGGGTTGCAGCAGACACTCCTGATTCTGGCATACCTGTACGCCAACCCACGCGCGGTCCTCCTACTTGATGAGCCAGATGCTCATCTCGAGATTCTGCGCCAGCGCCAGATATACAACCTCATCACCGAAGTGGCTTCGGCGAATGGCAATCAGATCATTGCCGCCAGCCACTCCGAAGTCCTGCTCAACGAGGCCGCCGGTCGCGACGTCGTGGTGGCGTTCGTGGGCGCTCCCCACAGAATTGACGACCGTGGAAGCCAAGTCCTGAAGTCCCTTAAAGATATCGGATTCGAAGACTACTACCAGGCAGAGCAAACAGGATGGGTCCTCTATCTGGAAGGTTCCACCGACTTGGCAATTTTGCAAGCGCTCGCCCGACGGCTTGACCACGTCGACGCTGTTCGAGCTTTGCAACGACCTTTTGTGCGCTACGTAGGCAACGATTCAGCCTCGGCCCAGCGTCACTACCACGGCCTGCGCGAGGCGCTCCCAAACCTGAGAGGCCTCGCGCTCTTCGACCGACTCAATCGCTACGACACGAGCGAGCAATACCTTGATCTACTGACGTGGCAACGCCGTGAGATTGAGAATTATATGTGCACTCGTCATACCCTCGAAGCGTATGCTCGACATTTGGCTTCGGATATCGAAGGCACTCTGTTCATGCACGGAGAAGTCGAGCGCCGATTGCGTGCAATGCGTAGCTCAATCCGAGAGATCGAAGCCGCGATGTTAGTCCTGAATCGCGGGTCGCCATGGAGCGCTGACACTAAAGTGAGTGATGATTTCCTTACCCCTGTTTTCGAAAAGTACTTTACAGTCCTCGATCTTCCCAACGCTATGCAGAAGAAAAGCTTCTACGAGTTGGCCGATCATGTCCCCCTTGATGAAATCGACTCTGAAGTTGTTGAAAAGCTGGACACCATCGCGCGCACCGCAGAGGGCGCGAGGGAGTCATAAGAACGCTGTGAGTCTACGATAGGTGCGTACGCCTGAGCTAAAGGCTGCTTTCCAAGCCGTATGCCTGTGATGGGCCCAGGTGGCGCCACGGTCAAAACAGCAAGCCCGAGACAGGCTGGTCCGCCCATCACCGCCCCCGACGGCATCACCGTCCACCCCATCGACATCTCGCCCTGCGCCCACTTGGCCCTCGCCGAGGGCGACATCCAGCCCGGCCACACCTACGGCATCCACGCCCACCTCACCCTCGAGCAAGTCACCTACGTCCTCTCTGGCCGAATTCGGGCAATCACCCACGACCCAGAGTCCGGCGAAATCTGCGAAATCGTGGCTGCCATCGGCGACTCCGTCGTCACCCTCCCCGGCCAGTCCCTCCAGCTCGCGGCGGAGAACGATACGCCCGCCCGAGTCCTCTTCATCACCAGCCCGCCTTACCCCGCCGACCACAGCGACACCGTCACCCTCGACGCTCACCGCCCGCTCAACAAGGCCGAACGCGCCCGCCTCCTGGAGCGGCGGGACACAGTCCTCAGCGAGTTCCGCCAAGGCATCGGACGCCCGCTGCCAGGAACCCAGCCTTAGTAAGAGTCTTCAGGCCTCAACCGGGCACTTTGGGCAGGGACAGTAGGCTGGCTTCACCAATTTTCCCGTCCATGCCGGCCCTCGGCGACAGCCCTCAAAGGAACCGTCAAATGATCAGGCACCTGGCAGGAATCGCGGAAATCGTGGACGACCTCGAGGCCGCCGCCAGCTTCTATCGGGACGGCCTAGGTCTGAAGGTCGACTCGTCCGAATCCGGCTATGCGTCGGTCGAAATCACCGGAGTACTGCACTTCGGCATCTGGAGCCGGGAGGCTGCTGCCGAGGCCACGTTCGGGGACAAGGCGGCCGTGGACCGAATCACCCCGGGCTTCACGATCGAGTTTGAGGTCGACGAGGTTCCCGCCGCCTCCCAGGCCCTGGAACGCCGGGGGCTGCAACTCACGCACGGGCCCAAAGAGGAACCGTGGGGACAGACCACTGCTCGCTTCCCATCACCCAGCAGAGTGATCTGCGGTATCGCGGAAACACCCTGGGCGCGGCGACTAGAGACATAGACGCACATCGTCGATTGCAGGCCTCGGGACCGCCGTTCGCAGCTCTCGACACAGCTTCCCAGCCAGCAGTCCCGGCCACCGCCACGTTCCCGAGGTTAGTTCAGGCTTACGGTCTGGGGCGCCGCCTGCGTCGGCGGCCCATACGTCACGTGCAGCCGCCCCGCCAGCGGCTCCGCCACGATCGCCGAGTTCGTCAGGATGCCGTCCACTTCCGTTGTCTCCCGGCAGATCGACTTCGGGTGATCCCGCTGGTCCGACAGGATGGCGAAACCGGCCGCCACGTCGAACGCGCTCCGTCGCTCGGCCAGCGCTGCATTCACTCGGTGGTGCCGCGCGCCGGCACTCGGGCACCTCGTCGGATAGCAGTCCAGCACTCGATCCGCCGGCTCCGGCGACACGATCATGTTCGCGTGCCCAATCGCGTCGCGCCCGCCGTCCAGCCAGATCTGACGCCCCGGCAATTGCTCCAGCACACCCACGTTACCCGCGGCGTCGCTGAACCCAAACGCGCCACTGTTGTCGTCCGCTATGGCCCCGGCCAGTTCGCGCATCGCGGCTACGCTGTCGGATTCCAGCAGCATCCGTTTGAGCAGCGGGCCGCCGCCGCCGCCGGGACTGTCGATATAGAGCGACATCCCCCACAGCGAGACTCCCGTCGAGCTGATCCCTATCTGCGCCAGGTGCCCTGCGTAGCTGAAACTCAGAATCGCCGGCCGACCGTCTGGCCGAACCCGCAGCACGATCGACCGCTCATTCGCGCCCGGCCCCGTGTCCTTCGTCTGCCCCGCATACACCGTCCCGTCGCCCGTAAACTCCGGCCCCACCGCAAACGCCGTACACGCCTCCGGCGCCCGCATCCCCCACTGCAACCACAACGCCGCTCGCTGATCGATTCCCGCTCCATCCGCAATCCCACGAACCTCATCCAGCAAATGCGGCGCCCATCCCTTCAGAAACGCTTGTACACCCGCCACATGCCGAAACGCCGCGTCCTGCTCCTGCCCACCAAGCCGGGCCTCAACCTCCGCCTGAATCATCCCCGCCACCGCCGCCCCATGCACCCGCCCCACCTCATAGGGCGAACCGACGGCATCAACAACGGTAAAAACAGACATCGGCTCCCGCCCCGGCGCGACTGACACACAGGAATGCGGTAAGCCTAGGCCTTTCACAGTGGGAACGCTAAGAGCAGGCGCCACTGACCACGGGTGGCCTCACTCCCCCAACCACAAATCGACGAGATGCTCCCACGCAAGTCGGACTTCTCTGCAACGACTTGGCCGTATGACGGTCGCCCGCTGCGATCAACCAGCGCGTTGAACAGAATCAGAGGACCTGGAATCCCTCCCGCTCCGCTGCCGTCGAGAGCCGGGTGTCATTACTGACAAACTCAAGGCTCGCCGGATCTTCCTCGGCAGCCGTCAGGGCTGCGGCTAACTGCAGGGCGTCGGCGCCACGAAGGGCATGCACCCTTAGGAGCCGCAGAGCCCGTCGACGTACCCGTTCCGTCGGCTGCACTTCCAGCCACGCGTCTCTGAGAGTCTGCAAGTCTTTATGGGATTGGCTAAGCTCTCCGGCATCAAAACGACCCTCGCGATGGACCCGGCTAAGCGCCGACACGCACTCAACCAAGCTGCCCCACCAAGTCACAATGTGGTCATCCTGTTCGAGCAGCGCTTGCCGCTCAGCGCTTGTCGTCTCTTCCACCAAGAGGGCGACGAGAGCCGAGGAGTCCCAATACTTCAGAGGCCTTCGCTTCGCTCCGCCACAACGATCTGGCTGGCGCTCAGACCATCGGAAAGCCGCGGACGGGGCCTGGCCAGGAATCTCTTCACGTCGAGTCGGGTCTTCGGTGGACTCACAACACCTCGCTTCACCAGTGCCGCGGCCGCCTCGTCATCCGCCAAACCCAATGACTGATACGGCTCGAGCCGAGCCACCGGTTTGCCGTGATGGGTAATCAGCACCGTCTCCCCGCGGCGCACCTCATCCAACAATGCGCTCAGACCGTTTTTAGCTTCGCTTACACTGGCGCTTTTCATATGGCTACTCTAGCTCACATTCGCTAGACGGAAAAGTCGCCAGCTTGCAGGTCCAGGTCACCTGCCAACGTATCTCGCTGCGCCGACGGACGCCAACTTACGTCACTCGTGCATAATGGCCGCCCCTTTTTCACTGACCAGATTCTGATGCCCGCAGAAGACGACCCCAGCGGATGGACCGCCTTCGCCTCCGAATACATCCGCTTCGTCGACGAAGGCGACCCCAGCCGAACCTTGCTCCTCGACTCGGTAATGCTGGAGGAGTGCGGCGACGTTCGCGATCGGATCGTCCTCGATATCGGCGCCGGCGAAGGACGCTTCAGCCGCATGCTCGCCCAGCGCGGCGCCCGCACCATTGCCCTCGACCTCTTATGGCCCATGGTCCAGGCCGCCCGACATCGCTCGTCAGGCCGAGGCGCCGTCGTCAGGTCCCCCGCCACCGCCTTGCCCATCGCCTCATCCACCGTCGACACCGTCGTCAGCTACGTCGTCTGGGTGGATGTCCCCGACTTCCGAACCGCCATCGCCGAAGCCGCCCGCGTCCTCAAGCCCGGCGGACACCTCGTCGCCGCCAACCTCGGCTTCATCACCGCCTCCCCCGGCTGGAAGCGCTCATCCGACGGACGCCGCCTCTTCCGGCCCATTGACAAATACGTCGACGAGCGACCGATCACCCTCAATTGGCGCGGCTACGAGGTAGTCAACTGGCACCGCCCCCTCAGCGCCTACATGCAGGCCTACCTCTCCGAGAACCTCATCCTCCGCCGCTTCCTCGAACCCGTCCCACCCGACGACCGCCTGCGCAACAACCCACGCTTCGAAGACTGGTACCGCATCCCCGAATTCACCGTCATGCGCTGGCAAAAACCCTAGCGTCTCCTCGTCACGATCCGCACATCAACCTGACACCTCACGCGCTCGAGAGACTGGCCCACGTATCATGCCCGCGCCAACAGTGAGGGCGGATCACGATGGCCAGGCGCAAGGGATGCAATGCGGTCTCCTGATCCGCCCAGTGCGACGCACCATTACTAAGGCTGAGATCGGACGGATTGTGAGCCAGCTTTGAGGATAGCGGGCATTGACTTCCCCAAGACGCTGCTGAACGCTTTGCGTGACGGTGAGTTGATTGTCTTCGCAGGCGCCGGTGTTTCGATGGGAGAGCCAGCAAATCTCCCGAGCTTCAAGAGTCTCGCCAGTGCTATCGGTCACGGCACCGGGGAAGAGTTGCAAGATAACGAGCAAGAGGACAGCTACCTCGGCCGGCTCCAGCACCGCAACGGAGTCCATGTCCACGAGTTGGCAGCGCAGGAGCTTACAAAGGGTGATCCAGAACCGACCAGCCTGCACCATGACTTATTGCGGCTCTACCCGGATTCCCACGCTGCTCGCGTCGTCACCACCAACTTCGATCTGCTGATCGAAAAAGCGGCCCGGACCGAATTCGACTCCGAACCGGAAGTGTTCAAAGCACCAGCGTTGCCTCTAGGAAGTTCATTTAGTGGAATTGTTCACATTCATGGCGCAGTCAGCCGGCCAAGTGAAATGGTGCTCACGGATGCGGACTTCGGTCGCGCATACCTGACGGAGGGATGGGCGCCACGCTTTCTAGTTGATCTGTTCCGTTCGTTCACTGTTCTCTTCGTCGGCTACAGCCACAACGACACCGACATGCGGTATCTGGCAAGGGGCTTGCCGGCCAGTGACACGAAACCCCGTTTCGCACTTATCGAGAACGGCGACAAAAGACTATGGACAGCCCTCAACATCAAGCCAATCACCTATCCGAGGTCGCCCGGAGACGGTCACGATTCCCTCTATAACGGTGTCTGCCACCTTGCCGAGTACGCGAGACGCGGAATCCTCGACTGGAAACGTGAGTTAGCGGAAGTCGCGCAGAAACCGCCTATTCTTGACGAAGAAGAAATCGACCTCGTAGAAGAAGCGATAACCAACCCGAAGTTGACGCGCTTCTTTACGGAATCAGCCACTCACCATGACTGGATTGATTGGCTTGACAAGCGCAAGCACTTCGACAGGCTCTTCGGCACCGGCGATATCCAACCTCAGGATAAGGAATTAGCAAGATGGCTGGCGGACAAATTTACGATTTCGCATCCTAGCAAGATACTCCTCTTGATCGCAAGCCATGAAATGCGACTACACGCAAATCTCTGGTGGGCGCTGAGTCATACAGTTGCGCAAAATCATGACCATCCGATGGACGCAGATGATCTGTCACGCTGGGTTTCCATTCTACTTGCCACCGCTACACCTTCACCAGATCATCAATACAGGCTGTCGAACATTAGTGAGCGTTGCATGGAAGCTGGACTTATCGACAGCATCGTAGACATATTTGATTTCATGACCAGCAATGGGCTTGTCTTGAAGCGGGGGGTTGATTGGCCCCATATAGCCACTGACGACTCGAATCCATCAATAGATGTCGAGGTTACTACGGGGGATGACCACTACATGCTTGACACTCTGTGGAAGAGTGGTTTGCAGCCGAACCTTGACACTGTAGCCGAGCCCCTGCTTGGTCGAGTCGTCCATCGATTGGAAGTTCAGCACCAAGCGTATCGAGCCTGGCAGAAATCCGGCCGAAACTGGGATCGTACAAGCTATCGCCGAAGTGCCATCGAACCGCATACGCAGAACAGGCACCGCACTACTACCGACGTTTTGATAGACGCGGCGCGTGACTGCCTGGAGTCGCTGGCGTCAAAACACCCGGATGCAGCAGCCGCCTGGTGCGACAGACTCGTTCGCTCTGAAGCTTCAATCCTACGTCGCTTGGCTGTGCACACACTACAGCATCGCACCGACTTGACCGCAGACGAGAAAGTCCACTGGCTTTTGGGAGCCATCGGCCTGCACAACTTTGCAGCACATCACGAAACCTACCAAACCTTACAAGCAATCTACCCTGAGGCAAGCCTGGCACAACGAACGGCTGTTATTGACGCCGTCCACACCTACCGCTGGCCTGACGTAAAGGACACAGAATACAAGCGACGCACCGCGTCTAACCACTTCAGATGGCTCAACTGGCTTCACGAATCCTATCCAGAGTGCATTCCGGCCGAGAAAGCCTTAGATGTCGTCCTGAAACAGCACCCTGACTTCTCCGCAGGAGATCACCCGGAATTCTCGCGTTGGAGCGGAGGGGGCACGATGGTGATTCCCGAAAGCCCTTGGAACGCTAAGGAACTGGTGTCTCAACCCGCTCAAGACTGGCTTGATAAGCTACTATCATTCCAACAGACAGACTTTGATGGCCCTAGCCGTGACGGTCTTCTACGAGAGATTGAACAAGCGCCAAATCTGAAGTTCCGATGGGGACTAGATCTGGCGGACGTGCTAGCTGCTTCAGGCCACTGGGACACCGACATCTGGTCCCCTCTGATGCGCGCCTGGTGCAATGAACTGAATGAAAACAAACATCGCGCTGTACTTTACAGACTAACGCAGCCTGAGCTATATCCAACACACACAAGAGAATCGGCCGGTATTCTACATACTCTTGTACAGCAAGGCGGCATGGCCTATACCGCCGGATTGCTCCCGGAAGCTAATCGTCTCGCCAGGTATTTGTGGGGCCAGATTGATCTCGATGAGGACTTATTCGAAAGAGAAGACTGGTCAAATAGATCCATAACTCCTGCAGACACTCTTACTCTGTTTTGGATAGGCAGCTTGTCCGTATGGATGAACCAACAAGACCCAAAGCCGAAGACAATCAGCAATGAATATAGGGAGGCGCTCTCAACAGTTGTGCAGGACAGGACATTGGCTGGACGCCTTGGTCGCACAGTACTCGCTTGGCATTTTTCCTTACTGCTTTCTTATGACCGTGAATGGGTCAAAGAACACCTCCTTCCTCCATTAGAACAACGCGACAACGATGAAGACTATCAGGCGTTTTGGGATGGACTTACTTCCGGACACCTTACACCTGCCGCCGCCGAAGTTTTGAACAGTGCTTTCCTCAATGCTCTCCCCCACATCAAGACGATCTTCTCTGGCGAAGAACGGCTGAGGAGTTTCATTGAGACCTATACAATGATGCTCGTTTACTTTGTCAACGAACCGCTGACCGAATGGATCCCCAAGTTCTTTAAGAACGCCAATTCCAATTCTCGAAGGTATTTCGCTGGCCAGATTGGATATTTCCTAGGTAACATCGACGATACAAAGCAGCGTGAATTGTGGACGCGTTGGCTGCGCCGCTATTGGGAGAATCGTCTACACGGAGTTCCGGCACAGCTTACTGATGAAGAAATGGTGGAGATGATTGCTTGGACACCGCGCTTCAGCAGTCTGTTCCCAGACGCGGTTGAGTTGGCAACCAAGATGCCGAACAGCAAAGCGAAATATGAGCGTCCTCTCTGGATGTCATTGCACAGAATCCAGAAGAAAAGGATTTGGCGTTCACATCCTGAATCAACTGCCGCTCTTTTACTTTATCTAAAGCCACTTACTCTATCCTACTATTCACCTAGCAAGATCAAGAAACTCATCGATAATCTTCGGAAGATGAATTTACCCCCAGAAACTGATCGTGCTCTGGACGAACTCTCTATTGGATTGCCCTGACCTGATATAACGCCCGCTGGTTATCCGGCGGAATATGACGGAGGTGTCCCCACACTCCTTCGAACATACCTCTATGCGCCCTGGGAATGGATTTGCTGTCCAGAATCTGGGAGGGCAAGCACCCACTAAGGATTCCTTAGGAGTTCCGACCAAAGGCGAAAGCTCAGCTGGTCAGCAGAAAGGTAACCCAGTTCACCCGTAGCGCCCTCAGGACGCATCCCCGGCAACTCGTGCAGAATCTGCACGGGTTCCCCCGGACAGCCTGGCGAACACTTGATCTGCGCAGCGCTGCCGAGGGCCGCGGCCGGGCGCGGATGTATCGTACAGGCGCCCACCGCGCAGCCCCCGATCCCATGAGCGCCGTAGCGCCGGCCGCATCCCCCAGCGGCCAGATCCTCATCTACGAGGTTGAGGGTGGCGAGGCGCGCGTCGATGTCCGCTTCGACCGGGATACCGTCTGGCTGACCCAGAGGCAGATCGCTGACCTGTTTGAGACCTCAACCGACAACATCAGCTTGCATCTGACTAACATCTTCAGCACCCGGGAGTTGGAGCGAGAGTCAACTACCGAGGAATCCTCGGTGGTTCGAACCGAAGGCAGCCGTCAAGTCCGGCGAACCCTGACGCACTACAACCTGGATGCCATCATCTCAGTCGGCTACCGGGTCAATTCCCAACGCGGCGTGCACTTTCGCCAATGGGCCACCCGCACCCTCCGCGACCACCTGGTCCGAGGCTTCACCCTCAACCAGCAGCGCCTCGCCGAACGAGGACTCCAGGAAGCCCGCGAAACCCTGGACCTGCTGGCCGCCACGTTGCGCAACCAGGCGCTCGTGGATACCACCGGGCGAGAAGTACTGGACCTCATCGCCGGCTACGCCGACACCTGGCGGCTGCTGCTGGAATATGACGAAGACCAACTCTCGGCGCCACCTGGGGTCCAGCCCTCTCACGGCGTGCTGCACCACGACCGTGCCGCCGAGGCAGTTGACAGCTTCAAACGCGAACTCACGGCGCGCGGCCAAGCCTCGTCACTCTTCGGCAACCCGCGAGGCGACGCCTTGGAAGCCATCCTCGGCGCTATCCAACAGACCATGTTCGGCGAGCCGCTCTATAACTCCCGCGAGGCCAAAGCGGCCCACCTGCTCTACTTCCTCGTCAAGGACCATCCCTTCACCGATGGCAACAAGCGCATCGGTTCCCTGCTGTTCCTGCTCTACCTGAAGCAGGAAGACGTGGCCCACCGACTCAATCCCCAGGCGCTGACCGCCCTCACGCTGCTCATCGCCGAGAGCGCCATGGCCAGCAAGGACCTGATGATCCGCCTCATCATCAACCTGCTGGCCGAACCCTCCGCCTGACGGTTCGCACCGCAAGTCCCTCACCGACCACTCCTTCGACGCTAAGCTCTCACCATGGCCAGCCGCGAATCCCTCTTCGCGGCCGACCGATTACCTGCGCCCACTGGGCGCACGCCGGAAGACCTGGCCGCGTGGGTGGCGCTGAGTTCGGTTCCCGGGCTTGGGTCGGCCACGCTGTGGAGCCTCATCCGCGCCTTTGGCGACCTCAGCCTCGCCTGGAGCGCCAGCGCCGCCCGTCTCGAAGCAGCCGGGGCGACGCCGGCGGTGGCCCAGGGCGTCGAGACCGCTCGGCGTGAGAAGTCAGCCGACGACGCCCTGGAGACGCTGGCCAAACACGGCGGACGCGCCATCGCCTGGCACGACCCGGCCTACCCCGCGCAGTTGCGCGAGATTCCTGACCCGCCGCCCCTGCTTTATGTCAAGGGCGATTTGGCCTGCGCCGACTACCAGCGCACCGTTGCCATCGTGGGCACGCGTCGCATAACGGCCTACGGCAAACAGGTCACCGCCCAACTGGCCGGAACTCTCGCCCGCGCTGGCATCTGCGTCGTCAGCGGCATGGCCGCCGGCATTGACGGCGAAGCCCATCGCGCCGCGCTGGACGCCGAGGGCGCAACCGTCGCCGTCTGGGGCACCGGCCTGCACGAGATTTACCCCCGCGCCAACCGCCGACTCGTCCCCCGCATTCTGGAGCGCGGCGCAATCGTCACCGAGTATCCCGTCGGCATGCGCGGGCTGCCCGAGAACTTCCCCCAGCGCAACCGCATCATCAGCGGCCTGTCCCTCGCCACCATCATCGTCGAGGCCCCGCTGGAGAGCGGCGCCTTGCACACGGCCCGCTACGCCATCGAACAGAACCGCGAAATCCTGGCCGTCCCCGGCAGCGTCTTCGCCGCCGCCAGCCGCGGGACCAACCGACTCATCAATCGCGGCGAGGCCCGCGCCGTTACCTCGGCCGAGGACGTTCTGGAAGCCCTCCAGATCGCCGTCAGCCCCGAACAGTTGGAAATGCCCCAACTGGTCAAACCCACCACCGAGGAGCGCGCCGTGCTTCAACACCTCACCACCGACCCGCTGCACATCGACGAACTGGCTCGGCTGACGGCGCTGCCCGCCTTCCGCGTCTCGGCTCTGCTGGCCGTCATGGAAATCAAGGGCCTCGTCCGCAATCTCGGCAGCGCCCACTACGTAACCGCCCGTCCCCCAGGCGATTGACGCCTCCGGAGCCCGGATCGCGCCCCGGCCCTCCCTGAACCCAGCCAACCCCGCACCCCATACTCCTATTCACTATTCGCAGCCTTGTCCGTGCGGGAGCGGCTCCCGCCCTGGCGCGGTGGGCGGACCGGATCCAGGGTGGACACATCTCCGGAAAAACTGGACACATTTGGGGAAAAACTGGACACATTCGGAGAAAAAGTGAACACATGCAGGCCCAGCGTGGACACTTAGGCGGGATCTGGTGAACAGGTGTTCACCCCGGCCCCAGTCTGTGCCCTGAGCGAGACACCCTTGCGAGCACCCCCAGACCACCCCCGGCCCGCGCGCAGCCTGGTAGTGGGTCACTTTGATCAGACTCCATTCCCCGGAGTGATCCGTCGTCTTTCCGCCTCTCGCTAGGAGAGCAACGGTGTGCGCTGAAAACGGATCTGCTGGGATGCCGGTCTTCCCCCTCTCCGAGGAGACCTTTGAATAATGCGCCCTGAGCAGCGCCGAGGGGCGGCCGCCGGGCCGCGACGGGGTCGCGAGGGGTGGGGTAGCTCGGGTCGCCACCCGCCGAGGGCTACCCACAGCCCACCGCGCCGAGGTGAGGGCGCAGTGCGCCTAGGGCGAGGCGGGCGCGCCGGCCAGCAAGCGGTCCGCGCGGCGCAGGTTGTAGGCCAGCAGCTTGAACCACATCTCGGTCGTATTGCGGGCCAGGCCCCGGTAGCGCACCCGCTGGTAGCCGTACGAGCGTTTCAACGTGCCAAACACGTGCTCCACCGGCCGCCGCACCTGTTCGATCCGGGCGTGGCGGCGGCGCGCCGTCGGGCCCAGCCGGGGATGATGTTTGTTGGGCCGCCGCATCAGCCGATCCGCGATCCCCAGCGCCCGCAGCCGGGTGCTGCGCGCGTGCGGGCCATAGGCCGCATCCCCATACACCGCCCCCTCGTCCCCCGCGATCAGCCCGTCCGCCACCTCGGTCTCGTTCACGTTCGCCGGCGTCAGCATCGCGCGCCGGATCAGTTCCGAGTCGGCGTCCACGCCCAGGTGCAGCTTGTAGCCGAAGCGGGCGTGCGGGCCCCGGCGGGCCCAGGCCGCGTCCGGGTCCCTGGGGCTGCCCGCGCCTGCGCCGCCTCCCCGCGGGCGGCGCACCTGCGCGGCCACCAACGTCGCGTCCACCAGCGTGCCCTGCTTGACCAGCATCCCCCGCGCGGCCAGTTGCTGCTCCACCGCCGCGAACCGCGGCTCGGCCACGCCCGCCGCCGTCAGCCGCGTGCGGAACCGGCTGATCGTCGAGTGATCCGGCGCGTCGTCTTGCAGCCCCAACCCCACGAAGCGCCGGAACGACAGCCGCTCCCACAACGCCTCTTCCATCGCAGGGTCCGAGGCCTGGTACCACTGCTGGAGCAGCAGCACTTTCACCATCAGCAGCGGCGGATAACTCGGCCGCCCGACCGGCGCGGCGTGCAGACCCGCCACCAGCGCCTCCAGCGGCGCCCAGTCGATGAGTTGCGTCAGCCGCTCCAGCCGGGCGTTGCGGCCAACCCGCGGCGGCAGCCAGGCGTCGATGAGTTCCGGCGAATGGGTGGAACGGTGCATGGCCACGACCCTCGGCGGCGGGGGAGATGGTCTTCACCATGCGCCTCACGCCAGGGTTTTGCAAAGGTCTCTCCGAGGGGAGAGGCAGATTCGGGCGTCTTCGGCCGAAATCGGTGAGGGGTCTGCCGGTCGAAGCCTCACGCGCCAACTCGATCCCCTGTGCCCCTCTCCCTGTCGGAGAGGGCTTCGCTGCTCATAGCTCAAGATGATCCAGTACCAGCCCGCGCGCGGCCTTGCCCTTCGTTCTCAACAAGTGTACAATAGGGCCTGCCATCCCCACGTCCTATCCGTCATGCCCCGCGCCACCTGCCCACCCTCCCAGCCGCCTCCTGCGCCTCCCGCTTCTCACATCTCCAGGTGTGCCGGCCGCCGCCTCCCCTCGCGCTCTGGATCCAGCGATGTACCGCCGAGGTCCCTCCGGCGGCGTGCGCCCCGTGCGCAGCAGCGTCTCGCAGCCCGTGCTGCCGGTGGCCGGCCCGAGCCCGAGTCACCGGCCCGCCCCAAAATCCGCTCCAAACTGTCTCTCGCCAGCCCGATCCCCTATGGGGATCGGGCTGGCGAGAGACAGTTCCCCCCTTCACCCCCACCAATTCGCCGGCCACGCCCCGGCTCGTCGGGAGACCGTCCCGCCGGTTCCAACAGGCAGGGTCAGCCTCCGAAACGCCGGGGCGTATGATCAGCGCTGGTTTCGCGGGAGGTCACTAAGTCCGTGCGCAGACGCCTCTGGGTCACGCTGGCCTTCATCGCCGTCATCTTCGTCTTCGCCCTCTACGTGGCGCTGCCCGGCACGCCCGGCCTGCCGATCGAGGTAGCCGGGCGCGACCTGTCCGACTTGCGCTTCCGCCAGGGTCTGGACCTGCAGGGCGGCCTGCATGTGCGCTTCCAGGCCAACCCTCCGCCCGACCAGCAACTGCAGGACGGCGATATGGATGCCGTCAAGCGAATCATCGAGAACCGGGTCAACGCGCTCGGCGTGGCCGAGCCGCTCATTCAGATCGAAGGCGACAACCGCCTCATCGTCGAACTGCCGGGCGTTGAGGACCCGGAAGAAGCCATCCGCCTCTTTCGCCAGACCGGCCAGTTGCTGGTCATCAACACGGGGTTCGACTTCATCGATGAGGGAACCCTGCTCCCCGCCGACGCTTCGCAGACGGTCCTGCGGGGACGTGACCTGCGGGATGCCCGCGTCGGGTTCGACTCGCTGGGCGCGTCCATGATCGAGTTCGACCTGCAACCCGACGCCGCCAATCGCTTCCAGACCTACACCGCCAGTCACCTCAACGAGGTCCTCACCATCACGGTTGACGACGTGGTCATCAGTTCGGCGCGGATCGAAGCTGCGATCCGCGAAAGCGGGGTCATCCGCGGCTCATTTACGGCCGACGAAGCCCGCAACGTCGCCATCCAGCTGCGCTACGGTGCGCTGCCCGTCCCCCTGGAAGTCGTCGAGACGATCAGCGTGCGCCCCACGCTTGGTCAGGAGTCCTTGGAAGCCAGCCTGCGGGCTGGCCTCGTCGGCGCGCTGCTGGTGTTGATCTTCATGGTCGCCTTCTACCGCGTGCCCGGCGTCGTGGCCGCGGTGGCCCTGGTCGTCTACACCTCCGTGGTCTTTGCGGTCTTCAAGCTCATTCCAGTCACGCTCACGCTATCCGGCCTGGCCGGATTCATCCTTTCCGTCGGCGTGGCCGTGGACGCCAACATCCTGATCTTCGAGCGCACCCGCGAGGAACTGCGCGCCGGCCGCGCCATGCGGGGCGCCATCGAGTCGGGCTTCAACCGCGCGTGGACCTCGATTCGCGACTCCAACATCTCCACCCTCATCATTTGCGCCGTGCTCTTCGGCTTCGGCAGCGGCGGCGTGCGCGGCTTCGCGGTCACCCTGGCCATCGGCGTGGCCGTCAGCATGTTCAGCGCCATCACGGTCAGCCGAAACCTGCTGCGCCTGGCCATCACCTGGCGGGCGCTCACCCAGCCGCGCTATTTCGGCGCTGGCGCAAGCGTCGAGACCTGATGTTCGCCATAACGTCCCGCCGCGGCTGGTGGTATCTGTTGTCGTTGGCGCTGCTGCTGCCCGGCGTCGTCGCGCTGCTGACCGGCGGCCTCAAACCCGGTATCGACTTCACCGGCGGCTCGCTGATCCGGCTGCGCTTCGACCAGGCGATCACCCAGCAGGCCGTCCAGGCGGCCGCTCTTGACGGCGGCTACCCGGGGGCGACAGTCCAACTGACCCAAGACAACGGAGCCTTGGTGCGCACCCCGCCCTTGGAGATCGAAGCCAAGGACGCGTTGGTCGCCACCATCGTTGAGCGGGCCGGACCCGGCCAGGAGCTCAGCTTCTCCACCATTGGCCCGGTTGTGGGCGCCGAACTCACCCGCGCGGCGGCTATCGCGGTCGCGGTGGCGTCGGTGCTCATTCTCCTCTACATCATGTGGGCCTTCCGTCGCATGGAACGGCCGGTCGTGCTGGGCCTCGCCGCCATTGGCGCCCTCCTGCACGACGCTCTGTTCTTGCTCGGACTCTTCGCCCTGCTGGGCCACGTCGTCGGAGTTCAGGTGGACGCCCTGTTTGTCACGGCAATCCTCACGGTCATCGGCTTCTCGGTGAACGACACGATCGTCGTGTTCGACCGCATTCGCGAGAACCGTCAGCGTCACCTTCGCCTCGCCGACGCGCAGCGCCCGAGCTTCGAGCAGACCGTCAACTTCAGCGCCAATCAGAGCCTGACCCGCTCGCTCAATACCTCGCTCACCGCGCTCTTAGTGTTGCTGGCGCTGATCGTGCTGGGCGGCCCCACCATCCGACTGTTCGTCGTCGCGCTCGCGGCCGGATTCATGATCGGAACCTATTCGTCGATTTTCGCCGCCTCGTCGGCCCTGGTTTCCTGGGACCGCCGCGACGTTCCGCGCATCTGGGAGCGAATCAAGCCGAGGTGGACGCTCGTCCGCTAGTCCGCGTCCGCGCTCCGTCGCAACTCCGCCAGCGGCTGGCCGTACTCCACAACCTCGCCGTCGCGAACCAGCAACCGCTCAATCACGCCGGCTTCCGGCGCGCACACATCATGCGCCACGCCCAGCACGTCCACGTATCCGATGGTGTGCCCCTCGTCCACGGTGTCGCCCACCCGCACCAGCGGCGGCGCGCCGGGTTCGGTCAGCGCCACGAACACGCCAACTTGCTCGGACGTCACAACCACTTGATCCGCGTCCGCTGCTTGCCCGTCCTCGCCCACTGCCGCTTCGATGGCCAACACGCCCAACGTGCTGGCCCGTCGCACCCGGATCGTGCGCGCGGCGTCGCCAATCTCAATCTCCTCCGCGCCGGTCTCCCGCAGCAACCGCGCCAGCCGCGGCACATCCTCGTCCAGCGCTGCGTCCCACTGCGGATCGGTAGTCATCGACGCCTCACGCCGTCGTCAGACGCGCGTCTGGTACTCGCCGCTGCGCGTGTCGATGCGCAGCACGTCGCCGGTCGCCACAAATAGCGGCACCTGAACCTCCAGCCCGGTGGCCACTTTGGCCATCTTCGTGGCGCCCGTGGCCGTGTCGCCGCGGATACCGGGCTCGGTCTCCACCACTTCGATGTCCACGTTGATCGGCAGTTCCACGCCCAGCGCCGCGCCTTCGAACGCCGTGATCTCCAGGTCCAGCCCATCCGTCAGGTACTGGGCCGCCTCGCCAATGGCGTCCTCGGAAAGCGTCATGTCCTCATACGTTTCCATGTCCATGAAGTGAAAGCCGGAGGCATCGCGGTACAGGTACTGCACCTTATGCGTGTCCAGGATCACGCGCTCGAAGCGCTTGGAGGCCTGAAAGGAGCGGTCCGTCGTCGACCCGCTGCGAACGTCGCGCATCCGCAGCCGCACGTTGGCCGACCCTCGGCCGATCTTCTGGTGCTGAAAGTCGATGATCTGGCAGAGAGCGCCATCGATCCGCAGCACCCATCCCCGCCTCAGTTCGCCCGCGTCAATCACGCCCTGGCCTCCTTAGTAGTCGATTGTCGGTGTGTGCGCCGTGCTGAAGGCGCCGGTCACTTGCGAGCCTGGGTGAGCACATCAACGCTATCGGCGCCGATCACCACCAGGTCCTCGATTCGCACGCCGCCCCAGCCCGGCAGATAAATCCCCGGCTCGACCGACGCAACCGCGCCTGCAGCCAGCACGTTTGCTCCCCGTGGGGAGAGCGTGGGCCCCTCGTGAATCTCAAGGCCCACGCCGTGCCCGGTTCCATGACCGAAATTTCCACCGTAGCCCGCCTCGGTAATCACCTGACGTGCCAGCGCGTCGGCCTCGCGCCCCGTCATGCCGGCGCGCGTGCCCGCCTCCGTGGCGGCCTGCGCTTCCAACACGATGGCGTAGATCTCGTCGAACCGAGCATCGGGCTCACCTGCGGTAAACGTCCGGGTGATATCGGAGCAGTAGCCGTCAAGACGCACGCCCAGATCGACGATCACCGGCTCTCCGGCCCCGATGGCACGCGGTCCCGGCGCGTGATGCGCCATGGCCGCGTTCGGCCCGCCGGCCACAATCGTCGGAAACGACGGACCGTCGCCGGCTGCGCGTATTCGGCGCTCGAGCTCCAGCGACAGCTCCCGCTCCGTCATGCCGGCCGCCACGGTTTCACCCGCCGCCGCCATCACCTCGTCCGCCAGCCGCACCGCCTCACGCAGAAGAGCAAGCTCGGCCGCGTCCTTCACGATGCGCTGAGCTTCGACCAGGCCGTCCAGCGGCTTGACCTCCGCCGTTTGCGATTCCTTGGTCAGACGCTCGACCAGTTCGCGATGCTGCTTCAGCGACGTGTGCTCGGACTCCACGCCCAGCCGGCCGATGCCTCGCTCGCCGACCCACGCGGCCACCACCCCAAGCGTGTCGATGTTTTCGATCACGTCAAACCCCGCGGCCTGCTGCTGCGCCTGCACCGTGTACCGGGAATCGGTCACCAGCCGCCGGTCCTGCGCCGATATGAGCAGTGTGGCGGCCGTGCCCGTGAATCCACTCAGGTAGCGCCGGTTGGCTTCGCCGCCCACCAGCATGGCGTCCACGCCAAGCTCCTCCAGGCGCGCGGCCAGCCGGTCAGTCCGAGCGGCCGTCAGTTCAGATAGCGCTCGATGTTGCGTGTGTGTTCCTCCAGCGTTTCGGAAAACGCGTGCGAACCGTCCCCGCGCGCGACAAAGTACAGATAGGGCGTGGATTCAGGTCTGGCCGCCGCGACAATCGAGGCCAGGCCGGGCGCGGCGATAGGCCCCGGCGGCAGCCCGTTGACCACATACGTATTGTACGGAGACTGTGTGCGCAGGTCGTCGCCGTTGACGTCGGGCTTCCACCACCTGGCCCCGGGGCCCGTACGGCCAATCGCATACTGCGCGGTCGGATCGGCCTGCAGCGGGATCCCCCGCGCCAGTCGATTGTGGAACACGCCCGAAATCAGCGGCCGCTCATCGTCCAGCACCGCCTCGCGCTCGATGATGGACGCCAGCGTGAGCAGCTCATGCACTGTCAGCCCGTTGTCCGCCGCATCCGCGCGGATCTGCGGCGTCACCACCTCGTCGAACCGACGCAGCATGCGCTGAATCAGATTCCGCGCGTCTGACGACCCGTCGATCTGGTACGTGTCCGGGAACAGATAGCCCTCCAGCGACTGGCTGGGAGGCATACCCGTCAGGAAATCGAACTCCGCCGCGAACGTCGCCGACCCCTCGCGCGCCAGCCGCAGAAATTCCAGGTCGTCAATCTCGGTCTGTTCGGCCAGCCGTTCGGCGATCTGCTCAAACCGCCACCCTTCCGGGAAAGTCACGGTCTGATCCACGGCGCTGGCGGTGCTCAGCGCACGGACAATCTCATCCAGCGTCATGTCCGACCGCAGCAGGAACGTTCCCTGGCGGAATGCCCCTTCCAGCCCGCGCCGTTCCACCAGCACTTGAAACAAGAGATCGCTGCGAATCAGGCTCGCCTCGCGCAGCCCCTGCGCAATGTCCGACGCGGTCGCCCCCACCGGAATCGTGAACGGCACCGTGCGTGCGGCGATAGATGCCGGCGATTCAGCAAACCGGGCCGCGGCCGAGTAGGTCAGCAACAGTGCCCCGGCGAGCGTCAGCAGCCCGATGCCAAACGCTTGGGTTATCGCGCTAACCCGGCTCAGCATGACGTCTGACTCCTGAGGTAGTCCAGCAGCAAGATCTCCGCGGCGCGCGCGTCCACGTCCGCATCGTCTGCGCCCTCCTGCCGGGCGGCCTGCGTCGTCAAATGCTCGTCCTTCCAGATGACAGGCTCGCTGCGACCCCGCAGAAGCTGAGCGGCCCAGCGGCGGCTGCGTGCGGCCTGTGCGCTTTCCGTTCCGTCCGTATTCAACGGAAGACCAATCACAAGTGTTGCGCCCGGATACGCATTAAGAATGGCGCCCAGCGCCTCCCGGTCGCCGCTACCGCCGGTCCGCTTCAGTACCTGCCGCATGGTCACGAACGATCCGCCCGGATCCGTCATCGCTACGCCAACCCGGCGTTCCCCCAGGTCCAGCGCGCCAGCCCGCCGCCCAAGGGCGGGTGGCGGTGGCTCCGGGTCACGGGGCCGGAATTGGTTGCGGCGCTTCGACCTTGACATCGATGCGAAACCCGATCCTCGGAAAGTTGGACGTGTCGGGCGGGTCGTGGGTAACAGTCACGTGGTCGACGCCGGGCAACGCCCGTAGAGCTTGCAGACCTTCGCCAAGCGAACGCCCGGACACGGTCTCGCGCACCGTGGTGTGATCGATCGTATCCACCGCTTCGGCAATCGCCTGCACGCGCAAATCCATCACACCCTGCCGTTCGCCCAGCACTTCGGTATTAACCACGCGAACCGAGTCGATCTCGAACGTCTGCCCCTCCAGCGAGTCCCGCAGGCGCTGCCGCAAGACAGCTTCCAGATCCTCTGTGGAGAAAGCGGTTCCGAGCGCGCGGATTTCCATGGACAGGGAAACGTCCGCGGCATGCTCGTCGGGTCTGGCGCTGAATTCGCGCTTGAGAATCTGCGGATTCCCCGCAGCCGGCGACCAGACGATGAGCGTCTGGTTGGCCGGACGGTCGCGGCGCAGATGCTCGATGGCCGCACTCTGCAAACGTTCCGTCAGCACATTGTCCAGGTCGGTGAGATCGCGCTCGGACACCAGCGCGACTTCGCGTTCCGAACCGCCCTGCAGTGGCTGTGGGTTGAACGCCTCCAGCGCCCCGCCAAACGGTCCGTCAACCGTTGTGATCGCCAGCGCGGGCGCGTTGCCCGCCAGGCCGGGCGCCTCGGCCGTCGCCGCCACGATGGCCTCCCCGGGAACATCCCGTCCCCCAACCTGGAGCGTGGGCGGCACCAGGAATTCGGCATCCGTCAGGAAGCCTGTGCCGTCCTCGGTCATCACCCGCGACCCGGCCGGCAGCACCACCGCCTGGCGCGTCCGGTTCCGAATCGTGACAAAGCCCCTCGCAACCCCTTCGGCCTCGCGGCGGCGCCCCGTTGTGGGTTTGGTCAGCGTGTCCTCTACGGTGGCGTCCATCACCATCGCCGGCACAATGCCGCGCTCCACGTCCAGCGCGCCGGCGTCGGGGTCGATGCGAATCGTCGCTTCAATCGGCAGCCGCTTGGCCTGCGGAATCACGGCGATCGTGCTGGACGGCGCCACGAAATACTGAAACGCCACAACCAGCAGCAGCGCCGCCACAGCCAGCGCGCCGGCAACGGCCGCTGCGGGCCGCCACGACATGAGCGTCTCCGAAAGACGGGGAGAGGGAACAACCCAAGGCAAAGACTTCGCGCGCCTGGACTCCGCAGATGGGTCGGCCGGAACCCGCTCGAAAACCGCACGCTGGCCGGACGCCGCGGATCGGCGTTCGTTCGAGCGGGGCGCGCCATACACGCGCCGGCGGCCAGTCCTGTCTTCCGGGACTGAGACCCGTCGCACAAAGTCGGGGCGCCGGTCCCGTACCGATCTCATGTCGCGCCTACCACGTCAGCGACGTAGGCGCGGCCCGCATCCAGTGCCGCCGGGATACGCGACGGGTCATTGCCGCCGGCCATAGCCAGTCCGGGCCGGCCGCCGCCGCCGCCGCCAGCCGTCGTCGCCATCGCTCGAGCCAGCGCGCCGGCGTTCACGCCCAACGCCACGGCCTCGTCCGACGCCGCGGCAACGAACGCCGGACGTCCTTCGATCGTCGCCGCCAGCACGATCACCGATGGCGACGCCAGCCGCTGGCGCAAATCGTCGGTCAGCCCGCGCAGGGCGTCACGATTGCCCACCGATGTATCGGCCGCTACCAGCGAGATCGGCCCCACGGCAACCGATCCGGACGCCAGGTTCACCGCCAGCCGCCGGGCTTCGGCTCGTTCGGCAGCCTGCAACCGACGACGAAGGTCCGCCTGCTGATCCAACAGCCGTTGCACGCGCTCGGGCGTCTCGGCGGGCGCCGCTTCCAGCTGGCGAGCAATCCCGGCCAGCAAGTCCTGGTGTCGCTCCACAAAGGTGACGGCGCCGGCGCCCGTGACGGCCTCGATCCGGCGAATTCCCGCGGCAATGCCGGACTCCTGCACGATGGCAAACATCCCGATCTGGTTGCTGGACAGGCAATGCGTGCCGCCGCAGAGCTCACGGCTGACCTCGCCCAGCCGGACCATGCGCACCACTTCGCCGTATTTCTCTCCAAACAGCGCCATGGCCCCGGCCTCGACGGCCGCCTGCACCTCGGTCAGCTCAGTGACCAGCGAGTGATCGCACAGGATTTGACTGTTCACCCAGCTCTGAATCTGACGCAATTGGTCGCCGGTCACCGGCGCTGGGTTCGTGAAGTCGAAACGCAGCCGGTCCGGCGCAACCAACGAGCCGGCCTGTCGAACGTGATCGCCCAACGTGCGGCGCAGCCCTGCGTGCAGCAGGTGGGTCGCCGTGTGGTTGCGCATGATGTTGAAACGCCGTTCGCGGTCGACCCGCGCCCGCACGCGCTCGCCTACCGTCAGGCGCCCGCGTGTCACTTCCGCGACCGCGACCACAGTGCCTTCGGGATTCTTCAGCGTGTCGGTCACGCGGGCGGCCCCGTTGGGGCCTTCCAGCACGCCGGTATCGCCGACCTGCCCACCCGCCTCGCCGTAAAACGGCGTCTGATCGAGCACGATCATCACGTGACTGCCCGCGGCTACGGTGTCCAGCAACTCCCCACCGCGAGCCAGGGCCACGATCGTGCCTTCGCCTTCGGTCGCGAAGTCGTAGCCCAGAAAAGCGGTCTCGCCGAAGCCCGACGGCAGTTCGCGCGCCTGCCCGCCGGACTGAGCCGCCCGGCTCCGCGCCTGCTGCTCCGCCAGCGCCGCGTCAAACCCCGCTTCGTCAACGCCCACGCCGCGCGCCGCTGCAATGTCCTTGGTGATATCGGGCGGAAACCCGAAGGTGTCGTACAGCTCAAACATTCGCGCGCCGTCCACCCGCCCGCCCGGCGGCACGGAGGCCAGCAAGTCGTCCAGCCGCGCCACCCCGGCGTCCAGGGTCCGGCGAAATCGCTGCTCCTCGTCGCTGACCACGTTGCGGATAAAGTCCGCCCGCGGCAGCAGGTCGTGGTACCCCTCCTCCGACATCACGTCGATGGCCGTATCCACCACGGGCGCCAGGGCGTCGGATTCGATGCCCAGCTGCCGCGCGTGCCGCACGCCCTGGCGGATACTGCGGCGCAGGATGTAACCCCGACCCTCGTTGCCCGGCATCACGCCGTCCCCGATCAGGAACGCCGCCGCCCGGCTGTGCTGGGCGATCACCCGCAGCGATCGCCCGCTCTCGCGCTCGGCCTGGTATTCCAGGCCCGCACGGCCGGCCGCCGCCCCCAGCAGCGGCCACCATGTGTCCGTCTCGTAAATCGAGTTCACGCCCTGTAGCACCACGGCCCACCGCTCCAGGCCGCCCCCCGTGTCCACGCCGTGCTTTTCCAGCGGCGTCAGTTCACCCTCCGCCGACTTGAAGTACTGGTTGAACACCAGGTTCCAGATCTCCAGGTAGCGCTCCGGCGCCGCCAGCGGCCCCACGTCGGGCAGATCGGGCCGCAGGTTCACGTGAATCTCGGTTGTTGGCCCGCACGGGCCGCTGTCGCCGGTCGGCCCCCAGAAGTTGTCCTCGCCCGCGTAGGCAATGCGCTCGCGGGGATGCCCAAGGTCCGCCCAGATGTCCGCCGCTTCCTCGTCGCGCGGCACGCCTGGGCTGCCCTCGTAGACCGTGGCCCAGACCCGGTCCGGCTCGATCCCGATCACGTCCTGAACCAGCTCGCGCGCCCACATGATCGCTTCAAGCTTGAAGTAGTCGCCGAAGCTGAAATTGCCCAGCATCTCGAAGAACGTGAGGTGGCTCAGATCGCCTACCTCATCCAGGTCGGTCGTCCGGAAGCACTTCTGCACCGTCGCGATGCGCGGATAGGGCGAAGGGCGCTCGCCGCTGAAGTACGGCTTGAACTGCTGCATCCCGGCCGAGGTCAGCAGCACGCTCGGATCGCCCACCGGCACCAGCGAAGTGCTTGGCAGCACGCGGTGCCCACGCTCGGCGAAGAACTTCAGGAAGTGGTTGCGGATTTCAGCGGTAGTCATCGGGTGGTCCCCAGGCGGGCCAGGCTCGCGAAACAAAGAAAGACCGACGGAAGCTGCCTCCCGATCAGCCTTAAAGAACGTGCGAGCCGTGGGCTATGCCTGCGCTATGGGAAGTCCTCCATTGGCTGATCCGACCCAGCCGCGGGGCGCATTGCGCAAAGCGCGTAGCCCGCCGCCAGCCCGATCACAAATCCCAGGGTCAGTTTGGCTAATCGGACAACCATTATCCGACTCCCTGGAATCCAGCGTAGGCAAAAAAATTAGCACAGTTTCCCGGCGGGCAATGCCCGCGCTCAGACCGTCGCGGCGCCCGGCGCTGGCCCGCTCACGTCAGTACCAGATGCGCAACCAGCAAACCCAACACGCACCCCACGAAAGCCCCGAGAATTGGCAGGCCGCCGATCGCCATGTACGTCGCGCCAATTGCGCCGGCCGCAACCGCACCGCCGGCGAATCCGGCGACGCCGAATGGCCAGTAAAAGAACCCCGAGTTCTGCCGCCGACCCACCACGGCGTGGAAAGTAAAGCTCACGAACGTGGCCAGCAGCAGGCCCAGATACACGGATGGGGGGATCACAAACAGCACGTCCACGTTTAGACAACTCCCGCCGGCGCCGCCACGGTTCGCAGCGCCCGGGCCTGCCGCACGATCGCGTCGCCGGCCTCGGAAACGTCATCCAGCGTCGTATCCCGTCCCACCGTGCACCGCAGTGAACCGCGCCGGTAGGCCGCGGGAAGGCCAAGCGCCTCGATCACGTGCGACGGCTCCAGCGAACCGGATGTGCAAGCCGCGCCGGTGGACACCGCAATCCCTTCCAGATCCAGGCGAATCAACAGCGACTCGGCGTCGATGCCCGGAAACGCAAACGGCGCAAAGGCTGGCAGTCGCCGCTCCGGAGCCCCCGTCACGCACACCTCCGGACACCCGGCCGTCACACGTTCGATCAGCGCTGTGCTGAGCCCGCGCATGTGCGCGGTCCGCCGTTCGCGCTTGGCCTCCGCGCGGACCACGGCTTCGCCCAGCCCCACGATTCCTGGCACGTTCTCGGTCCCCGCCCGGCGGTCGCGTTCCTGCGCTCCGCCAAAAGCCCGTTGCTCTACGTTCACGCCTTCGCGCATGTACAGCGCGCCGACCCCTTTGGGGCCGTAGAGCTTGTGCGCGGACAAACTTAACAGGTCGACGTCAAGCTGATCAACATTTATGTCGAGTTGCCCGGCCGCCTGTACCGCGTCCGTGTGCAGGCGCGCACCAGCGGCGTGTGCAATGCCGGCAAGCGTGGGAATGTCCTGAACGGTTCCAATTTCGTTGTTCGCCAGCCCAATGCTGACCAGAACGGTGTCCGGACGAACGACGGCCTCCAGCTCAGCCGGATCGACCCGGCCCGCCTGATCGACCGCCAGCTCGGTCACCTCGAACCCCTGCATCCTGAGCGAGCGCGCCGCAAAGAGCACCGCGTGGTGCTCGATCGCCGTCGTCACGACATGGCGGCCGCGTGCCGCCTCCGCCAGGGCCGTGCCGATCACCGCCAGGTTGTCGGCCTCGGTTCCGCCGCTGGTAAAGACCATCTCGCCGGGCTTGCAGCCCAGCGCGCCCGCAACCTGCTGACGTGCCGTGTCCAGCGCATCGCGTGCGCGCCGACCTGGCGCGTGCACGCTCGAGGGGTTACCGGCCTCGGCCCAGAAGTACGGCCGCATAACCTCGAACACCGCCGGATCCAGTGGCGTCGTGGCGGCGTGGTCGAGGTAGATGTGCGAACCGGCGCGCTGCGTCACACGTTCAGTATGCCGACGTTAAGTCGAGCGTCTGGGTTGTCGTCGCCCCCGGCGCAGCCCGTACCACCGGAGTCCGCCGCGTCCGGCGCAACGAACGGCGTTGGTGCGGTTTGTAACGGAAACGGACCGATTAGCCGTTACCCTGAGAGCCCATGCCACGACAACTCTCACGACGTACCCTCGGCCGCGCCGCCGCGCTCGGCGCGGCCGGCCTCGCCACGGCGACGGCCGCGAGCGTGTTGGCGGAGATTGCCCCATCGTCTGACGCCGCCATCGATCCGCTCTTCGCCGGCTTCGTCGAGCGCGTGGGCGGTGTCGCGATCGTTGGCGATCCCCTCACCGAGCGCTTCGAACGCAACGACCGCTCGGCGCAGCTCTTTGCCAACTTCCTGCTGGAACACTGGTCCGAGAACGCCGGCACGTCGTACGAGGTGCAGCCCGCCCTACTGGGCGAAATGGTGTCGGGTCAGCGCTACTTTCACCAGATCGCCCCGTTTCGCAGCGAACCGACGGTTGAATACATCTGGCAGACCCGTCATTCGGTCCGGCTCGGCTTCCTGGAGCTGTGGAACAGCCTGGGCCGAGCCGATCTGCTCGGGCTGCCAATCTCCGAGGAAGTCCCTGAAGCCAGCGGCGTGACCGCGCAGTTCTTTCAGCGCGGCAAGCTGACCTACTTGGCCACGCGCACCGAACCGATCCAAATCGAACCGATCGGGCGAACCTACCTAACGGCCCTCACCGACGGGATCGATGCCAGCTACAGCGTCGACCCCATCGCCCCGCAGCCGCCGGGCGGTTCGACCTCCCTGCGGCTCACCGTCCAAAACACCGGCGCTGAGACCTGGGCGGCCGCTGGCGACAACGCCGTGCAGGTGGGCGTGCGCTGGGCCGACTCCACCGCGCCGTCCGTTCGCGCCACGCCAGCCCGCACGCCGCTGCCCAACGACATTGCGTCGGGCAGCTCGGCCACGCTCGACATCGCGGTCCAGATGCCTGCGGTCCCCGGTCCCTTCCGGCTCCAGCCTGACTTGCAGACCGGCGGCGAGTGGTTCACCGCTCGCGCCGTGCGCGCGCCAATCGTCAACGCACCGGCCCACCTGGCCACGCCCGACGTTAGGGTCGGGCTTCTCGACATCAGCGACGACAACCCTGGGGTCGACCAAGCCACCATCTTCTCGACCGCGGGACTGGAGATTCGCGACGAGGGCGGCGCGGTCCTGGGACAGCTCGACGCGGACGAGCGCGTGGTTATCCGCCGGGACATCCCGAACGAGATGCACCTGGTCGACCTTCCCGATGGCACAAGGCTGCAGACCGTAGGCAAAGTGCTGATCGATCCCACCGAAGGTTCGCTGCTCCGGCTCGAGGAAACCGCCCCTCAACGGACCTATCGGGGATCCATGGAGTTCGCCTGGCTACCCAGCTTCCAAAGCGCCTGGGTCGTCAACACGCTGCCCCTGGACGACTACCTCGCGGGCCTCGTGGAGCAGAATGACACGATTCCCTGGGAAGCGCTGCGGGCCTCGGCCATCGCGTTTCGCACCTACGCCTACACCGTTCGGGATGAACGCCGGACACGCGGGACCCTGTTCGACGTGGCGGCTTCCACCCGGCACACCCCCACGCTCTACACCCGCGATCAGGTCTATCACGGATACGCCCGCGAACTGTCGGGTACCCGCCTGCGGGACGCGGTTTACGACACGCGCGGCTGTGTGTTGACCTACGAGGGAAGTACCATCCACGCCGTGTACTTCTCACGCGCCGACGGCCGCACCCGGAGTTGGCATGTGGAATGGGGCGGTCCGATCAAACCTTGGGCGGTAGCCGTTGACGATCCCTATAGCCAGGGACAAACCCTGCTGGGCCACGGAGTCGGACTGCCGCTGCGCAGCGCCAACGCCATGGCCGCTGACGGTGCCAACGGCGAGCAGATTCTGGCGGCGTACTACACCGGCGTCGCCTTCGAGCACGTCTATTGATCACGCACGACACCGTCGCTGATCTGCGCGGCCAGGACTTCCTGAGCCTGGCCGACCTGTCGCCCAACCAGCTCCGGCGCCTGCTGGATCGTGCTGCCCAACTCAAGGCTATGCAGGCCGCCGGCCAGCCGCATCACCTGCTGGCCGGCCGCAGCCTCGCCATGCTCTTCGAGAAGGCGTCCCTGCGCACCCGCACCACCTTCATGGTTGGCATGTCCCAACTCGGCGGCTTCGCAATCGACCTGATGAATGAACACACCCAGATCGGCGTGCGCGAGTCGATCCCGGACATCGCGCGCAACCTTGAACGCTGGGTCGATGCGCTCATGGCGCGCGTATACGAGCACCGCACACTCGAGGAATTGGCCGCCTGGGCCGATATTCCCGTCATCAACGGCCTCAGCGACCGCAGCCACCCCTGCCAGGCCCTGGCCGACATTCTTACGATGCGAGAGGCCTTGGGGACCCTGGCCGGCCGGCGGCTCACCTACGTCGGCGATGGCTTCAACGTCTGTAATTCGCTGCTCTATGCCGGCGCGCTTTCCGCCATGCACGTCCGGGTCGCCGCACCCGTCGGATACGAGCCGGATGAAGACGTCCTGGAGCGCGCCCAGGAAATCGCCGAAGCAGGCGGTGGCAGTGTCGAGATTGGCAACGACCCGCAAGCCGCCGTGGCCGGCGCCGAGGTCGTCTACACCGACGCCTGGATCAGCATGGGCCTTGAACACGAGGCGGCCGAGCGCCGCGATATCTTTGCCCCCTTCCGTGTGGACGACGTCCTGATGGCGCTGGCGGGCACGGACGCCGTATTCATGCACTGCCTGCCCGCCCACCGTGGCGAGGAAGTCACTGACGCCGTCCTGGATGGCCCCCAGTCGGTGGTCTTCGATCAGGCCGAGAACCGCCTGCACGCCCAAAAGGCGCTGCTGGTGGCAATCATGCGCGGAGACGCCGCATTTAACGAGCTGGGAGCGTAGGTAGACTGAAATACCGTCGGCGCTGGCGATAAGCGGCTCTCGTGGAACAGCTTGAGTACCTCGCAGGTGAGTTCGACTTTGGCGCCGCTATTCAAATCTTGCTGGTCGCCCTCCTGTTCAACGCCGTCCTGACCCTCATCCGCGGAACTCAGGCCGACCAGTTGCTGCGCGGATTACTGGTCATTGCCGTGGCCGTGTTCGTCATTGGCCGCGTACTCCAACTGGAACTCGTCAACTGGATCCTCGAACAGGGAATCCTGGTGGCTGCCTTCAGCCTCATTGTGGTCTTTCAGCCCGAGTTGCGGCGCATGCTGGAACGCGTCGGCCGCACTGGAACGCTCGTGGCGCATCCGTTCGGCATGGTCACGCTCGAGCAGACGCAACAGATGATCGGCGAGGTAGTCGCCTCGGCCAATGAACTCTCGGCCCGCCTCTGGGGCGCGCTGATCGTCGTGCAACGTCAGGGCGGGCTGGACGAATTCGCCAGCACCGGCACCCGGCTGGAAGCCAGCCTGTCGCGGGACCTCATGGTGACCGTCTTCCATCCCGGCTCCGAACTGCACGATGGAGCGATCCTGGTCAACGGCACGGAAGTCGTCGCCGCCCACGTCATGCTGCCCCTCAGCGACGAGTTGAGACCCCAGGATCACGTGGGCACCCGGCACCGCGCCGGCCTCGGCATCACCGAGGCAAGCGACGCCGTCGCCGTGATCATTTCCGAGGAGACGGGCGGCATTTCGATCGCCGTGGACGGACGCCTCGAACGGCACCTCACGCCGGACCAGTTGCGCCGCCGGCTCGAAACGGCCTTCCGGGTCCAGACGCGCGGCGCGGGCCTCCAGGGGCTGCCCGCCTGGATCTCGCGGAATAGGTGAACACCGCCCGACGCCGGCGGGCGCGCCACATCATCCTCGCGCGCCGCTTTTTTTCGCGCACCTTGGGCGTGCGCTTTCTCGTGGCGCTGACCCTGTCGGCGGTGGTGTGGGTGGTCCTCACGATCGAGCAGAATCCAGACGCCCAGGTATTCATTAATGACGACATTCAGGTCGACGAGGTAAACCTCGGCCCCAGCCTGGTGCTCGCCAGCCCGATCGAGCCGGTCCGCGTGACGGTGGGCGGACCAAAAGAAAACCTGAATCTGCTGACGGTTCGCGACTTCTCGGCGCGCGTCGACCTGGCGGGCATCGGCTCAGGCGTCCACCAAATCCCGGTGGAGGTGGCCGTGGCGGACGCGGCGGCGGAGGTAGTCCGGGTCACACCCGAAACGGTCACCGTGCAGATCGACCCGTTCGAAGTTCGGGCGTTTGAAGTGACCGCTCGGCTGGAGAGCGCCCCGGCCGTCGGATACCGCACCGCACTCAATGAGGTCGTGTCCACTCCCACCAGCGTGCAGGTGAGCGGCGGGGCCTCCGACGTCGACGAAGTCGCCTCCGTCGTCGCCAACCTCAGCCTTGAAGGAGCGACAAGCGACGTCTCAACCCAAGCCCTGTTGGTGCCAACGGACCGCAGCGGCAATGAAGTCGAAAACGTCCACCTGGACCCCCAGACCGCCCAGGTCCGTGTGCCAATTACTCACATCACCAGCCGCAAGCGAGTGCCGGTCCTGGCCGAACTCACCGGCAACGTCGCTCCAGGCTTCTTTGTCCGTGAGATCAGCGTGGTGCCGACCACGGTCGAGATCCAGGGCCAGCCCGAGGATATCGAACGGATCAGCGGCGTGAGCACCGTCCCACTCGACATCGACGGCGCGCGCGGCGATATCGAAGGCGATGTCGCCTTCGATATCCCGGTCGGCGTCAGGGTGCTGAGCGACCAGCCGACCGCAGCCATCGTCGTTGTCGTCGAACCCCTGGAGGACACGACCACCATCCAGGCCGCCGTGGTCGCAGTCAACCTCGAACCCAACCTGGCCGTCGCGGTGTCGCAACCCTCGGTCCAGGTGGTCGTCGGCGGGTCGGTCGGGACGCTGCAGGCGATGCGCGCCGGCGACGTTGTGGCTGAACTGGATCTGTCGAACCTGAGCCCAGGTCGTCACCAGCTTCGACCCGTCATCACCGTTCCCCCGGGCATAGAAATCACCCAGGTCACCCCGCCGGTTCTGACCGTGGAGCTTCAGCGCGAAGTAAGCGACGTTCCGCCGCCCCAGGGCCAGGCCCTCATCGGACCGGGTGGTGCCGTCGCCACCCCAACCCCCGAGGCTCAGCCCACGCCCACGCCCACGCCCACGCCCACCGCCACACCGGGAACCGGCCTGGCGACGCCGATTAGCTGATCAAGCTCGCGCTGACGCGGCGCGCGCAACCGCGCCTTCGTACAGGCCGGTCAGGGGCGCCGTCAGCCGCTCCCACGAGAGTTCCTCCACGGCCCGCGACCGGGCCCGTTCGCGCACCTGCGCTGCTCCCTCCGCCTTGAGGGCCTGCAGCACCGACTCGGCAACCGCTTCCGGAGACGCGTCGGCTGCGACAAACCCGGTCTCTCCATCGCTGATGAAGGTCAGAGCCTCCCCCACCGGCGTCGTCACCACCGGAACCCCGGCGTACATCAGGTCGACGTAGCGCGGTGAGCACTTGGCCCGGTTGGCCACGGTGTCGGCCAGCGGCATCAGCGCCAGATCGGCCGCCGCCAGTGCCGACGGAATATCCGCAAAGGGCAGCCACCCCAGAAACGACATGCGGTCGGCAAGCCCGCCGATGCGCATGTCGGCGGCTAGATCCCGCTCCTGCCCAAACTTCCCCGCGCCCAGCACCAGAAACCGCGCCTTGGCCGAGCGCGCGGCAATGCTTCGGATCAACGTGGCCCAGTCTTCCAGGTCGTAGTCGAAGAATCGCGTGTAGATCAGAATCAGGCGCTCGTCGCTCCGAATGCCCAGTGAGCGTCGAAAGGCGCTGCCTACCCGATCTACCGCCCAGGTCTCGTAGGCGGCCGGATCGAACCCGTTCGGGATGTGCAGCGCCGGCCGATCAGCCGCCATCTCGCCCGCACGCTCGGCCAGCAGCCGGCTGGCCGCCGTAAAGGCCTCGCAGCGCCGCATCCCGACGCGCTCTTGGATCTCGAACAGTTCGACCAGCGGCCGCGCGTAGTCCTCGTTGCGGCTCCAGCCGTCGCGGCCTTCCCAGTCGTCCAGATCCAGCACGACGGCCGGACGGTCGCGCCGCCGCGCTATCAGCACTTGCGCCAGCCCCGACACCGCCTTGGGCTTGAAGACGTGGACGAGGTCCGGCCGCCACTCCGCCACCAGGTCGGCCGCCGCTCGAGCCAGCTGCCACTGCGTCCAGGCCGTACCGACCAACGCCATGCCGTCGAACCGCGGCCGCGGCAGACACATCACCTCCACCCCGTCGTCCTCCCACTCGCGCCCATAGGTGGCGGGGTCGTCGTAGGGCGGCACGATCACGCGCACTCGGTGCCCAATCGCGGCGGCCGCGCGCGCCATCGGCATCACGCGGCGGCCTGTCGTGTTCTTCGGCGCAAACCCGAACGGCGCAATGTAAACGGCATACATCGGCTATCGACGCCGGCCGAGGACCCGAACCGCAGCCGCGCCCAGGCCCAGCGCCCCCAGGCTGACCAACGAGACGACTCGACCGACCTCGAAAGGAATCGACCGGTAGCTGAACTCCACCAGGTGCTCGCCCGCCTCGCGGATCAGCACCGCGCGGTGCCCCACGTTCGCCTGCCAAACCGGCTGCTCGACCCCGTTTACCTGCGCCTGCCAGCCCGGATACGGTGCGTCCGGCAGCACCAGCACCCGCGGACCGGAAGTTCGCACGCGCAGGCTCACGCGCTCAGGCTCCTCTACGAGCGATTCGACGGTTTCGGCCTCCGCCCCACCAACGGTCCCCGCCGAAGCTAGCGCCCGCAACTCAGCCCTGGATTCCGCACCCACCTGCCCCGCGATCGCAGACGGTCGAAGCAGGCCAATAGCGCGGGCCGCATCGACAGGCGCACCCCAGCGGGACTTGATGTCGGCTGCGACCCTCAGCACCGCTGTTCGATCTGGAGCAAAGTCAAATCCGCCAATCAAGTCACGCGCCTCCGCCTCGTCTCGCGCCAGCCGCACGTCCGTAACCAGCCACGCCCGCGGTACGGACGTCCCCCGTCGTGTAATCACCACCTCGCCGGCACGCTGGCTCACGGCCGCCGCGTCGGACCGCAGCGTCAGCGGCGTCGACCCACCGTCCGGGTGCACCAGCGCCAACGCCCGCAAGTCAAACGGCCGGCCCTCGGCGGCAACCACCACCCGCGTCACGTCAATCGGGGCCGCAAGAGCGGCGCGGCTTAGAAACGCCGGCCGGTCCAGACCCCGGCGCACCGACAAGAGATGCCCTGGCCCCAACACCACCCGCTCCGGGCGCTCGGCGCGGCGGGTCAGCGGCAGCGTCACCGTTGCTCCGTCCGACGCGTGCAACTCCACCCGGCCCGCCGGTCCGGCCGCTGCGTCCGGCGGTGCATCGATCACCACCGCCACTCCAACCACGTCATCCACGTACAACGCATCGCTGCGACCAGCCTCGTCAATCCGCCGCCAGGAGCTGAGATCCAGCATTGCCCCATCCATCGCGTGCATCGTGTCTGGGCTACGCATCACCGACCGCACCGCCAGCCCGTCCAGCACGCGATCCGAAGGGATGTCCGTAATCGCCTGCTGGATCAGCAAGTCGGGCGTCGCGCCCGTTCCGGGCAACAGCAGATCGCGAAACTCCACGTAGCTGCGCAGTGGCAATACCCCACCGTCATACCCGTCGGCAGTTGCCAGGCCATAGGCCATGCTCATGTTCGGGCTCAGGATCGCGGAATTCTTGAGAGTAACCAGCAACTCGCGATACGAGCGTTCGCCGAGACGGTTGAACCACGCCTCGGCAATTTGAGCACGGACCGGCTGGCTGATCTCGAACGACGGATCGGCCAGGCTCAGCACGCGACCGTCCCAACCGTTCGCGCTCAGCGCAGCTTGCACGTCGGGATCGGCTGCGTACGCCTCGGCCGGCACCGCCAGACGCACGGGACCGGGGCCTGAAGCCACGACCAATTCCGCCACCACCACCGCCGCCGCGGCCCAGCGCGCCCACGGCCACGGCGACGCATACGCCGCCGCCAGCACCGCCAGCACCATCAGCCCGGCCACGATCCACGGTTTCGAAATGTCCTCGCTCACCGGATGCACCGCGCCCAGGATGGCCAGCGGCAGCCCCACGGCAACCAATCCCAGCCCAACGCCCGCCCCTCGCCGCCATTCGCGTACGGCAAACCGGCAACGTCCCAGCGACTCAGCCCCCTGCGCCGCCAGCAGGGCCGCGGCCAGGATGCCCAGCAAGAGCCAGCGCGGCGGCACGCGGAACAGATCGAACCCCGGAACCAGCCGATGTGCCAGCGGGAACAGCGGCGTGGCCGGTCCAACCGCCAGAATCAGCGTGACGATCACCGTTGCAGCCAGCAGCACCGTTCGCACCCGTCGCGGCCGTGCCGCCACGCCTAGCACCGCCAGGATGATCCCGCTCAGACCAATGTGCGCAACGAATTCAGTACTGGAGGGCAAGGCGCTGAACGTCGGCAGCACCGCGCTCAGAAACTCCTCGACCGGCAGCGAAAACGACGCGGCCTCGGGCAGCGGCAACCCGCCCGACCGGATGCCATGACGCGAAAGTTCCAGCGTCGGCAGCAATTGCACGGCCGCCAGCAACACCCCGCCAATCCCTGCCGCCGCCCACGCCAGCAGCCCGCGCGCGCCCCCCAGAATCCGCCCCCGCCAGGCTGCGCCGCCGCCCGCGCCACCAACGGTCACCGCGTAGACCAGCCCAAAGAGCAGGCTCATGTACGCCACCTGCGGATGCCCGGCCAGCAGCATCAGGGCAGTCACCGGCGGCAGCGCCAGCCACGCCCGTCGGTCTCCCGTCACCCCGCGGTCCAGCGCCAGCACCAGCCAGGGCAGCCAGGCCGTGGCAGAGACCTGGTTAACGTGGCCTGACTGCGCCACGAAATAGCCGCCAAACGCGAACACCGCGGCCCCCGTGGCCGCCGACGCCCAGCCCAGTCGCAACGCAACCCGCCCCAGCGCCAGGGTTCCAGCCGCCGCCCACGCCACGTGCAGCATCAACGCCACGCTGATGGCCCGCTCGGCGCTCAGACCCAGCAACAGCCAGTTCGGAAGATAGAAAACCGCCGCCTGCGGATTCGCCAGAAACGGCGCGCCCATGAACAGGTCCGGGTTCCACAGCGGAATTCGGCCCGACCGCAGCGCGTCGAACGCTACGGCCCAATAGGGATAGAAATAGGTCTGCGTGTCGTAGCCGGCCAGCACCAGACCTTCGAAGATCAGCCGGCTGTAGGTGAACAACAGTCCGGCCGTCAGCAGCGCGAAAGCCAGCAACGGCGCTCCGAGCGATCGGGGGATTCTTTGGCGCACCCCCGAGTCCGGGACGCCCCTCATCGGGGTCGAGTAGACCTCGCCCTAGATCTCTTCCGCCAGGATGATCGCCTCGGCGATATCGCGCATTGAGCGGCGCCGGTCCATGCTCAGCTTCTGAATCCGTTTGAATGCGTCTGGCTCCGAGAGCCTCAACCGTGTCATCAGCAATCCCTTGGCCCGCTCCACCACCTTGCGCGTCTCCAGTTGATCCGTCAGGTTCTGCACGTCGCGGCTTACCGCCTCGAATTCCCCGTAGCGGGAGATCGCGACCGCGATCGCCGACTCCAGGTCCCGATCGCGCAGGGGCTTCAGCACGTACCCGATCACCCCCACGTCGCTGGCACGTTCCACCAGTTCACGCTCACCGTGGGCGGTCACCAGCACCACCGGCGCAATGTGCTCGGCCGTCAGCGCGCGCGCCGCCTCGATTCCGTCCAGCCCGGGCATCTTGATGTCCATCACCACCAGGTCGGGCCGCAGTTCACGCGCCATCTGCACGGCGCTTTCGCCGTCCCCGGCTTCGCCCACCACCTGATGGCCCGTAGCCTCCAAGCGCTCCTTGAGGTCGAGCCGAATTATCGTTTCGTCTTCAGCGACGATGACCCGCAAGCTCAAGCGAGTTCCTTTCCAGTTGGTCTGTGCCCGCGCGCCGGTTGGGCGTTTCAGGCAAGCCTACCAGCGACCCCGGTCGAACCCGGACGCCACGAACACCCGGCCTCGGATTGACCGCCGTTCGGCACTACATCTAGTATCCGCGCACTGCGGTGCCCAACATGTGCGATAGCGCTCGCCGGTTGGGCACGCATCAACAGTTCGTTGTGCACGACTTCGGAGATCGCCGCGTGAACCTCACCTGCTTGCAAGAAAACCTGAACCGAGGGCTAAACCTCGTTAGCCGGGCCGTCGCCGCCCGCAGCCCGCTCCCCGTGCTCAGCAATGTCCTCCTGGCAACGGAAGACGGCGGGCTGAAGCTGGCGGCCATGAATCAACAGATGGCGATTTCCGTCTGGACCGGCGCCAGCATCCAAACCGAGGGCGCCATCACCGTCCCCGCGCGGCTGCTCTCCGACTTCATCGGCCAGCTGCCTGAAGGCATCGTCACGCTGGAATTGGACGCCGAAACCGACACCCTGCTGGTTTCCTCCGGTCGCTTCCGCGCCAAGATGAAGGGTATCGACGCCGACGAGTTCCCCCCCATCCCCGAAGCCGATGCCGAGCGCGAACTCGAGATGCCCACCAGCGTCTGGACCTCCATCATCGAGCAAGTGGTCGTGGCCGCGGCGCAGGACGACAGCCGGCCCGTGCTCGCCGGCGTCAGCCTCACGTTCGGCCCCGACTATGTGGAACTTGCCGCGGCCGATGGTTATCGCCTGGCGGTCCGCCGTGCCGCCGCCGAGACCGGCCTCTCGGAAGCCACCCAAATCGTCGTGCCGCGCGCCGCGATGGTGGAGCTGTCCCGCATCCTGGCCGACGACCCTGGCGCCGTAACCATCGGGCTCACCGCCAACGCCTCCTCGGTGCGCTTCAGCACCAGGGCCGTGTCGCTCGTGTCGCAGCTCATTGACGGCCAGTTCCCGGCCTACCAGCAGCTGATTCCCGACACCGCCAACATGGAGACGCGCGTCGTCGCGGACACTGCGGCCGTCACGCAGGCCACCCGCATCGCCGCCCTCTTCGCCCGCGACGGCCAGAACGTCATCAGGGCCAGCATCGAATGCAGCGACGACGGCGGGCGCCTGGTCCTGTCCGCGAACTCGGCGGAACTGGGCGAGAACCAGGGTGAAGTTGAAGCCGAAGTCTCCGGCGACAACACCAACGCCCAGATCGCCTTCAACTACCGCTTCCTCTCCGATTGCCTGGGCACGGTCGCGTCCGAGCGCGTATCGCTCTCGCTGGCCGGTCCCACCAGTCCGGGTCTGGTCCGCCAGGTAGACAAAGACGGCGAGGACATGCCGTCCTTCAGCCACGTCATCATGCCAATGCACACGGTGTCCTAGGTCGGTGCCATTCCACCAGCCGCCTTCGCCGCGCGACGAACCAACCTGAGCCTCCAGGCGTGACCGCCAACCCGCGCTGGACCACGCAGCGCGTCCCGGTCTTTGCAGCGCGCGCCATGATTTCCAGCGGGCACCCCCTGGCAACCGAGGCTGGCTTGCGCGTCTTGCGCAACGGGGGCAACGCCTTTGACGCCGTCGTGACCGCGGCGGCGGTCATTGCCGTGGTTGAACCCGGCACCAACCACGTCGGCGGTGATGTATTCGCCCTCTGTCTGCCAGCCGGTGCTCAGGACCCGGACGCAATCAATGCCAGCGGCCCTTCACCTGCGGGGCTCACGGTTGACGCCTTCGGCGACGAGATCCCGCCCTACGGCATCAACGCCGCCACCGTCCCGGGCGCCGTCAGCGCGTGGCAGACGATTCTCGACCGTTACGGATCGATCAGCTTGGCCGACGCCCTTGGCCCTGCGATCGAGTACGCCCATGGGGGAGTACCCGTCGATCCCGACACGGCGCAGGCCATCGCCAACGCGGGGCCCGCGCTTGCCCAATACCCCGCCAGCGTGCGCAGCTTTCTGCCCAACGGCGCGCCGCCTCGACCCGGCTCGCTGCTGGTTCAGCCTGATCTGGCCGAAACCCTGCGGCAGATCGCCCAGGGCGGGGCCGACGCCTTTTACAAGGGACCGTTCGCCGATGCGCTCGTGCGCGCCTCCGCGCGCGAGGGCGGTGCCTTCACCCCCCGTGATCTCGCCGCCTACCAGTGCGAGATCCTCCCGCCTCTCCGCACCTACTACCGCGGGCTTGAAGTCCTGGAACAGCCCCTGCCCTCGCAGGGATTCCTACTGCTCGAGCAACTCAACATCGCCGAGGGATTCGAACTCGCCGCCTTCGAGTTCGGCAGCGCCGACACCCTGCACATCATGGCCGAGTGCAAAAAGGCCGCGTTCGCCGACCGTCTCGCGCACATCGGCGATCCCCACTGGAACCGCATTCCGATCGATCGGCTGCTCAGCAAGGAATTCGCGGCCCAGCGCCGCATGTCCATCGACCCCGTCCGCGCCGCCCAGCACGTGTCGGCTGGCGATCCCAGTGCGGTCGGCGGCGACACCACCGCCATTTCGGCCGTCGACGCCGCCGGCAACGCCATTACCTTCATTCAGAGCGTCTTCGTCAACTTTGGCTCGGCCTACGTGGTACCTGGCACCGGCGTCCTTCTCAACAACCGTATGCAGGGCTTCTCGCTCGATCCCGCCAGCCCAAACGTGTTCCAGGGCGGCAAGCGCCCGATCCATACCTTGAACACCTACATGGTCCGGCGCGAAGACCAGTTGGTCCTGCTGGGCTCATCGCCGGGCGGGCAGTACCAGGTCCAAACCAACTTCCAGGTCATCACCAACGTCTTCGACCACGGCATGCATTGGCAGGCCGCCATCGATGCCCCCCGCTGGTATCACAACGAGGACACCGGCGACCTGATGCTCGAAGACAGATTCGATCCCGCCGTGCTCACCGACCTCGAAAATCGGGGGCACACGGTCCGGCGCGAACTGCCGTTTACCACCTTTTCGCGGGCCCAAGGGGTTATGCTCGACCCCGATACGGGTGCGCGGATCGGTGCGACCGACCCGCGCTGGCACGGCCAGGTTCTCGGGTTCTAGCACCGTCCGCGACAATACGCTGCCCGTATCGGATCCCGCGCCGCCCACGCTCCCGTAGGGGCGCCCCTTGTGGGTGCCCGCATTAGGGACAATATGCTGCCCGCATCGCCCCCGCGCCGCCCACGCTGAGCTGAGGATCCTCGTGTCAAGCACGACCGCCCCGCCGACGCCGCAGGTCATCGGGAACGCCCGCACCTGGCTGGTTCTCACGGTTGCCTTCTTCTCCGGCATGTCCGTCCTGGCCGTGGAAATCAGCGCCTCGCGGTTGCTGGCGCCGTTCTTTGGCACCAGCATCATCATCTGGGCCGTCGTTATCGGCCTGACGCTGCTCTATCTGTCCATCGGCTACTGGATCGGCGGACGCCTCGCCGACCAGCGCCCCTACGAAGACACCCTCTATCACATCGTCGGAATCGCGTCATTCCTGGTCGGTTTGATTCCCTTCCTGTCAAAGCCGGTCCTCTCCGTGTCCTCGCAGGCCATTGCCTCCCTCAACGGCGGCCTGTTCTTCGGCTCGCTGGTCGGGGTCCTGCTCCTATTGGCCGTCCCGCTCACGCTGCTGGGCATGGTCTCGCCCTTCGTCATCCGCCTGGTCACCAGCGACGTGCGGCAGGCCGGCAAGCGCGCCGGGCAGGTCTTCGCCGTCAGCACCGTCGGCAGCATCCTGGGCGCCTTCATTCCCGTCCTGTTGCTCATCCCCACCGTCGGCACGCGCTCGACCTTCCTGATCTTCGCCGTCCTGCTGCTGGGTCTGGCGCTCATCGCCACCACGCGCCTGCGGCGCCGGCTGCTGTACACCGCGCTGCTCGCCATCCTCATCGTGCTCTGGGTCGCGGTGAACCCCGGCCCGGTCCGGCCTGCCGACGGCCTGGTGCTGGAAGGCGAGTCCGCGCTGCAGTTCTTTCAGGTCATCGACAACCCCGCCGTCGGCCGCCGTCTGGTCCTGAACGAGGGCATCGGCACCCACTCGATCTATCACCCCGACCGCCTGCTCACCAACGGTCCCTGGGACTACTTCCTGCTCGCCCCCATCATCGGCGGTCAACAGCCGCGGGAGGTCGATTCACTCCTGATCATTGGGTTGGGCGGCGGCACGGTTTCCAAGCAGTACACCAAGGTCTACGGGGACGACGTGGCCATCGACGGCGTTGAGATCGATGACCGCGTGATCGACCTCGGTCGCAAGTACTTCGACATGAACGAACCCAACTTGAAGACCTACGCGGAAGACGGCCGTACGTTTCTCCAGCGCGTGGACCGACGCTACGACGTGATTGCCGTGGACGCCTACCGCCAGCCCTACATCCCGTTCCATCTGGTCACCCAGGAATTCTTCATCGCCGCCCGAGACCATCTGAACGACAAGGGCGTGCTGGCCCTCAACGCCGGACGCACCGCCACCGACTTCCGGCTGGTGGAGGTGCTGTCGGAAACCATGCGCTCGGTCTTTCCGTACGTCTACGTGATCGACCTGCCGTCGGGCTTCAACAACAGCCTCGTCTACGGTTCGCTGCGGCCCGTTACCGACGCCGAGGTGCGCGCCGGCGCCGTTGGCGACCCCAGGCTGGCCGAGATCGCCGACCGTCCCTGGAAGCTTCGCGAAGTCACCCGCGCCGAGACCGTCTACACCGACGACCTGGCCCCGGTCGAGCGACTCATCGACGACATCGTGGTCCGCGAAGCCCTGCACGGCGCAACCGGCCGCCGCCGCTGACCCGAATCTTCGTGCAACGACCCATCACGGGCCACATGCGCCTCGGAGGCTTGGGAGGGCCACGCCCATGTCCGCATTGATCCCCGCGCTCCACCCGGCCACCGTCGCTCAGGTCAACGACCTGAACGCGTATCTCGACGCGGCCGCCGCCGCCGGCTTTACGGCGGCGGACTTCAGCATGCCCAACGCCCGCACGCTCGAGGCCGATAGCGGCCGTGACGCCGTGATCGAAGCGTTCGAATCCCGTGGCCTTAAGCCCGGCGCCTGGGGCTCTGGTGCCCAGGTCATCGGCCCGCACGCCGAGTTCGACGCCAGCCTCGACACCGTGGCCGCCAACGCGTCGCTCGGCGCCGCGCTGGGTGCGCGTGTCACCGCGGTGGTTGTGCCCAACCGGACCGACATGCCCCGCGACGAGGCGCTCGACCTGTTCGCCATGCGTATTGGAGACGTGGCCGACACCGCCGCCGGTGAGGGTGTGGCGCTCAGCCTCGAGTTCATCGGCCCAAACATATGGCCCGAACAGCCCTATGAACTCTTCTCCGGCATTCGGGGAACGCTGGATCTCATCGACCGCATCGGCCGCGTGAACGTCGGCATCCTTTTCGACACCTACCACTTCCACTGCGGCGACAGCGAGCTTTCGGACATCGCCGCGGCGGGTCGCGCGATCAACCACGTCCACCTCAACGACGCACCGCCTGGCGACCCAAGCACGTTCGACGACTCCGTGCGTCGCCTGCCCGGCGATGGCGTCATGGACCTTGCAGCCATCACAAAGGCCCTTGAGGCCGCCGGCTATCGAGGTCCCGGCGGCGTCGAGATCTTCAACGACGAAATGCGCGCGTTACCCATATCCGAAGGCGCCGCCCGCGTCGCCGCCGCCTGCCGCCGCGTCTTCGGCCAGCCCTAGCAGCTCCAGCCGCGACCGGCTAGCGCGCGCATCTGCCTTGCTCAGCCCCCGGTCGCGGGCCCGAACAACCGGTCCAGGGCAATGACCAGGCCAGTCGCAACGCTGACAACCACCAGCGTCCAAGCCATCAAGCGATTCTGAACGCTGCCGATTTCAGACGTGAGCCGGATCTCAAGGTCCTTCGCGTCGGCTGTTGTCGATAACCTCAGTTCGGCGATATCGGCCTGCGTCGTTATCTTGAACTCACTGAGGTCGGCTTGCATCGCTGACCTGAACTCAACGAGGTCGGCCTGCGTCGCTGCCCGAGACTCAGCGAATCCGGCCTGCATCGTCGCGAGTAGTTGGGCGAAATCTGCCTGAACCGCCGTCTTGAACTCAGCAAGGTCGGTCTTGAGCTCGCCGATATCTGCCTGCGTCGAGGCTTTCAGGTCGCTGATGTCAGCCTGCGTCGAGGCCTTCAGGTCGCTGATGTCAGCCTGCGTTGAGGCCTTCAGGTCGCTGATGTCAACCTGCGTCGAGGCCTTCAGGTCTCCGATGTCAGCCTGCGTCGCCGCCCTGAATTCAGCTACGTCTGCCTGCGTCGCCGCCCTGAACTCGGCCACATCGGCCTTCGTCGCGACATGTTCATAACCGCCTTCAAGACGGCTGACGCGTTCCTCGATAGACACCGCTGTCATTCCAGCGTCTCCTAGCCGCCCGTTTTGCAGCGTGCACGGTGTCTGATTCTAAATGGTGCCGGGCGGACTTCAGACGGCCGGTGGGTAGGTCACGTCAAGCCACGCGGAACCGAACGAAGTGTTTCGTTCACACACGGCCACGCCGCGTCGACGGGAGACGCCCCTCCCGCGATACCGTTGCACCGCCCACCACGTCCACCGCATCCTGTGTCAATGCTCAACGATGCAACTCGAATGACTGCCATCGCGCATGCCTAGACCGAAATACATCTCCCGGCGCCGTCTGGCCACCCTGTTGGCCGGAGGAACCGCCGTCCTGATTGCCGGCTGCGGAGATTCCGCACCTCCGGCGTCGACGCCGACACCAGGAGCGCCAGGCGCACCGACGACTGCGGCTCTGACAACACCACCCTCGCGGCCAGCAAGTTCGCCGACGACTCCGGCGCCCGCGAGCGTCGCCGGGGCCCCGTCGGCCTCCGCCGCCGCACCTGCAACGTCGCCCGCGCAACCGCCGGCGCCCGTCGCACCGGTAGCCACCGTTGCCGCCCCGCGCCCCACCCGCCCGCCGCCGGTGCAGACCGAGGCGCCCACGGCAAACCCGACGCCTGAACCGATAACGCCGTCGCCAACGCCCACACCCCCTCCCACGCCTACTCGCCCACCCCTGCGCTCACTGCTGACGGGCCTCGAAATCAGCCCTAACGCCAGGGCCCAGCGCGTCGTCGCGGTCAAGATCGACAACTCGATCGAGGCGCGTCCCCAGAGCGGCCTCAGCACTGCTGCCGTCGTCTACGAGCACGTTACTGAAGGCTCCGTCACCCGCTACACCGCGTTCTTCCTGGATAGCGATCTGGAGCGCGTCGGTCCTATCCGCAGCGCTCGCTTTGTCGACCGCGATCTCGTTCAGCAGTTCGACGCGCTCTTCGCCCATGTAGGCGCCAGCACGCCGGTCATGCGGGATCTGCGTTCGTCCCCGGCAGCCGACGTCGACCAGTTCTTCTACGACGAGACCCGCCCCTATTACCGCATTTCCAGTCGACCCGCCCCGTTCAACATGTACGCAAGCCTCCCCGCGCTGCGCGAAGTCGGCGCCCGGCGCCATCGCCAGCGCCGCGAGATTCAAGGCTTCCGGTTCTTCGAAATCGATCCTCAAATCGGCCCGCTTACGCATCTCGCCATTCCCGCCGGGCCTCGAAACGCCTATCAGGCCGAGTACGTGTTCGACACCGCCACCCGCCGTTGGCGCCGCTCGCTGGGCGGCGCGCTCGACATCGACGCTCACACTGGTGAGGCCCTTGTGTTTGAGAACGTCGTGGCACAGTGGGTTCCAGCGCGACTCACGGAGTTCGACGAGGACTCCTATGGCAATAAGTCGCTCTGGATCGGCACCACCGGCCAGGGCCCCGTATCCGTCTTTCGCGACGGCGCGCGCTTCGACGGAACCTGGCGCCGACCGTCGGAAACCGCGGTGACCGAGTTCCTGAATCCTGACGGGTCCCCGCTTGAACTCCGCCCCGGCCGGACCTGGATTCATCTCCTGACCGGATCGGAGGCCGTCGAAGCTCTGTGACCAACGCCCCACTTCCCGCAGCTGCCGCCCGGAAAGGATCGACTCATGCCTGACCTGCCGAGAGTCTTCGTGCCCCTGACACACGCCCACCGATTCCTGCCCTACGTCCACGTTGTCGAGGAGGCCGGTGGTCAAGTCGACTTCGCCGACATGGAGAACCCCGAGACACGCCGAGCGGCGCTCGAACGCGCCACCGCCGGCGCCGTTGGCCTCGATCCATTCGATGGCCACGACTTCGCCGCGGCCCCGCGTCTGCGCGCGGTCATCACCTGCACCACCGGCGTCGACCCGATCGACCTGGAGGCCGCCACCGAGCACGGCGTCATGATCGGCAACACCCCCGATCTCTGCATCGAAGAGGTCGCCGACCACACCCTCATGCTCTTGCTGTCCTGCTATCGGCGCCTGCCGCGCACGATCCACCTGGGCCGATCGAATGCGCCGACCCGCGACGGCCTGATTGACTTCTCGGAGCACTGGCCGCGCCTGCGCGGCCAGGTGGCCGGGCTGCTCGGATTCGGCAACATCGCGCGGGCCGTGGCTACGCGCTGCCAGGCCTTCGGCCTGCGCGTCATCGCCTACGACCCGTACGTCGACCCGTTGCTTGCCGAAGATCTCGACGTTGAACTGGTCGACTTTGACGACTTGCTCGAGGCTGCCGACTACGTCTGCGTACATCTGCCGCTCAACCCGGCCACCCGTCACTTCCTGAACGCGGAGGCCTTTGCTCGCATGAAGCCCACCGCCTTCGTCATCAACACCGCCCGCGGACCTCTGATTGACGAACCGGCTCTCGTCGCCGCGATTCAGGCCGGCCACCTGGCCGGCGCCGGACTCGACGTGACCGAAATCGAGCCGATCGCTGACGACAATCCGCTGCTGCAGATGCCAAACGTCCTGCTAACCCCGCACTCCGCCGGCTACTCGCAGGAGGCGACGCGCTGGGGACCGGAGAGCGCCCTGCGTTGCGCCGCCGCGACAATCCAGGGCGGTCGCCCCCGCTCGATTCAGAACCCCGCGGTCCTCGACCGTTTGCGGTGAGCCGCCCTCCCGTTCATGGTGAGCCTGTCGAACCATGAGCCCACCAATGCCCAGCCTCCCCACCGCGATCCCCTGATGCCCGTCCGCTTCACCGCCTACGGCGGCGCCGGCGAAATTGGCGGCAACAAGCTCCTGCTCGAAGACGGCGACTGGCAAGTGCTCTTCGACTTTGGAATGTCGTTCGGCGCGCTGGGCACGTACTTCGAAGAGTTTCTTAAGCCCCGTACCGTCCGTGGGCTGTCGGACTACCTCTTGACCGACCTGCTACCTCCGCTGGAGGGGCTCTACCGGAACGACTTGAACGCGCTGTCGGAACACGCCGCGATCTGGAGCCGTCTGCGTGACCGGCCGGCCTACCGCGACGATGTGGACCCGCGTGCGGTTCTCCTCAGCCACGCCCACGCCGACCATGTCGGCTACATCTCGCTCCTCCGCTCCGACATTCCCGTCGTGACCGGCGCCCTGACGGCCGTGATTGCCAAGGCAATGCAGGACGGCGGACAGAGCACCAATGACGCGCAGACCGTCTTCTACCGCCCCCGCACGCCCAAGGACGACCTCCTGGTAACGGACCCCAAGACCCCCTTTCGGCAACGCCCTTGGGAAATTCTTGACGCCACCACTTGGACGCCCGACGCCGCCGCCTATTGGGCACGGCGCTATGCCAAGGCAGGCCCCGAACCCCTCACGACCGCGGTAGCCACAGGCGTCGCCGAGATTGACGGCCACCAGGTCCGCGCGTTCCCGGTTGACCACTCCATCCCCGGCGCCCACGGCTTCGCCGTCGAGACGTCGGCCGGCTGGGTGGGCTATAGCGGCGACATCCGCATGCACGGCCGCCATGCCGACCAGACCTGGGCCTTCGCCCATGCACTGGCCAAGCTCGACCTGGTCGCCCTCATCTGCGAGGGCACCCAGGCCGCCAGGCCCCGCGGCGCATCGGAAGAAGACGTACGTGTTGGCGCCCTCAATCGCATCCATCAGACTGACGCTCTAGTCGTCGCCGACTTCGGTCCCCGCAACATCGAGCGCCTCGAAACATTCCTGGCGGCCGCCCGCCACGCCAACCGCCAGCTCGTCGTCCTCATGAAAGATGCACTCCTGCTCAAAGCCATGCACACCGTCGATCCGGCCACACCCCTGCCGTCGGCCCGGGACGGGCTCCTGATCTACGACGACCGGCGAGCCACCTCCAACGCCTGGCAGGACGAAGTGACCGCCGAGTTCGCCAACGCGCTCGTATCTCCGCCTGATATCCGGGCGAACCCCGGGGCCTACGTCCTCTGCCTCAGCTTCTTCGACGTCACCCGCCTGCTCGACCTCGGCGAAATGTCGTCCGGTGCCTGGATCTACTCCTCGAGCGAGCCCTATGACGAAGAGTCCCAACTGGACATGCGGCGCCTCCGGAACTGGACGGGCCTGCTGGGTCTGGACTTCGTCGGCGGCGCGTCGGAATCCGAGGCCGAGGCGGCCGGCTTCCACGCATCCGGCCACGCCAGCGGCCCCGACCTGCAGCGCTTCGTCGAGATCGTGAACCCGCGCGTACTGATCCCCATTCACCTTCAGACCGACGGCCTGGATTTCTACCGCCAGGCCTTCCGAAATTCGTCCATTCAGGTCCGCGAATCGCGCTGGGGCGAGCCGCTGACCATCGGCTGAGGCCAATCAGCTATTGACGGGGCACGCCCCCGCGCCCCACCATCGACCAAACCGCCACCCATCCCATCCCCAAGGCTGATGTCACGCCGCGTCATTGACTGCACCAAGGTTCTTCGGCATGGCGCCGCCAATAGCTTCACCGCGCACGAGTTCGAGCGCGCGGGCGAGCCGCGGACGCTGGTGCACCGGATCGAAATGGATGCCGACGTCGGAACCCACGTTCTGGCCCCGCGCCGCTACGCCCGCTGGGGGTCCGACCTGGCCGATCTGGCCCCTGAGACGTTCTTCGGTGAAGGCCTGGTCGCCCACATCGAAGTCACGGCCGACGCGCCCGACATCGACTCCAACCGTCTTGAAGACGTATTTGGCCGCAACCTCCGCAGCCGCGACATCGTCGTAATCGCCGCCCGCGGTGACGACGTCACCCCGTGCTTTACGGCCCAGGCCGCTCAGTGGCTGTTTGTGCGTGGAGCCAAGCTCGTCGCGCTGGCGGACGGCGTCTGTGTCGGACGCGAACAGGAACCCGACGACGAGCGCGTAATCCTCGGCACCCTGCTCGAAACCGACGTGCCCATCGTGCGCGGCCTCGTCAATACCGAACAGCTCAGCACTGAGCGCATGGCCTTCATGGCGCTGCCCGCCGCCGCCGAAAACGTCACCGCCTGGCCCGTCCGTTTCATCGCCCTCGACCCCGGCCTCGACCCCACCGCTGAAGCCTCAGCCGAGGAGGCGGACGCCGACCAGCCCGAGGACACCGACGAGCCGGCGGAGCCCGAATCCACCGACGCCGCAGCCGGCGACCAGCCCGAGGAAACCCAGGAATCGACGGAATCCGAAGCTCCGGCTACGGCCACCCCCAAGCCTGACGAACCAGCTTCGGAACCAGCTCCCGAACCCGCCGCAGAGGATGACCAGCCGCCCGACGCCGCAGCCGCCGACCAGCCCGAGGAAACCCAGGAATCGACGGAATCCGAAGCTCCGGCTACGGCCGCCCCCGAGCCTGACGAACCGTCGGAGGAAGCCGCGCCCGAAGTCGCCGCTGAGGATGACCAGCCGCCTGACGCCGAGCCGGCCGATCAGGAAGACCCGGAAGATTCAGATCAGACTGACGCCACCCAGCGCAGCGCCAAGGCCTGACCCCGGCGAACGCCCACACCCGCTTAGCGATTTGGAAACAGCAACTCGTCGCCCACCTGGATTAGGTACGGCTCATCGATGCCGTTCAGTTCGGCTATCTGTTCAAAGCCGTACCCGTAGCGGCTGGCAATCGCCGCCAGCGTGTCCCCGCTCTGCACCGTGACCAGGAAATACCGCGCCGGTGCTTCCGTATGCACCGGAACCACCGTGGGCGTGGTCGGTCGCTCGAACGGCCCCTCGGGAACTTCCAGGTCGATCACGATCGGTTCCGGCGTCACCGGAATCACCGCTGGCGCCTGCGCCTCGGGGGTCGCCAAAGCTGCGGTCGCCGTTGGACGTAGCACCTCGGGCATCTCGGGCGGACGCCGCAGGCTGCGGTCCACGAGCAAAATGAACAGGACGCTCGCAATCAGGAGCGCGGCAACCGCCAGACCTACGTACGTGCCGTCGGCGGGGCGCTCGAAGGAGTCGCCTGGCGGCTGGGAACCGGGCCCGGCCCCGGCCTGTGAGTATTGGTCGGCCACCGCGACTCAAGGTATCAGACGATGACTGGCTCGGGTCGAACCCTCATCCAGGGCCCCTGGCAACTCGGCGTCAGCGACTCGCCCAACCTGCGCGACGTTCGCTTCGACGCCCAAATCGAACCGCCGATCTATCCCCAGCTCATCCTCGAAAAGCCGCCCACCGGCCCGGCCTACTACTGGTACCGCCGCCAGCTCCAGATCCCCAACCCTCCCGCCGGCCACCAGGCAGTCATCGTCTTTGGCGCCGCCGACTGGCTCGCCGATGTCTGGGTCAACGACCAGCACCTCGCCACTTCCCGCGGCGGCTACCTGCCCTTCCAGGCAGTTCTCCCTCCGGAAACCCACGGACAGACCGCCACCCTCACCGTCCGCGTCTGGGACACCCCGGTCGAAGCCCCCGGCATCGTCACTCCGCCCGGCAGCCCCCCCACTCGCGCCGCCTGGATTCCACGCGGCAAACAGCACTGGTACGGCGAGTGCTCCGGTCTCTGGCAACCCGTCTGGCTCGACCAGCGCCCGCCTGCCCACATCACCGGCCTCCGCACCGACCTCGCCAAAGACCTCCAAACCGCCCGCCTCACCGTCCTCGGCAGCCCCAACGCCCACGGACACGTCAGCCTCACCGTCCGTGAATCCGGCAGCCCCACCGCTTCTTGGACGGCCGAAGCCACCGGCGATCTAACCGCTGGCCTTGAGATCCTCCACCACTGGCCCCAGGCCCAACTCTGGTCCCCCGGCGCGCCCAACCTCTACGACGTCGACGTCACCCTCGATTCCGACGGCCTCACCAACGCCCGCTGCTTCACCACCGGCTTCCGCCGCATCGAAGCCGACGAACAGGAGCTCCGCCTCAACGGCCGACCCCTCTATCTGAGGGGCGCGCTCGATCAGGACTACAGCCCCGTCACCGGCTACGCCTACCCCGGCGACCAGGCCCTCGCCCGCCGCTTCCAGGTAGCCCAGGACGCCGGCCTCAACCTCGTCCGCTGCCACGTCAAGCTGCCCGACCCCCGCTACCTGGCCTTGGCCGACCGCATGGGCCTGCTGGTCTGGTACGCCCCCCCCAGTTGGGGCAGCCCACAACTGCCCAACGAGGATTTCCCCGACTGGCTGGACGACGACATCGTCCACATGCTCCGCGGCGCCGCCGTTCGCGACGCCCACCACCCCTCGCTCATCGCCCGCTCCGTCATCAATGAAGGCTGGGGCCTCGACATCGCCACCAAGGCCGACCATCGCCAGCGCCTGCGCCGCTGGGTCGACGTCGCCCGCCAATCCGACCCCACGCGTCTCGTCGTCGACAACTCCGCCATGCTCGGCGCCCTGCATTTGGACACCGACCTGGCCGACATGCACACCTACGCCGCCCACCCCCACGGCGCACGCGAGTTCGGCGCCTTCGTCGACTGGCTGGCCTCGCGCCCGCCCGACCTCTGGGAACGCGCCGACGCCCACGCGCCCGCCAACCGCCCCGTGGCCCTCAGCGAATTCGGCATCTGGGGCTTACCCAAGGACTGGAAGCCCGCCTACCCCTGGCTCCTGGCACAACGCAGTTGGACGCCTGACCTGGCCTTCGATCAGGCCGGCTTCGAAGCCCGCTTCGAGAAGTCCGTCGCCCGCCAGGCCTTCGACTCCCTCAACGACCTCACCGCCGCCACCCGCCAGGTCCAGGCCGAGGGCTTTCGCCGGCAGATCGCCCGCTTGCGGAGCACGCCCGGCCTCTCCGGCTTCGTCCTCACCGAACTCATGGACCAGGGCTGGGAAGTCAACGGCCTGGCCGACTTCGAGGCCCGACCCAAACCCGTCGTCCAGGCCATGCGTCCGGTCGCGGATGAGACCGTCGCCTTGATCGACGGCCTCCCCGGTTCCGCCTGGGGCGGCAGCCCCGTATCCGTCCGGGCCATCGTCTCCGGCCCCCGACCCGCCGGCGAAGCCGAAATTGTCTGGAGCGTCTCTGAGGAACCCCGCCGTCGCGAATCCATCACCATCCCCGGCGGCGTCGAACCGGCCGTCATCGATGACTTCGAATTCACCGCCCCCCTGATCGAAACCGCCCGCGTCCTCGACATCGGCCTGTCGATTCAGGGCGCCGGCCTGTCACTCGAACAACAGGAGCAAATCCTCGTCGTCCCCGCCGACGCCGCCACCATCAACGGCAAACTCCGCATCTACCTCACCGGCGTGTCCCATAAGAACCGTGTCGCCACCCTCGCCAACGGCCTGGCCGAAGCCGGCTGCACCACCCTCACCCAACCCGTGCGGATCCAGGCCGTCGTCGTCGCCGGCGGCGGTGGTGCCGACGCGCTGGACATGGTGGCCGGCGGCCTGCCGGCCCTGGTCATCGCCGACCTCGCCGACACGCCCTTCCTTCCCTCGGTCCCCCGCGAAGGCCGCTACAAGCCGCACTGGTCCACCGGCTTCGACTGGATAGCTCCCACGCTGCGCGAAGGGCTGCTACCCGAACCGTTGATGAGCACGCCCTTCGTCCCAAGCACCGCGCCCCGCATAATCCCGGCGCTCGACGGCCTGGACCCGAGCGACATCCTGATGGGAACTTTCCGCGGCTGGCTGGGCAACGAAGCCGCCATCACCGCCCAGGCCAACTACGGCAAGGGAAAGGTCGTTGTAACCACTCTCGGCCTCAGCCAGGCCGGCCGCGCCGACCCTTTGGCTCGCGCCCTACTCGTCCGCCTGATCCAATACACCGCCTCAACCGCCTGCGCCCCCGTCTCCCGCATCAACCTGCCAACCACCAACCTCTAACGACTCCTGGCTTCTCTTTTCTCACTTCTCTTACCTCACTCCTTATTCCCGGGGGTGAGCGAGGGGACTTGAACCCCCAGCCTTCTGGGCCACAACCAGACGCTCTAACCGTTTGAGCTACGCCCACCACAGGCCAACAGACAGCATCCACCGGCCACCCGTCATTCTATCCGCCGAACCGCGCCGAAAAGACGCTTCGCGCGCTAGCCCGGTCCGACCAGCGCCACAATCACCCCAGTAACAGCTGCCGCTGCGGCCACCGATCCAAGAATCGCCCCCACCATCCAGCGCATCAGGCGCGATTCCAATGCGTGGAGGTCGCCTCGTAGTTCCGCTACGTCGGCCTTCGTCGCCAAGTGCTCGAATCCGCCCTCGAGGCGACTCACGCGTTCTTCCAGAGTCACCGTCGCCATCAAGGTTCTCCTCGGCGGGAGCGTCCCGCGCTCCTACGGCACCCCATGCTACCGACGCGCCATACGACATCCCCGCAAACGCAGGCCTCCAACCCCACCTGCCAACCTGCGAACCAACCACCCTCCACCGCCAACCTCGGCCCTTCTATCCAACTCGATGCCTAGCAAGGCCGTCGGAGACGGTGTAGCATGTCGCCACGATGAGGAGAGGTGGCTCACGTCGCCGGCGGGTGTTGCAAGCACCCTGCCCCGCGTGCGCGCCGCGCTCCCGCGTAGCGACCCCGGCCCAAGTGGCGCGGGGTCTTTTTTGTGGGCCCGGCTCAACCCATGTCGCAGGGAGGCGCTTGCGTGTCGCTTGATCCAAATCCCATTCGCTTCGTCGAGCAGTCCGTCGCGTCCACCCGCAGCATCGTCGAAGGCCTTACCTACGACGACGTGCTCCTCGTCCCCGGTCGTTCCGACGTCCTGCCCACCCAGGTCGCCACCCACACCCGCATCACGCCCCACCTCACCCTCAACGTGCCCCTCGTGTCCTCCGCCATGGACACCGTCACCGAGGCCTCCATGGCCATCGCCATGGCCCGCGCCGGCGGCATCGGCGTCATTCACCGCAACCTCACCATCGACGACCAGGTCGGCGAAATCGACAAAGTCAAGCGCTCCCAGTCCGGCATGATCGTCGACCCCGTCACCCTGCCGCCCACCGCCACCCTCGCCGAAGCCAACGCCGTCATGGCCCGCTACCGCATCTCCGGCGTCCCAATTACTGACCAGAACGGATGCCTCGTCGGCATCCTCACCAACCGCGACATGCGCTTCACCCACGACCAGGCCCGCACCGTCGCCGACCTCATGACCAGCAAAGGCCTCGTCACCGCCCCCGTCGGCACCACCCTCCAGCAAGCCCAGCACCGCCTCCACGAACACCGCATCGAAAAACTGCCCGTCGTCGACGACCAGGGCATCCTTCGCGGCCTCATCACCGTCAAAGACATCGCCAAGCGACAACAATTCCCCAACGCCGTCTACGACGACAAAGGCCGCCTTGTCGTCGCCGCCGCCGTTGGCGTCCAGAACGAAGCCTTCGACCGCGCCCGCGAACTCACCCACGCCGGCGTCGATGTCCTCGTCGTCGACTCCGCCCACGGCCACCACTCCGCCGTCCTGGACATGGTCCGGCGCATCAAGGACAACCTTGAAATCGAAGTCATCGCCGGCAACGTAGCCACCGCCGGCGGCGCCAGCGCCCTCATCCAGGCCGGCGCTGACGCCGTCAAGGTCGGCATCGGACCCGCCGCCATCTGCACCACCCGCATCGTCGCTGGCGTCGGCGTACCCCAGCTCACCGCCATCCTCGACTGCGCCGACCCCTGCGCCGAGCACGGCGTCCAGCTCATCGCCGATGGCGGCATCCGTTATTCAGGCGATGTTGCCAAGGCCGTCGCCGCCGGCGCCTCCGCCGTCATGATCGGCAACCTGCTGGCCGGTACCGACGCCAGCCCCGGCGAAATCGTCTACCGCCAGGGCGAACGCTTCAAGGAATACCGCGGCATGGGCTCCATCGGCGCCATGATTGACCGACGCCTCGCCACCCGCGACCGTTACGGCCAGCATGAGGTCGAAGACGCCGCCAAGCTCGTCGCTGAAGGCGTCGAAGCCCAGACTCCGTATCGTGGCCCCACCGCCGGCCTCATTGACCAGTTGGTAGGCGGCCTCTGCTCATCCATGGGCTACGTCGGCGCTCCCGACATCCACGCCATGCAAACCAAGGCCCGCTTCGTCCGCGTCACCCACGCCGGCGTCGACGAAGGCCACCCCCACGACGTCGTCCTCGTCAAAGAATCCCCCAACTACCAACACCGCCACCGCTAACCCGCCGTCTGGTAGGGGCGGCCCTTGTGGCCGCCCGATCCTGCCCCGGCCCCACCCCTCCCGCGGGGCCTCGCACCCCGTCCCTGGTGAGCCCTCGTTCGTGGTGCGCCGGCCCGAAGTCCGCGACGGGCCGAGTCGAACCATGAATCCCTTACCTCGATGCCACCCAAGCAGTCCGCGACCCATCCCTCGCTCAGGGTGAGCGCGTCCTGAGCCTGCCGAAGGACCACGAACAGACGCCCGCGTCAAAGCGCAGCTAGACCCCCAGCGGGTCCACAACCTCCAGAAACGGAAACCGCCCGAAATCTCGATCCCGTGTACAGATCCGCCGAATCCCGTGTTCCCGCATTAGAACAGCTGTATGCAAGTCAAAGATCAGATTGCCGCCGGCCTCAGGCACCTCCGCCAGCGTCTGCGCCAACACCGCCGCATGCCGAGGCGTGGCTACCAGCAACTCGAATGCCGGCGCGTCCAGCAACGACTCCAGAAATTCGCACGCTCGTCTCGGTGTCCAGGGCGTGCGTAACACGGCGCGTGGGTGGGTCGTGATCCGCAGGAACTCGTAGCACACGTTCCACGTCAGAAAGACTTCTGACCGTTCACGCCGCCACTGCTCCAACCGCTCGGAACAAGGGACGTGGAAGTCAGAACTCTCGACGGCCGCGTCGAATAGGACGTTGGTGTCGAGAACCAGCACTCAGTCCGCGTCCAGCACCTCGTAGAGCTTCTGACGGTCTGCAACGTCCACCAGCGGCGGTCCACCACCGTGCCACGTCGGCAACGGAGGCAGCCCCCCGTCCTTGCCATTCGAGGTCCTAGTTCTGTCCAGTGCCTCGCGGTCCGCCACATCCGCTACAAAGCCACCGCCCTTCCAGGTGGGCAGCGGCGGGAATTCCTCGTCGGTATCTTCCTCAGCCACCCTCGCGTCTAGCGTCTCCGGATCGGCAACGTCCGCCACCGGCAGTCCGACGCCATACGCCGTCGGCAGCGGCGGCAACAGTGCATCCGTCTCCACGGCCTCGGCCTCCAGCACCTGCCACAAACCCGCTGCCACCAGCTCGGAGACCGTAATCCCCCGGCGCGCCGCCTCGTCGCGCACTCGATCCATCAGCCCAGGATCAATGTCAAACGTCATGTCCATACCCAAACAATAGGACCGCCCCTACCGTCATGCAACGGTCCGATCTCCCAACACCCAAGGCACACCTCGCCGCCAAGCCTTCGTAGAGGTCGGGTCTCGGACCCTCCCTCTTCCGGGCCAAACCCAAACCAAGACCCCACCGCCACCAGCATCCGTTCTTGGTGAGCATGCCCCTCCCGTCATCCCGGCGTCCTCAGCCGGGACCCACCAGCACCCGGGAGGCCGGGCGTAGCGTCGTCCCCCGTTAGACCCAGCACCCCCCAGCCCACCGTCCTTTCTCCCTCCTCACGCCTCGCCCATCCCCGGCCCACTCTTGCGTAGGAGCGGCGTCCCAGACCCGCCCTACTCCGTCCAAAACCCAACCCCGGCCAACCCGCCTCCTGCAGGGGCGGCCCTTCTGGCCGCCCTCCCCGCCCAGGCCCACCCGACCGTTGGTGGTGAGCCCGTCCTGAGCCTTCCGAGGGGCCAAGCCGAACCACTCCCACCAGCTACACCCGCTAGCCCGCTAGGTATCCTCACCCAACGTCAGCCGCTCCCTCACCCACCCCATGCCCCGCGCCACCTTCATACCGATCACCGGCTCGGTATTGCGCTGGGCCATGAACGAGAGCGGCCGTTCCGACAGCGAGTTCGCGCAGAAAGTCGGCGCTGACCCAGGCACGGTCCAGGCCTGGATTGACGGTAAGGCCCAACCCACCAAGACCCAGTTCAACAAGATCGTCAGCACGCTCCGCCGACCCAGCGCGGCGTTCTTTCTGCCCGCACCGCCCCAACACCTCAGCCTCCCGCCGCCCCTGCGCCAATCCGTTGGCTCCAGGAACCGCGCGCTCAACGCCCAGGAACTCCGCGAAATCCGCTGGGCGCGACGCCTTCAGCACCTCGTCGCCCACCTGAGGGAAGAAGACGGAACCGGCGTCCCGCAACTCCCGCGCTTCACACCAGCCGACGCGCCCAGCCGCGCCGCGCGAAGCCTTCGCAACCGGCTGGACGTCCCGCTAGCCCGCCAGACCCAGTGGCCCACTCCCAGCGCCGCATTCAGCGGCTGGCGCGAGGCCGTCGAAGACACGGGTGTCCTCGTCCTCCTGCTCCAGCTTGGTCCCGACGCCATCCGCGGCTTCGCGTTGTGGAACGACGCCGTCCCCCTCGTCGCCGTCAATACGACCTTCATCCCCCAGGCACGCGCCTTCACGCTATTCCACGAAATCGGCCACTTGCTCTTGCGGCAGGACGCCGCGTCCGATGAGCACATCGGGAGAAGCATGCGGCTGACCTCAAGCTATGGCGTGGAACGCTGGTGCGAGAGCACGGCGGCGGCTGTGCTGCTTCCTGCGTCGGCTGTCCGCGCCGACGTGCCGACAGAAACTTCGAGTGAGGAGGCATATCAGGCAGCTCGCCGGCTCGCGAGACGCTTCAAAGTCAGCGTGCGCGCCGCGGCCATCCGCCTAATGGAACTCGACCTCGCCCCTAGAGACCTGTATGACCTGGTCGTAAGCCAGTCCAGCCAACTTGACCGGCCCCGTAGTCGCGGTGGTGGCGGCGGCCGTTCCGCCGCCCAAACCCGCATAGCCCAGGTCGGCCGCGCTGCCGCACGCCGAATCGTTCAGGCCGTCGACGCCAACCGGATCTCCGAACGCGACGCGCGCGACATCCTGCGACTCGGCGGCCAAGGCTTCCAGCATTTCACCACGCTTGCGGAAACGAGCTAGAGGCAGTTCGTGCCGAACCCTGTCTACGTCATCGACGCAAGCTCCCTGATCAACATGAAGCGCTACATCAAACCGGAACGCCAGTGGGATTTCTTCAACGAGACCATGACGGACCTCGTAGAACTCGGAGAACTGCTAATCACTACTCAAGTCGAGATTGAGTACGGACATGGAAACCACCCCGATGTACCCGGCACCTGGGTACTTGCGAGGGCGAAGGGATTCGAGGGTGTGAGACATCCCAGTGAAAAGTCTGTCAAGAGTGTCCTAGCAAAGTAGCCCAACCTGGTTGATACGGACAAAGAAACAAAAAAGAGGATGCCGATCCCTATGTTGTAGCCCGAACCCTCGAACTGCAGGGAGCTCTCGTGGACGTTGCCGTCATTACCGATGACCGAATGAACCGTCTGCCGCGAAAGGTATCGCTTGCCGAAGTCTGCGACGCCTATGGAATCGAATGGATCACCCTTGCCGAGTTTCCAGGAACCAATCATCTCGGTATTCCGCGCACTTGGACCACTAAGGCAACGCGGCACAGTTCCAAGGCTCGACCCAGCGCCCAGACCAACCTCAACCGTCGTGCGGTGCACGCGCCCGAATGCTTGGATCAAGAGCTTTCAAAGAACCCCCGCGCATGATTCCCATCAGGGTTATCAATTCACGAGACCTCCCCCAAGAGCCCCACTTAGACGACACTTGCGACTACATAAATGATGACCATGGCTTTAACTCCCTATGCGCTTCGTGAATACCTCGAGGGTTCGGGAAGTCCGACTAGATGTTCCCGCAGAACTTCAGCAGCTCCAATATTGGATGCTCGGGATCGTCGTGCCCTTGAAGAGTCCATCGAGCCGTGGTCCGCTCCCCGTCAAGAGTCGAAATGGTCAACGACAGCCCAGGTGCTTTCACCGCCTCAAGCAAAAAATCGACCGCGCCGTCAAGAGGCACAACAACCATTCTACTCCCTGGCCCTTCGGGCTTGCTCGTTAGCCAACGCTGTACGACTTGTTGACTCGAATCGAACTGGAAGTCAACAAGTACTTCGGGCGTTAGTCGGCTACTTGAACCAACGAACACTCCCACGATGGGTTGTGCTGATGCCTTATCACAGAAGGCAAGGATTTGCGCAGACTGAATCTCGTCCGATTTGTGCTCAGAAGAGTAGTAAGACGACTCGGCAAACGCAAGAGTATACCCGCCCAGTTCATCGAGATAAATCCATCCAGACTGTTCACGAAACGGCAAATCGCCAAATCGAAGGTTTTCGGGAATTGGTGTTGCCTTGGCGCTAACAGTGTCTGCCGTTGAGGCATCAAGTCGGTCTCTTGGATTTAAAATGCGGGTAACCGTCTTCTCCACTACACTGTCACTTGGAAGCGTTATAATCTTATCTACTACAACAGTGACGATTCGCTCTACCTCCACCGGCCTATTCACTACAACAGTCACAATTCTCTCGACCTCAACAAGTCGCTCCACCTCGACCGGGATAGTGATCACTCGATCCAATTCAATAGTCTCAGTCCTATTGATAGCGAATGTCCCCACTGCAAGACCGCTGCCAAACAGTGCGCCGATAACAGCAATTCCAATAACCAACACACTTATTTGGCGCAAAATGCCACTCTCCGGTGCGTCACTTAGCACTCGCCAGCGGTTCGCCAGCGACCACTGGAGGCTCTGAAAGTTGTAAGCCTATCCGTGCATTGCGGAGGACTGTATCACACTCGTCGCTCCTTTTGCCTAAACTCAGTACCCTGTCTCGCACGTACTAGCTGTAATCAGCCCGCATGCGGCAAACCCGGTCGCCCACGATGATTCACCGGCAAGTGTTGCATGACGATACTCGCGGTAGCCGGCAACTGGCCACTGCACAATCTCATGCTAGGATTCTGAATCGCATAAGCGGTGACTTCCCATCGGAGTCAATTAGAATGTCCGCAGTCGGATGGATCTTCGGAATCTCGCCGACTAGCGGAATGGACAGATGCAGATTCGTCAAGACCGAGAGCAGAAGCGCCCGAAAGAGCTCGCCATCCACCAGCGCCAATTCAAAGTCAATCAGCGAGTCATACGTTTCAAACTTCTGCGACACGAGAACGTTGCGACCATCCTCCAGGATAAACGGCCGAATGCCGACTGATTACACTATCAGCCACTCCCAGTCAATTTGCAAATGCGGGAAACTCACCTAATGTGTCTCCGAACGTGGGATGCGTGGAACGACGGACAAAGCCAGAAATCCTCGATCAGTCGTCTTGAACCAGCGTCCAAACACATCGCGTCGCCAAGTCGCGCCCTCCGCAAAGGAGTCCTGCATGTTCGTAATCATCGCGCCGATCCAGATCAAGGACGGCTACAAGGACCGCTCGTTGGCGCCAGTAGCCTCGAACACCCAAAGCCGTCTGTTAGGCACCTAGAACACCGTCGAAATAAAGGTCCCGTCGGGTCCGCCTCGCCCCTAATCCCCTACACCGCCACGGACCCAGCGTGAAAGCGGAGCGTACTACCGAGAGACTGGCCGGGAGGTTTTAGGACAGCGCCGCCCTTGCTGTCAGGCGAATGACTTGGTAGCGCGCAGCGACAGAGCCTCGGTCTCTAGCGTCGAAAGGTCCAGGCGCTTCGACGCATGGTCGATGTCAAAGCCGACGACTTCGCCGCTGGCGTCGAGGTCGACGTTGAGCCCGTCCGTCACCTCGCGCGTCTCCACGCCCGGCCCATCCTTGAACTCGACATACAGGCTATCGGTCTCCGGGTAGTAGTGAAGTCTCATCGGTCATCCTTCCGAAACCGCCGATCAAAGAACGCATTGTGGTCCGTCTCGCCATCAGCCAGCGTGACGCCTCCTAGGAAGCGAGATGCGAGATTGCCCGACCGCATAGTCCGCTCAATCCACTACCGAGCGCCCCGGTGCTAGTCTGCCGAGTCCCCTGAGAGTTGCCTGCCAAGTGGAGTTTGACAGCATGACGCACAACGGCTGGCTTCCTCCCACGCTCGCCGTACACACGGAACGCCAAGCTGAAGCGCCTCAGGCTCGCGACCAGCAAGGGCAGCGGCCGCCGACCATTCAGCACCGTCGCCCAACAGCCAACCAGCGCGCCCTATGTCGCGGCCTGTGAAAAGGAGCCCCGCATGTTCGTAATCGTCGCCCCCATCCAGATCAAGGACGGCTACAAGGACCGCTTCATCGAAGAGATGATCGGCGACGCCCGCGGCTCCGTGAACGACGAGCCGGGCTGTCTCCGCTTCGACGTCATCCAGGACGCCAACGACCCGAATCGCATCTGGCTGTACGAGATCTACGTGGATGAAGACGCCTTCAAGGCCCACACCCAGGCCCCCCACTTCATCAAGTGGCGCGACGCCACCGCCGACTGGACCGAAGACGCCGGCCTCCAGGGCGCCGGCCTCGGCGCCACCAACATCTGGCCACCCGACGACGAGTGGAAGTGATTCCGGGCTAACGGCTTTCCGAAAAGCGGGCGAACCAGGCGTCCTGCACACGGCCATTGATCACGACTGGCGCTCCCTCACCGCCGACGACCGAAAGAGCACCTTGACATCACATGTCACTGATGCTTTGATGTCTCCATGCGAACCACCCTCACCCTCGACGACGACCTCGCCGACGCCCTCCGGCAGCGGGCCAAGCTTCTCGACCTCCCGTTCAAGCAGGTCGTCAACGAAACCCTCCGCCGCGGCCTGGCGCCAGAAGCCCGCGAGGATCGGCCAGTGTTTCGTGTTCGACCGCTCCGCGGCGGCTTTCGTCCTGGCATTGACCCGCTCAAGCTCAATCAACTCAACGATGAACTTGAAGTCCAGGCCTTCCTTGAACGGAACGCCGACTGATAGTCCCCGACCTGAACTTGCTGCTCTACGCCTACAACGACGGAGCGACTCTTTACCGCCCGGCCCGCCGTTGGTGGGAAGAGTTGGTCAACGGAACTGAGCGAATTGGGATCCCGTGGGTAGTCACGACCGGCTTTTTGCGCTTGCTCACTCACCCCGGCCTGCGTGAGCACCCGGCCACGCCAACGCAAGCGCTGGACTACGTGGACGAGTGGTTTCGTTCACCCAATGTTGCGCCCTTGAACCCCGGCCGGCAGCACCTCATGCTCGTGCGCCGCGCCCTCGCTGCCGCCGGCGTCGGAGCCAACCTCGTCACTGACGCCCACATCGCCGCCCTCGCCATTGAGTACCAGGCCGAAGTCCACTCCAACGACACCGACTTCAGCCGCTTCCCCGGCCTCCGCTGGCGTAACCCCCTCTAGACACAGCCCCCAGTCCGCATCCGGTCTCGAAGGCGATCAAGCGCGGCGCCCGACACGCTCCTGGCTGCTTCAAGCTCATAGCCTCAATGCGCCGCACCAGCCGTGGCGACCGTAGGTGGCCACGATTTGGCATCAACTCCTGGAGCGCCCCAATGGCCTGCCGCCGCGATGATCTGCTCGACCGGACCCCTTGGAGGCCCCTCAATCTCTCCGCCAGGATTTCCGCGGTTCGACCCACCCGGTGCTACGCTGCCCGCCACCTGGAAATCCCCCAAGAGTCCGAGAGGCCAGTCGCGTGCCCCCAATCGGATGGGTCCGCCGAAACCTGGCTGAACACCAGGAGCGACAAGAGGAAAAGCGTCAAGCTCGAGAGCAAGAAAAGCAGCGAAAACTGGCCATCCAGCAACGCCAGCACGAAGCCGAGCAGCGCGCCCTACGTCTTGAACTCCAACGCCGCGACAACATCATCACCATTTTGGATGACAATAAACTCCCGGAAGTTGACTGGTCCCACTACCAGCCACTGCCCTTCAAATTCCTCAAGAGCGAGCATTTGCTATACGTATTCCCCAACGTCGGATACGCCGAACAGCGGATCAAGCGCGAGATCGTTGGCCGCTCCACCGGAACCAGCGTCCGCGTCGCCCGCGGAGTCTCCGTCCGCCTCGGTCAATCGCGTGGAACCCCGGTAGAACGAGACGAAATCGTCCACCGTGGCGCCGGCACAATGGCCGTAACGACCAAACACGTTTATTTCAGCGGCGAACGCACCTTTCGTATCCGCTTTAGTCGCATCGTCTCCGTCCAGGCCATGCGCGATGCCGTCGAAGTCACCCGCGACCGAGCCAGCGGATTGTCCGAATACTTCATGCTTGATCCATCAGACATAGAATTCGCCGCAAATCTAATGCTAACAATCCCCGCCCTCGAACTCCCCCGCCGCCCCGAAACCCACGACCCAACCGACTACCACCTGCTGGCGTTCGACATCGACGGCGACTAAGAGACCGTAATCCCATTGGTCGGCCTGGCTTTCGTAGGGGCCGGTCTCAGACCGGCCTCTTCCGGGCACGTGCGTGCCCACAACCCGTGCGCCGGGACTACCCCTGCGGAGTCTTCAACTCCGGAAAGTACGTCGCATAGAAGCCACGATCCCGGGTTAGAAACGTGTCGGCGGCGGCCAAGGCATGAGCCCCAATCAGAAAGTCGGCCACAATCCGCGTCCTCGGACCCCCGGCCTGCCGATACCGCATCCAGCGCATCCCGGCTTCGTAGGCGATGGCGGAGTCGATCGACGACAGCGCCACGTTTACTTCCCGCAGCGCCCCGTCAAGCGTCAGCCGGTCGCCGAAGAACGGCACCAGTTCCGCGTACACCACATCGCAGACGAGCAAGGCCCCCTCGTCGTAGGCGCGCTGCAACCACGCCGCCGACTGCGGGCCGTGCTGAGGATTGGGCCGAAACACATCCAACAGCACATTGGTGTCAACCGCGCTTATCACCGACCCCGGATTTCCTCGATATAAGCGTCAACGTCCATGCCCCGACCGCCCAGGATTCCGTACACCCGATCCACCGGATGCTCAGCGGCCGCCCGCTTCTGGATCAGCAGCCCCCGCTCGGTCGGCACCACCTCCACCTCAACGTTCTGATTCAACCCAAAGCGCTCCCGCAACGCCTTCGGAATCGTGATCTGCCCTCGCTCCGAAATCCGCATGTCGCAACCCATATGAATTACCTATCCCGACAATCATACCTCCCGCTTCCCCTCGCCCACCCGACGCCATCCGCCAAACTTGCCTGTCGTACCCCGCAAGGGTACAATAGGCCCAATGTCTCCTCAACCAGTCGTCCCGACTGCCCACCGCCCGCGCCGATCCCCCCGCCCATCCCAGGCCTGTCCTTGCCAACGCACCCGACGCCCGCCCCCGCTCCTGCTGATCCTGTTCCCGTTCCTGGCCAGCCTTTTCGCCGTCGTCGCCAGCCCCACTACATTCCCCTGGAGCTTGCCGTTCCTGGTGAGCCTGTCGAAGCCATTCGCGCTGCCCCTGCCCACGTTCGCGAGGAGCCTGATCCCCTTCACGGCGAACTTGACTCCGTTCGTGGTGAGTCGGATCCCGTTCGTGGTGAAATTGATTCCGTTCGTCGTGGGCTTGTCGAACCACGACGCCCCCCGTCGTCCCCGCAACCTCACGGCCACCCCACGACCAACCTCCGTGCCATCAGCTGCGAGCCTGCCCCAAACACGCCTCGCGGCCAGCATCCAGACTTCGGTCCTCAACGCACCCCAAAACCCGCCAAATCGGACCCCCGCGCAGCCGAAGAGTTTTTTAGAAAAAACTCTTACTCGCGCGCATGCCCCCCGCTTTCGCCTATCCGCCCCACGTCACCTCGCCCAGCTTGCCCTCAGCCGGTCCCCGCTCCGGGCGAGCCTGTCGAACCACAACCACCCCACCCCAAACGCCGCCGAATCTCGCACCCGCCGGCCCGGAACACCCCCAAGGGGTTCCGGGCCGGCGGGTGCGAGTACCCCCAAAAAGCCACCGCCATCACGTGCGCAAACCGCCAATCCGCGCGACCATCACCCCATGGCACTCATCCTCGGCATTGACACCGGCGGCACCCACACCGACGCCGTGGCGCTTGACCCCGCCACCGGCCGCGTCGTCGCCTGGCACAAAACCCCAACCACCCACGTCGACCTCGCCGTCGGCATATCCATCGCCATCGGCGGCCTGCAGGGAATCGCTCCCAACCAGATCAGCCTCGTCACCCTCTCCACTACCCTCGCCACCAACGCCGCCATCGAAGGCCTCGGCGGCCGCGTCTGCGCCCTCCTCATCGGCTACGACCAGGAAATGCTCCGCCGCTACGGCCTCGCCCACCGCATCCACGCCGCCGCCATGGAGTTCATTCCGGGCCGCCACGACGTCTTCGGCGAGGAACGCGCCCCGCTCGACGAAGACGCTCTGCGACGCGCCGTCGACCGCTGGCACGACCACGTCGACGCCTTCGCCATCTCCAGCTACCTCTCCGTCCGCAACCCCGAGCACGAAATTCGGGCCGCCGAGATCGTCGCCGAATTGACCGACCGCCCCGTCGTCACAGGCGGAACCGTCGGTCGCTCGCTCAACTCCATCCGCCGCGCCACCACCGCGGTCCTAAACGCCCGGCTCATTCCGCACGTCGACAGGCTGCTCACCGCCATCGACCGCAGCGTTGCCCAGCGCGGCATCGCCGCCCCCATCACCGTCGTCCGCGGCGACGGCGCCGTCATGCCGCTGGCTTTCGCCAAGGCCCGGCCCGTCGAAACGCTGCTCTCCGGTCCCGCCGCCAGCGCCGTCGGCGCCCACCGCCTCACCGGCCGCGCCGCCGCCCTCGTGGTCGACATGGGCGGAACCACCACCGACGTCGCCCTCCTGCGCGACGGCCGACCCAAGATCAGCGATCAGGGCGCCGCCATCAGCGACTGGCGCACCGCCGTCCGCGCCGCCGACGTTCGCTCATTTGGCATTGGCGGCGACAGCCGCATCCTGGCCGACCCCCTGGACCTCAGCGTCGGACCCCAGCGGGTCGAACCGCTCGCCGCCGCCGCGGCTGCCAATCCCTCCGTCGCCGAGGCCCTGGCTCGCATCGACCGCGACAACGCCACCCACCGCCTAGTCCCCGTCTGGGAGTTCCTCACGGCCAACGGCGCAGCCGACAACGGCGTTCGCACCCCAGCCGAACAGACCGTCTGCGATGCCCTGCGCGAAGGTCCCTTGGACGTAACCACGCTGGCGCGACGCGTCGGGCTGGCCGACGCCCGCCTGCTCAACGTGCGCGCCCTGATCGCCCGCGGCCTCGTGCGGCGCATCGGCCTCACCCCCACCGACGTCCTGCACGCCCGAGGCGAATTCCAGGGCTTCGATGTGGAAACCGCCGTGCGCGCCTGCCGCGTGGCCGCTCGCGAGAGCCGGGTCGACCTGGACACCTTCCTCGCCCGCACGCACGAACTGGTCGTCCGCCGCCTTGGCGAGGGCGTGCTGCGCCGGGCCATCGCCGAATTCGACCCGCGCGCCGCCGAAGGCGACGACCGCCTGGGCCGCTTCGTCCTGGACCGCTCCCTTTCGCGCCGCCACCGCCAGGACCCGCTGGACGTACGGCTCGAGGCAACCGACCCCATCGTGGCTCTGGGAGCGCCCGCCAAGGCCTGGCTCCCGAAAGTTGCCGCCCGTCTGCATGCCGAATGCCAGGTACCTGAGCTTGCCGGCGTTGCCAGCGCCGTCGGGGCGGCCGCCAGCCAGGTGGTCGAGCAGGTCGAGTTCCTGTTGCGGCCGCTCTACGCGCGCTCCGGCATCACCGGCTACGTCATACACGGTCCCACGGAGCGCCGCCGCTTCGCTTCGCTCAGCGCCGCCCGCGCCTACGTCGAGCAGGCTGGGCCGGACCTGGCCCATGCCCGCGCGCTGGCGGCCGGCGTCACGGCGCCCCACGTGAGCCGAACCGAACGCAGCTGGGACGCCGCCATCGAAGAGCCCGGCGAAGGCGCCTACCTGATGGAAACCCGCTTCACCTTCACCGGAGTCGGTCGCCCGGACGGCTAAGCGCGTCCTCTCTTATAATTCGGGTATCTCCCCCAGGCGGCCCGCACGCTGGCGTCAGCACGCGGTCCCACTGAACCGAAACAAAGGCGGCGCCGTGGCAACCAAGTTCCTGACCGAGGATGGCCGCACGCTCCTGATGGCCGAGCTGGACGACCTCAAGACCGAGCAGCGCCCCGCCATCATCAAGCGCATCCACGAAGCCAAGGAGTTCGGCGAGCTCAACGAGGGCAACGAGTCCGACGAGGTCCGCAACGAGCAGGCCTTCATCGAAGGCCGGATCATGATGCTCGAACGGCTGCTCAAGGACGCCGTCGTCATCAGCCAGCACTCGTCGGACACCGTCAGCATCGGCTCAACCGTGCGGCTCAGATCCGGAAACGGCGAGCGCGAATTCACCATCGTCGGCACCGACGAGATTGACCTCACCACCAGCAAGATCTCCAACGAATCGCCGCTGGGCCAGGCCCTTGTGGGCCGCAAGATCGGCGAATCGGTCACGGTGGAAACGCCCCGCGGCCCGAACATGCACGAGATTCTGGAGATCAGCTGAGCGACGACACAGGCGCCGAGCCTTCCGACGCGGCGGGTGACCGGCTCTTCGAAGCACGGCGCGCCAAGCTCGACCGGATCGAAGCCTTCCAGGGCACTGCCTACCCCGCCAGGCCGCCGCGCACGCATCAAGCCGCCGACGCCGTGGCTCACGTCGACGACGACCCACCGCCAGAGGTGGACGTGGCGGGCCGCCTCGTCGGCCTGCGCCGTATGGGCCGCACGTCCTTCGCTCAACTTCGCGACGGGTCGGGCGAAGTTCAGCTCTACCTAAACCAGCAGGCACTGGGCGCGGACGCCTATCGGAATGCGCTGGAGATGCTGGACGTGGGCGACTTCGTCACAGCCGGCGGCCCACTCTTCCGCACCCGCACCGGCGAACCCAGCGTGCGCGTGGAGCGCCTGCAGGTTGCCGCCAAGGCCCTGCGCCCCTTGCCGGCCAAATGGCACGGCCTGCAAGACCCGGAACTGCGCTTCCGGCAGCGCTATCTCGACATCCTCGCCAACGACGAGGTCCGCAGCCGCTTCGAAGCCCGCACCGCCATCGTGTCGGCCCTGCGGCGCACGCTGGACGCCCACGGGTTCCTGGAAGTCGAGACGCCCACACTCCAGCCGGTCTACGGAGGCGGCGCCGCCACACCATTCGTCACTTCGTACACCGCGTTGAACCGCGACTACTACCTCCGCATCGCCGACGAGCTGTATCTCAAGCGCCTCCTGGTCGCGGGCTACGAGCGCGTGTACGAGATCTGCAAGAACTTTCGCAACGAGGGCATCGACGGCTCCCACAGCCCCGAATTCACGATGCTGGAGTGCTACCGGGCCTTCGCCGACCTGAGCGACATGCGCGAACTCACGCAGCACCTGGTCGCGGCCGCCGCCGAAGCCGTGTACGGAACCACGCGGGCGCAGTTCGACGACCGCAGCCTTGACTTCACTCCGCCCTGGTGCCGCGTGACGTATCGCGACGCCCTGTTGACGCACGCCGGCGTGGACCTGGAGGCAGACGGCAGCCCGGCGGCACTGATCGAGGCGGCCAAAGCCAACGGAGTCGCGGTCGATCCCTCTTGGCCGCGCGCCAAGCTGCTGGACGAACTGATGAAGAAGCTCGTGGAGCCTTCGCTGGTCGAGCCGACCTTCCTGGAACGCTACCCGGCCGAAACCTCGCCCTTGGCCAAGCGCTGCCCCGACGATCCGCGGTACATCGAACGCTTCGAGCTGTTCGTAAACGGGATGGAGATGGGCAACGCCTACACGGAACTCAACGACCCGCTCGAACAGCGTGCCCGCATGGCAGAGCAGGCGTCGGCTCACCACGGCGAGGACGCGACGCCGGTAGATGAAGACTTTCTGCTCGCGCTCGAACACGGCATGCCACCGGCGGGCGGCCTGGGCCTTGGCGTGGACCGGCTGGTCATGGCGCTGATGGGTGTCACGAACATCCGGGAGGTCATCCTTTTTCCGCAGCTCCGCGACCGTTCGTAGAATTGGTCCCCCTTGCACCCCGCCCTGACGGCGGCGCGCCCACACGGCTCTGGCGACCCGATGCTGCCTCTCAGATTCATTCGCGAGCATGAGACCTTGGTCCGCGAGCGCCTCGCCACGCGTGGCGGCGACTTGCCGCTGGATGAACTGCTCAGGCTGGACGACCAGCGGCGCCAACTGCTGACCAAAGTGGAGAGCCTTCGCGCCGAGCGCCGCAAGGTTTCGCGCGGCATCGGCCAGGCATCCGGCAGTGAACGCGAGACCCTAATCGGACGCACGCGCAAATTGACCGCGGAACTTGGCGCGCGCGAGCCCGAGCTGAGCCAGGTTCAGACCGAATTAGACCAGTTGCTGCTGGAAATCCCCATGCTCCCGCACGCATCGGCGCCGGTCGGCGACGCGGATGATCCCGGCCAAGTGCACTATTGCAGCGGAACGCCACCGCCTGACAACCGCGCGCCGCCGCACGACGAAATCGCCAAAGACCTGGGCATCCTCGACTTTGCCCGGGCATCCAAGGTATCCGGTTCCGGGTTCTGGATCTTTCGAGGCGCCGGGGCGCAACTCCAGCGCGCCCTGATCCAGTGGATGCTGGACTTTCAGGTTCGGGAACACGGCTACCGTGAGTTCTACCTGCCGGCGCTGGTAACCGAAACCGCGATGACCAACGCCGCCAAATTGCCCAAGTTCGCCGGGGACTCGTATGCGGTCGACAATGGCCGGTTGTGGCTTAGCCCCACCGCCGAGGTGGCATTGTCCGAGTACCACGCGGGCGAAACGCTGGATGCCGCCATGCTCCCAGCCAAGTACGTGGCGTACGCTGCGGCATTCCGACGGGAAGCCGGCGCCGCAGGAGTCGAAACGCGGGGGCTGCGCCGGGTGCGCCAGTTTGACAAGATCGAGCTATTCAACGTGACTACGCCTGACGACTCATACGCGGCTCTTGAGCGCATGCGCAGCGAAGCAGAGGCAGTTATCCGGCACCTCGGTCTGACGTTTCGTGTCCGCGAAGTGCCAACCGGCGACCTCGGGTTCGCCGCGGCCAGGCAATACGACCTGGAAGTCTGGTCGCCCGGTGTCGGCGACTGGCTGGAAGTGTCGTCGGTCTCGAACTGCGAGGCGTTTCAGACCCGTCGGGCGGGGGTCCGCATCCGTCGACCTGGATCGGGACGCACCGAATACGCGCATTCGCTCAACGGCACCGCCCTTGGTCTGCCGCGAACCTACGTTGCCCTGCTCGAGAACGGCCACCAACCGGACGGAACCGTCACCATTCCTGAAGTGCTCCGGCCCTACATGGGCGGTCGCGCGCGGATCGAGGCCGAAGCGCCATGGCTTTGACTGACGCCGCGCGGGCGCATCCGCTGTTCGAGCTCGTCGGCGATACGCCGATGGTCGAGATTCCGATTTTTCGTGCCGAGTTTCCGGAGGCGCTGGTTCTCGCCAAGCTCGAGTCCATGAACCCCGGAGGATCGATCAAGGACCGCCCCGTCGCGCGCATGCTGCTGGACGCCGTAGCCGAGGGGAAACTGGGTTCAGGACAAACAATCCTGGACTCGTCCTCGGGCAACGCAGGCATCGCATACGCCATGTTTGGAGCCGCGCTGGGGTATCCGGTGGAAATCGTGATCCCGGCCAATGCCAGCCGCGAGCGGCGACAGCGGCTCAGCGCTCACGGCGCTCACTTGGTGATAACCGACGCCGTGCTCGGCTACGACGAGGCCCTGCGCGAAGTTCAGCGGCGCTACGCCGCCAGTGCCGACCGCTATTTTTTCTCCGACCAATACAGCAACGACTCCAATTGGCTGGCCCACTACGAGGGCACCGCCATCGAAATCCTGGCGCAGGCGCCAGAGGACTTCACGCACTTCGTCAGCGGCGTCGGGACCGGCGGCACGGTGACCGGCGTAGGCCGGCGGCTGCGCGAAGAACGACCCGATGTGGAAGTGGTAGGGGCCCTACCGCCGGTTTTCCCAGGGGTCGAGGGCCTCAAGCCACTGGGCGAGGGACATATCGAGCCAGAAATCCTCGACCGCTCGGTCGTTGATTCCTGGGTCGAAATCGACATTGACGCCGCGGGAGAACTGTCATTCGAACTGGCACGCGCCGGGATTTTCGCCGGCCAGTCCTCCGGCGCTTATCTGTACGCGGTGCGCCAGATCCTCCTGCGCGAGCCGCGCGCGTGCGTCGTCACCGTATTGCCCGACGGCGGCGACCGATACATATCCTCAGGCCTGTGGGAACCGTGATGCGGCCCACTGGCCCTATTCACGCGACGTTGGCGGCCCGATGCACATTGATGCGCGGGCGCGTGCGACGCCGCACCGCTGGATGCCACAGCTGAAACTGGGGTTCAACCCCCGCATCGTTCCGCACGACCGTCGCCGCCTGCTCATGCAGCTGCGCGAGATCGTGGACGTCGCGATTCGCCTTGAGTTCCAGGTCGTGGAACTGAATCTCGACACGTATATGTACGAGCTCGGGTTGCGGACCTTCTTCGACGCCGACTTCGTCGAGATTCTGGACGCTGCGCCCATGCGCTTTCACCTCAACGTTTTTCGTGATGCGTCCACCCGCCGCTGGCCGTCGCTGACGGATCCGAGCGCCACGGACCGAAGCATCGCGCTACGGCAGTTCGTGCAGATCATCGAGTTTTTCGAGCAGCGCCATGCCATGGAGATGTACGTCGCGCATCCTGGGCGCCGGATGACCGCCGACTCGCAGCACATCGACGTGCTGCGTGAGAGCTTCCAGACGATTCACAACCTGTTTCCCGGCCTGCCCATCGCGGTGCAAAACTCGGGCGACGGGGCGGTGCTTCATGGGCTGGACAGCGTGCTGGCCATGCTTGACGCCACCACCACCGTGCGCTTCGCCCTGCACACGGGCCGCGCCTTTCACGCCGTGAACGGCGACCGGCTGGCGTTCGAAGCCCGACTTGACTACATGGCCCGCTTCGCGGACCGGATGGCCGAAATCCGCTGGCACAACACGGCCCCTGGTCGTGAGCCCAGCATGCCGCTCCACGTGGGACTGGAACGTGGTCTCGACCTGGGCAAGGTGATGCGCACAATCGGACGTAATCCCGGCACGGTGCACATGATCGATACCGTGGGCCTCAACCCGGCCGGGCTGATCCGCGAGGTCCAGGCGCTCCGACGCGCCGTGGCTGTCTGAGGACGCCGGCGCTCGCTACTCGTATTTGAAGAAGCGCACCGCCAACCCGAAGAAAACCACCAGAAAGACCGCGAGCACGCCCAAGTTGAGCGCCATGGCGTGCACCGGCGCGCCGCCGACCATGAGCTGCCGCATCGCATCGCCCAAGTACGTCAGCGGCATGGCGCTGACCACCGGGCGAATCCAGTCCGGCATGCTGTCAAGCGGAAAGAAGATCCCGGAAAGGAAGAGCATCGGAAACGTGACCACCTGGGCAATCGGGAAGAATCCTTGCTCGGTCTTGGCAAACGCCCCCAGGAAGAATCCGATGGCCACGAACGCCAGCCCGCCCAGCATCGTCACGCCAGCCAGGGCGGGAAGATTCTCGACCTTGACCACCACGCCGCCGATCAGCACCGCCAGAAACACCAACAGCACCGTCTGCATGAGCACAACCACCATGCGGAAGGCGACGTCGGCCCCCACCAGTGCCCAGGCCGGCAAGGGAGTGGCGGAGAGGCGCCGCAGCACTCGGCGTTCGCGCAGCGACACCATGGCAATTGCGCCGAAGACGCCACCGTTCATCACGCTCATGGCAATCAGGCCGGGCATGATGAAGTCGATCACCTGCAATCGCTCGGACTGAAGCGTCTGGAAGTCGGCGGTCACCACTGGACGCGTCTGCGTCAGGGCGCGATCGGCGACTTCGAACGCACGCAGCAGCACCGGAATCACGACTTGCTGGGTCGTCTGTTGCGACGGGTCGAAGTGCACTTGCAGCGGCTGCGGCGTGCCGGCGCTGATCGAAGCACCAAAGCCTTGAGGAACAACCACCACGGCGCGCCGCTCGCCGTCCGCGAGGCTCGCGATTTCCGTATCGCGCTCGCCTCTAGTGAGGTCCAGCGCCTCAAACCCCGCCAGCACGTCGCTGAGCGTGGCGGCCTGAGGCGACGTGTCCTCCACGACCAGACCAACCTCATAGCTCGCGCCGTCGTCGCCGCGGCCCAGCACGATGCCGAAGATCCCGATAAACAGGATCGGGAAGGCCAGCGTCCAAAATAACGCGGTGCGGTCGCGCACAAAGTCGCGGTAATTCGTCAGGAGCAGCTGGAGAAAGGCGTTCAATCTCGTAGCGTCCGGCCGGTGAGCTTGAGGAATACATCCTCAAGCGTGGCGTGGCGCACGCGCATCCCGTCCAGCGGCGCCCCTCGCTCTCGCGCGAGCTCGAGCAGGCTGCCCATCGTTTGCGGGATGTCGCTGCTAAAGACGCTGTGGGCTGATCCCTGCGACGCCGCGCTCGTCACCGCCGCAAGGTCGCGCAGATCGTCGACTGTCAGCCCGTCGTTCGAGACGAACTCGATGGCGTCCTCGGCAAAGCTCGCTCTCACGAGCGCGCTTGGGCTGTCGAGCGCAATGATCCGGCCATGATCCATCACGGCAACCCGGTCGCAGAGCCGCTCGGCCTCTTCCATGTAGTGCGTCGTGAGCATCACCGTCATCCCATCGGCTTTGAATCCCTCGATGGTGTCCCACAGGCTCCGGCGCGCCTGCGGGTCCATGCCGGTTGACGGCTCATCCAGAAAGACCAGCCGCGGCTTATTCACAACCGCCAGCGCCACGGAGAGCCGTTGCGCCTGGCCGCCGGAGAGCTCGGCGATGCGTGCGTTACGCCGATCCTCCAGCCCCATCATCGCGATCAGGTCGTCGGTCTCGGCCTGCCGCTCGTAGAAGGATCTGAAGAGGCTGATGACTTCGTGCACGCGCAGGCGGGGATAGAGCGCCACCTGCTGCAACTGCACGCCGACCAGCCGCTTGAACTCGCGACCTGACGCCGCCGGGTCCAGCCCCAGCACGCTGATGTGGCCGCTGTCGCGGATTCGCAGGCCTTCCAGAATCTCCACGGTCGTGGTCTTGCCGGCCCCGTTGGGCCCGAGCATTCCGAAGACTTCACCTTCGGCCACGTCAAATGAAACGCCGGCCACGGCCTCTAGGTCGCCGTAAGCCTTGCGCAGATCACGAACGTCAATCACCGGCATGGGCGTGGGTACAGGGGCGCGGGAGTAGCTGGAAACCTTCGGTAGCTTACTGCCGAGCCTCAATTGCGAACGTTAGTTTCGCTCCAAAACCAGCGCCGCCTGCTGATCCACTTCGGCCCGCCAGCCGGGCGGCGCCCAAGTTGTGGCGTCGTCCTGTACAACCAGCAACGGCCCGCGCGCGCGGAAACCAACCGGTAGGTCGGCCCGCTGGAACACCCGGGCGGGCCTGGCCGTGCCATCTACGACTACCGAGGTTCGCCGCGCCTGCGGTCGCCCGCCGGTCGGCGGACGCACCTCGGGCAGCGGCGGCTGTTTGACCGAGCCATTAAGCCGGACCACCACAATTTCGACAGCCGCATCCGGCCGGCTGTGCGCGTACCGCTCGTGGTGCCGCTTGTGAAAGGCGCGGACGGCGCCAGCGATATTGCGTCCCCGCAGCGGCACAGTCAGTTCGTACGACTGTCCGACGTATCGCAGGTCCAGCAATCGGCGCAATCGCGGCCGGCCTGCGCCGGCGAAGTCGCGGCGCGCGGTCCGTTCGAGCCGACTGAACGCCCCGGTCAGCACCCGCTCGCTGGCGGCGGTCGCCGGTCGCAGCACAGTGGCCGCGTACTCGCGAACGTGTTCGCCGCCGAGCGCACCCAATGCCGACAGCACGCCTGGGTAGCGTGGAACCAGTACCCGGTCAATTTCCAGACGCTCCGCCAGCGCGCAGCCGTGCAGCGGCCCCGCGCCGCCAAACGCTACGAGGGTGAAATCGCGTGGGTCGTAGCCACGCTCCAGGGTGATCACGCGTAGTGCGCGCTCCATGTGCGCGTCCGCCACCGCCACCACGCCGGCCGCGGCCCGCAGGCGAGCCTCCTTTGAGCGGGACTCGGCCGGCGTCAGCCGGTCAATGGCCGCCGCAGCCGCGTAAGCGTCCAGCGCCACGTCGTCAGCCAGCGTAGCGTCGGAAATCAGCCGGCCCAGCACCACGTTGGCGTCGGTCACCGTGGGTTCCACGCCGCCGCGGCCGTAGGCGGCCGGGCCTGGCTGAGCGCCGGCGCTGCGCGGCCCAACGCGCAGTCCACCGGCCTCGTCGCGGGCCGCGATCGACCCTCCGCCCGCTCCCACCGTATGAATGTCGGTCATGGGGATCGCCACGGGCAGTCCGCCAACCGTTGCGTCGGTGCGGCGGAGCGGTTCACCCGGGCAGATCGCCACGTCGGTGGACGTGCCGCCCATATCCAGGGTCACGATGTGATCGAACCCCGAAGCGGCAGCTACGGCACGCGCCCCAACCACCCCCGCAGCCGGCCCGCTAAGCACGGATTGGACCGGCGCCGCGGCCGCTTCGGACGAACGCAGAACGCCGCCGCTGGACTGAACGATCCAGAGCTGGCCCGGGGCCGCCTGCTCCAGGCGACGGATGTAGCGGCCGATCACCGGCGCCACGTAGGCGTCAACCACCGTCGTGCTGGTGCGTTCGTACTCGCGATGCTCTGGCAGCACCTCGGACGAAATGGATATCCAGCGCACGCCGGCTCGGCGCAGCGCGGCCCGCACGGCCCGTTCATGCGACGGGCGCAAGAAGCTGAAGAGCAGGCAGACCGCGGCCGCCTCGGGTTCCAGATCGCGCACCCGCTCCGTCAGGAGGTCCAGCGACGCCCGCTCCAGCGGACGCCGGACGGCGCCGTCCGCACCCACGCGCTCATCGACCTCCAGCCGAAGCTGGCGCTCAATCAGCGGCGCTGGCTTGCGTGGTTCGACGGCGTAGAGCGAGGGACGGTTCTGGCGTGCGATCTCCAGCACATCGCGAAAGCCGGCGGTCGTGACGAGCACGGTGCGTGCGCCCTTGCGCTCCAGCACCGCGTTGGTGGCCACGGTGGAGCCGTGAACCACGGTGCCATCGGACTCAACCCCCGCGCGCTTTAGTCCATCCAGGACAGCCACGGCCGGGTCATGCGGAGTGCTGGAGACCTTGAATACGTGCAAGCGGCCGGCGGCAGCGACGGCAAAGTCGGTGAACGTGCCGCCGACATCCACACCGACGCGAACGCAACTCATCGGGACTCACGTGTAGGAACTGGCTGCGGCACAGGCTGTCTGGCCGTCTCGGATCGGTCCGCGAGCTTAGGGGTACATCCGCCCTCGTCAACCACGCCGATTCCACCGCGCCGCCAAAAACGTGCATCCTATAGGGACTGCGAAGACACACACGGCCCGGCAGGTCGTGATGCGGATGGACGACACCAGCCAACACCGCCCCGTGCCGCCGACGACGGTCCGGCGGCTCTCAACGTACTATCGCGTCCTGGGCACGGTTCAGTCGGATGGGCAGCCCAACGTCTCCTCGGAGACGCTCGCGTCCCTCACTGGATTCACTGCGGCCCAGGTTCGGCGCGACCTCGCCTACTTCGGCTCGTTCGGCAAGCGGGGCGTGGGCTACGCCGTGCGTCCGCTGCGACAGGGACTGGCCGCAATTCTGGGAATCGACCGCGGCTGGCGCATCGGCCTGGTTGGCGTTGGAAATCTGGGCCGGGCGCTCATGGCCTATCAGGGCTTCAAGAATCAGGGGTTTGACGTCGTCGCGGCCTTCGACTGTGATCCGGGCGTCATTGGGTCGGCCGTCAACGGCCAGCCGGTGCTCCCCGTCGACGACCTGGCGCGTGCGGTGCGGGACGAGCGGATCGACATGGTGATTCTGACCGTACCGGCCGGCGCCGCGCAGCAAGTCGTTGACCAGGCGGTGGCGGCCGGCGTACGTGCCATCCTCAATTTCGCGCCGACCCAGTTGCGCGTCCCCGTGCACGTGCAGCTCTCGAACGTGGATCTGGCGGTGGAAGTCGAGTACCTCTCATACTCTCTGGGCGGGTGAGCGACGGAGTGTCCGCAGCCCCGTCGGCTCGCGAGCGCCACCATTGGCGCGTATGATGCGCGGAGTTTGTGAAAATGATCACAACGCGGCCGCGCACGGCGAGAGGATAGGCGTAACGCACCGATGCCTAGCTGGGTAGCGATCGTCCTGCTGATGGCCGTCGCCTTCCTCTTTGCGGTCGGTAGCCTGCTCGGCACGATATTGCTCAAGCCGCGCCGCAAGTACGCCGTCAAGGTCGAGGCGTACGAGTCCGGTATGCCGGCCATCGGTGACACCCGCGGCCGCCATAACATCCGCTTCTACCTCGTGGCCGTCACGTTCCTGATCTTCGACGTCGAACTGCTTTTCTTCTATCCCTGGGCGCTCTACTTCAACATGATCGACGACCGCTTGTCTCTGTTCGGGGCCGGGGTGGCCTTTATCGCGATCCTGGCCGTGGCGTTCGTGTACGAGTGGCGCAAGGGCGCCCTGGACTGGAATCGCTAGCCGATGCTCGTACCCGCGGCCGAACCAACCTTGGCGGCTGAGGCAATTCTGAATCGAATCGAGCATCACGCCGGCGCGGCCTACCTGGCCGGCCGGGTTGATCACGGGGATCCGGTTGCCGAGGTGGCGCCCGAGGCGCTCGCCGCACTGTTGCCGACCTTGCGCGATGATCCCGAGCTGCGACTCGAGCAGCTTATCGACGTCACGGCGGTGCACTGGCCGCTGGACGCCGGCCGTGAGTTCCAGGTGGTCTGGCAATTCCGCTCGCTGACGAACAACCTCTACGCCCGCGTGACGGCGCGCTTGGCCGACGCGGCGTCCGTCGCCTCCGCGACCGACGCCTACGCCTCAGCCAAATACCTGGAGCGCGAGGTCTTCGACCTCTTCGGCATTGAGTTTACGGGTCACCCGGACCTGAAACGCATCCTCCTGCCCGAGGGCTACGAGGGCCATCCGCTGCGCAAGGAGTATCCCGTGGAAGGCCCAACCTTCCCCGAAGATGCTCACCGCAACGATCTCGTTGGCCAGCTTGACCCGGATGACTTCTGGGCGGACGTGGACGAGGCGAACGGCGCATGACGGTGGAATCCGGCATGGCCGGCTCGCGCGTCGACCTGGAGCGCGGCAGCGGGGACAACATGATCCTCAACATGGGGCCGCAGCATCCCAGCACGCACGGCGTGCTGCGCCTGGTGGTTGAACTCGACGGCGAGGAAGTCCGCCGCTGCGACGCCGATATGGGCTACCTGCATCGCGGGGTTGAGAAGCTGCTGGAAGTCCACGACTACCGTGGCGGCATCACCCTCACGGACCGCATGGACTACACCTCCGGTCCCTCGAACAACATGGGCTACCTGATGGCCATCGAGAAGTTGATGGGCATCACCGACGAAATTCCCCTGCGAGCGCGCTACCTGCGCACCGCCGTGGCGGAACTGTCCCGCCTGGCCGCCCACCACATCTGGCTGGGCACCCACGGGCTGGACATCGGCGCCATGTCAGCGTTCCTCTGGTCGCTGCGGGAGCGCGAGAAGATTCTCTATCTCTTCGAGGAAGCCTGCGGGGCGCGGCTGACAACCTCATTCATGCGCGTGGGCGGCACCGGTCCGCACGATGTCGGCGACCAGTGGCTGGACAACGTGGAAGCCTTCCTCAACGGCTACACGCTGGATGAGATTGACGCGCTGCTCACCGAGAACGAGGTCTTCGTCGAGCGCACGCGCGACGTTGGGATCATCACCAAGGAGCAGGCGCTCAGCTACGGACTGACCGGCCCGGTCCTGCGCGGCGCAGGCGTGGCCTGGGACCTGCGCAAGGCGCGGCCGTATGCGGCCTACGATCTCGTGGACTTCGAGGTCCCCGTCTTTACCGAGAGCGACGTCTACGCCCGTTACCTGGTCCGCCTGAACGAGATGTACCAGTCATGCCGGATCATCGGCCAGTGCGTGGAAGCGCTGCGAGACCTGCCGCTGGAATCGCCGTCGAACGTGGACCTGCCCCAGATCGTGCCGCCGGACATCGGTCGGGTGCCGGTGGACATGGAAGCCATGATCAACCACTTCAAGCTGGTCATGCACGGGGTGCAACCGGCGCCGGGCGAGGCCTACTTTGGAATCGAGAACCCGAAGGGCGAGTTGGGCTTCTACTTCGTCAGCGACGGTACCGGCATGCCGTACCGTTGCCACGTGCGCTCACCGTCGTTCGTCAATCTCAGCATCATTGAGGAAATCAGCGTGGGCACCCTGTTAGCCGACGTGGTGGCCATCATCGGCAGCGTCGACATTGTGCTTGGTGAGGTTGATCGATGACTTCCGATACCGTCACGCTCACGGTCGACGGCGTTGAGGTGCAGGTGCCGCGCGGCGCGACCGTGTTGCAAGCCTGTGAGTCCATTGGCGTCGAGATTCCGACCCTTTGCACGGACCCGCGATTGAAGCCCTACGGCGCCTGCCGCATGTGCGTGGTCGAGGTGCAGCCCGGGCCGCCGCGTCCGATAGCCTCCTGCACAACGCCAGCCGGCGATGGCATGACGGTGGTAACCAACAGCCAAAGCATCCGGGACGTGCGCAAGCACGTGATTGAGTTGCAACTCCAGCACCATCCCCTGGACTGCCCCTATTGCGACCAGGCGGGATCCTGCGAACTGCAGGACGAGGTGTTCGACCAGGAGATTCACCAAAGTCCCTACGAAACCATCCCCAAGGCGCACCCGGAGGAGATCCTCAACGAGGTCATCCTCATCAACCACAACCGCTGCATCCTCTGCGGTCGCTGCGTGCGCATGTGCGACGAGCAGATCGGCGTGCACGCCCTGGACTTTGTGGAGCGCAGCGTGGGGACCTTCATCGCCCCGGCACAGCACGAGTTCATGGACTGCGAACGCTGCGGGATGTGTATTGAGACGTGTCCGGTCGGCGCCCTGCTGAGCCGCCCGTTCAAACACGCGGCGAGAAGTTGGCAAACCGAAAAGGCCGCGTCCACTTGCCCTCACTGCGCCGTCGGGTGCTCCCTGCTGGTGGAGTCGCGACATGGCGCCGTGGTTCGAACGCGAACCAACGGCCTGGAAGACCCGGGGCGCGGCATCCTCTGCGCCAAGGGTTTCTTCGGCCACTCCTTCGTTAACAGCGAGGACCGAATCACCCAGCCGATGGTTCGCCGCGGCGGCGTGCTGTGGCCGGTGAGCTGGCGAGCGGCCCTGGACGCGATCACTACCGGGCTGCGCGACGTACTGGACGCCCACGGCTCCGGCGCCGTGGGTGTGGTCGGATCGCCCAACACGACCAACGAGGACAACTACACGCTCCAGCGCTTTGCCCGCGCGGTGCTTGGCACGAACAACGTGTACAGCCAGGACAGCGGCCTGCACGCCACGGCTCGCACGCTGCGTGCGGTGCTGGGGAGCGAAGTCGGACCCCACACGCAGAGCGAACTGCTGGCGGCTGACCTGATCCTGGTCGTAGGCGCGGACATTGGGCAGACGCATAACGTGGTGGGGGCACACATCAAGCAGGCGGCCCGTGACGCCGGCCGAAAGCTGGTGGTTGCCACCCGACTCGCCAGCGGTCTCGAAGACTTCGCCAATGTCACGGCGCGCGTGCGTCCGGGCGCCGAAGCTGCCTTCCTCAGCGCGTTGGCCGGCAGTCCGGCGGACGGCGCTGAGCAGATGACCGGCGTCGACGCCGCGACGTTTGATGAAATCAGCCGATTGGTTGGCTCGGCCGAGTCTGTGGCCGTCGCTTGGGACACCGGCGTCTGGACGCTGGGCCGGGCGGCCAAGATCGCGCAGGCCGCCGCCAATCTGGCGCTGGCGCGCGACGGCGTGAAGCTGTTCCCGCTGCCTGAGCGCGCCAACTCGGTCGGAACCTTCCGCGTCGGCATGGCTCCCGACCTGCTGCCCGGCGCCCGCCCGCTTGCGGACGCCGACGCCAGAAACCAGGTCGGCGAGACCTGGGGCGTTGAAATTAGCGACGATCCGGGTTTGCCTTTTGCAGACTTCGTGGAAGGTCCGATGCAGGCGCTCTACGTGGTGGGCGAGGACGTTGTGGGCGGCGCCGCCAATCCCGACGGAATGCGCGCGGCCCTGCGCGACGCACCGCTGGTAATCGTGCAAGACATCTTTGCCAACGCGACGACCGAAGTCGCCGACGTGGTGCTGCCGGGTGCGTCGTTCGCTGAGAAGGGCGGGCACTTCACGAACTTTGAAGGCCGGCTGGGTCGGCTCGAACCGGCGATCCCACCGGTGGGCGAGGCCCGACCGGATTGGGAAATCGTGGCGCGCATCGCAGCCGCCATGGGCGCCGACTTCGGCTGGCGCAGCCACGAGCCGATTTCGGCCGAACTGGCCGAGCTATCCATGCCGCCCTCGATTTCGGGGTCCGGCCAGACCGTCGCCGTCAACGGCGCGGTAATGCCGCCCGAGGACGCCGACGCGTTTGTGCTGGCGACCGAGCAGCATCTCTACACGGCCGGCGTGGCCGGACGGCACGCACCCAGCCTTACCGTGATGCTTCCCGACGCGGTGGCCGAATTGAATCCCGACGATGCCGAGCGACTCCAGATCGCACATGGCGACCGAGTGCACGTGGCATCCGCGGGCGGTGAAGTCAATTTGAAGGCGCTCGTGGCCCGGCGCGTACCGTCGGGCGTCGTCAGCCTGCCGGACCGGTTCCTGGAAGCCGCGCCCCGTCAGCTTGACCCGCGAGCCCCTGACGGCGCCGTGGTGCGAGTCAGCAAGGCCTAATCATGGACTTTTGGGCTTGGCTGATCTTGATAATCAAGGTCCTGGCGGTCTTCTTGATCTTTGCAATTGGCGCCATGCCGCTGGTGCTGTTGGAGCGTTGGGTGCTTGGCCGCATGCAGTCCCGCTTTGGCCCGCACCGCGTGGGCTGGCGCGGCACGCTCCAGACTGCGGCCGACGGGCTGAAGCTGGGGATCAAGGAAGACATGATCCCCGCCAAGTCCGACAAGGGCATCTACTGGTTCGCGCCCGTGATGATGGTCGTGCCGGCCATGGCGGCCTGGGCCATCGTCCCGTTCGGTCCTGAAGTTGAAGTTGGTCGCACGATCGGCTTGTGGGTCGCCGATCTCAACGTCGGCATCCTGTTCTTCCTGGCCATGGGCTCGCTTGGCGTCTACGGCGTCGTCTTGTCGGGCTGGTCGTCCAACAGCAAGTACGCCCATCTGGGAGCACTGCGCTCGAGTGCGCAGATCATCAGTTACGAACTGGTCATGGGTCTAGGCGTGCTGTCCGTCATCATCTACAGCGGCTCCCTGAGCCTGATCGACATTGTGGACGCGCAGGCCGGGCTCTGGTTCATCGTTCCGCAGTTGATCGGCTTCCTGCTCTTCCTGATCGCCGCCGTGGCCGAAACGAACCGCGCTCCGTTTGACCTACCGGAAGCCGAGTCGGAATTGGTCGCGGGCTTCCACGTCGAGTACTCCGGTATGCGCTGGGCCTTCTTCTTCATGGCCGAGTACGCCAACATGCTGCTCATGTCAGCCCTTGTCACCACGTTATTCCTTGGCGGTTGGCGCGGCTGGACAATTCCCGGGCTGGAAGGGCTCACCGGCGTGTTCTGGTTCGTGCTGAAGTGCAGCGTGTTCATGTTTGTGTTCTTCCTGCTGCGAGCCACGCAGCCGCGGTTCCGCTACGACCAGCTCATGAACTTCTGCTGGAAGATTCTGATTCCGATCGGCGTGGTGAACCTTCTCATCGCGGCCGGTCTACGGATGGCCTGGAGCTAACGAATGCCCCTCGGTTCTGGCGTGTTGAAGGGACTGAAGACCATGCTGATGGTCACCGGCCGCAAGCCGGCGACCGTCCTCTACCCCGAGCAGTTGCGGGATATCTCCTACCGCTTCCGTGGACAGGTCGGCATGCGTCGCGACGAGGTGACCGGCGGCATGACGTGCGTAGGCTGCGGCCTGTGCGAAACCGCCTGCCCCAACGACGTCATCCGCGTGGATACCAGCGAAAACGCCGACGGCACGCGGTTCGTCGACCGCTATCTCTTCGACGTGGGCCGTTGCGTCTTTTGCTACTTCTGCATCGAGGCCTGCCCGGTCGACGCGCTGCAGCGCACGCACGACTTTCACCTGATCACCGAAGACCGCCGCGGCCTCTTGATTGACGGCCTCAAGATGATCGAAATCTACGAGAGCGACCAGGCCAACCGGGAGGTCGAGCAGAAAAACATCGGGCCGGGCGCCGCCATCGCGAACTGGTTCGAACGTGGCTGACGCGGACGATCACGTGCACCGAACCTTTGGTTCCCAGGGGCCGGCGGCCAGGACTACGGAACGGTATGGCTGACAACCTCGAGACCACCGTCGCCTTCTGGTACCTGGCGATTGCCGCCGTCGCCGCCGGCGTCATCATGCTGGCCGCGCGAAACCCCGTGCACTCGGCCATCTCCCTCGTCACCGTTATCTTCCACGTGGCGGGGCTGTTTGTGATCCTGGGCGCCGGCTTCCTGGCGGTGGCCCAGATCGCCATCTACGCCGGCGCCATCGTGGTGCTGTTCCTATTCACACTCATGATGCTGGACATGCGGCGCCTCCCCGAAGAGCGGATCACGCACCGCCAGATCTGGCTGGGCATCCCGCTGGGGATTCTGCTGGCCGTCGAGGCGGTGATCGTGAGCCTGGGCACGCCAGAGATCAGCGAATCGATCAAGGGCACCTTCCCGCCCGCCACCGTGTCCGAACTTGGCGGCAGCACCCAGGCCCTGGCCGTCGTGCTGTTCAACGATTACACGCTGCCCTTCCTGGCAGCCAGCGTGATGCTGACTGCGGCGACCATCGGCGCCATCGTGCTGGCGCGCCGCATCGAGTCGCACGAGCAGGCCGACTTCGCACAAGCAGCCGGCGGCGAAGCCGCAGACGCAGCTGATGCGCAGAGCGGTCAGCCCGAGCCGGTGCTGGAAGAGTCCGCTTGATGATGCTGAACGGATTCCTGGTCGTCGGCGCCCTGCTCTTCGCCCTGGGCGCAACCGGCGTGCTGATACGCCGCAACGCGATCGTGATGCTGATGTGTATCGAACTCATGCTCCAGGGCGCCAATGTCACCCTGGCGGCCTTCTCCGCCTACCTGAACGATCAGGCGGGATTCATTCTTGTGGTGTTCTCGCTGACCGTTGCCGCCGCCGAAGTGGCGATCGGGCTGGCGATCCTGGTTGCCCTCAGCCGCGTGTATCCGGTTGTCAACGTGGATCAACTCGACAGCCTGAGCGGGTGAAGGTGTTTATGCCACGTGTGAGGACGTCCGGATGCTGAACGCGCCCTGGATCATTCCGCTTTTGCCGTTACTGGCCTTTGCGGTCAATGGCTTGGTGGGGCGGCGCGGCCCGCGCTGGACAGGCTGGGTTTCGACGCTCGCGATTTTGGGATCGTTCGCGGCCACGGTGGCGCTCTGGATCGAAAGTGCAGGCTCCGACAAAGACTCGTCGGTGCTTTACCAGTGGATCGCCAGCGGCGGCTTCAACATCGAGATTGCGTTCCTGACGGACGCACTCACGATCGTGATGCTGCTGGTCGTCACCGGCGTGAGCACGTTGGTTTCCATGTACGCGGTCGGTTACATGGCCCACGACCCAAACAAGCCGCGGTTCTTCACCTGGATCCCGTTGTTCGTGTTCAGCATGATCATGCTGGTTATCTCGGACAACCTGCTCCAACTCTTCATATTCTGGGAGATGGTGGGGCTGTGCTCGTACCTGCTGATCGGATACTGGTACGAGCGGGACAGCGCCAACACGGCCGCCACCAAGGCGTTCCTGGTCAACCGAATCGGTGACTTCGGATTCGCAATTGGAATCATTCTGGCATTCCTCGAGTTCGGAACGCTGCGCTACCGGGAGATCTTCGACGGTTTGGGCGCTGCGGACGCGCGCATGGTCACCGCCATCGCGTGCCTGCTGTTCATCGGCGCGATGGGCAAGTCGGCGCAATTCCCGCTGCACGTGTGGCTGCCCGACGCCATGGAAGGCCCGACTCCGGTCAGCGCGCTGATCCACGCCGCAACCATGGTCACCGCCGGCGTCTACCTGGTCGTTCGCCTTAACCCCATCTACTCGCTGGCGCCCGAGGCGCTGGTGCTGGTGGCTGCGGTGGGCGCCTTCACGGCCTTCATGGCCGCCACCATTGCCTTGACGCAGACCGACATCAAGCGCGTGCTGGCCTACTCGACCGTCAGCCAGCTCGGCCTGATGTTTCTGGCCGTGGGAGTCGGCGCCTACACGGTCGCGATCTTCCACCTGGCAACGCACGCATTCTTCAAAGCCCTCCTGTTTCTTGGATCGGGCAGCGTGATCCACGCGCTCAACGATGAACAGGACATGCGCCAGATGGGCGGCTTGTGGCGCAAGCTGCCCGTCACCTACGCCACGTTTATCGTGGGCGGGCTGGCGCTGGCCGCAATCTTTCCGCTGGCCGGGTTCTGGAGTAAGGATGAAATTCTGGCCCTCACGCACCTCAAGGCAACCGCCGATCCCGGTACCGCGCTCTCCGCGGATCACGGCGCCGGTATCTTCTGGGTCTTCTTCGTGACCGGCCTGGCGGTTTCCGTCATGACTGCGTTCTACACGTTCCGCATGATCGTCAAGACGTTCCATGGCCAGCCCCGCAACGCGGAGTTGCACGCCCACGCGCATGAGTCGCCCTGGGTGATGACCCTGCCTCTGGTTGTTCTCGCAGCCGGCGCGGCGCTTGCGGGCGTCGTGCTGGGCATCCCGCCGGAGCACGGAATCATCCACGGCTACCTTGAGCATGCGGCCGGAATCGTTCACCTGGAAGGTGCTGGACAGCCCGCGACACTTGTTCTTGCGCTTGTCTCCACCGCTGCGGCCGGCGGCGGCCTGCTGCTGGCCTTGGGCGCCTACAGCCGAGGGATGGGTATCCCCGCGCTGGCGCGCCGGGTCGCGCCGGGCGCCGAGACGCTCTTTCGTCAGAAGTGGTATATGGATCACATCGGGGACGGATTCGGTGTGGCCTTCACCAGGGCCACGGCGATGATCTCGTGGGGCTTTGACGCCGGTGTGATCGACGGCATCGTCAACGGTGTTGGCTACCTCTCGCGCTTCACAGCCAATCAGGTCCGTCGCCTCCAGACCGGCCAGGCCCAGAACTACGCGCTCTTGATGGTGCTCGGTTTGGTGCTTACCGTTGGCAGCCTGGTCCTCTTTAGATGAACGGCATGACAACCGGCGAAGCCGCCCTTGATTTCCCGATCCTCTCCCTGGCGCTCTGGCTGCCGCTGCTGATCGGACTGCCCTTAATCCTGCTGGCGCGCAGCCGCAACGCCATCGCCCTCGGGGCGCTGGGCGCCAGCCTCGTGCAGGCCGTGCTCGCCATCATCGTCACGGTCACGTTCGACCACGAGACCACCGGTTATCAGTTCGTGGAGACCGCGCCCTGGATTCCCGCGCTCAGCATCTCCTACAAGCTCGGCGTGGACGGCGTGTCCATCCTGATGGTCCTGCTGACCGGCATCATCGGCCCGCTGGTTGTAGCGGCCGGCTGGCTGACGATCCGCCGGCGTGAGCGCGAGTTCTTCGTAGCGCTGATCACCCTCCAGACGGCAATGCTCGGCGTCTTCGTCGCCCTCGACTTCATCCTCTTCTACGTCTTCTGGGAGATGGTGCTGATCCCGATGTACCTGATGATCGGGGTCTGGGGGCACGAGCGCCGCATCTACGCCACGATCAAGTTCTTCCTGTACACCTTCGCCGGCAGCGTATTGATGCTGGTGGCGATCCTGGCCCTCCGCCTGAACACCGGCACGTTTGACATTGAGGCGATTCCGGAAGAAATGGCCGGGGCCTCGCAGGTGCTGCAGCGCTGGGTATTCGTGGCCTTCTTCCTGGCGTTTGCAATCAAAGTGCCCATGTTCCCGTTCCACACCTGGTTGCCGGATGCGCATGTCGAAGCGCCAACCGCCGGCAGCATGGTGCTGGCAGGCGTGCTGCTGAAGATGGGGGCCTACGGCTTCCTGCGCTTCTTGCTACCCATGACGCCCGAAGCCGTGGACGAAGCCCGCGGGCTGATGGTCGCGCTGTCGCTGGTGGCTATCGTCTACGGTGCGCTGGTGGCGATGGTTCAGCCCGACCTGAAGAAGCTCGTGGCCTATTCGAGCGTCAGCCACATGGGCTTTGTCACGCTCGGCATCTTCACCGCCACCCAGACCGGAATCGACGGAGCACTGGTACAGATGCTTAGCCACGGGGTCGTGAGCCCCGCGCTCTTCTTTGCCGTCGGAGTGATCTACGAGCGCACGCACACCCGCCGCATTGACGAACTAGGCGGTCTGGCGCCGCGCATGCCGGTGTACACCGCGCTCTTCGGATTCTTCATGCTGGCGTCGCTCGGGCTGCCGCTGTTGAGCGGCTTCGTAGGTGAGTTCCTGGTGCTGGTGGGCGCGTTCGACTACGCGACCGGCGTTGGCGTTCTGGCCGCGCTCGGCGTGATCCTGGCCGCCGCCTACATGCTCTGGATGTTCCAGCGGGTTGCGCTGGGCCGGCTGCGCAACCAAGAGCTGGCTACCATCCCGGACGTGAATCGCACCGAGGTCGTCACATTCGTTGGCCTGGGCGTGCTCGTCGTCTGGGTCGGCATCCTGCCGGACACGTTCGTGCGCCTGCTGAGCGCCACCACCGCCGGGCTGGCCGGGTAAACGATGATCGAACCTGCGGATATCGGCTACGTCATTCCTGAGTTGATTGTGCTGGGCACCGCCCTGGCGCTGCTGCTGTGGGCCGCGATTACGCGCGGCGACCGGCGCTGGACGAGCGTCAGCTTGGCGCTTATCGGCAACGGCACGGCCGCGCTGTTCATGTTCATGCGCGCGCCCGCCGACAACGCCGCCGTCCAAGTCTTTGCCGGCCAGCTTGTGGTCGATGGCTACTCCACGTTCTTCCGCACACTCTTCCTAATCCTGGCCTCGCTGGCCATTGTGTTCGCCGCGCAGCGGTTCTCGACCGCGCCGCTGACCGATTTCGCCGCGCTGCTCCAGTTCTCACTGCTCGGCATGATGCTGATGGTCGGCGCGACCGACTGGGCGACCGCCTTCATTGCCATCGAGACCATGGCGGTGCCGGTCTACGTGCTCGTTGGCCTCACTCGCTTCCGGCGCGAGTCGCTGGAAGCCGCCATGAAGTACTTCGCACTCGGTGCGTTTGCCTCGGCCATCCTGATCTACGGGATTGCCTGGACCTACGGCCTGACCGGCACGACCAACCTGGCGGAAACGGCCGCCAGGCTCATGGTCCACGGGGAAACCCCGTGGACGTTGTTCGCTCTGGGCTTGATCCTGGTGGCGATGGGCTTCAAAGTCGCCGCCGTACCGTTCCACGCCTGGACGCCCGACGCCTACCAGGGCGCCCCCACGCCGGCGGCCGCGTTCATCTCCGTTGGCCCCAAGGTCGCCGCCATGGCCTTGCTGGCGCGCGTGGTCACGCTGGCGTTTGAGCCGCTCGCCGCCAACATCGCCATCGCATTGGCCGTTATCGCCGCCGCGACGATGATCCTGGGGAACCTGGCCGCCATCGCCCAGAGCGACGTGAAGCGCATGCTCGGCTACTCCAGCATCGCCCACACGGGCTACATGCTGGTCGGGCTGGCCGCGGTTAGCCAGACGGGTGACGCCGCGACGTTTATCGGCATCCCGTCGGTGCTGTTCTACGGCTTCGTCTACGCCTTCATGACCTTTGGAGCGTTCGCCGTGGCCTACGTGGTGGAAACCCAGACGGGCAGCAACGACATTTCGGCATTCCGCGGTCTGGTGCAGAGAGCGCCGCTGCCGGCTGTGGCCATGGCTATCTTCATGCTCTCGTTGACGGGCATTCCGCCGCTGTCCGGCTTCCTGGGCAAGCTCTACATTCTGCAATCCGCCGTCGACGCCAACTTCGGCTGGCTGGCCGTGGTGCTGGTCGTCACCTCGGTCATCTCGGCCTTCTACTACCTGCGGGTCGTCGTGATGATGTTCATGCAGGATGCGGACGAGAGCGTCCCGGCAGCCGCCGGAGCGGTACCGGCATCTGCCGTCGTCGCCGACACGCATTCGGCAGTGATCGCCGCCGTGGCCGGCGCCACAATCGCCTTCGGGATCGTGGGTGGCGGGCTGCTGACCTGGGCGCAGTCGGCCGTCAGCACGGGACTGCTCTAGACCATCACCACCTGCCAGCGCGCCCGCGCGCTGGAGGAGCTTGGTAACGCGATCGCAAGGCTCTGGCGTGCACACCAACCTCGGTTTGACTGACTGTTGCCCGCGGGCGCAATCGGCGACGAGTCTTGGCCAGTTCAGGACTCGCTAGCCGACGCCGCAACCAAGCGGCCCAGCGAACCGCGAACGCCGTCAAGCAGTGGACTTGAGGCCGACGCTCCGGCCTCGCGACTGACGCTCTAGAGGCCGGCCCTAGGTGTTCTCGTTGATGTACTGAACCGTGTCGTTGATCGTCATAAGCTTCTGGGCGTCCTCGTCCGGGATCGTCAGGTCGTATTCGTCCTCAAGCGCCATGATCAGCTCGACCTGATCCAGCGAGTCGGCGTTCAAGTCGTCTACAAACCGAGAGTCCGCGGAAATCTCATCCGCCGGCACATCGAGCTTGTCCGAAACCACGGCAATCACACGCTCAACGGTTCCCACGGAGTCCCTCTCTTTGCATACCGGCGCTACTAACGAGAGCGGCGGCAATGGTGGCTTTCAAGACGTCGTACCAGATGAATATGCCCGCGCCAGCGGACCAAGCCTTGCCCCAAGGGTTCAACTCGTCCGTTGCGAGTACATAGTAGAGAGCCAGGTGGTTCACGCCAAAGACATAGATGAATGGCACCCCGGCCAGGGCCGCCAGCAGATCGATCCGTACAAACCGCAAGATCGCGCCGCGACTACCCTCGATCGCCCCGTCAAAGCGCGCGTGGAGCATCTGCGAGGTCATGCCGGTCACGAAGGCCGCGACCACGAACCCGTAGATATACCCGGCGGTCGGGGTGAGGAAGTAGGCCGGGCCGCCCCCGCGCGCAAACACGGGAAGACCGGCGAACCCCATGACGGCGTACAGCAGCATCGCGGCGGCGCCCCGCCAGGGGCCCAGCACAAGGCCCGTCAGCAGCACGAAGAGCACTTGCAGGGTGTAGGGGACCGGGTCCGCCTCGATCTTGGCCTGCGCCGCCGGAATCATGAGGAGGGCGAAGACGACGACGAGCACGCCGTCAGAAACCGCCTGCCGCGGCGCCAGTCCCGCCATGCGTCGACCGGCCTGCACGCTCACTGTTGCCTTACCTTTCCGAGTCCAACGCCGAGCCGTCCGTTCACGATCCGGCGCCAGTATCCACAATGATCAGGGTCTGACCCGCCGCGATGGTATCGCCATTCTCAACCAGTACGGCTACCACTTCGCCCGCGTGGTCGGTTGTGATCTCGTTGAAAACCTTCATGGCTTCCACCAGCCCGATCGCGGCGCCGGCGGCCACCTGGTCGCCCACGTGCACGAATGGCTCAGCACCCGGCCGCGGCGAGCCGTAGTAGGTGCCGGCCAGCGGTGACGTGACCGCTGTGCCGGAAGGCAGAGGTGCGGGTGGGGGGATCGCCGTCGGCGCCAGCGCCGGTCCGGCACCCGCTGTGCGCGGTTCGGGGCGGCGCACCGCCACCCGTTCGTCGCCGATGCGAACCTCGAGCTCCGCCAGATCGAGCCGCCGCATCGCATCCAGAACCGCGCGGACACGCCGGGCATAGCCCACGTCGGCGCTAGGTTCGACCTGGTCCGGAATAGGCCCAACCGCCTAGACCGCGCCGACGATCAGCGTGGCGTTATGACCGCCGAAACCAAAGCTGTTCGACATCGCACGCTTGACCGGCATCTCGCGGGCTTCGTTCGGCACGTAGTCCAGATCGCACTCCGGGTCGGCCGTTTCGTAATTGATCGTCGGAGGGATTACGCCATCGCGAATCGCCCGGATGCACAACATGGCTTCAACCGAGCCAGCCGCCCCGATCAGGTGCCCCATCATCGATTTCGTCGAACTGACCGGCGCCGTGGCGCCGGACCCGTTGAACACTTGCTTGACGGCGTTGGTTTCGGCAAGGTCACCCGCTGGCGTCGACGTGCCGTGCGCGTTGATGTAGTCGATTGCGGACGCGTCGAGCCGGGCGTCATTCAGGGCGCCTCGCATCGAGCGCGCCGCGCCGTCGCCGGCGCGCGGCGGTTGCGTGATGTGAAACGCATCGGAACTCAGCCCATAGCCCAGAATCTCGGCATGGATCGGTGCGCCGCGCGCGCTGGCGTGCTCGTAGCTCTCCAAGACCAACACACCGGCGCCTTCAGCTGCCACAAAGCCATCGCGGTCCTTGTCGAACGGCCGTGATGCGTGCTCGTAGTCGTCATTGCGGGTGCTGAGGGCGCGTCCCGCGCAGAAACCAGCCAGGCCAATCGGCCCAATCGCCGCCTCGGTGCCGCCAGCCAGAATCACGTCGGCCGCGCCACGCTTGATGGTGGCCGCGGCCTCGCCAATGGAGTGGGCGCCGGTCGCGCAGGCCGTCACGATGGCGATGTTCGGTCCCCCGATGCCCAAGTCGATCGCGACCATGCCCGCCGCCATGTTGGCGATGATTTCCGGAATCAGGAAGGGGGAGATGCGGGAGGGGCCGCGGTCACGCAGCGTATGCACCTGCTGCTCCAACACCAGCAGGCCGCCGACTCCGCTGCCGATGAAACAGCCAATGTCATCGCGGTTGGCTTCCGTGATCTCCAGCCCAGCGTCCGCCACCGCGTCGCGCGCGGCCACGATGGCGAATTGGGAAAAGCGGTCGGTGCGCCGCGCCAGCCGCCGGCCAAGCAGGGCGTTGGCGTCCCAGTCGTTGACCTCGCCGGCGATGGTGCAACTGAAGCCGGTGGTGTCGAACGCCGTGATCGGCGCGATGCCGTTCTGACCGTCCAGCGTGGCGCGCCAGGTGTCTTCGGTCGTCATCCCAAGCGGCGTCACGGCACCAATGCCTGTGACGACAACCCGCTCCGACATGCAGTCTCCGATCACCGCAAGCCGCCGCGCGGACAACGCGCTTCGTGGCCAAGCGAGTGTATCAACGCAGCCGCCAGAGGCCGGGTTTCCACCGGCTGCGTTGGCTCGGCGCCTGGGGGTGAAGGGGGGAACTCTCTCTCGCCAGCCCGACCCCCATAAGGGGGTCGGGCTGGCGAGAGAGAGTTTTTGGCAGATTTCTTGGGGGATTCGCGACGCCTTTTGGAGCAGGCGGGGCGAGGCGGGCTGGTGGGACAGGCTCGCAGGGACCGGATGGACCGGTGGCGGGGCGGGGCGTCCGCGATGGACTCCCGAGGGCGCGGGGACGGCAAGAGACGCCGCAATGGCAGGGGCGCGGGAGCTCGGGGGAGGACGCCAGCGGAGCGAGGGGAGATTCCAGGTCGCGAGGAGAGATGCCAGAACGAGGCCAAGCAGGGGCATGAAGACTCCAAGGGTGGATGCGGGGGACCCAGGCCCAGTGTACACGTATTGAGAACGACTGGCAAGAGTGCGCGGGCTGGGGCGCCTTTCCGTGGGCACCGACGAGCGGCGCCCCTACCACTGTGCAGGCTGGGGACATAGCGAACATCGGTCGGGGACATGGGTTACACCTCGTTGGAGACATGGGTTACACCGGACGAGGCCAAGGCGAACACGTCGTCAGGACAGCGTGAACACTTCGTCGGAAAAAGTGAACACATTTGGGGTCGGACTGAACACATTTGGGGTCAGACTGAACACCTGTTCAGCATGTCTCCGGTCCGGACGCGAGGGAGCGGCGGCGGTTCGCGGTTGGTGAGGAGAGCGCTCTGGGGGAGAGCGAGGACGCTTCGTGAAGCTGCTCCTGCCGAGGGCGGCGATTGGGGAAGGCGGTTGGCGAAGCGCCTCCGCAGAGGGCGGGAATCGGGGCAGGGGGTTGGCGATCCGTCCGTACGGGCATCCGGGGGACGGGGTTTGGCCGCCGGAGTCGCGTTGCCAGGCTATCGGCGGCTATGCTCGCCATACGATAGCTACCCGCGTCCCTATCCACCGGAGCCTTGCGTGAGCCGTGCAGCGACGATAACCGGCTGGGGGATGTGCGTCCCCCCGCAGATTCGCACCAACGCAGACCTGGAGCGGATGGTCGCGACGTCGGACGAGTGGATCGTGTCGCGCACGGGTATCCGCGAACGCCGGATCGCCAGCGACGACGAGTCCACCTTCACGCTGGCACGGGATGCCGCCAAGCGCGCATTGCAGGTGGCCGACGTGCATCCGAACGACATCGACCTGGTGGTGGTGGCCACGCTGACGCCGGAGTACGGCTTCCCGGCGACGGCCAGCCTGGTGCAGGACACGCTGGGCGCGACGCGGGCCGGCGCGTTTGACATCAACGCCGCCTGCGCGGGGTTCGTCTACGGCCTGGCCGTGGCGCGCAGCCTGATCGAATCGGGGACGCACGAAACGATATTGCTGATCGGGGCGGACACCATGTCCCGGGTGGTGGACTGGACGGACCGCTCGACCTGCGTGCTCTTCGGGGACGGCGCGGGCGCGGTGGTGATGCAGGCCACCGACGGTCCGGGCGGGATTCTGAGCACGGTGCTGGGGTCGGACGGGGCGGGAGCGCCGCTGCTGATCCAGCCAGCCGGCGGCAGCCACCAGCCGGCCACGACCGAAACGATTGCGTCGGGCGCGCACTACCTGCGCATGAACGGGCGTGAGGTCTACAAGTTCGCCGTCAAGGCCACCGCCGAGGCGGCGCGCCGCACGATGTACGAGACGGGGCTGGGGCCGGACGACGTGGACCTGTTCATCCCGCATCAGGCCAACCTACGGATCATCAAATCGGCCGCTCGGGGGGCGGGAATCCCCATGGATCGCGTATTTGTGAACGCGGACCGCTACGGGAATACCTCGGCTGGGTCCATCCCGATCGCTCTTTGCGAGGCGCTGGAGGCGGGGCGGATTCAGGCGGGCGACCGAGTGTTGATGGTTGGATTTGGGGCCGGCCTGGCCTGGGCCGCCGCGGCAATGGAATGGACCGCGGCCACGGTGGGGCTGAAGGCCGTGGCGGCCGCCGCGGCGAGCGCGGGGTAGCCGTTCGTCGCACCCGTCCACGCCGGCAGGCGGTTTAGGGCGTCGGGTGCGGGGCAGAATGTGGACACCGCTGGGGCTTGCCGTCGCTGTGAGGAATTGTCTTGGCTAGTGGGTTGACGGCTGCCGAGTTCATCGACAAGTGGCGGGCGGTGACGTTGAACGAGCGCTCCGTCTCTCAGTCGCATTTCAATGATTTGTGCGCGCTGCTGGATGAGCCGACGCCAGTTGCGGCCGATCCTGACGGCGAGTGGTACTGCTTCGAGCGGGGGGCGCGGAAGGACAGCGGGGGCGGCGGCTGGGCGGATGTGTGGAAGCGGGGGTGCTTTGCCTGGGAGTACAAGACGCAAGGGAAGGACCTGGACGCGGCGTTTCAGCAGCTAAGGCAGTACGCGCTGGCGCTGGAGAACCCGCCGCTGCTGATCGTCTCGGACATGCGGCGCTTCCGGATTCACACCAACTGGACCAACAGCGTCAGCACGGTCCACGAGTTCACGCTGTACGAGCTGGACGACCCGGCCACGCGCAACCTGCTGAAGTGGGCCTTCAGCGATCCCGAACGGCTGCGGCCTGAACAAACCCGCCAAGCGCTGACCGAGCAGGCGGCGGCCACCTTTGCCGAACTGGCCCAGGGGCTGAGGGAGCGGGGGCACGAGCCGCAGACCGTGGCGCACTTCGTCAACCGGCTCGTCTTCTGTATGTTCGCGGAGGACGTGGGGCTGCTGCCGGACCAGATGTTCCGGCGGATGCTGGAACAGGCGCGGCTACGACCCGATGAATTCGCCGGATACGCGAGCGAACTCTTCGGCGCCATGCATAGGCAGGGCGGGAGAGTCGGATTTGAGGAAGTGGCGTGGTTCAACGGCGGGCTGTTCGACGACGACACGGCGCTGCCGCTGGACCGGCCGCAGGTCAACGCGGTGCGCGAGGCGGCGGGGCTGGACTGGTCGGAGATCGATCCGTCGATCCTGGGCACGCTGTTCGAGCGGGGGCTGGACCCGGACAAGCGCTCACAACTGGGCGCGCACTACACCGACCGCGAGAAGGTTATGCAGATTGTGGACCCGGTGATCGTGCGTCCTTGGCTGGCGGAGTGGGCGGCCACCAAGGAGAAGCTGAGCGACCTGCTCGATCAAGCGGGCAAGGCCAAGACTACGCAGGCGGCCAGCCGTCGTCGGCAGGAGGCCTCGAAGCAACTGCGCGAGTTCCTGGAGCGGCTGGCGGAGTTCCGGGTGCTGGACCCGGCCTGCGGGTCGGGCAACTTCCTGTACCTGGCGCTGCACGCGCTGAAGGACCTGGAACACCGAGTGCGGGTGGAAGCGCAGACGCTGGGGTTGCAGCCGCCGTTTCCGGCCGTGGGTCCGGCCAACGTGAAGGGGATCGAGCTCAACCCCTATGCCGCCGAACTGGCGCGGGTGTCGGTCTGGATCGGTGAGATCCAGTGGATGCGGCGGCATGGCTTCCGCGAGGACCGCGACCCGATTCTGAAGCCGCTGGACACGATCGAGTGCCAGGATGCGGTGCTGACGGCTGAAACTAGGGAACCAGACTGGCCAGCGGCGGATGTGGTGATTGGGAATCCGCCGTTTTTGGGCGGGAAGCTGCTGCGCGGGGTGCTGGGCGACGAGTACGTAGAGGGTCTACAGCAACTTTACGGTGATCGGATTCACGGCGAGGCTGATCTGGTCTGTCACTGGTTCGACAAGGCTGAGCGACTGGTAACTGACGGCAAGATCTCGCGGGCCGGTCTGGTCGGCACGAACTCGATTCGAGGCGGGCGCAATCGCTCCGTGCTGGATCGCATCCTAGAGCGGGGAGCAATTTATGACGCTTGGTCGGACGAGCCGTGGGTAGTGGACGGCGCGGCCGTGCGGGTATCACTCATCTGCTTTGCCGGAAGGGAAACGGGGCTGCCGACCCGGCTGGACGGCATGGACGCACCACGCATCAACGCTGACCTGACGAGCGGAAGCGTCGATCTCACCGGCGCAGTCCGCCTGCCGCAGAACGCCGGTGCCGCATTCATGAGACCTTTGAATAATGCGCCCTGAGCAGCGCCGAGGGGCGGCCGCCGGGCCGCGACGGGGTCGCGAGGGGTGGGGTAGCTCGGGTCGCCACCCGCCGAGGGCTACCCACAGCCCACCGCGCCGAGGTGAGGGCGCAGTGCGCCTAGGGCGAGGCGGGCGCGCCGGCCAGCAAGCGGTCCGCGCGGCGCAGGTTGTAGGCCAGCAGCTTGAACCACATCTCGGTCGTATTGCGGGCCAGGCCCCGGTAGCGCACCCGCTGGTAGCCGTACGAGCGTTTCAACGTGCCAAACACGTGCTCCACCGGCCGCCGCACCTGTTCGATCCGGGCGTGGCGGCGGCGCGCCGTCGGGCCCAGCCGGGGATGATGTTTGTTGGGCCGCCGCATCAGCCGATCCGCGATCCCCAGCGCCCGCAGCCGGGTGCTGCGCGCGTGCGGGCCATAGGCCGCATCCCCATACACCGCCCCCTCGTCCCCCGCGATCAGCCCGTCCGCCACCTCGGTCTCGTTCACGTTCGCCGGCGTCAGCATCGCGCGCCGGATCAGTTCCGAGTCGGCGTCCACGCCCAGGTGCAGCTTGTAGCCGAAGCGGGCGTGCGGGCCCCGGCGGGCCCAGGCCGCGTCCGGGTCCCTGGGGCTGCCCGCGCCTGCGCCGCCTCCCCGCGGGCGGCGCACCTGCGCGGCCACCAACGTCGCGTCCACCAGCGTGCCCTGCTTGACCAGCATCCCCCGCGCGGCCAGTTGCTGCTCCACCGCCGCGAACCGCGGCTCGGCCACGCCCGCCGCCGTCAGCCGCGTGCGGAACCGGCTGATCGTCGAGTGATCCGGCGCGTCGTCTTGCAGCCCCAACCCCACGAAGCGCCGGAACGACAGCCGCTCCCACAACGCCTCTTCCATCGCAGGGTCCGAGGCCTGGTACCACTGCTGGAGCAGCAGCACTTTCACCATCAGCAGCGGCGGATAACTCGGCCGCCCGACCGGCGCGGCGTGCAGACCCGCCACCAGCGCCTCCAGCGGCGCCCAGTCGATGAGTTGCGTCAGCCGCTCCAGCCGGGCGTTGCGGCCAACCCGCGGCGGCAGCCAGGCGTCGATGAGTTCCGGCGAATGGGTGGAACGGTGCATGGCCACGACCCTCGGCGGCGGGGGAGATGGTCTTCACCATGCGCCTCACGCCAGGGTTTTGCAAAGGTCTCATTCATGGGAGACATTAAGGGCGGCGCCTTCGATATTTCGGGCGATCAGGCGCGCGAGTGGCTAAGGCTGCCCGCTAACCCGAACGGGCGCCCAAACGCCGACGTGCTCAAACCTCGTGTAAACGGCATGGACCTGACCCGCCGCCCGTCGGGCAAGTGGATCATTGACTTCGGCGACCAGATGTCCGAGGCCGATGCCGCGCTATATGAAGAACCGTTTCGGCACGTTCAAGACCTCGTGTATCCAGTGCGCAGGCGCAACCGTCAGAAGAAACGACGTGTGTACTGGTGGCGGCATGCGTCACCGGCACCAGAAATGTGGCGCGCACTCGACGGACTCGAGCGCTATATCGCTACTCCAACGGTTGCGAAGCATCGGCTCTTTACCTGGTACGACACTAGCGTCTGCCCCGACCATCAGCTCATCGTCATCGCCCGCGACGACGAGACCACCTTCGGCATCCTGCACAGCCGCTTTCACGAGCTCTGGTCGCTGCGCCTGGGCACCAGCCTGGAGGACCGTCCGCGCTACACGCCCACCACCACTTTCCATACCTTCCCCTTCCCCCAGGGCCTCACCCCCGACATCCCCGCCGCCGACTACGCCAACGACCCACGCGCCATAGCCATCGCCCAAGCCGCCCGCCGCCTCGTCCAGCTCCGCGACCGCTGGCTGAATCCGCCGGAATGGGTGGAGTGCGTGGACGAGCCGGTGCCCGGGTATCCGAAGCGGCCTGTGGCGACGGCGGCGGCTCCACTCCAGGCCCTTGGGCGGCGGACGCTTACGAATCTGTATAACGAGCGGCCGCAGTGGTTAGTTGATGCGCATGCGGAGTTGGATGCGGCGGTGGCGGGGGCTTACGGGTGGGCGCCTGATATCTCCGCAGACAACATATTGCAGGAACTCCTAACGCTCAATTTGAGAAGGCGAAACTGACTCGAGGCAGTAGGAATGACCGACCGAAAAAGAGTGAGCAATCCAAAGCGGCATCACTATGTACCGAAAATGCTTCTCCAGAATTTCACGGATGACAATGGACGACTCTATGTATTTGATAGACGCTTACCTGAAAAAGGCGTACGAATCTCAAGTCCAAAGCAGGCTTTTGTGGAGAACAATATGTATCTCCAATACGCCTATGGAGGCGGCGAAAAAGACTACTCTATTGAGCACTCACTTTCCCAGCTAGAGGGCCATGCTTCACTAGTAATCTTGCGCTTAATAGACGCGGCCCGTGCTGGGAAGCGCCCAACGCTGAGCGCGCAAGAAAAGCGTAGCTGGGACACCTACTTTTGCAGTCAGCTTACGCGCACTCCAGATGTTCGTCCGTCGGATCAAGAACTCGACGAAGCAAGGCTACAGATAGCGGATGATATATTGCGTAGCAGAGCTTTGTCTTCAACTGCAATTAGCAATCTGAAGCATGTCGTAAGTGATCCAGAAATAGTATCACAAAGCAATCAGAGCGTTAAAGCAGATCTTGCTATTCCAAAAGACTCCAGAATCCTGGACGTGATTAGTGGCAAGGGAATGCTAGTAGCATGGATTAAGAGGTCTAACAGGAGCTTTGTGATTGGAAGCAAGCCTATAGTCATAGTAAGGCCAGAAGCTAACACGCATCTCGCCGATCCCTCTGTATTCGCCTGGCTTCCAGTCGCATACAACGTTGCTGTGACACCCGCCTTGACAGCAGGAGAAGTAGAGCTATTCGAGATCACAAATAATCAATTCGTCCGCGGGCTGAACAACGCGACGCTCGACCAGAGCGACGCGATAGCCGGACGGTCCCGGATCCTGGTGGAGTCGCTAACGAAGAAGCTGAGAAACTCCTCCAACTAGGTAGGCGGGCGGGTCTCAGATGCCGCTTTGGGGAAGGGGAGAGGGGAGAGAAGTGAGAGAGGAGAAGAAGGGGACGGGGACGAGGGCCGCTCCGACAGGAGGAAGGTGACCGGGGGTGGGGGTTGCGCGGAAGAGGCCGGTCTGAGACCGGCCCCTACGTCAGAGAGGATGCGAAGGCGGGCGGACTTGCTCGGAGGCTTGGTTGGTGAGGGCTATGTGGTTCGACACGGTCTTCCGAAGACTCCAGACCGGCTCACCACGAACGTGTGGTGGCGCGAGTTTCGGGTTGCGAGCGGAGGAGGCCGGTCTGAGGCCGGCCGCTACGTCAGCGAGGACGCGGGCGTGGCGGTCGGGACGCGGCGGCCGGACTGACGCCGCCGGTTCCCGCGAACGGCAGGGGTGGCGGCGGACGCTCGGTGATTTGGGACACGGCTGGGTTCACGCCGCCTTTCCAAACCAACCCGCCTTTGAAGGCATAGCCGCGAAGGGACGTGGTGCTTTTCACGTCTGTGTTTGCTTCCGAGCCGCTGCTTTTGCGAGCAGGCCGACCGAGACGCCGCAAGCACTGCCGGAGCCTAGCGCGAAGTGTCATCGTCTTCCGCGGGCGCCTGCTCCCCGTTCCGAACGCCGGCCGCAATCATCTCTAGGGTGACGATCGGCTCGGGGGGGTGGAGGACGCTGCTTGACTCGGGAGACATCTGGATTACGGCCATGTTTCGCCAAGCCACCTCGAAAGACATAACCTTTGAACCACGCAGAGCCTTTTCTGTCGCTATCAGCCATCAGACTGTTCCTCTTCCTGACCGCGTCTCGGCCCTCGGTGCGGAAACTCGATGTGGACATCCGACCCATCTTTAGCGAAGTAAAGCAGCGGAACAGTCCCTGTCTGTCGTCCTTCGCCATCATACATGATGACGTCTTTCAGCAACAGCTCCCGCAGTTTTCCCGTCTCAGAGAAGACATGCACCCAACCAGCATATATGATTCCTCGCTTAAAATCCCTCACATGCACGTATTCTACTTCCTCCTCGGATGAGGCGAATGTGAAGTCCCAGACATCTTCGTGACCGTATTTGCCGGTTGCCTTCATCAGAAGAAGAAGCTTGTTTAGCAACTTGTAGTTCGCTACATAAATCCACACGACTGCCAGCACGAACGACAGAGCAGCAGAAGCAATGATCTCGTCTACGAATTCACCCCGCAGCAACCGGCTGGAATCTGGGCCATCAATGCCGAAGTCCGAGAAATCTCGTCCGAACACTCTGTAGCCTACATACGCTATTGCATATGTCGACATACCAAACAGAAAAGCTCTAATCACAAACTCCGCCTGTCCGGGCTTTTCTTTCGCTGCGTAGCGCGCGTCGATCTGCGCCCAGATCAGGCCGGGGAGGAACACGATGGCGAGCTGAACGAGGATGATGTCGATGTGCGTCAGACCTTCCACGGATGTGGCGGCCGGCCGTGGTCGGTCAAATCCGCGAAATGCAGGCAATTGCGCTCAGCATCGAGCCGCCCGTCCCATGCTGCCTGCGCAATCCCGATTTGGGATATCGGCCCGGCCATTCGAGTGCCACCGGCCTTGCAGGGACCGAGGATTCTAGCAAGACGGCCTTGGAAGCATGGATGCTGAGGGGTGCGGTTCGATACGGGCTGTTGGAGACGCCGGCCCGGCTGACCAGGAACGGGGAGGACTGCCTGGGTCGGTTGGGTGCTAGGGGGGTGTGGTTCCCTTCGACAAGCTCAGGGCAGGCACTTCGGCGGGCTCAGGACGGGCTCATCACGAACGGGGGTGGGCCGGAACCTGTTTTGGGGAGGCTTGGGTGCTGTCGGCTTTGTGGTTCGACACGGGCCGCCGAGGACGGCGCCCCGGCTCACCACGAACGGGTGGTGGGCTGGGGCTGTTTGGGGAAGGTTGGGTGGTAGGGGCCTTGTGGTTCGACACGGCCTTCCGCGGACTCCAGGCCGGCTCACCAGGAACGGGGGTGGCGGCGGGGGATGGGGACTGGATTCCGGGTGAAGACCCCGGAATTACGGGGGCTATGCAGAGGTCTCCGTAAGGGAGAGGGAGAGAGACGCGCTAGATCGAACCGGAAGGCGGGAGTTCGGTGCGGAGGGTTTGGACGAGGCGGCGGGCGCCTTGGCGGAGTTGGTCTTCGGGAATGTAGCTGTAGGCGAGGCGGATGTAGCGGCGGTTTTGGCCGTCGGCGAAGCAGTGGTGTCCGGCCAGGTAGGTGACGCCGTTCTCTTCGGCGCGTTCGCGGATGGCCTCGCTGTCGGCACCCTCGGGAAGCTCCAGCCAGATGAAGAAGCCGCCGGCGGGCGTGATCCAGTCGCAGCCGACTTCGCGCAGCGGCGCCAGCTCCTCGAGCATGACGTCGCGCCTCGTGCGGTAGAGGTCCAATAGCGTCGGGAGGCGCCGAGCCAGGGCGCCGCTTTGCAGGTAGGCGCCGGTGACCCAGGCGGCAAAGGGGCCGGTGGCGCTGTCGGCCTTGAGGCCGCACATGCGCGAGATGTCGTCGGGTTCGGCAATTGCCCAGCCCAGGCGCATGCCGCCGGCGACCAGCTTGGAGAGGGTGCCCAGCTTGATGACGCGCTCACGGCCGGCAATGGCATACAGCGCCTGGGGGCGGTCGCCGTCGAAGATCAGGTCGCCGTAGGCGTCGTCCTCCAGAAAAACCAGGTCCAGTTCCTCGCCGACCTCGGCAAGTTCGCGCCGGCGTTCCACGGGCGCATTGAAGCCCACGGGGTTGTGCACCGTCGGCATGGTGTAAACGAGGGAGACCTGGGCACCGGCCCGGCGCTGGTGAGTCACCGTCTCCCGCAGTGAGGAGGGGACGATCCCGAGGTCGTCGGTATCCACGCCGACGACGTTGATTCCCAGCCCGCGGAAGAACCAGAGCGCGCCGATGAACGTGGGGGACTCCACGATCACGGTCCCGCCGGGTGGCACGAGCAGCCGAGCCGACAGCGCGATGCCCTGCGAGGCGCCGCTGGTGATCATGATGTTGTCGGGGCCGACATCCAGGCCCTCGGTTGTGCAGGCCCAGTCAGCCAGGAAGCGCCGCAGCGGTTCGGGGCCGGAGACGGGGCCGTATTGGAGGGCCTCGGCGTTGTGGGCGGCCATCAGGCCGGCGGTGGCCTCGGCCAGTTCGTCGTAGGGAAAGCTCTGCGAGTCGGGGAACCCATAGGCCAGGCTGATCACGCCGGGCCGTTGCATGGTCCAACTCGGCCGCAGCGGATTCTGCTCCATCGCCTGCGCGACGGGGCTGTAGTGGGCTTCCAAGCTCATGTGTGCGAATCGTAGCAACCGCGCACGCGGGAACTCTCTGGCAGCGGAAGACATTGACGATCATCGGTCGTTTGGCCAAAGCGCCACGCCTTCCATCTACCGCTTCAGGCCATGGCCGCTGGGCACCCGGCGATACGATTGCGCAGGGCGGACAGATGCCAACTTGCTGGACCGCCGTCGCCTTGACTGCGCGGAACAGGAACCAGGGCGCAGGGAGGAATGGATGACGGTGGAGCCGCTCACGCGAGCCGAATTGCGTGAGGAACTGGACCGAAGTCTCAGGCACTACGCGACGAAAGCGGACCTGGCCAATCTGAAGTTCGCCCTGGCGGCATGGATGTTGCTGCTCGTCTCGGCGGCAACGGGGATCCTCATTGCCGTCGATCGGCTGGCTGGACCGGCGGCCGGGGGCTGACCACGCACGGTTGCTAACCACGAACGCCCACAACCGAGAGCTGTCCATCCTCTGATTGGCCCCAAGTCGGCTGGGCCTTGCTTCGTCTGTAAGATCACGGTCAGCATTCGCGGCGGCCGCGTGGCCGCGCCTCCCACCGGAGTTTTCCGTGCCTTCGCAGCGGTTGTGGAGTCCGTGGCGGATGGCGTATGTCAGGGGTGAGAAGCGGGACGATGGGGCGTGTCCGTTTTGCGTGCCGGTGGAGCAGGCCGGGGATCTGCCGGAGTTGATCGTGCACGCGGGGCAGCTGGCGTACGTGACGCTGAATCTTTACCCCTATAACAACGGGCACGTGCTGGTGCTGCCGTACCGGCATTTGGCGGATCTGGACGAGCTGCGGCCGGACGAGGCGAGCGAGTTGATGTCTTTGGTGGTGCAGGCGCGGGTGGCGTTGCAGGAGGCCTTTGCGCCCGACGGCTACAACGTGGGCATGAACCTGGGAGCGGCGGCGGGCGCGGGCATTCCGGGTCACCTGCACTTCCACGTGGTGCCGCGCTGGGCGGGCGACACGAACTTCATGCCGGTGACGGGCGACGTGAAGGTGATGCCGGAGACGCTGGACCAGACGAAACAACGCGTGGTTGACGCCTGGCCCTGCTCGCGAGGTGAAGCTCAGGCGGGGAGCGGCAGGTCGTCGGCTCGCTGAGGCGCTGGCGCCAGTGGGGGCACCGTATCGGGCAGGAGTCCAAACTTCGCGGGCGGCCAGTAGACCACCCACACCTGCCCGAGGATTGAGGCCCGCGGCACGGATCCGATATCTCGCGAGTCGCGACTCTGCAGACGGTTGTCGCCCATCACAAAGTACGAGCCCTCGGGTACGCGCCTGGCTGGCGTGTCGCGGCCGATCGCCCCCCTGAAATAGCTCGACTCGTCGACTATATGACCGTTCACGTAGACCTGACCGTCGCGGATCTCCACGACCTCGTTCGGCAGCCCGATCACGCGCTTGACCAAGTCCTCATCCGGATTACGGGGGGAGCGGAACACAATCACGTCGCCCCGCGCTGGATCGTCGGTCAGGTAGGAGAGCTTGTTGACGAGCAGGAACTCGGAGTCGGCCAGGTTGGGGGACATGCTGGGCCCCTCCACCAGGAAGTTCTGCACCAGCAGGCGTGTGCCGAAGAAGATGAGGGCGGCCAGGAGCACCGTCTCCGCAATCTCAAGCAGCACATTGGTATTACGCCTGAACACGGCACCGTAGGGGAGGGCGCCGGCGGGTCTGCGCGGGGCGTGCCGGCGGCTAGCTGATTGACACGAGTATATTGGGGAATGGCTGCGCTTCGCGGCGCGCGGCACACGCGCGCCGCCGGGATGCCGGCTCCTGGACTCCGTCACACGCGCAGCGAAACGGCGGCGGATGGGTCCAGCATTGCGGGTCGACGAGCCGGCAAAGCGCCCGCCCAGCCGACGCATCTTTGCCGAGAGCGCCCGCGAACTGGCGCTCTACCGCTGCACCGTCTATCCCACCCGCGTGGCCTCACAGCGCTGCGACCGCTGCGCCCGGCTGTTTTGCGACGAGGCGCTCACCGCAACGGACTGGGGCTACGTTTGCGACGTCTGCCATGGGCAACTCGAGCGCCGGGCCGAACTGGACCGCACCTCCCTCAGGCGCAACGTGTTTTCCGTGAACTGGATTCCGGTTGCGATCGTGCTCACCCTGTCATTGCTCATGGCGGTACAGCTGTTCATCGTGAGCAACGGCAGCGACCTGCGCGGCGACCTGGCCGTGAAGATGCGGCTCCTGTTCGACGGCGCCGACCGCAGCCGCGGCGCGCTGGTTTCGGCTTCCGCCGTCGGCGGGCGCGCGTTCACACCCGGCGGCGCGCAGGAGGGCCACGACCCTGAGGCGCTGGTGGATGGCCTGGTAGAAGCCGACTTCCCCGCCTGGCGCTCGGCCAATGTCCTGTTTCCGCAGGATGTGGTCTTGAAACTCAACCTGCGGACGCCGATCGCGACGATCGACATCTTCAATCACCCGAACGAACCGCCAGCCAGCTACCCGCGGCGGGTCCAGGTATTTACCTCACGCGAGGTCGATCCGCGCGAAGACCCCTCCGGTCTGAAGTTCATTCGCGAGGCCGACCTCGATCCCGCGGCCAGTGTCCGCATCGAGATTCCGACCGAACTCACCCGCTACGTCGTACTGCGGCTGCTGGCGAACGGCGGTTACGCGGACTACGTGTCCATCGGCGAGATCGAAGTTCGTTCCCGGGCGGCGAACGATGGCTAATCCGCGCCGTACGCCGCGGCCCGCCGGATAGCCGTCCGCTCGCATGACCGACGATCAGGAGCGGTTCGACTTGACCTATACGGGCGCACCGGCCGCCGTGCGACTGGACGTGTTCCTGGCGGAGGCCGTGGGCGAACTGACGCGATCACGCGCGGCTCGGCTGATTCGCGATGGCGTGGTGACGGTGAACGGCCGCCCGGCGCTGCCCGCGCGGCGGCTGCAATCAGGCGACAGCGTGCAAGGAACATTGCCGCCCGTCGCGGAGGAGCTTACGCCGGAGCCGGGGCCTATTTCGGCACTTTTGGCAACCGACGAATTCATCGCTGTCGACAAGCCGGCCGGCATCGTCATGCACCCGGGCGCGGGCGCCGGTAGCGGAACGCTGGCGCACCGGCTGCTCGCGCATTATCGGGAGTTGAGCGCCGTCGGACATCCACGCCGGCCCGGCATCGTGCACCGCCTCGACAAGGACACCTCGGGCGTCGTGCTGATCGCACGAACCCGGGCCATGTACACCCGCCTGGCCCAGGCGTTTGAGCGCCGGGAAGTCCGCAAGCAATATCTGCTAATCACGCGCGGCGCGCCTGATCCGCCCCGAGGACGCATCGACGCGCCGATTGGCCGCCATCCAACGCACCGCACGCGCATGGCCGTGGTGCACCGCGGTCGGCCAGCCGTGACCGATTACCGGATTCTGGGCCGCGCGGCCGGGGCCGCGCTGGTGCAAGCCAGACCAACGACCGGCCGCACCCACCAGATCCGGGTGCACATGGCGGCCATTGGCCACCCAATTCTGGGCGACGAGACCTACGGCGGGCAGGCGTCCGGAACCGAACGGTTCATGCTGCACGCGTGGACGCTGCGCTTCGACGATGCCGCGGGCACGCGCTGGCTGGCCGCGGCGGCCCCACCTGACGACTTTCAGCGCGCAGCAGGGAACCTTGGGCTCAGGCTGCCGGCCACGCCGTCCTCAGGACCGGAGGCGCGCTAGGCAGTCGTCGGAACCGAGCCTTCGCCTTCGGGGTCCGCTTCCGGCTCGCCGTCGCCTCGGTCATTGGGCACGGCCACGCGCGCCAGGATGACCCCAATCTCATAGAGCGCGTACAACGGGATGCCAACCGAGGCCTGGGTGAAGGGGTCGGGCGTGGGCGTGATGATGGCCGAGATTATGGCGATGGCCACGACGGCATAGCGCCGCTGGCGGGCCAGGCTGTCGGCCGTGACGAGGCCAATCTTGGCCAAGGCAAAGATCACGAATGGTGTCTCGAACGCCAGTCCCACGGCCAGCAAGATGCGCAGAACAAACGAAACCCAGCCATCGACCGTGAATTCCGTGGCAATCGTGGCGGGCGCAAATCCCGCCAGAAACCCCACCGTAAACCGCAGCACGACGAACCAGGCAAAGGCCACTCCGGTCAGGAAGGCCAGCGCAACGGCGGGAATGCTCATGAAGATCCAGCGCCGCTCCTGGGGATACAAGCCGGGCGCGACGAACGCCAGCACCTGATACACCACGATCGGGCTGGCCAGGCCAAACCCAACGATGAACGAGATTTTCACGAACGTGAAGAGCGTTTCGGTGACGGCGATTTGCTGCAGCACGGCGCCGCGGGGGAGCGGGAGCTGGACGAAGTGGAAGACAAAGTCCTTGAATGGCCAGACCACGAAGCTGCACAGAATCACCGCCAGCACGGCGATCGTCATCCGCTTGCGCAGCTCATTCAGGTGCTCGCGCAGCGACATAACGCCGCCGAGGTCTTCTTCGGGGTTGGTCAGCGCCTGGTCGGCTTCAGCCATGCGATCAGCCTAGCTGGTCAGGCGCCACGGACGCCGCGTCTTGTCGCACGTACGATCCTAGCGCTCCGTTGATCATCGGGGCGGCGCCCTCGGCGCAGTAGCGTTTGGCCAGCTCCACGGCCTCGTTGATTGCCACGGCTACCGGCGTCTCGCCGGCGTCGATTTCGGCCAGGGCGATGCGCATGATCGCAACGTCCAGGCGGGCCATCTGATCGACGGGCCATGCGGGTGTGAGCTGGCCAATGGCGGTGTCGAGTTGGTCTCGACTCGCGTTCACGGCCTTCACCAACACACGCGCGTAGGCTGCGGTTTCGTCGTCCAGGCGCAGTTCACGTTCCCGGATATCGAGCAGTTCAAGCAGCGTGCGCTGGGCCATGTCGGCCTCGTAGATCAATCGCATGGCTGTTTCGCGCGCCAATCGGCGGCCACGCCGTCGCCGTCGTGCGGCCATCGGCTTAGCCGGCGGATTCCGCAAGCGGCACAGGCGTACCCGTGACGTAGCCGAGATCGTAATTGGCCGAGACGAATCGCTGGTCCTGCAGGATCGCGCGGTGCAGGTCCAGGTTGGTCGCGGGTCCTTCGACCCGCGTCTCGTCCAGCGCCCGCCGTGACCGCCGGATTGCCTCGTCGCGCGTGTCGCCGTGGACGATCAGCTTGGCCAGCAGCGAGTCGTAGTAGGGCGACACCTCACAACCGGCGAACAGATGGGTGTCCACGCGCACGCCCGGTCCGCCTGGAAGTCGCAGGTCGGTGACGGTTCCCGCATCGGGCCGGAAGTCGCGCTCCGGATCCTCGGCCAGCACCCGGTACTCAATGGCGTGCCCGTTCAGCCGGATATCGCGCTGGCGCAGACCGCTTGGTTCGCCAGCCGCGATCGCAAGCTGCGCCCGGACGATATCAATTCCCGTGACGGCTTCGGTCGCCGGGTGTTCGACTTGAATGCGGGTGTTGGCTTCGATGAAGTAGTAGCGGTTCTCATCGTCGAGTAGAAACTCCACGGTGCCTGCCCCGCGATAGTCGATAGATTCCGCCAGCCGAACCGCTGCGCGCGCGACCCGGTCACCCTGGCGGCCGCTGAGGCTCGGCGCGGGCGCTTCCTCGATCAGCTTCTGGAATCGGCGCTGGATCGAGCACTCGCGGTGGCCCAGGTGCAGCATGCTGGATCCGTCGCCCAGCACCTGCACCTCGACGTGCCGCGAATGTTCGATCTGCTTTTCGACGTACAGGTCGGCGTTGCCGAAGGAACTGCGGGCCTCGGCCTGGGCCAACGGGAACAGCGTCACAAGTTCGTCGACGTCGCTCACGCGCCGGATACCGCGCCCGCCGCCGCCGCCGGCCGCCTTGAGCATGACCGGAAAGCCAATCTCGCGCGCAATCGACTTGGCCTCGTTGACATCTGCCACGGGGCCGTCGGATCCCGGAATCACCGGCAGGCCAGCCGCCAGGGCGGCTTCCCGGGCGCGCGTCTTCTCGCCCATCATGCGCATATTCTCGGGCGTCGGCCCGATGAAGCTGATCCGGTAGCGCTCGCAGGCTTCGGCGAAGTAGGCGTTCTCGGCCAGAAACCCGGCGCCAGGATGCACGGCATCGCAGCCCGTGTTGAGCCCGGCGGCAATGATGTGCGGCACGTTGAGGTAGCTAGCCGCCGCCGGCGCCGGTCCGATGCAGACCGATTCATCCGCCATCTGGACAGACAGCCCATCGGCGTCGGCTTCGGAATACACCGCCACGGTGCGTACGCCCATGTCCCGGCAGGCGCGAATGATCCGCACCGCCATCTCGCCTCGGTTGGCGACGAGCACCTTGTCAAACATGGGTCAGCCCATTGAGATGCCACCGTCAACGGTCAGCACGTGACCGGTGACGTAGGCCCCGTCGTCCGATGCAAGGAACGCCACCGCCCCCGCAATGTCGTCCGGTTGCGCAAAGCGTCCCAGCGGGATCGCGTCCAGCGCTTGCTTGCGCAGCCGGACGGGAATCACGTCGGTGAGCGGTGAGATGACGAAGCCCGGCGCCACGGCGTTGACGGTGATCCCGCGGCTGCCGACTTCCTGCGCCAGCGCGCGGGTAAAGCCAATCAGGCCGGCTTTGGCAGCGGCATAGTTCGTTTGGCCGGCGTTGCCCTTCAGACCGACCACGGATGCGATGTTAATGATCCGCCCGCTGCGCTGGCGGATCATCCCGCGAACCGCGCGACGCGAGCAGACGAAGGCCGAGCGCAGGTTGGTGTGCATCACCGTGTCCCATTGCTCGTCGGACATGCGCATCAAGAGGTTGTCGCGTGTCGTACCTGCGTTGTTGATCAGCACGTCAAGACCGCCCAGAGCTTCCTGCGCCTGGTCAACAATCAACTCCGCGCCTTTCACCGTGGACAGGTCGGCGCCGATGACGACCGCGCTTCCGCCGTTGGACCGAATCTCGGTAGCCAATTCGTCGGCCTTGATTGCATTGGCGCGATAGTGCAGGACCAGGTCGGCGCCTTCCGCGGCCAGACGGCGAGCAAATGCCCGTCCGAGCGCGCCTGACGCGCCCGTGACGAGCGTGCGCGCGCCCGCCAGGCGCTGGTCACTACCCATGGGTCAGCGCAGCGGCGGCCGCCTGGGCCGAATCCAAGTCGCTCACGTTGTGCAGGTCAATACCATTCACCGTGCGCCGCAGCATGCCGGTAAGAACCGAACCGTGTCCAAACTCCACGATGTGCCGCACGCCAAGCGCCTCGATTAATCGAATACCGTCCAGCCAGCGAACCGGAGCGGCGATGTGGTTGGCTAGCTCGGCCCGGATGGCCGCCGAGTCGGTCAGCAGGGCGGCGTCGATGTTGCTGATCACCGGCGCCGCCGGCGTCTCGATTCCAACTGCCAGCAAGCGGTCGCGCATCGCCTCACGGGCCGGCAGCATCGCCACAGAGTGAAAGGCGCCGCTCACGTTGAGGGGGATTACGCGGCGCGCACCGGCCCGGCGGCCTTCGTTCACGATGACATCAATGGCGCCCAAGTCGCCGGCTACGACAACCTGCCCCGGCGCGTTGATGTTGGCGACCGCCAGATAGCTGGCGGGGGTCTCGGCGCGGATATGCGCCGCCAGGTTCTCGACGGCGTCCGACTCCAGACCCAGCACCGCCGCCATGCGGCCCGGCTTCTCCTGCGCCGCCGCCGTCATGAATCGCCCGCGGTCACGTACCAGGGCCACCGCCTCGCCGATCGGCGTGCAACCGGCGGCCACGACGGCCGACACCAGACCTACGCTGTGACCGGCCAGCGCCACTGTGTCCACTGGATAGTCGGGACCAATGGCGGCGCCCGCGACGCCGAGCGCCTCGTTGAAGGCCGCGAACGCGGCCACCGACGCGGCTACGATGGCCGGCTGCTGGACCTCCGTGGGCCGCAGGTCATCCGCGCTGCCCTCACCGGTCAGCCGGCTGAGTGACGCGCCAAAGCTTGCGTCGGCCGCCTGCCAGACCGCCAGGGCGGCGGCCGACGACTCACGCAGGGACCGGCCCATTCCCGGCGCCTGTGAGCCCTGACCCGGAAACACAAACGCGGCCCGGGCCTGTTCAGGCGCCATGGAGGGTGGAACCGGCTGTCCCGGTTATCGGTACTTGACGGCTTGGTCGGAAGGCTCGATGACCAGATTGCCGCGGTAGTTCCCACACAAGGGACACACCTGGTGGCTGATCACCAGCCGGTGACAGGTCGGACAGCGCCCGAGATTCGGCACGCGCGCACGCGCTGCATGGCGCCGCGTACGCGATCGCGAACGGGTGAGCCGACGCTTAGGTAGTGGAGTCATAACCAGCCATTATCCATGAGATGCGCCGTCTTCGTGGAACATTTCGCGGCGCAGGCGCTCCAGGGGCGCCAGCCGCGGATCAACTGCTGGCCCACCCGCACTCTGCTCACTCCACGGGGCCTCACACTGGCCGGCGCAGACCAAGCGCGGAGGCAACGCGCTGATCACGCCCTCGGCCAACAGGTGCGACAGATCGAGGTTGTGGCCCGAATCGAGCTGCCAGCGATCATCCTGGTCGACCACGCCGCCCCGCACGGGGTCGATGCGCGGCACGAACTGATCGTCAAGCGCGAACTCCAACTCGATGTCCAGGTCCTCGGTGCAGCGGGCGCAGGGCACTCGCGCGAGCCCCCGCATCCGCCCAGTGACCAGGACGGCGTCCGAGAGGCGCGTGAAACGCGCCGTGCCCTGCACGGGACCTACGAGTTCCGGCACGTCAATCACGTCGGCCGGGGCATCCACTTCGACAGCGCAGCCCGGCCCGGACGACTGTCCGAGCAACCGCGCGACGTTAAAGATGTAGTCAGCCACAGGCGACCTTTCGGTCAAGCCCGCGAGAGGCTCAACTCAAGCTACGCGGGTTCCTCGTCAAACTCGACGGGACCAGCGTCGTCTTGGTCCAGCGCGGCAACGCCGCGGCGAATGCTGGTGAGGTGCGACTCCAACCGGCTTTCCAGGTCGCGCAACATGCTCAGCGCGTAGAGGTCCATTTCTTCGCGCGAGGCGTCCACGCGCTCGTCGGCCTCCTGGACCAGGTGCAGCGCGTGCGCCTCGGACTGTTTCACGATCTCCTCGTCGCGAATCATCTGCTCGGCCTGCTCGCGCGCCTCCTGAACGATGCGTTCGGCCTCCATCTGGGCCGACTGCGGAATTTGATCACGCGTGCGCATGACCCGGCGCGCCTCCCGGATCTCCTCGGGAATGCGGATGCGCATTTCATCCACGATGGTCAGCAGGGCGCGTTCTTCAATGACGACCTTTTGCGTCATCGGTATGCGCTGGGCATGACGCAGCAGCGTTTCCAGTCGCTCAATCAAATTAATGAGATCGATGGCGATCTACCTCCGCCTAGGTTGTACGGCGAACTTTGCGCCGACGGCGGCCGCGACATTTGGCGGAACGAATGGCTCGACCGAACGGCCAAGCGCCCCGATTTCACGAATGAGCGAGGAACTGACGAAGGCGTGCTCCGGCGCTGACAGCAAGAACAACGTGTCAATGTCGGGATGCAACCGTCGGTTCATGGCTGAGAGCGCGAACTCGTGCTCGAAGTCTGACACGGCTCGCAGGCCGCGAACCAACACGCCAGCTTCGACTTTGCGCGCAAAGTCTACGGTCAAGCCAGAGTAGATGCGCACTTCAACATTCGGAATGTGGTCCAGGGCGGTGTCCAGCAGCGCCAGACGTTCGCCCGCCGTGAAGAGCGTGTCGCCCCGTTGGTTTTCGAAGACGCCGGCCACTACCGAGTCGAAGACACCGGCCGCGCGGGTCAGGATGTCCATGTGGCCGTTGGTGACCGGATCGAAGGTAGCGGGAAACAGCGCGCGCACGGCCTGTCCTTCCAACACACCCCGCGCATTATAGCGGCGGCCCATCAGGCGGGCGCTGCGCGGCGGCGGGCAACTCTCGGACGAAGATCGCGAACGTCGTATCACCGTGGCGGCGCTCTTTCAGGAGGCGCCAGCTAAAGGGAGCAAGCGGCGCGCCGTTTCGGCTACTGGTTTCGGTCACCACCAAGGCGTCGTCCGCCAGCACGCCGGGCGTCTCCAGCGCATCGAACAGCACAAGCCACGGATCGTCCGCATAGGGCGGGTCGGCGAAGACCAGCCCAAACGGAGCGCCGCGCGCGCGAGCCGCGCGGCGTGCGTCCCCAACCACGATCTCACCTTGTTGCCGCAAGCCCAGCAGGTTCAGGTTGTGCTGGATGACCGCCGCCGCCCGCCGGCTGCGCTCGATGAAACACACGTACGCCGCGCCCCGGCTCAACGCCTCGATGCCAAATGCCCCCGAACCGGCGTACAAGTCCAGCACGCGCTCCGGCGGCGGTCCCTGCAAGGCGTCGAAGACAGCGGCCCGCACGCGATCCGTGGTAGGGCGAGTCCCCGGCGGGACGCGCAGCCGACGCCCCCCGCAAAGGCCGGCGGTGATCGTCAGACCGCGTCCGCGAGCCGCCACGTGGTCCTCAATTCCACTCGTTGCGCTGCAACAGCCGCGCCACCGCGGCGGCCAGCCCCGCATGATCCGGGCGCTCCAACTCAGGGTCCGCGCGGATCAGCGCCTCGGCCTCGACGCGCGCCTCTTGAATCGTGGGGAGGTCGGTGACCGTAGCGAACCGGAACCCGAGGGCCCCGCTCTGTCGCGTCCCGATCACGTCGCCCGGACCGCGTAGTTCCAGGTCTCGCTCCGCCAGCGTGAAGCCGTCGCGAACCGTCTGGAGCGTACGTAGCCGCGCGTTTTCCTGCGGGTCGGTGATCTCGCTCATCAGCAGGCAATACGACGCCTGGCCTCCGCGGCCCACTCGACCACGCAGCTGGTGAAGCTGTGCCAGCCCAAAGCGCTCCGCGCCTTCGATCAGAATCACCGAAGCGTTGGGCACGTCAATCCCCACCTCGATCACCGACGTACTGACCAGAATCTTGATCTGACCGTCGCGGAATCCGCGCATCACCCGTTCCTTGGCCGCCGAGCTCATGCGCCCGTGCAGCAGCCCCACATCGTCGGCCAGGTCGGCAAATGCGCCCCGGGTCAGCCGCTTGTGTTCCTCGGTCGCGGCGCGTGCGTTGAGGCTTTCCGACTCTTCAATGATCGGAAAGACAATGAACGCTTGGCGACCGGCCGTCACCTCACGCCGAATGAACGAGTAGGCGTCGCCGCGCCGGTGGTTCGGCACGAACGACGTCTTCACCGGCTGCCGGCCCTTTGGCAGCTCGCGTATGACGCTGATATCCAGATCGCCGTACAACGTCAGCGCCAGCGAGCGCGGGATCGGCGTCGCCGACATGGCCAGCAGATGCGGGTTGTACCCCTTGGACCGGATTTCACCGCGCTGTTGCACCCCAAACCGGTGCTGCTCGTCCACAACCGCCAGGTTCAGCCGGTCAAACGTGGCGCTGCGCTGGATGATCGCCTGCGTACCCACCACCACGTGCACGCCGCCGCGCTCCACGTCGCGCCAGATGCGCCGCTTCTCAGCGGCTGGAACGCTTCCCGTGACCAACTCCACCCGCACGCCCAACGGGGTCAGCAGGTCGCGCAGCGTGGCGGCGTGTTGTTCGGCCAGCACTTCGGTGGGCGCCATGATGGCCCCCTGCCAGCCGTCGCCAACGATCGCGTGCAGCGCGCCGGCCGCCACCACAGTCTTGCCGGAGCCGACATCTCCCTGCAGCAACCGGCTCATGGGCCGGTCGCGCCGCAGGTCGTTCAACACCTCGGCCACGGCCACGCGCTGGCCGTCCGTCAGCTTGAACGGCAATTGCCCCCCAAATGCCGCCAATGCGTCCCGGTGAATGCGTACGGGGCGTCCCGGCTGACTCTCACGCCAGGTCTTGCGGCGGCGCAGGATTGCAAGCTGGAAGACCAGCAACTCCGCGAACGCGAAGCGCCGCGCGGCGGCCTCGGCGGCGGCCGCGTCCACCGGAAAGTGGAGATTGCGGACTGCCGTCGCGATATCCGGCAGGTCGTGGGCCCGCCGCTGCTCGGCGTCCAGCGTCTCGGGCACGGCGGCGGCGTAGTCCTCGACCGCCAGCGCCATCCAGCGGCGCAACTGCCGCTGCGAAAGCCCGCGCGTGAGCGGATAGACCGGAACCAGGCGTCCGGCGTGCACCATGCGGTGCACGTCCAGCTCGTACTCCGGGCTGGTCAACTGGCGGTCGTAGACGCCCGATTCCACCCGTCCGGCGAACGCCACGTTGTGCCGCCCGCGCAGGGTCTTGGCCAGATACACCTGGTTGAACCAGACCGCCAGAATCTGCCCCGTCTTGTCCGCGATGGCCGCCTCGACCACGCGCACCCGCCCAGACCGCGCCGGTCGCGCCCTGATCTCAACCACATCCCCGATCACCGTGACTTCGCGCCCCGGTTCCGCCTCGGCAATGGGCACGACGGATGAGTGGTCGATAAAGCGGCGCGGACCATGATGGAGCAGGTCGGCGACCGTTTGGATGCCCAGCGCGGCCAGCCGCTTCTCGGCTGTCGCCCCAACACCTGGAAGGACCGTGACCGGAACGTCCGCGTCCCGGCGGGCGGAGGACGTCCCAGTCGCACCGAGCTCTGTCAGCACGGCCCGCGCCAGGTCCTCGCGCGTGCGCGGCCGCAGCCGCGAATACTGCGACAGACGACCGAGCGCACCCAACGCCCGGTCCTGGCCCGCAATCCAGCGCGACAGCCCGCCGGGCGTCGCGGAGTCGTTGTATCCGGCCGCCGCCTCGGCCTCCAGAAGCCGCCGCGCTTCCCGCGCCAGCGCCGGCTCGAGGTCGGCCGTCATCAGCGAATCAGGCCGCTATTCAACCGCGATGATGTAGTCGTAGTGGTCCTGGCCGCCCGCCACCGTCTGTACGTCCACATCCGGATACCGCTCGCCGATCTCCGCCGCCAGCTCCTCGGCCTGCGCCGCCGGCGTCGCCTGTCCCACGTAAATGGTCATGGCTTCCGGCTCATCCTCCGCGACCCTCTCGAGCATGCGCATGATGACCGGATGGGGCGTCGGGCCGCGCTCGACGAATTTGTCGTCCAGCAGGCCCATGTACTCGCCTTTGGCCACCGGGTTGCCGTCCAGCACGGCGTCGCGCACGGCCTGCGTGACTTCCAGCGTGGTGACGTCGCCCGCCGCCTCACTCATGGCCTCGGCGTTGTCCTCCGACGAATCGGCCGGGTTGAACGCCAGGGCCGCCGCGAATCCCTGCGGCAACGTGCGCGTGGCAATCACATGCACGTCCTTCTCGGACTGCTCGGCCGCTTGCCGCGCCGTCAGGTAAATGTTGGAGTTGTTGGGCAGCACCACCGCCCAGTCATCCGGCGTGCGCTCAATGGCCTCCAGCACTTCGCCGGCGCTCGGATTCATGCTCTGCCCGCCGCGCACGACGTCCACGCCCAGGCTGCGAAACACCTCTTCCAGGCCGTCGCCGCTGGCGACCGCGATCACGCCATTGGCCGGCGGCGGAGGCTCAGGCGCCTCCGCCAGCGCCGCGCCGAAATTCCGTGCCTGCTGTATATCCATGTTGTCGGCTTTGAGCTGATCCAGTTCGCCGTAGGACATGGCCGTAGTGATAGCGTCTCCGGGCTGTTCCGTGTGCACGTGTACGCGCACCAGACTTTCGTCACCCACAACCAGCAGCGACCCGCCGATCAATGCGAACTCGGCCCGCATCGCGTCGGTGTCCAGGTCGCTGCCATGCACCACGAACTCGGTACAGAAGCCGTGTTCGTCGGCCTGGTGGGTCTCCGCGAACGCGGCGAAGACATCCGTCGCGCGATCCATCTCAGCCGTTTCCGGCAACGGTTCGTTGCGCAGCGATCGCAGCATGCCTTCGTAGATCACGTGCAGACCCTGGCCGCCTGCGTCCACCACCCCGGCCTCGGCCAGTACATCGAGCAGATTTGGCGTGTTGGCCACCGATTCACGCGTAGCGTCCACGACCTGCGCAATGAGCTCCTCGACCGAATCCACCTGCGACTGGGCCGCCTGGGCCGCCTCGCCGGCGTCGCGCGCCACGGTAAGAATGGTGCCTTCCACCGGGTTGGTCACGGCCTTGTAGCCGAACTGGTAGGCGCGCTCCAGGGCCGTGCTGAACTCGGCGATCCCGAACTCACGGTGGCCTCGGAGCCCCTCGGAAAGACCGCGGATGATCTGCGACAGGATCACGCCCGAATTCCCGCGCGCACCCAGAAGCGCCCCGCGCGCCAGGTTGGCCGCCACCACGTCCACATTGTTCGATGGGTTGTCGGTTGCCTCGCGAATGGCGGCGCGCAGCGTCAGCACCATGTTGGTGCCGGTGTCACCGTCAGGGACGGGATACACGTTGAGGCGGTCGATCGCGTCCGCGTTGATCTCAAGCCAGCGCAGGCTGTATTCAACCGCGTGCATGAAGCGCCGGCCGTCGCGCAGGTCGGAGGCCTCGGTCTGCGAATGTGTCATCGTCACGCCGGGCCACCTTCTCGCGGTGCTAGCATGGTGAAACGTAATCTTAGGAACGTGGTGAGGATTGCGTCAACGGAGTAGGTGCGCCCTTGGCTCGCTGTGAAGTTTGCGACGCGGGCCCGCAGTTCGGCCGTCACATTCGCCACTCGGCGTCTGGTCGATGGGAGCGCAAAGCGCCTCGCAAACAGAAGGTATGGTCGGTCAACGTGCAGCGGAAGCGGCTGATGGTTGACGGGCGCTATCAGCGCCTGAAGATCTGCACGCGCTGCATTCGCACGTTCGACCGTTTTGGCTAACCGCCAGCCGCCGCGCGCAGGCGGTCGATCGCTGACGCGACGCCGCCCGAGTCCCCAAAGACCGCCGATCCGGCCACGATAACCCGCGCCCCTGCCGCAGTGGCGCGCCCCGTGGTTGCCGGGTTCAGGCCGCCGTCCACCTGCAGCCAGCGCTCACCGTCAAGCGCGCCCAGCCGCTCGGCAACCTCTCGAATGCGCGGCAGCATGTCCGGCATGAACGCTTGTCCGCCCAGTCCTGGTTCGACGGTCATCACCAGCACAATCTCGGCAAGCTCCAGGTATGGCCACACGGCACTCACGGGCGTCCCCGGTCGAAGGGTCAATCCGGGGCGAATACCCAAGTCTCGAATCGCCCGCAGTGTGCGAGCCGGATCTGGCGTGGCCTCCACGTGGACGGTGATTGAATCCGCGCCCGCGGCCGCGAACGCCTCCAGCTGCGGATCCACCGGCTCGATCATCAGGTGCACGTCCAACGGGAGCGAGGTGACCGGCCGCAGCGCGCGCACGATCGGCTCGCCAAAGCTGATCTGCGGGACGAAATGCCCATCCATGACATCGACGTGGATCCAGTCCGCGCCGCCGGCCTCGGCTTCGCGGACCTGTTGCCCAAGCATCGCGAAGTCGGCCGACAGGATTGAGGGCGCGATCAGCACCTGGCTCACGCAGGTCGTCCCCTCACGCCTGTCCGCGTATGTAGTGCCCGGCACCCTGCCCAATGACTCACCGCACTTTCCGCCACGGTGCCGGATGTCGCCCCCGACGATAGTCCCAACCCGCCAGCCACGCACCCGGCGGCCGCGCATACCGAATCCATCACTTCCCGACCCGCGAGCATCCAGTCGCTAGCCATTAATCGCCAAGCAGCGCCCCCGCGTGCAACTGTCCGCACGCTCCTGAAATATCACGTCCGCGCGTGCGCCGAACCGTGGCCCGCAGTCCGCGTTCACGTAGGGCGTCCCGGAAGGCCCGTATTCCGTCTCGTGGCGTGGGCCGAAAGCGCGCACCTGGATACGAGTTGAACGGAATCAGGTTCACGTGACAACGCTGGCCCCGTAGCAGACGCGCCAGGTCCGCAGCCTGAGTCAGCCCATCGTTCACCCCGTCCAGCAACGTGTATTCGTAGGTCACGCGTCGGCGCGCCTGTTGCTGGTAGTGCCGGCTTGCCTCCATCAGCGTGGCGAGCGGAAAGCGCCGGGCGACCGGAACGAGCTTCGTGCGCACGTCGTCGTCGGGCGCGTGCAGCGAAATCGCCAGGCTCACGGGCAGCCCCCACCTGGCCATGGCCCAGATTCCCCCCGGCAGGCCAACAGTCGAAACGGTGACCCGGCGCGCGCTCAGCCCCACCGCCGTCGGGTCAACCAGAGTCCGCACGGCCGCCTCCACCGCCCGCAGATTGGCCAAGGGCTCACCCATGCCCATGAACACGGCCCGGTCCGGCGTGCGGCGCGCGTCTGAACGCCGCCGGAAGTGCAGGAATTGGTCAACGATCTCGCTCGCGGTCAGATTGCGCGTCAGACCCATCGCGCCGGTCGCGCAAAACGTACAGCCCAACCCGCAGCCGGCCTGGGAACTGAGGCAAATGGTCGTCGCGTCGGATCGCTCCGTCGGCATCTGCACCGTCTCCACGGCCGCCCCGTCGGCCGCCCGAAACAGCGCCTTGCGCGTGCCGTCGGACGACGTCTCGCAGCGAACCTCTCGAAGCGCCTCGTAGCGGAACCGCTCCCGCAACGCCGCGCGTATGCCGGCCGGCAGCGTCAGAATCTGTTCGAAGCCCGTGGCCGCTTCCCGATAGACCGCGCGGTGTAATTGGTCGACTCGGTAGGGCGGTTCGCCGGCCAGAGCTTCACGCAGAGCTTGCGCCGAAACTCCGGTTACCGGCGGACGGCCCGGCGCGGAGTCCGGAGGACCGCTCATGCGAGCGCCGGGACGCTAGTCGCGGCTGCCGGAGAGGGCCAGCAGGCGCAGGGCGAAGTAGAGCACTTGCATCAGCGCCACAAACATCGCGGCGATGTAGGTCAGCGCCGCCGCGTCCAGCACCTTCTTGGCGTGCAGCCGTTCGGCCCCGCTGATCACATGCACGCTCTCCATCATCTGGATCGCCCGATGCACGCTCTCCATCATCTGGATCGCCCGCCGGCTCGCGTCGAACTCGACCGGCAGCGTGATCAGGGCGAACACGAAGGCCGTGCTGAAGAGCGCCAGACCGATCCAGGCCACCGCAAGGCCCAGTTCGCCGCCGCCCGTGAACAGCGCCAGCAGGAAGCCGCCGATCAGCATGAAGTAGCCGAAACGCGACCCAAAGGTGGTGATGGGCACCATGGCCGTGCGTAGCACCAGGAACGGGTAACGGATCTTGTCCTGCATGGCGTGGCCGGCCTCGTGCGCGGCAATCGCCACCGCGGCCAGCGAGTTGCTGTCGAATACGCCGTCGGACAGGCGAAGGACCTTTTTCGTCGGGTCGTAGTGATCGGTCAGTTCGCCCGGCACTCGCTTGATGTCCACGTTGTACAGACCCACCGCGTCCAGCAGCCGTCGCGCCGCCATGTGCGCCGGGATGCCCGAGCTGGACATGACCTGGGAGTACTTGCTGTACGTCCCTTTGACACGGTTTTGCGCCCACATCGCCAGGATGAAGGCCGGGCCAATGAGGAGGAAATACAAAGGATCGAAGAAGGGGAAAAACACGATTAGCGAGCCTCTTCGCGCAGTCGCTGCAGTACGCGGCGCGTCTCGAAGTTAAGGGTAGCACCGGGCCGGTTTGGCACCGTAGCGGAGCTTCCAGTTACTCGATCAGGGGCGGTCGTGCATCTGGGAAGGGCCGGCCCCAGGGCGCACCCAGCAGCCGCCCGTACCCGCGAGCGAAGGCCGCCGCGTCCATGCGCGTCCGCCCCGCCGGCTGAATGCTGCTGATCTTCAGTGCTCCATCGCCGCAGCCCAGCAGCACGGCGTTGTCGCCCACGCGCACCTCGCCGGGGCCGAGGCGGTCGGCGCTGACGCCCACTTCCAGCAGCGCGCAGAACGTGTCACCTGCCCGAACCCGTGTTCCAGGCCATGGCTGAAACGCCCGCCAGCGGTTGTACAACTCGCGGGCCGGCCGGCGCAGATCAAGTTCGGCGTCTGCGCGCTCCAGCGGACGCGTCAGGCTGACTCGCGCTTCGTCCTGCGCCCGCTCGTCCAGCTCGCCGGCCGCCCAGCCCGGCAGGATCCGAACCAGCAGGTCGGCCGTTGTCTCTGCCAGTCTTGCCTGCACGTCCGCCGCCGTCTCGTTGGGATCGATGGGCGTTCGTTGCACCGCGACGATCGGCCCGGCGTCCAGCGCCCGCACGAGTCGGATCAACGTCACGCCCGTCTCGCCGGCGCCGTCGGCCAGCGCCCCCTGAATCGGTGCTGCGCCGCGGTAGGCGGGCAGTAGCGACGGATGCGCGTTGAGCGCACCGGGCCGCGCCAGACGCCGCAGCGCCGCGCCCAGCAGCCGCCCATAGGCAACCACGACGACGGCATCGGGTTCGTAAGCCGAAATAGTCTCGACTGCCGCTGCCTGGTTGGGGTTCGGCGGCTGGTACAGGTCCAGGTCCAACGCGCGGGCCGCGGAGGCCACCGGCGGCGCCGTCAGCCGCCCGCCCCGGCCCACCGGACGGTCGGGCCGCGTGACCACCAGCGCCACCTCGAAACGATCCGTCAGCCGGCGCAACGCCGGAACCCCGAAGTCCGGGGTGCCAAAGAACACGACCCGCATGTCGTCTACGACGCGCGCAGCCGCTGCGCTTCCGACGAGCGCGGATCCACGAAGCGCAGCTTCTCGGGATCCACCAGCCGGTCGGTGAAAATCACGCCGTCCAGGTGATCGATCTCATGCAACACCACCCGGGCCGCCAGGTCTCGCAGCCGGCGGCGCACCGGCTTGCCGTCAAGGCCCAGACCCTTCACCGTCACGTCGGTGGCTCGCTCCACCGGCCCATACCAGTTCGGCAGGCTCAGGCAGCCCTCGTCCGCCACGGCGGCGCCGTCGGCGCGCACGATTTCCGGGTTGACCAGCATCAAGCGTTCGGATCCCGTATCCGCCACGATCACCCGCCAGGGTCGCCCGACCTGCGGCGCGGCCAGACCCGTCCCTCGATGTGCGTCCATGGTCTCGAACATGTCGGCCACGAACGTCCGCAGACCCGCCGAAACGCGCCCGATCCCGCTGGCCTTGCGCCGCAACATCGGATGATCGACGGGATGGATTGTGAGAACGGCCATAGGTAGTTATGTCAAGTCTAGCGGATCGGCGTCCAGTGTCCAGCCGCCGTGAAAGAGCGGCAGCGCTCGCTCCGCGTCCGCTCCCTGCAAGAGCATCTGCCAAAGGTACTGGCCGCGCTGCCGGTACACGAAAGCCGGCGCCGGCCCTAGCACGTCCAGGTCCAGCGGCGGGCCGGCGGCCAGTACGGTATCCAGTTCCCGTCGCGCCCGCCGTGCCTCCTCCTCGGCCCGCGCCTCGTTGGCGTGCCCGAATGCCGCCTTGATCAGCGGACGCAGCGGAGGCAGTCCGTCGCGCCGCCGCTGATCCATTTCGTCTCGGAAGAACCGCAGCTGGCTGCCGGTGTGCAGCGCTTCCAGGACGTGATGTTCGGGCATCATCGTTTGCACGATAGTCCGCGCGGCCAGGTCGCCGCCGGTCGTCAGCCGTCGCAGACGCATCAGCGTCAGAAATACCCGCTCCGGCGCCAGAAAGTCGGGAAACTGTAGCCCGATGTCGGCCTGCACAATCCCCAGCAGGTCGGCCCGCAGGCGCTTCCCGTATCCCAGCAGCCGCTGTGTCCCCACCAGCACCTGTACCGTTCCGCGCACGAACGCCGTCACGTCCGCGTCCATCTCATGCGCCGGCCGGTCGCTGTCGATCCGGGCCACGACCGTGCGCGGCAACAGGTGCGCCACCGCCTCGGCGACGGCCTCGCTGCCGTAGCCCCAGAGGCGCAGGCGGTCGCCCTCACAGACCGGGCACCTGCGCGGGGCCGCGCCGCGCCAGTTGCAGAGGTGACAGACGATCTGTCGCGTCAGACGATGCTGTACCAGCCCTGTGCTGCAGCGCGGGCACTCGAAGATGTGGGCGCAGGTCCTGCAGATGGTCAGGGCGGCCATGCCGCGTCGGTTGACGTACATCACGGCCCGCCCGCCGGACGCCAGGGTCTCGCGCAGCGCCTCGTACAAAGCGCGCGACACCGCCCCGAAGCGTCCCACCGACGGCGCCCGGCGCGTGTCCACGACATCCACGGAACCCGTAGCCTCCCAGCCGTCGCCCGCGCGTTGCCGCGCCGAGCGCGACGGCTCGGGCGACCTGGTCGTAACGAGGCGCGCCTGCTCGGTCTCCACGGCGTGAAACGTGGCGACGCGCGGCGTTTCCGTGCCCAGGACCAGCAGGCAGCCGCAGAGCTCGGCCAGCTTCGCGGCGCACACCGGCACGTGATACCTCGGCGCGACGCGCTGCTTGTGGCCGGCGTCCTCCTCGCGCTCCACGATCACCAGGCCCAAGCGGGTCAACGGGGCGAACGTGGCGTCCCGGGTTCCGACCAAAATGTCGATCTCGCCTGCCCGCAGCGCGCGCCACAACGACACGCGCTGGGTGGGCGTTCGCGCGCGGGTGGTGGCGGCCACGGTCGCGCCAACTCTGGCGGCCAGCCATTCGGCCAGTTCGGCGGCGGTCGGTGCGTCCGGCGCCACCACGAGCGCTTGCCGCCCTTCGGCCGCTACCCGCTCGATCGCGGCGGCATACAGCGGCCAGCGGTCGGACTCGGCGCCCTGCATGACCACGGCGCGCGGTGATTCACACGTCAGTGACCCCGACAGCTTTGACCAGGCCGCTGGATCGGGCGTGCCCTCGTCAGGAGATCCGTTGTGCGACGCGGGAACGACGTACGGCGTCGACCAGCGATTCTCGATGCGCGCCAGGCCACGGTCCACCAGACCCTGCAGCGACGGCCGCGAAGCTGAAACCTCGCGCAGCGCCTGGGCCACGGGCACCGGTCCGTCGGCACGTCGCAGGTGCTCCCAGAGCGCGCGCTGTTTGGGCGCCCGCCGCAACAGCTCGGCTGGCAATTCCCCGTTCGTCGGCGCCACGGCCACGGCCAGCCGCTCCGCCGGCGGTTCCGGGAACCGCATACTGAGGTGACGGTTCACCAACCCCTGGCGCACCAGCCGCGCTACCCCGCGTGTTGCCGCGGTCTTGCCGAGTTGGCCCCGCAGTTCAACCTCGGAAAGGCCGCCGCGTTCCCGCACGAGTTCCAGCACTCGCCGTTCGGCGCGCGGTAGATCCTCCGCCGGCCCATCGGCGTCTGCCGCGGTGTAAGCAGCGTGCAGGTGGTGCGCCAGACGCGGCGGCGCCACCAAGTCCAGCACCGACCTCAGCGGCGCGCCATAGCGCGCCGCCACCCATCGCGCCAGCGCGAGTTGCCGGGGACCGATGAGTCTCGGTTCCCAGACCAACTGCAGCAGCTCGCGCGTCTCTTCCACCGGCGAGGTCACGGCCAACGCAGTCACCACCCCGGGTAGCTGCCGCGAACCGAACGGCGCCATCACCAACTGGCCGGGATGCAGCCGCCCCAACAGGCGCTCGGGCACGCGGTAGTGAAACGTCTGGTCCCCGCGCACGTCGCCGGCCGCGACGATGACTTCGGCGTAGGCCGGTGCGGCCGCGTCCACCGTCCTAGTTGCCGGCCCGCACTGGCGCCAACGCGTTGGCTACCGACGCCCGCTCCGTCGTGCGCTCCACGGACATCACGATGTCCCAGACCTGATCGGCCGCGCTGTGCAGGTCGCCCGTGGCGTTGACCACGCGGAAGTCGGCCTCCGTTGCAAACGCCAGTTCGTAGTCATGCATCGCAGCGATCCGGCGTTCGATCTCCTGCGGGGACTCGGTGGCGCGAGCGCGCATGCGGCGCACCGCCTCTTCAGGCGAGGGCGGCTCGATGTAGATCGCAATCGCGCCGGGATAGCGCCGCTTCAGTTCGCGGGCGCCCTGAACATCCAGACGCACCATCACGTCGTTACCCGCCAGCAGCGGCTCGCGCACCTGGTGAATTGGCGTGCCGTAGCGCCGGCCAAACACGTTGGCCGTCTCCAGAAACCAGCCATCAGCCATACGCGCCTCAAACTCCGTGTTGCTCAGGAAGAAGTGATCGACACCGTCGCGTTCGCCCGCCCGAGGCGCACGCGTCAGGGCAGTGATCGCGAAGGCCATGTCCACGTCGCGGTCACGCAGCACACCGATGACCGAGTCTTTCCCGGCGCCCGACGGCGCGGTGACCAGGAAGAGCAGGCCGCTGCGCGGCGGGTCGGTCTCGGTTGGCACGCTGCGCGGAATCCTCCCAGGCGCGGCCTCCCACGAGGCTGCCAACAGCCCCCGGCCCGCCGCCTTTGCTCAGCTTACGCGTGTTCCGGCAACCACTCGCGGCTCGCCAGCCAGGTCCCGGTAAAGCGTCGTACGCGCAAACCCGGCGCGTTGCAACAGCTCCGTCACGACGCCGGCCTGGTCGGACCCGATCTCAAACGCGGCAGCGCGCGCCTGGGTGCGCTCAAGCTGGGCGGCCACCTTCCGAATCGCCGCCAGGCCGTCCGCTCCCCCATCAAGCGCCAACGCAGGTTCCCAGCGCGAAATTTCCGGCTGGAGCGTGCCCAGAACAGCCAACGGTATGTACGGCAGGTTCGCCACGACGACAGCGCCGCTGAGGTCCACGCCCGCCGCGCCGTCCGCCAGGCAGAACCCAACCCGATCCGCCAGCTTCATGCGGTGCGCGTTGCCCGCGGCCACCCGCAGCGCGGCGCGCGATCGGTCCATGGCCAGCACGCGCCGCCCGGGCCGCTCATCGGCCAGAGCCAGGGCAATTGCTCCGCTGCCGGTGCCGATGTCCACGGCGGACGCGCCGCCGCTCGCGTCCCAGAGGCCCAGACCGACTTCGACCAGCAACTCCGTCTCAGGCCGCGGGATCAGAACCTTCCGGTTCACCGTGACGTCCAGCCGACGAAATGCCTTGGTTCCCGTGATGTAGGCGACCGGCTCGCGCCGCTCCCGGCGCACCGTCACTGCCTCAATTGCTCGCAGGACCCCAGGGTCCAGGTCATCGTCCAGCTGCAGCGGAACGCGCTCCGGGGCAATACCCAGCACGTGCCCAATGAGGACGTTGGCATCGAGCGCCGCTGATTCGACACCCGCCGCGCGCAGCCGCCCGACAACCGCCCGGCGCAGGTCCGCGAGCGTGCTAACCCGCGCCGCCGTCGGCAATCCCCGCCAGTTCCCGGTCGCGTTCCGCTTGCCGCAGCGGATCGACCAGCCGGCTCAGGTTGCCGTCCAGCACCGAGGGCAGGTTGTGCACCGTCAGGCCCACGCGGTGGTCGGTCACGCGATCCTGCGGGAAGTTGTAGGTCCGGATTTTCTCGCTGCGATCGCCGCTGCCAATCTGATCCCGCCGAGCCTGGCCCCGCTCGGCCGCCTGACGTTCCCGCTCGTCTTCCAGCAGACGCGCGCGCAGCACCTGCAAGGCCTTCACCCGGTTTTGCAACTGCGACTTCTCATCCTGGATGCTGACCACCGTATTCGTGGGCAGGTGCGTCATCCGAACCGCGGAATCCGTGGTGTTGACGCTCTGGCCGCCGTGCCCGCTCGAACGAAAGACGTCCACGCGAATATCCGACTCCGGAATCTCGATGTCGATCGCTTCGGCTTCGGGCAGCACCGCCACGCTCGCCGCCGAGGTGTGGATGCGGCCGCTAGCCTCGGTGACCGGCACGCGCTGCACGCGGTGCACGCCGCTCTCGAATCGGAAGGCGCCGAACGCCCGGGCCCCGACCACGTGCAGGATGCCCTCTTTGACGCCGCCGCGGTCCGTGCCGTTCACGGTGAGCGGTTCCACCTTCAGCCGCAGTCGCTCCGCGTAGCGCGTGTACATGCGCAGCAGTTCGCCCGCGAACAGCGCCGCCTCTTCGCCGCCGGTTCCCGCGCGGACCTCCACAATGGCGTTGCGCGCGTCGTCCGGGTCGTCACTCACCAGCACGTCCACGGCCCGTTTCTGGACCTCCGCGATTTCCTCCCGCGCCTCGACCATTTCCTCGCGTGCCAGTTCCGCCAGTTCGAGATCGGAGGACTCCAGCAATTCGCGCGCTTCGTCCACCCGTGCCTGCGCGGCGCTGAGGTCATCGTGCAGACGGGCCGACTGTTCCAGTTGCGCCATTTCCCGGCCCACGCTCGCCAGGCGCCGCGAGTCCAGCGCTCCACCCGGGGACGCGAGCTCCGCTGTCAGCTCGTCGTAACGGCGGCGTGCCTCGGCCAGCCGGTCAATCATCGACCACAACCGCGTTCACGGCGGCCGGCCGCAGGTCCGCCAGCGCGTCCTCGCGCGCCAATACGTGATCCATGGCGGCAATTGCCACGTCCAGCTGGTCGTCATCGGGTTCACGCGTGGTCAGGCGCTGAAACCACATGCCGGGCTTGGATGCCCAGCGGGCAATAGCAAGACCCTGGTACCGGGCCGTCAGCATGATGTACTCGTAGCCCACGCCGGCGATCAGCGGCAGCAGCACGATCCGGGAAACGACGCGAATCGCCATCGGCGGGCGCCCCAGCAGGGCAAATACGATGATCGAGATCGCCACCAGCGTCACGATGAACGACGTACCGCAGCGCGGGTGCGCCAGTCCCTGCCGCCGCACGTTCGCCACGGTCAACGCTTGCCCGGCCTCCAGCGCGTTGATCGTCTTGTGCTCGGCGCCGTGATACATCCACACGCGCCGGATGTCCGGCATCAGACCGATCAGCGCCATGTACGTCACGAACACCGCCATGCGAACCGCGCCTTCGATCACGTTGCTGAGGAAGTCAGATTCGACCAGACCGTCCGTGAAGGAGGTCAGCACCAGCGGCAGTACGAAGAACAGCCCTACGCCCACAACCAGACCGATCACCAGACTGCCGGTCATCATTCCGCCCGCGGCCCCGCCCGGACCGTCGTCCGGGTCTTCTTCCTCGGCCAGCTGCACGTTGGCCGAGAAGTTGAGCGCACGCAGCCCGATCGCCAACATTTCCCACAGGGCAACCGCTCCTCGAACAAAGAACACACGGCGCAGCCGCTGCGAGAGTCGGTTGGGATCCAACTCCTCCGTCTTGAGCACGATGTGCCCGGCCGGATGCCGCACAGCCGTTGCGGCCGACCGGCGGCCGCGCATCATCACGCCCTCCAGCACCGCCTGCCCGCCGTAGTTGATGCGCAGCTCGTTACTGCCGTCAGACGGCGTGGACATACGGACTGTGGGACTCATCTTGGGGCCGCGGCGGGGCAAGGCCGGCGCGCTGGCCGGTTAGGCGCGGGACTTCTGCCGACGCCGCTCGAACCGGTCCACTTGACCGGTGGAGTCCACCAGCCGCTGCTGGCCCGTGTAGAACGGGTGGCAATTGGAGCACACGTCCACGTGGATCGACGACGTGGTGGCGCGGGTTTCGAACATGTTGCCGCACGAACAAGTCACGCGGCATTCCATGTACTCGGGATGGATTTCGGGGTTCACGAGCGGGGCCTCCGTCAAACGCAACCCTAGTATAGGGCCAACAAACAGCCCTTCCAACAGGTTTGAGCAGAGCTACCGGCGCGGAACTCCACGACGCCGCGGCACCCGGCTCAACACGACCAACAGCGCCGCCAGGAACGCCGCCAGGCCCAGAAACGCGAATATCTTGTCCAGCCGTTCCACCAGCAGCGCGATCATGCCCAGCACGCCCGCCAGCGCGTAGTACATCAGCGCGATGGCCGGCTGCGGCACGCCGGCCTCCCAGAGCCGGTGATGCAGATGCTCGGCGTCCCGGTCGGCGAAGCCCCGCCCGCTGGCCAGTCGCCGCCCGATGGACCAGGCGATGTCCAGAATGGGAACGCCCAGCACCAGGATCGCGGTGGCCAGCTTGGCCGGACCCATGATCGCGATGACCGCCAGCGCAAAGCCCAGGAAGTTCGAGCCAGCGTCGCCCATGATGATGCTCGACCGGTAGGCGTTAAACGGCAGGAAACCCAGCACCACCGCCACCAGCGCCAGCGCCAGCGTGGCGGTCTCCGGTAGGCCCAGCCGCAGCGACAGCGCCACCAGCGCGATGGCCGCGATGGTCACCACCCGCCGGCCAGCCCATCCAGCCCGTCCACGAAGTTGATGGCGTTCATCATTCCCGTAATCCAGAACAGGGTGAACGGGATCACGATCGCCACGTGCAGCAGTACCACGCCCGCCTCGAAGGGATTGTTCACGGCATCGATGCGAACTCCAAACAGCAGCGGGACCGCCGCGGCCGCGACTTGGGCCAGGAACTTGGTGCGCGGACGCATCCCGCGCAGGTCGTCCACCACGATGAAGACCACCAGCAGCGTCGCGCCCAACAGCAACCCCAGCGTCTGCCGATCCAGCGGCCAGGCCACCACCAGCACCGTGATCACGAACGCGGCGTACATGGCCACGCCGCCCAATCGAGGCACCGGCACGGCATGAATCCGCGCCGCCCCCGGCCTATCCATCCAGCCACGGCGAGCCGCCAGCGTCCGCACGCCGAGCGTGAAGACCAGTGCCAGCGGCGTGCCGATGGCCAGCGCCGCCCAGTTCACGTCAGCCATGCGCGCCACGGCTCAGGATGTCGGCCTCTGTTGACCGGCTATTTCGGCACCGCATATACTTGGGGTGATCAGCGGGCGGTGGGTCATCAGGAGGTGCCTGACCAAGATCGCACAGCCGACTTGACCGACCCGCCAGCACCCGCCGCGACGGCGGGTTTCTTGTTACCCGCGCAAATTGGGGGGACATTTGGTTCATATCACGATCGGCGCCAACGAGAGCTTTGACGCGGCCCTGCGCCGCTTCAACAAGAAAGTGCAGCAAGAGGGCATTATCACGGAGACGCGGCGCCGCAAGGCGTACGACAAGCCCAGCGTGCTGCGCAAGAAGAAGGAAGCCACCAAGCGCCGCAAAGCCCGGCGAGCGGCCATGAAGGCGGCCGAAGCCGAAGCCCGCGCGCTCTAGCCGACCCAAGACCCAACCCCGCATGGCGTTGATTGACCGCCTCACCGGGGATCTGCGGACCGCGCAGCGCAGCACCGACGCTGATCGCCTGCGAATCCTGCGCACCCTCATCTCCCAGATCCAGTACGAGGCCAAGGAATCCGGCGCGTCCATGGACGACGCCCTTGTCGTGCGCGTGATCCAGCGTGACATCCGCCGCCGCGACGAAGCCATCGAACTCTATGTCAACGGCGGACGCCCCGAGCAGGCCGCCGCCGAACGTGCCGAGCGCGCAATCATCAGCGCCTACCAGCCAGCCGAGATCGATCAGGACACCATGAGAGCCATCGCGCGCGAGGTGATCGACGAAGTCGGCGCAACCGGCCGCCGGGACATGGGCAAGGTCATGCGACCACTCATGGCGAGGTTGCGCGAGCGTGGGACCGTTGACGGACGCGCGGTGAATGCGCTCGTTGGCGAACTCCTCAGCGGCGGCTAACCCGCCCGCCCCCACCGGCGCGGCCCGCACGCTACGTATCGAACCGGGCGACGGTCTCGCCTGGCCACCGGACCTGAAGCTGCTGGTAGACCCTATCGCCGCTGCCGTGCACGACAGCACGGGCATGACGGGCGCGGTCGCACTCAGCCTGACCGACGATGCGGACATGGCCCGCCTGAACCACACGTTTGCCGGCCGTCCCGCCGCCACCGACGTCTTGGCATTCCCCAGCGGCGACACCGGGCGTCCTGGCGACGTGGCCATCTCGCTTGAGCGCGTCAAGTCCCAGGCCGCCGCCTTTGGCCACGGCGTCGAACGCGAATTCGGCTACCTGCTCACGCACGCGCTGCTGCATTTGGCTGGTTTGGGCCACGACGACGACGCGCGGCAGCAGGAGATGCGCCGGGTCGAGGAGTCGGTCATGGCCGCCGTGGGACTGACCCGCAGCTACCCGCCCGTCGACTGATCGTGACCCGCCTCACCATTCCCGCGCCGGCCAAGATCAACCTGGGGCTTGAAGTCCGGGGTCGCCGCGACGACGGCTATCACGAGCTCGTCACCATCTTCCAGGCCCTCGAATTCGGCGACACCGTGCACCTGGAACCGGCGCGAGCGATCGAAGGGGAAAGCGCGGTGGAAGGACTGGACCCCACCTCCGACCTGGCCTTCCGCGCCGCCCACGAGTTGCAAGCACGCACCGGAACGACCCACGGCGTCCACATTCGGATCGACAAGCGAATCCCCGTCGCAGCGGGGTTGGCCGGCGGCAGCACGGACGCCGCCGCCGTCCTGTTGGGCCTTCGCCGCTTGTGGAACGCCGACCCCTCCGCCATTTGCGCAACCGCACGGGCGCTGGGCGCGGATGTTCCCTTCTTTCTGCATCCCGGCACCGCGCTCGGGCTGGCCCGCGGCGACGAGCTTCAGCCGCTGCCCCCGGCCCCGCGCCGCTGGGTGCTGCTGGCTCGACCCCACGTCACGATCTCCGCACGCGACGCCTACGCCGAGTTGCGCCCATCCGAGTGGTCGGGCGGCGACGCGACCCTGGAACAGGCCGACGCCATCCGCCGCGGTCAGTTCGAGCCGGCCCAGCTCACCAACGACCTGCAGGCCGCCGCGATCCGGCTGGTTCCGGAAGTCACCGAAGTTCTGCGTGCGCTCGAAGCCGCCGGTGCGGCCCCGGCGCTGCTGGCCGGCAGCGGCCCCACCTGTTTCGGGCTGTTTCCCTCCCAAGCGTCCGCGCTCGATGCCAAAGCCCGACTCCAAACGCTCGGCTGGTGGACCCGCGTCACCCGCTTCCTTTCCCCGTCCGATCCCGCCAACAGTCAACTTTGACCGCCCCCAAGTGCCTGCCTACGCTTTCCTTGTGGGGAGTAGCCAAGTGGTAAGGCAACGGATTTTGGATCCGTGATCGAAGGTTCGAACCCTTCCTCCCCAGCCGATGAACGAAGCGGTCGCTCAAACCGGTAACGACGCCGCCGCCGGCGTCGTGATGGCGGCCGGACGCGGCACGCGCTTTGCTTCCGACGTGCCCAAAGTTATGCATCGCGTAGCCGACCGCCCCATGCTGGCCCACGTGGTGGAAACCGGGCGGGCCGCCGGCCTCAATCCGCTCGTGGTCGTCATTCAACCGGGCATGGACGTTGGCGCCGCGGCGGACGGCGCGGTCACCGTGGAACAACCGCCCGCTGGCCGGGGCACCGCCTACGCCGTGGAAATCGGCCTTGGCGCCCTTCCCCCATCCGTCGGCGTGGTCGTCGCGCTCTACGGCGATTCCCCCCTGGTGCGTCCGTCCACGGTGCGCGGCGTTGTGAACGCCCTGCTGAGCGTCGATGCCGTTGCGGCCATCACCTGGGCGGATGTCCCTGACCCCGGCGCCTTCGGCCGCGTGCGCCTGGCGGACGCGGGCCTGGTACACAGCATCGTGGAAACCGCCGACGCCACACCCGACGACTTGGCGCTCACCACCGTCAACGCGGGTCCGGCGGCCTTTCGCGCCGGCTGGCTGCGCCGTGCCCTGCCGCGCGTCCAACCCAGCCCTGTCTCGGGCGAGCGCTACCTCACCCGTCTGATCGACCTGGCCATCGCCGACGGCCAGCGGGTCGCCGGGTATCAGATCACCGACCTCGACGAGACCATCGGCTGCGACGACCGCGAACGCCTCGCCGCCGCGAACGACGCCTTCAGTCGCCGCGGAGCACAAGCCTCGAGTCGATAGTCGCCCATCGCTAATCAAGCTCGCCGCGGCCGGATATCATGGACCGGTGAGTGCGCTTGGGGGCGTGGCGCCCCCGAAACAGCGGGCCGCACGAGGCAGAGACACTGGACGGCGAACTTAAGGTTTTTGCTGGCTCGAGCAACCTGGCTCTAGCCGAGCAGATCGCCGCGCGACTCGACCAACCGCTCGGCTCGGTCACCCTCACGCAGTTTCCGGACGGCGAAGCACGCGTCCAGATCAACGAGAACGTGCGCGGCACCGACGTTTTCGTTATCCAGTCCACGTCCGCGCCGGTCGACGAGCACCTGATGCAGCTCCTCATCATGATCGACGCGCTGCGTCGGGCCTCCGCCGGGCGCATCACTGCCGTGATTCCCTACTTCGGCTACGCGCGCCAGGAGAAGAAGTCCACCGGCCGCGAGCCCATCACGGCCAAGCTGGTGGCCAACCTGCTGGAAGCGGCCGGCGCCAACCGCGTCATGACCCTGGACCTGCACGCGCCCGCGGTGCAAGGGTTCTTCGATATCCCGGTCGATCATCTGCAAGCCTCGCCGCTGCTCGCGGACGCCCTTCGCCGCGTCGTCTCTGACGAGCTCGTCGTCGTGTCGCCAGACGCCGGCGGCGTCGCCCGCGCCCACGACTTCAGCCAGCGGCTGGATGATTCCTCGCTGGCCGTCGTCTTCAAGGACCGAATGGCGCCCGATGAGATCCAGACGCTCACCGTGGTGGGTGAAGTCTCCGGGCGCACTGCGGTCCTTGTGGACGACCTGATCTCCACCGGCGGAACGCTTGCCGAAGGCGCGCGGTCACTCCTGGATCGGGGCGCCAACGCCGTTTACGCCTGCGTGATCCACGGCGTCTTTGCCAACGGCGCCCTTCCCATGCTGGAAGGCTCAGGACTTCAGCGAGTGTTCGTCACGGACAGCATTCCGCTGCGAAACGGCGTCCAAACAGGCAAGATCGTTCAGGTCGCCACCGCCCAATTGTTCGCGGAGGCGGTCCGCCGGGTCCACAATGATGAGTCCATTACCGCGTTATTCGAATGATCGCGATGCGGCGCCGCTGCCAGGCGGCGGCCGGCATCTGGGCGTGAGCACCCGTCTGTGCCGCGCGGCAGGGGAGTGGATCCTTCTTGGATCCGGTTAGTTGGGTAGGACTTGCCCTCATTCTCGTGCTGACCGTCGTCAGCACGTTGCTGGTGCTGGCCGAGAACGCGGCGCTGGAGCTTTCTCAAACCGCGCTGGAGTCGCTGGACAGCACCGAACCCCGCGCCGCGCGACGCCTGCGGATATTGCTCGACAACCGTTTTCGGTTCTGGGCCAGCGCCAGGATTGGTGCGGCCGTGCTGATCTTCACGTCCGCCGCCCTGGCCGCCACGACGGTCGGCGAGGAACTCGGAATCTTGCTGAGTTCGCGGCCCGGCGGCGTGGTGCTGGCGCTCGGCGCCCTGACCATCCTGCACGCGGGCGGCGCGCGTGTGGCTCCACGCATCTTCGCCCAGCGCCATCCGCTGCGGATTGCTCGCCGCTTCTGGTGGCTGATTTACGCTCAATACATCCTGTTCCTGCCGGCCAGCCGCCCGTTTGAGCGCCTGCTGTCGCCGACGGAGCAGGAAGCCTGGCGCGGACCTGACCCGCAGGACGCCGCCGTGATCGAGGCGGTGGAAGGCGCCCGCGAAGGCGCGATCGACGCCACCGACATCGAGATGATCACCAACGTGATCGAATTGGGCGATCGGGTCGTACGCCAGGTCATGACCCCGCGCCCGGACATCGTGGCCGTGAGTACGGAAACGACGCTGCGTGGCGCCCTGCGCACCGCGCACGCACACGGCCTCTCCCGATTGCCGGTCTACGAAGGCGACCTGGATAACGTGATCGGGGTCATCCACGTGCGCGACGGCCTGGCCGAACTGCTGGAACCCACCCAGACGTCGGACCTCCGCTCCCTGGCGCGCGAGCCGCTCTTCGTCCCGGATTCCAAGTTCGTGGACCGTCTGCTCCGCGAGATGCAGGGCGACAACCTGCACATGGCGATTGTTGTGAACGAATACGGCGACACCGCCGGGCTGGTGACGATCGAGGATCTGCTGGAAGAGATCGTCGGCGAGATCGAGGACGAGTACGACGTCCCCGATGTCCCAATCGTTCCGCTCGGCCCGGGCCGCCTTGTCGTGGACGCCGGCCTGCCGATCACCGACCTGAACGACGAACTTGGCCTCACGCTCACCGCGGACGGCGTGGACACCGTGGGCGGCCTTGCCTTCAGCGCGTTCGGTCGTGTGCCGGCCGTCGGCGAATCTGTCAACGTCAACGGTGCGGTGTTGCGGGTGCACGCGGTCAAGGACACCCGCATCACGCGCCTGGAGGTCACTCGGCTCGACGAAGACGGCAATGCCGCCTAGCGCGCCAGCCGCGAGGCCCGGCGGCCTGACCACCACGGCCTGACCCGGGAGACCTGTCATCGACGTCCTGATTGGTCTCCTGGTCTTCATTGGTCTGATCGCCATTAACGGTCTGTTCGCGGGCGCGCAGTTCGCCCTGGTGGCGGTTGACCGCTACGAGGTCGAGACCGCTGCCGCTCGGGGTGCCCGCCGCGACCGCACCATTCGGCGCGGGCTTGAATCATTGTCGTTTCAGCTTTCCGGCGCCCAGCTGGGCATCACGGTCAGCTCGCTCGTGCTCGGCTTCGTCGTGGACAACGCCATCGGACCGCTGCTGCGGCCTCTGCTGGCTTGGATTCCGGGCATCGACAACGGCGCGCTGGCGGTGCTGACCGCGGCGCTGGCGCTCATCCTGGCCACGGTCGTTCAGATGGTGTTCGGCGAACTGGCCCCCAAGAACCTGGCCATCGCCCGGCCCCTGGCCACCGCCCGCCTCTTCGTTCCGCCCGCCATGCTGGTCAACGCGCTCTTCGCGCCGGTCATCCGGCTGCTCAACGCCATGGCCAACGCGCTGATGCGCCTGGTCGGACTGGACCCGCGCGAAGAGCTCGAAGGGTTCCAATCCCTGGAAGAGATGCGCGTGGCCCTGCGCTGGGCCGCACGCGAGAACACAATCGAAGGCATCGAGTACGAAGTGCTCGACCGAGCGCTCGGTCTGGGCCGCACCACCGCCGGCGACGTGATGGTCCCCAGATCGCAGGTCGTGGCCATCTCCTCCACCGCAACCCTGGGCGACCTGGCCCATCTGGCGATCGACACCGGCTATTCGCGTTTTCCGATCCGCGACGCCGAAGGCCGCGAATATGTCGGGATCGCGCACGTCAAGGACGTGCTGGCGCTACCTGCCTCCGCCCGAGCCGCCACGCCCGTCTCGGCCAAAGCGCAACGCGCCCTTGTGGTGCCGACGGCCCGCGACTTGCGCTCGCTCTTGCTGGAAATGCAGGCCTCCCAGCACGCCATGGTCATCGTGGACGACGAGTTCGGTCAGGCCGCCGGCATTGTCACCCTGGAAGACATCGTCGAGGAGCTGCTGGGCAGCATCGAGGACGAGTACGACAAACCCGAACCCGCGCTTGTCACGTCGCTGGACGGCGGCGCCTACGACGTGGCGGCCCGGATTCGGCGCGACGAACTCAGTGAAGCCACTGGCTTCACGATGCCTGAGGGACGCTTCGAGACTCTGGCCGGACTCTTGCTGACGCTGTTGCAGCGCGTCCCGCAGGTTGGCGACGCCGTGTCGTTCCGCGGTTGGACCTTCCGCGTGGCAGCGATGCACGGAAAGCGCATCGATAGGGTTCGGATGGAGATAACAGGTGCGCGTCGGGGGGGTGCCGGATGACCGTCCCCCTTCTCTTCGTCGCCCTGCTGCTGCTCCTGATCAACGGATTCTTCGTCGGCGCGGAGGTCGCGATCACGGCTGCCGCCGCCAGTCGACGCGGAGAACTGGAGCGGCGGGCCGCTGACGGGCGACGATCCGCACGCTTGGCCGTGGCCTCCATGCGCGAACTTTCGTTCATGCTCACCGGCGCGCAGCTTGGCATCACCATGGCCTCCCTGGGCCTGGGCTTCGTGGCCGAGCCAGCCATTGCCGACGTGCTGGAGGCAGCTTTTGCCGACCGCATCGGCCTGACCGGCGCGCCGCTGCACGCGTTGGCCAGTGTTATCGCCCTGACCATCGTGGTCGTCCTGCACATGGTGCTGGGCGAAATGGCGCCCAAGAACATTGCCATCGCCGACCCTGTGCGCACGCTGCTCTGGGTCGCCCCGCCCTTCCGCCTCTACGCCAACGCCGTACGCGGCGTCCTCTGGGTCTTGAACGAGCTGGCCAATCTGGCCATCCGCGCCGTTGGCGTGGTCCCGCGTGATGAGTTGGCGACTGCCTATACACCCGACCAGATTGGGTCGATGCTGGGCGAATTACGCCGTCTCGGCGCAATCAGCGCACCCCAGCAACAGTTGGCCAACCGCGCCTTACGTTTCGCCGCCCGTCCGGTCGAAGATGTCATGGCCCCGCGCTCGGCCGTCCACGTGGTGCCGGCCGGGATGTCCGTGCGCGAGATCGAGCGCCAGGCTGTAACCACCGGCTATTCGCGCTTTCCCCTCTATCGCGACGCGCCGGATGCCATCGTCGGCTTCGTTCACGTCAAGGATCTCCTGGCCATCGACCCTGCCGCTATGGACCAGCCCTTGCCGGAACACGCCATTCGCCCTCTCCACGTCACACCCGCCACCGCTCTGGTCGGCGAGTTGCTGGTGGCCATGCGGCGCGACCGCGCTCACATGGCGCTGGTCGTGGACGAACACGGCTCCCAGGCCGGCATCGTCACGCTGGAAGATCTGGTCGAGGAAGTCGTGGGCGAGATTCGTGACGAGCACGACACCCCGATCGAAGACGTTCAGCAGTTCGGCTCCGCCCGATTCGTCGTGTCGGGCGCGCTGCGCGTGGACCGCCTCGCGGAAGCCACCGGCTGCCGCCTGCCCGCTGGCGAGTTCTCCACTGTCGCCGGCTTTCTGATGTACCGACTCGGCGCGGTCCCCAAGTCCGGCGACGCCGTCGCGCACGACGGCTGGCTCCTGCGCGTCCGCCGCATGCGTGGTCCCCGCCTCGAGACCGTCGACGTCATCCGCCGCCCATCCGTCGGTCCGTCCGAACCCGCCGACCCGCGTTAGGCTTGCCCATGGTCGTTCTTCAGCGTTCCAGCACCTACAAAGCCGAAGGCGTCGTGCTCAGCCGACGCGACCTGGGCGACGCCGACCGTATCGTCACGCTCTTCACGCGCGAGTTCGGACGGCGGCGCCTGGTGGCGCGCGGTTCGCGGCGGCCTACCAGCCAGTTGGCGCCTCACATCGAGCTTTTCACCCGCGTCCGCCTGATGGGCGTGGTCGGCGCCAACCTGGATGTGCTCAAGCAGGCGCAGAGCCTGGAAACCTACCCGCGCTTCCGCAGCGACTTGGCGGCCTTTGCCGCAGCCGGCTGGGCCGTGGAGTTATTGGACGGCCTCAGCGAAGACGGCGAAGCCGCACCCGACGCCTACGCCGTCCTCACCGCGTTCCTGCGCGCGCTCAACGGCGCGGCCGCCGACCCCGAACCGTTGCTATCCGCCCTCGCCATCAACCTGCTGGACATGCACGGCTACGCCCCCGAACTCTGGCGCTGCACAGTCTGCCGGCAGGCGATCCAGCCGGGCGCCCATGCCTTCGCCCCCCGCACCGGCGGCGTCGTCTGCGCCGAGTGTTCCCGCGACCACGCCAGCCACACCCTGAGCGTCGACACCTTGAAGACCCTGCGCTTCATCGCACACGATGGACTGGCGGGCGCGGCCCGCCTGCACGCCGACCCGCGCACCCGCGCCGAACTGCGCACCACCCTCCGCGCCTACGCGACCTCGGTCGTCGAGCGCGATATCTCGTCCGCCCACCTGCTTGAACGTGCTGGCGTGGGTCCCGCGCCCCGGCCGACGCCCGGGGCGTAACACCGACGACGACGTGCCGTCATCCCGCACGGCACCCCCCTGACCCTGTTCACACACGAGGACTGCTATGCCCGCTCCCGACCTTGACACGCTCACCTCCTTGGCCAAGCGCCGAGGGTTCGTATTTCCCAGCTCCGAGATCTACGGCGGCTTCGCCAGCACCTGGGACTACGGTCCGCTGGGTGCCGAACTGATCCGCAATATCAAAGACGCCTGGTGGCGGCGCGTCGTGCACGCGCGCCCCGAAGTTGTCGGCCTCAACGCCTCCATCCTCATGCACCCGCGCATCTGGGAAGTGTCCGGCCATATCGAACACTTCGCGGACCCGCTGGTGGAGTGCCCAACCTGCCGCCGCCGCTTCCGCGAAGACGACGTGCCCGACGGGCGCTGCCCGCACGACGGCGCCGAACTCACCGATCCCCGCATGTTCAACACCATGTTCCGAACCTTTGTAGGCCCAGTTGAAGACGACGCCTCCGTCGCCTACCTGCGGCCCGAAACCGCCCAGTCCACCTACGTGAACTTCAAGAACGTGCGCGACACCGCCCGGGTTCAGATGCCGTTCGGGATTGCCCAGATCGGCAAGGCCTTCCGCAACGAGATCACCACCGGCAACTTCATCTTCCGCAGCCGCGAATTCGAGCAGATGGAGCTGCAGTACTTCGTCCAGCCGGGCCAGGACGACGCGGCCCACGAGGACTGGGTCGACGCCCGCTTTGCCTGGTGGAAAGAACTGGGTCTGGATACGCGCCGCCTGCGCCTGCGCCCCCACGACTCCGAGGAACTGGCGCACTACGCCAAGGCCACCACCGACATCGAGTACCAGTTCCCATTCGGCTGGGGCGAACTGGAAGGCATCGCCAACCGAACCGACTTCGACCTCAAACGCCACGCCGAGGCCAGCGGAACCGACCTGTCGTACTTCGACGACGAGGCCAAGAAGCACGTGACCCCTTACGTCATCGAGCCGGCCGCCGGCGTCGACCGCGCGGCCCTGGCATTCCTGTCGGACGCCTACACCGTGCAGGAGGTCGCCGGAAAACCCCGCGTGTCCCTGAATCTTGACCCGCGGCTCGCCCCGTTCAAGGTTGCCGTGTTTCCCCTGGCCCGCAACCGGCCCCCGCTGGTGGAACTGGCCACCCGCATCGCCGACGATCTGCGCGCCAACTGGCCGATCTTCTACGACGCCAGCGGCTCCATCGGCCGCCGCTACGCCCGTCAGGACGAGGCCGGCACCCCCTTCGCTGTAACCGTCGACTTCGACTCGCTCGAGGACCAGACCGTCACCGTCCGCGAACGCGACTCCATGCGGCAGGAGCGGGTAGCCGCCGACGGCCTGCGCGCCTACTTCGCCGACCAACTGGCCTGGTAAACCGCCGTGCCCGGCCGGCCTTCACCTTCGCCCTCTCCACCTGAAAGAGGGCAGGGTGAGGGCCTTCCGTCACCACCCCCCGGCTCCTACTCCACCCTCGAACGCCTGCTGCTCGCCCCCCTGCGCCGGCTAGGCGCACGTCTTGTCCAGCCCGTCGTCAAAGTCCTATCCCACTCCCGCATCCACCCCAGCGCGCTATCGCTCAGTCAGATTCCACTTGGCTTCGTCATAGCAGCCCTGATCGTTCCCTTTCCCCGTCTCGCGCTCGTGCTGTTCATCGCCACCCTCGTTCTCGACTTCCTGGATGGCGAACTGGCCCGCGCCCGAGGCCTCGCCTCGGACTTCGGCGCGCTGCTGGACCAAGTGTGCGACCACGTACGCGAACTCACCGTGATAGGTGGACTGGTAGCCGTCGGCGCGCTACGCGGCGAAATCGGCGTGGCCTACGCCCTTACATACCCCCTAGCCAACCTCCTGCTCTACCTCGCCGACCGATTCCGAACCCCGCTGCCCTTCAGCGTCAAGAGTTGGATGGTCTACTACCCGTTCCTAATCGCCTACCTGGGCTGGGGCCTCAACCTCCTCGACTACGCCGCCGCCGCCGCCGCCGGCTTCCTGGCGCTGGCCAGCGCCCAGGCCCTCTGGCGAATCCGCGACGCCATCGCCAACCCGAAGGCGACGTAGACAGAGACGCTCAGAAGCGACGCCCCTCATGGATGGCAGCCAGAATCTCTTCCGTGGTCATCTCAATTCGCCTCAAACTGGCCCGTCGCCGCCGGAAGCGGGCGACAGCCTCGGCACGAGCAGCTCGGTCGCGATCTTTCGCCGGAAGCGAGCTCGCATCCTCAGGAGGATTGGGGTTCTGCTGCGTCACTGCCCGTGTTTCTCCCTAAGAGACTCGGCTCCCTCACAGAGAGCCTGCAGCTTCAGATATGCCTCGTCCAAATCCATCGGGTTGATGCTGGACGGGGCAAACCCGCAGTCCGGATTCAGCGTCAGCCGCTCGGCAGGCACGTACTGCATCGCCGCTTCGGCCCGTTCCACCACGGTTTCCGAAGATTCGACCGTGATGTCGGTGTGGTCGATCACGCCCAATCCCAGCAGTTTGTCCTCCGGGAACTGCGCCAGCACCTCGATGCCGCCGGCGTCCGGCGTGGCGAACTCCATGGCAAACCGCCGCACATTCATGCCACCCAGGGCCCCAATCACCAGGTCGTACGGTCCGCGCGTGCTGTGCTGGCGGTTCGAGTGCGCATGACACAGGTGGACCGAGATCAGCGGGTGCTCCACGCCCTCCACCGCCCCGTTCACTCCCTGCACCGCCATGTCGATCTCATGATCGACGTCATCAATTCCAACCCGCGACCGGTAGTCCGGATCCACCAGCAGCGCCAGCCAGGGATCGTCCAGTTGGATCGCGTCCACCCCCAGCGAGGTCAGCCGCTTGAGCTCGCCATTGATGATCGGAATGCACGCCTCCATGAAGTCCTCGCGCGTGGCGTACGCCGCCCTGGAATGCTCGGGACTCCACATGCGGCGCGCGACGGTGTAGGGCGAAGGCACCGCCGTCAGCGTCCGCCTGGTGGTCGTCCGCTGCACGAAGCGAGCTTCGTCCAGCGCAATCGGACGCTCCTGACGTAGCGTCGCGGTCACCGCCGGATACGCCGCCCCGCGGCCGCCGGCAATCAGGTCAGGCTCGAACCCGGCCACGGCGTCGGCAAACACCTTCACGTAGCTTTCGCGACGCCATTCGCCGTCGGAGACGAAGTCCATGCCGGCGGCTTCCTGCATTCGAATCGCCGCCGGCACCGCGTCGTCCAGCATCCGTGCGGCCGCGGCTGGGCTGACCTCCCCACGCTTACGCCGCTCAATCAACTCCCGCACCCACACCGGCCGCGGCAGGCTCCCGACCACAAACGTCGCAAACATCGGCTCAGGCCAGTGGCCACTGGCCACTGGCGACTGACTACTGCTCAATGCAGCACCATCCCACCATCCACGCTCAGTGAAATCCCAGTGATGTACGACGCGTCGTCGCAGGCCAGCATGTAGGCCGCGTTCGCCACGTCTTCCGGCACCTCGTGGCGGCCAAGCGGAATCCCGGCGACCCGCACATCCCAGGCCGACTCGTTCTCACGGCCTTCCAGCTCAGTCAGGTCCGGATTCAAATCCTCACGCCACAGCCGCGTGTCCACGATGCCCGGACATAGCGCGTTGACCCGCAGGCCGTACGGCGCTAGTTCCATGGCGGTGGAACGGGTGATCCCAATCACCGCGTGCTTGGTCGCGCAATAGCAGGCCATGTACGGCCGCGCGATCTTTCCGGCGGCCGATGCAATGTTGATGATGATGCCGGTGCCCCGCGGCTGCATCCGCCGGGCCGCTTCCTGTACGCCCAGGAAGACCCCGCGCACGTTGATGGCAAACATGTTGTCCCACGCGTCCATCGTCTGCTCGGCGATGGCCGAGGCCCCACCGATTCCCGCGTTGTTGACCACGATGTCCACCGGACCAAACGCTGCTTCTGCCGCGTCGAACATTGCGGCAATGTCGGCCGGCACCCGTACGTCGGTGGTCTGAGCGCGAGCCGATCCGCCGGCCGCATTGATCCCCGCCGCCACTGCCTCGGCCGCCGCCGTGTCCACGTCGGCCACCAGCACCGCGGCGCCTTCGGCCGCATACCGCTCGGCAATCGCCTGCCCGATACCGCGCCCCGCACCGGTGATAACGGCCACCTTGCCGTCCAGTCCCTTTGCCACGTTCTGACCTCGTCTGACCCGTGTCGGTTCAGGCCCGATAGTGGCACAGGCGACCCTGGCGTTCCCGCCCTACGGGGACGACGCCAGGTAGCAGATCAGCCGCTTGGGAACCCGGAACTCGCCATCGGCCGCGATCCGTTGCTTGATCAGCTCACGCACTTGCACCAGCAAGTCGCGGCGCGTGTCCGCGGTCGGCTCACGAACCCAGTCCACCGGTCCGGATGCGTAGTAGGCCAACACCGGCTTCACCGTCGGAAACACCAGCGCGTTCTCCTGCACAAACAACTCCGTGCTCGGAAACACGGCCCGCACCTGTTCCAGGTTGTGCGCGCCAAAGCGATCCGAAGCAATCTCCACGTCGGCGTCGATTCCCAACTCCCGCGTCGCGCGCCGATGTAGCTGCTGCAGCGGCGATTCGCGCAGGTTGCCGTTAGGTCGTCAGGACCACGCGCCCGCCGGGCCGCGTCACCCGTGCTAGTTCCGCCAGCGCTCTCGGAATGTCAGGCACGAAATAGAGCATGTGATTCGCCATGCTGTGATCGACCATGTCGGACGCCAGCGGAAGTTCCGACACGTCGCCCGCCACGAACGCCGCTTGCGAGTCAGACGCCGAGCGGATCATCCCCAGTTCGCGCTCGACAGCCACCGCCCGGACCTGACGCGTCTCAAGCGCCGCGTGGTAGCTGCCGCTGCCCGCACCGGCGTCCAGCACAAGGTTGCCGGGCTGCGGCCCCAGCAGACCCAGCACCCAGTCGGCGATGTTCTCCCGACGCTCGCTGTAGCGGCGATGCGTCTCAATCCGCACGGCCAGCCGGGCGTCGTCCGCATATTGTCTGCGCAGCCGTGTCCGGTCGGTCACGTGCATGCGTCAGGACTCGAGATCTCTACGGGGGCTCAGGATCGCCCGAGCGGCGTCGTCTGCGCCTATTGAACCGCCGAACGGCCTGCATCGTGACGGACGCCAGCCTCAGATGAGCGGTCGGCAGCCAATCATCGTGATCTGAACTGAGTTAGCTAGCGTGTCAGTTCACCACGACAGCCGATTGCGAACCAGCCGCAACCCCGATTGCCTACCCGGCGAACCGATCCACCAGCACTGCAATCAACGTCCCCGCCACGCCAAAGCCCAAGCCGGCAATCCAGCGGGTGAGTCTGGTTTCCAGGGCCAGCAAGTCGGCCTTCGTGGCCAAGTGCTTCCGCTCGGCTTCGATTACGCTGACCCGTTGCTCGACAATGGCGGTGCTCACGGCGCCCCTCCTGTGGGGAGTCTCCAAGACTTCACCGCCCGCGATTAGGTTGGCGCATGTCCGCGCCGCCCAACCGTTCATTCACGCTACCCCAACAACCCATCCTCCACAAGACCACACTAAGCCGGCCGCCGCGCTCCTCGGAGCAACCAAACGCGCCATTCCACGACCTGAGACTCGCCCCAGTTGCCCCACGGCCCCACAGGGCGTAGGTTCGCCCCGCCATGGTCGGCGCTCCTCGGCGCCCGCGCATCGTGAGGTTGTCCTGTGGCCGTTTTTCGCTGCTCATGCCACCAGATCACCTGGGGCGACCACATGGTCGAAGCGCTGGACGATATTGGCAGCTTCGGCTACGCCGGCACCGAGACCTTCGGCACGGTCGTCACCGAATTTGCCGGCCGCGCGCACGATTTCCAGGCGATGCTCCAGGCGCGCGGCCTGCGGCTGTCGGCCCTGTACGGCGGCGGCGCCCTGCACGATCCAGCACAACAACGCGAGGCCATTGCCGAGAACCTCGCCATCGTCAACTTCCTGCACGAAATGGGCTCCGACCGCCTGGTCATTGGACCCGCCCGGCGCGACGGTACGCCCACCGACGCGGACATTCGCCAATTCGCCAGCGGGGCAACCGAAGTCGCCGCTGCGGCCCGCGACCTAGGCATCGTCACCGGCATGCATCCGCACTGGAACACCGTGATCCAAGAGCGCGACGAGATCACTCGTTTCTTCGATGCCGTTGACACCGACCTGGTCAAGCTCGCACTCGATCCGGCCCACATCGCTAAGGCCGGCGACGACCCGGTCGAAGTCGCATCCACCTATCGGGACATCCTCACCTACATGCACATCAAGGACTACGTGCCCGAACTGGACGTCGAGACGCCGGAACTGGCCAGCGCCCAGGATCACGCGCCGCGCATCGCCTTCTTCGGCGAACTGGGAACCGGCGTCGTGGACCTGCCCGCCTTGCTGGATGTGGCGCGCGAAGCCGGCTACGACGGCTGGCTGACCGTGGAACTCGACCGCTCCCAAACCACCCCGCGCCAGAGCCTGGAAGCCAACTCGCGCTACCTCACCGAGCGCCTGGGCTTCGACCTCGGCGGCGAGAACACCTGAGCGCCATGCCGCTGCGGATGGGCCTCATCGGCTGCGGGCGGATCATGGAACAGGGCCACGCGCCCTCCCTCGAGCGCCTGGCGGACGTGTGGCGCGTCACGGCCGTGGCCGATCCCACGGTGGAGCGTCTCAACCTCATCGGCGACCGCTTTGGCGTGCCGCCCGCCGCCCGGTTCGGCGACTACCGCGAACTGCTGCGCTCGGGCCTGGTGGATGCCGTGGACATCGCCGTGCCCCATCGCTATCACGCGCCCGTCTGCCTGGCCGCCGCCCGCACCAGGACGCCGTTCCTCAGCGAGAAACCGCTGGCCACCTCGCTGGGCCAGGCCGACGAGATCATCGCCGAGGTCGAAAAAAACGACGTCCCGGCCGGCATCATGCACAACTACCTCAACCGGCCCAGTACAGCCGCCGCACTGGCGGCGGTCGAGGCCGGACGCATCGGCCGTCCCTTCCTCTTTCGCATGGAAAGCATGGGAAGTAGCTGGTACGCCGGCGCGGCCGCCTACGACCCCACGTGGCGTTCCCGGCGTCAGGACGCCGGCGGCGGCGCCCTGCTCGACAACGGCTACCACAACCTCTACACCGCCGAGGCGCTCACGCAATCCCCCGTCACCCACGTCTGCGCCCGCGTCGGTACCCACGTCCAGAAGCAGGACGTGGACGACACCGCCGCCGTTATGCTCGGTCACGCCAGCGGCGCCACCTCGCTCGTACTGGCCGCCTGGAGTGCCACCAGCGCAACCGGCTTGACGGAAGTTCACGGCGACCTCGGCTCGATCCGTCTCGACCGCGGCGAAGCCGTCCTGCATACCGGCGAAGCGACCGAAGTGCTGGAGAACACCGAGGCCGACGAATTGGGCTTTGGTCCGATCTTCCGTAGATTCGCCGATGCCGTCCGCGGCGACGCCCCACCCCTCCACACCCTGGCCGAGGCCCGTCGCAACCTTCAACTGGTATTCGCCGGCTACGACTCAGCCATCGCCAACCAGATCGTCAATGTTCCGTCCTGACTCGGCCGCACCGCACCTCGGAGGCGCCGAACGGGTCGCGTAGTGCGTATGCAGGGCGAGCGCTGAGTGCCGCCCAAACGCCGCCTGCCCTGGCTCGCGGTCTTGGAGTTGCCGCGCGACATCCTGGCGGCCATGGCCATCACGGTAGCCGTGTCCTTTGGCAACGGCGCCATTGTGTCCGTGCTGGCGCCGATCAGTCGCGATTTCAACCTCACCGATTCGGCGGGAACGGCGTTGGCCGCGCTCATCGCCAGCTTTGCGTTCGCCAGGCTGATCATCAACCTGCCGATCGGGGCCATGGTCGACCGCGTCCGCCTGCACCCGCTCTTCTACGCCGGCGGGGCGCTGGCCATCGTTGGCGTCATCGTGACCGTGCTGGCCCCTGTCTACTGGCTGCTCCTGGTCGGCCGCGTCATTGAGGGCGCCGGGTCCATCATCGCCAGCGCGGCCGCCCAGGCCTATGTCGCGCGCCGCGCGCCCGAGCGCGACCGCGGCCGCATGTTGGGCGCCGTCAGCTCAGCCACCATGATGGGCGGTTTTCTCTCCCCGGTGGTCGTCGGCGCGGTCGCCACCCTGGCGCACTGGCGCATCGGGCTGCTCCTCACCGTGGTTGCAATCCTCGCCGGGATGTTCTTGGTGACACGTTATGTAAAGAACGACCCGCCCCCAACACGCGCCCCTGACCCGTCGCCCGTCACCCGTCGTCGCCCCGCGCGCTTCATGCGCCGCGCGGTCTACTCCCCGGGCCGGCTGCTATTCGTCAATGGCATGGCCATGGCCCTGGCGGTCCCCGTCTTTGGATTCAAGGCCTTCTTCTACCCGCTCTTCGGCGGCGAAGTCCTGAATTTGGAACCTTTCCTGATCGGCCTGGCCATCTCGCTCTCCACGGTCATGCGCTTTCCGATAGCCATCGTGGCCGGCGCGCTGTCCGACCGCTACGGCCGCATATGGGTCTTCGTTCCCAGCGCCCTGGCTATGGGTCTCGTAAGCATCCTGGTCAGTCAGGCTGGCAACGCCGCGACCTATGTGCTTTTCGGCCTGGCGTTTGGCCTCGGTGGCGGCGCAATTCCAACCATCACCTCCACGGTGGTGGATCGCGCCCCCCGCCACCGGCTGGGCGCGGCCCTGGGCACCCACGCCTTTCTGCGCGACATCGGCGTGGTCATCACCCCTCTGGGCCTCGGCATCGTCATCGACGCCTTCGACTTCACTGCCACCGCCTTCACCATGCTCGCCTTCGCCGGCCTCTCAGCCCTCCTCGCCATCGCCGCCGGCGAATCCGCCCCGGCACGGCACCGGCGAGCTCCCGAGTAGCAGCCCGTCACCGACCGCCGGCGACGAGCTGATTTGACCGCACTAAAAACATTTGTTTAGATGCGCTAAATCGGCTCGCGCACCACCCAGGTCGCGGCGCCGGCCTAGAGCATGGACGGTTCCTCGGAGATGAACAGGACGGCGATGCGTGCGGCGCGGGTGCTGGCCGGTCTGCTATTGGGCGGCCTGGCGCTGGCTGCATGCGGCACCGGTTCGACGGCGGAGCAGTCGTCGACAGCCGAAGGCCCGGCGCCTGTGGCGCGCGAGGACGGACGGCCGCTGCGGGTGGTGACGACCATCGGCCAGATCGCCGACGCGGTCCGTCGCGTCGGCGGCGACCGCGTGGAGGCGCAGAGCCTCATGGGGCCGGGTGTCGATCCACACCTCTACCGGGCCAGCGAGAGCGACATTACGCGACTCGAATCGGCCGACGCCGTGTTCTGGAACGGTCTGCATCTCGAAGCCGGCATGTCCGGGGTGCTGGAACGAATGGGCGATCTGGGTGTCCATTCGATCCGCGTGACCGATGACATCGACCGTGCGCGCTTGCTGGCGCCACCGGAATTCAAAGGTTCCTACGACCCGCACATCTGGTTCGATCTGGACCTCTGGTCGACGGTGGTGGGAACGGTCCGCGACGCGTTGATCGCAATGGACCCCGACGGTGCTGCGATCTACCGGGCCAACGCCGCCGCCTACATCGCCGAAATTGGCGAGTTGGACGAGTACGTCAAGACCCGCGCGCTGGAAGTCGACGAACGCGTGCGGGTGCTGGTCACGGCGCACGACGCCTTCAACTACTTCGCCAAACGCTACGACGTGGAGGTGCGCGGCCTGCAGGGCATCAGTACCGAAAGTGAGGCTAGTACCGCCGACGTGCAGGAACTGGCGCGGTTCATCACCGAACGAGGGATCCCGGCAGTCTTCATCGAGTCGTCCGTGCCCGACCAGGGCGTGCAGGCGGTGATCGAAGCCGCCGCCGCCCGCGGACACGCGGTGATCATCGGGGGCGAGATTTTCTCCGACGCCATGGGCCAGGAGGGCACCGAGGAAGGCACCTACCTGGGAATGATTCGCCACAACATCGACACCATCGTTGAGGCGCTGGCGAACCCATGAGTGTCGGGCTACCCAGGCGCCGGGTCCTCGCCGTGCACGCCACGGACGTCACGCTGGCCTTCCAGCAGCGGCCGGTCTTGTGGGACGTGGATCTGGAGGTTCCCCAGGGCGTGCTGATGGCCATCGTGGGGCCAAACGGCGCCGGCAAGACCACGCTCCTGCGAACCGTGCTCGGCCTCCTGCATCCGGCCGCCGGTGAGGTGCGAGTCTTCGGCCGCCCCTACGCCGAACAGCGGCAGCTGGTGGCCTACGTGCCCCAGCGCGGCAGCGTGGACTGGGACTTTCCCACCACGGCGCTGGACATCGTGACAATGGGCACCTACGGCGGTCTCGGCTGGGTGCGGCGTCCTGGAACGTCCGAGCGCACCCGTGCGACCGCCGCGCTGGCGCAGGTGGGCATGCAGGCCTATGCCGACCGCCAGATCAGCCAGCTCTCGGGCGGGCAACAGCAGCGGGTCTTCCTGGCGCGGGCGCTGGTGCAGGACGCGCAGGTCTACCTGATGGACGAGCCGTTCCAGGGCGTCGACGCGACCACCGAACGCGCCATCGTGGACCTGCTGCGTGCGCTGCGGGCCGAGGGCAAGACGGTAGTGGCCGTGCACCACGACCTGCAGACCGTGGCCGAGTACTTCGACGAAGTCACGCTGTTGAACGTACGGCGAATTGCCGCCGGACCGGTCGATGAAGTGTTCACGGACGAGAACCTGCGCCTGACCTATGGCGGACGTGTGGCGGGAATCGGCGGACGGACCAATGGAACCGAGCCGGAGATGTCCCCATGACCGGCGGATCTGGGCGCGGTTAGGGACACACCGACGGTGGACGTACTGGCCGACCTATTCCTGGACCACACGCTTCGAACCGTGGCGCTCGGCTCGGCCGCGCTTGGAATCGTCAGCGGCGCTCTCGGATCCTTCGCGGTGCTCCGGCGGCAAGCCCTGCTGGGCGACGCGATGTCGCATGCGGCCTTGCCCGGCGTGGCGCTGGCCTTTCTGATCACCGGCAGCCGTGCCCCGCTGGTCCTGATGATCGGCGCGGCCTTGACCGGCTGGCTGGCGGCCGTGGCCATCGTGAGTGTCGTTCGCGCCTCGCGCATCAAGACCGACACCGCCATGGCGCTGATGCTCAGCGTCTTCTTCGGAGCCGGGCTGGTCGTGCTGACCTTCATCCAGCGCCAACCCGCGGCCGGCAAGGCCGGCCTGGACCGATTCCTGTTCGGTCAGGCGGCCGCCATGCTGGAAAGCGATGTCATCACCATGGCGGCCGTCGGCTCGCTCGGGCTTCTGGGCGTGCTGGCGCTCTGGAAAGAGTTCAAGCTTCTGAGCTTCGACCCGGACTTCGCCGCGACATTGGGAATGCCGACCCGGCGCCTGGACGTGCTCCTGACCAGCCTCCTCGTGGTGGCAATCGTGGTTGGCCTCAAGACCGTCGGCGTCGTCCTGATGAGCGCGATGGTCGTGGCGCCGGGCGCCGCCGCGCGCCAGTGGACCGACCGCCTGGGCGTGATGGTCACGCTCTCGGCGCTGTTCGGCGCCGCGGCCGGCGTGCTTGGGGCACTGCTGAGCACGACGGCGGGGACTTCCACAGGCCCCACTATCGTGCTGGTCGCCACCGGCCTGGTGGCGGTGTCCCTCCTGTTCGCGCCCGCACGCGGCTTGGTGTGGGCCCGCATACGCGCCTGGCGGAGCCAGCGGATGCTGGCGCTGGAATCGGTACTGGCCGATCTGGCGGCGCTGGCCACCCAACACGGTTCGGATGCCACCCGTCCGCATGATGTGGGTGCCCTGCACGCCGTCCGCGGCCGCGCCGTCGTGGAACGTGCGCTTGGCGAGCTCGCCGCGGAGGGCCTCGCCCAGCAGCACGCCGGTGGCGGCTGGTCCCTGACGGCCCAGGGCCTGGCCGAAGCCGCGCGGCTGGCGCGGACCCGGCGCGCGCCTGGTGACGCCGCATGACCTCGGCCCAGATCGACGTCCTGTTGGTAGCCGTGGTCGTGGCCGCCGCCTGCGCGATTCCAGGCACGTTCCTCGTACTGCGGCGCATGGCCATGATGAGCGATGCCATCAGCCACACCGTCCTCCTGGGCATCGTGCTGGCCTTCTTCGTCGTCGCGGACCTTAGTTCGCCAGTGCTGATCGTCGGCGCGGCCCTGGTGGGCTTGCTGACGGTTGTACTGGTCGAAGCGGTCAGCCGCACGGGTTTGGTGCGCGAAGACACCGCCATCGGCCTCGTGTTTCCAGCTTTGTTCTCCATCGCCGTGATCCTGATTTCCGGCCTGGCCGGCAATGTGCACCTCGACAGCGACGCCGTGTTGCTGGGCGAGATCGCCTTCGCGCCCTTCAACCGCTTCACGCCATTTGGCCTGGACCTGGGGCCAGTAGCCCTATGGGTCATGGGCGGCATTCTGCTCATCAACCTCGCCTGCACGGCTCTGTTCTTCAAGGAGTTGAAGCTGGCCACCTTCGACCCGGCGCTGGCCGCCGCGCTGGGCTTCTCGCCGGCGCTCGTCCACTACGGCTTGATGGGGTTAGTGTCCGTGACGGCCGTGGGAGCGTTTGATGCCGTGGGTTCGATCCTCGTCGTGGCGCTCATGATCGGCCCGCCGGCCGCCGCCTACCTGCTCACCGACCGGCTGCCCCGCATGCTGGGACTCAGCGTGGCAATCGGGGCCGTGTCGGCCGTGGGCGGGTACTGGCTGGCGCGCGTGCTCGACGCCAACATCGCCGGGGCCATGGCCACCGTGGTCGGAGTCGCTTTCTTACTGGTCCTACTGCTGGCGCCCCAACGCGGCCTGCTGGCCACCGCCCGACGCCGCAGGCGCCAGCGCTGGACCTTCGCGCGCCAGATGCTGCTGATCCACCTCGCAACCCACGAAGGCACGTCCACCGAAGCCGACGAAAGCCGCCCCGACCACATGCAACGCCACATGCGCTGGCCCCCGCAGTTCGCCGACCGCGTGATCCAAACCGCAACCGACCTCGGTCTCGTCGTTCTGGACGACGAACAACTGCACCTCACCCCCCAAGGCCGCAACGCCGCCCGCACCGCCGTCGTCCGTTAGCCAACCACGTCGGGAGGGCAACAGCCCTAAGGAAATCGACGCTGCCTCGCGGTAGGACCGGTCCGCGTTATGCGTCCCGGATGAACACGCTGTCGCTGACGGTCTGGCTTATCGTCACCTCGTCGGCGCCGATCCGCACTACCAGCGGACCATCGAAAGGCAGCCGTCGAACCACGCTGGCCTGCGTACCGGGAACCAGCTGGATTTCCTGCAGGTACTCCAGGACGGCCCGATCGCGGTCCCGCACGCGCGCCACCACGAAGCTCGTCCCGTCCGGGACCGACGTCAGCTGGCGGGCGTCGTCGGCCTGCAACGCGTCCAGCGCCTCGTTGGGGATCGAGTCGCCGTGAGGGTCCGTCGTCGGGTCGGACACCTTCGCGGCAATGCGGCGCTCCATCTCCTCCGAAATCACATGCTCCAGGCGGTGCGCCTCTTCGTGCACGTCGTTCCAGTCGTAGTCCAGAAACTCCACCAGGAAGCGCTCGATCAGCCGGTGATGTCGCACCATCTCCAGCGCGTGGCGCTCACCTTCGTCGGTCAGTTGTGCCCCCTGGTAGCGCAAGTAGTCGACCAGCCCCTTTTGGTGCAGACGCTGCAACGCCACGGTCACGGCACCCTGGGTCAGATTGAGTTCACCCGCGACTTCACCGGTCCCAACCCGACGTTCATGCCCGCCGGCGTCGTAAATCGCGCGCAGATAATCCTGGTCGCTGGCCGAAATCCGCTGGTCTGACATCTGGGCCCAAGCAAAACTGGGACACGCAACCTACCAGCTTAGCCACGGCGCCTGACTGGCTAGACTTCCAATGTGGACAATCCTGACCCCTCCCATCGGTCGCGGGCGTGGCGTGCCCGCGCGATTTCACGACGAACGCTGCTGGGAGCGCTGGCCGTAGGTGCGCCGATACTGGCCGGGCTGGTTTCCGCCTGCGGAGCGCCGGAAACCAACCCGCAGATCAGTGTCCTCCTGGCCCTGAACGAAGTGCTGCCGGGGCCGCATCGCTTTCCGTTCGTGGTTGTGGACGGCGCCGGCGCGGCCGTCACTGGCGCACGGATCCAGGTTCGCTTCCTGCGCTTGATCGGTGAACGCGACGAGTTCCGCTTCGAAGCACCTGCCACCGAGTACGTCGCCGGCGGCAACTACAACCACGTCCACGAAGACGGCCAGGCCCACGTGCACAACCTGTCGCGCTCCTACTACCTGGTTGCCGACGCCAACTTCGAGGAGGGCCTGTGGCGCGCCGACCTCGAGGTACATCCGACCAACGGCTCGGCCTTCTCCGCATCAACGGCATTTCAGGTCGGACAGCGCACGACGGCCCCGCAGGTGGGAGACCCAGCGCCGGCCTCCGCCCACCCCACGGTCAACGACGTCGCGGCCCTAGACCTCCTGACCACCGCTGACCCGCCGCTCCCTGCCCTCTACGAGCACACCGTCGCCAACGCTCTCGCCGGGAACGAGCCGTTCGTCGTCGCGTTCAGCACCCCCGCCTTTTGCACGTCCCAGATGTGCGGGCCGGTCACGGCGGTGATGGGCGACTTGTACAAGCAACTGGGCGACCGCGTGCGCTTCATCCACCTGGAACCCTTCGATCTCGACATCGCGCGCACTGATGGGCGTCTCGTCTTCGGATCCACCGCGCGCGAGTGGAACCTGGAAACCGAACCCTGGGTATTCGTGGTCGACGCCTCCGGACGCGTGGCGGCGCGATTCGAGGGCCTCGTAAGCGCCGCCGAACTCGAACCCGCCATCGCCGCCGTAGCCGGGCCGCCGCTGCGCTAATGCGTCGGCTCGTGCGCCTCCTACCGGCGCTGATCCTGCTCTTCGCGGCTTCTGGCGCGCCCGCGCTGGCACACGGCGGCGACCTCGTCTACACCGGCGCAACCGGTCCCTACCAGGTCCGCGCCTTTGCCAACTGGGCCGAAGGCTGGCTGGACTATTCGGTCGATCTCCGCAACGTCTCCACCGGCGCGCGCATTCCAGGCGCTGAGGTCCGCGTCTCGGTCTTCGAGAACGGCGTCAACATCGCCAAATACACCGCCTTCGAGTCCGGCACCGTCTACGAGTTCGTGGAAAGGAGCCCGGAAGAAGTCCACTGGAACCTGGTACTTGATATCTCCAGCGCCCTCGGCCCCGCCAAACTCACCCACCCGCTGGACCTGACCCCCACCAACTGGGTCCTGCCCAGCGTCCTGGTCATCGGCGGCTTCTTCGCGGCTGTCGCCGCGCACACCTGGACCGCCCGCCGCCGCAACCGCTCCTAGCTCCGAGCGGCCTCCGGCAGTGTCTGGATGAAGTTGATGATGTGCCAGGTATCCAGTTCGCCGTAGCGCTCGCCAAACGCGGGCATGGCCGTGCCCTCGATGCCGCTGAAAACGAAGCCAAAGAGCGCATCGTCCGGATGCAACGGAACGTGAATCACCAGGTCCAGTGGCGGCGGATCCAGCGTGGCGGCCAGCGGGCCGTCACCGCGACCTGCCGGACCGTGACAGCTCACGCACTCAGCCTCGTAGATCTCGCGCCCGGCACTGACCGACGCACCGTCCGGCGGGATGGGGTTCACCGCCGACGGCGCGACCCGCTGTTGCGGGCCGATGATCAGCAGTCCCGCGCCCAGCAGGATGGCCGCAAAACCGGTGCCCGTCCCGACGCGCCGCAAGCGCGGGGCCCAGCCCTGACGCGCCAGAGTGGCAACCGCCAACACAAAGCCCATCCCCGCCAGCGCCAGCCCCCACAGTCGGGCGGCGGCCGCGGTATCCACCTCCGCCACCCCGACCGCGGTCGGTGAGCCGATTTCCAGGCGCACCGGCACCCGGGCATCGAACGCCCCGGGCTGCCGCACGATCGCCAGAACCTGCCAGGCACCTGCCAGCGTGAAAGCCTCGGTCTCCACCGCAAACACCCCGGCATCGCTTTCCACGGGACGCTCCACCGTCGTCCCCAGGTCGGTGTCGAGATAGCGCAGCTGCAGTTCGACCTCCGTGTCCGCCGGCTCGTCTTGGCTCGGTCCGACCTCTACCTCCAGCCGGTTCGCACCAGGACGCCCCGGCACCACCCGCACCCGCACCATCGTCTCACCGGATGTCGCCGCGCCCTCCACGGCCAGCGGCACATCGCCGCTCACCTGGCGCGCCGGTTCGCGCTCGGTCAGGAAACCCACCACCCCAAGTACGGCGGCGGCCAGCACGATCTCGGCGACCACCAGCGACCGCAGCGCATTCCGCGCCCGCGCGCCCACGGTGCCCGCCACGGCCAGACGCGGCCGCGTCCATCCCAGGTTCACCCCACCCAATGCCAGCAGCGGCGCTACCAACGCCAACTTCACCAGTAGCAGCGCGCCGTAGTCCGTTGTCCACAGACGTGAGGGCTCCAGCACCTGCAGCCAGGCGCTGTAGGTGCCCGTGACCACGATCAATCCGACGGCCACCGTGGCGACCGCCGAAAAGCGCGCCGCAACTTCCGTCAGATCCGCGGCTGCGCCATCCTCGGATCTCGTCCTACGCAACTCCCACACCACCAGCAGCAGCACCGGCAAGCCGCCCGCCCAGGCGCCCACCGCCAGCAGGTGGATCAGATCGACCGCCAGCGCCGGCGCAAAGTCGATCAGCGCCGCCGCGTGGCTGCCGAGCGAAATCGTGACCGCCATCGCCACGCCGGCAACTCCAACGCCGGCGAACCCAACGACATGACGTCGCCCCCCGGCCTCGGACGAACTCGCCTGATCGGCCAGGATCAGTGCCACGACCAGCGCCACGGTCCGCGCGATCCAGAGCGCGCCCCACTGCCCCGCCCCAAACACCTCGCCAAACCCGGCCAGCAGCGAGTCGCCACCCAGAATCAGAATCTGCGTTCCAAGCAGCCCAACTTGGCCCGCCAGCGCCAGCAGCCCCGCCCCCAGCAACAACAGCGCCGTCTGCCGCTCGACGACCCGACGTCGATCTGGCGGAGCCCCACGCCGCTGCGCCAGCGCCTGCAGCGGCGCGCCGATCAACATCGCCATGCCCATGAACAGCAGCCCGCGCGACGCCGCTGCCGCCGGACTCGACTGAATCGATGTCACCGCCACCGCCACGTCAGCGGCCACCGGCTCACCCACCCCGAACGCGAATGACCCGCGGATGACGTGGCCGTCCACCACCGAGAGTGTCCGCCAGACCACCACGTAGGTGCCGTCCGCCAGGTCCGTCACGGGAACCAGCATCGCCGTCGGACTGGTGGGGTCGGCCTCCGTCGGCCCCGTGGTGACCGACTCCCCGTTGGCGTCCAGCACGTCCAGGCTGCTGTAGCCCCGATCGATCGCCTCACTGAACTCCGCGTACACCACCAGCGGTGCGGGATCCACCGCCGTCCCTGGGCTTGGCACCGCACGAACCAGGTTGGCGTGCGCCCTCGCCGGCGCCGCGATCAGCACCAGCGCCATGAGCGCTGCGCCGATCGCCAGGGCCAGCCGTGCCCGGCGGAGGTTCGACCTTCGCCGGGAGCTGTCTTGGTTACCCGCCACTTCGCCGACGAAACGCGCTCAGAGCCAGCGCCGCGGCCAGCAGCAGCCCAAGGCCGCCAATCACCAACCCAACAACCGCGACCGCGAGCGCCATCGTGGAGGCATCCGACGCGTCGCGCGCTTCCTGCTGGGCTGCCACGGCCACGCCGGCGACCTCACGCGCGCCTGGCACCGGCCGCGGGAATTGCGCCTCCGCGGCCGACCGCACGTCATCGAACGTACCGGGCCCCGAAGTGAACGTCTCGTCGATGGCCATCCCGTCGATCGTACCGATGAACCGGAACCGATACGGGCCGGGCACGGTTGGGATGAACGGAGCGGCGTAGCGCCCCTCCGCCTCCGGCAACGGCGTCAGTGCCATCTGCCGGGAGATTCCTGAGGACGACATATCGGCGGCCAGGTGCGTGACTTCAACCCTCAGGGTGTCCGCCAGGCCCGAAACTCCCGCATGCGCCTGCTGGCCCCCATCGGCCTGGGCCTCGCCCATCGGCATCCCCTCACCGTGCCCCGTGGCTTCGCTTTCGGCCGGGACATGGATCGTCGCCACGGCCTCGATCGTCTGGCCGTTGTGCGCGTACTCCTGGTGCATGTTGGCGTTCAGCGTCACACGCACCTCGTTCATCCCCGGCTGAAGCGTGCCCAGATGCATGTAGGGACTGTAGAGGCGACTCAGTTTGACGCCGTTCACGTAGACGTGCGGATGGCCTTCCCCCGCCACGTTCGGCTCGTTGACCTTTTCGGGAGCGAGTGTGAACCCGTGCGGCATGACCATCAGGTTGGCCCCGCCCAGCGGATCCGGCGCCAGCTCGATCTTCACGGCCATCTGCGCCGGCGCCTCCACCTGCCCAACCTGCGTCGGCGCGGGCGGCATATGCGGAACGCTGAGGTGGGCGACGGCCTGCACGACCTGTCCTCCAACCGCGTATGCCCCGTGCGAGTTGGCGTTCAGCGTCACCCGAATTTCGTGATCGCCCGGGGCCACGCCCGTCAGATGGAACCGCTCGCCGTAGACCCGGCTCACCTTCTCGCCGTCCACGTAAATGTGCGCGTGGCCCTCGCCATCGACATCCGCCTGGTTGACGTTCTCCGGCGCGAACGCGAAGCCACTGGGAACGATGAACACGTTGATCCCGTCGATCGGGTCGACCTCGGCCGTGACCTGAACCGACATGCCCGCCGTCTCCACGACCTGGTCGTGGGCATGGCCTTCGTCCGTCGCCATCGCCTCGGCGCCCTCCGTCTGCTCGGATGGGGTGCCGTGGTGATCGCCGCCGCCCGCCCGCGTCACCGACAGATACACCGCGTTTGGCTGGCCTTCATACGCCGGTTCCACCAGGAACCCCACGTCAAACGTGAATCCGTGTACGTCACGCCCCTCATGCGCCCACACAGCGCCTACGGCCGCCGCCAGCGCGGCCCCGGCAAGAGCCAGCGCCAGCAGGCTGCGCCTCAGGCGCGGCAGGCATTTCCAGATACGCATAAGCAAGGCCTCGCAGTTTCAGCGTATCGAAATTAGCCGTGAGTCGACCGGCCGACGCTTGTCTCGGATGCGTGCGCTTCAGTCTTGACCGGAAGCCGTCGTCATCAGCCGTTCGAGCTTTGCAATTAGCAACGGCAAGTCTTCCTGTGTGGTCTGCCACACGATATCGAGGTTGAAGCTGAAGTACGCGTGTACGAGCCGATTGCGCATGGCGACGATTTCCCGCCACGGAATCTCGGGTGCGTGGGATCGCGCACAAAGGAGATGGCTTCACGCGCCGCATCGAGCATATGACGTAACCGCACCTCATCATCCTTCTGCATACTGAACCTCGGCCGTATCCAGTACGTCTTGCCGGAAATAGGGACTTAAATCTTCAGGAGTTCGAAGGTCAACCTTGCGTCCGGAAAACAGCGCAGACAACGCCATCTCCAAACCGGCAACACCAAACAGCCCCGGAGTCCGATCCTGCTCGAACTCAACAAGCACATCGACATCGCTATCTGGCCCGAAGTCATCCCTCAGTGCTGACCCGAAAATGGCCAGCCGTCTAATTCCATGTTCTTGGCAGAATTCGGCGAGTTCGTCCTCGGGTACCGCTAGTTTTAATCTCACGGCTACCCTCCAAGTGTGATGGCATGACGGGACAAAGATGTTCCGGTCTTCACGCCGCTCCGTGCCCAATCTGGCCCCGACTACTCAAACAACCCGGTCATGCGTCCGCTGACTTAGGTCGCGCGCCCAAGCCGCTAGCTCATTGATCCGACATCGCCAGCCTATCCCATGCATCATCGGCCCTTCGAGAGTCCGCGGCTTCCAGGCGCCACTGGGCAACTCGGTGACTTTGCCTTCGAGTACGGACAGTCCGCGCTAGCCGCTGAGCCGAGTCGTGCTGCCGCCAGGACACTCGATTGGGTGCGGAGTCGCGCGAGATTATAATGTTCGCCAGCCCCGTCACCGCGAGAACGTCGGATGCCGATCGTGAGCGTTCACGAAGCGAAGATCCACCTGTCGCGTCTGCTAGCGCAATTCGAGGCCGGCGAGGAGCTCACAATTGCGCGCAACGGCACGCCGATTGCGCGGCTTGTGCGTTTCCAGCAGCGAGGTAGGCGCCAATTCGGCGCCATGAAGGGCCGCATAGCGCTCGACGACAGCTTCTTCGACCCGCTGCCCGAAGCGGAACTGTCGGCTTGGGAGGCCAAGGCACTGCGACGCTAGCGCGAGAGACACGCTCGCACTTTGGGTGGATCGGCGCGCCCGTCAGGTCGGCCATTACGGGACCCGTCCGATTCGCCGTGGGACAATGCCCGCACATGCCGTCGGCCCTCCGGCCCGCACAGGTGACACCCCCCGTGAGCAACGCGCACTACGCCTTCGGCGACGGCGACTCCGCCGCCGAACGCCTGCGCCTGCTGGCCTACATCTTCGCGCCGGAGATCAGGAGCTTCCTGAGTCAGGTGCCGCCCCAGCCGAGGCTCGCGATCGACCTCGGATGCGGCCCCGGCTTCACCACCCGCGTCATAGCTGAGACCCTCAAGGCCAGCCAGACCGTCGGGCTGGACGCCTCCGAGCGCTTCCTGACCATGGCTCGCAGCGCTCCGGCCGATGGCGTCACCTTCGCGCGGCACGACATTACCCAGGCACCCTTCCCCACCGCGGCTGCGGACGTGATGTTCTGCCACTTTCTGCTGCCGCATATCGCCCACGCGAGCGGCGCCTTGCGTACCTGGGCCTCGCAATTGCGCCCGGCCGGCCTCCTCTTGGTGGATGAGACAGCAGACATCCAGACCACCCAACCGACCTTCCGTCGTTACCTCAACGCGGCCGAGCGAATGCTCCAAGGCCAGGGCAGTGACCTATACGTCGGCCGACGCGTGGAACTCCTCGGTCGTGTCCCCGGGCTTCGCCGAGTCTCCAGCCGCCTCGTCACCCACCCCGTGGCCACTGGCGCCACGGCCAGCATGTTTCGCCTCAACCTCGACGCCTGGGGCGCCAATCCCCACGCCGGCCTCTCCGACCAGGACCGCACCGACCTGGCCGCCGAGCTCGACGACCTCACGTCATCCACCGCCTCCAACCAGATCCAATGGCAAATGCGCCAGGTCGTCTTCAAGGCAACGACCGGTGGCTGACGCAGTGACGGCACATAGCTGAGGAGACTGTCAGTAGCCAGTCGAGGCCGACGTGTGTTTCACTTTGGCCAGCAACGCAAGGGGCGCTGAATTGTGGGGCTGAACATGGGACCGGGGCACGGGCTGACCGCCCTTTCTCTGCTGGTACAGGTAGCCTGATGGCCCAAAGTGACCTAGAACCGACCCTCGCCACGCTTCGTGAACGGATTGGGCTTCATCAGGGCAGCCGAATCAGCGAGGAGGCCACGAAGACAGTCCTGGTCAACCCTCTGCTGCGCGCGCTGAGCTGGGACACTGAGGATCTGCACCAAGTCTATCCCGAGTACTCCTCCGCCACTGGGCGTGTCGACTACGCGCTGCTCATCGAGAACAGCCCGCGCCTCCTCATCGAGGCCAAGTCACTCGACTCGAATCTTGACGATCCCAGGTGGGCCACCCAACTCACAGTCTATGCCGTCACAACCGGAGTCAGATGGGTAGTGCTGACAAACGGCGACGAATACCGCATCTACAACGCTTACGCCGAAGTACCTATTGCGGAAAAGCTCTTCCACACCACCCGGTTGAGTGACCAAGATCCGAATGCAACCAAAGTACTCAGCCTGCTGTCCCGCGACGCGATGCTCGACAGCCTCCTGGACACGCATTGGCAGTTGGAACTCGAGGAGCGACAGCTGCAACGTGTGAACCAGCAAGTGCAGACAGCACTACATACTCTGTTCGACCAAGATCCCCCAGATGCATCGCTCGTTCGACTGCTTCGGAATCGCTTGAACGACTTGGCTCCTGCAGCAATCAGAGAAAGCTTGCTTCGGCTACAGGCACGATTCGAGTTTCTCCAGGCACTTGAGACCGAGCAAAGAGTCCCGACACGATCGGATCCCCCTGTCGACGATCCCCCTACGCTAAGGCACGCTGAACTCGACACGGTCGTTGTTCCGGCTCGTGAGAACAATTTCCGCGAAGTGTTTTTGGGCGAAGGCCGCTGGTATGCGGTGAGTATAGCCACGGAGATGCAGTCGCGAATCAAGTACATCGCGGCCTATCGCGCCACACCGATCTCAGCCATCACGCACTTAGCCCCAGTTCAATCAATAGTGCCGTGGAAAGACTCGGGAAAGTCTGTAATCAATTTCAGTGAACCAGCTCAGGAGATTCACTCAATCAAACTAGGCCGCGGTATCCCTCCGGCAAGTCGGCGTTACACCTCTAAGGCGGACCTGGACTCCGCCAAGAGCCTCGCCGATCTTTGGGGATTCAATCCAAAGGCCGATCTCAAGCAAATCATTGAGGCTGGAATCCTGAATCCACCGCTTGAGGTCCACACGACCTACCAGCGGCAGTTTCTCAGCGCACGAATTGAGCACGATGGTTCCCTAACATTTCGGAGTCAGCGTTTCCAGTCATTGTCTGGGGCAGGGAGTGCAGCTAAACGCGCGGCTGGCTACACTGGACAGAACCCTGCTACCCAAGGCTGGACGTTTTGGAAGTTCACCGATGATGAAGGTCACGATAAACCTATCAACGCTTTACGTCAGCGTTTCCTGAAGCACCAAGCGTCCTAGGTGGACTGCACACATTCCGAGTCGCTGAGCGCAGCCACATGCTGTCCATCTGGCTCCTAGTGTGATAATATCGAATTCAAAGGTTCCCTCCCGATGACAAGAGCCCAAGGGGCTCTCTCCGGCAACGGGGTAGTCGGGAGGGTCATTTTGTTTAGACTGCACCAGCACAATTGCGTCGTCTCTTTCTGACAGATATCTATCTGACTGCGCACAGAAGAGCGTTTTGGGCTGAGGGAAGCAGATCCTCCCCACTAACCATTTCGAAACACGGCTCGATACAGGTGGACTGGAGCCTGAAGGCACCGGTCAGCGCGCGGATTCTGATGCGGGAAACAGAATCGAAGGCGAGGAAGCAGTGTGACCGCAATGCCCGCTTCCCACAATGCCAGCGCCAACGTGGACACGGGTTGGCACATCAACTCTGGTCGCTTTGCACACCCGCTGCGCTAGTCTCGGCAACCGCCCGCGTATCATGCCCCCACGCCCCAACCAGCACCACCCCATGAACCTCGACAGCCGCACCTGGGACGCCCGCTACGGTCGCGGCATCCTGGCGGCGCACGCGCCTGAATTCACCGACTACATCGCCATCACCTCGCCCAGCGCCTGGGCGGTGGCCGGGCCGTTACTGCCGCATCCGCCGCGGGCGCTCGAGTTCCAGGGCGGCATGGGCGAGAACTATCTCGAGGCCTTGATTCAGCGCCTGCCCGACGCCGAACTCATCCTCGCCATCGGCGGCGGCAACGCCTTGGACGTCGGCAAGGTCGCGGCCTGGAAACTCGGCAAGCCGCTGGTCATGATCCCCACCATCGTCTCAACCGGCGCCATCTTTCAGGCCCCCATCGCCATCCGTCGTCAGGCGGTCTGGCAGTTCTACTTCGACACCATCGCGCCCGAGTACCTGCTGCTGGATTTCGACGTCATCGCCGCCGCGCCCCCGCATCTCAACCGGGCCGGCATGGGCGAGTGCATCTGCATCCTCGGTCACGTTGGATCGTGGCGCTGGTGGGCGGACCACCGACCCGACGCCGTGCCCTGGGACCAGGCTGTGGCCGATGCGACCCATACTTGGGTACGCCGCCGTTGCCGGGAGTTCGCCGACGGCTTGGATGCCGAAGGCCAGCCCAACGACGACGCCCTCCGCATAGCCAGCGAGGTCAACCGCGAGCGCTACGACGTCCCCACCCACGATCTCAAGGTCTCCCACAGCGTCGACCACACCTTCGTCATGGCCTTCGAGTGGGTCCAGGGCTATGAACTCATCCATTCGGAAGTCGTGTCGCTCGGCGCCCTCATCAACGCCTACGTCTACCAGTGGGGCTTTGACGAAACCAAGGCGCTGCTGGACGCCTGCCAGGTTCGCTACCGGCCCGCCGACATCGGCTGCACCTGGGACGAAGTCAAAGCCGTGCTCGCCAACCTGAACGAATTGAACGACCGCCTGGGCCACGCCCAGAACTGGTTTCACCTCCACTCGCTGTCCGACGAGTCCTTCCAGCAGATGGCGGCGGCAATCGACGCCAGGTAGTCGATAGGCTGGCCATGCGCCACAGCCGTCTGGCAACGTTTCATCGTCGACGAGGCCGCCAATTGCCATGAGACGAACATGAGGCCAGAACGAGAGCAATCGCCATGAACAAGGTCAGACTCGCCATCGTCGGCTGCGGCACCATCTCCCAGCTCAACGCGCCCGGCTACCTGGAACACGAGCAGTGCGAGGTCGCCGCGCTCTGCGACCCCGCCCGCGAGCGCGCGGAACAGCGCGCCGCCCAATGGGGCATCACCCCCCGCATCTACACCAGCTACGACCAATTGCTCGATGACCCCGACATTGACGCCGTCGAGCTACTCACCCCAACCCCGCTCCACGCCGAGCAGTCCATCGCAGCCCTGGAGGCCGGCAAGCACGTCTCCTGCCAGAAACCGATGGCACGCAACCTTGAGGAAGCCGGCCGGGTCGCAGAGGCGGTAGCCAAGGCCGATACCTTCTTTCGGGTCACCGAGAACTTTCTCTACTACCCGCCTCTGGTCAAGGCCAAGGAGTTGATTGCAAGCGGCGTCATCGGCGACCCCAACATGGTGCGCATGCGGGTCGTCGTTACCAGCGTGGAGGCCGAATCGGACCGGCTACCACTGGCGCCCGATGCCCTGACCTGGCGCCGCGACCCCGTGCTTAACCCTGGCGGCCTGCTCTACGACGAGGGCTCCCACAAGTACGCCACCGCCATGTGGTGGGTCGGCGAGCCCGCCACGGTAAGCGCCACGGTGACCCGCACCGACGACTACATGGTCGATGCGCCCAGCGTCGTCGTCTGGAGGTTCAAAGATGCCAACTGTCTGGCCGTTTTCGAGTACTCCAGCGCGCCCGACATGCGCATCCGCGCGCCCTACTACGCCCTCGACGACTTCTTTGAGGTCCAGGGCGCCAGCGGCACGATCTGGGTCACCCGCTGCAGCGCCGAAATGCTCGACCTTCCGCCCGTGATGCTGCACAAGGGCACCGAGACCGTCAGCTACCAGGTCCCCATGGACTGGATCGAAGGATTCAAGGGCGCCGCGCGCGACTTCATCGATGGAATCCTCGAGGGACGGCAGCCGCGCATGGACGTCGACGACTCAATCAAGGTGCTTAGGGCGGCCCTGGCCGCCTACGCCTCGGACGCCGCCCAGCGCCCAATCGACCCAAGCACCCTGAGCTGACGCCGGGCATTCGAAGGAGTCTCGAAGTGCAAGTCAAGGGCGTCGACTTCATCTGGACGGTCGCCGAGGATGTCGACGCAACAGCGCGTTTCTACCGCGACGTGCTCGGCCTGCCAGCCACCGGGATTCAAGACGACGACTGGCGGGAGTTCCGGGCAGGAACCACCACCCTGGCCGTCACTCCGGCCCACGTCGGTTTGCGACCGCCCCAGGTGCTGATGGCGCTGGCCGTCGACGATGTGGATACCGCCCTCCGGGAAGCACGCGAGGCAGGAGCGCAGGTGCTCCACGAAACGCGCGACACCCCAGCCTGCCGCAACGCCATGCTCGCCGACCCCGACGGCAACCCCATCTGGCTCCACCAACGCAAAGACGGCACCGCCGGCTAGCAGCGCCCGCCTTCACCCGTCATACCCGCGAAGGCGGGTATCCACCCGAACCCCGCTTCGCCCATCAAGGACCGTCCGCCCCAGCCCACCGTTCGTGGTAAGCCTTCCGCTCGTGGTGAGCCTGTCGAACCATGAACGGGACCATCGTCCTGAGGTAGAACCTTACTCTTGAGACAACCCCCGCCGTCACCCGCCTGACCGGAGTTCCCACATGTCCCTACAGACAATCTGGCCACTCATCTGGGTTACCGACATGGAACGCTCACTCGCATTCTACCGCAACGGCCTGGGCTTCCAGATGGTGGCCTCGTGGGAAGGTCCCTACGGAATCGCCTGGTGCCGCCTCACCCGCGGCCCCGTCAGCCTCATGCTGCAAGTGGCCGAGGGCGAGGTGCCGCCCCCGGTCGAAGGCCAGGCCGCCGAACTCTTCATCCTCTGCCACGACGCCCACACCTTGCATAAGGAACTCCGCGCCCGCGGCGTCCCCGTCACTGAGCCCCAACGCATGGTCTACGACATGCTCCAATTCCGCGTCACCGACCCCGACGGCTACCCCATCTGGTTCGAAAACCCTGTGTGATCATCGACCGTTGCCCACGTTCCCATGATCGATGGTCGGCGAACACCTGAAGCCCGTCTATACATTTGATATACACTGGACTCGTCGGTCGCACCTGAATCGAGCTTGGAAGGGCACACCCCTTGGCACAGGTGAATCTCAGAGTCAAAGACGAGCGCTTGGCACTCATCGACCGCGGGGCGACGATTCGCGGCGTTACGCGAACCGAATTCGTTCTTCGGGCGAGTGAAGCGGCAGCGCTCGAAGCGTTGAATGAGCGGCCGGTCATTGCTCTGGACGACGAAGCATATGACGCATTCGTGGCAGCACTCGACGCGCCAGAACAGCCAAATGCCCGCCTGAGAGAACAGGCTGCGCGCCGACCGTTGTGGGAGCGCTAACCGGGCCAACGCCCATCAGCGGACGCCACGACCTCTCGCACTTCGAATGCGGCGTGGACAGCCTCAATACGTGGCTACGACGCAGGGCCCGCCTCAACGAGACTCGAGGCGGCGCACGTACCTACGTGGTCTGCGATGGCGACTCTGTAGTCGCCTTTTACAGCCTCGCGGCCAGTTCGGTCGAGCGGAGCCGCGTATCGTCGCGCGTCGGGCGAAATATGCCGGATCCGATTCCGGCGATCCTGCTGGGGCAACTCGCGGTTGACACGCACTATCAGGGCAGGGGTCTGGGCTCGGACTTGGTCGTCGACGCAGGGAAACGAGCCCTGGCCGCAGCCGATCTCATAGGTGCGCGCGCTGTAATCGTCCAGGCGCTCGACGATCGCGCACGGGCGTTTTACGAGCACTTTGGCTTCCGGCAGTTCTCGGACCGCGAACCACTGATGTTGCTAGCCCGGCTCTCTGAACTACGCACAGCGTTGCGGGGCTAGGGCACCAGCTGGAAGCCCGCTCTCAACCTCTGCCGACTGGTGGGACCTACGACCCCTGCTCCCAGTTGAACTGCCATTTGATCCCGAACTTGTCCGTGCACGAGCCGAAGTAGGACCCCCAGAACATATTCGCCAGGGGCATCGTCACGGTCCCGCCCTCGGAGATCTTCGCGAACAACTCGTCCGTCTCTTCGCGGGATTGGGTCGCGCAGGAAACTGAGAAGTTGTCGCCCTTGACCCCCGGAGGTCCGAAGCCGGTGACGGTGTCGCTGCCCAACAGCACGCTCGATCCGATGGGGAACGACACGTGCATGATTCGGTCCTGCTCGTCCTCCGGAACGCCCATGTCCGGCGGACCGTCCCCAAATGTCTGGACAATCGAGAACTCGCCGCCAAACACCGACCGGTAGAACTCAAACACCTCCCGGCAGTTGCCGTCGAAGGTGAGATAAATGTTCAGCGTCATCCGAGTCTCCCTGCGGTTTGCCGGCCCCAACTGCGGCGCCCGCCCGTATCACGCAGATACGAACCACGGCTGACACTGCCGGACTGAAGTCAACAATTCTAGTCGCGTGAAGTCGCGGCTGGTCGGGTCGCTTCGCCGCTACGGCTAAGCGTCCGTCGCCCCGCCCGCCAACCCCTGTACATAAGCAACCGCCGACTCGCCCAGACGGCTCAGCGCATACCCGCCTTCCAGCACGTGCAGCCGCGGTCGGCCCAGGCTGGCAATCCGCTCCGCCACCCGCCCAAAGTCCTCGCTCCACAGACCCAGAATCGCAATCGGGTCTTCACGGTGCGTGTCGAATCCCAGCGAGACCACCACCGTTCGCGGATCGAACGCGGCAATCGCTTCGCATCCGCGCTCCAGTTCCTCCAGGTACGCGTCGATGGCCATATGCGGCGGTAGCGGCAGGTTCAGGTTAAATCCCAGTCCCGCCCCCCGGCCCCGCTCGTTCGCGTGACCCGAAAACCCCGGATAGGCAAACCTTGGATCGGCGTGCAGCGACACATACAGGATGTCGTCCCGCGTATATGTCAGGTGCTGCGTCCCGTTCCCGTGGTGATAGTCCACGTCCAGAATCGCCACCCGCCCGTCGCCGCTCAGCCTGTGCGCCGCCGCCACGGCGTTGTTGAAATAGCAGAAGCCGCCCATCCGGTTGTGCTCGGCGTGATGCCCGGGCGGCCGGCACAGCGCAAACACGTCCGCGGCGCCCTCTCGCACCAGGTCCGCCCCCGTCAGCGCAACGTCCACCGCCTCGCGAGCCGCCCGGTACGTTGCCTGCATCAGCGGCGCGTCCTGCCCAAAAGCGTAAAACGCCGCCCGCTCTGCCGGGTCCGACCGCTGCAAGACCTCGGGATCCAGCGACACCCGCGTCGGCGTCAGGCTCACCCCGGGCTCCAGCTCCGCGCAGGTATCCCGAATGAACTCGCGGTACTTCGGCTCGTGCACGGCGTCCAGCAGCGCGTCCTCATGCGCCACCGGCGCCACCAACCGCACCAGCCCCGCCGCCTCCAGGGCCTCCCGGATCAACTCCGGACGCGCCGGCGTCTCCGGATGGTCATGCACCTGCCCATCCACCGTCTGCAGCTGTGGCGCATGCCCCTCATGCACGTCCGACCAAACCAACGGAACAGTCAGCGGGACACCTCTGAACAACCTCAACGGCGCCGGATTCTCCCACGAACCCCGGCGCCGCTGAGGCCAACCGCCGCCGCTAGGCCATGAACGCCTTCAGGTGCCCCGCCATGTTCGGTCGCCGCAACTTCCGCAGCGCCATCCCCTCGATCTGTCGGATTCGCTCGCGCGTGCGCCCAAACCGCCGGCCAATCTGCTCCAGCGTCAGTGGCGCTTCGGGACCCAGGCCATACCGCAGCCGCAAGACCTCCTGCTCGCGCGGTTGCAGCTGATCCAGCGCCGCCGTCAGGTGCTCCGTCAGCAGCTTGTCCGCAATCTCCTCCAGCGGATCCTCCGCCTCATCATCGGCGATCATGTCGCCCACCGCCGTCGCTCCGTCCTCGCCCACCGGCGCGTCCAGCGAAACCGGTGCGCGCGCGATCCGGTTCAGCTGCGCCATCTGCTCCTCGCTGAAGCCCACCTCCGCGGCGATCTCCCGATCCGTCGGCTCCCGACCCAGCGTCAGCTGCAGGTCGCGTCGAACCCGCGACGTCTTCGCCAGCCGGTCGTGCGTATGCACCGGCAGCCGGATCGTCCGGCACTGCTCCGCGATCGCCCGTGTGATCGACTGGCGAATCCACCACGTCGCGTAGGTGCTGAACTTGAACCCACGCCGCCAGTCAAACTTCTCCACCGCCCGCATCAGCCCGCTGTTGCCCTCCTGGATCAGATCCAGCAGCGGCACGTCGTGACCCGTGTACTTCTTCGCCACGCTCACCACCAGCCGCAGGTTTGCGGTGGTCAGTTGCTGGCGCGCCTGCTCGTCGCCGCGCTCCACGGCCTTGGCCAGGCGAACCTCGTCCTGTGCCGACAGCAGTGGAATCCGCCCAATCTCGTTCAGGTACCGCCGCACCGGGTCGCCCACCGCCTCGCCGCCGGCCGCTGCCGACCGCTCCGCCGCTGGGCTGGACTTCCGCCCCCTGCGCTTCGCCGGTCGCTCAACCTTGTCGAGGCCGTCCTCGACCCAGACCACCTCATCCAGCCTCAACTCGTCGGCGATCCGAGCGCCCGCGTCCATCGGCCGCCCTGCCACCGTCGCTTGAACCGTGTCCGTCGCCATCTCGGTAGTCATCGCCCGCTGGCCCTTTCACGTCCTTCGATGGAGTCCCAGTCGCGGACTTCGTTGTCCGCGGCCGGCTTCCTGCGGGTCCTCCCGCCGGATGACTGAGTAAACCGCCTATCAGAGCGTTCGTTCCGTAACGGATGTGACGCAACCAGGCCCAAAACCCGATCTCTCATCCAACTCTCATCTCCCGTGCCCACCCCGCCCCGAGACGCCACGCTCATCTGTGCCTGACTGTACTCGTCACGCGTACCCCACGGGCGCACTGTCGCCTCTCAGGCCTCGGCTTGTGCTAGCGTCCCGCGCCCCCACTACCCACCCGCGCCATGCCACCCCAACGCCTCCGCATCCCCGCCAACCACGTCATCTACGCCTTCGACCCGTCAACGCCCCCCATCGCCCACGTCACCCCGCCGGCCCACCTCACCGTCGAAGCCCGCGACGCCTACGACCGCGGCTGCAACGACCTCGACATCCACGCCTACCTCGCTCAGCGCCTCCCCGGCCGCATGAACCCCGCCACCGGCCCCATCGCCATCCAGGGCGCCCAGTCCGGCGACACTCTCCACGTCCACATCCAGGCCCTGCGCGTTGGCCCCCGCGGCTACGTCGCCACCACGCCCGGAACCGGCCTCCTCGGCGACCACCCCGTGCCCCCCTCCGTCCAGCCCTTCGACGTCGACGGCCAAACCGTCACCGTCGCCGGCGTGCCGTTGCCCCTGCGCCCCATGGTTGGAACCATCGGCGTCGCCCCCGCCTCCGGCTCAATCGAGGCCCTCAGCCTCGGCATCCACGGCGGCAACCTCGACTTCAACGACATCACCGCTGGATCCATCGTCCACCTGCCCGTCTGGGCGCCCGACGCCTTGTTCGCCATTGGCGACGTCCACGCCACCATGGGCGACGGCGAAGCCCACTCCGGCGTCAACATCGACGCCGAAATCGACCTGCGCCTCGAACTCACCTCCGGCGACCCGCTCGACTGGCCCTGGTTCGAAACCCCAACCCACGTCATGACCGTCGGCGTCCACGACGACCTCACCCAGGCCCTCCGCATCGCCCAGGACGCCATGGAAACCCGCCTCATCGACCAGCTCGACATCTCCATCGAAACCGCCCGCGCCCTCGCCGGCGCCGCCATGGACCTGCGTCTTGGCCAAGCCGGCGGCTACGGCGTCCCCGTCAGCGCCTACGCCACCTTCCCCAAATCCGCCCTCCACTGACCGCCAACGTCCCCCGTTCGACCCACCACCTCCTCCCCCGCGTCGCACTCCTCCCCCAAAGCTGCCCTCGCGTTCTCCGCCACCGACCCCAGCAAAAGTGGCTGTGCCACCCCCTTTTGCTAGCATCCAAAGTGCGCCCACTCCTGGGCCAAGAGACAACACCGTGCTCAAAACCATCAGAGCCAGGTTCACCGGCGGCGCCCGCGTTCCCCTGGAACCCGTGGATATCGCCGAAGGCGACGAATTCCTCGTAACCCTCCAAGACCCGACGCACGAAACCGAAGAGGCCGAAGACGACGGCCTCGCGCAAGCCATCGTCCAGGGCCTCTCCACCGAGCCTGTCAGCAAGCAGCGCGTCCTGGATGCGTTGCAGACCCAGGATGGAGCTTGAATACCGCGCCAGTTTCGTTCGCGACCTAGGTTCGCCCCCGCCGCCCATTCCCACTACCATCCCCTCGACAAGGCCACCCTCTTTCCCCTCTCCCCGTGGGAGAGGGTTAGGGTGAGGGTCTTCGACCCTAGGCAGCCAATGCGGCCCACAGCCCGCGACGCAACCACAGGACCCCACCCCATGTACATCAACCAAGCCAAAGCCAATATGGCCGCCGGCCAACCCGCCGTCGGCATCAGCTGCGGCCTCCAGTCCCCCGTGTCAACCGAAATCTGCGCCCGTCTCGGGTACGACTGGGTCATGCTCGAACAGCAACACTGGGTCTGGGACTGGTCCTTGTTCCAGCACGCCCTCATCTCCATCGTCGCCGGCGGGTCCGTCCCCTTCGCCCGCGTCTCCCGCAACAACGTCACCGAGATCGGCCAGGCCCTCGATGCCGGCATGCTCGGCATCGTCGTCCCCATGGTCCACACCGCTGAGGATGCCCGCCGCGCCGGCGAAGCCGTTCGTTATCCGCCCCGCGGTGTGCGTTCGCTCGGCGCCACCCACGCCCAGCGCTACGGGTCCGACTACATCGAATGGGCCGACGACCAGATCCTCATGATGGTCCAGATCGAATCCGCCCAGGCCGTCGCCAACGCCGAAGCCATCCTCGCCGAACCCACCGTGGACGGCTGCTGGATCGGCCCCGCCGACATGGGCCGCTCCATGCAGTTGGAACCCGATGTCGCCGGCACCGACGCCGAAGCCGCCTACGCCAAGGTCGTCCAGGCCGCCAAAAACACCGGAACATTCTGCGGAATGTCCTGTGCCGACGGCGAAGAAGCCGCCCAGCGCATCCGCCAGGGCATGCTCTTCGTCAGCTGCGGCAACGACAGCAAATGGATCCGCCGCCTCGGCGCCGAAGACCTAGCCACCGCCCGCGCCGCTATCGCCTAGGTCAGCCGCTCCGCCGTCCCGTGGCCCAGGCTGCGAGCAGCCTGGGACCCTCCCCGCCATCACCACTTCCGGGGTAGAGGCCCAGAGCCTGCCCCTGACGTGATCCGGGGGCGAGGGATCTTCCTCTCCCGCCCTCATCTTGCGTAGGGGCGGCGTCTCAGACCCGCCCGTCTTCTGCGCACCTCACGTCCCAAACCGCCACTGCCCCCATGCACTCCCTACAGCCGTCGCCGATCTTCCCCTCTCCGAGGGGAGAGGCAGATTCCGGCGTCTTCGTCGGAAATCGGTGAGGGGGCTTCCGGTCGTGATCGCACGAACCAGCAACCCCGTGCGGATCTCGCCCCAAGAAACACCACCCCACCCAACCTGCGAGAATGCCCCCAGCCAAACCCACCCACCAGCGGAGCAAGGACAACTAGGTATGGCAAACCCAATCAACGTCGCCGTCGTCGGCGCCGGCCGCGGCCGCTCCCAGATCCGCAGCCTCCAGGCCCTGCCCGAACTCTTCCAACTCGTCGCCTGGGTCGACCTCAACCTCCCCCTGCTCCACGAACGCATCGACGAAGCCGGCCTCTCCCGCGACCTCGCCTCAGGCTCCCTCCAGGAAACCCTGGATCAGGGCCAAGTCGACGCCGTCGTCGTCGCCACCTGGGCCCGCACCCACGAACTTCTGGTTGGACAGGCCCTCGATGCCGGCAAACACGTCCTCGTCGAAAAGCCCTACACCCTCACCCTGCCCGCCGCCCGCACCTTGCAGGACAAGGCCAACGCCGCCGGGCTAAAAGTCGTCGTCAACCAGCAGTGGCGCTACATGCCCGGCCAGCGCACCATGCGCCGCCTCATTGCCCAGCGTGCCCACGGCGAACCCCAGGTCGGCCACATGGTCACCTACAAACCCCGCGGCGGTGAATACCCCGACTCCGAGCATTCCCAGCTCTGGCAGATGACCGTGCACGAAATCGACTCCGTCATCTCCATGATGGGCCAGCCCATCGTTGCAGTTGCCGGCCACAGCTTCCGCCCGCCCGCCACCACCTGGCGGCGCGAATCCACCGCCACCGCCGAACTCACCTTCCAAAGCGGCGCCCGCGTCGCCATGGTCTCCACCTCAGATTCCCGCCAGGGCGCCCACGAATTCCGCATCGAATGCAGCCAGGACGCCCTCGTCTACCGCAACACCCACGGCTTCGGCGGCGTCGAGCAAGTCCTCGCCGGCTCCGGCCAACTTCAGGACGTGCCCATCGATGGAGGCGACGAACGCCCACCCCTCGACGTCATCGTCATGCGCAGCTGGGGCGACTGGATCACCGGCGGCCCCGAACCCGAAACCAGCGGCCCTCAAAACCTCCAAATCATCGGCGCCCTCGACGCCCTCCTCCAATCCACCCTCTCCGGCAAAACCGAACCAGTTCATCTGTAGGAGCACGACCCATTGAGGGCACCCATCGACGCCCACACGTAGGAGCGCCCCTTGTGGGTGCCCGCTGGTGCACGCCTCGCTGCCATTCCTATCCCTACCCATCCGCTACACTCGTTCGCAGGAAGCCAGAGACCAACCTGGGCTGGGGTACAACCACCAAGTGGACCGCATAACCCTCAAAAACTACCGCTGCTTCCGCCAAGAACAGTCCGCCCGCCTTGCTCCACTAACTCTTCTGGTGGGAGACAACAGCACCGGCAAGACATCCTTCCTTGCAATGATCCGGATCCTCTGGGACTTAGCTGCCGGTAGTAAGCCTCCAGACTTCAAAGAAGAACCTTACGACTTAGGCACCTTTGACGAAATTGCTCACCACAGAGGATCCAGGGGCGGCAGAGCCGATACTTTCGAAGCAGGATTCGATAAGACCATCCGAATTGAGCTTGACAGATCAACGAATGCACCCTGCCATTTCGAAGTTTCCTTTGGAAGAGTGGGGACAACACCTTCCCCGATACAGACACGCATAGATGTCCCGGAGGTATGGGTTGAAGAGAGATTTAGATTTGCCGGACCCGACGAACTTAGGGCAGGCACCCAGAGGGGATTCTGGGAAGGCAAAGAACCTATTTCTCCTCGCCCTGTGAGAATACGTTTAAGCAACACTTTAGCAAACTTTACCAGCTTTCTTGAATATGGATACTTGAAACCTGCTCCAGGATCACCGAAGATCAACCAAGACGATATAGGTCTCATTGAGGAGGCTCTCTATTCCACACACATCAGTTTCTCCGGAAACAGACCGTATGCAAGTTCACCTATCAGATCTAAACCTCAGCGAACCTACGACCCGTCTCGAGCCACGCCAGACCCGGAAGGTGATTATGTCCCCATGTACCTTGCGGACGCGTTCTTCCGCAACACGCATGAGTGGACGCATTTGAGAAGTCGTATTGAGGGCTTTGGCAAGGACGCTGGACTATTCGACGAAATATCGATTAGGCCACTGGGCAAAAGAGATAGTGAGCCGTTTCAATTGCAAGTTCGCAAATTCGGTAACCGACTGAAGGGACCCTGGAGGAACCTTATCGACGTAGGCTACGGAGTCAGCCAGGTGCTACCTCTGGTAACCGAGTTGCTGCGTCCATCCGCGTCTCAGATGTTTCTATTGCAGCAACCCGAGGTACATCTACACCCCAGCGCCCAAGCTTCCCTTGGAAGCTTATTCTGCGAGGTCGCCGCCACAGGCAAGCAACTGATAGTCGAAACCCACAGCGACCACCTGATGGACCGCATACGCATGGATGTACGCGACGGCGTCTCAGAGCTGAAGCCCGACGATGTCTCGATCCTCTTCTTCGAGCGTCACGAACTTGATGTCCGCATTCACTCCCTCGGCATTGATGAGCAGGGAAACATTACAGGGGCTCCTCAGAGCTATCGGCAATTCTTTATGGAAGAGGTCCAAAGGTCGCTGTGGGCCTGAGTTAATGTGCGCGATCATTGATGCGAACGTCGCAGCAGAGGTATTTGGAGACGATCGGCCTGAGGCCGGAGAAGAGTTCTTTGAGTGGATCGACCGTGGCAAGGGCGTGTTGGTGGTTGGCGGCAGACTATACCCGGAGCTGGTTAGGGCATCCGCCGGATTCAGAGCCTGGGCGCCAGCTGCCCTTCTAAGGGGCAAGCTGATGCGCGAGGATGCACACGAAGTGAACGCAAAGGAAAACAAGATCAATAGCGAGCAACATCTCGGCTCCGATGATCCGCACGTGCTGGCGTTAGCCGAGGTGAGCGGTGCGCGGCTGCTATATACCAATGATCGTGACTTACAGCAGGACTTCAGAGACCATAAGATCATAAATGAGCCAAGAGGAAATATCTACACAACTCTGGTGAACAAGGACTTCGTCCGCAGCCACAAGGACCTATTGAGCAGACGTAATCTATGCAGCGCTTAGCTTCGGTTACATGACCAGCTCGACAACTGCTTCGGATTGGCTTCCGCCTCCCACTCTACATTTATCGGCGCCCCAATGTCACCGTGGATTCGAATCTCTTCCCGATAGAGACCAAACGGCGCTCCCCGCCTGCGCCGATAGGGAACCAACCGCGCCACCGGCCGCCCCCGCTTCGTAATCACAATCTCCCGCCCCGTCTCCGCAACTTCATCGATCAACCCCAAACACTTCGCCCTGAACTCCGTCGCCGTCATCGTCCGCGCGCCGGTCGCGCTTCGACTATCCGTTGACACGTCGCTTCCCCTTCAGGGCCTGATCAGCACACGCATCCCACACCTGTGCCCATCGTCGAGACCCCATATCCACTACCGCCCAAACCCAAGCCCGCCCGTATGTCGCCAGTTCCCACCACAGCAAGCAGTTCCCCCCACCGTCAAACCCGCGCGTCCACCCGATCCAATGCCCCCGACCACTCCATAATCTCCTAATCCGCCGTCACCAGCCGATGCCCCTCCAGCGCCGTCGCCACGATGATCCGGTCGTTGGCTAGCAGCTAAATCAGGATCTGTGGACTCGGCAGAATCAAAGTGGCTCAACCCAGTTCTTGCCGGTCTCGGCATCCCACTCCACGTCAATCGGACCGCCGATGTCGCCGTGGATCTTGATGATGTCCCGGTCCCGGCCAAACCACGGGCCCACAGAAGGCCGAACCGGTACCAGCCGCGCCACCGGCTTCCCTCGCTTCGTAATCACAATCTCCCGCCCCGTCTCCCCCACCTCATCCATCAGCCGGTAGCACCTCGCCTTGAACTCCGTCGCCGACATCGTCCATTCGCCTGCTGCCCGCTGCCCATCCGTCGACACGTCCAACCCCTCCAGGACCTGCTGAACAAGCGCACCGCCCCGCCGCGCCCGTCGTTGAGCCCCACACGACCGCCCAAACCCAAGACCGCCCGCCGTCAAGCCTTCGCATCCAACCGATCCAACGCCCCCGACCACTCCAGAATGCTCTGATCCGCCGTCACCAACTGATGCTCCTCCAGTGCCGTTGCCACGATCACCCTGTCCGCCGGATCCGCATGAAAGTCCTGCAAGCCCGCCGCCCGGATACCAATCACACCGTCTACCGGAATCTCGGTCACACCCTGGGCCAACAGCTCCCTCCGCCAGGCGCCTACATCGTCGGGAAACCTGATTCGCTGCTTGCGCTTGAGCAGTTCCAGTTCCCAAAACGAGATCGCGGAAACGCAAAGGTCGTCTGCCCGCCATGCCTCATCGATGAGAGTCTGAGTCTCGGTTCCCAGCAGCCGCTCCCCCAACCGCAGCCACAGCACAACGTGCGTGTCGAGCAGAATCACGGAAGCAGCGGATCGCTGTCGACAGGGTCCGTGTACCACTCCGCCGGCATTGGCGACACAATGTCGCCCAGAATCTCAATCCGCCCGCGGTCCACGCCAAAGAGCGTCTTCGGCCGCTGCTTGAGCGGCGTCAGCTTGGCCACCGGCCGGCGGTTCTTCGTAATCACAATCTCCTCCCCCGTCTCCGCCACCTCATCCATCAGCTTCAGGCACTTCGCCTTGAACTCCGAGGCCTTCATCGTCCGCACCCCCGCTCTACCGCCCTCATCCGCTGCCATCCCAAACTCCCGCCCGCCCGGTTAACCCCCATCATCCCATAGTCACGACCATGGTCACCAACGCAATCTTGTGGCCCAGGCTGCGCGACTTGTGGCCCAGGCTGCGCGCAGCCTGGGACCCTCCGTCATCCCGGCGTCCCCGGCCGGGACCCAGCAGCACCCAACAGCTGAGGGCACCCTGCCACCCCGACCGACCCGCGACCACAAGCTCCCGGTCCCCCATCCGCGTAGGGGCGGCGTCTCAGACCCGCCCGTCTTCCGCGCACCTCACCACCCCACAGCACCTAGGTGGGGGGGGCACCTGGTCTCCGGAGTCGCCGCTCTTCACCCTCGCCTGGGGGAGAGGCAGATTCGGACGTCTTCGACCGAAATCGGTGAGGGGTCCGCCGGTCGAGCCCACCCCACGAGCGGCCTGCGCGTCGTGTCCGACCCGTCCGTCTTCCACGTCCTCGAAACTGCTACTTTGACCAGCGACGACCTCAGGGCCAAGGAGTTGTGACGATTCCGTCCCTCCGCTTCGTCGCCCCAGGGTTTGCTGCTCGAGCCCGCGTCGTCGCGGTACTGCTCCTGCTCGCCGCGTATGTCCTCGCCTCCCCATCCACCGCCCGCGCCGCCGACTCCGGCTTCCTCTCCGCCGAAATCACCGCCACTCACTTCTTCGACCCCCTGCAACACAACGTCGTTGATATCGCGGGCGAGTTCGCCGATGGCGCCGCATTCCAGGCCAACTTCCTGCAGAACTTCAACCAGACCGGCGGCATCGAACGCTGGGGCTACCCCACCTCCGCCGTCTTTGAAGAATCCCCCGGCACCCTCTCCCAGTACTACCAGCGCGGCGTCATCGACTGGCAACCGCCCCCGGGCGGCGGCGATCACACCTTTCAGCGCCGCCTCGCCTGGGACTACCTCGGCGGCGGGCTCGGCGGCTCCATCGACCAGGGCGTCGAGCTGCACCTCACCAATCCCAATCCCGGTGACCTGATTGGTCCCTGGGGCCACAAGGTCGCCAACGTATCCGTGGAAGGCGATGACATCGGCTTCGCCGACTTCTTCCACCAGCTCGGCGGCGTCTCGTCCTTCGGCTATCCCAAGACCGATGCCCGCCGCGACAACCATCCGCAGGCCGTTCTCCATACCCCCACGCGCCCGCCTGACGATCGCATTCGCCAGTACTTCCAGGCCGCCGTCCTCGAATACCACCCGGAGTCGCCGGAATCGCCCGTCAAACTCAGCCTGCTGGGCGACACCCTGCGCGACAGCCGCTACCCCCGCCGCGCCTGGGAGCAGTACCTGGTATTCGGCCCCGAGGCGCCGCTGGCTGTCGGCGCTCAGCTCGAACTCGGGCTGGAAAGCCGCCGCGGCCCTCATGGATCAACCATCGACGACGCCGCCAAGTTCCTCGAACTATCCCTGCTGCGAGTAACGACCGACCAGGCATGCGGCTCGGGCTTCTTTGTGACCGAGAGCGGCTACGCCCTCACCACCTGGCGCCTCGCCGTTGACGCCGTGACCATCATGGTCTCCAGCCCGCGCGGCTACACCACAAACGCCCACCTCGTCGCTGGCGATCCCGAGCGCGATATTGCACTCATCAAAGTCGAAGGCGACGGCCATATCTCCGTGCTCTGGGGCGCCACCGGAGGCTCGGCTGTCGGCGACCAACTCGTAGCCCATGGCTACGCTGCGACGTTTGCGCTAAACGGCAGAGGAGTCGACTGCCAGTCGACTCCGACCGCGACGTCATTGTCCGTCTCAAGTTCGGCCGCTAACCAACCATCGTATTTCCGGCCGACAATCGATGTTGGGAACAGCGGCGGTCCGGTCACCATGATTTCTGGTCGTGTCGTGGGCATGATCGCCAGCGGATCACCACAGCGCCCGCGAGCCGACTCCTTCACTCCCGCTTCCGATGCTCAGCCGCTGGTCACATCGTGGCTCCAAGACGTCAACCGGGGGATACCGCTTCCGCGGCGGCCGCGCTTCGAAACGATCGTCTTGGTTGAGCGCGAGCGCGTGGCTTGTCCCGAGGAAGATGCCATTTCGGTTAGGGGCAGGGAGATTGAGGTTTCGACTACCGTGTGGTTGAATCCCGATTCATATGCCACAGGTCTAATTCAATTTGGAAACGTCAATGACAACTTGTCGGACAGGAGTGACCTGATTCTGTTTGGACCACTCTCAGATAGTGGTGGGGTTTCGACGCTAAGATGGATCCGCAGTGATGGGGTCAATTACAGTATACAGCGACACGAAGAGCGCTCGGAATGTTCGCGTGGTGCTACATTCGATTTAAGACTTCTATATAACAAAGGAGCGGTCGCACTGTATGTGAATGGAAAAGCAGTGCATTTGGAGAGTGGACTTCCATATGAGGAGAATATATCCTTGAAACTGTGGTGTCTTGGTTCAACATACTACCCGAGCATTTACTATTCCAATTTGCGCATAACCGGAAAGACCCTGCCTGGCAACTAGTCTGACCGACGCCTTCACAAGACCACCCAGTTCAGTCCCTGAACCTACTCGCACCTACGCCAAAGACGCCTCACCCCCACCCGGCCAGCGCCTCATGAGCCACGCAATTGCCAGTTGGACACAATTCGTGTACACTAGGCCTGATATCCCGGCAGCCCTCCGCCCACATGCTCCCCACCCCGGCACGACTACCCCCTCGCTCGCCGCTCTTGTTCCCCCGCCTCGTGATCCTGCTTCGCTTCCTGTCGAGACCCATCCCGCTCACGCTGCGCCTGATCTCCATCGTCGTGAGCCCGATCCCACTCGTAGCCAACCTGGTCCCGTTCATGGCGAGCCCGTCCAGCCGCGTCCGCCCAACCCAACGCCCCACCTCCGGCACCCCAGCGAGCTCCCAAGGCCAGTCCTTCGCCGACGCGCCCCACCCCTGCCCGCATAGCACCCCGCCGCAGCCCACCCGTCATTCCGCCGTCCTCAGCCGAAATCCAGTCTTCGTCCCCCGACCCACCGCAAACCCAAAAAACACCCCGCCGCAACCGAAGAGTTTTTTAGAAAAAACTCTTACTGCGCGCGAGGGCCCCAATCTCGCCCGCTCCAGCCGCCTCACCCAGTTCCGACGAACTCGGGCGAAGCTCGTCCCTCCCCGGTCCGCCTCCTGCTCCCTCGCCCGCTGGGAGAGGGTTGGAGCCTGCCCCGGACGCGATCCGGGGGTGAGGGTCTTCCGGTCGAAACCCCTACTCCCCCCGCCTTCGCCGCTCCAAGCGCCGCCAGAGCTCCCGCTCCTCGCCCCCGCCGCGCCCGTCGTAGAACCGCTGCCTGCCGGGCATGTACTTCTGCGCCACCCAATTGCCCGGGTGGTCGTGCGGGTACTCGTACCCCACGCTCTGGCCATGCGCCTCGGCCAGACCCGGATGAGCCGCCCCCCGCAGGTGCAGCGGAACCTCCAGGTTCGCCCCTCGGCGGATCGCCTGCTCCGCCGCTCCCAGGGCTCGTCCAGCCGCATTGCTTTTCGGTGCAGCCGCCAGGTAAATCGTTGCTTGCGCCAGTGCGTATCGAGCTTCCGGCAGACCCAGCCGTTCCACGGCGGAGGCTGCGGCTATCGCCAGCGGCAGTGCCTGCGGGTCGGCGTTCCCGATGTCCTCCGAGGCCAGGATCACGATCCGCCGCGCCATGAACTCCGGCGCTTCGCCCCCCTCCAGCATCTTCGCCAGCCAGAACAGCGCCGCGTCCGGATCCGAACCCCGCACGCTCTTGATGAACGCCGAAATCGTGTCGTAATGCTCATCCGCCGCCCGGTCGTAGCGAACCTGCCGCGTCAGCGCCGCCTGCGTCGCCACCTCGGAATCCACGGTCGCAAGCCCGCGTTCCCTGGCAAACGCCGCCGCCGACTCGATCCAGTTCAGCGCCACCCGCGCATCCCCGCCCGACGCCGCCACCGCCTGCTTGACAGCCCCCTCGTCAAACCTCGGCGCGCCGTCTCCAAGTCCATCCGCCGAGTCCAGCGCCCGCTCTACGATCGCCCGCAGGTCCTCCGCCTCCAGCGGCTGCAGCCGCAGCACCCGCATCCGCGACAGCAGCGGCGCGTTCAACTCGAAGTACGGGTTCTCCGTCGTCGCGCCCCACAGCGCAATCACCCCGTCCTCCACCGCCGGCAGCAGCACGTCCTGCTGCGCCTTGTTGAACCGATGGATCTCGTCCAGGAACACCAGCGTCCGCTTGCGGTACAGGTCCCGGTCGCTGGCCGCCTGCGCAATCACCCCGCGCACGTCCTTCACCGTGGCCGACACCGCGCTCAGCTCCACGAACCGCCGCTCGGTCATCGCCGCCGCAATCCGCGCCAGGCTCGTCTTGCCCGTGCCCGGCGATCCCCACAGCACCACCGACCACATCTCGTCGCGTTCCAGCGCCAGCCGCAGCGGCGCGCCCGGTCCCACCAGATCCGCGTGCCCGCTGAAGTCGTCCAGCGACCGTGGCCGCATCCGCGCCGCCAGCGGCATCGCCGCCTTCTGTGCCTCGGCGCCGGCGTGCGCGAACAGGTCCTCAGTCATGCGGCGGGGCCTGCAGGGCCCGGGCTACGTCGGCCTGCAGGCGGCGCGCGCGTTCCACTTCATGGTCAGGTCCAAGCTCCGGCGCGTAGCGGGCGGCCATGTACATGTCCGTCAGACCGTCCACCGCCGCCGTAGCCCCGGTACAGCGAGCGGCTAGCCGCTCCCGGTACTCGCTCGGCGTGGCTGACGGCGACCGCAACACCCCCAGCGCCGACGCCTCGTCCACTGTTTCGGCATAGATCGCATGCAGTTGCTGGCGTACGGATCCTCCTCCCTCTCGACGCATGGCCGCCAGGTTGGCCCGCATCGAACCCCGCCGCCCGGCCAGCGCCATCACCGACGCGCCCAAGGCCCGCGCCACCGTGCGCGTCCACCCGAACAACCCCAGGATCGACGCCAACAGCGCTCGCAGCACCAGCAATAGGTGACCCAGCAACGACCGGCTGGCACGCTGCGCCGATACCCGTCGGTAATTCCGCTGCACGGCCCGGAACAGCCAGAAGATCGCGAGTCCGCCGACCACCAGCACAATCAGCGCCGCCAGGAACAAGCCGAAGTCGATACCTTGGCCCTCGGCCTGCAACAGCTCCTCCGGCGGCAGAGGTTCCGTGAACCGGCCGCCTTCCGGCCGCATCAGCTCGAGCAGCCGCGCGAACAGGCTCAAGCCGAGCAAGCCGATGGCCAGCACGATCCGCGCCACCCAGAGCATTCCATCCAGGATGCGCAGACCAATTCCGGCGAACAGGTCCGTGTCGGCCGCCGGAATCAGCATGGCCACCACCAGCGCCACCGCCACCAGAACCAGGGCCGAGCGAATCCAGGTGCCCGTCAGCCCCGGCGCCTGCGCCGCCAGCTCCAGCGACCACTGCGACGTCCGCCGCACCAGGTTCGCGTAGCTCAGCAGCAGCAGCACGCTCACGTAGTACATCACCATGATGATCAGCGACGTCCGCACCACGCCCGCCTGCTGCGTCTCCGACCCAACCGCCACGTTGAAGGCCGTCAGCCCAACCAGAAGCCCGCCCGCCGTCGCCGCCAGCGACGTCAGCTCGCCAATCGCCGCCGACCGGTCCACGTACCGCCCCCGGTCGTTCAGCCATTCGTAGTACTGCGGCGACCGCTTCGACGGCGGAATCTCCGAGCGCTGCGGATGCAGAATCTCGATGTTGCGTAGCACCCGCATTCCCGCCATCCACGTCAGCGACAGAATCAAGATCAGCATCATCGCCGTCAGGTCCAGCAGCCCGCCCACGATCTCCAGCGGTCCATCGCGCGGATCCCGTGGAGCACCGAAGAACGTCGTAATCCGCGCCAGCAGCACGATGGGCACCACCAGCGCCGCCCAGTGCTTCCAGTTGTAGCTCGACGCCGAGTTGCGCCCGCCGTACGCCGCCACCACCATCGAGACCACGAACACCAGGGTCATGATCACCAGAAACGCGTAGGCCCGGTCCGCGCCCACCGTGATCGTCTGCATCCACAGCGTCAGCCCCGCGCCGAACAGCCCAAAGCAGACGGTCGCGATCGCGCCCAGGATCGTCCGGCTAAACGGCCGCTCGGTCGTCTCGCCAGACACGTACGTGTTCCTTGTCCGTGATTGCGAATGCGGTCAGGCCAGCGGCTCGGGCGGCCCCGGCGGCCAGCGTGGCCGCTGACCCGTCGGTAAACACCACGATCACTCGGTGGCCCAGTTTGCGCTGCGCCGTCAGGCTCGCCAACAACTCGTTGGATCGCAGTCCCGTCAGTACGATCAACGTCGCGCCCCACGGCAGCGATCCGCCCGCCGTCGCGATCGCCTGCCCCGCCCTCTCGCCCGCCAGCAGTTCCACCCGCGCCAGCAAGTCCAGGCACGACATCAGGTGCCCGCGCCCACGCCCGATGGGAACCCGCGGGATACGTCCGCCCATCCGCTCCCGCATCTCTTCGTGCGACCCGCCCCGCACCCCGCCCAGGTAGATCGGATCCAGCCCGTTCACCACGACCCCAACGCTCTGCCGGTTCTCCAGCATGAACGTCGCCAGCGAGGCCGCCGCCGTCACCGCCATCTCCGAGGCCGGCCCACGCCACATCCGGCTGTAGCTGGCGTGGTCCAGGTCCACCAGAATCTGCACTTCGTGGCTCACCGCCGGCTCCAGGTTCCGCACCATCAAGTGCCCGACCGCCGCCGTCGCCTTCCAGTTAATCAGCCGCTGCGAGTCGCCCGGCTCATAGTCGCGCACCCCCACGACCCGGATCGGATCCAAATAGATCCGCTGGTGTGAGCGCATGTCCCCAAACGGCGTATTCGACTCGACCTGGAAAGCCTCGATCGGAATGATCTGCGGATACACGATCACGAACTCAGCGGTATCGATCAACAGGTCCTGGCTGGCAAGGCCAAACACGTCGCCGAACCGAACCTGCAACGGCCCCAGCCGGTGATAGCCGCGATGCGTCGCCGGCAAGGTGTATTCGATCTTTGTCGACCCCTTGGGCCGCAGCCGCACCACCTGCCGTAGCGCGTCGTACGTCGCGATCCGCGTCGGCAACGCCTCCCGCACACTCAGCCACGGCACGGGCAGCAGCGAGCGGTTTTCGATGTGGACCGTGACGCTGACCGTTTCATCCTGAAAAACCCGCGGCGCAAATTCCCTGCGCACCCGCAACCCGCGCCGCATCCGCCACACCCACAGGTGCGTAAGCACCAGCATCGCAATCAGCAGGTACGACGCCAGGAACAGAAACGTGAACCGCGTAAACAGCGCCGCGCCCAGCAGCACCACCGACAAAATGATCAGGCTAGGCATGCCCTAGCCCAATCCATCGCGGCCTGATCAGAGTCACGACCACGCTAGTCAACCCACCTGCCCTGACCACATCGCGAACGGAATCAGCGTCCGCCGCTGGTGCGGATAGTCGACAAACATCCGCTGATACTGCTGGTGACGCAACATAGCCCGTGGAATCAGGTTAGCGCTGGTCCACAGCACAAACGCCAGCCCCTTCACCTCGAAGACTGCTACCAGTTCGGAGCGGTCTCGCCGGCGCACAACCGCTATTCGCCGTCTTCGTCAACCAGACGCAACTCGGTCGATTCCATCAGCGAGCGCACCACAGCATCCGAAGTGACGCCGCGCAACGAATGCTGGGCCGAAACCAGCACGCGGTGAGCCAGAACCGAAGGCGCCAGCTCCTTTACGTCATCCGGCAGCACGAAGCCGCGACCCCGCGTTGCGGCCAGCGCTTGCGCGGCGCGATGCAAAGCCAGCGAGCCCCGCGGGCTCGCGCCTAGTGCCACTTCCGGCCGGTCGCGCGTCGCCCGCACCAGGCGCAGCAGATACTCCGTGACCGTCTCGTCAACGTGAACGTCACCCACGCCTCGCTGCAGGTCCGCCAGCGTCTGCAGGTCCGTCACCTGCTGCAAGTCGTCAATTGGGTGCCCGTGTCGTTGGCCGGCCAGCACGTTGCGCTCGTCGTCAAACGACGGATAGCCAAGCGCCAGCCGCATCATGAAACGGTCCAGCTGCGCCTCCGGCAGTGGAAACGTCCCTTCGAACTCAACCGGATTCTGCGTGGCCAGCACGATAAACGGCGTTGGCAATGGGCGCGATAGGCCGTCCGCGCTGACCTGCGTCTCGCCCATGGCCTCCAGCAGCGCCGACTGCGTCCGCGGCGTAGCCCGGTTGATCTCGTCCGCCAGCAACACGTTGGCGAACACCGGTCCGGGACGAAACTCGAACTCGCCCGTCTTCTGGTTGTAGACCGACACGCCCGTCACGTCGTTCGGCAGCAAGTCGGGCGTGAACTGGATGCGCCGAAACACGCCGCCCAGCGCAATCGCAATCGACCGGGCCAGCATCGTCTTCCCGGTGCCGGGAACGTCGTCCAGCAGCAAGTGGCCGCGGCACAGCAGGGCCACCAGGATGCGCTCGATCTCGGCCTCTTTGCCCAGGATGACCTGGCTCGCGGCGCCTACGACAATCCGCCGAAACTCGGCATACGGGGTAGGATCAAACGCCATTGCCGAGCCTCCACTCACGCTCAAGCTGCTTCCGGCGCCTTCAGGATGTGGCGCCTCAACTCTCTGGCCTGCCGCGTACTTTGCCAGAACTCGGCCAGCCACGCCCACGGCGAGACTCGTCCCCTCCCGGAACGGCACCGGACGTCGACGATGGCTACGGCGGCCAGAGGTTCTCCGGGGTACGCTTTCGACGAGAAGTTCGACCGTACTCGGCTAACGCAGATGCACCTGCAAACCAGCGACCCGGAGATCTTTCTCCAACCCGGCGCCATCACGCTGCCGAAAGGCGATTGGTACGTGGAACCGCCGGTAAACGGCGCCTACGACATCAACGCGCAAACCGACGGGGCGCGCGGGCAATACATCAGCATGACGTACCCGGATGGTTACCAGGCCTGCGTGCACATCGATGATCTGGGCGTGGTTCGCTGCCAGCTCTACCGCTACAACGGAGCCTGGCCCTGCGATGTCGACTACGCGAACCTGCGCATCCGGTTCCGAGGCGTGACGAGCGTCACGTGAAGCCGCCGCCGCCGCCGGAAGCTATCGACCAGGCGGTAGCGCTCGCCTTGGCCGAGGATCTGGGGTCCGGCGACCTCACCAGCCATGCCGTGGTGCGGGAGGATGCACGTCTCCGCGCCGCCCTGACCGCGCGTGAGCCGCTCACGCTGGCAGGGATGCCGGTTGTGCACGAGGTCTACCGGCAGCTGGGCGATTCGGAGGCCGTAGACGACGCCGTCCTCGAAGGCACGCAGGTCGAAGCCGGCGAAGTGCTGGGCCAGGTCGAGTCAAACGCGCGGCTGGCGCTCATTGGTGAGCGCACCGCGCTCAATTTCCTCCAGCGCCTCAGCGGCATCGCCACGCTGACGCGGACGTTCGTCGACGAGGTCGCGGGAACTGGCGCCTGCATCCTCGACACACGCAAGACCACGCCGAGCCTGCGGGCGTTGGAGAAATACGCCGTGGCCATGGGCGGCGGCGTCAACCACCGATTCGGGCTATTCGACGCGATCCTCATCAAGGACAACCACATTGCCGCGGCCGGCGGCGTCAGCGCCGCGCTGCGAGGGGTGCAGGCCACCGGGCCGGCCGGGGTCCGCGTGCAGATCGAGGTGGACACGCTGGACCAGTTGGACGAAGCACTGGAGGCCGGGGCGGAGGCCATTCTGCTGGACAACATGACGGTTCCCGAGGTGCGAACGGCGGTTCGCCGCGCCGCGGGACGCGCGCGGCTGGAAGTCAGCGGTGGCGTCCACCTGGGCAACGTGCGCGCCTACGCCGAGACCGGCGTGGACGACATCTCAGTCGGCGCACTCACCCACTCGGCCCGCGCCGTTGATATCGGGCTCGACGTTACAACCTGGACCTGAGAACCTGCCGAGTTCGATCGCGAATAACCCAAACTTAGCCGGCAAACAGCGGTGCCGTGCGCGGCCAGGAGCGTTCGTGTTCCAGCAGCCGGCGCTTGATCTCCAGGCCGCGGGAGTATCCGCCCAGGCCGCGGGCGGCGACGACCCGGTGGCAGGGAATGAACACCAGGAGCTCGTTGGCGCCAATGGCCGTTCCCACCGCCCGGGTAGCCCCCGGCTGCATCAACTCGTTGGCCACCCAGCCATAACTCTGGACCTCACCAAAGGGAATCCTGCGCAGGACGTTCCAGCTTCGTTCCTGGAACTCGGTTCCGGCGCGGCGGTCCAGCGGGATGTCGAGACGCTGCCGGCCGGTCATCAGGTATTCCCACAGCTGCTCAAGTCCATTTCCCGCAATCTGAGCGGCGCTCCAGCCGGCGGCGGCGACCGAAGGTTCAGCCGTCCGGCGCGTGTGCAGGCGCTGGGCGCCGCGCGAGCGGTTGCGGGCCGCCGTGGACGCCGCGCGCAGCGCATCCACGCAGGTAGGCTCGGAACCATGCGCCAAGGTGGCGCTCACCAGTCCAACCTCGGTGGCAGCTACCCCGCACCAGTCCCACGGCTCGATGCGGCGGGCGACCAGGGCAATCTCTTGGATCTCCCGCGCCATCGGTCAGGCGGCTGACGCGCCCGGCACCGGAACGAAGTCGAGAATGCCGGCCACGATGGCGCGCGTGTCCACGCTCCGGATGCGCGCGGCCGGGCTTACGATCACGCGGTGCGAGAGCACCGACTCGGCCAGCCGCTTCACGTCGTCCGGAACCACATAATCCCGCCCGGCAACGGCCGCCAGCGCCTGCCCCGAACGAAACAGACCCAGGCTCCCGCGCGGGCTGGCGCCCAGATACACATCGGCGTGCTCACGCGTCGCGCGGGTGATATCCACGATGTAGTTGGAAACCAGCGGATCGACGTACACCTCCTTCACGGCTTCTTGAGCCGCAAAGACCTCCTCCAGCGTTACGACCTGCTGGATATCGTCAATAGGCTGCTCGCGCTGCCGGGTCGCCAGCACCTGCAACTCGTACTGACGCTCGGGGTAGCCCAGGTTCACCCGCATCAGAAAGCGGTCCAGCTGCGCCTCCGGCAGCGGGAACGTGCCCTCGTACTCGATAGGGTTCTGAGTTGCCAGCACCAGGAACGGCTCGGGGAGGGCGTAGGTCACGCCGTCCACCGTGATCTGGCGTTCCTCCATGGCCTCCAGCAACGCGGACTGCGTCTTGGGCGTAGCCCGGTTGACTTCGTCCGCCAGCACGATCTGGGCCATCACCGGACCCTGACGAAACTCAAACTCCCGCGTCTTCTGGTTAAAGATGGTCACGCCAGTGACATCGCTGGGGAGCAGATCCGGCGTGAACTGGACGCGCTTGAAGCTCAGACCGACGGATCGCGAGATGGACTTGGCCAGTGTGGTCTTGCCGACGCCCGGCACATCCTCAATCAGGATGTGGCCGTTGGCGAGCATCGCCACAACCACAAGTTCGATCGCGTCGCGCTTGCCGACAATGACCGTGGCGACGTTGTCAATGATGCGGCTCGCGACCGAGCGAATGTCTTGCATGCTGGTTCTCAGACGAGACCGCTGGCCCCGCGTGGGACACTCGGAGAAGGTGCGGCAATATAGCCGACCGGGGCCGAACGGTTACCCGGACGCACCCACGAATTGACGCCCCGCGCAAGCGCCGTCACATTAGGGGCGCCGCGCGGGCCGGCGGCCGGCGGGGATAGTTGAGTGGTGCAACATGGGCTTCCCAAGCCTAAAACGCGGGTTCGATTCCCGTTCCCCGCTCCAACGATATGCCTCGTCCCGGACATGAGGGTTGCCGCTGTCGGAGAGCCCGCCGCGACACCACCCGCAGGCTGGCTAACGATTCGCCGAATGCCACCCGCAGTCAGCGGCAAGTCGCCAGAGTGGCCAGATAGTGCCGAGGTCTACGCGTCGTCTTGAATCGTCGGCAACACAAACTGCCGAATCGAATCCTTACCCAGCACGAGCAACTTGCCGTCAATCTCACTCACCCAGATCGCACGAATGTCGGTGAAGAAGTCGTCCGAGCCGGCGTACTTGAACTGCCGCACGAACGCGCCCGCCGAGTCTTCCCGCTTGTCAATTTCCACGATCCGCTTGTTGGCTGAATCGACCAGATAGAGGCTGTCGGTTTCGACCTCGGTAAAGATGCGCGTCGCCTTCAGCGTATCTCCGTCAAGGCCGCTGATCTCAAACGGCTCTCGCTGCCCGCCGCGGAGCCGTTGAACCGAACCGTCAGACATGAGCACGAAGATGTCACCGTCAATAGCCAGGTCGATGGCGCTGCTGAGGTCGACGTCCGCGCTCGCCACGACGTAGGGGCTTGGCGCGACCTCGTACCCGCCGGCCGTCGCTTGGTACTTGTGGATGGCATTGGCGCCCGGATCGAGGACGTAGAGATTGTTGTTGAAGTTGTCGAACGCAACCGGCGTGCGCCACGTCTCGGTGCCCGTAATTCGCAGGAGCCGCGGATTCTGGTCGGGCAGCAGGCTGACCAGGTTGTAGCGGCTATCCAGCACCAGCACGCTCAGCGCCCGGTTCACGACCGCGATTGGGTCCTGGACCGTGATGCTGCTGACCACGTCCCCCTTGCGCAGCACCGTGGCGCCCTGCTTGGCGGTCACGAAAGACACCACGCGCCCGGTCGTGGCGTCAATCACGTACTTGGAGTCGACGCGCACATCCATCTGCTCGGCCGCGCTGCCCACGCCGGCGCTGTCGAACTCCCCGATGGTGGCGCTCGTCACCAGCTTGCGAACTCGGTTCAGGCGATCCTCTTCGCGGCCAATCTGACTGAGCAGCCGGTTGATGTCGGGCGCCTGCGTGCGGTCCAGATCCGCCGTCAGCGCCTGATTCGCCAGGTCCTTGGCGTCCCGCAGGACCAGCAGCGTGGCCGCGCGATTCTCTTCAGGGTCCCGGTCCAACGCTTCGCGGTAGCGCGCTTCCGCATCCGCGAACAGCGTGGCCGCGCCGACTGCCGGCGACGGGGTGGTCTCGGCGGCCACGCCCGACTGACCGGCCGCCGCGTCCTCGGCCGAGCCGGCGTCCGGCGAACCCGGGACCGATTCGCTGTTGCGCAAAATCAGCACCACGGCCATAACGGCCAGGAGCACCAGCGAGATGGCGAAAAGCAGCGTGCCGGGGCCTGGCAATGAGCGCCGCGGCCGGTAGCGAAACGGGTCTTGCCCCCCCCGCAGCGGCTGGCCGACGGCGCTCAGCGGAGGCATGGATTGCGACGGTGATGCTCGCAGGCTGTCCACAGCGCGCGGTCCGGCCTCGCGCAGCGAGCGCAGGCTTGCCCAATCGTCTTCCACCGGGGCGCCCACCCCGACGGCCGGGGCCGGCGTCGGCGTGGGCGGCGGGGGCATGGCCGCCTGCACCGGGTCGGATCGTCCCGTGACCAGGCGCACCAGGCCGCGAACGGCCATGACCGGCAGCACCAGAATCATTAGAAGCAAGGTGAGCGGCAGCCCCACAATCCGCTGGATAGGGGATCGCTGCACCGGAGCGCCTGCCAGGCGCTCGCGCGGATAGGCCGTCTGCTCCAAGTGAGACTCAGGCGTCGCCGGAGCCTGCGGACGGCTGGTCAATCCGTTTGCGGGCATCGGGGCAGCCGAGCCTGCCGACATCCAGCTCGCGTCGGCCGCTGGAGCCGCGACCGCTGCGGGCGTCTCGGCGCCCACGCTGAGCACCACGATGTCGCAGCTCGAGCCGCCGCGCTGCGCCACCAGCGAGCACAGGTCATGCGCGGCGCGCTGGGCTGAGCGGCCATAGAGCAACCCTTGGATTTCGCGCTCCGTCAATTCCCGACGGAACTCCGTTGACGCCAGCACCACCACGTCCCCGGCGTCCAGTTCGACGCGGAAAATCTCAACGTCCTGGTCGGGCACCGGATCTCGGGAATACGCGGGCTGCGGATCGTCCGGCAGCGCATTGAGGACTCCGTCGCGAAGGACGAAGACCTGACTCGGCAGAACCTGCGCCAGATAGAGTTGGTCGCCGGCGTGGACGGCGCCGGTGGCTCCCAGCGTCTCGCCGGGATTCACCAGGTCTAATTCGAGCGACACGCTCTGCGCCGCGTGGCGCATGCCCTGAATGAGCGCGCTGGCGATCCCCTCTGACTCGTCGGAGAAGTAGCTCGAGGCCACCGCCTGGCCAAACGACGCGGCCTGCCGATCGCTGCCGCCCTGGATCAGAAGGTACAGGTCGCCGAGGCCCGGGCGATCCACGGGCTCGCGCTGAGCGTGGATGCGGGAACTGTCCTGCCGCGCGACGCCGCCGCTGAGGGCGGCCAGCCCTACCTCAACAGCCAGCGCCATGGATTTCGGTGAATCGTTGTCTCCCGCGGGCACGGGGGGGTGCCCCGGCAGTCGCCGGGACGAAATGCGTTGTAGGGCGCATACCCCTATGCTAGCGTGAATACGGCGGCCGGCTCTTTGCCGACCAGTTCTGGGAGTTGCCCCTGCGTTCACCATCGCCTCGCGCTGACCAACGGTCGCGTCCCCGCGGCCCGCGAATCAATGACCAGATTCGCATTCGCCAAGTCCGGCTCATCGCCGAAGACGGCGAACAGATTGGCATTACCCCCACAGAAGTAGCCTTGGAAATGGCGCGGGAGCGCGGCCTTGATCTGGTTGAGATCGCCCCGAATTCGCAGCCTCCGGTCGCGAAGATTTTGGATTTCGGCAAGTTCCGCTACGAGCAGAACCGCCGCCAGGCCGATAACAAGCGGCGGCAGAAAGCCGGAACTGTAAAGGAAGTCCGATTCGGCCCGCGCACGGGCGACCACGACATCCAGTTCAAGATCAAGCGGCTCGAGAAGTTCCTGCTCGAAGGCAACAAGGTCAAAGCCTGGGTGCGCATGCGCGGCCGCGAACTGGCCCACCCGGAAGTCGCGCTGCGTGTACTGGAACGAGTCAAGACCAGCCTGGAACCCTACGGGGTGATTGAGCGGGACATCACGCGCGAACAGGATGGGCGCGTCTTGAGCATCATCATGGCCCCGCAAGGCAAAAACTAGCGGCAATCACTTCGCGGCCTGGAGACGCTATGCCCGCGTCAGTGCGATGGCACCCGGAGGAACAGCGCAATCCCGACGGTAGCGTGCGCCGCGTGCAGGCGGCCTGGCTCGTCGCCGAAGCCACGGCGGAAGAACCCCGGCCTCGCTATCTGGCCTACCTGGGCAACAATCCGCACGTCACAGGCCAGGTCCAGGACGAATGTCGCGTTCTGTATCCTGAGATCGACATTGACTGGACCGCTGTCGCGCAGGCCCTTGTACACCCGCCGCCCATCGAAGAACTTGACCTGGAGACGCTCGCCCAGCGCTGGGTCGATCTGGCGGCCAACCAGGGATTGGACCCGATCGAGGTCGAGGTCCGTATCGGAGGCGGCAGGCGACGCCCGCTGTCCAACCTGGCGCGGCTCCTGTCGGATTCCGCGGCGGTCGCCCGCATGGAACGCACGTCCGGCTCAATCCTCGCCTACATGCTGGAGTTTCACGCCGACTACGCCTACGCCCTCGCCAAGCTGGGGCTGCTTATGACCGGCCGGCATTCGGAGCTCGAGCGGTTGGAAGCCGAGGAAGCCTCCGCCCTGCAGGGCGCGCCGCGTGCCCGGCAGGTCGCATTCTGGCAAGCCGCGGCCGAGCGAATCGCAACCTCGCTGAATACCTAGCCGCACATCCGCGGCCTCATGTCGTCTCGGAGGTCCCTATGGAAGCCTTGCCTGCATCCAACTGGTCACGCCGCACCCACACCTGCGGCGCGCTGCGGCGCGCCGACGCCGGCTCGTCCGTCGTCCTCAACGGCTGGGTGAACCGCCGGCGCGATCAGGGCGGCCTCATCTTCATCGACCTGCGCGACCGCTACGGCGTCACCCAGGTCGCGATCAACCGCGATGACAACGCCGAAGCGCATGAAACGGCCTCGCGCGTGCGCGCCGAATTTGTACTGGCCATAACCGGCCAGGTACGGGAACGCCCCGCCGGAACGACCAACCCCGACCTGGCAACCGGCGAGATCGAAGTCGGCGAGATTGAACGAGTCGAAATTCTGGCGGCCTCCAAGCCCCCGCCGTTCGAGATCACCTCGGACCGCGACATCGACGAGTCGGTCCGTCTGACCCATCGCTACCTCGACCTGCGACGCGAGCGGATGCGCGAACTGACGGAACTGCGGTTCAAGGTCACGCGCGTGATGCGCGAGTTCCTGTGGGAGCGCGACTTCCTGGAACTGGAGACGCCCACGCTGGTCAAGAGCACACCTGAGGGCGCGCGCGACTTCGTGGTGCCCAGCCGTCACTACCCGGGCCAGGCCTACGCGCTGCCGCAGTCGCCGCAGCAACTCAAACAGCTGCTGATGGTGGCCGGACTGGACCGCTATTTCCAACTGGCCCGCTGCTACCGCGACGAAGACCTGCGCGCCGACCGCACCGCCGAGTTCACCCAACTCGACATCGAAATGGCCTTCGTCGAGCGCGAGGACATCCTCGAACTCATCGAAACGCTCTATCTGCGACTGGCGCGCGAACTTTCCTCCAAGCGGCTCCTGCAGGAACCGTTTCCCCGCATCACCTATGCCGAGTCCATGGACCGCTACGGCACCGACAAAGCGGACTTGCGCTTTGGCCTGGAGCTGGTGGACGTCAGCTCCGCGGCCGCCGGCCACGGCTTCCGCGTGTTCGACCAGGTGGTCCAGGCGGGCGGGGTCATCAAGGCCGTCGTGGCGACCGGCGCCGCCACCTACACGCGACGCGAGGTGGACAGGCTGCAAGACGTGGTCAAGGCGCACGGCGCGGCCGGCCTGGCCACCGTCGCCCTCAACAGCGACGGAACCCTGCGCTCGCCGCTGGCGCGCTTCTTCGGCGAGGACGGACTACGGGAACTGGCCCAGGCCGCCGGAGCCGAGCAGGGCGACCTGGTCTGTCTCGTAGCCGACAAGATTGAGACCGCCAACGCCGCGCTCGCCGAATTACGCCTGGCCCTGGGCGAGAAACTGGGGTTGATCGACCCGGACGTCCTGGCCTTCGGCTGGATCATCGACTTCCCGCTCTTCGAACCCAACGAGGAAACCGGCGGGCTGACCTTCTCGCACAACCCCTTCTGCTCACCGGCGGACGACTCGTTCGATCTTCTCTACACCGACCCTGCCAAAGCCCTCGCCAAGCAGTACGACCTGGTCTGCAACGGCCACGAAATCGGCGGCGGGTCCATCCGCGCCCACCGCGCCAAGGACCTGCACCGCATCTATCAGGTCATGGGCTTCGACGAGGAGAGCATCCAGGAGCAGGTCGGCCACATGCTCCGGGCCTTTGAATACGGCGCCCCGCCCCACGGCGGCATCGCCATGGGCCTCGACCGCATCGCCATGATCCTCGGCGACACCGCCAACCTGCGCGACGTCACCGTCTTCCCCAAAAACCAAGCCGGCATCGACCTCATGCTCCAGTCCCCCTCGCCAATTGACGCCGAACAGTTGGACGAACTGGGGCTGGCGGCTAAGGAGTCGTAGGCGGACGCACCGGACCCAAAAGCTGGTTGAGCCACGCTCTCGCGTCAGCCATCTCCTCTGCGCTGACCTGGTGCGCCATCGGGTACTCGCGGTACGTCACGTCCACCCCGTGCCGCTCCAGCAGGTCACGCGTCCGTCGACCGGCCTCCACCGGAATGATGTCGTCGTACACACCGTGGGCCACGAAGGCCGGGCGTCCCACCAGGTTGCCGGCATCCGCTTCGACTTCGATCGGGAAGTAGCCGCTCAACGCAATGACACCCGCCACGCCGTCTGGTCGTAGAGCCTGCGCCCCGAGCGACATCACCGCGCCCTGGCTGAAGCCCAGTAGGACCAATCGCTCGGGATCAATTGGGTAGGCGGCCGTCACAGCGTCAAGAAATTCGCCCAGCGCATCCAGGCTGGACCGCAGCGTAGCTTCGTCCAGGCGCCTGGGCTCACGCAGCCGGTACCACTCGTAGCCGCCCGCCATCACCCCGCCCAGCTCCAGCGGCGCCTGCACCGATAGCACCAGCAAGTCGTCCCGCTCAAACTCATACGCCAGCGGCGCAATCCCCGCCGCGCTGTCGCCCCGCCCATGTAGCAGCACCAGCGTCGGATAGGCCTCCGCGCGCGAGCGGGGCGGAATGAGCTCGTGGTGCAGGTTCGCCACGACTGGATCGAGCTCGTTAGTCATCTGCCGGCTCCTTCAGCAAGCCGCATCGGCCCATTGGAGAGCTCAGAACCTGCCCCGCACGCGATGCAGTGGCCAACGGAAACTACACGGTTCGAGTAAACGAATTGAGCGCTCTGACTCGTTCACGGTGGGCCCGCCAAACGGTGTCCGGCAACTGGCTCGATGGACTGATGCCAGCGCACCACGAGCTATACGCAACCGGTGGCCACGGCCAGAGCCCGGCACACCTGGCGCATCTTCGCCGAACTCAATGACCCGACATAGCGATGCAACAACTGTTGCTCGACCGTCTGCACGTGGTCCAGATTGATGGCCGAGTCGTGACGCAGCCCTTCGTCCACGCCAACGATCACCTCGCTCGGCAGGCCGCGAATGGTCGACGTGATCGGCGCAACCATCGCCGTGTGCAGCAGCGGGAGCACCTCCTGCCGCGTCAGCACGACGACCGGACGCCGCTTATCGGGCCGCTTGAAGCCGTAGTGCCAGATCTCGCCGCGGCGCGGCCCGGCCTCTAGTCCTCGGGCCACACGCCCTCGCCAGTCCACCCCTCCAGCTCGGTGTCGACTGCGGCGGCATCGCCGTAGCCCGTGCGGTAACCGTAGGCAATGTCCTCGGCGTCCTTGCGTACGAGGTAGGTAGCCGCCGCCTCCCGCAACACCGCCGATCGGCCTCGCTCCCGCACCGCAGGATCTCGGTCAAGCCGCTCAAGCAGCGCCTCGTCGAATGTCACCTGTATAGCCTTCATATCCATCAGTATACCACATAAACAATACACATCACCATCCGGTAGTGGCCTACTTCGACTCAGCTTGGTTCGACGCCTGGGAACCGACCAATCCGCGAGCCGGGACTTCATGACCCGCTGATAGTTGCGGGGGGCCGGCGCTATGCTGGACCGGGTGGACTCGTGCACCCGGAGGACCAACCCTATGGTGCGCTTGATGCGACTCCTCCTCGCGACGCTCGCCCTCGTGGCCACGCTGGGCTGTGGCTCCAGCGACTCGACCGACGAGGATCAGCGGGCCACGGTCGAGATGGCCCTGGACACGCTCGCGGCTGACCTGCTCCGGAACCGACCGCCCGATGTCGCGGCCTACCGGGAACGCCGGCAAGGCTATCTGGAAGCGAACCCGGCCTTCTTTGGCAGTGCGGCCGCGCTGCTGGACCCTTCCGGCCGCGTCGTGGCGAGTCCCTACGTCTATCGCACGCTCGAGGGCTATGCCAGCACCGATCTCGCCGCGCCCGCCTACCAGATCGAGACTCAGGATTGGTTCACCGAGCCAATCGCGGCGAATACGGGCATCTGGACCGAACCCTACTTCGACGCGGGCGGCGGTGAAGTCTGGATGATCACGCGCTCGGTCCCCGTGCGCGATGCCCAGGGCCTCTTCGCCATCATCACCACCGACCTCACCGTGGACCAGCCCACGGGCTAACTCGGGGCGGGCAATTCAGATGCCGGCTCGGTCTACCCAAGCACCGTCATCCAAAGATCCCCCCACTGTCATCCCCAGGTCCCCCGCGGAATCCCGCCTTCCGCGCAACACCCGACCTAGGCCCCCGTTCGTGGCGAGCCTGTCGAGGGAGGAGCAACCGTTCGTGGTGAGCCGGGGCGCCGTCCCCGGCGGCCCGTGTCGAACCACACCCCCCCCACCACCCAACCCTCCCAGGCGGTCCCCCGTCATCCGGCGTCCCCAGCCGGAACCCAGCAGCACCCACCGCTCTGGGCGCACCCCGCTACCCCGTTCGCGCATGCCTCCCACGGCAGTCCCGATCCCTCTTCACCAGCCACTAACCACTGCCCACCAACCACCACCCTCAAACATGCGATGCTTCCCCGTACCGAAAACGTCCTTCTCTAATGCCCGGCCACCTCTTCACCCAGTACTTCCTCACCGACGGCATCCGCCAGACCCCCGAGCGCCAATCCCAGCGCTCCGCCTTCGTCGCCTTCCGTGATGAAGCCCGCCGCCTCTTCCAGGACTTCGCCGCCTACCACGAGCCCAACGAAACCCAGACCGAACAGGAGCTCATTCGCCCCCTGCTCCAACTGCTCGGTTGGACCGACGACATCTCCCAGCCAACCGCCCCCGGCGGCGAAGACCGGCCCGACCTGCTCCTCTACCAAGACACCCAGGCCAAGGCCCGTGCCACCAGCTCCGAGACCAGCCCCTACCTCAAGGCCCTCGCAGTCGCCGAGCTCAAACCCTTCCGCCGCTTGCTCGACACCCGCGGCCCCGGCAAGGGAACCCAGGCTTCGTCACCCCACGCCCAGATCCTTCGCTACCTCCGCAGCGCCGACACCGTCACCGACGGAAACCTCCGCTGGGGCATTCTCACCAACGGCTCGGTTTGGCGTCTCTACGACCAGCAGAACCGCGCCCACTTCTTTGAAGCCGACCTCGAAGCCCTCCTCACCACCGACGACGAGGACGGCCTCCGCACATTCCACCTGCTCTTTCGCCGTTCGGCCTTCCTCCGCACGCCGGGCGCCGCCGCCACCTTTCTGGAAACCGCCCTGGACGAAGGCCGCCGCTACGAACAGCGCGTCGCCCAAAGCCTCGCCGGTGTTGTCTTCGAACGCGTCTTCCCCCGCCTCCTCCAGGCCCTGGCCGACAAGACCGACCAGCCCATGCCGGCAATTCGTGAAGCCGCCCTTATCTTTCTCTACCGCCTGCTCTTCGTCCTCTACGCCGAAGACCGCGGCCTGCTCCCCGTCAACGACGCCGCTTACGACGACTACGGCCTCCGCAAACGCGTCCGCGACGACGTGGCCCGGCGCACGGCCCGCAGCGACACCTTCTCCAGTACCGCATCGAGCTACTACAGTCACCTGACCGATCTCTTCGCGCAGATCGACCAGGGCGACCCGTCCATCGGCCTCCCGCCCTACAACGGCGGCCTGTTTGCCCACGACGCCGCTCCCCTGCTGAACCAGGTCCGCCTGCCCGACGACGTCATGGCCGACGTGGTCTACGGCCTCAGCCACACCCAGACCGACGGTCAGCCCCGCTACGTCAACTACCGCGACATGTCCGTCCAGCAACTCGGCTCCATCTACGAACGCCTGCTGGAACAGGAGCCGGTGCGCGGCCCCGACGGCCAGGTCCGCATCCGCCCCAACCCCTACGCCCGCAAGGACAGCGGTAGCTTCTACACCCCGCAGGATCTGGTGGACCTCATCGTCGATCAGACCCTCAAGCCGCTGATCGAGGAGCGCCTGGACGCCTTCGAGGCCAGGGCCACCGAACTTCAAAGCGACCGCCGCCCCAAAGCCGAGCGCCGCGCCGAGCTCGCCCGCCTGGACCCCGCCCAGGCCGTCCTCGACCTCAAGGTGCTCGACCCAGCCATGGGCAGCGGCCACTTCCTCGTCAGCGCCGTCGACTTCCTCACCGACTACATCGCCGACCTGGTCGAATTCGCCCCCGCCGTCCCCGACTGGCTGGACCCGGACAACGCCTACCACTCGCCCCTGCTCGACCGCGTCGCCGCCATCCGCGCCGACATCCTGCACCGCGCCCACCAGTCCGGCTGGGCGGTCAACCAGGCGCAACTCACCGACCAGGCCATCATCCGTCGCCTCGTCCTCAAGCGCTGCATCTACGGCGTCGACAAGAATCCCCTCACCGTCGAACTCGCCAAGGTCTCCCTCTGGCTCCACAGCTTCACCGTCGGCGCGCCGCTCTCCTTCCTCGACCACCACCTGCGCTGCGGCGACTCCCTGCTCGGCCTCCGCATCGCCGACGCCAAAACAGAGCTACAGCGCCTCAAGGTCCCGATGTTCGTGGAGAGCGCCCTGCAAGGCATCGAAAACGCCGCCCACGGCATGCGCCAGATCGAACAGCTCTCCGACGCCGACGTGTCCGAGGTCCACCAATCCGAGTCGTTGTTCCAGGCGGTCGAATCCGCCACCGCCCATCTGCGCAGCTTCCTGGATACGCTGGGCGGCCTGCGCTGGCTGACGGCTGGGATGAAGATGCGGCAGCGCGCGGTATTCGAGGCGCCGGTGGCCGAGACGCTGGGGGCGGACCCCAGTCAGGCCTACGAGCGGCTGGCACACGACCCCGCTGACAGCCCGGAAAACGGTTCAGACGCCTTTCTCGAGCGCTGGACCGCGGCGCGTTCTGCAGCTGATCGGGAATCCTTCTTGCATTGGGAGATAGCGTTCCCTGGCGTCTGGCGCCGGTGGCAGGACGAAACTCCTAGGGGCGGCTTTGACGCAGTGATCGGAAATCCGCCCTGGGATCACATCGAACAGCCTGAGGTGGAGTGGTTTGCTCTGCGGGACGACGAGGTAGCGCTTGCTAGCACGGGGGCCGCGCGTAAAGCGCTTATCAGGCAACGGCTGGACTCGGGAGAGCAACTCGCCTTGGAATACGCGAGCGTACGGGACAGAGCCGCAACTATGCGCACCCACTTGCGAACAAGCGGCCACTATCCTCAGCTAAGTGGTGGCCGAATAAATCTCTACTCCCTCTTTGTAGAACGCGCCCTTCGCTTAGTAAAGCCACGCGGCCTCATAGGGCTACTCACTCCTTCAGGGATTTACGCCGACAAAACTGCCGCAAAGTTCTTCAAGTCGGTCTCCACCACCGGTCGCGTCGCCGGCATCTACGACTTCGAGAACCGTCGTCTCGGAAGCGACCAGCCGCCCTTCTTCCGCGACATCGACTCCCGCTTCAAGTTCTGCGCCCTGATCGTCGGCGGCGCGCAACGCACGTTCCCTGAGACCCGCTGCGGGTTCTTCCTACCTAACCCCAGGAACATCGACGATCCCGACCGAGTCTTCACCCTCTCCACCGACGATTTTTCCCGCGTTAACCCCAACACGGGAACTGCCCCCGTCTTCCGCACTCGTCGCGATGCCGACATTACCCGCCATGTGTACCAGAAGCATCCGGTGTTGGTGGATCGATCCGATGGAAACGAATCAAAAGCATGGCCTGTTCGATACTTTCAGGGCCTCTTTAATATGACGTCTGACTCCCAGCTATTTCGTACTGCGATTCAGCTGGAAACCGGCGGCTTCTATCCGGTCCAGGGCAATCGATGGAAGCGCGGCCAGGAGCTTTACCTACCGTTGTATCAGGGGCGCATGATTCAGCATTTCGATCACCGGGCCAATTCCGTGCGTTTCAACCCGGATAGTACGCATAACCTGTACCTCAGCACACCTGTGAGTGAAGCGGAGCACGCGAATCCTGACTATTCACCAAATGTGCGGTACTGGGTCCCCGAGGGCGACGTGATTCGCGAGATGCGAAGTTCTCAAAATTGGACAATCGCCTACCGACGCATTGCTCGTCCGACTGATGTGAGAACTATGATCGCCTCGATTGTACCTAAGGCAGGCTTTGGAGACAGTGTCTTTTTGTTGATGCCGGAGGAAAACTTAGGTGCTCAAGAGGGATGCTTACTGATAGCCAATCTCAATAGCCTAGCATTTGACTTTGTCACGCGACAGAAATTGCACGGCACGAATCTCAGCTGGTATCTCCTGGAACAGTTGCCTGTCATCACTGTTGAAACCTACGATCGCCGCTTCGGCAACCGCACCGCCGCCGACCTCGTCCGCGACCACGTCCTCCGCCTCACCTACACCGCCCACGACATGGCCCCCTTCGCCCGCGACCTCGGCCACCACGGCCCACCCTTCTCCTGGGACCACGAAGCCCGCCGCCACCTCCGAGCCCGCCTCGACGCCCTCTACTTCCACCTCTACGGCCTCACCCGCGAAGACGCCGCCTACATCCTCTCCACCTTCCCCATCATCAAGCGCCAGGACAAAGCCCAATTCGGCCACTACCGCACCAAAGCCCTAATCCTCGCCTACATGAACGCCCTCACCGCCGGCGACACCGAAACGGACATCTACGCTTGAATGCATTTCCAATGACGTCGTTATCCGCGCCACTTCTTTTTCTTTCATACCGTCGACCTGCATCGTCCATAGGACTATGAAGATCAACTGGACGACCGTGGACCGGTCTATAAAAGCGCTAGTCTTTATGCCCGAGCGAGTTCGCGAACTCGCCATTCATCTACGCTATGAACACGCGTCCGAATCTCAAGCCGAAAGCGAACTTCAACAGTGGCCTATGCCTTTGAGGCTCACAGAATCCTATGTGCATGGTACTCGCCAATATCTTTTCGTAGCCTTCGATCACATGCTAGGCCTCAGTCGGATGCTCAAACCCCAGCCTGTCAGACTGAGTCTATCGCCATGGACTTGCTCACGTGTAATTCTTGACTCATGCGCTAAGGCTATCTGGCTTCTAAGCGCAGACATTTCGGCTGAACAGAGAGTCACTCGCAGCTTGAATTCTCTGCTTCAGGATCAAGAACAACTGCGAAAGTACCTGAACAGCATCACGAAACATGATCCTTCAGCAATCGACGATTCACAATACGTTTCCGTCGTCAAGATAGCGGAAGAGAGGGTAAAGCTGCTTCAAGCGGATGCTCAAAGCATGAATATTGTGTCCAAGTTCAATAAGAAAGGCAAGTTGGTAGGATTTGGGAATGAACAGTCTACAGCCTTGGAGCGTATAGTATCAACGCTGGGCCCTGATATGGAGGAACGATACAGGTCGTATTCGGCTATAGTGCATGGATCTGAATGGGCAACACTTACACTCGGAGCGAAAGTTGATCCGACGTCAGAAAGGAAGGCGGCGGTTCAGGAGATGTCACCTTCTCACGCAACGTCGTTGGTAGCACTATCTATGAGCTTCTTTGCGCTAGCAGCATGGAGTCACTTTAGGCTCTTTGGATGGGAACGTTCAGGCTTGATGGCGATATGTGACTCTGCGTACGATATGGCATTACTCAATACCGAGCATCGCTTCTGGCGTTGAGCAAACGCGGCAATGAAGCGCGACGATGCACCCATCTATCTTCGGCATCACCTACGAACCTTGCCTACACGCTCCTAGTCAATCCCAATTGACTAGTCCCAAAGCAGCAGACACGGATGGCTTCTGAACTTCACGGCGCAACCGTGTCACTTACGTCCAGGCGTGTGTGCAGCGAGCCCTCGTCAACTACGACATATTGAGAGCCTGACTCCCCGGCTGAGCTATTGGGCAAACACCATAGCGACGCACCGCTCACTCAGCAATCGGACCCGACCGGCCTGTACGGTATTCCCTTTGTGTCTGTAATCACTTCAGAAAACCTGCGCTGCCCACAAATGGGAGAGACTCCGTAGGACCAGTCTCCGCCCAACTCACTGTCAAGGACACCGAACCTCCCGACGGGCAAGGAAATGTCACCATGACTCCACCCGCGAGGGAATGTCATACAATCCAACCTAGATTATCGAAAACTCCAACGGACCTCGACGTTCACACCGTTCCTGCAGTCTCGCTATGAACACCAGCACGGAACCACATTCGCGCACTATCTCGCTTTCACCTTCATGCTCGGCTGAATGAACGTCTGCGCGGTTGACGACGCCAGCACAGACCTACACTCTGAACGACGAGCGCTGAACAAATAGACCTCCCATTCAGTATCGCGATATAACTTACCCACCATCATCCTTAAGCTACTACGAGCTACACTATAGGCATGACGACAGCAATGTGTAAACCAAGTTAGCTGGTTTCCTCAATAAGTAGCAGGATTGCCGCAGCAGTGGTAGTGATCGCGAATTGGGCCACATGTGCGTCTACAGACCGAACCCTAGTACCGCCACCATGCGACGTGCTTAGACGGTTTCTAATGGTAGCGATCAACATGAGCGGCTGGACAAAAAAACTGTGAAGACTGGATCTACTTATCACCGTCTCCAGAAGGGGGCCTGCGGTGTCATTCTCAGAATACGGCCATCTCTTCCTGGCGCATATTACTTTCATTACACTTTCGAACGCACTACAGCACTTAGTTAGACTGTCTCCATAAGTCCCTTTTCGATAATCCTCCATTGCGTGTAGAAACTCAGAGTTTGCTGCCGAAAAGTGCGCCGCACTGAGCACCGAAAGCGCCGGCTGCACAGCTTCGAGATAAGTTATTTCGTCGTCCACCCGAATCACCTTCGGCTGCGAAGTCACTCGCAGTGTACGATGTGTATTGCCATAGGGTCCCTCATCCTCTTCCTCAACTTCAACGATACGAGTGATTCGATAAGGCGCGCTATCAACTTTAAGGAGCTCATTGATTGCATCAACAACATCATTGCTCAGAATCCGCCAGGACACCTCAAGCTTAAAGCTCAACTCCAGGAAGTCAAAGAACTCGTTGGTTTCGCAAGTCTGCAAGAAGAACCATACGTCATCCGCAGTATTCTGCGAATACTTGTTGGAGAGATTCGATCTGCCTAGCAAGTACTCTAGTGAGCTATGCATCTGCCGTAAGAACTCGTGCGTTCCAACCTGGCTGTCGTCGGCTGAGACATCTCTGTAAAGAAAGAGAATTCGCATCCGAAGCTGGTGCGGAATCTCATACTTGGATTCTCCGCGTGAACGACGTCTTGAATGGACATCGAAGATAGATACGATTCGATCTCTTAGAGTCACAATCTATGGTTCTCCCAGCCATTGAATCCTTGGTACCCAAGGAATCGAGTGCGACAACTGCAGGTTTGATTTACTTGGCCAAGGCAAGGTGGCACCGTAGACGATCTTGGGGACACTTGGACCTGACGCATGGCTCAGGCTGCGCGCAGCGTGGAACCCTCCATCGAAGAGCCCGCCCGAAACTCGTCGAAGATACTACGCCGAGGCGGCCGAACTACCTCCGCCTGCCCCACCCACCGGCGCACGCTGCCACCGCCACCCCAGCCAGCGTTTCCCGCACTGCCAGCACCCGCCATCCCCGGCCCCGCTTCGCCCCCCGACCCCACCCAGCCCAACACCCGCCCTCGTCACGAGCCACTCCCCACCACCCACCAGCCACTTGCCACCTCCCCCGTCATCCCGGCGTCCCCGGAGAGCCTGCCCTGAGCCTGTCGAGGCCTGTCGAGGCCTGTCGAGGCCTGTCCTGAGCTTGCCGAAGGAGGAATCTCGCCTTCCGTCCGCGCCCCATCCCCAACCAGGGCGCCCGACTCAAAACTGAACACATGCCCCGCCAAAGTGAACACATTCGGCCGGAAACTGAACACATTCGGCAAAAAACTGAACACATTCGGCCGGAAACTGGACACATTGGCCCGACAGAGTGAACACATGCGATCAGCAGGGTGAACGCCCGCTGCCGGATGCCGGGTGGCCCAGGCTGCGCGCAGCCTGGGCCCTGCGATCCACGGTCATACGTCCAGGTCGTCGAGCGGCCCCGCCGCCTCGCCCCACCCCCGCCGGCAGGCAGTAATCAGTTAGTGTACAATAGGTGCGTCGCTACCCTGGTCCCTCTAGGAACCCCTCGTGCCCGCGCTTTTCACCCATCCGCCGCCCTCGGCGCCCCGTCCCTGGCGTCGTCTCTGGTCGGGCTGCGTCCTGGCCCTGCGCGCCGTCCTCCTGAGCCTCGCCACCCGCCACCCGGATCGCCCGCCAGCCGCGCGCAGTCCGGCTAACCACCTCGCCCGTACTCGATACCGGACCCACCTCCCGCCGGCCCCCGACGCCTCCCGCCCCATCGCCGAGCGTCGCCCGCCGCCCCTGTCGCATGGCGCGCGCCGTGGGCGCCGCGTCCTCAGAATCCCATCCATCGCCCCCAAAAAACCGCCCAAACCGCTCGCTCGCCAGCCCGTACCCCTACGGGGTACGGGCTGGCGAGCGAGCGGTCCCCCTTTAATCCCCCATCCGACGTCCAGCGCCCGTCAAGTGTTCGGAGCGCCCCAGCGGGGCGAACGACGATCAGCCGCGCGAGTCCGCGCCTGGCCGGGAGTCCTTGCCCCGCAACGCCGCCGCGTCGATGTCCTCGCCGCCCGACGAGAGCCCGAGGATATAGAGGTTGTAGTACAGCCCTGCTTTGGCCAGCAGTTGGGCGTGCGTGCCGCGTTCGACGATGCGGCCCTGGTCCATCACCAGAACTTCGGTAGCGTTGCGCACCGTGGAAAGCCGGTGCGCGATCACGAAGCTGGTTCGACCCCGCATCATCGATTCCATCGCGTCCTGGATCAGGCCTTCGGTTTGCGTATCCACCGAGCTGGTGGCTTCGTCAAGTACCAGCACCCGAGGGTCGGACAGCAGCGCGCGACCAAACGACACCAGCTGCCGCTGGCCCGTGGACAGACCGCCACCGCGTTCCTCGATCGGTGTGTCGTAACCAAACGGCAGGCTTTCCAGGAACTCGTGCAACCCAACGGCCTTGGCAACCTCAACAACCTCAGCCCGCGAGGCTTCAGCCCTTCCGTACGCGATGTTGTCGTGAACGCTTCCAGTGAACAGGAACGGTTCCTGCAGAACCAGCCCGACCTGACGCCGCAGTGAGGCTTGCGTGACCGAGCGCACGTCATGACCGTCAATGCTCACCGATCCGTCGCTAACCTCGTAGAAGCGCAGCAACAGGTTGGTGATGGTGGTCTTGCCTGCCCCCGTAGCGCCGACCAGCGCGATCCGGTCGCCCGGCTTGGCCAAGATGTTGGCGTCGTGCAGCACCGGCCGGCCGGCCTCATAGGCGAAGCTCACGTGGTCAAACCGCACCTCGCCTCGGACCCGCGGCAGCTCCCCGGCGTCGGGCTGGTCGTGCATCGTTTCGTCGGTGTCCAGGATTTCGAACACGCGCTCGGCTGACGTCATGGCAGCCTGGATCGATCCCCAACGTGTGGCCAGTTCTTGCACGGGACCGAAGAAGCGCTCCACGTAGAGCACGAATGCCGTGACCACACCCAGCGTCACCGTGTCCGATTCGCCAAGGACCAACGTGCCGCCAAACCACAGCACCAGCCCGGTGGAAACGGCCGTGAATAATTCCACCGCCGGTTCGGCCGATGACGTAACGGTTATCGCGCGCATTTGCGCTCGCGCCTGCGCGTGGTTCACCTCATCGAAGCGCCGCGCGTTGACCTCCTCGCGGGTGAAGGCCTGGATCACGCGCATTCCCAGGATCGATTCAGCAATCACCCCGTTCAACGTGGATGTCCGCGTCCGCATCACGCGGTAGGCAGCCTGCGCCACCCGTGCAAACACGATGCCGCTGAGCAGCATCAGCGGGGACACCGCCACCGCAAGCAGCGTGAGTTGCCAGCTCAACAGCGACATCGCCACCAGGATTCCGATCAGGATCGCCACGTCGGCCACCAGTCCGATGGCCCCCTCGGTGACGGCCTCGCCAATCTGCTCCACGTCCGATGCCATCCGGCCGATCAGCCGTCCCGTGATCTGCCGGTCGTAGAACCTCAGCGGCAAGGCCTGGTACTTGCGGAACATCTCCATCCGCATGGCCTGCAGCATGTTCTGCCCGAGGCTGGCGTTCACCACCAGTTGAAGCGCCGTCGCCCCCGCCTGACCAACCGTGACGCCCAGAAATACCAGGGCCGCCGCCGTCAGTACCCCGGCGTCGCCCGCCCGAATGCCGTCGTCGATCGCCAGCCCTATCAGTGCGGGTTGAGCCATGGTGGTCCCGGCCACCACCAGCACCGCGACAGCTGCGATCAGCAGGCGTCGACGGTCTCGTGCCAGGTATCCAAGCAGGCGCAGCAATACCCGCCGATCGAAACCTTCGAATCCACTCTCTTCCTGAACAAACGTCCCGCGCGACTGGGACGTCCCCATCCCCATTCCCATTCCCATTCCCATTCCCATCCTCATGTGCCCGTCGCCTCCGCCGCCGCCAGATCCGCGCGCGCCTCCTCTGCATGCCGAACCTGCAGGTCATACAGATCGCGATAGAAGCCCGGCCTCGCAATCAGATCCGCATGAGTCCCGCGGTCGGCGATCCGCCTGTCGTCCACAACCAGGATTTCGTCCGCGTGCTCCACCGAACTGATGCGCTGCGAGACGATGAACGTGGTACGCCCGCCGGCCCGTCGGCGCAGCGCGTCCTGAATCCGGCGCTCGGTCGCGGTATCCACACTGCTCGTCGCGTCGTCCAGGATCAGAATCGCCGACTCCCGCAGCAGAGCGCGCGCAATGGTCAGCCGCTGCCGCTGCCCGCCCGACAACCCGACGCCGCGCTCCCCGACAACCGTCTCGAACCCCTCCGGCATCTCCAGGATGAAGTCATAGGCCTGCGCATCCCTTGCCGCCGCAATCACCTGCTCGAATTCCGCGTCTGGACTGCCGTAGGCAATGTTGTTGCGCACGGTGTCGGAAAACAGAAACGGATCCTGCGGCACGATCGACACCGCTGAGCGAAGGCTCTGCAAGTCAAAGCTGCGCACGTCCCGCCCATCCACCCGCACCTCGCCGCCCGCGGCGTCGTAGTAGCGCGCGATCAGATTCAGCAGGCTTGACTTCCCCGATCCGGTGGGGCCCACCACCCCAATGACCTCGCCCGGATTGACCGTGGCCGTCGCGCCGGCAACAACCAGGCTCCGGTTGAATGCAATTTCCACGTCGTCGTAGTTCACCCGTCCGGAAATGTCTGCTTGCTTCGCGGCCCCCGGTGGACTCGCGATCCCCACCGGCTCGTCCAGCAAGCCGAACACCCGATCGGCCGACACCGCCGTGCGCGCCACCTGCTGCACGATGAATCCGAGGCGCCGCGACGGCTGAATCAACCGAGTGAAGTAGTAGTAGAAAGCCAGCAGCACGCCGACGGAAATGGCGCCGTCGATGGCCAACAGCCCGCCGGCCCAAATCACGACGAGCGAACCCACGCCAGTTAGCAGAAGCATCAGCGGCATCGCCCGGGCCCGCAGCCGAATAGGGGCGAGCGCCCGCTCGCGCATCGCCTCGGATTCGGACTGAAACGCCTGGGTTTCGCGCGCTTCCGTTGCGAAGGCCTTCACCACTCGAATGCCGTTCAGGTTCTCCGTCAGCGTTCGGGTCAGCCGCGCCTGTTGGCTTCTATAGGCTCGCCACATCGGCCGCACGGCCCGGCCATACACCACGGCCACCGCCACCATCAGGGCCAGCACCACCAGAGCCATCAAAGTCAGCCGCGGACTGGCGATCACCATGCCAGCCACAATCACGACATAGATGCCCACCGAACGAATCAACTCCATCACGCCCCGACCCGTGAAGCTCTGCACGGTGTTCGTGTCGCTGATCGCCAGCGTGATCACATCGCCGCTGTCCACTCGGTCGTAGTAGGCGTACGGCAGACGTTGCAGCTTGTCGTAGACCTCATTTCGCAACCGGCGGCTGATGCCCGCCTGGTACCAGCGCTGACAGAACCGCGCGCCAAACAGCGCGGCCCCGCGCAGCACGATCAGGGCCGCCGCCAGCAGGGAGAGCCCCAACAAGCGCTCCCGGTCTCCCGCGACGATGCCCTCGTCGATCACGCGCGCCAGGACTTGCGGCACGATCAGATCCATCGCGGCCGAAATCAGCCAAACCAGCACGCTGAGCAGTGCCACCGGCCAGTACGCGCGAATGTAGGCGAGCGTTCGCCAGAGGGACCTTATGGCTTCGCCTCGTCCTTGAACGTGTCCGGCGCCACCGGCGCGGGACACTCGTCCTCCCCTGCTTCAGGGACAGGAGCATCTGGTCCGGCGGAAACCGAAGCCGCCCTCGCACTCGCCGCTGCCGCCATCGCGTCGGCCGGCATGGGCTGACGCCGTTGCGAGTCCAGCAGTTCGCTGGCCGCCCCGCGCAGGAGCGTCCACAGCAGCGCGCCGATGGGGATCCCGAACAGCACCCCCCAGAACCCCGCTGCGATGCCGCCCAGGATCACGCCGGACAGCACCACGATCGGATTCACCCCGATCGCCGTCCCCATGACTCGCGGCTTCACCACGTTCTCAATTGCGAGCGACACCAGAGCCAGAGCCACCCCAACCCAAATCGCCAAGTCGATACGAACAGAAAATGCCATGATCGTCGGCACGGCTATGCCCACGATCATCCCGACGAACGGAATGAACAACAGGATCCCCGTACCCACCGCCACCAGCAGACCGAACTCCAGCCCGGCAATCAGATAGGTCACCACAACCGCGATACCCCAGAGAACCGACGCCAAGAACTGTCCGCCCAGCCACGCCCCAAAAGTGTGCTCGCTGGCCCGAACCCCGCGGTGCAGACGCGCCGCCAAGTGCGGCGGCAGTGCCTCAGCCAGTCCGGTCACCCCCCGGTCCCAGCCCAGCACCAGGTAGAACGAGATGATCAACGTCACGATCGTGGCGGCCACCCCACCAGCAATCGTCCCCGTGGTCGTGATGATGCCGGTGGCCAACTCCTGTCCGACCGACACCGCCTGATGGCTGAGATCCTCGATCACCGTACCCACGAAGTCTTCCGGCGCGCCGAGGCCGGTAAGCCAAGTTTGCAGGTTGCCAAGCCCCTCTGGAATGCCGAGGGCCAGTTCGGTCAGACTCACGGCGGCACGACCCACTTCTGTAAAGAACGGCGGCAGCACGAAAAACAGGCTCACACTCGCGATGCTCACCACCACCAGGTACACCAGCGCCGCCGCAATTGGCCGTGGAATGCCCACGCGGCGCAGCAAGCGCACGGGTCTCAGCGTCACCACCGACACAATCCAGGCCACGAGCAGCATCACGACAAAGATGCCGGCCTGGCTCAACACCTCCCACAGGAATTGCAGCAGCCACGCGGCCGCCACGGCGATGCCGAGGTAAATCAGAATGAGAAGTGGGCGCTGAATCTCGACGGGCGAGGTTCCTTCGGGGACCGCTCGCAATGCTCGATTCTATCCGGCCGGCGGCACGTCTCGGACTGCCTAGAATTGGCTGACGCGGCGCACGGCGCTCCGCGGCGCACCGCATGTCAATGACCCGCGAAGCCGTCCGTTCCACGATCGAAGGCAAGCTGGCGGAGCTGCCAGAAGCCCCCGGCGTGTACCTCATGCGCGCCGCTGACGCCCGCGTCCTCTACGTGGGCAAGGCCCGCTCATTGCGCAGCCGCGTTCGCAGCTACTTCCGCCGCGGCGACCACTCGTATAAGACCCGCTCGCTCGTGGCACGGATCGCCGACTTCAACGTCATCGTCACCGACTCCGAAGTCGAAGCGCTGGTCCTGGAAAACAACCTCATAAAGGAGCACCGCCCGCGCTTCAACGTCACCTACCGCGACGACAAGCAATACCTCTACCTGAAAGTGACCGTGCAGGAGACCTACCCGCGCGTCGCCACCACCCGCCGCATCCTCAAAGACGGCTCGCTCTACTTCGGTCCCTACACCAGCGCCAAGGCCCTGCGCCAGACCCTCAAACTCCTCAACCGCCTCTTTCCCTACCGCACCTGCAACATCAACATGGCCAAGCCCATCCCGCGCCCCTGCCTCAAATACGACCTCGGCCTCTGCAACGCCCCCTGCACGCGCTACGTCACGGTGGACCAGTACCGCGAGGTCGTAGATGGCGCCGTCCGCTTCCTGCGCGGCGAATACGAACATGTGAAAGCAAGCCTCACCGATCAGATGTGGGCCGCTTCCGACGCCGACGACTTCGAAGAAGCCGCCCGCTTCCGCGACCGCATCACGGCCATGGAAAAAGTGGTCGCCGAGCAGAAAGTCTCCGATCCCGACGCCCGCGAGCGGCAGGTGGACGTGATTGCCGCCGTCCGTCAGGACCGCGACGCCATGGCCACCGTCTTCCGCATTCGCGGCGGCAAGCTCATCGGCCACCAGCACTACGAACTGGCCGTCATGGGCGAGGAAACCGAGCCCGAGATGCTGGACGACTTCGTTCGCGAGTACTACGACCGCGCGGCCGAGGTGCCCCAACTCGTCCTCGTGCCCCACGACCTCACCGACGTCGACGTACTCCAGACCTGGTTGAAGTCGTTGCGGGGCGCCGGCGTCACCGTGCGCCGCCCCCAGCGCGGTCCCAAGCGTCGGCTGGTCGAAATGGCCGCGCGCAACGCCGCCGAGACCCTGCACCTGGAGCGCACGATCTGGCTCAACAGCGAGCGCAAGCGGCGGCAGGCGCTCCTGGAGATCGGCGTGGCCCTCAACCTGCCGCGCCTGCCCCGACGCATTGAGTGCTACGACATCTCCCACATCCAGGGCTCGCTGGCCGTCGGCTCCCTGGTCGTCTTCGAGGACGGCGTGGCCAAGAACGGCAAGTACCGCCGGTTCAAAGTCCGCAGTGGCGTCGGCAACGACGACTTCGAGTCGCTGCGCGAAGTGCTCCGACGCCGCCTCCGCCGCTATGCCGAAGAAACGGACGCGGCGGCCGTAACTGGCGCGAGCGCCCGTGCGCTCGCCGAAGTTTCGCTGAGCGGCTTCGACCCCGACGACCGGCTTCCCGACAATTCAGAGCCCACGGCCGGCTCCGCCAAGGAGTGGGGCGTCACCCCCGACCTGATGCTGATCGACGGCGGTAAGGGCCAGCTCGGCGCCGCCCTGGACGTCTTTACGGAACTGGGCTTGGACCGGTCCGGCATCCCGCTGGCCGCCATCGCCAAGCGCCGCGAGGAGCTCTACGTCCCCGACCGCTCAGGGCCGGTGCTCATGCCATTGGACGGCCCGGGCCTTCACCTGGTGCAACAGGTGCGGGATGAAGCCCACCGCTTCGCCGTCAGCTTCCACATTAAGCTGCGCACGGCTCGTGGACGCCGCTCGATTCTGGACGAGATTCCCGGCATCGGCCCCAAGCGCAAGCGCAATCTCCTCCGTACGTTCGGCTCCATCAAACGCATCCGCGCCGCCTCACTGCAGGAACTCACCGCCGTCGACGGCATGACCGCCGCCAGCTCCAAGGCCCTCAAGGAAGCCCTGTAGCTTCGGCCTTAGTCGCGCGTCGCTTCGCGACCTAGCTGGGCTGTGGCCGCTGCTCCCACAAAGGCGATAGCGCCAGCAAGTCCAGGTAGCCAACCGGTCGCTCGTCCGCATCCACCACCGGCAGGCCGGCGTGGCCCGAGCGGTGCAGGGCAATGAACGCGTCGTGCAGCGTGTCCGTCAGCGCAACCGACACGCCGTCCAGCATCATCTGGCTGGCTGTTGGGTGAACCATGCGGTCTCCGTAGTTCAACGCGCTTTCAACCGACACCACGTCGGCCATCACCACGCCGGGAAACACGTCGGCCACCAGCGCTCCGTACAACGCCCGCATTGGGATGATGCCGGTCAACCTGCCGTCGTCGTCCGTCACCGCCACCGTGCGCACCTGGGGCTGAGCGCGAACTATTCGCAGCAGGTCCTCGAACTCGGTGTCGGCGCGCACCACGCTCAACGGCTCAAGGGGCCAATACGACCGCAGGTCGGCCACGCGCGACTCCGAGCGGTGAAGCGGTCGCTGCTCGTTGGGACTCATGGGCGCCTCCCGTCTTCTGTGCGCCTAGGCAAACGCCAAGTAGCGCAACCATACCCAGATGGTGCCGATGATCAACGTGCAAATTGTCACCGGAATGCCGTATTTCATGAATTCGACAAAACGAATGCGGTGGCCCTCGCGCTCCGAAATGCCCGCCAGGATCACGTTTGCCGACGCCCCGATGATGGTCGCGTTTCCGCCAAAGTCGGCCCCGATCGCCAGCGACCACCACAGCACGTTGTCAGGGTTCAGGCCCTCCGCCGTGAGCCGCTGAACCACCGGCAGCATCGTCGCCGTATAGGGAATGTTGTCCACGACCGCCGACAGGATGGCGCTCAGCCACATGATCAGGAACGCCGTCGCCCCCACGTTCCCCTGCGTCAGCTCGATCGCGAAGTCGGCCACGGCGTCCAGCACACCCAACTCCACCAGCCCACCGACCACCATGAACAAGCCCACGAAAAACAGCACGCTGGCCCATTCGACTTCGTTGTAGACCTCGTGCACGTCGGGCCGGGTCAGAAGCATCAACAGCGCGGCGCCCGCAACCGCGACGGTCGCAGGCTCCCAGCCCATCGCGCCATGAACCATGAATCCAGTGATCGTCAGCGCCAGCACGCCCAGCCCGATATACATGCCGCGCCGGTCGGTAATGGCGTCGGCTGGATCCAGGGTCGCCAGGGCGGCCGCGCGCTGCGGATCCGCCACCAGCCGTGAACGAAACATCCAGCGCACGGCAACCAGCACGAGCCCCGTCGACACCACAGCCGGCGGTGTCATGTGCGCCGCGAATTCCGCGAAATCCAGATTGCCGGCGCTGGCGATCAGAATGTTCGGCGGGTCTCCGATCAGCGTGGCTGCGCCGCCGACGTTCGACGCCAAAACCTCGGCAATGAAAAATGGCACCGGGTTCAATCCCAGCCGCGACGCCACGAAGATTGTTATAGGCGCAATCAGAATGACCGTCGTGACGTTGTCCAGAAACGCCGATAGCACGGCCGTAATGAGCGATAGGGCCAGCATCAGCCGCAGACCGTCGCCGCCGGTCCAGCGCGCCGCCAGAATCGCCAGCGCCTGAAAAGCCCCGGTATGGCGCACGATGCCCGCCAGCACCATCATGCCCACCAGCAACAGGATCACGTTCAAGTCGATGTGCTCGAACGCTTGGTGCTGATCCAGAATCCCGATCAGAATCATCAGCGCGCCGGCGCCCATCGCCACGGCCGACTTGGGGACCTTGTCGGATGCGATCAGGGCATAGGCGGCAATAAAGATGACAACGCCGGCCACGAGGAGGCCCGTTCCGACGGTCTCGTGCTCGCTCATACGCTCAGTTCATGGGTGACCCGGGGGCGCGGGCTGCGGGACATACGCAACGGCGGCACCACGCAATCGTGACGACCCGCCGTGCCGATATGGTACGGCATGGCGTCAATCGGCCAGATGCACCACGGTCGGGACAGCCGGTCCTCAGTCAGTCTGGTGGAGTGCCTGAACCGTAGGAGCACCGGCCGCCCGCAGGGCCGCCAGAGCCGCCCGCATGTCACGCATGAACTGCACGGTCGCGGGCACTTCCAGCGGCCAGCGCACAAGTCCCAGGATATCCGGCCACAACCGTCCCCCCTGTGCCGCCGCCAGGGCCGCGACGCTGCGCGGAATGTCCCGCTCCAGTGGGTCCAGCACCACCCGTACAGCCGCCGCGGGGATACCGGCCTGCCGAGCGCCCGCCAGCAGCGCCTGCGTTTCCATATCGACCCCTACGAAGCCGGAGGCGCCCATCCGGCGCTTCTCGTCAGACCGCGCCAGCCCATCCACTGCCGCCAGTGGGCCGACCTGCGTCGACCTCCCCACCGCCTCAAGGCCACTCGCAAGCGCCTCGACCAAATGTGGACTTGCCGGCGTCGGCCGCGCGAACTGCGACCCCGCGCCAGTGGCAATGAGCAGGTCGCCGGGCGCCTGCCCCTCCCGGGTTCCGCCAGCCACGCCCACAATCAGAAGCGCGTCAAACAGCCCAGGCTCCAGCCACCGTTCGAGAACTCCGGCGGTTCGGCGCGCGCCCTGGCCGGTCACGAAGGCAATGAACTCCGCGTTGGCGAACCGATAGCGGCGCCCGCCGCCGATTTCCGGCGCGGAAAGGCCCGCCTCGGCCTCGCCAACAAATGCGTTCAGTTCGGCGCGCGTCGGCGCCGCAATCCCCAGCACCCACTCCGCGCCGCCAGCCGGACGCATCGCGCGATCAGCCCGCCACGAAGAAGGCGTGCCGTGCCGCCTGCGCCACTACCTGCTGGTAGTCCTCCACCTGCCCCACCTGCTGACCATTGACGAGGTGCGGCGTCGGCGCCCTGATCGCAAACTCAGCCCGGTCGAAACGATTGAACACCGTGTGCGCCAGCCGCAGCCGGCACATCGGGTCCGCCTCGGACGATTCCAGGTCGGCCCACAGCATTGGTCCCGTGTCCATCTGGAACAGCACGCGCTCGGGGTGGTAGTTGAACGTCTTCACGGGATATTCCAGTACCGCGCGCCGCGTGCCGGCCTCGTTCTGAATCTCGGTCTGGATCACAACCTGATCCAGCGACCGCGCCGCCGCCACCAGCGCCGCGCTATCCGCGGCCGGGCGCGGATTCGGCAGGGGGGTCAGCGCGTAGTCGAGCTCGAGATACCGGTCGTCGATCGGTACCAACTCTGGCTTTGGATCCGGGTCGGTCAGGTCGCGGCTGAAACGCAGCGCCCGATCTTTACCCTGCGCCCAGGCCAGCCGGTACTCGCCGCCCGGCTGCTGGATGCAGGAGTCGCTGCGGTACATCCATTCCGTGCGGCACGGAGCGATCAGGTAGAACTCCTCCTCCCGCCCTGAGACCGAGTCGATCAGGCGCGCTCGCGCGTCCAGCAGGATGCGCACGCTATTGCCGTAGGGCATGTGCCCCGGCGTACGGACGTCGGACGTCGCTGGTGCCGTAGTCCAGCGCAGGTAGGAACGGCTGTAGTCCAAGGGGTGCATGGCATCTCGGGGATGTTCGAACGGCCGACTATTGTGCGCGCCTCGAACCAACCGCGTATCAGACGGCCGCACGTCCGCTGCCCGCGCTTAGGCCCTCACCGAATGGCGCACGGCGATGCCGTTAGCCCGACAGCCTCGGAATCGCCTGCAGCGTCGCTCCCACATCCACACTGCAAGAGCCTCGGCTGTACGCACCGTCGAAATGCTGGCACTGCCAGCCCGCTTGGGCGGTTCCACCGAGATTGCAAGCCTCCATCAGACTGGTAGCGGGACTGCCCGGCGCAACTGAGGGCATCCCCAGGAACTGGCCACCAAAGAAGTCGCATGAAGCCCTCAACTCGGCCGCGTTCGGCGTCCGGGTCCTAAAACGCCGCTGTTCGTTCGAGAACTCCGCGTTCTCAACCTGGAACCGGATACCCACCACAATCAGTACAACCAGACCCAGCACCGCCAAGACGCTAAAGATACGCATCCCATTGCGAATCAGGAAAGGTTCTCGTTCAATCATCCAAGTGCGCTCCGAACGCGTCTGGGGCGGTGACCGTTCCGCCCACCATAGGCCAAAGCCGCCCGTTTCTTCCAATCGATTGTCCAGCCCCGCTCACGGTGCCCGCTCCGGTCCACGGTCCAGTAACTCCCGGTAGAACCGTTCGATCCGCTCCTCGTCGAACTCGTCGAACGGCTCCTGCCAGTTCCATGCGATCAGCATGAACCGCGAGCCGAAGTCTCCCTCGTACGTCGTGGCCAGCAGCTTCACTTCGCCGAACGCACCATCTGGCAGCGACGCGTAGACCTTGCCGATGTCGGCCCTGACCTGCTCGCAGTCGTCCGTGCACCTATACAGCAGCACGATCGCGCCGTGTTCCAGGTTGTGAACCCAGGAGCCGGGGTTCACCGGCGCCTCAAATACCCCGTAGCGCGACCAGGTCGGATAGTGATCGCCCGAGGCCGGGGGGCTGGCCTTATAGGTGACCACGTTGCCTTCCTTCACGTGGAGTCGGCCTTCGTTCTCGATCCGGATGCGTTCGGGCGTTTCGGTATCGGGCCCTTGGCCAAGCGCGATGACGAGTACGGCCAGCGCCGCCACCACTCCGGCGCCAAGCACCGTCAACCCGGCCAGCCGCAGCCGCCGCATCGTGCGCGCGGACCGCTGGCGTTCGCGCCGCGCGGCGCGCCGCCGCGCGCGGCGGGCCTCGGCGGCGGACGGTTCGGGGGTGCTCATAGTCGCTTCACTCAATTCTGCCAAAGCTGCCACGCGTCCCGCCGGATGCGCCAGAATAGACGGCCGCTATTCCCGGAGCCTGCCATGGCGTCCACCTCCGTCGGACTCATCGGACTCGCGGTCATGGGCCGCAACCTCGCGCTCAACATCGAGCGTAACGGCTTTCCCATTACGGTCTTCAACCGCACCGTCCAGCGCACCGACGAATTCCTGGTTGACGAAGCGGCGGGCACGTCCGTCCGTGGCGCCCGCACGCTCGAAGCATTCGTTTCGTCGCTGGAGCGCCCGCGCCGCATCATCCTGATGGTGCAGGCCGGCCGCGGCGTGGACGCCGTGTTGGATCAGCTGCTCCCCTTGCTGGCGCCGGGCGACGTAGTAATGGACGGCGGCAACTCGCACTTCCAGGACACCGCCCGTCGCTTCCAGCGCGTCCGCGCCACCGACGTGATGTTCCTCGGGACCGGGATCAGCGGCGGCGAATCAGGCGCCTTGCTCGGCCCTTCAATTATGCCGGGCGGTCCCTCCGCCGCCTATGAAGCCATGCGGCCGGTCCTGGAACGCATTGCCGCCATGACCGATGACGGCCCCTGCACCGCCTACTGCGGAGCCTCCAGTGCCGGGCATTACGTCAAGATGGTCCACAACGGCATCGAATACGGCGATATGCAGTTGATCGCCGAGGCCTACGCCGTACTGAACGCCGCCGGTCTCACCCCGCCGGAGTTGGCTGACGTCTTCAGCGACTGGAACCAAGGCGAACTCGAGTCGTTCCTCATCCAGATCACCGCCGAAATCTTTCAGGTCCGCGACGCCGACGGCGACGGCTTTCTGGTTGACCGCATCCTTGACGCGGCCGGGCAAAAGGGAACCGGCCGCTGGATGTCGCAGGACGCGCTCGAACTAGGCGTGCCCATCCCCACCATCGACGCTGCGGTCTGGTCGCGCAATATCTCCGCCCGCAAGGACGAACGGGTCAGCGCCGCCGGAAACCGCGCGGTCGCGACGATGCCCAGGACGCCCGATTTGGTCGACCAGGTCCGTCAGGCGTTATACGCCGCCAAGATCTGTTCCTACGCCCAGGGCATGGCGCTGCTGCGCACGGCCTCCCTGGAACGGGAATACGGCATCGACCTGTCGGAAATGGCGCGCATCTGGAAAGCCGGCTGCATCATTCGGGCGCGGCTCCTGGGGTTGATCCAGGGCGCGTTCCGTGCAGACCCGGACCTTCCAAATCTGATGGTCGAGCCATCGTTCGCCAGCCAGCTGGCTGGCGCGCAAGACGCCTGGCGCGCCGTGGTCGGCGCGGCCAAAGTCGCCGGCATTCCCTGCCCGGCCCTCAGCGCTTCGCTCGACTACTACGACGCCTACCACTCGGCCCGCCTGCCCGCCAACCTGATCCAGGCCCAGCGCGACTACTTCGGCGCCCACACCTACCAGCGCACGGATCGCGACGGCGTCTTCCACACCCGTTGGGAAACCGGCGCCCAGGCCGGGAGCGCGACCAGCGACCCGGTGGCCTGAGAGAGGTTGATCTAGCGCCGCTGCGCGATGTGGCGCCGCAGCATCGGCAGGATGGCCTGCTGCTGCGCGTGATTGAGATAGAGCGACACGTCGCCCCGCGCCGATCGACGCAGTTGCACCTCGCCGCCGGCGCGGCGGTAGGTGTCAAAGCTCTCCCACGGCCAGAAGCGACCCGTGTGCAGGCTGACGCCCTGGTCGGTGAAGTAGTAGCTCACGGGAAACAGCAGCCAGCCCGCCACCAGGAGCAATGACACCACGTCGCCGCCCTCGGTTGTCCACGTGCCCGGCAGCAGCCGAATCCCAAGAAATATTCCGAGGATCAGCAGCAGGTACCAGCGATTCAGCAAGATGCGCGCCCTAAACGAAGTTCGCAGCTGCATCACGTCACGTCCCGGCCGCGGCCGCGCCCACGGATTAAACGCCCCACTCACCATCGCCCCATAAATCAGCGCAGCCAACGCCACGCTGGCATACCGGGTCAGATCAGACGCATCCATAGGCAGGATCCTTACGCCCGCAGGCAGCCTCCTGCGATGCTAGCAGGGCAACCAGGCGGCTAGTGGTTTCTCAGAGGTGGAGTCTTCCTCGCTTCGTGGGCAACGACGCTCACCCTCCGTATCTACCGGCCCTCCCTCGCGGCCCACAGTTCAAGCCGTCCAAACTTCCTGTGACTCTTCACTCCTCGAGCATCGTCAGAAATCGAGGCGCATTGAGTATTTGTGCGCCGCGATGCTCCTTGAGCGGCACGAAGTGACGTCGGTCCCCCGTCACTAGGTAGCCGGCTTTGGCTTCAACCACACACTCCAGGATTCGGTTATCCGCATGCCTGTGTTGGACCACGTCCGGCTGCCGCCGGGGCTCAATGACTCTAGCCGCGTCTCGCAGCGTGTCGATCGCCAGGGACAAGCGAGTCGAGTCCCAGCCGAACTTGCGGGCCAGGACCCCGGCAGTCTCCTTCAAGATGAATTCGGAGACGCACAGCTCAAACCGTCGCCTCCGGGCCAACTCAAGAACTCGCCGTTCGTTTCCGGGGAAGTTCAGGCCGGAGATAATGACGTTTGTGTCCAGCAGCACCCTCATTCGCGTTGAGGATTCGTCTCCGCCGGGTACTCATCCACCAAGGAACTCACATCCTCGGGGCCGATTCCCAACGCCCGCGCCCGCCGCTCGCCGTAGCGGAGCAACTGCTGCCACTCACAGTCCTCGATGTATCGCACAAGGGCGTCCCGCAAGAGTTCGCTCCTGGACTTCCCCTGCTGTCGCACGACTTCATCCACACGGTTCGCCATTTCTGGAGGCAGCGAAAACGTGATGGTCTTGGTTGCTCGCGGCACTGTCCATCCAAGTCTTACCCGGTCTTACTCAAATGGTGCGCTGGCGACGGAGTCCATGTCAACAGCTGGAATGTCCTGTCGCCTAGTCCCGCTCCTGGATTTCGCCGAGAGAGCTGCGCGAAGCCCCTGTCCTATACTCGCGAACCAGGCAAATTGCGCGATGTCCCAACCCTGATGGCCGGTCATTCCAAGTGGGCGCAGATCAAGCGCAAAAAGGCCGTGACCGACGCCAAGCGCGGCCAGCTGTTTACAAGGGTCGGGCGCGAACTCACCATCGCCGCCCAGCAAGGCGGGCCCGACCCAGTCGGCAACTTCCGCCTGGAACAGGCTATTGCCAAGGCCAAGGCCGCCAACATGCCCAAGGACACCATCGCGCGAGCCGTTCAGCGCGGCGCGGGCGGCGGCGCCGACGGCGTTCAGCTTGAGGAACTGCTCTACGAGGGCTACGCCGTCGACGGAGCCGGCCTGCTCATTGAAGTCGTGACCGATAACCGCAATCGCTCGGTTGCCGAGGTTCGCAACGCGCTCAACCGATTGGGTGGCACGCTGGCGTCCAGCGGATCGGTTTCCTGGCAGTTTGAGACGCGCGGCGCAATCGAGATCAAGCTGGACGGCCACGACCCTGAAGACTTGGAGTTGGCCGCGATCGACCTGGGCGCCGTCGATGTGGAGCACTCCGACGAAGTGCTCTATGTCTACACTGACGCCACCGACCTGGCCCGGGTCAAGAACGAGCTGACAGTGCAGGGCGCCGACATTGCGTCCGCCGAACTCACGATGGCCCCAACGACGCCCATGACGCTCGACGATGATCGTGCCGCGCGCGTGTTGGGAATGATCGAGTCAATCGAGGACTTGGACGATGTGCGTCGCGTCCACACCAATCTGGAACTCAGCGATACGCTGGTCGCGCGGATTGGCGCGTGAGCCGGACGGCTTGATATCTCCCGCCCGGTCCACACCTGGACGCAGGCGAGGACGATGATGGGCGTATGTTCACCGGCGCGGCCACGGCGCAGGGATCTCAAATGCTGACGCTGGGCATCGACCCTGGCACGGCCCGTTTCGGATTCGGTCTGATCGACGGTGACCGCCAACTCCGCCACGTAACGCACGGGTGCCTCACCACCCCGGCGGGTCAGCCGCTGGGAAGTCGGCTCGCGCGAATTCGCGATGGCCTGCAGCAGCTATTTGATCGGCACATCATTACCGATGTCGCCGTCGAGCGGCTGGGCTTCGCGCGCCGCCTGACCTCGGCGGTCGAGGTGTCGCACTCCATCGCGGTTGCGCACCTCGTGGCCGCGGACCACGGACTCACAGTCGAGGAATACGCCCCGCCGGAGATCAAGCTGGCAGTCACCGGCTACGGCGGAGCCGACAAGGCCGGCGTGCAGGAAATGGTGCGCCGTTTCCTGGAGATGGAAGACCCGCCGCGGCCCGACCACGCGGCCGACGCCCTGGCCGTCGCGATCTGCCATGTGAACTCGTACGAGGCGCGCGCCCTGGAACGCCAGGTCGGCGTCCGGTGATAGCGGAACTGCACGGCCAGGTGCTCGATCGCCGTGACGACAGCCTCGTCGTGCTCGCCGAAGGCACCGGAATCGGCCTCGAAGTCATCGTCCCGGCCCGTTCGCTGGCCGACCCGGGCGAAAGCGTCCGCCTGTTCACCTCGTTGCACATGGCCTCTGAGGGCGCCCTGCTCACCGGATTCGAGACCCCCGAAGAACTGCGCGTCTTCAAGGCCCTCCTCAACGTCAACGGCGTCGGCCCGCGCATGGCCGTCCGCGTGCTCTCGACCCACCCGGCCATCCGCATCTACGAAGCGCTTGACCAGGAAGACCCCAAGCCTTTCCAAGTCGTCTCCGGCATCGGCGCCAGGACCGCCAACCGCATCATCCTGGAGCTCCGCGGCAAACTCGTCCCCGAGGACAAGACCCCGGCCGAAAGTTCCGACGACGAAAGCACGCGCGAAGTCCTCGAAGCCCTCCTCAGCCTCGGCTACACCCGCACCGAGGCAACCATCGCCCTCAACCAGACCATCGGCGAGCCCATGTCCGTCGAAGCCCGCATCGCCGCCGCCCTGCGTGACCTCGGATCCCGAGGCCGGCCGGCATGACCGAACGCGTCGTCGCCGTCGAATCCGTCGCCGGCGACCAGCGGCTCGACCGCACCCTCCGCCCCCGCGACCTCTCGGACGATGAGTTCATCGGCCAGGAAGGCGTCAAGCGCGCGCTGCGCCTGATGATCCAGGCCGCCAAACAGCGCGGCGAGCCCGTCGACCACATCCTCCTCGGCGGTCCGCCCGGCCTCGGCAAAACCACCCTGGCCCACATCGTGGCCCACGAGATGGACGGCCGCTTGCGCGTCACCTCCGGCCCCGCCCTCGAACGCCCCGGCGACCTGGCCGCCACCCTCAGCAGCCTGGACGCCGCCGAAGTTCTCTTCATCGATGAAATCCACCGGCTGGGCAAAACCGTCGAGGAAATCCTCTACCCCGCCATGGAAGATTTCGCCCTCGACATCGTGGTCGGCGGCGGCAAGGCCAACGCCCGAACCTATCGACTGGCCCTGCCCCACTTCACCGTCATCGGCGCCACCACCAGCGCAGGCTCGCTGACCTCGGCCCTCCGTGACCGCTTCGGCTCCGTCCACCGCCTCGAGTTCTACAGCGCCGAGGAATGCGCCCGAATCGTCCTGCGCTCCGCCGAGATCCTCGGCGTCACCATCACCGACGCCGGCGCCCTGGCCATCGCGCGACGCTCGCGCGGCACCGCCCGCGTCTGCAACCGCCTGCTGCGTCGCGTCCGCGACTTCGCCGAAGTCGAGGCCGACGGCATCATCACCGACGCCGTGGCCGCCGAGGCACTCGCCGAACTGGACGTCGACGACCACGGCCTCGACACCATGGATCGTCGCATCCTCACCACGCTCATGGACGCTTTCAACGGCGGCCCCGCTGGTCTCCAGGCCCTCGCGGCCACCCTGGCTGAGGACGTCCCAACCCTCGAGTCCTATTACGAACCCTTCCTGCTCCAGACTGGCTTCATTGCCCGCACCCCCCGCGGGCGCGTCGTCACCCGCCAGGCCTACGAACACCTCAACCGCGAACCGCCCCGCGCGTCGCCCGAACAGGCCGCGCTCCTCTGACGTGGAGGCTCAAGCCGAATGCCCCCAGCGCCTGCACGCAACGGTCCGCGGCCGCGTGCAGGGTGTCGGCTTCCGCTACTTCGTCGCCCGCACGGGTCAACGACTGGGACTCCGCGGCCACGTCAGAAACCTGCCAAACGGTCGGCGCGTCGAAGTAACAGCCCAGGGGTCGCGGCCGGCGCTGGACGCCCTCGTCCAGGCATTGCACGCTGGACCGCCGCTTGCAGTCGTCGAATCCGTTACTGTGGCGTGGTCGGCGCCCGCCGGCGATTTGCCGGCGTTCGCGATTCGCGCATAAGGGTCAGGTGATGCAACACCTCCCCGAGTCCCGCACGCACGCGCGCGCGGCCGTAATCCCGGCGCGTGAGCGTCACCGTGGGATGCAAGTATTCGGCTGGGTATCGCTATTCGTCGCGTTGGCCCTGCTGGTCGTGACCATCCTGTATGTACCCCAGGGGTTTGGCGCCCTGTTCAGCGGCGTCAGCGAATCGCGTCCCTTTTCCGCCACGGCGCTCGAAGGAACCGTCCTGGTCCAGCCGCCGGCCACCGCTACCTGGCAGGGCATGGCCGCGCGCATCGATCTGGCCGAGGGCACGCGCCTCCGGACCGACGACCGCTCCCGCGCCTTCCTGCGCACCCGCGACGGCTCCACGGTACTGCTGTACAACGACACGGAACTCGCCGTGCAGCGCATGCGGTACGGCCGCTTCAACCCTGCCTTGCAGGACAGCGTCTTTCGACTTTTCCAGGGGCGCGTACAAATCGGCGTGGCGTTGCACCCGGCCGCCCCTGATCGCCGCATCAGCGTCCTCGCCGGCGAGGGACGGTTGGACCTGAGTGAAGGCACCTACCGCATCGAGATGGAGCCGGACGGCACCGTGCATCTCAGCGTTCGGCAGGGCACGGCACTGGTCTGGCTGGGCAGCCACGTCGTGGAGGCGCCGGCCGGTCGACGTTTCGTTCTCAGTCCCGGCCAAAACATCACGGGACCGCTCCCCCTCGAACGCGACCTTCTGGGTGACCCCCTCCTCGAGCGTCTGGCCGACGGCTCGGATTGGAACATCTTCGTCGTGACCGAAGCCGGAACCGCCGGCACCGTGAACGCGCAATCCGAGGCCGTGTGGTTTGAGCGCCGGACGCCGGATGGAACCACCGACCGCCACGGTGAGAGCGGCATCGTGCAGGATCTCGACCGCGATGTTCGCGATTATGTAAATCTGCGCCTCCGCACCGATGTCCGAGCCGATCAGCAGAGCCTGTCCGGCGGCGGCACCGCGGGCACCGAGTACCCCTTGATGCTGCGCCTCACCTACCTCGATGCCGACGGCCGCGAGCAGATCTGGGCCACCGGCTTCTACCACCAGAACGACGCCGGGCTCAGCGTCAAGCTCGGGCGCGAAATCCCTGCCGGCGAGTGGATCACCTTCGACCAGCCCACCCTCTTGCAGGAAATCCGGCCTGCCCCCGTCCGGCTGCGTCGGATCGAAGTCCTCGGCAGCGGCTGGGAATACCGTTCAGCCGTCCGGCGCGTGGAACTCACCGGCTATTAGCTCCACCGGCCGCCGCCTCACCGCTGGCGTCGACGCCATCGAAATTTCCCGCATCCAGGCTGCGCTGAACCACTTCGGTGAACGCTTCCTTCGCCGCATCTACACCGAGCGCGAACAGCGCTACTGCCGTGGCCGGGCTGAAGAGCTGGCCGCCCGGTTCGCCGGCAAGGAAGCCATTTCCAAGGCGCTCGGCACCGGCATGCGCGGCGTGCTCTGGCGCGAGCTCGAAGTCCTGAACGACCGTCGCGGCAAACCCACCGTGCATCTGCACGGCGCCGCCGCCGCCCGCGCCCGTGAATTGGGTCTGACGGCCTTCGAAATCAGCCTCACGCACAGCCGCGAACTCGCCATCGCCTTCGTGGTCGCAACCGCGGACTGACCACCGTGATCGGGGCGCATAGCGCGGGTCGCGGTCCGGCCTTCGACCGCGTGGTCGACGCGGCCGAAATGCGGGCGCTGGAAACCCAGGCGCCGCCCGGCGTCAACCTCATGCAGAACGCCGGCCAGGCCATCGCCGCCGCCATCCTGCGGCGCACAGGCTCCTTAGGCGGCCGATCCGTCGTCGTGCTGGTTGGCCCAGGTGATAACGGAGGCGACGCGCTCATCGCCGCCGCCCGCCTCGCTGCCACCGGCGCACGAGTGACGGCCTGGGCCTCCCGCGAGCGTCCCCACGACCCGCTGGTCGCCGCCGCAACCGCACGCGGCGTGCGCTGGCGCGTCTGGACCGGCGATCCCCGCCCGCTCACCCACGACGTCCGTTGGGCGACCTTTCTGTTGGACGGACTCCTCGGCATCGGCAGCAGCCCACCACTGCGTGGACCCATAGCCGACATCCTGGCCGAACTTCCCATCGCAGCTGGACAGACCCGTGTTGCCATCGACATCCCCAGCGGTATCGATGCGGACACCGGGGCTGCCGACCCAGCCGCCTTTCGCGCCCACCTCACCCTGGCCACAGGTCCCGTGAAGCTCGGCGCCCTGCTGCACCCGGCCATCGAGTTCGCCGGTCGGCAGATCGCGCTGGACATCGGCCTTCCGGCCGCGGCCTACGCGCCTATCAAGACCGCCCTCATCGACGCGCGAACCGCTCGCCGCCTGCTGCCCCCGCGTCCGTTGGACGGCCACAAAGGCACATTCGGCCGTCTCGCCATCGTGGCCGGCTCGGTCCGCTACCGTGGAGCGGCCGCCCTGGCCACCGTGGCCGCGTTGCGTGCCGGCGCCGGCCTCGTCACCCTCGCGTCCGTCGAACCGGCCTGCGCCACCACCGCCGCACTGGCGCCCGCCGCTACATTCGTCCCGTTGTCAGCCTCGCCGTCAGGGCAGGTGGACGCCATTGCCGCCGACGTCGCCGCATCGTTTGCCCGACCCACCGCCCTCCTGGTCGGCCCCGGCCTCGGTCGCAGCAACGCCGGCGACGCACTCGTATACGGGCTGCTGGACAATCTTCCGGACACCCCCAAGGTCATCGACGCCGACGGCCTCAACGCCCTGGCCGACCGACCCGACCTGCTCGAAACGCTTGGCCCCGGAATCGTTCTTACCCCGCATCCCGGCGAACTGGCGCGTCTTCTCCGGCTGCCGGCGCCCCCTGAAGGCCGCCAACGCCTCTCGGCGGCCAAGAACCTAGCTGCCCAAACGCGCGCCATCGTCGTGGCCAAGGGCTCGCCCACGTTTATTTGCGCAGCCGACCGCGTGTGGATCCTCGCCCGACCCAACCCCGCCCTGGCCGCCGCGGGCTCCGGCGACGTGCTCGCCGGAATCATCGCCTCACTGTCGGCGCAGAGTCTTGCAGCCCCGGAGGCCGCTCGACTCGGCGTGTGGCTGCACAGCCGGGCCGCGTGCATCGCGGCCGCCGGCGACGACCGCGGCGTGGCCATCGTGCAGATCGCGAACGCCGTGCGGACCGCCGTCAACGAACTGCGAGCGGGACCGTAACCAGCGGCCAGAGGCGCCGGACCGTGGCCGCCTCGAAAGCCTGGCGACCGCGCCTACCTGCCTAGCGCCGCTTTCCCAGACGCCCGCGGCCGGCCTTAGGACTCCGGTTGCCCTGAACCGCTTCGAAGGCCGCGTCAACAACCGGGGTCACCTTACCGGTCCGAACTGGATCACTTTGTTCGTCGTATCTTCGTCTTCGCGAGCCCCAGTACCAGGACGGGGCCCTCAAGTCGGCGGCATCCCTCTTCCGTGTAATCCACGCAAACCCACCGATGCCGGCCGCGACCACCAGCGCGGGGACTACCCAGGAAATCACCTCGTTCATGCTGTGCTCCATTTCGCCTTCCAATGAGACGCCCGTCGTCCGCTGCCCCCAGAGCCAAGCGCCTGATCAAAGGCTAACGCACTCAACGACCGGGCGCCCGAAGCCGGACTAGTCCGCTAACCCATAGGTCTCCCAGAGCTCCGTCACCAGCGATTCCGCGGTGGCATGCTCGAAACCCCGCCGCACCAGAAACGCGCCTAAACGCTGCCGGAACTCCGCAAACCCGCGCCCCTGCAACCGGCGGGCCTGCCGTTCAGCCACCGGCCGCGCCACCGCAAGCTCGTCCCCATAGCACGCGTTCAGCACGGACTCGGCCACATCCTCGCTGACGCCTTTAGCCTGCAACTCTTCCGCCACCAGTCGCCGCCCACGCGCCCGCCTCTGGGTACGCGCGCGGATCACCGCCGCCGCGAAGTCGGCGTCGTTCACGTAGCCGATTTCCCGCAGACGCTCCAGCACGCCCTCGATGTCCTGAGCGTCAACCCCGCGCGAGGCCAGGCGCTCACGCACCTCCGCTTCAGAGCGCGACCGCGACGCCAGAAAACGCAACGCGAGAGCCAGAGGTTCGGAACGCGCGCCGCGACGGTCCGCCATCTACGGCGCTGAGTCAGTCTCTGCCGTGGTCGCCCGAGCCGCGGCTTCCAATGAGTTCCGGCCACGGCGCCAGGCGGCGCTCCCTGCCGGAAAACAAGCGTTGCAGATTGTCGAGATGCTGCGAGATCAGAAACACCACAAAAACCGCAATCAGGCTCACGTGGAAGCCGGTAATGCCCAGGCCAAGCGCGTAGAACGCAATGGCCCCCACCAGAAACCCAAGCGCGCCGGCCAGCGAGCCCAGGGAGACGTAGCGGCCGATGGCAATGGTGGCGACAAACATCGGCACGCCAATCACCGCGGCCAGCGGCGCCAGGGCCATCACGGCCCCCCAGCTTGTCGCCACGCCGCGTCCGCCGCGCAGACCGATAAAAATCGACCAGTTATGCCCCATGGTGGCCACCACGGCCACGATCAGGGGAACCAACTGCAAGTCGCCAACCAGCAGGCGGGCCAGCAACGTCGGGACAAAGCCCTTCAGCGTGTCGCCCACGAACACGATCACCGCCGCGCCGCGACCCACCGTGCGATACACGTTAGTCGCGCCCGAGCGCTGGCTGCCGTGCTCGAAGATGTTGACCCCGAAGCCCACGCGGCACACCAGCCACCCCATCGGCACCGCCCCGAGCAGGTACGCGCCGAGAACAAGGCCAACAACCTGCACGGCTTGGACGGTTGTCACCGGGAGCGCACCACAACTCGACGGTACTCCGCCAGCTTCCGCGCGACCCGCGCCGCTGTCAAACCAGTAACGCTCGCCTCAGGACGCCCGCAAACTCAGCCGCACCGGCGTGCCGTCAAACCCGAACTCCTGCCGCAGTCCGTTCTCCAGATACCGCGCGTAGCTGCGGTGCACGTGCTCGGGATTTGAAAAGAACAGCGTGAACTCCGGCGGCGCGGTTCCCGTCTGTGTGGCGTACTTGAACCGGGCCGCGCGTCCGCGCCGCGACGGCAGATCCCGACGCCCTACCCATGCGCGCAGGAAAGCGTTCAGCCTCGAGGTCGGAATGCGTTGTCCCCGCGTTCGGTGAATCTCCAGCGCCATCGGCAGCACGTGATCCAGGTTGCGTCCCGTCTTTGCCGAAATCCGCGCCAGCGGACTCTGCGGCAGGAAGTGGAAGATGCGCGCCAGGTGGTGCTCCACCCGCGCCACCTCCTCCTTGCCTCGCACCAGGTCCCACTTGTTCGCGGCAACCGTCACGCCTTTGCCGGCGTCCAGCACGAAGCCCGCCACGTGCGCGTCCTGCGCGGTCGGCCCTTCAAACGCGTCGATCACCACCACCCCGACGTCGGCGTGCTGCATCGAGCGCATCGCCCGCAGCACGCTGTGCTGCTCGATGCCGCGTGAAATGTGGCCGCGGCGGCGGATGCCGGCCGTGTCCACCAGCCAAATTTCGTTGCCTTCCCACTCCACCAGCGTGTCCACGCTGTCCCGCGTCGTCCCGGGCGCGTCGTGCACCAGCGCACGCGCTTCGCCCAGCAGCGCGTTCAGCAACGAGGACTTGCCGACGTTCGGCCGCCCCACAATGGCGATCCGCGGCCGCGTGTCAGCCACCGCACGGTAATCCGTGCCAGGCAGGCGTTCGGAAATCGCATCCAACAAATCGCCGGTCGCTGTCCCGTGCATGGCGGAAATGGCGATGGGATCGCCCAGGCCCAGGGTGTAGAACTCGGGCACGAGCTCCCGATGCTGCGGCGCGTCCACCTTGTTGACCACCAGCAGGTGCGCCCGTCCCGCCCGCAACACCTCGCGGGCTACGGCCCGGTCCAGTTCGGTCGGACCTGTCGTCGCATCCGTCACGATCAGCGCCAGGTCCGCCTCCGCCGCCGCCAGGCGCGCCTGCGCTTCGGCATGCGCCGCCACGGGCGCCGGGTTGCGCCAGGCAATGCCCGCCGTATCCACGATCGCCAGGCCGCGCCCCCGCCACTCGATCTCCCCGTAGATTCGGTCCCGCGTCGTCCCTGGTTCGTCGGCCACCACGGCCACGCGCGAGCCCATCAGGCGATTGAACAGCGTCGACTTGCCCACGTTGGGTCGTCCCACGATCGCAACCAGCGCGGCGCCGACCGCAACCTGAGCCGCCGGCCCGGACCCGCCAGAGCTGCCCTTAGCCATACGGGCCTCGATAGCGTGGCGGCAAACCGGCGGCAATCGCCAGCATGATGGTGTCGCCCGCAGCCTGTAGCTCCTCGTCCGGGATTCTGCCGGGGTGGCGTCCCAGGTCCAGCGGTTCACCGACGCGCAGATGCACTGGCGGACGCCCCTTCAGGAGTCGCCGACGCCAGGTAAAGGCTTCGGTGCCCCAGATTGACACGGGAATGATCGGAACGCCCAGTTTCAGCGCCGCATAGGCCGCCCCTGGCTGCGGCTCGTGCAGCTTCCCGTCGCGGCTGCGCGTGCCTTCGGGATACATCACCATCGCCTGGCCGCTTCGCAGAATCCGCAGCATCTGCCGCACCGCCGGCAAGTCCATGCCGTCCCGGTTCACCGGCAGCACGCCCCAGGCGCGGCAGAGCCAGCCGACCGTGAGCGACTCCACCATCTCGCGCTTCGACATGAAGGTCAGGTAGCGCCGTATGTACGAGCCCGTCAGGATCGGATCGAAATTCGTGAAGTGATTGGACGCCACGATGCACGCGCCCTCGTCGGGAACCCGCTGCAAACCCTCCACGCGGACCCGGAACAGGAACGGAAACACCACGAAGCGTCCCAGGAGCTGCCAGAAGGCGTAGATCGTTGAGATTATCCAACGGGGTTTCCAGCTGGAGTCCCGGCGCAGCTCACGCCCCACGGCCGAGCTCACGTTCCCGCAGCAGCGACTCGACCTGATCGACGATCTCGGCTGGACTTCGATTCGCCGAGTCGATCCGTACCGCGTCGGCCGCTGCCGCCAACGGCGCGTGCGTCCGCGTGCTATCAATTCGATCCCGCGTCCGCAGCAGACGGCGCACGTGCGCCAGGTCGATGCACTCGCCGTCCGCGTGCCGCTGCTGCCACTTGCGCACGGCGCGCATCTCCAGCGGGGCGTCCAGGAACACCTTCAAGTCGGCCTCCGGCCAGACCACCGTGCCGATGTCGCGCCCCAGCGCCACCACGCCGCCCTGCCCGATCACCCGCCGCTGTTCACCCAGCAGGTGGGCCCGGACCTCCGGCAACCGCGATACATCCGACACGATCGCCTCCACCTCCGCGCTGTACACGCCCTCCGTCACGTCCTCGCCCCCGGACAGCACCCGTGTGCGGTACGCCCCTTCGGTCTCAGGCCGGAACTCCAAATCGAGCTTCTCGATTGCTGGCAACACCTCTGCGGCGTCCGTGGGCGTCGCTCCAGCCCGCAGCACCGCCAGCGCCGCCGCCCGGTAGAACAGCCCGCTGTCCAGGCACAGGTAACCGCGCCGCTCGGCCAGCAACTGCCCGACCGTGCTCTTGCCCGACCCCACGGGGCCGTCAATCGTAACGACCGGCGCTGGCATGAGGCGCACCAAACCTACAAACGGCCTCGGGGACAGTCACCCAGTATAAAAACAGCCCTTGACCCCACCCGTCACACCCGCGAACGCGAGTATCCGTCGCCACCTCCCATTCGCACTGCGCCCTCAATTCGCGGTGCGCCTCCCGTTCGTGGTGCGCTTGTCGAACCACGAACCAAGCAGCCAACCCACCCGAGCACTCTGCCTCCAGGCGCCATGAACACCGCCCAACTGAGGCGACTCGCGTGGCAACACGCGACCCCTTGCCAGCCCGAGCCTGAACCACGTCCGTTCGTCCCAGCGCGGTCACGTCAGAGCAGCCCTCGACCCTGGTCGTGTTCCGGTTGCCTACCATCACGTTCAGTGCAACCATCGAAATGTCGGATTGACATCCGGGCGGGAGGAGAGTTCAGCACCGTGGCCGCGAACGCTGTCCCGCTCACACGCGACGACTTGCGCGACGAACTCGATCGCGCGCTGGCGCACTATGCGACCAAGGCTGATCTGGCCGACTTGCGCGCCGACCTCCACGCCGCGCGGGCCGAATTCAAGTCCGACCTGCACAGTTTGACCCGCTGGATGGTGATAGCCGTGCTCGGATCGGTCAGCGCCGCTGCGGCTGTCACTGGACTAATAGTCCGATTCTTCAGTTAGGCGCCTGACACCGAATGTAGAGCAGCCCAGGCTAGGTCCAAGATCCCCCGTCGAACCAGATCTCCCACCAAGACCCTTAAACCCTCCAGCACGTCGCCCGAGGCACCCACACTACGCCGCCCCATCCGTCATACGCGCGCATGCGGGTATCCACCCGCGCGCCAGCCGCACCCCAAAGAACGCAGGGGTCCGTTCCCCACACCTAAGCCTTTGCCGTCCGCACCAACCCTGTTGAACCACGACCAAGTCCTTCGACCCCGCCATCGCTAGCCAGGCCGAGGCCGGGTCACGCCCGTACGTCCCAACCCTGTCAAGCCAGAGCAACCCACGAACCGGTTCGTGTTCCATTGCGAACCTTGACCCGAAGTGCAACTGTCAAAAGACCGAATTGGAAATTGGGCGGGAGGAGAGTTAACCACCATGGCGGCTGACGCAACGCCGCTCACGCGTCAAGACTTGCGCGACGAACTGGACCGCACGCTGGCGCACTATGCACCAAGGCTGATCTGGCTGACTTACGCGCCGACCTCCACGCCCTCGAGGCACGCCTGATCAAGTGGATGCTCGGCTTGATGCTGAGTGCGACTGGGTTGGCCGTTGCCATTGCGATCGCCGTTGATCGGCTGTGGACCTAGTCCCACACAGAGGCTCCAAGGGTTCAGCGAACTGGCGGCTGGTTCACATACGCGGCAGTCATCGCCAGTACAGGCACCCCACAAAGCCCAGCTCAGCATAGTCGCCCGGGGCCTGGGCCAGTATTCGGAGGCAGGTACGCGGGAAGGACGGCAATTGGTGCAATACCGAATTGAAATTGAATGGGCTGGCACGAACTACTCGGCCCACGCACCTGACGTTCCGGGATGTGTCGCAGTCGGCGACACCCCGGAGGAATGTAGGCGCAACATGAAAGAGGCGCTCGCGTTTCACCTCGAAGGAACGCTCGAGGATGGCCTCTCTATCCCGCAGCCCGAATACGTTGAGGTGCCCATCCGCGTGTAGGGCAACTCGATAGTGAGCCGGCTAACTGCCGGTTCGACCGTTCATTGGCTGTATCGAGTTCCTACTCCCACACGCCCACGTCCCCTCCATCACCCTCGCGCCGTGTCCTTCATTCCCGCGAACAGCCTGGCCCAGCCTGCCCCGTACTTGATGCGGGAGATTCGCTCCGGGCCGGAATCCGGACACCACGAACACCGCCTATCTCAGTTGACCCGCGTGGCACTACGCCGCCCCAATTCGTGGCGATCCACCTCCCATTCGCGACGCGCTAGACGAACCATGAACAGGCACCCGAACACGCCCCACCCTTCGCCTACACTCAAAACATGCCTCCGCTTGCACCCGACCCCCTTTGCCTGACCTGACCGTCGCCGACGCCATCGCCGCCTTCCTGGCCCAGCAGGGCGTCCGCCGCGTCTACGGTGTCACCGGCGGTGAAATTCTGCCGCTACTCGACGCCCTCCAGCGCCACGGGGTCGAATTCACGCTGACTCACCACGAGGCGGCCGCCGCCTACATGGCCGACACCGAAGGCCAGCTCACCGGGCGGCCTGGCGTCTGCGTCAGCACGCTCGGACCCGGCGCCGCCAACCTCTTCGCCGGGCTCGCGCAGGCCACCTTGGAACGCTCCCCGGTGCTCGGCCTGACGGCTGACGTCACGCCGCACGAAGCCGCCGGCCAGCGCCACCAGGTCTTCAACATCCCGGGCGCGTTTGCCCCAGCGGTCAAGTACAGCGCCCGCGTCAGCCCGGACAACGTGGGCACGGTCGTACCCGCAGCATGGTCGGCTGCCACCCAAGGCATGCCCGGCGGGGCTCTCCTGTCCGTACCAAGCTCGGTCGCGACACTGCCGGCGGCGTCAACGCCCACCGCATCCCAAAATGGCTCGCCGGTTACGCCCGTCATCCCGCTCGAGCTTGCACAAGTCCAAGCGCGGCTGGCCGAGGCCAAAGAGCCGGTGGCTGTTCTCGGCCTGGAAGCCCGCACGCTGGCCATCGCCAAACACTTCGCTCGGCTGGTTATCGCCGCCGATATTCCGGTCGTCACCCAGGTCAAGGCGCGCGGCTGGTTTCCGGGCAATCACCCGCTGCACGCCGGCACGCTGGCGTCCTATGGCTCACGCGGCGTTTTCGAACTCCTCGGCGCCGCCGATCTGGTGCTGGGCGTCGGCATGGACGGCGTCGACCTCATTTGGCCGTGGGATGGACCCGCCGGCGTCAACCTCACCGCCCACGACCTGCATGACGGCTCGCTGCCGCACACTGCGATCGTCGGCCACGTCGCCCACATGCTCGAGCGCCTGGCAACGGTCGACCGGCCAGAGCAACGCGTCGAAGGCGACGCCCGCGCCGCCAAAGCGCGCCGGATCGCGCGCGAAGACCTCCAGGCCAGCCCTCCCGGTACCGATCACCCCGCCGACGCTCCCGACGACGGTATCGCCGTTGACCCGCTCTTCCAGGCCATTCGCGCCGCCGCCCCGTCCGACACGGCCCTGGTTTCCGACGTCGGGATGCACAAGCTCTACCTCGCCCAGTATTGGGACGCGCCGGCGCCCGACACCTACTTCGTTGCCAACGGGCTGTCCGGCATGGGCTGGGCGCTGCCCAGTGCCCTCTCGCTCAAACTGGTGCGTCCCGACCGTCCAACCTTGGCTGTGAGTGGCGACGGCGGCGCGCTGATGTTCGCCGGCGAACTGGCCACCCTCGCACGCCTGCGACCGGCCGGGATGGTCTACCTGGTGCTGGTCGACGCCTCGCTGGCGCTCATCCGCCTCAAGGCTGAACAGCTTGAGCACGACCCCACGCCCAACGACTTTGCGCCCCCCGACTTCACCGCCCTGGCCCGTAGCTTCGGCCTTCGCGCCGAGCGGGCTGATTCGGCGACCGCAGTGGCGGATTTGGCGTGCGAGGGTCTGACAGCTACCACGCCTCTCGTCATCGAAGCGCCGATCGACTACGGCGCCTACCAACGCATGGCCTGACGCCGCGACCTGCATGGAATCAACCAACCCATGAGCGCCCGCGGCCCGCTTGGCCGCCGCTGGATCAGGCCGCTTCGCCTGCTGGCGCTTGTCGTGGCCTTGGCGCTGGCCGTCGCCTCCCCGGCCCCGGCCCGAGCCGACGTGCTGCCGCTCCAGGGCGGCCAGACCATTCGAATCGAGGGCCAGGGCTGGGGCCACGGCGTCGGCATGTCGCAGTGGGGCGCCCGCGGACGGGCGTTGGCCGGACAGACCGCCGATCAGATTGTCCGCGCCTACTACACCGGCATCGATATCACGGACTCCCCGACCGATCAGACCCAGATCCGTGTTCTGATCAGCCAGGACTACCGCCCGTCCTCAATCGACGGCGCGGCCCCGTCCTCCAATGGACTGGCTGGCGACATCATTGGCGTCGGAGGGCAGTGGGCCATTTCGGGCGTCACCGATGCCCTGCCGGCGGGCGCGCGCTTGCGGTTACTGGACCACCCCGGTGCCCACCGCATCACCGTGCGCTTGATCAACGCGGCCGGCGGCCACATCCTCGACTTTGATCTCTCCGGCCAGATCGAGGTCGTCCCCCTCGAGCCCCAGACCCGCCTGCAGGTGCACTACAAGTACACCGACCAGGTAGCCGGCGCCCCGGGGCAGTACTACGACGTCTACCGCGGTTCGATTCGGGTCCACCACGACGCGCAAGGACTCATCGACACCGTAAACGTCGTCAGCATCGAGAACTACCTAGTCGGTGTCGTGCCGGCCGAGATGCCCTATGACTGGCCCGCCGAGGCTCTCAAGGCCCAGTCGATGGCCGCCCGCACCTACGCCGTCAACGGGCTCAAACCCGGGAACCCAGCCTGGGACGCCCTCGACACTACGCAAGACCAAGTCTATCTCGGTCTCAACCATGAAAGAGCCGAGACGACCGCCGCCGTCCAGGCCACGGCCCGGCGCGTAATGACCCACGCCGGCCAACCCATCCTGGCCTACTTCTTCAGCTCGGGGAATGGACGCACCGAAGCCAACGAGGACGTATTCGGCGGCAGCCCGCTCCCATATCTGCGGTCGGTCGTCGACATCGACCCTAACGGCCGGGCCTGGGACGCTGATTCGCCATTGAGCACCTGGTCGACGCCTGAGTTCTCCGCCAGTCTCTTGCAAGGCCTGTACCAGGAGTCGATCGGCACGCTTGAGTCGCTGGACTTCAGTCACCGCACGCCCACCGGCCGCCTCATCATCGTCGGTCTCAAGGGCCAGCGTGGACAGCAAACGATTAGCGCCTGGAACTTCGCGCTCCGCTTCAACCAGCGCACCCCACGGGACGCCGGACTGCTCTACAGCACCCGCTTCGCCGTCGTACGCAACTACCCGCTGATCCAACGCGCCGCGCCCCTGAATCTTGCGGGCGGTCAGTCCATCTACTTCGACAAGACCGGCCACAACGTGCGCCACGGCTTCCTCAAGTACTTCAACGCCCGCAGCGGGCTGTCTGCCTTCGGGTTGCCCCTCACCGAGGAATTCAACGAACGCGGGCGCACGGTCCAGTACTTCGAGCGGGCGCGCTTTGAATACCACCCCGAACTGGCCGGCACGCCGTACGAGACGCAACTGGGGCTGCTCAACGACGCCTTGACCGCCCCGCGCCGTCCGTTCGCCGGCGACACCCCCTTCCCCAGCGTCCCCCAGCACCGCTACTTTCCGGAGACCGGCCACAGCGCCCACTTCGGCTTTCTACAGTTCTGGGAATCTCAGGGCGGACTTGACCGCTTCGGCTACCCCATCTCCCAGGAAGTCGTCGAGAATGGGCGCACCGTCCAGCACTTCCAGCGCGTCCGGCTGGAGTGGATTCCCGAAGCGCCGGCCGGCCAGCAGGTCCGGATAGCCAACGTCGGAACCGAATACATGCGGGCCTTCGGCCTCGCCCCTCCGCTGGCAAGCTGAACGTAAACCGCTCCTATACTCGCGCCGCTCGCGCGCCTGACTTGGTGACTTGATGCCGCTCGGTTCGAATGAGCAGCAGGAGATCGAGGCGCTTCGCGCCGTCCAGACGCCGACCCGACGCCTGACCGTCGCCGGCCTGGAAGAAATCCTCTATCAGGCCCTGCCCGTGCTGGATCACGGCTTCGTGCGCGTGGTCGACTACATGGGCAGCGACAGCGCCGTCGTGCAGGCGGCCCGCGTCTCCTATGGGGCCGGCACCAAGCGCGCCCGCCAGGACGCCGGTCTCATCCGCTACCTCATGCGGCACTCGCACACCACCCCCTTCGAGATGTGCGAGATCAAGTACCACGTCAAGCTGCCCATCTTTGTCGCCCGCCAGTGGATCCGGCACCGCACCGCCAGCGTCAACGAGTACTCGGCCCGCTACTCGATCCTCGACAACGAGTTCTACGTCCCTGCCCCCGAACACCTCGCCGCCCAATCCACCAGCAACCGCCAGGGCCGCGGCCAGACCCTCAGTGGAGACGAAGCTGCGCGTGTCTTCGACTTACTGCGCACCGACGCCGAACGGTCCTACGAGCACTACGAGGAAATGTTGAACGAAGACGTGCAGGGCCACGTGCGCGATGAGTCGCGCCAGGGCCTGGCGCGGGAGCTGGCGCGTATCAACCTGACGCTCAACTTCTACACCCAGTGGTACTGGAAAGTGAATCTGCACAACCTGCTGCACTTCCTTTGGTTGCGCAGCGACGCCCACGCCCAGTACGAAATTCGCGCCTACGCCACCGTCATGCTTGACACCGTCCGCCGCTGGGCGCCCCTCACCTATGCCGCCTTCATGGACTACCGGGTCGGCGGCGCCAACCTCTCCGCCAAAGGCCTCGAAGTCGTCCGCCGCCGCCTCCGCGGTGAACCCGTCACCCCCCACGACGTCAACATGTCCCCCGCCGAATGGCGCGAACTCACCGCCTTACTCGAGGCGGAGGAAGCGCCTCCAGACAACCAGTAGGGGCAGCCTGAAGGACGTCGAGTCTCGGCGCTGTCGGTCAGCTAGTCGTTGAACGCCGGAAAGTAGTCCGGCACCGCGCCGGGAATCGTCTCGGCGTCGTAGCCGGCCGACGGATACTCGTAAACATTGCCCTCGTAATTGCGCAGCACGATCTTCTCGTCGGTCAACTCAACGATCCGGGCCGGCGAAACCGGAATCTTCCCGCCCCCGCCCGGCGCGTCGATGATGTACTGCGGCACCCCAAACCCGGTCGTGTGCCCCTGCAGCGCCTCCATGATCTCCAGACCCTTCTGCACCGACGTCCGAAAGTGATTGGTCCCCTTCACCAAGTCGGCCTGGTAGATGTAGTACGGCTTCACCCGCGCCTTCAGCAGCTCGTGCATCAGCTGCTTCATCGTCTCCGGATCGTCGTTCACCCCGCGCAGCAACACCGTCTGGCAGCCAACCGGAATCCCGTGATCCACCAGCCGCCCACACGCCTCACGCGCTTCCGGCGTGAGTTCCCGCGGGTGATTGAAGTGCGTGTTCAGGTAGAACGGCTGGTAGCGCGCCAGCATCTCGCACAGCTCGTCGGTGATCCGGTGAGGGTTCACGCAGGGAATCTTGGTTCCCATGCGGATCAGCTCCACGTGCGGAATCTCGTAGAGGTTCGAGATGATCCACTCCAGCGCGTTGTCCGTCAGCGTCAGTGGGTCGCCGCCACTGAGCAGCACGTCGCGAATCTCCGGATGCGCCCTGATGTAGTCGAACACCGCCTCCAACTCGTGCGGCGGCGGCACCGGGTTCTTGCCCACCTTGCGCTTGCGCGTGCAGAACCGGCAGTACATGGCGCAGGTGTGGGTAACGACGAACAACACGCGATCCGGATAGCGGTGCGTAAGGTGCCGCACCGGCATGTCGTCTTCTTCGTCCAGCGGGTCGTCTTCCAGGAAGTCGGGATTCTCGAACTCCACCGCATCCGGCATCTGCTGGATGTAGAGAGGGTCGCTGGCGTCCATCGTCTCGATGAGCTGCAGGTAGTACGGCGTGGTGAAAAACGGATATTCCTTGGCGACCGCTTCCAGGTGTTGATACTGCTCCTCGGTCAGCCCGGGAATCGCCCGCACGTCGCGCACGCCGTGTGCAAGCTGTTCCTGCCATTCGGCGCGTGGACGACGGACCTTTGGCGGCATGGCTGCTGACACCCTCGGAGTAGCGCCCGCCTGGTTCGGCGGAACGCCGGTGCTGACCGTCCCAAGCCTACGACTTGCCGCGCGGTCCGTCGGCCTGGCGCAGGTTTAGCCGGACAAACCCGCGTAAACTTGGCCGCGCGGGGCGCCGATGCTAGGTTTGGAGAGAGACGCCGGACCCGGCTAGGAGTCTGGCGCGCACCGTTTACCGAGTCGCCGTGACCGTGTGTCTTGGCGACCAGCACCAGGAGACGTTCAGCACGCGAATGCCAGCCACCAACGGCCAAACCACCCTCTCGATTCGCGACCTGCACGTATCCGTCGAAGACGCCGAAATCTTGCGCGGCGTGACCCTGGACGTTCCCGCCGGCGAGGTTCACGCCCTCATGGGCCCCAACGGTTCCGGCAAGAGCACGCTGGCCAACGCCCTGATGGGCCACCCCGCCTACGAAGTGACTGCGGGCCAGGTGCGCTTCAAGGGACAGGACGTGCTGGCCCTTGCCACCGACGAGCGCGCACGCCTGGGATTGTTCCTGGCGTTTCAGTATCCCGCCGAAATCCCGGGGGTCCGGGTCGCCAGCTTCTTGCGCATGGCGCTGAACGCGCGCCGTGAGGTTGAAATCCCGGTCATGGAGTTCCGGCGGCGACTGATGGACAAGATGCGGATGCTGCGCATGGACCCCAAGTTCGCCGCGCGCTACCTGAACGAGGGGTTCTCCGGCGGTGAGAAGAAGCGAAACGAGATCTTGCAACTTGCGGTGCTCGAGCCGGAACTTGCGATACTTGACGAGACGGACTCGGGCCTCGACATCGATGCGCTACGGATCGTCTCCGATGGCGTGAACCAGTTGCGCGGCCCAGAACTCGGAGTGCTAATCATCACCCACTACCAACGGCTGCTGAGCTACATCGTGCCCGACCGAGTGCACGTCCTGATTGACGGCCGCGTGGTCGAGTCGGGCGGCAAGCACTTGGCCGAACGGCTGGAGGCCGAGGGTTACGAGCGGTACAGCGCCACCGTAGCGGGCGAGGACACATAACCATGGCTGTCAAAGACATCGATCAGGTCGGACTCGACAACTACAAGTTTGGGTTCCACGACGATCTCAAGCCCGTCTACACGTCACCGAAGGGCCTGAGCGAGAGCGTGGTGCGGGAAATCTCTCGTCAAAAGGACGAGCCGGCGTGGATGCTGGAGTTTCGGCTGGAGGCGCTGGGTCAGTTCCATCGCAAGCCGATGCCCACCTGGGGCGCCGACCTCTCACGCATCGATTTCGACGACATCCACTACTACATCCGCCCGCAGGACCGGCAGGCCCGTTCATGGGATGACGTGCCTGCCGACATCAAGTCCACCTTCGACAAGCTGGGCATCCCCCAGGCCGAACGCAAGTTCCTGGCCGGCGTGGGCGCGCAGTACGACTCCGAGGTCGTGTACCACAGTATCCGCGGGGATTTGGAGGAGCAGGGCGTCATTTTCCTGGACATGGACTCCGGGCTGCGCGAGCACGAGGAGCTCGTGCGGGAGTACTTCAGCACGGTCATTCCGAACGGCGACAACAAGTTCGCGGCGCTGAACAGCGCGGTCTGGAGCGGCGGCAGCTTCGTGTACGTGCCCGCCGGGGTGCGAGTGGATATTCCGCTGCAGGCGTACTTCCGTATCAACGCCGAGAACATGGGGCAGTTTGAGCGCACGTTGATCATCGTGGAGCCGGGCGCCTACGTGCACTACGTTGAGGGCTGCACCGCTCCGGTCTACGCCACCGATTCCCTGCATTCGGCGGTTGTGGAGATCATCGTCAAGGAAGGCGGGCGCTGCCGCTACACCACGATTCAGAATTGGTCCACCGACGTGTTCAACCTGGTGACCAAGCGCGCCATGGCCTACCGCGACGCCACGATGGAATGGGTGGACGGCAACCTGGGCAGCAAAGTGACGATGAAGTATCCGGCCGTGTACCTGATGGAGCCGGGCGCGCACGGCGAAGTGCTGTCGATCGCGTTTGCCGGCGAAGACCAGCATCAGGACGCCGGCGCAAAGATGGTGCATGCCGCGCCCGATACGTCGTCGCTGATTACTTCGAAGTCGATCAGCCGCAAGGGTGGCCGCACCGCCTATCGGGGCTACGTACAGGTGCTGCCGGATGCCGTCCGCAGCCGCTCGAACGTGGAATGCGACGCGCTGCTGATCGACGATCGCTCACGATCCGACACCTATCCCTACATGGACATCGAAGAGAGTGACGTTGCCATCCAGCACGAGGCGACCGTGAGCAAGGTCAGCGACCAGCAGCTTTTCTATCTGATGAGCCGCGGGCTCACGGCGGAGCAGGCGATGGCAATGATCGTGGGCGGTTTCATCGAGCCGATCGTCAAGGAACTGCCGATGGAATACGCGGTAGAAATGAACCGCCTTATCGAGCTCCAGATGGAAGGCTCGATCGGCTAGCGCTATCGACCAGGATTGCCAGGACGCGTGGGCGCGGACCGCCCCTCCTGGGTTGAGGCCGCCTCGCGCACGTTTATGACACCCACCACACCAGACGCAATTGCCGACCTCTCCGCGGTGCGCGACGAGCCCGCTTGGCTGCGCCACCGCCGCGCGGCGGCGTGGCGCGCCTACCAGGCTACGCCTGCCCCGATCTGGAGCGACGAGGAATGGCGGCGAACCGACACAAGCTGGGTGGACTGGGCCGCCATGGCGCCGACGGCCAACGGAGCCGTCCCGGCCAGTGTCGACCTGCCCGACGAATTTCCAGACGCCAGCGTGCTGCTGCGGCAGCGCGGAACTGCGGTGGAGGTGCTCCACACATCGCCCGAAGCCCGAGCCGCGGGCGTGACCGTTGGCAGCCTGACCGCGGCGGCCGGGAACGACACCGCGGTACTTGCCGAGCGCCTGGGTACGGAACTGGCCACACCAGACGCGGGCAAGCTGCAGGCGCTCAACACGGCGCTCTGGGCCGGCGGGGCGTTCGTGCAGCTTCCTGCCGGCGTGGAACTCAGCGCGCCAATCGTGATCCTCGTGGATGCGGCCGGCACGCCAATCTTCCCGCGCACGCTGATCGACGCTGGCGCCGGATCGGCTGCCGATGTGCTGGAGTGGTGGCGTTCAAGCCCCGCGGCGCCACCGGGTTTCGCCAACGGCTGCGTCGAGTTGTTCGTCGATACCAACGCCAGGCTTAGCTACACGCACGTGCAGGCATGGGATGCCAACGCCGGCGGCTTTCTCTCGCAGCACGCCCGGGTGGAGCGGGACGCCGCCCTGGTCACGACCAACGTGACGCTGGGCGGCAGGTTTCATAAGGGCGCGATCACGGCCACCTTGACGGGTCCGGGGTCCAACGCACGCCTGAATGGTCTGGCCTATCTGGCTGGACAGCAATTCTCCGACCACCACACGCTGCAAGACCACCGCACGACAGACGCCGTGAGCGACCTGATGTACGTCAACGTGCTCGACGGCACGGCGCGCTCGGTCTACGCCGGAACCATCATGGTGCAGCCGCATGCCCAGCGCTCGAATGCCTACCAGCGAAATCGGAATCTCATGCTGCGCCACGGGCCGCGTGCGGACTCGATTCCACGGCTCGAAATCATGGCGGATGATGTGCGCTGCACGCACGGCTCGACGACGTCCACCATCGATCCCATGCACATGTATTACCTGGGCTCGCGCGGGCTGGACCGCGACCAGGCGCGCTCGCTGATTGTGGACGGAACGTTCGAGCCGGTGCTGGACCGGATTCCAAACGACGATGTCCGCGCGGCTGTCCGCACCGCCGTGCGGGCCAAGCTACGCGCCTCCGCCACGACCTGATGCCAGAGTTCGTCGATGTCGCGGCCGCCGCCGACATCCCGCCGGGGATGGCGCGGCAGGTCATGGTGGGCGAGCGCCGGATCGGCGTGTACAACGTCGACGGCGACTTGTACGCCATGGACGACTTATGCAGTCACGACCAGGCGTGGCTGACGGAGGGTGACTTCGATCCGGCGCGCCGGTTGATTCGCTGTCCCCGGCACACCTCGACGTTTGACCTGACCACGGGGCGGCCGCGCACGCTGCCCGCGATCCGTTCGGTGGCGACATACGAGGCCAGAATTGAAGATGGGCGCGTCCTGATCCTGGTCGATAATTAGGGCGCATGGCTGTCCAGACATCCACCGCCGCCGGGCTGGATCCCGCCGCGATTCGCGCGGACTTCCCGATTCTGGCCGAACTGGTCCACGAGCGACCGCTCGTGTATCTGGACAACGCCGCCACATCGCAGAAACCGCGAGTCGTGATCGACGCGCTGCGGACGTACTACGAAACCTACAACGCCAACATCCACCGCGGCCTGCACGCGCTGAGCGAACGCGCCACCGCTGAATACGAGGCCGCGCGGGTAGGCGTGGCGCGCTTCATCAACGCCGCCCACCCGCACGAAGTGATCTTTACGCGAGGCACCACCGAGGCGATCAACCTGGTCGCCCGGTCCTGGGGCGACGCGAATATCGCCGAGGGCGACGAGATTCTGCTGACCGAGATGGAGCACCACAGCAACCTGGTGCCCTGGCAGATGCTGGCACAACGGCGCGACGCCGCGCTGCGCTACATCCCGATCGACGCCGAAGGGCGGATCGATCTGGAGACCTACGCGCGGATGTTTGGGCCGCGGACGCGGCTGGTGACGGTCACGCACATGTCCAACGTGTTGGGCACGATCACACCGGCCTCGGACCTGATAGGTATCGCGCACGCGCACGGCGTGCCTGTGATGCTGGACGCCGCGCAGTCGATCCCGCACGTGCCGGTGGACGTGCAGGCGCTGGACGCCGACTTCGTGGCGTTCTCGGGTCACAAGATGCTGGGACCCACGGGCATCGGCGCCCTCTACGGCCGGGAGACGCTGCTGGACGCGATGGAACCGCTCTTCGGCGGCGGAAGCATGATCCGCGTGGTCGAACTGCACCAATCGAGTTGGACGGGGCTGCCGGACAAGCTGGAAGGCGGCACGCCAAACATCGCGGGGGCCATTGGCCTGGGCGCGGCCGTCGACTATCTGCAGACGGTCGGTATGCCGAATGTGTCGGCGCACGAGCACGAACTCACGGCATACGCGCTGGCGCAACTGAGCGACCTGGAGGACGTGCGCGTCTTCGGCCCGCCGGACGCCCAGGAGCGCGGCGGCGTCATCTCGTTCTGCGTGGGCGACGTCCATCCCCACGACGTGGGAACGCTGCTGGACGCCGAAGGCATTGCCGTACGCGCGGGGCACCACTGCGCCCAACCTCTGATGCGCAAGCTCGGCGTCGCGGCCACCGTGCGCGCCAGCATGTATCTCTACAACACGGCCGCCGAGGTGGACTGCCTGGCGGAGGGCATCACCCGCGCGAAAGCGTTTTTCGATGACGCTTGAGGACCTCTACCGCGACGTCATCATGGATCACTACCGGCGCCCGCGGAACCGCGGTTCGCTGGACGACGCCAATGTGATCGTGGAAGGCGTCAACCCGCTTTGCGGCGACGAGATCAAGCTCTGGCTCACCATCGACGATGCCGGCGTGGTAACCGGGGCGTCGTTCGACGGCCACGGCTGCTCGATCAGCCAGTCCTCCGCTTCAATCATGACGGCGGCGGTGACCGGCAAACCGCTGCCTGACGTACACACGGTGATTGCGGGCTTCCGCGGCATGATGCTGGAAGGCGACGCGCCGGACGATGCGCTGCTGGGCGACGGGGTGGCGCTGGAGGGCGTGCGCAAATTCCCGGTTCGGATCAAGTGCGCCGTGCTGAGCTGGAACACACTGAAGCTGGGCCTGGACGAGCACGCCACGTCCGGCGGCCAGCGGGTGGAGCTACAGCACAGCGAGTCGTAGCAGGAGGCGCGGCCCCTCGTGAGTTGTGCCTTTATGGTCCGCCGATGCGACCTGCTGGCGCTTCTTCGGCGGCCGCCTTCTCAGAGTCCGTGCAGATGCAGTCTGTCGAAACCCGGAATTGAAGCCCCGGATGATCTCCTGCATTGGCCCGAAGCGCCGCCCGACTAGACTCTCGGCAATTCCGCGCCGGGGAGCGACCGCCGCACGCTGATGCCGTCGATCGGTTCGCTCCTCAGACCACGTATTCGCTCCGCGAGAGCCAACTCGGACTTGGTGGCACTCTGGATCGCATACGCCATGATGCTGTTCTCCATGGCGGCCATGGGGCCCGTGCTTGGGGAAGTCCGCCGCGAGTTCGGCCTCACTCCCGCATCGATCGCGCTGCTGGTGGCCGCGCAAGGCATGGGGCGCGGAGTATTCATGCTGGTGCTGGCGCCGCTGGCCGACCGCGTGTCGCCCCGGCGCCTTCTGCCGCTGGGCCTGCTGGCTACCGGCCTGGCTTCGTTGGTCACCGCCGCCGCGCCAAACGAGTGGATCTTTGCCGTGGGCATCGTGGCCAGCGGCGCGGGCACCGGCCTGGTCGGACCGGGCGGTCAGGTGCACCTGGCACGCCGCAGCGGGGCGGAGGACCGCCGGCGCAACATCGCGCGGGTGATGTCGGGGGGCATGTTCGGCGCCTTTGTGGCGCCAATTGCGGCGGGCGCGGCCGCCAGCCTGCTGGGCTGGCGGGCGGCGTTTCTGCTCGTGGCGGTACTGGCCGTGGCCACGGCCGCGAGCGTGGCGTCCGTGCGGGCCCTAGCTTCTCCGGCGCGCGAGTCGTCCGCGCGCGAGGCACCAGCCCCCTCACGCGCCCGGCGGCCGGCGCTTGGCATTGGACGGGTTGTGCTGGAAGTCTCGGTTCTGGCCGTCTTGCTCTGGGGATGGAACAACACCACACGGGGATTCGTGATCCCTTTCTACGGCAGCGAGGCGTTGAAGCTGGACCCGGGCGGTATTGGCATCCTCATGGGGCTGGCGCTTGGGGGCCGGGCGGCCCTTACTTACGTCAGCGGCGCCTTTGTGAACCGGTTCGGTCTGACATCATCGTTGCTGATCGCCACGATCATCGGGGCGGTCGGCACGCTGATGATGTACGCCCCCGCAGGTCTGCCGGTCTTCGCGGCGCTAGTCGTCGCCTATACGTTCACCGGCGTCAGCTCGCCAATTGTGATCATCATGTTGACCGAGCGAGCGCCGCCGCAGCGCCTGGGTCAGGCGATGGGCATCACCCAGTTCCTGGTGGACGGCGTGGGGTTGGGACTGACTCCGCTTATCGGCTTAATTCTGGAGACCGCCGGGTTCGGCGTGGTGGGCGCGTTGCTTGCGGGCATATCCCTTGCCGCAGCCGCGTGGGGTCTCTGGATCATGCGACACGGCGCGAGTGAAGCGTCAACCGCCACGCACAGGTAGCGCGACCCGCGCCTAGTCCTCCACGAACTCGATTCGCTGGCGCAGATCGGGAATGTCGATGTCGAGTTCGCCTTCCGCCAGTTCCAGACGCCCGTCCTCCATCAGCCACGACTCATCCGCGAACTGGCTGAGCGCCGGGTCGTGGGTGGCCATGATGACCGTGAGACCCTCGGTATCCACGATCCGTCGAAAGAGCAGCATGATTTCCAGACCCGTAATGCTGTCGAGCTCGCCGGTTGGCTCGTCCGCAATCAGCACAGCCGGTCGGTTGGCAATGGACCGGGCGATCGAGACGCGTTGCTGCTCACCGCCGCTCAACTCGAACGGGCGATGTCCGGCGCGCTCGGTCAGGCCGACCATCTCCAGAACTTCCATCGCGCGGGACGCGCGTTCCCTGGCCGAACGGCCCGCAATTCGCATGGTGAGTTCGACGTTCTCGAACGCCGAGAGCACGGGCAGCAGCGCGAAGGACTGGAAGACGAATCCGAAGTTGTGACGGCGGATCTGCGTAAGCTCCGACTCACGCAGGCGGCTGACTTGGCGGCCTTTGAAATAGACCTCGCCCTCGTCAGGCTTATCGAGCGAGCCCAGCTGGTTCAGCAGGGTGGTCTTGCCCGAGCCGGAGCGGCCGCGGACCGTGATCAGACGGCCTTCGTGCGCGACGCAGGACACCTGGTCGACGGCGCGGATCTCCTCCGTCCCGACTCGAAAGACGCGGGAGATATCGCGCGCTTCAACGATGACCGCGGGCTCCTCGGCGGCGGGCCGCGGCGCGCCGATGACGTCAGCCATCCCGCGTCTCTCCGCCGCCGGGCGGCGCGAAGGGCCGATGCTCGTCCGGGACGTCGCGCGCTGGGGACGCGCGATCCGGGCTCGCAGGCTTCGGTGCGGCGCGAGTCGGGCGGTGGCGGGCCGGGACGACCGGAGCGGCCAGTTCCACCCGTGCGGGAATGATCGGCTGGTCGGGCGGCGGTGCTCCGGGCCGGGTTGGGGCATCCGCGTCCTGTTCAGACGCCGCCCGCGACGCCGAGACGGTCGCGATGCCGGAGGTTCCGGAGCGAATCACGATGCGATCGCCTTCCATGTCCACCAGCGCGCGCCCGCGGATGCTGAGTTCGTCCAGCATTTCCTGCGGTACCTGCAAACGGCCCGTGTCGTCCACGATTACAAACTCATCGTGCGTGTGATCGTCGCCGTCTTCGTGAATACTCACGCGGCGGACGGTCTCGGTGCTGGTGCGTCCGTCGCGAATGGCCACCACACGATCGACCTGGCGGGCGATGTTGCGGTCGTGGCTGACGATGATGATCGTCAACCCGCGTTCACGGTTGAGATAGCGCAGGATGTCGTAAATCTGTCCGGCGGTCTGCGTATCAACCTCGCCCGTCGGCTCATCGGCCAGCAGGAGGTCGGGATCGTTGGCCAGCGATATCGCGATGGCCACGCGCTGCTGCTGACCGCCCGAGAGTTGACTGAGCCGGTGGTGTATGCGGTCTTCAAGCCCGACCGCCCGCAGCAGCGCGCGCGCGCGGTCCGAGGCCTTGCGCATGTTCCCGAAGAGCATAGGGAGGCGCACGTTCTCGAAGGCCGTGAGGTAGGACACGAGGTTGCGGGAGCTCTGTTGCCAGACGAAGCCGACGTGATGGCGCTTGTAGTCGACCAAGTCGGACTCGGAGGCTTGCAAGAGGTCCAAGTCTCCCACCCGGCATTGCCCCGCGGTGGGCCGGTCCAGTCCACCCAGCACGTTTAGCAAGCTGGATTTGCCGGAGCCGCTGTTGCCGATGATGGCCATCATCTCGCTGCGTTGGACTTCCAGGTCCAGTCCCTGCAACGCGACGACTTCCAGTTCCTCGGTCTTGTAGATCTTCACGAGGTTGTCGCACACGATGTAGGGGCGTGCCCCGTTGGTACCGTCAGGAGCCTGCGCCGCGCTCATCCCTGCTCCTCGCCGAACTTCACGGCCTCGTTGATTCGGATCTTGGACAGCAGCCAGGCGCTGACGGGAAACGCCACCGCGACCACGGCGCCGAAGAGAATGTAGATCTTCAGTACGTCGCCCCAGGCCGTAATGATCACGAACGGCGGCGTATCACCAAACCGGTCCACGCTGAGCTGCAGGAAGGGGATGAACAGGTTGCCGGTCAGCACGCCCAGCACCGTGCCCAGCACAACGCCCAGCAGGATCAGGAACCCGTTCTCGAACGCATAGATGCCCACGAGCTGGCGCACCGACAATCCCATAGCCCGCAGGATGCCCAACTGCTGCATTCGCCGTCGGAACGACATGTACGAGTACATCAGGAAACCCATGATGGTGAGCACAGCAGCGATCAGGAACCCAATGGACAAAATGCCAAAGATACCGACCCGTGTGGCGTCGTCGCGCGCGGCGGCAATCTCGGCCCGGGCGTCTCGCGCGTCGAGCGGCTTGAAGCGCTTGAACAGCAGCGTTTCGCGCAGTTCTAGGGCGTGGACATCCGGATCGATATGCGCCAACACGGTCCACGGCGTCTGCCCCAGGCTGCGCTCCACGTAGTCCAGATTTACAACGACGAACGGCCCGTCTTCTGGATAGTGGGTGGGAAACATGTCGGTCCAGCCGGCGATGAAGAACTCGAGGGTTTGGGGACTGCCGAAATCAATGCGAAGCGGGTCGCCAAGGCCCAGTCCAAGCTCGCCCTGGAACTTCTCGCGTGAGGCGATCAACGCCTGTTCATCAAGTGCGAGCTGGTTCATAAGGCTGTTGAGCGGCCAAGGGCTGAAGTCGTCCCGCCACCACACGGTTTGGGCAAAGTCCAGCGGGTCGACGCCGTAGGTCTTGATTGGCACCCGCAGCGACTCGCCGGGACGCCTGAAGCCGGTGTCCTCATTCTCCCAAAGGCGGGCGACGCGCAGGATTTGGGGGACCTCCAGGTGGCGCTCCACAGGGAGGAACGACCACTCCTGCGTCTCTTCGTCGTAGTCGCCGATTTCCAGAAAGTCCGCCTGTGAGCCGACCGAGTAGTAAACGCGGTCGTCGAAGTTGCGGTCGAGCGTGGCAGCCATTGAAGCGCTGAACGACCCGATGGCCAGCGTAAGGACGAGCAGAAAGATCAGCCGCGTGAACTGCCGCGGCTCGCGGGCAATCTGGCGCAGCCCCAGGTGCATCGACACGCCGAGAAATCTATTTCCTAAAAATGCCAGACTCGCGACCAGCCACGGGAAAAAGCGCAGGAAGAGCAGGGTGATCGCGAACATGAACATGATCGGGATGATGACCAGCAGCGGGTCGGAAAACAGGTCACCGCCTTCGCCAACCGTGACGAGCTGATCCCGCTGACGCAGCGTGAAGTAGCCATACGCCGCGCCCACGACGACGATCACGTCCACGAAGAAGCGCTGAAACCAGGGCCTGTCTGTGCTGCGCGAGACTTCCTGCTTGTACGTGACGATGCTGTGGCGGGCGGCTCCTATGGCCGGCAGCAGCGTGGCCACGATGGCCAGCCCGGCCGCCGCACCGGCCCATACAAAGTGTCGGGTGGTGATGTCGATGGGCAGCGGGTCGCGGTTGGTGAACACCAGGAAGGTGAACGTCTTGCCGATGACCTGGGCCATTAGTGACCCCAGGAACGGCCCGGCACCGGTGGCGATCCCGCCGATGAGCGCGCCCTCAAGCACATAGATGCCAACGATCTGGAGCGTGCCAACGCCTCGGCTCTTGAGAATGGCGATCTCGTTGCGTTGCCGATCAACCACCATCCCCGAGGTCAAAATGATGTAGTAGAGCGTTAGGGCGACGATCGGCGCGCTGAGAATCAGCAGGAGCAGCGTCAGAAAGAAGAGCTTCTGCTCGAAATCGAAGAAGATCGGCTCTGGCGAGTTCTCGAGGCGAGTGCCCTCCCAGACGGCGTTCGCATTGATTCGAATGACCACCAGGCCACCGGTGATACGGCGAATGTTGGTGGCACGAATGGCGTCGATGTCGAAGTCGGCGTACCACGTCGCCTCGCTGAAGGCCGCCGGCGCGTTGTCGAGCAGGGTGCCAAGGTATGCCGCGCGCTCGATGTAGACCCCACCTTCGTCAAATGCCGCGCGGACTGGATAGGGCCAATAGTTACTCTCGACGTCGCGGGGGATCACGCGGGCTACCACACGCACGGCAATGACGACGGGGTCTCCGGTGGCCGGGTCAGCGAACTGCATGCCGACGACGTCCCCAACCAGCAGTCCTAACTTGTCCAGCGCGTTGCTAGTCAGGGCGCCTTCCAATAGCGGCATCCTGGCCCCAGCCGGCCCGATGAAGGTGCTGGTCTCGGCGGTCGGCCGCCGGCCTTCGGAGACAATTACGTTGTCGAAGAAGTCGTTGATCGAGTACAAGAACGCGAAGCCGAATCGCCGCGGCGGTGCCGAGAGATCGGCGCCCTCGGGCGGCGAGAGATCCAGCATCCCCCGCCGTCCGGTCGAGAGATAGCTGATCAGTTGAGTCGTGGGCAGGCCCACAGCTTCTGGAATCAGCGAGCGAAAGAACTGGTCGTAGGCCAGGTAGTCCCCGGTATTGGTCGGCGTAGCGGGATTCGTCTCCTTGTGCCGGATGAAGATGCTGGATGACGGCTGCGCCTGTGGGATCGGCTTGCGCAGCTCGCGCTGGAGCAGCAGGCCGCTGATGCCCTCGGCATACAGCGGGACTGACGTGGCCAGCGTGACGGTGACCAGCAGCCCGATAGCCGTCGAGCTGATTAGCGCCCGGTTGCTGAACAGACGCTTCGCGACGAAGCGGACGATGGCTAGCGGCACCGAGACCTCACGGGAATGCGCGGCATGCCCCGAAGCGCCTACCTAGGGCGAGGCGAAGATCATCTGGTCCTCTTCGAGCCCGGAGAGGACTTCGACCTCGCTGTCGCTGCGGATACCAGTGACGACGGGCAGGCTACGTCGCTGCTCGTTGACGACCGTCTCGACGAACGTGCGTTCGTTCAAGTCGCGCAACGAGGTGACCGGGATCTTCAGCACGTCGTCCTTGACCTGCAGGGTGATGTTGACCCGTGCGAGCATGCCCATCTGCACGCCGTCGCGTTCGAAATCCACGTTGATCAACGCGTCGGGAATGCGCACGGTCTGACCCGTTTGGGTGACGATTGTGCGCGGAATGGCGCTGACCGAGCCGTCGAATTTCACGCCGGGGAACGCGTCCAGCGCAACCTCGGCCGGCTGCCCAACCGACATCTTGGATTGGTCTTGCTCGGCAATGCGGACCTCAATGATGAGTTCTGAGGGATCAGCGATCCCGATCACTTCGTTGAACGCCCGTGCCTCGGAACCGGCGCGGCCGCGCGTAAACGTAATCTGCCCGTCGAACGGCGCCCGGATCACGTTGTCCTCAGACTGAGTGAGGAGCGCTTCCAGCGCGATGCGGCTGCGTTCGACATCGTTCTCGAGAATCTGCAACTCGAAGTCAGTCGCCGATTCGCCGCGCTCGAATCGCTCGAAGTTTTCAATAGCGGCCTCGAAGTCGAGCAGCGCCGCCTGCTCGTTGTTCAACCCCACCCGCAGATAGGCCAGCGAGGGTGTTCCGGTCGTCTCCTCGTAGCGCACCTCCGCCACGCGCTGATCGGCGAGTGCTGCCTCCAGCGCCGCCTCAGCGTCGGGCTCCGCGTTGAGACTAACGGTCAGGAGTTCTTCAGTGTGGCGCGCCACGGCTGCCGTCTCGCTTTGTCCGCGCAGATACTGGTCAACCCTGGCAGTCGCCGCTTGTACGCGCGCCTGCGCCGCCGCAAGTGAACTGCTTTGGTCGATCCGAATGGCCTCGGCCACGCGTTCCACCGCCTGCTGGATGGTCCCGCCACCAACGAGTGACCGAAGCCTGCTCTGGGCATCTCGCAGCTTGTGCTGGGCCAAGTCGCGATTGGCGGATGCTGTAGCCACCTGGACTTCGTACTCGGACCGGGCCTGTTGCACCAAGCGCTCGCCGGCTTCCGCTTCGGTGCCTCCGTCCAGCAATTCGACGAGGTCGGTCTCGAGCAGAGCCAACGCCGCAAGGGCGATTTCGTAGTTAGCCCGAGCGGTTGCGACTTCCCCCGGGGTAGCCGGCTTGATGGCCTCATCGAAAGCACGCTGCGCGGCCTGGTAGTCGAGTGCAGCCCGTTGTTTTGCCTGATCGGAAGCACGTGAACTGGTCTTGATGATCTCGTCGCGCGTCAGCCGGGCTCTTTCCAGGTTCTCTTCGGCTTGCAGCACGACATGGGGAAAGGGCTGGTAGGTGACTTCGTGAAGTTTCTCGGCAAGCACTTCCACCTCGGCCTGCTTGGCGACGATGGCGGACTTCACCCGGTGAATGTCATCCAGCACCGGCATGCGCACATTTGTGTCCACGCTGTCCAGGACATCCTGGGCGTTGACCACGTCCTGCTCAGCCCTGACCAACGCGGCTCGGGCAGTGGCAATGGCGGCCAGGGCGGCATCGACCTGGGCGCGAGCCGCGTCGATCGGCGCGGCTACGGTGGTCGACGTTCCGGATTCAAGCGCGCGCAGGTTCTCGATCGCCACGGTCAGGTCGGCCCGGAGTCCGTCCAGGGAGGCACGGGCTTGCGCCTCCGCCTGCGCCTGCGAAATGACTCCGGCGGCCTCGGCCCTGACTTCAGCCAGCCGGCCTTCGGCATTTGTCACCGCGCGCTGAGCGCGGACGAGGGACGCCTCGGCCTCGACGATGCTGAGGTCGGCGCCGCCGCGATCGTCGCGAGAGGCCAATTCTAGTTTCAACTGCTCCAGTTGCTCGGCCGTAGCGCGACGCAGGAGTTTGATAAAGGCCGTACGTTGATCCTCCAGCGCCAACTCGGCGTTGGCGACCGCGCGCTGCGCCGCCGCCCGCTCGTCCCTGGCACGGGTGCGGGCCGCATCCAGCCGCAACTCCGTGTTCTGTAGCGCCTCTTGTGAACTTTCAATGTCCGATTCCAGACGGCCGGTCTCCAGTTCGGCCAGGATGTCACCTTCCTTGACCTCGTCACCCTGGGTGATGTACATGGCTTTCACTCGACCGTTAGTCTTGAACGCCAGTTCCGTGCGGTTGAGCGCCTCCACGCGCGCCGTGGTGCGAATGGCCTCAATCAGTTGCCCGCGCGACACCGGAACCATCGGTCGCTGGCGCACCGACTCGGTGCGCGTGATGAGCGTGGGCGTTGGCTCCACCGTCTGGATGAACGCCTCGCAGGCAACCAGCACAGTTCCAGCCAGCGACAGGGCAACCAGACCCGCGAGTCGCGAGCCTGTCCTGCTAAGTGTGGGAGTGCGTCGCAAAAAGGCCATGGGCTACCGGGGTGTGGGGCGGGGCTCGTACCCGCGCGCGGTCGCACGGCGCGACACGTTCCTATTGTTTCACACGCGCTGCGGCTCTTCCGGTAAGAAAGGTGACGAACCGCAGGGATAGGCACGTGTTGCCGAATTGGCCGCGACCTGATCCGTCCCTTACCGACGCGCTGTTAGACTCCCGCGGTTCCGGGCACTTGAAGTACCCAACCCGTTTGACGCCCCCGAGCATGACGGCGGACTTGACGGCAACGGACGAGCGAGCAGCCGCCAGGCTAATTGGCAAGGCCGCACCCTTGGGCGGTGACGAGCCGGCGGATGCCGCCCGCACGCCCTGGCGGATCGCCCCCAGTCCCTTCCCGCTATCTCCGTCCGCCGTCGCCGAATTGGAACGGCTGGGCGACGACCTGCTCGCCTTCTACACCGCGGCCAACAGGCTTTACAGCAGCGCCGCGCGCGGCCGCGCGCCCAAGTGGGTGCTCGACTACCTGGAACAGGGAAAACCGGAGCGCGTGCGTGAACTGGGGCGGCTGCGCCGCTACCGCTCGGCCCTGCCCATCATGCTCCGCCCAGACCTCATGGCTTTAGACGGCGGCGGTTTCATGGCCACCGAACTGGACGCGGTACCGGGCGGCTTTGGGGTGCTGGGCGCCATCAGCCGAGCGTACGAGGACCTGGGGTTCGAGTTGGTTGGCGGAGCGGACGGCATCATGCAGGGTCTGGCAGATGCGCTGCGAGGCTTGGCCGGCGTCGACGATCCGTCAGTGGCGCTGGTCGTGGCAGATGAATCCGAGGACTACCGGCCCGAGATGGCGTGGGCCGCGACGGCTCTCGGCGAGGCCGGCCTGCGCGCACAACAGATTCATCCGCGCGATTTGCGGTTGCACGGCGAGACGCTCCAGATGCGCAACTGCGACGGTTGGGACTCGGTCGACCTGGTCTACCGGTTTCTTGAGCTACACGACCTGCCCAACATCCCGAAGATCGATCTCGTCATCTACGCCATGAAGCATCGGCTGGCGACGGTGACGGCCCCATTCAAGAGCTACCTGGAAGAAAAGTTGCTCTTCCACCTGTTCCACCACCCAGAACTGGATACCATTTGGCGCGGCGCGCTCGGCAAGGACACCCAGGCACGACTCCGCCGCATGCTGCCGCCGACCTGGCTGCTCGACCCGCAACCCATTCCGCCGACTGCCGCGCTGGACCCGCCGCTCAACGCCGGCAAGCGCCGCATCCGGAACTGGTCGGACTTGCGCGGGCTGTCGCAGCGTGAGCGGCGGCTGGTGCTGAAACCGTCGGGATTCTCGGAGCTGGCCTGGGGCAGTCGGGGCGTGACCATCGGGCACGACGTGAATCAGACAGCGTGGGACGCAGCCGTGGACCACGCGCTGGCGAGCTTCGATTCGACGCCGTACATCCTGCAGCAGTTCCATCAGAGCCGGCGCGTTCGAGTGAGCTACTACGACGTCGACGCCGACGCGGTCCGTCCGCTGACCGGGCGAGCGCGCATATCGCCGTACTACATGGTGGTGGATGGCAAGGCCCGGCTGAGCGGGGTTCTGGTCACGGTGGTGCCGGCCGCGAACAAGGTCATTCACGGGACCTCGGAGTCGGTCATGATGCCCGCGATGGTGAGCGACCAGGCGGAGATCTAGCTCCGAGCGTCTGAGGGAAGCTGCGAGGCGGCCCAGGCGTTGACCCTGGCTTCCACAAGCGCTCGCGCGGAGTCCGGGCCCTCGGTGCGCAGCAGGTCGTACAGGCCATCGGCCCGGAGTCCGCGCCAAAGACGCTCGCGATTCGGGAATCCGTCGACTCTCTCGCGGACGAGGCGGCGCCACGCCAGGTAGTGCTCCAGGTGCTCCTCAATTTCCGGTCCGTAGCGCTGGCCCAGATCGTCCTTCAGGGCGGCGGTGAAGCCGGGGCTGGCGCCGCCGCTGTTTACGGCTATCGATATCGCCCCATGCCGCACGTAGGCCGACGCGAAGAAGTCGCAGTGCGCGGGATCGTCCACCACGTTCACCAGCAGCCCACGGTTCCGGGCGTCGGCCTCGATGGCGTAGTCCGCTGACCTCTCGCCGGTCGCGATGATGGCAAGACGATGTCCGTCGAAGTCCGACGGGACGTAGGCGCGCCGTTGCAGTCGGATTTCGCCGGCGTCGTGCATGACCTGAAGCCGTTCATCGAACGGGTCGGCGCCGTCGGGCGGGGCGATGACCGTGGTGGCGATTCCGAAGTCGGTCAGCAGGCCGGCTTTGAAATAGGCCGGCTCACCAGCGCCGACCACAACGGCCGACTGCCCTTGCATGTTGAGCGCGACGGGAAGGTATGCGCGGCCGCTCATGCCCGTGCCAGCGGTTTGGTCGTGGGACGCGCGGCGGACGTTCGTTGCGATTGGTCAAGAAGCCGGCAGGCCGACCGGAACCAGTTGACGGTGGCGCCGTCGGCCCCAAGAGCCATCGCCCGCCATAGGTCCGCCGACGTGCGCAGACTAAAGGTTCTGACCTCAAGACCAGCGTCGTGGGCGGCTCGGGCGTGCTCCAGGGTCAGGGCCGTAATCCTGGGATTGCACTGCTGAAGCCCAAGCCGCAGGCATTCGCGCACCGCGGCCGAGGGCGAGGGAACCGGATCGCCACGTCGAGCAAACAGCCAGCCGGCCGGCGCGTTCGGCGCTAGCGCGCGCAGCCGTTCGAGTTGACTCAAGTCAAACGACGTAAACGTGCAATTCGGGCGCTGGCCGCACGCGTCGAGCGCGGCAAGTACGGCTCGCGGCAGCTCCGGCGATGCGCCTTTGAGCTCGACGTGATGGTGGAAGCGCGAGCCGAACTCATCCAAGTAGGCGTCAAAGCCGAGCAGGTATTCGGGCGAGGACGGGCCGGCGGGCGCGTCATCCCAGCCAAGGGCGGGGTTGTTCAATGCATTTGCGCCCGTACGATCGAACCATGCACCGATATCCAGCGTTTTGAGTTCGGCCAGAGTCAGGTCTTCGGCGGCGCCGGCGCGGTTGCACTTCGTGCGCAGGCCGCGGTCGTGAAACAGAACCACGCGGCCATCGCGCGTAAGTCGTACGTCGGTTTCGATCTCCCGGGCGCCGTGGGCGGCCGCCAGCCTGAATGCTGCCCGCGTATTCTCGGGCGCGGCCCATGAAGCTCCGCGGTGGGCGATCAACCGAAATCGGGCCCCGTCAGCCTCGCGCATGGTTCTCGTTTGGTGCGCCTGGGTTCGAGGCGCATGATAAGCGGGCCGGACCTAGGTCGGAGGCATGGCAATGGCCGCTATTCCCCAGATGACGTGTGTGCGCTGCCCGGGCGACGAGCGGGTGGAAGTGGGCAGCGCCGCGGTCGACCAGCCGGGTCCGGGCGAAATGCGCGTGCGAACCATTGTGTCGGCCGTCTGCGGCAGCGACCTGCATCACTACCGGACGTCCGCGGCCGTGCGCAACGAGAACGGCTGGAGTCAGTGGGCGCTGGGTCACGAGAACACGGGAATCGTGGACGCCGTAGGTCCGGGCGTGGGATATCCAGCGGTAGGCGACCGCGTGGTGGTGTTCGGCATCGTGGGCTGCGGCCACTGCGTGCACTGCCGACGGGGCGAGGCAATGTTCTGTGCCGACGCGCAACACTTCAGCCGCCACCGGCACGGGACGAACGCCGCCTACCTGGTCGCGCCGGCGCGCAACGCGCTGCCACTGCCCGACGACTTCGACTTTGAAATGGGCGCGCTGCTTTCGTGCAACGTGGGGACGGCCTACGGGGCGCTGCGAAAGACCGACGCCTCCGGGGATCGGCCGCTGGCGGTATTTGGACTGGGACCCGTGGGGCTGGCCTGCGTGCTGCTGGGGCGGGCGCGAGGCGCGCTGGTGGTAGGCGTGGATCCGTCCGCGGAACGCCGCGCGCTGGCGCTGGAATGCGGGGCGCAGGTTGCCCTGGACAGCTCGGACCCCGACCTGAATGCGCGAATCGTCGAGGCGGCCGGCGGCGAAGGCGTGGCGGCATCGATCGACACGAGCGGTCAGCCGGCAGCGCGCGGCGCGGCGGTGGACGCGCTGCGGACGCAGGGGACGTACGTGGAGGTGGGCGTGGGCCACGACCCGACGATTGCGCCCAGCGAGCAGATCATCTTCCGGGAAGTGATCCTGCGTGGGTCCTGGCTCTACAAGCAGCACGAATGGGAAGAGCTGGTGGACTTCGTGCGGCGGCGGCGGGTTCCCATCAAGTCGCTGATCACGCACCGGTTCCGGCCGGAAGACGCGGTTGAGGCGTTTGAACTGGCCGACAGGGCTACCGCTGGGAAGATCCTGTTCGACTGGAGCTAGGACGGGGCCGCTCGACGTGGCGGTGACGTGACGGCCAGTTCCGAGGGGCAACCGGGGGAACGGTTTCTCAGCCAGCGGGGCGAGCTGCTGGGAGATTGCGGGTTTGAGGACGATCCGGGGCGGCCGGAGTGGCGTGCCGACGGCGGGTTGACGTTCTGGCATTACACGCGGCGCAACCGGCTGTCGTTGATCCTGGGCACGGCGGGCGGGCTGAAGGCGAGGAAGCGGGCGTTCTTCAGCACCGAGCTGACGCCGGAGTTCGAGGGGCTGTACACGGTGGAGGGGTTCCTGGACCCGAAGCCGCGGTGGCTGGACGACTCGCCGTACTTCGGAAGCGAAGGCGGACGCCGCTGGCGCGGATGGATTGGCGACGTGCTGCTGCGGGTTGACCTGCCGCCGGGATTTCAGGGGGTCTGGGTGGGGGACTGGGGGCATCCGCTGGACGTGATGGCCGTTCAACGCGGGGAGCCGTCGCCGCTGGGGCTGGGGTACGACTCGCGGACAGGTCACGAGGCCAATCGGGCCTATGCCCACAGCGTGGTTCCGATCGAGACCTACACCGGGGGGCACCTGGCGCCGGTGGTGACGGTGATGCGGCCCGGGCCCGGGATTGCGATTCCGCGGGTTTGCGTGTCGGTGGCGGAGGTGCAGCCGCGGATGCGAGGGACCGGATTGGGCAGCGAGGCGGCGCGTTTTGGGGGTACTCGCGACCGCCGGCCGGGAACCCCTTAGGGGTGTTCCCGGCCGGCGGTCGCGAGATATGGCGGATTTTTGGGGCGAGTTTGCGATGGCTGTGGGGCGGGGCGGGGGGAAGGAGTGAGCGAAGAGTAGTGAGAAGTGAGAAGGAATGAAGAAGGGGAGTGAGGGGAGAGAAGTGAGTAGTGAGAGAAGAGGGGGAGGTGGGCTCGGGATGCTGGGGAGGTCGGGGTGGCGTGGGTGCGCTGGGACTGACCGTGGTGCTGGGTCCCGGCTGAAGACGCCGGGATGACGGGAAGAGGCGGCTGCTGAGGGGGACTGGGCGGATCCGTGATAGGGGTGGCTGGAGGGGGCGGAAGTGGGGGTCTCGCGCGCAGTAAGAGTTTTTTCCAAAAAACTCTTGAGGCGCGGCGGGGTGCATTTTGGCGGGGTTTGGGGCGCGGTGGGGACGGCTCGGTGCGACGGCGCTGCGGGGTGACGCCTCGACCGGAAGACCCTCGTCCCCGGATCGCGTCCGGGGCAGGCGCCAACCCTTTCCCAGAGGTCGAAGGGGCAGGAGGCGGGGCGTTTTGCGGCGGGGCGGCGGGGGTGGCTGGACGGGGTTGGCAGGAAGGCGAGGGGGCGCAGCGCGAACGTGGGCAGGCGTGGCACGAATGGGGGCAGGGCGAGCGGGGAGAGGCGGGCGGCCATCGGAGGCGGGCGGAGCAGGACGGGGAACAGGCGCAGCACGGACGGGATCAAGCTCAGGAGGCGTTTGAGCGGCAGGAGCAGGAGCGAGGCGGTGGGCATTGGAGAGGGGTTGCGAGGCTTACTCGGTTAGAGTACACTATGTGGGGACGAGTGGCAAGGGAGGAGTTCAGAGTGTGAGAGTGGCCGGGGATTGTCCCTTGCCACTCACGGTTTAGATGTTATAGTGCAGATATGACAGACATAACAGATAAGCAGACTGTTCGGGCGATTCTACAGGCCATCCGTGCCGAGCTGGGATTGACGCAGGGGGAGCTTGCGGAGCGGCTTGGGGTTGCGTTTGCCACGGTGAATCGCTGGGAGGGTGGCTTGACCATGCCGCAGAGGGCGGCGCGGACAGCTATTGCCGCGCTTGCCGATGAAGCGGGCGTCGACACCGCCGAGGCGGCTATCCGCCAGACCGAGTCCGCCGTGCGCGTGACCCGGCGCCGATCGCGAAGTCGGCAGGCGGCCGCCCCGTCCACCAAACCGATGGAGCAGATGCTGTGGGACGCGGCCTGCTCCATCCGGGGTGAGAGGGACGCGGCCAAGTTCAAGGATTACTTGCTGCCACTGCTCTTTCTCAAGCGTCTCTCAGACGTCTTCGACGACGAGATCGACCGACTGGCCGAGGAGTACGGAGATCGAGCGATCGCGCAGGAGATCGCGGAGAGCGACCACGGCCTGTTGCGGTTCTACCTGCCGCCGGAGGCTAGGTGGAGCGTCGTCAGCGGCAGGGATTCGCATGAGTGGCCCCGCGACGATCATGGACGAAGCACCCGACCCAGGGACATTGGCGAGCATCTGACGCGGGCGGTGCGTGCGGTCGTGCGACACAACCCGTCGCTATCCGGCGTGATCGACCTGGTGGACTTCGCGTCCGAGCGCAATGGCGAGCGGGACATCAACCCAGCCCGGCTGGCGGCCGTGGTCGAGACCTTCTCAGACCCGCGCTACCGGCTCGGCCTGGCCGACGTGCAGCCCGACTTCCTGGGCCGCGCCTACGAATACCTGCTCAGGAAGTTCGCCGAAGGCTCGGGCCGCAGCTCCGGCGAGTTCTTCACGCCTACCGAGGTCGGATTCCTGATGGCGCATATCGTGCGGCCGAGGCCCGGCCAGGATTGTCACGACTTCGCCTGCGGGTCGGCGGGGCTGCTGGTCAAGCTCCAACTCGCTGCCCGCGAGCTCGACCCCACCAGCCGTGTCCCGCTGAAGCTCCATGGACAGGAGCTGCAAGCCGAGAGCTACGCAACGGCCCACATGAACGCCATCGTCCACGACATGGATGTACAGATCGAGCGCGGCGACACGATGCTCAACCCGAAGTTCAAGGACGCCGCGGGCCGCATCAGCACCCACGACATCGTGGTCGCCAATCCGATGTGGAATCAACCATTCAACCCCGATGTGTTCGACAACGACCCCTTCGACCGGTTCCGGGGCGCCGGCGGCGTCACCACGGGCAAGGGCGATTGGGCCTGGCTGCAGCACACCCTGGCCTGCCTGAACGAGCGCGGGCGGGCGGCGGTGGTGCTTGACACCGGCGCGGTCACGCGCGGTTCGGGGAGCAAGAACGAGGACCGGGAGCGGAACATTCGCAGATGGTTCGTGGAGCGGGACCTGATCGACGGCGTGATCCTGCTGCCGGACAACCTCTTCTACAACACCAGCGCCGCCGGGATCATCATCGTGCTCGCGAAGCGCAAGCCGGCGGCGCGCAAGGACACGATCGTGCTGCTGAACGCCAGCCGGCGCGTGCGCAAGGGGCGGCCCAAGAACTACATCCCTGGGGACGACATCCGCCCATTGGCGGCGGCCTTCGTCAAAGGGGAGCCAGTGGACGGCGAGGTAGCCGTCATCACACGAGATGAGGCGAAGGAAGCCGACTACAACCTGAGTCCAAGTCGGTGGGTGGGGCAGGCTGGCGACGTCGCTCAGCGCCCGATTTCCGAGATCATCGCGGACATGCAGCGTCTCGATGAAGAGGCCCGTGAGATCGACGCATCACTGGCAAGAATGCTGGTGCGCCTGCAATGAGCGATATGTGGACCTGGCGTCCCCTTGGGGAGCTTTTCGAGATTGGCGCGGGCAAGACGATGTCCGCCGCCGCACGCAATGGCCCCAACAAGACGCCCTTCCTACGGACATCCAACGTCCTCTGGGACGAGATCGATCTGTCGTCCGTTGATGAGATGTCCATTCCAGAGCACGAGTTGCCTGCCAAGCTACTGAGGAAGGGTGACCTGCTGGTCTGCGAGGGCGGAGAGATAGGACGTGCGGCGATCTGGCATGGCGAAGTGGAAACGATGTCGTTCCAGAACCACTTGCATCGGCTCTGGCCAATCGACCCTAACGTCGAGCCGCAATTCTATGTGTTCTTCCTGCAATCCGCCTTCACGCAGCTAGGCATCTTCGAGGGAGCGGGAAATAAGACTACTATCCCAAACCTGTCCCGCAACCGCCTTGCCGGGCTCGACGTTCCCCGGCCGCCAGTAGACCAGCAACGGGCAATCATATCGGTGCTCAGCCAGGTGCGCGACGCAATCAGAGCACAAAATCAGAGTATTGCGATCGCACAGGACTTGAAGCGCGCTGCAATGCACACGCTGTTTACCCGCGGTCTGCAAGGCGAGCCGCGGAAGGAGACAAAGATTGGACCGGTGCCAGAGAGTTGGGAGGTTACGGCAATTGACGACGTGGCCGTGGCCACTCAATACGGCCTATCAATGCGGGGCCGAACGTCCGGCGCTTGTCCAATTCTGCGAATGAACTGCCAGGAAGACGGCAAGGTGCATTACCGAGATCTTCAGTTTGTCGATCTAGATGCCGAGAGTTACGACAGATTCCGAGTAAAGCCTGGCGATCTCCTTTTCAATCGCACAAACAGCATTGATCTGGTCGGGCGCATGGCGATTATTGAAGACGCTAGGCCTGCTGTCTTTGCGTCCTATCTCGTTCGGCTTGTGGTTGACGCCGGCCGATGCGTCCCGGAGTTTCTCAATTACTTCATGAACTGGCCAAGAACGCAGGAGGAGATCAAGAAGCTCGCGAGCCGCGCGGTCGGACAAGCTAACATCAATGCGACTAAGCTCCGTACGGTCCTGTTTCCGCTGCCCGCCGAAGACGAGCAACGGAGCATTATTGCTGTTCTCGAATCCATCGACCGCAAGATTGGCCTGCACCGGCGGAAACGCGACGTGCTGGAGGAGTTGTTCAAGGCGGTGCTGCACAAGCTGATGACGGGGGAGATACGGGTGAGGGAGTTGGACTTGAGTACTGTTGATTGCTAGGAAAGATAAATGAATGCCTATACTTGACCTTCGGGACTACGGCATCTCTGATAGTAGAGCTGCGACCACCACTTATTCCAACTATAACGACGCGTGGTGCTTGAGGAAGCCGCGTGGGTCTTCGCTTGGAGCTGAACAGTCGCGCTTGAATGCCTTTCGGAAGCTCAGGCCAACTCGGCACTGCGACCATGATGCGGTCCAGAAGCACTTGCGGCGTGGGCATCTTACTCTTCGCTTGATGCGACAAATACCAGTCGAGAAAATGCCGGATTTCGCAATGGCAAGTGCCCTTTGGTTGCCGGTGCAGGCATACTACGCAGTTCATGGTTTTGGACTGACTTTCTTATCCGCGACTGGATCTGCTGAAAGCCTGCCACGGACCCATGGTGCGTTCACGAAGACGGCTGCGGATCGCATGGTCGACGGGCTTTTTCCCCGTCCCTTCTCCGCAGTGCTCCGTGGAGGCTACTACGGATGGAAGCATCTCCCGGGAAACTTGAATGGGATCCCAGACCGCCGGGTGGACATCCGCTCGGGACTCAACCTTGGTCGTCCAAGCGAAGCTACGCGGGATGCCCACGTAGCGCAATGCCTTGATACGACGCGGCGCAGATTGATCGTAGACAAGCTGGAATCCGCAAGAAAAACGCAGGCCCGGAAGTCAGGTAAGAAAACAGCTCGCTTAAGTAGACCGAAGCAAGTTAAGATTGCAGATTCTGTTGGTCCGACAACCGTGTTCGATTACCTGTACCGTATCCGGGTCAAATCGAATTACGAGGACACCACTATGTATCAACAAGGTTCGGATCATGCGGATACGCTGATAAAACTTGTCCTGAGCATCCAAGATCTAGCTAAGACTCTATGCGCCCTGATCGCGAATGCGATAGTTCAGTCTCTTGACAGATCCTTTAGGAATGAAGTCAAGGATCAATTCGACATTATTCCCCTATTGAGTCACATCGGCGTCGCCGCGTGACTTGGCACGGATGCAATTGCTAGAAACGGTCACGAAGTTATGAGAGGGATCGTGAGGTATTAGAGCATTGCAGCTCCCGCGGCATCAAGCGAGTCGGAGGCGCCGGAGTGCAAGGTCACGACTGGGGCACGCCGGAAGGCGGCCATGACGGTGTGGGCCTTCCTGAATCGGGGTGGCAGAGAGGTGCTGTTCGGCGTGAAACTAGCCGAGGCAGTGGTCGGAGGTGGCAGCTGTGCGGATTAGATTCTATATCGACCGTGAAACAGGTCTGCCGCATATCTTCTCCCACGGCGTTGAGGAAAGCGAAGTCGAGGATGTCTTGGCATCACCCGGAGAAGACCGACCCGGTCGGGAGGGATCGCGTATTGCGATCGGGCAGACTATTGGCGGACGTTACCTTCGGGTCATCTATGTGCCCGACCGCAATCCGGACTGGACCTTCGTCATCACGGCATACGAGTTGAGAGGCAAACCGCTCGCCGCCTTTCGGCGACGCATGAGAAGGAGGCGACGATGAAGAACACCACCAGCTTTCCACCTGGATGGGACGAGGAGCGTGTCCAACGCCTTCTTCAGCACTACGACTCGCTGAGCGAGGATGAAGCGGTCGCTGAAGATGAGGCCGCTTTCGAGGACTCCACGCAGACGGTGATGGAGATTCCCAACGAGCTGGTCCCCACCGTGCGGGCGCTGATTGCAGAACGCACCGCGTAGTCTTCGAGGGGGCCTATAGGGGCGTATGGGGATCGTCATCGATAGGTGGCGGCGCTTTACCAGAGGCGGCGGATGCCGTAGCGGTCGAAGATGGATTCGTTGGAGATGAGCGCGAGGTTGCGTGACAACGCCTGGGCGATGAGCATGCGGTCGAAGGGGTCGCGGAGCGGATCCGGAAGCCCGCCCGCGCGCGCGGCTTCTTCGACGGTTATGGGCAGCTCTTGGAAGTCCTGGTCGGCTATGGCGCCGGCAATGTCGGGCACCATAGCCACGGCTTCGTCCAGTCTGCCCCGGTGGTATTTGGTGGCTATCTCCCAAGCGGAGGCCGCGCTGACGAATATGACGTTCGCATCGTTGTCGATGGCGCGGCGGGCCCGCCGCGGCAGTCGTTCGCTCCCGTTCACCCACCAGATGAAGGCGTGGGTGTCAAGCAGCAACCGCAACTACGGGCCGCCTTCCCATAAGGCCAACTCCTCCGGCGGCAGCGGCTGCGAGACGAGGTCACCTAACTCCTCCCATTCCTTGTTCCCCTTCATCGCGCCAAACTGCCGCTTGCCGCGCCTTTTGCAGGGCACGAGCCGGGCGACTGGCTTGCCGTTGCGGGCGATAGTTACCTCGTCGCCCGCCTCGACCTGGGCCAGCAGGCGCGACAGGTGGGTCTTGGCCTCGTGCACGTTCACCGTTGCCATTTCCGGCTCCTCGGGTGCCTCGGCTGTCTGCTTGACTAAGGATATGACTAACGCAGAGGATCTTCAAGTAGCGGGGCAGTCGTGGCGCGTCTGAGCATCACCGAAGCCGGCACCGTCCAGTTTCCGATGGTGCGCCATGCGGCGGAGGTCGGCTGGACTTCGCTCTCCCCCAAGAATGCCCTGGCACTACGAGGGGGTGAGGCTGGCCTGCTGTTTCGCGGCGTGCTGGAAGATGCTCTGCGCCGCTTCAATCCCTGGATGACAGACGACGCCGTCCGCTCGGTGGTGGAGAACATCCAGGCGCTTCCGTCGACGATTGAGGGCAACCGGCGGATGCTGGCCTGGCTGCGGGGCGAGCGACAGTGGTACGACGAAGCCGAGCAGCGCCACCGGCAGGTGCGGCTCGTCGACTTCGACGAACCGGGCGCCAACGTCCTCCACGTGACCTGGGAATGGCGGCTCAAACCGCCGGCCCGCAAGGGCAACCGGGCCGATGTGATGTTCGTGGTCAACGGCTTGCCGGTGGCCATCGTCGAGCACAAGAACCCGACGGACGCCGACGCCATCGAGCGGGGCGTCACGCAATTGCGGCGCTACGAGGTCGAGACGCCCGAATTGATGGGCGCGGCGCAGCTCTTCAACGTGACTCACCTGCTGGACTACTGGTACGGCGTCACCTGGAACCTGTCACGCCGGTACATGGCGCGGTGGAAGGAAACTCCTGAAGAGAGCTATCGATTCGCCGTTCAGTCCTTCTTCGAGCCGACGGACTTCCTGCGTACGCTGCGGGACTGGATCCTCTTCTACGTGGAGGACGGCGAAACGCGGAAGACCGTGTTACGCCAGCACCAGCGCCGCGCGGTCGACCGGATCGTCGAACGGTGCGCGGCGCCGGCGAAGCGCCGCGGTCTGATCTGGCACACCCAGGGATCCGGGAAGACGTTCACGCTGCTCACCGCCGCGCGATTGATCCTGGAATCCAAGGACAGGTTTGGGGCTTCGACGGTGGTTGTCGTGGTGGATCGCCGGGAACTGGAGGGTCAACTTGCCGGCTGGGTCGAGCGGCTGCTGGGCGAGATGCAGCAGCAGGACATTGCCGTCGCGCGGGCTAACTCCAGGGCTCAGCTGCGGGAGATGCTGGCCGCGGATCGGAGAGGTCTGATCATCTCGATGATTCACAAGTTCGAGGGCATCGAAAAGGACGCCAATGTCCGCGACAGCATCTATGTGTTTATCGACGAGGCGCATCGATCGGTGGCGAGGGAACTGGGCACCTACCTCATGGCGGCGGTGCCGAACTCGACCATCGTCGGATTCACGGGCACGCCAATCGCGCGAACCGAGCACGGCGAAGGGACCTTCAAGATATTCGGCGCGGACGACGATCTGGGCTACCTGGACAAGTACACCATCGCCGAGTCCATCGAGGACGAGACGACGCTGCCGATCCGACACATGATGGCGCCAAGCGAGATGACGGTACCCGCCGGTCAGCTCGACCGAGAGTTTCTGGCCCTGGCGGAGATGGAAGGCGTGACGGACGTTGACGAGCTCAATCGCGTGCTTGACCGAGCCGTCGGCTTGCGCACCTTCCTGAGCGCCGACGACCGCATCGAGAAGGTCGCGACGTTTGTGGCCCAGCATTTCCGGGAGAACGTCTTTCCACTGGGCTATAAGGCGTTCCTGGTGGGCGTGAACCGCGAGGCCTGCGCCAAGTACAAGCGGGCACTTGACAAGCTGCTGCCCGCGGAGTGGACCGCGCCGGTGTACTCGGAGAACACCGATGACATTGTGGAACGGCCGCTTGTCGCTCAGCTGCAGTTATCCGAGGAAGAGGAAAAGGACGTTCGGCTGACGTTCAAGAACGTGGGCGACGACCCGAAGATCCTGATCGTCACCGACAAGCTGCTGACCGGATTCGATGCGCCCCTGCTGTACTGCATATACCTGGATAAGCCGATGCGCGACCACGTTCTGCTGCAGGCCATTGCGCGCGTCAACCGGCCCTACGTGGACGCGAACGGCGTTGGCAAGCGCATTGGGCTTGTCGTGGACTTCGTAGGCGTGTTGCGGGACCTGAAGAAGGCGCTGCAGTTCGATACGTCGGACGTCAGCGGCGTGATCGAGGACCTGGACCTGTTGATGCAGGACTTTCGATCCAACATGGCCAGAGCCCGAGTGGAATACCTCGAAGTTCCGAGTGACGACTCAGAAGGGCTGCTCCAAGCGGCTGAGGCGCCTGCCGAATACGTAACGAGCGCCGACGAAGACGCGCGGCTTGAGGCGATCGTGTTCGGCCGCTTTCTGTCGCCAGAAAACAGACAGGGCTTCTACTCGGCCTACAAGGAACTCGAAGCGCTGTGGGAAATCCTGTCGCCGTCAGCCGAGTTGCGCGACTACATCAGTCCGTTCCAACGGCTTGCCAAGCTCTACGCGGTTGTCCGCGGCGCCTATTCCAACAGCCCCGAATTCGTAGCCGACCTGGCCCACAAGACGCAGCGGCTGGTCGAAGATTCGGCCACGATGCACGGTCTGGGCAACCTGACCAAGGCCGTGACCTTTGACATTCGCACTCTCGCCGCGATTCGGAATGAACCCGGTTCTGACGAAGCCAAAGTCTTCAATCTGGTCCGAGGATTTCAGACCGAGGTCGAACGCGAGCCGGATCTGGAGGCCGTGCTGCGGCCTCTGAAGGAACGTGCAGAACGGGTATTGAAGGGTCTGGAAGAGCGTACGAGTGCCGGGCTTGCGGCGATGGACATGTTGGAAGCCATCGCCAGAGACAAGGAAGACGCCGCAACTGCCGCGAAGACCAGCACCCTGCCTCCCAGAGCCTTTTCTGTGTTCTGGACTCTGAAGGACGACGGCGCCCTGCAAGCGGCCGAAGTAAGCGCCATGGATTTGGCTCAAGAGGCCCAGACGCTCACTAGCCGCTTTCCCAACGCCGCCGTCAATGTCGAGGAACAGAGGCGGATGCGGGCCTCGCTCTATCACCCTCTGCTGAGGGTCGAGAGTGGCGAGCGGGGACGAATCGTTGATCACGTCCTGGCCATCCTGCTCGGCGGAGCTACTGATGCGGACTCCTGACGGCAGCAATTCGGGTCTGCGGCAACGAGTTGAATACTGGTCGGAGCGCCTGAACGTTGCTCCGCGTCGCGTACGTGTCCGGCATATGACACGGAAGTGGGGATCCTGCTCAACCGCCGGGACGATTACCCTGGCACGCGACCTGGACAGGCAAGTCGATGGGTTCCAGGACTTCGTGATCGCCCACGAACTGCTACACCTGCGCGTGCCGAATCACGGAAAGCTGTTCAAGGCGCTGATGAATGCTTACGTCCCGGACTGGCGGGAGTACGACGTCGGGAAGTAGCTCGTAGTTCTGAGGGTTTCATCGGAAGAAGAGTTTCAGCCGCAGCGTCCAACTTTGAGACTTGCAGACGACTGGTTCGACCTGGATGGATAGGAACCGGGCACCTCGTAGACGGCAAGGGTTGGTGGTTCCGAAGACGGGCGGGTTTGAGACGCCGCCCCTACGCAAGATTGGACGAGGACGCGGGGATGTGGTTCGACACAGTCCCATTCGACAAGCTCAGGGCAGGCTCTTCGGCAGACTCCGGACTGGCTCACCACGAACGGTTGGGCGTGGTGCGCGGTGGACCCCTCACCGATTTCCGGCGCGGACGCCGGAATCTGCCTCTCCCCCAGGAGAGGGATAAGACTGGCGAGCGGGCTGGGAGCGGCTAGTAGGGGAGTTGGGTGTTGGGGTGGGTTTGGATGTAGTGGGCTTGGGCGACGCCGAAGTTTTCTTGGATTTGGAGGGAGTGGCCGCCGTCGACGACGAGGGTGTGGCCGGTGATAAACGACGCGTCTTCGGAACAGAGAAAGGCGACGGCGGCGGCGATGTCGGCGGGGCGTCCGCAGCGGCCGACGGGGTATTGGGCTTCAAGGAACTTAAGCCCGGAGGGGTTCTGGTCCCACATACCGGCCTGGATGCCCTCGGTGACGATGTGGCCGGGGGCGATGGCGTTGACGCGGATGCCGTCGCGTCCGTACTCAACGGCCATCTGGCGGGTGGCGGCAATAAGGGCGGCTTTGCCGGTTTCGTAGACGAGGGCGCCAGGAGCAACAAGCAGGCCGTGAATGCTGGAGATGTTGACGATGCTGCCGCCACCAGCGCTGCGCAGATGGGGCACGCCAAATTTGGCCGCCAGGTAGCTGGCCTTGACGAGGACGGCCATGGCTCTGTCGTAGACGTCGGGCGGGACGTCTTCGGCGCCGCCGGTCATGGCTTCCAGGGCGGGGTAGGCGTTGTTGACGATGATGTCGAGGCGACCCCAATGGTCGACGGCAGCCTGGATCATGGCCTGAACCTGGTCGATCTCACCGACGTTGGTAGTGCAGGCGGCGGCGATGCCGCCGGCGTCCTGAATCCTGGCCGCGCGCTCCAGGGCGCCCTGGGCGTTGATGTCGGCGATGAGGACGGAGGCGCCTTCGGAGGCGAGGCGTTCGGCGATGGCGCCACCAATACCGGTGGCTGCACCGGTGACAACCGCTCCCCGGCCTTCGAATCGACGAGTTGCAGTTGCCATGGTTCGCTGTCCTTGGATACGAGTCATGCAGTCGCGGGGGCCGGCTTGCGGGCAGCGCTGCGAGAGGATCGGGTGCGGCCGTTGCTGGAGGGGCGCGGACGGCGGGTGTCGGGGTTCAGGACGCGCTGGAGGTATTGGCCGGTGTAGCTGGCGGGCTGGTTGGCGACGTCCTCGGGGGTGCCTTCGGCGATGAGTTCGCCGCCGGCGTCGCCGCCTTCGGGTCCCAGGTCAATGAGCCAGTCGGCGGACTTGATGACGTCGAGGTTGTGTTCGATGACGATGACGGTGTTGCCGGCGTCAGCCAAGCGCTGAAGGACCTGGATGAGTTTACGGGTGTCGGCGAAGTGCAGGCCGGTGGTGGGTTCGTCGAGGATGTAGACGGTCTTGCCGGTGGCGCGCTTGGAGAGTTCGGCGGCCAGCTTGATGCGCTGGGCTTCGCCGCCGGAGAGGGTGGTGGCGGGCTGGCCCAAGCGGATGTAGCCGAGGCCGACGTCGACCAGGGTGCCGAGCTTGCGCTCGATGGACGGGATGTTCTGGAAGAAGACGTGGGCCTCTTCGACGGTCATTGCCAGCACGTCGGCGATGGTCTTGCCCTTGTAGGTGATGTCCAGGGCCTCGCGGTTGTAGCGAGCGCCTTCGCAAACCTCGCAGGTGACGTATACGTCGGGCAGGAATTGCATCTCGATACGGTTCAGGCCCTGGCCCTCGCAGGCTTCGCAGCGGCCGCCTTTGACGTTGAACGAGAAGCGGCCGGGTTTGTAGCCGCGGGCGCGGGACTCGGGGACGGCGGCAAAGAGGTCGCGGATTGGGGTGAAGGCGCTGGTGTAGGTGGCGGGGTTGGAGCGGGGGGTGCGGCCGATGGGGGACTGGTCGATTTCGATGGCCTTGTCGATGTGCTCCAGTCCGCGGATGCGGGAGTGCTCGCCCGGCACGTTGCGGCTGCCCCAGATGCGCTGGGCCAGCGCCCGGTAGAGCACGTCCTCGATGAGGGTGCTCTTGCCCGATCCCGAGACGCCGGTGACGCAGATGAAGCAGCCGAGGGGGAACTGGACGTCGAGGGACTTGAGGTTGTTGGCGCGCACGCCTTCGAGCGTGAGGCGCGCGCCGTTACCGGGGCGGCGGGCGGGCGGCACGGGTATGCGCTCGCGTCCGGCCAGGTAGGCACCGGTGAGGGAATGGGGGTGACGCTCGATGTGATCCGGCGTGCCCTCGGCGACGACGGTGCCGCCGAGGTCGCCAGCGCCGGGGCCAATGTCGATCACCCAATCGGCGGAGCGGATGGTTTCCTCGTCGTGCTCTACCACCATCACCGTGTTACCGAGGTCACGCAGTCCTTTCAGAGTGCGGACCAGGCGGGCGTTGTCGCGCTGATGCAGGCCAATGCTGGGTTCGTCGAGGATGTACATCACGCCGACCAGGCCCGAACCGATCTGGGTGGCCAGGCGGATGCGCTGGGCCTCGCCGCCTGACAGGGTGCCGGCGGAGCGTTCCAAGGTGAGGTACTCGAGACCGACGGCCTCGAGGAAACCGAGGCGGGCGTTGATTTCTTTGAGCACCTGGACCGCAATGGTGGCGTCGCGTCTGCTGAGCTTGAGTCCGGCGAAAAATCCGGCGGCGGCCTGGATGGTCATGGCCGTGGCGTCGTGAATGGAACTGCCGCCCACGGTGACGGCCAGCGATTCCGGCCGAAGCCGAGCGCCCAGACAGGTGGGGCACATGCGGCGGGTCATATAGCGCTCGATCTCGCCGCGGATGTACTCGGACTCAGTGTTCGCGTAGCGGCGGCGAAGGTTGGGGATCACGCCTTCGAACTCAAACTCGTAGGCGCGGCGGCGTCCGGCGGCGTTGGTGTACTGCACGACCAGCGGCTGGCCGGGCGCGCCGTAGAGCAGAACGTCCACGATGGCTGGGTCCAGCCGATCGACCGGGGTGTTGGTGCGGAACCCGTACTTACGGGCGAGGGCCTCGATGACGTGCCGAGTGAGCGAGGTCTCGCGGGTGTGGGCCTTGACCCAGGGGACGATGGCGCCCTGGCCGATGGCGAGGGAGCGGTTGGGAATGATGAGGGCGGGGTCAAGCTCAAGCTTGGAGCCCAGGCCGTTGCAGTCCGTGCAGGCGCCGTGGGGCGTGTTGAAGGAGAAGACACGGGGTTCGAGGTTGGCCAGGCTGACGTGGCCGTTCTTGCAGGCCAGCCGCTCGCTGAGGGTCATTTCGTCGCCGTCGACGATCTGAATGGTGACGAAGCCTTCGCCCAGCTTGAGAGCGGTTTCCAACGAGTCGGCCAGCCGCATGCGCGAGTCGGCCTTGGCGGTGAGGCGGTCGACCACGATGTCGATGTCGTGCCAGAGGTTGCGGTCGAGGGCTGGCGCGTCGTCGATGGACACGACCTGGCCGTCCACACGCACACGTACGAAGCCGGCGCGGCGGGCGTCGTCGAACACGCCCTTGTGCTCGCCCTTGCGGTGGATGATCACGGGCGCCAGCACCAGGAAACGGGTGGCGTCGTCCCAATCCAGGATCTGGTCGACCATTTCCTGGATGGTCTGGGCCGAGAGCGGCTCGCCGCAGGTGTGGCAGTGAGGCTGCCCAATGCGCGCCCAGAGAAGGCGCATGTAGTCGTAGATCTCGGTGACGGTGCCCACGGTGGAGCGCGGATTGTGGGAGGTGGCTTTCTGGTCGATGGAGATGGCTGGCGACAGGCCCTCGATCTGGTCGACGTCCGGCTTCTCGAGCTGGCCCAGGAACTGCCTGGCGTAGGCCGACAGCGACTCGACGTAGCGCCGTTGGCCCTCGGCGTAGAGGGTGTCGAAGGCGAGACTGGACTTGCCGGAGCCGGAGATACCCGAGAACACCACGAGCTTGTTGCGCGGAATCTCAAGGTCGATGTTCTTGAGATTGTGTTCCCGCGCGCCGCGGATGACGATGGAGTTGTCGGCCATAACGTCCCAGCTTAAGCGATTTGGTGTTCGCCCGCTGTACGTAGTCGTTGCCGTGTACGGTGCGACTCGCCCACAACAAGGGCGCCTGGACCTGGTGCGAGGGCAGGCTATGGTTGATGCGGATGCCGCCAGGTCGCCGGGTGCCGTCAGATGCTGCGTCTACTGCGAGAACGACTGGAAGCGCGGGGTGCGGCCGGCCGGCCGGTGACGATCGCTCTGGCCGGGGCGGGGCGGTTTGGCACGAGCATCGCGGCGCAGATTTCGCAGATCGAGGGGCTGCGGCTGGCGGCGGTGGCGGATCCGAACGCGGGCAACGGGGCGGAGGCTCTACGGGCTGCCGGGTGGTTGGACGGGCAGTGGCAGCGCTGCGAGAGCCCGGCCAAGTCGCGAGCGGCGCTGGCGGAAGGAGCGGCCGTGCTGGCACCCGACGCCGAGGCGCTGGAGTCGGCTCCAATCGAAGTCTTCGTGGACGCGACCGGGATTCCCGATGTCGCGGCGCGAAATGCGTGGGGGGCGCTGCGGCAGGGCCGCCACGTGGTGATGGTGACGGTTGAAGCGGACGTAAGTTGCGGCTGGGTGCTGGCGCGCGAGGCTCGGCGGCAAGGCATGGTGTACACGCTGGCGGCAGGCGACCAGCCGGTGGCGATCATGGAGCTGTTCGACTGGGCCAAGGCCCTGGGCCTGCAAGTCGTCGCCGTGGGACGGGGCACGCGGCGGTACCCGGCGGACCGGCACGGCGACCCGGAGCTGGCCTTATCACGGCTGGGCTACGACGTTGAAGCGGCGGAGCGGCTGCGTCTGAACTCGCAGATGTACAACTCGTTCCGGGACGGGACGAAAGCCCAGATCGAGATGTGCGCGGTGTCGAACATGACGGGTCTGCCGCCGGACCGTCGCGGGATGCATGAGCCGTCGGCGGGGCTAAACGAGTTGCCAAACCTGTTCGCGCCCGCCCAGTCCGGCGGACTGCTGGAGAGTTCGGGGGTGGTGGACCTGGCGAATGCCGTGGGGCCGGACGGTGTGACGGAGCTGTCAGAGAACATTGCCGACGGGGTGTGGGCAGTGGCGACCTCGGCCGACGCGCACATCCGCGAGGACATGCGGATTCACGGGACGCGAGTCTCGGCCGACGGTCAGCGAATGGCGCTGTTTCGGGAATACCACCTATGTGGGATCGAGACGCCGCTGAGCATTGCGCAGGCGGCGCTGCTTGGGGCGTCGTCGGGCCTGCCCCTCAAGGCGCCGACTTCGGAGGTGCTGGCCTACGCCAAGCGCGACCTGCAGCCCGGCGACACGCTGGACGGCTCGGGTGGGCGGCTGGTGTATGGGCTGATCGACCGGGCCGAGACGTTGAAGGCTGAGGGCGTGTTGCCTCTGGGACTGGCCTACGGGGCCAGGGTCAGCGAAGCGGTGGCGGCGGATCAGCCGATTCCGGCGGGATCGGTGAAAGTGAACGAGGAGGCGTTTGTGGCGAAGATGCGGGAGCTTGTGAGCCGTGATTGATGGCCCGTGCGTGCCGAAGATGAGGCGTGCGGTCGGGGACGCCTGATCGGAGGAGTCGAAGAACGTGACGGTTGAGGCCGTCGCGGTTGCAAGTGGCGGCCGCAGCCGGGCTACTCGATGGGTTGGTGGAAGTAGAAGCAGAGGCCGTCGGGGGCTACGACGAAGAAGACGCGCAGTTGCTTGCCGTTGTGTTCATCCACGCGTGAATCGCCGGGCGAAATGCCGTTGACTTCGAGTTCGCGTCGCGCCCGCTCGAGGTCGCTGACCAGAATGGCGGCGCCGTCTTGGGTGGCGTCGCCGCCGTTGATCGCGAAGCCGATCTGTACGCCGTCGCGCTGCATGATGACCGTGGGCACCGGGCTGTCGCGGCGTTCCACTTCAGCAAGACCGAAGGCCCGGGCGTACCAGTTGGCCGCCCGATCCAAGTCCTCGACGGGCAGCGCCAGCACGTCGTCCTGATAGGGGAAGGCAGCCTCAAACAGCGGTTGGTCGCTCACAACTGAAGCTCCTCTCGCGAGCGCAGGTGCCCGGCACTTGGGCGGATCGACCCCGAGCGTACATCTGGATGAGCGAGAAGCCCCGAATCACACCTCGTGGTAGCGGAAGCAGGACAGGAGGTGGTCGTTTACCAGGCCGGCGGCTTGCATGAAGGCGTAGCAGATGGTGGGGCCGACGAACTTGAAGCCGCGGCGTTTGAGGTCGCGGCTCATGGCGCGGGAAACCTCGGTTTCGGCCGGGAGGTCGTCCATCGACCGGAAGGCATTACGTAACGGATGGCCGTCCACGAAGGACCAGATCAGCGCGTCCAGCGAGCCGAGTTCGTCGATGGTGCGAAGTGCCGCCTGGGCGTTGCCGACAGTGGCCTGGATCTTGGCGCGGTTGCGGATGATCCTGGGGTCGGCCCGGCGAGCTTCGATATCGGCGGACGTGTAGGCCGCGATTCGCTTGAGATCGAAGTCGTCAAACACCTCGCGATAGCCCTGGCGGCGGTGCAGGACGGTGCGCCAGGAGAGGCCGGCTTGGGCGCCTTCCAGGGTGAGCAGTTCGAAGAGGGCGAGGTCGTCGTGGAGGGGGACACCCCACTCCCGGTCATGGTAGGCCTGCATCAGCGGGTCATCGCCGGCCCAGGGACAGCGGGGCAGGGTCATGCCGGTTCACTCAGGTCGCGGGCGTAGCGCACCAGGTGGACCGGGCCGTGCCAGTCGTGGGTTGCTTCGGTACCGTCAAACGCCCAGCCGTTGGACTCGTAGAACCTGCGGGCTGGCGGGAGGTCGCGCAGGGTCCACAGGATTGCGGAGCGATAGCCGCGGGCTCGCAGACCGGCGGTGAGGCGATTTAGCAACGCGCGACCCACGCCGCGGCCCTGCCAGCCGGGCAGCACGTAGAGCGCGTACAGTTCACCCACGTTGGCGTCCACTTCCGCGTCCTCCGGCGGTCCGGCGAAACCCATGCCGATGACCTCGGCGCCGGAGTTTGCTATGACGCGTTCGGCGCTTTCGACGTCCTCGATCGCTTGGCGGTATTGCTCGACACGCGACGCGGTGACGGTGAGGCTGTCGAGATAGGCGTCAGGGAGGTATCCGCGGTAGCAGGCCTTCCAGGTCGCGACGCGTACGGTCTCGATGGCTTCGGCGTCGTCCACGGTGGCGCGGCGGATTGTCCACGGGGGAGCGGAGTCGGGAGACGCGGCACGTTGCTGGGGCATTGGGGTTGCGACTTTAGCCCAGCCGATGGGCGAGAGCGTCCATGCCGTCGCGAACCCGGCCAGGCTGGAGAGGGCGGCGCATGGTTGAGCGAGTTCGCTATGAGTCCACCCGTTACGAGGCCGCATGGCAAGGTTCGTCGAGCGGCCCGATCCCACGGACCATGAGCCGATTCACGGGTCGCGGCTGCGCATCCGGCCGCTGACGTCCGACGACTTGCCGATGCTCATGCGCTGGCTGGCAGATCCTGACGTTCAGGAGTTTTGCGGCTTGCCGCCGGAGTCTGAGCAGGAGGCGCACGATGACTATCTGGTGGCGGAGGACGCGCCATTCGTTCCTATGAGAAGGCGGGCTTTCAGCTGGATGGGGTGATTCGCCGCAGCTACAAAGTGGACGACCGCTGGGTGGACGCCGTCCACATGACGATGCTGGATGACGAATGGCCGGCGGCTAAGGCGCTCTGGGAGGTGGCGGGGCTCAGCGGGATGCAGGCTGAGCGCGGTAGCGAATCTTCAGCGGAAGAGATGTCCGGGGGATAGACGCTTGGCCACAACCGAAAACAGAGCTGGCAGGCTAAGCGAGCGGGCGCGGAGTCGTATATTCTTTCGGTACTGAACCGTTGGTTCGCTCCGCCGGCTTGGAGGCTTGACATGGCCGTCAGCACGCTCCGCACGCTTTCGCAGACAGACGTTGATCAGTTCATGCGCAACGGGTTCCTGGTCGTAGATGACCTGCTGGACGCCGACGAAATCGCGGTCCTGGCCGAGCGGGCGGACCTGATTGCGTCGGGCAAGGCCGATCACATCGTCGAGGGCACAGTCCAACTGGAACAGCCGTTCCGCGAGGGCGAAGCCGACGTCGACGACCGCGTGATGGCGACGCGCAAGCTGGCACACATCGTCCCAGAGGACGAAGTGCTGCGCGCGCACGCCCGCAACCACAAGATCGTGGACGTGATCGCCGACCTGATGGGAACGGACGACATCACGCTCTATGGCGACCAGCTGTTCATGAAGCCGCCGCGCCACGGGTCGGCGAAGGAGTGGCACCAGGACTCGGCCTCGTTCAGGAACATCTTCCCGATGGACCTGATTTCGGCCTGGGCGGCGATTGACAACGTGACAATCGAGAACGGGTGCCTGTGGATGGTCCCGGGCAGTCACCGCTGGGCGGTCATCCCGCCGACGTCGCGGCCGACGATCGAAGGGCAGTTCGGTGGGGACTACCCGACAGTGCCGGTTCCGCTACGTCCCGGCAGCGTGAGCTTCCACCACAGCCTGACGTATCACGCCAGCGGGCCGAACGAGACGGACACGCGACGGCGCGGCTACGCCACGCACTACATGCGCTCCAACTCGATCAATGACAAGGAAATCCCAGGCTCGCCGGCGGTGCGAGGCTACGTGCACGTCCGTGGGAAACGTATTCCGGGGACAGTGTCGGACGAAATTTTTGACGTCTAGCTAGCCTGCGGGCGGCGTCCGGCGCACACCGCCTATCCGGGCAGTGCGCGCAGTTCGTTTAGCCGGACGGCGGTTCGTTGACGCCGATGAGGCGCAGCAGGCGGCCGCCGGCGTCATCGGTGAGGTAAAGCTCGCCATCGCCGCCCTCGCCAAACGTCGGGATCTGGAAGTCGAAGTCCGCTCGTTGGATCATCTGCCAGGCGCCCTGATCGTCGAGTTGGAGCGTCCAGACGCGGCCGCTGCAGTAGTCCCCAAAGATGTAGGCGCCAGCCAGCGCGGGAAAGGCTTGTCCGCGGTAGACGTAGCCGCCGGTGATGGAGCAGCCGTTGTCGCGACCGTATTCGGCTAGCGGAAGCTGGAGGCCCTCAGCTGAGCAGCTGGGCACGATGGGTGGGAAGCAGGCGCTGCCTTCCATGATGTTCCAGCCGAAGTTCAGCCCTCCCCGCAGCGGCGCCAGCGCCAGATGGACTTCTTCCAAGTCGTTCTGGCCCACGTCGGCAAGCCAAAGGTCGCCGGTGACGCGGTCGAAGGAGAAGCGCCAGACGTTGCGCAAGCCGTAGGCGAAGATCTCGGGGCGCTTGTCGGGTTGACTGGCGAAGGGGTTGTCGACCGGAACAGCGTAGCCGGACTCGACATCGACATCGATGCGCAAGAGCGAGCCGAGCAGCGTGCCGGGGTTCTGACCATTACTCGAGGGGTCGCCGCCGGACCCGCCGTCGCCCATCGAAATGTAGAGGTAGCCGTCCTGGGGGCCGAAGGCAATCATGCCGCCGTTGTGATTCTGGAAGGGTTGATCGATTTGCAGGAGCACGCGCTCGGACCGCGGATCGGCCTTGGCCTGGCTGGGATCGGCGGCGAATTCAGACACGACGGTGTTGCCGCCGTGATCGGTGTAGTCCACGAAGATGCGCCCGTTGTGCGGATAGCCAGGGTGGAAGGCGACGCTGAACAGACCTTGCTCGTAGGCCTGGGAACGGACACGGTCGGCAATGTCCAGGAAGGGTTCGGCGGCAACTTGGCCGTCCTGCACGACCAAAATCCTGCCGTGCTTTTCAACGACGAAGAGCCGGCCGCTGGCGTCGCCGGCGTTGCCAACGAAGATGGGCCGCTCGAACCCGGTGGCTACAACCTGCACTTCGATGCCCAGCCCGCCGGACGAAGCTGCCTGAGGCGTGGCCACGATCTCGGGTGTGGGCGCCGGGGTTGGCGTGGGCGTTGGCTCGGGCTCGGGCTCGGGCGTCGCGGTTTCGACGGAAGACTCCGTGGCTGTAGGCGTTGCCGCGACCTCAACGCCGGCCGTGGGCGTTGGCTTCGTCATAGCCGTGGGCGTTGGGGTCGGGACAGCGAGCGTCGGCACAGCGGTTGTTGAAGGGCTTGTCTGGGCGGGCGGCGGTGGGGTCGCAGGTGCGGCCAGGCTGGAAGACGCCGCGAGAGCCTGTGTCGTGGATGCCTGAACCGCAGGCGCTTGAGACTTCGTGGTCTGGGTGGGTGAGAACACGACGGCGGGAGGCGGCGTGGAGCGCGCCGGCGGCTGAGTTGTGGGCGCCGCGGCCGGATCGCACGCGGCAGCCAAGGCAACCAGCACGAGGGCAGCAAGCATTCGTCGCATGGCATCAACCTTACGGCATAGGACGCATCTGAACCCTGAGTCACGTTGCCGGGCAGGCTGGATTGAACGGGCGGGCGCCGCAGCGCACACTCGCGTGTGCGCAAGCATGGCTGGGAGCGGCTGATGGGACGACTTGAGGGCAAACGGGCGCTGATTACGGGCGGCGGAAGAGGCATCGGCGCCGGGATTGCGCGTCGGTTCGCCGCCGAGGGCGCGCACGTGATTCTGACGCAGCGGAGTGTCGGCCTGCTGGAAGCCACCGCAGAGGGAATCCGAGCCGATGGCGGCACTGTCACGGCCTTTGCAGGCGACGTGGGCACGCCAGCCGGCGCCGCCGCCGTCGTGGAGGAAGCACTGGAGCGCGTTGAGCTGCTGGACATCCTGATCAACAACGCGGCTCGAACCGGCCAGGTCGGTCCTTTCCTGGAGGTCAAGCTGGAGGACTGGCATAGCTACATCGATACGAACCTGACCGGCGCGTTCGTGGTGGCCCAGGCGGTGGCCCGCCACATGGCGGCCGAGGCTATCGAGGGCAGGATCGTCAATACGGGATCAGTGGATTCGTTCGCGGCCGAGGCCAACGCCTCGCCGTATGCCGCCAGCAAGGGCGGGCTGTGGCTGCTGACCCGAGCGATGGCGGTGGACCTGGCGCCATACGGAATAGCCGTGAATCTGATAGCACCCGGCCCGATTCGGGTGGAACGCTCGGAAGCGCGTGCGCGTGACCCGGAGATTCGAGCGAAACGGTCGCGGGTGATTCCGCAAGGCCCCTACGGGACGCCCGAGGACGTGGCCGCGGCGGCGGTGTACCTGGCGAGTGACGAGTGCCGCTACGTGACCGGGAGCGCGATCACGGTTGATGGCGGGGGACGGGCGTTCCTGCCGTTTTAGGCCAGTGGCGTCGGCTGCCCAAAGGCTGCAACCGTTGACTCGCATGACAGCATGAGCCTGTCGCGGAGAACTCCGTGCAGTTGATCGCGCCGGCGCCGACCGACTCGCTGTGGCGGGACAACCCAGGGACATGGGGCTGTGAGCCGGCCGACATCTGGGCGATGTTGCGCGCCGCGCTCGAGGGGGACGATGCCCGCGTGCGAGCCCTAGCAGCGCTCGATCCGAACCTCGTGCGCGCCGAGTACTGGTACACGCAGCCGCTGCACTTCGCGGTTCGCGAGGGCCATCAAGACGTCGTGGAAACCCTGCTCACGCTGGGCGCCGACCCGACGTACCGACGCTACGGGCACGAGCCGCTGGCGACCGTCGCGCGTGACCGAGGGCACGAGGATGCGGCCGTGATCATCGAGCGGGCGCGGGCAGCGCGAGGGCTCGGTACCGGACCGCACGAAGTTCACGCGGCAGCAACAGAAGGCGACATCGGGAGGTTGCGAGCGCTGGTTGAAGCGGACGGCTCGCTGTTGGTTCTCGGCGATGGCGAGGGGTTCACACCGGTGCATCGGGCGGTCGAAGCCGGGCACGCCGAGTGCGTCCGCCTGCTGCTCAAACTCGGGGCGGCGCCCGACGCTCGTCAGGCCGGGGGCGGCGGCAACCGGCCTGATGCCTGGTACCGGCCGGTAGGTCAGCGGCCGATCGATCTGGCGTTGAAGCGCAACGACATGGACATGACGCGAGAGCTTCTTGCCAGAGGGGCCGCGTTGACGATTGACGTGGCTGCGGCGATGGGTGACGCCGATGAAGTGCGGCGAATCCTAAATGCCGACCCGGACGCCATTGGCGCGCTCGGCGATCAGGCTGGTCGGCCAATGGGTCAGGCCGCGCGCCGCGGATATATCGACGTGATACGCGCTCTGCTGGAGAGCGGAGTTGATCCGAACCTGCGCGAGGGGCGTGACGCTCCGCGGGGGAGGGCGCTTTGGCACGCCGCACAGCGCGGGGATGGCGAAATGGCCCGGATGCTGATGAAGGCGAGCGCGGATCCTAACGCCGGCATCGAGTCCTCGGGGACGGCGACGTGGATGGCGAAGGAGCCTGAACTCCGAAGGCTCTTTGAAGACCATGGCGGGCACGTAGACGCGACCGGGCACTTGTTGGACGGCGACGACGAAGCTGTGTTGGCAATGGCTGATGCCGATCCGGACGCAGTGAGCATGGGCGGTTGCGGCGGCATCTTCGCGATGGTGGTGATGTTCGAGCGGCGTGACATCTTGCAGCCGCTGCTGGACCGCGGCGTGCGGGTTCCCAAGGTGGTGACGGGCTGCCGAACCTACCTGTGGAAAACACCGGGCATGACGCGCGTGCTGCTGGAACACGGGATGGATTCGAGCCTGCCGAACTGGCAGCGAGTGACACCGTTGCATGACATCTGCGGCCGCGGTGGGCGCGGCCAGCCGGACCCGAACCGGCATGTGCTTCTGGACCTGTTCCTGGAGTTCGGCGCCGATATCAACGCGCTCGACGAGGAGTACCGCTCGACGCCGCTGGGGTGGGCGGCTCGGAATGGTCTCAATGACATGGTGGAGCTGCTGCTGGCACGCGGGGCGGATCCGAGTCTGGCCGGGAAGTGTTGGGCTACGCCGATTGCGTGGGCGCGGCGGCGTGGACACGCGGAGATCGAGACAGCGTTGCGGTTCGGTGGCACTGAGTAGCGACTCATCAGCTAACTAAATCGGGTCGAGCGGGAAGATGGGGCGGCGGAGGTTTTGGTAGGTGAGGTCGCGGGGGTCGTGGGACTGGACGGCGGGGAAGGCGACGCGGTGGACCTGGGTGGCGATGGGGCCGTAGGCCGCGCGGAAGTGGTTTGAGGATTTGACGCCGATCCAGCGCAGGGCGGTTGGCTCGATGCCGAGCGCGCGCGGGCACTCGAGGCTGAATAGCTGCAGACGGTTGGTGGTGACGGCGACCCGAACGCCGCCGATGCGAAGAAGAGCCGTAGGGCCGAACTTCTGGGTGATGCCCGTCATCATCGGACCGCGGATTACGAACTCGAGGTTCAGCAATCGTTCCACAGTTGCGCGCGCGCGCACTGGTGAGCCCTGATCGGGATGCGACTTGCCGCCGATGTCGACTTCGATCTCGGCGTCGTGCCCGGCCGCCTGGGCGTGCTGCACGGTCTCGGGGTCGCAGATGGTGAGGACCAGCGCATCCTGGAAATCGTGCTGGAGGAACGCGCGCAACAAGCCGGTGGAGTCGCCCGGGGCGCCGCCGCCGGGGTTGTCCTGACCATCGGCGATCACGATTGGGCCAGGACCGGCTGATCGAGCTTCAGCCAACGCGTCGTCAAACGTGACCAAGTCGACCAGGAATTGCTGGCGTTGCCCGAAGATCCAATCCGCGTAGGCCTTGGCCTCGCGCCTGGCCCTGGGGGGATCGTCGTCCGTTACTACAACGACGGAGGTGCCGGCTTCGGGGATGTCCGCCCAGGCGAACCCCGGGTTGACGGAGGCGGTGAGGATGCCGGGCTGGGCTTCGAGTTGGTGGGCGCGGGCGACGATGCCGTCGAACGGCTCGAAGCCGGTCACGTTGCCGCCGGCCCAGAGCAGGGGCAGAAGCTCGACCGCCATGGTGGGGCGAATCTCTCCGCGCAGGGTGCGGACGATCAGGTCGGCAGCCTCCCGGCCCCGCTCGCGGAAGTCGACGTGAGGGTAGGTATCGCAGGGAATGATGACGTCGGACAGCTCGGCCATCGCGTCGCTGATGTTGGCGTGCAGGTCGAGGGTGACGATCACCGGGCGGTCGGGTCCGAGGATCGAGCGCACGCCGCGGAGGAGATCGCCTTCGCCGTCGTCGATGCCCTGAATGACCATTGCACCGTGCAAGTCCAGCAACGCGCCGTCAACCGGCATGGCGGCTTCAAGGCGCTCCAGGAACTCGGACTTCAGGCGGGCCCAGGCTTCGGCGTGGACCGGGCCGGAGGGCTCGGCGAAGGTCCAGAGGATCGGGACCAACTCGTAGCCGTGGGTTGCCGCGGAGTCGATAAAGCCGCCGCAGCCGGTGTTGGTGTCGCTCATGGCCTCGATGACCTCGGGGCCGCGGTAGAAGCCCCTGGAGGATTCCTGAAACACCTCGTAGGGCGTTTCGATGGGCGTGAAGGTGCTGGACTCGTGCCCGATGTTGCCGGTGGCTATGCGCATGATGCGGCTCCGGGGCGTGGATTGTGGGGAGTGTAGCGGTGCAGCAACTCTAGGCACCCTGTAAGGCCTTGAGCCGGGCCTCGCGAACCAGGGCCAGTGCACGGGCATGCGCTTCGGGCGACACCGCCCCGATGACGCCGCCGCGAATCAACGGATCGGGCGTGTTGAAGGTGTGTGGGCGGCTTTGGAAGTCGGTTACCAGGCCACCGGCCGCTCCGAGCATTGCGGCGTGGGGCGCCAGGTCCCACTCGTAGCCGGTTGTGCGGGGCGTCACGTACGCGTGCATCCCGGCGGAGAGCATGGTCGTCATGCTCATGAGGCCGTGGTAGGAGACCGTGAAGCTCGCGCCGGCACTTCCGGGCACCTCGGCGATGGCTGCGGCGCTCGGGCTGTGCACGACGTAGAGCGATGAGCCAGCCAACGGCTTTGCCTCCAGTTGGACCGTTCGCCCGTCGTGCTCCAGAGTCGGCATGACTCCCACGGCGCCCGACCGAAGCTCGCGCATTGCGGGACGGTTCACGGCCCCAACCACGGCCACGCCATCCACCACAAGCGCGAGCATGATCGACCAGTCGCGGTCGCCGCGCTCGTAGTGCGAGGTGCCGTCGATCGGGTCGACAATCCAGCAGCGCGAGTTGCTCAGGCGGTTTGGGTCGTCAGGCCCCTCTTCCGAGAGGATGGCGTCGTGTGGGTAGGCCGCCGCTATTGCGTCCACGATGAGGTCGTTCACGTCCAGGTCGGCCTGGGTGACGATGCTGCCGTCAGGTTTGTCGAAGACCGGCAGGTCGGAACGCTCAAACAGCGCCAGTGCCGGCTTGGCAGCGCGGCGGACGGTGTCTACGGCAAAGGCGAGTTCGGCGGCGTAGGTCATAGGGCTGATCTGGGGGCGTCTGCCTCCAGCATGTCAGGTCGGCATCACGTGGACGGCTTCGGGTGGGATGTGGACGCGCCAGTGGCGACGGGTGGCGACGCCCATGACCCGGTAGGGGTGGGGGGCGATTTGGATCTCAATGGTGGGGGCGGCGGGGATTGCTGCGTTGGGAACGCGCGCGTAGAGGGTACGGGAGTGGCCGAAGTCGGCTTCGTCGACGATTTCGACGTCGAGGGTGTTGGGACGGTCGTTGGGAGATCGGTCGGGCCGCGTCAGGATGATCTGGTCGGCGCGGAGGGCGATTTGGACTGTGCCTTGGGTGACGTCGGCTTGGGCAGTTTGCAGGGGGCCGATGGGGGTTTGGACCACTACCTGATCATCCGCGACCACGGCCTCTCCTTCCAGGACGTTGGCGATTCCGAGCAGGCGAGCCACGCGGGCGCTGCGCGGGCGATGGAGCACGTCTGGGCGGTCGCCGACTTGCAGGACCTGGCCGGCGTCCATCACAGCGATGTGGTCGCCGATGTGACTGGCTTCGGTGAGGTCGTGCGTGACCATGAGTACGGGAAGGTTCAGGTCGCGGACGAGGCGGCGGAGTTCGCGGCGGAGCGTGAGGGCAACGCCCTCGTCGAGCGCGGCAAACGGTTCGTCCAACAGGAGAGCCTGGGGCCTGCGGACCAGGGCTCGGGCCAGAGCGGTGCGCTGGGCCTGGCCGCCGGAGATCTGGGCCGGGCGGCGGTCGGCCAAGTCCTGGATGCCCAGGGTGCGGAGCAGGTCGTCGACCCGCCGGTCGCGTTCGGGGCGGGGCAAATCGAAGACACCATAGGCGACGTTCTGGGCCACGGTGAGGTGGGGGAATAGCGCGTAGCTCTGTACGACGTAGCCGAGGTGGCGGTCGTAGGGCGGAATGTTGAGGCCTGCCGCCGCGTCGAAGACCGGGCGGTCGTGGATGGCTATGCGACCACGATCGGGTGTGAGGAGTCCGGCGATGGCTTCGAGGGTGAGGGTTTTGCCCGCGCCGGATTGGCCGAAGAGGACTGTGATTCCGGGTCCGACCTGGAGCTTGGACACGAGCCGGAAGCTGCCGAGCGTGAGGGTGACGTCGATCTCGATCACAGCGCGCGGCTTCCGGCTCGGGCGAGCCCTCGAAAGGCGATCAGGACGGCGAGGGCAATGGCGGCCAGGACGACGGCTATGGCGATGGCCGCGTTGGCGTCGGCTTCCATGGCTTCGAGGATCGCGAGCGGCATGGTCTGGGTTCGTCCGGCAACGTTGCCGGCAAACATGATGGTTGCGCCGAACTCGCCCAATGCGCGTGCCCAAGCCATGACGGCGCCGCCGGCCAGCGAGGGGAGGGCCAGCGGGACGGTGATGCGGCGGAAGGTGCGCCAGGGGCGGGCGCCGAGGGTGGAGGAGACGGCTTCGAGGCGCTGGTCGACGCTCTCGAAGCCGGCGCGGGCGGCGCGGATGTAGAAGGGGGCGGCGACGAACATCTGGGCCAGCACGACGGCGGCGGTGGTGAAGGCGACGTCGATCCCGGCGCCGGCCAGCGGACCGCCGACGGGTCCCTGGCGTCCCAGGAGCAGCAGCAAGGCCAGGCCGCCGACGACGGGGGGCAGGACTATGGGCAAGTCGATGATGGCGTCGACCAGAGCGCGGCCGGGGAAGCGTCGCCGGGCCAGCAGGTAGGCGGTAGGAGTTCCGAGGGCAACGATGGCCACGACGGCGACTGCTGAGGTGATGAGCGAGAGTTGGACAGCGCCGCGGACGAAGGGGCTGGTGAGAGCCGCGCCGATATCGGCCTGGGTGACGCCGCGGGCGATGAGGACTCCGACGGGAGCCAGAACGAGGGCGAGTGCCAGGGCTGCCAGCAGCCAGATGAGGAGTTGGCCCCAGGAAAGTGGGGAGCGCGGGGCTGAGCGGGGCGGCGGGGTCAGGTCAAGGTCCTCGCAAAGCGGCGACGAGAATCATCGCACCGGCTGGGTTCGGAGTGGTTGCCGCGCAGGTTTTCGTCGCTGCGTTGGACGTTTGCGGTTGGGGGTTAAGGGGGGAACGGTCACGCGCCAGCCCGGCCCCAGAGGGGCCGGGCTGGCGCGTGACCGTTTTGGGCGATTTTTTCGGCTGGCGCTGACGCGGATTTCGCGGGGCGGCCGCCTGCGGGGGATGAGTGAGCCGGGGGAGGCTGGGTAGTGGATGGGACGGGTGGGTGGCAGGCATTGGGTTCAAGCGGCGGGGGCGAAGCCGTGGCGGGTGAGGATGGCCTGCGCTTTGGGGGAGTGGAGGTAGGCGAGGAAGCGCTGGGCCAGCTCGGGGTTTGGGGCGTCGCGGAGGACGGCGGCGGGATAGTTGGCGGTGACCTGGAGTTGGGGCGGGGTTTCGATGACTTGCAAGCGGCCGCCGGAGGCGAGCACGTCGGTTCGGTAGACGAAGCCGGCGTCGGCTTCACCGAGTTCGAGCTTGGCGGCTACCTGGCGAACGTTGGTCTCGAAGGAGATCACGCGCTGGAGGACAGCGTCGGCGAGTTCGGGACTGCCAGTAGCAGCGGCCTGGAGGGCGAGCATCTGGCGGGCGTAGGCGCCGGCGGGGACGGATTCGGCGGCCATGACGACGCGGCGGCCGGGTTGTGCCAGATCTTGGATTGCGGCTACGCCAGCGGGGTTGCCGACGGGTACGGCCAGCACGAGGGCATTGGTAGCCACGACGGTTGGGGGCGCGAATAGGAGGCCGGCGCGCTGCAGGGCGTCCAGGTGGTCGGGGTTGGCGGAGAGGAAGAGGTCGCCGCGAGCGCCGGATTCGATCTGGAGACGGAGGACCTGGGAGCCGGCGAAGTTGCTAACGACCCGGACGTCGGGATTGGCGTGCTGGAAGGCGTTGGCGGCTTCGGTGATGGCCTCGCGGAGGGAGGCGGCGGCGAAGACATGAAGGTCCTGGGTGGGTGAGGGGTCGCAGGCGGTGAGGAGAAGCAGTGCGCCGAGTGCCTGGAGGGGCGAGGTCGCGCGTATAAGAGTTTTTTCTAAAAAACTCTTCGGCCGCGGCCGGGTGTCGAATCGCGTCTGTTGACAGTCCTGGTGTCTGGCCGGAGCTGGGTTGCTGAGGGCGCGATCCACCCTCAGCCCAACCCTCTCCCTGACAGAGACCTTTGAATAATGCGCCCTGAGCAGCGCCGAGGGGCGGCCGCCGGGCCGCGACGGGGTCGCGAGGGGTGGGGTAGCTCGGGTCGCCACCCGCCGAGGGCTACCCACAGCCCACCGCGCCGAGGTGAGGGCGCAGTGCGCCTAGGGCGAGGCGGGCGCGCCGGCCAGCAAGCGGTCCGCGCGGCGCAGGTTGTAGGCCAGCAGCTTGAACCACATCTCGGTCGTATTGCGGGCCAGGCCCCGGTAGCGCACCCGCTGGTAGCCGTACGAGCGTTTCAACGTCCCAACCACGGGCTCCACCGGCCGCCGCACCTGTTCGATCCGGGCGTGGCGGCGGCGCGCCGTCGGGCCCAGCCGGGGATGATGTTTGTTGGGCCGCCGCATCAGCCGATCCGCGATCCCCAGCGCCCGCAGCCGGGTGCTGCGCGCGTGCGTGCCATAGGCCGCATCCCCATACACCGCCCCCTCGTCCCCCGCGATCAGCCCGTCCGCCACCTCGGTCTCGTTCACGTTCGCCGGCGTCAGCATCGCGCGCCGGATCAGTTCCGAGTCGGCGTCCACGCCCAGGTGCAGCTTGTAGCCGAAGCGGGCGTGCGGGCCCCGGCGGGCCCAGGCCGCGTCCGGGTCCCTGGGGCTGCCCGCGCCTGCGCCGCCTCCCCGCGGGCGGCGCACCTGCGCGGCCACCAACGTCGCGTCCACCAGCGTGCCCTGCTTGACCAGCATCCCCCGCGCGGCCAGTTGCTGCTCCACCGCCGCGAACAGCGGCTCGGCCACGCCCGCCGCCGTCAGCCGCGTGCGGAACCGGCTGATCGTCGAGTGATCCGGCGCGTCGTCTTGCAGCCCCAACCCCACGAAGCGCCGGAACGACAGCCGCTCCCACAACGCCTCTTCCATCGCAGGGTCCGAGGCCTGGTACCACTGCTGGAGCAGCAGCACTTTCACCATCAGCAGCGGCGGATAACTCGGCCGCCCGACCGGCGCGGCGTGCAGACCCGCCACCAGCGCCTCCAGCGGCGCCCAGTCGATGAGTTGCGTCAGCCGCTCCAGCCGGGCGTTGCGGCCAACCCGCGGCGGCAGCCAGGCGTCGATGAGTTCCGGCGAATGGGTGGAACGGTGCATGGCCACGACCCTCGGCGGCGGGGGAGATGGTCTTCACCATGCGCCTCACGCCAGGGTTTTGCAAAGGTCTCTGACAGGGAGAGGGAGCAAGAGTCGTTCCCGAGCACAGTCGATGACGACGGCCGTTGCTGGAAGGGCGTCCTGGGGCGCGGACCGGGGCGGGTCCGTGCGAAGTGGAGTTTCTCCCATAGGTCCGCTAGCCCGCGGCGTGGGGGAGGCGGGACGTTTCTGCGGCAAGCACAGAGTGAACAAGCTCAGGATGAAACGGAGAGCAGCTGACAGGAACATCCCGAGCACAGGTTGCGGAGACATGGGGTCTATTGTACCCTGGCTGTGCACGAACGGCAATCGGGATGGGCAGTGGCCGGGGCTAGCGGCTAGTGATCAGTGAAAAGGGGCTCAGAATAGGACGGCTTGGTGGGTTGAGCCAGCGTGACACGGAGGGTCGGGGCGTGGAGCGTTCGCCGGCGGGTCGAGCTGGATCGGTCAGGCGGCGTCGTTGCGACGGTCGCGTCCGGCGAAGAGGCTTTCGATGGCGCCTTCGACGCGGGACATGCGTTCGGTCAGAGCTTGGACGTCCTTGCGAAGCGCAGCCACGTCGGCGCGGACTTCCGCTCGGAATGAGTCCATGTCGGCACGAATTTCTGTTCGGAAAGACTCCATGTCGGCACGGAACTCGGCTCGCAGGGCGTTGCTGTCGGCGCGCGCGTCGCGCCTGAGCGTGAGCAGCAATCCAATTACGGTCGCGCCCACGGCGAGGATGGCGATGAGTTCCGGGGTCACGGACGGCTCCTCGGCGTTGGTCTGCTTCGTTGCCGCCCGCTAGATCTCGACCCTAGCACGGGAGGTAGGCCTGATCGCGGGACGTGCCGACAAGGGCGGGAAAGTCGGCCCTGGACTTACTCGATGGACTCGAGTACGACGAGTCGCGGCCAACGCTGTGTCGGCTCGGCGGAGTTTGGGCCGGTGCGACCCGAATTCTGGGCATCTTCTGGTTCCGGATTCCAGGCAGCAAGATCCTGGGTGGTCTTCGATGTACCCGAGGGACCGGACACCGCTTATTTGAAGCCGCTTGCCAACCAGTGCTAGTCGACCCGATCTTGAGTCGCACTCGCCAGTCGAATCCGTTACGTAACGGCAGCCGACTTCGCGCGCTCGCTGGACTCTACGAATCCCAAAGTCAGCCTCCACACTTTACCTTCATCTTCGACTATCAGGGCAGTAAATCAACAGACTATCATGGTCTAGAGGTGAGGCTACGAAAGAATCCATCGATTGCTGATCGCGCATCAACTTTTAGCGCAAGGTATCTGCGAACTGGATTGGTAAGTGATTCCTGCATACGTTGAAAGTCCCCTTGTACAGGGATGAATTTGCCACCTTTCCCTAAGTCGTCCATCAGAAGCTTGACATTGACATACGCACCCTGCGCCTTCATATCCGCATGGTATGCGCACCGAAATATCTCTCGCTCGAGTAGCCGGCTTGTCAGGTCTGGAAACATGGCTCTAGCTACGAAAGCAACTACGGCCGGAACAAAGAGGAACGCCGCCACGCTCTCACGGATATCTTCGAGATAAATCAAAACGCCCACCACCACAGAGATGGTGGCCAGCGGGCTATAAAGTCGTCGCGTCCACTTCATTGTGGCGAAGTGATGACCAGTTGCCATATATAGGGTGTCCTGATCAACTCGAGCCAGGACAAGCCAGACCCGTGCAAGGTTGTAGATCGCCTTCATTGCTCCGCACTCTCATCCGCGCTTTTGACAGGCGACGCTATCAGATCCCCCCTCGTCTACCGCGCACCACTTGGGGCAGAGACTCGTTGGTCGTGAGACTGAAGAAACTCGCTGGCCGCGAAACGACAGTTCCGACGCGCCGCTCGCTTCAGTTCGTCGCAGGCCTCTTCACGGACCAACAGGGCGTGCTCGTTATTTGGGTAGACAGTCAGGCCGCCGGTCAATGGTCGGCGCCGCTGGCTGTGCCTCAGTCGACTTACGGTTGGTCGAAGGAAGGGTCGTAGGGCCAGGGTTTGTGGCGTTGGGTGTCGCGGAAGTGGGTTTCGTGGCGCCAGAGGACTTGGTGCCAGTCGGGGCGGCGGGGTTGGACGCCGTGTTCGTGGATGAGGTGCCAGATGATTTGTTCGAGGGTGATGCGGCGGGTTGGGAGGTGGAGGCGTGGGAATGGACGTTCTAGGGCGTAGTTGTCGGGCGTGGCGAATACGTGGAGGTGGCAGCGCGGGTAAGGCGGCGGGGCGTTTCGGTTGTACTCGTAGACAAATAAGGGCTTCGGATTGTCGAGATTATGGCCAGCCTGGTAGCGGTAGGCCGCTCGAAGCGTTTGGAGGCGCGGCGGGCCGGCATTGGGGCTGTGGTTCACGCGCAAGGTCATCTGAACGTTCACGTACATCCCGTTGCTGAGCGGCACGGGCTGACCGAGATAGGGATACCGCGCTACTTGGTGGCCGACGACCAGCTCGTTTGCGCCCAACCACGCATGGCCGAGGTCCACAGCCGCGACGAGCTTGTAGACCTCGCGAATGCGCCGCAGGAAGTCTCTGGCAGCTCGCTGGCTGCTAGGTCTGGGTGGATTCGGCAATGAGGTCGGCGAGGAAGCAGAGCGAACTGAACACGGGGTCGCCGTGGTACCGCTCGGGCGGGTCCTGAAAGATGCGCAGGAACTCGTCGGCCGTCAGGCCAAAGAGTCGCCGCGCCTCTCGGTCAAGTTCCGCCCAGACCTCGACACGCGTCACCACAACGGGTTCGTATTCGTCCCGCAGCCACTCGGGCCGCTCGTGAACGGTTGTTGCCATCCGTGGTGCCTCGTTGCGCTCAGGGTCAGGATAGCGCGGGTTGGACAGCCGTGACTGAGGGCCTTCCTAATTACGGGACGTAGACCTCGCCTATGCGGCGCAGGAAGTCCCTGGCAGCGCGCTGGCTGCTACTCCTGGCTGGGTTCAGCAATCAGGTCGGCAAGGAAGCAGAGCGAGTTGAACACCGGGTCGCCGTGGTACTGCTCGGGCGGGTCCTGGAAGATGCGCAGAAACTCGTCGGCCGACAGGTCAAAGAGACGACGCGCTTCCTGGTCCAACGCTTGCCAGACCTCTTCACGCGTCAGTTCTACGTATTCGAACTCGTCGGGCAGCCACTCGGGCCGCTCGTGAACGGTTGTTGCCATTGGGTGTGCCTGACTTTGCGTAGGGTCAGGATAGCGCGGGTGAGGTACTGGGGGTGTGGTTCGACACGGGCCCGTTCGACAGGCTCAGGGCAGGCTCTCCGAAAGACTCCGGCCCGGCTCACCACGAACGGCGGGGGGCGGCGAGGAGGGGAACGGAGCGTGGGCCCGGGATGCACGCGTGGACGGGGTGGCGGGGTGCGCCGGGAATGATCGGGGTGCTGGGTCCCGGCTGAGAACGCCGGGATGACGGGCGGTGGGCACTAGAATTGGGGAGTGAGAGGTGGGCCGGTGGATGGTTTGGCCGGCGAATGATGGAGCTATGCCGCCATGCCCGAGATTGAATCGACGCCGGAGCTGATCGAGACCGCGTATGCCGCGATGCGTGAGCGGTTGGCGGTGGTGCGGGGGCGCTTGGGCCGGCCGCTGACGTTGACGGAGAAGGTGCTGTACGGGCACCTGGACGATCCGGCGGGTCAGGACCTGGTGGCGGGCGAGAGTTACCTGCAGTTGCGGCCGGATCGGGTGGCGATGCAGGACGCGACGGCGCAGATGGCGCTGTTGCAGTTCATGCTGGCCGACCGGGACAGCGCGGCGGTGCCGACGACGGTGCACTGCGATCACCTGATCCGCGCCTACAGCGGGGCGGACCCCGACCTGCAGCAGGCACTGCTGGAGAACAACGAGGTGTACGCCTTCCTGAAGAGCGTGTCGGCCAAACACGGGATCGGGTTCTGGGCGCCGGGATCGGGAATCATCCACCAGGTAGTGCTGGAGAACTACGCGTTTCCGGGCGGGCTGATGATCGGCACGGATTCGCACACGCCGAACGCCGGCGGGCTGGGGATGCTGGCCTGCGGCGTGGGCGGGGCGGACGCGGTGGACGTGATGGTGAACTTCCCGTGGGAGGTCCTGCACCCGAAGGTCATCGGCGTACACCTGACCGGGGAACTCTCGGGATGGACGGCGCCGAAGGACGTGATTCTGAAGGTGGCGGGCCTGCTGACGACCAGCGGCGGGACGAACCGGATCGTGGAGTACTTCGGTCCGGGCGCGGCGTCGCTGGCCTGCACGGGCAAGGCGACGATTACGAACATGGGCGCGGAACTGGGCGCCACGACCTCGGTCTTCGGATACGACGAGCGCATGGCGGCGTATCTACGGGCAACCGAGCGCAAGGAGCTGGCGAGCCTGGCGGACGCGAACGCGGACCTGCTGACGGCAGACCCCGAGGTGCTGGCCAATCCCGCACAGTATTTCGAGCAGGTGATCGAAATCGACCTGTCAGAGCTGGAACCGCACGTGGTGGGTCCGCACCGGCCGGACCTGGCGCGTCCGATTTCCGAACTGGCCGGGGCGGCAGCCACCGAGGGGTATCCAGACCAGATTTCGGCGGCGCTGGTAGGCAGCTGCACGAACTCGTCGTACGAAGACATTTCGCGGGCGGCCGACCTGGCGCGCCAGGCCGCAGCGCGCGGGGTGAAGGCGCGGGTGCCATTCCTGGTAACGCCGGGGTCGGAGATGGTGCGGGCGACGATCGAGCGGGACGGACAGCTGAAGGACCTGGAGTCCATCGGGGCGGTGGTGCTGGCCAACGCCTGCGGTCCGTGCATCGGGCAGTGGCGACGCGACGACATTACGCCGGCGCGCGAGGGCGATCCACCGAAGCGCAATTCCATTGTCTCGTCCTTTAATCGCAACTTCCCGCGACGGAATGACGGGAGTCCGAACACGTTCTCGTTCCTGACCAGTCCAGAAGTGGCCGTAGCGTTTGCTCTGGGCGGGCGGCTGTCGTCCGACCCGACGGCCGCGCCGGTGGGCGGGGACAACGGCGATGCGTTCGTGCTGGAGCCGCCGAGGCCGGCGTTGGACATTCCGCCGGGCGGATTCATCGGTCAGCGGTTCGGTTACACGCCACCGGCGGACAACCCGGAGGCCGTGTCCGTGGCGATCGCCCCAGACAGCGAGCGGCTTGAGGCGCTGGCGCCGTTCACCGAGCGGACAGTGGAGCAGTTCCAAGACATGCCGGTGCTGCTGAAAGCGGAGGGGCAGTGCACGACCGACGCGATATCGCCGGCGGGTCGCTGGCTGACGTATCGGGGCCACCTGACGAATATCAGCGACAACATGTTCATTGGGGCCAACAACGCGTTCGGGGACGAGGCGGGCGCGGGCTACAACGTGGAGACAGGCGAGGACGACGAGCCGCTGGCGGACATTGCCACCTATTACCAGCAGCAGGGCATCACCTGGGTTGCGGTGGGCGACCAGAACTACGGCGAAGGCAGTAGCCGGGAGCACGCGGCGATGTCGCCGCGGCATACAGGCGGCGGCGCAATTATCGTGCGCAGCTTCGCCCGGATCCACGAGGCCAACCTGAAGAAGCAGGGCATGCTGCCGCTGACGTTTGACAATCCGGCCGACTTCGACCGCGTGGAGATCGACGACCGGATCACGCTTAATGACGTTGGCGAGCTCGAATCGGGACGACCGGTGACGGCGACGCTGGAGCATTCGGACGGGTCGACGGCGACGATTCGGCTTAACCACACGTTAAACGCGGACCAGATTCGCTGGTTCTGGGCTGGGTCGGCGCTTAACCTGATCCGCGCAGTCACCGATAGTGAGTGACATTGATGCGTGAGCGGCGAAGACACTCACCCCGTCCCTCCCCCAGAGAGTGACGTAGATGACGGCCAGCGCATCGACCGGAAGACCCTCACCCCAACCCTCTCCCACGGGGAGACCTTTGCGTAACCCGAGGGACTGTTGCCCGGAAGACCCCTCACCCCAACCCTCTCCCCGAGGAGAGGGAGCAAGAGCGGCCGCACCTTCGCGGACGAAGGGCGTTGTGCAAAGGTCTCACGCGGAGAGGGAGAAAGACCTGCCCCGGGTGACATGAGAGAGGCTCAGCACTACGACCTAGTGATCATTGGGACCGGTCCGGCCGGACGGCGGGCGGCGATTCAGGCCGCCAAGGCGGGCAAGCGGGTCGTAGCCATTGACCGCCAGCGGTACATCGGCGGACAGGCCGTCCACCGGGGCACGATTCCGTCCAAGACCCTGCGTGAGGCCGTGATTCACGTGACCGGGGTGGGGCAGCGTGCGTTTTACGGCGCCGCCTACCGCGGAATGACCAACGTGACGATGGACGACCTGCTGCGGCGGACGGCGCAGGTGGTCCAGTCCGAGGTGGACGTGGTGCGGGACGGCTTCCTGCGAAACGACGTGGAGATGCTCAACGGCATTGCGCACTTCGAGGACCCGCACACCATTGCGGTGCATACCGAGAGTTCCATTCTGGAGCTACGTGCCGACAAGGTCCTCCTAGCCACGGGCTCGAGTCCGGCGCGGCCGCCGCACATCCCGTTCGACAAGCTGCGGGTGGTGGACAGCGACGGGATCCTGGACCTGCACACGATTCCGAAGTCGATGACGATCGTGGGCGCCGGGGTGATCGGGACGGAGTACGCGAGCATTTTCGCCACGCTGGGCGTGGCCGTGACGCTGATTGACGGTCGCAAAAACCTGCTGGAGATGGTGGACGAGGAGATCGGCGAAGCGCTGAAGTACCGGATGCGCGAGGACGGCATCACGCTGCGCCTGGGCCACAACGTGTCCAAGGTGGAGTTCGACCCTCGGGGGCGAACGGTTACGGTATTGGAAACCGGGGCCAAGGTGGTCGGCGACGTGGTGATGTATTCGATTGGGCGTCGGGGCGCCACGGGCCTGCTGAACCTGGACGCGGTGGGGCTGAAAGCCGACGCGCGCGGGCGGCTGAAGGTGAACAAGTTCTTCCAAACCGAGGTGGACCACATCTACGCGGCGGGAGACGTGATCGGACAGCCGGCGCTGGCCTCCACTTCGGCGGAGCAGGGGCGGCTGGCGGCGCGTCACGCGCTGGGGATGGACTGTCCGAACATTGACGACGAACTGCCGATCGGCATTTACACGATTCCCGAGATCGCGCTGATTGGTAAGACCGAAGAGCAACTGACCAGCGCCGGAACGGCTTACGAGAGCGGCGTTGCTCGGTACAAGGAAATCGCGCGTGGGGCGATCGTCGGGGACGACTTCGGGATTCTGAAGCTGCTGTTCGATCCGGACACCCGCAAGATTCTGGGGGTGCACATCTTCGGCAGCCAGGCGAGCGAACTGCTGCACATCGGACAGGCCGTGATGCAGTTGAATGGGACGATCGACTATTTCGTGGAGACGATCTTCAACTACCCGACGTTTGCCGAGGCGTACAAGGTGGCGGGGTTGAACGGGGTGAACAAGCTGCTGCGGTAGCCGGAAAACGCCTGGTTCCAGCGGCGTCCGGTGGCACTATGGGCGGGTTAAGGTTTTCGTTGAGGTCGCAACGTCATGTCGGAGCCGGGCAACGCCGCCGACGCTGAACGCCGCCGCATCCTGACCGGACTGCGGCCCTCAGGCCCCTCGCACGTGGGGCACTACGCCGGCGCGTTCTCGCAGTGGCTGGAGTTGCAGGAGGAGTACGAGTCGTTCTTCCTGCTGGCCGACTACCAGGTCTCCGACTACGCGGACAACCTGCCGTGGATCCGCTGGGGTCTCTGGGAAGTGACGCTGGACTGGCTGGGCGTGGGGCTGGACCCGAACATCTCGCACTTCGTGATCGAGAGCGGGGTGCCCGAGTTTGCCGAGTTGACGCTGCACCTGAGCTGGTTCCTGGGGCTGGGTCACTTGCAGCGCAATCCGACGCTGAAGGCCGAACTGGCGAGCCTGGAATCGACCAACAAGACGGTGCCGGTGGCTTTTTTCAACTATCCGGTGATGCAGATCTCCAACATCCTGCTGCCACTGGCGCACCTGGTGCCGGTTGGTGAGGACCAGCTGCCGCACATTGAGATGACGCGGGACGTGGCGATTCGGTTCAACCGGCGGTTTGGGGAGACGTTTGTAATTCCCGAAGGTCGGGTTGGTGAGGTGCCGCGGCTGGTGGGCATCGACGGCAAAGGAAAGATGGGGACGTCAGCGGGGAACGCGATTTTCCTAAAGGACTCCGAGGAGACGCTGCGGGCCAAGGTGCGGAGCATGTTCACGGACCCCAAGCGCCTGCGCGCTACCGACCCGGGCACCGTGGAAGGCAACCCGGTGTTCATGTACCACGACGCCTTCAACCCGAACACGGATGAGGTGGACGACCTGAAGGCGCGGTATCGGGTGGGCAAAGTCGGCGACGTGGAGGTAAAGGACCGGCTGTTCAGAGCGATGAACGCTTTCCTTACGCCGATCCGGGAGCGGCGGGCCGACTGGGAAGCCCGCCCTGATGACGTGCGGGACGTGCTGGCGGCGGGCACGGCCGAGACGAAGCGTCGGGCCGAGCCGCTGCTGGAGCAGGTACGAGGGGCGCTGGGCCTGGACTATCTGAATGACGGTCCGCCGGCGGCGCCGGAGGGCGCGCCGTAGCGGTCGGTCAAGCCCGCCCCAGACGCGACGGAGGATCAAGCTGACCGCTGATACGCAGCCCGACTGGGCCAGGCGGGGCGGCCCGGTGACCCGGGTCGCCAAGCAGTTGCCGAACGGTGCACTGCCTTCGTGGGCGTGGATTCGTCCGGTGGCGTTGGCGGCGATTCGTCATGGGTCGCGCGTGCTGGTGCAGGACTACGCGGCAACCGGCGGCGGGCCCGGATACCGGCCGTTGGGCGGCGCCGTGGACCGTGGCGAGCGCGCCGAGGACGCGGTGGTGCGTGAGATCCAGGAAGAGTTGGGCGCGGAGATTCAGAACGTGCGGCTGCTAGGGGTCCTCGAGAACATTTTTAGGAAGAACGACGCCGAGTGGCACGAGATCGTGTTCATGTTCGAGGCGAAGTTCGTGGATGCGTCGCTGGAAGCGGCAGAGCGGCTCGTGGGCATGGAGGCGGACGGTGATCGGATCGAGGGCATCTGGCTCGACGTTTCGAAGCCACCGGACTTGCCGCTGTATCCGGACGGGCTGCTGGAGCTGCTGCGGGCGCGGCTGCCTGACAAGGCAAGTAGGTGACCCGAAGTGGACGATTTCGTGAATTCTGAAGCGCTGCCGTCGTACGCCGGGATTCGGCCGCTGGCACTTGCGGTGTTCCGGGACGGCTCGCGCATCCTGGTGGAAGACAATGCGGCGTGGGACCGGCGCGACTGGTTCTACCGACCGCCAGGCGGCGGGGTTGAGTTTGGCGAACGCGCCGCGGATGCCTTGCGACGCGAGATGCGCGAGGAGTTCAACGCCGAAGTCACGCACGTTCGGCTGCTGGGCACGCTCGAGAGCATCTTTGATTATCACGGTCAACAAGGCCACGAGGTCGTGTTCGTCTTCGACGCGCGGTTTGCAGACGCTTCCAACTACGCAGCCGAACGGATCGTGGGTACGGAGGGCGGCGGGATTCGGATCGAGGCCATCTGGATCGATGTGTCGCAGCCGCTGGATCGGCCGTTGTATCCGGATGGGCTGTTGGATTTGCTGAGGCGGTCCGATGGCTAAGTGCGTCGCGCGCCTGCTGTCTGCTGGCAGACTAACCGAACATCTGCCGTACACTACGTGACCGTGCCAAGCTGATCGTCCACATCTTCCGCGGGCCGCACGCATGAGAGCGTGATCAACGCAGCTCTGGCGGACCTGTTCCAAGAGCGCGCCGGTCTGCGAGCCGAGGCGGAAGTCACGCAGGCGAGCCGGGCGCGGCCCGACGTGGTGGTGTGGGCCGACAACGGGCCGGTGATCGTGGAGACTGAGTACGCGCCCGCCCGAAGCGTGCACGCCGACGCGTTGGCCCGACTCGGAATGCGGATCGACGGCGAGACCGTGAGCGTCGCGTTCGCCGCATCCGTCCCTGTCAACCTGCGCGCAGCGCCCCAGGCCCATCTCGCCGACCGGCTGGCGCTGGCAACCCTGGAGTGGCGAGAGTGGCGGGCCGACGGAACCTCCGGCCCGCAGGTTCGCGGGACGGTGGACGAGTTGGCACAGGCGGTGCGCAGCGCCGAAGCGCCCGTCGACGACCTGGACCAAGCGGTGGAACTGTTGGAGCAGGGCGCGCAGCGAGCAGGCGCGCGGCTCTTTCGCGCGCCTGCAACGCTACAGCACGTAGCTGATGTTTTTAGGACTGCGCCTAGCGACGAGGTTGCCAACATGGGCGCCCTGGTCATCATCAACGCCATGATGTTCCACGAGCGTCTGACCGAGTCCATGCCGGGCATCCTGCCGGTCGGAAGCCTTCGTTACGGTCGTCGCCTAGTAAAGACGCGCCTGCTTGATGAGTGGGACAAGATTTTGGCGATTGACTATTACCACATTTTTCGCATGGCGCGGGATGTGGCTGACCAACTTCCACTTGGTGTGGCGCCGGATGTTCTGGACCGTTGCTTCTGGACCGCCGAGCGTCTGCTGGGCATGGCCGCCACGCGTCGCCACGACCTGGCCGGTCGCATCTTCAACCGGCTGATTGCCGACCGGAAGTTTCTGGCCGCCTTTTACACGAAAATCCCGACCGCCACGCTGGTGGCAGGGCTGGCGCTGGAGCCCTCGAGGTGGCCGGACGTGGATTGGAGCAATCCGGATTCAGTGCGGCGTCTTACCGTGATCGATCCCGCCTGCGGTACCGGAACGCTCCTGATGGCCTGTTATCAGCAACTGGCGGACAACGCGCGCCGGGCGCGGCTGGCCGACGGTGAAACCAGCGCCCAGACAGACGCGCAGCTTCACCGCCTCTTGATCGAAGACGTGATTCAGGGCACGGACGTCGTCCAAGCCGCCATCCACCTGACGGCGGCCACGCTTGCCGCCGCTTCGCCGTCAATAGCGTTCCGACGCATGAACCTGCATACGCTGCCGCTAGGTGCCGATGGGGTAAACGGAGCGCGGTTGGGGTCACTTGACTGGTTGACACACGAGCGACTGGGCTCCCTGTTCTCGGGGGCAGCAGAGCAGGTGAGCGGACAGAGCAAGGACACGGACAACGAGGCGCCTATTGCGCAGCGGCCGTGCGCCGACCTCGTGATCATGAACCCGCCCTATACGCGTCACGAAGGCCCTGGCGACGGCTCCGATACGTTTTCGACAGTGTTCGGCCTTTTCCGCGATCAGGACGTCGAGCAGCAGATGTCCCGAGCGCTCGTGCGCGCCCTAAGGGGGACACCCGCCAACCAGCGAGTTGGCTTGGCGTCCGCCTTTGTGGTGCTGGCGGATCGGCTGGTGCGTGAAGGCGGGCGCATCGCCTTCGTACTGCCCGTCTCGGCGGTCGCCGGGGCCGCCTGGGCTGGAGTGCGGGAACTGTGGGCTGACCGCTACGACGTTGAGCACGTACTGTCGGTGCACGATCCAGAGCACCGCTCCTTGTCTGAGGACACCGACATTGCCGAGGTGCTGCTGGTCGCGCGGCGGCTCGGGCCTGACGAGGCTCCGACAGGCCGGGTGACGTGCGTCAACCTGCGGCAGGCCCCTGCCCAGGTGACCGACGCCCTGGCCGTGCTGAACGCGGTGCGGGCCGTACCCGCCGTGCAGCGCGTGGACGGACCGCCGACCGGCGGCAGCCCGCTGATGGTCGGGGGCGAGCAATGGGGCGAATTGGTGGACTCGCCCATCGGCGCCACGCCGCTACCCGGCGCACGTTGGCGCTCGGCCGAAGTCGGCCAGCGCGCACTGGCTCTTGCCGACGGGGTGATTTGGTCGGCGGATGGCACGCGGGCTCTCGCTTCGATTCCGATCGCGCAGGTTCAGTCAATCGCTTCTGTCAGCCCACATGACGGACAGATCCACAAGAACTCGATCGGTGTGTTCGACGCCTTTCACGGATTCGACGGGCTAGCGCAGTTCCCAGCACTTTGGCGGCATCGCCAAGCGGCACATCGCTCGGCCCAAACCGAGCCAAACGCGCGCCTTTCGCCTAAGCCCGGCCGTGACCACGCCAGGGTGTGGGCTGCGGCGGGTCACTTACACCTCACACGGGACATCCGATACAACTCACAACGGGTGGCAACGGTCCGAACTGTTCAACGCACTCTGGGCGTGCGCGCCTGGTACACGCTCAAGCTAAATGACTGCGCGGAAGGGCAGCGCGAGGGGATGGAGGCCGCGCTGGCACTGTGGTGCAACTCGACTTTCGGGCTGCTCTGTCACGCCAGCCAGGCCAACCCGTCGCAGCTAGGCCGTGGCCAAGGAAGTCGAACGCTGGTGCGGGAACTGCCAACACTGAATGTATTGGAACTCGAACCTTGGCAGTTGGCCGCGGCAGCCAGCACTTGGCGCGAGTTGGCGCGGATCGAGTTTCAATCGTTTCACCGGTCTGCGGTCGACGCGTCGCGTATCGAACTGGACCGCATGCTCGTACAGAACGTCCTGGGGCTGGGTAGCGACGGTGAAGAAACGGCCGAACGACTTCGCCGCATTCTGGCCGCGGAGCCGTCCATTCACGGATCGAAAGCGCCAGCGCTCGGCTGACTACGGCAGACCAGGCTAGGCCGAATCTCGGGCGATCAGCAGGGTGTCGATGGTGGTGTCGAGGGCGGTGGCGATTTTGGCGAGGGTTGCGGCGGAGCCGGGTTTGCGGCGGCGTTCGATTTCGGAGAGGTAGCTGGGGGAGATTCCAGTTCGACGGGAAAGCTCGCGTAGGGTGAGTCCGCAGTGGGTGCGGAAGGCAACGAGCGGTGACTCGCCGCGAATTATCGCGAGCGCCACGGTGTGAGGGATTCGACTGCCGTCGTCGGCTTCAAGGGCCGCGAGGCGGTCTTCAAGTTCCTCGTTTCGAGCCAGCAGCGCACGATAGGCCGTTTGCGTTAGCTGGACGGTTGCTTCACCCACCATATGCCTCTCTCCGATGGCGAATCCGCAGGACGACCATGACGGAGACCACGTCATGGTCGATGCGAAAGATCACTCGATAGCTACCGATCCTCAACCGACGAAACGGGCTTCCTGTGAGCGATACCGCCTGCCGGGCAAGTGCAGTTGGGTCGCTCGCATACCGTTCGATTCTGCCGATAATGCGCTCGCGGTCCTGGGCGTTCAGGCGACGCATGTCTCTCACCGCCCTCGTCGTCCATTCGATGCGCAAACTTTGCGGCATTGGAGCTATGTTCGCGAATAGCGAACATAGGGTCAAGGGCCAAGATGGACGGGTAGTTCGGCGGTGGCGCGAGTTCAGGATTGGTGGCTGATTCGGTAGGCTTACCGGGCGGCTAGGCGGCGTTGCGGATGGGCGCGCCCCGGCCTCCAAGCGAACAAATGAGCGGCGGCCGCATGGGTGCGGCGCGACGGACGGGATGAGGGCCGTCGGAGAAGCCGCCACCCCACGCCAGACGAGGAGCAACCCAGGGATGACAAGCCAAAACGGTAGCGCCGTGGCGACGCTGCGCCGCGCCGCGGCCCAGCAGGTCGCCACCGAGCACAGCGTCACGATTCCCGACTACGACCGGGAGCGGCTGGAAGACGTTGGGTTCATCACCGCCATGACCCTGGTGCTGCTGGGCAACTACGCCCAGACCGGGCACTTTGGCGGGCCGCTGGCCTACACGCCGTACAACGTGGCGCTGCACCTGGGCGGCCCGGAAAACGGGGGCCTGCGATACGACTACCGGCGGCCCAAGCACCCGTTCTGCGACCGCTTCATGCTAGCGGGCGGCCACAATATTCCGACGGCCTACGCGCTGTGGATGATCATGGGCGAAGCCATGGCCCGGAAGCACGCAGCAACCGGCGACGACCAGTACGCCGTGGATCCGAACATCGGCATGCTGGCCATCGACGCCCTGGGGTTCCGACGCGGGCGCGAGGCGCTGGCGACGCTGTTGGAGGACAACGGGTTGGCCGACCACCCGCTGTTCGCGCAGTCGAAGATTCGCGGCATCCGCGCGCTGGCGGGCCACGCGGAAACGACGGACCTGACGAACGACGTGAACGGCGGTCCGTCCGGCATCGGGATCGCCACCGCAGCCGGCAAGGCGTCGTTCTGGAACTTCGTGGGCGCCGACGACTCGTTGAAGGTGATCGGGCTCGAAGGCGAGTTCGCGCTGACCGAGGGTCACGCCCAGGAACTGAAGACCCAGGCGCTGGCGCAGCAGGTGGGCAAGCGGCTACGCATTTTGCTCTCCTACAACAACGCCGGCATTGATGACTCCCTGGTAGGCGGCGTGATCGCGCCGGAGCTGGCCGAGGGTTACGTGATGGAGGACCAGTGGACCTCCTACGGCTGGAACGTGCTCTCACTGGACGACGGGAACGACTACGACCAGGTCATGGCCGCGCTGAAGATGATGGAGGACTGGGACCCGAACGACCGGCGGCCGCTGATCGTGGTGGGCAAGACAACCAAGGGCTGGTGGCCGAGCGCCCAGGACGGCCAGATTGCCGGCTTTGGCGAGCAGCTGGTTGGGTATCACAGCCATCCCTACGAACTGAAGATGAACGAGCCGTACTTCGTGGCGCTGGCGGAGACCTTCGAGCAGCGCTACGGGGTGGAGTTCGACGGAATTCGGGACGGTCCGGTCACCGACGAGCGCGAACGGCTGATTCAGTTCAAGACCAACATCGACGTGGCGATGTCGGTGTTGAACCAGAATGGCCTGGGCGACTGGCTGGCGAACCGGCTGGTGGAGATCGGCGATTCGCTGAATGACGAGTTGCCGCTGCGGATCGACACGAGGTCCGATCCGTTCCAGGACGAGCGATTGCGCCCGCAGAACATTCCGCTCGAGCCGGTGTCTGTTGAAGTCACAAACGAGGCCAGTGGCGAAACCAAGTCGGTGGACATTGCGCTGGCGAAGAAGCCGGGCGAAGTGGCCGGGACGCGGCGCGCGATTTCCGAGTTGATCAAGTGGGTCAACTACGTCACCGACAACCGCTTCATCACGCTGGCGGCCGATCTGTCCAGTTCGATCAACGTTGAGAATGGCGCGCTGTGGGGTCACTACGACCCGGCGGGCAATCCGTTGGGCACGCGCATCAAGGCGCCGATCGAGGAAGCCGGGAACGCGTCGTCGGCGATCGGGCTGGTGGGCCAGTCGGCCTCGATGGACCCGGACATGCACGCTGGCGTTTGGGCGCTGAGCGGCACGTACGGCGCCTTCACACCGCTGATGTACCTGCCGGCCCGCGTCTGGAGTCAGCAGAACCAGGACAGCCCGTTCCGGGTGGGCGTGCTGCACATCCTGGCCGGGCACTCCGGGCCGGAGACGGCGGCGGACGCGCGCACGCACTTCGGCATCTTCGCGCCGCAGGTGTGGAAGCTGTTCCCGCGAGGTCAGGCGATCAACCTGAGCTTCTGGGACTACAACGACGTGGCGCCGGGATACTTCGCAGCGGCGGAAATCGCAGCGCGCGACCCGAAGGTGGGTGTGATCACGATCGAGGTTGCGCGGCCGGACTTCCCGGTGGCCGACCGAAACACGTTTGCCGACTCGGACCCGCTGGCCGCGCGCAAGGGTCTGTACCTTATCCGCGACTGGGACCCGGACCAGCCCGCGCATGGCACGGTGTTCGTGCAGGGGTCCAACTCGACGGTGAACCTGGTGAACGTGCTTCCGCGGCTGGAAGAGGCCGGGGTGAATGTGCGGGTCGTGGCCGTGGTGAGCGAGGATCTGTTCGCGCGCCAGCCGGCGGCCTACCACGAGCACATCGTGCCGGCTTCCGCGCGCTACGACGCGATGGTGGTCTCCACGGGCACACGGCGTTTCCCGCCGGTGAGCGGCCTTGGTCCGCTGACCGACGAGTACTCGCTTTGGTCGGACTGGGACGATCAGTGGCTGACCGGCGGAACGGAGCCGGACGTAATCGCGGAGGCGCACCTGGACGCGGAGTCTATTTTTGCCGGCATCAAGCGGTTTGCCGAGGCGCACGACTCGCGGATGGCGCGGCAGCGGGAGGCTATTGGGCTGTAGGTCAGTCTGAGTTTGGGGCGGCGACTACTTGCTTCTTTCCCAATCGATGGGAAGGAGCGATTGGTGGTGTCGCGTGAGGCCTCGACCGGAAGACCCCTCACCGATTTCCGGCGAAGACGCCGGAACTCCGGATTGAGTCCGGGGCCGGTTATTCCTCCCCTGGCAAGAGGCGAAGCGCGGCGCAGTCCATAAGTGCTCGCCATGGCCACACCGTTGCCGGCGTGCGGGATTGGAACTCGTCTCATTCGTCGCATGAATAGCTGACACAACTCTTACACTTGCCGGGGACTCTACATGGTCCCTCGGCAAAGTGTGGACGCCGTGCGGGTAGCGAAGCGGCTGTGCCTGGCGGCGATGGTTGGCGCTTTGTTGGTGGCGTTGACGCCGTCGGTGGGCGCGGTGGCGTGCGGCGGGATTGACTTAGAGGGCGGGTGCCTGTTCACCGTGACCGGCGGCGATACGCCGGACCCGGATGACGGGTTTGCGGTGACGAATGCCGACGACGTGCCGCTGTGGGACTTTGTGCAGGCGCGCGACCTGGACGCGCTGGGGTATCCGATCAGCCAGCGCTGGACGGACGGGCCGTTCACGCTGCAGGCCTTTCAGAAGGTGATCTTGCAGTGGGACCCCGGCGAGCGCCGGATGAACTTCTACAACACGCTGGACGCGCTGGCGAACCGCTATCCGGAGGTCGCGCTGCCGTTCGTGCCGGTCCACCAGGTGCTGGAAGCGGATGCCGGCGCGGACTTTGGGACGGTGACGCGGAACCACCTAGCGTTGCTGGAGGAGAACCCGGCGATCAAGGCGCGGTTCCTGGCGGAGCCGGACTGGTTGAACCTGTACGGGTTGCCGATCCGGTACGAGGAGCGGGAGGTGGAGGGGAACCCGCAAGGAGTGCAGTTGCTGCGCACGCAGCGCACGGTGTTCGCGGTGTGGAACGTGGCGGCGCCGGGCACGACGATTGGCCAGGTGCTGCTGCAGAACCTGCCGGACCAGGTGAAGAAGCTGCGCGACGTCATCGTTCCGGATTACGTGAAGCGGCCCGTCCGGGATATCGACGATATCGACCCCGAAGTGGCTGCGGCCATCGACGCGTTGCCGTGGACGACGGATGGCGTGAGTCCCCTGGAGCGGGCTGCCATCCAGCGCCTGGTACGCATTGCGCAACACTTCCCCGACCTGTTTTGGTATCTCGTCGGCGAGATGGAGCTGTTCGCGAGTGTCCTCTCTACCGTCACCAAGCCACTCCACAGTCCGCTGACCGCGACCATCCCGGACAGTCTTGACGTGGTCTTTGACATTGCCAGCCTCCCGTGGATCCGGGACGGCCTCACAGATTTCGAGGACCTGACCGCACGGACGCTGTACGACAGCGCCTTCGGGTGGCCCGTGACCATCGCGGCCCTCTTGCAACGGGATTGGCTGCACGATGGCCTCAGCCACGATGAACAGCGCGTTCTTGATGAAATGTACAGATTCGTACTTTCAGACTCGCCGTATGCCAATAACCGGCAAGAGAGTGATTACCTCGTGGCACGACTTGTCGCGATGCCATTTATGGATACAATTGAGGGTTTTGAGGGGGAAACATTTTATAGCTTACGTCGCGTGTACGGCATCGGATACGACACACCGGAACATCTCGACGCTACCGAAGGTATCGTGTCATATATAGGCTCAAAAGGTGGCCTTACGGATGACCACGCTCTCATCCTCATGATTCACGGCAGGGATCAGCAATATAAAGACAGCATTACGGATCCCCACGATCCTCGGCAATTCGACCAATATCTTGTCGATCTCGCGAGTCGAGGGATAACGATAGAGCGTCGCCAGATTTCGCTACCGGTGTCTGGTCCAACGCAACTGATCGTGCTACGGGACGTACCGGTATCCGCGCAGACCATGGATGTCTTTGAGGAAGTCGTTCGTGCCGTTGAGCAGATCATGGGGGTGCCATTTCCGACCAAGAACATCGGCGTCCAAATATCACCGCGGCGTGATAGCAGCGGGGGGACTCCGTTCTTTGCCATCGGCGGCGGGCACTTTCCAACAGGAGAGATAGACCGCATTCTGCGATCAACGTTTGTGCACGAATTGGGGCATCAGTTTTGGAACGGTTCAGCGGATTGGATTGACGAGGGAGCCGCGATGTTCCTCGAAGTACGATCCGGGACTATGACCCTAGATGAATTGGAGTGGAGGCGCATTCACTGTGAAGTGTCCAGGCTGGCCGACCTTCATTCCCTTTGGCCAAGATGGACCGGCTGTCCATATTCACTTGGAGCTAGTTTATTTGTTGATCTTTACGATGCGTTAGGCCATAGTGAGTTTCAGCGGAGATTTCGCAAACTGTATCAGATCGTCCGTGTCTTTGGTAATAACTACTACCGATACAATAATGGCAATGTGTGGGATAACATAGGCCGCTATTGTTACGATTGCGGCTGTGACTATTGCGGCGGAGAGGATCCCTCGGTCTACCATGTTCGGCTTGCCTTCGTCGATGAGAGCGATCCAGCGACAGCGGCGACGGCCAACCACATCATTTGGCACTGGTACTACGGCCGGGGTCAGTAAGGCGTGGCGAACGTCGGGGCCGGCGCCACCGCGACTCAGCGCTCTCGGGCAGGCCGCGGGGAGAGGGTTAGCAGCGGCGTCTCCTAGAACAGTCTCACGCCGCCGACCGCTGCTCCCCCTCAGGCAAGTGGGCCAAAGACGACGATTCGCTCCCGAGGCAAGGAAGCTTATGCGCGTGTTTCAGCTCCCAAGGTCGGGCTGGAGCTGGCTTCGGTTGGAATTGTCCTTTACGCCGAGATAGGGACTTCCAGGAGGTCTTCCCCCAGGGTGATGGGGCCGGGGAAGTTGGCGTGGGCTTCGGCGAGCATGGCGGACTTGCGTTCGGTGTCGTCGGCGGTGTCGCCGAGGTGGACGAGGACGAGCTGCTTGACGCCGGCCTGGGCGGCGATGCGGGCCGCGCCGGCGGCGCCGGTGCAGCTGGTGGCGATCTCGGGCCAGGTGTCGATGTCGTCCTGGAGGTCCATGGCCATGTGCACGAGCAGGTCGGCGTCGCGGGCGAAGTCGGCCAAGGCCGGTAACGGCCTGGTGTCGCCTGAGATGACGACGGAGGCCGACGGGGTCTGGATGCGATACGACAGCGAGGTGAGGTAGGGCTGGACGTGGCGGGCGGGGCCAGTCGTAACTGTCCAGCGGTCGGTGGCGACTGCTTCGCCTTCCTCGAGTTCATGGACGTCCATGACGGGCAGCGTGCGGGGCATTGGACCGCCGCGAAGCTGGTGGATGCGCTGGCTGAGGGGGTGGCGGGTGCGCGCTTGGAGGTCGGGTCCGTAGACGCCTTCCTGCCCAAAGAGCAGATCGACGATGCGGCGAAGTGGGGGAGGTCCGTAAACGGAGAGCGCATCGCCGGCGCCCGCGCCCTGGTCCCAACGGGCGAGCACGAAGTGCCCGAAGTCGGCCATGTGGTCGAAGTGGTGGTGGGTGAAGAAGAGTTGGTCGATTTCCAGAGGGTCGATGGACGAGGCGAACAGGTTCATCGCGGATCCCGGACCTAGGTCGAAGACCGCCCCGGCGCCATCGGCCAGGACGGCGATGGACTGGCCGGCTCGCTGGGCGCGCGGGGTTGGGTTGCCGGTGCCGAGCAGGACGAGGCGCAGATTGGCGCTCATGAGGTCTCCTTGGGGACGAAGCGAAGGCCATGCTGGCTGCCGGCGTCTTCAAGCCAGGCGGCCACGTAGGGGGCGAAGCTGCGACGGACGATGACGTCGACGGTGGGCGCGGAGTCAACAGCCAGCAGCAGAACCTGGGCGCGGGCCAGCAGGGTCTGGGCGCAGGCACCGGGCGCGAAGACGGCTGGATCGAGATCAAGCGCGCAGCCGCGAGCGAGCACGTCACGTGTGGAAGGGCCGCGCAGGCGGATGACGGTCTGGCCGGTGCTTATGTCAACAACGGAAGCAAGGTGGCCAGTTAGCTCGGCTTGCAGCTCCGCGACGAGAGAGCCGGACTCCTGGCGGTCGGCAAGCAGCAGCCATTCGTCCGGTCCCAGCCAAATGGCCAGCAACGCGTCGGCGGCGGCCGTTGTGTTGGGCGTGAGCGGGAGGTGGAGGCCGAGCATGCGGTGGACGGCGGCCAGGGCTTTGGTATCGGCGGCGTCCAATCGCAGGTTGACGTGGGTGAGGAAGGCGCGCTCGAAGAGACCGTCGTCGTTGAGAGTCAGGTCCGGCGACTGGATGGCGCCGAGCGGCGAGCGGCGCGCTATCGAGCTAGACATGCTGGCGAGCGCCGGCGGCGTCATAGAAGACGGGGTTGCAACTGCGGGCGGGAATCCACTTGTCGTCGAGGGTGGCCACGTAGAGGCGCTCGCCGAGGGCCGCTTGGCCGCCGGCGACCATGGCCAGAGCAATAGAGCGCCCAAGCACGGGGCTGAAGTAGCCGGAGGTTACGTGGCCTCGCATCGGTAAGGGCCGCTGCGGTCCCGGGGTGTCGACTACCGCTCCGCCTTCGGGCAGGACGAGGTTCGGGTCGTCGCTGAGCAATCCAACGAGTTGCTTGCGGTCCGGTCGCAGCGAGTCCGGGCGGAGGAGCGAGCGCTTGCCGAGAAAGTCCTTGCGCCGCGACAGCATGCGGCCCAGCCCCACGTCGTTTGGCGTGACCGAACCGTCCGTTTCCTGTCCGACGATGATGAAGCCCTTCTCGGCTCGCAGTACGTGCATGGTCTCAGTGCCGTAGGGCGTGATGCCGAACGGCTGGCCGTGGGCGAGGAGGGCTTCCCAGACGTGTCGGGCCCGGTCGGCTGACACGTTGATTTCGTAGGAGAGTTCACCGCTGAAACTGATGCGGAATACGCGCGCCGGGACTCCAGCGACATGGCCTTTGCGGAAGGTCATGAAGGGGAAGTCCTCGCGGGCGAGCGCGATGTCCGTGCCGATGGCGGCCAGGACATCGCGGCTGCGAGGGCCGGACAAGGCTATGTTGGACCACTGCTCGGAGACGGATGTGAGGTAGACGCGGAGGTCCGTCCACTCGGTCTGCAGCCATTGTTCGAGCCAGGCCAGCACCGTGGCAGCGCCGGCAGTGCTGGTGAACATCAGGTAGCGCTGCTCATCGAGGCGGGCGGTCACGCCGTCGTCCAGGATCATGCCGTCCTCGCCGAGCATGAGGCCGTAGCGGCAGCGGCCGGGACGCAGCCGCTTCCAAGCGTTGACGTAGACCCGGTCGAGGAACTCGCCGGCGTCGGGGCCGGTCACTTCGATCTTGCCGAGGGTTGAGTAGTCGAGGATGCCTACGCGGTTCCGGACGGCCAGGCACTCGCGGGCCACGGCGTCGTGCATCGATTCGCCGGGCTGCGGGTAGTACCAGGCGCGCCGCCACTGCCCGACGTTCTCGAAGTGCGCGCCGGCGGCTTCGTGCCATTCCTGCATGGGGGTCACACGGACGGGATCCGCCAGCGAACCGATACTTCGCCCGGCGATAGCCCCGAGGGGTATAGGGGAGTAGGCGGGACGATGCCGAGGCGTGCCCACGGAGGCCGGGTCCGAACCGCGCAGTTCGGCGATCACCCCGGTGGCGAGCGAGTTAGAGAGCTTGCCCTGGTCGGGTCCCATACCGAGCGTGGTGTAGCGCTTGACGTGCTCAATGGATTCGAATCCCTCGCGTAGGGAAAGCCGAAGATCGTCGAGCGTGACGTCCTCATGCAGATCGACGAACTGGGGCTTGATCCGGCCGAGCTGGCCGGGCGGCACCCAGTAGCCCTGAAGACCTGAATCCGGCGTTTCGTCGGCCTGAGGAGTCGGCAGGTCGGCACCGTTGAAACAGCCGGCCGCCAAGGCGGCGGCAGCGCCCGCTGTCGTGCCCTGGCGCAGTGCGGCGGCCAGTCCCAGCTGACCGGCTACGGCACCGGCCGGGTGGATGCCGTTGGAAGGTTGGGGTACGAATGCAGCGAGCCCGGGATCCCAGGCCATCTGACCGCCGGCCTGGGCGTGGAGGTGGAGCGCGGGCGCATAGCCGCCGGAGACGCCCAAGAGGTCGCACTCCACGCTGCCCAGGGGCGATCCATCGAGCGAGCAAATCTCGGCGGCGGCGACGCAACGGCGACCGTGCACCTGGCGCACGACAGCGCCGGCGTGGACGGGAATGCCCTGCGCGCGGGCCTGGACTGACAGATCGCAGTCGGGGTCGCGCCGGACGTCGGCAATGGCCGCCACGGGGACTCCGGCGTCCGCAAGATCGAGGGCGGCGCGATAGGCGGAATCGTTGTTGGTGAAAAAGACCGCCCGTGAGCCGGGGGCCACGGCGTAGCGCCGGACGTAGGTGGAAATCGCGCCGGCCAGCATGACGCCCGGTCGGTCGTTGTTGGCAAAGAGCAGGGGTCGTTCGTGGGCGCCGCTGGCCAGGACGATCTGTTTGGGCAGGACGCGCCAGACGCGAGCGCCCTGCTCAGACCCGCAGTGGTCGGGCGCGGATGGGAACAGACGCTCAAACAGCAGGACGAGGTTGCCTTCGTAGAGGCCGAAGGCGGTGGTGCTGGGAAGGACGGTAACGGTGGGGGTCGAGGCAAGTTCGGCAGCCGCCGCTTCGGCCCATTGCGGTCCGGGTAGGCCATCGACGCGCTCGGCCGTGGACAGCAGGCCGCCGCCAAGCTCCGCTTGTTCATCAGCCAGGATCACGCGCGCGCCGCGGTGGGCGGCGGCGCGGGCCGCCGCGAGGCCGGCGGGTCCCGCGCCTACTACCAGCACGTCGCAGTGCGCGTGGACGTGGTCGTAACGATCAGGATCAGGCGCCGTGGGGGCATGGCCCAGGCCGGCGGCATGGCGGAGGACATGCTCGTAGAGCGGCCAGAAACGGCGCGGCCACATCAAGGTCTTGTAATAGAAGCCGGCCGGAATGAACGGGGCAGCAAGGCCGAGCGCCGACATAATGTCGTATTCAAGGCTGGGCCAGGCGTTGACGCTGCGCACCTTCAGGCCGGGGGTCGCGGGGGTGACCGTGGCCAAGCGGTTGGGCAAGGTGCGGGCACCCTGGCCGAGTTGGACGAAGGCGTTAGGGTCTTCGCTGCCCGCGGCCACGATTCCACGGGGTCGGTGGTACTTGAAGCTACGACCGACCAGGGTGACGCCGTTGGCGAGGAGCGCCGAGGCCACGGTGTCGCCCCGGTAGGCATCAATGGGGCGTCCGTCAAAGGTGAATTGGAAGCGCGCGTCGCGATCGATCAGGCCACCGCGGCTGAGGCGGGAGGGCTGGCTCACGGTGGATTCCCGAACGTGCTCACCTCGAGAATCTCGTTGGTGTTCGTGTTGCGCTCAACGATGAACCAGCGGCGGCAGCCGGCGGTATGGCACCACTGCTCACGGTGGAGCCCGCGGCGGTTGTCGCGCATGAAGAGGTAGTCGGCCCAGGCCGCGTCGCTGGTCGCCTCTGGGTCGGCGGGACGCTGAATATCGGCCTCCCCGCCGAAGCTGAACTCGTCGTCCTCGCGTGGTCCGCACCAGGGGCAGGGGATCAGCAGCATGGTCGATCAGTGGGCCACGGCGGCCGCGCCGTGTTCGTCGATTAGGGCACCCGTGGCAAAGCGGTCCAGCGAAAACGGCGCGTTTAGGGGATGCGGTTCCTGGTGGGCGAGCGTGTGCGCGAAGACCCAGCCCGACCCGGGAGTAGCCTTGAAACCGCCGGTACCCCAGCCGCAGTTGATGAACAGCCCCTGAATCGGCGTACCGGAGATTATGGGGCTGGCGTCGGGGCAGACATCCACGGTGCCTGCCCACTGCCGCACCATGCGCACGCGGCTGAAGATCGGGAAGAGTTCGACGACGGCGGCCAGCGTGTGCTCGATGATGCGAAAGCTGCCGCGCATGTCGTAGCTGGTTTGCGCGTCGATACCAGCGCCCAAGACCAATTCGCCGCGGTCGGTCTGGCTGACGTAGACGTGGACGGCCGCTGACATGACGACCGGATCGAGCACGGGTTTCAGCGGCTCGGTGACCAGGGCTTGCAGGGGATGCGACTCGATGGGGAGCTGGATACCGGCCATCCCCGCCACCACGCTGGCGTTGCCGGCGACGACCAGGCCCACCGTTCCGGCGCGGATTTCGCCGCGGGTGGTTTCCAGCGCGGTGACGCGGCCGCTGGCACAGCGGATGCCCGTGACCTCGCAGGACTCGACGATATCGACTCCCAGCGCGTCTGCGCCCCGGGCGTAGCCCCAGGCGACCGCGTCGTGGCGAGCCACGCCGCCCCGCCGTTGCAGAGATCCGCCAAGTACCGGATAGCGAGTGTCCGGCGAGGTATTGAGGACGGGTACCAGGCTGGCGATTTGCTCGGTGGACAGGAGTTCAGCGTCGATGCCGTTGAGCCGGTTGGCACCGACCCGGCGGGCGAGATCACGCATCTCCTGCTCGGAGTGGCCCAGGTTCAGGACGCCGCGCTGGCTGAACATGACGTTGTAGTTGAGCTCGCGGCTGAGGTCTTCCCAGAGCTTGAGCGAAAACTCGTATATGTGCGCGCTGGCATCCCAGAGGTAGTTGGAGCGCACGATGGCGGTGTTGCGTCCAACGCTGCCGCCGCCCAGCCAGCCGCGTTCCAGCACCGCCACGTTGCGGACGCCGTGAACGCTGGCGAGATAGTAGGCGGTGGCCAGGCCGTGACCGCCGCCGCCCACGATCACGACGTCGTAGGACGGCTTGGGTTCAGCCTTGCGCCAGGCGGGCGTCCATCCGCGATGGCCGCGCAGGCCACGTCTGATGAGGTTGGGGAGCGAGTACGACTGCATGCGCGACATCGGTGATCGGCGGTGAGCGCAGCCTAGCGCGGTTCTGGGCAGTTGGGACGCGGACGAATCAAGGGGCGTGGGCAAGTAGGCCTAGACAACGCTGAACGCCGTCGGATTGAAGTCTGTCGGGCGGCGGTGCGCCGTTATCCAGCCAGCCGATCCACGGCAATCACGACACCGGCCGCGGCTGCCGCCGCTGCGAGAACAAGCCCGGCCAGCCAGCGCGTCTGCGAGGCCATGGCGGCTGTGATGCGTGTTTCGAGTGCGGCCAGGTCAGCCTTCGTCGCATAGTGGCGCAAGGTCCGGTCCAGTTCCTCGCGCAGTTCGTCGCGGGTGAGCGGGGACGTCTCCACTGCCATCAAACCGATGCCTCCACCGCCCGTGAACCAACCCGATGTATTCACTTGATATTTGCACTTCGATTCCGCACTGACAACGCGCGGTTGGGTCGGGCCAACGCCGTAGGCGGCTGACAGGTCGTGGGGAACGTCGACGACCAGAGCCTGGCGCTGTGCGCTATCAGCCGGCCAGCCGATCCACGGCAATCACCACGCCGGCCGCCGCCGCGGCCGCTGCAAGAACCAGCCCGGCCAGCCAGCGCGTCTGCGAGGCCATGGCGGCTGTCTGCGAAGCGAAGGCCGCTGTCATGCGTGTTTCGAGTGCAGCCAAGTCAGCCTTGGTTGCGTAGTGGCGCAAGGTTCGGTCGAGTTCCTCGCGCAATTCGTCGCGGGTGAGCGGGGACGTCTCAACTGCCATCGGGCCTATGCCTCCACCGCCCGAGATTCAGTACCAATTCCCGACTCAATCGTTGCATCTCGATTCCGCTCTGGCAACGCGTAGTTGGGTCGAACGCGGTAGTGACGACGCCGAGCTGCGTCTAGAGCGGCCAGACGATGGGAACGACGATGAGCGAGACGATGAGAACCACAAGCGTCAGCGGCCCGCCGGCTTTGATGAAATCGGCAAACCGGAACGAGCCGGTGTTGTAGATGAGCACGCTGGACTGGTGGCCGATCGGCGTCATGAAGGCCGTGGACCCGGCGATGGCGACCATCATGAGTGCGGGGTGCGGCGCGATGCCAAAGCTGACGGCGATTCCGAGGGCAATAGGCGCGACCAGAACCACCGCGGCGGCGTTGGACATGAGCTGGGTGAGGATCGAGGTCATGATGAAGATTCCGGCCAGGACAACGAGCGGCCCAAAGGGGCGCAGGGTGTCGGAAACGCCTTGCGCCATGAGTTCGGCCAAGCCGGTGGTGCGCATGGCCGTCCCCAGCGGGAGCAGGGCGGCGATGAGCACCAGCGTGCGCCACTCCACGGTCGCGTAGATGCGGTCGTACGGCAGCACGCGTGTCACCACCATCAGAACCGCACCCATCACGCCGGCTACGGCGATATGCACCACGTCCGCGGCCGCCAGCCCCACGGTGAGGACCAGAATCGCCAGCGGCAGCAACATGCGCGGTTGAGGGACAACGACCCGCGACCGCTGCGAGAGCACGATGAATTCGATTGACTCTTCCAGATCAGCCACGCGAGCGCGCGGCATGCGGACCATAAGCACGTCGCCGGTCTCAATCCGCTGGTCCCGGAGCCGGGACCGTAGCTGCGTACCCTGTCGCCAAATGCCGAGGACGAGGCCACCGAAGCGGTTGCGAAAGCGCATTGCTGCAACGGTGCGGCCGCGGCTGGAGAAGCTCGGGCCAGCAACCAATTCGAGCACGGTCGCCTGCTCGTCTTCGGACTGCAAGCGACCGGGCACGAAGTCTCGCTCTGACGCGAAGTCAACGCCCTCGGCCTGCGTCAGCCGGAGTACGTCGTCAGGCTCGCCTTCCACGAGGACCACGTCGCCGACGTAGAGCGCCTCTTCGGCGGTTGGGAAGCGTAGCCGGCGGCGGTCGCGGATGATCTCCATGATCGAGACGTCAAAGCGCGGCCGCCAGCGCAACTCTCGCAGGGACTTGCCCACCAACGACGCGCCGGCCGGGATACGGACTTCCGCCAGATAGTCGCGCGTCTGGTCGATGCTCTGCTCCACGTCCGGCCCCTGCCGGTCAGGCACCAGGCGGCGGCCAATGGTGACGAGATACAGCAGGCCGGCCACGAGGATGGCGATGCCGGTGGGTGCGAAGTCGAACATGCCGAAGGGCTTGTGACCGGCCGCCGCCAGCGCATCGCTGACCAGCAGGTTGGGCGGCGTCCCGATTTGGGTCATCAGGCCGCCCAGCATCGATCCGTAGGCCAGCGGCATGAGCAGCCGCGACGACGACGCGTCAGCGGCGCGAGCGAGGGTGACCGCCGCCGGCATCAGAATCACGGTTGCGGCGATGTTGTTGATGAAGGCCGACATTACGCCGACCACCAATACAAGTAGGGCGGTGAGCACGACGACGCGGGTTCCGCCGTAGCGGACCATGGCCGACGCCAGCGCGGCGGGAGCGCCGGCTTCGACAAGCCCGGCGCTCAAAATAAACATGGCGGCCACGGTGATGACCGCGGGGCTGGCGAATCCGGCGAAAGCGGCCGGTGCGTCGATAACGCCGGTAAAGGCCAAAACCAATAGGACGAGGACGCCCACGCCCTCGGGCGGCAGCCGATCGCTGGCGAACAGCAGCAGCGAGCCGACGACGCAGCCGATAACGATCCAAGCTTCGGGAGTCACCGGCCTTTACCGACGCCCATGCAGTCCACGCCTTAGGATACGCTTCGGTGACATTGCCCAATCTGACCGGGCCGATCGGGAGCGAAACTCATGGCTGAGACCGGCATTGTCGCCACTTACCACGGAACCAACGTGCCGTTCGACCTGCGCGAATACCCGGTGCCGGACCCGGGGGCGGGGGCGGCCGTGTTGGCATTGACCATGGCCAATGTGTGCGGCTCGGACCTGCATTACTGGCGGGGCGATATCGACGTCGTGAAGATGGGCCGTCCCACACCCATGGCGCTGGGGCACGAAGGCACCGGCAAGATCCACAAGCTGGGCGACGGCGTGACCACGGACACGCTGGGCGCTCCCCTGAGCGAAGGGGACCGGGTGGTCTTTCAGTACTTCTACCCGTGCATGCAGTGCCCGACCTGCCTGAAGGGCCACACGTATGCCTGCCCGACGCGGCAATTCGACCGGACACAGAGCGCGGACGTATGGCCGCACTTTCGGGGCACGTTTGCGGAGTACTACTACCTGCACCCGAAGCACGCGATGTTCAAGGTGCCGGACATGCTCTCGGACCTGGAGGTTGCGGGGATTAACTGCGCGTTGTCGCAGGTGATCTCAGGGCTGGACCGTGCTGGGTTGACGTTCGGTGAAACGGTGGCAATTCAAGGGGCCGGCGGGCTGGGCGTTTACGCAGCCGGGGTGGCTAAGGCGCGAGGAGCCTCCAAGATCATCGCCATTGACGGCGTGGACGAACGGCTGGACTTGATCAAGGAATTCGGCGCGGACGAAGTGGTCGACATCCGCGAGTTCGAGACGCCCGAGGAGCGCGCGGACGCGGTGCGAGATCTGACCGACGGCCTGGGCACCGACGTGACGCTGGAGCTTGTTGGTCACCCGGGCGTGGTGCGCGAAGGGCTGGACATGACGGCCCACGGCGGGCGCTATCTGGAGATCGGGAACATCAACGTGGGGTGGGACACCGAATTCGATCCGTCGGTGATCGTGTTCAAGAGCATCTCGGTGATCGGTGTCGCGCACTACAAGGCTCAGGACTTACGGAACGCACTGAACTTCCTGGTGGACTACAAGGACCGGCTACCGTTCGACCGGATCCTGTCGCACCAGTTCCCGCTGTCGCAGATTGACCACGCGATGGAGCAGCAGGACAAGGGGTACATCACGCGGTCGGCGTTGATTCCAGGAAGCTAGAGGTTCGGCGGGTGCGTCTTGTGGACGGTTGCGGTGCAGTCGGATTGCTTGGCCGGGGCTTGGTTGCCGGCGTGAGCAGCCACCCTCACCCCACGACTCACGCGGATGCTCTCCGTCAAGGGAGAGGTACCAGCGGCGCAAGAGCTAGTCGTGCGCTGCGGGGCGGAGGTCACTGATGGAAGTCTGGACCGCTGTATGGGACGCGTTCAACGTGCCGCTGTTCAGCCTGGGTGCGGACCCGGTGACTCCGCTGAGCCTCGTCGTGCTGATCCTGATCTTTGGGGTGACGTGGCTCGTCGCCGGGCGGGTGCGCTGGGTGCTGGAGAGGCAGATCGGCAGCCGGGTAGAGGAGATTCCCGAGGGCGTCCTGCACGTCATCGGCAACCTGGCGCGGTACGCGATCATCTTCACGGGATGGTTCATCGGCCTGCGGTCGGTGGGCTTCCAATTGGACTCCGTGCTGGTGATGTTTGGCGCCCTGGGCGTTGGGATGGGCTTCGGCCTGCAGAACATCGCCAACAACTTCGTGTCGGGCGTGATTCTGCTGGTGGAGCGGCCGATCAAGGTGGGCGACGTGGTGAGCGTGGCGGGCGAGCTGGGCACCGTGGAGCGGGTGGGCATCCGCGCAACGACGCTGCGCAAGTTCGACCAAACGCAGGCCATCGTCCCGAACGGCGACCTGATCTCCAGCGTGGTGAACAACTGGACGCTGGACGACCGGCGCGTGAGGGTGGACTTTGTTGTGGGCGTGGCCTACGGCTCGGACACGCGGCTGGTGGAGCGGCTGATCCAGGAGGCCGTGACGGAACACGAACTGGTGCTGGAAGACCCCGAGCCGCGAATCTTCTTTATGGAGTTCGGGGACTCGTCGCTGAACTTTCGGGTACTGGCGTACGTGGCTGACATCAGCGAGCGATTTGTGGCGCTGAGCGACCTGCACTTCACGATCGACGAAAGCTTCCGCTCGCATGACATCGAGATTCCGTTCCCGCAGCGGGACTTGCACGTGCGGTCGATCGACTCGGACGTGGCCTTTCGTCACGGGCCGACGGCATCGGGCTAGTCGATCGAAGTATGCAGGTGTGGGTTGCTGCGCCGGCTTCTCGCGTTAGGCCATGTGAATATCCGCGTTAGCATGGGCTAACTCGCCCGCGACACACCCAGACACCTGCACGAATTGGCCGTGATCGACGCTGCCAAGACTCCAGGTATCCGCGTATGAGCCTGGCACTGCGCTGCACAAATCTGACCAGACGGTTTGCGGGCGTGACTGCCGTGAACAGTGCATCGCTTGAAGTTGAAGCCGGCACGCTGCTGGCCCTGCTGGGCCCGAGCGGATGCGGCAAGACCACGTTGTTGCGACTGATTGCGGGGCTGGACCGCCCGCATGCGGGCGCCATCGAGGTGGGTGGGCGCGTTGTGGAAGACCCGACGGTGCACGTGCCGCCGGAACGGCGGCAGGTCGGGCTGGTGTTTCAGGAATACGCACTGTTCCCGCACCTGAGCGTGGCGGACAACGTGGCGTTCGGGCTGTCACGCAGTCCGGACCGCGAGGCTCGCGTGCGGGACTTGCTGGACCACGTGGGTCTGGACGGCCTGGGCGCGCGGATGCCGCACGAGCTCTCCGGCGGTCAGCAACAGCGCGTGGCGCTGGCTCGGGCGCTGGCGCCGGGTCCACGCCTGATCATGCTGGACGAGCCGTTTTCCAACCTGGACCCCGCGCTGCGGGAGGGTGTGCGACGGGAATTGCGGCGCGTGCTGCGCGCGGCCAACGCGACGGCCATCATCGTGACGCACGACCAGGAGGAAGCACTGAGCCTGGCCGACGAGGTGGCAGTGATGATGGACGGCCGCATCCTGCAGCAGGCCGCGCCCGCCGAACTCTACCGCCGACCGGCCACGCGGCAGGTTGCCGAGTTCGTTGGCGACATTAACGTGATCAAGGGCCGCGCCATCGGTGGAGCGGTGGTGTGCGACCTGGGAACAATTTCCGTGGTGGACGACATCTACGGGCCGGCCGATGTGCTGATTCGGCCGGAAGCCCTGCAACTGACCGAGGACCAGGGCGGACAGGCCGTTCAGGTTGGACGGAGCTTCTTTGGCCACGATCAGATGATCAACCTGCGCTTCGACTCAGGCCTGCGGCTGTCGTCACGGGTGGGTCCGACGTTTACGTTCCAGCGCGGGGCACGGGTACGGGTGCAGCTTCGCGGGGACGTGCTGGCCTTTCCCAGAGTTGCCGGCTAACCGGAGGCCCGGTTCGGCCAGGTTGGCGGCCCGTGGCAGAATTGAGCCTCATGCCGCTAACCAATACGACCGAAGACTATCTGCTCGCTATTTACGGAATGCGGGCCGAGGCAGAATCGGTGATCAACGCCCGGCTGGCCGAACGACTTCACGTGGCGGCGCCAACCGTGTCGGCGACCCTGGACCGCATGATCCGGGACGGACACGTATGGATTGATGGCCGGCGCCAAGTGTTCCTGACGATGGGCGGCGAGAGGGCGGCCGAGCGCCTGGCGCGGCGCCATCGACTGATCGAACACTGGCTGATCCGCACCCTGGGCATGGGCTGGGCCGAGGTGCATGAAGAAGCCGACCGTTTGGAGCACTCGGTCTCGGAAGAACTGACGGAACGAATTTCGGCCTCGCTCGGACACCCGGCCACGTGTCCGCACGGGTTGCCAATTCCCGGCAACTACCCGGAGACGGACGTGACGCAGTTATTCAGCCTGAGCCAGGCCAAGCCGGGCCAAGCGGTGCGAATCGTGCGCCTCTCCGAGCCAGCCGAGGACGACGGGGAGTTGCTGCGCTATTTCGAGGAAAAGCAACTGGTGCCCGGGCACGTCACGACAGTCCGCGAGATCACGCCTTCAGGCAGCCTGGTGCTGGAGTTGGACGGCGAGACGGTGGTGGTGGATGAGCGCGTCGCCAGCAACCTGTGGGTGATGGCAGCCTAGGCCGCCATACTCAGACGCCGCGACTTGGGAATCGGACACCATCCATGACGCACGTGCAGCCGAACCACGTCATCACCGTGCGTCCGGCAATTCCGGACGAACTCCGCGGGCTGCGCGACCTGGCCTATGACCTGTGGTGGGCCTGGAATCCGGGCGCGCAGGATATCTTTCGGCGCATCGATCCGGACGCCTGGCAGGCAACCCAGCACAACCCGGTAGCGCTGCTGGGGCACGTGACGTCGGACCAACTGGCGGCGCGGGCCGCGGATTCGGCCTTCGTCCACGACCTGCAACGGGTGGTGGAACGGCGACAGCGCTACCTGGAGACGCGCTCCTGGTTCTCGGCCAGGTTCCCGCAGGCGCATGAGCTCACGGTGGCGTACTTCTCGATGGAGTATGGGATCACCGAATCGGTGCCGCTGTATTCGGGCGGGCTGGGCGTGCTGGCGGGCGATCACGTGAAGGCCGCCAGCGACCTGGGCGTGCCGGTGGTGGCCGTGGGGATGCTGTACCAGCAGGGCTACTTCCGCCAGACGATCGATCCATCGGGCGGGCAACGGGAACTGCATCCGGAGACCGACTTCTACAGCCAGCCCGTCACCATGCTGACCACACCCGACGGGGCACCGCTGACCGTGAGCGTGCCGATCACGGATCGGCGTGTGGAAGCTCGCGTGTGGCGGATGAACGTGGGACGTTGCCCGGTATTGCTGCTGGACGCCAACGTGCCCGGCAACGAGCCCGAGGACCGCGAACTCACCGCGAAGCTCTACCAGGGCGATTCCGACGTGCGCATTCGGCAGGAAATCCTGCTAGGCATCGGAGGGATGCGCGCGTTGCGAGCGGCGGGCGTGAACCCCTCGGTGCTGCATCTAAACGAGGGGCACAGCGCTTTCGCGCTGATCGAGCGTCTGCGCGAGTTTCGGGAGGGCACGGACCTGTCGTTCGAGGCGGCGCTGGAAACGGTGCGCGCCGGCGCGGTTTTCACAACGCACACGCCGGTGGCCGCCGGTCACGACGAGTTTCACCCGCACCAAGTTGCCCATCACCTGGGCACGTACCTGGCTGAATCCGGTATCGAGACGGACCGAATCACGGGGATTGGCCGCTATCCGGGCGGGGATCCGTCGTCGCCGTTCTGCATGACCATCCTGGCCCTGCGCGGCGCCGCGTGGCGCAACGGCGTCTCACAGCTGCACGGCGAGGTTACCCGGCGCATGTGGCAGTCGCTCTGGCATGGGGTTCCCTGGTCCGAAGTGCCGATCCAGCACGTGACGAACGGGGTGCATCTGCCCACGTGGGTGTCGCGCGACCTGGCGGACCTGCTGGGACGGTACCTGGGCCCGGAGTGGGCGCTACTTTCCGATCGGGACACGATTCGGGAAGGGCTGGATGCCATCCCGGACGACGAACTGTGGCGCGTGCACACGCGGCGGCGCGAGCGCCTGGTGGCGAACGTGCGGCGCCGTCTGCGGGCCGCGGTGGAACGGCGCTGGGGATCGGGCGCCGAACTGGCCGACGCCAGCGCGGCGCTACAGCCAAACGCCCTGACCGTCGGCTTTGCGCGACGGATCGCGCTCTACAAGCGGCCCACGCTATTGCTCCACGACATGGAGCGGCTGCGCGCGCTGGTGACGAACGCGCGTCGCCCTTTGCAGATCATCTTCGCAGGCAAGGCGCATCCCGAGGACACGATGGCCAAGGACCTGGTGCGCGAGATTCACCACTTGAGTCGCGACCCGGACTTCGTGGGGCGGGTTGTGTTCGTGGAGGACTACGACATGGACCTGGCCCGCGACCTGGTGCAAGGGTGCGACGTCTGGCTGAACCAGCCGGTGCGGCCGCAGGAGGCCAGTGGGACCAGTGGCATGAAGGCAGCGGCCAATGGCGTCTTGAACGTGAGCGTGCTGGACGGGTGGTGGGCCGAGGCCTACGCTCCTCACATTGGCTGGGCCATCGGGCGCGCGGATGACGACGTCAACGATCCGCGGCGCGACGCGAACGACTCCTCGGCGGTCTATCGGCTGCTGGAACGCTCGGTCGTTCCGCTGTTCTACGACCTGGGGCTTGACGGGACGCCGACGCGCTGGATCGAGCGTGCCAAGGCATCAATCGTGATGGCGCTGGCGGACTTCGGCGCCCACCGCATGATGCGGCAGTACACGGACCAGTTTTATCTGCCGGCCAACGACCTCCAGCGCACCCTGGCCAGCAACAGCGCGGCGTCCGCGCGCTCGCTGGCCGACTGGCTGGCACGAGTCCGCTCGCAGTGGGATTCCGTGCAGATTCTGGACGTGGGGCTGGCAGGCGGGCAGGAGGTGGACGTGGGGTCCGCGTTGCCCGTGCGGGCGAGGGTGGCGCTCAACGGCTTGCATGCCGACGAGTTGTCGGTGCAGGTCTACGTCGGTCGGGTGCGCAGCGACGGCGCGGTGGACGGGGGCGCGACGTTCGACGCCACGCCGATGGAGCCGGGCGACGACGGCTCGCTCTGGTTTGAGTCCACGGTGCCGCTGCGTCAGAGCGGCCGAATGGGCATAGCGGTGCGCGTGGTGCCCAGGCATCCCCATCTGACGGATCCGGTCGAGCAGGGCCTTGTGCGCTGGAGCCTGCCAGGAGCCAGCGCATGACCCGACGCTGTCGCTTTGCCCACCCCGGCATACGCGATAGGATTTGGCAACCGAAGCGGACTTCCGCCTCGGCGCATTTCTTCGTTCGCTACCGTCCTACCAAGGGGAGCCTTCGTCGATGACGTATGTGATCTGCGAGCCGTGCATAGGCACCAAGGACGCCTCATGCGTCGATGTGTGTCCGGTGGACTGTATCCATACCACCGACGAAGCCGAGTCCTACTACATCGATCCCATAGAGTGCATTGACTGCGGCGCCTGCGAGCCAGTGTGCCCGGTGACGGCCATCTTCCCGGACTTCGACGTTCCGGAAGAGTGGGACGAGTGGACCAAGATCAACGCCGACTTCTTCCTGTAGGCGTGCCAGCGCGCTAACGCGCGCCCATCCGCCTGGCTGAGGTGGAGAGGTCTCGGAATCCTAAGCCAGTGTGGGGCGTGTCGCGGAGCCCTTGGTCATCTCCTGCAACGCCGTAAAGGCCGGTCGGGGAGAGCCGTCGGGGCGCAGCACGCCAAACGCGAACTTTTCGTCCTGCGGGCCGACGACCGACTGGAAATTCAAGTTCCAGACGAAGGCGTGGGTGATATACGGGGCGGTTTCCCGAATGAGCTGAAAGGCGTCTACCAGGAACTGGGCCTGGTCTTCGTCGGAATTGTCCGCCCCAAACCCGTAGGCCGGATCGGCGTTGGCGGTTGACCAGCCCATCTCGGTGAGCCACATGGGTTTGTCGCCGTCGCCGTTCGCCTCCATGACGGCACGATGTTGGGTGAAGCGCTGGAAATAGAAGCTGCCATGGCCGTTCCAGCCGGCGCCCCGCTCGCTGCCAATCTCCTGCGTCGGGGCGTTGTTGAACCCACCGGGGTGCACTCCCCAGGCATCGAAGGCGTCGCGCGCGATTCCGTCGCGGTAGGCGTAGATCTGTTCGAGGAAGCGCACGTCGTCGACGGCCTGCACTTGCTGGTCGGGGATGTCCACGTCGCCGGCAGGGGTCAACGCGCCGCCCACGGTGATCGCCTCGGGATCACCGGCCTTGACGCCCTGGTGACCGGCCAGCATCAGCTCGACAAATTCACCGGCGTCGATGCGTCCATAGCCCCACTCACGCGCAAGGTTGGCTTCGTTCCATAGCTCGTAGGCTTGCACGTGTCCGCGGTAGCGTCCGGCCAGGGCCTGCATGAAGTCACGAAAGTCCAGCGGGTCGGCGGGCGGGCCGTGCGGCCGGTCGCCGAGCGCCCACTCGGGCGCCCGCACCACGCTCAGCAGCAGCTTCAGTCCCGCGCTGCCGACGCCAGCCACGACTTTGTCGAGTTCACGCCAGTCGAAGCCGCCTTTTTCGATCGGTTCCGTCTGGCGCCACTCGACTTGCTGCTTCAGCCAACCGAAGCCGGCCTCGATCGTGCGATCCACGATCAGGCGGCGGTCCTGGTTGTAGAGATGCGCCTGGAAGCCATAGCCGTCGAGCCGGCGTAGCCCGTCGTCGACCGCCGGCGGCGGGGTGACGCGCTCCGGTGTGGGCGATGCCGTCGGCGGAGGCTCGGAGGCCGCGGGCGGCTGCGAGGTGGCCGTTGGTCGCGGCGCTTCCACGGCGGTTGCCGTGGAAGCGGGCACCGTCGGAGTGGCCGGGGAGGGCGTGAGCGGGGGTGCATCCGCTTCGCCGCAGGCGGCCAGTGCTCCGGCAGTTCCGACCAGCGCCAACAGGCGCCGGCGCGAAAGCAAATGCCTTGTCATCCCGCCGTGGCTCCCCTCGCGATCCGGCTGCATGGCGGACCCATGTGCCGTCTGTCCTTGTATCCGCGCGGCATGGATGGTATCAACGGAGTAAGCAAACCGTCCGAATCAGCAACTCGATCCGGGAGAACAGCCGCGCATCGGCACCCCGCGTCATAGGGAACCACCGTTCATGGGCACAAATAGATACGGAAACACCGCCGTCGGCACGATTGTGATCGCCATTGCCGCGGTCGTTGTGCTGGGGCTGTTCAGCGTGCGGTTCGTTGACGTCGGTGAAGTCGGCGTGCTGCACACCTTTGGCGTGGTGGACCCCGCGCCACGGCCCGAGGGCCTGTTGGTTAAGGCCCCATGGGCCAGTTTGGAAACCCTGAGCGTGCGGACGCAGCAGCTCACGATGAGTTCGAGTTCCGAGGACTCCAGCCCGAGCGCGACCGATCAGACGGTACGCACGCTGACCTCCGAGGGTCTGTCGGTCGGGTTGGACATCACGACGCTGTACCGCCTGCAGTTCGCGGATGCGCCCGATGTATTTCAGAAGATAGGCCCGAACTACGTTGAGATCGTGGTCCGTCCCGCTATCCGCGACGCGATTCGTGACGTCGTCGGTGAGTTCCAGGCGGAGGCTTTGTACACGACGGCACGCACCGAGGTCGCCGAGAAAATCGAGAATCAGCTGCAGAGCATTCTGTCCGAACGCGGCGTCCTGGTTGAGAACGTGCTGCTGCGCGACGTGTCGCTGCCCCAGCAAATCACCGCGGCGATCGAGCGAAAGCTAGCCGCGGAGCAGGCGATCGAAACGCGGCGGTTCCAGGTCCAAGAAGCGGAACAGGAAGCCCAGCGACGAGTGGAAGAAGCAACCGGTATTGCTCAGGCCAACAGACTGATCAACGAATCGCTCACGGCGGCGGTCCTGCAGGACAAGTACATTCAAGCGTTGCGCGAGATTGATTCGGGCAGCGTGGTGTACGTACCGACCAACCCGGAGACGGGATTGCCGGTAATCCTGGGAACTCCTAGCATCGGTTCGGGCGGCGGCGGGTCTTCGGCGCCGTAGTCCGCGGTTGCCGACTGTCCGTTTCCTTCTGGGGTCAGCGGGGACCGCGGACCGGCTGCGGCGATGAGCCAGGTTTCCGTGCGTTGGTTGGGCTGCGGCGCGTGGTGGCTGCGTAGGGAGCCTCCGTTTCCTCAGGCCGAGGCCGCCCGCCATGCACTCACCAGCCGTCCTGCCGTTGGGGTAGGATGCCCCGCGCCCGAGTCGCGGGGCCTGCCGACGGGCGGTTAGCTCAGCTGGCAGAGCGCTACGTTTACACCGTAGAGGTCGCAGGTTCGAGCCCTGCACCGCCCACCTGGCCCGGTTACACGCAGGCCCCGGCGAGGTAGCTCAGTCGGTAGAGCAGTGGACTGAAAATCCATGTGTCGGCGGTTCGATTCCGCCCCTCGCCACCAGACGTTCCAACCGAGTGACCCGATGGATATTCCGTCGTACGTCGATTCGCTGCTGGAGCGACCAGATAACTTCTGGCCGAAGCCGTGGAGCGCATCGCGGCATCGCCTGGCCAATGGTCAGGCAGACTTGCCGTAGCGGCACGTGCGGTGGCCGGCGGATCCGGCGTGTCTTTGCCGCCGATCTGAAAGTGGGGCGTTGCTATGGACCGCCTGAACATCGTCGTGATCTGTCTCGACACGTTCCGCGCCGATATCGTGGGCCCCGGCAAGAAGTTCAGCAGCATTGCCACCCCGGCGCTGGACGCGCTGGCGGCCGAATCGGTGCGCTTCAATCGCTGCTTTACCGAGCCCGGCCAGACGATCCAGGTGCGCAACGGCTGCTTCACAGGCAGGCGTGGATTTCCCTACGCCCACGGGTACTACGGCTGGCATGAGATTCCTGACGAATACCCCACGATCGCTGAGATCCTGCTGGAGCAGGGCTACGCCACCGGCCTGATCGCGGACACTCCGCATCTGTTCAAACCCAACATGAACCAGCACCGCGGGTTCATGACGTGGGAGCACATTCGAGGAGCGAGCAGCGACGGCTGGCGGACCGGCTCGTGGGAGCTGATCCGCGAGCTATTCAAAGACTATTTCGGCGCGTACGAACCGGCTGTGCCGGAGGCCTCGGCAAGCTCCCTGGAGGGCGAGAGCGCGTTCCTGCAATATCTGCACAACGCGCGCGACCGGCGCGAGGAGGCGGACTGGCCCGGCGCGCAGGTTTTTGCGTCGGCGCGCCGCTGGCTGCGCGACAACGCGCGCAATGCGCCGTTCTTCCTGTGGATCGACTGCTTCGAGCCGCACGAGACGTTTGATCCTCCACTCAGCTACGTGCGGCGTTACAACGACACCTGGCAAGGCCCTGTCTACCAGCAGCCCCGCCACATCCTGCACCCCTCGTTTTCTTCGGACATGCAGGGCGCGGACCTGGACGTCACCTCGGCCGACTTCATCGACTATTACACGGCCTGCTACAAGGGCGAGGTGACCTTTACGGATGCGCACCTGGGCGCGCTGCTCGACGAGTTGGGCGGATTGAAGCTGCTGGACGATACGGCCGTTATCTTCTTCACCGACCACGGCACGGAACTGGCCGATCACACCGGCTGGGGCAAGCGGAATACCGAACTGCATCCGTTCAACACGCAACAAAACCTGACAATCCGGCATCCCGACGCGCGCTATCGCGACCGTGATATCGAGGCCTGGGTGCAGAACTACGATCTCGGCCCGACCATTCTGGATCTGGCCGGTGTTTCTGAAACACCGAAAACGATGGACGGGCAGAGCGTCTGGGCACTGGCGACCGGTGAGCGAGCGTCACTGCGCCCCTACGTCACGACAGCCTGGGCCGGACGGGTCTCAGTTCGCGATGAGCGCTGGGTCTACGCCACGGGTTGGGATTTCGAGGATCCGAATCCCGAGCTGTATGACCTGTCCACAGACCGCGAGGAGCGTCACAACATCCACGATCTGTATCCGGACGTCGTCGGTGACCGCAGGTCACGCCTCGAAGCGCTGCTCGGCACGCCGATTCCACAACCGTACAGCCAGGATCGCTTCGGCCCAACGGTAGGAAGCCTGCGTAAGCCGCTCTACGCCACCTCGTACGCACCCACCTTCTACGGCGCGCGGCAGCCCTGGGATGACCCGCGAGCTCTGCCCGGGCGGGATGCAACGGACACGCCGTAAGGTCGGCGGAGATCATGCCAGCGCCCGATATCCCGACCTTGACATTGGAGCTTTGCCGGCTTGTCCACGCGGCCGCGCCAGGAGCCGAAGAGCGGCACGAGGACAAGTGCAACGTGCATCATTTTCGGGCCGCTCGGCGGTTCTGCTGGGTCTGGCCGGTGACGGCGCACGTCACATTGGGGTTCGACCGGGGCGCGGCCCCGGACGATCCGGCCAGTGTGCCGCAAGGCGCGGGCACGTCCGTGCGTCACATCAAGATCACTCCTCTCGACGCCGATCTCAGGAGCGTGCTCACCGCCTTCATCCGGCAAGCCCACGGGCACGCGCGCTCGTGACACACGTACCGATCAGGCGACGGCCGACGGCCCTGTGTTCCTGAATCCAGCCGAGCCTGTTTGGCCTGGCCTCCTAAGGGCCCTGCTGGTTCTGGCGCTGGTGGTTGCGAGCGGCGTGCCGATTTCCTGGGCTGTATTCGGCGCACGGCCGCGGCACGTGTGGATCGGCTACACGCCGATCATGGGCGTCGGGCTGCATTTACTCACAGCCAATCTGTTCGCCTGGGCGGCGCCCGGCGCGGTTGGGAGTTGGCTGGGCGTAGCCGCGGCGCTGGCTGTGGCAGGGCTGGCGGCGACTCGCATCCGGGGCCCGAGGCGGCGTCCGGCCTGGCCATGGTCCACCTGGGCTTGGTTAGCCACCGGCGCCTTGCTGACCGCCGGCCTGGGGTACCTGGCGATTGCCAACCGGACGCACGTGCTGTTTACCGACGAGCAGTGGCACCTGCCGTTGGCGGCCACCATGGCTCGGGGATTCTTTCCGCCCATATCGCCCGTTTCCCCGACGTTCGGCGCGGCCTATCACTACGGCTCGGATCTCGTGGCGGTTTCGCTGATGAACGTGGCCGGGATCGCTCCGTGGACTGCCTTCTTTTTCGTGACGCCGCTGCTGGCGGTGATCTTTCCCATCACGGCGGCTGCCGCGGCGCTGGACTTTGGCGCATCGCGCCTAGCGGCGTTGGGCGTAGGGCTCGTTGCAGCTTTCGCGGATTCGCAGATCGCCGCTGGGTTGCCGACCGCCGTCGGCGACCTGACCGCCGCCAACGGTCTGGGTGACCACCTGCTCGGGTTCGGCGTCTCCGCCGAGGCCGCGCTCTTCCAACGCATGGGACCAACGCTGCTCAACCTGCCGCACTTCGCACTCGGCATGACCATCTTGATCGTCATGGCGGCCACACTTCACGCCGGACGGCGCCGTCGGCACGCCCTGGTCTTAGGCGTCGCCCTCGGGCTCCTGCCGCTCGCGGAGACGGCCGCCTTCATGATTGGAGCCGTCGGGACCGTTCTCTATCTCGGCGCTTCGTATTTGCGATGGACCTGGCGCGAGCGTCGGACGTTCAGCGTGGCCGCAGGCGGCGGCGTGCTGCTGGCCGCACTGGGCGGCGGCGCGCTCACCGATGCGCTGTTTCGCAACCCCGGCGGGGCCGGAACCCGACTGGGCTTCTCGCCCGACACCAGCGTGCTGGACCCCGGCGCCCTGTCACCCGATGGCGGTCTGAACCTGCACCTGGGACCACTACCGCTGGTGGTGGGACTGACTCTCATGGCGCTGGCGTTGCGGTCGCGGGGCCTTGGCTTTCTGGCTGCTACCGCCGTTGGCGGCCTTGTCGTTCGTCAGGTGCTGGACTTCGAGGTGACGGGAGTCGACACGCGCCTGCTGGGGATTCCGTACACTCTCGCGGCACTCGGCGCCATTGCCGCCCTGGGAACGCTGGTACGCCGGGCGCGACACGTCGCAGCCAGGGCCGTCGGTGGCGTGGCGCTCGTGGCACTGATCGCGGTGCCTACGGCTGCACCACGGCTGGTCAGCGGCGTGGACATTGCTGCGCAGGGCGTCTATCTCGGCTACCCGGTCGTGCAAGACCCCGAAGTGAATTACGCAAATCAGACCAGCTTTGCTGCCTCGTTGCGCGACGAGTGGCGGGCGCTGGACTGGATGCGGCATGACCTGCCGACCGATGCGCGAGTGCTTGCGGAGAACGCCCCCCTTGTTTCAACGGCGACCGGTCGCGCCTCACCGCAATCCGGCCGTCGCCTGGCGCTCTTCAACCCGCTACCGACGCCACTGCACCTGGACGCGCTGAAGTTCCTGACCCGAGTCGACCTGGAGGAATTGGAGGTCACCCACCTCTATGTGACGCCAGCGCTTCTCAGCAGACTGGACGCTCAGGCGCTGGCAGCGCTGGACGATCCCAGGCAATTTCGACTCCTGACCAGCCAAGTCAGCGCCAGCGGTGACCCACTGACGATCTATGAGATTCAGCCTGGCGCGGGGCGCGAGGCGCCCGACCCGGCAAGCTTTCGACACCTGGCAGCGCTGGGCCGCCAGGCGCCAACCCGCACGGTCTCGGGTTTCCCGACCTTCCCTCAACGCCAGACCGTGCTTCTGACCTTCGCCCCCGAACACGAGATCGCAGGTCCCGATACCTACATGCCGCGCACGAACATTCGGGCCAGCTATCAGGAACCCGGGTCCAGCATCCAGCCGGGTCTGGTGATCCTCCATGCCGCGCATGTACCGCTGGCATTGGGCCAAGGTCTCGATGACGCGATCTGGCAAGGACATGACCTGCGGGCGTATTCCACGGTGGATGACGCCTGGAGCCGAACATGGCGACCCGGGCCGGAACCGCAACCCCCTCCGGGCGACATTGCCGAGCACCACAGCCGCGTGGATGCGGGCTGCGAAGTCCAGGTCATTGGCGAGCCCGGTGACGTTCTGATGGTTGGGGACCGCGAGTTGGGGCTGACCGGCCTGCCCCAGACCATGCTGATCTCCAGCTTGAGTTGCGACGCGTTGTTGGTCACCTGGCAAGGGAGCGACGTACCTCCCTTTGTCCAGGTTCGGCCGCGCCGCTCGGATTCCCGGCTCACCGTGCCGGCTTCAGCAGGGCTAGCGTTCGACGGCGGCGTGAGCGAGGGGATTGGCGTCTTTCACGTGTGGTACCGGAACCCGCACGAAACGCCCGTAGCGGGTGGAACTGAATTGCGTCTGTATCGCGCGCGTGCGGACGGACTGATTGACGCCTCATCGCCTACGCAATCGGTCGCGTGGTGGCTCGGACCAATCGAACTGTCCAAGGCGCGGTTCACCGATCGTTTTGAATTCGATGCCGCGTCACTCAAGCTCAACGGGATTGCACCGCTGGAGCAGTCCAGCCCGCTGGTCAACGGCGCCTATGTGCTAACGCTGAACGTAGCTGAGCGTTTTGAGGACAACCGCAAGCTGCGCGCGCGGCGAGTCATTCCCATCTTGCAAGTGACTCTCTGGGACGGCCGGCCGACATACCAACCGCTGAGTGGAATCGTGGGTGTGAGTTAGCCGACGTTTACCCAGCCGGTTACTCCGCCAGCGATCCCGGACGCTCCGATACACGATCGAGCGACTGGCGTTCTTCGGTGCTGAGCTTCCAGGTCAGGGCATTGAGGTTGGCGTCGACCTGGTCGGGCGTGTCGACGCCCATGAGGGTCACAGAAACTTCGGGATGCGACCGGACCCAGTTGATGGCTACGTGGGCGGGGGCGCAGGCTCGGGCGGCGGCGATGCGTTCGATGGCGGTCAGCACTTCAAAGGCTCGCCCGCGGAAGGTTTGGTCGTAGTCGGCGCGCCGGGCCGGCGCCGCCATTACCGAGCCGGGCGGCGGCGGGCGGCCCGGGCGATAAAAGCCGGTCAGGAGGCCGACGGCCAGGGGACTGTAGGCGAAGAATCCCACGCGCTCCTCGCAGCAGAAGTGCAGCACTTCGACCTCGGGCGTGCGATCGAGCAGATTGTAGGGATGCATGATCATGGCCGGGCGTGGACCGCCGAGGCGCTCGGCAATCATGAGCGCCTTGCAGGACTCCCAGGCGGAAAAGCCGGACATGCCCCAGGCCCGGGCCTTGCCCTGCCGAATGACGTCCAGCATGGCGCTTACGGTCTCTTCCAAGGCCGTGTCCGGGTCTCGCCAGTGGACGATGTAGACATCGACGTGGTCGGTTTGCAGGCGCCGCAGGCTGCGGTCGATCTCGCGCATGATGTGCATTCGCGATCCGCCGAGATCGTTTGGGCCCGGTCCGATAGGACAGCCGACTTTCGAGGTGATGACCACATCGTCGCGGCAGCCGGCGATGGCGCGTCCGAGGGCCAGTTCGGAGGAGCCGCCGTAGGGCGTGTCGGGCGTCTTGCCGTAGAAGTTGGAGCAATCGAGGAGCGTGACGCCACGTTCGATCGCTCGAGCGATGGCCCTCTCCATCAAGCGAACGTCGGTCTGGTTGCGGAAGCCGCAGCCGAGCCCCAATCGCGAAACCCGGATGCCGCTGGAGCCGAGCAGCCCTATTTCCACGCGTGCGTTCTCCGCTCGGGTGCTAGACGCAGCCGGGGAAGGACTGGCCGCGCACCTGGATAAACGGGGGAACCTTGGGTGCGTCGGTCACGCTCTCATCCTTCATCGTGGCCGCTCGCATGTAATGCACGGCGGAACCGCGCCGACGGTAGGGCGTAGTGTTCGGACGGCTGGAGTGGAAGACCAGACTGTGGTGAAAGCTCACGCCGCCAGCCGGGATCTCCACCGGTACCGGCTCGAACTGGCCGGCGAAGGAGGTCTCAAGACCCGACTGCAGGTGCTTAGGAATCATGCCCCAGCGGTGTGTGCCCGGCGCCATCCACAGGCAGCCGTTGGCAATCGTGGCGTCGTCCAGCGCGCACCAGGCGGTGACGAGGTCCATCGGAAACAGATCGCGCCAGGACCCGGAGTCCTGGTGCCAGGCCTGAGCCGACCCGTGGAAGGCCGGCTTCATGAGAATCTGATCGAGATATAGCTTGATGTCGTCGCTGCCCAGCAGGTCGGCGATGACATCCACAAGTTTGGGGTTGCGCACGTGCGACAGCATCACGTCGTCGTAATGCGCCAGCTTGTAGAGCTTGCGAACGGCGAGCGCGCGGTCTTCAGGAAGGGGACCGTCGCGCAGGCCAGGCTCTATCTGCACGCAGTCGTCCGGGACATGCGTCGCGCTGCCCCCGGCAATCTGGTCGGCACGATCCTTGACCGTCGCAATGTCGTCCGCGGACAGCAGATTCTCAACGACCAGAAACCCGTTGCGACGGAACTGCTCGACTTGTGCGCGGGACAGTCTGCGCAAGCCGTTTGTGTCGGTGCTCATAGGCGCTCTCCCGATCCATCCGGAGTCTTCGCGCTGCAACCCCAGCATATCCGGGCGTAGGTTTAAGGGATGAGCAAGCCACGCGTTCACATCTTTGGGCAGGGCGATCCGCGTGCCCTGGCGCAGCTGGAGCGTTGCCTGCGGCAGGCGACGTACGGCGTGCTCTGCGCCGACCATCACGTGGGGTACTCCGCACCTATCGGCGCGGCCATTGCCTACCCACGACACGTCTCGCCGTCAGGCGTGGGCTACGACATCGGCTGCGGGAACCTGGCAGTGCGCACGCCCCTGCGAGCCTCGACAGTCGACACCGCGGGGGTGATGGACGAGATCGTGCACACGATCAGCTTTGGGATTGGTCGCATCAACCGCGAGCACGCGGACGATCCCGTGCTGGAGCGCATCCGCAAGGCCGACTTCGCACCGCAACGAAGACTGCTGAAGCTGGCTGAGGGGCAACTGGGCACGGTCGGCGCGGGGAACCACTACGTGGACCTCTTTGCCGATCAGAAGGATCGGCTCTGGATTGGCGTGCACTTTGGCAGCCGCGGCTTTGGTCACCGCACGGCTACCGGGTTCCTGGCGATGGCCGAAGGCCGGAAATTCACCGACCGGCCGCGCACGGACAACATGGACGCGCCACCGGTGCTGTTCGAGGTCCGGTCGGAGTTGGGGCAGGCCTACATCGCGGCGATGCGGCTGGCGGGCGCCTATGCCCAGGCCGGCCGACGGTGGGTCGTACAACGCATCCTGCAACTGCTATCCACACAGGCGGTCCTAACCGTGCACAACCACCACAACTTTGCCTGGGAGGAGAAGCACTTCGGACGGACCTTCTGGGTCGTGCGCAAGGGGGCGACGCCAGCGTTTCCGGGCCAGCAGGGGTTCGTGGGCGCGACGATGGGTGGGACGTCGGTGATCCTGGAGGGCCTGGACTCGACTGCCTCAAAGCAGGCGCTATACAGCACGGTGCACGGGGCCGGACGGGTGATGTCGCGGCGGCAGGCGGCCGGCCGGCGGCGCTATAACCGGAAGCGTAAGCACTGGGTGCAAACGTCGCCCGGCGTGGTGGACTGGCCGGCCGTGCGGGCCTCGATTCGCCGGCAAGGAATCGAACTGCGGGGCGGCGGCGCCGACGAGGCGCCGGAGGCCTACAAGGACCTGGATCACGTGCTGGCCGAGCACGCTGGCACCGTACGGGTCACCCACCGGCTGCGGCCCATTGGCGTCGCGATGGCGGGTGCGGACACGTTTGATCCCTTCAGGGATTAGCAGGCGTGCGACGGACGTGCCACTGCGGGCGAACGCTGGCTGTTGATCACGTCCGAGACCGCAAGGGTTGGTCGCCCGCGTAGCGAGTGTCGTAGCGCCCGGGGTACTCAACCGAAATCTGGCCAGTCTTTATAGCTTCGAGCAGTGGAGAGGCCATGGTGCGGAGCGGCGTGCGCACGAGCGTATGGGTGCGGGCAGATTCGAACATGGCCATCAGGATTTCCTGGGTCTTGATGGCCAGGTGGGCGTCGTTGCGGTTTTCCGAAGTGTCGCCGCGTGCCCATTGGGCCAGGCCGTCCAGCTCGCGCAGGAAAACGTTGTCAAGGGTCTGCGTTGGCGCGGGCGTCTCCGTCACGCCCTTGCCCGAGCGCACGAGGCGAACGGCGAAGTCGGGGGCCAGGAACGCGCTCGGCCACAGGAGCACGCCGTCGGTTCCGGTTACGGTCTGGTAGTCCCAGTCGTAGTTCGGATCGGGTGGGATGTCGCCCTCGAAAGCGACGCGGACGCTCCCGGCGAATGAAATCAATCCGCCTGAGAGTTCCTCGGAGGGCCAGCCGCGTTCGTAGCGGTCGCTGCGGCGCTGGACGTTGGCGATGACCCATTCAGGGTCGGGATCGCCCAGCACGTATTGCATGTAGCTCAGCACGTGGGTGCCGTTGTTCATCAGCCCGCCCTCTTCCAGGCTGACGGTGGCGGTGAGCGGCGTCCCGATTGCGCCGTCGGCCACCAGGGCCCGCGCCTGTTCATGCACCGTGTACCAGCGCATCATGTGACCGATGGCCAGCTTGACGTCGTGTCGCTGGCAGGCCGCGAGCATGGCCTTGGCATCGCCCAAGCTGGTGGCCATGGGCTTCTCGCAGATGATGGCGCGCGGCGGACAGCGGGTGGCGGCAAGGATGGTCTGCGGGGCGTGCCAGCGCGCCGGAGTCGCGATGCTGAGCAAGTCGGGCTGCTGCTCGTCCAGCATCTGCTCGAAGTCGCGGTAACGGCGCAGGGCCGGGAACTCGCGTTCGACGCGGCCAAGTGCGGCCGCATTTACGTCGCAGACCGCGGCAAGTTCGACACCCTCAACCTGTGCGTAGGTCCGCACGTGCTGGAAACCAGCCCAGTTGAGGCCGACCACAGCCGCCCGCAGGGGTTCGACCGGCATCAGCAACCCTCCAGACGCTTTGCACCACGCCGAGACGTGCACACTATGGACCGCGTGCGCGTTCGAGGCTAGGCAACGGCGCACCGCGCGGTCCATGCCTGCCTGCGCCGGAGCGAAGAACGTGACAGACTCGCCCGAGCGGCGATAAGCGCTTTAGCGTCGGGGTAGTCACGGTGGAATATCGGAATCTGGGTCGCACGGGCGTCAAGATCAGTCCGCTGTGCCTGGGCTGCTGGAACTTTGGGAACGCCACGGATCGTGACGAATCGCTCGCCATCATTGACCACGCGCTGGACGCCGGGATCAACTTTATCGACACGGCCAACTCATACGGTCGGGGGACCAGCGAGACGATCGTGGGCGAGGCGCTGCGGTCGCCGAGCCGCCGTCAGCGGGTGGTGCTGGCGACGAAGGTTCACTTTCCGATGGAGGACGACGACCCGAACGCGCACGGCAACAGCCGGCGCCACATCCTGGAACAGTGCGAGGCGTCGCTGCGGCGCTTGCAGACGGATTACATCGACCTCTACCAACTGCACCGTCCGTCGCCGGACATTCCGATTGACGAGACGCTGCGAGCTCTAGACGACCTGGTTCAGAGCGGCAAGGTGCGCTACATCGGCACAAGCACGTTTCCGGCCTGGCAGGTAGTGGAGTCGCTGTGGGTGGCCGAGAAACTGAGTCTCAATCGGCCGATCTGCGAGCAGCCGCCGTATCACCTATTGGATCGCCGGATCGAGCGCGAACTAGTGCCGATGGCGCTGACGTTTGGGATCGGCATCATCCCGTGGGCGCCGCTGGCCAGCGGGTTTCTGACCGGGGTCTACCAGCGCGGCACGGCAGCGCCAGCCGGTACGCGATTCGCCAAGAATCCGGAAACTCAGCAGCAGCGCGGCCTGCACAGCGAGGCGGCCTTTGCCGTGCTGGATGAGGTCTCGGCCATAGCCGACGAGAAGGGGTGCAGCCCCGGCCAACTGGCCCTGGCCTGGAACATGGCGCAGTCCGGCATCACGGCACCGATCGTGGGACCGCGCACGCTGGAACACTGGAAAGGCAATCTGGGGGCGCTGGATATCGCAGTGACCGACGCGGACCGCGAGCGGCTGGACGCCGTGGCGCCACCGGGGCGTGCCATTGCCCCCTACTACGAGGCCCAGTGGGGACCACGCACGTTTCGATAACCAGCGGGAGTACGTAGCTATGCGGGTGCATCCCAGCCTGAGCGGTGGACGCTTCCCCGCGACCAGGCTGCCGGACCTGAAACCGGAGCCCGCGTTTTCCACGGCGGAGTACCAGGAGCGCCTGGCGCGGGCGCGGGCGGCGATGGACGCGCAGGGGCTGGACGCGCTGGTGGTGATGAACCCGGCGAGCGTCTTCTATCTCTCCGGCTATCAGACCTTCGCGGTGGACGGAGGCGCCTGCCTTGTGGTGACCCAAGAGGCCGAGCCGGCACTGACGATGGACCCTCCGGAGTTCGGCGGCGCGATGCTGGGCGTTTGGTTCGAGGACTTGCACGGGTATCCGCCGGAGACCGAGCGGCCGGCGTATGCGGCGCAATTGCTGGCGGAGCGCGGGGCTGGGCGCGGGCGGATCGGGATTGACGACGCCGTGTGGGGCGCGACGCCGGCGTTTCACGCCGGGTTGGCGCGGGCGCTGCCACAGGCCGAGTTCGTGAGCGCTAGCGATCTGCTGATCGCGCTGAAGCGTCGCAAGTCGGCCGCAGAGATCGAGCACATTCGCAGCGCGGCGCTGGCCACCCAGGCGGCGGTAGAGGCCGCTACCTCCGCGACGGCGGCAGGCGTCACTGACGGCGAGGTCGCGGGCGCGGCATTCGCGGCCATGGCGCGGGCTGGCGGCGAGTACCCATGCCTGTCGCCAATCGTCACCAGCGGTCGCCGCTCGGGCATCCTGCACTCCACCCACAAGCGCCATACCATCCAGCCGGGCGACAACGTGCTGCTGGAAATCGGCGCATGCGTGCAGCGCTACACCGCGCCGCAGATGCGAACGCTGACCATCGGTCCGCCCTCTGCGGAAGTCCGTCGGGCTGCGGACGCCTGCATCGGCGCTTTAAATGCCGTGCTGGACACCCTGCGGCCGGGCATCGTCGCCAGCGACGCCGCGGAAGCAGGCTGGCGTGAACTGGCCGCCGCCGGCGACGACCTGATGTTTCACGGAAATTTCGGCTACGGCATCGGTGCCGGTTTTCCGCCCAACTGGGCCGACGCCAGCGGATTCCTGCAGCGCGACCAGGACACCGTGCTGGAAGCGGGCATGGTCTTTCACCACCCGATCGCAGTGCGACGGCTGGGGCAATTCGGGGTTGCGTTCAGCGAGACGAGCGTGATCACCGACGACGGCTGCGAGGTGCTGACGCACGGGCCGCGCGAACTGATCGAGCGCTAACGTCGTGGGCAGGTGTCGGGTGGGCCTGGTTTGGCCGGAGCCGGTGCAGGACGGGCATTTGGCGGAGTTGCAGCCGTTTGTCGGGCCCGAGCTTTACCTGGATGTTCAGTCCGTTGAATCCGAACCGCGGTCAGAGCAGGACATCACGCTGGCTCTCGTGGAAGGTTTGGCGCGGGATCCCAACATTGGACAGGCCGCGCAGCGGCTGGCCGAGCGCGGGGCGCAGGCCGTGGCGTACGGGTGTACGTCAGGCAGCTATGTGCTGGGATCCAGCGGGGACGCAGCCATCATCGAGCGGATGCGGACGGCCGCAGGCGTGCCCGCCACAACGACCTCGACAGCCGTCGTCACCGCCCTGCGCACGCTGGGTGCGCACTCCGTCGCGGTGCTCTCACCGCATATCGACGATCTCAACGCCAGGCTGCGCGCCTACCTGGAAGCCGCCGGTTTCAACGTGGCGACCATGGTTGGGTTGAATCTCAGTTGCGATATCGAAGCCGTCGAGCCGGCGGAGACGCGGCAGATCGTGGAGTCCCAGGTCGACAGGGCCGACGCCGATGCCGTTTTCATCAGCTGCACGGGCATGCGGACGGCGGAGATCATCGACGAATTGGAGACGTCACTCGGTAAGCCGGTCGTAACAGCTAACCAGGCGACCCTGTGGCACGTCGCGCAGCTTGCCGGTTGCTGTGGGGCCATTGACAGCCTTGGCCGACTGCTCGCGGACGCCAACGCGGCGCCGACCGCTACTCGCTGAGGACAATTAGGACCGGGTGCCAGCGCGAGGACGCTGGGAGAGGTGATGGGTTGTTGCCACTGCGAATTCTCGGCTGATTCAAAATCAGACTTTGAATCAGCCGCGCCCGATGCATCGCTAGCGTCCGCGTAGGGACCTGAGGGATTGGGCGCAGGGGTCGGGATTACCCGGACGAATCGCTGTCATCGGACGTGAACTGAAACGAGTACAACTCCGCGTTGCGCAGGCTGAAGCGGAGGCGGCGGTAGGGGACGCCGGGGCGGCGGGGGTCGGGGATGCCGCCGTCGGCGTGGGGAACCGCGGGGCTGCCGCCCCACGTGATGGTGTGCCCGAGCTCGTCGCCGGTGAACACGTCGCAATCGGCTTCGGTGACGCCGGGGAGCGGTCGGTCCTGGGCGTCGGTGACCTCAACGCGGAGGTAGCCGCCGGGTCGGCAGCGGGCGTTGATTCGCAGGCGGTCACCGGCGGCAACCAATGGCTCAGTGACGATCAGGCCTTCGCGTTCGCGGCCGGCGTCCAGCGACACGAAGCCGTCGCGCCGCATGCGGGCCAGGCCCAGCGCGTAGCCCACGTGTTGCATGTCGTTGACCTCTGGCAGGTGGTCCCAGGCGGTGGAACCGGCGTACTGCTCGGGCGGACCGGCGAACCACCAGTCGTGATGGTTGCGCGAACCGCCGTAGTAGACACGCAGCTCGCCGTCGTCGCCGGCGACGGGAGGACTGGACACGTTGACCATGAACTGATCCCAGGCGCCCGGAGGGCCTGGTTCCAGCCACGGTCGGCCCGGCCACACGCGCCGCCATGTTCGCCCGTCGCGGCTGTGGGTCAGTTCAACGTGCATGGTGTTGCTGACCATGTTGAACACGCCGACAAACCCGAGCCATTGCGCGCCGATCCGATAGAGCGACATGCCGTAGAACGACGTATCCAGATTGTCGATGTCGGGGTCCGGGGCAAGGACGAGACGGGGCCGGGTCCAGTGCTGGAAGTCGGCGCTCTCCATCAAGAAGACCCGGCGGCGGTTGCGGCCGCCAGGCTGGTCGGTGGCCACGTCAAAGGTGGGCGTGCCGCCGGTTGGGCCCAACGGCGGCAGGCGCAGCGGTTCGGGCGCTCCGACCATGAAGGGATGCCGCGTGATGGCCAGGTAGATGCGCGACTCGGGATCGACCGCGACGATGGCCGTGTCGTCCAGACGCCCGCGCTCGGCGCCAACGACCGGCGGCTCGTCCACCGGCGTCCAGTGAATGCCGTCGGGCGAGACGCCCAGGCGGACGATGCCGCCGCCGACTTCCTCCTCGGAAGGCGGCACGTGAAAGTAGAGGGCCTTGAAGCGACGAGCTTCATCGGTTTCCCATGGGTCCCGCAGCATCCCCAGGGAGTGCGGCGAGCCGTCGATTTCCGAGCCCATCACTACGTTGGTGTCCTGACCGTTCTCGGTAAACACGCCCATTGGCGGCTTGATCCAGGTCTCGCCGTCGTCCGAGTGGGCGTAGCAATAGCGCATGCGCGCGTTGGCCCAGGCGTGAATGGTTCCGCCCTCGCCTCGGGCCAGCTTGTCGCGGTCCAGCCACCAGTCCTCGTACAGGCAGTGGGTGCGGCCGCTGTCCGAGTCCTGCCAGGTCTGCCAGCCGTTGAACGAGAAGTAGGTAATGTGTTCCCAGGGCCGGTCGGCCTTGATGACGGGATTGGCCGGCGACTTGCGCGGCATGTGTACCGTGCGCGTGACGTCGGCGACGGCACTGACCACGCCGTTATCAAAGAAGTACTGCGGCGCATCGCCGATCACATATTCCGTCGGGTCAAGACGTCCCATAAGGCTGTTTCCTGGTCCGGGCAGGCGGTTCCGGCGGCGCCTGACGCCAGGCGGGCGCAAGCCACGATAGCGACTGACAGACCGGCTCGCAGCAGGACGGCGCCAATCGGTGCGAAGCGTCTAACAGCCTGCGCCCGTAACCCGGATCCTACGTGGCCTACGCTGCGTTCCGCTGGGGATTTGATTCTGGGTTCCTCATGTCCGCTCTTGCAGTCGGCCACCCTCAATCCCACTCGAGGAATCCCCGGCTGCCAAGCAGCCTGGACCACCGGTCCCCCCAAGTTGGGCTAAGCTGGCCCATGGCGGGTGAACCCGGAGGTTGAGGCAGAACCATGGGCGTTGAAGGTGGGCAGCGTCGACCACGGGCGAAGCGACCATCCCGACGACGCGTATTGACGCTGCTCCTGGCCGGTGGTGTCTTCGGTTCGGTGCTAGGGAGCTGTGGGGGCAAAAGGCCGCCCGGTGGGTTCAAATTCCCCAACACTAAGAGAATGGCCGGCTCTGGGTCGCGTTGAACTCCTGCGCGATGCAAGGTTCAGCTTGCCTGGCGCGCACAAACTGACGGGCGACGCGGCCCAAGCACGGCTTCCGAGGCAACAGCTTTACCAGGTGGCCCGCGTTGCGTGCCGCCTGGAACTCACCCGATCAATGACCGCGTTCGGTTGCGTGGGCCCACGGGAACGATTGGCCACAGGAGTAAGCTCGGCGCGGCCCATAGGATGATGGCCCGGAGCCTTGCCGCAGGTGGCGTCCAGCCTGCGCCACGCCGCAGCCTTTTCGCTTCAGGGCGCACGAGGAGGGCTTTGTGGGCCAAGGCAACGACTTCTGTCGTTGCGAGCGCACGCTAGGAACCGCAACGCGTATCTGAGCGCGTGATCTCGGTGACAGGTTTGGCGCAGCCCCTTCGCGCCACTCGAGGGCGCTCAGGCTGGCAGAAGAGACGCGCGCGAACTCTACCGCTGCCTCCCACGTGTCCCACGACCCGCTTGACAGACGATAGGAGCATCAGATCCACATAGGTGAAGCGGGCCGGCCGCCGGAACCCCGGCAGCCGGCCCCGCTTCGATCGTCACCCGGCGCCAGCCGGGCGACGAACGCGGCTAGATCCAGCCGCGGATTCTCATTTCCTCGACCTGTTCGGCCTGATTCTTCTCGGCCACGCGCTTGGCCTCCCGCATGCCCTCCTCGGCGCTCGTCTCGCCGAGCATCGCCTTGTCGAGTGCCGGCCCCCAGATGAGCCACCACTCGACCCAGAACGGCAGACGTGCCTGGTAGTGGCGCATGTCCGGGCGGTCCACGTATTTCTGGAGCCACTCCATGCCCTGAGGCGGCGCAGCCGTGGCGCCTGCGGAATCGAACGCGGGCTTCCACATCGGCAGGTGGCCGCGGTCAACCTCCGCCACGCGCCGCTGCACGTCAGTACCCAGGAATCTGCCCAACTCCGCTGTCGCTTCGAGCGTTCCACGCCGATCCGCCGCGTTGGTCACGGCATGGTACTGCTCTCCCCAGATGTTGCCGTGATAGTTCGTACGTGGGTTCTTGGGCACCGGGCCGAGGGACCACTCAAACTTATCCTTGATCCGCGCCACGCCGAATCCGGCCGTATACACGCGGCCAGACATCCAGTAGGCCTGCTTACCTGCCTCGAAGACGGTGCCGAACTCGCCGGCCAGCTGCTTGCGGACTTCGGGCGGTGGAGCAACGCCGTCTGTGTGGATCAAGTCCCAGGCGAACTGGAAGCCCTCGTCCCCGCCATCGTCGAACATCGTGAAGGTCAGGTCGCCTTCCCCGCGAAGCAAGGTGGCGCCGGCTGAGAAGCACAAGGGCATCCACATCTTCTCCCGGTCGATGGCGTCAATTCCATAGATGTCTGTCTCGACATCGCGCGCCCTCATGCTGTTCTCTAGCAGGTCGTCCCAGGTCCAGTCCTCGGTGGGCGCGCCCAGGCCCATCTCCTCGACCATCGTGATGTTGTATAGGAACCCGGCAGTCCAACCCTGGTAGTTAAACCCGTGCTGGGGCCCCTCCAACTTGGATGGCGGAGGCCACTGGTGGTCTGCTACTTCTCCGTTCTCAGTGTAGATGTTGGGCATCCAGTAGAACTCATCCGGATCCCAGCCCGGCATCTTGTCCAGGGTGTCGTTGATCGGAATCGTGATCCCCGCGCCGCGCCACTGGTTAAACAGCCAGCCATCCCACAGAACCAGCTCGGCGAGCGAGCCGGCAGCAGCCTGAATGGAAAGCGCGTCCCAGTAATCGCCGCCAATCGGCTCGACCTTCACATCGATGTTCGGATTCTTCTGGGCGAACTTCTCCATCCCCCACTGCGTGGCTCTACCACGGGGCCCCGAAACGTGATCCGTTGCGAATCGAACCTCCACACGCTCGGCCCGCGGTGCGGCGGCCTCTACGGTGACGACCCTCTCGACGATCTTCTCGACCTCGACGACCACCGGCTTCTCGACCGTGACGACCCTCTCGACGACCTTCTCGACCTCGACGACCACCGGCTTCTCGACCGTGACGACCTTCTCGACCGGCACTTCTTTCACGACGGTCTTCTCGACCGTGACGAGCTTTTCGACCGGCACTTCCTTCACGACAATCTTCTCGACCGGCACCTCCTTGGTGACGATCTGCCCTTCACCGCACGCTGCCAGCGTGGTCGCTCCCGCCGCTCCCACGGCAGCTGCCAGCAACCGACGACGCGAAATTATTGGTCTCATGGCACCCGCCTTTTTTCGGAACCGACTCTACTCGATCCCGAACATATCGATGTGGGAAAGTTAACCCTCTCGGATATTGCGCTGTCAAGCGGGGCAGAGCGCGCTGGAAGCGGGCGGGCAGCGGGCACTGTGCACCGCGAGGGTGAAGGCGCGTCTGGCGTCTGGTCCGATGGCGAGGACAGTGTGACCTCGGCGGCGCGCAATCCGGCGCTCAACCTGTCAGCGCGTGAGATCGAGTTCCACGATGTCCCCGGACGGGAAGTCCATCACAGATGCGTGACTTTAGTCGACCGGATGCGCGACGAGTGCCGCAGGCACGAACCCGAGTTCGATCGGTCGCCGACCAACCCGAGGGCTTCACCGATGGCCAAAAGCTGATCCCCGGCTGGCCCACGAACACTACGTGCCCGGCACGTTCCCGCCCGGCGTGACCGCCCGCCGACCGGCGATCTGATGGTCAGCGATGCCTGACGCTGGCGCCCTCACTCGACAAACGCGCTACCTGCCGGCCATTGCGGATGCCGGAGCCGTCGGGTGACGGCTTCTCGAATCTCCGGGTCTCGGCCGTTCACAGGTGAGCAGTTGCTGGCTTCCCCAAAGGCCAGCAACGCCTCAGACGCGATCCGCGGGCCACTGATAGAACGGAATCGGGAACACACGTCGTCCGAAATCCACGATCCGCTCGGGTCCGAAGACCAGTTTCACGAACTCGCGTTCGCTCAGTGCGGCCCGCCCTGCATCGCTCGTCAGAATCCAGCCGGCATCGTCGGTCATTTCGGCGGCGACTCGGATTCCGAGTGCCTCAAACAGCCCGGGGCCGTCCAGGACGAGCAGCATTCCCATGTACTCGAGGCTGCTCGGGATGCCGAGGTTGAGCAGCCGGTCAGCAACAGCGTCGGCGGCCGCTGGCGTCGTGACTATCATCTCGACCGTTGCGCGCCGGCCCGGGGGCCGCTCGGAGGTGCGCACCGAAGGATCGTCGATCTCGGCAAACACGCGCCGCAGGAGCGCCAGCACATCGGCGGGTGCGCCGCCATACTCGCGGACCGATGTTTCACTTACACCCGCGTAGGCAACGACGCGCTTCGAACGACGGGCCACCATGACCTGGCCAAACTTGCGGCGAGCCAGATATGTGAACCGATCCAGACTGCGGATGGCGCCTTGGTGTTTCGCCGCGTACAAGGCGTGAACCTGCTCACGGATTGGATACCAGTCGCTGGAAACGTCATACGCGCTCGCATCGGGCAGGAGCGCCACATTCCCGCGATCGAACATGAACCCACGCTGCTGACCAGCGCTCTCCCAGCCGTACTTTCGGTAATAGTCTTGAATTCGGGTGCCAAGCAGCGCAACGTGGCAGCCGTCGCGTACCATCCTGGCGTGCGCGTCCAGCAACACGGCCTCCCCGATCCCTCGCCGCCGATGGTTCGGGTGAGTGACGAACGCGTTGATACCTCCAACGCGAAGCGTGCCCAGCGGCGTCTTCACCTCGGTGGGGTAGATCGCCACGGACGACACGACGCGTCCGTTGAAACGCACAACACGGATGTTGTCAAGGTTCCCAGGGTTGTAGACGTGGGCGTAGTCGGACCCGATGCTTGGGGCCCGCCCCGGCGCGCCGGCCGGCACATTCAACGTCCGTAGGACAAGATTCGCCAGATCAAGCACGGCGGGAAGATCGTAGGGCTCGCACGGGCCGGGGCCTTCGTAGCCCGCAGGCAGCCGAGGTTGTTTAGGCATAGCGACAGGGACCTCCAGTTGCTACCTGCGTCGCGGCGCACCGACGAGCTCGCGTGGAAGCGACGTCAGACGCCTGAGACCATCCTCGGTCACCAGGAATTCGTCCTCGATGCCGCCATCACGGCCAGCCCAGATTTCCACGCACAGCACAGCGCCAAGCGGCACCGTTACCGACAGGTCGTTGTCATCCTTGACCGTGCTGAACATCGGTGCCTCATGCACCTCGCGGCCCACCCGATGCACCTCGATGGCGAGAGATTTCGGGCAAAGATCAAACGCCTGCTCGAGCGTTTCGTAGGGCATGATGGCCTCCGCCACCTGTGCCTGCAGCGCGAGTACAGCGTCGTGTCGCTCCGCTAGCTCGCCGTCTACCGCTCCAAAGACCGCGTACCGCCCGATGTCGGAATAGAAACCGTTCACGGCGAGCTGAAAGTCCATACCCCACAGATCCCCCTCAGCGAGACGTTTCGTGGTGCGGAGCTTCGGCCCCGCCCCGCCCTCTCCCACTACGAATGCCGTCCCTGTAACTTCGGACGTCACCCCGCGTCGCCGCGCCTCCGACGTAAATATCGCGTTCATCTCCTCGATTGTCATTCCTGCATGGGCGGAATCGAAGACTCGCTGCACTCCACCTTCGTTTGTCGCGAGCGCCCGCCATAGGCTACTCATCTCGCCTGGACGAATTGACATCCCTATGACTCCTCTCTATTTTCAACTACGAACATTGTCATCACCCCTTCAAGCCTGTTAGTGCAATACCCTGGATGAAATACTTTTGAGCGATGAGGAAGACCAACAGGATTGGTAGGACTGCCATTGTCGAGGCCGCCATGAGTAAATTCGTATTGGGCTGGTACTCAACGACGAAATTTCGCAGACCAACTCCGAGCGTCTGAATCTCCGGATCGGTCAAGAAAATCAGTGGGTGGAAGAAGTCATTCCAGGCCGAAACGAACGAGAAGGCGGCCACCGCAGCCAACGCCGGCCTGCTAAGCGGAAGAATGACGCGCCAATAGACCCCGTAGTAGCTGCATCCGTCGATTCGCGCTGCGTCGTCAAGGTCACGGGGAAGCGTGAGAAAGAACTGCCGAAGGAGAAAGATGTAAAACGGCACGCCAAAGAACTGCGGAACGATCAGCGGCAACCAGCTGTTCAGCCAACCGACTCTGAGATAGAGCAAATAGAGGGGAATGATTGTCACTTGCTCAGGCAGCATCATCGTGCCCAAAACCAGCAGGAAAAGCACGTTACGCCCCGGAAATCGAAGCCGCGCAAACCCGAACGCCACCAAGCTGCACGAGAGCACACGACCAATGATTGTAAGGCTTGTCACGATACCTGTATTGATCACGATTCGACCAAAATTCGGCAGGACCGTCCAGGCGTCTGGATAATTGGAGAACAACCATGCCCGAGGAAAAACTCTCGGAGGCAGCTCTCCGAGCTCAGCAATTGACTTCAATGAGGTTGATACCATCCATAGAAAGGGGAATATCGTTACGATAGCAATAGCGATAACCAGAGCGTATATAACTATCGCGCGCAGTGATACGTGACGTGCAAGGACAGCGAACCTTGATCCACGTGTACCGGGTTGAGGCCGGTCAGGAGAAGCGACCGTCATTGAGATATTCCCAGGGTGCATCGCATCAGGCGCCTCGATCTCGCGGCCTCACGATGCGGCCTCTCCCTCGTAGTAAACCCACCGGCGACCTGCCCACATCTGAATCAGGGTCAAGACCATAATGATCAGGAAAAGGATCCATGCCAACGCGGACCCATACCCAAAGTTCAGATCCTGAAACGACTTGTAGTACAGGTGGAGAACGTAAAACAGGGTTGCAAAGCCCGGACCGCCTTGCGTGACGATGAAAGCCGTGGTAAACACCTGAAATGATCCGATGATCCCCACGACAGTCAAGAAGAAGAGCGTCGGGGAGAGCAGTGGGACGGTTACGTGTCTAAAGCGTCGCCAGGCGTTCGCCCCATCCACGGCGGCAGCCTCGTACAAGTGCTCAGGGACGGCCTGCAGACCCGCAAGGACGATGACCATTGAGGTCCCAAACGCCCACGTTCCTATCAAGATCATTGACGGCATGGCCCACGCCGTGGATCCCAGCCACGAGACCGCCGGTATCCCAAATGCTCCCAGGATTTGGTTAACAACGCCGAAGTCACGATTAAACATCCACACCCAGAGCAACGCGGTGGCAACTCCCGATGTCACCGCAGGGATGTAATAAATCGTTCGGAAGATTGCCTGCCCTCTGATTCGCTCGTTTAGCAACAGTGCGGAAACCAGTCCTAACCCAATATTCAAAGGAACGTGGACACCGACGTAGTAGGCCGTATTGACGAGGCTCTTGTAGAAGAGTGGATCAGCGGTGAAGACAATTTCATAGTTCTTAAAGCCAATAAAACTCGATGGCTGACGCGGCTGCCAATCCATGAAACTGAGGCCTAACGACGAAACGAAGGGAATCAGCGCGAAGGCCAGAAACCCTACGAGCCACGGCGCAATGAAGACATAGCCAGCCACGCTCTCGGTGTCGAGCAGACGCAGCATTCGGCGCACAGCCGTGGGGCGTTTGCGCCTCAGCTTTACAGTCAAGGCAACGCCTCAGACCGGTCCACCAAGATTCCGCCCAGCCGCAACGGCCAACGACGGCTCGGGTTCGAGAAGCGGCGACGGCCATCCGCACCGCTTCCCGAACCGCTCACGTATTTGAGCGTCCAGCCGATCACCCACTCGCTCGCTGTCGTTACCGTCGCCTAGGTCTTGTCGACCTCTGCCCAGTTCTTGTCCATGAGCTCGTCGCCAACCCGGGTGGCCTCGTTCATCGCCTCCTCGACCGAGAGCTCGCCAGCGATCATGAGTTCGCGTTGCGCTTCCACGGCCCGGCGCCACTCCTGATAGCCAGGGAACGACGCAGGCGAATGAAACGAGCGGGCGGTGTCATCCGGGGCACGCGTCGCGTGGGCCGGCGGCGCCTTGATGAACCCGTTGGGATCTTTCGACCACTCAATTTTGGTCGGAATCCCGATCTCCTGCACCCCCAACTGTTCCTGCCCGGGGTCGCCGGCTGCAAATTGCATGAACAGCCAGGCCGCTTCGTGGTCACGCGCGTTCTGTCCCATCAGGTACATGCCGTCATGCCTCCACAAAGGCATATGCTCACCCTTCGTGGGCCACGGAATGTAATCCCAGGCAAAGGTCGCGTTCTTATTCCATCCCGGCTTCCCGTTGAAGACGGTGTGCTGCATCAGAATACGACCGCTGTACCACGGGTTGATCCCGGCGCCCTTGAGCGCTTCGATATCCGTCGCCTCGGGCATGTACTGATCTTTGAGTTGCAGATTCGACACAAAGCTGATCGCTTCGAGCGCCTCAGGCGTGTTGAAGAGGGACGCACGGCGGTCCTCACTCACGAGGCGGCCGCCGTTGTCTCGCACAAAATGCTCAAAATTCTCGAGCATGTTGTACCAGCCCATGCCATAGCCCCAGACCTTGCCTCCTCCTGCTTCGCCTGTGCCCTGCGCCGCAGCCTCGCGGAAGTCCTCCCAGCTCCAATTGTCCGCGGGGTACGCAATACCCAACTCGTCGAACCTCTCCATGTTTCCGCCGAGCGATGCGACAAATCCGATGTTTGGCACCGCGTAGATCTCGTCTCGCCAGGAGTTTGCGTACGGATCCATCGAGTAGTAGTCGTTCCAGTTCCAGTCGTACTTCTGGAGGAACGCGTCGATCGGGTGGAAGACACCCTTTGGCATCCAGTTTCCGGTGACGAACTTAAAGACCAGCATCACGTCGGGATCGGTTCCGGCAGCAAACATGGCAGCCAGTTTGTCCCAGAGATCCGCCCCTGAAATGGTCTCGAGCTTGATATCAGCCCAAGCATTTTCTTTTTCGAAGTTGTCCTTGAGCCACGTCACGTATTCGTTACGGGCGCCCGACGTGAACTTGCTCGTGAAGCGAATGGTGCGCGGAGGTCGCTGGAGTGGCGCCTGCTCAACAACCACGCGCTCAACAATCTTGGTCACTTCCTTGACGACGATCTTTTCAACCAGTACTTCCTTCTCAACGATCTTCTCGACCGGTACCTCTTTGGTGACAATACGATCAACTTCAACAGTTCGCGTTTCACCGCAAGCAGCTAGCGCCAGAGCGGCGCCTGCGCCCAAAGCCGTGAAACTCAGGACCCGTCGCCGACTCAGGGTCTTTCGACTATCGCTATTCATTGCATGCATCTCCCTGGGCGCTGGATCCGCGATCCGAGCCCTGAAAACAAGCCCACTGCTTGGCCTTGTGACCTTTCAACGTTCCGTTGCTCTGACCGTCCACGGGACGCTCAGACACCTCGTGAGGCGCCGAATGACCCACCGCGCCTCGTTTTCAACCTGATGACACGCTCCCCTCCTTCCGGTCGCCTGCTGGCGGCACATTCACCAGCAGTTCGCGAAACCCGGGGTTGCCCACTGGCCGGCGGACAGGCGAACCCGTTCGACACCACTCCGCCGCATGGGCGATCGCGAACACGATCCCGGCCCCCCAAACTTCCATGGCGTGCGGCCACTCTTCCGCCGGAAATACGCCCGGCGTCGGGACGATGGGGATATCGCTGAGCTCCACGACCGGCGAATGATGGGCTGGCGTGATGCCGACTGTTGTCACCCCAAGCATCCGCGCCGCATACAGCGCATTCGCGACCACTCGTGTACGGCCGTTAGGCGAGATTCCGACGATGACGTCCCCGTCGCGCAGGCGATCCAGGACGACCACAAGCTCCACGGCGTCGGACGTTGCAACCGCGTCGATGCCGGCGGCGCGGGCGTTGAGTGCTCCAATGCGAGCGACGCCAGCGAGCAAGCCCGAGCCGACAAACGCGGCCCGCTGCGCACCAGCCAACGCCTCGGCGGCATCAGCGAGTCGTGAACTGTCGAGGCTTTCAAGCGCCCGGTCGAAACTTTCGCGCATCGCGTCGTAGACCCGGCCAGTGACGACTGCGGGATCAATCTGCTCCGTTCCATCGTCGCCGTCAGCCTCGAAGAGGCCATGCTGAATCCGGCCGAGATCAACCGAGAGTGCGTGCGCGAACTCGCGATAGCCGCCGTAGCCGAGCGTACGTGCGAAGCGCACGACGGACGCATGGCTGACCTCCGCCGCATCTGCCAGCTGATCGATCGGCGCACCCCACCACCGCGCGGGGTCGCGCAGCACCGCCCGCGCAAGGCGCGCGTTTGTACCGCGCAGGCTTCCTGATTCCGATCGAAGCCGAGCGAGGCAACTGGCGGTGAAAGGTCCAGCCATCGTTTCAGAACATCTCTTAGGCAACGCAAATGTTGTGTCGCCGAAGCATAAATGTCAAGAATTATGAAATTTGTGCAAAAGATTTCCAGACTTTCCACTCGATCGCGGGCGCTCGACGATCGCAGCCTGCCCTAGGCCTACGTGACGCTGGCAACCACCTGTGTGCCTCCACGTCCAATCTCGGCAGTCGGAGCCTCACACGGGCACCGACCGGTACGTCGTCGCGCCGCCGAGCATGGCCCGGCAACAGCTATTCGGAGGATTGGCTGCATTCCGCCGACCGCTTGCGACGCCGAAATGCGTGGAACGTCAATGCGGCAGGCGCGTGCGACGGTCAGTCCACCAGTGCTGTATGGGCCGCGCGAGCCTGGACAATCACGCGCCGGCGGGCGGCACGCATTATCAGGTCCAGGTCAGGGCCATCCTCGGCGGCAGCCAGCGTGGTGAGCACCCGGTCCAGCGCCGCCAGATCTGCGGCATTGACCTCCTGTCCCCGGGCCCAGGCGCGCAGGGCCCGCAGGACGGCGCGTCGAGGTTCCAGCGTCAGTGCCCGCGCAGTGGACGTTCGGCCGCTGTGGTTCATCTCATCGGGAGTTGCCGGAGGCGCCGTCGTGCTGATCAAGGTCCGGGGTCCTTCGGGAATTCGGGCGACGAACAGAACCGCCGCTCACGGACTTATAATCTCAATTATGAGAATTCCTGTCAATTTTGCGATCCATACTCGGATATGTCATACTCAGGTACGTGAGCGTTGCTTGTAGTTGATCATGACCGGGCGGAAGCACGACCAACGAGACGAGTTCGCAAGCCGGCTGCGCGCCTATATGGGCTACGCCGATCAGACGCTGGACGAGGTAGCGCGGAGCCTGCACTCGGCCGGCGTTGCGGCCAGCGTGAGTACGGTGAATCGCTGGACGCGTGGGCAGTCGCTTCCGAATATCGTCGTGGCGCAGGCGCTGGGTCGAATGGTAGAGGAGGCCGGACTGGCCGCGCCCGGCGAGGGCGTGACCTGGCTGCTGGGCGACCGACCGCCTGGACCGCCGCCCGGAGCTTCAGCGGCGCCGCCCGATCTTGACCGCGCCGTGCGTGGCTGGCAGTTCCACACGGCCAGCCCGGCGCTGGCGGAAGCGCTGGCGGAGCGCGGCGTGCCCGCCGCCTACCGCAAGCCCCTGGCCGACTTGCTGGCGCAGCTGCTGGCCGAGATCGAACCAGACGAGCCGAAGGCACCATTGGCCGACGGCGACGCCACTAGCTAACATGTCGGTAGCTGCCGCGTGGCGGCCCGGCGGAAGTGGCTCAGTGGTAGAGCATCTCCTTGCCAAGGAGAGGGTCACGGGTTCGAATCCCGTCTTCCGCTCCGATCAGATACGCACTCGGACCGCCCACCGAGCCGCGTTTGATAACGCCTCGGCCACCGCCGGTTGGCGCTCTAGCCGAAGACCCGTGCGATCAGTTGCGGCCGGGGAACGTCAGCTCCGCCACGCCGGACTTGTCCAGTTCGCCTTTGCCGATGGCGATCATCCGGTCGTACTGCGCCTTGGTGGCTTTCGCCAGCGGCAGGTTGAGCCCGGTGTCATCCGCGAGCGATAGGGCGATGCCCGAGTCCTTCGCCGCGTGCGAGCAGGAGAAGTACGTCTCGTGGTCTCGGGCGAGCATGTCCTCGCCGTCGGTCTCGAGCACTCGCGAGTTCGCCCCGGTCTGCGAGAACACCATCGTCAGCACTTCCAGATCCAGTCCGAGCGCGGCACCAAGGCCCAAACCCTCGGCCAAGCCCGCGGTGTTGATGTTCATCACCATGTTGACGAGGGCCTTCACCTGCGCGGCGGTGCCGGCGGGTCCGATGTACATGCGCGAGATGCTGAGGCTCTCCAGCAGCGGCTCCACGGACTTGTAGACATCCTCGCGCCCGCCGCACATCAGGTAGAGCGTTCCATCGCGGGCCTGGGTGATGCTGCTGGCCATGCAGGCTTCCAGGCTGTTCGCGCCGGCCGCTTCCGCCAGCGCCTCAACGTCAACGTGGACCTGCGGCGTGATCGTGGCGCAGTTGATAAAGACCTTGCCGGCCGCGCCGGTCAAGAGGCTGTCGCCGCTCTCGCTGAACACCTCACGCATTGAAGTGTCATCGGTCACGACAGTGATCACGACGTCCGAGGTCGCCGTAACTGCAGCCAGGGTTTCGGGGGCCTGGCAGTCAAGCTCGCCGGCGAGCGAGTTAGCGATGTCGCGCTGCGCGTCGTATACGGCGGAGACCGAATAGCCCTCGTCGTTCAGGTGACGGGCCATGTTGGCGCCCATGCGTCCGACGCCGACGAACCCGATGCGTTGTGTCGTAGCCGCCATCAGTCGTCCCCCCTATAAAGGTGCGGGGCGCGGAGGGCCTGGTTCGGCCGTCCGCACCCCGTAGTCCGTCGTGTCCAGGCGTTAGCCGGTCACGGCCCCGTGAATCTCGTTCCAGTCCTCAAGCGCGTTGAGCGTCACGGCGTCCTTGATGGCGCTATCCGCGTTCGTGCCGGCGCCCGATGAGATCGCCGATACGAGGTCGTCACCATGCTCGTAGCCGGTGATGGCGGCGTTGGAGGCGTCAATCACCGACTGATCGATGCTGCCGCCGTTCTGGTCGATCACCCACTGCTCGAACTGGGGATAGGTCGGCTTTTCGTTCGTCAGGTGCTCCACGGCCGCGTCGCGGTCGACGCCCAGGCCATCCAGCACCATCTGATCGAAACCGGCGCCACAGGCGTCGTATTCGTCGTCCAGCATGTCGGCGGCCGACAGGGACACTTTGAGCCAGAGCCTTGGCAAGTGTATGGCCCCCAGCGGACCGGCTTCACTAGATCCAATGAGCGGGATCATCTTGGCCATTTGCTCGTCCTTCCGATGCGCGGCAATCCTGAAGCCTGCTCATGCTATCAAAGCGCTGTTTCGGGCACTAACAGACCGGCCTCACTAGAATGAAGCATGAGTGAGTCGCCGCCGACATCACCTCCGGCCCGTCGTAGCGCCTCCAGGGCGCTTTGGAGCCGTCGGATCGATCCGCTGCTGGAAGAAGTGCTGGCGGCCAGCGCGGCCATGACGGTGCTGGCTGTCGTGGTGGCGGTGCTGTATTGGGTCATCACCGGACTGTCGCCCTGGCCGGGGCTGGTGCTGGGCGAAATAGCCGGCTTCGGGTTCGGAATCGCGCTGCTGTCGCTGTCCTCCCCGCGCCGGCGGCGCTAGCGCCGATACCGTCGCGTCGCCGGCTGCGGGCGACTCAGGCCCTGTGCGGAAGCTTCACGCGCTAGCCGGACCTACTCGTACCTGAGTGCCTCGATCGGCGCCAGGCGCGAGGCGCGCGAGGCCGGGTAGATGCCGAACACCAGGCCGATGACCACGGACACGACGAGCGCCAGGATGATGGGCTCCGTGGTGATGGTGGTGGTCAACCCGCCGGCGAATGGATTGCCACGGGCACCGCCGCCACCCGCCGGCTGCTCGGCGCCAGCCCCGAGTTCGTTGAGGCCAAGGGAGATCCCGATTCCAAGCAGCACGCCGGTTATGCCGCCGCCCATGCTGACGGCTACGGCCTCGATCATGAACTGCGACATGATGTCGCGTCGCTTGGCGCCGATGGCCTTGCGGATGCCGATTTCACGGGTCCGCTCGGTGACGGACACCAGCATGATGTTCATGATGCCAATGCCGCCCACCAGCAGCGAGATGCCCGCCACCGCTCCCAAAAACAGCGAGATGGTGTCGGTGACTTCGGAGATCGTCTCGATCTGATCGGCTTGGCTGCCGACCGTGAAGTCCTGTTCTTCGGAGTCGTGGCGGTTGAGCAGCAGGGTTTCGATGGCCTGCGTGACGCCGGCGACGGTGGCTTCGTTCTCATCGACCAACTGCACCACGATCGAGGAGACCACGTCGTCGCCTTGCGACGTCTTGGACGGGGTGACGCGGCTCGACAAGGTGGGCAGTGGAATGAAGGCCGAGTCGTCACTGCTCTGAAAGGAACTGCCGCCGTCCGAGACCAGGACGCCAACGACGGTGAATGGCTGGGTATTGAGCCGCACCGACCGCCCCACGGCGTCGCCGTCGGGAAAGAGGTCGGAGGCCAGGGTGTCCCCGAGGACAACCACGCGCGACGCGCGCTCGACATCGTCGGCTGAAAAGAACGAGCCAATGGCAACCTCGGCGTTGCGTACGGCGGGGTAAACCTCGGAAACGCCGTTGACCGAGGCTTGAACCGCGCCGTCTGGCGAGACGAACGCTCCGTTAAATGACCGCGACGCATAGAGGAACGTTATGCCGGGGATGTTTGCTTCCGCGACTGCCGCGGCGTCCTGTGCGGTGAGCGTCTGGGTCCCACCTCCGCCACCGCCGCCCCCGCGGGTGCGAAAACCGCCGAATCGATTGTCGCTGGCGCCTGGGCTAACAGACAGCAGATTAGTGCCACCTTGTCGAATCCGTTCTTCAATTGAGGTTTGTACGCCGGCGCCGACGGACATGAGTGTGATCACCGCGGACACGCCGATGACCATGCCCAGCAACGTGAGGGCCGTGCGCAGCTTGTTGGCCGCCAGCGCGCGGAAGGCCACACGCAATCCGTCGGCAGGGGTCATACCATCACCTCGTCCTTCTCGACCACACCGTCGCGGAATCGGATTACGCGGCGCGCGCGTAAGGCGACTTCCATCTCGTGGGTAACCAGAATTGTCGTGATGCCGTGCTCAACGTTCAATTGCTCGATCGCATCCATGATTTCGTCCGCGGAGGCGGTGTCCAGGTTGCCCGTTGGTTCGTCGGCCAAGAGGAGCCGCGGGCGGGTGACGAGAGCACGGGCCATGGCCACGCGCTGCTGCTGGCCGCCGGACAGTTCAACCGGCGTGTGATTGACCCGGTCGGCCAACCCAACCGTGGCCAGAGCCTCCAGTGCACGATCCCGGCGGTTGCGCGCGCCGGCATACATCAACGGTAGCTCCACCTGCTCGCGCGCGGTCATGCGCGGAAGCAAATTGAATGATTGGAAGACAAATCCAATCTTGCGCAGGCGAATTTCCGCCAACGCATCCTCGCTCAGGCCTTCCACATCCTCGCCGTCAAGGCGATAGGTCCCTTCGGTGGGCGTGTCCAGACAGCCGAGCAAGTTCATGGCCGTGGATTTCCCGGAACCTGAAGGCCCCATAATCGCCACCATCTCACCCGGGTCAATGGTGAAGGAGACGCCGCGCAAGGCCTCAACCTTCACGTCGCCCATTTGGTAGGTCTTGGTCAGGCCGACGACGTCGATGGTGGGCGGCGGACGATCGGAGGCTGCGGTCATGGCTATCCGCCTCCACCTCCACCGGCGCCGCCACCGGCGCCGGCTCGTTGGCCGCCCTGGCCGCGCTGACCCTGGAACTGACCAGGCTGAATGCCGGGTGGCGGCGTACGGCCTTGGAAGCCCGCAGGCGGCCCGCCCTGACTTCCCTGGAGGTTAGGAGCCGCTTCGCCACTGGCTTGCTGGGCACCGCCCGCAGCCGGCTGAGCGCCACCCGCGGGGGCACCGGCGCCCGCCTGTCCGCCCTGCCCGCCAAATTGACCGGCCTGACCAGTCTGACCGCCGCCGGCAGCAGCAGCAGCCTGCGCGGCGGCTCGCGCCTCCGCCTGCGCCTGCACGGCGTTCGGCATGACGCGTTCGCCAGCCTCCAGGCCGGAGACGACCTCGACCAGCAGTCGGTTACTGAGGCCTGTCTGGACGATGCGTCGGCTCGCCGATCCGTCGGCGGCGGCCACGAATACCACGCCGCCTCGCGGGGTCGTCTGCACGGCAGCCTTGGGAACGACGATCACGTTGCGCGCCTCGTCGACCAGGATCTCGACGTCCGCGGTCAGGCCGGCTCGCAGGTGCTCGTCGGGCGCGTCCAGGGAGATGTCGACCGGGAAGGTAACGAGCCCTTGATCGACCACGCCTTGAACCGCAATCCAGGCCACCTTGCCTTTGTACTCGCGATCGTCCAGGGCCGCAAAGGTTAGGTCGGCCGGCTGACCAACCTCCAGCATCCCAATGTCATTCTCGTCAACGTTTATTCGAACGCGCAGGCTGTCGGACACACCCACCGTGATGAAGGCGGCGGAGACCCGTTCACCAACATTGGCGTCCAGCGTGAGAACGACGCCAGTTGTCGGCGATATGAGCGTTGCGTCAGCCAGGGTCGTGCGCGCCGTCTCGAGCGCGCGTGTGGCATCCGACACCGCCAATTCCAGACGCTCGACCCCAAGCGGATCGGGATCCGGCTCAGCGTCGGCTCGCAGGTCGGCCAGATCGATCTCAGCGCGCGCAATGGCCAGTTGGGCCTGGCGCAGTTCCGACTCGTCAGCCCCGGCCACCAAGTCGGCCAACCCGGCTTCGGCGTCGGCGAGGCCCGCGAGCGCTGAGGTCACGTTTTGTTCAGCTACTGGCACGTTTTCTTCAGCTACGCGCACGTCTTCTTCAGCTACGCGCACATCTTCTTTCGCCAAACGCACGTCTTCTTCAGCTATACGCACGTCACTAGCGTCCACGTCCGCGCTGAGGTCGGCCAGTCTGGCGCGCGCCACGGCCAACGAACTCTCGGCCGAGGCGACATTGGCGCGGTGCGTGGCCAGTTCCGTCGAACTCGGTCCGGCCAACAGGTCGTCAAGCTCGGCCGTAGCGGTGGCCTCGTTCCGCACGGCAGTAGTGATTGCCTCGTCTAGCGCTGCGAGGTCAGGACCCGCAGCGAGATCGTCGCGATCGGCCTGGGCAACAGCCAGATTGGCTTCCGCCGCAGCCAGGTTCGACTCGGCCTCCGCCAAATCCTCGAGGCTTGCGGGCTCCAACGCCGCCAGGTAGACGAGTTGGGCTTCGTAATACGCCACGCCGGCCCTCTCCTTCATCGCCGAGCTGGCGTTGTTGCCAGTGCGCACGGTGTCGTCGTGCGTCAGGCGCGCCTGCTCAAGGGTGAGCTCCGCGTCGCGAACGGCTTCAGGCGTCGGCTTTACTCGCAGGTCATGCAGCTCCACGGTGGCCGCAATCACCGCGGCTTTGGCCGTGGCTAGCCTGGCCTCCGCATCGGCCAAAGCCGACGGATGGTCGGCCACCGCGGAGTCCAGATCGCGGCGCGCGGCCACGACAGCTTCCTGCGCCGCCGCCAGGTTGTCGCGTGCCTTCTGCACTTCAAGCTCGGTTGGGCCGGCCAGTAAATCGGCCAAGGCGCCCCGGGCACTAACGAGCGAGGCTTCGGCGGACGTCACGCTGCTGGCAGCGTCGGCAATTTCCGTATCCGAAGCGTCGGCCAGCAATTCATCCAGGCTGTCAAATGCGAAGGTCACCTGCGCCCGAGCAGCGGTCACCTGCGCACGGGCTGACGCGACCTGCGCTTGGGCCGAGGTCACCTGTGACCGGGCCGACGCGACCTGGGCGCGGGCCGACGCCACCGAGGATTCGGCCGAAGCAATCTCGGCCGCGTCGGGCGGGATCCGCGAATCTTCAAGCGCGGCACGCGCCTCCGCCAGGTCCAGTTCCGCCCGGCGCAAGGCGTAGACGTCGGGATCCGGCTCCAGATCCTCAAGAAACTCGGCCAGATCAAGTTCCGCCCGGCGCAGGGCCGAGACGGCATCGTCAATCTCGCGCGTCAGGTCGTCCGCTTCCTGCAAGGCCAGTACATCGCCTGCGATCACCGAATCACCCGCGCTCACCTTGAGGTCGGTTAGCACGCCGGCGTTTTCGAATCCGACCTGAACAAGCGTGCCGAAGTCGAGCGTGCCGGTGGCGGGCACCGTTACTAGCAAGTCCTGGCGTACGGCTTCCACGGGTTGCGGCGGCACCGTCACGACTTCTTCTTGCTGCACGCGCGGGAGCACGACGTAGAAGGCAAACGCGGCTATCCCGGCCAGAAGTAGAAGCAACAGCCAAAAGCGGCGCAGCAGCGAGAGGAACGCCCGTACCGGCCAAGTGACCAGACGCACGACTCGGCGCAGCCGAGAGAACCGCGGCGCTGACACCTGTTGGGCGCCACGGCCGCTCGATTGCGCTTGATCCTGCTCGGGCGGGTTCACCGTCATGGCGTCACTCGATAGATATCTCGTCTGCCGCCGAGCTTAGTACCAGGGACATGCACGTGATGTGCATGTGCCGTGCATCTCCAATGCAGCAAGAGCTTTGGCCACCCGAGGCGGTCAAGGCGACGTGGGCTCGGTAGGCAGCCGCAGGCTTACCGTGGCGCCCGGCTCGTCGGCATTGTTTTGGGCGGCGACGTCGCCGCCATGCGCTCGCGCGATGCCGCGCACGATGGCCAACCCCAGCCCGGTTCCGCCTTGCGCACGGCTACGCGAACTGTCGGCGCGGTAGAACCTGTCGAACACGCGCGGCAGTTCGTCCGGCCCAAAGCCGGGGCCAGTGTCGATGACGTCCAGCGAGACCCAGTCTTGACCTTGCGCGTCGGCCGCCCGGATTGCCCGAACCGTGATGGTTCCGCCGCCAGGCGTGTGGGTAACCGCATTGCGCACGAGGTTATCGAGCGCTTGGTCAATCCGGGTCCGGTCGACCATGAGCTCCGAGTCTTCCGCGTCATCTTCTATCCACAACGTAAGGTCACGCTCGGCGGCCAACGGCGCGTGGCGTTCGCGGGCCGCCTCCAGCAAAGCGCGAACGGCGACCTCCGTCCGTTCAAGCCGCAACTGCCCAACGTCGGCGAGCGAGAGGTCGCGAATGTCGTTGATGAGCTGGGTCAGCATGTCCACCCGGCGCATGACGGTCTCAACGTGAGCCGCGCTGGGTTTGTACACCCCGTCGCCCAGCGCCTGCACGGTGCTTCGAATGACGGCCAACGGAGTTCGCAACTCATGCGCGATGTCCGCGAAGAGTTGGCGGCGCGACTCCTCATTGCGTTCCAGTGTTTCCGACATCTGGTCGAACGAATGCGCCAGGGCGCCAATGTCGTCCTTGCGCTGGATGCCCGTGCGCTGCGAGAAGTCGCCTTGGGCGATGGATTCGGCGGCTTCGCGCAGAGTTCGAATTGGGCGGGTGAGTTGGCGAGCCAAGTACACGGCCATGACCACGGCAGCCGCAACGCCGGCCACGAGCGCGAGGATGAGCGCGGTGCCGATCTCTCCCAGGAACACGTCCTCGGCAATGCGGAGCGGCGCCAATACCTCGCGCGGTAGTCCTCTGGCCCCCATGTCGGCGAAGTGGGCCGTTGCCACAGTCTGCCCATCCACTTTGATGGGAATCAGTCGCCAGCGAGCAAGGTCCGGGGGCTGGCCGGACGCCCCCAAGCTGACGTTGCCCCCGACGACCGAGCCGTTGGGATCCACCACCAGATAGGGAACCCCGCGCCCAAGGCCGGAACGGCGCAAGCGAAACGTGCCGCTGGCGGCATAGGTCAGACTCAACTGCTCGGCCACGGTCGCTTGCTGGCCCTCGCGCACGTTGGCGGCGTAACGGTGAAAGCTGCTGGAAACGGAACGATTGATCAACAGCGCAGCGATTCCGATGGCCACCAGCGACACCGCGATAAATGCCAGCGTGAGACGCACGCGCAGGCTCATGCCTCATCCGCCCTCTCGCGCAATACCGCGACAATCTAATTGTGCGGGTGTTGACCAGCTGTGCACGCCGTGTGCATGACTTATGCACATGGCCTGACGGTGCCCTGCAAAGCGGCCTGCGTCACGGCGCTCCTTCCCGGCAGCGCTGCAACTGCGTGTAAGAATCGAACCAGGACCTACGTGTGACGCGGTGGCGTATCCAAGCCTGACATGCCGAACTCCGGGCTGATTCTGGTGGTTGACGACGAGCCGGACATCCGGCGGGTCGTCCGTGCCTACCTGGAGCGCGACGGGTTCACTGTCATCACCGCTGGTGACGGCGCCGAGGCGCTGCGGCTGGCTCGCCAGCGCCGGCCAAACGCCGTGGTGCTGGACCTGATGCTGCCGGACGTGCATGGCTGGGACGTGTGCCGCCAATTGCGCGTCGAGTCACAGATTCCCGTGCTGATGCTGACCGCCCGCGACGACATCACCGATAAGGTCGTGGGCCTTCAGATCGGCGCCGACGACTACGTCACCAAGCCCTTCGACATCCGCGAAGTGGTTGCCCGGGTCCATGCCCTGCTGCGCCGTGCGGCGAGTTCGGACCCGGACGACGGGCCGCTGCGGGTTGGCGGCATCACGCTCGATCCAGGCACCCGCCAGGTGCGGCGCGACGGGCAGGCCATCGATCTGACCAAAGTGCAGTTCGACCTACTGGCCTCGCTCATGCGCCATCCCGGCCGCGTGTTCACCCGCGAGGCCCTGGTCGAGCGCATCGTGGACGACGACCGTCCAACCCTTCCGCGTTCTATCGATAGCCACATTCGGAACCTACGCAAGCGGATCGAATCCGTTCCATCGCGTCCACGCTATGTCCTGACAGTGCCCGGCGTCGGCTATCGGTTCGCGCAACCTAACGGCGGGTAGCGACCCGCACACCTCCGATAAATGCACGGAACTCGCATTCGCCGTGCATCGTGCATCCATCACCAGCCCCAACACTGCCTTTCGTAAACGTTGTGCTGGCCTCGGAATGGCCAGCGCTTGCGAAAGGAGGCGTCGTGAGACCCCAAATTCGGACTCTCGTCGCGGCGGTGGCAGCCGTCGTTCTGTTGACGGCCGTGACGGTAAGCGCGGTGCTCGCACATGGCGGCTTTGGTCGCGGTGGCGGAAAGTCGAGCGTAACGACCGCGATTGAAGAGCAGACCGGTCTCAGCCAGGAAGACCTGCGAGCCCGGCTGGCGGACGGCGAATCTCTGGCGGACATCATCGAGGCCGAAGGCGGCGACCTGGAAGCCGTGGTCACCGCAGCCCTGACGGGACTCGACGAGAAGGTCGAAGCGTTTGTTGAGGCCGGCCGGCTTGAGTCCGACCAGGTGGACGACTACAAGGCCGCCGCCGAGCAGCGCGTACGCGACTGGCTGGCAGGAACGAATGACGGATTCCGCGGCAAGAGTCGCGGCCGCATGGGCGGTAAGAGCCATGGTCTGATCGCGATCGTGTCCGAGCAGACGAGCGTGTCGGTTGAAGACATCCGCACCAAGCTCGCCGACGAAGAAAGCCTGGCTGACATTGTCGAGGAAGCCGAAGGCGACCTGACGGCGGTGACCGACGCGGCCATGGCGTCTTTCGAGACACGGCTGACCACGGCGATCGAGAACGGACGCGTCAGTTCCGAGCAGGCGGACGAGCTGCGTCAGAGCATGCGTGAGCGAATTGAAGCAGCGTTACAGGCTGACGGTGGTTCCACCTGCAAGGGACACGGCAAGTCCGGCTCCCGCGGCTGGGGTCGCGGGCACGGTCGAGACCTCGGCGGCGCCAAGTCGGGTTCCGAAAAGACGACTCTGCCACTGCGACAAACCCCCGCCACGGCCTAGCCGCGCGAAACCTCCCCCCGCGCAAGGCTGCGCCACCCGCAACCGCCACGGGGCCTGTGTCCACCAGACACAGGCCCCGTGGCTTGCACTCCTTCCGTCACGGACAAGTGCTGCGTCTCAAGTCAGCACGTCAGACAAGCCCGAGGGCTGTATCTCTGCTTCGTCTTTCGGATCGGCACCGGTGACTGAGTAGTGGGGCGGCACTACTCGAACCGCGATCCTCAAGCTCCGCTTGCCATCTCGTGCAATCTGCACACGGTGCGCCAATTGCGGATGGTGCTGACCGTCCCCAACGTGCGATCGAGGTAGTTGTTCGTGAGCTTCGACCGTGCGACGCCGTTGGGAAAGTGCAGGTAGACCTCGTCTCCTCGCACCACGAAGGCATCCGGCGGCGAGCGGTCGGGATCGAGTCTTGCAACCTTCGCTGGGTCGGGCGCCTCGGCCAGGAATCCAACGTAGAGCTTGGTTGGGTCCGCGCCGTCGGCCAAAAACGGGTTGCCGCGGACAACTCTGGCGAGATCCGCCGCCGTCCGTATGACCACCGGTATCTGATAGCCGTGGCTCGCAGCGATCACGGTTGTGATTCGTGCCGAAAGGCCGTCTGCTAGCGACGGGTCCGCTCGGAACACGACGTTGCCGCTCTGGATGTACGTGCGGACGTCGGCGCACCCCGCCTCCACAAACATCGCGGCCAACTCCCGCATGAGCAGTTTGTGTCGGCCACCGACATTGATGCCGCGCAGCAAGGTGACATACGGACGGCTGGTAGCCAAGCCGCCGACCTGACCCTGATCCTGCATTTGCTCTTCCCTGCGCTACCACGGCAATGCCGACGCAATTGATTGTCGATCACACGGGCCGGGCAGCTCGGCGCATGCCCTCCAACACGGTTGGACTACGCCGCGTATCGCCGCACCGCCGCGTTGTCTATTCTCGCGGTCTAGCATCGGCGCCAGACCCGGCGGGATACGCGCAATTCGCGACTGCAACGCAGGGTGTGGAACCGGTCGGGCTACGGCATGTCATTGGCCGATGCAACACCGAGGAGAGCCGATATGGAGATGCGGAGCTTGGGCGCGACGGGCGAGCGAGTGAGCGCTCTGTGCATGGGCTGTTGGGAGATCGGCGGCCAGGCCTGGGGCGACTTCCCCGCCTGGGACGGAGTCCGGCTGGTGCAGCAGGCGTTCGACGCCGGCATCACCACGTTCGACACGGCCGAGGTTTATGGCAACGGCCGCAGCGAGGTCTTGATTGGCGAGGCGCTCTACGGCCGTCGCGACGACGCCTTCATCATCAGCAAGGTCGGCTACCTGCCCGGCACTGACGGCGCGCAGTCGATTCAGGGCGCCAAGCAGCCGCGAGACTACTCGCCCAAGCGCATTCGCGACGCCTGCGACCTGGCGCTGCGCCGCCTGCGTACCGAGTACATCGACGCCTATCTCCTGCACGACCCGCCGCTGCACATCGTCGAGCACGAGGCGCCGTTTGCCGTGCTGCAGGAACTGCAGGCGGCCGGCAAGATCCGCTGGTGGGGGATATCCGCCAGAACCGGTCAGCCGGAGACCGCCGTGGAAGCCATCCGGCGCTGGGGCGCCCCAGTAATCGAAACGCCATACAACGCCGTTGACGACGGAGCTGGCGACGAGCTGCTGCCATTGGCCGCTGAACGTGGTACGGGCGTATTCGCGCGCTCACCCTTTGCCAACGGGCTGATACTTCTAAGTGAGCAGGAGCTGGCCGCGCTGCCTGCCAGCGACTGGCGTCAGTCCGAGATGTTTCGCGAGTGCATGACCACCGCTGCCGGCCCGCGCGAACGCATTCAGGACATTGCCGACCTTCGCGACGAACCGGCGCACGCCACGGCCATCCGCTTCGTGCTGGGCCACCAGGCCGCCTCGACTTGCATCGTCGGCTTGTCCAACGACGGAGACATCGCGGCCAACGTGCCGACCGGCGAGCCGCCCTATCTGAACGCTGACGAAATCGCCGTCATCCGCGACAAGCCGTCCGACTGAATCGAACGCAGCGGTTCGCTCACGCGAGACCGCTGATAGTCAGGCGTTGCGCCAGTTCAGTTCGCGCTCAGCGGTCACCTTGGACTCGTCGATCTCCCAGCCGACGCCCGGTGCGTCAGACGGGCTGATCATGCCGTTCACCGGCTTGATCGGATCCTTGAAGAAGAACTGGCGTAGCTCGTTCCACTTCACCAGGTACTCGATGTAAGGGCAGAGCGGAGGCGGCAGCGCCGCGCTGAGATGGGCGTTGACCGGAACCGACGCGCCGTGCGGGATCAGGGGCACGTCGTAGACCGAGCAGATGGTGGCGATCTTGAGCATCTCGCTGACGCCGCCCGCCCACATGGTGTCGGCCTGATAGACGTCCACCGCGCCGGCATTCATGTAGTCGCGTGCACCCCAACGTGTGTATTCGTGCTCACCGCCGGAGATTGGAACTGGCGAAGCCGCTCGTATGCGGGCGTAGTTGGCAATGTCGTCGGCCTTGACCGGCTCTTCGATCCAGCGCGGGCGGTATTCGGCCATGCGCCGCGCCATGTCCAGCGTGTAACGCACGTCCCAGCTGCTCCAGGCGTCCAGCATCACGTCCACGTCGTCGCCCACGGCTTCGCGCAGGACGCGCATCAGATCCACGTTCCGCCGGGCGCCCACTTCGCCATCGTCCGGCGCGAAGCGCACGAACCATTTGGTGGCGGTATAGCCCTCGGACACGAACTGCCGCGCGCGCTCAGTCACCCGGTCGGGCTCAATTGAGTAGCCCAGAGCGCTCGCATAGGCCGGGATCTCGCGTCGAACCGGCCCGCCCAGCAGGCGGTAAAGCGGCTGACCGAGCCATCTGCCCTTCAGATCCCATAGCGCCGTGTCGATGGCGCTTATGGCGAACATCGGCGAGCCCATTCGGCCATGAATCATGAACCGATACAGCTGGTCCCAGATCCGCTCACTGGCCAGCGGGTCCGCGCCCAGGATGAACGGCGTGATCTGCGTGTCGATCGTGAAAGCGTCCGGCACGTCGATCGGGCCGGCCATGCCGCTGACGCCTTCGTCGGTCTCGATGGTTACGAACACCCATGACAGGTCATGAGCACCCTCGGCGTTGCGCGCTTTGGGGATGTGCTGAGCCGGGTCCCGCTTGTGTTCGGGATACACGTCCAACGGACGAACCAGGCGCTCTTCCCAGAAGTCACCTTCGGACTCGAACTGACCGTGCAGTTCCGTAAGGCGGATGTTGGTGATTCGGATTGGGATGCCTCCGTTCCAGAACGAGCGCCGCCGAATCTGCGGACGCAGCGTAATTCAGCAGCGATCGGGGCGCGCTCGAGTCAATCCTGTCTTCCGCCCAACTGCCCGAGGTCGCCCGAGTTGCCGGAAGCATGATGCCAACCCGCGTTTCGCTACACTCCCGCCCGTTACGCCCAGTTGGAGGGCGCACCTATGGCCAGACGCCCGAACGTCCTTTGGATCGTGATGGACTCTCAGCGCCCCCACAATCTGGGAGCCTACGGCGACCCGCGCGGGGTAACCCCCATCATGGATCGGCTGGCGGCCGAGGGCGCGGTCTTCGAACGCAACATTACGTCCGCGCCGTGGTGCCTGCCGTCGCACGCTTCGATGATGACCGGCCACTACGCCAGCACCCACGGCGCCGACGGCCGACATGAACGCCTGAGCGAGGAGTACCCAACGATCGGCGAGGAGTTGACCGAACTGGGGTACGCGACCGCGGGCATCTCGAACAATGCCTACATGAGCGCCTCGTCGGCGCTGCACCGCGGCTTCATGGACTGGAGCTACGTACACCCGCCGCTTGGCGCGCCCGACCAGGACGATGGGGGCGCGCAGGTCGTACGGCAGATGCTGGCCTGGTTGCGCGGGCACGAGGAGGACGAGCGTCCGTTCTTCATGTTCGTGAACATCAATGACACCCATTCGCCGTACATCGCGCCCGAGCCGTTTCATTCGCGTTGGGCGCCGGGTGTCAGCCGCGAAGAGGCGCTGGAACTCAATCGTGATCAAGGCTTCTTTGCCGATCCCGCACGGATGGGCGGCATGCCGGCCGACGTGCGCGACAAGCTGTACGCGCTGATGGACGGCCAAGCAGCCTATATGGACGACTTGATTGGGCGGGTCGTCAGCTACCTGCGGGATGCCGGCACGCTGGACGACACGATGGTGGTGGTGACCTCGGACCACGGCGACGTGATCGAGGAACATCCGCCGTACTGGAACCACCAACTGACGGTGTTCGAAGCCGTGGCGCACGTGCCGCTGATCGTGCGTTACCCGTCGGCGTTCGAGGCGGGGACGCGGGTTGGGGAGCTGACTCAGACCCACGACGTGGTGGCGACCATCTACGACCTGATCGGGGCCGAGCGCCAGATCGAGTGGTTGGGTGAGAGCAGTCACAGCTTGTTGCGCGCCCGCGACGGCGACGCCAGAAGCTATGCGCTCTGCGAGTTCGCGTTTCCGGTAAACATGCTGGAGCGCGTGACACGCCAAGGCCGGGCCTTTGAGTTACGTCGCTTTTTCCGGGCGCAGCGGGCCTATTACCGCGACGACTGGAAGTACATCTGGACCAGCGACGGCCGGGACATGCTGTACAACCTGGCGGACGACCCGACCGAACAGGTGAACCTGATCGAAAGCGAACGTGACCGTGCCCAGCAGTTCTACCTGGAGTTGGAAGGGGTACTGGGGCGCATCCCGGTGAACGACTACGGCGACTGGATGGTGACCGAGTACATGAAGGGCACCCCGAAGGAGAGCTGGGAGAAGCTGCGCCGCTGGGGGTACCTGCGACCCGGCCAGGCCGATAAGCCGGCGTTCCGAAACTAGCGCTCATATCGGCGGCTCCGCGGCGCAGGCGCATGGGCGTCCATGATCCAGGCGCGGCGGGTTTCGAGCGGCATGTGTAGGTTGTCTTCGGCGGCATGGCGCTTGAGGAGCTCTGTGCGGTCGTAGTCAAATCGTTCAATCGTGGGTTGGAGTTGGCCGCGGGACTCGGTGATCGTGAGAAACGACGGTCGCGAGTCATCGACTGAGAGGTTCGGATCGTCGGCGCGCCGGTCGATCGCCTGCCCCGCGGCGTCGAGGTAGCGGAACAGCGGCGCGGCCACGGAGCCGGGGTTGGCAACCGCGCCTTCTGCGCTGCGGCTGACGAATGGGTAGTGGGTGTGCCCGATAACCGTCAGGTCGACAGCGGGGTCGCCGAACCGCTCTGACAGCTCGGAAGGTGTGAGCCACCAGTTGGTGCCACCGGGTGTGCGCAGGTTGAAGTGACCGTGCATGAGACGCAGGGTGCGTCCGCGCCAGCGGACCTCTAGGACGTCCGGCAGCGACCTCACGAACTCGAGCTGGTCGGGAGTCAGCTCGCGGAAGGCCCCTAGCTCCGTGTCGGCGGCGGCGCTGTCGGTCTGCGACGGATCGGCGTCGAGGTATTCGAGAATCGCGCTGTCATGGTTGCCCCGGGTCGTGCGGCCTGCGGCGTGGCGCATCGCCCATTCGAGCGCGAAGCGGCCGTCGATGCCGCCTTCGAAGACATCGCCGTTGACGAAGACCACATACGGTTCGGTGAACTGGGCCAGTCGTTGGTCGAGAGCTTCCAATGGTTCCCTGTAAGCGTGCAGGTCGCTGACGACTACAAGGCGCTGAACGGCAGAATCGACTTCGACCTCGGCGGTGAAGCGGCCGATTTGCGGCCGGGAAGCGCGGGCGCCCGAGGCGCCGGCGGCATCGTGATCAGACGTCATCTATTTCAACCTCGCTGTCAATGGCGCAGCCAGATTAGGCCGCGGCAGATCGACGTTGCGCCGGTCTGCGCGCCTCGCCGTTAGGCGCTCCGAGCAGTGATCAACGCCGCCCGAAGGAATCCGGATAGCGGTATCCAGTAGGCTGAGCGACTGACAAGGTGTAACGCCCGACCTGTTCCTGGAGCCGACGCCATGACCACGACGACGAGCGCCCGACCGACGGCTGCTGAGATCGCTGAGCTGAACCGGGAATACACGTTCTTCGACTGGGCGGCGCAGGGCGCGGTGCGTCCGGTGGCGGTGGAGCGCGCCGAGGGGTCGTACCTGATCGACCACGACGGGCGGCGGATCCTCGATCTCAACGCCCAGCTGATGAACGTGAACCTGGGACATCAGCATCCGACGGTGGTGGCGGCAATCAAGGCGCAGGCCGACAAGCTGTGTTATGTCAATCCACGCTTCGCTACCCAGCCGCGCGGCGAGTTGGGGCGCGAGCTGGCGGAAATCACGCCTGGATCGCTGTGCAAGAGCTTCTTCACGTTGGGCGGCGCCGAGGCGACCGACCACGCGGTCAAGATCGCGCGGCTGGCGACGGGGCGGCAGAAGATCGTGGCGCGGCGACGCTCCTACCACGGGTCCACCTACGGCGCGATCACCCTCACCGGCGAGGCGCGGCGCTGGGCCACCGAGCCGGGCATTTCGGGCGTAGTGCGCGCCGCCGATCCGTACCAGTACCGCTGCCGGTTCTGTTCGGGGCAACCGCAGTGCGACCTGCGTTGCGCCGACGACATCGACGAGGTGATTCGGGTCGAAGGCCCGGACAACGTGGCGGCGGTAATTGTGGAACCGATTGCCGGGGCCAACGGCGTGGTGGTGCCGCCGGACGGCTACCTGCCGCGGGTCCGCGAGATCTGCGACGAGTACGGCGTGCTGCTGATTGCCGACGAGGTGATGACCGGCTTCGGCCGCACCGGCAAATGGTTCGCCGTGGAGCACTGGGACGTTGAGCCGGACATCATGACCATCTCGAAGGGGCTGACCTCGGGGACGGTCCCGCTGGGCGCGGTAGTGGTCTCGGATGAGGTCGCGCACCACTTCGAGGACAACCCGCTGTGGGCCGGCCTGACCTACGGCGCACACACGCTGGGCTGCGCGGCGGCGCTGGCCACGATTCAGGCTTACCGCGACGAGGGCATTCCGGAGCGCGTGGCCGTGATGGGCGAGACGCTGAAGGCCGAATACGCGGCCATGGCGGAGCGTCACCCCAGCATCGGCGAGGCACGCAGCCTGGGTCTGTTCTCGGTGCTGGAACTGGTGCGCAACCGCGAAACCCGCGAACCGCTGGTCCCGCAGATCGACCCGGCGTTCGAGTCGTACGGCGTGATGCGCGACATCGGCGCGTTCATGCTGCAACGGGACGTGATCACAATGACGCGCTGGAACTGGCTCTTCGTGAACCCACCGCTGACCATCACGCTGGACGAGCTGCGCGAGGGCCTGGCCGTGGTGGATGAGGCACTGGAGCTGGCCGACCAGGCCATGGTCTGAGGGGCCGCTGAGCCAGCGTCGAACCCCGGCTGAAACGGGGCCCTTGCGCGCGTAAGAGTTTTTTCCAAAAAACTCTTGAGGCGCGCGGCGTCCCATTTTCCCGGTCCAGCGGGCTACCGAACGGAGCTCGGGCCAGCGCCGCTGGGCCAGGGCGGTGGCGGCGTGGTCGAGTCCCGGGCCCGTCTGGCGTCGGGAGCAATCAGCCAAGCGGCCGCGACACTGGCATGGCGAGGGAGCCAGCGCCACCCCAGGATCCGACGGAGTTAGCGACGGCGACACGTTTGCGCAAACAGGAGTTTCTTCTAAGAAATTCCTCGGTCGCGGGGCGGTGTTCGGGCGGCGGGCCGGCGGTTTGTGGTTCGACAAGCTCACCACGAACGGGAAGGAGCGCGCCCTGACCGAGACCGGTCGAAAATCGACAAGCCTTCGGCGCGCGGCGAGTAGCAACAGGCGCACTGCAGCCGGAACCAGGCGCGCTTGGAGCAGAAACTGGCGAAGTACGAGCGCGAGCAGACTCAGCGCGAGCGGACGCCAGGGCCGCGGGAACGCGAGGATGGCGCGGCGGGTGGCGGCAGGGGCGCTGGGTATCGAGACCGAGGGTTGCGAAGTCATTGGGCCTAGTGTACACTATCCGAGCACAATCGGCAACCACCGTCCACGTCGGCGACCGGCGATCACTCGCCGGCGGAGCGGGGGCTGGAACGGTGATGCCTTGAACGCGCTTGCCTACTTTGCCGTCAAACGGGAGTTGGTGGTGGTCGGCTGAGCCAGGGCTTGGTTGCGGGGGCGTGGCAGCAGCCCTCACCCTCGGAACTGTCCAACCAGGGGACATCATGGACACCGGTTCGGAGACATGGTGGACACATCCAGGCGTGAGGCGGAGGACCGGGATAGGCCGTTGAGCGAGCGAGCGAGCGGCGGGCCGAGGTTGTGACGCTGGCCGGGAGCTCGCTCGGGTGCCAGCATGAGCCCGTTCCTGGCGCCGCTGGGGAGTGATGCACATGTCGTCCAGCAATCGCGCGCTGCTGATGCGCGATGGATACCTGGTCAAACGCGACGTGATCCCGCCGGACGACCTGGCGTCGATGCGGGAGACCTTCGAGACGCTGCTTGAGCGGCAGAAAGCCGTGTGGCGGCTTGAGCGGGGTCCCGACGATCCGCCGGGCGGTCCCTGGGACAACTCACCGCAACCGCGCCTGAGCAACACCGAGATCTTCATCGACGCCGAGACCGCCTCGGCAGTGGAGTTCTGGGTGTCGGAGCCGATCCGCGGTCTCGCCGCCGAGCTGCTCCGAGACGAGCACACCGGGGTGTCGGCGATGCAGATGATGTGCAATCCCACCTACGACTTCGGACCCGCGTCGTGGCACCGCGACATCCACCCCATCGACATGGGACCCATGCAGCAGATGCAGGACAGCCTGGTGGAAGACGGGCCAAGCTACGTGCAGTGGAACATACCGCTGTACGACGACAGCGTGTTCTGGGTCGTGCCGGGCAGCCACACGCGGATCAACAGCGCGGCCGAAAACCGCAGCCTGGAGCGCGATAGCCGAGCGCCGATTCCCGGCGGCAGGCAGGTCGAGCTGCGCGCGGGCGACGTGCTGGTCTACGTGAATTACCTGATGCACTGGGGCAGCCGCTACACGCGCGAGCCCAAGCGCCGCACCCTGCACGGCGGACACACCATCTATCCGCGCTGGGTGGACCTGGACTTCACGCAGCACCTCTCAGTCGAGGCGCGCGATTGGTTCGAGCTCTGGGCGGCGCGCGCAGCGGCGCTGCAGGACCACACCGAGCGCGCGCTGCGCGCGGTGCTGGACCGCGACCGCCAGACTTACCTGGAGGCGCTAGAGGCGCTGCGGCCCGGCGCGGGACCAGCCACCAAGCTGCAAGTCTCGATCTGGCTCTGCAAGGCCGCCATGCACATCCATAACCTCAGCCGGCCGGACTTCGCAAGCCTGCCGCTCGAGGTCCGCAGCCGCGCCGAAGCCAGCCACTCAATCTCACTCAACTGGGGGCCGACGTTCGCCAAGCGCTTTACCACGTCGGAGGCCGCCAGGATCTGGCAAGCGTTCGGCGCACTTGACGATCAGCTCCGCGCTCCCGACGGCGAGGACTACGTGCCCGGCTATCAATCGGGTCCGATCCCCTACAACCTGGAGCGTATGCGCAGCGGCTTCAGCGTGGTCGATTTCATCGCGAGCTGGTAGCACAGAGCGTAGACCGAGCGCAGCGCGCTCCGTCCCCGCGCAGGCCACTGCCTTCGCAGCCTTTCGTGACGCTGGCCGCTGCCTCGTCCAGCACTTCGCCAGCTACCACAATCACAACGAGCAATCGTCCCCGCTGCATTCACCGGGGCCGCCCCTTTGATGCTGACTCGATTGTAGCTGCCGTGTCCCGTGGCCCAGGCTGCGCGCAGCCTGGGCGCTCGATCGCCGGTGCCACGACCAAGGCGTCCAACCACCCCGATACAACAACCCCATCCGCCAACCCAATGACTTGACACACGGAACTCAATTAACCACTATCTGTGTACTGCCCCGGCCGAATCGCCGGCCGGACGTGAAGCCCCCAATTGGGGGCTTTGCATATTTTGGGGTAGACGGGCGGTCTGCGTGAGGGACGCCCGTGGCAACGGTCAACGTTTACATCGACGGCCTCAACCTGTATTACGGCGCGTTGCGCAACAGCCCGTACCGCTGGCTGGATCTCAGAAAGCTGAGCCAAGGCCTGCTTAAGGCCAGCGACGAGGTCCAGCGAATTCGCTACTTCACCGCGTTGGTGGACGATCCCGCCGACCCGACCGTTGGCCAGCGGCAAAAGAGCTATATCCGGGCCCTTCGCTCCATCCCCGGCCTGACCATCCATTACGGGTCATTCGTTACGCATGCCAGGACCATGCCGCGCACGGATGGCGCCGGGGTCGTGGAGGTATTCCGGACCGATGAGAAAGGGTCGGACGTCAACCTAGCCTCCCACCTGCTGCTGGACGCCTGCGCCCGCGACTTTGAGAAAGCGCTGGTCGTATCGAACGACAGCGATCTCGCGTTTCCCGTCCGCGCCGTGCGGGAACGCTTTGGCCTTGGCATCGGCGTATCGTGTCCAGTGGTCCAGCGTGGACGTCGGCCGGCGTGGCTGCTCGTAGACGCGGCTGACTTCAAGTCCCATATCACCCGCAAGCGCCGCAAGCTGCTCCGCCAAAGCCAGTTTCCCAATACCGTCATCGACCTGACCGGCCGCCCGATTCGCAAGCCGGCCGGCTGGTAGCCGCGTGGGTCCAGCGCCACAGTCCCGCCAGCCAGGGCCGGCGGGACGCGGACTATTCAGGCTGCGGGGTTAGCCGACGAGGGCTTTCTCGCGCTGGACCTGCTCGTGCTCTTCGAGCCAGACCTTGAGGGGCACGTCGGCGTCGGAGGGAGAGGAGCGGCCGTGCTCGTTGGTGGAGTGGCCCATCATCTGCTTGAGGATGGGGTGCGACTCGTCATACCAGGCCTGCGGGAACTCCATGTCGTCGCGCGTGCGGATCCAGCGGTAGCCGTAGCCGTAGAAGAGGACGCGGCGGGTGACGTCCGAGAAGTTGGGCGTGGCCGCGTGCCAGATGCGGCGGTCGAAGATGACGGCGGAACCCGCTTTGACCTTGACCGGGATGGCGCCTTCCGGCTGTACCGCGCCTTCCTCGGGCTGGGGCAGTGTGTTCGAGAGTTGACTGCCGGGGACGACCCAGAAGTTGCCCATGCCCTCGTTACTCACGTCGGTGAGGAAGTAGCCGACCTTGAGCGAAATGCGGGGGCGCGGGCTGGTCTCCATGTCCCGGTTCATCTGGCCCGAGTCCTGGTGCCAGCCCCAGGCGCGCGCGTGCGGCTCGTAGGTTCCGGGCTCTTTGCCCGTGACGGCCAGGTGGGTGTGATAGAGGTAGATGTTCCAGCCCAGGATGCCCCAGACCTTGGGCAGCAGCCGCTCGTAGGCGACCATGTCGAAGAAGGACCGGTCCAGGTTGATGAACCCCAGCTTGTTGATCCGCCGGGTGATCGTCTTGTCGGTGCGACCCCCCTCAAGCACACCACTCTCGTATAGGTCGTCGATGGTCTCGATCAGCGACTCGCGCAGGTCGTCGGGGACGGCGTCTTCGACGACCAGAAAGCCGTTGCGGTCGAACGTCTCGCGCTCGTCGTCGGTCAGGGCGTATTGCAGACTACTGGGATCCATATCCGGCCTCAATCCGTCCGTGTGCGGCGCTTCAGTATAGAAATAGCGGGGGCGAGCGGTCACCCCACCCGTGGGTTCGGCGCCCTCCGCCTCCGCCAATCGGTCAGGACGGCTGCGAAATCGTGACCGCCCACTCGCCTTCGGCGCGCTCGACGGTGAGGACAAAGCGTCCGGCCTTGGTCACCTGGCCGGAGGCGGCGCCCTGGCGGTCCAGCGGCGGGATGATGCTGATCGGTGTGATCGTCTCGGGCTGTGCGTCGTTCAGCGCGCGCAGGAACGCGCTGAAGGGTTCGGCGATACCGTCGTACTGGGCGTGCACGATGACCAGGCCCTCGCGCAGGCCGAAGGTGTCCGTTTCACCCGGCCGCAGGCCGTCGAAGCTGATTGGGCCCTCGATGGGCGTGACGATTGGCGCCGGCGCGGCGGGCGGCTCGCGGCCGATCAGTGCGCCGAGCACGGACGACCGCTGCGCGGGAACTACGCCCACAACCATCAGCACCACGACAACACCGAGCGCGAGGAGCACCAGTCCGAGGAGATAGGTGTGCGTTCGCAGCATGGCCGCAGCGTGCGACGAGGAGCCGAGATGCGTCAACGGCAGCGTGGTCCAGTCGGGGGCGGGCGCTGAGCGGGGTCGGCGGGCGGCGAGGGATTCGTCAGTATTCGCTCGGCGCTGCCACAATCGTCTGAAGCCCGCAACGGGAGGCGCGATATGCGGTTCGTAGCTCTGGTCGCCCGTCGGGAGGTTCTGTTCGGCGCGTTGGCGGGTCTGGTCGCGGGGGTCGTGTTTGCCCTTGCCATGCAGGCCGAGGACATGCGCGTGGAGGTGACCGGGCTGGCCGGCGTGTCCACGACCGGCGCCGGCCTGATCGTGCACCTGGTGCTGGCAACCGTGATCGGCGCGGCCGTCGGTCTGCAGTACCGACACGAGCCCGGCAGCTACGCCGCGCAGATCACGCTGGGCGTCACGTTTGGCCTGCTGGGCTGGATTCTGGGGCCGCTGACGATTCGCCCGCTGGCGGAAGGGCAGGTTCCCGACTGGTCGATCGCGGTGGCGTCGGCCGGGTTTCCCAGCCTGATGGGCCACATGCTCTACGGAGCGATGACCACCGGCGGACTGTACCTGGCGGTGGACCGTTGGGGCGGAGAGGCGCCGCAGGTCCGATCAGACGAGCGCGCGTCCGGTCCCGTACATCGAATCGTGGTGCTGGGCGGCGGTTTCGGCGGGATGAGCGCGGCGCAAACGCTGGAGCGCATGACCCGACGCCGCCGCGATCTGGAGGTCACGCTGGTCAGCCAGAGCAATTTCCTGCTCTTTACCCCCATGCTGGCCGAGGTGGCCTCCAGCGCGCTGGAGGCGCAGCACATCGCGGCCCCAATCCGCGCGGCCTGCCCCTACACGCACTTCATTCACGGCGACGTGGAGCGGATCGACACTGAGCAGCGGCAGGTGCTGGTGCGCGGCCGACGTTCGGCACAGCCGGAGGTGGTGCCCTACGACCACCTGGTGCTGGCCATGGGGTCGGTGCCGAACTTCTACGGGCTGCCGGGACTGGCGGAGCACGCGATCACGCTAAAGACGCTGGAGGACGCCGTGACGCTGCGCCACCGGGTGCTGTCGCAACTGGAGCGCGCCGACCATGAGCCGGACCCTGAGGTCCGTCAGCGGCTGCTGACGTTCGTGGTGGCCGGCGGCGGGTTCGCCGGCGCGGAAACGATTGCCGAACTGTTCGACCTGGTAACGAGCGTCCGGCGCTACTACCAGAATCTGGGGCCCGACGACGCGCGCTTGGTTCTCGTCCACTCGCGCGACCGCATCCTGCCTGAACTCAGCGAGGACCTGGGCGCGTACGCCCTGGAGAAGCTGAGCGCCCGTGGCATCGAGTTCCGGTTGGGCCGCCGCGTTGCGGCGGCGACGGAAGGCTCGGTCACCCTGGACGACGGGACAGCGATACCATGCGACACGTTCGTCTGGACGGCGGGAAATCAGCCCAATCCGCTGCTGCGCGACTTGGGCTGCGAGAAGAATCGCGCCGGGCAGGTGATCGTGGACGCGACGCTGCAAGTACCCGACACGCCGGAGGTCTGGGCGGTAGGCGACGCGGCGCAGATTCCTGACCTTCACAGCGAGGGCCGCCCCTGCCCGCCGACGGCGCAGCACGCCCTGCGCCAGGGCAAGCGGGCGGCGCAGAACATCCTGGCGACGATCGACGGGCGCGCGTTAAAGCCGTTCCGGTATCGAGCCAGCGGGTCGCTGGTGGGGCTCGGTCACCGCACCGCCGCCGCCGAAATCGGTGGCCATAAGTTCTCTGGGCTGTTGGCCTGGTTCATGTGGCGGACGATCTATCTCAGCAAGCTGCCGGGCCTGGAACGCAAGGCGCGGGTGGCGCTGGACTGGGCGCTGGACCTGGTGTTCCCGCGCGACATCGTGCTCACCGCGGCGGCCGACGGGCGGTTTGGACCCGACGACCCAGCGCCTTCAGCCGGCGGCCGGGAGCGCGAGACGTGATCCGGCGCAACGACCTGGCGGCGTGGCTGATCGCCGGCGCGCTGGCCGGGCAAGTGGGCGGGGTTGTCTACGGCCTGGTGATGCGGCACCTGGGGGTGATCGAGTCCATTGCCGCGTTGATCCGGCTCCCGCCCTCGGCGGTAGGCGGCTGGATCGTGCACATGATCGTGGCTGGCGCCATCGGCGCGGGTTTCGGGGCCCTGGTTCGCCACCAAGTGCATAGCGCGGGGGACCTGCTGTTCTGGGGTCTCATTTACGGGGCGGTGTGGTGGATCATCGGACCGCTGACGCTGGCGCCGTTGCTGATTCGTCGAGAGGCGCTGGCGTGGGATCTGACCTCGGCGCAGGAAACGTTCCCTATGTTGCTGGGGCACCTGCAGTACGGCGTCGCCACCAGCCTGGCGCTGCTGGTCTGGCGGCGGTCGTCCTTCGAACGGCCAACGACCGGAGCCGTGGTGCGTGGTGTCCTGGCCGGCGTGATTGGGGCCGCGTTGACCGGCAAGGCGCTGGTGGACCAGGGGCTACTGGGTCAGTTTGTCGGTATCGGCAACCACGACCCATCGGGCGCACTCTGGTTGGGCGTGCTGGCGGTTGGCGCGGGGACCGGGCTGGCGTTTGCGGGCGTGGTCCCGACGGTTCGCGACAGCGCCGGCGCGGCGCTGGTGCGAGGGTTCGTGTTCGGGTTCCTGGCCTGGATTCTCGTTCCCATGACGATCGTGGGCCTGGCAACGCGCGGGATGCTGCCCTGGGGCATGGGATTCGCGCACGACGCCTTTCCGGGCCTGCTGGCGTACCTGCTGTTTGGCGGAATCCTGGGGCTGGCCTACCAGTGGCTGAGCGTGGCCTGGCGGGTCCTATTCGCGGACCCGACCGACAGCGATGATGAAGGCTACGGAACGGAGGGGCTGCGGGCGTTGGGTCGCGGGTCCGCCGCCGGGATTGTTGGCGGGCTGTTCTACACGGTGATGCTGGCGCGGCTTGGATCGTTCGACGGCATAGCCCAGTTGGTTCGGGCCGACAACGCGGCAGCCGGCGTGCTGGTGCATGCGGTGGTCTCGGTCATCTGGGGAGCCGTCTACGGCCTGCTGTTTCGGCGGCAGACGTACGGCATCGGGTCAGCGGTCGGCTGGGGCGTTGCCTACGGCTTCTTTCTCTGGGTGGTTGGACCCAACACGCTTTTCGCGGTGCTGACCGGAAACACGCCGGACTGGTCGGCGGCCAGTGCGGCCCCGCGGATGGCTTCGATGGTTGGTCACCTGGTCTACGGCGCGGTACTCGGGGTGGGCTTCCACTACTTCGAAGCACGGCACAACCCGTGGTGGCAGCCGCGGCGCGTACGCCACGAAGCGCGCGCGCAACGCCGGCGTCGCCAGCTCCAGACATCCGCGCCGGCGATATGGGCCCTGGTAATGCTGATTGCCCTGAGTCTGCCGATCATCTTTGGCGGGTCCGACGAGATGGGACGGAACGCGATGAGGGCAGACGAGCAGCAGGCGGCTACGGGAGCGCCTACCGGTCCGCCGATGGACGACATGCAGCCGATGCGCTGAGCGGGCGGGAAGCTGGCTGTCGAATTCCCGGCTCAGGAATCAGTGCCTGCCGCTGCTTCCAGTCCCTACCGCCGCCCGGCTCGCGTGTAGTCCGTTTCGTTACGGACCGTCTGGTAGTCCGCATGGTCAAACCAGTGGCATGGGACAGCCACAGGTGCATCAACAGGAATACGGCGATTGCTTCTAGGGCTTCGCCACGCCGCTAGTTCGACGCGAGGCCCCGGATTGGACTGCCGGGCAACCCATTCGAGGGCCGGTCGGAGGTCCTGATCGGTCGAGAAGACGATTCCCACATCGAAATACCTACTGATCGAATGGGTTACGAGGTCAATCGCCAGTTCGACGTCAGTGCCCTTCTCCTGCGGCTTCGATGCTGGGAAGTCACGCGGGTATCGCAGCGGCCGTCCCAGAACATATACGCCCTTGGACTCCCATCCAGCACACTGACGAAGGTGCGCCCTATTGGCTTTCGGCTGCTTCCGCGCGTCGGGTCTGCCCGAGTACACCCGCACCTGCTTCAGTTCTGGAGCGACTCCGGCCACCGTCCGCTGGAGCAAGAGCATGCCAACCTTGAGCGGGTCGAACTGGCCGTCAGTGAAGTGTGCGCGGCCAGCAAAGAATGCGTCGCGCGCGCCCTTGTAAGTGTTTTGCGCGTCGATGTACACGACGACACGGTCAGCCATGGGTTCAGCAAAAAGAAACCCCGCCAGTCCGCTACCCGTATTGGCAGCGGAGGGCGGGGAGCATTGGTCTAATTGTTAGCCGACTCGTTCCTCGTGTCAAGAACGTAAGGGCTGGATGAACTAGCCGCCGCGGGGCTCCTGAGAACCCCGCGGCGGCTCTTGGCACTTTCACTGTGCCGAGTGAATTCTCGGCGGTTCGGTCCGCCCTACTCGGGGTGGCCGACGGGGTTGCTCAGGGTGCCGCAGCCTTCCAGCTCAACTTCCGTAACGTCGCCGCTCTGCATGGGATCGGTGCTGCCGGAGGTGCCGGTGAAGATGGCGTCGCCGGCCTCGAGCGTCATGTACGTCGAGACGAAGCTGACGATCTGTTCCACGTTGAAGATCAGCTCGCTGGTGTTGGTGTGCTGGACCACCTCGCCGTTGACGCGCGTGGTCATCTCCAAGTTGCCGTGGTCCAGGCCGGTGGTGACCCAGGGACCGAAGGGTGAGAAGGTGTCGGCCCCCTTGCCGCGCCACCACTGGCTGTCCGGCTCGCCGTCGGTCTCACCGTTCTGCCAGATTCGCTCGCTGATGTCGTTGGCGGCGCAGACCCCCAGGACGTAGTCCTTGACTTCGTCCTCGCTGACGCGCGAGCAGCGCTTGCCGATGATGACCGCCATCTCACCTTCGTAGTCAAGGTTCTTGCAGCCCTTGAGCCAGGCGATGGTTCCGCCGGGCGCGAGCGCGGACGATGGCGGGGCCAGGAACGGCTGCGGGCGCGAGAACGGCGGCGAGTCACCCATGTGGCTCAGGTAGTTGCCGGCCAGGTTGACGATCTTGGTTGGCGAGGTGGGCGTCAGGAGTTGAACGTCGGCCAGGGCCACCGTGTTGCCGGTGCGCTCCAGGTCGCCGAAGAGGTCGCCCGAGATTTCGGCGATGGTGTCGCCTTCAACGATTCCGTGGTGGACTTCGCCGTCCACGCTGTAACGCGCAAGGTGCATGCTCTGCCTCCGAGTGCCTGACCGACAGTGACCGCGAAAGGATACCGCGCGGAGCGTGGGCGGCTTACTCGACGAGGTTGGAGCTGGCCCGATTCGGCCCTAGGAGTAGCGGATCAGACCGGCCAGGCGCCGATTTTTCGCAGGGTGGCGTAGATCTCGAGTTGCTGGCGTTCCAGGGTTTCCCACTGGGCGGCGAAGTCCACGTCGGACCAGTCGAAGAAGCCTCGGCCAGTCTTGAGGCCGAAGTGCCCGGCCTCGACCAGGCGGCGCAGGACGTCATGGCCACTGTCGGCGTTGCAGAGATCGGGCCAGACACTTTCCGTGCCGCTGAGAGCGATCTCCAACCCGGCCAGGTCGCGGTCGCGAATGACGCCCATGAGCGGCATGCGGGGGGAGAAAGAGAAGGCCGTGAGCTCGTCGATGTCCTCGGCCGAGATCACACCTCGGTCCACCAGGTCCAGCGCTTCGCGAAAGAGGGCCTGGCGCAGGCGGTTGGCGACTTGGCCGGGCAGGTCCACGTTGATCCGCACCGGCCGCAGCCCCGCGCCGCGCAACAGGGCCAGCACCGTTTCCACCGTGGCCTCGCTGGTCAGCTCGCCCTTGGTGACCTCGACCATGGGACACAGGTAGGCCGGACGGAAGAAGTGGGTGGTGGTGAAACGGTCGGGATGGCCGGTGGCGTCGGCCATGAGGCGGATGGGGATGCTGGAGGTATTGGAGGCCAGCAGGGTCTCGGGCGCCAGGTGGGGCGCCAGGTCCGCATAGACCGCGCGCTTGACGTCCACCGATTCGGTGACGGCCTCGATGATGAGGGCGGACTGGCCGACGTCGGCCAGGTCCGTGGTGAAACTGAGGCGGGAATGGACCAACGCGGCTTGCTCGGAGGTGACCAGGCCGTACTCGATCATCAACTCCAGGTTGCGGGCGACCTTGCTGCGCGCGGCGTCGAAGGCGGCGGGATTGGCGTCAAGGACGGTGACCTGGTGGCCGGCCAGGGCGAACACCTGGGCAATGCCATGCCCCATCAGGCCGGCGCCGAGCACACCGATGGGAGCGCGTTGATCAGTTATTGGAGGGGCTTCCTGAAAGCGGGTCAATCACGCCATGCTAGGCGCGGAGTTGACGGGCGACAATTCCCGCGGGGCCGTCAGCCGGCTACGGAGGTTGACGCCGGGTGGTGGTCAGCGCGGGCGCCCGCGACCGCGACGTGTACCAGATAATCCGGCGGTAGGCCCCGGAAAGACCACAATGTCGCTCGAAGCCATCGCGACGAAGCTCGATCATGGGATTGCGGAGCTTCGCGCCGGAACCTTGCAGGAATCCACGCTCGCGGCCATTCGGGACGAACTGACAGCCGCTCGCAATGCCCGGCAGGACCTGCTGTACCTGCAAGCTGCCGGCACCGCGCTTGACACTCAGGTGATCGGCATGCGCATGGTCACCGACGGCGAGCTCTCGGATGGCGCGGACGATCCTGATGACTGGCCGTATCAGACGGTTCTGGATGCGATCCGTGACGGCTGGCGCATCATTGAGTTTCCCAACCTCGCGCTGTTGCTCGACGAGTCGCGCACGTACGCCTATGGGGCCGAATTTGTACTCGAAAAGATCCGGAGCGCCTGATGGACACCTCGCACATCGCGCCAACGCTGACCGACACCGAGGTCCTGGAGTTCTGCAAGCACGGCTATCTCCTGCTCGACGGCGTGGTGCCGGAGGAGATCAACCGCAAGACCGTCGCCTTCGTCGACAACAACAGCTCCCTCGAGCCGACCGACATCCTGGCCGAGAACTGGTTTATCGAGAACGTGATCCTCAATCCCGCGGCCGCCGGCGCCGTACGCTCGCTGCTGGGAGCGGGGTTCGAGGCGCCAGTTCTGATGAGCAACCACCGCGTGCACATGCCGGCGCCGGCGCAAGGCTGGCATCGTGACGGCGGGTCACGCTATGGACCCGCGCTGCACTACTTGCAGGTCTTCTACTACCCCCAAGCATGCACGGCCGCCATGGGGCCGACCGAGGTGCTCCCGGGCTCGCACTTCCTGTTTCAACACGCCAGCATGATGGGGCACTACGGCAACCTGCGACACGGTGTCAAGACAGCCGCGTCCGCCGGCTCGATCTTCCTCACGGTCTATTCCATCTGGCATCGGCGTTCCGCGTCGACGGCGCGGGGGACACGCAATCTCCTCAAGTACAACTACTGGCGCACGTCGCCGCCGGCCCGCGACTGGGTTATTGAGCCGGACTTTGACTTCGCCCTCGCCGACTACACGTTCCCCCTGCGGGGGTTGCGGCAGCAGTTCCGGGACGCCGTGGACGCGGCCGAGATGTTCTTCTGGCTGTGTGGCAAGTCCCGCGAGTACCAGACCATGGGCGGTCAGGGCTGGCCGATGCCGGGTCACCGCAACGCATCGCCCAGGGGCTTTCCCGGGGCGCCCACCGCAGCTACATATTGAGTTGCGTTGGGCGACGCCGACATTCCCGCGAAGCGCGAGCTTACGGCCTCAGGTGGACGCCCCGGGGAGGTAGGTGCGGAGGAAGCGGACGCCGAGCGGGATCATGGCGATGGGGTCGTCGCGGCCCTCGTAGACGAGGCTGATCCAGCCGTTGTAGCGGACGCTGCGAATGGTCTCGAAGATCTGGTCATAGTCGAGCCACTCTTCGCGGCCGGAGGCGAGGCGATAGAGCTTGGCGCGGACGGCGGTGGCGAGGGGCGCCGTGAGGCGGATGCTGGCGAGGTAGTCGTGGCGCTCGCTCTGAGCGTCGTCGGCGAATCCCGACGCGCCGGGCGAGCCAGCGTATTGGCCGGTATCGAGCACGTGACCCAGGTTTGGGTGGTCGACCTGGCGAATCAGGCGCAGGACGTCTTCGCCGTCAGGCGCAATCTGCTTATGGTTGTGGTTCTGGAGCGAGACCACGACCCCGACTTCGGCGCCGAACTCGGCGCATTCACGCAGCGCGTCGGCGCAGCGATCCCAGGAGGCGGGGCGGTCGGCTTCGGTGGCGGGGGTCCCGCTGAAGACGCGGACCTGGGGGGCGCCGAGCAGGGCGGCGCGTTCGATCCAGGTCTTGGTGCGCTGGACGTCGGCGGGAAGCTCGTCGGCGGGCCGGGCGAAGTTGTTGGAGATGGCAATGCAGGGGATGTCCAGGCCGCGATCCAGGCAGTCGCGTTTGACGGCCAGCAGGGAGGCGCGGTCTTCCGCCGGGAACGCGGAGTCGTGCAGGTCCACGCCCTCCACGCTCAGTTCACGACAGGTGTCCAGGAAGCTCATCAGGTCCATCCGGCCGGAGTCGAAGGCCTGGCGGTAGGAGAGGGTGAGAATGCTGAGCCTCAGCATGGGACGCGTCTCTAGTTGTGGGTCGGCAGGCTAAGCGTAGGGCGCCGGGGCGAGTGGGTCGAACGGCGAATTCATCCGGTTTGGAGGCTGGCTGTCCACTCCCCACGCCCAGCGTGCGCTGCGCAAGTCGCTCAGAATGTCTCCTCGACCACAAGGCGGCCGCCGGCGTACACGTTCATGGTTAGCCTGCCTCCCAATAGCGAGCGCATTCCGAGCAGAGGGAAACTGTCCAACCGAATGACGAATAGAGGCCTCCAATTTTCGTGCAACAACACCCTGGCCGTAAAGACGTCAACGTTGTGTGCGAATCCGTCGGCCGTGGCTACCGCTCGCTGCCCACTGTAATGGAGACCAAGCCGATTGATGACATCCGATGGCAAGGTCAAGTGGCCGCTGAATCCGGTATCCAGAATGAACTCGAAGCTGTGCGCGATGTCGTGATCGTCGAGAATCGAAACATTGATTACGGGCTCCAAGCGTTGGTTTACCCGCCCGCGAATCACTCGGTGCGAGCCAGTATCCCGCCCCGGAAGTTGTACGCCGATGGATAGCCAACACACACCGCCCATGTAATTGCATCCGGGCGCCGCTCCATCAACCGCATCGTTGCCGTCACGTCGTCGGAATCGACCTCGAAGTCCCCGCTGTGTATGTCGATCACGACAAAATCGCCCTTCGCCGTCCCGCGGGTCAGTTCGCGGATTTTCGTGACGTAGAGTTCCTTGCCCCGCGACGCCACGCTTTCCTCCCCGGTAGCCATTAGGGGCTCTCCTTTCGCTGAGTGTCCACACGAACCCGGCACAACGTCTCAAAGGCACTGAGGCTGAACCGCTCGACAACTCTAGCAATGCACCGTCTCAAGTAGCCTCGCAGCCAGCCCGTTGCAAAATTGGAGCCGGGCAGGATATGCCTCGGTCAAGTTTTGCTAGACGTGAGGCTGAGGACGCGTTGAATCTGAGCGCCGAGGGCGTCGGCCATGGCGGCGAAGCCGGCGTCGTTGGGGTGGACGTGGTCGGCCAGCAGTTCGCCCTGACCGGGGCCGATGAGGCCGTGGCCTTCCAGCAAAATGAGGTTGGCGTCGCCGAAGCTCTGGCGGCGGTAGACGACTTCTCGAATGACGCGACGGTATTCCTCCAACTTGGCCGCGCCGCGGGTGGTCTGCTCGAACTCGCAGGTATGGAAGAGCGGGGTGACCAGCAGGATGGGGACGCTGGGCTGCCGGCCGCGCAGGATAGCGAGGAAGGTGTCGTAGGTGCGTTCGAAGGCCCGCGGCTCTTCGTAACTCGATCCAAAGGTGTTGACGCCGTAGGCCAGCACGATCACGTCGGCTCGCAGCGAGGCGGCGATCTCGGCCATGGCCGATTCACCGCGAGCCGAGCCGCCGACGCCCAGGTTGACGAAGTCCACCCCCAGGCGGCGGGCGATTCGCGCCGGATAGGTAGTGCCCGCCCGCGCGGTCGTGCTGCCGTGGGTGATGGAGTCGCCGTAGAAGAGCAGGCGTGGCCCATCCAAGGGCGGGGGCGGCTTGACGCGCGAATCGTCGGTCACACCGACGCCGGCAAACCTGATTTCCCCGTAGGGGGGCATGAACAGTTCGACGCAGCGGTCGCGGGCGGGTCCGTCGTAGATCACGCCCTCGGCGGTGCCCAGGCCCAGGCAGCGGAGCTGGCCGTAGAACTCGCCGTTCTGGTAGAGGTCGATCTCGGCGTTGGCCCGGTTGGTCTGCTGGGACAACCATTCGGCGCGAACGGCAATCGTGGGGCTGTCGGTGCGGAAGGCCACGCGCACACCGGAGGCAGCGCACAATCGCATCCAGGTGTCGGCCGGCAGACGGTCGCGCCACTCGGTGGGCACACGATGAAGCAAGGCGCGGCGTTCGCCGACGAGGCCGCGGTATTCGAGTTCGGGCGCCAGTGCATCCAGCCACCGCATACGAGTCATGCTACGCCGCCTGCGGGGGGTGTGGGCAATCGGTCACAATGCGGGGGTTCGGACGACCCGGGAGGCCCGCAGGATGCTGAATAAGGCGGCCGCCGAGCTGTTGGAAGGCTTTGCGGACGCGCTGGAGATTCGCGGCGCCAACACGTTTCGCGTGCGGGCCTTTCGGAACGCGGCGCGGCGAGTCGATTCGCTGACCACCGACGTGGCTGAGCTGGTGGAGAGCGGCGAGATATCTAAGGTTCGAGGGATCGGCAAGGGCATCGCGGGCGTGCTGGGCGAGTTCGTGGCCAGTGGCCGCGTGGACGAGTACGAGGAGATGCGGGCCGAGATTCCAGATAGCGTCTTTGAAATGCTGCTGGTTCCGGGTCTGGGACCGAAGACCGCCGCCACCCTATACAACAAGCACGACATCGACAGCGTGGACGCGCTGGAGACGGCGGCGCGCGAGGGTCGGCTGGCCGGCATTCGGACCATTGGCGTCAAGCGACAGGCCAGACTGCTACGCGAACTGGGACGATTCCGGGAACGGATCGCGCGCCGCCGGCTGGGCGACGTGCTGCCCATCGCCGAGCGCCTGATCGCACACGTGGAGGCGGCGCCGGGCGTGCATGCCGTGCAGTACGCCGGCAGCCTGCGTCGCGGGCGCGAAACGATCGGCGACCTGGACATCCTGGCGGCTTCGGACGCTCCCGGGCCGGTGATGGAGCACTTCATCGCGTCGTCCGACGTGGAAGAGGTGGTGGGAACCGGAGGGACCAAGACCTCGGTCCTGGTGGGCGGCGGGTTCCAGGTGGACCTACTGGTGGTCGCGCCGGACGAGTTCGGGGCAGCCCTGGCGTATTTCACGGGATCCAAGGAGCACAACATCGAGGTACGGGCGCGCGCCCAACAGCGGGGCCTGTCGCTGAACGAGCGGGGGTTCCTGGACGCCGAAACCGACCAGCGGCGGCCGGCCGCCACCGAGCAGGACGTGTACGCGGCGGTGGGGCTGCCCTGGATCGACCCGGCGCTGCGCGAGAACCGAGGGGAAATTGAGGCGGCTGAAGCGGGGACGCTGCCGAACCTGATCGAGCTCGGCGACATCCGGGGCGAGCTGCACGGGCACTCGCTGTGGAGCGACGGGGCCGCCTCGATCAGCAACATGGTGGCCGCCGCCCGGAGCCGCGGGCTCGAGTACTTCACAGTTACCGATCACTCGGGCGGGCTGCTGGTCGCCAATGGACTAACCCCGGAACGGCTCGCGGAGCAGACGGTGGAGATCGCACGGGAACGCGCGGCGTCGCCGGACGTTCGCCTGCTGCACGGCAGTGAGGTGGAGATTCTGGCCGACGGCAGCCTGGACTTCAGCGACGAGATCCTGGCCTCCCTGGACGTAGTGGTGGCCTCGGTCCACAGCAACTTCAACCAGCCGCCAGAACAGATGACGGAACGGCTGATTGCGGCGATCGAAAACCCACACGTGGACGTGATCGGGCATCCAACCGGTCGCATGCTGGGTCTGCGCGACGGCTATACATTCGACGTGGAGGCCGTCCTGAAGGCCGCAGCCGCCACCGGCACCGCACTCGAGATCAACGCGGCCCCCGAGCGCCTCGACCTGGACGACACGACCGCGCGACGGGCCGCCGAGCTCGGCGCACCGATCTCGATCAACAGCGACGCCCACCATCCCGACAGTCTGGCCTACATGCGCTACGGCGTGCTGACGGCGCGCCGGGCCTGGCTACGGGCGGAGGACGTGATCAACGCGCTGCCGCTGGACGAATTGCTGAACTGGCTGGCGCAGCCGAAGCCGCGACGTTGGAAGCCTGGGGCGAATCATCACTAGAGGAGCGGACGCATGGACCTTGGATTGAGCGGAAAGGCCGCGCTGGTTACGGGCGGCAGCCGGGGGATTGGGCGGTCGATTGCGCTGGCGCTGGCGGCTGAGGGCTGCAACGTAGCGATCACGGCGCGGGGGCGAGAACGCCTGGCGCAGACGGTAGGTGAGATCGAGGCGTCGGGCGTGCAGGCGGCCGGGTTCGAGCTGGACATGGCCGAGATGACGGCGTCGGCGCAGGCGGTGGAGCAGAGTGCGGCCGCGTTCGGGCGGCTGGACGTGCTGGTGAACAACGTGGGCGGCTCGACCGGCGGCCGGTCGTTCCAGGAAGCGACAGACGACGACTGGGCCGCGACGCTGGACGTAAATCTGTGGCCGGCTATCCGGGCCAGCCGCGCGGCCCTGCCGCACATGCGGGCGCAGGGGGCGGGCCGGATCATTCACATCACCTCGATCTACGGGCGCGAGCAGGGCGGTCCGCCGACCTACAACGCGGCCAAGTCGGCCATGAACAGCCTCTCCAAGACGATGGCGCGCGAACTAGCGGCGGACGGAATCACGGTCAACGCGGTGGCGCCCGGCTCGATCATCTTTCCCGGCGGCGGTTGGGAACAGGCTGTGCAGACGGACCCCGAAGCGATGGCGGAGTTCCTGCGGCAGGACTTTCCGATGGGGCGGTTCGGGCGTCCGGAAGAAGTCGCGGCGGTCGTGACGTTCCTGGCATCGCCACAGGCCAGCCTGGTCACCGGCGCCTGCCTGAACGTGGACGGCGGGCAGACGCGAGCGAACGTCTGAGGCAGCGGCTGGACCGTTTTCCCGAGTTTGTCAAACGCGGGGCGGCTGTCCCTTCCCCCCGCCCTCGTCCTGCCAGAGATAGGGAGAATAGGGGGCCTATACTTCGAGTCGTCGACCTGATTGGGGCGCCCAGACTATGACTAGGTTCCAGGAACGCCTGCATGGTGTGATTCCGGCGCTGCTCACGCCCTTGACCGCCGATCTGACGGCGGACGGCCCCGCCATGCGGCGGCTGGCACGAAGGGTTCTTGACGCCGGCTGTCACGGCTACGTGCTTCTCGGCACGACGGGCGAGTTCGCCGCGATTGATGATGATCAGCGCGCGGTGGCGATTCGCGCGGGGGTCGAGGAAGCCGACGGCGCCGTACCGGTGATCGTGGCCTGCGGTCAGCCGTGCGTGGAGCGCACGCACCGCCAGGCGGTCCAGGCCGCCGACCTGGGAGCCGACGGCCTGCTGGTCAATCCGCCGTTTTACTTCCCGATGAGCAACGACGAGGTCGTGCGCTACTTCGAGGGCGTCGTGAATGCCTCGCCGGTGCCGGTGCTGCTCTACAACATCCCTGGCATGACCAAGGTGGCCGTGGATGCGGCTACGCTGCTGCGCTTGCGCGACGTCGGGGTGCAGGGCACCAAGGACAGTTCGGGCAGCCCACAGAACCTGCTGGACTACCTGAACGCGATGCGCGGCGACGCGTTTCGCGTGATCGTGGGCGGCGACGGAATGCTGTTGCACGCGCTGAACTCGGGCGTCGCCGGCACGACCGGTCCCGCCCCCAACGTGGCGCCCCAGCTGGTGACGGCCATCTACAACACGTGGTGCGACGGAGACCTGGAAGCAGCCGCGGCTGCCCAGAACCGGCAAAACGCATTCCTGCGCGAGCTAAGCGAAGTCTCGCCGTTCATGCAGGCCACGGCCAAGGGCGTGCTGAGTCGACTGGGGATCATGGAGCCCTGGGTGGCGCCGCCGAAGACGTCGCTCGACGACGCGGCCATCGACGCTGCGTTCGAGGCCGTGCGCGAGTTCCTGCCGGAGTACGAGCCGGCGGCTGTTGGCGTCTAAGTGCCGGGCTGCTGAATCATTCGACACGTCCCGCGGGCTCGCGTCACCATAGGGACGCCGTGCGCCCGCCCGCCTGAGTGAGGTCCGCCGCCGTGAATCGACCGCCCGAGGCCTACATGCACATCGGGATCGTGCAGTTCATGCTGCACCCCGACCTACAAACCGGCGACGGACCTGCCGTTGAAGCCGCGGAAGCGCTGGCGTCCGACGGTTTCTTTCACGCGCTGGAGATCGCGCGCATCAACGATCCGTCGCAGCGCGCCGACATGCGGCGGTTGGCCGAATCCGCGCACCTGACGCTGGGTTACGGAGCGCACCCGCAGATCCTCAGCGGCGGCCTGAACCTGGCCTCGACCGACAGCGAGGCACGCGAGCACTCCGTGACGCAAGTCAAGGCGGCGATCGACGAAGCTGCTGAACTGGGCATCGCCATGGTCACGCTGCTGGACGGGCCCAACTCAGCGCCCGCTCCAGGCGGCGAAGAAGCTGCGGTCACGCAGGTGGTCCAGTCGCTGACCGAACTCTGCGACTACGCGGCCCGGCAGAACATCTGGATCGCGCTGGAACAGTTCGACCGCGCCATCGAGAAGAACTCGCTGCTGGGCCCGATCGACCTATGCGTGCGGGTGAGTGAAATGGTGCGCGCCTCCACTCCGAATTTCGGCCTCTGTCTCGACCTCAGCCACCTGCCGCTGCTTAACGAAGACCCGCCGGCCTCGCTGCGAGCCGCCGGCGAGCACCTGATCCAGGCGCACATCGGCAACTGCATCGTGCGAGACCGCGACCATCCGCAGTACGGCGACCAGCATCCGGTGTTCGGGGACCCGGCGGGCGAGAACGACGTGCCGGAGCTGGCGGCGTACCTGAAGACGCTGCTGGAGATTGGATACTTTGAGCGCGACCTGCCGACGCCGATGCCGCTCGTCTCGTTCGAGATGAAGCCCGCGCCGGACCAGTCCGCGGCGGCGATAATCGGCAACTGCAAGCGCACGTTTCAACTCGCCTGGGCGCAGGTCTAGCGCCCGGCACCCCCGCGAGGGAGCACACCGACATGCGAATCGGCTATATCGGTCTCGGAAAAATGGGAATGCCCATGGCGGTCAACCTGCGCGCGGCGGGGCACGACCTGATCGTCCACAACCGCAGCCGCGGCAAGGTAGACGCCTTCGTGGCCGACGGCGGCGTGGCCGCCGGTTCGCCGGCCGAGGTGGCGGCGCAGTCGGACGTGGTGTGCGTGAACGTGCCAACGCCCGAGATCTCGCTGGAACTCTTGCTGGGCGCGGACGGCGCGGTTGAGAACGCGCGCGAGGGCCAACTCTGGATCGACTTCGGGACCAACGGCCCCGACACCGCCCGAACCTGTGCCGAGGCCGGCGCAGCCAAGGGCGTGAACTACCTGGACGCGCCCGTCAGTGGCGGACCGAGCGGCGCGGAAGCCGGGACGCTGGCCGTCTTTGTGGGCGGGTCGCCGGAGTCCTTCGCGCAGGGCAGCGAGATTCTGGACGTGATCGGCGGCAAGATCGAGCACTTTGGCCCGGCGGGCACCGGCTGCATCGCCAAGCTGACGAACCAGATGATCATCGCCAGCATCCGCGCGGCCAATGCCGAAGCCTTCGTGCTGGCGGTCAAGAACGGCCTGAACCCACGCCAGCTCTACGAGACGCTGATGGGGGCCTTCGCGGCCAGCCGCTGCATGGAAGTGGACCTCCCGAACCTGGTCCTGCCGCGCGACTACAGCGCCCGGTTCGCCGTTGACCTGCTGCTGAAGGACTTGGGACTGGCGCTGGACGTGGGACGTCAGAGCGGGGTTCCGCTGCTGGCCACGGCGCAGGCGGACGCCATCTATCAGGAGATTCGGGCGAAGGGCTGGGGCGATCTGGACGCGGCCGCCACGTTCAAGCGCCTGGAGGAAATCGTGGGCGTGGAGGTCAAGGAGCCGGACGCGTGCTAGCCTTTTTCGTCGCGAGCCCAGCTTGAAGGAAGGGGTATGGGTGAAGGGACTCACCCTGCCATATCCCGGTAGGAAAGCGAACGATCAGGATTCGGGAGGGACGCATGGAGACCTCGCCGGATTGAGGTGCTGACGCATGGGGTGGCTTAGTCGCGAAATCAGCTTTCTGCTGGCCCGGCTCGTCACGAATTTCGTCGCGGTGCTGGCGGTGACGCAGTTGTTGGAGAACGGAATCGTCCTGCCGGAGCGGGGGAGCGACCAATTCTGGCTGGCCACGTTCTCGGTGGCGGTAGCGCTGGCCATCCTGAACACCTACATGCGCCCAGCACTGGAGCTGGTCTTCAAGCCCATTAGCTGCCTGTTGAAGCTGCTCACGTTCGGGCTGTCGCACTTCGTGATCAGCGCGCTGGTGTTCTGGGTGGCCACGATGCTGGTCGACGACTTCACGATCGTCGATATCGGCACGGCGTTGCTTGGGACGGTGATCGTGGCGGCCGTGGGCGTGTTTGGGTCGCTCGTATTCGGCGGCCGCTCGACCGACGAGTAAGCCTGGAGACCGCGCCCACAGACACGACTGCGCCGGGCCGGCGCAGCGTTCTGGTCGAAGCGGCGGTCGAGACGCTGGAAGAGGCCGGGCGCCCGATGACCCTGCAGCAACTGGCGCGCGCTGTGCTGCACGTGGAAGCGGGCGGCGCGCACATCGCCGCGCGAATTCTGGCGCCACTGCTGGAAGCCGACGACCGTCTGACCACCGTAGCCGTGGGCCACTGGGGGCTGACCCAGTGGTCGCACCGGAGCGATTCGATCGACGAGACCGAGTTTGTGGTATTCGACATCGAGACCAACGGCGGGCGCGGCGGGCGTCATCGCGTCCTTGAAGTCGGGGCGCTGCGACTGCGGGCGGGCCAGGAAATCTCACGTTACGCCTCGCTGGTTCGGGTGCCCGGTCGAGTGTCCAAATTCGTGACGCGCTATACGGGCATTACGGACGAGATGCTGACCGACGCGCCGGCAATCGAGACGGTGCTTGACGAGTTTCGAGAGTTTCAGGCTGGCGCGGTGCTGGTTGCGCACAACCTGCCCACGGATCTCGGGTACCTGAATCGCGAGGCCGTGTGGTCCGGCCGCGCGCTGTTTCCCGGAGACGGCCTGGACACGATGGAGTTGAGCGCGGCCCTGATGTCCGATTTGCCGGGCACGGGCCTGGCCACCGTGCTGGAGGCGGCGGGGCTTCGCGACACGCCAACCCACCGGGCACTCGACGACGCCGGGGTTACGGCCAAGCTGTTCGGATTCCTGCTCGACCGGGCCGCCGCCAGAGACGCACAGACGGTGGGCGACCTGCGGGGGCTGGCGGCCACGGGCGGTCCTGAAGGCCGCCACCCGCGGCGGGCACGCGAACTTGCGCGCTGGGCCTCGCGCAATCTTCCGCCATCGCCCGGCGTCTACATCTTTCGCGACTCGGCGGGCCAGCCGCTCTACGTCGGCAAGTCCACGTCGCTACAGCGGCGCGTGCGCAGCCACTTCACGGACTCGGCGGGGTTCGTTCGACGGCGCGACGGGATGCTGGAACAGATCGACGCCATCGAGTGGGAGCCGACCGGTTCGGAACTGCGCGCGCTGGTGCGCGAAGCCGAGCTGATCACCGTGCTATCCCCGACCTACAACGTGCATCGACGCTGGCGCATGGGTCGGCGCTTCGTGCGCGTGGGACCGGCCGAGTCCGCCGCCACGCACACCGCCGCCGTGCCGCGGGACGACGGCGCAGCCTACCTGGGGCCGTTTCCGACATCGCGAGACGCCCGACTGGCCAGCGACTCGGTGCGGCGGATCTTCGAGTTGCCCTCGCGCCGCTCCCTCGACAAGAAAGTCTCGCCCTGGCGGCGCGAGGCGGCGGTGGCCTTTCTGGGCGTGAGCCGGGAGGCCGCGTTGCACATCGTGGAAGAGGCCGAAGCCGCCTCAGACGAGCGGAATGCGCTGGCGCGCCGCATCCGGCGGGCGCGCGTGCTCCGGCACCCGGTGCGCGGCGGTCTGGGGGCGGTACCGGTGCTAGCTATCACCACGGGCGCAACGCCGGGCGACGCGGAGCTCGTCCGCATCGACAATGGGGGAATTGCCGTGATCGAGACCCTGAGCCGCCCGCGGCGACCGGCCGTACGCGCCGCGCTGGAACGTCTGCGCGGCGCAACTCGTCCCGAAACAGGGGCGCGAGGGAACGAACAGCACATCGTGCTGGCCTGGCTGCACGTGCACGCCGACGATCCGGACGCGCTGGCGTGGGATCCCGAGCTGCCGCGGGCATTTGTGGAGTTGGTGTGGAAGCGGGTGCGTCAGGCCGCGAGCATCGGCTGACGCGCGCTCAAGCGCCGGCAGGTAGAAGGCATTCGCCGTTGACTCCCCCGCCACGCGCGTGTGGATGCTGGAGGCGACGCTGGGAATCGAACCCAGGATAGGGGTTTTGCAGACCCCCGCCTTACCACTTGGCTACGTCGCCAGGAAGCGCCAACTGTCTGACCAAGGATATCGGGAGCGCTGCCTGGCGGCCAACACGCCGGGCCTGGGAGCCGTCGGGTCCCGGCTAGCCAACCGGAGCGCGCTGAATGACGCGCCACCGATGATCGGCGTTGCGTGCCAGGAAGAACCCGACGTCCTGACTAATAGGCCCGCGCTGGAGGGTTTCGCCGTCTGAGGTTCGACGGGTAGACAAGCTGCCGGATTCGCGAACCAGGACCCCGGCAGTCTCACCTTCGAGCCTGGCGTCGATTACTTGAACCTGCAGCTCGCTCTCGAGGTACAGCCCGCGTGCTCGCAACTGCTGGACTTGCGCCTCGATCGCCTGAGCCAGCGATTCGTCGTACACGGTACGCAGCGCGCTGCCATCCAGTGACTGGTAGGCCTCGAACTCGAGACGAGCGGCACGCACGGCGGTGTTGGCCGCCAGATCCAGACTGGCCGCTTCGGCATCCTGGCGGCCACGGACCACAACTATGGCGATCAGCACGGCGAACAGAGCCGCGAACATGAAACCCATACGAATCATGCGCAGGCGGCGCTGCTCGGCCAGCTCAATCGCTTCCTCATCCGCAACGGATTGCTCATGCGTTTCGATGTTTGACCGCGCGGTTTCTGAGATCGGCTCCGCATCGGGCTGCTGTCCCTCGTCGCGATCCCAGATGCCTGGATCGTCGATCCCCCCACCGTAGCCATCGTCGTGCGGCGACGGCATGTCGTTGACGTTTGAGGGCAGAACTTCGCCCTCTTCGGGACTAAAGCTGGGATCGGGCTGGTCCGGGAGATCGGCCGGCGGCGCCATGCGCAGGGAAATGAAGCGTCCGTGGGCGGCCTGCTCGCCGTGCTTGAAACGCACGGCCTGCCCGAGCGTCCAGCGTCCCTCCAACAGCAGCGTCAGGTCCCGGCCATCCAGCAAGACCAACTGGTTGGCCCACTCGGAGTCCACGGCCAACTCCAGCGGAAAGCCCTGGACAACGACCAGGATATCGACCTGGCGCTCAAGCGCGGCCTGGGCCAGCGCCGCCGGGTCGTCGCTCTCCCACCACAATGCGATCCGACGCCGCACGCGCTCCAACCGGACGGCGCCCTCCACGTGGTTGCCTACCGGCGTCAGCGGCGCAAGCGGTTCAGCGTCGGCGGCCAGGGCCAGCGCTTCGACCACGTTGGCAAGCTTCGGCAGGCGGTCGGCCTCGTCAGACAGCGCTTCGTTGAAGAGTTCCGCGTGCGCCGCGAGGACACGATGCCGACGCGCGCCCGCGTCGCCGCCCGCTGTCGCGTCAGTCTCGGATGGCATATGTCTCAGGTCGGAACGCAGCCCACCGCACTGGCGCGGCAGCCTCTCGTTTCATCGTACGACAACCGGGCCCGTAACCCGTCGACGAGATCGTGACAGGACCCCATCTAACTGATGGGTGACACGCCAACCGGCGCCACCGAGGCAATCACCGGCATCAGATTCGTGAACACGATCACGCCCAGCGCGATCATGAGCACCCCGCCCGCGGCCGTGGTGTACTGCAGTGCGCGCCCATAGCGTCGCAGCAGTACGCGGGTCCACCCGGAAAAGACACCGGCCAGCACGAACGGCAGCATGATGCCCAGCGAATAGGCTGTGAGCAGCACCGCGCCTGATCCGGCCGAGCCGGTGGTAGCCGCCAGCACGAGAATCCCGCCCAGAATCGGCCCGACGCAGGGAATCCAGCCCACCGCAAACGTGCCGCCCACAATGAGCGAGCCGGCATAGCGCAGGCGCCGGGCGAAACTGTCGTCCATCACAATCCCGCGCTCCAGCACCGGGACTCGCAGCAGACCAAGCGCCACAAGACCAAAACCGATGATCAGCAGGCCGCCGATGCGGTTGAGCCAGACCGCCTGGTCCCCGGCGAAACTGGAAAGCGCGCCCAGCGACGATCCCAGCACAACAAAGACGGCGGCAAAGCCAACGGCAAAGAGCGTGACGTTCAGCACGGTCGCGGCCTGGACGCGCGCAGGGTTTGCCGCGCGCTGATCGGTCAGCGTGAACCCTGCCAGGTAGGCCAGGTAGGCCGGAACCAGCGCCAAGGTGCACGGCGCAATGAACGAGGCGACCCCCGCGATGAAGGCGATCCCGACGTTGACTGACTGTTCCATGCTAGGCGCCCGGGACCCGCCGGCGAGTGCCTATGTAAGGGAGACGGCGTACAGCGCCAGCCCGGGTGAGCCAATGCTGAACTGCAATTCGCCCAGGCTCTCCGAGCTGTTCCGCAGAATGTCGTAGAGACGGAACTGGTCGACGAGCACGTGCGTCTGACCGTCAGGCTCGGTCAGGACATCGCCGCCCCGACGGTCAGCCGGGATTGGGGCGCCGTCGACCGTGACCAGCACGCGAATCGGTTCGTCACGCAGCGCGCCGAAACTCACCGAGACGGCCTGTGCGTGAAACGGAACGGTTACGCGCGCTGTCTCATCGGCCTCGGGCTGCGCCAGCGCGGCGTTAGGGACCCAGTCCCAGCGACCGTCCAGATAGAGGCGCTCGGTGTCGTGCTCAACATCGTCCGTGAACACGCGCACACCATCGTCAGGCGTCCCCATCGGATTGCCCAGGTAGGAACCGAACGCGAACCCGCTCCCCGCGAAGAGCGACCGAGGTCCGGAAGACGGTGAGGGGGTCACCTTGGCCGGGATGGCTGCGCTTGAGAGCGGGATGTGCGAGAGGTCCGTTCCGCCTTCGGCCAGCAGTGCGCGGATTGCCTTCTCCGTATCTTGATAGGCGCCCTCGCCGATTTTGTGATAGCGGATGCGCCCGTCCTGGTCGATCAGGAACTTGTGCGGCCAGAAGCGGTTTTGGTAGGCGCGCCAGGTCTTATAACCGTTGTCCATGGCCACGGGCCAGATCACGCCGCGGGCCGGGAGCGACTCGCGAACGTTTTCTTCCACGTACTCGAACTGGAACTCCGGCGTGTGCACGCCAACCACCACCAACCCGTGTGGCGCGTAGGCGTCGTGCCAGGCCCGGACGTGGGGCAGCGTGCGGATGCAGTTGATGCAGCCGTAGGTCCAGAAGTCGATCAGAACAGGACGCCCCCGCAACTCGTCCATCGACAGCACTTCGCTATTGAGCCAGGCGGTAATTCCAGCGAATTCAGGGGCCGTGCCCAGCACCGGTAACTCGGGCAGAGTTTCGACGACTGCCGGTTCGGTGGCGGCCGCCGCGGGGGCGCTGGTGACGGGGGCCGGCGTGCCGGGAGCTGCCGTGGTCGCGCTTGTCGCCTCAGCTGGTGCGCTGGTGGCGACGGCAGGCGAGGTGGGCGCATCGGCTACGGCGGTGCTGCCAGCTGTTGTTGGCGCCACGGCGGCAAGGGCTACCGCCGGGGACTGTGGAGCCGATGCCGCGGTCTGCGCCTGATCCTGCCCGGGCAGTCCAACGCCAACCGTGGATTCGGGCGGCGATATCACGATTTCGATCAGGGCGATGGCGCCCACGATCACGACGACCACCAGAGCAAGTGCCGCATAGCGGCGCCGGCCAGTCATCGTGGCGCCTCGACGGAAACGATGCGTCGATGAAACACCCGGCGGTTCCTAACGTTGAACACGGGTCAGGCTGCTCGATTCCGTTTCTGGCCGCGCACCACCAGGCCGTCGCGCCCCAAACCCTGGCCCGCCGTCTGGACGTTGTCAGGGTCGCGATAGCCAAACCTGACGAGTCGCCGCCACTGGTCCGTGCGGTTGGGCGCCGAGCCGTGGATGGTGTAGTAGCTGAAAAACACCACGTCGCCGGCGTCGGCCGGGACCGAAACGGCGTCCTCGAGGCGGTATTGATCAGTGGGCAAGTGCGGGCTCGATTCGGGGCCGCGGATGTGCTGGAGCGGCCCCAGCTTGTGGCTTCCTTCAAGAAATTGTAGGCAGCCGTTCTCCTCGTTTGCCGTATCGATATGCACAATGGCGTCCACGTAGGCGGGGCCTTCGTGCTGGTAGAACGGGTGGTCCTGGTGCATGGGGAACGGCGTTCCCATGTTCGGCGCCTTGGCGTGCAGGGTGGTGTGGTGCAGCTCGACGTCCGGCCCAATCAGGTCGGCCACGGCGCCGGTAAGCCGGTCGTTCACGACGGCCCGCATGAACGCCTCGGAGTAGTTCTGCAGCTCGTGCATGGCCGTCAGGCGGGCGCGGGCGTCTTCCTCCGCGGTCATGTAGGCCTTGCGCCAGGGACCGCGCCAGCCGGCGGTCTGCTGGGCCCATTCCAGCATCAGGCGCTCAAGTTCCACGGACTGGTGCTCGACCTCTTCGGTCGAGTAGACGTCGCGCAGCCGCAGGTACCCGCGCTCGTTGTAGAACGCGACCTGCTCCTCGGTCAGCGTGAACATGGCATGCGTCCCCCCTGTCGCCCCACAATCTGATTATATCGAGGCATGGCCTCGAATATGCTCGGTACCATAGGCTGCGCGCTTCACGGCAAGGAACAGGCATGTCGCCAGTTCGGCAGCAGATTCTGATTCTGCATCTCGAGTCGGGCGACCTGGGGTCAGAGGCCGTCGCATGGGCGCTGTACGACGGAGCGCTGCCGGCTGACGCCGTCCAGATGCAAACCGGCAGCGAGTATGAACCGCCCTACGACTCGGTTCTGGCGGCCATGCGCGATGGCTGGCGGGTGTTCCAGGCCAGCCCTTTGCCGGAACGCAGCGCGGCCACCGGCACCGGGCAACTGGCCAACGAGTTCTGGCTGGAGCGCAACGTAGAAGTCGAGGGGTAGACGTCGCCGGCGCCGCCGGGGCGCTGGAAGGGAAGGAGCCAAGGCATGGCGATCGCAGAAACCGAGGTCGTGACGCAGAGCGAACTCCTGGACGTGCACCAGATGGCGCGGTTCGTTATGGACGGCTTCATCGAGTTCGACGACCTGGTGCCTGACGAACTGAGCGAAGCCGTCTACGCCGAGGAGATGGCGTCGGTCGACGAGAGCGGACCCATACCAGAGGTCCGCTGGCACATCACCGACAACGCGCACGGCTTCTACGAACGTTCCCCGGCCGTTCGCGCCGTGCACAATCTGCCGCGCGTGAAAGGCATTCTGCAGAGCCTGCTCGGCCCCGGGCACGTGGCCAGCCACTCAGCCTTGCACTGCACCGGCCCGCGCAAGGACACGGCGCAGATGTGGCACGTGGACGCGGGCGGGCGGCGCCAGGTCCGGCTGCCACGCGTGCACCCCTGGTCGTTCGACATCCTCACCGCCTACTTCGCACACGACACGCCGCACGAGATGGGTCCCACGCTGGTGCTGCCCGGCTCGCACATGCGTACGGTGCTTGGGCCCGACGCGGCCCGCTACAAGAACATCGCCGGCCAGAAGCGTTTGTCGGGCAAGGCCGGGCGGATCGCCTTCATGCACGAGGCACTCTGGCACTGTGCCCAGACCAACGAGACCGATCAGTGGCGGTTCATGTTCAAGATTCGCTACAACCCGCGGGTCCCGCAGCGCGGGCTCTTCAACACCGACGGCTGGGACAGCGAGGAAATCCGGCGCTTCTTCCGCATGAACAAGAACACCCACAACCTCACGGGGGAATCCTCCGCCGCGGCCCAGGAACGCGCCGACTGGTGGCGCTACCTCTGCGGCGCCGACGAGCTCGTGGACCCCAGCGGCACCGGAGCCCACGGAGACTACGCCTAGCGGCGGAAGCCCTCTATCCGCTGACCTCCACCACGATGGTGTGGTGGCCGGTGGCGCCGTCGGGGTCGGATGAGCTGATGGCGGCGGTTTGGGTTTCGCCGGTGACGTCCGTGGCGCGCACGGCAATGACGTGGCGTCCCGGCGTCGCGTCCCAGGGCAGCACCCACTGGCGCCAGGTGTTCTTGGAAATCGCCTCGCCCAGTTCAGTCTCCTGCCAGCCGCCGTCGCCAATCTGGACCTCCACCTTGGAAATCCCGCGGTTTTGGGCCCAGGACACGCCGGCGATGGGCTGCAGGCCCGGCTTAATCGTGCGGCCATTGCGCGGAACGTCAATCCGTGACTGCGTCTTGATTGGCCCTTCCTTGGACCAGCCGCGCGGAATCCAGTAGGCGTCGAACTCCTCCCAGCGGTTCACGATGATCGTGTCCAGCCACTTGGTGGCCGAGACGAAGCCGTAGAGACCGGAGACGACCAACCGCGCCGGAAAGCCGTGCTTCAGCGGCAGCGGTTCATCGTTCATGCCCACGGCCACCAGCGCCTCACGTCCGTCGTAGGCCGTATCCACCGGGAATCCAACCGTGAAGCCGTCCACCGACTTTCCAACGATCTGGCTGGCCTCCGGTTGCAAACCGGCGCGATCCAGAATCTCGTTCAGCGGTACCCCCAGCCACTTGGCGTTATCCACCAGGTCGCCGCCGACCTCGTTCGAAACGCAGCACAGCGTGACGTAGCGCTCGACGCGGGCCAGATCAAGCAGCTCGTCATAGGTCAATTCGTAGGGCCGGTCCACCAGGCCCTCGATCTTGAGCGTCCATGTAGATAGGTCGACCTGGGGAATGCTGAGGGCCGTGTCAATGCGGTAGAAGTCATCGTTCGGCGTGACGATGGGACCAATGCCCTGGGCCTCGACCATCGCGCCGGCGGGAATCGGTTTCGCGGCGTCACGCGGCGCGGACAGAATCACGTCCAGCCGGCTCGAGGCCGCCACACGCGCCCGCTCCAGCATCAGCCGCCCGCCGGCCGCGGTTCCAGCCGCCACGAACGCAAACGCGCCGGCCATGCGCAGGAACGGCCGGCGGCCGAAGCCCATCAGCCGAGCGTCACGCGCGGGCTGCGGCATCTCTTCCGATGGCAACAGTTTCAGCAGCATCGCCAGCGTCCACATGCCGGCCGAGGTCGCCAGCAGCGCGCCGATCAACGCCAGCACGGGCGAGAGCTGCGGCTCCGCAATTCCGGCAATGGCGGCCACGATGCCAAAGACCACAAATCCGACCTGCGCGATCCAGAACTTCCGGGTTGCAGCCACCCCGACCACCGCACCCAGGCCCAGACCTATCACGACGATGGAAATGAGGAGCACGAGCTTGTCGTTGACGCCAAAGACCGCGATGGCGAAGTCCTTGGCGAACTTCGGCGACAGGTCGATGACGCCCGAGCCAACGGCGATGATGAGCGACGGGCCGCCGGAAATCAGACCGGCGAAGATCTCGGTGATCCCAAACGACACGCCGGCCGCAATCAGGCCGGCCAGCGCCGGGAGTGCCTCGCGCCTCAGCACGGGGCCAAGTCCTCTACGAGCGTCGTACATGCTTGTGCTCCCCCTTGAGCCTTCATCTCAGGATACGCGCCCTGAGCCTGGCGAGTTAGTGCCTTTTCTTGGTTTGGCTGGCACTCAGCCTCGAAGCCGGCGTGCCAACGCGCCGGCCGTGCGGTACGCACGCGATGCGGCGTCAAGCTCGCGCAGGGCCTCGTCGTCCAGGTCGATCAACGCGGCGTCGGCATTGGCCTCCGCCTGGCCGGACGTGCGAGCGCCCACGATCGGCAGCACCGCCGAGTCGCGAAGGGTCCAGGCCACGGCGACCTGGCCGGCGGTAGCCCCCACGGACTCCCCAATCCGCCGCAGGGTGTCGAGCAGCGGCATCACCCGTTCCGGCGTCTTGGCCCGGAGGACGCGCCGCATCGGCCGTGAGCGTGGCTGGCGACCGCCCGGTCCGTACTTGCCGCTGAGCAAGCCCTGGGCCAGCGGGCTGTAGGCGATCAGCGTCACGTCCAGCTCGTGGCAGGCGTCCAGCACGCCGTTCACCTCGGGCGCCCGGCGCAGCAGACTGTAGGACACCTGGTTCGAGACGAGGGGCACGCCGGCGTCGGCCAGCACCGCGTGCGCGCGCCGCATCTGCGGTGCGGTGAAGTTGCTGACGCCGACATGGGCCAGGCGGCCGTCGTGGACAGCCCGCGCCAGACGCCGGAGCAGGTGGCGGTGCGGAATGAAGCTGTACGGCCAGTGCACCTGGTACAGGTCGATCCGGTCCACGCCCAGGCGCTTGAGACTCGCGTCGATCGCCGCATCCGCTGCACGCACGCGCCAGCGCGTGGGCGCGGGCATGTACTTGGTGGCGACCACCGCCGGACGCGTATCGCCCGTGCGCAGCCGGCCAATCACGCGCTCCGACTCGCCAAAGCCATAAAGCTCGGCGGTGTCCAGAAAGTCGGCGCCGCGCTCCACCGTCGCGTGATACGCGGCCTCGATATCGGTGGGTTCCTGGCCGTCGTGATCGTCCCAGTAGGCCCGGTCGCCCCACTGCCAGGTGCCCACGCCGACCGTGCCGGCCTGAAGGTCCGAAGCGCCGATGCGTCGGCGAGGAATTGGGCCGTCAGCCATGCGGGTCGGCGACTCCGTCAACGGGTGCGGTGTTGGGCGACCCCGAGAGGACTCGAACCTCCGGCCTTGTGGTCCGCAACCACACGCTCTATCCAACTGAGCTACGGGGTCAGGAAAGTCAGTCTAGCAATGAGCCAGCACGGCGGCGGCGTTGGTCCGAGCCGGTCAAGCGCTGCGCGTAGGCACCGGACCTTGGTCCAGCAGCCGCGCCGGCAAGCGCACACCCACGCCCAACCGCTCCAGAATCGGCGCGGCGGCCACGAAGATCACGGCGTCGGCGGCAACGTGCAGCACGATGGCCGGCGCGACTGATTCGAAGTGCGCCGCCGCGATACCAAAGAGCAGCCCGCCCAGCGTGCCCAGCACCAGGAACGAGCGTGGGAACTGCCGGTCCAGCCCGTGGTGCAGGCCGAACACCAGCGACGTGACCACTATGGACCAGGGCATCCCGATCAGGTTGGCCAGGCCGAACATCGCCGCGCCCCGAAAGAACAGCTCTTCGGCAACCGGGTTCAGCACCAGGAAGAACGGCAGGTCCAGCGGCAGCGCCGAGCGCCCCGCCACCGCGCGTACCGGCCAGAGCCAGCGCCGGTAGCTCAGCGTCACCAGCGCCACGCCAACTGACCACAGCGCAATCAGGATCCAGTCCAATGGCGCCAGCCCGAGCCTCAGACCGATGGCTGACGGGTCAATCCCAGCCACCGCAATCCAGATCAGCGGCGCGCCGATCAGAAACACGATGCGGGTCGGAACGTCCCAGCGCATCCAGCGCCAGGCCGCGCGCCAGGTGTATCGGGGCAGCCGGGTTGGGCTAACCGCGGAAGGCCTCCGCCCCAGCCAGCCGCTCCGCGTATTGCCTTTCGTAGTAGGCCTGGAACTCACCGTCCACAATCGGCGCCCACCAATCCTGCGCCTTGAGATACCAGTCCACCGTGGCGTCCAGCGCCGCCTGGAAGTCGTAGCGCCGCGACCAGCCGAGCGCCTGAAGCTTGGTGCTGTCCAGCGCGTAGTTCCAGTCGTGCCCCGTTCGGTCCTCCACAAAGTGGATCAGGTTCTGGGACGCGCCGGCTCGCTCGCAGATACGTTGCGCCACAGTCAGGTTGTCGCGGTTGTTATCGGCCGCGACGTTGTAGACCTCGCCGGGCAGGCCCTTCTCGAGCACCGTCAAAATCGCGCTGGCGTGGTCCTCCACGTGCAGCCGGTCCCGCTGCTGCTCGCCGCGCCCGTACAAGGGCAGGGGCTGGCCCCGCATCGCGTTGATGGTGAACAGCGGCACGGCCTTCTCCGGGTGCTGCCAGGGACCGATGGTGTTCACCCCGCGCGTGATGCAGACCGGAAACTGATGCGTCTGCCAGCTGGCCAGCACCATCAACTCGCCGGCCGCCTTGGAGGCCGAGTAGGGGTTGCGGGGCGCCGGCGGATCCGTTTCGACAAAGGCCGCGCCGCGCGTCTCACCGTAAACCTCGTCCGTGCTCACGTGCACGGCCTTGGCCACGCCGGCCTGCCGCGCCGCCTCGAACAGCCGGTAGGTACCGGTCACGTTGGTCCGCAGAAACGGCTCGGCGTCGAGCAGCGAGCGGTCCACGTGCGTCTCGGCGGCAAAGTTCACCAGCCAGGTCACGTCGTCCAGCGCGGATTGCACGGTCTCGGTATCTGCAATGTCGCCAACGATCAGGTCGCAGCCCGCGCCTTCCAGCCGGCGGCGGTCGCCCGCGTAGGTCAGCGCGTCGAGCACCCGCACGTCCCAATCAGGACGCACGGCCCGCACGTGATGCACAAAGTTAGCGCCGATAAAACCGGCGCCGCCGGCGACTAACAGGATGGGACGCGCGGACATGCGGCACCTCGGGTAGCTGCAAATTCAGTCTAGCAACGGCCCCTTTCCGCTCGGTGTGACGACCTCGGCCTAGACTGGGCAGTTGCGCGGGCAGCCGGACCGGGGATCGTATGCACGTCACGCTGGTGATGGAGGCCGACGAGCAGGGCCACCGGGCCTTCTTCCTGCAGGCGCTGCGCGACCTGGACCTGGTGGACTCGGTCACCGTCGTGGACCAATCCGGCGGCACGTTCGCTGAAGCACGACAAACCCTCGGCCCCAAGCTACGCGGCACGCACCACGACCTGGCGTCCGGCCTGCTAAGCGCCGCGCCTGACCTGGCCATCGTCTCGCTGATCGCCGCGCACGCGCCGCCCGCGGTTCGTCGCTGCCTGCAGGCCGGATGTCACGTGATGGTGGAAAAACCCGCCTGCACGCACCCCGACCAGTTCGCGGTGTTGGTTGAGCTGGCCGAGGAGCGCGACCGCCACCTCATCGTTCCCTTGGCCCGCCGCCTCAATCCCTGGGTGCAGGACGCCCGCCGCATCTTCGCCAGCGGCGCGCTGGGCCGGGCCTACGCGCTGCGCGGCGCCGTGATCGCCGACCAGACGCGCATCTGGCCCGCGCACGGCGAGCGCGACTGGACGTTCAAGCGCTCGCTGGCCGGCGGCGGTCACCTGATCTGGCTGGGCATCCACTGGATCGACCTGATGACGTTCATCACCAACTCCCCGGTCGTCGAGGTCCAGTCAATGACGGGCGTGGTGGGCGGCGCGCCTATCGACGTGGAGGACCTGGCTCTGGTCAACTTGCGGCTCGCCAACGGCGCCTATGGCTCGCTGGTCTCCGGCTACCTGCTGGACAAGCCCTACCAGCTGGACCTGAGTCTCTGGGGCTCCAACGGCTGGCTTCGCTTCGGAGCGTCCGACCGACACCTGCTTGAGTGGCACTCCGCGTCGCCGGACCTGGGCGGCGTGCCGGACCGCCGCATCGCCTACGGCGGCCCGGATTTCGCCAACTACACCCCGTGGATCGAGCGCACGCTACGCGCCTGCCTGGGCGAGCCGGCGCCAATCACCGGCGCCGAAGCCCTGGCCGCGTTGCGCGTGGTGCATGCCGCCTACGAGTCGGCTGCCAGCGGGCGGACGGTTCGGCTCTAGACGCTCTCCCAGCGGCGGGGGCTGATCCCCGCGGCGTTGGTGCGCGGATCGATCGGCGGCATGCCCGCTTCGGAGTGGGTCGCCCGCTGGTTGCGGTCCCCGCAAAGCTCGCGAACGTCGGGCGGAATACTTGCCAGCACCTCGTCCGCCCACGGCTCCAGGTCCTGCACGGTCGGGCCGCACCAGGCAGGGCGATACGACATTGCAATCATCTCGCGCGCTCGCGCGCCGGTGTTCGGACCGTTGGCGTGGAAAAGGGCCAGGTTGATCACGACCGCCGTACCAGCCGGCGCGGTGATCACTCGCTCATCCGGATGCGAGGGGTAGCGCTTGTACGGGTTGGCATCCGGATGCATGGACAGATGCGACCGCGGAACTACCCGCAACGGAGCCACGTCCATCGTCAAGTCGTCCAGGTAATACAGAACCCGCACCTGCCGCGGCGCGCTGAACGCGTACCCCCAGTCGCTGGTCCCGTACGGATGAGAGTCGGTATGCAGGTTCATGCCCGGATGTCCCGGCGCCGAAATCGCGTAGTGCGCGTGCATGAACACCAGGTCGGGCCCAAGAGCCGCCCGGAGGAACTTGATCACGGGCGAATGGGCGATCAACTCTGTCACCGCACCGCCCGCGAACTGCACATCCGACTGCGTGCGCTGGTGCTGGCTGTAGTGCACTGGCGTCGGATCCCAGGCCGACGCCTGCGCCTTCAGCCGGGCGACCGTCTGGGCATCCAGCGTGCCCGGCAACACGACGAAACCCTCAACCTCCAGGCCTCGGATGCGCTGCCCGGTGCTCAGTTCGGCCCAGGCGAATTGGTCTTCGGACGATGCTGTGTTCATCTCGCGTCCTCGCAGCGAGCTCTTTCCACACTTGCCCGTCGGTCGGGCTTAAGCCTCATCCAGTGGACTCCGACCGTTAGTGATTGTCAATCGCCAGACCGCCACGCCACGTTTTGCCTTGCGCCGGTCGGCCTACCCGGCCTGCCTGCGTCCGCGAATGGGACCGTGATAGCATCGCCGCCACAAGGAAACTGAAGGAATACTTAGGCCGCTGGGCCGTGGGGCCCGTGGGCAAACCGGGAAGAAGGGCAGCATGACCAACAACCAGTACTGGTGGCCGGAGCAGCTGAGCCTGAAGGCTCTCCGCCAGAATTCTTCCCTTTCGGATCCGCTGGGCGAGGATTTCGACTACGGCGCGGCGGTCGAGTCCATTGATGCCGATGCGCTGAAGCGCGACATCGAAGAGGTGATGACAACCTCGCAGGACTGGTGGCCGGCGGACTATGGCCACTACGGTCCTCTCTTCATCCGCATGACCTGGCACGCCGCCGGCACGTACCGCATCAGCGACGGCCGGGGCGGCGGGGGATCCGGTCACCAGCGGTTTGCGCCGCTCAACAGCTGGCCCGACAACGCAAACCTGGATAAGGCGCGACGTCTGCTGTGGCCGATCAAGCAGAAGTACGGCCGAAGTCTTTCCTGGGCCGACCTGCTCGTCTTCACCGGCAACTGTGCCCTGGAATCGATGGGCTTCAAGACCTTCGGGTTTGCCTTTGGGCGCCAGGACGTCTGGGAAGCCGACGACACCGACTGGGGCGCCGAAGGCGAGTGGCTCGGCGACGAGCGTCACGATGCCGACGGTGAAATCGAGGGGCCATTCGGCGCCGACCACATGGGCCTGATCTACGTTAACCCGGAGGGGCCGAACGGCAACCCGGACCCTGCCCTCGCGGCACGCTACATCCGCCAGACCTTCAAGCGCATGGCCATGAACGACGAGGAGACCGTCGCGCTCATCGCCGGCGGACACACCTTCGGCAAGGCGCACGGGGCCGCCCCCGAGTCGCACGTCGGCCCCGAGCCGGAGGGCGCCGACGTCGAGGAGCAGGGCCTGGGCTGGACCAGCGACTTCGGCAGCGGCAAGGCTGACGACACCGTCACCAGCGGTCTCGAGGGCGCCTGGACCGACAACCCGGTCAAGTGGGACAACAACTTTCTCGAGAACCTCTACCACCACGAGTGGGAGCTCACCAAGAGCCCCGCCGGCAAGTCGCAGTACCAGCCGGAGAATGCAGCCGCCGCGGCCACCGTGATCGATGCGCACGATCCGTCGAAGAAGCACGCCCCGATGATGCTGACGACGGACGTCTCGCTGCGGATGGACGCTGACTATGCGGAAATCTCGAGACGATTCCTCGAGAATCCCGCGGATCTCGAAGACGCCTTCGCCAGGGCGTGGTTCAAGCTCATCCACCGCGACATGGGGCCGCGTGCCCGCTACCGCGGCCCCCTTGCTCCGGACGAGGCATTGCTCTGGCAGGACCCCGTCCCCGAGGTCGACCACGAGCTGATCGACGACGCGGGCATCGCCGACCTCAAGGCGAGGGTCCTCGCCTCGGGCCTGTCCGTCTCCCAGTTGGTCTCGACCGCCTGGGCCTCGGCGGCATCGTTCCGCGGCACCGACAAGCGCGGTGGCGCGAACGGGGCGCGCGTTCGCCTCGCGCCACAGAAGGACTGGGAAGCCAACGACCCGGCCCAACTCGCCACGGTATTGGAGACGCTGGAGGGAATCCAGGCGGACTTCAACGGCTCACAGTCCGCCGGCAAGCAAGTCTCACTCGCCGATCTGCTCGTCCTGGCCGGGTGCGCGGGTGTCGAGCAGGCTGCCAGGGACGCCGGCCACGCCGTGCAGGTTCCATTCGCTCCCGGGCGCACGGACGCCACGCAGGAATGGACTGACGAGGAGTCGTTCGCCGTCCTCGAACCCACTGTAGACGGCTTCCGTAACTACCTGCAGTCAGGTCGGGAAGGCGCCGCTGAAGAATTGCTGGTGGAGCGGGCCTACATGCTGACGCTCACGGCTCCGGAGATGACGGCGCTCGTGGGCGGCTTGCGCGCCCTCAACGCGAACACCGGGCAATCCGCGCACGGCGTGTTCACCGATCGGCCGGGCACGCTCACCAACGACTTCTTCGCGAATCTGCTCGACGTAAACACCGAGTGGCAGGCGTCCGGGGACGTGTTCGAAGGCCGCGATCGTGCGACCGGCGACCTCAAGTGGACCGGGACGCGCGTGGACCTCGCCTTCGGCTCGAACTCCGAGCTCCGCGCTCTCGCGGAGGTCTACGGATCGGACGACGGGCAGGAGGCGTTCGTACGCGACTTCGTGGCCGCGTGGGACAAGGTGATGAACCTCGATCGCTTCGACCTGAAGTGATCGCCAGCCAGGCGTTCGCAGGGGGCAACTCCTTGCCGGTGTGGAAGGTTGACCTCGACTCCTTGCCGGCCTTGAGATAGCGCCTGGAGCCGAGGCCTGCTCCACAGGCCGCCCACGCTTGAGACGGACCCGGTCAAGCTCCGCTATCGGCCTCCGGGTGCTCTGCTAGCCTCGCTCACCCCCTCCCAGGCCGCTCCCATGTCCTCGTCCCCACCCGACTGGCTCAACGCACACGGCGACGCCACGCCCGTCATCGACCCGGAATCCCACGTGCGCGAATACGCCAAGCGCCGCGGCCGCGATCCCAACGAGAACTGCCCGCCGCTGGTCATCGGCGGGTTTGTCGACATCATGATCGACCCCATGGCCGAGGCCGTGGGCGCCGCGGAGTCGGACATTCGTCTTGGCTTGCGTGGCCCAAGAACCATCGCTCGTTCGAAGGGCGCCACCAGGGATACCGATTCCAAGCTGCGCCCCGGACTGCGAATTGGCGAACTGGACGGCCACCCCGTCGGCGTGGCGCGCATACCCGTGGGCGGCGCACGCTCCGCCATGACCCTTGAAGAGTTGATGGCGCTCGGCGCGCGCACCTTCCTGATCGCCGGCGCAACCGGCGCTCTAAAGCCGGGAATCCAGGTCGGCGACTACGTGATCGCCACCAACGCCCTGCGGGAAGAAGGCACCTCGTATCACTACCAGCCGCCCGAGCACCAGGCCCGCGCCGACGGGCCGGCCACCCGCGCCCTAATCGAGGCCGCCAAGGCCAGCCAGCGCCCAGCCCACGCCGGCCGCGTCTGGAGCACCGACGCCCCCTACCGCGAGTTCACCGGCAAGGTGCGCCACTACGGCGAACAAGGCGTCCTGAGCGTGGACATGGAGGCCTCCGCCCTGATGATCGTCTCCGAGTTCCGCGGCGTCGACCTGGGCTTGATCCTCACGGTCAGCGACCTCGTTTACCGCCGCGACTGGCCCAACATCTTCGGCACCGACGAATACCGGGCAAACTGTGCGGACATGGCGGGCATCGTGGTACGCGCCGCCCGCGCCCTGCTTGCCGGGAAGGACACGTCCGATGGCTGACGCCCCACGCATCAACCGCTGCATCGAGCTCTACGAATCCGGCGAGCCTCTCTACTACACCGGCATGTCCGAACGCCTCACCTACGAGCGCGGACGCGAGATGGCCGGCACCTGGGCCGATTTCATCCTGGTCGAGTTTGAGCATCACGGGCTCGACACGCGCGGCCTCGTCGACTTCATGCAGGGGCTGCGCGACGCCGGTCCCACGCCCACCGGCCACCGCACGCCCACCGTCCTCTGCACGCTGCCCGTCAACGGCCTTTCCGAAGCCGCCGTACGCGCCAACGACTGGCAAATTCGCCACATCCTGGCCGCCGGCGTGCATGGCCTGGTGTTGTGTCATGCCCGAACCCCTGAGGCGGTGCGCGCCTTCGTGGAAGCGGTCCGGTACCCCACCAGCCGGCTCGGCGTCGGCGAGGGCCTGGGCGAGGGCACCCGCGGCATGGGCGGACAGGGCGTCGCGGCTGAGATCTGGGGACTTGATCCCATGGAATACATCCGCAAGGCCGATCCCTGGCCGCTCAACCCGGAAGGCGAACTGCTGCTGGGTCTGAAGATCGAAGACCGCCAAGGCATGAAGCGCGCCTTCGAGATTACCGCCGTCCCCGGCCTGTTCTTCAGCGAATGGGGACCGGGGGACATGGGCGTATCCCACGGCCACCCCGACTGGCACGATCCCCCCTATGCCCCGGAAATGGACAACGCTCGAAATACCATCCAGGCAGCCTGCGAAGCCGAGGGACTGGCATTTCTCTGCAGCTGGGCCGACCCAGACATGGATGACGAGGCCCGCGTGCGCCACCTGCTGCACAACGTAGGGGCACGCATCCTCAGCGGCGGCGAGGAGTTGGCACGCATTGGCCGCCAGATAACGGGCCGGCCAACGGCTTGACACTTTTCCCGGTCACTAGCCGGGGATGGCAAGCTGGCGATCAATCCAACGAAACGAGGCACACGCCATGAGAGTCGGATTTATCGGGTTGGGGGCCATGGGCCTCCCGATGGCCCGCAATCTGCGAGCCGCCGGATTTGACGTCGTCGTACACAACCGCAGCCGCGGCAAGGTCAATGATTTCGTGGCCGCCGGCGGCGAGGCCGCCAGCACCCCGGCCGAAGTGGCCGCCAGCGTGGACGTCGTCTGCGCCTGCCTCCCGATCCCGCAGGTGTGCGACGAGGTGTTTCTCGGCGACGACGGAGTCATCGAGGGCGCCAGCGACGGCCAGCTCTGGATCGACTTCAGCACCAACGGTCCCGACACATCCCAGCGGGTGAGCGACGCGGCGGCGGCCAAGGGCTGCGGCTATCTGGACGCGCCGATCAGCGGCGGTGTCTGGGGCGCTGAAGCCGGCACACTCGCCATCATGGTGGGCGGCGAGGCCGACGACTTCGAGCGGGGCGGACCCGTCTTCGATGCCGTCGGCGCCAACATTCGCCACTTCGGACCCTCCGGCAGTGGCAGCGTCGTAAAGCTCTGCAACAACCTGATCGGCGCCGCCGTGAACGCCGTGATTTCCGAGGCCTATGTGGCAGCCGTCAAGTACGGTATCGATCCGGCCGCCATGTACGAGACGCTGCAGAGCGCCACCGCCAGCAGCCCCGGGCACGAGCGCATGGTCAAGGACAGCGTGCTGGCGCGGAACTTCGATCCCATGTTCGCGTTGGACTTGCACGCCAAGGACCAGCAGCTCGCCGCCGACCTGGGCAAGCTGACGGGTGTGCGCATGCTGGTCACCAGCACGGTCAACGAGCTCTACAAGGAAGCCCAGGCCCGCGGCTACGGAGGCCAGAACACCTCCGCCGTCATTCGACCGCTGGAAGATCTGAACGGCGTGACGGTGGAGCCGGCGTCGTAGCGCGGAGTTGCTGGCGCTGAAGCGCCCTCGGCGGTCCGGCGGGCCAGTGTCCGCACGTCAACCTTAAGGAGGCCACTGGTGGCCGACGCAATCAAAGTTCTCGGAATCTCAGGCAGCCTGCGAGGCGGCTCGTTCAACAGCGGCCTGCTCCGCGCCGCCGCCACGCTGCTGCCGCCCGGCATGGAAATGTCGATATTCGCCCTGCACGACATCCCGCTCTTCAACGCGGACGTGGAGCGGGCCGGAAATCCCGAGCCGGTCACGGCCATGCAACAGGCCATCGCGGCGGCCGACGGCTTGCTTTTCGCCGTACCCGAGTACAACTACTCAATCAGCGGCGTGCTCAAGAACGCCATCGACTGGGCCTCGCGCGGCCGGCCCTCGCCCCTGGACGGCAAACCGGCCGCCATCATGGGCGTCGGCGGACGCCAGGGCACGGTGCGCGCCCAGATGCACATGCGGCAGATCGCCCTGCACAACAGCGTGCGGATCATGATCGACCCCGAGCTGCTGCTGGCGCGCTCCCGACGGCGATTCGACTCGGACGGCAACCTGACCGACGAAGGCACGCGCGAGCAGCTTGGTGAATTCATGGCGGCGCTGGATGAGTGGATTCGGCACTGCCGGGTGGACCCGACCCTGCGCTTCGCCTGAGCACAGCGAAACGGATCCGCGGCGGCTCTCCTGACCAGCCGTACACTTACCGCGGCCAGTTCGTCGGCCAATTGACAGGAATGCTGCATGCCGCCCGCAACCCCCATCACCGTCGCACATGGCGACGGCATAGCCCCGAGATCATGGCCGCAGTGCTCGAGATATTGGAGGCCGCTGGTGCGAGTCTTGACATCGAGACCATTGAAATCGGCGAGCAGGTCTACCTGCGCGGCATTTCGTCCGGCATCGACGCCGGGGCCTGGGAGTCCATCCGCCGTACGCGGGTCTTCCTGAAAGCTCCTATCACCACCCCGCAGGGCGGCGGCTACAAGAGTCTGAACGTCACCACCCGCATGGCGCTGGGCCTCTACGCCAACGTGCGGCCTGCCGTGGCCTACCACCCGCACGTCCAGTCCAAGCATCCGGGCATGGACTTGGTCGTGATCCGGGAGAACGAAGAAGACCTGTACGCCGGGATCGAACACCGCCAGACCGCCGACGTGATGCAATCGCTCAAGCTCATCAGCCGCCCGGGCAGCGAGCGGATTATTCGTTTCGCGTTCGACTACGCGCGGCGCAACGGTCGTTCAAAGGTCACGGCCTTCGCCAAAGACAACATCATGAAGCTGTCGGACGGCCTGTTTCACGATGTCTTCAATGAGGTGGCGGTTGACTATCCCGAAATCGAGTCCGAGTACTGGATCGTCGATATCGGCGCGGCCAAGCTGGCCGACACGCCCGGGGCGTTCGACGTGGTTGTGCTGCCGAATCTCTACGGCGACATCCTGTCCGACGTTGCCGCGCAGATTGCCGGGTCGGTGGGCATGGCGGGCGCGGCCAACATCGGCGTGGGCGCGGCCATGTTCGAGGCGATCCACGGGTCCGCACCCCGGCGCGCCGGCCAGAACCTGGCCAATCCCTCGGGCTTGTTGAATGCCGCCGTGCTGATGCTGGTGCACATCGGCCAGAGCGAGGTCGCGGCCCGCGTCCAAAACGCCTGGCTACGAACCCTGGAGGACGGCATCCACACCTACGACGTTCACGATCCCGAACGCAGCCAGGTCAAGGTTGGCACCCGCGAATTCGGACACGCCGTTGTGGAGCGCCTGAGGCAAGGCCCGCAAACGCTACCCGCCGCGGTCTTCGCGGAAGGCGGCACGGCTCCGCTGGACGCTTCAGCCATCTCACCCCGCGCCAGACCGGCCAAGCAGACCGTGGGAGTGGACGTCTTCCTGGACTGGCACGGCCGGACGCCCGCGGATCTGGCGCAGCTGCTGCAGGCAGCAGCCGGCGCCGACCTGGACCTGCGTATGATCAGCAACCGCGGCGGGACCGTGTGGCCCGACGCCCTGGCCAGCGGGCTGCTAGTCGATCACTGGCGCGGCCGTTTCATGGCGGACAACGATGGTCCGGTCAGTCACGCCGCTATTGCGTCGCTGCTGGGACGGATCGGGGACGCAGGCCTGGACTTCATCAAGACCGAGAATCTGTGCACGTTTGACGGCGAGCCGGGCTATTCGCTGGCCCAGGGCGAGTGAGGCGGCCATGACGAATTCCGACGAGACTCCGCGCGTTGGCATCGTGATGGGCAGCACGACCGACTGGGACGTAATGCAGCGCACCACCGCCACACTGCGTGACTTCGGCGTGCCCTACGAGGTTCGGGTGCTCTCCGCGCACCGCACGCCGGACGAGACGGCGGATTGGGCGCGCACGGCCGAGGCGCGCGGAATGCGCGTACTGATCGCCGCCGCCGGCGGCGCGGCGCACCTGGCTGGGGTGGTGGCGGCGCACACACTGCTGCCGGTGCTGGGCGTGCCGATGCAGGCCTGGTCGCTCGACGGCCTGGACTCGTTGCTGGCCATGGCCCAGATGCCGCGCGGGATTCCCGTTGCCACCCTGGCCATCGGCAGCGCCGGCGCCACTAACGCCGCCCTGCTGGCCGTGGAGATCCTGGCGCTTGGCGATGCCGATCTTCGCCAGAAACTGGTCGACTTCCGCGCGGCGCAGGCAGAGGAGATTCTGGGGGCTTCGCTGGAATAGGTCGTGGGCTCCCGCCGTCCCCCAACTCGACACCGCGTCGGCCACTGAACATACTCAACGGCCCGTGTCACGTCGGCGGCTCCGTATGAGTTGGCATCGCATCTACGCCGCCGGGAACTGCGCCTAGACGCATGGCTGGTAACCGTCCACTGGACCCATCGCTCGCCATCGAAGGCGGCCCTCCTGCCGTAACCGTGCCCATCGACGACCGCTGGGAGCCGATCACCGAGCGCGAACGCACGTTCGTGAACGGCGCCCTCGAAGCGGGCTCGGCGGTCTACGACGAAATCGAGAAGTTCGAGGCCGAGTTCCGCGACTTCGTCGGCACTCGTTTCGCGTTGGCCGTCTGCAACGGCACCGCGGCTTTGCACTCGGCCATGTTCGCCGCCGGCGCCTCGCTCGGGCGCGAAGTCATCGTGCCCTCCGTCACCTGGCACGCCTCCATCTCGCCGGCGCTGCACTGCAGCGCGTCGCCCGTGTTCGCCGACGCCGATCCCGAGACCTTCTGCATCGACGCGGCCGACGTGCGCCGCAAGCTGACCGACCGCACTTGCGCCATCGTCGCCACCCACGTCTACGGCAACCCGGCCGACCTGGACGCGCTACTGGACATCGTGGACGGCACCGACGTCACGCTGATCGAGGACGCCTCCCACGCGCACGGAGCCAGTTGGCGCGGGCAGCAGGTCGGATCGGTGGGGCACATCGGCTGCTTCAGCATGCAGGCCAGCAAACCCATCAGCGGCGTCGAGGCTGGCGTGGCCGTCACTAACGATCCCAACCTCTACGACCGCATGGCGGCGCTCGGCCATTACGGACGCGTAAACCAACTACTCCAGACCGACGCACTGCGCGGTCTGGGGCGTATCGGCCTCGGCGTGAAGTACCGCGCCAACCCGCTGGGCATTGCCCTCGCCCGCGCGGGCCTCGAGCGCCTGCCGGAACTCAACGACCACCGCCGGCGCTGGTTCGCGCGCCTCGACGCCCTGCTGGACGACGTCCCCGGCGTCTATCCCCAGCGGCCGTACGCCAATGCCGAGCGCGGAGGCTTTCTGCTGTATGCGGCACGAGTCGACGCCAAGGAGATCGGTGCGCCGATCGAGGCCATCCTTCAAGCGATTGCCGCCGAGGGCGTGGGCATCCACCCCGACCAGCCGTCGGCCCTCTACGGCGCCATGCATCTGCAGCCGCTCTTCAGCGACTTCCCGTTCGAGGGTTTGGGCGGGCCGTGGGGCGACCTGCCCGACGACATTCGGCCGCCCTTCGGTCCGGGATCGTTGCCGGTCAGCGAGCTCCTCAACGCCACCTGCGTCTGGCTGCCAACTCCGGTCGATCCTTCCGAGACTTGGGTCGAGCAAGTGGCCGCGGCGTTCGAGAAAGTAACCGCCCAGGGCGAGCGCATCCGGCGCCTGGCGAAGCAGGACGCGTGACGCCGGCGACGCCAACCACGCTGCCGTATCGAGCACGCGCCGGAAACCTGCCGGCCCGGCTCGAAGTCAAATTTCACCAGGCCAGCGGATCGAGCGTCACCGGCCCGGACCTGCACCTCACCGCCGGCGCCGTGGGGACCTGGGAGTTTCGGCTGACCGTCGAGGCCCCTGTGCAGGCCGGCGGCGGTTTCCTGTTCGAGCGCTACGGATTCCTGTTGTCGCACAGCGTCCAGAACACCAGGCCACGGGGTCGCGACTACGTGACCTTGCACTCAAGCACACAAGCGCAGGTTCGGCTTGAACTCAACGAGCTCAACCAGGCGCATTGGCCGTCGTTCGCGCGCATCGTGGTCGAACGCGGGACCCTGACGCCGGGCGACGAGCTGCGCCTCGTGATCGGCGACACCAGCCAGGGCGGACCCGGCAGCGAGGTCTACGACGTCACCTGCCAGGGCCGCATCGTCGCGTCGATGGATCGCAGTGGCGGCCTCGACTATCGACAGCTCAGCGGCGGCGAGATTCCTGTGCACGTGTCGTCGGATCCCACCCCAACGCTGCTGCGCCTGCTGGGACCATCCATCGCCCGGCCGGGCGAGCCGTTTGCCCTGCACCTGGCCGTCTACGACCGCAACCACAACGTCTGCACGCAGTACACGGGCACCGTGGAACTGAGTGCGGAGGCGTCGCAGCTGAACGGGCTCCCGCGCGAAGTCCGTCTGGGACCGAAGGACGCTGGCTTCGCCATCATCCAGGGGGTGACAGCGCAGGCGCCCGGACTGGTTCGCATCAAGGCGCATGACCAAGTGCACGCGCTGTCAACGTTGAGCAATCCGCTACTGGTCCAGTCGGATCCAGAGACGTTGCTGCTGTGGGGCGACCTGCACTCGCACAGCTGGGGCGATATCAGCATGGGGCTGATGGACGACCCAACACCGGTGTTGCACCCGGCCGGGCGGCACGCCCAGGCACGCGGTCAGGCCCGGCTCGACTTCGCCGCCCCCGGCCCCATGGCCCCGCCCGACCAAACGCACCGTCCGGCCGTCTGGGAAGCGCATCAGGCGGCCTATCGAGCCAACGACGCTCCGGGCAGGTACGTGCCATTCCTAGCCGCCGAAGCCCATCCAAACGTCGGCGGCGACCGCAACGTCATCTTTCGCGACTGGGCGGCGCGCTACGCGCCGGCGTTCGCCGAGATGGACTACCTGGTGGAGACCTACGGCGAGCGCGAGGATGTCCTGCTGGAAGCCCACGTCGGCGGTGGTCCGGCGGACTGGGACGCGTACCCCATGGCCCGCGAACCGGTGGTTGAAGTGGCCAGCGGTCACGGATCAGTGGAGTGGCTGCTACAGCGCGCGCTCCGCCACGGCCACCGTCCGGGGGTAGTCGCCTCGGGCGATACCCATCTGCCCCTGCTGGCCGCACCCATGGCCGCGCACCACTTCCGCGGCCGCTTCGGCAGCCACCTGAACATGCGCGACTGCGCCATCGGCTGTGGTCCGGTGGCCGCCGTGCGGGCGGTCCGCTGCGAGCGCCACACCATCTGGGACGCCGTGATGAGCCGGCAAACCTACGCGACGACCGGGACGCGGATCATCCTGGACGTGTGCGCCAACGGCAGTCCTTCTGGAAGCGAGATTGAAGTCGGTGGCACGCCGCGTCTGACGATCACCGCCCACGCCTGCGCGCCAATCGAGCGGATTGACCTGATCCGCAACGACCGGGCCCTGGCGTCATGGCGTCCAAACGCCCTGGACGTTCAGCTGGACTTCGAGGATGAGGCGCCGCTGCAAGAGGCGGCCTACTACGTGCGACTCCGCCAGACGGACGGCGAGTACGCCTGGAGCACCCCCATCTGGGTCGCCTGCAACGTCGGCAGTCAGGACGCTGGCAGCGACCTACCGGCCTGGAACCACCATGAACCGTTCGACCTGGCCGCCGCCCGACCAAGCGACGCCGAACCCTACGCCCAGCCCCTTCTCGACTACCTGGCGGCCAACGAGGATCCAAGCCGCTTCCATGACCTCACGCCGATCCGCATCGTGAACGAGGTTCCCGGACGCGCCGCACTTTTCTACGCCTACTTGGGCAAGGACCGCGAACCGATTTCGATCCGCTGGTACTTCGACTTCGAAATGCCAAGGCTGCGGCTCGACTGGGGCTGGCGCGACTTCGGTACGAAGGACAGCGGGTAAGCGCCGGCGGTGCTCGAAAGCACGAGGCGCAAGTCAAAGTCGAAATCCCACCCAACCAACGCCCAACGTGGCCTATATTCTTAGCAGACTTCTTGGGCGGAGAGGTTCACCGTGAAGCGTCTGGCACTGACGGCCGTTGCCGTCGTTTGGCTCCTCATAGCTACTGTTTCCGCGGCGCTGGCCGAATGGCCAACCACCTGCGTGGAACTCAACGACCTCATCGAAGCCAGTCTGGGCAACGACGAGAACGTCGGGATCTACCAGCGCGTCCACGGCGACCAGGCTGAATCCGCCTGCCGCCAGGACCACCGGAGCGACGGCTTCGTCTTCGGCGGCCGACGGTTCCAGACGCCGGCCAAGGACAACCCCGCCGCCTACACCCAGGCATTCGTCGAGCGCGCCATCGACCGCCATAACACCGAAGGCCTACAGGCCACGCTCGACTACTACAACTCCAGCCAGAGCCTCGATGGGCCGTGGTACCTGTTCGTGGTCGACGAAAACGACGTGCTGATCGGCCATGCGGCCACCCCGTCACTGGTAGGCCTGCATGTCCGGGACGTGCTGGGGCCGGACGGATTCCCCGCTGGGCTCCAGGTCGTGGCGAACGCCACGCCGGACGGCGCCTGGGTTTCCTACACCTGGGTCAACCCCGAATCCGGCGAAGCGCAGACCAAGCACTCGTGGGTCATTCGGCGCAACGGCCTGGTCTTCGGCTCAGGCTGGTACGAGCCCGGACCTTCCAAGGCCAAGCCCGCCGCCTACACCCAGGCTGTCGTGCAGCGGGGGATCGACCTCTACAACGCCCTTGGGCTCCAAGCCACACTCGACTACTACAACTCCAGCCAGAGCCTCGATGGGCCGTGGTACCTGTTCGTGTTCGACGAAAACGACGTGCTGATCGGCCATGCGGCCACCCCGTCATTGGTAGGCCTGCATGCCCGGGACGTGCTGGGGCCGGACGGATTCCCCGCTGGGCTCCAGGTCGTGGCGAACGCCACGCCGGACGGCGCCTGGCTTTCCTACACCTGGGTCAACCCCGAATCCGGCGAAGCGCAGACCAAGCACTCGTGGGTCATTCGGCGCAACGGCCTGGTCTTCGGCTCAGGCTGGTACGAGCGGTAAGTCCGCGGCTTCGCAGTAGCGCCGGCGGTCCGGCGCGGCGCTAGTCGCCGCCCCGGACCGCTTGGCCTCTCGGCCCTATGCCGTAGGGTTACCACACCCATCAGCAAGAGCACAGAGCTATGGCTGATCCCGAAGCGGTCTTTCAACGACATTGGGACGCGGTGCAGTCGGGCGATTTCGACGCCATTGCGGCCGACTACGCGGCTGACGCCCGGCTGATGCAGCCCGATCAGGTGCATATCGGCCACGACGGCTGCCATGCATTCTTCAAGGCGCTCTTCGCGGATCTCGCCGGTTTCGAGGCCCGCCAGGAAACCGTAACCGTCGCCGGCGACACCGTCCTGCTCACCTGGTCGGGCACCCATGCGGACGGACGCACGGCGGAGGGCATCGACACGTTCGTAGTTAGCGACGACCTGATCGACGTGCAGACGCTCGTCTACCAGATTCGCTAGGCCCAACTGCACCGCCACACTGAAGGGCAGGGCTACACTCAGGCCCTACCGAACCGCAGCCAGGGGGCAGCCGTGACAGTCGACGACGCACAGCGGGCACGGGTGCGGGCCGAACTGCCCGAAGTCGAGTGGATCGACGATACGGCGTTAGCCGCCAAGGTCGTCGAGGCCTGGGCGCTGGCCCTGTCCCAAAGCTCGTTCAGCGCGGTTTCCGACATCCGAGGCTCCGGCAATCCCGATACGCCCCCGCTGAAGAACGGGACCCAGACCGACCACATCAGGGGCGTTACCCGCCTGGCCGTGGCCATCGCCGACGAGCTGGGCGGAAACTTCCCCGGCCTGGACATCGACCGCGACATACTGGTCGCCGCGGCGCTCTGCCACGACGTGGGCAAGCCCTGGGAGTTCGACCCCGAAAACCAGGCCCGCTGGACGGCGCAGCGCGGCCGAACCGGCCGGCCCTCGATACGGCACCCCGGCTACGGCGTACACATCTGCCTGACGGTCGGCCTGCCCGAGGAAGTGGCCCACGTCGCCGGCGGGCACTCCGCCGAAGGTGAACTGATTCAACGCAGCCTGACCAACCAGATCGTCCATCAGGCCGACTACGCCTTCTGGGGCGTGTTGCAGGCCGGCGGGCAGTTGGTGGAGGACTAGGGAGCGGCTATCGCGGGCGTGATCCGCAGTCGCTGATCGCCGTTCCGCTCAACTTCGCCTGACAGCCCCGCGACGTCTGGACCGGACAGGTCGAACGTGAAGCGTCCGGCCACGTCAGTGCGCGGATCGCGCCGCTCTGCGTCAAATACCCCCAGGCGCACGTCGGTCCCTTGCACGCGCAGTTCGGGTCCAACACGCGTATAGGTCACCGTGCCGTCGGCCTGAATCTCGTTCTCAGCCGTCACCTCGGGATTGAGCCGCAGCACATAATCGTCGAACATGATTCGCAGCTCCAGGCGGTCACCTTCGATCACGCGGCGGATCGTGGCCGTCCCCCCGCTGCCGTCAACGATCTGCGTACCTTCCAGTTCAGCGACGCGCGGGCGCAGCTCCTGCTCGATGACGCGCGACACGAATGTGCGCATGAGCCGCGCCACCTGCTCCTCGGGCGGAGGCGTCGGCGTCTCCGGCGCCGGGGCCAAGGACTCCTCGTCCACGTCGATAGCGATCACGACGATGGCCGCGGCAATCAGGACCGAAGCTAGGCCCAGCAAGAGCTGGTTTCGACTCACCCCGTCGAGTCCGGCGCCAACTCGGCTACCAGCGCCTGCACACGGCCCGCAATGTCGTCACGAATGCGCCGAACCACCGCAATCGGCTGCCCCGACGGGTCGTCCACCGACCAGTCCCGGTACTCCGTGCCCGGCACCAGCGGACAGGTATCGCCAAAGCCCATCGTGATGCAGACGTCAGCCGCGGCCACGTCGGGTGTGGCCAGGCGCGACGGTGTGGCGTGACTGATGTCGATGCCGATCTCGCGCATGGCCTCAACCGCCATTGGGTTGACTCGCTCGCCCGGAGCGGTTCCGGCGGACATGACGTTCACTCGGCCGGCGGCGGCCGCGCCCAGCAGGCCGGCGGCCATCTGGCTACGCCCGGCGTTATGCACGCAGACGAAGATGACCGAAGAAGCTGGCGCATCCGCTGTGGCGCACTCGCGGGATGCAGACACGGACTTCACCGTGGTGGCCTGTGTGGCCCCGCCATCATAGGCGCGTCGCCGAGCGACCCGGCGCACCGTCCGACAGCCGGCGAGGCACTGGGCTCTAGTAGTGAACGACCACCCGGGTGCCTTGGTCGCAGAAGTCCCAGGCCCAACTGGAATCGTGCAGCCGCAGGTTCACGCAGCCCGCGCTGCGCGCGGTGCCGAACTCGGCATGCCAATAGGCGTAGTGGAAGCCGATCCAGCTTTCCGTGAAATACTGGATGTGCTGCACGTCGTCCAGGTTATAGACCGCCTGCGTGCTGCCGTTGGAGACCAGCCGAGCCCGCGGAATGCGAACGAAGACCCGGTACCGCCCCGACGGCGTGAAGTCTGGATAAACGCCGGTTGAGGTAGGAGCCATCCGCACCGGCTCGTCCCCGTCGAAGAACGTCACGACCTGGCGCGTGAGGTCCACCTTGGCCTGTCGGTCGGTCGGCGGCCCGTACACCGGGTCCAGCGCCGCAAGGTCCACCACGGGTGCATGCCGGGCCTGGGCGGCTGGGCCTGTGGGTAACCGCAGCCGCTCCGCCTCCATGAGGCCCAGGCGCAAGTCGGTCAGGCGGCCGCCGCTTTCAGACAGCACCGCCCGCTCGAACACCTGCCAGAGCCCCCCGGCGCCGACCACGGCCGGCGCCAGCGGATATCCAAACCGGTAAACGCCGCCATTCTCGCGATGATACGGCCAAACGGCCGGATGCACGCCATGGCCGGTCTCCGCAAAGAAATGGGCGGATTCAGCCTCGGATTGGGAAACGAAAGAACGGCCGACATAGGGACGTCCCAGGTTCACGGGAACCACCCCGAGCGGATCGGGCGAGGTCGGCGCCAGCGCCAGCGCGCCTCGCTCGAAGTACTGCACGCGGCGGCGGCCGACGAGCAGTTGCTCGGTTATCGGCCAGCCCAGACCGTCCTCGCGCCCGTATTGCAGCCACCAGGCCAGGATCGGCCCGCCGAGGTGATGTCCGGTTTCGCGCAGATAGATGGCCGGAACCGGAACCTCGGGAGTCGCCGGATCGGCTCGGACGACACCGGTTCCAGCGCCCACGGCGGCGCCAACCGCGCACGAGAGGCGGGCCAGAAACGCCCGGCGGGAACTGCGATGGCTTTGGATCAACGCTTGGCGTGAGACGGAAATACGCTCCTCGGAGCCCGGCCTCCCTCGGACTCGCCACAGTGGCTCAACCGCCACGCGGTGACCTTCCATGTTAAGGCACAGGCGCGGCGGCGCAATACCCGCTCAGCCGAACCTGTAGCCGTACACGCTGGCCCGCGCCGCCGTGACGTGCAGGCGCACCCGACGGCCTCGCAAGTCCCCCAGCGAATCGCCCGTGTCCCAACAAACCTGCGCCTCGATCGCGTCACGCTCAATGGGCACGGCCTCATCGTGGCCGAACCCCTCTAGCGCCCCGCCATGCTCGTTCAGCACCGCCACTCGCACGTCCCCGAACTCCGCGTCCACGTTCAGCGTCAGACGGTCGCCGCTCACCTCCGCCGGCTCGGTCACGAACTCGCCGCCGTCCTGCCCGGCCGTCAGCGCCGCCCAGCGGTCGCGCCCGAACTCCAACAGCCCAATGCGGCACCGCGCCGGCTGCATCCGGTAGCGCCGGCCGCCATGCGCCGTGCCCCGCCCGCAAAACGGCACCAGCATCCGGTCCCCCACCACCAGCGGGTCGTTGCTGGCTGGAAACACCCACATGTCATCCCAGGCGCCCTCGGTTCCGCGGTCCAGCCACGGCGTCCGTTCCAGCCGCTGCCAGTGATCCCCGTCGCGGCTCACCACCAACTCCGTGTGCAGCCGTTCCACAAACCGGTCGTAAAACTCCAGGTATCCCAGGTAGCCGTTCCCGGCCGTCATGGGATACATGCTGTAGAACTCCGTGTCAGGGAAATCGGCGTCGTCCGGCCGCATCAGGATGTCGGGACCCGACCACTCACGCAGGTCAGGGCTCCGCCAGCGCTCCACGCTTCGAATTCGCGGGACGGGCGGGTCCCAATGGAAGTCCCGTTCCCCGTGCGCGCGCCTTGACGTGACCCAATACTCGCCCCGCCGGTCGTCGTAGATGCAATGAAACCTGTCTCCCGTCTCCGTCAGAAACGGCTCGTCATGCCACGTCCAGTGCACGCCGTCCGGGCTCGTCAGCACAAAGAACGCATGCCGCCGAATCGCCTGAACCCGTGCATAAATCACCATCCGGTAACGCTCATTGGCCGGCGCGTCCGGCTCCACGAACACCCGCGGGCTGTCCAGGTAATCCCACGGCGCGCTCTCCCGCATCATCCAGCAGATGTTGTTCGCGCGGCTGCCGTCCCACTCGAACAGCCCCAGTTCCGGCTTGTCCCAGGTCACGCCGTCGGACGAGGTCGCATAACAAACCGGCGTGTCCAGCGGCTCCGGACGGTCGGGATTCCACGCCTCATACCAGAGCTTGAAGAGCCTCGTGGCCGGGTCGTAATGCGCCGTACCCCACGTCGCCACCGACGTGCCTTCCCACGGCTCGGTCGGCGCCAGCACCGGCGCCATCTGCACCCGCGCCGGCCGGTTCCAGGTCCGGCGCATGTGCACCACCGTCTGCAGTTCCCAGGGGTGACAGAATAGATGCAGGGAAGGGTCGTAGGTCATCAGTGAACCTCGCCGCGACAGACCGCCCCGCCAGCATACGCAGCCGCGCCCGGCGGCCGCTCGCGGACTAGCGCTGTTGGATCGCCGCCGGCAGCAAAACCAGCTCAGGCACGTACGCCCGCGGCGGCAGTGAGGTCACAAACAGCACCGCCTCGGCCACGTCCTCCGGCTGCAGAGCGTTCGCCACCATCTCCGGCGGCGTCGGCGCGGGCCGCCGGTCGATCATGGGCGTCTCGGTCAATCCGGGGAAGATCACCGTCGCCCGAATCCCGTTCCCGGCCTCCTCGTGCATCATCCCGTGCACAAACCCGGCTTCCCCGTGCTTCGTGCTCTGGTACGCCACGCCCGACATGTCCGGCATTTGGACCGCCGCCGACGAGATCACCACCACTCGAGCGCCCGCCTCTCGCAGCGCCGGCAGCGCCGCCTGCGTGACGTCGTAGAGCCCCCACAGGTTGGTGCGCTGCATCAGCTCCCAATCCGAGGGACTCAGCCGCTCCAGCGCCCGACCCGGGATATTCCAGCCGGTGGCATAGACCAGGATGTCCAGCCCGCCCAGTGCATCCAGGATCGACCCCACCGAAGCCCGCGCCGCCGCCGCATCCTGCACGTCCACCGGAATCGCCACGCCGTGGCGCCCGGCGTCCCTGATCTCGCTGGCTACCTGCTCCAGCGCGTCGACGCTTCGCGCCAGCACCGCCACGTCCGCGCCTGCTCGGGCCAGCGCCAGGGCCGTGGCCCGACCCATGCCACTGCTCGCGCCGTAGACCGCCGCGCGCCGCCCCGCGTGACTGCCGCTCACTGGTGCCTAAAAGCCGCGCTGGCCGCCGCGCCCGGCTCCGTAAGCGCCGTCCAGCGTGTTCCGGTCAAAGCCTTCACCCACGCTTCCGTCGGCCACATATCCGTACAGCGCCGCCTTGAAGATGGCCTCCAGCGTCGAGACCGTGGCGATAGCCAGCCCAACCGTCACCACGCCGACAGCCAAACCGGCCATCGGCGAAACCATTCCCACCAGGACGGCGGGCAGGAGGCCGACCAGCGCGGCCAGGAAGCCAACAATGCCGAAGCCGAAACTGGCCACAGCCTGCTCGCCCCAGGTCCGCTTGAAGAGTGAACCCGACCGCTTGATGGCGCTGATCGGACCCACCTGCTCAGCCACGAGCACCGGCACCACGAAGAACGTCAGATAGGCCCACACGCCGCCAACGATCGAAAGCGCGATCTGCCCCACAAAGTTGTCGCGCGACTGACTGCGCAGGACTTGCAGGATCAGACCGACGGTGGCCGAAATCAGCGCCCAGCCGGCGATCTGCGGCAGGCGTGAGTTGGCCAGACGGAACCCGTCACCCAGCGTCGGCGTGCCGCCGGCCAGCCGGACCATGGCGGCCCCGACGAGCGCGGCGTTGAAGTAGATGATCACGAACGCCAGCAGGAAGTAGGTGATTCCCAGCAGCACGATGTCGGCCTCGGCCAGCCCCGCCGACTCCGATCCCAGCCGGTCGATCGTTCCAAAGCCGGCCCCCACGCCGGTAAGCAGCGCGGCCAACACCACCAGCGCCAGCCCCGACATTATGGGAAACACGATCAGCTTGCGATCGCTCTGCAGCACGCCCCAGCTCATCTTCGTGAGCTGCCAGGTCCGTCCAATCGTCGCGAACATTAGGTTTTTCCCTCGGGTTGTCGGCGCTAACCGCTCAAGAATAGACGCCAAGCCACCCCCACGCGATACGTTCCTCAACGCGCTACTTGGTCACCCGATCAAACCCGCCCACGAAGCGACCCGTAATCCCCTTCCGCTTCCGTGGGGACACGACCCTGCGAGGTCTCAAGCTCTCCAGGGACGCGCCGTTCTTAACCTCTCCTGGGGGAGAGGCAGATTCCGGCGTCCTCGCCGGAAATCGGTGAGGGGTCTTCCGGGCAAAGCGCCGCCGCCTACAGCCCGCTGATCTCCACCGTTACAACCCTCTGGTCGGCCAGATCCACTCGCCGCACCGCGTGATTGTTCGTATCGGCCACGTACAGCGCACCTTTCGCCAGCGACACCCCGCCCGGCTCGTGAAACCGAGCGTCGCCCAACCCGCCGTCCGCGTTGCCGTGCGCCGTGTCCCCGGCCAGCGTCGTGATCAGCCGCTGGTCCGGGTCGACCACTTTGATCTTGTTGTTGTAGGTGTCCGCAATGAACACGCCCTCGGCCCCCGCCGCAACACCCAGGGGATGCTGCAACCGAACCGACGTTCCCTGTCCGTCCACGTCGCCAAAGTCGAACAAGCCCACCCCCGCGATCGTCCCGGCGTCGCCTCGACCATCCAGCGGCAGCGTCCGAATCGCGCTGGTCTCGCTGTCGGCCACCAGCAGACGGTCGCCGTGCACCGCCAGGCCGCTCGGCTGCGCCAGCTGCGCGTTGTCCAGCGGCCCGTCTTGCAAGTTTTCGATCCCCGAGCCCGCATAGGGACCAACCATCCCGTTGGCCGGATCCAGCACCCAGATCTGGTGCATGCCCGCCATCGCAATGAACAGCCGCCCGTCATGCCAGGACAGGTCCCACGGCGAGGCCAGTTCGGCCTGCAGCGCCGGGTGCGGGCCGGGTGCCGGGTGACCGCGCGCCCCTGTGCCCGCCACCGTGGTCACCTCGCCCGTGCCGAGATCGATCCGCCGGATCCGATGGTTCTCCGTATCCGCCACGTACAGGTCGCCGTCACCAAGCGCCAACCCCTGCGGATACGTGAACTGCGCCTCTGACGACGAACCGTCCCGGTGTCCGTCCTCTGACGACCCGAACACCCGCCGCACCATGCCCGCGTGGTCCGTCTCAACGATTCGGTGGTGCCCCGAATCCGCGATAAACAAAGATTCGTCGCTGGCCAGCACCTTCCCCGGAAACGCCAGGCCGGTGTCCGAGTCCGGCGCTTGCTCCAGCACGTGCAGCGGCTCGTCCGTCACGGTGCCCGTCGCCCGGTGCTCGCTCAGGATGCGGGTCACTGCGCGGTCCAGGCCCTCAAACGGCGCCTCGCCCGCATGGAACCCGATCACGTGACCCAGCGGGTCCACAAACACCATCGTGGGCCAGGCCCGCACGCCGTAGGTCTGCCAGATCTGGAAGTCCGGGTCGTTGACCACCGGATGCTCCAGCCGGTGCCTTCGAGCCGCGTAGCGCACGTTGAACGTCTCGCGCTCGGCCGGGAACTTGGGCGTATGCACACCCACCACCGCCAGCGCCGGACCGTGCTTCTCTTCGAGTTTCCGCAACTGCGGAAATAGCTGCAGGCAATTAATTCAGCAGAAGGTCCAGAAGTCCAGAATCACCAGTCGGCCGCGCAAGTCCGCCATGCGAACCGGCCGCCGGGTATTGGCCCACTCCAGCCCGTCCGGAAACTCCGGCGCCGGAACCGGTGTCTGCGTAGCCATACGCGCTCCAATCAGCGATCACCCAGTCTGTCACGCCCCACCGCTCCAAGCTCACCCCCCGAGTCCGCGCCACGCTTGCTCCCTCGACCGAGCAAGCCACTGCGTAAGTCGGCAAGCGATTCTTCCGCAGGCCGCTCTTTCTCCCTCTCCCCGTGAGACCTTTGCAAAACCCTGGCGTGAGGCGCATGGTGAAGACCATCTCCCCCGCCGCCGAGGGTCGTGGCCATGCACCGTTCCACCCATTCGCCGGAACTCATCGACGCCTGGCTGCCGCCGCGGGTTGGCCGCAACGCCCGGCTGGAGCGGCTGACGCAACTCATCGACTGGGCGCCGCTGGAGGCGCTGGTGGCGGGTCTGCACGCCGCGCCGGTCGGGCGGCCGAGTTATCCGCCGCTGCTGATGGTGAAAGTGCTGCTGCTCCAGCAGTGGTACCAGGCCTCGGACCCTGCGATGGAAGAGGCGTTGTGGGAGCGGCTGTCGTTCCGGCGCTTCGTGGGGTTGGGGCTGCAAGACGACGCGCCGGATCACTCGACGATCAGCCGGTTCCGCACGCGGCTGACGGCGGCGGGCGTGGCCGAGCCGCGGTTCGCGGCGGTGGAGCAGCAACTGGCCGCGCGGGGGATGCTGGTCAAGCAGGGCACGCTGGTGGACGCGACGTTGGTGGCCGCGCAGGTGCGCCGCCCGCGGGGAGGCGGCGCAGGCGCGGGCAGCCCCAGGGACCCGGACGCGGCCTGGGCCCGCCGGGGCCCGCACGCCCGCTTCGGCTACAAGCTGCACCTGGGCGTGGACGCCGACTCGGAACTGATCCGGCGCGCGATGCTGACGCCGGCGAACGTGAACGAGACCGAGGTGGCGGACGGGCTGATCGCGGGGGACGAGGGGGCGGTGTATGGGGATGCGGCCTATGGCACGCACGCGCGCAGCACCCGGCTGCGGGCGCTGGGGATCGCGGATCGGCTGATGCGGCGGCCCAACAAACATCATCCCCGGCTGGGCCCGACGGCGCGCCGCCGCCACGCCCGGATCGAACAGGTGCGGCGGCCGGTGGAGCACGTGTTTGGCACGTTGAAACGCTCGTACGGCTACCAGCGGGTGCGCTACCGGGGCCTGGCCCGCAATACGACCGAGATGTGGTTCAAGCTGCTGGCCTACAACCTGCGCCGCGCGGACCGCTTGCTGGCCGGCGCGCCCGCCTCGCCCTAGGCGCACTGCGCCCTCACCTCGGCGCGGTGGGCTGTGGGTAGCCCTCGGCGGGTGGCGACCCGAGCTACCCCACCCCTCGCGACCCCGTCGCGGCCCGGCGGCCGCCCCTCGGCGCTGCTCAGGGCGCATTATTCAAAGGTCTCCCACAGGGAGAGGGTTGGGGTGAGGGGTCTTCCGGTCGAGGCCCCACCCGCTATCTCAAACCGCCGGGGCCGCGCGACAAGCTCGTGCCCGCGGCCCCGCGTCTCCGCTCTGGCTGCGGGCTCAGGCCGCCGCTTCGCGCTCCATGCGGTACCACCACATGGCAATCGGAACAATCACCGCCGCCAGACCAACCAGCGCAAACAGCACCGTGCGCTTCATCAGGCCTCCTTCCACTACTGCCCCACAACTCCGGGCCAGGCCCTCGCCCAACCCTCTACTTCCAAGATAGGCCGATCCACCCCCATGTCAGTCAGCTTCACAACCATCCGCCCGCCTTCCGTTCACCAACCTCGTCCCAACTCCGTCATCCCGGCGTCCGCGGCCCTTTCTTGCGCAGTGGCGGCGTCTCAGACCCACCCTTTTCCGCTCGCGAAGCACCCCCGTTCACGGTGACCCTGCCGAAGGAGCCCGAATCCGTTCGTGGTGAGCCGGCCCGGAGTCCGCGGAGGGCCGAGTCGAACCACAACCCCTCAGCACCCAACGCTCGCAGGCAGTCCCCAGCCGGCATCCAGTCCCTCGAACTCGCCCCACCCGCGCTATCCTGACCCTAAGCGCAGCGAGGCACAGTTGATGGCAACAACCGTTGAGACGCGGCCCGAGTGGCTGCCCGACGAATACGAACACGAGCAGGTCACGCGTCAGGAGGTCTGGGACGAACTGGACCGGGACGCGCGGCGCCACTTTGGCCTGACGGCTAACGAATTTCTGCGCATCTACAGAGATCCACCCGGGCGGTACCACGGCGACGCGATCTTTCGATCGCTGACCTATCTCGCCCGGCTCATCGATCAACCCGCCAAGACCTAGCAGCCAGCGAGCCGCACGAGACTTCCTGCGTCGTATCCGCGAGGTCTACAAGCTTGTCGCGGCAGCGGAACTCGGCGACGTCTGGCTGGGCGGGGACACCGATGTCTTGCTCGTCGGCCACCGGGCAACTCGGTCCTCGCGCCGCGGTCAGCCGGCTCGACTCAGCAATGGGATGTACCTCAACGTCCAGGTCGCGCTGCAGGTGGTCCGCAGCCCGTTACGCCTTGAAATGACGGATGCGACGTTCACCTACCAGGCTGGCGGAAGCCTTGACGACCCACATCCGGTGTTTGAGTACCACTACCAGCGAGACTCGCGATCCGGATACCCACGCTGCCACATGCATGTGCACGCCACACCGCGGCACTACTCCGGCGACAAGCCGTTCTCAAGGCTTCATCTCCCGACCCGCCGGCTGACCCTCGAACAGATCGTCTGGCACCTCATCCAGGAACACCGCGTCCAACCCCGCCGCCCCGACTGGCACCAAGTCCTCTGGCGTCACGAAACCCACTTCCGCGACACCCAACGCCCCAAACCCTGGCCCTACGACCCTCCGTTTGCCCCCCCCGCGAATAGCTGAGGCATAGCGAATAGCAACAACCATCGACGCGCCGCTCGAGTGGCTACCCGTCGAGTACGCTCGCGAGCAAGTGATACCGAAGGAGATCCGGCAGGCCCAAGACCGCGACGACCAGTGCCACTTTGGTCTGCCGGTGAACTGATTTCCCACGATCTAGCCCAACCGGCCTAGAGCTGAAGCTCGCTCCCACCCGGCACCCTTCACTCCGGTGTGAAACCAGAGCACCGGCGCGCCATCGTCGTATCTCTCAAAGTAAATCTGCGGCCCATCGGGTGTGCACTCTGGTGGCTCCGGTCCGAAGTCGATTGGTGGTACCGGAGGATCGCTCGAACCCAGCCTCTCTAGCAGCATCTTCAAAATACGGAATAGCTGCGGTCCATGTTCTTTGGCCAGCTCGACAAACTCCCAAAACTCTGGGGGAAGCGACTCCAAGAGAGCCAGCTTCTCATCCGCAGTTCTTACGCGACTCTCCACTGGCAGCCTCTCCTTTCCAATGCCTTCTAGAGTCTCAAGGCAAGGCCTCGAACCGAAGCTCCTAGTTCAATTCCACCAAACAGGTTGAGCCTCCACCTTCAGTAGGAACGAAGATATAGCTCGCTGCGCGGCTCGGGGTGGCGTGGGATTCGCGACTGCAAATGGATCTCGGAACACGACACGCATTTTCCCGTGCGTGGGCAGGCTCGCAAGTTGTCGCAGCCGTGGCTGCTTGTGCTCCGCAGGGGCCAAGACAAATCTGGACATCGGTCCATCGCAGCAGACGAGCGCTCGAATGTTCCAATAGAAGGCGTCCGCAACTCGAGAAGCTTCCGTCAGGACTGTGGGCGCTTTGATCACTCCTCGCGCTGTCGCGGAGGTAGTGTCGTCCGGCTGGAAATTATGTTCCCCGGCTTCAGCGAGCGGACGGTCGTGCGAGACGCCTGCGTCAGCCCCGCGCCCAACGACTCCGGTGCCCGCCAGACCCCTGCGCCCCGACCGTCCACCCCTCGCGACGCACCGCTGCCCGACCACACCTAGAGACTGAACACCGCGCGCTCACAGCCCCTCACCGCCTGCGCGAGCCGCTGCTGAGCCCAGCGACGATCAGCCATGCCGGCGGCGTCCTTTGATCCACGGCCCGTGCTACCGTTTAGGCCACACGGGCGGCGACGACGCAGACCAACACTTGGGAGCCGACCGTGACCCCGGAACTCATCGGAATTCTGGCCGTGGGCATGACCCTGGCCGGCCTCATGATCGCCATCTGGCGTGACGCACGGGCCCACACCGATCAAGGCCTTGCCGAACTGCGGACGGAAGTTCGCGACCTGCGAACAGAAGTTCGCGCCGACTTTGCGCAGGTCCGCGCCGACTTCCGTAGCCTCCGCGAGGAAGTGCGTACCGACATCCAGAGCTTCCGGGAAGAACTGCGCGCCGATATGCAGAGTCTCCGGGAGGAAGTGCGCGCTGACATGCAGAGCTTCAGGGCGGAACTGCACGCCGACATGCAGCGCCTTCGGGAGGAAATGCGAACCGACATGCAAAGCCTCCGGGAGGAAATGCGCGCCGACATGCAGAGCTTCCGCGAGGAAGTCCGCGCTGACCTGGCCGAAGTCAAGTCCGACGTCGCGGACCTCCGCACCGACGTGCAGTCACTGACCGAACGCACCTCCCGCGTCGAAGGCGTCATCGAAGGGCTATTCACCACCCGCGGCCAACCCGAGCGCCGCGAAGACGCTGCCTAACCACTCCCACCCCTACCCGGCGCCGCCCCTAGACTTTGCCCCGAAACCGGGCGGCCCTACGCATTGCCACCCCGCAATGCCCCGCTAGGCTGAACGCATGCCCCCCGACGTCTCCGTCCGCGACCTCGTCAAGCACTACGTCGTCCCCGAACGCGCCGGCGGCCTGCGCGCCTCGCTGCGTAGCGTCGTGCGCCGCCGCCACCGCCTCGTGCGCGCTGTCGACGGCATCTCGTTCGAGGTGAACCGCGGCGAGGTCGTCGGCTTCCTGGGCCCCAACGGCGCCGGCAAAACCACCGCGCTCAAGGTTATGAGCGGCCTGCTGCACCCCACCGACGGCCAGGTGGCCGTCCTCGGCTTCACCCCCTGGAACCGCCGCGCCGAGTACCTCTCGCAGATCACCCTCATCATGGGCCAGCGACAGCAGCTGTTCTGGGACCTCCCTGCCGTCGACTCATTCCTGGTCAACAAGGCCGTGTTCGGAATCGACGACGCCGTCTACAAGCGCACCGTCGACCTGCTGACCTCGCTGCTGGACCTCGGCGACCTCCTCACCAAGCCCGTCCGCCAGCTTTCGCTCGGCGAGCGCATGAAGGTGGAACTGGCCGCCGGCCTGCTGCATGGGCCTCGCGTGCTCTTCCTGGATGAGCCGACCATCGGGCTGGACGTAACCATGCAGCAGCGCATCCGCGAGTTCATCACCACCTACAACGACGAAACCGGCGCGACCGTCCTGCTGACCAGCCATTACATGGCCGACGTAAAAGCGCTGGCACGCCGCGTGATCGTGATCGACAAGGGCCAACTGCTCTACGACGGCGCGCTGGACGGCCTCGTCCAGCGCTACGCCCCCCACAAGACCATCACCGTCCACCTGGAACGCCCGGCCGATCTTCCCAACCTGAACGGTCAGGCCGAAGTCCTCAGCGTCGAAGGTCTCCGGGTCACGGTCCGCGCCGGCAAGGACGACGCCCCGGAAGTCACCGGCCGCCTGCTTGCCCAGCTGCCCATCGCCGATCTCAGCGTCGAGGACCCGCCGCTGGAGGAGGTCATCGACCAGGTATTCCGCGGTGAGCAGCCGTGATCGTCCGCCGCGCCACCCTGGCGGGCGCCCTGGCCCTCACCCGCGCCGAAATGGCCGACATGCTGCAGTACCGCGTGGTGCTGTTCCTCTACTCGCTCTGGGAAGTCGTACACCCCATCGTCTACCTGGCCGTCTGGGGATCCATTGCCGGCGAGGGCACCGTCGGCGGCCTGCGGCTCAGCGACTTCGCGGCCTACTACCTCACCTTCATGCTGGTGTCGCATCTGACCGCGGCCATCGAGATCTACACGTTCGGGCCGATGATCCAGCGGGGAGAGCTTTCGCCGCACCTCCTGCGCCCCATGAATCCCGTCTGGGTCGCCGCCGCCCGCAATATCTCCTACAAGAGCGTCAGCCTGCTGCTCCTGATCCCCGTCTGGATCGGCCTGGTACTGATCCTGCGCCCCTCGTTTTCGATTTCAGCCGGCAGCGTGGCGCTTTTCGTGGCGGCGCTGGCCATAGCCGCGCTCCTCTCCTTCCTTGTCGGAACGACCTTCGCCCTCCTTGCCTTTTGGACCACGCGCTCGTTCTCGTTCTGGGAAATCTGGATCGGCCTGACCTTCCTTCTGGGCGGCCAGGTGGCGCCCGTGGAGCTTCTTCCCGGTTTCGTCCAGAACCTGGCCACCGCCCTCCCCATGCGCTACACCCTCGGCTTCCCCATCGAGGTCTTGCTCAACCGCCTGGACGCCGGTGAACTCGCGCTGGGCTTCGCCCTCCAGTTCGTCTGGTTGATTGCCGCCGCGCTGATCGTGCGCCTGGTCTGGCGGGCGGGCATCCGCCAGTACTCCGCCGTGGGCGCCTGACCGTGCGTATCCTCCGAATCTTGTGGGCGTTCCTGCGGGCGGCGCTGCTGCAGGAAACGGCCTACCGCGCCGAGATGCTGGGCAACATGGTCCGCAGCGTCATCGGCATCGCGGTGGCTGTGGGCGGCCTGGCGGTCGTGTTTTCCCACACCAGTTCCCTCAGCGGCTGGTCCCTGGAACAGGCCATGGTCCTGCTGGGCGTGTTCTACCTGGTCCAGGGCGTCGTCCAGACCGCCCTCAGCCCCAGCCTCAACGAGGTCGTCACCGAAGTCCGCAAGGGCACGTTCGACTACGTCCTCCTCAAGCCCGTGCCCTCGCTGCTGCTCTCCAGCACCCGCCGCTTCGCCGTCTGGCACCTGGCCGACGTGCTCCTGGGCGGAACCGTTATCGCGGTTGGACTCATCCGCCTGGAAGCCCAGATCACCGTCGGCATCGCCGCCGTCTTCTTTGCCGTCATGGTGGGCGGAGTAGCCATCGTCTTCTCGATCTGGCTGGCACTGACCACCCTGGTCTTTTGGTTCGTACGGATCGAGAACATCACCATGATCTTCCAGCTGTTCTTCGACACCGGACGCTACCCCGTCGAGATATACCCCTTCTGGCTGCGCCAGCTGCTGACCTTCGTCTTCCCCGTGGCCTTCATCACCACCGTGCCCGCCCAGACCATCACCGGCCGCGAACCGCTGGTCGCCATCTGGGCGGCCCCGCTCGTCGGCGCCGTGACGCTGCTGGCCGCCGCCCGCTTCTGGCAGTTTGGACTCAGCCGCTACACCAGTGCGTCAAGCTGAACGTTCGGTACTCACCAGCGCGCCGGAGGCAGATCGGCAAGCTCACGCGCTCGCGCCAAGACCGCATCCAACATCGGCGGCGTCAGCCGCCCCGTAAACGTGTTCTGCTGGCTCGGGTGATAAGCGCCCAGCAGCGTCCACTCGCCAACCGCAACTTCGGCGCCATGTCCAAACGCCGGCGCCGGCCGCGGCACCGCCAAACCCCGCTGTCGAAACACCCGCAGCAGCTGCCGCCAGGCCTCCCCGCCCAACGCCACCGCCACCCGCGCCTGCGTCAAGAGGTCCAACTCCGCGTCCAACCACGGCTGACACTCGGCGCGCTCCGAGGCCGACGGCCGGTTGGCCGGCGGAGCGCAACGCACGATGGCCGACACATAGGCATCGCGCAGCTCCAGCCCATCGTCCCGATGGCGGCTCGCCGCCTGATTGGCAAACCCGGTTCGGTGCAGAGCCCCAAACAGAAAGTCGCCCGACCGATCACCCGTAAACACCCGCCCGGTCCGGTTGCCCCCATGCGCCGCCGGCGCCAACCCAACCAGCAGCACCCGCGCCGCGGGATCGCCAAACCCGGCCACAGGTCGACCCCAGTACGTCTCGTCGCGGTACGCCGCCCGCTTCGTTCGCGCCGCCTCTTCCCGCCAGGCCACCAGCCGCGGACAGCGGTGACAGGCATGTATCTGCCCCGCCAGTGCCGCCAGTTCCCTCACTCGGCCGCCGCCGAACGCGTAACCCGCTCCAGAAACGGCCGCGCCAGCTTGAGCAATTCCTCCGGCGTCTCTTCCTGCACCAGGTGCCCTGCCTTGCGGACGATTCGAATCTCGGCGTCCGCAAACTGCCCGGCCAGAGCCTCCGCCTGGGTCGAGGCCGCCGTCCTGTCCGCCTCGCCCCACACCAGCAACACCGGACACCGGGTGGCGGCAATAGCGTCCGCATAGTCCGCCGGATCCACGCTTCTCAGCATGGCCGGCAGCGCCTCGAAAAACCCTGGACTTCCGTACGGCAAATACTGCCGGTCCACGTCCGCCTCCGACACCTGCCATGAGTCGTACCGCCCCAGCATCTGGCCCAGGCGCACATACCAGCGCTGCGCGTACAGCCGCCGCGCCATCACCGCCGACTGCGCCGGTATCAGCTTGCTCAGGTTCAGCGACCAACGAATGTAGCGACCGGCCACCAGAAACGGATCCACCAGCACCAGGCCAAGCACCCGCTCGGGATAGTCGGCCGCCAGTTTCACCGCCGCCTGCGCGCCGGCCGAGCTTGCAACCACCACAACCCGCGAAAGCCGGTGCACGTCCAGCCACTCCGCTAGCCGCTCCGCGTGTGCGGCCCCGTCGTAGCGCGCGTCCGCCGGCTTATCCGACAGCCCGTGCCCCAGCGGATCGAGCCAGTGCACACGGTAGTCGCGCGCCAGATCCGGCGTGACGAACTCCCAGGTCTGCGTGTTTCCGGCAAATCCCGGCAGCAGCACCAGATCGGGTCCGGCGCCAACGCTGCGGCTGTACAGGCGGCCCTCTCGCAACGGCGTACGACGCCCATTCTCCAGGTGTGCGGTGATGTCATATGGTTCGGGGCGACCGCGAAAAGCAAGCCACACCGCCAGCAACGCCGCGGCAAAAACCAGCTTGCCCATCCGCCGTCTCCCGGGGTGTTCAGCGCCTCTCCTATGCTAGGCTTCCAGTCCACAGCCCGTCGCGCCGGGCCTGCTGTTGCGCGACGAAAACCACCCACTGAGAACAGCCCGCCCGTGCGCACTTACGAGCTTGTGGTGATCTACGGCGTCGACCAGGTCCCTGAACTCACCGCTGCCCATATCGACGCCGTAACCGAGCGAATCAGCGCGCAGGGCGGCGAAGTCGACACCGCCAACACCTGGGGCCGCCGCAAATTCGCCTACCCCATCAAGAAACAGCGCGAAGGACACTACGTCCTGCTGAAGTTCACCATCGATCCCGCGAACATCGGCGAACTGGAAAGCTCTCTGCGGCTCGTGGAAGACGTGACCCGCTTCCTCATCGTCGCCGAAGACCCTGACGTGGCCGCCTTCGAGGCGAAGCAACTGGCTGAGCTTCATCGGTGACCGAACAGAGCGGACAGCGCCGTGGTAGACCTCGCAGTCTCAACCGCGTGCAGATCATCGGGAATTTGGGACGCGACCCCGAAATGCGCTTTACGCAAGGCGGCACGCCGGTCGCTAATTTCTCGGTAGCGGTAAACGAGAACTGGCAGACTCGGGACGGGCAGCAACAGGAGCACACGGAGTGGTTCCGCGTGGTCGCCTGGACCCGTCTGGCTGAAATCGCCAACGAGTACCTGCGCCGGGGCACGCTGGTGTTCGTGGAAGGCAACCTGCGGAGCCGGGAGTGGCAGGATCGCGAAGGTAACAACCGTACGTCGGTCGAACTGATTGCCCGTGACTTCCTGATGCTGAGCGGACGCGACGAAGGCGTTCAGCGCGACGACTACGACGGCCAGCGTGACGGCGGCCAGTCCGGCGGTTCCGGCGGCCAGTCCGGCGGTTCCGGCGGTTCCGGTGGCCAGAACAGCCGACAAGACGCCGGGTTTCCAGCCGGCGGCGACGATATCAGCCCCGATGACCTGCCGTTCTGACGGCACGTGAAACAGGAACGACACCGATGACCCAGGACAGAAACGCCGACCAGCAAACAACCACCCAGGAATCTCAGCCGCGCAGTGGACCCAGGGGCGACGGGCCGCGGGGCGGTGGTGGCGGTGGTGGTGGTCGTGGTGGTGGCGGTGGTCGTGGTGGTGGTGGTCGTGGCCGCGGGCGCGGCTTCCGGCGTCGCGGCGATTACTTCAATCAGACCGGCGAGCCCATCGACTACAAGAACGCCCAGCTGCTGCGTCGCTTCATCGGCGACAGCGGGCGCATGGAAGCGCGCCGCAAGACCGGGATCACGGCCAAGAACCAGCGCAAGCTGGCCATCGCCATCAAGCGCGCTCGCTTCCTGGGGCTGCTGCCCTACCTCGTGCGGCGCCGCCTCCGCGGCTAGCCTCAGGCCACCGCGCGGATGTCCCCGCGCACCAAGGCGCAACGTCGTCGCGCCCAGCGCGACCAGCAGCGCGCGGCCCGCAAGCCAGTTCAGGCCCAGGTCCGCTGGCGGGATGTCCCGAACTCAGTCCGCGACTGGAGCGAGCTAACTCGCGCCCAGCGCACCGCCGCGGCCGCCAAAGTTGTGGCCATTGCCGCGGCCCTCATCCTGTCGGTTGTGGGAGCGCTCGTCGGCGTGGCGCTTCACGGCGAGCTCGTGGTACGGCCAGCGGAGCCCGTGTCCTCGGTCAACGGCGAGCCGATTCCAGCGTCGCGCTACGCCGACTACCTGGCCCTGCGCCAATTCGAGCTTGCTCGCCAGATCGCCGAGGCACCGCCCACGAGCGACACCCGAAATCCCAGCCACCCGCAGGCGCAGCTTGCGGCGCTCGCGATCAGCGCCGTGACCGAACTCACGAACGTGCATCTCATGCGCGCCGAAGCGGAAGCCCTTAGCGTTCAGGTCGATGACGCCCACATCGACCGGGCCCTGGATCAGTTCGTCCGCGGTCCCGGGGAGACTACCGACGACTTCGACTTCGAAACCGCCTTCGACGAAATCCGCGAGCAGACCCAGCTCGACGGCGACACCATTCGCACCTTCATTGCCTACCGCGCCCTGGCGGATGCCATCGCCGACCGTCTGGCGGCTGACCTGGACCCCGCGCCGGCCCAGATTCGCGCCGCGCAGATCGTCCTTCCCACCGAGGAGGCCGCTGAAACCGTGGTCGCTCGGTTGGACGCGTTGCAGCCGTTCGCGCTCGTGGCCGAACAGGTCTCAACCGACGCCGCCAGCGTGGCCGGTGGCGGCGACCTCGGCTGGCTGCCGCGCGGGTTGATGCCGGTAGCCTGGGATGAAGTCGCCTTCGCCCTGCGACCGGGAGCACGCGGCAAGCCCGTCGCCACGTCCCTGGGCTGGCACGTCATTCTCGTTCACGAGCAGTCCCCGTCGCGCGAGCTTGACCCGGACACGACCGAGCGACGTCGTCAGGTCACCTACAACAACTGGCTCCAGACCCTGCGCTCCGCCGCCGACGTTCAGTTCCTGCTAACGCCCGAAATCATCGACCGGGCGCGCCGCTAGGTAATCACCTCGCCTCGGCCAGCGCCCAAAAGCCGGTACTGGCCTACGTTGATTCGGACCCTGTCCCCCAGAGTGTGACGGCGTCTGCTCCCACTCCCTCGGGAAACCTTTGCATCACTCCCCGCGGGACTGGCCGGTACCGTCCCCGGTGGCGGGTGAGCAACGGTGGCGGGTGTCCAGCGCCAATGACCCTGCCGCTCTTGCTCCCTCTCCTTGGGGGAGAGGGTTGGGGTGAGGGGTCTTCCGGGCAACCGTCCCCGGGCTACGCAAAGGTCTCGTCTGGGAGAGGATTGGGGTGAGGGTCTTTGCGGCTCACAAGTCAAAGTAGGCCACTACCCAAGAGCCGGCAGACCATCCAGATCTAAGAGCCGGCGGCCACCGCAGCCTTCGCCTGAAGCGGCACGTCCCCCTTGCGTCGTACCAGCGTGCTGAGAATCAGGGCCATCACCGCCAATCCGGCGCCCCCGATGAACGGAACCTGGTGCCCAAAGGCTTCCCACAGAATCCCCCCAGTGACTGGTAGCGCCACTGCCGCCACGTGATTCATCGTCTGGCCGGCCACCAGGCTCGGGCGCAGATCGTCCGGCTTGACCAGGATTCGGCGCAGGTACGTTGTAATCCCCACTTCGGCACTAAAGAACAGGTGGTCCAGGATGTACAGCACGAAAAGCACGCCCAACCAGGGGATGACGGCATAGCCCAGAAAGATGAATGCCAGCGCGCCGAACGCGACCACCAGGATCGGACGCTCGCCCACGCGGTCGATCAGCCGTCCGAAGACATAGGCGCCGCCGATCGACACCACGCTGTTGATCAGCGCCAGGATCGTGATCGTCCGGATGGACACCCCATGGCTGTCGACCAGCAGAAAGATCGCGAACGTCATGAAGATGTGCCGGCGCCCGCCGTCCAGAAACGTCAGCGCGTAGTAGAGCCAATAGCGGCGACGCAACACCACCCGCGGCGGCTGTCCAATTCGTCCCATCTTGCGCAATTGCCACACCGCCAGCGCCGCCAACGCCGCCGCACTGCCGGACAGGAGGAATAGCGGGCGGATACCCGTCGCAAGCACCGTCACGGCCAGCAGCACAATGCAGATACCCACCAATTGCGCCCCCGCCATCAGCGAGCGCAACTGCCCCAGCCGCCGCCCTTGGTTTGCGACAGTGCTCAACTGCAGCGCAATCGTGTTAGCCACCGGCCACCACAGGTGAAAGCCGACGCTGGAAATCAGGGAAAAGACAACCAGCACCTCGATCGTCGTCACGTGAAAGAAGTTGATATAGCCGATACACAGCAGCAACAGCGCCACGGCGCCCACCACCGGCTCCGCGATCGTCATCAACGCCGCGCCCATCACGATCGTCAGCAAGCCTGGGACTTCGCGAATCGACTCCAGCAAGCCCAGCTCACTGGGCCGGATACCCAGCTCCTCCACCATGAAGTTGGTGGACACCGTGATAAACATCGAGAAGGCAAGGCCAAAGCCGATGGCGGACGCCGCCAGCCAGGCAAACGGGGGCAGTTCGCGGCCGCCGAACACGTTCAGATTGCGCACGTCAGAAGCCGGCCGCTGCCAGTCGCCTCCACACCGAACCCCTGCCGCGGCCCGGCCGTGGGTCATGTTGACCGGACCCGACCTCTGAAGTACGCCAGCGTTTTCTCCCTCTCCTGGGGGAGAGGGTTGGGGTGAGGGGTCTTCCGGGCAACCGCTCCTCGGGTTAGGCAAAGGTCTCCTCTGGGAGAAGGTCAGGGTGAGGGTCCTGCTGGAAAAGGGTCGGCGTAAGGGTCTTCGCGGCTCACCAATCAAAGTGACCCGTGACCTGCGGCCCGGTGTCAGCCCGTCAGCGACGCAGCCGCCCCTTCCCGTCACATTTCGGGCACTTCCCGCTCAGCTCATGCCAGCCGCCGGGCTTAGACGGGTCGGGCCAGCGCTCATTCACGCTCCCGGAGCCCTCGCAGCGCGTACAGGTGGGGCCGGTCGGCGGCAGGATGCGCGGCAACAGCACCACAGCCGCCACCACCAGGGCCATGAAAATGATCCACACTTCAAGTGGCATATCGGCCTCTGCGCTCAGGCACCCCACTCGCTAGTCCCGCCAGTATAGGCAGCCCCGCCCGCCCCGCTCCGTAAGTGCCGCCCTGAGCCTGCCGAAGGCCGCGCTAACCCGTTCGTGGTGAGCCGGTGCGAAGTCCTCGCAGCACCGTGTCGAACCACCTCCGCGACCAGCCAACCCACCCGTTCATGGCGCGCCGACCCCGAACCTGCCGAACGGCCAGTCCCGAACCCGCCGACAGATCCCAAATCCGTTCGTGGTGAGCCGACCCGAAGTCTCCGGAGAGCCTGTCCTGAGCCCGTCGAAGGAGCCGAGTCGAACCACACCCCCCGGCAATCAAGCCCCGCAGGCGATCCATAGCGCACCTACCCGTTCATGGTGAACCCGCACTGAGCCCGCCGAAGGACCGGTCCGCGGTCTTTCGAAGAGCCTGCCCTGAGCCTGCCGAAGGGGGGATCGAGTCGAACCAAAACCCCTCACCCCGATGCCACCCTAGCGGTCCTCGGCCTCCCTCTCACTCCCTTCTCTGCTTCCCCAACTCCTTGCCGCTCCCCTGCCACCCCGACCCACTTCCCCTGAAGAATCCGCTACACGGCGACACGTGACATGAAATTCCTTAGTATTACGCCTTCAGCAGAAGGCGTATCGAGCCAGCCGACTGCACGAATCGTCATGGCGGAGACGAAAGGGCGGATAAAGTCGGTCACCTTCGCGCGTTCCTACCAGACGTTGCGTCCCCTCTGACCTGGTCTGGGCCAACGGTGGCAACCCGTCCATCGTCTCATTACAGAGGATCAGTGGCTCAAGCTCGCTGTATCGGCCCATCGCCTGCAGCCGTAGAATCGCCGTGCCCACGCATCCTTCACGTGCTTTGTCAAGCTGCGGTGCCTCCAATTGGCCGGTGCCGTAGGGCCGGCCGGAGCCACACGATATTCGGCACGACCTTCGACGCATCAACGTTAGGCTGGAGATTTGATCATTGCCCGTGAACTACAAGCAAATACGCCAGTACAACAAAGACCGCTACGGTTGGGACATCAATCGTATAGGACAGCAAATATTCACGGACACATACGCTGACCGGACACATTTCATCTTTGAGCTATTACAAAATGCTGAAGATGCAATTGCCAGAAGAGGTCCAGATTGGGATGGATCACGAACCGTCTCATTCGACCTGACCAAGCAACTTCTTCGCGTAAGCCATTTCGGCGAACCGTTTGATGAGGATGATGTTCGAGGAATCTGCGGCATAGCGGAATCGACAAAAGAACTCACAGACATTGGCAGATTCGGGATTGGGTTTAAATCGGTCTATACCTTCACCGATCGCCCCAAGATCCACTCAGGAGAAGAGGATTTCGCCATCGAGAGCTTCGTCTGGCCAACGGCCGTACTCCCCATTGACCGGGATCCTGATGAAACAGTGATTCTGATCCCTCTGGATCCCAGTGATTCGTCGGGTCATGATGAGATTTCCAGCGGGCTTAGAGGCTTTGGGATTCAGACACTCCTCTTCCTACGGCAGATTGAAGAAGTCAAATGGAGCATTCAGGACGTCGATTCGGGACAGTATGTCCGCGAGAAAGTCACCATTGACAGCACCGCCTCTAACGGCGTCCGTCGTGTGACGGTCATTGGCCAAGCGACGGAACAAAAGGAGGTTGGTGAAGAGAATTGGCTGATCTTCTCTCGTCAGGTGGCTAAAGATGGAGCCGATGCAGGATTCGTGGAGATTGCCTTTTCCCTGGGTACAAGAGACGACGGACGTGAGATAATTAAGCCGATTCCCAGATCGCCACTAGCTGTGTTTTTTCCGACCATTCTTGAAACTCGCCTCGGATTCCTTTTACAAGGTCCATATCAAACGACTCCAAACCGTGACAATGTACCTCAGTTCAAGCCATGGAATCTAAATCTCATAAGCGAATCCGGCATTCTCTTGAAGGACGCACTCCGATGGCTTCGCGATAACAATAAACTAGACACCAATGTGCTTCGTTGCTTGCCGATTGGCTCCGCAAATTTCAACATGGGAATGTTCGATACGCTTTTCAAGGCAACGAGAGGTTGTTTGGCATTGGAGCCCCTTCTTCCGCGCCTTGGTGGAGGATACGTTTCGGCTAGTAGTGCACTTTTGGGAAGAAGCGCGGCGCTTCGTAGACTGTTTTCGGAAGATCAGCTCAAGCGACTTTACCCCGCCAAGAGCAATCCATCGTGGCTGAGCGATGATATTACCGCTGATCGTGCTCCGAGACTTAGAAATTATCTTATGAATGTTCTCGACGTTGAGGAACCTACGCCAGCAGCGATTATTCGGAAATGCGACGGTGCCTTTTTCGAAGTGCAATCAGACGACTGGATACAGCAGCTTTATGAGGTCCTCGACGATCTTCCGAGCCTACTGAAGCCACAGTCGGCCTATCGCTTTCCGTACACCACACATCACCAACTCTACGATGTGCCGCTTGTACGGCTTGAGAATGGTCGTCACATCACAGCCGAGACCGACGGTCGCGTCCAAGCATTTCTGCCAACCGATGCAACAACTGATTTCCCCACGGTCCGTGCCCCTACCTGTATGACAGCTGAGGCGCGAGCATTTCTTGGCAGACTTGGCCTGCGAGAACCGGATCCGATAGATGATGTGATAGATAATATTCTCCCACGATATGAGCAATGTCAGACAGAGGTGATGCTCGACCAGTACGGATCCGATATCGCCCGCATTCTCAACGCCTACGCAGATTCCGACAGCTCTAAGCAAAGACAACGCCTAGTTGACCACCTCCGGTCAACTCCATTCGTCATGGCAACTGACAGCGCCGGGGAATGCAGGAGTCGAGCGAGGCCGGACGAGGTGTACTTAAGAACGGACCGACTTCTGAGTCTGTTCTCAGGAGTCCCTGGTGTCCGATTTGTCGATGGCGTTGTTGAATGTCTGGCAGGAGATGACATTCAGAGCCTTGTTCAGAGGTGCGGATCGGCTGTGCACCTGCGACCGGTCCAGTTTTCAACTAGAGCGTTCGAGAAGTATCCGGATGTCAAACGGCAGTATTCTACGCGCAGTGAGCATATCAAAGATTGCAATCTTTATGGATTAGAGTCACTACTACAGACTCTGCCATCCTTTGACGCCAAGGAACGCGCATCGCGAGCACTTCTGCTTTGGCAAGCCTTGGCCGACATCGGGAAGGAGGATTACTCTGGTTCATACCATTGGTTCTACTATTCGCCTCAATCGACTTCCTTCGATGCCCAATTTGTTAAGCTACTTAATGAAGCTGAGTGGATTCCCGATTCGTCGGGTGATCTCCACACTGCCGCGTCAATTTACTTTGACGACTTGGGCTGGCAGGAGAACACCCTCCTTCGGTCGAAGATACTCTTCAAGCCCCCTACGGTTGACAGAGAGTCCGCACGCGTGCTGCGATTGATGGGAATCGCTGACGATGTTGTGGAGAAACTCAAGCGGCTGCCATCTGATCAGCTCTCTGAACTACTTCGTAATGCTTTGCAACGCGCGTCAAACGGCAATCGTGTAAGCAGAAGGCGGCGTATAGAAGGCGAATCAGATACGACCGACGAAGAAGAGGCCAATGGACAGGTAGATCCGCCCACAAGCAAATTCTCGGACCATCTGATTCAAGCCATGACTCCCGATCCCCCATCCGCGTCCTACAAGGAAATTTTCCTGCCTCATGTGGGCCCCAATACCGTCCAGTCTGCCGTCCGTGACACCCTAAAGTCGATGGAGAAGGGTAGGATTGGGGGCTACGAAATTCGCGAGAGTAGGCGATTCGTACTTTCAAAGGAAGCCAAAGAGATTTCTCAGAAGGTCAAGGATATGCTACATGGTGACTATGGAAGGCGCTGCCAGATCTGTGGGGCAACGTTTTTGACTCGTGCTGGCGAGATCCAAGTTTTCTCGGATCATGTCGTCGATCCGGCAAGTGACTCGCGAACCAACCATTTTGGCAATCTTCTAAGCCTGTGTGGATGGCACTATGCTCTCATAAGTTATGGACAATGGGTGTTCTTGAATCCCACGACAAATGCTCCCGTGGAGAGCGACGAAGATCTCGAAACCTTGCTGAATTGCCCGGTCGAGGAGTCAAGTGATGATGGCTCAAGTTACATCGCCGTTCCGATCCAGTTCTGGAACATCTATCGTGACTGGCGATCTGAGCCGGAAGCCAGTGAAGAGAGAATACGATTCAGTGGTCCCCACTGGGCGTATCTCTGCCAACTTCTCAAGAACTAGGCGTCTCCGATGAGCGCGGTCCACCCCGACATGAAGGTCCGCTACCGTGCTGATCCCTCCGTTGTCGGCTGGGTCATCGCCGTTCTCGGTGAGAACGCCAGAGTATTCATCGGGGGCACCGACAAGCTGGTTCCTCTGCGGGAACTCGAACCGGCGCCCGGCCTAGTCGAACTTCCGACGGACGAGTTCAGGATTGCTCTCACCCGACGACGGCTGGAACACCCGGTTACTGACCAGTTCCTGTCCTACAAGGCCTCCAAGACCCGCCTGCTGTACCACCAGTTCCTGCCAGTCAAGAAAATGCTGGAGTCGCCGGACCAGCGTCTGCTTATCGCGGACGAGGTCGGTACTGGCAAGACCATCGAGGCCGGCTTGATCTGGGCGGAACTGGAGTCCAGGGCGGCGCACGGACTTGAGAACGTGTGGATCGTCTGTCCCAAATCGCTGGTTGGCAAGTGGCAAGACGAGATGCTCCAGCGCTTCGATCTTCGCCTGGAAGCACTCTCGCCCGAGGGTCTCCGACAGGCCTTGGTGCAGTTGGAACGGGACGGCATTCTGTCGCCTAGATTCGCCAGATGCGTCGTCAACCTGGAATTGCTCCGCCTGGAGACGTACATCGAGCGGCTGGAGCAATCATCCATCGCTTGGGACCTTACAGTGTTCGATGAGGCCCACCACCTGCGAAACACCGACACCCGCTCATACGCCCTGGCGAACTTCATCTGCGAACGCTCCCAGGCGGCGGTGTTTCTAACCGCCACACCCTTGCAGACCAGCCTGCAAGACATTGTGAACTTGATGGACGCTTTGGGAGTGGATGTGGCCGAGGACCCTGAACTGCTTGAAGAGCATCTGAACTGGGACATGGGGTTGAACGACTGGATTCGCCTTGTGAAGCACCAGCCGCCTGACTGGCAGCGGGACGCCGACCGTTCCTTGCGCGACCTGGGTGCCAGCGGAGGGCGTGAGCGGCCGGGCTGGGACGAATTCCAACAGCTTGTCACCCAAGCTGACCTCGACGACCGAAGCCAACGCACGATCGTCACCGACGCGGCTCGCGACTTGCAGACGTTGGATCCCTACATGACGCGAACGCTGCGCGCTGATGTAGACGAGGTCCGACCGACGCGGGAAGCCATTACGAGAGTCGTGGAATTCAGCGACGCAGAAAAGGGGTTCTACAACGAGGTGTACGAAATCTGTCTGGAACGTGCAGCGGCGGAAGGCCTTCCGCCCGGCTTCGTAACCCAGATGCCCGAGCGCCGAACCGCTAGCTGCGTTCCCGCCGTCGCCTCGGAGATTCTCAGCTATGCGACGGAAGATGAAGACGACGAGGATGAAGCGCGCTTCACCCGCGCCGAACTCAACGCCCTGGCGCCGCTGGCGCAAGCGGCGCTGGGTTCGCCGGACCGGAAACTGGCGGCGCTCTGCGAGATTCTCGCGCACGCCTTCGGCGAGCTGCGGGCGGACCGGGTCATGATCTTCTCCACCTTCAGGGGCACGCTCCACTACCTCAGAGCGCAGCTTCAGGAGCGAGGCTATTCGCTGGATCTGATGTACGGCCCTACTCCCGCCAGAGACGAAGATTGCCGCCGCAGCCAGAGGAGCAGGGAACGCATCGCGGCGGAGTTCCGGCAAGGAAAATTCCAGATTCTCCTTGCCAGCGAAGTGGCCGGCGAAGGACTCGACTTCGAACACTGCCACGTCGTCATCAACTACGACCTGCCCTGGAATCCCATGCGCGTCGAGCAGCGGATTGGGCGCTGCGACCGTCTCGGTCAGACTTCCGACAAGGTCTACGTCGGCAATCTCGCCAGCGTCGGCACGATCGAGGCCAGGATTCTGTTGCGGCTCTACGAACGGCTGCGCGTCTTCGAGCGCGCGCTGGGCGAGTTGGAAGTCGTCTTGGGTGAAGTGATTGCCTCATTCGAACGCGACCTGTTTAGGCGCGGCCTGACCCAGCGGCAGCAGGAGGAACGACTGGAACAAGCCGCCCAGGCGATCGAGAACAATGAACGGCATAGGCAATCCATAAGCCAATCGAGCGTCATCTCCGACCAGGGTCGCCAACTGATCGACTCAGAGCAGCAGGACATCAAGGCGGCCGAGGCCGGGTTCCTGTCCCCACAAGAACTGGCCGAGTTCGCATACGCCAGCATTGAACGCCACTTACCGAACACCATGCGGCCACGAGCCGTTCCGGAAGAGTTCGAAGTGATTGGCGGTTCCGCTCTTCAGGACGCGCTCCGAGGTCTGCTGACGGCATATCCCGCAACCCACTATGCGCGAACTGAGACCAACCGTTTCCGCAACCGCGTCGCGCAGCCTGAGAACACCATCGTCTCGTTCCTTGACGAAGGCGAAGGCACGGAGTTCGTTCACCTTCGGCATCCGCTGGTACTCCTGGCGCGACATCTCGAAAAGGAACCGCCGTCCGACACGCCGTGGTGTTCGGGTGTCGTTCCGTCGGAGAAGCTGGACAGGCCTGCAATGCTGGTCTGGGCCGTCGGATCGCTGCAGGGCTACGCGAACCGGGCCGAGCTTCTCTGCGCCGCCGTCGATTGCGTGACGGCAACGGTTAGTCCCATGCCGGTAAATCGAGCGCAGGAATTGGTCCGGTCCATGTCACCGCCCGAGAGTGGACAGGTGAACGTCGGCCTGGACATCGAAGCACTCAAGGCGTGTGCCGAACAGTCGTTGCTCGAGCAGTTCGAGCGCACGGCATCGGCATTCCGCTCGCGCAACAATCTGCTAACCGACAAGGCACGGCGCGCCGTCCGCTCCCACGCCGAACGCCAATTGAGCCGGAACAAGCGTCAACTGGCTAGACCCGACCTCAACGTCAGTCTGCGAAACCTTTACACCGGCTGGAACCGCCGAGTAGAAGACACAATGCAAACCAAACTCGGCGAGATAGAGCGAAAGGGCAGCGTCCGCTCATCGCTCGAGATTATTGGAATGTCCGTCGTCTATCCTCAAGACGCATCCCCGTAGCCTGAGTTGTGAATCGCCCGGCAGGGCCCTGGGAACGGCTTCCGGCGCGACAGCAATTTGCGGCAGTGCCGCGATCGTCTGACGGCGCCTTTCCTGCCCCGTCTATGCAGCCTTTTGTTCAAGCGTCCCAAACCCGGTGATAGCCGCCCCACTACTGGTTTCACGCCACCAACTCAGCCAGCCCTGACGTGACACTCTTCACCAGCCACCAACCACTTACCACCTCAAACTCTTTCTCCGCTAGACACTGACCACTAACCACTTGCCACCCGTCCTCAGTCAGTGTACACTATCCGAGTAAGCCTCGCAACCCGATCCATGTGCTTCTGCTGCTCGAACGCCTCCTGCGCGTGATCCCGTCCGTCCTGGGCCTGCTCCCCGTCCTGCTCCGCCCGCCTCCGATGGCCGCGAACCTCTCCCCGCTCGCCCTGCCCCTGCCCCCATTCGTGCCCCGCCGGCCCCCGTGCGCCCTGGGCCGTCCCCCATTCGCGGTAGGCCGCTCCCCGTTCGTGGTGAGTCCTTCGGCGAGCTCAGGACAGGCTCTGTCGAACCACGAACGTCCACTCCACCGCCCCGCCTACCCCAACCTGCTCGCTTTACCCCCGTCACACCGGCGCCCGCCGGTATTCAGGCTTTGGGCGCCAACCCGCCCCAATCGCGGCCCAGCGGACCCGGCGCCTCGCCAACCCGCCCCCCAAAAAATCCGCCAAATCTCGCGCCCGCTGGCCCGGCTCCCCCTATGGGGGAGCCGGGCCAGCGGGCGCGAGTACCCCAAAAACCGCACCGCAACCACCGCCGCCTACCCCTGCCAAGCCGGTGGAAACCAGCATCCAGTCTTGCCCCGGCCTGCACCGTCCCGCCGCAAAAAAAACAACCCGCTGCGCCCCACGCGTCAATCCGGCGTCCGCGGAGAGCCTGCCCTGAGCCTGCCGAAGGGGAATCCAGTCTTCGCCCCCCAACCCCCTGTTGAACCCGCCAAAGTGCACCCCGCGCCGCCTCAAGAGTTTTTTGGAAAAAACTCTTACGCGCGCAAGACCACCCCAAAACCGCCCCGCCGCACCCCACCGACCCCAGCCCCCGTTTGTCCGCTTCCGCGGCTCGAACCTAGAATCGGCCATCACTTGAGGAGCGCACATTTGGCCGGATTCGCCCACCTTCACGTCCACAGCGAATTCAGCCTGCTCGACGGCTTCTGTCGAATCCCCGACCTGATCGAGCGCACCGCCGCGCTCGGCATGGACTCGGTCGCAATAACCGACCACGGCGCAATGTACGCCGCCGCCGACTTCTACCTGGCGGCCCGCGCCAAGGGCGTCCGCCCGATCATCGGCTGCGAGGTCTACGTAGCCCCCCGGTCGCACACCGACCGCGACCCCGCGCTCGACCGCCGCTCCTTTCACCTCACGCTGCTCGCCCGCAACCTCACCGGCTACCGCAACCTGGTGCGTCTGGTTTCACGGGCCAGTCTGGACGGCTTCTACTACAAGCCGCGGGTGGATCGCGCGCTGTTGGCGGCGCACGCCGACGGGTTGATCTGCCTTTCGGGCTGTCCCTCCGGCGAACTCTCGCGCGCCGTCACTGACGGCAACCTGGCCCGCGCCGAGGAAGTCGCCCGCTGGCACGCCGATACGTTCGGCGCGGCGAACTACTACGTCGAGGTCCAGCGGCCGGGTCTGCCCGACCAGGAACCGCTGGTACAGGGGCTTACCGAGCTAGCCAACGGCTTGGGCCTACCGCTGGTGGCCTCCAACGACGTGCACTACCTGACGCCGGACGACAAGGACGCGCACGACATCCTGCTCTGCATCCAGACCGGCAGCCTGGTGGCCGACACCGAACGCATGCGCATGGAGGGCGACTGGCACCTCAAGTCCCCCGAAGAGATGGCGCAGGTGTTTGACGACCAGCCTGATGCGCTGGCCAACACCGTTGCCATCGCCGAGCGCTGCGACCTGGACCTGCCGTTCGGGCGCATCGCCATGCCCTCGGTCGACCTGCCGAAGGGCCAAACGGCTAAGTCGCAGTTGGCCCAGCTCGCCACCGAAGGCCTGGCGCGGCGCATCCCCAATGCAGGCGCCACCTACCAGGAACGCTTGGCCTACGAACTCGACGTCATCGACCAGACCGACTTTGGCGAATACCTGCTGCTGGTGCGCGAGATCTTCGCCTTCGCCCGCGCCCAGGGCATGTTGACCGCTCCGCGCGGTTCGGTGAACGGCAGCCTGGTCGCCTACGCCACCGACATGTCGGATATCGATCCGATCGAGCACGGCATCATCTTCGAGCGCTTTCTCACGATCGGCCGCAAAGGCTCCATGCCCGACGTGGACATGGACTTCCCCAGCGACCGCCGCGACGAAGTGATCGAGTACATGATCCGCCGATTCGGCGCGGATCACGTGGCCCAGATCGTCACGTTCGGCACGCTGGCGGCGCGCGCCGCCGTGCGCGACGTGGGGCGCGTCCTCGGCATGGAGTACGGCCTGACGGACCGCGTGGCCAAGCTGATCCCCGTCAACCCCGTCGACCCCTACACCATCGGGCGCTCGCTGGATGAGGTCGAAGAGCTCAAGAGCATGTACCAGGGCGACGACGCCGTCCGCCGGCTGCTGGACTCGGCCCAACGCATTGAGGGCGTCGCGCGCCACGCCTCAACCCACGCCGCCGGACTGGTGGTGTCGAAAGATCCGCTGCAGGAGCACGTGCCGCTTACGCGCTCGGCCGAAGGCCGGCCCGTCGCACAGTTCACCTTTCAGACCATCGAAAAGATTGGCCTGCTGCAACTGGACGTGCTGGGGCTGTCCAACTTCCGAACCATCCAGCACGCCCTGCGGCTGGTGGAGCAGGCCACGGGCCAGGCGCTGGCGCCCCAGGACATCCCCCTGGACGACGACGCGGCCTTTGCGCTGCTGCGGCGTGGCCGCACGGTCGGCGTCTTCCAGATGGAGGGCGCCGGGATGACGCGCACGCTGCGCGAACTGGCGCCAACCAGCATCGGCGAGGTGGCCGCCATCATCGCGCTCTACCGCCCCGGCCCGATGGCCAACATCCCCACCTACATCGACCGCAAACACGGCCGGTCGGCGCCGGCCTATCTCCACGAACGACTCGAACCGATCCTGCGCGAGACCTACGGCGTGCTGGTCTACGCCGACCAGGTGCTCATGATCGCCCGCCACCTGGCCGGCTATTCGTGGGACGAGGCCGACAACTTCCGCAGAGCCGTCGGCAAAAAGATCCGCGAGGCCCTGCAAAGCGAGCACGAAAAGTTCGTGACCCGCTGCGTCCAGGAACAGATTCCGACGGACGTCGCGGAGCAGATCTTCGCGCTCATAGAACCGTTCGCCGGCTACGGGTTCAACAAGGCGCACGCCGTCTCCTACGCCGTAATCGCCTATTGGACCGCCTGGCTCAAGGCGCACTACCCGGTGCAGTTTCTGACCGCGCTCCTGGACACCGACGCCGGCGACGTTGGCAAGGTGGCCAGCACGCGACTGGAAGCCGAACTGCTGGGCGTCAACGTCCTGCCGCCCAACATCAACCAGAGCGGCGTCACGTTCGAGCCAAGCGGCGAGTCAATTGTGTTTGGACTGGCCGCCGTAAAGAACGTGGGCGTGGCCGCTGTCGAAGCCATCGCGGCGGCGCGACAGGACAGCGGTCCGTTCACTTCGCTGGCCGACGCCTGTGAGCGGGTCGATATGCGCCGCGCGCCCAAGCGGGCCTGGGAGTCGCTGATCAAGGTCGGCGCCCTTGACGAACTCGGCGAGCGTCAGGCCCTGCTGGAAGCGCTGGAACCGGCTATGAAGCGCGGCCAGCGCACCCAGGACGATCGCTCGGTGGGCCAGACCTCGATGTTTGGCGCCGGACTGCTGCCGGAATCAATAGAACCAACGTTTGAACTGCCCGACGTGCCGGCTGCGGCCGAGGCCGAGCGCCGCCGCTGGGAGAAAGAACTCCTCGGGCTCTACGTCACGCCCAGCCCGCTATCCGACCCGGCCATCGGCGAGCAACTTGCCGCGAACGTCGACGCCCGCATCTACGAACTGGAAGACACGCACCACGGGCAGTCGATAACGATCGGCGGGATCGTCTCCAATTTGCGCTCGTTCATGACCCGCAAGGGACAGACGATGGGTTCCGTAACCCTCGAGGATCCGCCGGGCGCCATCGAGGTGATCTGCTTCCCGCGCATCTGGCAGCGCATCGCGCCTGATCTGAACAACGATCAGGTCGTGCTGGCCACCGGACGCGTCGAGGGCGACGACGCCTCGCCCCGCATGCTGGCCGACAACATTTTCACGCTCTCCGCCGCCACCGCCCTGGACCGCACGCCCGTGGATTCGGCGGACCTCGACGCCCGGGGCCGCTCCACTCCACCCGATGACGACGACGGCCCGCCGATGCCGGCAGAAATCGAACCGCCAGCCGACCTTTATATCCCCGAGCCGGTACACGAATCTGGAGACGCATCGCCCGCCTCGGAGCGCGCCGCGCCGCCGTCGGCCGCTGCGGAGGACGCGGCCGCTACTTACGAGCCAGCTCCACCGCCCGACCAGCATGACGCCGCGCCAGCGGAAGCCGCCGCCAATGGCTCGACGGCGCCCGAACCAGCGGATCCGCCGGCGGAGCCCAGCCCCAGCGGTGCGACGAACGGAACGGAAAGCGTCGGTGCCCCCAGCGCGACCAGTGACGGCGCAAGCGGAGCAGCCAACGGTTCAACAAACGGCGCGTCGCCTGATCGCGACCTCGATCAGCCTGCCCCGGCGGCGTCTCCCGAGGCCTCACCGCCCTCCTGCGTGATTGTCACGCTCCGCCGCAGCCCGGATCCCAGCTTCGATCTCGACCTGCTCAAGCGCCTGAATGCCGCGGTCACTTCTAACGAAGGCCCAACGCCCCTGCATCTCCACATCGTCAAGACCGACGGCTCCACCGCCCGCCTCTGCTGGCCCAAAACCGTCCAACCCAACGACGCACTCCTCGGCGAACTCAGCGCCCAATTCGGCAAGGACAGCATCGCCGTCGCCTAGGGCCGACCGCGCCTAGAACCAGTCGTTCGGAAACTCCACCGGCGACACGATGTCTCGGAAACTCCCGAACTCCTCCGCCACCGTCAGCGCCGCCACGTCCGCGTGCAATTCCTCGATTGTGGTTGGCCCAACCACGCTGACATCGATGTCCGGGCAGGCCAGCGAGTAGGCCAAAGCCGCGGTGGGCAGATCCAGCCCGTGCGCTTCGGCGCGGCGCGCCATATGGCGTACGGCCTCCAGCACCTCCGCTGCAGCCTCACGGTAGCTGTAACGTGCGCCACGGATTGCGCCGGTGCCCAGGATGTTGCCGCCGAACGGGCTGATGTTGATTACGCCCAGATTGTGCCGCCGCGCGTGCGGATGAATGCGCCGCGCCGCGTCCTGGTTCAGCAGCGTGTAGTGGTGGTACGAGCCAATGATGTCGAACTCGCCGCTTTCGGCCGCCATCGCCGCGAAGTCCGCGTTGCCCACGGCCGTGCCGATTGCGCCCACCAGGCCTTCGGCCTGTAGCCGCCGCAACGCCGCCATCGTGCCGTTCGGCCCTATGATCTGATCCCAGTCATCGGGCCTTGCGTCGTGCAGCTTCAGCACCGGCAGATGCTCCAGCCCCAGTTCGTCCAGGCTCGCGTGCACGCTGCGCACGGCCCGCTCCGGATCGAAGTCGTACTCGATGCCGTCGTCGCCTCGATAGCGCCCGATCTTGGTGACGATCAGCAGATCGTCGGGCGCGTCGGCCTCGCGCAACCGCGCCGCCAGCCAGCCCTGCTCGTAGGACGGCGCGCTGTCCACGTGCCGAATGCCCAAACGGAACGCTTCGCGCAGCAGTTCGACGTAGGCGTCGTCACCCACCCGGCCGATCCAATTTGCCGAGCCGAGCGCCAGCTTGGTGGATCGCACGCCCGACCGCCCCAGCGTCACGGGCGGAACCTGCGGCAGGTCAGTGGTCATATCGTTCGAGCGTCCGTCGCCAACGTGCAGTCTCATCGTGCGCACGCGCCCGCCCGACCGCAACCCTCGTTGGTTCGTTAGCCCCGAGCCTTTCAAAGGGGAAACCGGCCAAGGGCAAACCGCCGTCCCGCGAATCGGGCAATATCAGCGTCGCATGCGCCGCCACCTCTGGAGTCCGCGCCGTGGCCGAACCGATCCCGCACGTTGACGTCGAGCTTGAGGATGTATCCGGACGCCTGGCCCAATTGGTCGAGCCGGGCACGAACCTGGAACGCATTGCCGGCGGTCTCGCCTTTACCGAAGGCCCCGTCTGGCGCGGCGACCACCTGCTGTTCAGCGATATTCCCAACGACCGCATCTGCCGCTGGCGGCAACTGCCCGAAGGGCCAGAGCTGACGACCTTCCGCGCCTTCAACGGCACGACCAACGGACTGACGCTGGACCGAGAAGGCCGGCTGCTCGGCTGCACCCACGGCGCACGCGCCGTGCTTCGCTTCGACCAGAACAACCAGCCCACGCCCATCGCCACGCACTTCAACGGCGGACGTTTCAACAGCCCCAACGACATCGTCGTGAAGCGCAACGGCGACATCTACTTCACCGACCCGCCCTACGGGATCGTCGATCTCGGGCCAGCGGCTCAGGAACAGCCGTTGAACGGCGTCTACCGGCTGGGAACGGATGGCGAAGTGACGCTGCTGACGGACCGCCTGGTACGCCCGAACGGGCTCGCGTTCTCACCCGACGAGCAAACGCTGTACATCGGCGACTCCGGCGGCCCCCGCGACATCTGGGCCTTCGACGTCATCGACGACGGCCTGCTGGACAACCCACGCCAGTTCGTGGACATGGACCCCTACCCGCAACCCAACAGCCCGGACGGCATGAAGTGCGACATGAACGGTCGCCTGTGGAGCAGCGGCCCAGGGAAAGCGGTATGGGTGATCGAGCCGGACGGCACTGTGGTGGGCCTGATCAAGTTTCCCGAGCAACCCGCCAACCTCGCCTGGGGCGGCCCCCAGTGGTCCACCCTCTTCGTCACCGCCCGCGGCAGCGTCTACCGCCTCCAAACCAACACCACCGGCGTCCGCGTGCCCTAGCGTTTGAGGCTCTACTAATCCTGCCAATCAGCGAGTGCAGCAAGCGGTTCGGCTACGTCGGACGCAGATCGCAGAATCTCACGGTCCGCGGTCGCCAATGGAACACCAAGAAGGCGGGCCAAGACGACGAACTCTGCGTCATAGGCGGTTAGCCCGCACTTGAGCGCCACCTCGACCACCACCGAGCCTGGCGGATTCACGACACGGTCACCCAGCACGAGCGAGGCGTGGTCAATCATTGCGACGGCCTGTTCTCGAGACATCGCACCGCGGCGCATGTATCCAACCAGCACGTTGCGTAGTTCGCTTATCAGAATGGGAGGCGCCGCCCACTCCTGGTCTCGCTCATACAGACGCGCCGCCTCAGCCCCATCCGCGCCGCCAACGACCAGCTTTACCATGACATTGGTATCGACCACGATCATGGTCGACCGGCGTCTCGCAACTCCCTGATGACGTCGTCACTGAGATCGACAGGCCCAAGAAGCTCGTGCCGCCTCTGAATCTGCTCAAGCAGCGCTCGAGCGTCTATCTGGTTCGAACGCACCGAAGCCGTTAGCCTGGCCAGAATCTCGCCATTGAGGCTGCGGTGGTTGTGGCGAGCGGCTTCCTTGAGTTCCCGGTGCACGTCCTCGGGAAGTCCACGAACTGCCACGTGCGGCACAAGGACACTCCGACCTGTGATACCACTTTGATAGCATAATGCTACCAGCAGTCGATCCCTTGACTTGTGGCAGCGCCGTACAGTTGATCCCGCAGGCTGGATACCGCTGAACGCACCGCCATGACTCGACTACCGCCACCGAGAAGCAAGTCGGTGCGGCCGGAAACCCGCATCCGCATCCGCGTCCGCCCGTACGCCGACCTCGCCCGCTTCTTCCCCGGCGAGGGCCGGATTCGAGTGATCGAAACCCCGGCCGGAGCCACGGTCGGCGACGTGCTGGCGGCCCACGGCCTCGACGAGACACGCCGTCTCACCCTGGGCGTGAACGACGAGCTGGCCTCGCGCGCGACGCAATTGCGCGATGGCGATACGCTGGAGGTCCTGGTCCCGATGTCCGGCGGAATGTGAGCGAGCCCATGGCGCCAACCTCGATCCAGAACCGAATCCTGCGCGTGGACCTGACCGAGCGCCGCTGCTGGACCGAACAGCCCGGGGACGCCTTTTTCCGCAAGCACCTCGGCGGCCGCAATCTCATCGCCCACTACCTCCTCACCGAAACGCCCCGTGGCGCGGACGCGTTTGACCCGGTCAACCGCCTAGTCTTCGCGATGGGACCGACCACCGGCGTGGCCCTGCCGGGCGCCAGTCGCCACAGCGTTGGCGCCAAGTCGCCTCTCACAGGACTCTTTGGCGAATCTGAGGCCGGCGGCTACTGGGGCGCTGAGCTCAAGCAGGCCGGCTGGGACGGCATCGTCATCCAGGGGCGTGCGTCCGAACCCGTCTACCTGTGGATCAAGGACGACCAGATCGAGTTCCGCGTCGCCGGACACCTCTGGGGCCAGATCACGGGCCCGGTGGAAACCGACATCCGTGAAGAGCTCGGCGACCAGCAGATCCGCGTAGCCCAGATCGGACCCGCCGGCGAGAACCTGGTCCGCTACGCCTGCATCGTCAACGACCTGAACGACGTCGCGGGCCGCACCGGCCTGGGCGCGGTCATGGGATCCAAGAACCTGAAGGCCATTGCCGTCCGCGGCAGCAATCGGGTTCAGGTCGCCGACCGAGATCCCGTCAAGGACACCGCCCGCTGGGTGGCCCATGAAACCCTGGGCGAAGGCGGCTCGCACCACCGGCTGCACACCTGGGGCACCGGTGCCATGGTTCGCTCGAAGCAGCTCGAAGGCCACCTGATCGTCCACAACTTCCGCGACGGGCAACTGGACGGCGCCACCAACATTGACGCCATCGCCATGCGCGACAAGGTGATCGACCACATGGACCGCTGCTTCGCCTGTTCCGTGCGCTGCAAGAAGCGGGTCAAGATCGACACGCCCAAGGTCAAGGTGCGGCCCAAGTACGGCGGGCCCGAGTACGAAACGCTGGCCGCCATCGGCACTAACACCGGCGTCACCGACATCATGGCCGTCTGCAAGGGCAACGAGATGCTCAATTACCTCGGCATGGACAGCATCTCGGCCGGCGCCACTATCGCCTGGGCCATGGAAATGGACGAAATGGGCCGTCTGCGCGACTTCAACGAGGACGGTCAATCCCTCCGCTTCGGCTCGGCGCAGGACCTGCTGGACCTGATCGAGCAAATCGCCTACCGCGACGGCATCGGCGATCTGCTGGCCGAGGGCGCCCTCCGCGCCGCCCGAACCATCGGCGGCGACGCCGAGGACTACGTCGTCCACGTCAAGGGCCTGGAAGTCGCCATGCACGACCCGCGTGCCATGCGCGAGATGCGTGACAACTACCCCATCACCCCCACCGGCGGCGACCACACGGGCGCCGGCCTCAAGCGCACCTCCGTCCGCAACACTGTGGGCCTGTGCCAGCTCCTTGACTACGATGACACCAAGGCCCTGGAACTGCTCAATGCCGTAACCGGCTGGGACATGACGCCCGAAGAACTGCACGAAACCTTCGAGCGCGGTCTGACCATGGCCCGGCTGTTCAACCTGCGCGAGGGCATGACCGCCGCCGACGACCGCCTCCCGGATCGCCTGCATCAACCGATTCGCATGGGACCGCTAAGCGACTACCAACTGCCGCGCAAGGAAGTCCGCACCTACGTCCAGGGCTACTACCAAGAACGCGGCTGGGATCCCGACGAAGGCCGGCCCTACACGGACACGCTGGCCCATCTGGGCTTCGACGCGTCAGAGGCCGAACTTGACGACTTGGTCGCCGAACGTCCCGAACCCCTCCCCGTCGGCGCGTTGCCCTTCACCCTCGACCTGGAGTCAACCGCCGGCCACGAGGAGTAGCGGACGCGGCCAAGCGCCGCCCTATTCGCTGAGGATCGGCCGCTACTCCCCGCGCCCTTCGCTCTCGGCAAAGGTCTTGAAGTCGCGCAGGGCTTTCATGGTCTGCCGCGTGAATAGGAAGCGCATGAATATGAACATCAGGTGCATCTTCAGGGCGGCGCAGCGGAATTCCGTCTCAGCGATCCAGCGTGTGCGGTCCGGCCCTTCTTCAATGAACCGGTTGTTCATCAGGTTCCAGACGCCTTCAGTCTCGTAGGTGCCTGAGAACTCGTCAGGCAGGTCGCGGCGGGTCACCGTTTCGATCATCTCCACGTGGCGTCCGCGGTGCTCATACACCAGGCGAGAGGTGGCCCCAGGCTGTCCCGGCTCGCCGCTGACGTGCTCGAAGCTCTGCAACCCCTCCTGCCACTTGGGCAGGTTGTCCGCATCGTCGAACAGCTCGATCACGCGATCGCGCGGCAAGTCGATCACAATCTCGCGGGAGTACTTCACAGCGGGTCTCCATTCCAGACAGCGGCGGCCCTCAATCCAAGGTACAGGCAGATGGCCGAGCGCGGGCACCCACCCGCACGCTACTTGGGCGGCAGCGAACGGGCGAAGGCCACGCCCATCTCGACCCAAGCGCTCAGCGCCGCGTCGTCCGACAGGCCGTCGGGCGCCACCACCACCCAGCCCCGCATGGTCCGACCGGTCAAGTCGAATACCCGCGCGTGCGGATGCGCTAAAGCCTCGGCGTACCGCTGCGGGCCAGTCCTCACCATCAACTCGTCACCCGTCACGCCCACCGCCATGTTGCCGCCCAGTATGAAGGCAATCCCGCCAAACATCCGGCGTTCGGTCAGTCCGTCGGCGTCCGCCAGCGACTCGCGCAGCCGCTGCGCCAGTCCCTCGTCATAGGCCATGCGTTTCCGGGGAGTCGAAGCTAAGCGCCTGCCATTCTCCCGTATCAGCCCAGGAGCCACTGCCTCCTGCCTGCCGCCTCCTTTCTGCTGCCTACTGGCAACTGGCGGCTGACCTCGTTAGGCTGCGGGCGTGACGTTCATCCGGCAGTTTTCTCGCTTTATCGGCCCGGAGCGCCGCATGCTGAGCGGCACGGTTCTGGCCGGGCTGGTCTTTGCCGCCAGCGGTCTGGTCCCGCCACTGCTGGTGCGGCAGATCCTGATTTGGCACGCCGAGGGCTCGGCCGCTGAGAACGCCATGGCGCTGGTGGTGGCAGCGCTGGTGGTCGCCTACCTGGTGCGGGCGGCGGCTCGCTACACCTACGGGCTGCTTTCCCACTGGTCCGCCTACAACGTGCAGCAGGCGATGATGGTCAACCTCTATCGCCACATTCAGACGCTGCCGCACCGCTTTTTCACGGACCGGCGCGTGGGCGCCCTGGTGTCGCGCTCGGTCGGCGACGTGGAAACGGTGGAGGACTTCATCGCGCACGGCATTCCGGAGACGGTGATGGCCATCGCGCTACCCATCGCGATGCTGGTGGCGTTGTTCATCATCAACTGGCAACTGGCGCTGCTGGCGCTGTTGCCCATTCCGGTGATTGTGCTGGCCGGGCGCTACTTGTTTCCGCGCATCCGCAGTTCGTGGCGCTTGGTGCGCGAGTCCATGGCCGGCGTGACCGCCACCGTGACCGAAGGCATTTCGGGCTATGCCGTCATCAAAGCCTTTGGCCGCGAGACGGAGCAACTGCGAATCGTGGAAGGCCGCTGGCAGCGCTACCGCGACGACATTCAAAAAGCGCAGTTTCTCTCCCTGATACCAGCAGGAGTGATCGAGTTGCTGGCCGGACTCGGGCTGATTCTGGTGGTGGCCGTGGGCGGCGACCTCACCTTGCGCGGCGCGATCCCCGTGGCCGACCTGTTCGTCTTCGTGGTCTATCTCGGCCTCATCTACCAGCCGGTGATCCAGCTGGCCGCCATCAGCGAGAACATCCAGAAGGCGATGGCCAGCACCGAACGCATCCTGGAGTTGCTGGAGGTTCAGACGGACCTCCGCGACAAGCCGGGTGCGGCGGTGCCGTCAACGCCGGAGTGGTCGGTGGAGTTCGACAACGTGGACTTCCGTTACGAACCCGAGGAGCCGGTGCTGCAAGGGGTGTCGTTCCGCGCGGCGCCGGGCGAGTTGATCGCGCTGGTGGGCGCCACCGGCGTGGGCAAGACCACCTGCGCGCACCTGGTGCCGCGGTTCTACGACCTGCAGGACGGCGCCGTGCGAGTCGCCGGGACCGACGTGCGTGACCTGCCGCTGGTCTGGCTGCGCTCGAACGTGTCGCTGGTGTTGCAGGACGTGTTCCTGTTCGCCGGGAGTATCCGCGACAACATCGCCTTCGGCCGGCCAGGAGCAAGCGAGGACGACATTCTGGCGGCCGCCCGCGCGGCCAACGTGGACGAGTTCGCCGAACGCCTGCCGCAGGGCTATGACTCGCGCATCGGCGAGCGCGGCGTGCGCCTGTCCGGTGGTCAGCAACAGCGCATCTCCATCGCGCGCGCCATCCTGAAAGACGCGCCGATCCTGATCATGGACGAAGCCACCTCGTCGGTGGACGCGGAAACCGAAGCATTGATCCAGGAAGCACTGGACCGCCTGACGCTTCGCCGCACGACGCTGGTCATCGCGCATCGCCTGGCCACGGTACGCCGAGCCGACCGCATCATCGTGCTCCGCAACGGCCAGGTAGCCGCCGCCGCTTCCCATGACGACCTGCTGGCGCAAGGCGGCTGGTACGCCGACATGGTCGGCCGCCAGGAACTCAGCGCCCGCTGGCAGCTCGAAAGCGCGGCAGAGGTTCCGCTGGTCTAGGAATCCAGCACTCGCGACCAGCAGGCCATGTCGACGACGCATCCCAGCGAAGTTGCTATGCCGCTACGAAGGCCGTTCAGTCAACATCCTCATCGCTGAACGGGATCTCGCGCCCTGAATCTCTACGGTCGGGAATCTCAAGATCCACGCCGCGAGGCATGTTGTCGATCAGCCATCGCCCCAGCGGCGAACGCGGCGAAACGCGCGCTTCCCAAGTCTCGGCTGGCATCACGACGAAACACTTTCGCCGGCCGATACGCTGAGGTCCCTCCTCTTCCGAGAGCCGCAGGATTTCAGACAACCGCGCCTTGGCCTCGGCGACGGTCCAGACACGATGCATAGCAGAGTTGGGCAGCGGAATCGCTCGCGAGAGAAAGCAAAGGGGCTTCTACAGCCTACGCCCAGGCGCCTACCCGATGGACATGCGCAAAGACGCCGACTTCCGATAGATCATGATTCCGACCGTTTCGATATGGCGCCGTAGCGGAGCGTAGGTGATCTTCTCCCACGCTTGAAGATCGCACTGCTGGGGGATAGGCAGGTCGTCCAAGTCCAGGGCCAGGCGTCCCAGGCGCTGGTCGTCGGCGATCCCGCGGGTGGCTAGGTCAATATCGGAACGAGCGGTCGCAGCTCCCGTCGCTCTCGAGCCAAAGAGCACGACTTCCGTGAGTTCGGGATAGGCAGCGAAAACCTGCGTCAGTTCGTCAAGCGTCTTTTCGGGCAGATCCGGAGCGTTCACGAACCGAGCGCCTCTTCGCCCAGCCGTTCATACAAGGCGCCGAGGATCGCCAAATATCGACGACGCACGTTTCCAGCGACCGCTTCAAATCTAGCGGCATCGTAGGTGTGTGCCATCAGGTTGCGGTCGGTCAGCATGTCGATCCAGGCGTCACCGTCGTCGATGAGCTTGGCCCGGAACGCCGCTCGAATGACGTTGCGCGGGCTTACCGTGTCGAGCACCACTCCGTCGTATTCCAGGCGGTCCTTAAGTGTGTTCCAGGCCAACTCAAACGTGTATTCGAACCGCTGGATCACCCCTTCGCGCTCTAACTGGCTCAGGTCTTTCACCTCCGCCTCCAGCGCCTCCCGCAACAGCGCGTAGGCACGCGAGAAGTTCTGAAACCGGTACTTCCAGCGGACTTCCTCGGTCACCCCACGGCCACCCACGCCCGCGTCCGTTCAGACTCCCGCGCCGCATCCACTGCACGCGCCACCGCCAGCCCATCACGGAAGCTCGCCAATTGGGTCGACTGACCGCTGGCCAGCGCGCGCAGACCTGGGATCACAAAATTCCGGAACATGGCCGCGTTCTGCGCGCGCGGCGATTCGTGGACGGCCACGGGCACGTCGACCACTGTTGGATCGACCCCGCGTACCAGGCCCACCTTGCCGGCCCGCCGGTTGCCCCCCGAGTAGCTGACGAACGCGGATCCGCGCGAGCCGTGCACCTGTACGTCAGGTGTGGGGCCGGGACGGGTGAAGGTGGTCTGGCCGGCGGTGAAGGTAAACAGCGCGCCAGAGGCCATCTCGCCGTGGATCGTCCCGAAGTCGCTGGCGGTTACCTGAGCATTCGGGGTTCCGGGCGGGGCGCCTTGCGGGTTTTCCGCCGACCAGCGGTTGGCGTCGACTCGTGAGATCGCGCCCATGTCGGGCCGTTCGGGAACGACGATGGGCAGGTGCGCCACCACGGCGTTGATGTGGCTGCCCGTCAGATAGCGAGCCAGGTCCAGCAGGTGGACACCCAGCAGGCCGATGGATCCGGCCGGACATTCCTCCTCGGTCATCCACCACTGCAGCGGTTCATGCTCGGCGCGCGGCTGCCAGATTCGTCCAAAGAGCGCCTGAACCTCGCCAAGCTCGCCGTCCTCGATCAGGCGGCGCACGGTCTGAATCGGTTCCGCGAAGCGCATGTAGTGACCCACGCCATTGCCCAGACCGGTGCGCTCCGCCGTGGCAACCATGTCAGCGGCTTGGGCGGTCGTGTTGGCCAGCGGTTTCTCGCACAGCACGTGCTTGCCGGACTCCAGGGCCGCCACGGCAATCGGGTGATGCATCGCGTTGCTGGTGACGATCGCCACCACGTCCAGGTCGTCCCTCGCCACCAGATCGAGCCAATCGGTGTGCGTTTCAGGCATCCCGTAGGCCGCTGCGGTTTCCGCCAGCGGTCCGGGACGGCGCGCGGCAATCGCGCGCAATTCCAGTTCGGGCAAGTCGATGGCCGGGTTCAGATAGGTTGGCGCGAAAAGGCCCGTAGCGCCCACGACCCCTACTCGCCAAACGGTCTGCTCACTCATGTCAGAGTCACCTCATACCGGGTCCGGAACGTCCGGCGCGGGCCGTCCGCGCAACTCGCGTGAGACGCTGAAAAGATAGTGCAGCCCGGAACTAATCGTCAGGACCAGCGCGAACAACGCCAGCGCCCAGGTCAGCGGCACCCGGTCCCAGATCACCGCGCCCAGCCCGATGTACTGCCACATCATCTTCATTTTGCCCAGCTGCCCCGCGCTGACCGTAACGCCCTGGGCCCCGGCATAGGCGCGCATCCCCATTACGAAGATTTCCCGCGCGACGAAGCCGAAGGCCAGCCAGCCGGGAATCCAGCCCAGCTCGACCATCGTGATCAGCAGCGCGGCGACCAGCAGCTTGTCGCCCACGAGATCGAAGAAAATCCCCAGCTGCGTGCCGGACCCGAAGCGGCGGGCGAAGTAGCCGTCCAGTATGTCGCTGATTCCTGCCACGATGTACAGGCAGACAGCCGCCTGGTTGGAGGCTTGGCCGTCCCAGAGCAACAACCCGACGATCAGCGGGATCACCAGCACCCGGAACCCGGTCAACAGGTTCGGCAGCGCACGAACCCACCCGGCGGAGCCTTGGCGCTCGGGGCGGGGGGCTGTCGCTTCGCGGCGGGCCGGCACGGCTGACTCAGCCACCGGCATCGACTCGCCACGTGCGTTGATACGATCCACCGGGCGGACCGAGCACCCCGACCGAAGTGCCGTCGATCCGCACCTCGATCGCGTCAGCCGCTTCGGCCCGCACCGCAATATCCCGCTGGGGCGACCATGTCTGGCTCGACCCGGCGGTTAGCCGTCCGTCGAACACGGGCCGGCCGTCAACCACAACCGATATCTCGGTTGGCCGTATGGCTACCAGTTCCAGCACGGCGCCGGACCGTAGGCCGGTACCCGCCGGCGAGGACGCCGGTGTCCGCGCCTCGGAAGCATCGGACCCGGGAAATCCGCCAGACAGAATGACCAGCAGCACCGCGCCGACGGCGACAATTGCCAATGCTACGGCGCCGGCCGTCGTACGACCCTGACGGCGTCGCAACGCCCGCCCAGTCTCGGCGACGGCATAGTGCCGAGCGTGGAGCGCCGCGGCGTAGGCGTTCAGCACAGGTTCCTCCGGCACCGCCAGCACTCGCGCGTAGACGCGGATAAGCCCCCGCGTAAACGGCTCCGCCGGCAGCGCATCCAGGCTGTCAGTCTCCAGGGCGATGAGATTGTGTCGCGGAATGCGTGTGGCGCTCGACGCCGCTTCTAACGTCAGACCGCCCTGCTCCCTCGCCGCGCGAAGCATCTCACCCATGGTCGCCATGGTCGATTATCGCGCGGCGCGCGGTCGCAAGATCGCAGCGATCAGGTTCGCTGGAAACTGAAGCCCGGCTGAGGCTTCAGAATGATCCCCAGACCGGTCAGCCGCTCGTTGGCGTTGGCAACGTCGACAAAGCCATTCAAAAACTGTTGCATTTCCGACCGCAACTCTTCGTTGACACTCGCCGTTTGGCCGTCGAATTCCGCCACCAGCGAATCCCGCCACGGTCCTAGGAGTTGCGCCAGGCCTTCTCGCAGAATTACGGCTATGAACTGGTCGGCAATCTCAGGCACGCCCAGCCGGATGAACGCCGCCAGGTCGGTCACGTCGTACTGAAACTGCACGACCAGGTCTTCGGGTTCGGCTTCCGTAGGCAAGATCAGCGTCACCGGCGCACGCCGGTCGGTCAGATTGATTACCCGTCGCTCCGTGACCGGTTGTGGCCATGCCCAGAAGAAGCCTGGCCCTTCCATCACGCTCAGCGTTTCGGCGCTGGGAATGTCGGCCCCGTCAATCCCACGGCCCAAAGCAAGCACGGTAGCGCTGGACGGAAACGCCACGGCCTCATTCGGCACTAGGATCAACGCATCGTCGGCGCTCAACCGAAACACGCCCGCGGCCAGGAAGGTGACAACCGCCGCGAATCCGCCTAAAAGGACCAGCGCCGGAAGCGACAGGAGCGCGGACAGGCACCGCCGCGAGGCCGGGTCATACGGTGAGGTAGCTGCCGCGATGTGGACCGAGTTTCGCCGCGCGTACAACCCGGGAATCAGGCGGCGCGGCGGACGGCCGGCCAAGCGAAACTGCGCGGCCATGTCCGCGGCAAAGGCTTGCACCGACGCCACGTCGTAGTGGGCAGCCAGCCGCTTGAGCTGGTCAAACCTCGTCGCCAGCCGAAGCGCGCGCTGGCCGTCAATCCGCGCTCGTCCCCCCATAAGGTCACTGAAATCCGCCAGAAGCGATTCGGCGGCAGCCAGGAACGGCCCGGCGTCGTCCCGCACCTGCAATTCGGCAACCTGTAGGGTGGTTTCGGCGCCACGCGCCCCTGGACGCGTGGTCACCGCGCGGCGCGCGCGCCGGATCAGCCAGGCGGACGGCAACAGCGAGATGACCGCGGCCAGGGGCAGGCCGCCCACCGATCCGCCGGCAGTCTCGATGAAGTGGGCAACCGCGTCTCCCCCTACCGGAATCCCCCGAATCGGCAACGCAAGCAGACCCAGCAAAGCCGCGACGAGAAATGGCAGTCCCGCCGCCGCGACTAGTTGCCCCACCTGCCGGGCGCGCGCGCTGCGCCGCAGGCCACGCTGCCGCCGCACCGCTTTGGATTCGATCTGCGACACGACCGAGGCGTCGTGTGGGAGCGATCCCACCCGCAGCGTGCGCGCGGGAACCAACGCCCGGGCCGCCACCTGCGATAGCCGGTGGCGGTCATGCGCAATCAGCATCGAACCGTCCGGCCCCGCCGGGATCGGCACGTATTCCAGCGGAATCGCCGCGGGGTCGTCCGGCGGCGCCGTCACATTGCCGGCCATGGCGTCATCCCGCATTTACAGACGCTCCGGCATCACGGCCGCTGGCCCGGTGATGAACGCGGCGCCGGCGGCTGCGGCTAGCGCGGCCGCCCGCAGGCTTTCAATTCGCCCAACGGCAACCGCGGAGGCCCCAATGGCCCCACTGGTATGCGCGGCCCATGCGGCCAGCGTTCGGTCCGGCGGCTGCCCTGGGGCCGTGGCCAGCACACCCGGCGCCAACGGCAGAACCCCCGCCGCGTGCAGGTCGTCAGCCTGCGGCGCCAGAAGGGCGAAGCCTCTCCGTTGAATCTCGTTCGCCGTGCGCTGGCCTTCGTCGACACCGATCCGCGCGCGGCGTTCGTCATACCAATCCACGTTGGTCTGCTGGCCGCGCGCATGCATGATGAAGGCCAGCCGCTGGGCGCTGAGCGCCGTCCCGCCATCGCGCAGGTCCAGCACCAGGGATGGCTCAAATGTGTCCAGCGAAACCCGCAGCGCTCCCCACACGTGCGGACGGATCGGCGAGGCCATCAGGCGCAGCGCGGCCGCCGGCCCAAAGGCTGGCTGCTCCGGCCGGGGAACCAGGACATCCCCCGCAGGCTCTACGAGATAGAGCAACAGGGCGACACGCGACAACAGGGATTGGCGATCACTGGCCGGCGTGCCAAACGCTCGCGCCACGGCACGGCCGGCCGCCAGCACCGGCATGGTCAGCGTGTTTGGCACGGCGTCGATCGCAATCCGAACCTCTGCCGCCGAGTCGCCGGCTATCAACTCCAGCACGCGGCCTTCGCGTAGACCGGCCACAGGGCCTTCATAGATCACGCGCTGGGCATAGACGCCGGCCAGCTTCGCCGCTTCCTCCCGCCAGTCCGTCGGACGCAGCAACCGGCGGTAGCGCGACTCGTCAATTGGAATATCGATGCGCACGCCCGCGGCAATCACGAGGCAACGTCCTCCGGGACGGCGCTCATGCGGCGTCGCCCGTGACCGCGCTCGGCGCTGGCAGCGCCAGCCGGAACGGGTTGTGCACAGTCTCGTCCGCAACCCAAAAGCCAATGTGGGGCGGCAGCGTGGACGGGTCCGTCCCGCCGGCCAGCGCCTCGTAGACCTCGGCGGCTTCATCCAATCCTTCCGCACGCGCCATAACCGCCCCCAGGGCGTAGGCCGCCGTGTCGTCGTCCGCCTCGCGCATCGCGCGCTCGACCCGGCCTAGTCCGACGTGGGCGTCGGAGCTGACCAATGGCGCCTGCGCCGGCGCGACCGGCGCCTGAACCACCCGCCCGTCGAGATCCAGGAACCATCGCAGCCAGCGGCGGCCCGTCAGCAGCCAGACGCCCGCCAGCGCCGGAACCCAGTGACCGCCCGAGGCGATCACCAGAGCCAGTCCCAACACCAATTCCATCCACACCATCATCCGTCGGCTGCGTCGCGGCGCGTCGGGTTGCGCGTCGCCGCCCGCCAGCCGGGCGTAGTCCACCGCCATCGCCGCGGCCCGCGCCGCCAGCGGCGCCGAGAACTGCTGACTCTGCGGCTGGATCAACGCGATTCGCCAGCCCCAGAACTGCGGGCTGCGAGCTGGCGCCGCCTGCAGGATCGCCGCCGTGGATCGGTCGGCGCGCAGCACATAGCCGTCTCGAGTGGGCACCGCCCAACAGGCCAGATTCATCATCGCGAACGGACCGCCAGGTACGTCAGCGGATGCGGCGACTGCCTCGGACCCAGCCGCCCGCGCAGTCTCGCCAGCCGCCCCACGGACGCCGCTTCCTCCGGGGCGCCCGCCAGTTCTCGATAGAAGCGGGCCACGGCCGGCCAGCGCACGCGACTGCGCGCGTCGCGCTCCAGACGCATCAGGTCACGCGGTTCGTCGGGTTGGTCGGCGGCCCGCCAGATATCGCGCAGCCGGGCCAGCAAGTCGCCGTCGCGTCCCACCGCGGTCGTCGGCAGAAGTTCGCCCACCTCCAGGATCGACCGGGCGCGCGCGCCGGACCGCCGGCGCGCCACGGCACGCCATGCCTGCAGCAGTCCTGGCAGAAATCCCAGCGGCACGGCCCAGGCCACCACCGCGTGAACCGGCTCGCGATTAATGAATAGAAACGCCAGCAGCACGCTCACCACGCCCAGCTCCAACAGCCCGACCAGCAGCGCCAGCGCCCAGCGCCGGCCCTGCCCGGCCATTCGCACGGCGTGGGAAAAGAGATCGGCCTCCACGCGAGCGCGAATCACCGCCAATTCGCCCGGTGACATCGGCAGGCGGCTGTACAGCGCGATCTGAAACGGACCGGCATCGGCGTCCAACCGCCCGTAATCCGTGTCGATCAGCACCGCGCTCCCCGTGTCCGTGGGAAGAACGAACGCGTCGATCAGTTGGGCGTTAGGATCGGAGTCCTGCACGGCGATACTGGGCTCCAGCGGCGTTGCGGGCCGCCACGATAGCCGCGGCGCGAGTATCTGAGTGTATATCGCCGCCAAACCGGCAATCGGACCGATTCTCACCGGCGCGTGGGAAGATAGGTCCATGCGTCTCCGACACACCCGCACAAGCACCGACGCCTTCGATGTCCTGGTAGTCGGCGCCGGCCACGCCGGCTGCGAGGCGGCCCTGGCCGCGGCGCGCATGGGTCGGCGCACGGCGCTCCTGAGCACCAACCTCGACACCGTCGCCCAAATGCCCTGCAACCCATCGATCGGCGGCCCCGCCAAGGGCAACCTCGTACGTGAGATCGACGCGCTCGGCGGCGAAATGGGCCGCAACACCGACCGCACCCAGATCCAGATCCGCGAGTTGAACACCAGCAAGGGACCGGCCGTCCGCGCCCTGCGCGCGCAGTGCGACAAGCATGCCTACGGCGTGCTTATGCGCCGCCTGCTCGAGGCGCAGAAGAACCTGACGCTCCTCGAGGCCCATGTGGACGGCCTCATCTGGGAATCGGAACCGTTGGACGGGGCGCCCGCCTGGCGCGTGCGCGGCGTCCGCGCCAGCACCGGCCAGGAGATTCGCGCCCACGCCACCGTCGTCACCACCGGAACGTTCCTGCAGGGCCGGATCATCATGGGCGATGCGGTGTCGCCCGGCGGTCGTCGCGGCGAACCGCCCGCCACCGCGCTGGCCAACGACCTGAGAAACGCCGGCCTGGAACTGGGTCGCCTCAAGACCGGCACGCCGCCGCGACTGGCCGCCGACAGCATCGATTACACCCGCACGCGCGTACAGCATGGCAGCCAGCAGCCGCTGTGGTTCAGCTTCGATCCGCCTCCCAGATCCGAGTGGCACGAGGCGGCGCCGGACACCGTCTATCCGCACGTCCCACCGCGCGGCTGGCGCACCCAGATGGCCTGCTACCAGGTCCAGACCACGCCGCAGACCCACGCGCTGATCCGTGACAACCTTCATCGGGCGCCGATGTTCAACGGCTCGATCACCGCCTCCGGCCCACGCTACTGCCCCTCGATCGAAGACAAGATCGTCCGCTTCGCCGGTAAGGACTCCCATTCCCTTTTCCTCGAACCCGAGGGCTTCCGCACCCACGAGGTCTACGTTCAGGGTGCAAACACCAGCCTGCCCGCCGACGTGCAGCTGGCCATGATTCGCACCATCCCGGGCCTGGAGGCCGCCGAGATGCTCCGCCCGGGCTACGCCGTCGAGTACGACTTCGTCCACCCCCGCCAGCTCCGCCGCTCGCTCGAAGTCCGCAGCGCCCGCGGCCTGTTCCTGGCCGGCCAGGTCAACGGCACCACGGGCTACGAAGAGGCCGCCGCCCAGGGCCTCATGGCCGGCATCAACGCCGCACGCCTGACGCAGGGCGAGGACCCGATCGAACTTGGGCGCGCCCAAGCCTACGTCGGTGTGATGATCGACGACTTGGTCACCAGCGACCTCACCGAGCCCTATCGTCTACACACCTCGCGCGCCGAATACCGCCTGCTGCTGCGCCACGACAGCGCCGACCGACGACTGACCGAACTTGGGCACGCCATTGGCCTGGCATCAAACCGACGCCTCGCCCGCCTGCGGCGCCAGCGCGAACGGTCCGAAGCCACCCAGGACTGGCTGAAACGCCTGCGCGTCCCAGCGTCTCCCGCGGTCAATCAACGGCTGCGCCAACTCGAACTGGCGCCGCTGCGGCAAACCACGCCCGGCCTGGAAGTGCTGGTTCGCACCGGCATGACCTGCGATCTCATTGCCGAACTGGCGGGCGACGAGCCGCCGCCGCCCGAAGCCGCCGCCCACGTTGAGTTCGAGGTCAAATACGCCGGCTACATCCGCCAGCAGGAAGCCCAGGTCCGACGCGCCGCCGCGATGGAAGACCACCGGATTCCGTCCGACCTCACGTATATCGACCTGCGCGCCCTGCGCACAGAAGCCCGCCACCGGCTCGAACGCTTCCGCCCCGCCACCGTCGGCCAGGCCGCCCGCCTCGAAGGCGTCACGCCCTCCGACATCGCCGGTCTCCTCGTCTACCTCAAAAGCCACGCCGCGGCGGCGAGTTCCAGCCAGCGCTAGCCACACAGGAATCCCCCGCCTCTCGCCCGCTCATCAAAGCGAGCAAACGACGGGAGATCCCGGGCCACCGGGCCGAGCTAACGACTCACCGGTTCCGCCGAATGAAGCGCCGTATCACCACGCGATGAACCCCCAGCGCGCCGAGTCCCACTGCCCCAATAACCGCCGTGATGGGGGCGACAATGATCCCGATGACAATCCCGGCATTGGCCACCCACTGCCCGATACCGGTCAACACCTCAACCGAATTACTCACCGTCTCGCCGGGATCCCATTCGTCGCCCTCGACCACTTTCTCCTCTTCGATTTCCTCCTCTTCCTTGGGTATCGCCGTCAGAAACGTCACGCTGCGGTTGTCCACGGCTGCACGGTCTCGTTCCGTAGCCGTGATTGAAGTCGTAAACCACTGCCGTTCGGCGGCCGATTCCAGCCGCGCCAGATAGCTCACGTTGCCACTGGCGCCCGGCGCGAGCTCGGGGAATTCCCACACAACCGCGTGCTGGTCGGCGTCATATCGACCGCCCTTGGTCGCTCGAATGAAAGTGATGCCAGAGGGCAGCCCTTCAACCAGACGGACATCGCGGGCATCGGCGTTGCCCCGATTGGCATAGCCCACCGAATAGGTCAATTCTTGACCCACCCGAACCTCAAGATCGCGTTCCTTGTTGATGCTGAGGTCGACAAAGAACGGCAGAGCGACCTCGTCATGGTCCTGATCGGCGTCGCGAACTTCGCTCTTCGTGCTTGCTTTCGCGCTCAACTGAATTGTTCGGCCATCGCCTTCAAGACGCGCGCCCGTCCGTAGTTCAAGGGCCTGACCGGGCGACATCCGTTCGATCGTCCAGACCACGCTGTGCGTGGCCTCTTCGTATTGCCCGGGCTTCGTCGCGTATTGGAACACCACGTCAGGATCGAGCTGATCGCGCACCACGACTTCGCGCAGTTCCACCGTCCCATCGTTGATCACGGTGATCGGGAATTCGACCGACTCGTGCATGGCGTACTGGTCCGGCGCACGGCGCTCGACTCGAAGGTCGGGCACCGGATGCAGGTTGACCGTGATCGTGGACAGCGCCGCCTGGTCAGCCAGCAAGTTGAGCTGCCCTTGGAACGTCTCGATTTCCTCGCGCACCTTGGCAACTTCACGCTGAACCTCAAGCGTGTCCTGCACGTTTCTCGCGGTAGCCATGATCTCCAGCAGCTGACGCTCGGTGGCCTGCGCGTTGCGCATCCGCGACTCGATGTCCGTGAACGCAGCCGTGACGTCCCGTCCGGTCACGTCCTCGGCCACCACCTCACGACCGTGGGCGCGAATGCGCTCGATCGTCTCGTCAAAGCGCTCGGCGGGAACCCGCAAAGTGATCGAACTGATCCGGTACGGCTGATTGCCTGCAATCCCGGTCTGAGACACGAACGCACCCGGGACCGACGCCACGATGCCGCGAATCGCCTTCACGCTGGTCGGCACATCGGTCACAACGATTCCAATAGCAGCGTTTCGAATAACCTTCCGCCCGGAATCGGGCACCTGCGTCTCAGAAGCCAACAGCGAGCCCGTGGTCGCCTGGTTCCGCGCCGTAGACCCCGGAGCAGGCTCCTGCAATGCTGCGCTGGCGGTCACGACCTTTTCGACGACCTTCTCGACCTCCTGCGTGACAAGCCTCTCGACCGGGACTTCCTTCACTACCACCCTTTCGACCGGAACCTCCTTCATGACGACCTTCTCGACCGGCACCTCCTTAATCACAATTCTCTCGACCGCAGCCGCCGCCGGAGCCGCTTCAGCCGACGAGCTCTCCCCGCAGGACGCAACCAACAGCGCTGCCAAGGGAATCGCCAACATCAGTGATCGTCGTGGTCCTCGCATCACTCGCCCCCTCGCCAGATCAATCCCCCGGCGTCGCCCGAGGAGTACTCACTTCATCACACGCCGAAGCCTTTGACTTCCAAGCCAAACGGCACCGACGCAAAAAACTTGTGCGGCACATCCCGGCCAGTACGAACTTACCCAATTCCGGTTAGTACGTCCCCATCAATGCGCGGTCGGTGCAGCCTCACTAACAACTACGCCAACAAGACGAGAATCGTTCCCTTCCGCCTCGGCTTTTTTCTTCCTCTACTGAGACGCACGGCCAGTCAGAGCGCAACGCGAACCCTACCCTACGCATCCGCCTCCGGCCGCGCCCGCCGACGCTTAATCGCCCGAACGCCCAACCGGAGCAGGAATCCAACCGCCACAAACGGCCCGGCCACAATCACCAGCACAATCGCCGCGCTCGCCAGCCAGCGCACGATGTCCAGCAGCAGACCCACCGCGTCGCGTGCCGTTGATCCAGGCCCGAACACGTCGCGGTTCGCCACGTCTTCCGGCAGCGCGGTCAGGAACGTCACCACCCGGTTGTCTACATCGGCGCGGTCCTCGCCGGCGAACTCGATCTTCGTCTCGGTTTGGAACCGACCTTCGCTCCGATCGACCCGCGCCTCGTAGAACACGCCCTGCCCGGAATCGGGCGACAGCCGCGGAAACTCCCACACCACCGTCCGCGTGTCCGCGTCGTACCGCCCGCCGCCCTCCGCGCGCACGAACGTCATGCCCTCCGGCAAACGCTCGCTCAGACGCACCTCCCGCGCGTCGCCATTGCCGTGATTCTGAAAGTGGATGAAGTAAGTGGCGTCCCGCCCCACCGCAACCGACGCCTCGCCCTCCTTGAATACGCTCAGGTCTACAAAGAACGGCAGCGTCGCCTCGGCCCGGTCCTCCGACGGTTCGCGCACCACGCCGTCGGCTGTGATGGTCGCCGTTACCTGCATCGGTGTGCCGTCGCCTTCCAGCCGCACCCGCGACCACACGTCTCGCGACGAATTGGCGTCCAGCCGGTCGATCGACCAGACCACGCTGTTGGTGGCCGCCTCGTACACACCCTGCGACGACGCCCACTCAAACACCATCCCCGGTGCCAGCGCGTCCCGCACCACCACGTCCCGCAGGTCCACCGTGCCGTGGTTGGCGATCGTGATCGGCAGTTCCGTACTGCCGTGCATGAAGTACCCCTCCGGCTGAAACCGCTCGATCCGCAAGTCCGGCGCCGGATGCAGCCGCACCGTGATCGTCGCCAGGTCGGTCTGACTCGTCAGCAGGTTCAGCTGCCCTTGCAACACCTCAATGCGTGAGCGGACCTCCAGCAATTCGCGCTGCACGTCCAGCGTGTCCTGCACCGTGCGCGCCGTCGCCAGGATCTCCAGCAACTGCCGCTCGGCCGCCTCCGCCGTCCGCAGCCTCGCGTCCACGTCGGTGAACTCAGCCGTCACGTCGCGACCGCCCACGTCCTCGAACACGACCTCGCTACCCTGCTCGCGCACCCGCGCCCGAACCTCGTCAAACCGATCAACCGGCACGCGCAGCGTCACGGTGCTGATCGACCGCGGATCGTCGTCCCGCACGTCCGCCGACGCCAGGAACGCCTCCGGAATCCCGTCCACCAGCGCCTGCAGCTCCCGCACGGCATCATTCACGTCGCCCACGACGATCCCGATCGTGGCGTCGCGAATCACTCGCCGTGCCGGCGCCATGGCTTGAGCCTCCGTTGACACCTGCTTCATCGCAGCCGCCTCGACCTCCTGCACCACGATCTGCGGCGCCGGCGCGGCTTGGACGTCCACAACTCGCACCGCCGCCCGCTCGGCCGCCATGCCAACCGCGGTGGCCGTATCCCTCGACATGGCTGCCGCCGCTTCGGGCCTCGCCATCGTCTCGTCAGACCGCTCCTCGGCCCCCCCGCCAAACGGAAACTCACCGCACGCCGCCAGGCCCAGCGCGCCCACCAGCACAACCGCCAACAACAGTCGCAATAGCCTCGGCATCACATGCTCCTTCGCCTGGTCAAACTGTCGGAGGCAGCCGGGAAGTGACGCATCAACGCTACATCGGCGTGGCTCACCTTCAAGACTACCGGCGTCGCCATGAGTCCTTGGTGCAGCAACGTCAACCGCTTCCAGAAGGCCCTCAGGAATAGATACGTCGCGCGAGCGCTGTTCGTTCCCTGCGAATTGGAGATTCGTCGGGTTGGACAACCATGGGCTGGAGAATCTGGCCCCCCGCGAACGAGTATCAAAGCGCCGCTAACAGTCCACCAGCGTCGCAGCCAGTCCATACAGGTCAGCCAGATCGCCGCGCCCGCTCTCCGTTCTCCCCGTCGCGCCCATCAGCCAGTCGCGCCACCCGCAGCAGATCCACGCCCTCGTCCATGCGCATGATGATCACCCCGGCCGCCGCCCGCTTGATCGGACGGACACTCGACAGCCCGCAGCGCATCACCTGACCGTCCGAGGACACCAGCGCGATCTCCTCGTTCTCCATCAGCAGCGTCCGGGCGTCGGCCACCTCACCCGTCTTCTCGCTGAGGTTGATCGCCTTCGATCCCTGTCCTGGACGCCCCTGCGGCCGGAACTCGGACACGGCCACTTTCTTGCCGTAGCCATTGGACGTCACCAGCAGCACAAACCCGTCGTCCTGCGTCAGGTCCATGGCCGCGACCTCATCGTCGTCCGCGAGCCGGATGGCCCGCACGCCCCCGCTGGTGCGACCGCTCGCGCGAATCTCGTCCAGCGCGAAGCGAATGGACATCCCGTTGCGCGTGAAAAACATCGCGTGGGTTTCGTCCGTCCCCAGCCGCACCCACACCAGTTCGTCGTCCTCGTCCAGGTCCATTGCCAGCAGCCCGTTGGTTCGGATCGACACGAACTGCGTCAGCGCGCTCCGTTTGACCTCGCCCTGCCGCGTCCCAAACACCAGGTAGTCGCCGGCCTCGAAGTTGGGAATCGCCAGCACCGCCGTCGCGCGCTCGCCTTGCTCGATAGCCAGCAGATTGATCAGGCTGTGGCCCTGGGCGTCGCGCCCTTGCTCCGGCAGTTCGTAGGCCCGCAGCCGGTAGACCTTGCCCCTATTCGTGAAGAACAGCAGGTGGTCGTGCGTGTTGGCCACCAGGAAATGCTCCACCACCCCGCCGGTCTTGCTGCGGAAGCCGCGGATCCCCTTGCCGCCCCGACCCTGCCTTCGGTACGTGTTGGCCGGTACCCGCTTCACGTAGCCGCGCGACGACATGGTGATCAGGCAGTCCTGGTCGGCCACCAGGTCTTCCTCGTTGAAGTCGCCGGAGGCCTCGCGCTGAATCTCCGTTAGGCGCTCGTTACCGAAGCGCTTGACTATCTCGCGCGTCTCGTCTCGAATGATCCCCAGGATGCGGGTCTCGTCGGCCAGGGTCTCCTGCAGGTCCCGGATCGTCGCGCGCACTTGATCCAGCTCTGCCAGAATCTGCTCGCGCTCCAGCCGCACCAGCCGCCGCAGCTGCATGTCCAGGATCGCGTTGGCCTGGATCTCGGACAGCCCAAACTCCTGCATCAAACCGTTACGGGCCATTTCCGTGTCGTCCGCCGCGCGAATGATCGCGATCACCTTGTCTATGTCGTCCAGCGCGATGACATAGCCTTCCAGCAAGTGCTCGCGCGCCTGGGCCTTTTTCAGATCAAACTCAGTCCGGCGACGCACCACGGTCTGCCGGTGCTGCACGAAGAGTTCGACGAATCGGCGCAACGGCAGCTGTTCCGGCTGCCCGTCCACCAGCGCCAGGTTGTTGATGCTGAAGGTCGACTGCAGCGCCGTGTGCTTGTAGAGCTGATTCAGCACCGCCGCCGGCCGCGCGTCCCCACGCAGTTCCACCACCACGCGCATGCCATGCCGGTCCGACTCGTCGCGGATGTCGCGCACGCCCGCAACGACCTTGTCTCGCACCAGCGAGGCAATCTTTTCGACCAGCCTGGCCTTGTTCACCAGGTAGGGAATCTCCGACACCACCAGCGCCATCGTGGTGCCGCGTACTTCTTCCACGTTCACGACGGCGCGCACGCTGACCCGCCCGCGACCCTGCGTGTAGGCCTGCTCGATGCCCTCCGCGCCCACGATGATTCCGCCCGTCGGGAAATCAGGCCCGCGCACAAAGCGCATCAGGTCGCGCGACGTGGCCTCGGGGTTCTCGATGTAGTGCTCGATGGCCCGTCCCACCTCGCGCAGGTTGTGCGGCGGGATGCTGGTCGCCATGCCTACCGCTATGCCGGTGGACCCATTGATCAGCAGATTCGGCACCACCGACGGCAACACCTCCGGCATCTCGGCGGTGCCGTCGAAGTTGTCGACAAAGTCGACCGTGTCGCGGTCCAGGTCGTCCAGCATCGCGGCCGCCAGCCGCGTGAGCCGCGTTTCCGTGTACCGCATGGCCGCCGCCGGATCACCGTCCACCGACCCGAAATTGCCCTGCCCGTCCACCAGCGGATACCGAATCGAAAACGGCTGCGCCATCCGCACCAGCGCGTCGTACAGCGCCTGGTCGCCGTGCGGGTGGTACTTCCCCATCGTGTCGCCCACCACCCGCGCCGACTTGCGGTACGCCGCAGTGGGCGTGGCCGAGATTTCGTCCATCGAATACAGCAACCGGCGATGCACCGGCTTCAGCCCGTCGCGCACATCCGGAATAGCCCGCGCGACGATAGTGCTCATCGCATAGTCGATATACGAGGTCTCCATCTCCTCGACGATGTCGATGGGCTGGATGTCCTGATCGGCCACGTAGTCGTCGGTCACGCCGCTCGACTCCCCTCTCCTGAACTGAACCGCCGTCGTTGCTCGCGACCCTGGTAGGCGAGCATCTGCGTGCGGAGCCATGAACGCTGAGGAGACACGCCTCTTCCTTCCGATCCTTGCGGGAAAGCGACGCTGTCAGTCGCCAAGCTAGCTCCGGGGCGGCGTTCTTTCCCTCTCCTGGGGGAGAGGCAGATGTCGGCGTCCCCGCCGACAATCGGTGAGGGGTCTTCCTGTCGAGGCGTCCCGGATAGCGCTGCGGCCATTCGGCACCCTGAAGTCATTCGTACTCTCGCCCTAGCCCTCGTCGTCCAAACGCTGAAAATCCCCACTCGCCCCGCCCGTCTTTCGAACCAGCCGCACATCGGCAATCCGCATGCCGCGGTCCACTGCCTTGCACATGTCGTAAACCGCCAGCGCCGCCACTGAAACCGCCGTCAGCGCTTCCATCTCAACGCCGGTTCGACCGACTGTCCGCACGCTGGCCTCGATCACCAGCGAATCGTCACCCTCCGGCGTCAGACCCACGTCCACCGCGCTCAGCGGCAGCGGGTGACAAAGCGGAATCAGGTCCGACGTTCGTTTGGCCGCCATCAGGCCAGCCAGCCGCGCTACGCCCAGCACATCGCCTTTCGGCAGGTCCGAGGTTTCGCCGGCCATCTGCTCGCGAATCATCGCCAGCGTCGCCGGCTGCATCACCACCCGGCCCCGCGCCACTGCCCGTCGGTCCGTCTCCGACTTAGCCGACACGTCCACCATCCGCGCGGACCCATCCGCGTCAAAATGAGTAAACGAAGGCCCAGCCAATCCGGTGGTTAAGTCCCTGCGCGCCAGAAGCAACGTCCTACTCCCATTCTACCGCGCTAGCCCGTTTCGCCGGTACCCTACGCGGAAAAATTTTCATAGACTAGTCTTGAGTCTAGCCAGTTCAGAATCAGACTGAACCGAACCCGGAGGTATGCATGGGCAACATCTGGCAAGTGCAGGAGGCCAAGGCGCGTTTCAGCGAACTGCTTGAGACCAGCCTCGCCGAAGGGCCGCAGATCGTCACAAAGCGCGGCGTCGAGACAGCGGTGCTCGTCCCGATTGACCAGTGGCGCCGGCTGGAGCGCATGACGCGCCCCAACCTCAAGGAGTTGCTGCTCGCGCCCGAGCCGCGCACCGAAGCTCTCACACCCCCGCGTCGACCCCTCCGTCGCCGTGCCGCCCCGCAATTCAACTAGCGCGTGTACCTCCTCGATACAAACGTCGTCTCGGAACTGCGTCGCCCGCGGCCAAGCCCGGCCGTACTGGAGTGGATTCAGCGTGTGCCGGCCGATCACCTCTATCTGTCAGCCGTCACGATCGGCGAGATCCAGGCCGGTATCGAAGTCACCCGCCAGCAGGACGCCGCCAAGGCGGAACACCTGGAATCGTGGCTCGACCGCGTACTCGCGACCTATGAAGTGCTCGATGTGGACGCCCCCGCGTTTCGGATCTGGGCCAAGCTCATGCACCGCCAATCAGACACCCTCATGCAGGACGCCCTCATCGCCGCCGTCGCCACCGTCCACCGCCTAACCGTCGTCACCCGCAACATCCGCGACTTCCAGCACTTCGGCATCCCCACCCTCAACCCCTTCGCCAACCCGCCACAGTGAGCAATTCGTCACTCGCAGCGCGCCACCTCCGCTCGTGGCCAGCAACCCTCGTTCGTGGTGAGCCCGTCCTTAGCTCGTAGAAGGTCAGATCGAACCACGAAACACTCCCCAGCATCCCGGCGGCTGGAGAACTGGCTACGGATAGGATGGCTTGGGAGGAGACTGCAAACCACCAATGACCTACAGCGACGAAGAGATCACCCGCCGGCTTCAGTTGGGCGAGGACAGCGCCTGGGAATTCAAACAGGTCGATTTCGCCGGCAACCATCCCAGGAGCCCGGACCGCGCCGACATAGCCGACGAGATCGCGGCCTTCGCCAACGCGGACGGCGGCACCCTGCTCTGCGGTGTCACCGATGAGGGCGAAGGGCAGGACATGACGCGTGAGCGACTTGGCTCGCTAGACGATTACGTCGTCGAAATCAGCTCCGACGCCATCGAGCCGCCCGTTCGCATCCGCACCCAGCACATGCAACTCCCCGATGGCAAGCGGTTGTTAATCGTCGATGTTCCCGCGGGCGATTCGCCGCATGAGCGATCCGGTCATCGATACATCCGCGTCGGCGGCACAAAGCGAAGAATGACCGGCGACGAGTGGCTGCGCTTGGCACAGCGGCGCGGGCAGGCGCGATTCGCATCGTTCGACGAGCAGACCATTCCAAACACCGGATTCAACACCTTGGACGAGTCCCTCTGGCGACCTCTGTTGAGCGCCGAAGGCGCCGCCGAACCAGAGGCCGCGCTTGGCAGACTGGCGCTCCTGGCCAGCGACGAAGCTGGGATCCCGCGCGCCACGGTCGCCGGCCTGCTGTTGTGCACGCCGGACCCCCAGCAATGGCTGCCAAACGCTGGGATTACCGCCACCCGCTATCGCGGAAACGACCGTGCGTCCGGTCAGATCGACGCGCAAGAAATCGGCGGCCCGCTGAATAGGCAGATCGCCCAGGCCGTCGCCTTCGCCCTACGCAACATGCAGGTCGCCGCCCGCAAGGAACCGGGGCGCGTTGACCTTCCCCAGTACAGCCACCGGGCGCTGTTCGAGGCCCTCGTCAACGCCGTCGTGCACCGCGACTACTCGATACGCGGCAGCAAGATTCGCCTCTCGATGTTCGACGACCGTCTGGAGATTCAGTCGCCCGGCTCGCTACCCAACAACCTCACCGAGGAAAGCATGGAGACCCGCCAGGTCACACGCAACGAAGCGTTGACCTCCGTATTGGCGCGCCTGCCGGTTGGCGGAATTCAGGGGTCGGAGGACCACCAGTACTTCATGGAACGCCGCGGCGACGGCGTGCCCATCATCCGGCGTGAAACTCGCGAACTCTGCGGCAAGCTGCCCGAATACCAGGTCATCGATGACTCCGAAGTCCGCCTCGCCATCCCTGCGGCAATCCAGGAAAGCAGCCCCGCCAGCGCCGTCATTGCCGTTCGGTCTGCCGGTCAGCCCTTGCCCGGCGCCGACGTCTTAGCGCTATTCCCGAACAAGACCTGGAAACGTGCGACCACAAACGACGACGGCGAGGCAGCGGTCGAGCTATACACCTCCCACCTCCCACCTCCCAATGACCGTGTTCGCCGCCGCTCCCCGACACGCGGCGCACCTGGAGCGAGACTGGACGCCCAGCCTGGGCGCGCTCACGCTCGACCTGCAGCCCCTCCCGGATGGCGGCAGCGTCATCTTCCCCGAGGCGGTCGGACACCTACCCACCCTCAAGGGCCGCCTCAATCCCATACGCGACACCAGCGACCGAACCTATCTCTACGCCTCCAACATCGCGATCAACCACGGCCAGCCCCAACCCGTCCACTTCACCCCCGGCGAAGAGCTGCGCCTGACAGACTCCGACGGACACGAGGCGCTGATCCGTATCCTCGACGTCGTCGGCCGCTCAGCCCTTATCGAATACCGCGCACTACCGTCATCCCGGCGTCCGCGGTCCCAACTTCCGTAGAGGCGGCGTCTCCGACCCGCTCGTCTTCCCCAATCCGTTCGTGGTGAGCCTGTCCTGAGCCTGCCGAAGGGCCGGGCCAGAGTCCCTCGGCGGCCCGAGTCGAACCACATCCCCAGCCCACCCCCCGTTCGTGGTGAGCCGCCCCGGAGTCCCTCGGAGAACCCGCCCTGGGCCGGCCGAAGGGGGACCCAGCAGCACCCAAACGATCCCGGCGCGACGTGCCACCCCGTCAACCCAGAAATGCCAGCGCCCTATCCGCCGGCCACCCCCGCCTCACCACCCCGCACCGCCGCAAATATCTCCTTCGCCAACACCTCATACGCGAGATTTTGAAACTCCGTCTCCTCCAGGTACCGCTTCACCAGCGAATCGTTCTCACTCATCCGCGCAATCATCAGATCAGAAATCTGATCCCGAACCCCCAGGCTGAACTTATCCAGCGGATTCGCCCGCGCCGTCTCGCGCACCGTTTCGTCCTGAACCGCCTGCGCCTTCACCTGCTCAAAGAAAAACCGGTCCGCGTCCGTGAAGTTCGTCCCAAACCGCTCGTTCAGCCGCTCGATAATCTCCGACAGCGGCGCCTTGTCTTCCTCCGGGTCGCCCGTGCCGGTCTCCGTCGGGCTCACCACGTAGGCGCCTTCACCCTCGCCCAGGCTGATCGCCCCCTCAGTCACCTGTTGCAGCCGGTAATACGCCAGCTCCACGTCGTCCCCCAGGTCAATCTGTTCCCGCTCACTGTCCTCCTGCAGGTACGGCAGCAGCGCCCGCCCGAACGAATACAGCCGCTCATGCTCGCTGTCGCCATAGGGAATGATCTGGCTCAGGAACGCGTACAGGTTCGCGAACGCCGCTAGCCGGTCGCGGAACTCGGTCTGGCCCTCCTCGTCCAGCGCCCCGAACCGGCCCCGCGCTGGCTGCAGCGCCTTTTCCAGCCGCGCGTGATCCTGCTTCCGCTGCTTCGCCACTGGCAGGTAGAACACCCTCGCGAACGCCTCCACCTCTTCCCAGTGGTAAACCTGCATCTGGTCCAGTTCGTGCTTCAGCACTTCCAGCTTGTGCGGGTCCGATTCGTCCAGCAGTTCCGTCTGGTCGAAGTACGGCTTGAACGCGTCGCGGATGTCCTCCGGGTCGTTCACGAAGTCCAGCACGAACGGCGGTTCCTTCCCCGGCGCCATACGGTTCAGCCGTGAGAGCGTCTGTACCGCCTGCACCCCGTCCAGCCGCTTGTCCACGTACATCGCCTGCAACAACGGTTGGTCGAACCCGGTCTGGTACTTCTCCGCCACCAGCAGAATCTGGTAGTCCGGCGAGGCGAACCGGCCCGGCAACGCCGATTCGCTGATCGGCTTCCCCGTCACCCCGTCCCAGTTCATGCTCGGCTCGGTGAACTCCTCGCCCGTGTCCGGATCCCGCACCGTGCCGCTGAAGGCCACCAGCGGCCGCACGTCCTCGTACTCCTTCTCGGCGATGTACCGCTGAAAGGCCTGCATGTAGCGCACCGCGTGCAGCCGGCCCGAGGTCACCACCATCGCCTTCGCCTTGCCGCCCATCTGGTGCCGCACGTTGTTGCGGAAGTGCTCCACGATCACTTCGGCTTTCTGCGCCAGGTTGTACTCGTGCAGCTGCATGAACTTCGCCAGCTCCGAGGCCGCCCGCCGCTTGGGAAACTCCGGGTCCTCCGCCGCCTGCTTCACCAGCCGGTAGTACGTGTCGTAGTCGGTGTACCGCCCCAGCACGTCCAGGATGAACTCTTCCTCGATCGCCTGACGCATGCTGTAGACGTGGAACGGCTCAGGTTTGCCGCTGGGACCCGGCCGCCCGAACACCTCTAACGTCTTCCCCTTGGGTGTCGCCGTGAACGCAAAGAACGAGAGATTCGGCTGCGGTCCGCGCGATTCGATCACCGCATTGATCCCGTCTTCCCAGTCCTCGTCCCCTTCCTCCTCGGCTGCCTGCGCCTTGGACCCGAGTACCGCCTTCATTTCCCGCGCGCTCTCGCCCGTCTGGCTGGAGTGCGCCTCGTCCACGATCACTGCGTATCGACGCCCGGCAATTGCCTTGCTCCAGGACTCGGCCTGCGCCCGCTCGGCCGCGCTCGCGGCGTCCGGCTCGTCGGCCCCCGCGATCCGCAGCAGACCCTTCATCACGAACGGAAACTTCTGCAGCGTCGTAATCACGATCATCGTCCCGTCCACCAGCGCGGTCGCCAGCTGCTTGGAATCCTGATCGATCGCCTTCACCACGCCCTGCGCGTGCTCGATCTGGTAGATCGCGTCTTGCAATTGTCGGTCAAGCACGCGCCGGTCTGTGATCACCACCACGCACTGGTAGATCTTCTGCTCGTCGGCGTCGTGCAGGCTCGCCAGCCGGTGCGACAGCCACGAGATGCTGTTCGTCTTGCCGCTCCCAGCTGAGTGCTGAATCAGGTAGTTGCGTCCCGGACCATCCGCTGCCGCGGTCGTCACCAGGCGGTCGACTGAATCCAGTTGGTGATAGCGCGGAAAGATCACCGTCTCCCGCTTGACCGTTCGTGCGCCCTTCGCGTCCTCGACCTTCTCGTCGCGGCGTTCCACGAACATGTAGGAGCCGAGAATGTCCAGGAACCGCTCGCGTTCCAGCACCCCCTGCCAGAAGTAACCCGTGCGGTACCCCGCAGCATGCGGCGGGTTGCCCGCCCCGCATTGAATCTCGCCGGGCCGGCTCCCCCGGTTGAAGGGCAGGAATCGGGTTTTCTCCCCGGCCAGTCGCGTCGTCATGTGAACTTCGTCGGGATCGGCGGCAAAGTGCACCAGCGCCCGCTTCTGGAATTTGAAGATTGGAGCGGTAGGGTCACGGTCCTGCTTGTACTGCCGAACCGCGCTCTTCCAGGACTGACCCGTCATCGGGTTCTTCAACTCACACGTGGCCACCGGCACGCCGTTGAGCGCAAACACCAGGTCCAAGGTTTCGTTGGTGTTCGGGTTGTAGGCAACCTGCCGCGTGACCGTCAGGTCGTTGCGCTCGAACTGCGCCAGCGCCTCCGGGTTCAGCCCGTGCGCCGGTTTGAAATAGGCCAGCCGGAACGTCTTGCCGTAGAACTTGAACCCGTGGCGCAGCACGTCCAGCATGCCCTTCAGGACCAGTTCCTTGGCCAGCGCGTCCACGATCCGCGCTTTCAGCTTCTCGCCGTGCAATCCAGCCATCGCTGCCCACTGTTCGGGCTGCGTCGCCTGCAAGAACGCGACGACACGCGCCGGAAAGAGAGCTTGCACCGCGTCCCATTCCAACCGGTTGCCTGAGTTCCAGCCGCCCTCGAGCAGCATGTCCTCAACGGTCGACTCGAAGGCCGCCTCGTTGGTTTGGCTGGTCATTTACGCCAACATTGCAGCGACCGGCGCTTGCGCGGCTTCGCGCACGTCGATCTTGCCGGTTACGGCGGCGGTGATGAGGGCTGCCCGAAATTCCTGTAGCCGTTCGACGGCTTCGCGGACCGACTCCAACGAGCTCTCAATCTCGGCGTTCTCAGTGGTCAAGTAGTCCGCAATCGCTGCCTGCTCGTCTACTGGAGGTATTGCTACTGAGATTGAACCGACTGTGTCAGTGTTCAGGTTCAGCTGGGTGCCTAGTTTCCCCAGTCCCTTGTAGGGCTCACCTGAGGCAAACACATAGAACAGGTACCGAACGTCCCCCGTCCATTGTGGGAAATAGACGAACCCGTCGTGAATGCAGCAATCGATCTTCGTGATACAGGGCTTACCCACTGATCCAGCAATGCTCAAAACAAGCTCCCCTGGCTCTAGCGGCACGCTTAGGGAGACTCCTAGTTCAGAGAGCCGCTGTGTCGTGCGATTCAGATACATACCAGCTGCGGTCACATCGGCGATTCGTACCCAGGCGTGTGAGCCGTCGTTATCGAAATAGGCTTCGTCGTCAATTGGCCGCGGCGAAGCCCCACGTTGAACAGGCGTCTCCCACTTCAGCGCCTTTACCTCCCAATGCTCTGGAACGACCCCTAGCCACTCCGCCCCCGAAGCCTTCAACCGCGGCGACGGGTCCAGCCCGGCGGCGCGCGCCGCCTCGGGCGGCAGCCCCCGCGTCACCGTGCGCGTGATCAGCGCCGTCCGGTACTCCTCCAACCGCTCGATCAACAACCGCTTCTTCTCCACCAACGCATCGATCCGCTCCGTCTCCCGGTCCAGAAACGCGGCAATTGCGCGCTGCTCGTCGAGGGGTGGGAGCGGCACGACCATGTACTTGAGCTCGCTGGAGTAGATGTGCATGACGGTGACGCCTCGCCCCATGCATGCCTTTTGGTAAGCCGCAGGAGCGCAATCTGCGGCGTAACCAAGAAAAGTGGCCTCAGTCTCGATTGACGGACGAAAGAGGATCACGTCCCCGCCGCAATACGCCGGGCCGCCAACCAGATTGGAAGCTGACTTGCCTATTTCCTCAAGGGTCTCACCCGACCCGGCAAACAAGAGGTCCCCGTATCGGATTGCCGTGTAATTGGCTGCGCTGTCCTCGGAGATGTTTGCCCGGGTCTCCTTGATGTGGAACTGGTGCACTGTGTAGAGGTCCCCGTAGCGAACGCAGGGAACTCCGTCTTCGACCTCGTCTTCTTTCGTGCCGCCGCTGCCCTTTGAGAACGAGCCGAGGCGTCCAAGCTGTTCCGAGGTCCAATGTTCCGGCACCTCACCGAGCCACTCGACGCCGAAGTCGCGGTAGTGAGGGTAGGCGCGCATGGTCGTGCGTGACTCGCTCACGGTCTTGACCGCGTCACATCGATGCGCGTCGGCGGATCCCGTGGCCACCTCAACGCTCCCCGTCGAGTGTCCGTCAGCCCACCTGAACAGCCTGCGGGGCGGGAACCTCAATCTCAACCATCTCAAACCGGGTCGAGATCGTGGGGCCGGGCTCGCCGAACTCCAGGTAGGAGTTGAGCACGTCCTCGGCGATGGGTTCGCTGTGGTTCGCGATGGCCTCGTCGATAGACATCCTCGGCTCGGGGAGCGGCTCCCCATCCTCCAGGATCGTCTCGATGTGGAACGCCAGCGCCTCGCGGATCATCGCCAGCATCTCGTCCCAGCTCTTGCCGGTGCTGACGCAGCCCGGGACGTCCGGCACATAGGCCGCGTAGTTGTTGGGCGTCTGCTCGAAGACGACGGCGTACGTGAGCTTCATCGACGTTCTCTCTCGAGGCCAGCCTGCTTCATGATACTGGCCCAGAGCTTCGGCCCCACGTCGTCGCCCGGTTTGCCCGGAATCGTGACCTTGCCCGGCTTGACTGGGTGGCGGAACTGCCGGTGGCTCCCTCGCGTGGTCACATGGTGCCAGCCGTCGCGCTCCACCATCCGGATCGCGTCCCGCACCTTCGGCATGGATTAGGCGGCCCGATTCGCGTCGGATCGGTACGTCCTGGTCACGCCGTCAGCTTCTCACGACATCGGAGATCAGGCCCGCGATCCCCCGTTCCAGCTGCTGCAAGTCGCACCTGATCTCGTCGAGCGCGCGCGGCGGCTCGTAGACGTAGAAGTGCCGGTTTAGCGGTATCTCGTAGCCGACCTTCGTCTTGCTCTCGTCTACCCAGGCGTCCGGAACGTGCGGCAGCACCTCCCGCGCCATGTAGTTGTCGATGTCCTCACCCAGCGGCACCGTCTCTGTGTCGCGCAACTCGGTGTCCGGCTCGATCTTGCCCCGGCTGCCGCGACAGATGGCAGCGTCCGGATCCCGCTCGCTCAGCGCCGACTCGATTGCCTTTCGCTCCCCGGCCGACAGCCGCAAGCCCGCATGGCTGCACAATTCGCGTAGAGCCATCCGCAGCTCTTCGCGGTCTCGTATCACCTTGCCGCCGGTTGCTTTTCCTAGAAAGGTCAGCAGGATCCGAATCGCTTCTTGCCGCTTGCAACCCTCAGCTACTTCCTCATCGTGCGCCGGACCGGCTCGCTTCGGGCTCCGCGCCAGATTCTGAAACGACCGCTCATCCTCGATGCCCGCAATCCGCTCCGGCGTCGCCGCGAAGTTCAACCGCAACGGACGTTCGACCGTGATCTTGTGATAGCCAAAGTCGTCGTTCGCAAACACCTTGCTCACCACGCGCGGCCTTGTCCGCAGCTGATGTGTCACTGGATCTTCATCCGTCAGTTCCCGCGTCTCGCCGTCCAGGAAATCGCCGTGAATCCGCGTCAGGTCGTCGATCTGGCCTGCGGAAAGTTCGTTGCGCTTGTTGCCCAGGCTCCTGCGCATCTTCACGAAAAACTGCCGCCCGTCGATCAGTTGCACCTTTCGCAGCCGGCGATCTTCCTTTCGGTTGGTTAGCACCCAGATGTAGGTCGAGATCCCGGTGTTGTAGAAGAGTTGATCCGGCAGCGCCACGATGGCTTCCAGCCAGTCGTTCTCGATGATCCACCGCCGGATTTCGCTCTCCCCGCTCCCCGCGTCGCCCGTGAACAACGGAGACCCGTTGAAGACGATCGCAATCCGGCTGCCGCCGTCTTCAGGCGCCTGCATCTTCGAGAGCATGTGCTGCAGGAACAGCAACGCCCCGTCATTGATCCGCGGCAGCCCCGCCCCGAATCGCCCGTCGAAGCCCAGTGAATCCCGTTCCAGTTCGATCTCACGCCGCTGTTGCTTCCACTCAACGCCAAACGGTGGATTCGCAAGCATGTAGTCGAACGTGTAGCGCCGACCGTCGGACCGGCGCGCATACCCGTCGGCCGTGAAGCTGTCGCCCAGGACGATGTTCTCGGCGTTTTCGCCCTTGATCAGCATGTCCGAGGCGCAGACCGCCCAGACCTCGTCATTGTGGTCCTGCCCGAAGAGAAACGGATTCGCGGTGCTGTTGTGCTCCCTCAGAAAGTCCTCGGAAACCGACAACATCCCGCCCGTACCACACGCCGGGTCGTAAATCGTTTTCACCACGTGTGACTTGGCTAGGTCGGGTTCATGCGACAGCAGCAAGCTCACCATCAGCCGAATGACCTCACGCGGCGTGAAGTGCTCCCCCGCCTCTTCGTTCGCCTGCTCTGCCCCTATCCGGATCAATTCCTCGAACACGTAGCCCATCTGCATGTTGTCGACACGCTCGGGCGACAGGTCGACCCGCGCAAACGCCTGCACGACCTGGAACAGCAGGTTTTTCTCGTCCATCTTCGCGATCTGTGCCTCGAAACCGAATCGCTCGAAGATCTCGCGCACGTTGGCCGAGAATCGGTTGATGTAACCGGTCAGGTTCGACGCAATCAGGTTCGGGTCGTCCAGCAGCCGCTCGAAGTCCAACTCCGAGACGTTGTAGAAGCGGAATCCTGAAGCGGCCTGCAGCAGTTGGGAACTGGCCTCGCCGCCGTACTTCTCGTTCTCCGCCAGGACCGCGTCCTTGGTCTCCGCCAGCACGCAGTCGAATCGCCGCAACACCGTCAGCGGAAGAATCACCTTCCGGTACTCGTTCCGCTTATACGGCCCCCGCAACAGGTTGCAAATGCTCCAGACAAAGCCCGCCAACTCCCCATGCGTCCCCGCGTTCATCCGCCCCTCACCGCTGCTGTGCGTGTATCTCGCCACCTATGTCCGGCCCGCAAGCTACCGCACCCAGGTCAAACCGACCCACTCCCCGCGCCCAACCCCTGCCAGCCGCACCGTTCACGCAAGCGTCCCGAGCTCGCCATCCTTGCCAGCGTTGCCTGCATCGCCTGCAACGCATTTACTGATTGCGTTGCAGGCATCGACGTCATTGCCAGCCCCCGCCATCCCCAGCCTCAATTCGCCCTCCGATCCCACCCAGCCCAACCCCCGCCCCCGTCACCAGCCACTCCCCACCACCCACCAATCACGTGCCACCTCCCCCGTCATCCCGGCGTCCTCGGAGAACCTGCCCTGAGCCCGTCGAGGCCTGTCCTGAGCTTGCCGAAGGAGGAATCTCGCCTTCCGTCCGCGCCCCATCCCCAACCAGAGCGCCCCGCCAAAAACTGGACACATCGCCCGCCAAAGTGAACACATCCCCCTTGAAACTGAACACATTCGGCCAAGAACTGGACACATTGGCCCGAAAACTGGACACATTGGCCCCGAAACTGAACACATTGCCCCGACCGACTGAACACATCCCAAGCCGCGCCCAACCCCCGCCTCCCGACCTCCGTGCCCCGTCCCCTACCGTTCATGGTGAGCCGGCCCGCAGTCTTCGGAGGGCCGAGTCGAACCACATCCCGGCGTCCCCGGAGAACCTGCCCTGAGCCTGCCGAAGGAGGGGGCCCAGCGGCACCCAACAATCCCAGCGCACCCAGCGTCCCTGGTGAGCCTGTCGAACCACGCCCCGACCTCCCCACCATCCCGAGCCCACTATCGCTCCGAATTGCCCCCACTACCCCCGTCAGCCTTGCCTGTCGTATTCATTTAGTATACACTAGAGAGGCCGTATCTCACGCCCTCCCCCGGACCCTCCATGCTCACCCGCCTCCTCCGACTGCTCGCCACCTTCGCAACCGAGCGCCCCCGCCTGTTCCTCACCTTGCGTCTCGGCCGGTCTCAGACCAGTCTCTTCCGCTCGAGACGCCCCCACCCCAACCCCTCGCCACGTCCGCGCACCCAGCGTCCCTCGCGCCGTCCTGCCGTCCCCTCACAGCCCCAACCTTCCTCGCCAACCCGCCAAAAAATTCGGCCCAAGCTATCTCTCGCCAGCCCGCCCCCAGAGGGGGCGGGCTGGCGAGAGATAGCTCCCCCTTTACCCCCACCCAATTCCCGCCGCCCGGCACCCGCCCTCAGCTTCGTCCGACTCCCGCGACCGCCGGTTGCCGTGCCGGTGCGAGCCGCCCGGCATCCCGCCCAGGTCTCGCCACATCGCCCTGGCAAGACCTCGCCCCGCCGCGCCCTGCTGCCCTCCCGTGCCACACCCCGGTCCGTCCGTCGCCGGGCGTGGCCCGGCGCGTCCCCGCTTCAGCCAAAAGACGCCCCGCCGCGCCTCAAGAGTTTTTTGGAAAAAACTCTTATTGCGCGCGAGACCCCCGATTGCGCCGCTCCGGTCTATACCCATCGCCAGCCCCAGCAAGCACCCCACCGCCCCGCCCGTCTACACTTGCAGGGATCGACAAGCCCTCGGAGCCGGAGTGACGGCCAATCTCAACCCCACCGGGGCGCCCCGCCATTCGGGTCGCGGGCCGGCCTCCGGCCGCTATCTGCCCCAGGGGTCGAGCGTGTTCAGCTATCTGCTCGTCACCGCCGTCTTCGTGATCGTCCTGATCGTGGTGTTCACGTCTCTGGGCAACAGCATCGGCGAGGGCTTGCAAAGCCTCGTCGACCAGCTTCCCATCGGCCTCTGAGGAGCCGTTAAGCGCCGTGGAACGCGAACCCGACGAATACGCCCCAGTCGAGTACATCCGCCGCCTCACCGGCCGCGGCCGTCGCGTGCTCCAGCACGCCGAGCTTCAAGCCGCTCGGCTCGGGCACGACGCCGTCGGTCCCGGCCACGTCCTCCTGGCCATCCTGGAGTCGCCGCAGACCGCCGCTGCGCGTGTTCTGCGCGATGCCGGCATCGAGTTGGAGCCGCTGCGCGAGACCGTCGTCGACACCCTGCCCCCGGGCTACGCGCGGGACGAGGGCCGGCGCCCACTCTCCGCGCAGGGCCGCAACGTGCTGCGCTCCGCCGCCCTGGAAGCCGAACGCATGGGCGTCCGCTTCATCGGCACCGAGCACCTGTTGCTCGGCGCGCTGGCCAACGCCGGTCGTCTGACCTCGGGAGCGCTGGCCGCGGCCGGAATCGAGTTCCGACCGCTCCGTCGTCGCGTCGAAGCCGCCTACCAACCCGGATCGCCGGGCCGCGGCCGCCGCCGCCGCGGACGTTGGCGAGGGCGCGGACGTCGCAGCAAGCCCCGCAGCATGCTGGCCGAATACGGCAGCGACTTCACCAACGCCGCCCGCACCGGCGACCTGGACCCCGTCATCGGCCGCCAGGTTGAGATGGACCGCGCCATAGAAGTCCTGCTGCGCCGCTCCAAGAACAACCCGGTGCTGGTAGGCGACGCGGGTGTCGGCAAGACGGCCATCGCCGAGGGCCTCGCGCACCGTATCGTCAAGGGCGACGTTCCTGACGAACTCGTGAACAAGCGCCTAATCTCCCTCAGCCTCCCCGGCATGATCGCCGGCGCGAAGTACCGCGGCGAGTTCGAGGAACGCGTCCAGCAACTCATCGCCGAGGTCCGCAAGAGCGGCGACGTCATTCTCTTCATCGACGAACTGCACACCGTGATCGGCGCTGGCGGCGCGGCCGGGTCGTTGGACGCCGCCAACCTGCTCAAGGGCCACCTGGCCCGCGGCGAAGTGCAGGTCATCGGCGCCACCACCTGGCGCGAATACCGCCGCTACATCGCCAACGACAAGAGCCTCAACCGCCGCTTCCAACCCATCGACGTGGATGAACCGAGCGACGACGACGCCATCGAAATCCTGAAAGCCCTGCGCCCTGTCTACGAGTCCTATCACGCGGTCGAGGTCACCGACGACGCCGTGGACGCCACTGTGAATCTGTCGCGCCGCTACGTGACCTCCCGCCAGCTCCCCGACAAAGCCATCGACCTGATGGATGAAGCCTCCGCTCGGGCCAAGGTGCGGCGCGAGACGCCGCCGGCCCGCATCATCGAGCTTCAGCGCCGGATCAAATCCTTGGACGCCCAAATCGAGGCCGCGCCCGAAGCGCCCGACGAGCCGACGACGGCCGACGCCCAACCGCCCGCCGAACGCGTGACGGCCGAACCCCAGATCCCCGCTGCGTCCCCGAACCCCACCGCAGCCCCACGCCCGGTGCGCGCGCAAGTCGCCGATGAACTCCGCGACGAACTTCGCAACGAGCGCGACGCCTGGCAGGCCGAAGTCGGAACAGATCGTCCGGTCATCACACCCCACGAGATCGCCGAGGTCCTGTCCGCCTGGATCGGCGTGCCGCTACCCACGCTGGCCGCGAACGACTCCGACCGCTTCCTGCACATGGAAGACGACCTGCGGAAACGCGTCGTCGGCCAGGACGACGTCCTAACCGAACTTGGTCGCGCCCTACGCCGCGCCCTCGCCGGCATGCGCGATTCACGCCGCCCCATCGGATCGTTCCTTTTCCTGGGCGAATCAGGCGTCGGCAAAACCGAAACCGCCAAGGCCCTGGCCCAATTCGTGAGCGGCACCGACGAAAACCTGGTGCGGGTCGACATGTCGGAGATGTCGGAGTACCACAGCATCTCGCGGCTGATCGGCTCCCCGCCGGGCTACGTCGGGTTCGACGAAGCCGGCGGGCTCACCGAGGCCGTTCGCCGCAACCCCTACTCCGTCGTCCTCTTCGACGACGTGGAGAAAGCCCACCCCCGAACGTTGCATGTTCTGCTGCAGATCATGGAAGACGGCCTGCTCACGGACGCCAACGGCCGCCACGTCGACTTCCGCAACACCATCGTCGTGCTGACCTCGAACCTGGGCGTCGACCAGGTCACCGGACCCTCCATCGGTTTCGAACCGACCTCGGAGTCGGCCCGGCGCCATACTGCTTACGAAGCCCGCATCCGCGAGTACGCCCGCAAGCAATTACCCGGCGAATTCCTGAACCGCATCGACCGCCTGGTCGTCTTCCGCGCGCTGGCCGAGGAGGAAATCCGGGAGATCGCGAGACGCGCGCTGTCCGACGCCACCCTACGCGCCGAGAATCTGGGCATCCGCCTCCACATCACCTCCGACGCGCTCGACTACATCGTCACCGTTACCCTCGGTCGGCACGCCGGCGCTCGCCCGATCGCGCAACTGGTGGGCGAATACGTCGATCAGCCGCTCACTGACCACGTCATGCAGGAGGCAGCCGAGGGCCGCGAGTTCGAACTTCGCCTGCAGGACGGCAAGCCGACCATCGTCGAGACCACCCCTAGCCCGGCCGGCGCCCCCGGCTAGCCCGATGCTCCTGGGGTAATGACGAGCCGTTCCCCGCTCGACCGAATCCAGGGCGGGGCGGTCCTTCGTTTGTTCGCCGAGTCGGTCGTCGACAGTCTCCGAACCTCCGGCCGGACCCTCGCCGCCGCCCTCTTCCCGGCCCGCTGCGCCGCCTGCGGCCGCCCAGGCGCCGCCCTCTGCGTGCCGTGCCTGGAAACCGCCACGCCTCTCCCTCATCCCCAGTGCCGCCAATGCACCCGGCCCCTCGCCTACGGCGACCAATGCGCCCGCTGCCGCCTCGAGCGCCGCCGCATCAACCACCTCTACGCGCCCTACGCCTACACCCCGCCCATCCTCCAGGCCATCCAGCGCTTCAAGTACGGCAACAAGCGCTACCTCGCCGCCGACCTCGCCGCCCTCGCACTCCCGGCTCTCCCTGCCGACCTTCAGGTGGACTGCGTCGTCCCCATCCCGCTTACAGCCAGCCGCGAACGACAACGCGGCTACAACCAGAGCCGCTTGCTGGCCGACGAGGTCGCGCGGCGTCTCGACCGTCCGCTGGACTGCACCTTGCTCATTCGCTTGCGCGACACTCCGCCCCAGACCTCGTTGCCCAGGGCGCGGCGCCTGGCCAACGTTCGCGGTTCCTTTCGCGCACTCCGGAAGCTGTCCGGCGCCCGGATTCTGCTGGTCGACGACGTCACGACGACCGGCGCAACAATCGAGGCTGCCACCCGGGCCTTGCGGCGGCGCGGCGCGGTCTGGGTCGGCGCGCTGGTGCTGGCGCAAACCCCCGATGACCAAACCTATCCGCCGCCAGAGCCGCCCGGTTTCGAACCGCCTCGCTGATATACTTCGCCCAATCTCGCGGCCTGGGAGGCGCGCAGGCCCCCAGGCTGCGTTTTAGTTTGTGCATCGAGGAGAGGCCCGATGGCCTTGAGGCGTCGGCGCGGCGCGAATACGCACCCAGACGTTCCCGTCGATTTGTGGGCCACCTGCCGCAAGTGCAACGCGATGCACTACCGCCCCGAGTTCGAGGCCGCGCTGCGCGTCTGCCCAGCCTGCAACTACCACGACCGGCTGGACGCCGCCGAACGTATTGCGCTGCTTCTGGACGATCCCGGCGCATTCCAGGAGATCGACGCCGACATCACCGCGGCCGATCCATTGGAGTTCCGCCGTCCCAGCGGCTCGTACGTTGACCGCGTAGCCAAGGCTCGCGCGCTCACGTCCCGCAACGAGGCCATTGTCTGCGGCGTCGGCCCGCTGCTCGGACGCGCGGTCGCCCTGGGCGTCATGGAGTTCGGCTTCATCGCCGGCAGCATGGGCTCGGCCACCGGCGAAAAGATCACGCGGCTCTTTGAGCACGCGCTACGCCAGCGCCTACCCGTCGTCACCGTCACCTCCTCCGGCGGTGCCCGTCAGGACGAGGGATTGTTCGCGCTGATGCAAATGGCCCGCACCACGGCGGCCGCCGCCCGACTTGGCGAAGCCGGTCTCCCCCATGTCTGCGTAATGGCCGATCCTACGCTGGCCGGCGTGACCGCCAGCTTTGCCGCCGTGGCCGACGTGATCGTGGGCGAGCCTGGCGCAACCATTCGCTTCGCCGGATCCCGTGTAGTGCAGGGCACGCTGCGCCGTCGCGCGCCGGTCGAAGACCACACCGCCGAATGGGTGTTGCGCCAGGGCATGCTGGACCTCGTAATTCCGCGCCGTGAACTGCGCGAAACCCTGAGCCGCGTGATTGGTCACCTGGCGCCGGCTGACGTATCCGCCCCAGCCCGGGTCGCTCGCAGGGCCGCGCGCGTTTAAGCGCGGACTGTTCCCGTGATCGAATTCGAACGCGACCTCGACGAGTTACGCGAACACATCGCGGAACTCGAACGCGACGCCAGCGCCGATCCCAGCTCCCGGGTCGCGCGCGAACTGGCTGTCCTGCAGCTCGAGCTCGCGGCGCGCACGGCTGACATCTTTGCCCGTCTCACCCCCTGGCAGCGCGTCCAATTGGCGCGGCATCCCCAGCGCCCGCACACCCAGGACTACCTCGACCGTCTCTGTTCCGATTTCACCGAACTCCACGGCGACCGCCGCTTCGGCGACGACGCGGCGGTCGTCGGCGGCCTGGCCACGTTCGAGGGCCGTAGCGTCATCGTGGTGGGTCACCAGAAGGGCCGCACCACCTCCGAAAACGTCCAGCGCAACTTCGGTATGGCCCACCCCGAGGGCTTCCGCAAAGCCCTGCGCCTGTTCGACATGGCGGAACGGTTCGGACGGCCCGTCCTGACCTTTCTGGATACGCCGGGCGCCAGCCCCACGCTGGACGACGAGAAACGCGGCCAGTCCTGGGCCATCGCCGAAAACATGGCCCGCCTGGCGCGGCTGCGGGCGCCCGTGATCGTTACCGTAATCGGCGAAGGCGGCAGCGGCGGCGCCCTGGCGCTAGGCGTCGGCGACCGGATACTCATGCTGGAACACACCATCTACTCCGTAGCCTCACCCGAAGCCGCCGCCGCCATCATCTGGCGGGACTCTGGCCACGCGGAGGAAGCCGCCGCCGCCCTGCGCCTCACCGCGCCCGACCTGCTGCGGGCCGGCCTCATCGACCGCGTCGTGCCCGAACCTGAAGGCGGCGCCCACCGCGACTTCGATACCGCCGCCGCCAACCTCCGGGCCGAACTGGTGCCCCTGCTGGACGAACTCTGCGCCCAGGACATCGACACGCTGGTAGACGCCCGCTACGACAAATTCCGCGCCATGGGCGAACACCACCACGCCCCGGCGGTCTAGCAGCCGCCACTCGAGGCCCAGGAAACTATGGGCGGGATTCAGTCCGACAGCGTCCAACGTGGCTTGGTACTGATGGTGCCTGACTCACGGCGGGCGTTGCCAGAGTCACGAAACACACGCCAACTACGCTCGATTATTGAGACAAAGCAGCTGGAGCGAAGTTGCTGAGTCCAGATATCTCCAGCTTCAAGCCGCCCCCGAAGACCACCTATAGGCTTCCCGCAGCCCGGCTGCCGTCGGGAATCGAGACCCTCAGCATTCTGCTGGTCTCGGACCTCCACGTGACCGGACGGCCACATCACTCGCTGGCCGCACTCGATGGATTGGCCGGAGCACGACCGGACCTATTGATTGCGGCGGGCGATCTGGTGGAGAGTGAGCGCTTCATCCCCGACGTGGGCGAGCGCCTGGCGCGGATCGAAGCGCGCCTGGGCGCGTTCGCCGTCTGGGGCAACCACGATGCGCTGGGCAAGCCGCAGGGCCAGGCTCCGCGCTGGCTACGGCACGAGACGCGGCCACTCCACGACATGGAAACCGGGCTGGCCAAGTACGGCATCCAGACGTTGACTAACCGTGCAGTCCATCTGACGAGCAACGGTGCCGGACTTCAACTGGTCGGCGCTGGCGACACGCATGTGGGCCTCTGCGACCTGGATGCGGCGTTCAAGGGGCTGGATGCCAACGTCTTCACGATCCTGACGGCGCACAACCCGGATACCGCTTTTGAGCTGGGCTCGCGGCGCGTGGACCTGACGCTCAGCGGTCACACGCACGGCGGTCAGATTGCACTCCCCTTCTTCGGCCCGCTCACCCTGCGCACGCGCCACCGCCTGCCCCGGCCCTGCGGTCTGATGTACGTCCAGGGACGCCCTCTCGTCGTCTCCGCCGGCGTCGGCACGGCGGGCGTCCCGCTGCGCTTTAACGCCCCGGCAGATGTCGTGGACCTACGCTTGATACGGGTTGGCGCCCGCTGAAACCTGGCGCAGCGCGTCAAAGGTGAACTGCCAGAGCGTCCACATACCCGGAATGAACGAGCCCAGCAGCACCGGCGGCGAGAGGTCCGGCGCGGAGAGTTGCGCGTGTTGGATCACGTCCAGCACGGCCAGTTGGGCACGGGGCTCGCCGCCCACTCGGTTAAAGATGCGCAGCGATTCCTGCGCGGGCACGTACAGGTCACCGCGGTCGTGCAGCAGCGCCACGGGCGCCCGCAGGCGCTCGATGTTGGCATCGGGCGAAATCGATTCCAGCGCTCCCGGGATCGCGCTGCGCACGCGGTCCATCAGTCCGGTCACCTCGGCCGGGTCCCGGTTGGTGAACAGTGCGTACACCCCACGCGCCGGCGCGCCCAACTGGGCGAGGTCATAGTTGGGCAGCACCTCTGGGTCCGGATCCGGCGTCTGCAGCGCGAAGAGGCGGAACAGCGCGTCGCGATCTTCGGCTTCCGGAATGGCGGAGATCAGCGTGTTGCGAGTGACGAGCCAGACGTAGAAGTCGGGCTGATAAGGCTGGAAGCCATCGTCCACTTGCACCGTGGACGTCGTGACGGCCCGGAGCATCGCGTCCAGTGAGTAGTAGGCCCCGATAGTTGCGACGAGAGCCACGCGGTCCGCGATCTCTGGGTCCGACGCCGCCACCATCGCCAGCGACCCGCCCATACTGAACCCGATGAACCCCACGCGCTCAGGATCCACGGACGGACGGGACTGGAGCACCTGATAGCCGCGCACCAGACCGGCGATATCCTCCGGCAGCACTCGGTAGTTTTCGTAGTCCAGCGCATCGGGCACCAGGACCACGAACCCCGTCCGCGCCAGTCCGTCGGCGAAGCCGACCAGCGGCTCGTACGTCCGGCCCTCGGGGACGACTCCGTTTACGAGCACGATCGCGGGCGCGTTCCGCGCGTCCTGCGGTTCGTAGAGATCCGCCAGCAGTTCATAGCCGTCGCGGGTCGTATAGGCCAGCGTCGTCACGCGCGGCGGCGTCCGCAGCTGTAGCAGCGTCGGCGGATTACCCGGAACAACGGAGGCCAGCGCGGAAGCCGTTCGGAGCCCGGGTCCCAACTCATCCCGGACACCGAACACGTAACCCAGTAGCGCGAGAGCCAGCCCAAGCCCGATAAACGTCCGTGCGGCAATCATGGCGCCGTACGTACCAGCCGACAGCAACCGGCCGGTTCTCGACGGCACGGCCGTCGCGCGGATCGCGGGTTAAGAGTCGTCGGTGTCTGCCGGTACCAGCGGTAGATTGGTTCGCTCGACTTCGGTTCGTTCACGCCGGCGCCGGCTCTCGTTAATCGTGTCCAGCATCTCCGGGATGCCGCCTTCGCCGAAGTAACTTGATGCATAGCGCACATAGGCCACTTCGTCGAGCGTCACCAGGCGCTCCATCACCATGTTGGCGATCTGCTTGGAGGCTACGTCCAGTGCGTCGCGCCTCAGCAGTTCGTTCTCGATCTGAATGGCCGTGGCTTCAGCCCAGGCGCTGCTGATCGGACGCTTCGTCCCGGCGATCATGATCGAGCGGTAGAGCTTGCCCCAGTTGAATACCTCGCTTCGCCCGTCGGCCTTGAGCACGCGGATGTCCATCCGCGCCAGCCGCTCCAGCGTCTGGTACCCCCGACCGCAATCAGCGCAGCGGCGGTGGCGACGCAAGGCTCGCTGGGCCGTAACTTCCGACGACTCGACGCGGGCCTCGTCGTGACCACAGTGCGGACACTGGTAAGCGTCGCGACGCTCGTAGGTGGTGAACCGATGGCCGCATTCCTGGCAGGCGCGCCGGCGACGCGTCGCATCCGCGGCCTCGCGCGTATCCACCACCTGCAGCCGCGACGACGTGCAGGCTGGACATCGCATCCTGCGCCCTCACCTCTGGGTTGGACGCGAATCATATCACTCACCCACTGCATCTAGTATGTCAACACAACAGGCTGCAAAAGATGCCTACATCTTGTGGGTCGGTGGGAATCGAGCCTTTCTCATGCCCGCAGGGCACGTCGCGGTCAGCACGCCATAGCCCGAGCGCGATACCCTCGGCCAGCCGCCGCAGCAAAGCGCCAATGTCACGGGAGCCGGTCGGACCGCGCGGGCTTAGGGCCAAGCGCATGGATCATGTCGCGATCAACGTGCGCGACCTCGATCGGAGCACCGCGTTCTACACACGCGTGCTCAGCCTGACGCGGGGACCGCGTTCAACGTTTCGACAGGTGCTGGATTCGCACCAGTTTTCGCTGCATTTGTTCCAGGCCCCTGAGCTGCGGCCCTCGGCGGAAGTCCGCGACTGGCGGCGGCTTGGGGTGCAGCACGTGGCGCTGGCGCTGGACGAATCGGAGTTCGAGCGCGCCGCCGCCGTCATCGCCGCCGCCGGATCGGTCGTTGAAGGACCAACCGAAGACCTGGAGGGACGGTCCCTCTACCTTCGCGACCCGGATGGCAACGTCATCGAGCTGCGCAGCTCGCTCGAACCGGACAGCAGTCGGTGACCGAACACACCGCGCCCACCTGGCCACCCCCGGATCTGACCCTGCGCCGTCTCTATAATCGCCCGTCGCGGCGCTAGGGGCCCGTGACGCCCTGGAGGTCTGCTGCGTGTACGCCGTTCTGATTGCCGGAGGCCGCGGTGAGCGGTTGCGGCCACTGACCGCCAACGTGCCCAAGCCCATGGTTGCCATCGCCGGCAAACCGATCATGCAGCACCAGGTCGAGTGGTATCAGGCGCAGGGGGTCGATCACTTCGTCATCTCGTGCGGCTACCTGCACGAGGTGATTGAAGACCACTTTGGTGATGGCTCCGCCCTCGGCGCCAGCTTCAGCTACGCGGTCGAGGAGACGCCGATGGGCCGCGGCGGCGGCCTGCGGCTGGGCATGCAGCAGGTTCCGCGTGACGAGCCCATCGTCATGGCGTCCAACGCGGACATTCTCACGGAACAGCGGCTCGCCCCCATGTTTGACCAGCATCGGGCCGACGAAAACCTGGCCACCATCCTGCTGACCCCATACGTCAGCCAGTACGGCATCGTGGAAGTGGACGGTCGCAAAGTCAGCCGCTTCACAACCAATCCCGTGCTGCCGCACTGGATCAACGGCGGCGTTTATGTGCTGGACCGGACGTTCGAGGATCTACTGCCTGAGATCGGCGACCACGAGGACAGCACCTTCCCGGAACTGGCGGCCGCGGGCCGCTTGGGTGCCTTCCAATCGGCGGCGCGCTGGCGGGGCATGGACAGCGTCAAGGACCACGCCAACCTCGAGACAGAACTCGCCGAAGCCCCCTTGAACTACGCCGGCGCGGTCTGATGCCGTCGGGCCGCCAGCCAACCGCGGAATGAACAAGCTGCACCTGGTCACGCCCCCGCCGTTCCGGGAGACGGGCTACGACCCGGCCGCGCAGGTGTACGACCTGGAATACCCGGACTGCGAGGGAGCGGAGCTTGACTTCTGGATTGGCGAGGGCCGTCGCTTCGGGCCGCGGTTGCTGGAGTTCGCGGTGGGAAGCGGCCGCATCGCCGGGCCGCTGGCCCGCCAGGGGTTCCAGGTCTCCGGCGTGGACACCTCGGCGGCCATGCTGACGCGAGCGTCGGCACGCCGCGCCGCAATGTCTCGGGCAACCCAGACGCGCCTTAGCCTGCAACGCGGGGACATGCGCACCTGTCAGTTGCCGAAGACCTACGACTTGGCGTTCGTGGGCTTCAACTCCTACCTGCTGCTACCGGACCGGGTTGCCCGCGGCACACCCTGCGCAACGCCACCGCTCACGTACGGCCCGGTGGCGGCGTGGCCGTGGACGTCTTCTCCGCTACGCCCCTCGACTCCACTCCGGACCACGAAGAGGTCGAGTTTCTGGAGCCCGACCCCTCCACCGGTCGGCGCATCACCCGCGAGCGCTACTACACGTACGACGCCGACGCGCACCGCGGATGCAGCACGCTCATCTACCGCTTTTTTGACGGTCCCGCTCTCGTCGATGAGCGGCGGCTCGGTTACAGCCTGGCACTGCTGACGCGGGACGAGGTCGTAGCCGAATTCGTGGAGGCCGGCCTGCAGATCGATGCGGTCTACGGCGGCTATTCGCGTCAACCCTGGCGTGACGACTCGCCAAACTTGATCGTTGTTGGCCGCACGCTTGCCCGTTGACACATAGCCAGTGCGCTCTCCACAATCGGTTTCAAGCCGTACGGGCATTTCGTGCCCATCACCCGAAACCTATATGAGCAGCGAGCCCCGTCGCCACATCCGTGTATCCGAGTTTCGGTTTCAGATTCCGCGCCGCAACGGCGAGGGCACGTTTCCTGTGCCGCGGTACCAGCTGGGCTGGACCGACGCGTTTATCGACGACGAAACCGGCGACCGCTACGAACTGGCCTACGTGCTGGAACAACTGGAATCCCAAGGCTGGGACGTGCACGGCCTCCTGAAGGGACGAGGGACGTTTCGCGAGACCGTGCAGCGCCTCCCGCTGCCCTACGGCGGTCAATTCGCTCCTGGAGACCCCACAACCCGCGACGCATAAGCTCGTGGCCGCGCTTCGGCCTGGCGGGTTGACGTAGACTTCCGCCCGTCTACGCACAGAGCACGATGTCTATGCCATACCGACTGGGCGCCATTGGCGTTGGCGGCATGTCCGCGGGTCACCTGGGGCGATTCCTCGCGATGCCCGAGGTCGAGGTTGTCGGCATGGCGGACCCCTCTGACGCGTCCATCGCGCGCGTACGCTCGCGTGTGGAGGGCCTCGACGCAATCCCGGCCTACGCCGATTGGCGCGATCTCCTGGCAGCCGCCGACCTGGACGCGGCACTGGTTGCTACGCCCCACACACTGCATCACGAGCATGTCATGGGCGCCTTGAACGCCGGAGCGCATGTGCTGTGCGAAAAGCCCTTGGCGCACACACCAGAACTGGCGCAGGAAATCACCGACCACGCCAGGGCCCTTGACCGCCATGTGGTCGTCGGCTTTCAGCGGCGATTCAGCCCCGGCTACACCTACATGCGCCAGCGCCTGCAGGGCGGCGACATGGGCAAGATCACCCATGTGCAGGCCAGTCAATGGCAGGCCTGGGTCGCAAACGCCGCGGGAACGTGGCGCGGCACGCTGGCCCTGGGCGGCGGCGGTCAGCTCAGCGACTCCGGCAGCCACCTCATGGACATGCTGCTCTGGACCACCGGGCTGCGCATCGTTGAAGTGGACGCGCGCATGCGCACCTACGAGTTAGAGGTCGAGGTGGACGGCGCAGCCGTGCTGCTCTTCGAAAACGGGGCCATCGGCACGCTGTCGATCATCGGAACCGGTCATACCTTCGGGGAACGGCTGGCGGTAGTGGCCGGCAACGGCGCGATTCGCGCCGACTGGGCGTCCGGCGGCGTGGAAGCCATCCTGGAGGACGACCTCGAGGCCAAGGCGACGCGCGAAGTCGAAGGGCTGTCGGGCGGCAGCAATCCTGACGACCACTTCCTGGCGGTTATCAGCGGCGACGTCGCCAACGAGTCACCGCCGGAAGACAGCGTCCATCTGCTGGAGGTCCTGGCGGCAATTCGGCTGTCAGCTGCCTCTGGGCAGCGCGAAGTCGTTAGTCGAACCTGACCTCGGTGGGCGGCAGCCTGCCAAAACGCTGGTGCCGAGCGGCCCGGCTCGCAGTCGCCCTGCTGCTGGTCATTGTGGCGCTTGGCGGTTCGGATGTGCCGGAAATCGTGGTTCATCTCGACCAGCCCTCGACTGGCTTCGCACAAACGCTCGACTTCAAGCTGGGCACGAACGAGATCGTCGATCTCTACCGCGACGGGGGGATCGACCGTGCCAGCCAGTTTGGAGCCGACCTCGTACGCGTCTGGCTCGGCCACCGCTTCCTGGGCGCGGCAGTCGGCGACGGCGACATGGACTGGAATCTCCTCACCGCCTTCGTGCAACGCGTGCTGGACGCCGGCGCCACGCCGTTGGTGAGCTTCGTGGCCGCGCCGTCCTGGGTAACAGCCGCCGACGGGAGTCCGAGCTCGCAGCACGAGAGCGAACGCTTCAACGCTGACGGGATTGCCGGCTACGCGACCTATGTTGCCGCTGCCATCGAGCGCCTACGTAACCACTTCGGGCCAGTCGCCCTGACCTGGCCGTACACGATCTGGAACGAGCCAAATAATCACCAGAACGCCGGACAGCACTATGCCTGCGGCAACGGAGCGGCCTACGCCGTGATCTACGCCACGGCGCGAGCCGCTGTGGCTGACCGCTTCGGATCTGGCGTCGTGGCCCTCGGCGGCCCTTCGCTGGACGTGATCGACACCGGCGCCACGCTGAATCCAGACGGTAGCCGAGTCTGCGGTGCTGCTCCGGACCTGGACTGGTCGGCCTACCTGCGGGCCGTGGACACGGCGAGTTTCCACGACTTTCTGACCTGGCACTGGTACGGCATGTACCAGATCGGCGAGACGACCCCCGCTGACGTCCTGCGCACGCGACTGGCGTGGTTTGAAGAACGTACGCGCGTGATCTCAAGGATTGCGGCCGGCCGGCCCCACTACGTGGAGGAAATCAATTTCAGCGGCGATTTGGCCGTCGATCCGCTCGTGCACGCGCCGGTCAACGGCGCGTTCCTGGCCTCGGCCACCCTGCGCGCGGTGCGCCAGGGCGCCAGCGGCCTGCTGGTCTACAAAGGCGCCCGTGACCCATCAGGACGATCACCGCGAGGCGAACCCGACTTTGGGCTGTGGTCCAGCACGCTTGCCGACCCGCCGACACCGGCGTTCGGCGTCATGCAACTCATGCGGCGTTTCGTCACGGGATCCGGCCGTTTGGTGCGCGTGAGCGTCGGCGGGACGGACCTGGACGCCTTGGTGGTGAACACCGAGCAGGGACCGCGCGCGGCCGTGGTGAACTTGTCGCCGGAACCGCGCACGCTGCGTCTGGCCGGCCTGCCACCAGCGCGCGCGGCCACGGTGAGTGGCAACGCGCCGTGGACCTCGGCCTGGTTCGACGGCGTCAGCCTCAGCCTTCCCGGCTACGGACTGGCGGTGATCGATGGCTCGCTGTCCGGGCTCCCCGCGTTGCCGACCGTCCAGCGCGGCCGCCAGACCTACCACGCACAGTGCGCGTCGTGCCACGGCGTCACCCCGGCAGGCGCCCATGCGCCGGGGTTGGCCGGGACCTCGCGACCGACGATCGACGCCTCACACGCAGGAGCACACCTCACGCCTCGCGACCGTCTGGACCTTGCCCATTTTCTTTCCGGCTGGCGAGATGGCGGCCACGCGCTGACGGGACACGTCCATGACCGCACAGGCGCTCCGGTGTCTGGGGCTCTGGTGATCGCCGCCGGCGCCGATTCCGGCAAGGCGGCGCGGACTGACGACGCCGGGCACTTTCAGATGAACGTGCCCGACCCTCTGGCCGGGGCAACCGCGGCCGCGATGCGGCTCATCGCGCTACATCCGGATCACGGGGTCGCCTACGCGCCGACGAGCCACCGGGCCTCACCTACTGGCCACACCGCGACGTTCGTGCTTCAGACGCCGCCCACCCAGCACAGGCCCCTGCTCGCTTCAAGCTTCGCGGTCGATGATGGCAACGGGGTTCACCGACTGGGAACCGGCAGCGCCGGTGCGATCGCCGAGGTCTGGGCTGCCGTAGACGGCGGTGGGGCCGCCCGCCGTCTTCTACCCGAAATGGGCCACGCATCCGGGTTGCACCAGACCCACATCGCTGCCGCCGACGCTTCCCAGCCAGGAGGCGCCTGGCTCGTCGCCGCGATCAGCTCGACTGGCCAAGTCTCACAATGGCGCACCGTCGCGGCGCCAGGAGCAGCAGCCGAGGGATAGCCGGTTCAGTATCGGGCCGCGGCCGATCCGTTGAGGTGGTCCGCCTACGACTTTTCGAGGTCGTCCAGATCCAATTGGTTGATGAACTCGCGGAAAACTTCAAGCTTTTCTTCCGCCACCGGCTCGCCCTCGCCAGACTCTTCGTCGCTGACGTCCGGCTCAAACCCGGCTTCATTCAGCACTGATGGCTCAACCAGAATCGGCGCGTTTGAACGCACGGCCAGCGCAATGGCGTCGCTCGGCCGCGAGTCAAGTTCGCAGCGGCTGCCGTTCACGTCCAGCACGATAGTCGCGAAGAAGGTGGTCTCCACCAGGTTGGTCACGACCACTCGCTCAACGGATCCTTGGACAGTCTCGATCAACTGTTTCAGCAAGTCATGAGTCAGCGGCCGCGGAACCTCGTGATCCTGTAGCTTGACCGCAATGGCGTCGGCTTCGCCCTGACCGATCACGATAGCGAGATAGCGCGGTCCGTCTCGCTCCTTCAGCACCACCACACGGCTGGGGCTGATGAGATTGACGCGCACGCTATCCACGATCATTTCGATCATGTAGCTATCGCCTCTCGCGCTCCAGACGACCTACTAACAGGTTTGGCGCGCACAATCATGGTACCAGCGGCCGTACTCGCAACGGCTGCCCGCATTCACGACGGGTCCGGAGCGCTGAGATCGAATTCGTCGTGCAACAACCCCGTCGCCCGCGCCACCTCCGATTTGTCGACCAGGCACGTCAGCCGGATCTCGCTGGTCGTGATGCTGACGATGTTGATCCCGGCTGCTGCCAACGCCCCGAACATCCGGGCCGCGACTCCCGGTGTGCTCTGGATGCCCACACCCACGATGCTCACTTTCCCCAGCTCGGTCGACGCCGCCACGTCGCGGGCGCCGATCTCTGCCGCTACCGGGCGAATGAGATCCAGTGTCGAGTCCAGATCTGTCTCCGCGACAGTGAAGGAAAGATCCGTCACGCCACCGTCCGAGACATTCTGGACGATCACGTCAATGTTGATGTGGCGGTCTGCCAGCGGCTGGAACAGAGCATGCGCCAGCCCGGGCCGGTCACTGACGCCGCGTATCGTGACCCGCGCCACGTCGGTATCGTGCGCAACCGCTCGCACACGTTGCATCGTCTCGATTGGAATTTCTGATTCAGCCACAATTTCCGTCCCTGGTGCATCGCTGAAACTCGAACGTACCACCACCGGCATGCCGAAGTGTTCGGCAATCTCGACCGCGCGCGGATGCATGACGCGCGCGCCGAGCTTTGCCATCTCCAACATCTCGTCGTAGATCACCATATCCAGCTTGCGCGCGTCCGGCACAATTCGCGGATCGGCGGTGAAAATGCCGTCGACGTCCGTGTAAATCTCGCACCGGTCGACGCCCAAGGCCACCGCCAGCGCCACCGCGGAGGTGTCCGACGTTCCTCGTGCAAGGGTGACGATGTCCCCCAACGGCCCGAGACCCTGAAATCCCGCCATCACTGGCACGCGCCCCGCCGCCAGCTCTGCTCGGATCCGCGTCGGCTCGATCTCGGTGATGCGGGCGCGGCCGTATCGCCCGTTCGTCCGGATGCCGGCCTGCGGCCCCGAGAGCGCCAGCGCGTCGCGTCCCAGTTCATGCAGCGCCATGGACATCAGGCCCGCGGATACCAGCTCGCCCGTCGACAGCAGAAAGTCCAATTCGCGAGAGCGCGGTCGCGAAGTCAGGCGCTGCGCTGCTGCGATCAGGTCGTCGGTCGTGTCGCCCATGGCAGACACGACCACGGCGATGCGATCGCCATGCGTCAGTGAGTCATGAATCCGCTCGGCCACCACACGAATCCGCTCGCTGGTTGCGAGCGACGAGCCACCGAACTTTTGAACGAGTAATGCCACGCCGAACCAACATTTCTGAAGCGCGAACCTCCGATGCTAGCAATCGCAGCCCCTCGTCTGGGGGGATTGCCGCCCCGCGTCTCGGTCGCTCTGAGGCCGGCAGGCGCTAGTCGGACTCGGTGCGGCTTTCGCGGGCCTCCATGACCTCGCGGGCCAGCGTCACGATCCGCCGCTGGTAGCTGGCCAATGACCAGCGCACCGCGCGCCGTCGTGCGGCCTCGCCCATCTCCGCGCGGCGGCGTCCATTCCGGGCCAGCGCCAGGGTGAAGTCCGCAAACTCGTCCAACGTGCGCCAGCGATATCCGCTGCGTCCGGGCTCCACGACTTCCCGCAGTCCCCCGCCGTCAAAGACCACGGGCACGGCCCCGGCCATCATCAGTTCCGCAACCGCCATGCCGAAGTGCTCGTACCGCTCCGGACTGCGGCGTTCCGATTCTCCGAATCCCGCCGCGTGCCAGGCAATGGCGGCGTGCGCCCGCAATTCGCGCACGGTCGCCTCGTCGGCGTTCGGATACACGTCAATCGGCAGACCGCTGGCCTCGTGCTCCACCCTGCGCAGATAGGCCACATCCACCGGGCGCTGGCCAACGCCGCCCACCAGCGCCAGACGCCAACCGACCAGCCCACGATCGCACAGCGTGCGAAAGGTGCGCACCATGGCCAGGTGCTTCTTGTTGTGGCCGCCGACAAAGAAACGCCCGATCGACACAATCAGCGGCTGCCGCCTGACGCAGCTCCGCGGGTCGGCAACCACCGGTGGCTCAATGACCGGTCCCGTAACACCCCAGCGACGCTCGAGCCAGGACGCGGTGTAATGCGAGTTGGGCGTCACCACGTCGTACGACCGCAGCGCGTCGGCATATCGCGCGGCATGGTCGTCGCCAGCACAGTAGGCCAACTTGGGAATCAGCCGTCGCGTCACTCGCTGGAATAGATCCCGTGACAACGCTCCGCGCTCCTCGATTGACCCCAGCGCCAGACCCAGTTGCCGGGCCTCCCAACGGTTCGTCCCACCGGACGCTGCTGAATGGACCAAGAGTTCTCGGCATCCGGGAGGTACGTGCACCCAGGGACCCGGCGCAAAGTCGCCTTTCGCTCCCGCCTGGCCCTGGGCCACTTCATCGCCTGCGCTCGTATGGATCGTGTACGTCCGGTCCTCGTGACTCATGGCACTGAGCCAGAACCGGACGCGGGTACCGTCACTGACGCCGATCCGCCCGTCGCCATCGGACTGGCGGTAGAGGGCACCCTGGTGGGCCTCGGTTCCAAACCAGCCTGACCGCTCGTGGGCCGCGCCCAATCTTGCGCCGAGCCTTCGCAGTGCGCGCCCGATCATGCGCCATGCCAAGCTGCTCGGCTGCGCCGAAAAGTAAACAAACCTGATCGACGGCAAGCCTCTGCCGTCAACCAGGCTGAGATGGGTGCCATTGACAAACAGGTCCGCGTCGCCGGCGATGTCGCGTCCGGTCAGCTGCGGGCGTTCGGGCACAAAACGAAAGCTCACGCCGTCCAGGTCCATTCCGGCCCAATCCACCACTGCCGATCGAGGCAGGGGACGATGCGAGACCACACTCACCGCACCCAGTTCACGCAGGGCGCTCGCCGCACTCAAGACCTGGCGCTCACCCCCGCCCAGCGTGGCCAGCCAGCCATCGAATAGAACAATGCGCTTTTCCTTCAATCCGACACCGTCAGTTCATCCAAAGCTGGCTGCCACTTCTTGGGGGAAACCGACGTCACGCGAATCCAAGCCCCTGCCGCCGAGCGGACGCTGCACCCAAGTCAGTCGTACGCCCCACGCAGCAAATGCCAGCGCACTCGCAATACATCAAGCAGCATCAGGACAGCATCGGACAGCGGCCGAACCTTGCTCATAGGCACGTGCCGCCACTCAATTGGAATCTCCACGGTCTGCCAGCCGCGACGGCCGGCAATAGCCAGCAGCTCCACGTCGAAGGCGGTGACTCGCTCGCGCTCAAGAACGTCTCCGTCGGCTGGATAGAGACGAACTCGATTGAAAATGTCCTCGGCTGCATCCGCCGAAAACCCTTTGAAGCCGCATTGGGTATCGCTATATCCGCTGACGCCGATCCATCCAACAAGCCGATTGAATACGCGACCTAGCGCATGGCGCCGCCAGGGCTCATCGTGGCGGTGGGACTGATCGAGTTCCCGCGAACCAATAACGACATCGGCGCCGCGTCGAACTTCCTCCACCAGCCGCTCGACAAATACCAGCGGGACCGCCAGGTCCGCGTCCATGAACATCCGCACGGCCCCGCGCGCTTCCAGCAAGCCGCGCGCCACCGCCGCCCCCTTGCCGCGGTGGGGCTCGGCTAGTACGACCGGGACAACCTCGCCTGTCCCGGGCCGCTCGTCTGCCCAGGCCTGGGCCACGGCAAGGGTGCCGTCCCGCGACCCGTCGTCCACAACCACAACTTCAACCCGACCGCGGCGCCCCACCGCCCATTCATGAACCGCACGCAGAGTGGCGCCTAGACGGTCCTCTTCGTCGAATGCCGGGATGACGATCGAGAGCTGTACCGGCGTTTCGGACGGACTAGCCACGGTCGTAGGTCGCCATTCCTAGGGCCTCGGCCTCCGTGGCGCACTCACTGGCCACACGGCGTCGCCAGTACATCAGTGATCCGCCGGAGGACTACGCTCCGGCTGCAAGGCTGCTGGAAGCCCCCGGGCAACCAGGTCCTGCACGTGCTCACGCTGCCACCGCAGCCAGCGGTGCGCGCGCCCCACCTCCTCGAGCACTCGCGCCGGCGCCGTTCCCCCGAGTGACGTACGGCGCGCGACGACCTCCTCGAGGTTCAGCCGGCCCCGCACGTCGCCCGGTAGCCGCTCACTGGCTGACGCAAAGTCCGCGTCATCCAGGTCAGCCAGCTCCACACCTTTGGAGTCGGCCAGCCGCACCAGTCGCCCCGCGGCCGCATGGGCGTCGCGAAACGGCAGCCCGCGTTCCGTCAGGTAGTCGGCGATTTCAATTGCCGCCGGATGCCCCAGACGTGCGATGGCCGCCATACGCTCGCGGTTCACGGTCAAGGTGCGCAGCGCGCCGGTCAGCGCCCCCAGCGCCCCAAGCACGTCGTCCTCGACCCTGAAGACCGCGCGCTTGTCCTCCTGCATGTCCAGCGCGTAGCTCAGGGGCACCCCTTTCAGCGTCGCGTGCCAGCCGAAGGCCGCGCCCGCAACCGCCCCAGCCTTCGCGCGCGTCAGTTCCGCCACGTCCGGGTTCAGCTTCTGGGGCAGCATGCTGCTGCCGGTCGCGAATGCGTCGTCGAATCGCACCATTCCGAAACCGGGCGACGCCCAGACCACCAGGTCTTCCGCCCACCGCGATAGATGCCCGTTCAGCGTCAGGCAGGCATGCAGCACGGCGCTCACAAAGTCCCGGTCCGACACGGCGTCCAGACTGTTGCGCGCGACCTGACTGAAACAGAGTTCCGCGGCCACGTACTCACGATCCACGTCGAATGCCACGCCGGCCAGCGCCCCGGCGCCCAGTGGACACACGTCCGCCACGGTGTACGCGTGCAAGATTCCTTCGACGTCGCGCCTGTGCATCTCAAACAGCGCCAGGAAGTAGTGCCCCAGCGTGACCGGTTGCGCGACCTGGAGGTGGGTGAACCCCGGCGCGATGGTCTCAGCTTCCTCTCCGGCCCGGTGCACCAGAACGCCCAGCAGGTCCAGAACTGCCGTCACAAGGCGCAAGCTAAAGCCCTTGCAGTAGAGACGGAAATCCGTGGCGACCTGGTCGTTGCGACTGCGCGCCACGTGCAGCCGGCGGCCATCGTCGCCGATACGCGCGATCAGCTCCCGTTCAACGTAGCTGTGCACATCCTCATCGTCCGCGTCCGGCGGGGGGCCGCCCGCTGTCTGGAGCTCGACCAGCAGCGCATCGAGCGTCGCCGTCAGAGCATCGGTGCTGCTGGCCGGAATGATCTGCTGGCGGCCCAGCATCGCGGCGTGCGCGCGGCTGGCCACAATGTCCTCGCGGTACATCCGACGGTCGACGGGGTACGAGCGCGTAAAAGAGCGGGCGCTTTCCGCCGGCGGTTTGTCGAACCGTCCACCCCACATCAGCGCGGGTTACTTCTGTAGCCGGAGCGCGGAAACGCCGTCAAACGCCCCGCGCGGCCTCGAGCGCATCCAGGCCTTCGTCCAGTTCGTCCAGGCTGATTGTCAGCGGCGGCACGATGCGGATCGTGGCCGGTCCGGCCTTGATGATCAGCAGCCCGTGACCTCGCGCGTTCTCCACGACCGCCGTCGCCGCGTCCTCGGACTCGAGATCGAACCCGATCATCAGCCCCAGCCCCCGCACGTCGGTGATGCGGGCGCCCTGCGCAGCGCTGTCCCGCAGACGCGTCCGCACGTGCTCGCCCTTCGCCTGAACGTCGTCCAGAAACCCAGGGGCCATGACGCGGTCCAGCACCACGCGGGCCGCGGCGCACGCCACCGGACTGCCGCCAAATGTGGACCCGTGCTCGCCCGGCGCCAGCACACTCACGGCCTCGCTGCTCAGCACCGCCCCGATCGGCAGCCCACCGCCCAGGCCCTTCGCCAGCCCTATCAGGTCCGGCGTGACGCCAAAGTTCTCGTAGCCAAAGAGGCGGCCGGTGCGCCCGATACCCGTTTGGACTTCGTCAAAGATCAGCAGCACGCCGTGCTCGTCGCAAACGCGCCGCAGACCGCGAACGTAGTCCGGGTCCGCCATGCGCACGCCGCTTTCGCCCTGGACCAGTTCCACCATCACGGCGGCGGTTGTTGGCGAGATCGAGTCGTCCATCGCGTCCAGGTCGTTCAGCGGGACGTGCGTAAACCCGGCCGGCATGGGTGCAAACGGTTCCTGGTAGGCCGGCGTACCGGTAGCCGCCGTCGTGGCAATCGTGCGGCCGTGAAACCCGTGTTCGGCGGTAATGACCTCGTACGCGCCGTTGCGCTGCGTCCGTCCCCATTTTCGGGCGATCTTCAGGCAGGTCTCGCTGGCCTCGGCGCCGCTGTTGACGAAAAAGACCCGATCCAGCGCCGAGTTGTCCACCAGGCGCTGCGCGACCTCGATCTGCGGCGTCGTGTAGAAGAGGTTTGAGATATGCGCCAGGGTGCGCACCTGGTCCGCCACGGCCTCGCATAGTTCAGGATCGCCGTGCCCCAACGTGGTGACGGCAATGCCCGCGGTGAAGTCCAGGTACGAATTACCCTCGTCGTCCCACAGGCGCGAACCCTCGCCGCGCACCACCGTTACGGGAAAGCGACGGAACGCCTGGTGGTAGTAGCGCGCCTCTAGCTCCTGCCAGCCCATGCGTGGATCAGCCTCGGGAGGGGTCGAACGGCAGTCACCGTTCCAACCAGGATTATAGGGAGGTGGCTTCGCCCCTGACCTGCGTACCTCCGCCGGCCGGATCCAGGGCGCGCCGTAGCGCATGCCGCCGCGTGCCGCTGGCGATGCAGACCGTGTCCACGTTGCCCAGCAGCGCCACCGCGGCCCGAACCTTGGGAACCATCCCGCCCGCGATTACTCCGCTTCCGATCAAGCCCCGAGCGCTGTCCGGGTCCAGATGCGCCAGCACCGCGCCGTCAGCGTCCCGCACGCCGTCCACGTCAGTCAGGAACACCAGGGCCGCGGCCTGTGTCGCCTGAGCCAGCGCCCCCGCGATGTCGTCACCGTTCACGTTGTACAGCGACCCACGCCCATCGACGCCCAGCGGCGAAACGATCGGCACGTGCCCCGCCCTGGTCAGGTCGTCCAGCAGACGCGTGTTCACCGTATGCACTCGTCCTACCCAACCCAGATCCGGCGACGCACGGCGGACACGCACAACACCGCCATCCGGCCCACTAATGCCCACCGCCGAAACTCCAGCCTGCTGCAGTGCTCCCACGACGGCCGGCGCCACCAGTCCTCGGAATACCAGCACGGCGTCGTCGCGCGTCTGGTCGTCGGTCACGCGCAGGCCGTTGTGCCACGTCGTCTGACGATTCCGTGCGCGCTGCCAGGCCGTCAGTTCGTCGCCGCCACCGTGGGCAATCACCACGCGGGCGCCGTCCTCGACCAGCGCGCACACGTCGGCCCCAATTCGTCCGGCGGCCATGTCGGCCGTCCCGCCAATCTTCACCACCACGTAGCGGCCCGACAGGTTCGGCGCGGCCGTGGCTTCGCCTGACGCTGGGTTCGCCTCGCTCAGGTCATGTACTCCGCGTTGATCGCCACGTACTCGGCCGAAAGGTCCCCGCCCCAGGCCGTCGCGCTGGCCTCGCCCTGGTTCAGCGCCACCTCGATCGTCACGTCCGGATGACGCAGGTGCTCGGCAACGGTTGGCTCGTCGTAAACCGCCGGCGCGCCCTGGCGCACAACCTGCGTGCCCCCGATCCAGATATCGAGTACGTCAGGGTCGAAGACTGCTCCGCTGTTGCCCAGGGCCATCACGATCCGGCCCCAGTTCGGGTCGCCGCCGTGCACCGCCGTCTTCACCAGCGAAGATGTCGTGATCGCTCGCGCCGCCTGACGAGCCGTGGCTTCGTCGGACGCCTCTCGCACGGTCACGGCAAAGACCTTGGTCACGCCTTCGCCCCCGCGCACGATCTCCCGGGACAGCCACCGGCACACAGCGCGCAGGCCACGCGTAAAGGCCGTCGCGTCGGCCGTCCCCTCCTGGAGCAGACCCGTCTCGCTGGCACTATTGGCCAGCAGTAGCGCCGTGTCGCTCGTGGACTGGTCGCCGTCAATGCTGATCAGATTGAAGGAGTCGGCAACGGCCGCGCTCAGCAGGCGCTGGAGAGTCCCGCCCTCCAGTTCGGCGTCGGTCGTCATGAACACGAACATCGTCGCCATGTTCGGGTGCACCATGCCCGCACCCTTGGCCGCCCCGCCGATTCGGATCGTTCCGCTCGAAACGGGCACCTCAATAGCCAGCGTCTTCGGCGCGACATCGGTAGTCAGCATGGCGGCCGCGACGTCCGCGCCGGCCTCTGCCGTGAGCTCCAACGACTCCACGCCCGCCAGCACCTTGGGCATCGGCAGGCGAAACCCGATCACGCCGGTGGACGCCACCAGGACCTCATCCGCCGGCACGCCGAAACGGCCGGCGAAGGCGTCAGTGAATTCCAGCGCGTCGGCACGCCCGCCGGCACCTGTGTACGTGTTCGCGTTTCCGCTGTTGAATACGATGCCGCGGGCCGGCTTCTTGCCCAGGCGCTCCTGGTTGATGCCCACCGAAGTGCCGCGCACCCGATTGGTGGTAAACGTCGCGGCCGATCGACAGGGTGTGTGCGTGCTGAGAATCGCGCCCAGGTCCAACACGCCCGGGGTCTTGATCCCCGCGGCTACGCCTCCGCCGATAAACCCGCGGGGCGCCAGCGTCCCGCCGGGTACAACCCGAAAGTCCTCAAGCTCAGCCGGTGGCTCGTGCATCTAGGAGACCTTTGCAAAACCCTGGCGTGAGGCGCATGGTGAAGACCATCTCCCCCGCCGCCGAGGGTCGTGGCCATGCACCGTTCCACCCATTCGCCGGAACTCATCGACGCCTGGCTGCCGCCGCGGGTTGGCCGCAACGCCGGCTGGAGCGGCTGACGCAACTCATCGACTGGGCGCCGCTGGAGGCGCTGGTGGCGGGTCTGCACGCCGCGCCGGTCGGGCGGCCGAGTTATCCGCCGCTGCTGATGGTGAAAGTGCTGCTGCTCCAGCAGTGGTACCAGGCCTCGGACCCTGCGATGGAAGAGGCGTTGTGGGAGCGGCTGTCGTTCCGGCGCTTCGTGGGGTTGGGGCTGCAAGACGACGCGCCGGATCACTCGACGATCAGCCGGTTCCGCACGCGGCTGACGGCGGCGGGCGTGGCCGAGCCGCGGTTCGCGGCGGTGGAGCAGCAACTGGCCGCGCGGGGGATGCTGGTCAAGCAGGGCACGCTGGTGGACGCGACGTTGGTGGCCGCGCAGGTGCGCCGCCCGCGGGGAGGCGGCGCAGGCGCGGGCAGCCCCAGGGACCCGGACGCGGCCTGGGCCCGCCGGGGCCCGCACGCCCGCTTCGGCTACAAGCTGCACCTGGGCGTGGACGCCGACTCGGAACTGATCCGGCGCGCGATGCTGACGCCGGCGAACGTGAACGAGACCGAGGTGGCGGACGGGCTGATCGCGGGGGACGAGGGGGCGGTGTATGGGGATGCGGCCTATGGCACGCACGCGCGCAGCACCCGGCTGCGGGCGCTGGGGATCGCGGATCGGCTGATGCGGCGGCCCAACAAACATCATCCCCGGCTGGGCCCGACGGCGCGCCGCCGCCACGCCCGGATCGAACAGGTGCGGCGGCCGGTGGAGCACGTGTTTGGCACGTTGAAACGCTCGTACGGCTACCAGCGGGTGCGCTACCGGGGCCTGGCCCGCAATACGACCGAGATGTGGTTCAAGCTGCTGGCCTACAACCTGCGCCGCGCGGACCGCTTGCTGGCCGGCGCGCCCGCCTCGCCCTAGGCGCACTGCGCCCTCACCTCGGCGCGGTGGGCTGTGGGTAGCCCTCGGCGGGTGGCGACCCGAGCTACCCCACCCCTCGCGACCCCGTCGCGGCCCGGCGGCCGCCCCTCGGCGCTGCTCAGGGCGCATTATTCAAAGGTCTCATCTAGGGGTGACTCGGCGGAATCGCCAGACCGACATGCTCGTCGATCCCGACCATCACGTTCGCGTTCTGGACCGCGCTACCGGCCGCGCCCTTCCCCAGGTTGTCGATAGCCGCCATGGCAACCAGCGTTTGGGTGGCTTCATCGACGGTCCAGTGAACAAAAGCGTGGTTGCCGCCGGACGTCCACTTCGTGTGCGGTGGTTCCCCGGCGAGGTGCACAAACGGCTCGTCCTCATAGGCGTCGCGGTAGGCCTGCTCGACCTGTGTCGGCGCAACATCCTCGCGCAGCGCCCCGTAGGCCGTAATCAGGATGCCGCGCGTCATGGGGACCAGGTGCGGCACAAACGTCACCTCGATTTGCGAGTCCCCCAGGCCGCTCAACTCCTGCGCAATTTCGGGGCTTTGGTAGTGCTTAGCCACGCCATAGGCCGCGGCGTCCTCGTTGATCTCGGAAAACCCATACGCGGGTGACGCCGAGCGCCCCGCCCCAGAGACTCCCGTCTTCGAGTCCACCATCACGTGACCGGCCAGCAGGTCGGCCCGCGCCGCCGGCGCCAGCGCCAGCGCCGCCGTGATGGCGTGGCAGCCCGGGTTAGCCACCAGGTCGGTCTCGCGAATCTGGTCGCGATGCCACTCCGTCAACCCATAAACGGCCGACTCGATCCACTCGGGCGCCGCGTGCTCCACGCCGTGCCAGTGCATGTAGTCCGCCGGGTCCCGTAACCGGAAATCGGAGCTGACGTCGATACAGCGGACCCCGTCGTCCAGGAACGGCGCCAGCTGCGCTGCCGAAGCCTTGTGCGGCAGGCAGGAGATCACCAGATCGGCGCTGCCGTTCAACTCGGCTGTCAGTTCCAGATCGGCGTACGCGGCTCGGCCGCTGGCGCGCAGCCACGGAAACACCTCGTGCAGACGGCGTCCGGCCAGACTGCGCGCGGTAACGCCGGATATCTCGAATTCCGGGTGGCCGGCCAGATATCGAACCAGTTCGCCGCCGGCGTAGCCGGTGGCGTTGAGTATCCCTATGCGCATACGCACCTCGCCTGGGAGAAGCGATTATATGGACGATCGGCGGCTGCGCCGCCGCTTTTTTTAGCCGTTCAGGGTGAGTAGCAGGATCAGCGCCAGCGCTCCCGCGCCCACCCGGTAGACCGCGAACGCCGCCAGACTTCGGCGTTCGACGAATCCCAGCAGCCAGCGCACTGCCGCCACGCCCACCACCGCCGCGACCAGGGTTGCCCCGATCAACAGCGGGATGTCGCCTGGCGGCTTGCCGCTGGCCGCCACGTCGACGAATTGCACCAGACCCGCGCCCGCGACCGCCGGCGCCAACAGGAAGAGCGAGAATCTGGCCGCGGCCGCACGCTCCACGCCCAGACCCCGCGCCACCGTCATCGTGATTCCGGCTCGTGAAACGCCGGGAACCAGCGCCGCGATCTGCGCCAGGCCGACCGCGACCCAAATCAGCAGCGGCGTGGTCGTCAGATCACGCCGGCTTGCGCCATATCGGTCCGCCGCCGCCAGCACGACGCCAAAGACGATCAGCAATACGGCCGTCAGCATCGGGTCGCGCAACGTCGTCAGCCAGCCGCGCAGCGGCACCGCGATCGCGCCGATCAGCAGCGTCGATCCCACCAGAGCCAGCAGCAGCCGGCGGGCCAGCGGCGCCGAGGGACCGATGCCCAGCGCCCCGCGCGCCAGCCACACCCAGTCGGACCAGAGCGCGATCACCAGCGCCAGCCCCGTCCCCAGGTGCAGCGCGACTGAAAGCGTCAGCCCTGTCAGGAAAGGGTCGGTCCAGCCCGCCAGCGCCGGAACCAGCAACAGATGCCCCGAACTGCTGACCGGTAGGAACTCGGTCAGCGCCTGCACCGCCGCCAGCAGGACCACCTCGACCCACATGAGTCAGCCGCCCCGGCTCGGCGCCGGAGCGGCCCCCTGCGGGCGGCCCAAGGGCAACGTGCCTAGATGAACACCGGCGCGAGCACCAGGGTGATCGTGCTCAGGAGCTTGACCAGCACGTGCAGCGACGGACCCGCGGTGTCCTTGAATGGGTCACCCACGGTGTCGCCCACGACCGATGCGGCGTGCTCGTCCGTGCCCTTGCCGATCGACTTGCCGTCCGCGTCGCGTAAGTGACCCGCCTCAATGAACTTCTTGGCGTTGTCCCAGGCGCCGCCGCCGTTGTTCATGACCGTCGCCAGCAGCACGCCGACGATGGTTCCAACCATCAGCAGCGCCGCCTCGGCCTCGGCGCGCAGCACCAGACCGACCACGATCGGCATCAACACGGCCAGCAAACCGGGCGCGATCATTTCCCGCAGCGCCGAGCGTGTGCTGATATCCACCGCTTGGCTGTAGTTCGGCTCGACCGTGCCCGCAAGGATTCCCGGCTCTTCCCGCCACTGCCGCCGTACCTCCTGGATCATCGCCTGGGCAGCACGTCCAACCGCACGGATCGCCAGCGAACTGAACAGGAAGACAAGCATGCCGCCCAGCAGGGCGCCAATGAAGACCTCAACCTTGGAGAGGTCAACCTCTTCAAGGCCCGCGGTTTCCAGATAGGCGCTAAACAGCAGGAAGGCCGCCAGCGCCGCCGACCCGATGGCATAGCCCTTGGTCAGCGCTTTGGTCGTGTTGCCCACGGCGTCCAGGCCGTCGGTCACGTCGCGCACGTCCTCGGGCGCCTCGGCCATTTCCGTGATCCCGCCTGCGTTGTCGGCGATTGGCCCAAAGGTGTCCATGGCCAGGATGTAGGCGGCGCTCATCAGCATGCCCATGGTGGCGACGGCTGTCCCGAATACTCCGGCCTGAAAGTCGCCAATCTCGACTCCCAGATCGGCGAAGGCCAGAATGCCCACCTGGAACGACGACCAGAGCGCCACGGAAATGACGATGATCGGCATCGCCGTGTTTTCGAACCCCACGGCCAGCCCGGCGATGATGTTGGTGGCCGGCCCGGTGCGGGACGCCTCGGCAATCTCGCGGACCGGACGGTTGAACGCTGTGTAGTACTGCGTGATGTACACGAACGCCACGCTGGTGAGGATGCCGATGGATCCGGCCAGGAAGAACCACCATGACCCCAGCATCACGATCGCGGAAATAGCCATTCCGACCGCGGCCAGCGCGGCCGTCGTCCAGTAGCCCACGTCCAGCGCCCGTTGCGCGTTGCGCACGCGGTCCGGCCGGATCACCAGCAGTCCCACGATCGAAGCGAGCGCCCCGAACGACCGCACCACCAGCGGGAACAGAATCCAGGCGATGTTGTCTCCGCCCGTCGCCTTGAAGACGGCCACACCCAGGATCATGGCCCCGATGCTTTCGGCGGCCGTGGATTCAAAGAGGTCGGCCCCACGACCGGCGCAGTCGCCCACGTTGTCGCCCACTAGGTCGGCGATCACCGCCGGATTGCGTGGATCGTCTTCGGGCAGGCCCGCTTCCAGTTTGCCTACGAGGTCGGCGCCGACGTCGGCGGCCTTTGTAAAGATGCCGCCGCCCAACTGCGCGAAAAGCGCCACGAAGCTGGCGCCGAACCCGAATCCGACAATCAGTTCGGGCGCACGCTGCGGATTCTCAAACCCGCCAAACCCCCAGAACAGCGCGAAGACGCCCAGCAGGCTGAGCCCCACGATCAGGATTCCGGAGACGGCGCCGCCGCGCAGCGCAATCGTCAGTGCGTCACCCAGCGAGCGTGTCGCGGCGCTGGCCGTGCGCACGTTCGACCGCACGGCAATGATCATTCCAATCACGCCGGAAAGGCCGGATAGCACGGCGCCAACCAGGAATGAGACACCAGTGCGCCAGGCGATATCGCCGGCCTCGATGCCCTTCTCCGCGTTCTCGCCGAAGAACAGCAACAGCAGCGCCAGGACTCCGGCAGCCACGATCGCCATCCAGGCGATCGTGCGGTACTGCCGCTGCAGAAACGCCGTCGCTCCGTCATAGATGCGGTCGCCATTCAGCGACATCCGCCCATACAACTCCGAGCTTTGCTCAGCGTCCAGCTGCTGCATGGCCGGGATGAGTTGCGAAGAATCCGCCGACCGATCAACCGGCTGCGTTAGAACATCGCGCGCGAGATAAATGACGACGATCACCGAAATGATGATCGCCGCGGGCACAAGCCAGACCAGACCTTCCAACTACGAATCCTTCCTGTGGACCATGCGTCGCGATGGCTGGGTGCATGGTGACGCGACAAAGAACGACTGATACATCAGCTCAACCTTCGCCGGCGAGAACCGGGCCTGTCGCCAGAATCTCCCCGAGCGCTTCCAACAGCGTGCCCATGTCGGCGTCCGATCCAATCGAGACGCGCAGGGCGTTGGCATGCCGTGGCTCCTCCGGGAAACGGCGAACGAGAATTCGACGGTTGGCGAGGTCACGCTGAAGCGCACCCGCATCGTGCGGTGCGCACTCAACGAACACAAAATTCGCTTCGGATGGATAAACCTGGAGATCAAAGCGTTCGCGGAGCTCCTCCGCAAATGCGTCCCGCCGGACGCGAGTTGCCTCCCAGTGCGCCTCCGCCCACGCGATTTCGTCGCAGGCCGCCACTCCGGCCACCTGCGCAAGCCGGCTGACATTGTACGAATCCTTCACGCGATGCAGAACGCCGATGAACTCCGGATCGCCCACCGCGTAGCCCAGCCGCAGTCCGGCCAGGCCGAACGCCTTTGAAAACGACCTCGTCACGCACACGTTCGGGAGCGTGCGCGCCAGGTCCATTCGGTCGCTCGACGCAAACTCCACGTAGGCCTCATCGATCACCAGCAGGTTCGTGCGCTCGGCCAGCCAGCGCAACTCGTCGACCCCGTAGTGCGTCCCGGCCGGATTGTTGGGACTGGCCACAAAGGTCACCGCGCCGCGCGCCGCGGCCAGCTGCCGCACGGGCAACTCGAACCCTGGCCCCAGTGGACAGTGAACCATCCGCGCGCCCTGGATCTCGGTCAGCACCGGATACAGCGAGTAGCTTGGATTCGGCGCGACCACCCGCGCCCCGGGACCGCACACCGCGCGCACAATCAGGTTGAGCACGTCGTCCGACCCGTTGCCCACGATGACCTGCTCGGGTGAAACATCGTGACGCGCCGCCAGCCGCTCCCGAAGTTCCTCGCTGGTCGGATTCGGGTACAGCCGCACGTCGTCCGTTACGGCCGCCCGCAGTCGCGCCAGTACGCCCGGGGCCACCGCCGGACTCTCATTCGTGTTGAGCTTGATCCAGCCGGACCCGCTTGGCTGGTGACCGGGCGTGTAGCCGTGCAGCGCGGCGATCTCAGGTCGAATGTGCACCATCAGGGGGTTGTGGGGACCGTCGCGCGCAACGCGGGCGTTCGGGGGCGCATGCTACCTACTACGCACGCTCTCCGCCCGCGGCCGCGTCAACCCTCCCAGCCAAGGTCGGGGAATGCCGCCCGCGCCAAGGTGTACGTCGCCAGCGAACCCATGTCGCGTATCGCGCCTGCGGCGATCAGCCCGGGCAGCCCGGCCAGGGGCGTCAGGACCACCTCGATTTGTTCGGTTTCCTCCGGCGCCGGCTCGCCGACCTGCTCGGCGTCCAGAACGACAAACACGTGCGCCCAGTTACGGTTGCGCGAAGGGCCCGTCAGCAGCGACCCGGCGGCAAGCACGCGCCCGGCATAGCCCGTCTCTTCCCGCAGTTCCCGCACAGCCGCCGCTTTGGGAGCTTCGCCTTCGTCCACCAGGCCCGCGGGGAACTCCAGCACCACGTCGCGGGCGCCGTGCTTGTACTGTCGCACCAGCGGGACCTCGCGAGCGGGCGTGACCGCGACGACCAGGCAGAAATCGTTCTGATCCAGCAGGTGGTATTGCGCAATCTCGTAGCCGCTTGGCAGGCGCACCTGCTCCACCGTGTGGGTCAGCCAGCGGTCGCTGTAGACCGTCTCCGAGCCCAGAATCTCCCAGGGCCGCAGATCAGGCATGGCGGCCAACGCGCGGACGTCCCGGCGGCCGACGAGCGTTCGCCGCCCCCTTCTCGCAAATGCAGTTGAGCGAAGCGCGGGCGACGTTAGAGGATGGGGCCACTGCCGCCCTGACCCGCTTGAGGACTAGCTCCGTGACCGATCCCCGCGTGGAAGCGCTTGCCGACATCCTAGTGCAGCACTCGACCGAGGTCGGACCTGGCGACCTGGTGCTGATCGATGGCACCGCCAACGCCCGACCGCTGCTGATGGCCTGCTACCAGCGCGTGCTGGCGGCCGGCGGACACCCGCGGCTCAACGTGGGCTTCGAGGAGGCCCAGGAAATCCTGCTGGCTGAAGGCAGCGACGAGCAGCTCGAGTTCCTCGACCCGATCGCCAAGTTCCAGGCCGACTCGATTCAGGCGGCCATCCGCATCCGCGCCGCCGAGAACACTCGCGCCCTCGCCAGCGTCGACCCCTCCCGCTTGGCCAAGACCATGATCGCGCGGCGTCCCGTCATGGACCAGATCATCGAGAACGTTCGCTGGGTCCTGTGCGACTACCCCACCCAGGCCCTGGCCCAAGAGGCGGAGATGTCGCTCAGCGAGTACGCCGATTTTCTGTACGGCGCCACCAACATCGACTGGTCGGTAATGACCGCACGGCTGGCGTCCCTGAAGACCCGGCTCGAAGGCGGCTCGGAAATCCGCATCGTCGGCCCCAATACCGACATCACCCTTCGCACCGCCGGCCGCATCTGGGAGCCGGCCGACGGCAAAAAGAACATGCCCGACGGCGAAATCTTCACGGCCCCGATCGAGGACAGCGTCAACGGCCGCATCACCTACGAATTTCCAGCCATCTACCAGGGCCGCCAGGTCGACGGCATCACCCTCACCTTCAAGGATGGGCTGATCGTCGAAGCCACCGCCGAGCGCGGTGGCGACTTTCTCAACGCCATCCTCGACACCGACCCAGGCGCGCGACGGCTCGGCGAGATCGGCATCGGAACCAACGACGGCATCAAGCGCCACACCAAGAACATCCTCTTCGACGAGAAAATGGGCGGCACGGTGCACCTGGCCGTCGGCCGTTCCTACGAGTTCACCGGCGGCAAGAATCAGTCCGCCGTCCACTGGGATATGGTCAAGGACCTGCGCACCGACGCCGCGCTCTACCTTGACGGCAGCCTGCTCCAGGAAAACGGCGTCTTCATCGAATAGTCTGATCAGTCTTTTGTAGCTTCATACGGCTCGACAACGTTGGGGGATACAGCTCCGGCGAACTGCGGCTGCGCCCCGAAACCGTCGCGGTGTGGTACCATAACTTCGTCGGACAGACGATCTGATCCCGGACGGAAGTGAGTGGAGGCGGTTCGGGCATCAACGGTAAGAACCTATCGGGAACCGCTGCCCCGCCGCACATGTCCGCGCAGTGATTGAGCAGGCCTTACCGGCTCGCCGATCCCGCGAGTATCAGGCGCACCCGTCCCGCTGACCAGCCCAGGCCGCTATGCAGGCACATCGTGCTGACAGATTCACCCGCGCATTGGCCAGCGAAGGAGCTCTAACGCGCATGGCGTATACGGCCAAAGACATCCAGGTGCTCGAGGGCCTCGAAGCCGTCCGCCGCCGTCCCGGCATGTACATCGGCAGCACCGACGGCCGCGGGCTGCACCAGTTGGTCTTCGAAGTCGTGGACAACGGTGTCGACGAAGCGCTGGCCCAGCGCGCAACCACGGTCGAGGTCGTCATCACCCGCGACGGGTGGGTGCGCGTAACCGATGACGGCTCCGGCATCCCGGTCGACGAACACCCCAAGGTCAAGCGCCCTGCGCTCGAAGTCGTGATGACCACGCTCCACGCCGGCGGCAAGTTCGACAACGGTGCCTACAAAGTCTCGGGCGGCCTCCACGGCGTGGGCGTCTCGGTCGTCAACGCCGTCTCCAAGCACATGCGCGTTACGGTCCGGCGCGACGGCTATTGCTGGACCCAGGAGTACGAACGCGGCGGGCCCGTGACCGACGTCGTCAGAGGCGAGCGGACATCCCGGCGCGGAACCGAGGTCGAGTTTCTGGCCGACGACCAGATTTTCGAAACCCTCGACTACAGCTTCGACATCCTCGACCAGCGCATTCGCGAGATGGCCTTCCTGGCCGGCGGCACCACCATGCGCCTGCATGACGAGCGCACGGACCGCCGGGTTGCGTACTACTTCGAGGGTGGTGTCACCTCGTTCGTCCGCCGCCTCACCCGCCGCCGCGGACGGCTGCATCCCGACCCCATCGTGCTGCGCGGGCAGGTGGAAACCACCAACGTCGAAGTCGCCCTGGCCTATTGCGACACGGTGTCCGAACAGATCCACACCTTCGCCAACACCATTCGCAACATTGATGGAGGCACCCACCTCACCGGCTTTCGGTCCGCCCTCACCCGCTCGCTCAACGACTACGCCCGCAAGAGCGGCCAGCTCAAGGAAAGCGACGCCAATCTGACCGGCGACGATGTCCGCGAAGGACTGACCGCCATCGTCAGCGTGATGATCCCCGAGCCGCAGTTCGAAGGCCAGACCAAGGCCCGACTCGGCAACAGCGAGGTCGCCGGGCACGTCCAGTCGGTCATCAACGACCAACTCGGCACCTACTTGCACGAGCATCCCAGCGAGGCCCGCAAGATCGTCGGAAAAACCATGCTCGCCGCCCGCGCCCGCGTCGCCGCCCAGAAAGCGCGCGACCTGGTTGTCCGCAAGGGTGCGCTGGACGGCTTTGCCCTGCCCGGCAAGCTGGCCGACTGCCAGGAGCGGAATCCCGACCGCTGCGAACTCTTCATCGTCGAAGGCGACTCGGCCGGCGGCAACGCCAAGCAGGGCCGCGACCGGCGCTTCCAGGCCATCCTGCCCCTCCGCGGCAAGATTCTGAACGTCGAGAAAGCACGGGTCGACAAAGTCCTCTCTAACGAGTCCATCCGCAATGTCATCACCGCCGTCGGCGGCGGCGTCGGCCTCGACTTCGACGTCACCAAGATTCGCTACGGTCGCGTCGTCATCATGACCGATGCCGACGTGGACGGGTCGCACATTCGTACGCTGCTGCTCACCTTCTTCTACCGCGAGATGAAACCGCTGATCGAACACGGCAATCTGTACATTGCCCAGCCGCCGCTCTTCCGCGTCGCCAACTCCAGGCGGGCCGACTACGCCTACAGCGACGATGAACGCGACCGGTTGCTCAAGCAGATTTCGGGCAAGGTCGCGGTGCAGCGCTACAAGGGACTCGGCGAGATGAACGCCGACCAGCTCTGGGAAACCACCATGAACCCGGAGGACCGGCATCTGCTGCAGGTAGGGCTCAACGGCGACAGCGATGCGCACGTCGACGCGGTGTTCCAGCGGCTCATGGGCGCCGACGTAGCCTCACGCCGCCGCTTCATCATCAACCGCGCGCGCACGGTCCGAAACCTGGACGTCTGACGATCCCCGCATGACCGCCGCTGCCGAGAGACCGGCCATTGCGCTGGATGTCATGGGCGGCGACCGGGCGCCCGACGCCACCATTGAAGGCGCCATCCGCTGGGCCAGGTCAACCGGCCAGCGCGCCATCCTGGTCGGCGATCTCGATGTCATGCGCGGCCTGCTGACAAGCGGAGGTGAGAATCCGGCCGCCTGGCGTCTCGAGTCCGGCCCAAAGACCATCGAGATGGGGGCGCACCCCGTGCAGGCCGTGCGCTCGACGCCCGACGCTTCGATCCGCCGCTGCGCCGATCTGGTCCGCTCGCGCGAGGCCCAGGCCCTGGTGTCCATGGGCAACACCGGCGCGACCATGGCGGCCGGCGTGTTGGTGGTGGGCCGAGCCAAGGGGGTGGACCGACCCGGCCTCGCGGTCCTGATTCCAGGTCGCGAGGCGCCAACGCTCCTGATCGACGCGGGGGCCAACGCCGAGGCCCGGCCCGAACATCTGCGCGACTTCGGCCTGATGGGCGCGGTCTACTTGCGCCAAGTGCACGGGACACCGAAGCCTCGCGCTGGCGTCCTGAGCATCGGTGAGGAAGCCACCAAGGGCAGCCCGCTCGCCCTGGCGGCCGCGGAACTCCTGGCCGACACGCCGCTCGACTTCGCTGGCAACGTCGAGCCGTCCGGCCTGTTCGATAGCACGGTGGACCTCGTGGTCTGTGACGGGTTCACCGGCAACCTCGTCCTGAAAACCATGGAGGCCACCGCCGAGTTCGCGGTCGGCGAACTCCGCACCGCTGTCCGCCGCCGGCCCTACACCCTGCCCGGCCTCGCCTTCATGTATCCCGCGTTTCGCGCGGTCCGCCGCCGCACCGACTACGCGCAGTACGGCGGCACGCCACTGCTGGGGGTGGATGGCGTGGTCATCATCGGGCACGGCCGCTCGCATGCCGTTGCCGTCGAAAACGCCCTCAATGCCGCGGCCCGCGACGTCGAATCCCGCGTGGTTGAGCGCGTCTCCGACGGTCTGGCATCGATCGACCGGTAGCACGACGGCAGCCGTTGGCGGCAACACCACACACGTCGGAGACAGCCCCACCCATGCAACCGCCAGCGCCCCGCCCGTCCTTCACCACTTCGGCTCGAAGAGGGCTGGGCGTGGGTCTGCAGCTACCACGCCGCCGACTACTCCCACTACTCACAACCGGCGCCGCCGCGCTGACCCTCGGCGCCTGTGACGTCTGGAACCTGGTGGGACGACCAAACGCCCGCAGTCCCGGCGGGTCGCCGCTCTCGATTCCCGCGCTGCGAGCGCGGCGTTTTCCGCCATCCGAGATTCGCCTGCATAAGGTGGCGGCGCGCCGCGACGACTACACGTCGTACGAGATGAGCTACACCTCCGACGATCTGCATGTCACGGGCATGGCCACCATCCCAGCCGGCCAGGGACCCTTTCCGGTCGTTCTGCTGAATCACGGCTACGTGCTGCCAAATCAGTACGCGACCGGCGTGGGCACGCGCGTCATGGCCGACGCCCTGTCCCGGCGCGGCATTGTGACGCTCGCAACGGACTATCGCGGGCTCGGCGGTTCGCAAGACGACACGCAATTCAACCTGGGCGCTCGGCTGGAATTCGTGATCGACGTATTGAACCTGGCGTCCGCGGCGCGAGAGTTCCCCGAAGCTCAGCCGGGTCGCATCGGTGTGTGGGGGCATAGCCTCGGCGGCGAACTGGCAATCCGAGCCGGCGTCGTGGACCCCTCGATTGGCCCGATAGCCGTCTGGGCGCCACTCAGCGTCTGGATCGACGACATCTCCGACTACTACCGCGTCCCAACCTCCAGCTCAAGCGACCAACTGCGGGCCGCCCTGTCCGCCGGCAACTATCTTGAGGGACTCATCGGCCCGGTGGACATTCACCAGGGCGCGGAGGATCGTGCGGTCAACCCGGCGTGGGCCGCCAAACTTCACGCCGGCTTGCAACAAGCCGGTGTCGCCAGCAACCACTACCTCTATCCGGGCGTCGGCCATCTCCTCAACGCCAGCGCCCAGACCGTCGTCCGCAGCAGCGCCGAATTCTTCCGGCGAAATCTGCCGACTACTCGCTAGGATTCGAGTGCCGTGCCTGCGCTGCTTCAGGCCGCCGAGCAAACCTCCCCAAACGTTGGTCGAGGTATAGGCGTAGCCCCGGCCGCCGCGATCCTGGCCATCGCCGCGCTGGCCGCCGCCCAGCCCCTGGACGCCGACCTCTGGGTTCACCTCAACAACGGGCGCTACGTCGCCACCAGCGGCGCATTGCCATATCCAGATCCCTTCACGTTCAGCGCCGGAGACGCGGTCTGGACGGTGCACGAGTGGCTGCCCGCCCTGGCCATGTTCCAGCTCGTCAGCCAGCTAGGCGTCGGCGCGGCAGTCCTCGCCTCCGCCGCCGTCTATGCCCTCATTTGGGGCCTGCTGGAGAGAGTTCTGGCCGCCCACGGTGTAGCCCCCTGGATGCGTGTCGTCGCGCTCGTGGCCGCCTCCCTGCCTCTGTTTCCGTTCGCCGGCATCCGCCCGCTGGCCGTCGGCCTGCTGGCCGCCGCCGTCACCGCGTCTCTGGCGCTGCACCACCGCCGCACCGGCTCGCGCGTTGTGTGGCTGTTGCCGCTCGTGTTCGTGTTCTGGGGCAACGTGCACGCCTCCTTCCCCATCGGCTACGCCCTACTTGGCGCTCTATTCCTGGAGGCCCTCTGGGCGCGCGCACCGCTGCCATTCGTCGGTCCACGGCCCCGCACACGCCTGGGAACGTTCACCGTGGTCTCGGTACTTTCGACCGTCGCGCCTGCCCTCAATCCGTCGGGTCCGCGCGTGCTCGCCCAGCCGTTCTTTCTGTGGGACAGCGAGTTCCGTCGATTCGTCAGCGACTGGCGGCCGCCGGAGGCTTTCGGCGAGACCTGGTGGTTGTTCGCGATCTTCCTGGCGTCAATAGCCGTACTGCTGTTGGTCCGCTATCGCCGCGTCACGCTGGTTGACCTGGCCCTCCTGGCCGTGCTGCTGGCCGCCGGCTACAGCACACGCAAGGTCATGCCCTTCGCCGCCGTCCTGGCGCCGCTCCTGCTGGCCGGCCCGCTCGCGCTCACCGCCGTCCCCCGCCTGCGCCCGCCGATCTGGGCGCTTCGCGCCGCCGCCGCCCTAGTAATCGCGGCGGCCATCGGCGTGGCCGTCGCCGTCAGCCCGCGAACGCTGAGCGGCCCCACCGTGGTGCCCATGCCCGCCGCCGCCCGCGACCTCGTGGCGCAGACTGGGGCTACCCGAATCTTCAGTACCTACCATTGGGGCGCGTATCTCACCTGGGCCCTTTGGCCGGACGCGCTCGTGTTCATCGACGGACGCTTCGATCTCTTCGTTCCAAACGCGCTCGAGGACTACCTCACGGTGATAGGCCTCGGACCCGAGTGGCGCCAGACAATCACGGAAATCGAGACCGAAGCTCTGGTGATCGAGACCGACTCGCCTCTGGCTCGTCGGCTGACCCGTCCCGACTCCGAATGGAGTGACATCGGCGGTGATGCCACTGCCCGTGTGTTTCTCCGTGCCCCAACCGGACCCACGTGACGCCGCGCCGATGTGTCACATGAACCATTCCCCTCGGCTGCCCGGCCGCGGAAGCCAATGACCCACAAGCACCATGGCGACCAGGGCCAGACCAGCCTCTTCGACGGCGCGCGTGTGTCCAAGACGGACGGCCGCATCGCCGCCCTCGGCGCCGTTGACGAGTTCAACTCGGCCCTCGGCGTGGCGATGAGCGCCTGCCCGCCCGGCGACCACCTTGACCGCCTGGCCTGGATGCAAACCCGCCTCTTCGCTCTCGGCTCTGACCTGGCCAACCCCGGCCGCCGCGCCCGCGGCGACCGCATCGCGCCGGCGGACATCGCCACGCTTGACGAGTGGCTGGAGCGCTACCGGGCGGACCTGCCCCCGCTCCAGCACTTCATCCTGCCCGGCGGCACGCCCGCCGCCGCCGGCGTCAACCTGGCCCGCGCCGTCTGCCGCCGCGCCGAACGCGAGGTTTTTGGCCTGGCCGGCCTGGCCCCGGTCAGCCCCCACGTCCCGGTATTCCTCAACCGCCTCAGTGACGTCCTCTTCGAACTCGCCCGCGCCCTGAACCACGACGTCAACGTCCCCGAAAACATCTGGCTCGGCCCCCGCGACCGCCCCGAAAGCTGACCGTCCCCAGGCAATGCACGTGTCCGCCTCCGCCAGGGACGGAACAGACGTTTGACAACCGTTGGCAGGGCAATCAGCGTCAGGACGTCGGAGCCGGGTGATTCGCGGTCGAAAGGACCACGCCATGTATCGATCAGTTCGCGCGGCGGCGCTGTCCATCAAGCCCAAGAAGTGGGACAAGCCCGCCAATGCCGACAAGTTGGAGGACTACGTCCGCCGGGCAGCCGCGGAGGGCGCGGAGCTTGTCGTCGCCCCCGAGGGCTTTCTCGAGGGCTACGTGGTCATGGAGGCCATCCACGAGCCGGAGCTTCGCGCCGACCTGTGGGAGATCGCCGAGCCGCCTGACGGTCCCTACATCCAGCGCTTCAAGAACCTGGCCCGTGAACTCAGCATCGTGCTCTGCTTCGGCTATGCCGAACGACGCGATGACGGCGTCTACAACGCCGCCGCCATCCTGGGACCCGACGGCGAACACTGCGGGACCTACTACAAGACGCAACTCGCCGAAGGCGCCACCGACGACTGGGACTTCAACCGCCTCGGTCCCAACTTGCACGCCATCGATACCCCGTTGGCGCGCGTGGGCACCATGATTTGCAACGACCGCTGGAATCCGTTGATCGCCCGCGCCCAGGTGATGGACGGCGCTCAGGTCATCCTGATTCCCTCCTACGGCTCACGCAGCCGCAAGCAGAACCTGGCCGTCATCGCGCGGGCACGTGAGAACGGCGTCCCGGTGGTGGAAGCCAACGTGGGCGTGAACCTCATCGTCAGCAAGGGCGAGGTGGCGGCCTATGTCTGGGGAACCGACCGCATCTCGGTGGCCACCATTGAGATTCCGCTTCCACCGTCCGAGGACAACGCCCGCGCCGTGGAACAGGAGTTCATGGACTGGCGCGGACCTGAAATGCAGCGGCGATACGAGCGCACCATCGAAAGTGCGAATCAGTAGCCTGAAGTCGGTCGCCAGCGGGCGAGTAGTTGCCTGCTAGCCGGTCGTGGAGGACGTGCGGTCGGCTAGTGCTCGCAGCATCTCCCACGGGTAGATGCCCGTGCTGTGGCTGTCGCTCCAGTCAAAGGTGAGCGCGTAGTTCCCTACCGGAGCAATTCGGTGCGCGCGGATATCGGCTGGAATCGTGGCCGGGTTCAGCAGCGGCGATCCGGTCAGTTCGTCGCGGCAGACCGCGCAGCCGCAGGCCAGCCGAATCTCCCGCAGCGGGATCACGGTGGTTGCGCCATCGGCCCAATCGATCCCCATCGCATCGTCACCTTCGCGGCGGATGCCCACCGCGGTCACCCGCGCCGGCGCGGTCGAGCGTGAGCTCACTGGGCGGCGCTTGCGATCAGGTGCTCGATCTCGTCGGCCAGCGACGCGGCGGCAACCGGCCCCTCGCCCTCAGCCATCACGCGGAACACGGGCCGGTCGTCGTCGGGCACCACCACCGCCCGTGTGCTGCCGCCGCCGAAGACGACTCCGTCGATCTCGCCCTCGTCGCTGCGGTCGGGATGTGAGTTGAGCACACGCATGAGCTGCGCTCGTCGCTCCCAGGCCACCGAGACCTCGCGCTGCGCCAGCGTGAACGCCGGCAGCGAGCTCACGCGGGCCGAAAGCGACAATTCGTTCACCGCCTGCGCGCTGATCAGGTGTACCAGCGTCGCCATGGCGTCCGGTCCCGGGTGCAAAGTCGGAAACGCCAGGGCATTGCGGCCGTTCGCCGCCACCACCGCTTGCTCGCGGTCGCTCACCTGCATCATGTTCGCCACGTTCGCCTGCGTACGGATGGGCGTAAAGCCGAGGCCGCTTGCATAGGCCGTCAGGCTGTTGGGCACGGTGAACGGCACGGCCAGCGGACCGACGATTCCGCGCGCCCGCAGCCCGTCCAGCACCAGGGCAATGACCGTCAGGCTGTCGATCGGACTTCCCTGCTCATCCACCAGCCAGATGCGGTTGCCATCCGGGCCCACGACCGCACCGAACGTTGCCCCCACGGCCGTGACGATTCGCCCCAGTCTGGGCAGGCGCTCTTCGATTGCCACTCCGCCGGACCCTACGTCGACCGGCGAGGCGTCCACGGCGGTGTCGCGCACGCCCAGACGGGTCAGCACGCTCAGTAGCGTCTCGCCGCAGGTTCCGTCGCTGTAATCCACCACAACGCCCACGTGCCGGTGCGTTACCTCGGAGTTGGCCACGACACGAAGCAGCGCGTCCTGATATGCCTCCACCGCGGCTGCCACCGTGATCTCGGCAATCGAATCTGAACCGACCCGGCGGAAGTCCTCGCGCATGAACGTGGCTTCGATCTTGCGCTGATCGGTCGGCCGAATGTCTACGCCGTGCGGATTGGTGAAACGCACGTCCACCGCCGCCGCGTCGTAGGGCGACGTGCGCACGTGCGCGGCGCCCTCGGCCTCAAAGCGCGCGCACGAAAACCGTCCGACCGGAAACGGAGTTGCCCCAATGTCGATCACGCGCACGCCCACCGAGGCCAGCCCCGCCATCAGCGCCCGCTTCACCATGCGCGCGGGTCGGGTCTGGTCGCGATTCGCCACGATGGACGAGCCGATAGGCAGGGTGCTACCCCAGGCGGCGCCGAGCCGCGCCGCGAACTCGGGTGTAAGTTCAAAATTCGCCAGCCCTGCCACGCCCCCGTGCGTGAAAATCGTGCGCCGGGCCTGTGCGGCGTGAATCAGGCTCCGGTCCACGACCACGCCTTCATCCACGAACTTGCGCGGCCAGATACGCACGCCCGGTCGAACCGACGAACCGTTGGCCAACGTGCTGCGGTCCCCAATCACAACGTCTTCACGAACAGTCACGCCACGCCCCAGGTTGGCGTGGCGGCCCACGATGCATTGGTACAGCTTGGCGCCGACGCCGACCACCACGTTGCCGCTGATCACGGCGTTGCTGATTTCGGCGCGCTCGGCGATCAGGGTGTTGTCCCCAATGACCGCGGGACCATTGATCACCGCGTGGGAGTGGACTTCGCTCCCGCGCCCCACGTAAACCGGACCTCGCATCTGCGCAGTCGGATCGACGCGAGCCGTCGGATCCACGGTCGCAGCGTCTGGGCGATACGTCGGACCGCCGTAGGTACGCACGCGGCCCGACACCAGATCGGCGTTCGCCGCCCGATAGGCGTCCAGCGTGCCAATGTCAGTCCAGTAGCCGTCCGCAACGTGACCGAAAAGGGGTCGTCCGCCAGCCAGCATGGCTGGAAACACATCCAACGAGAAGTCGACTTCCTGCCCCGAGGGGATCAGATCGAAGACGGCCGGATCCAGCATGTAAATGCCGGTGTTCGCGGCGTCGCTCAGCACCTCGCCCCACGACGGCTTTTCCTGGAACCGCACAATCCGTCCATCGTCCTCGGTCACCACGACGCCGTATTCCAGCGGATTGGGAACGCGGGCCAAGAGCAGCGTGGCTTGGGAACCGCAGGCCTCGTGCGCGGTAGCCAGGGCCGTCAGATCCACGTCGGTCAACGCATCGCCTGAGATCACGAGGAAGGGCTCGGTCAACTGCTCGCGCGCCAGCGCCACGCTCCCGGCGGTGCCCAGCGGCTCGTCCTCGTAGGTGTAGGTGATCCGCAGCCCGAAATCCTCACCCGACTGGAAGTAATCCTCGATCGTCGAGCCCAGGTAGTGCAGCGTCACGATCACGTCGGTGAAGCCGTGCGCCCGCAGCAGCCGCAGGATGTGCTCCATGACCGGCGCGTCGCCCAACATCGCCATCGGTTTGGGGCGCTCAATGGTCAGAGGTCGCAGCCGGGAGCCTTCGCCGCCAGCCATGACTACGGCGTGTGTGGGGATTCGCTGGCTCGCCGCGTGGGTCGCGTTTTAAGTTTACGGTCGGTCTTTGCCGTGTCAACGCCGATGCTACGCTCGCCCGCGATCTCGGCCTGCTGGCCGCCGCGCCTTCCTCATGCCGCCTGACAACGCGCCCACGATCGCCGTGATCGTGCCCACATTCAACGAGCGTGGAAACCCTGGCCCGCTGGTGGAGCAGGTATCCGCCGCGCTTGGCAGCGTGCCGTTTCGCATCGTGTTTTCCGACGACAGCACCGACCGCACCACCCGTGAGATCGATGACCTGGCCCGCGCCAACCCCACCGTCAGCCTGAACCACAGCCCAACCCGGCGCGGGCTCGCGTGCGCCGTGGTGGAAGCCCTGGATGACCGGACCGAGGACACGGTGGTCGTGATGGACGGCGACCTGCAGCACCCGCCCAGAATCGTTCCCCAACTCATCGCCGCGCTGGACGCCGGCGCCGAGATTGCCGTCGCCAGCCGCTACGCGCCCGGAGGACATGAATTGGGGCTCAGCGGACCGTTGCGGCGGCTGGTCAGCCGCGAGTCCTCGCGCGTCGCTCGCGTTATGCTGCCGGCGGCCCGGCGCACCTCCGACCCGCTCAGCGGCTTCTTCGCGTTTCGACGCGCGATCCTCGCCGGCGCAACGCTGCAGCCAGTTGGCTTCAAAATCCTGCTCGAAGTCCTGGTCCGCAGCGATGCCCGCCGCGTGGTTGACGTGCCGTACACGTTTGACCGGCGCTTGCGCGCCGCCAGCAAGGCTTCAACGCTGGAGGGCGTGCGCTTTCTGCGCCACCTGCTGCGGCTGCGCGTGAGCTAGCCCGAGCCGAGGCTCGCCACAACCGCCGCCAGAGCCGCGCCCACCCGTGGCGCCGCAGCGGACGCCGCATCCACCACCGCCGTATGGCCCTCGTCCGCCACCTCGGCGGTCCCGGCCACGTTCGTGATCGTTGCCACGGCCGCCACGGTTGCCCCGGCGTGGCGCGCGACCACCGCTTCAGGCGCCGTGGACATCCCCACCGCGTCGGCCCCCAGCTGACGCAGCAGCGCCGTTTCCGCCGGCGTCTCGTACGACGGACCGGCAACCATGGCGTAGACCCCCTCGCGCACGGTCAGACCGGCCTGCGCCAGCGTCCTGCACAGGGCGGCGCGCAGCGCCGGGTCGTAGGCGCCAGCCAGCGTGGGAAACCGCTCGCCGCGCGGATCGTTCGGCCCAAGCAACGGGTGGTGGCCCGCCAGTCCGGGCAAGAACAAGTGGTCGGATATCACCATCACGCCGCCCGGCCGGTAATCCAGGTTGAGCGCGCCGGCCGCATTTGTCAGCAGCAGGTGCGTGACGCCCGCATCCAGCAGCACCCGAACGAACGTGGCGATCGGCTGCATGTCGCCGTGCTCGTAAAAGTGCGGACGACCCTGACATACCCACACCGGAACGCCGCCCGCGGCCGCCAGACGCAGGCGGCCCGGATGCCCCACAACCGTAGCCATGGGCAACCCGGGCACCTCGTCGTAGTCCAGGGTCCGGCGCACCTCGAAGGCATCCGCAAGCCCCGACAAGCCGCTGCCGCTGACAACCGCCCAGCGAGGCGGATTGCCGCCGGCGGCCGCACGCAGAACCTGGGCGCCGCGAGCGGCTTCGGTCACGCCGGGCGTCCGGCTCCCGAACCGCCCGGCGCCTGGGATCGAGTCTCCCGCGCCAGTTCGGCGTAGACCTGCGTGGTCGCCGGGCTGGCATGACCCAGCAACTTCTGGACCTCGCGCACGCTGCTGTCGCCCTGCAAGCGATGCGCGGCGAACGAGTGCCGCAAGGTATGCGGCGTAATGGGCGTCTGGATGTTCGAGCGCCGCGCGTAGGCCTTGACGATCAGCCAGAAGCCCTGGCGGGTCAGCCGGTTGCCGCGATGGTTCAGAAACACCGCCGGCTCGTCGATCCGGCGAAGCAGCTTTTCGCGACCGTTGGTCAGGTAGGCCTGCAGCGCCTCCGCGGACCGCTCGGTCAGCGGCACGGTGCGCGCGCTGGCGCTGTCCCGCCCCAGCACAATCTCCCGCGCCCAGCAATCCACGTCGTCCACGTCCAGCCCCACCAGTTCGGACACGCGCATCCCGGTGGCGTACAGGGCTTCCAACATCGCGCGGTCACGCATGCGCTCGGGTGTGGAGGCGTCCGCCGCCTCTGCCAGCAGGCGCTCGACCTCCGCGGTCGAAATGATTCGCGGACGCCGCCGCGCAACCCGGGCGCCGTCCAGCCCAACGGTGGGATCGGCGGGGACCGCTTCGACCGATCGCAGGTAGCGATAGAGAGCCTTAACCGCCGCCAGCTTGCGCGCCCGCGAACTCTGCCGGTACTCGCGCTGAACCAGGTCGGTCATGAACTCGCGCACAACGCGCGCCGGAACGTCCCAGCCGCTGTGCCCGGCCTTGCGCACGAACGTCTCAAACTGCCGCAGGTCACTCCGGTACGCAGCCAGCGTGTTCTTGGAAAGGCCGCGCTCGATTTTCAGGTGCTGGACGAAATCGTCCACGGTGACGCGCATCAGTGGCACGGGTGAGTAACAAGCATTCGAACGTCGTACTCCCTGGCGACGGATCGCGCACTGCTTGCTTTCGAGCGCGCCCCGCCACGCTCACCGAGCGGATGGGAACCGTTATGTTAACACGAGAACCCGGCAAAACCCGCCCGCTGGCCTAGACTCAAACGAGACTTTCGGGAGTTCTCTGGCATGCGCGTAGATCTGGCCTACGGCGACGGCGTCCTGCCGGTCGACCTGGACATGGACGCGGACGTCATTGAGCCGCGCGACCCGCCGCGAGTTGCCAGTCCGGATCAGGCGCTGCGCGAGGCCCTGCGCCGCCCCATCGGCAGTCCGCCGTTGGCTGACCTGGTTCCTCCAGACAGTTCGATCGTGGTCGTCATGAGCGACAGCACTCGGCCCGCGCCGAACCGCCTCATGCTCGAAGCGCTACTGGCCGAACTCGGCGGCGAGGCTGCCGCCAGAATCGATGTGCTTGTGGCCACCGGCCTGCATCGACCCACGCGCGACGATGAACTCGACCGCATGCTTGGCCCGGAGCTGCGGCGGACCCTCCGCATCAGCAACCACGACGCCCACGACTCGACGTGTCTTCGCCAGATCGGCCGAACCTCGTCCGGACGGCCCGTCGTCATCAACCGCCGCTACCTGGACGCCGACGTTCGCATCACCCTCGGCCTGATCGAGCCGCACTTCTTCGCCGGCTTCAGCGGCGGGGCCAAACTCGTCCTGCCCGGGGTGGCGGGCGAAGCCAGCATCTTGCGTAACCACGACGCCGAGATGATCGGCCACCCCAGCGCCCGCTGGGGCACGCTGGCCGGCAACCCAATCCACCGCGAGCAGCGCGAAGCGGCACGGTTAGCCGGCTGTGAGTTCAGCCTCAACGTCACCATCGCGGGCGACGGCGCCATCACGGGGATTTTTGCCGGCGCGCTGGAGGCCGTGCACGACGCCGGCTGCCAGGCGGCCCTCCAGGCCGCAATGCAGCCTGTTGACCGGGCCTACGACGTCGTCGTCACCACCAACGGCGGCCATCCGCTGGACCTCAACCTGTACCAGGCCGTCAAGGGGATGGACGCGGCGGCCCAGATCGTGCGTCCCGGCGGCCACATCGTCATGGCCGCCGAATGTCGCGAAGGCGCCGGACACGGCGACTTCGTTCACATCCTGCGGGAACACAAGACGCCGCGTTCGATGGTCCAGGCCATTCAGGAGGCGCCGCGGGTCCGCGGTGACCAGTGGCAAAACCAGATTTTCGGGCGCGTGTTGGACAACGCCACCGTGCATTTGCACGCCGACGGGCTGACCGACGATGAGGTCCGGGCCGCCCACTGCGTCCCGTGCCCGGACCTGGCCCGTCGAACCCGCGAACTCGTTGGCGCCTCGGGCCGCGCCTGCGTTCTCCCCCGCGGCCCCTTCACAATTCCGTACATTGCCGCCTGATCGCTGTCGATAGCGGTCGCCGCGCCGATCCGCTCCGGTACACCCGGGCCCGCAGACGCGGCCGAGGCAACCTCAGTAGACTCACAAGCACGGCCGGACAGCCGCGGCGGAGGGTTGATCACGTGGACAGCACGTCAGCGAACGGCGACCACCAGCATGAGCACGTGTTTCAAGAGGTCTACCTGAGCGACGCCGTGGCCATCTCCGAGGAAACCACCCACGGCACGGTCACGCTGGAACTCTTCGATCGCGGCCTCGTGATGCACATGGATAAGGACGAGGGCCTGGAACTGGCCCGAGCCTTCACTGCGCTGGCGCGTTACCTCGAAGACTAGCTCGACGGGTCGCGGTCGCGGGTCATCGGGCGCGACGACAGTTCGACCGGCAACTCTTCGGACGGCCCCAGGACCTCCGGATCCAGCCGCACGCCCGCCCGGAACGTGTGCGCGGCTCGCAACTCCCGGTCCCAGGTTCGTTCCTTGCCCGTGCAATCGACCAGCGTGACCGGTCCTTCGTCCACGGCCAGCACGGCGATATCGGCCTCCGCGCCCACGCGCAGCGTGCCGGCATCCAGTCCCAGCTTCTTGGCGGGCCGCAACGTACAGCGCGCCACGATGTCCTCCAACGGCATTCCCAGCCGCCAGAACTTGGTCATCACGTTCGGCAGGCTGAAGGCGGGTCCGTGCACACAGCCGCGGTGCAGATCCGAACTGATGTAGTCGGGTAGAAAACCTGAATCCAGGGCAGCTTGAGCCGTATGCCAGCCGAAACTGCTCTTGCCGTGGCCGATGTCGAACTCGATGCCGGCGCCCCTCGCCGCTACAACTGCCGGCAAGACCTGGCGAGCATCCATGTCTATCAGCCCGCCCGCCAGCGGCGTGTAGCTGTGCGTGACCACGTCGCCGGGCCGTAGCCGATCCAGCACGTCGGGAATCGCTTCCGGGGTGTAGCCAATGTGGACCATCAGCCAGACCCGGGCCTGTTCGGCGGCCTCCAGCGCGGCGTCCAGCGCGGCCCTGGCCTGGTCGCCTTCGCCCACGATCGTGTCGGAGTAGCGAATCTTGACGCCCGGCGCGATGTCTCGATTCTCGTCGATTGCGCGCACGGTCCCATCGATGTCGAGGTAGCGCGGATCGAGCAATTCGCCCAGGTGGGTCACCAGTCCGGCCGTGCAGATATGCACCAGTGCCCGAATGCGCGTGCGCGAGGGCTCGATGACATAACGGCGCAGCCCCGCCAGAGTGATCGCCCCGGCGCTGCCGGTGTCCAGGAACGAGGTCGTGCCGCCGGCAGCGCCAATCTTGTCGGCTTCCAGCCCCCAGACCGTGGCGCCCCAGTACACGTGCACGTGAAAGTCGACCAGCCCGGGCACCACGTAGGCGCCGCGCGCGTCGACGACTTCGCCGGCCTCGCCGCTCAATTCGGATGCGACCGCCGCGATACGACCGTTGGCCACGCCAACGTCGGCCCGCACGGGTGGCCCCGCCTCGGGGTCGATCACGGTCCCGCCGCGAATCAGAAGGTCGTACGGTTTGGAGGGAGCTCTCGGCTCCTGGCTGAGCGTCACACCAGCTCCCCGCATGTGGGTGGTACGTGCGCAAGCCGCATCCGACGAATATCCGGTGCGGCGCGAGTGGCGGTAGGGTACCATCAGGCAGTCGAGCGTCCGCGCCCATTGCGACGCTGGCAGCGGCATCGGCTATCATGTCTTGTTGCTGTCCCAGACGACTCGGCAGCTACCGCCCAACTACGACGCAGAGATTCAATCTGGCGTCAGACTGTCACGGAGGAGATTGCATGGCCACGGTTGCGACCAAGGTCAAGCCGCTCGGCGACCGCGTGTTGATTCAGCCGGAAGACCGCGAAGCGACGACGGCGAGTGGACTCGTGCTTCCTGATACGGCCAAGGAAAAGCCCCAAGAAGGCACCGTCATGGCTGTCGGCGCCGGTCGCGTGAACGACGAAGGCGTGACGGTTGCGCTGGTAGTCAAAGAAGGGGACAAAGTCCTCTACGCCAAATACGCAGGGACTGAACTGCGCTTGGACGATGAGGACTTCCTGATCGTTAGCGAGCGCGACGTCCTCGCCATCATCAGCTAGCGAGGCACCTTGCCCAAAATTCCGGGCACGATCGGAGACCAGCTTCCGAAGCCCGAAAAAAAGGAAGTTCGCTTCGGTCACGAGGCCCGCGAGACGCTACGTGCCGGCATCGACATCGTTGCCAACACCGTAGGGTCGACACTCGGACCTCGTGGCCGGAACGTGGCGTTCGCGCGAACGTTGCGCCCCCCGCAGATCACCAACGACGGCGTCACCGTCGCCAACGAAATCGAGCGGGTGAACAACGTCCTTCATGATCTGGGCATCCAGATCATGAAGGAAGCGGCCGCCAAGACCAACGCCATGACGGAGGACGGCACCACCACCGCCACCGTCCTGGCCCAGGCCATCGTGCACCGTGGCCTCTACAACATTGCCGCGGGCGCGAACGCCATGCTCCTTCGCGAGGGCTTGCGGCGCGCGTCCGACGCGGCCATCGAGCACCTGCGCGGCCTGGCTCGACCGATCGAAAACACCGAGGAGATCCGCCACGTCGCCACCGTTTCAGGCGACGACGCTGAACTCGGCAAGATCGTCGGCGACATCATGAGCCGCGTCGGGCGCGACGGCCTCGTCACGGTTGACTATCACCGCCGCGGTGTGCGCCTGGAACCCCGCTACGTTGAGGGCTTGCAGGTCGACAAGGGCTGGATCTCGCCCTATTTCGTCACCGACACCCACAAGATGCAGGGCTCGCTCGAGAACACCCGGGTCCTCCTCACCGATCAGGACCTCGTCTCAGCCGATCAACTCACCAGCATCCTCGATAAAGTCGCCGAGAGCGACAACCGCAACCTGCTGCTGGTGTCCAACGTCCTCAGAGGCACCGCCCTGACCTTTGTTCTCCAGAACAAGCTCCGCGGCAACCTGAACGTCGTGGCTATTCAGTCCCCGTCCTTCGGCGACGAGATGCGCGACCTCCTGGAAGACTTGGCCGTGCTCACTGGCGCCACCGTCGTGTCGAGGAGCCTGGGCATCCGCTGGCAGGACGTCCCATTGGAATGGCTGGGGTTCGCCAAGCGCGTCGTCGCGAACCGGGAAGCGACCATCATCCTCGAGGGCGCCGGACACGAGGCCGATGTCCAGGACCGCCAGAATCAGCTACGCGCCCAGCTTGAGGAAGAAACCAACCCCAACTTCGAGAAGAAACTCGAACGCCGCATCGCCCGCATGGGCGGTGCCGTGGGTATCGTGGCTGTTGGCGGCGTCACCGAACAGGAAATCAACCACCTGAAAGACAAAGCCGACGACGCCGTCGGCGCGGTGAAGATGGCCTTGCGGGATGGCATCGTCCCCGGCGGTGGCACCTCGCTGCTGCGCGCGCAGACCGCCGCCGCGCGCGTTGTCGAAGAACTCTCCGGTGATGCGGCCGTCGGCGCGCGCATCATCGTCGACGCCCTGGAATCGCCGCTGCGGCGCATCGCGCGCAACTCGGGCGCCAGCCCCTCGGTCGTCGTCAACCGCGTACGCAAGCTGCCCGACTGGCACGGCTGGGACGCCGTCGTTGGCGACTACACGGACCTCTACGAACGCGGCATCATCGACCCGGCCGCCATCGAGATCGCCTCCATTCGGGCCGCCGTCAGCGTCGGCATCATGACGTTGACCACCGAGGCGATCGTGTGCGAGAACCGACCGATTCCCGTGGCCGCCAAGCCGGAAGACGACTATATGAGCGAGGGCGGCATCTATTAGCCGACCGTCATGCGTCCGCCAGCGCCGTGACTAACACCTTCAATTTCGAACGCCGCCTCAGCGACGAGGCCCACCGTCGAGCTGCTCCGGGCACGATGGTCTCCGCCTCCGGCGCGCCCGACAACATTGTGGCGGACCTGGTAGTTGGCGAACCTGCCAACGAGGCCTTGCCCCTGGACCAGATGGTCGAGGCCGCCCGCCACGCCCTTCCCGAAAACTACGCCGCCCTCTTGTACGGTCGCCGCAAAGGCAGCCTGGAACTCGTCGAGGTCGTGCGTGAAAAACTGCGAGCCTTCGAGGGACTTGAGGTCGATCCCGATCAGATCATCATCACCAACGGGTCCAGCCAGGCCATCGACATGGTGCTGCGAACGTTTGTCAACCAAGACCAGATCATCGCCCTGGACCAAGCCTCGTTCGGCGCCCTGTTCGTTCGGCGCGTCAGCGACTACGGCGCACACGTGGCCTGGGACACCGACGGCCCCCGGGCCGACGCCCTTGACGAGCTCTTCGCTACCCGGCAGCCCGCAATCTTCTACACGATTCCAACCTTCCAGAACCCCATGGGCGCCACCGTTTCGCGTGCGCGCCGGCTTGAGTTGCTCGAGGTGTGCCACCGCCACGGCGTGCCGGTGTTTGAGGACGACGCCTACTACGAACTGCACTACGACGGCGAACGGCCCCCGTCCATGTACCAACTCGATGGCGGCACGGGCCTCGTCATCCGCGCGGGCACGTTCTCCAAGATCCTCGGCGCCGGCATCCGGCTGGGTTGGATTCTCACCTCGGCCCCCTTGGCCGACCGCATCCTGCCGCTCAAGACCGATGGCGGCACCAGCCCCTTCTCATCGGCCCTGGCCTCGGAATTCATGCGCGAGCACATGGAAGAACAGATCGCGCGCCTGCAGGACATCTATCGCGAACGGCGGGACGTCATGCTGGACGCGCTCAACGAACACGTCGGCGACTTGGCGACCTGGATCCGACCCAGCGGCGGTTTCTTCTTCTGGCTCACACTCCACCGACCCGAACTCGTGCAGGACGTAATTCAGCGCTGCGAGAACGCTCGAGTGCTGGTCCGCAACGGTTCCGTCTTCCGCGTGGACGGCGCCAACCTCGGCGCGATTCGCCTGGCCTTCAGCCACGCGCCGCACGCCGACATCCGCGCCGGCGTGAAGATCCTCGGCGAAGCCATCCGCGCTTCGAACGCGGACAACCCATGAGCGCCGACTTTGCCCAAGCCGCCGTCGGCCAGCGCGTGCCGGTGGACCGGATGCGCGCGTTTACCACCAGCGTCATGCACGCCGCCGGCGTACCCGAAGACCGCGCCGCCCAGATTGCCGACGTGCTGGTGGAAGCCGACGCGCGCGGCGTCTTTTCCCACGGCGTGACCCGCGTCACGCCCTATACAGCTGACATCCGCTCGGGGCTCGTCAAGGCAGACGCGAACGTCAGGCTGGTGCGGGAACGGCCCGCCACCGCTGTGCTCGACGCCGACGGGGCGCCCGGTGCCGTTTCGGCGCAGATCGGAATGCAACGCGCCATCGACCTGGCTAAAGACGGTGCGGCTGGCATGGTGTCCGTGCACAACGGTCGCCACTTTGGACCGGCCGCGCACTGGGCGCTCCAAGCCGTCGAGGCCGGGTGCATCGCCTTCGTCACCAGCAGCGGCGGGGGCGCCTCCGGCGTCCTGGCCTTCGGCAGCCGCTCACCCGCCCTGACCAACGGACCCATCGCCTGGGCGCTTCCCGCTGGCCGAAACTATCCCGTTGTGGCTGACATGGCCGTCGGCTTCTCGGCGCTGGGCAAGGTTCGCGTCGCCGCCGCCACCGGGCAGTCCATCCCCCCGGACGTCGGCGTGGACGCCGAGGGAAATCCCACCACCGACCCAAACCAGCTCGTCTGGTTGAACCCCTTCGCCGGCCCGAAGGGTTTCGGAATGGGGATTGTGATGGAGACGCTGTCCGGCATTCTGGCGGGTGCCACCGCGGCCGTGAACCGTAAGCCCGACCATCTGGGCACCGTCGGCCAGGTCTTTGCCGCCATTCGCGTTGAGGCCTTCCGTCCATTGGCTGAGTTCGTCGCCGAGATGGACCGCACGATCGACGCCATCCACGCGCTGCGTCCGGCCGAGGGCTTCGACCGCGTGCTGGTTCCCGGCGAACCCGAATGGCTCAAACGCGCCGGCGCCTTCGACTGCGGCATCGGCTACCCCAGCGGGCTGCTGGACGCGGTGGCCGAAACCGGCCGCGCCTACGGCGTGGACCCGGAGTGGGACGCATGAGCGACCGGTTGAGCTACGGCGCCGGCGGCGCACGCATTCCGGTCGACGCGATACGCGAGTTCGGTAGGAGCGCGTTGGCCGCGACCGGCGTGCCCAGCGACGACGCGGCCTTCGTGGTCGAGACACTTGTCCACTCGGATCTGCGCGGGGTGTTTTCCCACGGCACGCGGCTCCTGGCCGCCTACACCGAAGCCCTGCAAACCGGCGCGGCTAACCCGACGCCTGACATTCGCATTCGCCACACCACCGGATCCGCCGTGGTCAGCGGCGACCGCTCATTGGGACAGCTCGGGGCGCGGGCCGGCATGCAGGCCACCATCGGTATCGCCCACGACCGCGGCGTGGGAGTCGCGGCCGTGTCGGACACGGGCCACTTCGGCGCCGCCGCCTACTGGGCGCTGATGGCGGCCGACGCCGGCCTGATCGGTCTGGCCACCAGCAACATGGCCGGCCCCTGCATGCTCGCCACCGGCAGCCGTCAGCCCGCCACCGGCAACACGCCACTCGCCTGGGCCTTTCCCACCCACCAGGCCCATCCTGTGGTGCTGGATATGGCCTCCGGCGCCTATGCCCTCAACAAACTCCACATGGTGGGCAGCGTCAGCGGTACCTTGCCGGAGGGCGTCGCCACCGACAGCGACGGCAATCCAACCACTGACGCCTCAAAGCTCGCCTACGTCCTGCCGGCCGGCGGCCCCAAGGGCTACGGCATCGGACTGGTGCACGATCTCATTGCCGGCGTGCTCTCCGGCGACGGCGCCACGTTGATCAAGGGCGCCATCGACCCGGAGAACCGGATACCGCGAGGCAGCCTGTTCTTCCTGGCTATCGACGTCGGCGCCTTCCTGCCGTTGGACGACTTCCGCACGGCCATGGACGAACAGAGCCGCGCCGTGAATGCGCTGCCGCCAGCGGCCGGCTTCTCCAAGGTGCAAATGCCCGGCCAGCCCGAGTGGGAACTCTTCGAGGACAGGGCCGCAAACGGCATCGCCTACCCGCCGGGCGTCCAGGAACTGTTCGCCGCGATGGCGCACCGGCTCGGATTGGAAGCGCCCGCAGGCGTCTGACCGCAGCGCCGCATTTCGCCCAGCTTCACCGCGGCGCCTCCCACCTCCACGCATGCCCCGCTTCCGACGGACATCAGACTTGCGCGAGTGAGACGCAGATATGCTTCGCCTAGTACTTGACAGTACTAGGCTCAAGTCTTATGATCTCTTCGTCAGCAATTGACCGCAGCGTATGGAGGGTTTCAGATGACCTTTGCTATCCGAAGTTGGCGGCCGCAGGCTCGCCGCCAGGCGATTGCACCCAGATTCGTCGACGACGAGTGGTTCGCCCGGCCGTTCCGGCTGGCGTTTCACGACCACCCCGGCTGGCTGCCGCCCGTGGACATCGAGGAGACGGACGACGCGGTCGTCGTCCAGGCGTCGGTGCCCGGCTATCGGCCCGAGGACATCTCGATCACGACCGCCGATGGCGACCTGATCATCCAGGGCGCGCACGACGACGGTTCACAGGCCGAGCCGGCCGACGGCAGCCGCTATCACGTCCGTGAGCGGCGGGCGGGCCGTTTCTACCGCCGCGTCCCCCTGCCGGTGCGCACCACCACGGCCGGCGCGGGCGCTCGCTACGAGAACGGCGTCCTGACCGTGCGCGTCCCCAAGGCCGAGGAGGCCCGGGCCGCCACTATCGCCATCGAGTCCGCGTAGGACTCGGCGGCACAGCGGGCGGGCCGATCGCTCGGCCCGCCCGCAATCTCCCGCGAAGGTGTGTCCATGAACGAAACGCAAATCGACGGCCTGGCCGACAGCGCACGCGACGCCGCCGAACGTGACCTGCGGGCGGCGATCAGCAACGTGCTTGACGCGCTCCCCAGCGGCCACGGCCCGGACCAGTGTCAGGACTGCGGCGGCCACATAGAGCCGCTCCGCCGCGAGCTGTTGCCAGGCACCAGCCAGTGCGCCGGCTGCGCCCGACGCCGTGCGCGAGTCTTGACGCACAGCCTCAACTAACCCGGGGCGCTCCCTCCTCACCGCCTCGCCGGTTCCTCCGGCGAGGCGGTCGACACGTCGGGGGCGGTACGCTATCGCTTCCCGCCACTCACCGACCGGCCCCGTGCGCTCCGAATCCGCCGCCACCATCCTGCGCTGCGTGGACTGCCAGCAGTCCCACCAGCTCGAATATCGCCTGGCCTGCCAGACCTGCGGTGGGCTTCTGGAGATCGAGTACGACCTCCAGCGGCTGACCGACGAGCCGCTGGTCCAGCCCGAACGAACCGGCGTCTGGCGCTACGCCGCCTGGATGCCGGTGCACGACGCCGCCAACTTCGTCACCCTGGGCGAGCAGCTGTCGCCGCTCTTCCCAATTCCGCGTCTCGGCGCCGAACTTGGCCTGAGTCGCCTCTGGATCAAATTCGACGGCTCCAACCCCACCGGGACGGTCAAGGACCGTTCCAGCCAGACCGCCGTGGCGTGCGCCCAACAGTTTGGATTCGACGCCATCGGCGTCGTCTCCACCGGAAACGCCGCCTCTTCCATCGCCACCTACGCCGCGCGGGCCGGCCTGCGCGGCGTGGTCTGCTGCTACACGCGCAGCACCGCCGCCAAGATGTCGCACATCGTCGGCGTTGCCAGCGACGTGATCTGGTACGAGGGCGTGTACGACGACATGATCCGGTACCTCGACGCCGCGGTGGACCGTCGCTGGCTCTTCGACGGCGGCGCCACGCGTAACGCGTTCAAGCAGGAGGGCAAAAAGTCCATCGCCCTGGAAACCTACGAGCAACTCGGCCGCGCGCCCGATCTGATGGTGTACCCGGTCGGCATGGGCGAAACCCTGCTGGCAGGGCAGCGCGCCTGGGCGGCTTTGGCGGCCACCGGTCGCATCGACCGCGGCCCGCGGCCTGTCTCTGCGCAATCCACCGAAGCCAACACCATCGCCGTCGCCTGGCGCTCCGGGGATGAGCTGCGGCCCAAGACGATCGGCTACACCGTGGCCGAAGGAACTGCCGTCGGCGACATGGGCGCCAAGGGGGCGCTGACGCTCCGCCGCATCCGCGAACAAGACGGGCTGGCCGGCGATGTTTCCGACGAGGATACGCTGGACATGCAGCGCCGACTCGCCCAAACTGAGGGTCTCTGGGTCGGACCAACCGGTGCCGTTCCCCTGGCGGTCACGGCCCGCCTGGCGCGGGATGGCCTGCTGGATCCGGACGCCGAGATTGTCTGCCTCTCCTCCGAAACCGGCCTCAAGGGTGACTGGCCCCCGTTGCAGGTCGATGGCCAGGAACCCAGCCTGGACTTGATACGCCGCGCCCTCGACCATCAGCCATCTGACTAGCCCAACACGACCCCACCGCTTGCGACAATGTGCCAACCGTTGCTGCCAGGGAGACTGAGCGTGCCAATAACTTCCGGAACTGACCGCCCCCTCGTCGACATGATGCCCGGCGTTCGCCGGCGCACGCTGCTATGGGGCGACTCGATGCTGATGGCCGAGATTCACCTTGAGGTAAGCGGCGTGGTGCCCCTGCACGACCACACCTACGAACAGATCGGTTACTGCATCGAGGGCACGTTCGACCTCATAATCGGCGACGAAATCCATTCCATCGAACCGGGCAGTTGCTGGGTCGTTCCGTCCGGCGTGCCCCACAAAGCCACGGCGACCAGCCGCTGCTTCCTGGTCGAGGCCTGGAGCCCGGCGCGGGACGACTACAAGGACTGAATACCAGCTTCGAGGCCTCTCGGGTCGACGCTTCCGCGTCGGCCCCGCGCATCATTCGGACGATCCTGCGGGACAACGGCCAGCTGGCGCCGTTCCTGTTGGTTGGCAGCGCCGCGACTTCTGCGTTTCAACTCATCATGGCCCGCGGCCTGGAGCCGAGGGCCTATGCCGAAGCCTTTGCCGTGCTCGGCGCGCTGTCGCTGCTGGTAACGCCCGCGCAGGTCGTCCAGACGCTTGTGGCGCGTCGTGCCGCCGAACTGGTCGCGCTGGGGCGTCTCGCCGAGCTGCGGGCCACGACGCGAACCATCGTGCGCTGGACCGGCCTGGTCTCCCTTCTCCTGGCGCTCACTATCGCTGCCGCGTCGCCGCTCATCCAGTCCGCGCTCCGGCTGGATTCGCCCTGGCCGGTGGTCGTGGCGGGGATTGGCGCTGGCGCCCTGACCTTCGAACCGGTGGCGCGCGGCATTACCCAGGGCGCACGCGATTTCGTCGGTCTCGGCTACGCCCTGGCCGCGCACGGGCTGGGACGCCTGGTGGTTGGCGCCGCGACGGTCCTGGCGGGAGGCGGCGCAACCGGCGCCCTGCTGGCAAGTCCGGCGTCGGGGCTGGGCGGCATCGTCATTGGCTGGCTGAGCGCCCGCCGAGTCCTGAATCGCCCGGAGCGCCCCGCCGAGCGGGAAGCGGCGCCGCTCGGAATCGCGGACCACGTGCGCGTGGCGCTCATTCTGTTTGCGCTGGCCGGTCTGCTGCACCTGGACGTGCTGGCGGTCAAGGCCTTCTTCAGCCCTGACCAGGCCGCGGCCTACGCGGCGCTGGCGCTAATTGGTCGGATCGTCTTCTGGAGCGGAATGATGGTTGGCGTTGTGCTCTTGCCGTTTGTGGTCTGGCGGGCCGCGGCCGGCGCGGGCATCATTCGCGCCTACCTGGCAAGTCTGGTGCTGATGGCCGCCGTGTCAGGGGGATCGGCGCTCGTCATCCTGACCTGGCCCGAAAGCGTATACGGGCTGATCTTCGGCGACCGCTATCCGCCCTATGCCGAACTTCTACCCCTCTATGTCACGGCGGCGGCCCTGCTGGCAATCGCCGCGGTCACTGCCAGCCTGCACATCGGGGCCGGGCGTCTGCGGGTGTGGATCGGCCTGATCGTGGTGCTGGCGGGGACGGTCGTCGGCTACGCCCTCGCACACGACACGCCGCGCATGGTCCTGACCGTCCTGCTGGTGGGGACAGCCGTCGCGGCCGTCTACCTGGTGGCCGAAGCATTCGCCCTAGCCCTGGAGCGCCGTATGGCGGCCGTTCGGAATGAGCGTCAGGGCGCGGACGTTCCCTCGCGTCCGTAGTCGTCCACCAGCCGCACCACGTCATCCGGGTGCGGTGTGGAGACTTCCAGCACACGCACGTCGCCATGCGGCGCCTCGTAGCGGTGCACCTGACCCGTACGTACCCGCACGCTCGCCCCTTCATCCAGGTCGCGCGTTTCCAGCGACTCGGCCGAGTCGCCAATCACGAGCCGCAACCGCCCGTCCAGCACGTAAATCGTCTCGTCCTTCGCCTCGTGGTACTGCAGGCTCAGCCGCGCGCCGGTGTTGATCTCGATGATCTTGCCGATGTACAGCTCGGTCGAGGCATAGATCACTTCGCGGCCCCAGGGCTTCGTCACGATCGTCACGTCCCGATCGCTCATGCGGATCCAACCTCCACGCCGGCCGCGCGCGCCCCGAGATTCAGCAGCGTAGCCACGCGCTCCGCCGACGTGGTCTCCGTGTAGACCCGCAGCAACGGCTCGGTCCCCGAGAAGCGAATCAACAGCCAGCTCTCGTCATCCAGGTAGTACTTGAACCCGTCCATGTCGTTCCGGCGCAGAACGGTCGACCCGTCCATGGCGTCCGGCAGCCACGCCGTCACCCGCGCTTCTATTTCCGAACGGGCCTCGGCCGGGAAGTCCAAGTCGTACCGCGCGTAGTGGTATTCGCGCCCCAGCTTCTCGAACAGCAGCGCCACCAGTTCCGTCGGCGTCTTGCCTTCGCGCGCCATCAGGTCCAGGAAATACAGCCCGGCGACCACGCCGTCGCGCTCGGGCATGTGCGGCTGGAACACGTACCCGCCGCTTTCCTCGCCGCCCATCACGGCGTCGAGTTCCCGCATGGCCGGGGCCACAAACTTCATGCCGACGCCGACTTCCTCCACGTGAACGTCGTACAGCTGGCCCAGTCGTTCCAACATCGACGTCGTCGTTAGCGTCTTCACCAGCGGCTGCCGCATCGCCCGGTGCTCCAGGAAGTAATACGCCAGCAAGCCAATGGTGCGAAGTTGATCCACGAACTCGCCGTGTTCGTCCACGACGCCCAGGCGGTCGCCGTCGCCGTCCGTCACGATGCCGACTGCGGCTGACGTATCGCGAACCACCGCGGCGACCTCGTCCGTCTGCGGCGGAATCGGCTCGGGGCGAGCAAGGCCTGGAAACCGCGGGTTCCAGTCGCTGTGGATCTCGGCAACGTCGAGCCGCCCGCCTGTCAGGATGCGGGGCAGCCAGCCGGCCGCCGAGCCGTACATCGCGTCCACCACCACCCGCATGTCGCGCGCGCGCAGCGCCTCCAGGTCCACCAGGTTGGCCACGTGGTCCAGATACGCGGCGTCCGGGCTGAGATTGCGAAGTAGCCCGGCGCGTTCGGCCGTGGCCGCGTCCAGGCTGCCGACGGCGTCGCCGTCCACCTGCGCAACGGCGGCCTCGATTTCGGCCAGAGCGTCCGGCGCCACGGCCGCTCCGGTGGCCGTGCGAATTTTAAACCCGTTGTCCGCCGCCGGGTTGTGGCTGGCGGTAACCATCACGGCGCCGGCGGCTTGCAGATTCGCGGTGCTAAAGGCGGCCACCGGCGTCGGGCACGGCGTGTCCACGAGGTACACCTGGATGTTGTTGCCGGCCAGCACCGACGCCACGTGCGCGGCAAACCGCTCGGAGCCGAAGCGGCGGTCGTAGCCCACCACGATCCCGCGCTCCCAGCGCCAGTTGCGCCGCACGAATGTCGCAAAGCCCTGCGCGACCCGGCCAACGTTGCGGAACGTGTAGTCGCCGCCGATCACGGCGCGCCAGCCGTCCGTTCCGAAACGGATGGGTGTCTCGGCCAGAGGCGCCATCCTAAGCGTCCGGCCGAGCCGCGACGGCCTGGCGGGCCTCGGCCAGCGCATCGCAGAGGGATTCGTCCAAGCCGATCCGCGGCAGCCACCCGGTGTCCTCGCGCAGCCGGGTCGCGTCACCGGCCACCACGGCGCCGTGGCGTCCCGGCGGCAACCGCCGCTCTTCGTGGATTTCAGCGTCCACGCCGCCGAGCGCGATCAACCGTTCCACCATCTGGCGCAGCGGCCGGGCCTGTCCGGTTGCCACGTTGTAGACGGCACCCGCCCGACCACGGGCTGCCGCTGCCACGATCGCCTGCGCGACGTCGCGTACGTCCACGTAGTCGCGGGCGCCGGCCAGGCTGAACGTCGGCACAACCGGCTCGGCCCGACCATCCAGAATCGCCGCTACGTAATGCACCTGGCGGCCCGGGAAATACTCGGCCGAGCGTCCCGGCCCAACACTGCCAAACAAGCGCAACCTCACCACGTCCAGTCCGTCAGACAGATGGTATTGCAGCGCCTGCAGGTCCGCCGCCGCCTTGGTGGTCGCATAGACCGACGCTGGCCGCAACGGCGCTTCCTCGGTGACCAACTCGCCTGTCTCGATCCGGCCGTAGATTTCTGCGCTGCTCATGGCTACCAGCCGAGCCGTCGGCGCGTGCCGCAGCGTGGCCTGGATCAACCGCAACTGACCCAGCACGTTCACGTCGTACGCGCGCAGCGGGTTGGCCTGGGCCTCGCCCGGATTGGCGATCGCGGCCAGGTTCACCACGACCGACGGCCGGACACGCGCCACCACGTCCTCGACCTGGTCGGCATCACACAGGTCCAGAGCCTCGAAGCCGGCCTCGAGGCCCCCGCCCTGCGACGCCGCGACCACCTCGCAGCCGGCGTCACGGAACGCGGCCACCGTGTGCGACCCGATGAAACCGACCGCTCCGGTGACAAGAACCGCGCCTGACACCGTTTTCGCCAGGGTCAGCCCGCGCTGCGGCTGGCCGCCATTTCGGCGTGTGCGACTTCATCGGCGACGACGTCGACGTCCGCGTCGACCATGAGGCGGACCAGTTCCTCAAACGTGACCGATGGCGCCCAACCCAGGTCGTTGCGAATGGCCGAGGGATCGCCGATCAGGCGATGCACCTCCGCCGGACGCAGCAGGTCCTCGCTGGTTGTGATGTGGTCCGGGGCGTCGAGTCCCAGGTGGCCGAACGCTAGGTCGGCAAACTCCAGACCCGAATGCGTTTCCCCCGTCGCCAGCACGTAGTCGCGGGGCTCGTCCTGCTGCAGCATCAGCCACATGCCGCGTACAAAGTCCGGGGCATAGCCCCAGTCGCGTCGCGTGGACAGGTCGCCGAAGGGCACGCTCTGAACCACCTCGTGATGTACGCGCGCCGCCGAATAGCTGAGCTTGCGGGTCACGAACTCCATTCCGCGCCGCGGCGACTCGTGGTTGAAGCAGATCCCCGAGCAGGCGAACATTCGATAGCTCTCGCGGTAGTTGACGGTGATCCAGTGGGCGTAGAGCTTCGCCACACCGTAGGGACTGCGGGGATAGAACGGGGTGGACTCGCCCTGCGGCCATTCCTGAACCTCGCCGAACATCTCGCTGCTTGACGCCTGATAGAACTTAATCGTGGGATCCACCACGCGGATGGCTTCCAGCACTCGGGTCGCGCCCAGCGCTGTCACTTCCCCGGTCAGCACCGGCTGCCGCCACGAGGCCGCAACAAAGGATTGCGCTGCCAAGTTGTACACCTCGTCCGGCCGGTGCCGCTGCATGATCTCGATCAGCGAGTACTGATCGTGCAGATCGCCCGCTTCCAATACCAAGTCGTCCTGCAAATGCTGGATGCGGCCATTGTTCTCGGTACTGGTGCGGCGTACGACGCCGACGACTGTGTAGCCTTTCTCCAGCAGAAACTCCGCTAGATATGAGCCGTCCTGACCCGTAATGCCCGTAATTAACGCGCAGGGCATGCACAACCCCTGTTCAAGGAATCCCGCTCGCAGTGTACGTGCGGTGTCTAAACAACACCCGGCGGCGGCCCAACGTGACGCCGTGCGCAGCCGGCGGAACGCCACCTCGTGACCTCACCAGCAGCGTCCACCTGCTCGCTCGCCGACATCTTCGAGCCCAGCGACATCGCGGCCATTGTGGGGGCCGGTGGCAAGACCACAAGCATGTTCGCGATGGCGCAGGCGCTGGCGGAGCGCGGCCTGCGCGTGGTCACCACCAAGTCCACAACCATCCATCGCCCGTCGCTTGCCCGCTCGCCCAAGCTGCTCGTGTCGCCACCTGATCGCTGGCGCGCCGAGCTGCCGCCGGCCTTGGAAACGCACCCCGTCATCACCGTGGTCACCGCCGCCCCCACCCAACGCCGCTACGACGGCATCCCGCCCGAGTCGGCGCCGGACCTGCTCTGCGCCTCGGGCGCGGACGTACTGATCGTGGAAGCGGACGGCGCGCGCCGCCGCCTGCTCAAGGCGCCCGCCGACCACGAACCCGCCATGCCGGCCGGCGCAACGCTCGTCATCCCAGTCGCCTGCCTGGCCGCCGTCGGACGCCCCCTGGCCGAGCGCCACGTACATCGACCCCAACTCGCCGCCGAGATTCTGGGCGTCGACCTCGGCGCGCGCCTGACCATCGATCACGTCCTCAAGCTGCTCCTGGACGCAAGAGCCGGCCGCAAGGCCGCGCCCCCCACCGCCCGCTGCTGGCCCGCCCTCACCGCCACTGACACCGTCGCCCCAGACCAACTCGCCACAGTCCGCGCCGCCCTCAACACCCACCCCCACGTCACCGGCTGGATCGAAGCCACCGCCACCTGGACCTACACCGCCCACCGCCGCACTCCGCAGCCACAGTAGGCCGCTGGCCGTTTTCGCCGGGCTCCGCGGCCCCAGAGCGAGCGCAACGGAGAAAAAAAGGGGGGTTCTGGAGAAACTCCTGATGCGCGCAGCGGTGGGAAGCCGGACCCGGACGATCAGGCTGGAGCGGGATAGATTCCAGCCTCGTCTCGGGAACGCGACGCGCACCGTGCCCAATTCCCGAGATGGTCGCAAGAGCATCGGAAATTGCGCCAAGGTTGCGGACCGGTGGTGGAGCGTGTCCTATCCTACTCGATTAGAGTACAAACTACCGTAGGCTTGTGCGGGCAGGCGCCGGCAGCTCTTGACAGGTCTTCGAGCGTCATACAATCCGGTCACTGCGCAAGATTGCGCACGGAAAGCGTGCCGGTGACATCGGACAATCGGGCAGGAAACTCCGCACAGCGATTGACGCGCGGAATGCGTTCGCCCCGTTAAAGGAAGAGGATCCCGAATGGCCAGTGCCCATGACGTGGCCGCCTACATTCTGGAACGCCGTTCGCCATTGACGGCGATGAAGCTCCAGAAGCTTCTCTACTACAGCCACGTCTGGCACCTCGTGTGGGACGAGGAACCGCTGTTCCCAGAGCCGATCGAGGCCTGGGCCAACGGTCCGGTCGTCCCTGCCGTCTATGAACAGCATCGCGGGAGGTTCCGGCTCGAAAGCTGGCCGAGGGGCAATCCGGCGAATCTCCTGCCGAACGAGCAAGAGACCGTTGACATCGTGCTAGAGGTCTATGGTGACCTCGGGGCGCACGAACTCAGCAACATGACGCATCGCGAACCTCCGTGGCGAGATGCACGCGCCAGCCTGCGTCCCGGCCAACGATCGCACGCTCGGATCGAAGACAGCGCAATCTTCGAGTACTACGACAGCCTCTATGAGGAAGCCGAGGCGGATCCCGACGGCCCCTAGGCCACGTGGCTCGACGGAGAAGTCGCCAGGCGCTTCGGAAAGCCGGGAGGCGACAGCAAGCCGCGGTTCGCCAGGCGAGGAAAGTCGTTACGCAGTCCCGCGGCACGAACTGGCGCACGCTCACGCCGAGTTGGAGCTTTCAGTACCTGCGGCTGGACGGGCCATACGGCTGGCGATGGATCAATCCCGTTGACCTAGCCCGAGCTTTTGATTTCCTGTCCCATACCGCCCGACGGAAATGGGGCGAGACCATTACTCAGTCGGGCGGACACCACCACCTCATCGAAACCGCCGACATCGTCGGACCAGCGCGCGATGACTTGCTGGCGGCGATTCCAGGTGGCGCCGATGAGGTGATGTCGCTGAGGCTCACCGGCAGAAAGCGGATCTTCGGATACATGGAGGTGGACGTGATGCACGTTCTCTGGTGGGATCCAGAGCATGAGATCTGCCCCAGTGAGCGGTGAGGACATCTTGCGACCTTGCGGCTGCCGACTGGCTAATTTGGCCGCAAGCTGAGTGTCTGCAGAGAGCAATTCGCTTAGGTGTTTCGACTGCCGATTCGCCGGCTCTGCGAAGGTGGAACAGCAGATTCGGGTTTCCGACTTGGCACTTCAGTCTGCTTGGGCCGCGCGCCCGGGCAGCGAATAGCTGCCAGTCAGCATCCAACCAAGGAGGTCTGCGCCAACGTCGCGGCGTGGTTTCCGTTGAAGTGCGCCACAATGCGCGCAGCCTTGGCGACCTGAGACGAACTCACAGATGACCACCGCCGCCCGACCGATCGACATCGACTTCGACCGCCTGCTCGACACCTTTGTCGCCCTCCTGTCCGTTGACAGCTACTACGGCGACGAAGAGCGCGTCGTGGCGGTCATCAAGCCGCGGATGGAGGGTCTGGGCATCAATTGGCGCTCGGACCCGCATGGGAACCTGATCGGCGAGTGGCCGGCGCGCGGCAAGGACGGCGACCCGATCATTCTCAACGCGCACATGGACACGGTGCGGCCAACGCCGGTCATGACACCGGTGGTGAAAGACGACGGCGTCTATTCGGACGGCTCGTCGGTTCTCGGCGCGGACGACAAGGCCGGGCTAGCCGCCATCATGGAAGCCGTGCGCGCCTACCACGAGTCGGGGCTGCCGCACGGACCGGTGGAACTGCTGTTCACCACCGGCGAAGACGTCGGCCACATCGGCTCCAAGGCGTTCGACGCCAACGACGTCGCGGGACGCCGCTGCTTCGTGCTGGATGCGGGCGGGCCGGTTGGCAACGTGGTGATGCGGGCGCCGGGTCAGCGACGCTTCAACTTCACGTTTCGGGGCAAGGCCGCCCACGCGGGCCTGGAGCCCGAGCTTGGAATCAGCGCCATCGGCATGGCGGCCCGCGCGATCGACCGCATGCCGCTGGGCCGCGTGGACGAGATCACCACGGCCAACGTTGGCATCGTGTCCGGCGGTGAGGCGTACAACATCGTCGCGCCGGAGGCCAAGGCCACGGTCGAGACCCGCAGTCTCTCTGAGGAACGGCTTGAGCTGCAGGTGGCGGACATCGTGAGCGCCGCACGCGGGGCGGCCGAGGAATTCGGCGGCGAGGTCGACATCGAGACCCACACGTTCTACACGGCCTATGAGCTGGACGAAGAAGACCCCGCGGTGGGACTGGCCGACGCCGCCATCACCGCCGCCGGCCTGGAGTCACGCCACGTCAGCACCGGCGGCGGCAGCGACGCCCACGAGTTCAACGAGAAGGGCATTACCTCGGTCTGCCTGGGCATGGGCTACATCGACGTGCACTCGGTACGCGAGTTCATGCCCCACGACCAATTGCGGGCGATCACCCAGGTCACCACTGAACTGATTCGCGTGGCCTAACCCGTCCTCCGAACGACCGGCCAGCGTGGTGAATCCTGTGCCGGCCAGCGGCAGGTCGTCGCGCTGCTCGGCGGTCTAGGCCGCCGCCTCGCGTTGAGGCGGCCCATTGCGCAGGCCCACGATCAGGCCTTCGAGCACGCCTTCAAGCCGGGCTTGGCCGCGTTCGACGGCAGCCAATCGCTGTTCGACCGCCGCGCCCTGGGCTTGTAACTCCGCGACTTGCGACTGCAACGCGACAATCTGGGATTCCACGACCGTAAGGCGCGAGTCCATGGCCGCGACCTGCGCCTGCATGTCCGAGAACTGTGACTCCAGAGTTGCAAACCGTGCTTCCAGCCCCGCGAACTTTGCTTCTAGCCCTGCGAACTGTGATTCCAATCCGGTGAACCGTGATTCCAACCGGACGAGTCGCGCGTTCAGCCCACCGATACCGGACTCGAGCCCGTCGAGTCGTGCTTCCAGACCAGCAAACTGAGCCTTAAACCCGGCGAGTTGTGCTTCTACAGCGGCCTGGCGGTCGTCAAGCCGATCCATGCGGCCGGTGAGCCGCACCGTCATTCCGACAATCAGCGCCGCCAGCGCGACGCCCACGCTAAGAATTCCGATCAAATCCGGCGTCACGCCGTTGAATCCTGTACCCGCCCGACTATGAACCTCGGACCACCAGCGCCATTCTAGCCCTATGGCCCGTTGGAATTAGCTTGCGCTGTTTGTCCCGTTTTCCAGCAGCGCGTACTCGTAGCTGTCCTTCAGCGCCAGCCACGAGGCTTCGATGATGTTGGCCGAACTGCCGACCGTGCCCCATTCGCGGGAGCCGTCGGTGGACTGGATCAGCACCCGCACGCTGGCATCGGTCGCCGAAGCCGAGTCCAGGATGCGGACCTTGTAATCGACCAGGTGCATCTCGCGCAGCGCCGGAAAGAACCGCTCCAGCGCCTTGCGCGCCGCATGGTCCAGCGCGCTGACCGGCCCGTTGCCTTCGGCGGCGGTGTGAAATATCTCCTCGCCGACGCGGATCTTGACCATGGCTTCCGACAACATCTCCCGGCCCCCGCGCGTCTCCGCCAGCACCAGGAAGTCAACGAACTCGAACGGCGAGCGGTAGTCGTCCCGCAGGCGGCGCAGCAGCAGTTCGAACGACGCCTCCGCCCCCTCGAACTGGTAGCCGCGTTCTTCGAGGTCCTTGACCGCGGCCAGCGCTTCGCTGACGCCGGCGTCGTCGGTGCTCAGACCAAGTCCGCGGGCGCGCTCGGCGATGTTGCTGCGGCCGGCCAGTTCCGAAATCAGGATGCGCCGCTCGTTGCCCACGGTGGCCGGGTCGACGTGCTGATAGGCCTGCGCGTGCTTTCGCATCCCGCTGCCGTGGTACCCGGCCTTGTGCGCGAACGCGCTGTGGCCCACGTACGGCATGAAGGCGCTGGGCGGCGTGTTGGCCAGTTCGCCCACATAGCGTGATAGCTCCGTCGTCTGCCGCAGCTGTTCCGGAGTCACGCAGCGGTGCCCGAGCTTCAACTGCAGGGTCGGGATCAGCGTCGTGAGGTTGGCGTTGCCGCAGCGTTCGCCAAACCCGTTGATCGTGCCCTGCATCTGTTGGGCGCCGGCCGCCACGCCGGCCAGGGTGTTGGCCGCGGCCAGATCGCCGTCGTTGTGCATGTGGACGCCAATCGGAACCTCGGTCCACTCCCGCGCGGCTCGCGTGGCCCTCTCGACCTGATCGGGCAGCGTGCCGCCGTTGGTATCGCAGAGGATGATCCAGTCGGCTCCGGCCTCGGTGGCGGCCTCGAGGCAGCAGCGCGAATAGGCCGGATCCTGGCGGAAGCCGTCGTAGAAGTGCTCGGCGTCCACCAACACTTCGCGTCCTGCCGCCTTCAGATGCGAAACGGTGTCGCGGATCATCGCCAGGTTTTCGTCGGTGGTTGTCTCCAGCACCGATTCGACCTGAAAGCGCGAGAACTTGGCCACGATCGTGACGGCGGGGGTGTCACACGCCAGCAGCGCGGCCACCGTGGGATCGTCGGCCACGTCGCGGTCCTTGTAGCGCGTGGCGCCAAACGCGCTGATGCGCGCCTGCCGCCAGGACATCTCGGCCGCGCGACGGAAGAACTCCCGGTCCTTGGGGTTCGAGCCGGGAAACCCGCCCTCGATGTAATGCACCCCGTACGCGTCCAGCCGCTGGGCGATACGCAGCTTGTCCTCGGTCGAGAACGAGATGCCTTCCGTCTGCGCACCGTCGCGCAGCGTCGTGTCGTACAACGAAACTTGCATGGAAATCAGTCGGGTCTCGGCGGGTTCAGGTTCGGGTACGTGCGTGGCGGCGCGCCAGCCTCCCGCGAGACGTTGGGTATGCCTGTCAGCCGGCGGCGGGGCCCTCGATGCGGGCAATGACCGCCGCGGTCATGGACGTGGTGTCCACGAGGCGCGCGCCCTCCTCGCCGATGTCCGGGGTTCGGAACCCGTCGTTCAGTGTTTGCTCAACGGCCGACTCGATTGCCGCGGCCGCCTGCGGCTGGTCGAACGAGTGGCGAAACAACATCGCCACGCTCAGGATTGTACCCAACGGGTTGGCAATGCCCTGCCCGGCGATGTCGGGCGCGCTGCCGTGTACTGGCTCGTAGAGCGCGTGACCTTCGTCGCCCAGGCTGGCCGAAGGCAGCATGCCCAGCGATCCGGTGAACACGCCCGCCTCGTCACTCAGCAAATCGCCAAACGTGTTCTCGGTGACCACCACGTCCCACGCGGTCGGCTGCCGCACCAGCGCCGCGGCAAAGGCGTCAGCCAGCATCGTGTCGTACTCGATATCCGGGTGCTGCGCCGCCACGTCATTCGCGATGTCACGCCAGAAGCGTCCGGTGACCAGCACGTTGAACTTGTCCACGGACAGCACCTTGCGCCGGCGCCCGGCCGCCCACTCGAAGGCGCGTTCCACGATCCGTCGAATCTCGCTCTCTGTATAAGCCAGCGTGTCCACGGCGCCCCGTTCCCCGCGGATGAACCGCATCTCCTTCGGCTCGCCGAAGTACAGCCCGCCAGTCAGTTCGCGCAGTATCACCAGGTCGGTCCCACGCACGACTTCGGGTCGTAGCGGCGACTGGTCGACCAGGGCGTCGTAGACCCGCACGGGTCGAACGTTCGCGTAGAGGCCCAGCCCCTTGCGCAGCCGCAGCACCCCTTCCTCCGGGGTGAACTCGGCGTGCGGGTCGTCCCATTTCGGACCGCCCACGGCACCCAGAAACACGGCGTCCGCGTCCAGCGCGTCCTGCAGCACTTCGTCGGTACAGGGCTCGCCAAACCGGTCGATGCTGTTGCCGCCCAGCGGGCGCTCAACCTGCGTCAGCCCGATCCCGTAGCGTCCGGCGGTGTAGTCCAGCACCTCCGCGCCAGCCGCCGTCACCTCCGGACCGATGCCGTCGCCGGGGGTGACGACGATGCGCCAGTCTTTCACCGAGCGGGCCAGCCGCGGATGTAGGGCAACCGTTCGTAGACGGCGCTTATTGCGTCGCCCGACTCGAGCAGCGATGACAAAGCGTCCCACCCCCCGCTGACGAACGCCTGCCGAACCGACGCCGGCAATTCGGCGCGATAGGTGGCTTGGCCGGCGGTGATCGCCCCGCTGGCAACGTCAATCGCCACCTGCGTTTCGGGCTCCTCTTCGATCAGGCTTTGCAGCGACTCAATCTGCGCCGCCGGCAGGGATAGGCAGGGCACGCCGATGGTCGTGCAGTTCCCGAAGAAAATCTCGGCAAAGCTCTCGCCCACGATGGCGCCAATGCCCCGTCGCTTCAGGGCCTGCGGCGCGTGTTCGCGGCTGGAGCCTGAGCCAAAGTTGCGGTTGACCACCAGGATGCTGGCGCCGGCAAAGCGGGCGTCGTCGAAGGGGTGCTTGCCGTTGAGTTGCCGGCGTTCATCCTCGAAGGCGTGTGGCCCCAGCGTCTCGAACGTGATCTCGCGCAGATAGCGCGCCGGGATGATCCGGTCGGTGTCGATGTCGTTGCCGCGCACCGGAACTCCCGTTCCGGCGACGTGGTGGATGCGTGCGTCGTCAGACATCGGCTTCTCCCTCAGTTCGCCGTCAGCGCGCGCACGTCGGTCACCTCGCCGGCCACCGCCGCGGCGGCAACCATGGCTGGGCTCATCAGCAGCGTCCGGCCCAGCGGGCTGCCCTGGCGGCCCTTGAAATTGCGGTTGCTCGACGACGCGCAGACCTGATCGTCCACCAGCTTGTCCGGGTTCATAGCCAGGCACATCGAGCACCCGGCGTCACGCCATTCGAATCCGGCCGCTCGGAAGATCTCATGCAGACCCTCCGCCTCGGCCTCGTTCTTTACCTGCTGCGAGCCCGGCACCACCAGCGCCTTGACGTGCGAAGGCACGCGCCTGCCCTCGGCCACGCGCGCCGCTTCGCGCAGGTCGGAGAGGCGGCTGTTGGTGCAGGACCCCACGAACGCCACCTCGATCGGCGTCCCGGCAATTGGCGCGCCCGGCGACAGCTTCATGTGATCCAGGGCATCCTGGATCGAGCGCCGATCGAGACCTTCCACGTCGTCCGGCGACGGGATGAGCTCGTCCACGCCAACCACCTGACCTGGGTTGACGCCCCAGGTGACCATCGGCGCGATGGACTCGCCCTCGATGTGCGTCTCGTCGTCGTACGCGGCGTCCGCGTCCGAGGCCGCGTCGCTCCACCACTGCCGAGCGCGCTCGAACTCATCGCCCTTCGGGGCGTACTCACGGCCTTCGACGTAGGCGTAGGTGGTCTCGTCCGGGTTGACGTAGCCCACGCGCGCTCCGCCTTCGATGGACATGTTGCAGACCGTCATTCGCTCGTCCATCGACATGGCGTCGAAGACGTCGCCGGCGTATTCGTAGGCGAAGCCCACGCCGCCCTGCACGCCCAGCCGCCCGATGATCGCCAGGATCACGTCCTTGGCGTACACGCCGTCGGCCAGCGCCCCGCTCACGGTGATGCGCCGGCAACGCGGCTTGGCCACCGAAATGGTCTGCGTGGCCAGCACGTCGCGGACGTGTGAGGTGCCCACCCCAAAGGCAATCGCGCCAAACGCGCCGTGCGTGCTCGTGTGGCTGTCGCCGCAGGCAATCGTCATGCCGGGCTGGGTCAGCCCGAGTTCGGGTCCGATCACGTGCACGATGCCCTGGCGGCCCGTCGAGCGGTCGAAGAACGGAATTCCGGTGTGTTCGAGGTTGCGCTCGATCGCCACGAACATCTGCTCGGCCATTCCGTCCACGTACGGCCGCCTGGATCCGTCGGTGGGGATGATGTGGTCCACGGTGGCGAAGGTGCGGTCGGGGTAGCGAACGGACAGCCCGCGCTCCGCCAGCATCTGAAACGCCTGGGGACTTGTGACCTCATGCACCAGGTGCAAGCCGATGAACAGCTGGGTCTGCCCATTCGGCAGTTCGCGCACCGTGTGGGCGTCCCAGACTTTGTCGAGTAGCGTTCGGCCCATGTCGCCTCCTAAATTCCGGGAACGCCCGACGCGTCGGCCAGCAGCGTGGCCTCGGGCGTTGTTGACCAGCCTTTGCCCAGCCCGGCCAGCAGACGGTTCAGCGCGTTGACGTACGCCTGGGCGCTGGCGACCATGATGTCGGTATCCGCGCCATGCCCGCTGAAAATCTTGGCGTTGCTCTCGATGCGGATCGTCACCTCGCCGATCGCGTCGATGCCCTCCGTCACGGAGTTGATCGAGAACTCAGTGAGTTGGTTCGGCACCTTCACCAGCCGGTTGATGGCGCGGTAGATGGCGTCCACCGGACCGGTACCAATGGCGGCGTCGAAAAGCTCCTCGCCGTCGTCCGAGCGCAGCCGCACGGTCGCGGTCGGTATGGACCCGGTGCCGGTGCTGACCTGCACGTGCAGCAGCTCGAACGTCTGGTGAAACGCGCGCCTTTGCTCATTCTGGACGATCGCCTCGAGATCGCGGTCGGTGATCGTTTTCTTGCGGTCGGCGATCTCCTTGAACGTTTGAAAAGCGGCCTGGAACTCATCGTCGGCCAGCTCGTACCCCATGCGCTCCAGCCGGTCGCGAAACGCGTGCCGACCGGACGTCTTGCCCAGAACGATGCTGCTCTGGTCCAGCCCGACATCCGACGGATTCATGATTTCGTAGGTCGTGCGTTCCTTCAGCATCCCGTCCTGGTGCAGGCCGGATGCGTGGGCAAACGCGTTGGCGCCGATGACGGCCTTGTTGGGCGGCACGACCATGCCCATGTAGTTCGAAACCAGGCGGCTCGTACGCGCCAGTTCCGTCGTGACCAGCCGTGTATCGGCCTGGTAGTAGTCGCCGCGCGTGCGCAGCGCCATCACAATCTCTTCCAGCGAGGCGTTGCCCGCCCGTTCGCCCACGCCGTTGATCGTGCATTCCACTTGCGCCGCGCCATTCTTGACGGCCGCCAGCGAGTTGGCCACGGCCTGGCCCAGGTCGTCGTGGCAGTGCACGGACAACACGACATCCTCGATGCCGCGCGTCTGGTCCATGACGTACTGAACCATGTCCGCGAACTCCGCCGGCTGGGCGTAGCCCACCGTGTCGGGGAAGTTCACGACCGTCGCGCCGCACTCGATCGCGGCGCTGAAGACCTCGCTCACAAAGTCCAGGTCGGACCGCGTGGCGTCCATGGCCGAGAACTCAATGTGGTCGATGAGCGTGCGCGCGTGCCCCACGGCGTCACGGGTCAGGTCGATCACGACCTCCCGGCGCTCCCGCAGTTGATGCTGCAGGTGGATGTCGCTGGTGGAGATCACGATGTGCAGCAGCGGCCGCGCGGCCGACTTCAGCGCGTCCCAGGTCGTATCGATCTGCTCGCGCTTGAAGCCGCTCAGCCCCGCAACCTCGACGTTTCGCAGTTCGCGGGCCAGCAGGTCCACGGCCTTGAAGTCGCCGGGCGAAGTGAACGGGAACCCGGCCTCGATCACGTCAACGTTCAACCGGGCCAGTTGACGCCCGATTTCCAGCTTCTCGTCGATGGTCAGCGCGCCGCCGGCAGCTTGCTCGCCGTCGCGCAGAGTGGTGTCGAAGATGCGGACGTTCCGCATGGTGACAGCTTCCTCAGCTAGGTCATGGGCGGCCGCGCGGGCGGCCGCGGAATATCCCGGGGTTCCCCTCCGCTAACGGGAGGGGCCGGGAAGCGCGAGGCTGGACGTCACCTGCATATTGCGCATCGGTCGTGCGTTACCTGCGGTTCATTCGCGCGTCTTGGGAAGCCAATCCATCATGCTGCGAAGCTCGCGACCCACCACCTCGACTGGATGTTCGAGATCGCGGTTCCGAAGAGCATTATACGCGGGCCGCCCCGCCTGATTCTCGAGAATCCAGCGGCGCGCGAACTCCCCGTTCTGCACGTCCTCCAGGATCCCCTCCATCGCCTCCCGCGATTTGGCGTTGACAACGCGCGGCCCGGATACCAGGTCGCCGTACTCGGCCGTGTCGCTGATCGAGTAGCGCATGTAGCTGATCCCGCCCTGATAGATCAGGTCGACGATCAGCTTGAGCTCGTGCAGGCACTCGAAGTAGGCCAGGCGCGGGTCGTAACCGGCCTCGACCAGCGTCTCGAAGCCGTTCTTCACGAGCGCCGTCACGCCGCCGCACAACACCGCCTGCTCACCGAACAGGTCGGTCTCGGTCTCGTCCTGAAATGTCGTTTCGATCAGGCCGGCCTTGGCGCAGCCGATCCCCTTGGCGTACGACAGCGCCACGTCTCGTGCGCGGCCGGTCGCGTCCTGATGCACGGCCACCAGCCCCGGAACCCCCACGCCCTCCACGAAGAGGTCGCGCAGGACGTGCCCTGGGCCTTTGGGCGCAACCATGGCCACATCCACCTCGGGCGGCGGATTGATCTGCCCGTAGTGAATGTTGAAGCCATGGGCAAAGAGCAGCATGTGGCCTGGGCGCAGCACCGGCGCGATCTGCTCGTCGTAGACCCGCGGCTGATCCTGATCAGGCAGCGCCAGCATCACGGCCTCGGCCGCGTCCACGGCTTCGGAAACGTCGAGAACCAGCAGGTCCTCGGCTTCGGCCCGCGCGCGTGAGGCGCTATTTGGGCGCAGGCCGACCACCACGTCGGCGTCGGAGTCGCGCAGGTTCAGCGCGTGCGCGTGCCCCTGGCTGCCATACCCCAGAACCGCCACCCGCTTGCCCTGCAACTCGTCGGCCGTGATGTCGGCCTCGTAGAGAACCTTGCTATCCACGCGTACGTCCATTCCGTGGGGAGACGCTATCGCGCGCAATGGCGATCACGCCGGTTCGGGAAATCTCCTCGATCGGGTACTCGGTAATCACGTCCAGAAACCGGTCGATCTTCGACTGGCCGCCGGTCATCTGCACGATCATCGACGTCTTGCTCACGTCCACGATCTCGCCGCGGAAGATATCCGTCACTTCGGCCAGACCCGGTCGTTCGCTGGCGTTGACCCGCACCTTGATCATGGCCAGCTCGCGCATGACGGCCGGCGCGCCGGTCAGATTCCGCACCGAGACAACCTCCACCAGCTTATACAGCTGCTTCTCGCACTGCTTGACCTCGTCCGCCGAACCTTCGACGGCAATCGTCATGCGCGAGTACCCGGGCTCCTCGGAATGTCCGACCGCCAGGCTGGCAATGTTGAACCCGCGGCGGCGAAACAGGCTGGCCACTCGGGTCAGCACGCCGGGGTGGTCGGCCACCGTGGCCACCAGCATGTGCGTTTGGGGCTCGTTCATCGCGGGTCCTCGATCACGCTGTTCACGCCGGTACCCGGCACGATCATCGGGTAGACGTTCTCCACCCGGTCCACGTGCATGTCCAGCACCACCGGGCCGTCGTACTCGTGGGCCATGGCAATCGCGTCGTGCATTTCGTCGCGCGAGCTGGCGCCCACGCCGCGCAGCCCGAACGCCTGGCCAACCTTGGCGAAGTCCGGGTTGTCCAGGAAGGAGCCCATGTAGCGGCCTTCGTAGAAGAATTCCTGCCACTGGCGAATCATGCCCAGGTGCCCGTTGTTCAGCACTGCCACCTTCACGTTGATACCTTCGGCCGCCAGTGTGTTGAACTCCTGGATGTTGATCAGCAGGCCGCCGTCGCCGGTGACGCACCAGACGTCCTGCGAATCGTCCGCCAGCTTTACGCCCATGGCCGCCGGCAGCGCATAGCCCATCGGACCCAGCCCGCCGGCGCTGAAGAACATGCGCGGGCGCTCGTACCAGTAGTGCTGGGCCGCCCACATCTGGTTCTGGCCCACGTCGGCGATAACGCGCGCCTCGCCACCCGAGATGTCATAGATCGCCCGCACGACTTCCTGCGGCAGCACGGAGTCGGGGCTGTCGGGAATCTTCAGCGACGGATGATCACGCCGCCAGCCGTTCATCTGGTCCAGCCAGGGCGTGCGATCGCGTTCTTCGATCAAGGGCAGCAGCTTCTGCAGCGTCAGCCGCAGATCTCCGACGATCGGCACCTCGGTCTCCAGCACCTTGCCGATCTCGGCCGGGTCGATGTCGATGTGGACGATCTTCGCGCCCGGCCCAAACTCGTCGGCCTTGCCCACGGCCCGGTCGTCGAACCGCGTGCCCAGGCCGATGATGCAGTCGGTCTGCCGCATGGCGAAGTTGGCGTAAGCCAGGCCGTGCATTCCGAGCATCCCGAACGACAGCGGGTGGGTCTCGGGAAACGTGCCCACGCCGTGCAGCGTGCTGACCACCGGAATATTTCCACGCGTGGCCAGCTGCATCAGTTCGTCGGCGGCGCCCGAGATGTCGATGCCGTGTCCGGCCATGATGATCGGCCGTTCGGCGGCGTTGATCACCTCGGCCGCGCGCCGGACCATCTTGGCGTTGCCAGCCTTGGACGGCCGGTAGCCGCGCAGGTTGACCTCCTCGGGCGCGGTCTCGGTGGTCGTCTCGAGGAATACGTCCTTCGGGATGTCCACGTGCACCGGACCGGGACGCCCGGTGGACGCCAGGTGAAACGCTTCCTGCATCACCCGCGGCAGGTCGTCCACGTCCATCACCAGGTAGCTGTGCTTGGTGATTGGGATCGAGATGCCCGTGACATCCGCTTCCTGGAAGGCGTCGGACCCAATGGCCGGACGCGCCACCTGGCCGGTGATGTAGACCACGCCAACCGAGTCCATCATGTCGTTGGCCATGCACGTCACCATGTTGGTGGCGCCCGGACCGGATGTACTGGTGGCGACACCCACCTTGCCGGAAGCTCGCGCGTAGCCGTTGGCGGCGAAGCCCGCCGCCTGCTCGTGCCGGATCAGCACATGTCGGATGCGGTCCTGATAGAGGTAGAGCGAGTCGTAGAAGGGCAGGGATGCGCCGCCCGGCATTCCGAAGATGACGTCCACGCCCTCGGCGAGCATGGCGTCGCACACCACCTCGCCGCCGGTACGCGGAGTCTTCGGCGCGGCGGTCGAACCGTTGGTGGATTGGCCGTTCATTGCGGACATGTCGTGGGTCTCCTGAAGGGTCGTGGGGAAACGTGCGGTCGTGTCTGGTGGGGGAAACGCGGAGACGGCGGTTAGCCGGCGTCTCCGTCCGGTACCTCGACCGCATTGACCTGAGCGCGCGCAATCTCACGCCTGTGCGTGCTGCGTCTCATCGCTCCGCGTCCTTTTCGGCGGCCGGATCTCCGGCAACAAAAAACCCGTCCCACTCAGGGACGGGCTTGTAACCCGCGGTACCACCCCGCTTGCCCGGTCATTCGACCGGACCGCTTCATTACCCGATTACGGCGGGCACCGGACCGGCCTACAAGAAATATCCTTCAACCGGTCGGCTCTGGGGCGACCTTCGGCTGCGAGAACCCGCCGGCTCACACCATCTCCGGCTCGCTCGGGGTTCTCGGGAGGCCTACTCCTCCCCGTCAACGCCTTTGCGTCGTCCGCATTGTCTCTCGGGGCCGCGACAAGCGTGACCAGCCGAGCGCACAATGCGCACACCGCAACCGTAACAACGCCCTGCTCCCCCGGCAAGAGAATTTGTTACGCGTTACGGTGGGTCGTCAGGGCGGGAAAGCTCGGGCGAAGGCCCTCAGTGCTGAGCGTCGGTCAGCGATTGCGCGCGCCGCGGCTCGGAAGCGCTGGCAGCCTGAAACCGTTTAGCCTTTCACCGCGTGATCATCGGCAGTGCTCGGTGTAGCGGCGTTCATTCTCCAAATAGCTAATTACGATGGGCCACTCGGAGAGGTCTTTGTGCCAATTGGCGTCGCCCCATCCAAGACGGAGTGCTTGGGACGCTTGGTCGACGAATACTTGGGCCATTCGGTACAGGTCGAGCGCGTAACCTCCGGTCGCTGCGTACCTCTCCACAAGCTTGCTCCCGATCATTAACTCGGTCGTGAACGCCAGCAGTTCGTTCCATAAGCAATCGCTGTAGCTGCCGCTGTCTTGCCAATTCGGGATCGCGGCATGCGATAGCTCGTGCGCGAGAAGCGTGGCCACCATCCATTTCGGAGCCGTCTGCAGCCGCGTGCGGTCAATGCTGACGTGATGCCCGCCAGGGTTGTACGACCCGTACGCGCCATCAAGGTCCCCCAGGTGATGAGGGTCTTATTGGCCGCCCCCCATGTATTCCAGTGTGTCAGTCCCACCTCGCCAAGCACAGACGCAATGTCAAGGGTCTGCAGCAAGTCCCACGCCTCGGTCAGCCCGTCGTCAACCCCAACCCACGGGCACGCTGGCCCACGGTTGCTGGCAAAGCTCCAGGAACGAATCCAGCAGTCGTAGGTTCCGAACTGCCATCCGTTCGCGGTACCACGGATGAAGGCCCTGGTGTCGCCAGCGCGCGACACTTGGTCAGCGACCGTGGCCGCGGTTGCGGAATCAGCGTCACGGGCGACGGCAATGTCACGAATCCGCTCGAACTCAGGATGTCACGAGTCCACGACGATGGGTGCAGAAACAGGTGGTGGCGGCGCCGGCGTGGGCTCCGGGGTTGCCACAGGTCCTGGCGCACGGTCCGCGCCTTGCACTGCCCACCAAAACGCAGAGCTAATGTCGTCCCGATGATCCCGCCGACAGGCCGCCTCTGCGGCAGCAGCGTTGCCATAGACCCTCTGATAGATGCCAACGTTCTCGTGGCGGCCCGCCGCGAACTCGAAGGCGTCGTTGGCTTCGATGCAGGTGGTCGGCCAAACAGCTAGAGCAGGGCTGACTCCAGCACCAAGAGCAAGAACCGCGACAACGAGCGCAGCAAGCCAAGAACGACGCACGAAAAACCCCTGACATGCGACGCCGGGAGCTTACATGCCTACGTTCAACGCTCTCTGATCAAACTTGCCCAATACCTTGTAGCGGGTCACTTTGAGTTGAGGAGGACCTTGCGCTGCAGCGCCGCGTCTTCCGCCGTCAGCCGACGTTGCCCAACCAGCTGCACGAAACCGGCCAGCCTCCACGAGCACTGCGCCAGGCCTGCGGCAAATGCTAGTTTCGTAGGCATGCCCTGCGCGGCCTTAGTCAGCGTCGTGTGTGAGCGGACGAAGCTGCTTGCGACCTAGCACATCTCGGGTGTCAACTCGGACCCGCCAATAAACACGGCCCGGCGTCTGCCGTGGCCGTTGCTACCTATCGGGTCGGCTTAGCCCGATACCGACACCTCTACGGTATCCGGCGTGGGGATTGGAAGGCCGTCCTCACGCAATCCCTCAAGATGAAATTCGAGGGCCTCTTGCAGATTGCGACGACATTCTTCAGCCGTTTCACCAGTAGCTGCACAGCCAGGTACGGCGGGGGCATACCCCGAGTAGTTTCGAGGGCCAGCCTCAATAATGACTTCGTATTGCATTGCTACGTCTCCAAACCTGCTTGTCTTCGGATGGATGCCCAGGTCTTTGGATTCAGTTCGTCGCTCATCTTTCCAGGAATCGTCACTCGCCCCGGGCGATGTGGATGCTTGTACTGCCGATTGCTACCACGGGTGCCTACGTGTTCCCATCCTGCAGCCCGCACGCGACGCTCGGCCTCGCGAACCGTTATGGGCACTGATTCGGCGTCGCTACGCCGATGTTTGCTGCCAACGCGCCGCTGCGCGTTGGTTAGCAATCGCGGAGCGTTCCGCTGCGCTCAACGCAGTAGCGCGCACACTGCCGCCCCTTCGGCCAGAAACTGTTCGTGGCGACTCTGCCGGCTCGACCGCTCCGTCCTCGTCGGTCGTACGCTCAACCGAGTGAAATCCCAGTTCGTTGAAGTCGGGCGGCCCGCTGTGAATTCATTGGCGATGCGGCTCCTTCTTGAACCTGACCATGCCCATGGCGATCCCCTTTCCACAGTGGCAGGCGACTATACAGGTCCGAACCCACAAGTCCAGTAGTCTTCCTTCCGTTTGCGCGCAGCGCTGACTTGGCGCTGGCGCTGGCAGTCGGGCGCTTGTCGTTTCCGCCCTTCATCCTTCCAAGTCAAAGTGGCCCAGAATCCAGAATTTCAGGAACAATTTCCGCTTTTGCGCCGAGCGCCGACTGGCGCTTGGCCGCAGCCGCCTGCGCATAATACGGAATGCCTGCTCGTCAAGATCCGTCTCCTCCCGACGGCCGCTACGTCGTCTTCGACCTCGAAACGCTGTACCTGAGCCATGAGGTGCGCGGCGGCTGGCGCAACATCCAGGCCTTCGGCCTGGCCGTCGGCGTCACCATCGACGAACACGGCCAGCAACACGTCTGGCAGGAACCTGATGCCCAGGATCTGATCGACTACCTCGCCGCGCATCCGCGCGTGGTCGGCTTCAACTCACACCGCTTCGACCTCACCGTGCTTTCGGCCTACGGCGACGTGTCGGTCCTACGCGAGCGGTCGTTCGATGTGCTTCTCGAACTCCAATCCGTCACCGGCCGCCGCAAGGGCATGCGCTTGCAGGACATCGCCGGTGCCATGTTCGGCGAGGCCAAGTCGTTGAGCGATGGCACGGAAGCCGTCCACCTGTGGCGCACCGGGCAACCCAACGACCGGCAGCGCGTGATCGACTACTGCGCGCGCGACGTCGAACTGACCAAGCGCATCCTCGAGTTCGGTGTCGACAACGGCTACGTCCTGGTTCCGGTGCCAAACCTCGCCAAAGACCGCACGACCGTCCCCGCTGAAGTCCCCGTCGACTGGGCCCGGGACGCCGCGTTCAGCGGCGGTCCCCGCCAGCCTCCCGGCCAACGTACAAACCTGTAGCGGCGGGGGGACGCCCCTACATGAACTCGAAAATCGCCTCGATCTCGACCGGCATGCCGCCCGGCAACTGCGCCATCCCCACCGCCGAACGCGCGTGGCGGCCATTCTCGCCCCACAACTCCACAAACAGCTCCGAATAACCGTTGATCACGGCCGGCTGGTCGGTGTAGTCCTCCGTGCAATTCACCATGCCCAGCACCTTGACCACGTGCAGAATTCGGTCCAGGTCGCCCAGCGCCTCTTGCAACGAGCCCAGATGCGCCACGGCAATCGAGCGGGCGAACTCGGCCGCCTGCGCCGTGTCGAAGTCGCGCCCCACCTTGCCAACCGGCGTCGCGCCGTCCGCGTCCACCGGCCCGGCCCCGGAGAGGTAAACCAGGTTGCCGCTGACGTTCCACGGCTTGAGCGGCGCCGTCGGCGGGATGGTCGGCGCGGAGAGTTCGATTCCGAGGTCCGCCAGCTTGCCTTCGATCTTCATGCGTCGGGTTTCCCTTCCACGCTCAGTCGCCGAATAGACCTTCGGCGGCCACGATTCCAATTGCCGCGTCAAACGCCGCCACCGTCTGCTCGATGTCGTCGTCCGTGTGCGCCGCGCTCGTGAACCCGCCGCCCGACATGATGTGGACGCCCTGGTTGATCAGGGCCTGGCCCAGGGCCTCGCCGGCGGCCCCGCCCAGGCCGCTCTTCGACGGCTTGCCGCTGAGGCTGATGTGGAAGTACGACGTCTCGCCGTACACCAGCGCCCCCACGTCGTGACGGTCGAACGCGGCCTGCAGGTCCTGCCGAAGTTGCTCGCAGAGCGCGTCGATGTGCGCGTGCACGGCGCCGTCGGCCACGTATTCCAGAACCGCCGTTCCGGCCGCCGCCGACACCGGGTTGGCGTTATACGTGCCGGGATGGGCGATCCGCTGGCCGCGGTCCCAGGCCGGGTCGCCGCGCTTCTCCAGCCGATCCATGATCTCGGCGCGCCCGCCCACGGCCGCGCCCGGCAGGCCGCCCGCCACGATCTTGGCCATCGTGGTCAGGTCCGGCGTCACGCCGGCCATCACCTGGAACCCGCCCGGTGACATGCGGAATCCCGTCACCACCTCGTCCAGAATCAGCACGGCGTCGTGCTCGGTCGTCAGGCTTCGCAGACTTTCAATAAACGTCGGGTCGATCGGCAGCCCGCCCCAACTGGCCCCGTTCGGCTCCACGATCACCGCCGCCACGTCGCCTTTGGCCAACTCGTCCCGCACGCGATCAAGGTCCGTGGGCAACGCGGTGACGGTGCTTCGGGTCGCCGCCGGGACACCGGCGGAAGTTGGAATGTCGAACGGCTCCTCAACCCCCACCGTGGCGTAGTCGTGCCAGCCATGGAAGTGACCCACAAACTTGACGATCCGGTCCCGGCCCGTGTGCGCGCGCGCCAGCCGCATGGCCATGTGCGTGGCCTCGGTGCCCGAGGAGTGGAAGCGCACGCGTTCGATGCTGGGCTTGAGGCGCTTGATCTGCTCGGCCCAACGAATCTCCAGCTCGTGGCCGGCCCCGTAGTGCGTGCCCAGCGCCAGCTGCGCCTGCGCTGCGTCCACGGCTACCGGGTGCCCATGCCCCAGAATCAGCGCCCCGTGGCCCATCGTGTAGTCGATGTACTCGTTGCCGTCCACGTCCCACTTGCGCGGGCCCTGCGCCCGCGCGGCCAGGATCGGAAAGGGCGCCTGGATACGCGTGTCGTGAGCCACGCCGCCGGCCAGCGCTTCGCACGCCCGTGCGCGCAGGGCCGCCGAACCGGCGTGCTGTGACGTGAACGACTGCTCAATCGCGCCATTGGCGGAGTCGGCGCTCATTTCGCACCTCCAGTGAGATAGGACGGAACCCGCTCCGGCGCGGGCGTTCAGGCTGGCTAACAGGATTGAGTGTGCCAGTCCGCCGTGTCAACGCGCCCGCGATGAGCTCACCGATGCACTGCTACGTTACTGGCGGCCGACGCGCGTCACTCAGGCTCGAAATGGACAACGAAATCGACCTCAGGTTCACCATGCCACTGGAGGTGAGGCCCGACGACGACGGATACATCGCGGGTTGCCCGCCACTCGATGTCTTCAGTCAGGGAACAACGGATGAAGAAGCTGTTGCCAACTTGCGGGAAGCACTGCACCTGTTTCTGGTGTCCTGCTTCGATCGCGACTCTCTGGTCCCGGTCCTGAAGGATTGTGGATTGGAGCCTGTCTCCGGCGAAGCGACGCCAATCAACCGTTCGCTCGAGGTCGCAATCTCCCTACGGCACAAGGGTGGCCACGCGGTACCAGACGGTTCGGTTATAGACTCTCAACATGAGCGCTGAACTGGTCGCAATCCTCAGCGTGGGCGCGGCCTTGTTCGTGGGCTTGGGCGGCTTGACGCTGGCGTTATGGCGCGACGTGCGCGCCGACGTGCATGCGCTGAGTGCTCGCGTAGATGGGCTGGCCGCTCGCGTGGACGCGCTGGCGGTCCGCGTGGATGGCTTGAGCGATCGCGTCGCCCGCCTGGAAGGTGTGGTCGAAGGCGTGATCGTCGGCCGTCGCCAACGCGCCGACTGACCACCGGCAGTCCGACAACAGGCACCTCGGGCGGCTATCGAATGCTGCCCCTGCCGCCTTCACGTCAGCGCATCGAAGCGTCCGGAATCCTCGTCCTGAGCTTCGGCCGCGCCTCGTAAGCTGACCCCATGCTCTTCATCTTCCTGGGCAGCCGCGACCCCCGCTTGCGAAACGCCGTTGAGGCGGTGCTGGGCCATCCTGCCCCGGACGACTTGGCCTATACCCACCTGGACGGCGCACGGGTGGGGCCTGACGAACTCAACGCCGCCTGCGGCGCCGTCTCGATGTTTGGGGATCGGCGTCGGGTCTTCCTGGACGGAGCGCCTCCCAGCGGCCCACCGGCACGGCGGCTCATCAAGTGGCTGGCCGCCTTTGGCGACGCCCAAGCCAAAAACACCAACACCGACACCTGCGACCTCGCCGTCTCGGTGTACCTGGACCTGGGTGACCGCCGCACCGCGCCGCGCGTGAAGGCCTTCAACGGGTTAACCCAGCACGGCGCGCGGGTTCAGCAGTTCGGGCCGCTGCACGACGCCGAGGCCGTGAGGTTCGTGCGCTCGTTGGCGCGCCGCGAAGGCGTGGGCATGTCCGAGGACGCCGCCGCCCGGCTGGTGGAACTGATCACGGCCGACGCCGGCCTGCTCACCAGCGAGGTTGAGAAGCTGGCGACCTACGTGGGGTTCAACGGTGAGATCACCGAGCGCGACGTCAACGCCGCCTGCGCCACCATCGGCGAGCACGCGCGCTGGGACTACGTCAACGCCCTCACCGACCGCCGTGGCGCCGCGGCCCTGTCCGTGCTGCACGACATGCTGGCGCTGCGCACGCCGCACGAAATGATCCTGGCCGACATCACCCGTTCGCTGCGCCAACTGGCGGCGGCGCGTCAGGTCGTGGTCGAAGGCGGCGGCTACCAGCAGGTGGCGCGGGCCGCCGGCGCGCCGCCCGGCCGCGGTCGTTTCCTTGCGCAGCAGGCGCGGCGCATGCCCGACCGCCTGATCGCCCGCATGTATGCCGAAGTCGTCCGCACCGACGCGGCGCTCAAATCAACCGGCGGCGACAAAGACGCGCTGCTGGAAATCCTGACGGCGCGGCTGGCCACCCGGCCTGCCGACGCTCGCGCTTAGGCGGCTTCCGCCGCCCGTAGCTGGCGCACCAGGCGCGAGACGCTACGCGCCGCCTTGCGACGGTGGATGATGCCCTTGCGTGCGGCGGCGTCCAGGCGACACTGCGCGTCGCGGATGGCCGTCTCAGCGGCTTCGGTGTCGCCGGACTCGATCGCGGTGCGGGCGCGCCTCACAGACGTTCGCACTGCCGAGCGAGTGCTCACGTTGCGCGCGCGCAGAAACCGCTGCCGGCGCACGTTTTTGGCGCGGCGCTGATGACGAATGACTTCTTTGGGTGATGGCACGGTTCAACGAGGTTTCGCTTCGCGAGTAGAAGTTGAGCATAGCACCGGGCGTGTCGCCACGGCCCCCGTTTGCAACGGCGATCCGCCAGGTCCGTTGATCCATCCGACCATGGCGAGCTGCAATCCATGCGAGCTGAATAAAACCCAAGGGGCGGCCGGCAAGTGCCGGCCGCCCCTCGTCGACGCGCTCCGCTAGCGAATGCGCGTCACCGTGATCTTCACCACGGGCGCCTCGGTGTCCCACCCGTGGGCCTCAACCGAGAGGTCACTGGTCGGCAGGTCGCCGTTGACACCCATGTGATGGCTGATCACGCCGGCCTCGGCCAGATCGGGGTTGCTCATGCCCGTGCCCGCGTCGTCGGAGGAAACGCCGCGCAGCCCCTGGCAGGGCGGCACGAGGTCGGCGAAGTCCTCGGTGTTCCGCTCCGTTCCGGCGTCGTAGGCGCCGGCCGTGTGCACCACGGACTCACCGATCGTGGTCGGCAGCCCAAGCCCCGCCACGCCGGTGAAGCCATCGTTGGTGCAGATCAGCATGGCGGCCACGGAGAGGTGGCTAGCACCAGCACCACCAGTCACCGTTGTCGTAACGGATGCCCGCGGCATGATCGGCGGCGGGCCGCCGGCCGCGGCCACGATCGCGTCAACCACATCCGGGTCGCTGCTCAGCGCCGCGTGCAGACCGGGAACCGCGCCGTTCTCGGCCAGATTCTGCAGGACACGACTGGCCGCTTCGCCGCGTGCGAACAGCTGCGGTGCGGCCCCGTGCGTCGCCACAACCGCCGGGGTCAGCGGCTGCCTGCCGGTCAGATTCTCAATCGTGACTTCGTACGCCGGAACCAGGCCAACCTGCGTCACGGTGATCTTCATCACCGGCGCGCTCGTGTCCCAGCCGTGGTCTTCCACCGTCAGGTCACTCGTGGACCTGTCGCCGTGCACCCCCGCGTGGCGGGCAATTACCCAGCCTTCGGCCAGATCGGGGTTGCTTATGCCGGTGCCCGCGTCGTCGGACGACACGCCCCGCAGCGGCTGGCAAGGCGGCACCAGGTCGGCAAAGTCCTCGGTGTTCATCTCCGTGCCGGCGTCATAGGCACGGGCCACGTGCGTGGCGGTCTCGCCGATCGCTGCCGGCAGAGCCAGGCCTGCCACGCCGGTAAAGCCGTCGTTGGTGCAGATCAGCATCGAAGCCACCGACAGGTGGTCGGCGCCACGGTCCGCCACGATGGTTATGGTGGACGCCTCACCGGGCATGATGGGCGGCGGGCCTGCCCCCGCTGCCACTGCCACGTGCGCGACGTCAGGGTTGTCATGCAACGACTGAACGAAGCCGGGCACATCGCCGTTCTCGGCCAGGTTCTGAATCGCCGGACTTGCTGGATCGCCTACCGCGAACAGCCGCACCGGCGACCGGTGCGTGGCTACCACCGCCGGTGTCAGTGGCTGCGTGCTGGTCAGGTTCTCGATCGTGACGTCATAGGCCGTGGTCTTCGACCACATGCGGATGCCCTCGCTCGTCAATTCCCAGTGCCGCCAGCCGTCCGTGAACGTGGGAATCCCCACGCTGGGCCGAATGAAGGCCAGGCCCGTCGTGGTGTTCTGGACAATGTCGCCGTTCGGCGAGTGCGCATGGCAGTCGAGCGGCTCGCCCATGGTGTCGCCGAGCATCGACTTGAGCTCGGCGAACTCCCCGGCAAACTTCAGATGTACCCCGTCGCCGCAGCGCTCGTGCGCCGACGCGCCGCTGACAAAAATGGCAAACAGAGCTATTACCAGCGCAACGCTGCGCAAACTTCTCGTTCCCATGGAACTCCTTTGTCCCGTAGGCCACTCCGTCCGTTTCGGAGTCAATTCAACCGTAGAAACCGTTTCCGAGGCCGATGGGCGTGAAACTTGGATTCGGGCGTCCCCGGCCGGCCCCTTGCATGAGCGTTTGATGAGACTTCCGCCAGGAGGCAATTGACGTGCCCGATATTGGGCTCGCGGGCAACTTCGAGGCCGGGGTGGAAGCCGTCTTCGCCGCCGCCGTCGGTCGACACGTGGTCGCCGCGCCCCAGGGACGGCTGGGCGTGCAGACCGGCGCCATGCCCCTGCCCGATCGGCGGCTCCCGGCTCTCCAATCGGTCTTCAATGCCGCGCAGACGGTTCCGGTTTCGTTCACCCTCTGGCACGCGCCGGGGCACGGGCTGGCTGCCCGCGAGCCGCCCGCGGCCGAATGGATCGGTCGCCTGCGCACCGCCGACGCGCTTCTGCTGGTCGTCTCGGGCGCAGGCGGCCTCGAAGCCGCCGCCGAGCGCGCCGATGCCATGCAGACCGAGCTGGCCGTACTCGATCTGGCGGTGCTTGAACCCGCCCAGCAGCGCCTCCAGGAACGGATGACCAGCGGCCCGCGCGTCGAACGTCGCGAGGCTGGCGCGCAGCTGGCCGTCGTCACCCACGCTCTCGAGTCGCTGGAAGCCGAGCGCCCGCTGTTGGACGACCTCACACAACAGCAAATCGCCAGCCTCCGCGGCTTCGGCCTGCTAGGCGCAAAGCCCTACGCCGTGGCCTGCAACGCTCCGGACGACGAGGCTGCCGCCATGGACGCCCGGCGCCTCGAGGCGGCTCGCGACGACTGGTGTGTCGTCGCCGCCGATACCGAAGCTGAACTCGACGATCTATCGGCCGAAGACGCCGCCGCCTTCCGAGCCGACCTCGGCCTGCCGGGCCTGGCCGCGGAGCGCGTGGGCCAGGCCCTGCGCGCGGCCATGGACCAAATCACCTTTTACACCGGTAACACCCGCTCCGTGAACGCTTGGTTGCTGCCGCGCGGCGCAGCCGCGCTGGACGCCGCCGGCGCCATTCACACCGATCTGGCCGCCGGCTTCATCCGGGCCGACGCCGTCGCGGCGGACGACCTCATCGCCGCCGGTTCAATCTCCGCGCTGCGCGATCTCGGCCACGTTCGCCGCGTCGGTCGCGACTACTTCGTGTCAGACGGCGAGGTTATCCAGGTCCACTTCAGCCGCTGACCCGGTCCCGCCGCGCCAGCCCGACCACGTCGGCTACAGACCCAAGCCCACGGCTCGCCAGATAGCCGCGCAACCCATCCACGATGCGCTCCGCCGTTCGTGGCTCCCGAAACGTCGCGGTACCCACCTGAACGGCGGAAGCCCCGGCCATTAGAAACTGCAGCGCATCGTCCGTCGTCACCACGCCGCCCATGCCAATCACTGGAATCGAGACCACGCCTGCCACGTCATGGACGCAGCGCACCGCCAGCGGTCGTATGGCCGGGCCTGATAGCCCACCCACGCCGGCGCCAAGAAACGGCAGAGCGGCGCCGGTGTCGATCACCATTCCCAGCAGCGTGTTGATCAGCGACAGGGCATCCGCTCCAGCCTCTTCCGCCGCGCGCGCGATCGGTCGCAGGTCCGTCACGTTCGGCGAGAGCTTGGCAATGACCGGCAGCGACACGCCCCGGCGCACGGCCCGCACGGTGGCGGCTGTCGTGCTGGGATCGGTCGAGTAGTCCAGCCCGCCGGCCACATTGGGACACGACAGATTGGCCTCGATCGCCACCACGTTGTCCAGGCCGTCGAACCGCGCCGCCAGCGTCGTCCAACTCTCGGGATCGTGCGCCGCAATACTCACTACCACCGGACAGGGCAGGTCCGCCCAGATAGGCGCTTTCTCCCGCACCGCCCCTTCGCCGCCGGGGTTCGGCAGGCCGATCGAGTTCAACATGCCGGCCGGCGTTTCGATCGTTCGCGGCGTGCGGTTGCCTTCCCGGGGCTCCGGCGTCACCGTCTTGGTGACGATGGCGCCAAGCTCTGCCAGGTTCACGATGTCCCGGTACTCGTCACCGAATCCAAACGTGCCGGAGGCCGTGAGCACCGGCGCGCGCAGCCGCAATCCGCGCGGGTGGTCGGGCGCCAGGTCCACAGCCAGCGATGGCGCCGCCGCAGCGTCCGTCGTCCTAGCCATCGCCCTCATGCGTCCGGCCGCATGCGTCGAGGCTAGCATGAGCCCTCGGAGCATTTGACCCTATACTTATGTTGACTGCCAGGAACCGTCTGGCATAGCATCCCGTCAGATCGTCGCCGTGGGGGCCGGTGGGCGACGCGTCAGCGGAGGCTCCCCATGGCCGTGACTATCGCCATCGCCAACCAGAAGGGCGGCGTTGGCAAAACGACCACCACATCCAATTTGGCGTCCACCCTGGCCCGCTCCGGGCTCAGGGTGCTCGTAATCGACTGCGACCCACAGGCCAACCTCACATCCTCGTTCGGCGTCGAACGTGTCATGGAAGCCACGCTGGCCGACGCTCTCCTGAACCGAGACGCCGATCTGCCCCGCTACCGCGTCAACGACCCCGCCGGTGCCACCGTGGACGTTGTGCCGGCCTCGCCCGAACTCGCCCGCGTCGAGTCGGCGCTCCAGACAAAGTTGGGTCGCGAACTGCGCCTCCGCGAGCACGTGCTGCGTGTGGACACGGAGTACGACTACATCCTTTTCGACACGCCGCCGTCCCTGGGAGTGCTAACCATCAATGCATTGGTCGCGTCCGAGTGGGTCATCATTCCCACCGAAGCCCGGTTCTTTTCCCTGCAAGGGCTGCAGATGCTGAATGACAGCATCGAGGAAGTCACCTTCCTCAACCCGCGCCTGAAGGTGCTCGGCATCGTCCTCAGTAAATTCGACCGCCGCCTCCGCGAAGAGAAAACCGTGGCCGAGTATTTGCGGGAACGCTGGGGCGCCAGCGTCTTCGAATCCGACATCCCCACGAACAGCAAGATCCTGGAAGCCGCCAGCACCGGCGTCTCCATCTTCGCCGCGGGCAAAGCCAACCGCGGCGCCCGCCGCGCGGTCCAGGCCTACGAAACCCTGGCCGCGGAGGTGCGTACCCGTGCCGCCTAGCGACCGCGGCGGGTTCGACCCCGACCGCCTGGCTGACCTGCGGCGACCCGCCAACCTGGTGCCCCGCATCCTGCGCCAGGACCCGGACCCCGGATCCACGAAGTCCGTGCCGGGCCTCACCGACATTCGCGTAATCGGAGTCGGCGGCGCCGGCAACAACGCCGTCAATCGCATGGTCGCCGCCGAACTCGACGGCGTCGAGTTCATCGCCGTCAACACCGATGCCCAGGACCTGGCCGCCTCGAATGCGCACCGTCGCCTCCTGATTGGCAGCCGTTCCACCGACCATCTCGGCTCGGGCGGCGATCCCCGGCTGGGCGAGCGCGCGGCCACCGAGAGCACCGACGAACTGGCCGACCTGGTTAATGGCGCCGACATGGTGTTTATCACCGCCGGCATGGGCGGCGGAACCGGTACCGGCGCCACCCCGATCCTGGCGGATCGCGCCATGGAAGCCGGGGCCCTCACGGTGGCTGTCGTAACCGTGCCTTTCACCTTTGAAGGCACGCGGCGTGTCCAGGTTGCCCACCAGGGTCTGGCCGAAGTTGACACGCGCGTGGACGCCCTGATCACGCTCCACAACGACAAGCTGCTGGAGCACGCCGACGCCCGCACCGCGTTCTCCGACGCCTTTCTGATGGCTGACGAGATGCTGCACCGCGGCGTGCAGGGCGTCACGGATCTGATTACCTCCACCGGCCTGGTCAACGTTGACTTTGCCGACGTGCGCTCGGTCATGCGCGACTCCGGAAGCGCCATGATGGGCGTCGGCGAAGCCGCCGGCGAAGAGCGCGCCCTCCGCGCGGTGCGTCAGGCCATGGAGAGTCCTCTCCTCGACACCTCCATCGACGACGCCCGCGGAGTGCTCATCAACATCACCGCCTCCGACGACGTGGCCATCGCCGAGATCAACGCCGCCGCCGAGCACGTAACCGCGGTCGCCGCACCTGATGCCAACATCATCTTTGGCACCGTGGTCGATCCGCGCATGGGCCAGGCGATTCGAGTGACGCTGATCGCTACCGGATTCCAGGCCTCGCGCCCGCCCGAGGTTGCCCGGCCGCAGTCCAGCCGGCGGCAGCGTCCGGACCGCGGCCCAACGTCCCGGCCGCGCCGCGGCCGGCGCGAAGGTCTTGCCGACGATCAGGTCGACGTGCCCGCCTTTCTGCGGCGGCGCTCTCCGTCCTAAGCTCACACGCAGAGGCGCCGCAACCCGACCGCGGCGGACGGAAGGGATGACGCGTGACCCAGGCTCGTGACGGGGCTGAACCGGGCCGGCTGTTCGCGCGCTGGCTGGCGGACCAGGCCGACGCGGCCCTGGACGCCCCCCTGCTGGACGCCGGGCGTCTGTTGCTCCAATTGCGCGCCAACCGCGAGTTCCTGCGCCATGTCGAGAGCGCCGGAACCAGCGTGGCCGAGCGCGGCGGCTCGCTGTCGGGCCTGCTCGCCACCGCCCTCGAACGCATGGGAGCGCTGGGCGCCGCCGTTCTGCGCGGCGCCAATCGGGAGCAGCACGAGGCCATCGTGGATCAGCTCGTCCAGTTGCAGACCGCCGCGGTTCAGTCGCTCGTGCGCGGCTACGACGCCATCGTCCCCATCAACGCCACCCCGACCGAACGCGAACGCCTGCTGGACAACATGGTCCGCGCGCTGGACCGGATCAACAGCGTCATCAATTCCTCGTTGGAGCTGGACGAGATCCTAATGGCCACGGTCGAGTCCATCTCGGACCTGCTGGGCGTCTCGGAAGTCACCATCTACCTCTACGACGAGGCGATCGACCGCCTGATCCTCAGCGCCACCCGCGGCTTCAACCCCGAGGCCGTCGGGCAGACGACCCTGGCGCTGGGCGAGGGCATCATCGGCTGGGCGGCCCAGGTCGGACAGCCCGTGGCCGTCCGCGACGCCTGGAGCGATCCCCGCTTCAAATACGTGCCGGGCCTCGGCGAAGAGGACCTGCGCAGCTTCCTTGTAGTCCCCATCGTGATCTTCACCGTCGAGCGCCTGATCGGCGTGCTGAGCATGGGCAGCCCGCAGTTCCGCGACTTTACGGACGAGGAGGTCCGCTTCGCCGAGATCACCGCTGGCCAGCTGGCCATCGCCGTGGAGAACGCCAGGCTGCACGGGCAAACCGACGATGCCTTGCGCGGGAAGATCGAGCAGCTCACGACCGTCCAAAACCTTGCGCGCACGCTGACCTCGGACCTGGAACCCGGCTCCGTGCTGGCCCAGATCGCCCAGACCGCCGCCGACCTCATCGGCGTCGACAAGGCGGCTATTTGGCAGGTGGACGAGGACGGCAAGCGCATGCGCATCGTGGCCGCGTACAACCTCGGTGACGCCTACCGCCAACACAGCCTGCGCATCGGCGACGGCGTCGTCGGCCGCGCCGTCGCCACCCGCGCGCCGGTGGTCGTCAACGACGCGATGAACGATGAGCGGCTCGTCGCCACCCGTGAACTGATCGCCACCGAAGGCTACAGCGCGCTCTTCAGCGTGCCGCTCATCCTGCGCGACCGCGCCGTCGGTGCGATCAGCCTCTACAGCCCCACGCCCCACGAATACACGCAGGAACAGGTGGACCTCGCCTTCACCTTCGCCAACCACGCAGCCATCGCCATCGAAAACGCCCGCCTCTTCGAAGAGGTCCGCCAGGGGCTCGAAACCAAATCCATCCTGCTCCAGGAAATGCACCACCGCGTCAAGAACAACATGCAGACCATCGCCTCCCTGCTCGAAATGCAGGCCCGGCGCACCGAAACCCAGGAAGCCTCCACCCTGCTCAAGCTCAGCGCCGGCCGCATCGGCGGCATGGCCCGCGTCCACGACCTGCTCTCGCAGGACGCCATCGGACAGACCACCGTCCACCAGATCATTGACTCAATGGCCGACATGCTGCGCGGCGACCTGAACGCTAGCGGCCGCCGCATCGACATCACCGTGGAGGCCCGACCCGGCCGCATCCAGTCGGAAAGGGCCACGGTCTTCGCTCTGGTGATCAACGAACTGCTCTGGAACGCCGTGGAGCACGGCATGGCCGGACGCGCCACCGGCCGCATCCACGTCGACGCCGCGGCCGAAAACGGTCGCCTCGCCATTTCGATCGCCGACGACGGCATCGGCCTGCCCGAAGGCTTCAGCCTCATGCGCGATCAGGGCCTGGGCCTCACCATCGTTCGCAACCTGGTGGAACGCAACCTGGATGGCGACTTCAACATCGCGCCCCGCGATGACGCCCCGGGAGCGGTGGCAACCCTGCGCTTTCGTCCCTAGGCGTCGCTAGCCGCCTCGCGCTCGCTACGCCCGAATACCACCACCGCAATCACCCCGGCCAGCGCCAGCAGCGCGCCCACCAGCGCGCTTGGACCCGGAACCTCCCCATAGAGCAGCGCCCCCAGGATCACGCCGCCGGTGACCTCCTGGGTCGTGATCACGTTGGGAATCGTCGCGCTCGCCCGTCGTAGCGCCGCGTTCAGCAGCGTGTGACCCAGGCCCAGGGGCACGATCCCAAGAACGACAATCACTAGGATCCGCCCGCCGTCGTATGCCCCCGGATCAAAGGAGAAAACGGCGTACGGCAGTGCCAACAGCGCCGCCCACCCGTAGACCGCGAACACGTAGGCCGGCAGCGGCATCGCCCTCCGGTAGTAGCGCCCCGCCAGCACATAGGCGGCCAGGGCCGCGCCCGACCCGGCTGCCGCCAGGTCGCCGCCCAGCGTCGCCCCGCTCTCGGACGGTTCGAACCCCACCAGCACCGCGATCCCCGCCACCGCCGCTAGCACGCCAACGATCTGCATGGCCCGCGGCGGCTCCCGCAGGATCACCGCCGACCCCAGCGCGACCAGCGCCGGTGAGCCGTACACCAGCGCCAGCGCATGGGCGGTCGTCGTCGTCTGCGCTGCCAGCGTGAATAGCAGGAAATGCGCGTACAGCGTCGCGCCCAACACCGCCGTTCGCCGCTCGCGGATGTGCGCCAGCGAGACTCCCGACACTCGTGCCAGCCCCAGGGCCAACAGCGCCGCCAATCCAAGGCGCCACAGCGCCACTTCGGCCGCGCTAACCGGCGCGGCCAGGCGTGAAAGCGGCGCACCCAGCGCAAACGCCGCCGCGGCCGCCGCGCTCAAGGCAACGGCGCTGCGGGTTCCCTGCGTCAGTGCGTCGGCCCCTCGTCCAGCCAGCGAGCGGCCTCCGGGGCCCAGTACGTAATGATGATGTCGGCTCCGGCCCGCGCCACCGCCGTCAGCGCCTCCAGCGCCGCTGCGCGTTCGTCCAGCCAGCCCCGTTCGGCCGCCGCCTTGATCGCTACGAACTCGCCGCTCACCAGGTAGGCCGCCAGCGGTGCGTCGTACTCCGCGCGCACTCGCGCCACCACGTCCAGGTACGTCAGCGCCGGTTTCACCATCACGATGTCCGCGCCCTCGTCCAGGTCCAGCCCCACCTCGCGCACCGCCTCGCGCACGTTGCCAGGATCCATCTGATACCCGCGCCGATCCCCAAAGGACGGTGCCGAACCGGATGCCTCTCGAAACGGCCCGTAGAACGCGCTGGCGTACTTGGCGGCGTAGGCCATGATCGCCGTATCCGTCAGACCCTCCGCGTCCAGCGTCACCCGGATCGCGCCCACGCGCCCGTCCATCATGTCCGAGGGCGCCACCACGTCGGCCCCGGCCCTTGCGTGCGAGATCGCCACCTCGGCAATCCGCGCTACCGAGGCGTCGTTGTCGATCGTCTCTCCGTCCAACACTCCGCAATGGCCGTGATCGGTATAGGCGCACAGGCACACGTCGGTGAACACCACCACCTCCGGCGCGGCCTCCTTGATGGCCCCGACCGCGCGCTGTACGGCGCCATCAGCTGACGACGCCTCATCGCCCGCCGGCGTCTTCACCTCCGCCTGCCCAAAGAGCAGCACGCCTTGAATGCCCGCCGCCGCCACCTCGCGGGCCGCCGCGCCGATCCGGTCCACCGACCGCTGCATCTGACCCGGCAGCGATCCAATCTCCGTTTCGATGCCTTCGCCCGGCACCACGAACATCGGGTAGAGCAATTGATCGACCGAAAGCCGCGTCTCGCGAACCAGCCGCCGCAACCCCGCCGTCCGCCGCAACCGCCGCGGCCGCCGCGCACCCGGCTCCCCCACGGCCGGCACCGGACCAATCAACCGCTTCAACCGCTCGCGCAGCACCTCACGCCCTCCAGCCCCCGGGCAGCAATTCTAAAGCCGTGGATCGACTGGCCAGCCGATCCTGACATCAAAGCCTGCATGTCCGCTGGCCGCGGCCTCTGCGGAGAGTGGCCGTCGCGCCCCGAACCAACCGTGACAGTCAGCCTTGAACCGGGGCACAACCGATATCTGTGACCGGATTCTAAAAGCACTCAGACGCAATGAGGAAACCCAAGCAGTGTTCGGCAAGCCTGATCGATTCGGGTGTGCCGGGCTACGGCCCACATTCCGCGCATCCGCCACACTCACTCCCGTCGTGATGCACAGAACGCCTTGATCGGCAAGGTGTCAAAAGGAGCGCATGTGTATACTTCCCAAGCGCCTCGCAAACGGGCGGGAGGCGGATTCAGGATATAGGATTACGTCGCGTGGACATTGGAAGCTTTTCTGCTGAGTTAGAACGATTTGACGCCTTACGCAACGGCGACAGAATCGAACGGGGATCAATCGATCGAATTGAACCTGAATATGCCGCCGAGTGGCCTTTGGCAATCCACCCAAGTATCCGCAAAGCTTTGGAACACATGGGCATACCGCGTCCATATACGCATCAGGACAGAGCGATACGGCTAGCATTGAACGGATCAAACATCGTGATGGAAGCCCCGACAGCAAGTGGCAAGACATTGGCGTTCACCGTCCCGATGCTCCACGAGCTCATCAAGAACTATCGCGCACATGCACTGTTGATATACCCCATGAAAGCGCTGGCGTTTGATCAGCGCGCACAGATATATGAGCTGTGCAGGAACATCTCTGGACCACGTGAAATACAATCCTGACCGTACGACGGAAATGAGTCACAGGAAAACAGGAACGCTTTACGCATGAGCCCGCCACCGATACTCATGACAAACCCAGAGTATCTGAATATGTCGTTCCTCGCGCACAGAGAGCAATGGGAAGGTTTCCTGAAGAATCTTCGATACATTGTCATTGATGAAATGCACGAATACCGCGGGTTCTTTGGCAGCAATGTGGCACTGCTACTGCGACGCTTCCTATTGCATCTAAAGCGGCTTGGAGTGTCACCAAGAGTTTTCATGGCGACAGCGACCTGTGCAAACCCCAAGGAGCACGCCAAAGCACTGACCGGCCTCAATATGGAGCTAATACAAGCCAGAAAGGTGTTCAGCCCGAAACGGCAGTTCCTGTTCGTTGATCCAGACATTCCTGACTTCAGGTACCGTGACATTCTCCGTCTCCGTGTCGAGCAGGCAGCGTTGGCGTGCCTCGCACAAGGATTGCAGGCGCTTGTCTTCTGCCCGACAAAGAGGTTCCTGGAAGATGCCTTCCGTCAATGTCAGCAGAAGGCATTGGAGCGCGGAATGGACAAGGATAGGATCTCCCTCTTCCATGCTGACTTGACACCTGACAAGCGCCGTGAGATACAGGAAAACGTCAAGTCCGGCGACATTCGCATCGTATTTTCGACCAACGCCCTGGAGCTTGGTCTTGACATTGGGGGACTAGACGGCGTCATCCTCGCGGGGTTTCCTCCGAACCTCATGTCAGCCTGGCAGCAAATCGGACGCGCCGGGCGGAGTTGGAAAAAGGACGCCTTTGTCTTGTTCTATGCCATGAATGATCCTATTGACAGGTTCTTTGTGGGCAATCTGTCCACATTCTTGAACAAGCCATACGATCAGCTTGTCGTGGATCCGAACAACGAAGAGTTGATCGAGAGACACCTTCCGTCGCTTATCGAAGAGACGTCCGGACAATTCAGGCTCACGGACGAGACTGTTCTGGGAAGCAGATTCTACGACACCGCAAGAAGCTCTGGCGGAACGCCAGTGAGCGGATTCAAACCACAGCGCGGGCTGAATCTCAGGGGCGGCATCGGGCAATCGTTCAAACTCGTATTAGGAAGACAGGAGATTGGCCAAGTCTCCGATACTCGAAAGTTCCGCGAGGCTTACATCGGAGCGATTTTTCCATTTATGGGAGGGAAATATCAGGTCCAATCCCACGAAGAAGATACGGTGGTTCTTACGGGTGCAGAACCGCACATGAGAACTGATCCGGGGTTCTACTCGATGTCATATATAACCAAAGTGTTTGACGGCCATGTGTTCAGTGACTCGGCTGAAGTCTACTACGGTCAGATTGATATCTCAACAAATTTCACCGGATACAAACTGATGGATGAACGCACAGGTGAAGAGAAAAGATCAGGCGGAACTCCAAACGCTCTCAACCACAGCAATCTGCATGCCTTCTGGATTAGAGTCCTTGAGCAGACAGACGCGGCTGCTGAAGGTTTGGGCGCGCTGGAGCACTTGCTGCGGGTGGGCTCGATGTTCGTCATTCCAGCCGACCGTTTCGACGCGAGCACGTTGTCAAAGAGAATCGACATGCAAGCGTTCTACTACGAAAACTACAGTGGAGGGATCGGCGTCGCCAAACAACTGTTCAACGTGTGGCAGGAGGCGCTGGAGCAAGGAATCAAAGTCGCTGATGAGTGCCCCTGTAGACGCGGATGCGCCAACTGTGTCGAGCCTCCTAAGTCGTATCGCAATACGGATGACAAGATCGACAAGCGCCTTGGCATCGCACTGGCTCTAAGGCTCATCAACGCCGCGCGCAGAGGGCCGGACCGGGAATTCCGCAATGGGATGATGATGCCGGTACGCGGACGCTGAACAATGGCACCCCCAAGCTCTGCGCGCAGGATCGTCTCCTAGGGACCCAACCGGCGCGAAGCAAGGTTGCCAGCGCGGTTCGACAGACTCACCACGAACAGGGATCGCCGGGTAGGCCCTTCAAATGAGCCACCACCACCGCCGCCAACGCCTTCGCGTTCGACTCCCCCGCCACCAGCTCCTGCAACCAGCCGGCCCGCGCACACGCGGCGGCCGTACACGGCCAGGTGGCGGCGGCTTCGACCCCAGCTGGAATCGCACCCAGCCCATCAGTCTTCCTATGCCGTACGGCGGCCACCACCTCTCAGCGCGCGACGGCGCCGAAGGTATCGCGCCCAGGTCGTATCCTCTTCAACGGTCGGCTTGCCACCAGGGCCAATTCCCACGCGAGTGAAGCGCTCCCAGATCGTCCGGCTTCGAACCACCCTCCTGAGTCTGCTCCTGGCGCTGATCGCCCTCCCCGCGCCTGTCCTCGCCGACGACCCGCCGCCCACCTCCCAGCTCTCCGCCGTCGTCCTGCAATCCGCCTTCACCCAGCCCGACGACCATCTCGCCCACAACATCCCCGACCTCCGCCTCACCATCGACGGCGCCAGAGTCAACTGCGGCTTCCTCACCCACTACCAGGCAACTGGCGACCTGATCCGCTGGGGCTACGCCACTTCCGAGGTTCTTGAGGAACGCCCCGGCGCCCTCACCCAGTACTACCAGCGCGGCGTCGTCGACTGCCACCAGCGCAACGGCGCCTGGCTCCTCGAGCGCCGCCTCGCCTGGGACTACCTCGGCGGCGGCATCGCCGGCTCGCGCGATCTCGGCGTTGAACCGCACCTGCTGAGTGAGCAGCCTGGTCTCGAACTTGGCCCCTGGGGCCACCGCGTCTCCAACCTCGCCCTCGACGGCACCCCCACCGGCTTCCTCGACTTCTTCACCGCCCTTGGCGGCGTGCAGGCCTTCGGCTTCCCCAAGACCGATGCCCGCCCCGACGACGATCCCCGCGCCATCCTCGGCATCCCCGGCGCCACCCCCGGCTTCATCCGCCAGTACTTCCAGGCCGCCGTCCTCGAATACCACCCCGGCAACCCCCAGCCCGTCAAGCTTGGCCTCCTCGGCGACGATGTGCGCGACATCGTCTACCCGCGCGATAGCCACCAGTTCTTCCGCAGCTTCGCTCCCGCCCAGCCCCTCACCGCCGGCCAGACCTTCCGGGCCCGACGGGGCCACCGAGCGCGCCATCCTGGCGGCGCTCTACCAGGCCACCGACGGCCCCAGCTGGACCAACAACGCCAACTGGCTCAGCGACGCCCCCTCGGCGACTGGCACGGCGTCACCACCACGCCTGACGGCCGCGTGGTCGCCGTCAATCTGGCCCAGAACCTGCTGCGTGGCGAGCTCGCGGTTCCGTTGGACCGCCTGCCGCATCTGGCGCACCTCAACCTATCGGGCAACGACCTTCAGGGCCCCATCCCCGCCACCCTCGGCCGCCTTGCCAACCTGCAATCCCTCCACCTCGGCGGCAACCGCCTCAGCGGCGAGATCCCGGCCACCGTAGGCAATCTCGCCGCCCTCACCGCGCTGGACCTCAGCGGCAACCAGCTCAGCGGCGAGATCCCCGCCGACTTGGCTCGCCTCGCCCAGCTCGGCGTCCTCAACCTCAGCGCCAACCAACTGACCGGTCGCATCCCCGGCAATCTGGGCGGCCTTCACCAACTCACCGGCCTCAACCTCAGCGCTAATCAGCTGGTGGGCGACGTTCCGGCCGCGTTGGGCAGCCCGCCCCACCTGCGGGAGCTGCGCGTGTCCGGCAACTTCCTCAACGGCTGCCTCCCCGCCACCCTGCGCCGCATCCCCCACCACGACCTGACCGAGCTCATCGAGCGCTTCTGCGATCAGGTGCCCGACATCACCCAGACCACGGCCGCCACCGACCGCGCCGCGCTCGAGGCCCTCTATTACGCCACCGGCGGCCCCAGCTGGAACAACAGCAGTTTCTGGCTCAGTAGCGCGCCACTCCAATCCTGGCACGGCGTCTGGACGGACGCCGACGGTCGCGTCACTAGCATCTCGATAAAGAACGACAACCTGCGCGGCGTTCTTCCATCCCAGCTGGGCGACCTCACCAAGCTGGAATCCATCGAACTACGGGAAAACAAGCTGCAGGGCGTGATCCCGTCCGAATTGGGACGGCTCACCAACCTGGATTGGCTGAACCTGTCCGGCAACCAGATGCAAGGCACCATTCCCGACAGCCTCCAGGGTCTGACCAAGTTCCGCCGGCTCAGTCTGGAAAACAACAGCTTTGAGGGCGAGATCCCAGCCTGGCTCGGGAATTTCCCCCGACTGAGAGACCTAACTCTCGGAAACAATCAATTTCGGGGACGCATTCCAGCCTCGCTAGGCCACATCCCCGCGCTGGATAACCTTTTCCTGAGTAACAATCAGCTCGTGGGCGAAATCCCGGCCTCGCTTGGCAATCCAAGCGGCCTGTCGAGTCTGGTGCTTTCAGGCAACCAGTTGCACGGCCCGATTCCACCTGAACTCGGTCGCATTGGCTTTCTCAGCGTCCTGGCACTCGATCGCAATCGGCTGAGCGGCGAGATTCCCGCCGCCCTCGGGCACATCCACAACCTGAGTAATCTAAACCTCGAAGGAAACGATCTGCACGGCGAGATTCCGGCGACGTTCAGCGGACTATCGCGGTTATATCGGCTCAGACTCGGCAACAATCGCCTGCACGGCGAGATTCCGGCCTGGCTCGGCAACCCGATTGAACTCCGTGTCCTTGACCTGTCCCACAATCAATTCAGCGGGCCAATCCCCGGTCAACTCGGCGCCGCGTCAAAGCTGATGGAGCTGCGACTATCCGAGAATCAACTCACCGGCGAGATCCCCGCCGAACTCGGCAGGCTCTTTCACCTGACTGATCTGGCCCTCGACTCCAACCAGTTGCACGGCGCCATTCCTGCCGCGTTAGGAAACCTCACGCAACTCACCAGGCTGGCCCTCGAACACAACCTGCTCCAGGGCGACATTCCGCCGGCGCTCGGCCGCCTGATCAACCTGGAAACGTTGAGCCTCTCGGGCAACGCCCTGACCGGCTGCCTGCCGACCACCTGGCGCGATCTCCGCCAACACGACCTCCCCGCTCTTGGCCTGCCGTTTTGCAATTAACCGGGCGGGTCACTGCCCGCAATTCGGACACACAGCAAACCCTGAACGACAAGGATCAGCCCACGGCACCCCCGCGCATCGAGCCTTCTAGCTGAACCACCACCGCCAACGCCAACGATTCCCCGCTTGACTCCGCCGCCACCACGTCCGGCGCTCGACCGGCCCGCGTACACGCCGCGGCGGTGGTCGGTCCGATCGCGGCGACCGCGACACACGGCGGAATCGAAGCCAACCCGCCCAACGCAACCGCAAAGCTGACCGCGCTGGAGGGGCTGGCAAACGCCAACGCGTCGACCTCACCGTTGTGCACGGCGGCCACGATTTCCCGGGGTACCGCCGCTGGTCGCGTCCGGTAGGCCGAAACACGCGTGACCAACAGACCGCTGGACCGCAACCGCTGGACCGGTTCGTCACGACCGTCCTCGGCTTGCACAAGCGCAACCCGCGCGCACGGCGAGGCAAGCGCAACTACCGCCTCGGCCAGATCCACCCCGGTGCGTCCTTCCGAACGCAACGCGGCGGATATTCCCGCCCGGTCGGCGACGGCTCCAGTTGCCGGCCCGACCACGCCCACCTGCACGCCGGCGGGCACTGGTGGAGCAACACGCCGCAGCCGGCGCGCACGCTGCACGTAGTAGCGGACCGCATTCCGACTCATGAACAGCAGGTAGTCGTACCGGTCCGGGGCGCGCACCAGCGCGTCCAGCGCCTCGTAGCTGCGCGGCGGACCAATCCGGATCGCCGGCGCCGCCACCACCTCGCAACCCAGCGCTTCCAAACGTTCGGTCAGCCGATCGTTCGCATCCGCCGGCCGTGTCACCACCACTCGCGGCCGCGTCACGTCCCCTCGCCGTCCAGCACTCCGACCACCGGACCCACCACAATCACCGCCGGGGCCCTGAGCCCCGCTTCCCGTGCAATGGCATCGATGGTCGACAACCTGCCCGAGACGGCACGTTGCCCGGGCAACGTGGCCCCTTCGATCACACGGACCGGCTCGTCGGGCGAGCGCCCCCCATCGACCAACCGACGCGCAATTGATCCCAGGTTTCCCACACCCATCAGCACAACAATCGTGCCCGGCGTACCGGCAATCCGCTTCCAGTCCACCCCACCGTCTGTAGCCGACTGCGCATCGTGCCCGGTCACCACCGTCACGCTCGACGCCACGCCCCGGTGCGTCACTGGCACGTCGGCGGCCGCCGGCCCGGCCAGCGCCGAGGAAACGCCCGGCACCACCACTACTGGATTCCCGGCCGCCCGTGCCGCCAGCACTTCCTCGCCGCCGCGACCAAACACGAACGGATCCCCGCCCTTCAGCCGGCACACAGAGAGCCCCTCACCAGCCAGCTGGACAAGCAGATCGTTGATCTCGGCCTGACTCCGCGAAGCCCGACCCGGCGTCTTGCCTACGTCCTCTAACCGCGCGTCGGTCCGCGCCAGCTTCAACAGGTCGCGTGACACCAGCCGGTCATGAACCACCGCGTCCGCCGACTCCAGAACTTCGCGGCCATGCACCGTGATCAGCTTCGGATCGCCCGGACCCGCGCCGACCAGATAGATCGTGCCGGGCTGCGCCCTCATTGGTTCTGGGAACCCCGCGCCGCCAACACAAGGGCGGCGGCCCGTTGACCCAGCACCTCGGCTTCCGTTATTCGCCCGCGAAGCGTCAACGGCGGCCGTTCACCCTCTCCGAATAACCCCGCTGTCATCGTCAACTCAGCGCCGTCCACGGTCCCCAGCGCCCCGACCGGCGCATTACAACCGCCGCGCAAGGCGCGCAGAAAGGCTCGTTCAGCCGTCACCGCCGTCCGCGACGCCGCGTCGTCGATGCGCTCCACAAACCGCTCCACGTCCGGCCGGTCCGCCCGCACCTCCACCGCCAGCGCGCCCTGCGCCGGCGCCGGCAGAAACTCCGGCGGTTCCAGCACCTCGGCAATCGCCGTGTCCAGACCGGCTCGTTCCAGTCCCGCCACCGCCAGCACCGCCGCGTCGAGCTCGCCGGCCTGAACGCGCCCAACCCGCGTACCCACGTTGCCGCGCAGGGGTTGCACCTGCAGGTCGGGGCGGACAGCCAGTACCTGGGCAGACCGCCGCGCGCTGCCGGTACCCACCGCGGCGCCCTTGGCAAGCTCGGCCAGACCCACCCCGCTATGGCTCACCAGCGCATCGCGCGGATCGGCTCTCACTGGCACGGCGGCGATCCGCAGACCCGCCAGCGGCGCCGTCGGCAAGTCCTTGTAGCTGTGCACCGCAACGTCGGCCCGCCCATCCACCAGGGCCGCCTGCACGCCGCGCGTAAACACGCCCCGCTCGCCCAGCGCCTCGATCGCCCTGGACCGGTCCCGGTCGCCCGTCGTCTCCACCAGCTCGAACTCAATCCGCAACCCGGGATTCGCGTCCACCAGGAGATCGGCAACCAGCCCCGCCTGCGCGCGCGCCAGCGGCGAGCGGCGTGTCGCTATGCGAACCCTCACCGCCGCACCTCGGATTGCGCCGCCTGCGTCAGCCCCTGATCGTACGTTGCCTGCGCTCAGCGCTCGGCATAGGCATCCGCCAGCACCGCCGCGACTTCCGGGCGCGTGAACTCGGCCGGCGGCCGCTGGCCTTCGCTCAGCAGCCCTCGCAGCCGCGTGCCGCTCAGGAATACGTGGTTCGCCATGTCGTGCGGACAGGTCTTGGCCGAGCCCATCGCGGCGCAGGCGGTGCACCAGAACGCGTGTTCGAAGAACAGCGGCGTGATGCCCAGCTCGCCGGCGTCGAACTCCCCAAAGATGTGCTGCGCGTCGTGCGGGCCGTAGTAATCGCCCACACCCGCGTGATCGCGTCCCACGATGAAGTGCGTGCAGCCGTAGTTGCGCCGCACCAGCGCGTGAAACACCGCCTCGCGCGGCCCCGCGTAGCGCATCGCCGCCGGCAGCGCCGCCAGCACCACCCGATCGCGCGGAAAGTACCCGTCCAGCAGCACTTCGTAGCAGCGCCAGCGCACGTCGGCCGGTACGTCGTCTTCTTTGGTGACCCCCACCAGCGGATGCACCAGCAAGCCGTCCACCATTTCCAGCGCGGCCTTTTGGATGTACTCGTGCGCCCGGTGAATCGGATTGCGCGTCTGGAACCCCACCACCGTGCGCCAGCCCAGCGCCTCAAACCGTTCGCGCAGCTGGATTGGCGTGAGATGCCGCGGATCGTCGGCCCGGTCCGGCGTCTGGCCGAAACACGTCACCGGCCCGCCCAGCAGCACCTCGCCCTGCGCGTACAGCGCAGCCACGCCCGGATGCTCGGCGTCGGTCGTGCGATAGACGGCCTGGGCTTCGGCCGTCTTGTCGTAGTGGAATCGCTGCCGAACTTCCAGTTCCCCGCGGCGCCGGCCCGCGCCGTCCAGCAGATCCAGCCGGTCGCCCTCGCGCACCAGCGCCGCCGTTTCGGCGTCCACGGCCAGCGTGATCGGCAGCGGCCAGGGCTGCCCGTCCGGCAGGTGCATGTCCTTTAGCACCGCCGTGTATTCCGGCTCGGTCATGAATCCGGTCAGCGGGCGGTAGCCGCCAACTCGAAACAACTCCAGGTCCGCCAGTTGCCGGGGCGATAGCTCGATCGCCACGGTCGATGCGACGGCAGCCATCAGGCGGCCGCCGCGCAGTCGGACACCGGCGTCAGGTAGCCGAGATGTTCCAGGCTCTCCAGAATCGTGGCCGCGCTTTCCTCGATCGACTCCAGGTCCGTTTCCACCACAATCTCCGGATCGATTGGCTCTTCGTACGGATCGTTGACCCCGGTGAAATTCTCGATCTCACCGGCCAGCGCCCGCGCATAGAGTCCCTTGGTGTCGCGCTCGATCAACCGATCGAGCGAGCACTTCACGTACACCTCCACGAACTGGCCAATCTGCTCGCGGGCTTCGCGCCGTCCCGCCTCATAAGGCGAGATGGCCGACACCAGCATCGTGGCGCCGTGCCGCGTCCCCAACCCGGCCACCCAGGTGATCCGCCGGATGTTCTCGTCACGGTCCTCGCGCGTGAACCCCAGCCCCTTGCTCAGGTGCGTGCGCACCACGTCGCCGTCCAGCGACTCCACGCGGTGCCCTCGATGCTCCAGTTCCGGCGTCAGCCGCTCTGCCAGCGTCGTCTTGCCGGCCCCGGAAAGACCGGTCAGCCAGATCGTGACCCCGTCCGACGTTTCCTGCCGATACGCGGCAAGCCCGTTGCAATCCATTGACTTGACCATCCCTACGAGTTCCCGTGTAGACCGCATTCGGTCTTCGACAGTCCACGCCAGCGACCGCTGCGCAACGACTCCCCCGGCAGCGGACGCGACGTACAGCGCGTGTCGCAGCCCAGGCTTGGATAGCCCTCGTCGTGCAGCCGGTTATAGGGCACGTCGTGGCGCTGGATGTATTCCCAAATCTCGGCTTCGGACCAACCGCTCAGCGGCGCGACCTTGACCAAGCCGAACTTCGCATCCCACTCGAGCACCGGCGTCGCCGCCCGCTGCGCCGATTGATCGCGTCGCACGCCGGTGATCCAGGCACGCTTGTCCGCCAGCGCCCGCGCATTTGGCCGGACCTTGCGGATCCCGCAACAGGCGTTCGGGTCGCGGTCCCAGAGCGCGTCGCCGTGCCGCGCCGCCTGTTCGGCCAGCGACAACTCGGGTCGATACGCCGTGGCCTCAAACCCATAGCGCTGCTCGATCCGCTCGCGGACCTCGTGCGCGGCCTGAAAGAGCAGACCGGTGTCCAGGTAATAGACCTCGACGTCGTCCAGCAAATCCTGCCGCGCCAGCATGTCCACCAGGACCATCCCGCTGGGGCCGCCGAACGAACACGACAGCGCCACGTCCGGCGCGTAGGCGCGCACGACTTCGCGCAGCACCTCCTCCGCCGGCAGGCCTTGAAGCCGCGGCCCGGCGCGCCGCAGGTCGATTTCAGCAAGTTGCACATTCACGATTGAGATAGAACCTCCAATGGCACGGGGCAAAATGCGCCCCTCGTTTCGATTCAGGTACTCGACGCTTGATCTGGTGATCGGTCAGGTCGGAAGGACCATGTGGCCAAGGCGCGGAGGCCCGGCCGGCGTCAAGAAGTGCCTGGCGTGGCCAGGACTTTGCGGGCGTGGGCGGCCTAGACCACCACGCCCCGTATACAGGCGCACGTTCGGTGACAGCAGTAGGACGTGCAGCCGCAGGTGTGCATACGGGAAACAATCACAGCCGCGGCCAGCAGACGCTGGCTGCGGTCCGACAGTGCTAGGTCGGTCGGCGTCAGACGGCGCATTCGCCCTCGCCGCGCTCCAGCACGTACAACCGGTCGCGATCCCAGTCCACGAAGTGCTCGGGTTCCTCGTCATACGCAGGCGGCAGCGCCAGGTCCTTCAGAAGAGTGTCGAAGTACATCCGGTCGTAACGGTCCACGTACTCGTTGAAGGACTCGTCGTCGGCCTCGCGCTTCTCTTCGTAGTCCAGGATCAGCCGTTCCACCACCATCGGCGCGCGCTTGGCCGGCACCCGCGTCCGCAGCAGCATGCCCAGCCGCATCGGCGAACCGTAGCGGCGGTTACCGCCGATGAACGTGTGGTAGGCCGGAACCTGCCGCCCACCCGTCCTGATGGCCGCGCCGTGGAACCCGATGTTGCCCACGTGGTGCATGCCGCAGGAGTTCGGGCAGCCGCTCATGTTGATCAGGATCTGCCGCGTCAGCGGGTCCTGGATGTGCATTTCCTCGACCTGAGCCTGAATGGCCTTGTTGAGGCCCATCGACGACGTGATCCCCAGCTTGCAGCTATCCGTGCCTGGGCAGGACACCACGTCGTTGATCTCGTACGCGCCCGGATTGCCGAGCCCCAGCGCGCGCAATTCGCGCCAGACCGGGTAGACGCTGTTGTCCGGAATCCAGCGCAGCACGATGTTCTGCCAGTGCGTGGTACGCGCGCGGCTGGCGCCGTACCTTCGCAGGATCTCCGCCAGGCCCCGGAACTGCTCCGGGCTCAGGTCGCCCTGGTTGACCTTGACCTCGATCGTCGAGTACCCCGCCTGCACCTGCGCCTTCACGTTCGTGGCGCAGAAGCGCTCGAACAGATCGGCGTATTCCTCAGCGATTGCGGGCGCCTCGGCGGGCAGGTCCGGCGCGTCGATCTCCTCGTGGTCGATAAACACCAGGTCGTCCAGCGGATAGTCGCGCTCCGCCCAGGCGCCCGTCAGCTCGGCTTCCACCATCTCGCGGAAAGTCTCGATGCCGACACGGTGCACCAGGAACTTGATGCGCGCCTTGGCCCGGTTGCGGCGCAGTTCGTCCGAGCGATTGAAGATGCGCAGCACGGCCTCGGAAACCCGCAGGTAGTCGCTCAGCGGCACGAAGTCGTACAGCTCGAACGCGTGCTTCGGCATGATCGACAGTCCGCCGCCGGTCAGCATGCGGAACCCGCGCTCTTCCTTGCCGTCCACCATTCGAGTGGCCGAGTAGAAGGCCAGATCGTGAATCTCGCCGATCACACGGTCGGTGTCGGATCCACTGAACGAGACCTTGAACTTGCGCGGCAGCAGCTGAGTCAGCGGGTTGCGCACGAAGTAGCGCACGAAAGCCCCGGCGTAGGGTGTGGCGTCGAATACTTCGTCGTCAGCGACGCCTCCCCAGGGGTCGCCGGTCACGTTGCGGACGGTGTTGCCGCAGGCTTCGCGACTCGAAAGTCCCACGCGACCCAGCACCCGCAGCGCCTCCCAGGCCAGCGGCAGCGGGATGTGATGCAGCTGAATGTTCTCGCGCGTGGTGATGTGGCCCTTCTGCAGCGGGGCAAACCGTTCGGCCACCTCGGCGAAGGCGTCCAGCTGATCGGCCGTGACGCCGCCGAACGGCAGCTTCACGCGGATCATCTGCACGTTGGCCTGCCGCTGCCCGTAGACGCCCTGCTTGAGCCGGAATCCGACGAACTTCTCTTCGACGCGCCGCCCGGCCAGATAGGCCTGAGCCTCGGTGGTGAAGTCCGCGAACTCCTCGTCGAGGATCTCGATCACACGCCCGGCGGTGTCTTTTCGTTCAGTAATCGCCATGCCTGGCCTCCACGAGCCGCCCGTCGCGGCCGGGTATTGAGCGTACCTGGATTGTCGCCCCAGGCAATCGCGCCAATTCTATGAAAAAACCCAAGCCGAGCGCCACCCGATCTACACCCGGTCGGCCGACCACTCGTGAAACGGCAGCGGCAGCCCCGGATCGTTCACGCCCGGCGGCCGCTCCGGCCCGAACAGCAGCTTCACCGCGTCATTTCGGCTCAGCCGCCTCCGCTCCCCAGCCATGGTCAGCACGATCGCGTCGCCTTCGTCCACCGGGTTCAGATCGTCGCGCCCGTAGGCCCGCACCAGTCCCACCGGATCTTCGATTCGAATCATCCCTATGTAGTCCGCCGATTTCATGATTCCAACCGAATCCAGCATGTCCGTCACGTCGTCCGCACGCGCCGGTGCCGCCAGCGTTGCATGCACGGTGGGATTCCGACTCGCACGGCGCTCGTCGGGCGTCTGGGTCGATGTCTTCACCGCCGGGTCGTCCCACTCCGCCAGCAGGCGGGCGATCATCGCCACCACCAGGTCGGCCGGCCCGCCGTACTCCGCCATCGCCGTGCCGCGCACGAACACGTAGGCCCCCGCCCGGCCATCGCGCTCGGCCACCCACACCGTCGAGTTGCGGCGTTGCAGCATCGCCCGCATGTGGTCGGGTGAACGCACCGCGCCCCAGGCCTGTTGCTCATTAATCTCCGACAGAGCCTCGAAGTCCGCGTCCGTCGCCGGCCGCATGTCGGGCACGGGTTCCGACGGCAGAAACGTCCGGTTCCCCCGGTCGAATCTGTACACCCGAACCGTCCCGCCATACTCCCACCCCTGCTTGCGGTACCAACTGGGCACGCCCGTCGACAGCAGGCTGACGTGGCAACCCAGCTCCGCCATGCGCTCGATGCAGGAGTCAAGCACTCGCGTGGCGTAACCGCGCCGCCGGTAGGCCACGTCGGTTGACACCCCGTTGATGCCGCCAATGCGCAGGCGCACGTCGCCGATCCTGGTGTCGTGTGGATAGATCGCCGTCGACGCCACGATCTGGTCGTCCTCCCGAATCACCTGGATGTTCTCCACGTTGTCCGGCTGATGCACGTGCGGCCAGTCCTCGCCGTAGGTGGGATCGCTGCCCACCTCCTCACGCATCACCCGATTCACGTGATCGATCAGGTCCTGGCGCTCATCCAGCCGCATGACGCGCGGCCCGTCCTCGCTCACCGCAGACCACCCTTGTTCGTCGTCAGTCCAACCAGGTCGGTCAGCCTAGCCTGATTTCCCACCGACGGCGCGTCCAGCCTCGTAGGCTGCTCGTATTGTTTCCCCCGCGGAATGGACCGCCGGCCGACCACTCCAGGCCGACGCCGAGGACCCAGGTCCCTTGAACGAATACACCGCGGCCAACCGCGACGCCTGGGACGCCATTGCCGACCTCCGGCAAGAAATCTGGCCGTCCGCCGAGTTCTTTGCCAGGGGCGGATCGATTCTGCGCGAGCACGAACTCAAAGCCGCCGGCGATGTGCGCGGCCTGCGCCTCTGCCACCTGCAGTGCGGAAGCGGCGAGGAAACGCTGTCGTGGGCCAACGCCGGCGCGAAGGTCACCGGCGTCGACATCAGCCCCAGGCAGATCGACCTGGCGAAACGCAAGGCGGAAGCCGCCGGCATCTCCGCCAAATTTCTGGCCGCCGACGTCAGCCGTCGCCCCGAGGCGCTTGACCCCGAGTCCTTCGACATCGTCTACACCGGCGGCGGCGCGCTCGTCTGGATCCCGGACCTCGATTGCTGGGCCGAGTCCGTCGGCCAACTGCTCAGACCATCCGGTCGACTAATCCTGAACGAGGAACACCCCCAGATGTCCAACATCGAGGTCCGCGACGGCTCGATAGAAATCGTCGGCGACTACTTCGACGGGAAACCCCAGCGCTCAACCGGCTGGCGCCACTTCGCCGGCGCCGAGAACGCCGCTGAGCCTAGGTGGGAGTTCAGCCGGACCCTCGGCGACATCGTCACCAGCGTGGCCCGCGCCGGCCTCCGCATCGAGAGCCTCGAGGAATTCCCAAGCACCGCCGTCTGGCGCTTCGGCGACGACCTCCCCACCATCCGCCGCCTCCTCGGTTCCTTCCTCCTCGTCGCCCGCAAGTCCGGCGCCTAACGCCACCACGGACGCCTATGGTCGACCCAATTCTGCCTAGGCAGCTACCAGCGGCTTGATCGAACTGATGTCAGTCGAGGCCCGCGCGACCTCCAGGTCGTACATCCGCTGCAGATTCAGCCAAAACTCCGGCGTCATCCCCAGCGCCTTGCCCAGCCGCAGCGCCGTGTCGGCCGTGACGGATCGCCGCCCATGCACGATCTCGTTAATCCGCCGCGGCGGTACGCCCACGGTCTGCGCCAGGCGGTACTGCGTGATCTCGAGTTCCTCCAGCATCTCCGCCAGATGCGTTCCGGGATGCATGGGTCCGATGCCGGGCATGTGGCTGCGCTCCTTTGCGCTAGGTCGTGAGTTCAATCTCCACGGCGCCCCGCCCGGTCTAGCCGCGTTTCGTCGGTAAGCAACCTAGCAAACGCATGGCACTCGGCTCCGCTTCCTCACACCCGATCCGCCGACCACGCGTGAAACACAAACGGCAACCCCGCCACATCGGGACTCACCGGCCGCTCTGGTCCAAAAAACAGCTTCACCGCGTCCGTCCGGCTCAGGCGCAGTGTGCGGTCGGGGGTCTCCACCACGATCGAATCGCCGTCCGCATAAGCCGTTAGGTCCGTGCGACCGTAGGCCCGCACCAGCCCCTGGGGGCCTCGATCCGAATCATCCGCACGTAGCTGGCGGACTGCAGAATGCCCAGCGAGTCCAGCGCCTCCGTCACATCGTCCGGCCGCCACGGCGCATCCAGGGTTGCGTGCACCGTCGGCTTGATGTTTACCTGCCGTTCCTCGATCGAGCGAGTCGAGGTCCAAACCGCCGGGTCGTCCCAGCTTTCCAGCAGGCGAGCCAGCATGGGCAGCACCAGGTCCGCCGGGCCGGCGTATTCGGTGACCGACGGTTCCGCGCACGCGCAGGTAGGCGCCCACCTGCCGGTCGCGCAGCGCCACCCAGACCGCCGCGCCTGGACCTGGCGACCACATCGAGCGCAGCAGTTCGGGCGACCGAACACCGCCCAGCGTCCGCGCCGCATGAATGGCCGCCAGGGTCTCGAAGTCGGCGTCCTCCGCCGGTCGCATCTCCAAGCTTGAACCAGATGTCAGCAGGTGCCGGTTGCCCCGGTCGAACCGGTAGATGCGCTCCACGCCGCCGCGCTCCCAGCCCAGCTTGCGATACCAGCTCGGCACGCCCGAACCCAGCAAACTCAGCTCGCACCCCAGTTCGGCCATGCGCTCGCCGCAGGCGTGCATAACCCGCGTGGCGTAGCCGCGCCGGCGGTAGGCCGAGTCGGTGGTGACCCCGGTGATCCTGCCGATCCGCAGCCGCACGTCGCCAGCACGGGTTGTATGCGGAGAGATGGCGGCAGACGACACGATCCGCCCGTCCACGCGCATCACCCGGATGTTTTGCAGGTTGTCCAGGCAATAGATGCGCGGCAACCCCTGGGCATATGTCGGCGCCGCGCCCACCTCGCCGCGCATCACGTGACCTACGTGCGCAATCAACTCGTCAAGTTCGTCCGGCCGCGGAGCGCGCGGACCGTCCTCGCTCACGTCAAGCCCTCTGGCCACTCGGACCCGGACTTCGCGAGTCCCTCAAGGTAGTCCGGCGCACAACTCAGAGCGCGTATAGGCCCTCGAACTTCGCCGTCAGACGCCGCAGCAACGGCTGCGCGTCCAGCGGCCCACCCGTCACCCGTTCGATCAACTGGTCCGGCGTCAGCCGCCGCCCCACGCGGTACACGTTCGTGGCCATCCACTCCAGCAGCGCGGACGTGTCGCCGCCGGCGATCTGTTCCGGGATGTCGGGCTGCGCGCGCAACGCGGCCTCGTACAACTGCGCCCCAATGATGTTCCCCAGCGTGTAGCACTGAAACGCCCCGCCAATGCTGCCGGCGTACCAATGCACGTCCTGCAGCACGCCGTCGCGGTCGTCGGGCGCGCGCACGCCCAGGTCCGACTCGTAGCGCGCGTGCCATGCCCCGGGCAGGTCGGCCACGGCCAGTTCGCCTTCAAGCAATTGCAACTCCAGATCGAACCGGATCATCACGTGCAGGTTGTAGGTCACCTCGTCGGCGTCGGTCCGGATCAGCGACGGCTCCACCCGGTTGACCGCCGCGTAGAAGTCGCACAGCTCCACGTCCCCCAATTGCTCGGGAAACTCGGCCTGCAGCGTCGGGTACCAATGCGACCAGAAGCCCAGGCTGCGGCCCACGATGTTCTCCCAGAGTCGCGACTGGCTTTCGTGGACCCCGGCCGACGTGCCGCCGCCCAGCGGCAGGCCGTCGTCTTCGGCCTGCGTGCCTTGCTCGTACAGGGCGTGACCGGCTTCGTGGATGGTGCTGAAGAGCTGTTCGCCCAGAAAGTTCTCGTTGGTGCGTGTGGTAATTCGCACGTCGCCGTGCGCAAAGCGCGTCATGAACGGATGCGCCGTCGGATCCAGCCGGCCGCGGTCGAAGTCGTATCCAATGGATTTGATGACGCGCTCGGCGAACCGCGATTGCTGGTGCTGCGGAAAGTGCTTGCGCACCGGCGCATCGTCCACTTGCGGGGCCGCGGCGATTCGTGCGACCAACGGCGTCAGCCCCTCTCGCAGTTCGTCAAATACTGGACGGATCCGAGCCACCGTCATGCCCTGGTCCGCGTCGTCGATCAGTGGATCGGCAATGTGCGCGTACCCGGGGAAGAAGCTGGCGTACTCGCGGCTGAGGTCCAGGGTGGTTTCCAGCATTGGTTGTAGCGTGGCGAAGTCGTTCTTGGGCCGCGCCTCCACCCAGGCCGCGTAGGTCGCTGAGGCATGCCTCGCGGCGCGCTCGCTGTACTCGGCCGGCACCCGCGTCACCCGCTCGTAGTCGTAGCGGGCCACCCGGACCAACGCGGCGTCGTCATGCCCCGGCGGCAGGGACTCGGCGTACGGCGCCAGACGGTCCAGCAGCCGGCCGATTTCCGGGTCGGTGGCGCTCTCGTGGGCGAGCCGACTCAGTACCGCTAATTGCCGTGCGCGACCCGGCGCGCCGCCGGACGGCATGAACGTGGTTTGGTCCCAGTGCAGGACCGCCGCCGCCGCGCCAATGTCGCGCGCCTCGCGCAACCGGTTCCGCAGTTCACCCAGATCGGATTCAACGCTCATGGCTCGGCTACTCCTCTCGGCGGCCGGTCATGACCGGAACGCTCGCACGATGTCCGGCCACGGATCATCGAGCACGACGTGACTGGGCTTCGGTCCCGTCACGGTGATCGCCACCGCGCCCTCGGCCAGCGCGTGCATCTCGTCGCCCGGCGTCGGCTTTTCGTCGAAGTAGTCCCCAAACTTCACGCGCACGCTGACTCCGTCCTCGTCGACCTCGCAATCGTCGAGTGTGCAGTCGCGAAAGAGCGTGAATACGCTGGGGCGCGTCAGCCGCACCGGCGAGTCGTCACCGAACCCATCGGGCACGTTGATGTTGACCAAGACGTTCGGCAGCGGCTCGAACTCCGCCCGGATGGCCGCCAGCAGCCGACGGGTCGCCGCGGCAATGGCCTGGTACTGCTTCGCCGCGCCGAAGTACTCAGTCGAGACCGCCACGCCCAGCAGTCCTCGTTCCACCGCCACGCGGGCCGCGCCAACGGTGCCCGAGACCTTGTAGGGCTCTTCGCCAGGATTCCAGCCAGGGTTGATGCCGGACACCAGCGCGTCCGCGTTCCCGCCAAAGGCGTGCGCGGCCCCGATAACCGCCAGCGAAGCCGGCGGCGCGTCCAGTGCAAAGGCGGGGATGTCCACTTCCACCGGCGGCGGTGGCGCGGCGGGACTTAGCCGAACGTCACGCGTTAGTCCCGGGTGAACGGAGACATCCTCGGTCTCCGGCGGAGGCGTTGCAGTCGTGAGTCGAACCTCGCGTCGCAGCGTGATGGACATCCCAGCCCCGCTGAAGTTCCGCGTCGGGGCATACAGCGCCACCTGCCCCACCCGCGAGAGTTCGCGCGCCAGCGACCAAACGCCGGGCGCTTCAATGCCGTCGTCGTTGGTTACGACCAGGTTCATGGGGGTTAGCGGCCAGTGGCCAGCGAAAAGGAGCGAGGAGATCTCGGAAGTGCCAGAGGGCGGAGGAGGATTGCTTCCGACTCCTTAATCACGCACCCAGGTCCCGTCCACCGCGTGCCCGCCGTCCACCGGCAGGACCACCCCGCTGATCGCGGCCGCCGCGTCGGATGACAGGAACAAGATCGCCTGCGCCACTTCGTCCGGCAGGATGAACCGACCCGACGGCATGGCCGCCAGCCGATCCTCCACGTCGTCGAATTCGCGGTAAATGCGAGGGACGTCAACAAACGCGGGCGCAACGGCGTTCACCCGGATGCCACGATGTGCCAGCTCCAGCGCCATCGTGCGGGTCAGTCCAACCAGGCCGACCTTCGTGGCCCCATAACCCACGCGCCCTCTGGCGTGCCGCATCACCTGGGTCGTCACCACGTTGATGATCACCCCGCCAGGGTCCTGCCGCGCCAGCACAAAGCGTCGCGACAGCTCAAAGGGCGCCTCCAGGTTCACCTGCGCCATCCAGCGCCAGCGCGCGCTGTCCATTTCGGGAAACGGAAAGTTCCCCTGCGCCGCCGCGTTGTTCACCAGGATGTCGAGCACGCCCAGGTTCGCCGCCACGTCGTCGAACAGTTGGCCCGCGCCGTCCGGCTCGCTCAGGTCGGCCATGACGCCGTAAACCGCACCCGCACCCAGCTCATCCAGGGCCGCGACCGTGGCGGACACATCGCCCTCGGTGCGTGCGCAGATGGCCACGTTGGCCCCGGCCCGCGCATAAGCCTCCGCCACCGCCAGGCCGATGCCCTGCGTACCGCCGGTGACCAGCACTGAAGAGTCGCGAAAGTCGAAGCTGATGGGCGGCATTTAGAGCGTCCTGTGGGTCAGGTCGGGTACTGCGTCATCGTAGCGGTGCGCCGCGTCGGATCGGCTCGCCGTGGGCCTTCGTCCCGGCGGACGAAGGCCCACGACCAATGGTCGGCAGGTATCTCAGCCACCCGCGGCGCTCGCGCTTCCCAGCCCCAGGTCCGTGGGCGCGCGCGATTCCACGACCGGCAGCACTCCCGCCAGGAAGTCGTCCACCTCCAGCGCGCCCAGGTCCTCACCGGTGCGCAGGCGCACCGACACCTTGCCCGCATTGATGTCACGGTCCCCGGCGACGAGCATGAACGGCGTCTTCTGCAACTGTGCGTCGCGAATCTTGCGATTCATCCGCTCGCCTCGCGCGTCTACATGTACCCGCAGCCCCGCTTCCCGCAGGCGCTCGGCCACGGATTCGCAGTAGGCGGCGTGGCGGTCCGCAATCGGGATAACCGCCACCTGCACCGGCGCCAGCCAGACCGGGAACGCCCCCGCGAAGTGCTCGATCAGCACGGCAACGAAGCGTTCCATCGCGCCAAAAATCGCGCGGTGCACCATCACCGGACGCGGCCGCGTGCCGTCCATGTCCTCGTACGTGATGTCAAAGCGTTCCGGCAGGTTGAAGTCCACCTGGATCGTCGTGAGTTGCCAGCGGCGGCCAATGGCGTCCGCCACCTGGATGTCGATCTTGGGACCGTAGAAGGCTGCTTCGCCCTCAACCCGCGTGTAGGCCATGTCGTGCCGTTCCAGCGCCTCCACCAGTCCGTGCTCCGCCAGCTCCCACAGGTCGTCGCTGCCGGCGTACTTGGCTGAGCCTGAGGCGTCGCGCACGCTCAGTTCCACCGTGTACTCGCTGAAGCCGAAGGTCTGGTAGATGAACTTGGCCAGATCCAGCGCGCCGGCGACCTCATCGGTGAACTGGTCCCGGCGGCAGAAGATGTGGGCGTCGTCCTGCGTCAGCCCGCGCACCCGCAGCGCGCCGTGCAGCGTGCCCGAGCGCTCGAAGCGGTAGACCGTGCCCAACTCGCCGTAGCGCAGCGGCAGGTCGCGGTAGCTGCGCGTCTGCGAATCGAAGATCTTGACGTGGAACGGGCAGTTCATCGGCTTGTTGATAAACGTCTGGTGTTCCAGTTGCATCTCGGGGAACAGCCCGTCGGCGAACCACTGCGTATGACCGCTGGTTTCCCAGAGTTCGCGCCGTCCGATGTGCGGGGAATAGACCATGTCGTACCCGCGGCGCCGGTGCTCCTCCCGCCAGAACGTCTCCAGCAATTCGCGAATCAGCGAACCCTTGGCGTGCCACAGCACCAGCCCGGCGCCGATGGCCGGGTTGATGGAAAAAAGGTCCAGGTCGCGGGCCAGCGTGCGGTGGTCGCGGCGACGCGCTTCCTCCAGCCGCTGCAGGTGAGCCTTGAGCTCCGCCTGCGTCTCGAACGCCGTGCCGTACACGCGCTGTAGCTGCGCCCGGTTCTCGTCGCCGCGCCAGTACGCGCCCGCGATGGACAGCAGCTTGAACGCCCCGATCTCGCCCGTTCTGTCCACGTGCGGACCTCGGCACAGGTCCACGAAGGGACCGGACGTGTAGTAGCTGATCGTCTCGTCGTCCGGCAGGTCGTTGATCAGCTCGACTTTGAACGGCTGGTTGGTGTCCTCGAAGTGCGCCAGGGCCGAGTCCCGATCGTGCTCGGAGTACTCGAACGGATAGTTCGCCTTCTTGTGCTTCAGCATGAGCTTCTGCAGCGACTTCAGGTCGTCCGGCGTTAGCGCGCGCGGCAACTCGAAGTCGTAATAGAAGCCGTCGTCGGTCGGCGGGCCGATCCCCATCTGGGCGTCTGGAAACAGGTCCAGCATGGCCGTGGCCAGCACGTGCGCGGCCGAATGCCGCACCCGATAGAGACGGTCGTACGTCTGATCAACATTCATCGAAGACGCTCCACGCATAGAGAGGAAGGTAGGTAGTCATCTGCGGCACCCCGCGAAATGTGCGCGGGTACGGCCCCCACCGGTGCGCGGCAGGGGCTAGATAGTGGCGGTGCGTGTGTCGCGCGGCGTCTCGCAGCGTGGGTATCGCATGGTCGCTCGGCGCAAAGCTATCACAGCCCAAACCCCATCCATTCGAACTCCAGGTCGCCCACCACCACCGTGTCGCCGGCCAGCGTTCCCGCCTGCTCAAGCCGTTCGGTGACCCCCTGGCGGTCGAGCTGCCGCTGGAAGTAATCCGCCGCGTCTGGCGTATTGAAGTTGAGCCGGCGCGCCAGTCGTTCGAGCCGAGGGTGGCGCACGACGTAGGCGCCATCGGCCCGGCGGAACAGTTGCGCCGGCTCGTCCATCGGCGCCGGACGCAGCACCGGGGTTTCCTCCGGCTGCGGACGGGTCGCCGGCGGCGCGTCCGCCAGCATCGCGACGGTCCGCCCCACCAGATCCCGCAACCCCGCGCCGCTGCCCGCCGAGACCGCCACGGCTTCGTACCCCTCGGCGAGTACGAGAGCCCGAAAATCGGGCCACTGCTCGCGGGCCTCCTGCAAGTCCATCTTGTTGAACGCGACGAGGCGCGGGCGCTCCAGCAGATCGGCGCTGAACGCCCCGAGCTCGGCGTCGATCGCCTGGAAGGCCTCGAACGGATCGCCTTCCAGCCCCGAGCCGTCCACCACGTGCACCAGCACCCGTGCCCGCCGCACGTGGCGCAGGAACGCCATGCCCAACCCCGCGCCCTGGCTGGCGCCCTCGATCAGCCCCGGCAGATCGGCAAAGACCACCCCCGAATCGCCCGCCGGCACCACTCCCAGCACCGGTTCGAGCGTCGTGAACGGATAGGGCGCAACCTTGGGCCGGGCGGCGCTCAGCCGCGCCAGCAGTGATGACTTGCCGGCATTCGGCGCGCCCACCAGTCCGATGTCCGCCAGCAGCTCCAGTTCCAGCCGCACCTGGCATTCCTCGCCGCTCGCCCCTCGCGTCGCCAGCGCCGGCGCCTGGAAGCGCGCGGACTTGAAACGCACGTTGCCATGCCCGCCGCGTCCGCCGCTGGCCACCACCACGGACTGGCCTTCGTCCACCAGGTCGGCCAGCACCGCGCCGGTCTCCTGGTCGTAGGCCACGGTTCCGCAAGGCACGTCCACGGTCACACCAGCGCCGTTGGCCCCGTGTCGCTTCTTACCCTCGCCCGGCCCGCCATTGGCTGCGATGAAGCGCCGCGTGTATCGAAACGCCGTCAGCGCGTGCAGGTTGGCCCGCGCCCGCAGCAGCACGTCCCCACCGCGCCCGCCGTCCCCGCCATCGGGACCGCCCCGCGGCACGAACTTCTCCCGCCGAAAGTGCGCGACCCCATTCCCGCCCGAACCAGCCCGGACGTAGATCTGCGCTTCATCAAAGAAGCCACGGTTGGTCGCGTTGCTCGGCACGTTTTCGTTCCGACTCAGGGATCACGCCGACCCCAGCCGGGGTCTCGCGTAGCCGAATGGCGCGCACGAAAACCGGTTCCGCCTGGCGCGGATTGCCCACGAGGAGCGCACGGAACTACCATGACCACAGCTTAACCGGGCGCATCAGGGCGGGGACTGAGGGGTCCTTCAGTGGTTCAGCAAGACGATCGCAAGTACGTCGACGGGAAACGGGAAGATTGGCTTCAGGTATATGAGTACAAATTCGCTCTCTATGAGGACGGCGAACTGGTTGGTATGTACGAGAGTCTCAGAGACGCGGCCACCGCGGGAGTAAAGCGCGCTGGCTCGCAGCCGTTTGTGATCGAGCAGGTACGCAAGGACATTCAATCCGTTGTCCTTGTGTCTCAGTTTTCGAGAGGGATCGGTCCGCGCATCGACTAGTGCCGGTCTATAACGCCTTCATAGGTGATCCGAGACGTCCTGGCACTCCGGCTCCTGAACGCCTCCTCGAATTCGGAGCCGTTACCTCGGTCGAAGTGCATGTCCCGCCGGACATAGCCGAAGCGTTGGTCGCACACGAACTGCCAGTCCCCGCGCCTGTCTCCGGTCTGGCGGTCATCGACACCGGGGCAGTTGCGACGGTTGTTGATCAATCGGTCTTCCCCCGGCTTGGGCTACGCCCCGTCGGCACGACACGTCTCAGTAGTGCGACTGGAACGACAAGGCGCGAGTCGTATCCCGCCCAGCTTGTATTCCCGGCCATGGACTCGCTGAGCCTCGATCTCCCGGACGCCACGTCCGTTGATCTGCGCGATCAAGTCGTCCCGCTCGGTCCTGCTGGCGGGGATCGCCAGGTCATCGTCCTTGCTGGCCGAGACCTCCTCGCCGGCGGTGTCTTTGTCTGGAACGGCATACAGGGAACCTGGACCTTCGCCTTCTAGGCGCCCTCGTTACACTCGGCGCGCGGATGGCCCGTCCCAGGAACTGACTCCCGTATGCGCGTGATCGCCATTGCCGCCCGCCCCGGTGACGTCGAATTCGCCATCGGCGGCACCTTGGCGCGCCATCGCAAGCGCGGTGACGACGTGACCATCGTCACGGTCGCCAATGGCAACTCCGCCCTGGACGAAGTCCCGCCCCGAGAACTGGCCGCCCGCCGTCGCGCCGAGTCCGAATCGGCCGCCGAGCGCCTCGGCGTCGACCTCGTCTGGATGGACCACTCCGACTTCGCGGTCCAGAGCGACGCGGTCACCCGCCTCGTAGTTGTCGAGCTTCTGCGCGCCTGCAAGCCCGACCTCCTACTCGCCCCCGCCCCGCTCGGAAACGTGCTGGACGCCAAGGGCGCCTGGGATCTCGCCCGCGCCGCCGCCGAAATGGCCGCCGCGCCGAACGTGCTCTGCGAGGGCGAGCCGCTCCTCCAGCCGCCCGCCCTGCTGGCCTATGAACGCGCCTGGTCCGCTGGCTTCACCCCCACTGAGTTCGTCGACGTAACCGAAACCCTCGAAGCCAAGCACCACGCCCTCGACGCCCACGCCTCGCTCGCCGCCTCGCTCCGCGAGAGCCACGGTGTTGAGCTCGGCGAAGCCGCCGAAACGGTGGCCGCCTACCGCGGCTTGCAGGCCGGCGTGGCCTTTGCCGAAGCCTTCAGGTGCGACGCGCGCCTGGGTCCCCTGCCGGCGCGCCGGCTGCTGCCATAGCCGCCGACGCCAAACCCGCGCCCGACGCGCCGGCCGACCTGCGGGCGCTCTTTGGCCCACACGGCCCGCTGGCCGAACACCTCGTCGGCTACGAGCCGCGCGCCTGCCAGGTCCAAATGGCCGAGTTCGTGGACGGCATCGTGGCCGAGGGCGGACGCGGAGTCGTCGAAGCCGACACCGGCACCGGCAAGTCGCTGGCCTATCTGGTGCCCGTGTTGCGTTCCAAGCGCCGCGCAATCGTCAGCACCTCAACCAAGGCCCTCCAGGATCAGCTCTGGACCCACGACCTGCCCCTCGCCGCTCGCGTCGCCGGCGTCGCGCCTGCCACCGCGCTGCTAAAGGGCCGCGCCAACTACCTCTGCCTGCTCTCCCTCGACGAGCAAGCCCTCGCCCCCGACCTTCTGCTCGGTGAGCAGCTATCCGGCGTGCGCGCCTGGGCCGCCACCACCGCCACCGGCGACATGGCCGAACTGGGCGCCCAAGCAACCCCCGACGTAGTGTCCAACCTCACCCGCGGCGTCGACACCTGCGAGGGCTCCCTCTGCCCCTTCGCCGGCGACTGCTGGGCCGAAAAGGCCCGCGCCCGCGCGGGTGCGGCCGACGTCGTGGTCACCAACCACCATCTCGTCTTCGCCGACGCCAAGCTCCGCGGCGCCAGTTCCGAAGCCGGCGGCATGCCGCTGCCACCTGACGGCGTCCTGATCCTGGACGAAGCCCATACCCTCGATGAAGCCGCCACCTCGGCCTTCTCAGCCCACCTGGACGACGGCCGCGCCGCACGCATCATGAATGCCCCCCGCGTACGCGCCGCCCTGGAGGGCGACCACACCCGCACCATGGCCGCCGTCGTCAGCGCCAGCGCCCGCGCCTTCGCCAGCCTTAATCGCTCGGTGGGACTCAACCGAACCACCATCACCGACGAAATCGGCTCGGGCCTCAGCCTCGCGGAATCCGCCCAGGCACTCCTCGAATCCTGCAAGGCGATCACCGACCCCGACACCCGGACCTGGGTCTCCCGCCGCATCCACGAACTGGCCGCCGACGCCGAGCGCGTCTTCCGCCTGGACGACCCGTCCTGGGTCCACTTCGCCGAGCGCACGCGCGACGGCGCACTCACCGCCCACGCCGCCCCCCTCGAAGTCGACCGCCTGATCGACGGCGCAACCCGTGACCGCCCAGCCGTCATCGCCTCCTCCGCCACCCTCACGGTGGACCGTTCCTTCGCCTACGTCCTCTCGCGCCTGGGGATGGGTGGGGCTGCCGAACTGTCAACCGAGCCGGCCTTCGACTACGCCCGCCAGGCCCTCTTCTACGCGCCCGCCGACCTCGAACCGCCCCCAACCGCCGGCTCTGACGACGACGCCTACTCGGCCGGCCTGGCCCACCGGCTCACGCAACTGGTCGAAGCCTCCGGCGGCGGCGCGTTCTTCCTTTTCACCAGCCGCCGCGCCCTCAACGACGCCTGGCGCCGCACCAACGGCGCATTCCCCTACCCCCGCTTCCGCCAGGGCGACGCCGCTCCCGCCGAGCTGCTACGGCGCTTCCGCGAGGCCAACAACGGCGTCCTCTTCGGCGTCCGCTCATTCTGGGAAGGCGTGGATGTCCGCGGCGACGCCCTCCGGCTGGTCGTGATCGCCCGCCTGCCCTTCGCCGTGCCCGACGACCCCGTCGTGGCTGCCCGAACCGAGCACCTGCGCCGCGAGGGCGCCAACTGGTTTGCCGAACTCGCCCTTCCGCGCGCGGCCCTTCTGCTCAAGCAGGGCTTCGGCCGCCTCATCCGTTCCACCACCGACCGCGGCGTCGTCGCCGTGCTCGACAGCCGCCTCCGCCGCCGCCGCTACGGCGCCACCATCCTCCGCTCCCTACCCCCCGCCCCCATCACCCACCGCCTCGACCACGTCCAGCGCTTCTATCGGGCGCGAGACACGGATGATGCGGGACATCCCGGCAGGTAGAACGTGTGCGGATAGCAATCCTGAGACTGGATGGTGGCGGTGTGCGTGCGGAGCCAATAGCGACACCGGGCGCGACGCTACGCTTTGTCGGTCACCGCAGAAATCCGATCTGGAGGGGATATGAGCGCAACGCGGCGTGAGCGATTGGAAGCGGAAGTCGCCGAACTGCAGGAGACCGTGAGGGCCCTGGAGGCCCGCGTGACAGCCCTGGAACTTGACCGGTCGTATCGCGAGGGCTGGGAGAACGGGCTGAGCCGTGGCAAGCGAGCAGCAGCCCGCATGGGCGAATCGCTAGCCGGAGCCGCTGATCGTTAAGGACTACCACACCCCAGAGTGAGCCGAAGTCCGCCGCACCACGAGTGATTCTCGCTGGCGCGCCCTGGCTATCTACTCCGCCCTAGTGACACCCACAGGAGCTACCGCAACCCCCGCCACTCATGTACGCATCGTTCGCGGCGCTGGCCTGGCTCGCCGAACCTGACGACGACCGACCCACCATCGCCGGTGCGTAATACACCTGCCGCACCCGGCTGCTGGCGCAGGCGGTGCAAACCACCGGGCTCTCGTCCGTCATCGAGCGCCGAACGTCAAACACGTCCTCGCACTTCTCGCATTCATACGTGTACGCCGGCATGGGAAATCCTTCGGGACTCGACCTGTCTCGCCGAGATTCTATCCGCCGCCCGTCCCTGCGCGCGTCCTACCATGACCCCGCCCACCCCACGCCGAGGCCTTCAATGGCCCCCAACCTCACCGCTTACATCCGCGACGTACCCGACTTCCCCAAGCCCGGCATCCTCTTCAAGGACATCACCCCGCTGCTTGGCGACGCCGAAGCCCTCAAGGCCGCCGTTCGAGCCCTCGCCGCGCCCTATCGCGACGCCAACCTCGCGGCCGTCGCCGCTGTCGAGTCCCGCGGCTTCATCTTCGCCTCCGCCGTGGCCTGCGAACTCGGCTGCGGCTTTGTCCCGCTTCGCAAACCCAACAAGCTGCCCGCCGCCACCACCTCCGCCACCTACGAGCTCGAATACGGCGTCGACACCATCGAGGTCCACACCGACGCCATTCGCCCCGGCGACCGCGTCGCCATCATCGACGACCTCATCGCCACCGGCGGCACCGCCGTCGCCGCTGCCGAACTGGTCGAACGCCTGGGCGGCAAGCTCGTCGGCCTTTCATTCCTGATCGACCTGGCCTTCCTCGGCGGCTGCGCCCGCCTCGCCGGCCACCCCATCCACACCGTCATCACCTACAACGCGGACTAACGGTTACAAACCAACGCACACAGGGCGCCGAGACACGCACCACACCCGCCGGCTGAAAATTGAACTACCGCAGCGCCGCGCTAAAGAACCGGCAGCGGATCCGGCCGCGCCGCGTTGAGCTTGGTGATCTCCGACGCCACCCGCCGCGCCGCCTCGTAGTACGGCCGCGCCACCGGGCTGTCCATCCCCTGCGACGCCACCGGCCGCCCGTTGTCCGAGGCAATCCGCACCTCGGGGTCCAGTGGAATCTCACCCAGGAACGGCACGCCCAGTTCCTCCGCTGCCCGCCGCGCCCCGCCGTGGTCGAAGATCTCGAACCGCGCCCCCGTATCCGGGCTGATGAAGTACGACATGTTCTCCACCACGCCCAGCACCGGCACCCGCAGCTTCTCGAACATCGCAATCCCGCGCCGCACGTCCTGCAATGCCACTTCCTGCGGCGTACTCACGATCACCGCGCCCGACAGTGGCAGCAGTTGCGACAGCGAGAGCGGTGCGTCGCCCGTGCCCGGCGGCAGGTCCACAACCAAGTAATCCAGCTCGCCCCAGGCCACGTCGTGCAGCAATTGCCGCAGCGCCTGCGCCACCATCGGACCCCGCCAGATCACCGCCTGCCCGGGATCCGTCAGGAACCCCATCGACATCACCGGCACGCCAAAGGCCGACAGCGGTTTGATCTTGTCGTTCTCCAGAACCGGCCGCCCGTCGATCCCCAGCATCCCCGGCACGTTCGGGCCGTAGATGTCCCCGTCCAGCAGCCCCACCTTCGCTCCGAGCTCACGCAGCGCCACCGTCAGGTTCACCGCCACCGTGGACTTGCCCACCCCGCCCTTGCCGCTGGCCACCGCCAGCGCGTTCTTCACGCCCGCCAGCACCTCGCCTTCATGACCGAAGCCCGTGTTGGACGAGACTTCCGCCGTCCAGGTGATCTCAACCGTGCTCGGCCAGCCCAGTCCGGCAATCGCCTCTCGAACCTCGCGCTCGATGGCTTCTCGATGCGGCGAAGCCGGCGACGTCAGCACCACCGTCAGCGACACGTTGTCGCCGTCCACCCGCACGTCGCGAACCAGGCGCGCCGCCACCAGGCCGCGCTGCAGGTCCGGTTCCATCACGCGCGCCAGCGCCTGAGTGACCTCGGCGGCCCGATCCGCGGGCAGTTGGGAATTGGGAATCATGGCAAAAGTAGGGGTACGGTGCCGCGCGCCCTCGGCGACTGCACCGTGCCCAAGGCTAGCACCGTTCTATCCGTCATCCCCGCGAAAGCGGGAACCCACCCGCGGCGCCCAACACCCCATCTCCAGTCCCATCTAACGCGGCAATCCACCCTCAGCGGCCAGCGCATCCCCACCCCACTAAACTAGGCGCCGACGCTTCCAAGGACTCCCTGCGTGAACAAAGTCGCCGTCGTCGGCTCCGGTAGTTGGGGCACCACCCTGGCCGTGCTCGTCGCCGAAGCCCACGGCGCCTGTGCCCTCTGGGCCCACGATCCCCACGAAGCCCACGACATGGCCGCCCGCCGCGAAAACGTGCGCTTCCTGCCCGGCGTCACCCTGCCCGACACCGTCCACATCGACCACGACCCCGCAACCGTCCTGCACGGCGCCGACCTCGTTCTCATCATCGTCCCCATTCGGCGGCTTCGTGAGAACTGGGAGGCCATCAGCGACCTCATCGAACCCCACGCCGCCATCGTCAGCGGCATCAAGGGGCTCGACCCGGCCACCGGCCAGCGCGTCAGCGAACTCGTCGCCGGCTGGGCCGGTGAGGACATTCTCGACCGCCTCGCCGTACTCTCCGGCCCCAACCTCGCCCGCGAAATCGCCGCCGGCGAGCCCGCCACCGCCGTCATCGCCGCCCGCACGTCCCAGGTTGCCCGCAGCGTGCAGCGGCGCCTCAGCGCCCCCACCTTCCGAACCTACGTCAGCGACGACGTCATCGGCATCGAACTCGCCGGCGCCCTCAAAAACGTCATCGCCATCGGCGCCGGCATGGCCGACGGTTTGCGTTATGGCGACAACGCCAAAGCCGCCCTCATGACCCGTGGCCTGGCCGAAATGACCCGACTCGGCCTCACCGCCGGCGCCGACGCGCTGACTTTCGCCGGGCTGGCCGGCATGGGCGACCTCATCGCCTCCTGCGCCAGCGCCCATTCCCGCAACCACTACGTCGGCCAGCAACTCGCCGCCGGACGTTCGCTGGACGACATCCAGTCCCGCATGGTCATGGTCGCCGAAGGCGTGGATACTTCCCGCGGCGCCGTCGCCCTGGCCCGCCGCCTCGGCGTCGAAATGCCCATCGTCGAACTCATAAGCCAGGCCCTGTTCAGCGGACTCCCGGTCGCCGAAGCCGGCCAGGTCCTCATGGCCCGCGAACTCAGCCACGAACTCCGCGGCCTCCGCCGCAACAGCTAACGGCTCCCGGCCCAGTCCCTACCCCCCGTTCGTGGTGATCGTGTTGAACCATGAACACTCCTTCCTCCCCGTACAGCGAGCCGCGCTGTGGGCCATTTAGCGGCGGAGATGATGAGTCTGGGCTACGCTCTCATTGGGACAAGCCTGCCATGCGGCGCGGCGGACGCTGGTGCTGTGTCGTTGAACGACGCGCTTGTGTCCTTGTCTGGACTGCCAAGCGCGTCTCGAGGCCGCCGTGCGGCCAGGGGGCAAGTCAAGTGGGCGCAACCTACGTCACCGCCGTGGTTCGCAACCCGGCCGAGCCGAATCGAAGCTGGCAAGGGCTCTTCCTGGTCGACACCGGCGCCACCGACTCCCTTATCCCCAGAACCTGCCTTGAAGCCATCGGCCTCAAGCCCAAGGGCCAGCGCGTCTACGGATTGGCCGACGGCCGTGAAATCGCGATGGACATCACCACCGCTGACATCGAATTCATGGGCGAGGTCGTCGGCTCGACCATCGTCATTGGCGACGAGGACGCCGAACCGCTGCTCGGCGTAACCGCCCTCGAATCAGTCGGAATCGAGGTCGACCCGCGCAACCAGCAACTCAAACGCCTCCCCAGCGTCCGCCTCAAACCCCTGCCAACCGCCTGAGGCGAATCCCCACAGCACCCATCGGGCGTGCGCCCCACCAACCCCTCCTCCCGTCTCTCTCCTCTCTTCTTGTACGTTCCCGTGAGCCTTGGATTGGCCAAGGTCACAGCAAGGGGCCGGGACAGACCGATCGCTTCTTGGTCGTTGGAGACCGTCGGAGAGCAGGGTCGTCCCGGCCCAGACGCTGGCGCAGAGCCCGAACAGTTGCCGGGGCCGTCAGGACGAGAGCCCGCGTCTGCAAGGCGGGGCGCGGAGCCAGCGTCGTCGGAGGGTACCGGATGGCTCCGTCAACGGATGTGAACGTCGGGATCGATGTGGCGCAGCGGCGCTTGGACGTCGCTGTGCACCCGACGGGGGCGGCCTGGACGGTACGGCGCACCCGCGGCGGCCTGCACCGGCTGCGCGACCGGCTGGCCGCACTCCAGCCCACCCGCGTGGTGCTGGAAGCCAGCGGTGGGTATGAGCGCGCGGTGGTGACCGCCCTGGCGGACCTGCCGGTGGTGGTGGTCAATCCGCGCCAGGTCCGCGACTTCGCCCGCGCCCTCGGCACCCTCGCCAAGACCGATCAGCTGGATGCTCGCGTGCTGGCGCGGTTCGCGGCTGAGGTGCGCCCCCCGCGGCGCCCCCCGCTCTCGAAGGCGGAGCGACGGCTCCAGACCCTCGCCCGCCGCCGGCACCAGCTGGTCACGGCGCGCGTGACCGAGCAGCAGCAGCGCCGCCACCTGGCGCCCGACGAGCTGGCCGGCAGCGACGCGCTCCTGGCCGTGTTGACGCGCCTGATCCAGCAGGCGGATCGGGATCTGGCGGCCGTCGTGCAGGCCGAGCCCACCCTGCGCCCCCGCGCCACCTGGCTCCAGAGCATTCCCGGCATCGGCCCGGTGACCGCCGCTACCTTGCTCGCGGAGTTGCCCGAACTCGGGCGCTGCTCCCGCCGGCAGGTCGCCGCCCTGGTCGGCGTGGCCCCCTTCAACCGCGACAGCGGCGCCTGGCGCGGGCGCCGGAGCATCTGGGGTGGCCGCGCCCGGGTCCGCGCCGCGCTCTACATGGCTACGCTGACAGCGGTCCGCCACAATCCGCGCCTCCGGGCCTCTTACCAGCGCCTGCTCGCGGCCGGCAAGCCACCCAAAGTCGCGCTCACTGCCTGCCTGCGCAAGCTCCTCGTCCTCTGCAACACCCTCTGCCAAAAGCAGACCATGTGGGACCCCTCCATGCCCTAACCCTTGACACCCCAACACAGTTGCTCACTCCTTCCCTAATCCCCTCTCACTCCTCACTCCACTGCCCTCTCTCCTTCCTCCCGACTTGTCCCAACCCGCCCCTACGCGCCACAATTGGGCGGCCTGAAGCTAGGAGTCGCCGACCAGTGGCCACCGTCACCTGCACCAACTGCGGCCGCCATATCGCCGCCCGCTCGGCCACGTGCCGCCACTGCGGCTTCGACGCCTACGCCGACCGCCGCGAGGGTCGTGTCGAGGACTACGGCATTGACCGCGTCATGCGCCGCATCCGCGCCGTCCTCTACGTCATCTTCTTGCCGGTCGTCGGCCTCCTTGGCCAGATGGTCATCGGCGCGCTGGTGCTGCTGCCCTTCTTTTTCCTGGCCGCCCTCTCCAGCGGAGCGACCGATGACGGACCGGTTGAACTGATGCGCAGGCTGACCGGCTTCGTCTTCAACTGGCCCGGCGTTCTGATCATGGTGTTGTTCACCTGCATCGGCCTCTACCGCCGCTTCCAACCCATCCGCACCCTCACCCACCGCCTCCTCCGCCGAACCTCCTAACCCCGGTCCTCTCGCCACACATAGAGACGGCCGTCAAACCCGCCCTCCCCACTCCTCGTCCTCGCCCTATCCCCCTCTCACTCCTCACTACTCTTCGCTCACTCCTTGCCTATCCCCCGTCATCCCGGCGTCCGCAGCCGGGACCCAGCAGCACCCAACAAACCCGGCGCACCCTGCCACCCCGTTCACCCAACCACCGCCAGCGCTAAGCGCCACTCCTCTCCGACATCCCCTCCCGTCATTCCGGGGTCAGCACCCGGAATCCAGCAGCACCCAACAGGCCAGCCGCACCCTGCCACCCCGTCAATCCCACAGCCCAGGCGCTCAATCCTCTTGCCCCAGCCCCTTCTCCCATCTCACTCCTCTCCCTGCCCGCCGCCAAATCCGCACCGCCCTGGCCGAGGACGGGGTGGCAGGGAATATTGATGGTCTTATGGATGAGCTACTGCGAGTGCGTCCTGGCAATACTGGTTCGGAGCGTTAACCCGCGAACCTCATCACTCACTTACTCGGTCGCAGTCGCTCGCGCAGTGTTTCGCGGCGTCTGTAGATCTCGTCGCGTTTGCCCACCCGGACGACGAAAACCAGCGCCACGGTTCCATGAATCTGGTACACCACGCGGTACCGGCCAACCCGAATTCGCCACGCATCGTGTGGGCCGGTCATTCGCCTGCATCCTGCCGGATGCGGATCGCTCGCCAAACTTCGTACTTGCGCGGCAATGCGCTGCTGGTCGCGCAGCGGAAGCCGTCGAACTTCCCTGCGCGCTGCGCGATGCCAGCGGACTTCGTAGCGCACAGGCGTATTGTACATATGTATACTTTTGTGCCACAATCCGCCAAGTGGTGCCTGCTGGCCTTGACACGGGAGACTGGCCATGATTGAGGTGCGCGTCTCGGATGCCCGACGGGATCTCTCCGAGCACATCAACCGGGTGGCTTTCGGTGACGAGCGGATCGTGCTCACGCGCCATGGCAAGGGCGTCGTGGCGCTCGTGTCCGTTGCGGACGCCGAATACCTCGAGCGGCTTGAGCGGCTTGAGGATGAGGAGGACATGGCGATTCTGAGCGAGCGGCTCAAGGACACCAATGTCTCCGACTACATCCCACATGCCGCGATTGAGGCCGAGATCAACGGCTGACGACCATCGACGCGAGTTTCTCTGAGGTGAAGTGCTGCGCCAAAACCGACGCCTCCAAAGATCCGCTCAAGGTCGCCTCCAATTTCGTCACTGCGCACCGGCCCAGCATCCACAGGTGCGCAGCCAGCGGGGTGCCCGCCACTTCGACAAGCTGCTGCCCGGCCCCGAGTCAGTCGCAGGCCCCGCCCTGAGCCAGCCGAAGCAGCCGGGCCGCTCCTAAGCCTCGCCCCGTGGGAGAGGCAGGTTCCGGCGTCTTCGCCGGAAACCGGTGAGGGTCTTCCGCTCCACCCCCGACCCACCCCCCCCGTTCGTGGTGAGCCTGTCCTGAGCTTGTCGAAGGGGCCGTGTCGAACCATGAACGCCTCTTCGACACGCTTGGGCCAAACGCATCCACCGCCGCGCCGCGCGTGTGGCAACAGACGCCAAGGGACACCCCAACACGCAGCATCCCGCGCCCTTCGAGATGCCGTAGCATGGATTCCAACACCACATTGGGCAGGAAGGTAAGCGATGGCTGTTACAGACACGCCGCCGCGACTGCTGACCGCCCACGATCTGCTCCGGCTCTATAGCGAGGGGGTCCGCGGCGAACTGATCCGAGGAACGCTCTGCGAAACCATGCCAACGGGCCACGAACACGGCACGATCGTCGCGAACCTGGTGATCCTGCTGGGCAGCTTCATCAAGCCCAGAAAACTGGGCCGACTCACGGCCTCGGACTCCGGAGTCTGGCTGGAGCGCGATCCCGACACGGTGCGCGAGCCGGACATCGCCTACTTCTCGGCCCTGAAGATTCCGCTGGATCAGCGAGTCACGGGCTATGCGCAGGTCGTCCCCGACCTGGTGGTGGAAGTTGCATCGCCCGGCGACAGCCGGCGGGAGATCAACGACAAGGCGCTCATGTGGCTCAGCTACGGGACACGACTGGTATGGGTCGTGCATCCCGACACCCGCACCGTCGACACGCATCGTGAGGGTGCCAGCACCCTCACGCTCACCCAGAGCGACGCGCTCCACGGCTTCGACGCGCTGCCGGGCTTCACCTGCGACGTGCGCGACGTCTTCGCCGCCTGACCAGCCGTCGCCCCAGCCGCGCAATCCCTCGGCCGCGCGGCAACACCCACAACCGGAGCCACGGGCAGGATCGGCGTCCATGTCGCTACCGGCATCACGATGGTCGTGATCCGGGGCTGCGGCCGGCTTGGCATATACCCTGCGGCGCTTAGAACGAGATGTTGGGTCTGGATAAATCTGGTCGGGGACGATAGAGACCGGATCAGGGAAACCGCCTCGCCGCGCGGCAATTAAACCGCTCGGGGTGCCCGTGCCGAACCGTTCGCCTGGAGCCTGCCGAATGATCGCGACAAGCCCTTCAGTCCGTTCGTGGTGAATCCAATCGAACCACGAACCCCTCAGCAACTAAGCCCCCAAAACAATCCCAACATGCGATCCTTCCCCCAATCTCAGACCACCCGTCCCTAATGCCCGGCCACCTCTTCACCCAGTACTTCCTCACCGACGGCATCCGCGCCACCCCCGAGCGCCGCGCCCAGGCCCCCGCCTTCGCCCAGTTCCGGGACGCTGCCCGCCGCCTCTTCCACGACTTCGCCGCCTACCACAACCCCAACGAAACCCAGACCGAGCAGGACCTCATTCGCCCCCTGCTGGAACTTCTTGGCTGGACCGACGACCTCCCCCAGCAAACCTCCAGCGGCGGCGAAGACATCCCCGACCTGTTGCTATTCGCCGACGCCCGAATGGCGGCGTATACGCCGACGCGTGTCGTTGAAGACCCTCGCAACAGAGACACCATCCAGGCCATCACGCAGCTCATCATGAAGCGCTTCGAGCCGGAGCAAGTCATCCTCTTCGGTAGTTGCGCGCGCGGCGAAGAGGACGAGAACAGCGACCCGGACTTGCTGGTGGTCCTACGGCACAACGACGAACACGGCAGCGACGGCTATGCCATTCGCCTCGGCATCGCCGAGCGTTTCGTGCCGGCGGTCGACCTCCTAATCCGTTCATCCGGCGCGATCGCCCGCTATCGCCAGGACCCCAACTCCATGACCAGCCGGCTGGTGGAAGACTCGGAAGTGCTCCATGCCCGACGCGCGGCCTGAGCAGAATTGCTTGGCCAAGACCCAACAAGCCCTCAAAATGGCCCCCCGTCCACTTCAGGACCCCGCCGGCCAATACAACCTCTACGAACACCAACCATGCCACGTTGCCGACGCCGCATTCCGAGACAACCTCAAACCTCATATTGCGCAACTGACAAACCGACGATATACTCGCGCCACGGGCGGATACACTGCGTCACGGCGAAAGCCGTAGGGCCAATTGCCAGCCACTCTAGAGTCATGGTTCAATAGTTTCAGTTTGCAAAATGTGCGCATTGGCCCAAGTTGGGCAAACGCCGAAATCACCTTTCTCGAGAACGACAAAGATGCCGCCTGGGAACTCTATGTAGAGCTTCTAACCAGAATCGCAACTCAACCACTCACACCCGACCAAGGCGACGAGCAGGCAGCTTTAGATAGTGTCCATTCAATCTTTCCGTGCACCCGTGACATCCTACGCCGCCATGGAAGGAAAACAATACAGTTCAGCAAGATTGCCATTCCAGTGTTAAACCAAATCGTCCGTCCTTTTACAGAAAAGTGGCACGCCACGTCCTTGTCCCACTCTCTTGCCGACCCGGCCATAAGCGAACAGTTTCGTAAAGAACTAATAGCATTGCAAGTCCAATTAGGGAACTATAACAAAATGCTAGCGGAGATTGCCGGCGTCGAAGATTTAACCAAGTTGGAAGAACCAGGTGCATGATGGCATTTACTAACAACCTCTCAAAAGGCCAGTGAATCACATGTCCAACCAAACAAAAAACGTTTTCATAAGCCACATTCATGAAGATGATGAAGGCCTCAAAGATTTCAAGTCATTGCTCAAGACGAACGGGATGACCATCAGGGATTATTCAATCAACTCCGACAATCCCAACCGGGCCGATTCTGACGAATACATCAAGTCCCAAATTCTAGCACCTCGCATTCGACAATCAGGCACACTAGTAGTGTATGTGTCTTCCGAGACCAAAGGTAGCAAATGGGTCGATTGGGAGATTGAGTACGCTGAGAAACATGGCAAGCGAATTGTAGGGGTATGGGCGCTAGGCGAGAACGGATGCGAAGTACCCGAAGCACTGGACAAGTATGCCGACGCTGTAGTTGCTTGGCGCGGCAACAAAGTGATTGATGCAATAAATGGCCAAATCAATAGTTGGGAAGCGCCGAACGGGATGACCATCGAACCTCGAAACATCAGGCGGCATAGCTGCGCCTAGGGATACTATGAGGCTATTTTCCTACGTTGTCGTGCGAGACTACGGCTTCGCTCCGAACCCGTTCTTCGGAGCCTGTACGTTAGCTACCTGCAAGCCAAGCATACGCCGCACCGCCTCGGTAGGAGACTGGGTCATCGGTACGGGAAGTAGCACGCGGTCCCGTCGTGGTCACCTTGTCTACGCCATGCGTATTACCGAAGACATGACCTTCAATCAATATTGGTGCCATCATCGGTTTTTTCTCAAGCGGCCCAATCTTCGAGGAAGCAAGAAGCAGGCGTTTGGAGACAATATCTACTTCAAACATCCATCCGGTGAATGGACTCAGCAGGATTCTCATCACAGTTACGCAGGCGGAACACCGAATCAGCACAATATCTCTCGTGACACAGGTGCCAACAGAGTCTTGGTCAGTACAGACTACGCCTACTGGGGCGGCGAGGGTCCAGAAATACCTGCAAGATTCAGGGATTACAGAGGATATGACGTCTGCGCTGGCCACGGTCATAAATGCCGTTTTCCACATATGATGGTGACGGACTTTGTGGATTGGTTCAGATCGACTAGCGAAACCGGGTACCTCGGTTCTCCTCTGGATTGGCCTTACACACCATAAGTACACAGCATTCCGCTAGACGCCAAGGCGTCGCAGACAAGGCCAACCGATCAATTGTGCTGGGGACCTACGCTCAGGACGCTGCGGTCACTGATAGGCTCGATCAAGACGATCTCAGCGCTGTCCTTATGGGTCTTTTCGGCGAAGTTGGTACTATTATGTCGACTGCTAAAAAATATCTCCGAGAGGAAGCAGCATACACTGGCTATCGTCAGGATCTCGTTGAGGAATTTGGCGATACCCTTTGGTACTTTACTGCACTTTGTAGGCGACTTGGCTCCCGCCCTGAGACTTATCTGCCGCATTGCGACGACTTCGTGGGCAATGCGCAAGTCAATTCCGTGCCCGCCAATTTGACACTTCGCGGCATTGACGCTCTACTCAAGCTCGGCCGAGCCGCCGCTGCGCTACTGGACATCACACAGGTGAATTCGAAGGTCCATGATTTGCTGCAGGGCTTTTGTAGACACTATTTCCAGGCACTGGCAATCATGAACGTAGAGTTTTCGGATGTGGTATGCACGAATATTAGGAAGACGCATGGCCGATTCCTAGATCCCCAGGCGTCAACCTTGCCAACGTTTGACAGTCACTTCGCGGGTGAGGAAAGGCTCCCAGATCACTTTGAGATCAAAATCACCCAACGCGACGGCAGTCGAAGTTATTTGCAGTGGAATGGAGTTTTTATTGGTGATCCACTTACGGACAACATTCTTGATCCGGATGGTTATCGATTCCATGATGTGTTTCACTTCGCGCATGCTGCCATACTTCACTGGTCTCCTACTTTTCGTGCGTTGATAAAGCAGAAGCGTAAGAGTGACCCTGTATTGGACGAGACCCAGGATGGTGGTAGAGCCATTGTGGTCGAGGAAGGACTAACTGCGTGGATATTTTCGTGTGCAAAGGAGATCGATTTGTTCGATGGGCATACAAGTGTATCTTTTGATCTATTAAAGACAGTACGTCAATTTGTGCAGGTATATGAGGTCGAGAGATGCCCTCTCAAATTGTGGGAGGATGCTATTCTGAGCGGATTTGAAGTGTTTAGGCTGGTGAGACGAAATAATGGCGGCGTGGTGGTTGGCGATCGGTCGGCTCGTACCATTCGATATAGGGCACTTGACGAAGGCATAGTGTGAATTCGCGACAATTGGTTGAACAATTGAGAGATCTGAAGTTCGATAATACATTTAATCCCTATGCAGAACGATGCCCAGTATATGATGTACATGATGCACCGAAGCGCCGTTCACAGACGCTATTGGACGTCCTCGAGTCTGCGACTAAGAAGAATGTGCACTCCATGTGGATTGGACGTGATCTGGGTCATCGTGGCGGCAGGCGGACTGGACTTGCCCTTACGGATGATCGGCACAGCAGCGTTCATGCTGCACGATGGGAGGTGTCTATTCAGCGGCCAACGACGGGTGAGGTAGTGATCGAACAGACGGCCACGGTCATATGGAACGTGCTGGCACGGCTTGATAGACCGATTTTTCTATGGAATGTGTTTCCGTTACATCCACACAAGGCAGACAACCCTTTTAGTAATCGGCCTCATAATTCACTTGAGCGTGACATAGGCGAGTCTCTTCTCGCTCAGCTCATTCTTCTTCTAAGGCCTCAACTCTTAGTTGGAATAGGTATTGATGCGTCAAATAGTGTTCGCCGTTTAGCGGGCCATCGCCATGAAGTCTTTCAAGTACGTCATCCGAGCTATGGCGGCCGAAGGCAATTTGTTACACAGATGCACAGGTTGTATGACTTGAAGTCACGGGGAGTGGAAGTTGGTAGCTTTTCGATGTTCAGGCCGAGTTCGCCATAGGTGTAGTTGCTGGGTGGCCCTGGCGGTGAGTGGCGTGATTCGGTCGGTCGTCGAAGTCACGGCGCCAGTCAGAAAGGCCTAGCCCGCCGTCTTTCGGTGATATTGACTCTGGCTGGTCACCGAAACCGATGACGAAGTTCTCAAATCCGCTTGGAGCCAGGTAAGTGCGACACGACCCCACGCCTACCTGGAGCTCTCGATGCGGGTCCTCGTCCTGTCTATCCATGTTTGATTCCCCAACCTGCCGCCTAGAACCTCCAACCGCGTATGCATCCTGCTGAAACGCCGCTCAACCGCGCCACCATCCAGGCCATCACACAACGCATTGCGGAGCGCTTCGAGCCGGGGCAAGACATCCTCTTTGGCGGCTGTGCGCGCGGCGAAGAGGACGCGAACAGCGACCTGGACTTGCTGGCCGTCCTGCGCGAGGTCGTTGAACCACCCCGCCGCAGCAACCCCATCCACCGCGCCATCGCCGACCATTTCGAACTCCCCGCCGACTTCCTCATTCGTTCCCACGAATCGTTCGCCAAACACCGCCCGAACCCCAACTCCATGCTCCGCCGCATGCTGGAAGACTCGGAAGTCCTCTACAAGCGCCGCGCAGCGTGAACAGGCGGGAATGACGCGAGCGGGGTGGTCGTCGGTGGCTCGAAGCCGCCCCCCCAGGCCGTTCCTCCCCTTTCCGGCGCTCTCCCGCTCGTTGTGAGACAGCACGAACCACTACCCCCACCGCACGCTCGGAAAAAAAGACCCCACCCCGCTTCACTTGGTGCATAATGGACCCATACCGGACATCGGCGTGGTGCCGAGGAATCCGAACCGCTGAGGGGGTGATGCATATGGGTGATGCCACTCGTGGCTTTTCGAGCGCTGCCGTATGTGAGGTGAGCGCCCGATAAACGTCGCGTGACACTCGGGTACGGCAATTGCAGTGCCCGGAAAGCCGCGAACACGAGCGGTCCACTTGGTGGGCCGCTCGTAAACTTTAATCCCCAACCGCCCTCTTCCCCCTATTCATCTCTTCACCTCGCCCCGCGGAAGCGGCAGAACCTGCCCCGGACTCAATCCGGGGGTGAGAGTCTTCCGGGCAACCCCGCAAAGAGCCTCCCTACCCCTTCAGCTGAAACACCGCCTCGATCTCACAGGGAATATCCATCGGCAGCGTGCTGCAGCCCACCGCTGAGCGTGTGTGCCGCCCCGCCTCGCCAAACACCTCTTGCATCAGCTCCGAGCAACCATTCACCACCAGGTGAACCCCCGACTCCGAAGGCGCGGCGTTCACGAACCCCACCACCTTGATCACCCGTTCCACCTCGTCCAGGCTGCCCACCGCCTTGCGCACCTGCGCCAGAATATTCAGCCCCGAATCGCGCGCCGCCCGCGCACCGGTTGGAACGTCATAGTCCTCGCCGACCCGTCCGCGCCAGTCGCCTCCGGGGGGTTGACCTGCAATCCACAGCAGATCCCCGGTGCGCAGCGCCGGGACGTAAGCCGCCATCGGCGTCGGCGCCTCCGGCAGCGTGATGCCAAGTTCGCTCAAACGGGCTTCGTGCGACACAGGTCACCTTCTCCGACGCCAAACCGCAACTACCCAAATTCTATCCGCCCAACGCCCGCAGGCCCCTCATCCCCGCCAAACCCCGCACGCCCCCGCTGGCATTCCGAGGTCCCCCGAGGAATCCTGCCCTCTCCGCACTCCGCCCCCCGCGCGTAGCTGGCCACGATCCGTCCGTTGTTGAAGCCCACCGTACCGCTGCCGTCCGTGTCCAGGTCCAGGCCCGCCGTCAGCTCGTAGCCCGTGCAGCCCGCCGCCGGACAGCCCATCCCCGCCGGCGCGTCCGGGAACGCCGTTGCATAGCCGGCGTCGCTTGCGACCCCGTCCCCGTCCAGGTCCCAGCGGATGGCGTTGAGCTGCGCCAGGTCCGCCACCTCGATCAACCCGTCGTCGTCCGCGTCATAGTCCATCACGAACTCGGTCACGGTGATCGTCACCGTGGCCATTGCCATCCCGCCCTCGGTGGTGCTGGCGGTCACCGTCAGCGCGTAGGCCGGCGTCGTGGCGCGGTCCAGCGCCCCGGCCACCGTCAGCGTCCCCGTCGCGGCGTCGATGGCAAAGGCCCCCGCCGCGTTGCCCGCCGTCAGCGCGTAGCGCACCGTCCCACCCGCCGGGTCCAGCGCCTGCACGACGCCCACCGCCGTCCCCACGGCCGCGGTTTCGTCCACCGTGAACGTTAACGATGCCGCCGCGAAGCTCGGCGCATAGGCGACGTCGGTGACGCTGATCGCCACCGTCGCCGTCGCCGTCCCGCCGTGCGCGTCGCTGGCCGTCAGCGTCAGCGCGTAGCTGGCCGTCGTCTCGTAATCCAGCGCCCCCGCCACCGTCAACATCCCGGAACTGGCGTCCAGCGCAAACACGCCGCCGGTGTTGCCGGCCGTCAGCGCGTAGGTCAGCGGGCCACCGTCCAGGTCCAGGGCCGCCGCTGTCCCCACTGGCGTGCCCACCGGCGCGTCCTCCGCCACGCGGAAGCTCCAGCCCCCGGCCGGAAACACCGGCGGCGCCCGCTGCTGGGCCGCGTCGGCCACCGCCACCACCACCGGCACCCGCGTCGCGCCCCCCTGGGCGTCCGTGGCCGTGACCGTCAGGCCGGCGCCGCCCGCCGGCAGCGCGCCCGCCACCGACAGGATGCCGGTGGTCGCGTTGAGCTGGAAGACCCCGGCGTCGTTGCCCGCCGTCAGCGCGTAGGTCACGGTCCCGCCGCCCGCGTCGGTCGCCTGCACCTGCCCGACCGCCGCGCCCACCGGCAGTCCGGCCGGCACGACCCAGTCGTAGCGCGCCGCGCCAAACGCCGGCCCCGCCTGGCAGGCGGCCAGGCCCTGGGCCGCCGCGTCCGTGGTCGCCACCCCGGCCAAGGTCGCCGGCAGGCAGCCGGTGAGGCGGGTGCCGCTCAGCCGCAGTTCCGTCAAGCGCGTCAGGGCGTCCAGATCGGCGGGCAGATCGCCGGTCAGGGCGTTGCCGCGCAGGTCCAGCGCCGTCAGCTGGGTCAGTTCGCCCAGTGCCGCCGGCACCGGCCCCGTCAGGCCCAGCGCGTCCAGCCGCAGGCCCACCACCCGTTGGGGCGTGCCGGCCACGGTCACGCCGGTCCAGTCGCTGAGCGCGCGCGTCCCGTCCCAGTTCAGGCGACCGGACCCGGCCAGCGCGTCGCGCGCCTGCAGCAGCGCCGTGCAGTCCTGCACCAGGCCCGTATTGGCTGTGGGGGTGGGCACCGTCACCCCGTTGCTACACGGGGGCGTGGCCGCCGCCGGCCAGGTCAGCGTCACCGGCGCCGAGTGGGCCATGGCCCCGGACGCGTAGCGGGCCTGGACTCGCCAGGCGCCGGTCATGGCGGTCAGGGCGCGGGCCTGGTACGTGGCGCCCTCCGCCCCCACCGGCGTCCAGACGCCGCCCACGTCGCGTTGCCACTGGTAGGTCGCCGCGCCCGCGCCGGTGGGGACCGCCGCCGTCAGAGTGGCGGTCGCGCCGGCCGCCGGGGCGGCCGCATCTATCGTCACCGTCGGCAGGGCGGGCGCGCTGGGGCAGGCCGGGGCCGCCGGCGGGTCGCCGGCGGGGGCCGGGCTGATCCGCAGCATCAGGCGCTCGCCCGGCTGCCAGGGTTGCGTACAGACCGGCCAGCGCAGTTCGTGGCCGCTGCCGGTGGCCGTGCGCGTCGCCGCGTCGCCGCGCAGCGTCAGCCCCACCGTCCCGTCCAGGCGGATCAGCTCCAGCTGCTGGCCGGCCAGGGTGGTGCCGGAAACGTCTAACCGCAGCTGCCCGGCGTCCCAGGTCAGCCGCCGCAGGGTCGCGGAACTCCCGCTGCTCCCCGAGGCGCCCGCGGCGCCGCCGACCGCGCCCACCGCCGCCGGCGCCAGCACCCCCTGGGCTGCGTCCCGCCCGACCACCCCGCTGCCCAACGCCGCCGGATCGAAGAACGCCTCATGCACGGTCCCGGTCGGCGCCGTGACCGTGACGGTCACCTCGATATAGCCGTCCAAGGGCACGAACCTACAGGGGAAGAACTCATGATGGTTCGAGTTGTAGTGCAGCCGGTACTCACCGGCGGGCAACGGGCGGGTCGTGCGCGGGCCATGCGTATAGCCGGTGCCGGGCTGTCCGTCGGTGTCCACGACTTCCGGCTGAAACAACGCCGCGTCCGGGCCGCTCAGCCAATAGCGATTGTAGTGCGGCTCGCGATAGGCGTGCGTGTTTTGGACTACCTCGGTTGCGGTCGCTGACCCGGAGGCCAGCGTCGTGGCTTCCTGGGGCGGCGACCACGGGACGGCGCGACGATGCCGCTCGCGGAGGATTCGGCTCTCGACGCAATGCGCGTACCCAGCGGTTCCCGCCCCCGTCGTCAACTCGGCCGTCAACGACGCGATCTGGGCCCGCAGCTCGGCCAGGCTGATCGTGGGCGGCGGCGTCGGCGCCCCGTCCGTGATGAAGGCCGCCGGCGTCACGCCTTCGGCGGGCGCGTCCCGGGCCGGCAGCCAGGCCCGGCTCAGCGTCTCCACGCTGTAAGCCCAACTCGACTGGTCGGGATTGGATCGCATGAACGCCAGCGCTCCCGCCGCCTCGGTAGTCTCGGTCGCCCCAGTCCCAACCGGCGCGTAGGTGGGATGGGCCGTGCGCAGGAACAGCATCCCTTGGCGGTTGTCCCAGGTCGTGACCCGTCCCGCCACCGCCGCGGCGGCGGCCGCGCGCGCGTCGGCCTCGGAACCATAGGTCGCGCCGCCCCGCACCGCCACCAGCAACGTCGCCGGCCCAGTGCCCTTCAAGTACTCGTGGGTCGTGAAGCGCAATTCCTGCACCGGCCGGTAGCCGCCGCCGTCCGGCTCGGCCACCACCGCCGCGGCGGCGGACTGCAGCGTGGCCCGCACGATCGTCGTCGAGCGGACGATCTGCTCGGTCAGCGACGGCGCCACCCGCCAGGTGGGGTTGGGCAATGTGGCGACCCGGCGCTGGGAGGCATCGGGATAGACCGGACGCTGGAGTGAGTCGTCGCCCGGCCCGCAGGCCGCCGCACCCAGCGCCGCCGCGGCCAGCGCCACGGTCAGCAACCCCCAGGCGAGGCTCCGGCGGATCCGAGCAACGCCGCGCATCGCCGGCGGCCTAATGCGCGGCATGGTGCGGGCTGGTGTAGAGGGCGCGGGCGCCCTTACGGTCGTTTTCCGACAGCCCGCAGTTCGTGCCGGTGCAGCCAATCTGGCGGACCCACCCGTTCATGATGTCGGACGGATCATTGCTGTGCCCCAGGCCGACCTCGTTCGTGCCGCCGCGCGCGATCCGCAAGTTCGCGATCACGTGACCGTTGCCGTCAAAATCCCCGCGGTAAGCCGCGCCCTCGCGGCCAATCGGCGCCCACCCGGCGCCGTCGTGCCAGTACGCGTCCGCCGCGTCCACCGTCCCGCTGCCGTCCGTGTCCAGGTCCAGGCCCGCCATCAGCTCGTAGCCCGTGCAGCCCGCCGCCGGACAGCCCATGCCGGCCGGCGCAAACGGGTAGGCGGCGGCATGGTCCGCCGCGCTGGCGACGCCGTCCCCATCCAGGTCCCAGCGGATCGCGTCCAACTGCGCCAGGTCCGCTACCTCGATCAGGCCGTCGTCGTCCGCGTCGTAGTCGATCACGAACTCGGTGACCGCGATCGTCACCTCCGCCGTCGCCGTGCCGCCCGCCGCGTCCGTGGCCGTCACCGTCAGCGCGTAGCTCGACGTCGCCGCGTAATCCAACGCCCCAAAGACGCTGATCGCCCCGCTCGCGGCGTCGATCGCGAACACGTCCCCCGCATTGCCGTCGCTGATCGCGTAGGTCACCGGCTCGCCGCTGGTGTCCGTGGCCGTCACCGTGCCCACCGGCGTGTCCGGTTCCGCGCTTTCGACCACGCTGAACGTGTAGCTGGCCGGATTGAACACCGGCGGCGTGCAGGTCCCCGTGGTCGCCGTCAGGGCCGCCGAGGGCGACCCCCAGGCCGCCGCGTAGGTCGTGCCGTTGCCGTAGGCCCGCACCCGCACGTCGTACGAGGTCACGCACTCCAAGCCCGCCGCCGTGTGCGTCGTGCCCGTGATTGTGTCGCTGTCGCTGCGCCAGCGCCGCCCGTCCGCCTCCCAGACCTCCACCTGGTATTCGGCGGCCCCCGTCAGCGCGTCCCACAGCAGGCTCAGGCTGCCCTCGCCCGGCGTGCCCGCCCGCAGGTTGCTCGGCGCCGGCGGTTCGCAGTAGGGCAGGTTCAGCGAGCTCAGGTCGTTGGTTGTGACGCTCTTGAGACTCAGCGGGATGCAGCCCGTCAGCGTGTTGCCCGAGAGCCGCAGTTCCGTCAGGTGGTCCAGCCAGCCGAGCTCCGACGGGATGTCGCCGGTCAGGCTGTTGCTCTTCAGGTTCAGCGTCGTCAGGTCGAGCAAGTGGCCGATTTCGGGCGGGATCGTCCCCGTCATGGATTTGCTGGCCAGGCTCAGCCCCGTCACCCGCGTGGGCGTGCCCCCGGTGGTGACGCCGGTCCAACTGCTCATCGCCGTGCCGGTGCTCCAGTTGAGCGTAGCGGTGCCCCGCAGGCTGTCCTTGGCCGCCAGCAGCGCCTCACAGTCCTTGACAAGCTCCCGGCTGTCGGCCGGGGTGGCAACCACCGTGCCGTTGGTGCAGGTCGGCGCCGCCGGCGGTTGCTTCGGCGTGAAGGTCGTCGTCTGCCCGTCCCCCGGCGTGATGTCGCCATAGGCGCCCAGCGTGGTGCGGTAGTAGGGCTCCAACCCGGTCACGGTCTCGATCCGCTCGTCCGCAAAGGCGTCGCTGTCCGCCGCGGCGGTGATCCGGCTGGTCAGGTTGGCCAGCGTCTGGGTGTGCTCCGGGTCGCCCGCCGGCGTGTCGTCGCGCACCGCCTGCACCACCCCGCCGCCGTCCGTCACCACCGCCCATTGCGCCACCGCCTGCCAGGCCTCGAACCCAATCGCGTTATGCGCCCCCATCGGCGCCAAAAACACCACCGCCTCGCGCCCCCCAATATCCGCGCTCAGCGCGGTCTCCGCCGCCACCACCTGCGCCTGCAACCCCGCCTCGTAGTCGCCGCGGGTCTTCAGCGCCTCAGTTCCGTACGTGCCCGTGTCGTGCTCCCGCACGTACAGGTCGTACGCGGCCGCCTCGTCCATCCGGTCGTACGCCACCGTCACCGTCGTTGGCGTGGTTCCCGTCCCCAGCAGGAAGTTGGTCACCGCGTAATCCGCAAAGCACGTCAGGAACAGGTAGTCCATCGACTCCCCGCCCCGCGCGATCGCCAGGAAGTTGGCTTTGGCCGTCTCGCGGAGATAGGGGTCCAGCGCATCCAACACGACGGCGAACAGGATCTCCAGGGCGCCCACGCTTGGAATGGTCTCGGTCGTGTCCAGCCGCAGCCAAAAGCGAATGGCGTCCTCGCGCTGCTGCGCCGTCCGCGCAATCCCGCGCCAGCTGCAGCGCACCGAGTCCGCCGCCGGCGTGCCCCGGATTGCCAGGTGCACTGGCGACGCGCTTGCCCCGTACAGGCCGTCCTCCAGCAACTCCTCCACCGTCGATGTCGCGCCGCTGGTCGTTGCCTCCCCCCGTCCCCGGACAGCTTCCAGCCCCGCGGCCTGCGCGGCGGGTGCTCTGGCGACTGCCGGACCGCCGGACGACGCGATTGGAACGCGAGGCGTTGCGAAGGCCGCCGGCGATGTGGCGTCCGGCGCGGTGACTTCGGCCACCGACGACGAGTCCGATCCATTCGATGAATCCACGGCAAGCGGATCCGAGGCGACCGACGCCGGCTCCGGGAGCAACGACGTGGCCTCACCGCGTTCGCTGGCACCCACGCAGCCCACACTCAGCGCCACCATCGCAACAATTAGCAACGCCTTGGCCTTGCGCTCACTCAGCGTGATGCCGGCGCGCCGCGCTTGGAGTCGAAGCCGGCGGCCCATCACGTTGCCGGCTCGCAGGTCGGAAGGTCCAGGTCGTCGCGATCGCGGAGCGGGAGCCCGGGCGGGACGCAGCCGCTGAACTGGTTACCTGCCAGCGCGACGTCCTCCAAGTTGGGTAACTCGGCCAACCGGGCGAGGATGTCGCCGCTGAGTTGGTTGGACGAGAGGTCCAGGACCCGCAGCCGGTCCAGCCCGCCCATTCGGAACGGGATCGGTCCCGTCAACTGATTGTTGCTGAGGTCGAGGACTTCGAGACGCCACTGATTCAACGATCCGTCTGGGATCCGGCCATCAAGGCTGTTGTCCCGCAGCACCAGCACGTGCAGGGCTGTTTTCCGTGGAATCGCCTGTGCCAGCGAACCACGCAGGCCCCGGCCGCCGAGGTCCAACTCGAGAACGCCGACGTAAGGTGGCTCCCTACCCAGGATCACACCGTCCCACTCCGCCATCGAGAGCTCAGGACTCCAGTTCAGCGCCTCGCCGCCGACCAGGCTCTTGCGCAGTCGGATGAGATCCACACACTGCTCGACCAGCGATTCATTCACGTCCGGGTCCGGCACCGCCCCGCCGGTCCGGCACGCCGCCTCGTCCTCAGGCCCCGGCACATAGCGGCCACGCCCGGCACGCAAGGCCGCGACGTGGGGCCCGGGGCCTGTCGGCTCGGCCAACACGCGGAAGTCCTTGCGCAGATTTCTGCCGTCGGTCGCCACCGTCGCCACGATGTGAGGGCCCTCCCCGCCCTCCCCGCCCGCCGCCAGGGCGATTCGCGAGCCGTCCGGCGACCACGCGGCGGCTCGCACCCCGCTCCATGTCGACGTAAGAACGTGCCACAGGTCGGTCGTGCCGCCGGTCTCCAGGTTGACAACGAACGCCGCATGGATCGGGTTGGGCACAACGAGGATCCGCGACCCGTCGGGTGACCAGGCCACGATGTCAATCCAGGCATCCGATGGGTCCTCGGGAAGGCGCATAAAGTCAAAGTAATATCGCCACTCCGGTTTCCCCCACCCGGCGATCTCACCCACCCGAGTCACACCCGTGCCATCGATTCCCACGGTATAGAGACCGACGCCGCCTGTTTCCGATCGCGCGTACGCCAGCCGCGTTCCGTCCGGCGACCAGGACGGCTCGCTGACCACGTGGGCGTCCAGCCGTCGTGGCTTGGCGCCATCGGCGCCGACGACGTACAGCTGACGGCCATGGCGCTCAAGCTCGTACGGCCTGCGTTCCTGCTGTCGATACCGAACCACCGCCAGGTGCTCCCCGTTGGGCGACCACTGGGGCGGCCGAGGCAGGAGGGCGAATCCGAGGTCCAGTACCGGCCGAATGTCGGTGCCGTCGGCCGCCATGGTCAACAGGCCCAGGCCGACCTGCTGCCTGCTGGGATACGCATCGACCCGCGAGAAACTGGACAGGTACGCGATACGCCGCCCGTCCGGCGACCACGCGGGATAGAAGTCATGGTTCGCGTTTGCGGTCAGCCGGCCCACGCCCGTGTGATTGAGCGGAACGGACATGAGTTCGAAACTGAAACGCTCCTCCCAATCGCTGGTGTCCACCAAGTCACCGGTTGCCGACTCAAAATACTTGGGAAAAATGCGGCACTCGGCGTAGACAACGCTCATCCCGTCCGGGGCCACGGAAAAGGACGTCCGCGCGTTGCGCAAGCCGTCGGCGAGCCGCGCGACCCGCGCAATCGGCCGGAGCCGCCACCCGTCCGCGGTGACGCTGTAGATGTCCCCGCCGTCCGTGAAGTACACCTCGGTGCCGTCCGGACTCCAGGCCACAACTTGAAAGTCAGACACCGGGCCCCAGAGCGGAATGGCACGGGCATACTCCAGCCCCCCCCGTCCATGTACGGCATGGCACTCGCCAAACGTCTCGGTGCCAACCCCTATCACGATCTCCTCGGCATCCACCAAGACGTATTCCACGCGCGGCGTTGGCGTGGGCGCCACGGGTGTCGGCGTCGGCTGGGCCGACAGCCGCGTGGGCGTTGGCAGCGCCGCCAGTGGCGTTGGCGTCGGTGTGACGACGCGCCGCGGCGTGGGGGTTGACCGAACGGCGGTACGTGTCGGCGTTGCCGGGGCGACAGTCGATGTGGGAGTTGGCCGGGCAACGCTCGGCGTTGGCATCGGTACCTCCACGCGTGGGGTGTGCGTCAGCGCTGCCGCCGTCGCCGTTGGCGTGGGTGCTCGCGTCCCTGCCGAGCCCACCTCGTCCCGGCTCGGTTCACAGCCGCTCGCACCCCACACGCCCACCAGGATCAGCAGCCCAATCAGCGCAACCGCGCACCGCCTAGGCAACCTGCCAGCCACCCCCGCCCCATTCATCGCCGCTGATACAGCGCGTATAGCGCCATGATGTCGAGGGGGTGGGGCGCGCAGTCGGACTCAGCCTTCTTATTCACGACCGACGCCACCTCTAGCTGCGAATGTCCACCTTCAGGATCGCCCGCGCCGTCACCGCCAATGCCCAGCGCATGCCCCACCTCGTGCAGGAACGACTGGTAGGCGCTGTTGTCGTCACCGGCGCGATTTCCACTTCCGCACTGGTTGAACATCGCATCTGACGAAGGGACCGCCAGGGGATCTGACGTGAACTTCGATCTACGGATCCAAATGTCGCCCGACAAGGGCTGACCTGCCTCTCGATACTCGCCGTAGCACATGAGCACATTGGGGTCAAGTTCCCGTTGAATCTCGCCAGCCGCGTTCCTAACGACCGTGCCCAAGCGGTCCCTCTTTATCTTGTACCAGCATTCATACCGATGTCCTATATACTGGGATATCTCCATAAACACATCCTGCGGCAACGAGTAGCCCTCAATGCCTTGAACATCATCGTACATCTTGATCTCATTTTGATCAAGATGGGCGCTGTACACTGGATCTACTTTCTCTTTTATCCCTGGCTCTATCTGTTGCTGATCCGACGTCTGCAAGAACTGGTCAATCAAATCAAGCACTTCCTTACGGGTATATGAAATCATTTCCTCTTCCTGACTTATCAAATCACGATAGCGTTCGTAAATCGCCTCGGCAACAGTCTGGTAGTCGACACAAGGATCCGTGTCATGCTCAATGTTGATGAGGTCCGTGGATAGTGCATCCTGCCACTGACGAAACGCCTCCTCTATGAGAGGCGCCCACGTTCCAGTTCCACCGCCTAAACTGCCGAATCTGCCGTCTAGATCGAAAGTTGATTCGCATGTCTTATACGTGTACGTGGTACCCTTGATCCTGCTCAAGACTGGCACTCCCGCAACTCTACTGTTATCCGAGACTGCGCCATCGGATACCCAGGCGTATGCATGCCTGGCGGCGAAAACCGAGGTGTCGTCGTCGTCGGCGTTCGACGGGCCGAAATCTCTAAAGACAAGCTGCAGCCCATAGACTGCATTCGTCGCAAGCGACTCAATCAATTGGGGGCTTGACGCATTCGGCTCGGGGTCACTCGGCACTTCAAAATAGGTACCACCAGTCGAAGGCCAGTTCTTGTAGGACAGCTTCGACTTGCGGTAGCGGAGATCGTATTCGCCGTTGCTGTCGGTAGTACCTAGGATACTCGATATAGAGTTCCATTCAACTTCCAGAGCACCCGAGGCTTGATCCTTCGTCGTGGCCTTAGTAATTGGCGTATCGATAATGATGATCATGTCGCTTTCGAGGGTTGTGCCGGTTACCTCCTGCTCTACCTTCACCTTGAGGCCGAACGCCTTATGGTTGCCTAGGCCGACTTTCGGCGTAGTGCCATAAATGTCGTCAAGGTCGATTACAAGATTAGTGCTCGATCCGGATGCAATGTCTTTGACGGTTGTATACGCGGGACTGGAAGCGGTCGGGTCATGAGTTGCGGAAACCGTGTAGCCGGAAGCACCCGTGACGGGCGTCCAGCACAGTGTGATCTGACGGGACTCTTGTGGCGTGACGTCGAGATTCTGCGGTTTGTCCCACGCTGTCTTGGTCATGGTGGTATACGGGCATTGGGGCGCGACAGGATTTGTCGCCACAGGTCGCGTTCCGGTGTTGACTTCGGTGAACCCGGTCGTCACCCGGTGATCGCTGGACCAGGCGCTGCAAGAGGTTTGGTCGTTGGAACCATTACAGGCCTTGATCTTCACCACGTAGGTCGTGCCGGGATCCCGGCCGGTCACGCTGTAGCGATGCGGCGGGTTCGCGTTGACCCACACCGTCCGGCTCTCGTCCCAACTCGACCCGCTCTGCCGCACCAGAATGCCGAAGCGCGTGAGTGCGGAGCCCCCGGTCTCCGCATGCGGGCTCCAGCGCACCCGGAATGAATTCGCACCGACCTGGTCGGAGAGGATCGAATGCGGCGCCGTGGGGCTCCCCGGCGTCGGCGTAGTTTCGGGCTCCGTGGTCGCCTCGAGGATAGCCGTCCACCACCCGCAACTGTCGGTGCCGTTGCACGCGTGAATGCGGAAGTTATAGGTGTTGCCGGGCTGCAGCCCGGTAAAGGTATGGTTGTCCGTGACGCCGATGCTGGCCGCTTGGTCATACGGCGGCTGCGTCGTGTCTTCGTGCCAGATCAGCAGCCCGTAGCCGGTCAGCGGCTCCCCGCCGTTGCCCGCCGGCGGCGACCACGTGATCTTGAAGGACGTGGGCCCTCGCTCTGCGACTTGGACGTTTTGCACAATGCCGGGCGTCCCCACCCGCGCCACATTCCGCGTCGCCCCCCGCGCCGGCCGCTCCTCCGCCGGCACGTAGTCGGGGATCGGCAGCACCGTCAGACCCTGGCTGGCCGAGGCCTCGGCGGTGCTTGACCCAGAGCGGCGCACCTCGGCCGTGACGGTGCCGCCGTCCACCGCACAGGCATAGACGATGACCTTGAACGCGTGGGACGCCGTCCCCGTGACCAACTGCGTCTGTGAGGTCGTGCCGCAGCTGTCGATCCCGAGGGCAGCGGTGTCGCTCGACACGATGACCTCGTACGCCGCCGACGCGGTGAGGCTGTCCACCTCAACCGTGAATTGGTGGACAATCGTATGGGTGATCCGGTCAACCAGGTCGACGAGCCGGATGCCGACCTGGGTGCCCGACCCCTGCTCCTGCGTGGCGTCGCCTTCCTGGGCCTGCAGGGGCGTGAAGTCGCCGAGCAGCGCCACGCCCACCAGCAGGCCGCCGGCCACCAGCGCCAGCGCAATACGCCCAGGCGCCCCGGCGCGGCGCGCGAGACCAGCAAACCAGCGGAGTCGACCCCCGAGGGCCTGACGCCGACGTCCGAGCGAGACTAAGTCCCAACGGCCCGCGAACGAGCGCCTGGCGACCCGTCGCGTCATGCGCTCCCGTCCCGCGTCGCACGACGCCCGCGGCCACGCATCCCGGCGGGCATGGCGCGGGGCGCGCAGGCTGCAGGCCCACGGCCCCGACGCGCGCTGGTGCGCCGGTGCCCCATCCTCACCATAGGTCCTTCCGCCTGTCGTGGCCGGCCGGGCTCGGCGTCCGGCGCGATTACAAGGCGGGACGATATCACACGGTCAATGACGATCAAGTGAATCTTTGTAACATCGATATGTTTATTTAGTGAATTCACATGCGGATGGCGGTGGAATCCGTCGTGTGCGCCGCCGGATCCGTGACCTCGGCGCCCCGCGGCCCTGCGCTGGCAGACCTGCGTGGGAGGGCGTGTCAAACCACGACTGGGCGCGAGGAAGCGCCGCCGCTCGCGTACTCCGATCACCGGTGGCGTGGGTCGCCGCCCGCGAGGCGCCGGACTCGAGCTTTACGGGAACCTGGCTAGGCGCCAACGACGGTAGGCCGCATGCTGCGGGTGTCGCGTCCCCCGCGCACGTAGCGATTGACGCGGGGCCGCGACAGAGAATTGAAGCGCCGGGACACCGGTCGGTCGATAAGTGGCGCGGATCGCCGGCCTCACCCAGTCATGCCCCTACGGCGCACCTCGCCCATCCCGATGTCCGCTCAGCGTGCGAGGCCGGACCCGTGGACCAGCGACCGTTGCAACCGACATGCGAGACCAGTCGCCCTAGACCATCGCGGTCAGCACATCCATTGCGTTCTCACAGGACAGCCCGTATCACGATGGCCGTCCGGCCCGCGCCGATGGGTTCGTGCGATGGCCTGCACAAGCGGCCCGCCAGCCCGCCACCCCCACCGCCTGTCGCCGATCACCCAGATTGCCCGTCGTATCCCGATAGTGTACACTAGACCCGATGTCTCCGCAACCCGGATCCCCAATGTCCCCCTCCAGCCACCCCTCCATTCACCCCAAACCTGTCCAAGCCTCCGCCCTGACCCTGCCGACGAAACACCTTGCCGAAACTCCGCCCGACATCGCCCCGCCGCGACACCGGCTCAATCGCCCTGCCACCCATCGAACCACGCTGCCGCTTGGCCCCCTCCCCATCAACCCAGCCCAACCCCTCCGCTCAGCCCCCCGATCCCGGCCAAAAAGCGCCCCGCCGCGACCCATCCGTCACTCCGGCGTCCGCGGAGAGCCTGCCCTGAGCCTGTCGAAGGGGAATCCAGTCTTCGTCCCCCGCCCCACAACGCCGCCAAAAAACACCCCGCCGCACCCGAAGAGTTTTTTGGAAAAAACTCTTACGCGCGCAACCCCGCCCCATTCCGCACCCCAAACCCTGCGACCACTCACAGCCGCCCTCAGCTGTCTCCGAGCACGCCCCGCAGTCGTCGCAGTCCCGCCCCAAAAATCCGCCAAATCTCGCGCCCAGCGGCCCCGGCTCCCCCTAAGGGAGACCTTTGAATAATGCGCCCTGAGCAGCGCCGAGGGGCGGCCGCCGGGCCGCGACGGGGTCGCGAGGGGTGGGGTAGCTCGGGTCGCCACCCGCCGAGGGCTACCCACAGCCCACCGCGCCGAGGTGAGGGCGCAGTGCGCCTAGGGCGAGGCGGGCGCGCCGGCCAGCAAGCGGTCCGCGCGGCGCAGGTTGTAGGCCAGCAGCTTGAACCACATCTCGGTCGTATTGCGGGCCAGGCCCCGGTAGCGCACCCGCTGGTAGCCGTACGAGCGTTTCAACGTGCCAAACACGTGCTCCACCGGCCGCCGCACCTGTTCGATCCGGGCGTGGCGGCGGCGCGCCGTCGGGCCCAGCCGGGGATGATGTTTGTTGGGCCGCCGCATCAGCCGATCCGCGATCCCCAGCGCCCGCAGCCGGGTGCTGCGCGCGTGCGTGCCATAGGCCGCATCCCCATACACCGCCCCCTCGTCCCCCGCGATCAGCCCGTCCGCCACCTCGGTCTCGTTCACGTTCGCCGGCGTCAGCATCGCGCGCCGGATCAGTTCCGAGTCGGCGTCCACGCCCAGGTGCAGCTTGTAGCCGAAGCGGGCGTGCGGGCCCCGGCGGGCCCAGGCCGCGTCCGGGTCCCTGGGGCTGCCCGCGCCTGCGCCGCCTCCCCGCGGGCGGCGCACCTGCGCGGCCACCAACGTCGCGTCCACCAGCGTGCCCTGCTTGACCAGCATCCCCCGCGCGGCCAGTTGCTGCTCCACCGCCGCGAACCGCGGCTCGGCCACGCCCGCCGCCGTCAGCCGCGTGCGGAACCGGCTGATCGTCGAGTGATCCGGCGCGTCGTCTTGCAGCCCCAACCCCACGAAGCGCCGGAACGACAGCCGCTCCCACAACGCCTCTTCCATCGCAGGGTCCGAGGCCTGGTACCACTGCTGGAGCAGCAGCACTTTCACCATCAGCAGCGGCGGATAACTCGGCCGCCCGACCGGCGCGGCGTGCAGACCCGCCACCAGCGCCTCCAGCGGCGCCCAGTCGATGAGTTGCGTCAGCCGCTCCAGCCGGGCGTTGCGGCCAACCCGCGGCGGCAGCCAGGCGTCGATGAGTTCCGGCGAATGGGTGGAACGGTGCATGGCCACGACCCTCGGCGGCGGGGGAGATGGTCTTCACCATGCGCCTCACGCCAGGGTTTTGCAAAGGTCTCTGTGGGAGAGGGTTGGGGTGAGGGTCTTTCGGGCAACCCACCCCGGGTTACGCAAAGGTCTCTAAGGGGGAGCCGGGGCCGCTGGGCGCGAGTACCCCACAAAGCCCGCCAAGACCCACGCTCGCCAAGCCACTGGCCGCCGCCAATCCTCCAGCCGATAATGGCGGCACTCACCCGTCAGGGACGAGACCCATGCCAATCCGAACCATCCACGTCGGCGCCTGGAACCGAGCCCGCTCCCACCTCGGCGTCATGACCCAGTCCGACGACTTCGAACCCGTCGCCCTGGTCGACGTCAACGAGGACTTCATGGCCCAGGGCCTCGACCTGGCCGACCTCGGCGCCGACGCCGCCCACACCTCTCTGACGGCAGCTCTCGACAAGCACGACTGCGACGCCGTCGTCGTCGTCACCCCCGTCATGCTCCACGCCCAGTTCATCGACGAAGCCCTGGCGGCCGGCAAGCACGTCATGGTCGAGAAGCCGTTCACCGTCAGCCTGGAGGACGCGGAACGCGCCGTGGCCACCGCCGAGGCCGCCGGCCTGCAGCTGCTGGTGACCCAGAACGACCGGCTGCGCCCCTCCTACCCCACCATCCGCCGGCACCTCATCGAGGAAACCTACGGCCCGCCCGGCTACGCCGTGATGATCCACCACAAGGCGCGTTCCGGTCCGTATCACGACTCGCCCCACATGCACCTCTGGCAGCAGGGCGTCCACCAGATCGACTCCCTGCTCAGCGCCATCCCGCGAAAGCCCGTTCGCGCCCGCGGCATCAGCCTGGAGCCCGCCTGGGGCACCTGGCCCACCCCGTCCCTCGTGCACTCCATCATCGAGTTCGACGACGGCACGTCCGCTACCTACGTCGGCACGTCACAAGCGCGGCACACCGAGTTCCAGTTCACTGTCGAATGCTCCGAGGCCGCCCTGGCCATCAGCGGCCTCCACTCCAACGACTCGCTGCAACTCAAGCGCGGTACCGAGGTTGAAGCCATCCCGACCGATCCGCCGCCCGGCGGCATGTCCCAGGAGGAACAGATCTCCGACATGTTTGCCCGCCAGATCAACGAGGGCGTGGATACTCAACTCTCCGGCCGCAACAACCTCACCACCATCCGCGTCATCGAAGCCATCGCCCGCTCCACCGCCTCCGGCCAGGCAGTCGAGCTGCCCTAACGCGACGTCCCTATCCGCGATCCACGGGGTCGATGTCTACGACCTCGACCGTTGGTCCGCGCTGCCAGCGGCGGTAGGCGCGGGCGGCCCGCGCGGCGCGCCACAGCCCCAGGATCACCCGCCGCAGGTCAGGCCGAAACAGCGATGCCACGGCCAGCACCAGCGTCGCCGCCACCAGGAACACCAGGCCAACCGCAACCACCAATAGCGCCCCAACCGCCGCGATCAGGAACAGCGGCAGCGCCGCCAGCGAGCGAGTAAACGAGCGCGCGTCTTCGATCATTCGGGAACCGTGCGTCAACCAGGAAGTTTCGACTCGCAAGGCTACGAAATCGGCGCACCCGCCGGTGGGCGGCGGCGTTCTCGTAGACTGCATCGGCTCCCCACCGGATCACCAGTGCCTTGCCAACCTACGAAGTACGCGAACTCCAGCATCAGCTGAAGGTCTACGCCGACGGCCACTACCTGGCCGCCGTCCAGCAGGGGAAATTCCGTCCCTACGTCCACCCGGTGATCACGCCAGGCGGCCACGCCGTCACCGAGATCGCGCCGGCCGACCACCTGCACCACCACGGCATCTGGTTTGCGCACGAGGACATCGACGGCGTCAACTTCTGGGCGCCTGAGTCCCGCTGGACCCACCCCATGCCGCGCATGCTGGTGACCGCAACCGACATCGAGATCGGCGCCGACGGCGTGACGTTCCGCCAGGATGTCGACTGGCTGGACGGCGAAGGGTCAATACGCATGCAGGACTCACGTGTCATCGTCATCGGCGAGCGCCCCGATCACACGCTGGTGGACGTTACGGTAACGGTTCGGGCCGGCGAACACGCGATACGCATGGGCCAGACAAAGGAAGCCGGGCTTGCCGTGCGCGTCGCCGACCAGATCGACGTACTTGACGGGGGCCGCATCACCAACTCGAACGGCCAAGTGAACGAAGCCGAAACATTCGACCAGATCGCAGACTGGGTCGACTACTCAGGCCCGATCAGCCGCACCGAGACGGCCGGCATCGCGATCTTCCCGCACCCCGGCAGCGACGGCATTCCCTGGTTCACGCGCGACTACGGCCCGCTATACGTCAGCCCCTGGCGGCACCAGGAGATCACCCTGGAACCCGGCCAGACGCGCACCGTGGGCGCGCGCTTTGCGGCGCACGACGGATCCTGCGAGGAGGCGGACGTGGCCGGACTCTACGCGCGGTTCCTAGAGGAAATCGCCTAACGCCGGTCCGCCTTCGCCGGATCCCAGCAGACCGGCGTCGGCCACCAGCCCAACCAGTGAGGCCGTTTCGGCGGCCTCAGAATCGATGAACACGATCTCTTCGGCGATCTCCTCGATCACGGCCGGCGTCGTGGGACTGGCCACGGCCACCAGGTCTCCTTCGTCCTGTAGCTCGCCACCGGACAGGTCCACCAGGTAGAACGCGGTATTGCTTAGGCCGTGCAGTTCGGACTCCTGACCTGTCTTGATCAGGCCCACACTTCGCGGCGAAGCCACGATGATGCGGTTGTGGCGGTCGGTATCCAGCGTGCTGAGCAACATGTCCTGGCGGGCGATCTGGCTGATGGTCGCCAGGTTGGCCAAACGCTGTTCGCCGGAGTCCACGTACTCGTTCACGGCGGCGGGGTCCACCGCCGCCTGCCGCATTTCGTCGGGTTCGGGAAGGCGCAAGAAACGCCATAACCCGGTGCCGGATGCGCCGGACGCCTCCCGCAAGACCATTCGGGCCGCCGTCGCGTCCGCGCGCAACCGTGCCTGGAGCAGCGAGGATCCAAAGCGTTCGCGAATAGCCACGAAGAGAAGTCCGATGGAAAGCAGCGCGCTGACGCGCGACTGCATCAGACGCGTGCTCAGCGCCTTGCGCAGATTGCGATCGTCAGCCTGGCGAATCGCCTCCACCAGCGCGCGTGCCTCCACACCGTGAATGGACGACACCCAGCCGGCGTAGTCCTTCAGGTAGGTTCGGTCCGCGGTCAACGCCGCCTCGGCCGACTTGGGCCACATCAGACTTCACCTCCTGCGCCGCCGAACACGCCCTCGAACACCTCGGCGCGGGCGCCATCGGACGCCTGCAAGCGGTAGGTCCACGGGTCGTCCAGCATCACTCGACCCATGCCCTCAAGCAGGGTGGTGAACTCGTCAAGCAGTGCCGCGGGCCGTTCGTCGCCGGGGTCGAAGCCGATCATCGTCATGCCGTCCGGCATCACGCTGGGCAGGGCCAGATCAATCTCGATCGAGCCGGTGGCTGCGGCGAAGCGCGCAATCCGCCACGACCAAAAGTGCTGCCGGATCGCCACAATGAAGGGCATGGCCGCCGTGTCGTATTGATCGGGATCCCATTGGATCGGGGCACCGTTGTAGCTGGACGGAAACTCTTCGACGTTCCAGGCCGGACCGGATTCCACCGCGCTCACGTCGCACCATTTGCCACACGCTTGAGGGCAAAGCCTACTCCAGTCCGGTCTCTCACGCGCTCCACAGCGGTCGAGCCACCTCCCAGTAGAACCGGGGATGCGAAATTGTCCAGAATGTCCGGTCTGCCGCCGAGTCACGCCGTCATCCGTACATCAGACAACCGGGCCGAGCGACCCTGCCTGCCGTTGCATCCGCCGCCTGCGCCGCCGGGCGGCTGGGGAGTGGCCGAGCTGCACTGCCACACTACGGCCAGCGACGGCGTGGTCACGCCGGAGGATCTCGTGGACATCGCCGAGCGCCTGGGACTGGACGTGCTGGCTGTGACCGACCACGACACGACTGCGGGAGCGTTGCGTGCGCGGGACCACGCCCTGGCTACCGGCGCACGGGTGGAAGTGATCGTTGGGATGGAGGTCACGACACGCCGACAGGACCACATCGTGGGTCTCTTTCTGGAACGCGCCCCAGCGATCTTCCGCTCAGTGCCCGACACCGTGGATGCGATTCAGGCGCAGGGCGGACTGGCGGTGGTGGCGCACCCATTTCTGGGGTTGCCCTCGTCCATATCAGTCCGTCGGCTACAAGATGCGCTGCGACGCTGCCGGTTCGACGGGATCGAGGCCGAGAACCCCTACATGCGGCAACGTTCGCGCGACCGGCTAGCCGCGTTCCTGCACGACCAAAGCGACGGAGTCGGAGCACAGGTCGGGGCCAGCGACGCGCATTTCGGCGATCTGGCCAAGGCCGTGACCCTGTTTGAGGGCCATAGCGCCGCCGACCTGCGCCGGGCAATCGAAAATAGGTCAGCCCTGCCCGCCGTCGGCCGGGTCCGGCATCCGCGCCCCAGCCTGCGTGCGCATCTGCAGAACCAATACCGCAGCTTGCTGCGCCTACCCCTCATGCGCGCGAGCACCCTTTGGCGGCAATGGCGGGCCGGGTAGGACTACGACCAAAAGCCGGTGCCTTCGGCGCTTTCCGTAGGGGTTAGACGGTGCCTTCGGCGGGGCGGGGCTTGGGCCTGGACGGGAGCTTGAGGTCCGGTGCCTCCGCGGCTTCCCCCTCCAGCGGCTCGGACTCGGGCAGCGGCTCGGGCACGTCCGGCAGGGTAGCTGGGGCCCGACCCTGGTGCTGGTCGATAAGCAGCGTGAACGCTTCGGCGTCCAGCGTTTCCACCTCGATCAGGCGCTCGGCCAGTTTGTCCAGGAGATCTTGGTGGCGCGAGAGGATGTCCATCGCGCGGCGGTGGGCGTCATCAATCAGGTGGGAAACTTCGTTGTCGATTTCCTCGGCAACCCGCTCGCTGTAGTTGCGCTGCTCGGCGATATCACGGCCCAGGAACACCAGTTCCTCGCGGCGGCCAAAGGCCCGGGGGCCCAACTTGGGCGACATACCGTATTGGGTGACCATGCGGCGGGAAGTTTCCGTGGCCTGCTGAATGTCGTTGCTGGGGCCAGTGGACATTTCGCCGAAGACCAACACCTCAGCCGCGTGCCCGCCCATGATCATGGCCAGCATGTCCTCAAAGAACGACTTCGTGTAGAGGTTGCGGTCTTCTGGTGGTTGCAAGCGCGTGTACCCGCCCATCTGCCCACGCGGGAGGATGGTGACCTTGTACACCGGGTCCGAGCGCTTGAGCATATGCGCCACGAGGGCGTGGCCGATCTCGTGATAGGCAGTCACGCGCTTATCCTGCGCGCTCATCACGCGGCTCTTGCGCTGGGGGCCGGCGATCAGCCGGTCAATGGCCTCCTCGATATCGAACATGCTCACCGTGGAGCGGTTGCGCCGCGCGGCCAGGATGGCGGCCTCGTTGAGGAGGTTCTTCAGGTCGGCGCCGGAGAAGCCCGGCGTCTGCTTGCCCACGGTCTCCAGATCCACGTCAGGATCGAGCGGCTTCTCGCGGGCGTGCACTCGCAGAATTGCCTCGCGTCCGCGAATATCCGGCAGATCCAGCGTCACCCGGCGGTCGAAGCGACCCGGGCGCAGTAGGGCCGGGTCGAGGACATCGGGGCGGTTCGTAGCCGCAAGCACAATCACCGTCTGCTCGGACTCGAACCCATCCATCTCGACCAGAATCTGGTTGAGGGTCTGCTCGCGCTCGTCGTGGCTGCCGCCCAGGCCCGCACCGCGCTGGCGGCCGACGGCGTCGATCTCATCCACGAACACCAGCGAGGGCGCACTCTGCTTGGCTTTCTCGAAGAGATCGCGCACGCGCGAGGCGCCCACTCCGACGAACATCTCAACGAATTCCGAGCCGCTGATGCTGAAGAACGGCACCCCGGCCTCGCCGGCGACGGCCTTGGAGAGATAGGTCTTACCGGTGCCCGGCGGGCCGACCAGCAGCACGCCCTTGGGAATCTGGGCCCCGATCTTGGTGAATTTTTCGGGGTACCTCAGAAACTCGACAACTTCGGCCAGTTCTTGCTTGGCCTCGTCCACCCCTTGCACGTCTTTGAACGTGACCTTGGGTCGGTTGGCGGTAACCAGACGCGCGCGGCTGCGGCCGAAGCTGAGCGCCTGCGAGTTGGATCCCTGAGCCTGCCGCATCAGGAAGATGAGCAGCCCGATGAAAACCAGCAGCGGCAGAACCGAGGTCAGGATGCTGATGATTGTGGGCGCGTTGCTGGGCTCGTCGAACTCGACCGTGACCTGCTCGCCCCCGATGTTGATCCCACGATCTGCCAGTTCGCGGCCAATCGCGAAGTTGTCGTCGACGACGGCACTAATCGTTCGCCCGTCCACACTGGCCGTCACCCGCGAAGCGCTCAGGCGGATCTCGGGACGGCTTCCGCGCGCCGCGGCGGCCTGGACGTCGGCGAGCAGCGTGGAGATAGGCACGTTCTGCTCGCGCGGGCTCGGATTGAACATCACGAACAACACAACCAGAATCGCCACGGCTAGCACGATGTACATGAAGCCGTTGCGCACGAGTCGGTTGTTCATGAAAGGGTAGCCTTTCGTCCCGGGACAGAACGAGAAGGGCGCTGCGCCGCGTAGAGGTCGGCAATTATATCAGCGGCCCTGCCATGCCTGACCCGAACTTCTGCTATGGGTCGAGTGTAGGAACACGCGTCCCGGGTTCAGTAACGAAACCACCAGGCGCCTTCGCCTGAGGCAGCGGCGTCCACGCAATTTCTACGGTTAGCACTTCAGCAGCGTGCGGTGGCGGGCGGTGCATTGCGTCAACCGCAACGTCGGGCACACAGGCGAGTTGGTCATTCACAGTAACCACCGGCGTCCCAGCGCGCAGCGCCGCGGGAAGCCGGCGGCGGCGCAGCAGGCGGGTCAGGTCGTGCGGTCGCCCGTCAACCGCCGACACGATGCGGTCGCCCGCTCGGAGTGCGCGAACGGCCAGCACGGCATCCGGCGGCGGTACAGCGAGCGCCAGTACTGGACTCAAGCGACACTCCGCCTCTCTGGGCGCCACGCGCCGGAGCTTTAGCCGGCCAACCGCCAGAGCAACATCCGACGGAACCGCGAGCCTGACAAGCCTGCACAACGGCCGGTCGCTGACGTGGTCGGCGTACAGCGCAATCGCGCGGTCCCGCACGTAGGCCCAACGCCCGGCGGGCAGTTGAATCCAGCGCCCCGCCGTGTTGTCGGCCAACGCGCGTTCCAGCGCTCGCCACAATGACTTCCCGAGCTGTCGAGTCGGCTGTCCGTCCGCCCGAAGTGCAGCGTTCAGCACCTCGCGCAGCGGTCCGGAAGCCACGGCACGGCGATCCGGGGCCAGCGGCATCCGCACCCCACGAGCCGAGCCGACCATTGGCGCGGCTGGCGGCGCCGCCAGCGCGCCGGCGCGCAGCAGCGCCTTGCGCGCCCCCGGGTAAATCTCGTCCAGCAAGGGGATCAGCTCATGTCGGACACGGCTGCGGCGAAAGGCAGGTGCGTCGTTGGCCGGATCACGGTGCGTCGGCAGACATCGGACTGCCGCGTACGTCTCTACCTGTCGACGCCAGACCGTCAGCAGCGGACGCAGCGTCCAGCCGTCATCCAGTCGCATTCCTCGAAGGGCATCGGGTCCACCGCCACGGGCAAGGTTCATCAGAATGGTCTCTACCTGATCGTCGGCCTGATGCCCCGTAGCCACCCGTGCGGCGCCCAACTCCGAGCCCTCGCGGCGCAGGAAGCCCTGCCGTAGGCGACGAGCGGCCATTTCCAGGGACTCGCCCCGGTCAGGCGTGGGCTGTGCGGCCCGCTGGCTTGTGATCGGTACGCCTCGCGTGCGGCAGGCGGCTTCCACGTCCTCGGCCACGGCGGCACTGCGGTCGTGCCAGGCATGGTCAAAGTGCAGGACATGGAGCGCCGGCCCTCCGCGCTCGCCGGCGGCAAGCAGCGCGTCCAGCAGCACCATCGAGTCCGGTCCACCCGACACGGCCACCGCCAGCAGGTCACGCGCGGTCAGCCCGGCGGTGACGACGGCGGCCCGATAGACGGCATCCCGTACCAGGCGCACGGTGCGTGGCGGGATGTCGCGGCTAGCCGGTGCTTCCGAATCCGCCGCGTGTGGGGGCATCAGGTGTCTCCCGCTCGTCCCACGTGGCCACTGCGACCGACACGAACACGCCTTGCGCGATCCGCTCGCCCCGCTCTACGACCACCGGACGGTCCGTCGAATTCCATACGTCGATGTGAATCTCGTCTTCAGGCCCGGCAAAGTCCTGATCAACGATGCCGATCGCATTGGAGAGACGCAGACCCTTGCGATGGGGCGTGCTGCTGCGAACCGCCACCAGCAGCATGAACCCGGGCGGGGTCGCCACGATGAGATTGGACGGAATCCGAGCCGTCCCGCCGGGCGCAACCTCGGTGGTCACTCGGGTCGTGAAGTCAAACCCGACCGAGCCGTCGGTGGCGTACGTGGGCAGCGGCAGCGAGGGGTCCACACGGGTGATGGGTACGCGCATAGCGTGGCGAGTCTACGCCGCCCGTGGACTGCTCAGCCGCCGGTGAAGACCTCCAGCCAAGCATTCAGGTGGCCAAACCTGACGGGCGGGGGCGGGTCCGGCGGCGGCGGGTCCACCGGCTCGGGCGTTGGCAATGGCGCGCCGGTCAGGTCGTCCATGATCACGATGGCGCGGTCGCCAGGATCGACTAGGCCGAGATCACGCTTGGCGATTTCGCGTAGCGCCGGCAGCGACCTGGCGTAGGCCAGCCGCTCGCGCAAATCCACGTTGGCCCGCTCGACACCGTCGATCTGCGTCGTCAGTTCTTCAATGCGCTCGTTGGCGGCCACGTAGGCGGGCGAGCTTGTGGTTTCCCTGACGATCACCGCGACCAGCGCCAGAACCCCGACCAGGGCCAGGATCTGGCCCAACAGGCGCGCGCGGTCATTCGGCGGAGAGGCAGCTGGCGTCTGCATTACTCGACGGTAACCGTCTTGGCGAGGTTGCGCGGCTGGTCCACGTCCAGACCCAGCCAGACTGCGATGTGGTAGGCGAAGAGCTGCAGCGGAACTACGCCGACGATGGGCGCGATCAGCGGCGGCGTGTGGGGCACGGTGACGATCTCCTCGGCGATCCCATCCTCCAAGTCGTCCCCTTCGCTGGCGACCAGGATCACCCGGCCATTGCGCGAGCGCGTCTGGGCCACGGCATTGAGCGTCTTGGCCCGCAGTTCACCGTCGAGCGCCACTGCGACCACCGGGATGTCGGGGGCCACCAGGGCGATCGGTCCGTGTTTCAGTTCCCCGGCGGCAAACCCTTCGGCGTGGATGTAGGACACCTCTTTGAGTTTCAGCGCGCCTTCCAAGGCGATGGCGTGGGCCAGCCCGCGTCCCATGTAGAGGAAGTTGCCCGCGTGGTGATAGCGACGAGCGAGCTCTTCGATCTGCGGTTCGATCTCCAGCGCGCGCGCGACCGCCAGCGGCGCGTGGGCAATGTCGGTCAGTCGGCGCGCAATTTGGTCTGGCGGCAGTACGCCGCGTTCCACGCCCAGGTGACACGCCAGCAGGTAAAGCGCCCCCAGCTGGGAAACGAAGGTCTTCGTGGCGGCGACGCTGATCTCGGGACCCGCGTGGAGGTGGAACACGGCATCGGCCGTGCGCGTGAGTTCGCTGCCGACCGTGTTGACTACCGCCACCACCGGCGCCCCGGCGGCCCGGGCGCGCTCCACGGCCAGCAGCACGTCGGCCGTAGCGCCCGACTGAGAGATCGCGATTACCAGCGTCCGATCGGAGAGCGGACCCGGCGCGTAGGCGAACTCAGAGGCAATCTCGGTCGCAGCCGGCACTAGCGCTAGTTCCCGAAAGTAGCGTGTGCCAATCATGCCGGCGAAGTTCGACGACCCGCTGGCCACGATCGCCACCCGCTCGACGGTCTGCGCGTCAACGGGCAGCTGGAAGTCGTGGAGTCGAAGTTCGGCCGGATCCAGCGTGACCCGCGGGCGGATGGTGTCGGCCAGCGTGTCCGGTTGTTCGTGAATCTCTTTGTGCATGAAGTACCGGTGCCCGGCCTTCGCTGCCGCCACGGGGCCCCAGGGCACGGAGATCAAGCGGCGGTGACGCGGGCGGTTGTTCAAATCCTGAAACTCAGCGCCATCTCTGCGCAGAGCCACAATCTCGCCGGCCTCAACAACTTGCAGGTTCCTGGTGTGGCGGACGACCGCCGGCAGGTCCGAGGCCAGAAACGCCTCGGAATTGCCGTGGCCGACCACCAGTCCGCCAGCCGACCCCACACGTCCGCCCACGAGCACGTCTGGCTCGTCAGCTGCCAGCGCAAGTACGGAGTGCGCACCTGCCAGATGGCGCAGCGTGTGCCCCACCGCCTCGGTCAGGGACGCCCCAGCGTCGCGCTGTACGCCGATGAGATGCGCGATGACCTCGGTGTCGGTCTCCGAGGCGAAGACGTGGCCGTCCGCCAGCAGGTTGGCGCGCAACTCCGACACGTTGTCAGTCATGCCGTTGTGGACAATGACCAGCCGGCCCGAAGCGTCGGCGTGAGGGTGGGCGTTGCTGTCGGTCACTGCCCCGTGGGTCGCCCAACGCGTGTGCCCGATACCGATAGCGCCGGACATCAACTGGTTGTCGACCAGCATCGCCAGGTCGTCGATGCGACCGGCCCGACGGCGAACGCTCAGACCTTCGGGTGTGAGGACGGCCAGGCCGGCCGAGTCGTACCCGCGATATTCAAGAGCGCGCAGCCCATCCAGGATGGCTGGGGCAGCCGGCCCGTCGCCGATATACCCAACGATGCCGCACATGGCGCCGTACTCCGCCCAAACGAAAAATTAAAGGGCCCTAGGGCCCGCGGAACCTGCGCCTCCCCGGCCAAAACCATAGCGCCCGTTGTGCTCCGCGGCAACGGGCCGACTTGAGGACCAGCGGTGCTACCGGGCCATAAGGACGCACGGCCCGAGTTAGGCGTCGTAGGGCGATTCGCCGTTCGACGAGTGGCGGAAAAACCAGTCCAGCGTGCGTGTGATTAGGTCAACCCGATGCGCCGGCTCGGTGACTCGGTGGTATTCGCGCGCGTAGCGCACAAACATGGTTGCGACGCCGGCGGCCAGCAGACCGGCGTGGAGTTCCATGCCCTGAGCAATCGGCACGCGCCGATCCTCCGCGCTGTGGACCACGAGCGTGGGAGTTGTGGCGCCGGCAAGGTGCTGCACAGGCGAACGGTAGCGGATCAGTTCGCGCCGCTCCAGCGGTGAGCCGCCGAATTCCCAGAGCACCCAGCTTGGAATGTCGGTCTGGGCAAAAAAGCTCTCCACATTTGTTACCGCGTTGACGGCAACCGCGGCGACGAACTGCCGCGTGTGCCCGACCGCCCAGGCGGTGAGATAGCCGCCATAGCTGGTGCCGGTGATATAGGCCGCCGTGTCATGTCCGCTGGTCTCCATCCAGGAATCAAGGGCCGCCAGGCAGTCCGCAAAGTCGCCGCCGCCCAGATCCAGACGATCCGCCAGCAGAAACTCCCGGCCATAGCCGTCGCTACCTCGGAAGTTGGGCGTCACGACGGCGAACCCGTGCCGAATCGCCGCCTCACTCTCTGGGCGGAACTCCTGGGCGGTTCGACTGTGAGGCCCGCCGTGCGGCCAGAGAATCACGCCTCTGGGCTGCACGCCGGCCGGCGCCAGGGCCAGACTCTCAACCGAGAAGCCATCGTCCCGACGGATCGTCCAGGTGCGGGCCTGTGCCGAGCTTTCGACGCTGTGGTGTGCGGAGCGCCAGCGTGTACGCCCATCCGCAGTCAGCAGCTCGATTTCAGGCGCAACCGTGGCCGCCTGAGTGACGCAGGCGATTTCACCGCTGTGGGCATCCACATTGGGTAAGGAGGCGTGCGGCTGCTCCAGCGCAAGCACCACGGGCGGCCGGTCCTCACGCGCCCGCATGAGGACATTGCGCATGCCATCCTTCACGGCAATGATCCAGGAGCCGTCGGGCGCCGCCACCGGATGCGCCTCCGTGTCCACGCTTCGGTCAAGTCCGGCGGTGAGCGACCGCCGGTCACCACCTATGAGGTCGACGGTGGAGAGTTCCATGTTGACCGCATGGGGTCCCACCATCGGAGCGGCCAAGAATCCGATCCGCTGCCCGTCGCGCGATGGGGCTGGCGTCACCGCGGCATGCAGACCGGTGACCAGCGGACGCTCGGACGACCCGGCGGCATCAGCGCACCAGATCCCGAACGGCTGCGTCAGGTTCGAGACGGCGCCTTCTTCGCGTCCGCTTCGGTTCGAGACGAACACGACGGTTTCGCCGTCGGGCATCCACGTCCCGGCACCGCTGTGATAGTCATCCGAGGTCAGCGGGCGCGGCGACTCACTTCCGTGGAGGTCGTGCAGCCAGAGGCGAATGCGCTCAACTTCGCCAAGCCCGTCACCATCGTTACGCGGATTGACGGCAGGATCGGGCGGACTCTCGGGTGATGGGTTGTACGCGGTGTAGAGCAGCCGGTCGTTTTCGGGCGACCAGGCGAATGTGCGGAAAAACGCATGCATGGCCAGCCGGCCGTGCGGGGCCGGCGTCAGATCGATCTCCCGTCTCGATCCGTCAAGGCCGGCTATGACGATGCAGTCGGCATCGTCGTCGGACTCAACGTAGGCGAGGCGGGCGCCGTCAGGCGACCAGATGACCGGAGGACTGCTGCCCGAAATGCCGCCGATGAGCTTCTCGGCAACTGGATCCTCGGCATCCAGTATCCAGATCTCGCTGGACGTGGTGTTCGCCCCAACGTCGGGAACGGCAACCGTGTATGCAAGGCGCCGTCCCTGAGGCGCCCATAGAGGTCGGGTGGCGGTCGGCGCCTCGAAGAGCGCTCGAATTGTGGGGTGATCCAGCTCCACGGCAGACTCCGCAGCCACTAGCTAGGGAAAGGCAACGCGCCCAAACCCGAAGCACCGAGGGCAGCGCGGCGGGCGGCCGCTGGGGCGCGCCGGCGGCCCGTCGGGATCGATACCCGAACCTGTACACACCGGACAGCGCCGCGAGAGCAAGCGCTGCAACAGCCGCCAAAACAGGCCGGAGATGCGACCGCCGCCGGTATAGCCCGGCGGCCTCGCCTGCGGACCGGATCCGACGGTGCTCACGCCGCCGGAACGCCGCGTCGCAGCCCGCGGCCCGGCGTGGCGCCGGTGTGGCGACCGTGGTCGACCACGATTTCACCGTTAACGATCACCATGTCGATGCCGTCCGGGTACTGGGTCGGGTTGTCGAACGTGGCGTTCGACCGCACTCGCGGCATGTCGATCAGCACCAGGTCGGCTGCCATGCCGGGATGAATCAACCCGCGGTCGATCAGGCCGAAGCGGCGGGCGGGCGCCGAGGTCATGTGGCGGATCATTTCCTCCAGGGACAAGGCACCTCGCTCGCGAACGAACCGACCCAGGAACCTCGGATAGGTGCCGTAGGTGCGCGGATGCGGCGAGCCGCCGGTTAGCAGCGCGTCGGTTGAGCAGATGTGGGCGGGATGCCGCATCGTCATTTCGAAGTCCGCGTCGGTGGCCGTGTTGTGAATGACCGCGGCCACCACACCGCGTTCGGCCCGCACCAGGTCGACCAGCAGGGTCTCCGGCGCAACGCCGCGTTCAGCCGCGATGTCGGCGAGAAAGCGTCCCTCCAGGTGACGATTCGCGGCCGATGGAACGCTGGCCAGCCGGACGCTGGAACCGTCGATCTGCCGCGCGCTGTTGGGGCTTCGCATTTCCGCTTCGATACGCGCCCGAGTTGCCGGGTCGTCCAACCGCGCCAGCATGGCCGGCACTCCGCCGTCCAGCGCCCAGTCCGGGAATGAAAAGTGCAGCAGGGTGCTTCCGGCGGCCCAGGCGTACGTGTCAAACGACACCGAAACGCCCAGGTCGATGCTCCGGTCGGCCTCGTCGTGGTTGACCCACCAGCTGTTGTCCACGCTGTTGAAGTGGGAGATGTGGACCGGACAATTGGCACGGCGGCCGATTTCCAGCGTCTCGCGGATGGCTTGGCGCATCCCCAGCTTGTAGCGCATGTGCGTGACGTAGGGGGCGTTGTATCGCCCGGCCACTTCGCTGATGGCGGCCAGTTCGTCCGTGTTGCTGAATGTGCACGGGGCGTAGTCCAGGCCGGTGGATAACGCCGCGGCCCCATCGCGCATCCCGTCGTCCACGATCTGGCGCATTTGCGCCAGCTCATCCGGCGACGCCGGGCGGTCCTCCCAGCCCAGCACGGCGGCCCGTACGCAACCGTGAGGGATGTGGTGCGCGACGTTGATAGCGACGGTGCGGTCAAAGCTGTCCAGCCAGCCGCCGACTGTCTCCCAGCGACCGTCCACGTCCGGCTGGCCGTTGAGTGCGTCGAAGTAGTCCAGAAAGGGTTGGCGGTCCTTGGCGGCCAGCGGCGCGTAGCCGATGCCGTCTAGCCCGGTGAGCTCGGTGGTGATGCCCTGCCGCACCTTGGGCTGGTGGTCCGGGCGGTCCAGCAACAGCAGGTCTGAATGGGTGTGGACGTCGATGAAGCCGGGCGTCAGGACCCTGCCGCCGGCGTCGATCTCGCGTGCGCCCCCATCTTCGACGCGGCCCGCCGCCACGATCGTCGAGCCGTCCACGGCTACGTCGCCGCGTAAGCCAGGCGAGCCGGAGCCGTCCACAATTAGCGCGTCGCGAATGCAGAGATCGTGCATTAGATCATCAGGCGGAGTCGCGCAGGTGGGCGGCATCGTAGTCGGCCGCGGTACCGGCGGCGAATGCCCGCAGCCGGCGAACGGCCTCAGCCTCGGCCGCCGCCAGGAATTCGACCGCGATGTCGTCGCCGAAGATACGCCGCCCGGTTGCCGCTCGCGCTTCGGCCTCACGGGCGGAGTCCGTGGCGCTCACCTCGAGACCGTTGATGGCAACGATTTTCTGACGAAGCTCGCCGAGCGGCATGCCGGGGTCGATTGTGCTCACCCCGACCGCTTTGCGTTCGAGCAACCCTGAGTCGGCAATGGTCGTCAAACCGTCCGCCCGAAAGTCGGCGAGACATCGAAACGCCGCGGCAAGCCCGCGGGGCGCCTCGGGAGACCCGGCCTCGATCGCCCAGGACAGTCCACCGATAGCCGAGCCGTTGCCCTGGACCGCGTGCTGTCCGAGTCGGAGCACGAAGACCTCGTCGGCGGCCAGGTGGGTCAGATAGCCGGCCACGTACGCGGCCTGCGTCTCCGTGAGCGCCGCAGGATTGGCCAACACCGGATAGGCCCGAAACAGACGGCGCGTAGCGGCGCCCCAGGTCGAGGAGTCGCGAAAATCGTAGAAGTGCGTGGCCTCGCGAGCGGCGCTGGTGCGGTCGCGAGCGTCGGGCGCAATGGCCCCTGCGTAGTAGGCCGTCGAACTTCGGTGCAGGATGTCGCCCAGGGCGTCCGGCGTCTGCCCCAACGCCGCCAAGGCCACCCGCATATGCGCTCGCTGTGTGGCCAGAGACGCCCCCCGCTCCCGTGCGCTGTCACAATGCCGCCAGACCGTGGAGATTGTAGGAGGCGGGCCAGGTGGCAATTCACGCCGGACACACCGGAATCGTTGTTCAGGATCTGGATCGGGTCGCGCGGTTCTACACGGACGTGATTGGCCTGTCCGAAACGCGCCGGATGAGCCGCGAGGGCGCGCCGCTGGACGCGCTGCTGGGCATCACCAACGTGCGGCTGGAGGTCATGTTCCTGGGCACGTCTGACCGGCCGGCAGCGATCGAGCTGCTGAAGTACGTCCGGCATCCCTCGGCGCCAATCCGGCGGCAGCCCAACACCCAAGGGCCCAACCACGTGCACTTCATCGTGCACGACCTGGATCCGATTCTGGAGCGCCTGGCGGCGGCGGGTATTGAGTCGATCGGCGGGCCGGTTGACTGGTTCGACACCTGGACTCGCGTGCTCTACACGCGCGACCCCGAAGACAACATCGTGGAACTGACCGAGATTCCCGAGGGGCAACCGATCCCCTACGCGCCAGTCACAAGCTGAGGCGGCACATCCTTTAGCGCACACTGCCTTGCGCACGTCTGCGTGGCCGTGGGCGCCCGCGATAGACTGAGGCAGAGCTATCCGCTGGGCGGCAGGAGAACAACCATGGCCGCCGAGCCAAACCCGCTGGACTACGAACGCCGCCTCAGCCAAGTAGAGAGCACCCTGCCGCATCTGGCAACGAAGGCCGACCTCGCTGAGCTCAAAGCCGAATTGCACAGTCTCGAAACGCGTCTCACCCGTTGGATCGCCGGCCTCGGATTTGGCGTGGCCGGTACCCTGATAGCTGTTCTCGTCGATCGATTTGCCGGCTGAAGTCGCGCCGTCGGTCAGAGTCAGCGGGGATCCACTTTCCGACGACGGCGGTCGCCGGCTCTATTCCTAGCCCAGGGGCAATGGACCACTATCGACATATCGGCGGCCGAAGCCCCGATGGGGTCAGATCCGGATTTGGTCTAAGAATCGCCGCTCGAAAGAGCGGTAAGCGCCCGCCGGGTCGGCTCAGCCCACGGGCGCCATGACGGTCTCGGCCCGTCTGGACGCCAGCGAAGCCAGCACGGCGTCCTGCACGGCGGCGGCCTGCGTTGCGAGTCCACAATCGAGCGAGTCGCCGCGCGTGAAGGCCTCCACCGCGCGTACGTGCCCGGCGAACGGTCCTCCGTCCAAGTCGAGCGGTGTGCTGACGGCATCGTCGAGCCTGAGAGCCGACGAGGACCGCCCGTCGGCGTGGATCGAACCGTGGGCGCCAATCAGCATGGCTCGGTCGAACGGCCGCCCGCCGGCTGGCGCCGCGCCCACGTCCAGCACCGCGGTCAGGCCACGCTCGAACGTCACGATGGTTGTGACGTAGTCGAGGCCGTCCGCGCCCAGGGCCTGGCCAGCCGCGTAGGCCGTAACGGCCGGACGACCCATGAGGTCGAGGACCGCAGCCAAATCGTCAATCAGTCCACTCGCCAGTTCGTCGGCGCCAGCCGGCGCCCACCGTGTCCAGCGCAGAAAACGCGGCGAACCAATTCGTCGGGTATCCAGCGAAGCTCGCAGCAGGCCGTGCGGAGATCGATGCAAGGCGGGAGCCAGAACGCAGGCGCTCTCGCCATGTCTCGCCCAATACGCCGACAGCCCCGCCGTTCCGGACACGGAGGAGAGGAACACGGCGCTGGCCGTTCCGGGGCCCTCGGCCTCGGCCGCCCCGCCGACATCATCGGCTGCGAAGACAAGACCATCCGCTTCGGTATGCGCCTGCAGCGTTGCGAGGTCCGGAGCGCTGGCAATGCGCCCCGAATCCGACAGCTGTTTGCAGATTTCGGCGTCCGGATGCGTGACACCGACGATATTCAGGGTGGGCGCGCCGATCAGCGCGGCCGCAAAGTCCTCAGTACCGGGTGCGCCGGCGGCCATTAACAAACGCATCGGGGCTCGTGCCTAGGGGGACTGGCCCGGCTAGTGTGGCGGTCATGACCGCCTGACGGCAAGCGGCCGTTAAACGTCTGGCGGGGGCCTTGCGGCCCCCGCCAGACAGAATAGGGCGTCAAGCCGGAGCTATGACTTGATGCTGGTCAGCGCAATTCCGCGTATGAACTGCTTCTGTGCGAAAAAGAACACGATCACAATTGGCGCAACCGAGACGATCGATGCCGCCATGAGCATCTGGAATTCGCTGGCGTATTGCGTCCGAAACCACCGGAGGCCCACCGGCAGCGTCAGCTTCTCTGGTGTCTGCACAAAGACGAACGGCCAGAAAAACTGGTCCCACTTGTGGACAAAGTTGAACACCGCCACGGTGGCGATTGCAGGTTTAGACAGTGGGATCACGACGCGAAACAACACCTGCAAGAGGTTTGCGCCGTCGATCTCGGCCGCCTCATCCAACTCCACCGGCAGGGTCAGGAAGAACTGCCGCAGGATGAAGATGTAAAAGGCGTTCCCCCACAGGTCCGGCAGTGCTATCCACCACAGGCTGTCGAGCAGACCCACGGTGCGGAACATGATGAACCAAGGCACGACCGTCACGTGATACGGCAGCATCAGCGTCGCCAGAACCACCACGAACAGCTGGTTGCGGCCCGGAAACTGCGTTCGCGCGAAGCCGAACGCCACGAAGATGCTGACGAATGTCTGCCCGAGCAGGCCCAGCGCAACCAGGATCAGCGAGTTCGTGACCCAATTCGCCAGCGGCACGGTTTCCCACATGTCGATGTAGTTCTGCCAGGTCCACGGATCGGGCCAGAGCCGCGGCGGCGCCTCGGGGATCGCGTCGTTCTGCATAAACGACGTGAGTAGCATCCACAAGAGCGGAATGGAGTAAAGGAAACTCCCAAGCCACAGCGCCGTGTACGTGATCGCCCGTCCGGCTATGCGCATGGCGTGGGCAGGAGATTGGCGGCGGCGATGCGTTCGAGGTTAGCCAAGCGCTGGCGGACCCCGCCGTCAGGACGCGCGACGTCCACGAGGCTGAGATTAGATGCGCCGGTCATCACGACTGCCGAGGCCTCGTCACCCGCAGCGCCGGCGGCCAACAACAATCGCATCGGGCTCAAACCTGGCTGGTTTGTCCCGGCTAGTATGGCGGCCATATCCGTCGGAGGGCAAAGCGGCCTTAAACGTCTGGTGGGGGCCTTGCGGCCCCCACCAGACGAGCTATGGCGTCAAGCCGAAGCTATGACTTGATGCCGGTCAACGCAATTCCGCGTATGAACTGCTTCTGTGCGAAGAAGAACACGATCACAATCGGCGCCACCGAGACGATAGACGCCGCCATGAGCATCTGGAACTCGGTGCCGTATTGCGTCCGGAACCACCGGATGCCAACCGCCAGCGTCAACTTCTCAGGCGTTTGAATGAAGACGAACGGTTCGAAGAACTCGTTCCACTTGCCGATGAAGTTGAACACCGCCACGGTGGCGATTGCAGGTTTCGACAGCGGGATCACGACGCGGAACAACACCTGTAGGAGGTTCGCGCCGTCAATCTCGGCTGCTTCATCCAGCTCCAGCGGCAAGGTTAGGAAGAACTGCCGAAGGATGAAGATGTAGAAGGCCTGTCCCCAGAGATCTGGAAGGGCCACCGGCCACAGGCTGTCGAGCAGGCCCACGGTGCGGAACATGATGAACTTGGGCACGATCGTCACGTGGCCCGGCAGCATCAGGCTCGCCAGGATCAGCACGAACAGTTGGTTACGGCCCGGGAACTGCGTCCGTGCGAAGCCGTAGGCCACGAAGATGCTGATTAGTGTCTGCCCGAACATGCCGAGCGCGACCAGGATCAGTGAGTTCACGATCCAGTTCGCGAACGGCCCAGTTTCCCACATATCGATGTAGTTCTGCCAGATCCAGGGATCGGGCCAGAGCTGCGGCGGTTCCTCGAAGAGCTTGTCCAGCCGCATGAACGACGTGCGGACCATCCACAGGAAGGGGATGGCGTAGAGGAAACTCCCCAGCCAAAGGACCAGGTACGTGGCCACGCGTCCGCTCACGCGCATCGCGCGGATGCGCCCCGGAGTTCGGATTCGAACCGACGACGGCATCCCGGGGGGATCCGACGGTTCTACAGTTACCGTTTGTTGCGCCATGCTGCCTCCTAAGCGGCCCTTTCACCCTCGTAGTACACCCAGCGACGCGCGGTCAGGAACTGCACGATCGTCAGGAAGAGGATGACGAAGAACAGAATCCAAGCGATGGCCGAGGCGTAGCCCATCTTGAAGAAGCGGAAGCCGTTCCAGTACAGGTACAGCAGCAGGAACAGCGTCGCGTCGGCCGGGCCGCCCTCGGTAATGATCAGGGCGGCCGTAAAGACTTGGAACGACCCGATGACCGCCAGCACCATCGTGAGGAAGATCTGCGGCGTCATCATCGGAATGGTGACGTGACGGACCTTGCCCCACCAACCGGCCCCGTCAATCTCGGCGGCTTCATACAGGTGCTGCGGAATGCCCTGCAAACCCGCCAGATAGATGATCATCGTAGTCCCCACGGACCAGAAGCTCATGATAATCAGCCCCGGCATGGCCCAGGTCGTGGACCCCAGCCAGTTGGGCGACTGAATGTCCAACGGTTCAAGGACGATGTCCAGGAAGTTGTTCAGCAGGCCGTTGGGCTGCAACACCCAGTACCAGAGCACCGCTGTGGCGACGCCTGTGGTGATGGACGGGAGGTAGAAGCACGTCCGGTAGATGGCGATGCCCTTCACCTTGCGGTTGAGCAGCCCGGCGACTATGAACGAGATGATCAGCACGCCCGGCACGTGGAACACCACGTAATACACGGTGTTGTACACGCTCTGGACAAACCGGGTGTCCTCACCGGACAACAGCTGGGAGTAGTTCTCGAACCCCAGCCACTTGATGTCGCCCACCAGGCGCCATTGCGTGAAGCTGAGGAAGAACGAGAAGAAGAAGGGCCCCGCAAGGAACAGAATGAACCCAAACAGCCAAGGCAGGATGAACAGGAACCCTTGGGTCTCCTTCCACGTCCAGCCAAAAATGCCGCGCCTGCGTCTGATGCCTATAGGCGCACTGGCCATGTCAGTTGCGGTCATCGCACCTCCTTCTCACCGAGCGTCAGGCCCCCCGCACAACACAGCGGACCGCTCGGCCCCCAATAGACGAGTCCCGCGACTGCGGTGGCGGACCGTACCGCCATCGCGGGACGCACGTCAACAGATGTGCGCGAATTCTACGGGAGCGCGGCGGCGGCGGGCATTAGGGAATTGCCGGAGTCTCAGCCGTCCAGGGGATAGCTAAAGCTCGCGTCACCGTCCCGGGTGAACGACCACACGTCTTCCCGGCCGGCGCAGCGCACCGCCAGGTCCGGCGGTCCTCCAGCGGCCGCTGGCCGCCAGTCGACCTCCGCCTCATCACCGTAGACGAAAGCCGCGGCGCTCCAGAAAGCCTCGCCGGTAACCTCGGAAATCAGCGTGCTTCGCAGGTCGCTGGCCGGATTGCCTGGCGAGCGGGCCGTCAGCACACGCGCGCCTGCTTGCGGCGCAAAGGCGACTCTCAGCGTAGCTGGGGTCTCGCCGTTCACCGGTACCTTCAGCCGTACCGTGGCGCCCTGCTCGGCCGGCCAGGCCAGCGCGTCGCTGAGGTGTGCGTACGGGGCGTTGTCCGGCAGGCTCGCCGACTCCCCCTTGCTGTTCGGCCAGCCCGTGATCGCGCCCTCATGATGGAAGACTACGTGCGCGCGGCGCGCGACCGGCGCCTCGACGCGGGTCAGGACGATGAAGTACCCGCGACGCGTCAGCACCACCCGGCGCGCGTAGACGGCAGCGTACGGCCCTTGCTCCCAGAGCACCTGAGCGTCGGCAATTCCGAACGAATTGCCGCTCACGGGCCGGTACCGGAGGGCCTCGCCCGTGGCCGGGGGCTGCGCCTCGCCTTCCAGCACGATCGTCGAGTGGCTCAGCGTGTGCCGGTACCACGAGTCGTTGATGGCAATGCCGTAGCCCGGCGTACCCAGGTCGGCGCTCCAGCGCCGGCCGCCGCCGAAGATGCTGAGCGCCAGCTTGTCGGCGTGGCCGTGCCCGCCGCCGTGCGGCCCGTATTTCAGCAGCAGTTCGCCTGCGAAACCCTCCGGAAGCTCCGGCCGCAGCACGGCAAAGCCGCTAGCCGCCTCGTTGGTTTCCACGAGCGGCGGCGCAGCTGCGTCCGACACGTCGTCCGGCCCGTAAAGCAGCGACTCCACGTTGCCCCGGGACATGGTGCGGTACGCGCGCGCCAGCACCGCCTCAAACTCGGGCGCGCCGTACCAGCCCGCGGCGATCTCGTAGAAGCCGGGACCGTTCGGAATGCCGTGCCCCACTTCGTCGGTGACGCGTGAGTGGTACCAACAGTCGTTGATCGCCGGCACGTGGTCGTCCGGAAACGCGATGCGCAGCGGCGCTTCAAACATCCGGCGCATGGTCGGATTGCCGCGCGGATCGCCAGGCAGCCCCTCACGGGCCTGCGCCAGATACAGAACCGCCCCCAGGGTGTAGTAGTGGTAGCTGGACGCGCCTTCGTACCAGTGGCCATCGTCCAGTACGCCGCGCGCCAGCTGATCCGTCAGTCCGTAGGTGTCGTCGATCACCGTCCGCGCGAGTGTCTCGTCGCCGAGTGCCGTGCCCAGCGTCCCCAGCGCGGCGTTGAGCCAGTTCTCGTAGTTATGGATGCGCGGCGTTCGCTGCGCTTCGATGTGCGCCGCCGCCTCCTCCAGCAGGCGGGTCCGCAGCCGGGCGCGGTCGGCGTCATCCAGGCCCGGCCAGATCCAATGGCAGGCCCAGGCGATGGGGATGGCCCACACCGATTCGTCCAAGGCTGAGAAGCAGATTTTTCCCACGCTGGGGTCGCTTCGCGGACTGTGAACGTCCGGATAGACGGCGGCGTATTCGGTGAGAATCTGGCGCGCCGCGTCCAGGTGGGCCGGCTCGCCTTTCAGCCGCCATAGCAGGGCCAGCCGGTAGGCGCGCTGCGCCATGCGACGGTTGGCCGTCCAGAGCCACGAATCGTCGAAAGGCTGCCCGGACCACACGCGGCCGTCCACGGGGCAGGTGTGACTGGTTGGAGAGTCTTCTTCAAAGATCAGTTCCGCCGCGTGGTCGGGACAGAAGTACGAGTGGTAATAGCCGCCGTTACGGGCCACCGGCCGCAGCGGACTGGCCAACGCGGCCGCGGCTTCGTCATAGAGGTCCTGCATCGCGGCGGCAAAGGCCGGCGCTGCGCGCCGGGCCAGCGCACGCTCCAGCGGTCCCGCAGGTAGCCCAAGACTGTCTCCGTTCACGACGAACCTCCCTCGAGGCCGTAGGCGGCCATCGCCTTGCGGGCAATTCCCGCCCAGTTCAGTCCCGCGTCCACTTCGCTGGCCGCCCGAACAGCAGCCTCGGGATCAAGTGCTTGCGCGTCCAGCAGCGCCTGGCGCAGCGCAGCCGGATCGTCCGGGTCGTAGAGCACCGCGGCCTGACTGTCGCCAACCAGCTCGGGTAGACAACCCCGACGCGGAAGCACCAGCGGCGTGCCGTGCCCCAGCGCCAGAATCGCCGAACCGGAGGTCAGGGTGTCCAGGAACGGCAGCACCAGCACGTCCACGGCAGCCATAACGAGCTGCACCTCTTCGTCGGCGATATGCCGCAGGTGCGCGATCACGCGTGAATCCTCGATCTTGGCCGTGTGCAGCGGCCCGTGGTAGTTCGCGTGCAGCGCGCCGGCCACCAGCAGGCGCAAGCTGTCACCCTCCAGCGACCCAAATTCCTCGATCAGCCGCTCGACGCCTTTGTACGCCCGGATGTTGCCGAAATACCCATACACGAAGGCGTCGTCGGGGATGTCGAACGCGCGCCGGGCTTCCGCCCGCGTGGCCTTGCGCGGGTAGGCATCCGCGAATGAACCGTGCGGGATCACGTGCACCCCCCACCTTCGGCCAAAGCGACGCCCCAGCACGGATTTCGCATGCTCACAGTGGCAGATCACGGCGTTGGCCAGCGTCGTCACGACTCGGCGCGCCACTTCGCCATGCAGGGGTCGCAACTGCTCGTGCGGAACCACGTTGTGCATGGTCCACACGATGCGAAAGCCGCGCAGCCGCGCGACGGCCAGCATGGCAGCGAACCCAAGAAGACGCAGCACGGCCATCACGGGGTTGGGGTGCTCGTAGAAGTTTGGGTTCCAGTTCAGATGCACGATGTCGTACGGACGCGGGAACTTCCACACGAAGCTGAGATTCCCCGACGGCCGCACCTCCACGCGCACGCGCTGCTCGGCCAGCGCCTGCGCCAGCAGCCCTGCGTAGGGATTGGATCCATCCATCCGCCAATTGAGCGTCGTAGCGCTCCAGAAGAACACCACGCGCGCGATCGGGTTGGCCACCCCGTTGGACTCGGACAAAGTCATGGGTTCAGTTGCCGGCCACCCGCCGTCCGCGTCGGTAGGTTCGGGCCGAAAGCGCGTCACCGACTGGCGCCGCAAATGCCACGGCGGGCCTTAGAAGCCGATGCCGGCCGATGAGGCCTTGCTCGGGTTGATCTTGAAGGATCCGCTGCGCTCCTCGCCGCCGCAGCCTGAGGCCACCGCGATAGCGACGATCAACAGGACAGCGGCCAATATGCCGGCAAAGCGGCGCAGTGATCGGACTTTCGTAGCCTTACCCATCTGAACCCTCCCTCCGACGCTGCCGCAGCCTACCCGTTCAGCCGCGGCGATTCACCAAGCTCGGCAGCGTAGGCAAAGATCAGCGGCGTCCCACCGGTGTGCAGAAACACCACGGTGTCCTGAGCCGTCAGTTCGCCGCGCCGAATGTCGTGCAGGAGGGCGGCGAACGCCTTGCCCGTGTAGACGGGCTCCAGAAAGATGCCCTCGGTCTCGGCCACCAGGCGAATGGCCTCCATACCCTCCGACGTGGCTTCGGCGTAGGCGGGTCCGACGAAATCGGACGAGTTCCAGATGTCGTCGGGCCGGACCTCGACCTCCAGACCCAGGAGTTCGGCGGTGGCGTTGGCCATGTCCGCCTGCTGACCCGTGCGACCGCCTTCCACGATCAGCGGGCTGAAGCCCCGAATGGCATATCCCGCGCCCAGCGCCCGATTGCCGAGTTCAAGTCCAGCCTGCGTGCCGCCTCCCGAGGCCACGTAGAGGTGCGTGACGTCCGCACCCAGCGCCTGGGACTGCTCATGCACTTCCAGCACACACTCGACATAGCCAATGGAGGTCAGCGGGCCGTACTCGATCACGAAGGGCCGGCGACCTGCGGCACGCAGTTCGTCCGCCGTCGAGGCCAACTCGGCCTCATGGCCGAACATGCCGTCGCGGCCGGTTGGTCGGACGTCAGCCCCCAGCAGATCCAGCAGGAGGCGGTTGCCTTGCAATTCGTTCCCGTGCGCACCCTCGTTTAGTATCAGCACGACGTCCATACCGGCACGTCGGGCCGCGGCCGCGCACTGACGGGCATGGTTGGACTGCATCACCCCGCCGCCCCACAGCAGCACGTCGCACCCCTGTTGGAGGGCCGCGCCGACTTCGAACTGGAACTTGCGGTTCTTGTTGCCGCCCAGCCCGCTCTGAGTCAGGTCGTCGCGCTTCATCAACAGCCTGGGCCCGCCCAGTCGCCGCGTCAGATTGGGTAATTCCTGCAGCGGTGTCGGCAGGTCGGTCAGGTGAAAGCGCGGCAGGGCGTTCAGGCGGCGCCGCAGCTCCATGGCGGAATAAACAGCCGGCGCCTGGGCCATCGGAGCGCTCCCTCCCGCGTCAGTTGTGGTCGGATGAACCGGCTGTCGGCCGTATCGTACCGACCGAATGCACAGTCCGTTCACTGAGCCCTTGGCAGTGCGGCCCCCAAAGCGGACGCTCGCGGCCGTCCAGGGTTGAATCCTCGCCACGAGCCGCCTACAGTCTGAACTCCGAATCCTTGGGCGCGTAGCTCAGCTGGTTAGAGCGCCACGTTGACATCGTGGAGGTCAGAGGTTCGAGTCCCCTCGCGCCCACCATGACGTACCGAATTGCGAACTCTCCCGTTTAGGGCGACCTCTGCGGCGTCCACTCCTCCGATCGGAAAGTCCTCCGGCGTGGGGATGGAGTAGACAATGGCGGCCCTGCCGGGCTTGACCTTGATCTCCTTGACGAAGGAGTGGACGAACGCCCTGGTCTGAGTCAGCTCGCTGGTCTTGAGGAACTCGCTCATGTCCTCGGCGAAGATGGCGATAGCGTCGGCGCCGTCGAGGAACTGCAGCCGGTCGCGTGATGACCTACGACCGGCTGCTGCAACGGGTCTGGGGCCTGCGGAGGTCAGGCGACTCGCGGCGGGTACGCACCGCAACCAAGCAGCTCCGCCGCAAGCTGGGCGACGACGCGGACAACCCCACCTACATCTTCACCGAGCCTCGCGTCGGCTACCGGATGCCGAAGGGGGAGGCGCAGGGACAGGATGATGCGTGACAGAGCTGAAGGCCGGGGACGGGGCCACCGCGACATTCGTTGCGATCCTCCGCCCTGTCACGCCCCAATACGTGGGTCAAGGGCCTTGGCAGGTTCACAGAGCCCCCAGCCACATCTCGAAGATGGTTCTGTCTACCATCCACCTAGGCCCACCAAACAGGAGTCCTTACAGCAGGACCTCCCAGCGAAAAGTTCGCAGTACGGTACACCCTGGCCCACGAGAGACTGGCTCCCCCGGCCAGGCGCCGGAACCGGCGTGAGCAGGGGGCGGCGCAGGCCGGGACCGCCGAGGGAGAGGCAGACCAGCCGCAACCCGAGACACTGAGGCTGTTCTAGGGGCCGAGTTCAAGGCCGAGGAGCCGGTCAGCGCGGGACGCGAGAGCGCAGAAATACGGGGGAGGTCGTCGCAACGGCTACGGCTTCCCCCGCACAGCTATGTATGTGGCCCTTCTTGCGTTCCAGGTGGTCTGCCTCTCCATATGTGCTGCCCTTTTTGCGTTTCAGGCCCCGCGGTCTCAGGCCACTTCCCCGGCACGCCGCCCCCCTCGCTTCCACCAACGCCTCATGGTGATGGGAGAGATGCCTAGACGACGGGCGATCTCCGCCCACGTCAGGCCCGACTCCTCCTTGAACCGCACCAGCCGCTCAGGGAAGTCCGCGGGGAAGTCATAGGTCTCTCTGGTGTGATGTATGCGTTGTCTCGGCATTGTCCGGTCCTTCCGGTACATAGCCGGAAGCCTCTCTCCAAGACGAGCGCAAGCATCCTTATTCAATCCGTCTCAGGCCGTGGGCGATCCGGTCCCCGATTGGTACGCCTGTCTCATCCGTCCGTCCATATGTGCGGGCTTTTCCTGTTGCCCCCTACTGGCCCGGACCGTCAACGGTCAGTACCAACTCGTTGGACAGCATCCTGCCGTCTCCCGTGCAGATGGCTTCCTCGGCGTCGCAGTCGGTCGTTGCGGGCAGGGTGATGGTGACCTGGCCGTCGACGTCCGGCCTGACCGTGATCCGCCAGCGTATGTTGCTGCCCTGTGTGATCCGCTCAGCCTTCTCCACCGTTCCCCCGGCCACCGTGAAGGCATGGTCCCGCAGGGTCCTGTAGCTGAGATTGGGCTTCTCGCTGAACCGCAGCTCGAAGGTGAACACGTTCTGCCCGTCGTGGCTGTCCGGCGTGTTCTCCAGGCTGGCTGTCAGCGAGACCGTCACTGCAGTCGCGGCGCTGGTCAGCGTCTCCTCGTTGCCTGCGTCGTCGGTGAAGGACACCCGTACCTTGATGGCCTTGCCTGCGTCGGCATCGGCCAGGGTGTAGGAGGAACCTGTAGCCCCGCTAATATCCGCGTCGTCGGCCAGCCATTGGTAGGTGAAGGCGGCGTTGTTCAGCCCGTCGGCGTCGGCGATGCCGGAGGTGTCCGCCGTGAGGGTCTCACCCAGCTGGGCCGTTCCGCTGATCGTGGGCTGGCCCGTGGCGGGACTGTTGGGCTTGGCAGCAACAGCCGCCGTCGCCGCACTGGTCAGGGACTCTGCGTGGCCCGCGTCGTCGGTGAAGCTCACCCGCACCTTGATGGCCTTCCGCTCGTCCGCGGCTGCCAGGGTGTAGGTGGCGGCCGTCGCCCCGGCGACGGCCGAGTCGTCGGCGATCCACTGGTAGGCGAAGGTGGCGTTGTCCAGGCCGTCGGCGTCGGCGATGCCCGACGTATCCGCCGTGAGGGTCTCGCCCAGCTGGGCCGTGCCGGTGATGGTGGGCGCTCCCGTGACCGGACTGTTGGGCCTGGCAGCCACCGCAACCGCGTCCGTGGCCGCGCTGGTCAGGGACTCTGCGTGGCCCGCGTCGTCGGTGAAGCTGACGCGTACCTTGACGGCCTTGCCATCGTCGGCAGCTCCCAGGGTGTAGGTGGAGGCGGTTGCTCCGGCTATGGCTGAGTCGTCGGCGATCCACTGGTAGGTGAACGACACGTTGTCCAGGCCGTCGGCGTCGGCGATGTCCGAGGCGTCCGCCGTGAGGGTCTCACCCAGCTGGGCCGTCCCGCTGATCGTGGGCTGGCCCGTGGCGGGACTGTTGGGCCTGGCAGCCACCGCAACTGTGGCCGTGCTGGTCAGGGTCTCTGGGTGGCCCGCGTCGTCGGTGAAGCTCACCCGCACCTTGATGGTCTTGCCCACGTCGGCGTCGGCGAGGGAGTAACGCGGGGCCGTGGCTCCGGCGATTTCGGTCGCGGTCATGCCGTCCACGCGGACCCACTGGTAGGCGAAGTCTTGGGCGTCGGTGATGCCGGAGAGGTCGGCGGTTAGCGTCTCGCCCACTTGGACCGTACCCGTCACCGAGGGCGCGCCCGTGGCGGCGTTGTTGACCACTCGGATGGCCAGAGCAACCCTGTCCCCCGCGTTCCAGTGCAGGTCGGCCTCGATCCACCGTAGGAGCGAATAGTCAAGATCCGGCTCGTTGACTGGAGTTCCCGGCGTGAACTCGGTGGCGCCGGCGAGGAACCGCCAGTTGGCCACGTCGGCCGCGCTGAGTTGTGGGGTGATATGTACCAAGAGGTCTGCACTGTCGACGGCGATCTCCCGGAATGTGTAGGTGGTTGAGCCGACCACGAAGGTGGAGGGGACAAGCGACGATTCGGGGTAGGTGGAGGGGTCGCCGTAGCCTATTTTCGCTGAGTCGACGGTTTCGGCCACCGTGGTCATCGTGGCGGTCCACAGCACCTGCACCCTGTCGGAATCCTCGACCAAGTCGGTGACCGCGGTGACAAGGGGACCCTCGGAGTGGCCTGCGTCGTCCGTGAAGCTGACGTTGACCTTGATAGTCTTCCCCACGTCGTCTGTGGTGGGGTGGTAGGCGGGGGCGACCGCGCTCGGGATGTCGGTCTCGGTCCGGCCGTCCACCCGCACCCACTGATAGGTGAAGGTGGCGTTCTCCAGGCCGTCCGCGTCGGCGATGGCCGACACCTCCGCCGTCAGCGTCTCGCCCACCTGAGACCTTTGCAAAACCCTGGCGTGAGGCGCATGGTGAAGACCATCTCCCCCGCCGCCGAGGGTCGTGGCCATGCACCGTTCCACCCATTCGCCGGAACTCATCGACGCCTGGCTGCCGCCGCGGGTTGGCCGCAACGCCCGGCTGGAGCGGCTGACGCAACTCATCGACTGGGCGCCGCTGGAGGCGCTGGTGGCGGGTCTGCACGCCGCGCCGGTCGGGCGGCCGAGTTATCCGCCGCTGCTGATGGTGAAAGTGCTGCTGCTCCAGCAGTGGTACCAGGCCTCGGACCCTGCGATGGAAGAGGCGTTGTGGGAGCGGCTGTCGTTCCGGCGCTTCGTGGGGTTGGGGCTGCAAGACGACGCGCCGGATCACTCGACGATCAGCCGGTTCCGCACGCGGCTGACGGCGGCGGGCGTGGCCGAGCCGCGGTTCGCGGCGGTGGAGCAGCAACTGGCCGCGCGGGGGATGCTGGTCAAGCAGGGCACGCTGGTGGACGCGACGTTGGTGGCCGCGCAGGTGCGCCGCCCGCGGGGAGGCGGCGCAGGCGCGGGCAGCCCCAGGGACCCGGACGCGGCCTGGGCCCGCCGGGGCCCGCACGCCCGCTTCGGCTACAAGCTGCACCTGGGCGTGGACGCCGACTCGGAACTGATCCGGCGCGCGATGCTGACGCCGGCGAACGTGAACGAGACCGAGGTGGCGGACGGGCTGATCGCGGGGGACGAGGGGGCGGTGTATGGGGATGCGGCCTATGGCACGCACGCGCGCAGCACCCGGCTGCGGGCGCTGGGGATCGCGGATCGGCTGATGCGGCGGCCCAACAAACATCATCCCCGGCTGGGCCCGACGGCGCGCCGCCGCCACGCCCGGATCGAACAGGTGCGGCGGCCGGTGGAGCACGTGTTTGGCACGTTGAAACGCTCGTACGGCTACCAGCGGGTGCGCTACCGGGGCCTGGCCCGCAATACGACCGAGATGTGGTTCAAGCTGCTGGCCTACAACCTGCGCCGCGCGGACCGCTTGCTGGCCGGCGCGCCCGCCTCGCCCTAGGCGCACTGCGCCCTCACCTCGGCGCGGTGGGCTGTGGGTAGCCCTCGGCGGGTGGCGACCCGAGCTACCCCACCCCTCGCGACCCCGTCGCGGCCCGGCGGCCGCCCCTCGGCGCTGCTCAGGGCGCATTATTCAAAGGTCTCCCACCTGGGCCGTCCCGCTGATGATCGGCGCGCCGGTCGCCGGCGTGTTGACGGCCGCTTGCTGCTGGGGCAGGGCCTCCGGAGTGTTGTTGGTCACCGCGTGATCGCTAAAGGAGTCGCCCTCTCTGCCCAGAGTGTCCCGGATGAAGTCGGGACCGTCCGGCTTGGCGTAGCCGACCTTCACCGTCTCACCGGCGGCGACGGCCGCGGCCAGGGTCAGATTGACGGTCTTGCCCGATACGGACGTCCCGTTCACGGCTCGGTCGTTCCCGCCTACGGTCACGGTGAAGGCGCTGGAGGGCAGGGTCACTCCCTCGTCCAGGTTCTCTTCATAGGTCAGGGTGAGGGTAGATCCGTCCACTGTCGCCGACGTGGGTTGCACCCCGGCAGCGGCCACTGCCGCCGTGGCCGCACTGGTCAGGTCCTCCGGGTTGTCGGCGTCGTCGGTGAAGCTCACCCGCACTTTGATGGCCTTGCCCGCCTCCGAGTCGGTGAGGGTGTAGGTGGAACCCCTCGCTCCTTCAATGGCCGTGGCGTCGGCCAGCCATTGGTAGCCAAAAGTGGCGTTGGCCAGCCCGTCACTATCGGCGATGCCCGACGTGTCCGCCGTCAGCGTCTCGCCCACCTGGGCCGTGCCGCTGATCGTCGGCGCGCCCGTGGCGGGACTGTTGGGCGTCGGAGGCGTGGTTTCCTGCGGCGTGGCGGAGGCCTCCTTGGAGGGAGCGCTCTCAGTGGCGTCCTTGGATGCGATGACCCGGACGTCGTACTCCTCGCCGTCGGTCAGCCCTTTGATGATGTGTGACGTGTCGGTCACCGGCTCTTCCGAGACGGCCTCTTCGTCGGTCCAGTCGGCTTCGGACTTTTTCCACTGGACGGTGTACCCGGTGGGTGGCGTGCCGGATTCAGGGGCGTTCCAGAACGCCCGAAGCTGCCCACTCTCGTGCTGCGCCACCTGCAGGTTGCTCGGGGGACCGAGGTCCGTCACGTTGGTCACCGTCACCGTCACGTCCAGCCTGGCCGTGATGTCGTTGGCGTCCCTGGCCTCCACGGTCAACTCGTACACGTTGTTGCCGTCCACATCCGCAGGGCTCTCATAGTCCGGGGGGCTGGTGAAGGCAAGCACGCCCGTCCCGCTCACGGTGAAAGCGCTGCTGTCCGTTCCCGACCAGCCCCAGGTGACGTTGCTGCCCTCCGGGTCGGAGGCCCGGTAGGTGTAGATGGCCGAGGTGTCGTTCTCCGCGTAGGCGAAGGCGTCCTGCGTGCCGGGCCGGAACTCCGGCGCCTCGTCCACGGCCTCGACGGTGACGGTCACAGTCAGCGACCCGTAGTACCGGCCGTCCGAGGCGCGCACCGAGAAGCTGTAGACGTTGTCCTTCCCCGAGTCGGCGGGCTTGTCGTAGTCCGGGACGTTCTTGAACGAGAGCTCGCCGCTCTCGCTGATCGTGAAGTCGCCGCCGTCGGTGCCGCTGAGGCTCCAGCGCGTGATGGCGGCGGTCGGGTCCTCGGGGTCCCTGGCCGAGTAGGTGGCCAGGATGCGCTCGGTGGGCTGGTTCTCGGGGAAGCTGAGGCTCTGTTGCCCCGAGACCTCCGGCCCCTCGTCGACCGCCCGCACCGTCACCGCGACCGCCAGCGTCCCGGTGTTGGTGCCATCGCTGGCCTCGATCGCCACCGCGTACACGTTGTCCCCACCCGCGTCGCCCGGTTGCTCGAAGTCCGGCGGCGTGCTCTCGCTGAAGGCGAACCGGCCCCCCTCGTCAATCGCGAAGAAGCGCCCGTCCACGCCCCCCACCGTCCAAATGATCGTCTCGCCCTCCGGATCCGTCGCCCGGTAGGTGTACAAGCGCGAGGTCCGGTTCTCGTCCTGGCTGAACTCGGTCGCCGACGTGCTGGTCGTGGTGATCGTCGGCGGCTCATTGACGTCGGTCACCGTGACCGTCACGTCCAGCGACCCGTAGGTGCTGCCGTAATAGGCGCGCACGGAGACGTTGTAGACGTTGTCCTTCCCCGAGTCGGCGGGCTTGTCGTAGTCCGGGACGTTCTTGAACGAGAGCTCGCCGCTCTCGCTGATCGTGAAGTCGCCGCCGTCGGTGCCGCTGAGGCTCCAGCGCGTGATGGCGGCGGTGGGATCCTCGGGGTCGGTGGCGGAGTAGGTCGCCAGCACCCGCTCGGTGGGCTGGTTCTCGGGGAAGCTGAGGCTCTGTTGCCCCGAGACCTCCGGCCCCTCGTCGACCGCCCGCACCGTCACCGTGACCGCCAGCGTCCCGGTGTTGCTCCCATCGCTGGCCTCGATCGCCACCGCGTACACGTTGTCCCCACCCGCGTCGCCCGGTTGCTCGAAGTCCGGCGGCGTGCTCTCGCTGAAGGCGAACCGGCCCCCCTCGTCAATCGCGAAGAAGCGGCCGTCCACGCCGCCCACCGTCCACGTGATCGTCCCACCCTCCGGATCCGTCGCCCGGTAGGTGTACAAGCGCGAGGTCCGGTTCTCGTCCTGACTGAGCTCGGTCGCCGAGCTGCTGGTCGTGGTGATCTCGGGCGGCTCGTTGACCGCGCTGACCGTGACCGTCACGTCCAGCGACCCGTAGGTGCTGCCGTCAGAGGCGCGGACCGAGATGTTGTAGACGTTGTCCTTCCCCGAGTCGGCGGGCTTGTCGTAGTCCGGGACGTTCTTGAACGAGAGTTCGCCGCTCTCGCTGATCGTGAAGTCGCCGCCGTCGGTGCCGCTGAGGCTCCAGCGCGTGATGGGGGCCGAGGGATCCTCGGGGTCCCTGGCCGAGTAGGTGGCCAGGATGCGCTCGGTGGGCTGGTTCTCGGGGAAGCTGAGGCTCTGTTGCCCCGAGACCTCCGGCCCCTCGTTCTGGTCGGTGACCGTCACCGTCACGTCCAGTTCGTCGGTCAGTCCGCCGGCATCGGTGACCACCACCGTGACGTTGTAGACGTTGTCCGAGCCGGCGTCGGTGGGGTTCTCGTAGTCGGGCGGGCTGGCGAAGGACAGGACGCCGTTTTCGTTGATGGTGAAGTCGCCGGCGTCGGCGCCGGAGAGCGACCAGGCGATGGCCGCCCCCTCCGGGTCGGTGGCCATGTACGTGTACAGGGAGGCGGCGCCGTTCTCGCGGTAGCTGAACTCGGTCCTGCTGCCGGAGCTGATCTCGGGCGGCTCGTTGACGACGGGCGCCTCGAAGGCCGCCTTAAGCATCGGGTACTGCGACATGGTGCCGAATTCCCACGGGTCGTCGCCCCCGGTGGTCGGATCGCCGGTGTTCAGGTTGTCGTCCACGTCCACGTTCCACTCGGCGTATATGTCCTCTGTGACCGGGTCCGAGTCCGTGTAGTCGGTGGGCGTTTGCAGCTCCTCAGTGGTCTTGCCGGTACCGCCGGCGCTGGTCGTCACCCCCGAGGTATCGGTATCCCAATAGCTGTCTTCGATGGTGCCAGCGTTGTTCTGCCCCACCAGGCCGTTCTGCCCCACCAGCCCGCCGACATCTGTCGTGCCTGTGACGGTACCCCTGGAGTAGCTGGCGCGGATGGTGCCGGTGGGGTCGTTGGGGCGGAGTGTGTCACGGACGTTGGCCCCCACCAGCCCGCCGGCCGAACCATCCGTGGCCATGACCGTGGCCGTGGAATAGCTCGCGCGGACTGCGGCGTAATTCAGCCCCACCAGACCGCCGACTACTCTCGTGCCCGTCACTGGACCCGTGGAGAAGCTGGTGCTGATGGTGCCGACTGGGTCGGGGTCGGGGCTGTTAATGTTCGCCCCCACCAGCCCGCCGATATTGTCCGAACCTATGACGGTGCTGGAGGAGTAGGTGTCGCGGATTGTGCCACCTTGGTTCGCTCCCACGAGCCCGCCGGTGTGTTCCCCGGTATATTCCCCGGAACCTTGCGAGCCGGTGACCGTGCCGGTGGCAAAGCTGGTGAGGATGGTGCCCTCACCGTAGTTCAGCCCGACCAGCCCGCCGATTTGCGTGCTCCTGGACGTCGTCTCCGTCCCGGTCACGTCGCCCGTCGCATGGCTGGTGCTGATGGTGCCGCTGTTATACCCGACCAGCCCGCCGACTTCACGATGGCCCGTGACCGCGCCGGTGGCATAGCTGTTGTCGCGGATCGTGCCAAGACCGTGGTTATCCCCCACCAGCCCGCCGATGTACTGGCTCGTACCCGTGCCGGTCACGTCGCCCGTCGCATGGCTGGTGCTGATGGCGCCATCTTCGTTCATCCCGACCAGCCCGCCGACTACACTATCTCCCGTGACCGCGCCGGTGGCATAGCTGTTGTCGCGGATCGTGCCGCCGTTATACCCCACCAACCCGCCGATGTACTGGCTCGTACCCGTGCCGGTCACGTCGCCCGCGGCAAGGCTGGAGATAATGTCGGCCCCGGCTGCGTTCGTCCCCGCCAGTCCGCCGGTCCATCGCCGGCCGAAGACGGCCCCGCTGGCATGACCGCGACTGATGGTGCCGTCGTTATACCCCGCCAACCCGCCGACTGGACCATCTCCCGTGACCACGCCGGTGGCATAGCTGTTGTCGCGGATCGTGCCGCCGTTATACCCCACCAACCCGCCGATTGACGCGCTCGTACCCGTGCCGGTCACCTTGCCCGCGGCATGGCTGGAGATAATGTCGGCCCCGGCTGCGTTCGTCCCCACCAGTCCGCCGGTCCATCGCTGGCCGGAGACGGCCCCGCTGGCATGACTGCGATTGATGGTGCCAGCATGGTTCCGCCCCACCAGCCCGCCGATTTGATCCTGGCCGGAGACCACGCCGCCGGCAGTGCTGTCTTCGATGGTGCCGGCGTTCTGCCCCGCCAGCCCGCCGACTCGTTGAGAGCCCGAGACCATGCCGGTTTCATGGTGGCTGGCGCTGATGGTGCCGGCGTTATATCCCACTAATCCACCGATGTCGCTGCTGGCGCTGCCGGTCACGTTACCCGTGGCACGGCTGTTGCTGACGGCGCCACCGTTGTTTACCCCGACCAGCCCGCCGATATGTCGCTGACCTGTCACGGTGCCACCAAGCAGCCGCACGTTGCGGATCTCGGCGCCAGAGCCAACATAACCGAACAAGCCCACGCCCACGACTGCGGTGCGGTTGATGTACAGGTTGGAGATGGAGTTGTCGTTGCCGTCGAAGGTGGCGATGAATGGGATGCCGGCTCCATCAAGGTACTCTGCGATGGGCGCCCAGCCTGGGTCACTGGCCCAGGTGCTGCCGCTGAAGTTCAGATTCGCCGTCAACTCGTAGCCGATGCAGCCGGTGCTAGGGCAACCCATGCCTGTGGCGGGGTCGGGGTAGGCGGCGGCGTAACTAGCTTCGTTAGCCGAGTCGTCCGCCGCGCCGTCGCCGTCCAGGTCCCAGCGGATGGCGTTCAGTTGCGCCAGGTCGGCGACCTCGATCAGGCCGTCATTGTCGCCGTCGTAATCGTGCTCGGCTTGGGCGGCCGCACCCGGGATGGTCAGCAAGCCCATGACTACCGCGCAGAACAGGGCGGCCGCCACGACCGCCCATCTCGCCGGGCGGAGACCAGCCCACTGCCGTGGGCCGATCGCGGCTACGCGCCGCAGTATGGACCTACTCCAGCTATGCCGCGGGGGGCTAGATGTTCTAGGCCGCAGCGTAAGGCGGCCTCAAGCGCGGTTGTCGCGTCGGCGGCAAGGGGCGCCGGTGCGTTCGCCGTCTCTATTCCATCTGCTGACCTGTCGAATGCCAAGCGAATCGCTCCGACAAAATGGATAACCATCCACGCATTTTACCAACCTAGCTGTGAGATACCTGTGAGGTTCGAGACTTCTTGGCCGGAATCTGCTGTGAGGTCTTCCTGGGCCAGCTATAATTTTGGCGCTGGCCGGGCCGAGCGCGTTCTCGCATCCCGAATCCTGCGCGGCGGCGACGGGCCGCTCAGGGTCGTGGCAGCCCGATTCGAGGTGGGAAATGGAACAGGCAGACGATCAGGCGCGGGAGATAGTGGAGCTGCGGGACCGCCTCGCCCGCCTCAGCGAGGCCAGCCGTCGCATCACCGAGGACCTGGACCTCGACACCGTGTTGCAGGAGGTGGTGGACGGGGCGCGCTCGCTGACGGGGGCCCGCAGGGGATGCCTCATCGTCGTCGACGAGTCCGGGCAGCTGGAGGCGTTCGTCACCTCCGGCGTCACCGTGGAAGAGCACCAGCTGTTCGTCGCCCTGCCAGGCGGCACCGAGTTCTTCTACTACCTCATCGGGATGTCCGAGCCGATCAGAGTGGCGGACTTCTCCGCCCATATCGCGTCGGTCGGCCTGCCCGAGGTCGGCCCACCGCTGGGGCCGGTGAAGGGCTTCCTGGGCACGCCCATCCGGCACCGGGGGCTGCACGTCGGCATCGTGAATGTATCGGACAGGGAGGGCGGCCTGGCCTTCACCGAGGAGGACGAGCACACCCTTCAGATGTTCGCCTCCCAGGCGGCGATGGCCATCGCCAACGCCCGTCGGTACCAGGACGAGCAGCGGGCCAGGGCCGACCTGGAGACCCTGATCGATACTTCGCCGGTGGGCGTCCTGGTGTTCGACGCGAAGACGGGCGGACCGACGTCGGTCAACCGGGAGGCCAGGAGGATCGTCAGCGGCCTGCACATGCCTGACGGCTCTGCGGAGGGGCTCCTTGACATGCTGACCTTCCGGCGGGCCGACGGGCGGGAGATCTCGCTGGAAGAGTTTCCCCTGGCCCAGGCGCTGAGCACGGGCGAGACGGTGCGCGCCGAGGAGATCGTCATCGAAGTCCCCGACGGCGGGAGCGTCACCACCCTGGTCAACGCCACGCCCATCCGCTCGGAGGAGGGCGAGGTCGTTTCAGTGGTCGTCACCCTCCAGGACATGACGCCGCTGGAGGAGATGGAGCGGCTGCGGGCCGAGTTCCTGGGCATGGTGAGCCACGAGCTCCGAACGCCGCTGACCTCCATCAAAGGCTCAGCCGCCACGCTCACCGAGGCGGCGTCCGACCTGGACCCCGCCGAGATGCTCCAGTTCTTTCGCATCATCGGCGAGCAAGCCGACTACATGCGCGACCTGATCGGCGACCTGCTGGACGTGGCGCGCATCGAGACGGGCGAGCTGTCGGTGGCCCCCGCGCCCGCGGATGTGGCGACCCTGGTGGACGAGGCCAGGAGCAGGTTCCAGAGCGGAGGCGGCAGGCACAACCTCCACATCGACCTCTCGCCGGAGTTGCCGCTGGTCATGGCGGACGGGCGGCGCATCATCCAAGTGCTGAACAACCTCCTCACCAACGCGGCCCGGCACTCCCACGAGGCGTCGGCCATCCGGGTGTCCGCCGTGCGCGAGGGCTACCATGTGGCCGTCTCGGTCACCGACGAGGGCCGGGGGATAGCCGCCGAGCGTCTGCCGCACCTGTTCCGGAAGTTCTCCCGGCTGGAAGGCGAGGAGCGGGGACGGGACATCGCGGGGTCTGGACTGGGCCTCGCCATCTGCAAGGGGATCGTGGAGGCCCACGGGGGCCGGATATGGGCCGAGAGCGACGGGCCTGGCCTGGGGGCGCGTTTCACCTTTACCATTTCGGTGGCCCAGGACGCCGGTATTGGGACCGCCAATCTTCCGGTCCGCTCCAGGCGGTCAGCGAGGAAGCGGCAGCGCATTCTCGCGGTGGACGACGACCCGCAGACGCTCAGGTACGTCCGGGACGCGCTCGCCAGGGCAGGCTACGCCCCGGTTGTGACCGGAGACCCGGAGGAGGCGATGCGCCTGGTGCAAGCGAATGCCCCCCACCTGGTGCTGCTGGACCTGATGCTGCCGGGAACCGACGGCATTGAGCTGATGGGGGACATCCTGGATATGGCTGACGTTCCGGTCATCTTCCTGTCCGCCTACGGCCAGGACGAGACTATCGCCAGGGCCTTCGAGCAGGGGGCCGACGATTACGTGGTCAAGCCCTTCTCGCCGACGGAGCTTGTGGCGAGGATCAAGGCGGCCCTACGCAAGCGGGAAGCGCCCGAATGGGCCGAGCCGTCGGAGCCCTTCGTGCTGGGGGAGTTGGCCGTCGACTACGCCGAGCGTCGCGTGACGCTGGCCGGGCGTCCCGTGCAGCTGACCGCCATCGAGTACGGACTGCTCTTCGAGCTTTCGGTCAACGCCGGTCGCGTGTTGACCTACGACCGGCTGCTGCAACGGGTCTGGGGCCTGCGGACGTCAGGCGACTCGCGGCGGGTACGCACCGCCGCGAAGCAGCTCCGCCGCAAGCTGGACGACGACGCCAACAACCCCACCTACATCCTCAACGAGCCGAGAGTCGGCTACCGTATGCCGAAGGGGGAGACGACGGGACCTGAGACGGGGCCGTGACCTTGAAGGACTACCCTGGCAATGTCGGGTCTGTCGGTCTCTCGCCTTGTGGGGAGCACCCCGCGAAACCGCCGTTACCGTCTTGTCTTCGCGGGGGCGCAGCAGCAACAACATTAGGGGCTGTAACGCCCTGGCGCCCGCTGCTGTGGTGTGGAGTGGCCGCCCCCAATTAAATGGCTGAGCCTCCAACCCTGGCGGGCCGGAGGCTTGTGGGCTACGTGGGGGGCTCCCGACCTGTTCTTTATATGAAGGACCTCCCAGCGGAAAGCTCGCAGTACAGTTCACTTTGGCCCATCACATCCGGCCGTCGCCTGCTGCGCCGCAATGGCGGGCGCAGAGGTCAGGACCGCTTGGGAGCCGCGTTCCAACCGCGCTCCTCACGCCAGCCGGGTCTAACGTCGGAGAATCGGTCCAGCCCAAGGCCGCTGATGTCGATATTCGTCTCACCGTAGAGCACCAGGTCGCTGACGACCTTGCCCGTGGCCGGTGAGATGCCGAACCCATGCGCCGAGGCCGTGACCACAACGTAGTTGCTCGGGCAGTCGAAGATGTCAATGATCGGCCGATGGTCTGGGGCCTGTTCCACCACCCCAGCCCAACTTCGGATTACCGGTACGTCCGCCGCTCCCGGAAGCAGCTCAGCGAGCCGCCTGGCGATATTCCTGATGAGCGGAGTGTTGGGCTTGCCAGGCTCGGTGGTCAGGTCCACGTCGGTCCATTCGTGGGCCCCTCCCCCAAAAATCAGATTTCCCCTGACGGCCTGGTGTCCGTAGAGTCCGTTCCCCGCAATGCCAATGTTAAAGAGTGGCTCCAGGGGGGCTGTCGCCAGTATCTCCACCCTTGCCGGCGCCACGGGAACGTGAACGCCCACCAGCTCCGCCATCAGCGCGGTCTGGGGCCCGGCGGCAGCGACCACCATATCGGCCGCAATGGCGCCGGCGGTCGTCTCAACCGACGAGACCCGGCCATCGACGACCTGGATGCCCGTGACGGTCGTGTTCTGATAGAGCCTGCCTCCCAGGTCTTGAAAGGCCCATGCGAATGCCTGGACCGACAGCTGGGAATTGGCGTGCCCGCCGTTGGCGGAAAAGATGCCGCCTAGCGCCCTCCCGGTGATTCCGGGAATCATGTCCCGTATCTCCGAAGGGTCAACCACTTCTACACGCAGGCCGTGGCGCAACGCTTCGTCCCGTTCCGAGAGGAGGTCGCCCATCTCCTTTTCCGTCACGGCAACCTGGAGCCTACCCTCGTGTATGAACTCGGTGGGATAGCCCAACTCATCGTCCAGCGTCGCCCATATCTTCAGGGCTTCGGCGGCCATCGGTATCAGCAGAGGCTCGTCAACCCGTTCGCTGATCATCCCGCCGTTTCGCCCGGAGGCCTCGCCCCCGACGATCCCCTTGTCGACGACCACGACATCCCTGCCGGCCTTGGCCAGGAAATAGGCTGAGCTCAGGCCCGAAACGCCACCCCCAATGACGACTACGTCTGCACTGTTCACGGGCATGCATCCACTCCGATATTCCGGTCTTTGCCGCGCCTCTACCCCAGTACCTGATTCGTTGGGCTGAACCACTTGGGCCAGTCCCTGCGCACCTGCTCCGTCTCTTCGTGAGGCCACATGACCCTCAGTGGAAGCGGCCGCACAGGTGGGCGGTAGGACATCAAGGGTACTTCGGCTATGTCGGTGCCCGACTCCTCGGCAAGCAGCAGAGACACCTGCTCACGACAAAGCCGGCCCTGGCAGTGGCCCATTCCCGCCCTTGTCAGGCGCTTGACCTGGTCTGGGTTGACTGGAGAGTCCTTCACGAGCGTTGTGAGACTCTGGCGGCTCATTCGCTCCGATTCCCAGTCCAGATACCGTGGCGGCCGTAGGTCGATGAGCTCAGCACAGGTAACCTCCTCGCACGGGCACGCGAAGACACCAGGCCCGCCGGCGTTCACGAGGGACTGAAGCCAGCTCTTCCAACTCGAGTGCACCTCGTTCAGTGTTGAGTCGACGGCCACTGCCTGGAGGTCGTTTCTCCGGGCGAGCGCTTCGTCCTTGCCGATAGCACCGAGCGACTCGGCAGCGGCAACTCCGGCCAGGCGGCCTTGGTTTCGTGCAATCTCGGTGTCCAGGACCATTCCGTCGTGGAAGCCGGCGACATCCCCCGCGACAAACACGGTATCGACGCTGGTCCGCATCCAGTCGTCGTGGACCGGCACGTACCCGCCAAGCTCGGACTCGAAGGTGAGGTCGCACCCCAGGAGACTGAGGAGCTCCACGTTGGGAACCAGGCCGATGGCGAGGCAGACGGTGTCGGCGGCGATAGCCTTCTCGGTGCCGGCAACCAGCTCGCTATCGTCGTCGATCTCGACCAGCACGACCGACTCGATATCGCCGTCCTTGCCGACCGCCTCCCGAACGGTGTGGGACGTGTACAACTTTACGCCCTCGCCCTGCAACGCCGTGATGAGGGCCTCGTCGCCGCGTATGGAGGAGGACACCTCCACGACAGCGGCTACCTCGATACCCCTGGCCAGCGCCATCCTGGCGGTGTTGAGGCCCAGGTTGCCGGAGCCCATGACCACCATGCGCCGCGAGCTGGAAGCCTGGTATCGATTCATGAGCACGAAGGAGCCGTTGGCCCCCATCGCGCCCGCCAGATTCCACCCCGCGAAGGAGATGCCCAAGTCCCGGGCGCCGGCTGCCACGATGAGCCGGTCATACTTCATCAGCCACGACCGCTCGTCGTCGGCCAGGCCGAGCTGCGGACCGTCGAGAACCCTGCTGGTTTCAGAATTGCGAAAGGCACCCCAGACACACGTCCCAAGCTGGACGTCGACGCCGGCTTCTTCAGCCTCCGCCAGAGCTTCGTTGGCCGCAGTCACCCTCTCCAGCATCAGAGCCTTGTCTCGCAGCGCACCCATGAAACGCTGGCCGAAGAACTGCGGAACATTCAGCCCGACCATGGAAGTTGAGATGGGGTTCTCGTCGATGAGCGTGACCCGCACTCCGGCTCGGGCTGCCTCGATGGCGGCGGCCGTGCCCGATATCCCCGCTCCGACAACCACCAGTGGTTTGGATTCCATCTGAGGTCCCTCCCGTCGATCCGCAGGCCTGATCTACGTCACATGTGCTTGGATATTTAGCGTCTCTACGTGACGCAGCCTACGCGACTCTTCGCGGCGCTGAGATCCGGTCCGGCAGGGCGCCGCGCAGAGCCTTGATGTAGTCGGCGCCGAATCCACAGCATGTGCCAATGATCTGGGCTCCCATCTCGACCCAAGTGGCGGCTTCCCGCGTCAACTCAGCCGCAGTCTCTTCGTTGCTAACGCTGCTGTCCTGCCAAGTTTCGAGATAGTCGTCTCTGCCAGCATCCGGATAGACGACGACAGGCCCAGACCACTGGTCAAGCATGACCTGGAGCGCCACCGTAGTCTCAGCTAGCCGGCTGTGAAACACTCCAAGTACGTCGGGACTCAGCGATGCGATCTCGTCGATGCCTTCGGCCAGGCTCATATTAACGTCGGTCGGCCGCCAACTCGACGTCCACATGGGCACTCCCATGCCGCTGCTATAGCGACGGTCGTCACCCATACTCAATCTGACCGTCTGTCCGTCAGGCGCCATTGAGACCGTAAAGGCCACCCAAACCGGTAGTCCCGTGGCCTTCGCCGCTTCCGTGGCTATCACCCTGGACTCGTTGTCGTGCCACAAATTCTCCATCAGAAAGAAGTCCACGCCGGACTCTGCCAGGATATTCGCCTGCTCTTCAGCGTAGGCCCGCAATTCCTCCGTCGAAAGGCTGGTGCCATACCCGTAGCCAGTGCCGCCCGAAAGGGTCCCGGTTTTGCGGTCGCGGATGGGGATTCGGCACGAGATGGAACCGGCGATGTACACGGGCTTGTCGCCAGCGGCCCGGTCTATGGCCTCCCGCGCCGCGTCCACGCCTCGCACGTTTACTTCTCTAACCAATTCGCTGTACCCGGAGGCCTCAAGTGCGGGGCGCAGGGTGTTGAACGTATTGGTAGTTATTACATCCGCCCCCGCCTTGATGTAACGCTCGTGCATCTGCCGCACCGTTGCCGGGTGCGTGTAGTTGCCGGGGCCGCACCACGAGGCCGGGTGCATGGGCACGCCCATAGCCTGGAGCTCCGTTCCGATGGCTCCATCTAGGATGATCACTTCACCGTCGTCAATGCGGGTCTTCAGCTGCTTATAGTTGGCCATGGCTTGATTCTCCGTTGCGGCTCAGTACTCTGTCCGGCATTTCCCATAGCCAGCTGCCTGGATCGGGAAAGCGCACGGCACTCGGCGAGCGCTAGCGTAGTTTCTTTCAGAAGTACTGTCCACCACCGAAGCCGACAAGGTGCGCGGCGCTTCTATCAATAGATGGTGTCGGCGAGCTGAAGGAAGGCGGTACCTGCGTCTCGGGACCAGATGTTGCTGCCGATAGATGGCGTTCAACATCGGTGGTTGGGAGCAGATGGACCCCGGTTCGACCTGTTGTTGGCCTTAGACCACGCCTCCGGCACAGTGCCTGCCGCTCCGTTCGACCACGCGGCCGACCCGAGCCATGCGCCCGCGCCGGACTCCGTGTCTGTGCGGTCGACAGTGGTGGGGCTACTCACGAGAACGCCGGGATTCGCCCCATCTGGCGTTCGCTCACTCCCAGGAGCTAGACGCCCAGACTTGAACCTCACACCAGTTAGTCAGCACCACGTCTTGCCTGGCCCGCCATATAGCACCACATAGGCAAGCCTTTATTGAGACGATGGACCGGAAAGTTCGCAGTACACTAGACGCTGGCCCACCAGCACCACCTGATGCGGAACGCGGAACCTAGCGCCGATAGCGCGGGGCCTGATGGCTGGGGCGGTGGCGACTGCTGTGCTGACCGCCTGCGATGGAACGCTCGACGAAACCGTTGTGCTGCGCCTTACCGCTCGCGCTGCAACCGCCACCAGTAGCCAGCCCACAACCGCCGCGCCCACGCCTGCTGCCGGTAAGGATCTCGCCTCCGACCAGCCGGCGCAGCCGTCTGCCACACCCACGGCCTCGCCAACTCTGACACCCGCGCCAACGGCCACGCCTGCACGCACGGCCACCCCATCCCCGACTCCCACGCCGACTTCACCGCCCATGCCGGCAGTCCTCGTGGACCTGGACGGCGCCTCCGGTCGGCTCGTGGCGGTGATCGACGGCGACACATTCACGGTCGCGACGCCGTCGGGCGAGGTTGCGGTCCGAATCCTCGGAATAGACGCGCCGGAGTTTGACGATGTCGGGCAGCGCCCACTCGCCGAGCAGGCGCGCGAGGCCCTGCGCACTGTCATTGGCGATGGCCCGCTGCGACTCGTTGCGGACGCGGAGCCGGCGGATGCCGGCGGCCGCTTGCTGCGGCACGTCTACCGAGCGGATCGTCTGCTGGCCGCCGACCTGGCCCGGCAGGGCTGGGTGCGCGCACTTCCGATTCCGCCGAACCTGGCGGAACGGGAAAGCATTGACCGCGCCGTCGCCGAGGCCCGCACCGCCGCTCGCGGCATTTGGGCGCTTGATGTTGGCGGTGTGTCGCTGTCCGTCGACAAGGTCAAGGAAGTCGTAACGCTGACCAACACCGGTTCAGCGCCGCTCGACATTTCCGGCTGGTGGCTCGTCAGCCTGCGCGGGAAACAGAGCTACCGATTTCCAACTAAGACCACCATTACCCCCGGCGAAACCCTTCAGGTCGTGTCTGGGGAGGCCCCGGGCACGCATCGCTTCCAGCCGCGCAACGTCTGGAACAACACCAGACCCGACCCAGCCGAACTGCGTCGCACCGACGGGCGCATCGTCGGCATTTGGGACGACCCCGCTTCGCCCTAGGGGATGCGGCCGTTCGCGCGGCCCGGCGCTGGTCCCTGGCCAGAGGTCGTAAGCTCGCAGTAAGGGATTCGGGCGGATCGCCTCAACCAGAGAGACCCTAACCAGCTGAAGAGCCTCCTACGAGGGCGTCTCGGCGCTCTTAGGTCACATGGACAACCCCGCCGCGTCAGCGCGGTGCTGCTCGCTTCACTCCTAGCCCTCGTCGCGTTCGTCACGCCCGCCATCGCGGACGAAACGGCCGTTGACGACATGGCAACCGGCGGCCTCTCGGCCATGGTTCGGCAGGCCGCGTTCGCCGAACCCGTCGAGACCCTCGCCCACAACATTCCCGACCTGCTGGTATCCGTCGGCGACGCCGAGGTGGACTGCGACTTCCTCACCTACTACAGGTCCACCGGCGGCCTCACCCGCTGGGGCTTCGCTACCTCCGAAGTTATTGCCGAGCGTCCCGACGGCCTCACCCAGTACTACCAACGCGGCATCGTGGACTGCCAGGAACGCGACGGCGTCTGGCGCATGGAGCGCCGGCTGGTTTGGGACTACGTCGGCGGCGGCTTGGGCGACGCGCCCGACCAGGGCACCGAGCCGGATCTGCTGAGCGAGCAGATCGGTCTGCCGCTGGGCCCCTGGGGGCACAGCGTGTCCAACTTTGCCGTCGACGGCACCCAGACCGGCTTCCTCGACTTCTTCAATACCCTCGGCGGCCTGCAGGCTTTCGGCCATCCCAAGACCGAGGCCCGCCTGGACGATGCGCCCGGCGCCATGCTCGGCATTGAAGACGCCGACCCCGGCGTGATTCGCCAGTACTTCCAGGCCGCCGTGTTCGAACACCGCCCTGGCAGCCTCGAGCCGGTGCAGCTGCGCTTCCTGGGCGACGTCGCCCGCGACGTGTTCTATCCCTTTGGTAGTCACCAAGCCTTCCAGAGCTTCCAGTCCGCCGCGCCGCTGCGCTATGGCCAGACCTACATCCCCGAGGGAACTTCAGTTAGAGACGCCCTCGTTACGCTCTACCGCGCCGCGGACGGCGCCAACTGGAATCGCAACGACAACTGGCTCGGCGACTGGTATGGGGTGACCACCGACGACAGCGGCCGCGTGATTGACCTGGACCTCTCCGAGAACCAGTTGACCGGCGAGATTCCGGCGGAGTTGGGGAATCTCGTTAACCTATACACGCTGCTCCTCGCGGAGAACCAGCTGACCGGGTGCGCTCCCGCTGAGTTGGAGGCGGTCCCGGACAGCGACCTGTACGAGCTTGGTCTCCCAATCTGCGAAGCCGAGGCGGATCCACCAGCGGAGGCGTGAGTCCTCGCGGCTGCTTGGTCACGTAGGCGTTGGGGCTGAAGGACAGAACGTCGGGCGCACAAGTGGCCCCGGTGTCGTCGTTTGACGGAACCGGGTGCAGCCGCGCCGGCCGGCTGGCTGCGATGCGCGAGCGTCGGCCCTAGTCCTTAAGGCCGATTGCTCGCTCCGAAATTACGCCGTTCGGGCGATGGCGCTTCACGCGCCGCCGCCTACAGTGAGCCGCATGAACACCGCGCCAGGAGCGCCCGATGACCCACTTCCGCAGGCAGCCCCAACCATGAACGACGTCGTCATTCAGACCGACGCACTCACCAAGCGCTACGGCCGCGTGCTGGCCGTGGACCAGCTCTCCCTGCAGGTGCCCCGCGGTCATGTCTTCGGGCTGCTCGGCCCGAACGGCGCGGGCAAGACGACCTTCATGGGCATGTTGCTGGGGCTGGTGCGGCCCACGTCCGGCAGCTTCAGCCTGCTGGGCGCGAACGGCGTCAGCATGGACGCGCTGCGGCGCATCGGCGCCATCGTTGAAACGCCCGCGTTCTATCCCTATCTCTCGGGACGCCGCAACCTCGCCTACTTCCAGGGCGTGATGGGTCGAAAAGATCCCCGCGAACTGGACATGCTGCTGGAGCGCGTGGGCCTGGCCGACCGCGCCGGCGACGCCTTCAAGACCTACTCGCTGGGCATGAAGCAGCGCCTGGGCCTGGCTTACGCCCTGCTGGGCGACCCCGAACTGCTGCTGCTGGACGAGCCCACCAACGGCATGGACCCAGCCGGCATGGCGGAGGTCCGCGACCTGATTCGCAGCCTGGGGTCCGAAGGCCGCACCGTTCTGATCTCCAGCCACCTGCTGAACGAGGTCGAGCAGGTGTGCGACAGCGTGGCCATCATTTCCAGGGGGCGGCTGGTGGTGCAGGGCGACGTGGCCGACCTGCTGCATCCGCAGGAGCAGGTGCGACTGCGAACCACCGATGACGCCAAGGCCCTGGCGATCCTGGCTGCCGCGGACGACATCGAGTCCGCGAAAGCCGAAGACGAGGCGCTGGTGGTCACGATTCCGCACGAACGCTCGTCCGAACTGACCGCGCTGCTCAGCAAGTCCGAGGTCTACGTCACCGAGATCGCGCCGCTCCAGGTCTCCCTTGAGCAGTACTTCCTGGACGTCACCGGCGAGAATGGAGAACGGTCGGAATGACCAGCCAGGTTCTATCCCTCACCCGTCTGGAGTGGTTCAAGCTCCGCCACCGCCGCATGCCCTGGATTCTGCTGGGGATCACCGTGCTGCTGGTGCAGGTTGCCTTCTGGGCAAGCTATGCCCTGTTTCGCAGCAGCCAGATGACGGTCAGCGAGGGCGGAGAGTCCGGCAACGTCACGGTCTCGACCACTGACCAATTCCTCGAACTGTTCGCCTTTCCGACCAGCCTCACCAACGGGCTCATCGTCGCGCACGGGTTTGGCGGCATCCTGCTGATGATCCTGGCCGCGTCGCTGATGGGATCGGAGTACGGCTGGGGCACGCTGCGCACCGTGCTGACCAAAGGCACGGGGCGCTGGCCGCTGCTGACCGCCAAGCTGCTGCTGCTGGCCGGGCTGAGCGTCGGCGTGCTGATCGTCGCGACCGCTTCGGTGGCCGTCAGCAGCGCCATCGCCTTGGCCACGCTGGACGCAAGTTGGGTCTCGTCCTCCGCCGATTGGTCGGGTCTTGGCATCGGGTTCGGCAAGGCCATCTACGGCATGCTGCCGTACGTTGCGCTGGCCGTTTTCGCGGCGGTCGTGACCTCGTCCTCGGGCGCCGCCATCGGCATATCCCTGGGCTACTACTTCGCCGAGTCGATCCTGGTCGGCGTGCTGGCCCGGTTCGACTGGTTCGAGGGCGTCGCCGTCTTCGTCCTGGGTCGAGCCGTCAGCGGGTGGGTGCAGACCGAGAGTGGCGTCTCGTTTCAGTCGTCTGGGACGACTGCTGGACTGCCGGACGCGTCGCAGGCGTTTCTTGTGCTCCTGGCGTACGTGGTCGTTCTAACCGGAGCAGCCCTCTGGCTTTTCCAACGCCGCGAAGTGGCCGGGGCCAAGGGCGAGTAGCGCTCATGCAAGATGGCATGCCCCAGCGGACTTCCCCGGATCGGTACGTCTTAGACGCCACCGGCCCGGACGGGGAGTGGCTTGAATGACCGCCCAGGTTCTCTCGCTCACGCGATGGGAGTGGTACAAGCTCCGGCGCCGCTGGATGCCGTGGATTCTGCTGTCAGTCATCGCGGCCCTGCCGCAATTGTCGCTCTGGGGCAGCGTCTCGGGGACATTTGGATCCGAGACCGAGCAGGCCGTCCGCGGTGCCGATGGCACGCACTTGCTCTTTCCGAACAGTGTGGTTGGCGGTCTGCTGGTCGCACAGGTGTACGGAATCGTCCTCATCATGATCCTGGCCGCGTCGTTGTTGGGCGCCGAGTACGGCTGGGGCACCCTGCGGACCGTGCTGACCCAGGGAGCAGGACGCTGGCCGTTGCTTACGTCCAAGCTACTGCTGCTCGTCCTGCTCGGCGCCGCCGCGCTTGTCGCAGGCGCCGCTGCCTGGGCTGTCGGCAGCGCGATCGCCTTGCTCACCCTGGGAGACGGGGCGTGGATAGCCGAATCCGCCGACTGGATCGAAGTCGTGAAATGGTCCGGCAAGGCCGTCTTTGGGCTGCTTCCCTACATCGCGCTGGCCGCCTTCGTGGCGGTGTTGACGTCATCGTCCGGCGCCGCCATCGGGATATCTCTGGGCTACTACCTCATCGAGTCGATCCTGGTCGGTGCCCTGTTCAACTTCGACTGGTTCGAGCGCCTGGCCGAGTTCCTCATCGGCCCGGCCGGCTACGGGTGGATGGGGATTCCCGGCGGCATGACGTTTTCCTATCCGGCCGAATTGCCGGACGCCGCCCAGTCCTTTGTCGTGCTGCTGGGCTATAGCGTCATCCTGGGCGGCGGGGCCTTCTGGCTGTTCCAGCGCCGCGACATTGCCGGGGCCAAGGGCGAGTAGCGCCCCATGCGGGAGAATGCGCCACTTACAGTTCCGGAGCTCCGCGTGCTGGACGCCACCGGTGAGAGCGGGGAACCGACCAAATGATCGCTGACGTTCTATCGCTCACCCGCCTCGAGTGGTACAAGCTCCGCCACCGCCGCATGCCCTGGATTCTGCTGCTCCTTAGCGTGCTCCTGGTGCAGATCACATTCTGGGGCGCCTACGCCGTGTTTCGCGTCGGCGCTGACGTGGCGCTTGGCGACGGCGGCGGTACTGCGAGCGTTAGCGGTGACTTCCTTGACATCCTGGCCTTTCCGAACATCGCCGTGATCGGCCTCGCGGTCTCGCACGGCTTCGGGATCATCCTGATCATGATTCTGGCCGCGTCGCTGACGGGGACCGAATACGGGTGGGGCACGGTGCGCACCGTGCTGACGCGCGGCGCCGGGCGCTGGCCGTTGTTGGCCTCGAAGCTCATTCTCGTTGCCCTCTTGGGCGCCGCCGCGCTGGTCGTTGGAACCGCCTCCCTGGCCATCAGTAGCTTCATCGCCTCGCTGACGTTGGAAGGCGGCAGTTGGATCGCCGAGTCCGCCGAGTGGGGCGAGGTCGCCCGCATGTTCGGGAAGACGGTCTTCGGGCTGGTGCCCTACGTGGCGCTGGCGGTGTTCTTCGCGGTGCTGACTTCGTCATCCGGCGCGGCCATTGGGCTGAGCCTGGGTTACGCCGTGGCCGAGGGCATTGTGGTCGGCATCCTGGCGAGCTTCGAGTGGTTCGAACGCATCTCCGGCTTCATCCTCGGCCAGGCGGTCGGCGGCTGGCTGGGAACCAGCGGTGACGCGATGTTCTCCGGCGGTGGCGACGGGTCGTTCTCCGATGCCACGGTCGTAGCCGTGCAGCCGGAAGCCCTGCAGGGCTTCCTTGTCTCGCTGGCGTACATCGTGGTCCTCAGCGGCATCGCGTTCTGGATCTTCCAGCGGCGGGACATCGCGGGAGCCAAGGGCGAGTAGCCGGACAGTAGTCGCCAGGTGTCCGTTGCTGAAGGCCTGGGTCTTGACCGCCGGTTGGTCGGCGGCGAGACTCGGGCGCGAAAGCAAAAGCGTTGACGGAAACGTGTTCGGCGGGTGGCCCGCCGCAGCGAGCCCGGGACGGTGGAAGCCGGGCGGTTAGGGTCCCGTTGGAACATCCTTCCCGAGCTGTTGGTCGAAGGCCCACGAGGGCTGGTAGAACCGAACGGAGTTGCGCTCCGTGACCGGCGCAACGGCATCCGCCCGAAGGGCGCGTGCCGGGTGAGCGGCGCGGCCTTTGCGGGCCGCGCAACGCGGGTGGTACCGCGGGTTGTTCGACCCGTCCCGTTGGGGACGGGTCTTTTCTTTGTTCTGGAGCGACATGGCAACCGAGCCGCTGTTCTACGCCGACAGCTACCTGCGCGACTTCCAGGCCGTCGTCATAGCCGTTCGGCCGGATGGGGTCACGCTGGACCGAACGGCCTTCTATCCGCGCGGCGGCGGACAGCCCAGCGACACCGGTGAGTTGTGCGCCCCCGGCCAGGTCTGGCCGGTCACCGCCGTGCGCCGGCAGGGCGGCGACATTGTCCACCGGCTCGAAGGCGAGCCGCCACCGGCCGGGACCGCCGTCACCGGCCACCTGGATTGGGACCTGCGCTTCGCCTTTATGCGGCTGCACACCGCCCTGCACGCCCTCTCCGGCGTGGTCTGGACCGGCTGGCAGGCGGACGTGACCGGAAGCCACATCTACGACGACGGCGCCAAGGCCCGCATGGACTTCTCGCTGGAGGGCGTGCGCATCAACGACGTGCGTGACGAGATCGAAGAGCGACTGAACACCGAACTGGCCGCGGCCCGACCCGTGCGCGCTTACGAACTGCCCCGCGCCGAGGCGCTGGAACTGCCCGACCTGATCCGCACCCACGTCAACCTGGTGCCCGCCCACATCCCCAACATCCGCATCGTGGAAATCGAGGGACTGGACCGCCAGGCCGACGGCGGCACGCACGTCGCGAATACCAGCGAAATCGGCCGCGTGGCCATCGTCAACGCCGCCAACAAGGGGCGCATCAACCGCCGCCTCGAAATCGCCCTGACGGACTGACTCCATGAGTGACGAGACTCCCAGCCCTACGAAGCCGACATCCGCGTTCGAACCGCTGCCGGACGAACTGGACTTCCCGACCATGGAACGGCGGATGCTGGACCTGTGGGCCGCCGAGGACACCTTCGAACGGCTGCGCGCCAAGAACGCCGACGGCCCACGCTGGTCGTTCTTCGATGGACCCATCACGGCCAACAACCCGATGGGCGTGCACCACGCCTGGGGCCGCACCTACAAAGACGTCTACCAGCGCTACCGCGCCATGCGCGGCTACCACCAGCGCTACCAGAACGGCTTCGACTGCCAGGGCCTGTGGCTGGAGGTGGAGGTCGAGAAGGACCTGGGCTTCAACTCCAAGCGCGACATCGAAGCCTTTGGCCTGGAAGCCTTCGCCGACGCATGCCGTGAGCGCGTGGAGACCTTTTCCGGCGTCCAGACCCGGCAGTCCATTCGCCTGGGCCAGTGGATGGACTGGGACAACTCCTACTACACCCATTCCGACACCAACATCGAGCACATCTGGCACTTCCTGCGGCGCTGCAACGAGCGCGGCTGGATCGCGGCGGCTCAGCGGGCCATGCCCTGGTGCGCCCGCTGCGGCACCGCCCTCTCGCAGCATGAACTCATCGACACCTACGAAGAGGTGGAGCACGACGCCGTGTACGTGCGGCTGCCCGTCCAAGGTCGCCCCGACACCTGGTTGCTGATCTGGACCACCACGCCCTGGACCCTGGCGGCCAACGTGGCGGCGGCCGTTCATCCCGACCTGACATACGCGGAAGTCCTGGCGGACGGCTCGCGCTACGTCCTGGCCGAAGCCGCGGTACCCGCCGTGTTTGGCGAGGATGCGGAGATTGTTGCCCGCCGCCAGGGCACGGACCTCCTGGACTGGACCTACGACGGGCCGTTCGACGACATGCCGGCTGTCCGCGGCATCACCCATCGCGTCATCCCCTGGACGGACGTCGGCGCGGACGAGGGCACCGGGGTCGTGCACATCGCCCCGGGGGCCGGTGAGGAGGACTTCCGCCTCGGCCAGGACCTCGGGCTTGAAGTGCTGGTGCCGATCGACGAGAACGGCAACTACGTCCCCGGCTACGACTGGCTGACCGGACGGGACGCCCGCGAGGTGGCCGAGGACGCGATCGCGGACCTGCGTACCCGCGGCCTGCTGCACCGCGCCCACACCTACACCCATCGCTACCCGCACTGCTGGCGCTGTCGCGAAGAACTGGTTTTCCGCGTGGACGACGAGTGGTTCATCCGGGCCGACGAAATCCGCCAGCCCATGCTGGACGCTGCCGCCACCGTCAACTGGACGCCCCCCTACGCCGGCGCGCGCATGGCCGACTGGCTGCGGAACATGGGCGACTGGAATATCTCGCGCCGCCGCTACTGGGGCCTGCCGCTTCCGTTCTACCCATGCGAGGCCTGCGGTCACCTCACAGTGATCGGTTCCAAGGCCCACCTGGCCGAACGCGCCATTGAGGGCATGGACCAGCTGCGCGAACTGCACCGGCCCTGGATCGACCGCGTGGTCATTCGCTGCGAGGCCTGCGAGGCGCCGGTGCAGCGGATCGATGCGGTCGGCGACGCCTGGCTGGACGCCGGCATCGTGCCGTTCTCCACTTTGGGCTACCTGGAGAACAGCGACGCGTTCGCGAACTGGTACCCGGCGGATTTCATCACCGAGATGCGCGAGCAGATCCGGCTCTGGTTCTACTCCATGCTCTTCATGAGCGTCACCATCGAGAACCGCTCGCCTTATCAGTCCGTCTTCGTCTACGAAAAGCTCAACGACGAAACCGGCCGCCCCATGCACAAGAGCTGGGGCAACTCGATCGACTTCGGCGAGGCGGCCGACCGCATGGGCGCGGACGTGATGCGCTGGATGTACGCCAGCCAGAACCCCGTGTACAACATCAACTTCGGCTACGGCCCGGCCACCGAAGTCAAGCGCCGCATGCTCACGCTCTGGAACGTCTACTCGTTCTTCGTGACCTACGCGCGCCTGGACGGGTTTGACCCCACCGCGCCGCGCATCCCCGTGGCCGAGCGTCCCGACCTGGACCGCTGGGCGCTCTCACGCCTGCAGGGCCTGATCGACACCATGACCGGCGCGCTGGACGACTACATGGTGTCGCGCGGTGTGCAGGCCGCGCAGGCCTTCATCGAGGACTTGTCCAATTGGTACGTGCGCCGCGGGCGCCGCCGGTACTGGAAGTCGGACTCCGACGACGACAAGCAGGCCGCCTACCAGACCCTCCACGAACTGCTGACGACGCTAACGCGCCTGCTGGCCCCGGTGATGCCCTTCTGGACCGACGACATCTACCAGAACCTCGTCCGCCGAGTCGACCCGGACGCCCCAACCAGCGTCCACCTCACCGACTGGCCCGAAGCCGACGACGCCCTGCGCGACCCCGACCTGGACGCGGCCATGGCCCTGGCCCAGCAGGTCGTGCGCGCCGGTCGGGCCGCCCGCAACAGCGTCAACGTCAAGCTGCGCCAGCCGCTGCGCGCCGCGTTGGTTCGCGTCGCCGACGACGCCGACTGGGACGCCGTCATGGCGCTGCAACCCCACGTCCTCGACGAACTGAACGTCAAAGACCTACGGCGCATGACCTCCGAGCACGAACTTGTGGACTACCAGGTCCGCCCCAACTACCGCGCGCTGGGCCCGCGCTTCGGCCGCCGGGTGCGCCAGGTGGCTGCCATGCTTGCCGAACGGGATGCGGCGGTCGCCGTGCTCGCACTCGACGAACGCGGCTGCCTGGAGATCGAACTCGACGGAACAACCGAGACGCTGGAGCCGGGCGATCTGGACGTGCGCCGAACCCCGCGCGAAGGTTTCGGCGTGGCCGAACAGGACGGCGTCATCGCGGCCATCGCCACGGACATCGACGACGAACTGGCCCGCGAAGGCCTCGCCCGCGAACTCGTCCACGCCATCCAGGGCCTGCGCCGCGACGCCGGCCTGGAAGTCTCAGACCGAATTCACCTCTGGATCGATGGCGCAGCGGCGGTGCACGAGACCCTGGCCGAACACGAGAATGAAATCGCGGGTGAAGTCCTGGCCCTGGCCGTCAACGACGGCATGCCGCCGCCGGACGCGGCTGAATCCGCCCTTACCTTGAACAGCGTTCCTGTACAGGTCCGCCTGACTCGAACCTGATCTCTGACCGACTGTCCAAGGAGCTCGCTCAGGTACCGGCGACCGGACCTGCGAAGCGGTCCACGGCGACCGCGATGGCGACGGCGGCGGTTACCGAGCCAAGCATCAAGCCGATCATCCACTTGATCAGATCGGCCCGCAGATTGGCGATCTCAGACTTCAACTCGCCGCGCAAGTCCGCGAGGTCCGCCTTGGTCGCGTAATGCGCGAGGCTCCGGTCCAATTCCTCACGCAGTTCGGTGCGGGTCAGCGCCGCGGCGCTGATGCTCGGGTTGGCCATACGGGCGTTTCTCCTATCGAAGTGCTGTCAGCCCGCCCGCTGAACGATTCTAGCTAGCAACGGTCGGTCTCGCCGATCGGGCGTTCCGTCGCGCAGCCACCGAAGCCTGCCGTCGACGCACGGCTACTCTGCCGGCGCCACCTCTACCGTCCCGTCCGTCACCCTTACTTTGTAGCTGCGGGTCCGGTGGCCGAAGGGTGGATTGATGACCCAGCCGTCGGTGACGTCGTAAATCCAGCCGTGTAGCGGGCAGGTGAGTTCGCAGCCCACCAGTTGCCCGGCGGCCAGGGGGTAGCCGGCGTGCTCGCACAGGCCGTCCAGTGCGTGATAGCGGCCGTCCACGTTGGCGATCACGATCTCGGCCTTGTCCAGGAACACCGACGACAGGCGGCCCGGCGGCGGCAGCAGCGAGGCCGGGCCGACGGCCTTGAACTCCGGTTCCTCAGGCGAGGTCACGTCGCATCACCGTGACGTCCGCGCGTCGGTCGCCCAGGTCGAGGTCGGCCGGATGCACGACTTCGGCAACGAAGCCCGCCTCGCGCAGGACATCCTGGCGGGCCTCAGCGGAGGCGTATGCACGAATCACGCACACGTCGTGGGCGGCGGCGTGATCCAAGGCCGCTTCGATCACGGCGCTCGCGCGGTCCACGTAGGCCGGCGCCGCCTGGAAGTCCAGCGTCGCGTTGGCGCGCACCGGCGCGTGAATGGGCGCCCAAAGATTGGCCGAGGCCACCATCCGCCCGCGATCGTTGATCAGCACCTTCCAGGCGTTGGCCGGACTGATGGCATGCCGCGTCATCGAGTTGTAGAACGGGCGCAGGCAGCCGCCGGCCTCCACCGTCGGGGGCGCGTAGAGAATCGCCTCGGTGTAGTCCCGCACGATCCACTCGCGCGGCTCGGGCAGCATCAGCAGGCCGGTGTACGCCGCAATGTCACCCATGCGGATATCGCGAATCTCGCCGGCGCCTGCCCGGCTGAAGAATCGGTCGTCGAAGCCGTCAGGCTGCGTCCCTGGCCGCAGCGCGCGCATGGTGAGGCCGTTGTAGGGGCAGAAGCCGTGTTTCTCGTAGACGTGCTGCGCCACCGGATTCATGGTTCCCAGGTAGCTCACCTGACCGCCGGCTGACCAGAAACCTTGAATCGCCAGTTCGGTCAGCCGCTGCGCCACGCCCTTGCCGCGCTGCGCGGGATCGGTGAAGACGAACCCGTAGCCGCCCATTTCGGGCAGGTCGCGGTCGGTCCCGTGCCAGGCCGTACCCACAATCGTCCCGTCGATCCGACCGATCAGCATCGTGTCGGCCAGCGACGAGTCGTGAGTCCCGGCTAGAAACTCCGCCAGGAACGCACCTTCGGTGGGAACCATCCAGGGATCGAACGGTCGTGTCAGAAAGTTGTACGCGTCGAGCTGGACCGCGGTGGTGCCGCGGTCTTCGCCCGGCCCCAGCACACTCACCACCAGGCGCTCGCCGTTGGCCAGCGCGAATGCCTCGTCCATGACGTTGTGATCCCCGGTCGTGCGTTCGTGGGTGCCACAATAGCCGCTCTGACACGTGATTGAAGGAGCAGGACGCATGTCGCTACAGGGCAAGGCCGCATTGGTCACCGGGGGCGGAACCGGCGTGGGCCGCGCCACGGCGCTCAAGCTGGCCGAACGCGGCGCCAACGTGGCCGTGAACTACTCGCGCTCAGCCGCCGAAGCCGCCGAGACCGCCGACGACATCAGGGCGCTTGGCGTCGAGGGCCTGGCCATCCAGGCCGACGTCGCGTCCGATGCCGCGGTCGTGGCCATGGTCGAACAGACCGTCGCTGCCTTTGGTCGCCTGGACATCGTGGTCAACAGCGCCGGCACCACGTTCTTCGTCGATTACGAAGACTTGGACGGGATGAAGGAGGCCTACTGGGACCGCATCCTTGCAGTCAATCTCAAGGGCCCCTTCTTCGTCAGCCGCGCCGCGGCGCCGCACCTGAAGGCTAGCGGCGCCGGCGTGATCGTCAGCATCTCGTCGCTGTCGGGCATCACCGGTACCGGCTCTTCCATCGCCTACGCGGCCTCCAAGGGCGCGTTGAACACCATCACCAAGTCGCTGGCGCGCACGCTGGCGCCTGAGATTCGGGTCAACAGCGTGGCCCCCGGCCCCATCGACACGCGTTGGATGATCGGGCACGAGGCGTTTCTGCAGCGGGCCATCGACCGCAGTCCTGTCAATCGCGCGGCCACGCCCGAGAACATTGCTGACGGCGTGCTGCTCCTTGTCGAGAACCCCATCGTGACCGGCGAGGTGCTGGTGATGGACAGCGGCTGTTCGCTTTAGCGGCACGCTCCGGACAAAACGGGAACCCCCGCTACGGCGGGGGTTCCGTTCGTCGTCGTGCTTCCACGACAACATCAGCTGAGGCGGCGTCCTACTCCTGGATGTGTCCCGTGCCCTGGCAGAGCGAGCATGTCCGCCAGAAGGCCGTCTGGCCGTAGTCCGTCCGGCTGACGTGACGCCCGGTTGGGGCGTAGCGCAGCGAGCCTCGCCCGCCGCAGCGGAGGCACGCTTCATGTCCGCTAGGCGCGGAGTAAGTGGCCCGTGGGCCAACGTAGTGAGTCATCGTTCCCTCCTCGTTGTGGGAACTTCCGCCAGATCTCCAACGATCCGGTCTGCGGGCTGACGTCATTGTCAGCAATTTCACTGTACATGATCGCCGCGCCGAGTCAAACGTCCGGGCTCTTGGCTGCCCCGGCGACTGCCAACTGGCCTACCGCGTTAAGTTCGTAGGGCGCCGGGGATTCCCGGCGCCCTACGGGACCGTCAGTCGCTTAGCGGGAGGGTGCGGTGCGCAGGAAATGCACGACCTTCCACAGTTCTTCCTCGGTCATGCCGCCCGTTTCCTGGGGCTGGTCCGCGCCGGCGATGCACTGCGAGCGCATCTTCTCGCGAACCTGTTCCGGCACCTTGAACTCAACGTGCGTGGTGCCCAGTTCCTGCGGCAGGCTGTGCGGCACATCGCCGATGTCGTCTCCTTCGATCGTCGTGTTGCCGAGCCAAGCCTTCATGAAGATAACGCCGTCGGCTTGAGCCTGGAACTCGTCGAGCTTGAAGCTGGCCGGTCGCGGCGAATACAGCTGGTACTGCGGACCAAACCCGTCCGCCGCGTATCCATGGCAGGTCGCGCAGGTCGTCAGATACACCTGCTCGCCATCCTTGAGCACGTCCTCGGAATCGGGGCACGGGTTTTCCGGGCAGTTGCCGGCGACGGCACAGGCGGGTTCAGGAAAGTCGGTGATGCCCGGCGGCTGACACGCCGCAACCACGACGAGCGCGACGACCGCGACCGCCAGAGCGCCGATAAATCCGCGGCGCAGCGAAATCTTCATGCTCCGTCCCCCAGAGGTTGTCTGATGGTTGGTCACCTTGAACGGTCAATGTAGCGCGCCGCCTTCCCCACGCGCCACCGGGCACACCGCCGTGGCTCCCGCTGACGAGCGGCCCCTTCCCCTCTGCGGGGCTGGAATCCACTCGCGTCTCACGAACGCCTGACCGCCGGCGACCGGCTACTTGCCCTTCCCCAACGCGTTACCCTTACCCCGCGAGCGGCCTGGAGGCTCGGCCATGCGAGCGGCGCTTCACACCCTCATGTTCGGCGGCTATCCGCTGGAGCGCGTAGCGCCGGTCGCCCGCGACAGCGGCTACACCGGCGTCGCCCTCATGTGCCGCCCCCCGCATCTCGACCTCGAAAACCCAGGACCCTCCGGCCGCGCGGGCTCACGCGTTCTGTCGGATGCCGGGCTGCAAGTCGTCGGGCTGGCCTCCGGCCTGGGCCGGCCCACGGCCTTCACGGGCGCCCCGGCGGAAGCCGAACTGGACGGCGTGCGACGTGCCCTGGAAGCTGCCGATGCCCTTGGGGCCGGTCTGCTGCGGCTCTGGGGTGGGGCCGACGGCATGTCGGTTGACGACACGAACGACCTGGCCGCCGCCGCGGCCTGGTACGGCCGCGCCGCCTCAATGGCCGCCGAGGCGGGCGTGCGCGTCACCATTGAGGTCCACGCCCTCGGGCTGGCCTCCGGCACCACCGCAACCTGCCGGCTGATCGACGCCATCGACCATCCCAATCTTGGCGCCGCCCTGGACACCGGCAACCTGCACTCGGCCGCCGGGTCCGTCGGCGCGGACGATGTCGCCCAGCTCGGCTCGAGCATCTTCGACGTCCACGTCAAGGACATGCGCGGTCTCCCGGATGCCGACGGGCACACCCTGGAAGTGGACGGGCGTTTCTACGCCCACGTGCCGCTGGGCCAGGGTGACGTTCGAAACGGCGAGACCCTTCGACAGCTAGCGGCCGGCGGCTACTCGGGTTGGGTTGCCAACGAGTCCGAGTGCGCCTGGCCCGACTGGGAGACCTCGGTCGCGGCGGCGAAGCACGAATACACCGAATTGGACAAACTCATCCAGGCCACGCATGCCTGAGCACGCGCCCAGGCTCTAGCCCTCCCACCGCACGGAGTCAGGTGACCATGCACGTCGCGTTTAGCTGGGATCCGAGCATCTTCAACTTCCGGAACATGCTCGGCAATCCCTATGGCGGTCTCCTCGTCGAGGCCATGCATCGCCACGGTTACAGCTTCGAGCTCATCAGCCTGAATCCAAGCAGGGATATGCCCAGCGTGAACCTGGGCTGGATATGGCGCAATCGCGGTCGCGTCCACGGAATACATCTGCACTGGCTGCAGGGCATTACCAATACGGACACGGCCACGAAGGCCTGGCTGCGGATGGGCGCGTTTGTCGCGTCCCTGCTGCTCGCGCGGCTGCTGGGCTACCGCATCATCTGGACGCTGCACAACATGCTGCCCCACGAACGCCCCCATTGGGGCGTGGACGTCGTGGGACGCTACGTCATGGCCCTGCTGGCCAACTCCATCATCTGCCACTGTGAGTACGCCGCTCGCGTGTACACCCGCCGCTTTAAGCGCCGCCGCAACCTATTCGTGATTCCCCACGGCGATTTCCGAAACGCTTACCCCGCCGACGTCACACGCCAGGAAGCCCGCCGCGAACTCGGGATTCCTGAGGACGCCTTCGTCTACACGTCATTCGGCAACATCCGCGGCTACAAGGGTCACGACGACATGCTGGAAGCCTTCAAGGGCCTGGAGGGCGACCACTTGCGGCTCGTGGTCGCCGGGCAGCGCCACCAGTTCTACGGTGGCGTCGTCGGCAACGAGCCCATGGGCGACCCTCGCGTCCTCATGCACGAGGGCAAAGTCCCGATCGACAAGCTGCAGGTCTATTTCCACGCGGGCGACGTGGCCGTCTTCCCCTATCGCGACGCTTTGACCAGCGGCGCAATCATCACCGCGCTCGGCTTCGGCCGTCCGATCATCGCCACCCGAGTGGGCTGCATCCCTGAACTCCTGGATGACACCGGCGCCGGCCAATTGGTGCCGCCCGGCGACATCCTGGCTTTGCGCGCCGCCATGCGGGACGCGCAGGACTGGGACCTCGCGGCCAGGAGCCAGGCGGCCCACGCCGTCGCCGACGACCTGGGCTGGGACCACATCGCCCTTCAGACGATGGAGGCCTACGGCCCACCGCGGACCGCCTGAACCGAACGCCGAACAGGCGGCGCGGTAGCCCCGCCTAGATGTTCAGCGGCGCCGGCGGCCGCGGCAACGGAGCCTGCTCGGGATCCCGAGACTCACCGAAGAGACCGATCTCAGACGCCGAGACGTAGTCCGCCGCTCCAAACGTGGAAATGATCCGGAGCACCGCGTAGCGGATTGGTACCGGCGTCTCGACGTCGAACACCAGCTTCAAGTCCGGTGACTCCGCGGTAAACCGCCCGATGCTGACCAGTGCATCAGGATGCGTTTGCGGATCTTCCAGCGAGGCCAGCACCTCAAACTCCCGGATGTAGCTGGCCTCCGGTTCCTCCGGGTGGTTCCAGATGATGACCTTCCGGACCGGCGTGCGAAACCGAACCTGATAGATCGCGGTCAGCGGATAGTCCGGCCCGGCCGATCGCCAGGCGGTGAACTGCGGATCGAACAGGCCGTCCTGCAGCCGCTTGGGGCCGTGGTCGCCCTCGGCGGTAGAGGTAATGGCCAGCAACTCCCCGCCGTTCACCAGTTCCAACAGGTCGAAGCCCTCGCCGTCCAGGTTGGATCCCTGCTGCAAGCCGACCTGGATCCGGCGAATAATTTCCGGCTCGATCCCATTCTCCTGGGTCGTCCGCAGCGCCAGCACGGCCGGAACAATCCCCGCAGCCGCCAGAGCGCCAAAAATCAGGACCGACGTGAGCATTCGGCTGGAGGTCAGAAAGCGCCAGATGTTGCGTGGCGTCGGCCGCCGCCCCGCGGAAATTTCGGCCGCCCGCGAGTCCTGATCCGCACGCACCTCGGCATCGTGCCCGGAATGCCAACGGCCCTGCTGCGCATCCACGGCAGTCTGCCGCCGCGCCCACGCGCCGCGCGTGGCGCCGCGCTCGACGGAACGCTGACGGGCGGTCATCGGGGGCCACTGGCCGGCGAAGCGGCGCAGGCAAGGCGCTGGCAGCGCGTCACAGGGTGTAGGCCCGGTCCAGGAACTCGGCCACGTGCATCACTTTCAGGTCGAGCCCGCGCCTCCGGGCGCCCGATTGGATGTGCAGCAGGCAACCGGGATTGGCGGACACCAGGGTCGTGGCGCCCGTGGCCTCGATGGCGTCCAGCCGTTCCTCCAGGATCGCCAGTGAGATGTCAGTGTCGGTCACGCTGTACAGTCCGGCGGCGCCGCAGCAGACGGTGGGGTGTTCCATCTCCACCAACTCCACGCCGGGCACGGCCGCCAGCAACTCGCGCGGCTGCTGCGAGACACCCTGGGCATGCACCAGGTGACACGCGTCCTGATATATCACGCGCTCGCTGATCGATCCGGCCGGCGGCGCGGCGCCGATCCCGGCCAGGAACTCCGATAGGTCGCGCACACGCCCCGCGAACGCATGCGCGCGGTCGGCGTAGCCGGGGTCATCGGCCAACAACTCGCCGTATTCCTTCAGCGTGGATCCGCAGCCCGCCGAGTTGATGATGATGGCCTCGTATTCGGCCGCGTCGAAAGCGTCAATGTTGCGGCGCGCCAGCTCGCGGGCGGTTTCTCGGTCGCCGCCATGCACGTGCAGGGCTCCGCAGCAACTCTGGTGTTCGGGAATGTGCACGTCGCAGCCGTAGCGCGCTAGGACTCGCAGCGAGGCGCGATGCGCTTCGGCAAAGGAGACGCTCATGATGCAACCGGTGATGAAGGCGACCGAGTGGCGACGCTCGCCGTAGGCCGGCACGAACCGAAGGTCCGAGGCTTGGAGAAAGCGGTCCGACACCGGCGGGGACAGCGCCTCCACGGCGGCCAGCGTCGGCGCAATCCAGCGCAGGAAGCCCAGCCGCCGCACCAGCGCCTGCAGCCCGGTTCGCTGGTAGACCCACAGCCCTCGCGCGGCCAATCGCAGCAACTTGGGTCTTGGAAACACGCCCCGCAGTACCGTCTGGGCGATGCGTCGGCGAGTAGGCAGCAGCTTGGCCTGCACGGTCTGGGCGCGCACGGACTCGATCAGCGCGCCGTACTTGACCCCTGAGGGACAAGCCGTCTCGCAGGCGCGGCAGTCCAGGCACTGGAACGTGTGCCGCAGAAAGGCCGGACTGTCCAGGGCCATCCGCCCGTCCTGCACGGCGTCGATGAGCTGAATGCGTCCGCGCGGCGAGTCCATCTCGACGCGCAGCACGCGGTAGGTGGGGCACTCGTTGAGACAGAGCCCGCAGTGCACGCAGGTAGACAGAATCGACGCGTCGGGTGCGTCCACCGCTGAGAATCCCCGCCGCGCGGGTTCGACTGCCATGCCTCAGGTCACCACGAATCGTCCACGATTGATTATCCGACCTGAATCGAACGCCGCGCGCAAAGCGTCCATGGCCTGCACGTCCGGGGCCTCGGCCGACACCCCCCAGACGCCGGCGTCACGCTTGACCTGCACGGGTGCGGACTCGATCACCAGGGCTCCGCCCAACCGTTCCGCTGCAGCCCGCAGGCGTTGTGCGAACGACGTCAACACGCCAGCATCGTCCGACCCGCTGGCGCGCACACGAACCACGCCGTTCAGCGCCCGTGCGCTGGCGACCGTCCGCAAACCCAAATCCTCACCAATCTCCGCCGCGCTGCCCAGCAGCGAGGACGTCTGGCTGGAGAGCGCGCTCAGGCGGGAGGTTGTCTGCCCTCCGATATTCGCTGGCGGCCGCGCAAGCGCGTCGGCGTCGGACCAGAACCGTGTCTGCGCCGGGCCGTCCAGCGTGACCCCGTCAGCCGCCGCGTGGGATGCAACGGCCGCCGCTGCCATCTGCAGCTGAGCAACCACGCCGCCGGCCGTTCCCGGTGCCCGAATGGCCAGCAGCCAGGGAGCGCCGCTGCCGAGGTCGACATCCGGCGTCAAGCTTCGTTGCACGAGATCGAAGCCGCTGCCCATCAGTGGGCAGTCGATCACGGCTCCCACGGCCGACCCAGCGGCCGCGGGATCCGCCAGGGGCACGACCAGCGTGCGCTCCACGGCCGGGCGCGGCGTGATCTTCAGGTTCACGCGGGTGATGACGCCCAGGGTGCCGAACGCCCCAATGTGCGCCTTCGGCAGGTCGTAGCCGGTGACGTTTTTCACCACCATGCCGCCAGACCGCGTGACCAGGCCGTCCAGCCCGGCGACTTCGAGGCCGATCACCAGGTCGCGCGCCGTGCCGGATCCGGCGCGGCGCGGACCGGACAGATTGGCGGCCACCATGCCGCCGACGGTGGCTGCCGCCCCACCCGCCGGGTCCAGCGCCAGCATCTGGCCGGCGTCCGCCAGCAGCCGTTGCACATCCTGAAGCCGCGCGCCGGCGGCGACCGCCAGGGTCAGGTCTTCGGGCCGGTACTCGATCACCTTCGAGAGCCCGCTCAGGTCCAGCAGCACGTCCACCCGCGCGGGCGGCATGCCGAGCCCCAGGTGCGTCCCACCGCCGCGCGGTACCACGACCGCCCCCAGCTGTTGACAGACAGCCAGTGCCGCCGCAACAGCATCCGACGAGTCCACCCCCAGGCACAAGCCCGGCCGAACGCCGTCAACGCTGTCGAGCGCAGGGTCGGGCCCACGCACGGCGTCCAGCGACAGTTCAGCCGCCAACGCCTGCCGCAGGTCGGCCAGGTCTGGCTCAGGGCGTGGTGCCATGATTGCAGTATCGGGGTGCGCCAGAGCGCACTCAATCCGTGTCAAGACGCATGATCGTAGCGAGAACCAAGGCCGGACTTCAGGACGCGCGGGCGCGGTTGCCCGATCCCGTGGGCGTGGTGCCGACGATGGGCGCGCTGCACGATGGTCATCGGGCGCTGCTGCGGACCGCCCGACGGCGCGAGCGTTCGGTGCTGGCCACGTTGTTCGTCAACCGCACGCAGTTCAACCAGCCCGGTGACTACGCCGCCTATCCCCGCGATGAATCGGCGGACCTGGCGGCCTTCGAGGCCTGCGGCGTGGACCTGGTCTTCGCGCCGTCCGTCGAAGAGGTGTACCCGGAAGGCTTCGGTACGCGGATCGACCCTGGACCGATCGGCGCCGACCTGGAAGGGGCGCGGCGACCCGGGCACTTCGCGGGCGTCGCCACGGTGGTGGCCAAGATCTTCAACCTCACAAAGCCGGCGCGCGCCTGCTTCGGTCAAAAGGACTGGCAACAGACCCGGGTGATCGCCCGCATGGTGAAGGACCTGAATCTGCCGGTAGAGCTGGTGATCGTGCCCACGGTCCGGGACGCCGACGGCCTGGCGCTCAGCAGCCGCAACGTCCTGCTTACACCCGCCCAACGGCAGGCGGCAACGGCGCTCTGGCGAGGTCTGAGTTTGGCAGTTGACGCCTGGGACGACGATGAGCGATCGCCAGCGGCCCTGGCGCAACTGCTGAGAGCGGTAGTCGAAGCGGAGCCGTTGGCCACGCTCGGATACGCCGAAGTCCGCCACGCGCTGACCCTGGACCCGGTCGCCGCGGCCGACCCGCCCCTGGTGATCGCAGTCGCGGCCGAAATCGGCGGGGTTGGGCTGATCGACAACGTGGTGCTGGGCGACGGATTGGTGGCTGACGTCGAATAGCAAGTCTGATGCCTGGGACTGCGCTCCCTGCGGACGGCCCGTCAGGTCGTGGCCCACCCGAGCGCCTGGGCCACGGCGTCCGTGCTTGGTTCGACTTCGGCGGGTTCGGGTGCATAGCGCACGGCGGCGCCGGGGTCTTTGAGCCCCGTGCCGGTAAGCACGCACACCACGCGCTCGCCAATGACCTCGCCGCCACGGGCGCGCTGCAGCAGCCCGGCCACCGAGGCGGCTGAAGCGAGTTCCACGAAGATGCCCTCTTCGGCCGCCAACAGCCGGTAGGCCTCCACGATGCCGTCGTCGCTGACCGCCTCAATCGTGCCGTCGGACTCGTCGCGCGCCTGCACCGCGCGCTCCCAATTGGCCGGATTGCCGATCCGAATGGCCGAGGCCACCGTGTCCGGGTTCGCGACAGGCTGGCCGGCCACAATGGGCGCCGCGCCCGCCGCCTGGAACCCGTGCATGACTGGAAGTTGCGTGGCCCGGCCGGCGGCCTGGTACGCGCGAAACCCCTTCCAATACGCCGTGATATTGCCGGCGTTGCCGACCGGGACGTAGAGCTCGTCCGGCGCATCGCCAAGGGTGTCGACGACCTCGAAGGCAGCGGTCTGCTGCCCCTCCAGCCGGTAGGGGTTCACCGAGTTGACCAGCGCCACGCCGGGACGCGCTGCCAGTTCGCGCACCAACGTCAGGCCGTCGTCGAAGGTGCCCTGGATGGGAACGACGCGCGCGCCGTAGATGAGCGCCTGGGCCACTTTGCCCAGGGCGACGCCGCGGGCCGGAATGATCACGCCGGTGGGGATGCTGGAGCGGGCGCCGAACGCAGCGGCCGAGGCGGCCGTATTGCCGGTGGAGGCGCAGATGAAGGAGTGCGCACCTTCTTCGATGGCCTTGGCGGCGGCCATGGCAAGCCCGCGGTCCTTGAACGAGCCGGTGGGATTGCAGCCCTCCAGCTTGAGCCAGACCTCCGAAGAGCCAAGCCGTCGCTCCAGCGACGCGGCCCGGACCAGCGGCGTATCGCCTTCGCCGATGGTCAGGCGCGGGGTGGCGTCGCTGACGGGCAGGAAGTCACGGTAACGCTCGATCACCCCGGGTCGGGGGGAACCGTTCATTCCGCCAGGTCCTCGACCCGAATCATGCTGGCGACAGAGGCCACCACGTCCAGCCCCGCGACTTCAACCAGCGCGCCTTGCACTGCCGATTCCTGGGCTTCGTGGGTCAGGAAGACCAATTCGGCGCGCCCGGCGTTCTCGTCCACTTCCTTCTGGATAACGGAGGCGATGCTGATGGCGTGATCGCCGCAAACCATCCCGATACGCGCCAGGACGCCCGGCTGGTCTTTGACCCAAAGCCTGAAGTAGTAGCGCGAGCGAACGTCGGCCATCGGCAAGACCGTTAAGTCACCGTCCAACGTCATGGGTATGCGGTCATGGACGTCCCGCCGGATGTTGTGTCCAAGATCGATCAGGTCGGCCACGATGGCGCTGGAGGTCGGCTCCGGGCCTGCGCCCCGACCGATGAAGAGGGCCCGGCCCAGCAGATCGCCGTCCAGAAGCACCGCGTTGAAGACGCCGTCCACCTGCGCGAGCAGTACCTCCTGCTGGATCAGGGCCGGATGCACGCGGGCTTCCAAGCCCTGGGGCGTGCGCTTGGTGATGGCGAGCAGCTTGATGCCGTATCCCAACTCGGCGGCGTACCGGAAGTCCGCCGCACTGATGCGCGTGATGCCTTCGCGATACACATCCTGCGGACGCACCGCGCAGTTGAAGGCCAGCGAGGCCAGGATCACCAGCTTGTAGGCGGCGTCGATGCCTTCGATGTCGTTGGTGGGATCGGGTTCGGCGTAGCCCAGGCGCTGCGCCTCGGCCAGCGCGGTCTGAAAGTCCACGCCGCCGGCGGCCATCTCCGTCAGGATGTAGTTGGTGGTGCCGTTGATGATGGCGTGGACCCCACGGATCTGGTTGGCCGCCAGGTCCTGGCGGAACGGCCCGATCAAGGGGATGCCGCCGCCGACACTGGCCTCGAAATAGAGGTCGCGGCCCTGGGCTGTCGCGAGTTCCAGCAACTCGATCCCGTGGGTAGCCATGACCTCCTTGTTGGCGGTCACAACGTGCTTGCCGGCCCGCAGCGCGCGGCGGATGTAGGTGTTGGCCGGTTCGACCCCGCCCATCAGTTCCACGACGACATCAATGGCCTCGTCGTCGAGCACGTCGTCCACGTTGACCGTCAGCTTGTTGTCGTCCAGCGGAACGTCGCGACGGCGGTTGGGATCGCGTACGAGGGCCCGACGCACCTTGAAGGGCCGACCAATCTGACGCTCCAGGAAGGCCGACCTCTCGGTGACCGTGCGAACGACCGCCGAACCGACGGTGCCCAATCCCAGGAATCCGAGCCCGATTTCCGCGGCCATCCGTCCCTCTACGCTAACGGCAATCGCCGCGTGAAGAATAACGCCGCGCCCCCGGCAGGCAGCCGGTTAAAGGGCGCTCGGACGTGGCAGGCGAGCATTAGGGCCTCCGCGGCGACGTCATGGTGCGTCGGTAGGCATAACCCAGCAACACTCGCGCCACGCCGGCGGTCGGCAGCGCGATAATCATGCCGGTGATTCCCCAGATTTGCAGACCGGCGAAGATGGCGAACAGCGCAACCAGGGGATGCACGTGCACGACCCGGCCGACGACGTTGGGAATCACGAAGTAATCCTCGAGCTGTCGCAGCACGGTGTACATCACAGCAACCGCCAGGCCCGCAACCCAACCCGGCCAGCCGAAGTTGTTGGCCGTGACGAGGGCCAGGGCGATGGGCGGGATGGCAGCCATGATCGGGCCGAAAACCGGGATCAACTCCAGGATTCCCGTGGCGATGGCCAGGAGCACGGCAAACGGGACGCCGATGATTGATAGGCCAATGAATGTCGTAACGCTCATGATCAGGACCAGGATGATTTCGCCGCGGATAAAGCCGCCGAGCACCTTGTTAATCGAGCTGATCAGGTCCTCGACTTCGTGCCGCGGACCCGGCGGAACCAGCACCAGCAGGCCCCGAATGAGGCTTGGACCGGCCAGCAGCAGGTAGCCCGCCGCGACTACCGCCAGCACGCCATGAATGAGCAGGGTGAATGCGCTGCGGAAGGCGCCGACCGCCCGAGTTGCGTCGGTCAACATGCCAGTCGCGCCGTCCGTCAGGCCGTCGATTACGTCCTGCACGATGAGTGGCTGACCCAGGATCTCCGCAGGCAACGTGGCCTCGGCTTCGGCCACGATGGCGGGTAGTTCCGCGTTCAGCCGGTCCAGTTCGTCGACCACGCGCGGCGCGATGATGAACCCCAGCAAGGCGATCAACCCGAGTCCGATGGCGTAGAACAGCGCCACGGCCACCGGACGAGGAATACGCGCCAGCCGCACCAGCGCGCCGACGGCTGGGTTGAAAACGTAGGCAAAGATGCCCGCCCATACGAACGGGCCCACGATCTCGCGCGCGCCCCACAACACCAGCCCGGCCAGAATCGCGATCGCCATCGCGACGGTGCGCCGGGTGCGCGGCGACCAACGGTAGACAGGCTGGTTGCCGGCCGCGGGCGCGCCGTTGGCCGGTTGGGAGGGCGGTCGCGGGTCTGCAGTCTGCTGGTCGGAGGGCGAGGTGGAGGCCTCAGGCGGGTCGGGCGCCGACACCGTGCTCGGTTCGGGGTGCGGAGGGCGTGGGTTGATGGTAGACGACCCCAGGTGCGGGCGGGGCGGGCTGGCTCAGGCGTCGGGCCAGCGGCCGGCGCGCAGGTCGGTGGAGGAGATGTCCACCCGCAGTTCGTCGGCGGGAATGGCCTCGAACAAACCTGCGGCTTCCGGGGGCAGGGTCAGGTCGCTCAACTGAACGAAGCGACCATGCTCGAGACGTCCGGCCACAACGAATCGAGCGCCCAAGGACCGGAGTTCCCGCAGGGCGCGGCACATGGCCGGCGCGCCGCCGTAGTAGACCGGATCGACAATGCGGCGGGCAGTGTCGGCGCCCACCGCAAAGGCCGCGCCCGGGAGCAGGCGAGCCTTCTCCAGGAAGGTTGGCGCGGCCGTCAGAAGCAAGCGCGCGTCCCCCGCAAACTGCGCGGCGCGCCGCAGCGCCTTTCCGGACGGCAACGGCGGCTTGTCCACGTTGGTTATCGAGAGCTCGTAGGCCACGGGATCACCAAAGCGCCGGCGCGCGGCCCGCCACAGCGCGCCGTGCCCCTGGTGCCGCGGGTTGAAGGATCCCGAGACCAGCGCCGTCGGAATCTGCCCGCCCGGCCGCCGCCGCCCGTCGGGATAGGCGGTAACCCAGGGCTGCGTACCGTCATGGACGACCGCCAATTCATCATCCTGAACGTCGACTGTGCGCGTCACGGGGGCAAGGTCGGCTCCAGCCAGCTCGCGCCAGGGGGCCACCCCCACCGCGTCGGCCAACGCTGCAACGATGGCGCGCTCGACACCGGCTTCCTGCTCCAGCCGCCGGGCGAACGGCGGCTGGAACGTCCATTCCAACCCGATGGTTCGGGCGCCGTCGAATGTGGCCACGTGCATCCGGTCGCTTCCCCGCCGCACGCGGTTCGTGGTTAGCGCGGCCGTGGCGCCCAACCCCACGACCGGAATCGAGGCCTCGGGCCGCAAGTCACACGCGCGCTCGAAGGCTCGTCGCGCCATCGCCTCGGCGGTTGCAGCCGAGGTCGCTTGTTTCGGTGGCTCACCCAAATAGGCGGCCACGGCGGCCGAGCTGTAGGGCACCGCGATGTCCAGCACGGTCCGTGACCCGCCCGGACGCCGCAGCAGCATGGGAATGACCCCCGTCCCGCCGCCCGTCAGCACCAGCGCCGCGGCCGTTCGCGCGGCGTGCGTGCAGTGAACCAGCCCGCCCAGGCCCCCGCCCACGGCGGTCACGCGCGGCCTAGGCCAGGCTTACGAGCACGCGGCCGTCCGCCACCCGGACCGGATAGACGCGCACACGCGCGCGGTTCGGATCGGCCAGAGCTCGGCCGCTGGACAGATCGAAGATCCAACCGTGCCAGGCGCATTGCAGCAGCATCCGTCCACCCGTGCGGTACTCCACCGGCCCGCCAACCGCCTCGGCACGCACCTCGCCCTTACAGAGGCCAGCGGACAGGCGCGCCCCTTGGTGCGGACAGACGTCGCGGGCGACGTGAAACTCCGTGCCCGCATTCACGACCACGAAGCCGCGGCCCTCGATCTCGACGCGGGTGGGCCGGCCGACCTCGAAGTCGGCCACCGCCCCTACGTCATGCGCGCTCGAAGTCATAAAACGCGGCGGCGTTGAGCGACATGATCTTCTGCCGCAGCTCGCCGCGCACCACGGACGGCACCGCACGGTCCGGCGCGTCAAAGTCCCAGTGCGGGTAGTCGGTGGCGAACATCAGGAAGTCGTCCCGACCGATCATGTCGAAGATCTGCAGCAGGTGCTGCGGATTGGGCGGCTCGTCCATCGGCTGCGTGGTCATGCGGAAGTGTTCCAGGATGTACTCGCTGGGCAGCTTGCGCAGCCAGGGCACTTCCTCGCGCAGCCCCTTGTAGTTCTTGTCGAACCGCCACATCAGCGGCGGCAACCAGGCGAAGCCGCCCTCGATCAGCGCGATCCGCAGGCTCGGGAGTTTCTCGAAGATGCCCTCGGACACCAGGCTCAGCACCTGCGCCTCGAACGCCTGCGTCATCCCCGTGTGGTCTTCCAGGTAGTACGACGGCCAGCCGGTGGCGGTGATGGGGTGATTCCCCCAGCCGCCGAAATGAATCCCAACCGGCAGGTCCATGTCGCAGGCGGCCTCGAAGATCGGATGGTAGTGGCGCTTGCCGTACGGCGCCTGGCCGCGAACGGTCAGGATCACCTGCACGAAGCGCGGGTCCTTGCCGCAGCGGCGGATTTCTTCGGCCGCCGCCTCGGGCAGCTGCGGCGTGACGGTGATGGAACTGCGCCAGCGCTCGTCGCTATCCAGCCAGACGTGCCGCTGCCACTCGTTCACGGCGCGGGCCAGCGCGATGGCGAAGTCATCGTTGTGGACGTGGCCTGCGGCGTAAAGAGGCGTAAGAATCCCGAACTGCATGTCCCACTCGTCCAGCAATTGCTCGCGCACGAAGTCGGGATCGCCGCCGGGCCGCGAGCCGTTGGGCGGCCAGGCGTCGCGCCGCGAGGCCATTTCGTAGCCCTTGGGGTACTGGGTGCCGGGCGGTGCCGCAAAGCCGGACTGCTTGATGTACTGCACCCAGCGATCCGACATGAACGGCGTCAGTTCGGCAATCGTGTTCGGATACGGATGAACGTCGCAGTCGATAACGGTCAGCGAGGTGCGGCCGTTCGCGGCCTCGGCAGCCGCCGGCGCGCTGAGGACAACCTGTGCCATGGGGACGCCTCCTTATCGCCCGATGGTCGCGACCGAAACGGCGGGCGTCAAGACCCAGCAACACCTGTCAGACCCGACCTATCCTCACAAGACCACGTGCCCGACACGGTCCAAGCTTCCAGTCCTACCCTATAAACTCCTCGCAATCGCCTCTGGTACAAGCCTCAATTCGAACCCCCGCCCACTAGGCAATCGAGCGCAAATCCTCTCACCCTAACTACGGGAGGTCTTCACGATAGTCCACAAAACTCAACTCTCTGCGCATATTGAGCACGCCTGAACTTCACTGACTCGCGATTCAGATCACGCATCGGAAACCCACCTGCCGCCGCCAATTTCCTAGCTATGCGTCCGGTTGACATCGCTAGCACAAATCTACATCCGGCGACTAACAAAAAGCATGAGTCTATCTCAATGGTGGAGCCAGGCTACCATCAATCCGATTATTCTGCCAATCAAATATCCAAACTTCTCCGTCATCCCAGATTTTCGCTCGAATACTGCCATGAAACCTAGTCGACATCACTTTGTCGGAATACTGCCTATATTTATTTGAAGCGTCGGTCTCCGGTTTTTTGCCGACGGACACAATCGTAAATGTCGGGCTGATAGCCTTGACAGCCGGCTGGTGATAGCCAGAATCACGCCCGTGGTGAGATGCCTTGAGTATGTCAGCCTCTATATCCTCGGCTTCACTCTCCTCAAGAATGTCGCTCCAAGCATTAGCGTCTGCATCCCCACCAAGTAAAACCCGCCTGCCGGCGTAGTCGATCTTCAGTACATAGCTCAATGAGTTCCAATCCTCCTTCCTATTCGCATCTTTCACCAAGTCTTGTGTAGGCGACAGGATGCTAATTTTGTCCTCAGTCCAGTAGCGTCCCGTATCGCCACGATAGTTGTGTATCACCTTCGGTGATTGCGCCGAAGTGCGGAGCTTGCAATACTCTTGCCAGTCCTCCCACGTACCCTTGGACCCTCCTTTATCGAAATCGCTTTTCGACATCTCCTTGTCGTTTTCGGTGTCCCAGAAACACGTCAAGCCTATGTTCTCCTGACTAGAATTGAAAAGCCGATAAAGACCTGACATGTGGTCCATATCTGGATGAGTGAGGATAAACCTCCAAATGTCCCTATTCTCGAAAGTCTCCTTCAGGAAATCCGCTGGATCTATCAGTCGGTCGCTAAGTGCACTAAGTTCAATCACAAGCCCAGACGGCAGCTCATTGAACAGTTTCATGATCGGATAAAGGGAAGCGTCGACACCGTACGTCGCTGCGAGATCACTCTCCGTCTGTGGATCGAGCCCCGGCGAATTGTTGACGTCTATTATCGCCAATCGACCACTCGGAAAACTGATGACGGTACAGTCACCATGTCCAACGTTGAGGAAGTAAATCTCCAGCGCCATTTTTCGTGTATCCTTACTTCTGGACCTACATTTCGTACGTCAGGCCGACGCGGTAGACCTCATCTGCGAACCGTACACCGTAGGACCGTGCGCGTCGCGCGCACAGGAGAGTAGCAGCCAATAAGGCTGCTAAGAGTGCCCATTGAACAGCCGGATCAAACCAATCGCTGCGGATTGAATAAGACTTTACCAAGGCTACTACTGGGACTGTGGTAGCAATTAGAAACGCTACTGTCAATCCGCGACTCAGCGCATAGAGCGCGTTGAAAGTCTCGATAAGCTGTCCGCGACCATCCGCGATAGACCGAGAATAGAGTAGATCAAAATACTCTTGCTTGTGAAGCTCGTTAGCTGACGAGCGATTGTATCTTCGGCGAAGGAAAGCAATTCGACTCTTGAACGCTTGCGAGTGGGTCTTGTCGGCATCGCCCATCAGGAATCTCGAAGGCATCTCACCACGTTCTGGGAACCAAAACAGCCAGCGCTCCACTCTACCCGTTAAGGTCGACTGAATTAGGAATCCCACAAGGTATGCTGCCGCCAGAAAAACAACGACAGTTACGAGACTTGCATTTTCAAGGCTCCCTACAGAGAACCCGAAATATTCGATTCCGAGAAATATGATGGCGAAGGTTGCGACTGATCCTGGAATCAGATACCCGAGAAACTGGTAGAGAGTTAGGCTCAGCCTGACCAAAAAACACCGCCCATGTGATCAAAGATCACTAAAGGAGTCTACTACATTTCAGACGCCAAGTTTTCTTGGAGGGTAATTCGAGGAACCCTGACTCTGCACGTTGCCGAGGATCGCGAACCGACAGAGTCCAGCACTCAACTTGGCTCCTTGCTACTACGACATAGGCCAGCGCTCTCTAACACCCGACTCACAACTGCGGCCGTGGCGTCAGGCGGCCTCAACATCCGTCAGCGCAAAGTCCCCACCCTTGAACAACAGTGGCTCCCCCGTCGACTCCGCCAGCGCATACGCAAAGCAGTCGCCAAAGTTCAGTCCCGCCGGGTGATTCCTCTTGCCAAACCGTCGCCACGCTCGTCGCGCGGCCTGCGCCTGCTCAACGGTGACCGGCGCCAATTCGATAGTCGCCGCCTCCAAATATGCGTCCAACTCATCCCCTGCCGGATCGCCTCGACGACCCTCGAGCACCATCGTCGTCTCCAAGAAACTCGCAACGGACATTCGGCAATGCGGAGCCCTGGCAATCGCCTCGTCGAACCGGTCCGCTCCGTCCTCGTCGAACAAGATGCTGATGATCGCCGACGTATCGACAATCACTTCGGCAGCCCGTGTTCGTCGTACAGCAGGTCCCCGTGATCGACCGCGGGACCTCCGCCGTGCAAAAACTCGGCGCAGCGTTTCGAGATGGCGCGCATCTTGCGCAGGCGCGCCTCAGCACTACGCTCCCGCTGCTCCCGCTCCAGTCGCTCCCGCAGCGCCACCGTAATCGCGCCGGTCTTGGTCTCGCCCGTGAGCTCCGCCAACTCACCGGCCAGCCGGCACGTCTCTTCATTCTTGATATTTAGGCTCACCGGTTCCTCACAAGGGTAGAACAGCTGCGCATGATTCTACCCTGGGCCCCGTCACCGCCACGACTGTGCGCCGCCCGCACGCCTCGACCGGCAACCCTCCCCAATCCGACCTATGTGACCATGTTCCCCATGCAATTCGACGCCCTCCTCCTCGACCTCGACGACACCCTCATCCCCGACGAAAGCGCCGCCGAAGCCGCCTTCCTCGCCGCCTGCGCCCCCGTCGCCAAGCGCTACGGTCTCGACCCCGCCGCCGTCGCCCGTTCCGCCGGAACCTGCGCTCGCCAGATCTGGCGCGCCTCCGACCACATCGCCTACTGCCAATCCATCGGCATCAGTTCCTGGGAAGGCCTCTGGGCCGGCTTCACCGGCGCCGCGCCCGAGCTCCAGCGGTTGCACGCCTGGGCGCCCACCTATCGCCGCGAAGCCTGGCGCCGCGCCCTGGCAGAGCACGGCGTCGACGATCCGGCCTACGCCGAGCAACTGGCCGAACGCTTCCGCCACGAACGCCGCCAGCGCAACGCCATGTTCCCCGACGCCGCCGACCTTCTGCCCAAGCTCGCTCGCCGCCTGCCCCTCGCTCTGGTTACCAACGGCGCCCCCGACCTCCAACACTTCAAGATCGACGCCTCGGGTCTGCGGCCCTACTTCCAGACCATCGTGGTCTCCGGCGAAGTCGGCATCGGCAAACCCCATCCCCGCCCCATGCAGGTCGCCCTCCAGCAGCTCGGCTGCGATCCCGCCCGCGCCGCCATGGTCGGCAACAGCCTCAGTTCCGACATCGACGGCGCGCTGCGCGCCGGGATCCACGCCATCTGGCTGAACCGAGAAGCCACCCCGCTCACCGGCGACATCCGCCCAGACCTCACCATCACTACCCTGCACGAACTGACCAACCTGCTTCACTGACCCGCAACGACACCCCAGGGCCAGTCACCGCCCCCGCAACCAGCCGCCCTCTTCCTCCCTCTCCCCGCGCAAGAGGGTCGGAGCCTGCTTCGGACGTGATCCAGGGGTGAGGGTCTTCCGGGCAACCACCCCCGACCTATCGAAACTTAAGCAATCTCCCCCTCAACCCGCGCCATCCACCCACCCGGATCCCGCGTCTCCGCCAGCGTCGGCAGCAGCTCCGGCCCCCGCCACACCTCGTTCATGAACTCCAGGCCGCGCGCCTCCACCACCTGACCAACAAACGCCTCGCCAATCCGGTACTGCTCCAACTTCAAATCCAACCCCAGCAACCGGTTCAGAACCCGCGAAGAAGCCCCCCGCGCCTGCTCCCGCGCCTTCATCCGCCCTTCCAGCACCTCATACCCCGGAATCACCGTCCGCCCCGTCTCCCGCATCACGTGATTGCTATACCCCTCCATCACCGTCATCAGCGCTTGGATCCGTCCCAGCGACTCCGCCTGCGCGTCCGTCAGCGCCAGCCGCATTAAGCCAGTGCCCGCCGGATCGTCCCGGTCAAACCGACGCCACATATCCCGCAGCCGCTCGCCCAGACGCTCCCCCGACTCCAGCGCCCGCACCGCTTCCGCCAGGTAATCCTGGATCAGCCCCGCCGTATATCCCCGCAGCCAGGGCGGATCGCCCACCCGGAACTGATACGCGTGCGTCGACTCATGCAGCGCCACCCACAGCCGCAGCGCCTCCAGGTCCACCCCCGCCCGCGCCGCCACCTGCGCGATATTCGGCTCCACGAAGTAGATCCCCGCCGCGTCCGCCTCCGCGTCCAGGATCGGAATGTCGTATTGACCCAGCACCCGCCGCCCCAGGTAGCCCAGCAGCACCGCAATCTGGCCCGTCACCGTAAAGCGCGTCCCGTGCGCGGTCAGTCGGGCCAGCGCGCCGGACCCACTCCGCGTCTGCTGATAGGCCGCCGCCAGCGGCGCCAGCAGCCGCTCAAAATTCACCAGATTCGCGTCAATCCAATCCGCCCGACCCAGCACCCGCACCTCGTCCGACCCCAACTCCATCGGCACACCCGTGTACGCCGACACCGCCTCAAAGCTCTTCCGGACAATCCCGTCGTAATGCGCCGTCAGCCCAGCATCCGGCCGCCACGCCTCCGGCTCACCCGCCAGCCGCCGCGCCGTCCGCCCGCTCAGCCGCCAGTCGACCAACCCCTCCGGAACCGGCCGCCGAGCCACCGCCGCACTACCAACCGCCGCCACCGTCGCCATCCCAAGCCAAAACACAACACGACGCACGGACATAAGGCCCAACTCCAGAACGGAATGACCTCATCCTAAGCCCAAACACCCCTAGCGCAACGTCATCCCGGCGTCTTCAGCCGGGACCCAGCAGCAACCACCGCTACCGCCGCAACCTGCCACCCCGTTCGCTTAGCAACCCTGGCTCCCCATCCCTCCGATTCCGCCCCCTTGTCATCCCGAGGTCCCCCGAGAGCCTGCCCTGAGCCTGTCGAAGGGGATCTCGCCTTTGTCCCCTTCCGTCTCACTTCTCTCTACTCTCCGCTCACTCCTCGCCCAGTTCCGGCGTCTCAGACCCGCCCGTCTTCCACGCACCCACCAGCTGCACCCCACCCCGTTCGTGGTGAGCCGGTGCGCAGTCCGCGGAGCACCGTGTCGAACCACACCCCCCAGCACCCAACCCTCCCAGGCAGTCCCCTCTCACTGCTCACTTCTCTCCCCTCTCCCCTTCTTCCTCCCCCCGTCTACAATCCGACAGGGCGGTTGCTGGCGGACTGCTGTCTCCCTGCCGCCTCATCGGCGGGCTGCGGAGCCCCCTCGTGCGGAGGACCCGATGGACACCAGCGCCACGCTGGATGTTGGAACCTTTTTGACAGTCGCGGTCACCGGTGCGGCGGCATTGGGCGGATTCATCCTTGCGCTCTTTGCCTGGCTCCGCTCGGACATTCGCGACCTTCGCCAACGTCTCCATGGATTCATCCACAGTCACGGACCGGCCAGGCTGGAGCCCAGCGAGACGTGGACGCTACGGAACCTCGTGCGCCAAGTTCTGCGCGAAGAACTGGCCAAGCCAGCCCCCACCCCCGATTCCACCTGACACTTCCCGGCCGCTAGACCCCTCCGCCCCCCAACACCGTCATCCCCGCGCAGAGCCTGCCCTGAGCCTGCCGAAGCCCGTCCTGAACTTGCCGAAGGAGGCCGAGACCAAGCAACAACCAGAACGTCATCACTCCTTCATCAGCTGGGATCCACTCGTCCTCCGCTCCCCCGGCCCCCTGCCCGCTTTCGGAATCCAACAGTAACTTTCCACTTCTCGACCCCTATAATCCCCAGGCCTTTGGGCGGAAGGCTTCCACGTGCCAATCAAGAACCTGCAGGACGCAGTCAAGGCGCATGAGCACATCGGAGAGATTTCGAATTCCGACTACGCGGACGATCTCGTCCGCATGGTCTGCCGGCTCTCCCTTAACCTCTTGGGCTTCAAGGAACAGCGTGGCTCCTTAGCCCTCCACCAAACTCACTGCCCCGCACGGAGTTCACGTCGTACATACCGTCGAGCTACCTCGTCCATGTGCAGATAGGAGCAGCTCTTGGGTGACGTATTCCTATTGGGCGCCGGCTTCTCCAAGGCGATTTCACATGAAATGCCTCTACTTCGCAAACTCAGCGACCAGGTCCGAGACACGGAGTTCGAAGTAGGGCCATCCCACTCGGTGCTGAGCGGCAATTTGGAGATCTGGCTTTCCTATCTCTCCCAGTCACACCCGTGGCTCCGAGAACAAGACAGCCTTAGAAATCGCGCGCTTGCACTTGACATCTCCCAGCACGTTGGTGAATTGCTAACTTCGAAGGAGCGACTCGTCATTGAGAATGAGTGCCCTGAGTGGCTACAAAGCTTGATTATGCATTGGCATCAGAACCAATCGAGCGTTATTACGCTAAACTATGATGCGCTAGTTGAGCGCGCTGCGGCCGAGCACATTCCGACGTCCGAGGGTGAAGGAGTAACGAGTCAGGACCTTTACCCAATTCCGCTAACCTATTCCACAGTACGAAGCGCCTCCATATCTGGAAAAGCGAATGTGGCCACGTTCAAATTATACAAGCTTCACGGATCAGTGAATTGGTACTATTCCGGGGCATCAGACTCCACGGGTGAAGTCATCTACTATAGCGGGGTCTATGGATGGAACTCCGCCTTGGATAGGGAATCTGCATCGGAACTTACAATAGACGACAAGGTTCCCTTGATAGTGCCTCCTACAACTGATAAGTCCAGTTTCTTTGAGCATGAATCACTGAGGTACATGTGGGCACAAGCATGTCAGTCAATTGCCTCATCAGAGCGGCTATTTGCCCTAGGCTATTCCCTTCCTAGCACGGATTTGACAATTCAGTTGTTTCTACTAGAAGGCGGCAGTCTCGGGACCGCAAAAAAGCAACTATTCGTCGTGAATACCGATTCTGCCTTAGCTGACCGCTATCAAGATCTACTAGGAGACGTCTTTGAGATCAGGGATGAGTACGTCGGGTCCGACGCAGTCGGTCGATTCGTACAGGCGCTTTGTTAAGACATCGACAGAAACGAGTCCTAAGCAGCGGGTGTGCGCTGTTGAAGCAACGCTGAAACCCTTCGTGAAGAAGCCGCCAACGTCCTCTTTGACCAACTCCTCCGCGACCACGACCTCTCCGCCCGCGCCGAGCGACGCAGCCGACGCGGCGCACCGGACATCAGTGTCGACCTAGGCACCGGCCTCGCCATCGTCGAGTGCAAGCGGGACGGCGGTCGAAGCCAATCCAGATTTATGCGTCGTCACACGATTTATGGGATCGCCATACTGCTCTGAAGACGCGGGCTGGTAACGCGATGACAGCGGTCAAGCCCCTTAGCTACAATGACTCAGACTTTTGCAACCGACGCTTCCTCATGACGCAAAGCGGCCTGAATAGCACTAAAGGATGACACTGGATGACTGGCGAGCGCGATTCCTATGTTGAAGACAACTTTGAACGGGTTGTGGCGGCCTTCAAAGACTGCGGATGGAAGTCAGTCTTTGAGGACGATTCCCAAGGGCATCTCGCGTCGAAGTCGTTTGCGCTATTTCAGGCAGCCACAAAGGCCGAAGAGGACGGAGAAAAAGATCGCGGACGAGCACTAAGGCTCTTGGCCGAGGCGTCCTCAATGATCCTCTCCTCTGATCGCCCGAACAATCCTTTCGGCCCGTCTTTTGAGACTCCACAAGGTCGCTCGATAGTTCCGAGTGACTTCACCGACGCCGAGATCGAGTTCTTCGCTAGGATCACTGACTCAGTCGATGAACCAGCTCTAAAGGGTCGACTGGCAGACTTAGTATGGGTAAAGAGCGTCCCACGCGACGTCAAATTCGCCCTCGAAGCCATCGATAACTACACAAAGACCCCGCCGAGTCCCGACACATGGTTCGGTGACGAAGAAAAATGCTGGAATCGAGCCATTAGCCTATCCCACATGATCGGGAAAGCCTCGGGTAACCGTCTTAGCGAAATCGAGTCTTCGATCATCAGTTCGATTGAGACATCGTCGACGGACGGCAAGTTCTTCGCTTTCAAGCTTGCCAACACCCTGGAATCCGGCAAACTTGGCAAGCCTCACTCAGCCAGAGTCGCCGAGAATCTACGATGCCTTGCAGACGCGTTCTGTTCGGGTGGTAACTACTATGCTGGTGGCAGCCACTATAGCGCTGCTGCACGGTGGTACGAATTCTCCGGCAATGAACCTGCGTCCGTTGAGATGACCGTCGCAGAAGCGGAGTCATTCGTTAGCGATGCCAAAGCTAGACTTTCCTCTGACGATCCAAGCCATGCCGTCGCAGCTGATTTCTTGGAAAACGCCATACAAATCTATCGCGGCATCCCCAAGACTCACCGAGATCCTCATAATGTCGACAAACGCATCCAGACACTTAGGCTCCGCCACCGCGAGCATAGCGACCAAGCTCTCGAACAGATGGCTACAATAAGCGGTCCTTCCGTAGATGTCACTGAGAGCATTGAGAATGCACGTGCTGCAGTAAGCGGGAAAGACGCTCTCGAAGCACTTGCATCGTTCGCTAACCTCTATAGAATCAATGTTGAACAACTACGGACTTTTGCGCTCGATAGCCTCGACCGTTTTGCACTTCGCTCACTCTTTCCCACCGTAGTTCTGAGTGCCGATGGGCGTACGATTGCCAGGCCTCCCAGTATGAACCGTTCCACACCACTGAAGGAGAATGAAGAAGCAATTCGCGCAGAGATGACGAGTATGTATTACCGACCGACCGTCGGGATAGTCGCCCAATCGTTGATTCTCCCTGCATTAGATGTCTTGACTCTGGAACAGAATTTGCAAACTGGCGACTTCATAGAGCTCGCTAGGAGATCGCCAATTGTTCCACTTGGACGGGAAGTGCTGTTCGGCAAAGCCCTGGATGAAGGATTCAACCGAAACTTTGACATCGCTATTCACCTCCTGGCACCTCAAATCGAGCACATCGTGCGAACTCGACTGAAGTTCGCAGATGTAAGTACAACCAATCTCGACCAGGGTGGAATAGAAACCGAGAACGGTCTGAGCACTCTAGTTGATCTACCGAAAACCAAAGAAATATTTGGTTCGGACCTGACGTACGAAATGAAGACTCTGTTCTGTGACCCCTTAGGTTCAAACCTTCGCAACAACGTTGCCCACGGCCTGCTCGATGATCAACAGGCCCAATCGATTGAGACCATTTATGCATGGTGGTTCGGGTTGAAGTTGGTGTTCAACGCGTTTTGGAACGCCTTGGGAGCTAATTCGGGCAGCGAACCTCAAGAACAGTCTGATGACGACGAATCAAGTAGCCCGGCGGGCTGCTGACTCTCCGTTTCCAAATGCAGACCCCGTTCTGAGCTAGCCGAAGCGGCCTGCCCAACGAGTCTCACTCAGCCGCTCACATGCGGTCCCGAGCGCCACTGGAGGCATTGCATCGAGGGCTAGACTGGAAGCGTGCGGTGGACCGCCCAGCGCAGCGACTAGGCGGCGGCGGTGGACCGGGCGCTGGAGCCGGGCGTCCACCACGTGGCGGAAGGCGCGGCGCACGCATCGCCTGGATCCCGGGCGGCAACGCGCTGGCCGCGGGCCACAGACTGGCCGGAAAGGACCGGGGATGATTGCGAACGTCAAGGCCAGATACGCCGACGGCGTGCTCACGCCGCTGGAACCGCTCGACCTGGACGAAGGCAAAGAAGTGATGCTGTCGATTGATGACACCGAAGCGGCGGCCAAGGACGCGCCGTCCTCGGGCAACGGCCCGGAGTCCATCCTGCAATTGTTCGAGAGGCTCAGGAACTCCGTTCCCCCGGACGCCTGGGCCGATCTCCCCACCGACTTGGCCAAGAACAAAAAACACTACCTCTACGGATTTCCAAAGGAGACGACGGACTGATGCGAACGCTTTTCGCGGACGCAGGCTACTGGATTGCTCTCCTGTATTCCGGTGACCAACTGCACGAAAGGGCGACGACGGTGGCTGCGAGTCTGGAACCTGTAGCAATCGTAACCACGCAGATGGCGTTGGCCGAGGCGCTCAACCACTTGGCAGGCCGAGGCGAGCGGCTTCGACGCCTTGCCGCGCAGATGGTCCGAGAACTGGAAGCCAGGTCGGACGTTCAAGTCATCCCTCAGACAGACAGCCAGTTTAGGGCTGCTGTAGAGCACTACGCCGCTCGAAGTGATCAGACATGGAGCCTCACGGACTGCGCGAGCTTTCTTGTCATGGAGGAGCGGAACATAACCGACGCGCTCGCTCACGACCGGGATTTCGAGCAGGCCGGCTTCAGAGCCTTGCTTAGAGAAAACCTGGGATGACTTCGACCCTCGCCACGAGTGAGAGCCATGGCGTTCGGAGCCAACGCCGTCGCCGCACGCATCACTCGCTGCCGGGGCGCCGCCACACACCGGCAAGCCACGTCAGCCCGCCAACCGCCGGATGCCGCTCTTTCTCCTTCGCCCTTGAGAGAGGAGGCGGCGGCAGTGAAACAGGCGCTGGAGCCGGACCCAAGCGCGCGGATTGATACGATTTCAAGGTAACCGGTTTGACGAGCGTTCGAGAGCAGGCAACGTGGACCTCTTCGCATCCGTATTCGCGATCACCCTGATGTCGCTTGGCCTCATCGCCTTCATCGTGGCAGTCGCCGGCATGCTTGGCTTCCTACCGCCGCCGCCCCGTTGGAGCGGCGATAGACGCCGGACCGGTGACCGCGTCTGAGCAATCGGCGCCATTAGCGCGTCACCCGACGAGCCTCGAATGCGCTGAACATGGAATATCTCGAACGAATCACCGTTGATCCCGCCGTCATGGGCGGCAAAGCCTGCATCCGCGGAATGCGAGTCACGGTCGGAACGGTTGTGGGTCTATTGGCGGCTGGGCGCTCGCACGCCGAAATCCTTCACGCCTATCCCTACCTCGAGCAGGAGGACATTAGCCAGGCCCTCGCCTACGCCGCCTGGCGGCTGGAGGAGCGCGAAGTCCCCCTCTCCACGTCTTGAGGCCGACCTGTGCTCCCGTGCCTTGATCGCGGTAAACGAGAGCCGAAGCCGGGTTCGCGTTCTGCCGATATGAGGACGCGTGCCGCATCACATCCGTCGATAATCGGGCAGCCTCCGGCCGCAAATCCGGCCCCGAAATCTGTTTCACCGTTGGTTGAGTGGGCCGCCCGAACACGCACGCGGCGCCCCTGCCCGAACCTGTAACGCCCCGTTTCCGCCGCCGACCCTCATTTGACGGCCATCTGCCCTGAGCTTGTCGAAGCGGACTGTCCTGAGCTTGTCGAAGGAGGCGGACCCAGCAGCAACCAACTCGCGCCGCCTCACCCAAGCCACCCCTGGCAACCCAGCCTGACCAACTGCTCCCTACCTCCGCCTCTCCTCTCACCCCACTCCCACTGCCAACTCCCAGCCACTTGACCACATCTGTACTCAGAGTGTACACTATCCGAGTAAACCCCACAACCCCACCCAAATGCCCACTGCCCTACCCCTCCCGCCTCTCCTCGCCGCCCTCCTCCGTCTGCTCCACCCCCTCCGTCGTTCCGGCATTCTTCGCCTCTCCTGGGGGAGAGGCAGCACCTGTCCCGAGCTCGCCGAGTGGATCCGGCGTCCCCGCCGGAATGCGATGAGGGGTCCTCCGGTCCAGGCCGCCCCCGTCCCCTCCATCCCCGCGGAGAGCCTGCCCCAGCCTGCCCCGGACTCGATCCGGGGGACGCGATCCGGGGCGGGGACCCAGCAGCAGCCTCTACGCCCGGCTCCCCGATGCCACCCCGACCTCCCCACATCCCAGCCGCTGGATCCCTCCCAACAGCCCGCACCATCCCCCCATGCCATCCCCCGCCCACGGCCACCCCTTCACCCCCACCACCCAAGCGCACAACCCTCATCGCCCCCCAAAAAATCCGCCAAATCTCGCACCCGCCGACCGGGAACACCCCTAAGGGGTTCCCGGTCGGCGGGTGCGAGTACCCCCATAAACGCGCCGTCACCCCACCCCATTCACCCCAAACCCACGCAACCAACCCCCAACACCGTCGCCCCTCAAACCCGCCAGAAAAGAACCCCGCCGCGCCTCAAGAGTTTTTTGGAAAAAACTCTTCCCGCGCGCGAGACCCCCAATCCGGCGACCTCAACCCCACCCAGTCAGACCGTCGAAGAACACCCCGCCACCCGCGCCGAGCCGGCAGCACCCCACCACGCCCCGGCCGCCTCTTCCTCCCTCGCCTCGCGAGAGAGCCGCCCAGTGCGCAACCAAGCCCCAAACCGTCGACCCGCTCTTGCTCCCTCTCCTGGGGAAGAGCAACTGTGTGGGCCGTCAAGCGTTAGGTCACGGTCGGATCCCAGGTGGTCTGCTTTTGGCAGAGGGCGTTGCAGAGGACGAGCAGCTTGCGCATGCAGGCGACCAGGGCCACCTTGGGCGGCTTGCCGGCGGCGACGAGGCGCTGGTAGTAGGCCCGCAGGCGGGGATTGAGGCGCGTGGCGGCCAGGGCGGCCATGTACAGGACAGCGCGGACCGGGGCGCGCCCGCCCCAGCAGCTGCGGCGCCCGCGCCAGGCGCCGCTGTCGCGATTGAAGGGCGCCACCCCGACCAGGGCGGCAATCTGCTGGCGGGTGCAGGTGCCGAGTTCGGGCACTTCGGCCAGCAAGGTGGCGGCGGCCACGGGCCCGATGCCGGGGATGCTCCGCAGGCAGGCGGCGCGGGCCTGCAACTGGGGGTCGGCCTGCAGGGCGGCCGCCACCTCCCGGTCCAGCTCGCGGAGCTCGGCGCGCAGCAGGACCAGGTGGGCGTCCCGGCGCGGCCAGCGGGCGGGGGGCGCTTGGCGGCGCCGGTGCTGGGTGGCCACCCGCAGCTCCACCAGCTGGCGGCGCTCCCGCACCAGGGCCCGCAGGTGCTGGACCGCCTTCGAGGGCTGGGGCCGGACCGGCGGCCGCACGTCGGCCGCGAAGCGGGCCAGCACCTGGGCGTCCAGGCGATCGGTCTTGGCCAGGGTGCCGTGGGCGCGGGCGAAGTCGCGGGTTTGGCGCGGATTGACGACGACGACCGGCCGGTCGGCCAGCGCGGCGACCACGGCGCGCTCGTACCCGCCCGTGGCTTCCAGCACGATGCGGGTCGGCTGCAGGGCCTGGACCCGGGCCTGCAACCGACGCAGGCCAGCCGGCGAGCGCGGCACGGTCCACGTGTCCTCGGTCGGCCACACGGCCACGTCCAACTGGGCCTTCGCCACATCGATCCCGAGCACGATGTCCACTGGGGCAGCCATTCGGTACCCTCCACAGGTGCTGGCCGCACGCCCCACCTTGCGGATACGGGCTCGTCATGACGGCCCCGGCAACTGTTCGGGCTCTGGGCCAGCGGCTGGGCCGGGACGACCCCGCTCTCCCACGGTCTCGGACGACCCAGGGCTGGTCGGTCTGTCCCGGCCCATCAGCTCTCACCTTGGACTTTCCAAGGCCCTGGGAACATACAAGGGTTGGGGTGAGGGGTCTTCCGGGCTCACCCGCGTGCTGAAACACCCCTCGCCAGCCGCACCCCATTCACACCGAAAGAGCACCCTGCAAAAACCGAAGAGTTTTTTGGAAAAAACTCTTAATGCGCGCGAGACCCCCACCCCTCCCCGCCTTAGAATCCCCACGAACCGTCTTGGCTCATTCAGATCTCGGGGGAATCCGGTTGCCGTCTGCGCGTCCGGTTACGTCGTCCCCCGCCGCGGGCCAGCCCGAACTGACACTCCGCCAGATTCGCCGCCGCCTCTTCACGCTCGGCTGGCCGGCCATGCTCGAAAACCTGATGCAGAGCGCGTTCTTCATGATCAACACCGCGCTCGCGGGTCGATTGGGCGCCGAGGTGCTGGCCGCCGCCGGCATCTCCAACTTCCTGATGTTCTTCACGTTCTCGCTCTTCTTCGGCATGAGCATCGGAACGCTGGCCCTGGTGGCCCGCTCCTACGGCGCCCGCGACCTCGCCACGGCCCACACCGCCGGACGCCAGGGCATGCTCACCGCCGTCGCCGCCTCGTTCATCTCGGTGTTTGTCCTGGTTTTCTTCGCGGCCCCGATCCTGCGGCTGGTCGGCGGCTCCGACGACATGGTTGCGCTGGCCGCCCCCTACCTGGCGCTCAGCGCATTGACCGGACCGCTTCAGACCGTCGTGGTGATGGTGGGCGCCGTCCAGCGCGGATCCGGCGATACCCGCACCCCCATGCTGGGGTCGGTGCTCATGGCCGCCGTCGACCTGGTGGTGGGCGCCCTCCTTGTCTCGCGCGGCTTTGGCCTGCTGGGAATCGCGGTGGCCGTCGGTTTGGCGCGCACGGCGGCGGCCGCGTACATGCTGGTCGCCATCTACCGCTCCCCGCACCGCGCCGGGGTCTTCGGCCCCTACCGGCCCGACTGGGAGATGCTGCGGCGCCTGCTGCGGGTATCCGGCCCCGCCGTCGGAGAGATGTTCATTTGGGTCGGCGGCATCATGGCCTTCAGCATCATCGGCCTGCAGTTGGGCACCGTGTCGTTCGCCGCCCAGAACGTCGTCGGCCCCATTATTTCGCTGGCCTACATGCCGTCGCTGGGCCTGGGTATCGCCGCCTCCGCGGCGGTCGGTCAAAGCCTGGGGGCGCGAGACCCGCGACTGGCGCACATATACGGGCGCGAGGCGGCCATCGGCGCGACCTTGGTTTCAACGCTGGTGGGCGTGGTCATGTTCCTATTCCCGCGCGCGCTGGCGTCGGCCTTCACCACCGATCCCGCCGTGCTGGACGCGGCTGAACTGCCGGTGCGAACGATCGCGCTGTTCATGCCAGTAGTCGGGGTGGCGACCACCCTGCCCGGCGCCCTGCGCGGTGCCGGCGACACCCGCGCCATGCTCCTGATCTCGCTGCTGGCCCTTTGGGTCATCCGCGTCCCGTTGGCACTCGGCCTGGGCCTCTTCGGTGGTTTTGGGTTGACCGGTATGTGGATCGGCGCGGGCGTCAACTACCTGACAATCGCCGGAGCGTCGTTGGCTCGCTTTGCCTCCGGCCGCTGGCAGACCATTCGCCTGTGAGCCTCATCCGAGTCGAGTTGCTACCGGGATCCCTCACACCCGACCCCCAGGGCGTCTGCGCCGTCGTTGACGTGATCCGAGCCACCACCACCTTGGTCGCCATGGCCGAGGCCGGCGACCCCGAAGTCTGGATCGCCGGCGACGTCGCCGCCGCCCGCGAAGCGGCCAATCGACTTGGCCCCGGCACCCTTCTCTGCGGCGAACGCGGCGGTCTCCCACCCGCAGGCTTCGACCACGGCAACTCTCCGCACGAGTTCCTGCAATCAGACCTCTCAGGCCGCCGGGCCGTGCTCTCAACCACCAACGGCGCCTACGCCATCGAACGCTGGCGCGAGTCCCGCCGCTCCTTCATCGCCGGCCTGCGCAACGCCGGCGCGGTGGCCGGGCGGCTGCTCGAGGATCCGGACGCCGCCTCAATCACCATCGCCTGCGCCGGCCGCGATGGCGCCCTGGCGCTGGACGACGTCTACACCGCCGGCGTCATTGTCCAGCGTCTGCTACAGAACTCGCCGGACCTCGATCTGGACGAATCGGCCGTCACCGCCCTCCACGTGGCCGGCGCCTACCCTTCGGCCGAAGCAGCCCTCGCTGCCTCCCGCAGCGCCCGGCTGCTCAAACCAGTGGGTCTGTGGGACGACGTGGCCTACTGCGCCCAGGTCGACGCGTCCCACGTTGTTCCCGAAGTCGGCGGCAAGGGCCGCATCCAGGTCTGGCGCGGTGCCTAGGCCTCGGCGCTTCGCCGCGCGACCAACGCAGGCGCGTCGGCTTCCAGCTGCGCGGCGCACTCCTTGGCAATGCGCACGTTGTAATTCGTGCCGCGGTCCTCGGGGTAGATCTGCGACGTATTGCAGATGTAGAACCCCGGAATCGGCGAGGCATACGGCGGCTTACGCCGTTGATACCCGGCCTCGATCACCGGCTGCGCCACCGGGTCGCGCGACACCCACGCCTGCTCAATCTGCTCGCGCCGAAACCTCGGAAACACGCGAGCTATCGGGTCGACGAACCGCTCGATCAGCGCGTCCTCGTCCAGTTGGAAGAACTCGTGCTCCGGCGGCAGGTAGTTGCTGATGTAAAGCAGCCGCGCGCCGCCGTAGCGTTCACGGTCGACGTAGTTGGTGTGCTCGATCAGGCCCGCAAAGGGCAGGTCGCGGTCGCCGATGTTGGTCCAGTAGTAGCGCGAAAGCTGTTCGCGAATCTGCAGCAGCGCCACGCACGCGCCAACATACGCCGTGGCGGCCAGCGAGTCCGTGAACCCGCGGCGAGACGGCGGCAATAGCCGTCGGATGATCGGCAACCCCACCGTGGCAATCACGGCATCGGCCTCCACCGGCGCGTCGTTCACCCGCAGCGCCGGCGCGCCGGGTTCGCCGATGGTGATTTCCTGTACCGGCGAAGCGAGCCGAATCTCCGCCCCACGCTCCTGCACGGACTCGGCCAGCGCGTCCACGATCACCCGGAAACTTCCGCGGAAATACCCCAGGCGCTCGCGGCGCTTGTCAGGCGTACGCGTGCGGGCACGTGCCATCAACCGAGCCCACATCCACGCCATCGACACGGACTCCCAATGCCCGGCGAACTTGGCCCGCAGCATCGAAGCGAAAATCGCTTCAAACGCCTCGCGTCCCACGTAGCGCGGCAGAACCTCGGCAGCCGTTCGATCCTCAAAGGGCCGGTAGTCACGCCGCCGCTGCAACATCACCGTGCCAAGCCCCAAACGCAGTCGTGCCCACGGACTGAGCGCGCCGAAACGCAAGAGGTCCAGCGGCGAGGTAAACGGGTAGACCCGCCCGCCCAGGTAGTAGCCCATCTCGGGCTCCGGCCACTCCAGCCGGTCTCCAACGCCCAATTCCTCCGCCAGGTCGATCATGAAGCGGTCGTGGGTGAACAGGTGGTGGTAGAAGCGTTCCACCGGCTCGCCGCCCACCTCCACCGTGGCCAATTCGCCGCCGGGTCGCGGCGCGGCCTCCACCAGCGTCACCGTATGGCCGCGCTTCAGCAGCTCGTGAGCCAGCGCCAGGCCGGTGATTCCGGCACCAACGATTACGGCCTTCACAGGCTGAAGGGCCCCAAGGGCCCCGCCTTCAGAAGGTCGGTCCGCACGTAGAGCACGAAGTCATACGATCCTTTCGGAACTGGCGGAGCCTCCCGCGTCAGCAACCAGTGTAGGAATGAACTCCGCGCTTCGGGGTCGCCAAGGAAGTCGCCCAGGAAACCGGCGTCCCACGTCTTGTAGGTGTGCTCCGGGAACCACCAGCGCAGCTTCATCTGGCGACCCACGTACTCGGGAAGCTGGATGCCCAGCGCATCGGCGCTGGACGGGGACATGAGCACGATCTGCGCTTCGCGGACCTCCTCCAGCGCGAGGTTCTTGGTGTAAAGCGCAGCCTTGTAGTCGCGCAGATACCACACGGTCGGCCAGGCAAAGGCGTTGTCGATGAGGATGGGCAGCTTGAACCCCTGGCCGGTCCGCCTAGCGGCCTCGTCGGCGATCGCGGCGACATCCCGCACGTCGGGCGTGGTCTGCACGTAGACGACCATGTCGTTGGGCACGCTGCCGCGCTCATACGTGGCCGGAATGGCAAACCACACCGTCCAAAACAGGAGAGCGACGCTCAGCAGCCCAACCGCGAGGCGGGAGATGAACGGACGGGCCTCGTCAAACCAGCGCCCAACCCACCAGCTGGCAAGCAGCATCGGAGGCCACAGCAGATGCAGCATCAACCAGGGCGCCTTCTCGCCGGCGGCGGAGTACACGATCCAGGTCACGACGATCCAGACGCCCAGCACGAACGGCAGCAGGTGCCGAGCGCCTCGCGCGCGGACAAGGGCGACCGCACCGAAAACCAACGCAAAGGGTTCGTAGAGACCCATGAACATCAGGTAGTAGAACCAGGGCTGATTGACCCGTTCTGACTCATGCACGTTGGTCCAGTACTCGATGGAACTGGTAAAGGCCGCTCGAAAGCCCGGGAGGTGGGTGAGGAACGAGGTGTAAAACACGAAGACGATGAGAACGAACGTCAGCGCGCCGTAGACCAGGTGCTCGAAGTCGTATCCCAGAGCGCGATACGCCGTGAGTGCCTGGGTCCCCAGGGGTGACGCGTTGGGTCCGCGACGCCACGCTCGCAACGCCAGCCCACCCACGCTCAGCAGAACGATCACGAGCGCAAAGCCGTGAATGAAGGTGTTTTCCTTCGTCGCCAGCGAGAGACCCAGCATCACCCAGGCCAGATATATCCAGCGCCGCCGCGGCTGTGACAGATAGCGCATGACTGAGCCAATAAGCAGAAGGGTGAACAGGACCACATAGATGTCCATGCGCAGGAATCGGGAGTAGTAAAGGAACGAGGTCGAAAACGTCATGGCCGCCATGGCCAGCGGCGTGCCGGTTCGGCCCAGCTCCGAGCGGAAGATCACGAGAGCGGCCACCGACGCAACACCGAAGACCGCCGGGATCACGCGTCCCAGGGCGTCGCTAACGCCGGCGGCAAGAAACAGAACCACGTTGCCGAAGTAGAGCAGCGGTCCGTGGTAGGCCGGGTCGTAGCGGAAGTACTTGCCGTTGATGATGTCGTTGGACTCTTTGGCGTGGATGGCCTCGTCGTGGTGGTAGACGCGGTCGCCCAGGTCGAAGAAACGCAGACCGGCGGCAACGGACAGGACCAGGACATAGAGCAGCCACTCGCCCCGCGACCAGCCAAACCAGGCCGGGCGCGCCAGCCAGCCGCGAATGGTGGGAGCACCAGTGCTCACGGGGCCGGCCGAACCTGGAAGATCGTCGTGGCGCCGTGAGTGAAGGCCACGCTGAGGTCATGACGGAGGCGGGCCTCGACCTCGGGGCCGTAGCGCTCGCGCTCAGAATCGCCAGCCACAACGTGCGTGACGCCGTACCGGTCCAACACCGCCCGCCGCAGCGCCGGGTCGGTTGTTCGGTAGGCGGTTTCGACGTCGGCCGTGCGAGCCGCGATCCGGGGATCGGGTCCGCGCCAGAGGTCTTCGTGCTGGGTCCACCCAATGACTGTCGGGATTCCAGTCCAAGTGGATATGCGCGAGTCGCCTGAGTAGGCGCGGCCTGGGGCCTCCAGCAGCACGGCGTTGCGGGGCGCATGGGCGCGCATCCACTCCGCCGCGGCGACTTCAGAGGGGCGGCGCAGGCGGTCGGCGGCGAGGCCGTCCAACGATCCGGAGACCGGACTGGCGTCGGTCTTGGCGCCGGTGGCGATGAGCGGGTAGACCAGCGCGGGAATGGCAAGTAACGCGAGCACGCTCACGAAGGCCGTGCGCGTCAGCTTCAGGCGGAGACCGTCGGGTCGCCTGAGACGGCGCCAAGTCAGGATGAGTCCGGGTCCGGCGGCAATAGCCAGCAGGCCCCAAGCCTGGTAATGCACTTTGAAGACGGTGTTCATGCGTTCGTTGGGCGAACCGAAGAAGTCGTCCACGTATAGCGCCTCGACGACGGTTAACAGCCCGAGTCCGGCCACCAGCAGCCACAGGAGCGCCGCCAGCCCAGGCTCGCCGCGGTACGACCGGAGCGCGAAGGCGCTGAGGATGAGCAGCGCGGCCAGTCCGACCACAATATCGCCGCGTGCAATCACAGTGGCGCCGGCGCCGGCGGCAAGCAGGACGATCAGAAACAGGCGGCCATCCGGCCGTGCGTCCCAGAGTAGGGCGGCCAGCGTGACGACCACGGCGGTCAGCAACAGACCGAAGACCTGGAAGTAGTCGAGCGCTTCGCTTCTGACGGTCACCACGCCGATCGCACGGCTGCCGGGCACATAGTTCAGGGTATAGGGCAGCCACGCGACTATCCCGACGAACAGAGCCGCTGCGGCCGGGGGAGCCAACGCCAGCAAGCGGCGCCGGTCGCGCCAGGCCACCACCACGCCTCCCGCCAACACCAGCCCCGCGAAGGTGGGGGCGTCCCAGGCGTTGAGCGCGTAGAGGCCGCCGAGCACGAGGCCAGTGAGCGCGCCGCGCCCTAGCCGCGGGGCCAGGGCTTCGCGCTCAGACTCAACGCCGGCGAGGATCCACTGCACCGCCAGCGAGACGGCCAGCAGGGTGAATGGCAGGGCCATCACGTGCGGGTGCAGGTCGCCCAGAATGAAGGAGAAAGCTGGAAATTCGTTGATCGTGTAATCGGTCAGCCCGCTGGCGTCCTCGCGCTGAATCGTGCGTGAGGCGTTCCAGCCGATGCCTTGCCAGAATCCGGTGGGCGTGTCGGTGCTGTCCGAGAAGATGACGCGCAGGACCGCCAGGTTGCCGGCCAACATCGTCAGACCCAGCGCCAGCGCCGCCGCCACCGTACGCGCGCGCTTCCCGGCGCCGGTGAGCACGGCCAGGTCGTAGCCGGCCGAAGCTGCGGCCAGCGCGCCGAGTGCAAAGAGCGTGGCCACGGCAAGGTTGTAGCCGACGGCTGGATCGGCCCCGCTGAGGTGCACGCCGAAGGCCGCCATGGAATAGCCGAGGTAGTAGTAATTGACAGTCTCTCCGGCGAACCACGGGTCGGGCGGCGGAAAGGCTGTCGCCCGGGCAGCGGCGTTCAGCAACGCGAAGTCCATCGGCTTTTCGGTTCCGCCGATTTCGGGGTTCAGCCAGCGCAGGCCCACGCCCACCGCAAACATTGCAAGCAGCAGGAGGCAACCCGCGGACCATAGGCGGCGGTTGGAGCGCAGTCCGACGAGGCTTGGCGACAGCCTCCAGGCAAGGGCCGCGCTCAGCGCCGCGAACGTCAGCAACGCCGCCAAGGCTACGCCGCGGCCGTTGGGAAAAAACCCGGTGGAGAGACCCAACCAGGCGAGATAATGGGCCAGGAATAGCCCGACCGGCGCGGCCAGCAGGACACCGCGCGACGGCAGGCTGCGACACAGCACGAACGCCCAGGGCACCCCGAGGATGGACAAAACCGCCAAGGCGCCAGCCCAGAGCAACAGGTCGATGGCGCGACGCCTTTCGAGTTCGAGAGTCGTAAAAGGATTGAGGTCAGAATAGCCAGTGATGCTCGACCGACCAGGATCTGCCGGATATTTCTGATCCCCGGGCAGAGGACGACCTGTTCGTGAGCACGGACTGTCCCGGGACGCAGGCAAGTCGCGGGCCGAATCCGGCATCAAGACCGGTGGCGCTCTCGCGCCGGTCCCTGCTCCACGCCAGCCTGGTCGCCGCCGGCGGACTGCTGGCGGCCTGCACCCTGGACCGCGTGGACCGCGAACTGCCGCCGGTGACGTTGCCCCCGGTCGAGGTGGTGCAGCCGCCGCCGCTGCCCACGGCTACGCCCGAGGCGACCCCTGACTCACCCACGGCCGCAACCGACGCAACCGACGTGCCGCAGGCGGCCAGCGTCACGATCCAGTTCGAGGCCTGGGGACCGCGGGTGCTGCTGGAGGCCCTAAGCGAAATTGAACGCGAGTTCCACAGGGACGCGCCGTGGATCACGGTGCAAGCACGCCTCGAAAACGCACTGACGCCGGACGGTCTGCGAACTCGCCTACGCGCCGGCGACGGACCGGATGTCACCCGAATCGCGCCCGAGGACGTTTTCGACTTCACGGCGGCCGGCTTTCTTCACGGACTGGGCGCACGAATTGACGCCGACGCCGAACTCCGGGAGGCGGCGCCGGGCGCGTTCGAGGCCCGCACAGGAGCCGGCGGCGAGCGGTCCGCCCTCAGCCTTGGGGCTGCGCACCAGTGCGTGCTCTACAACGCGCAGCACCTCGAGGCGGCGGGCGTGGCGGCGCCGATGAGCTGGCACGGAACCTGGACGGTGGCGGAGTTCGAGGAAGCGGCGCGACGCCTGGTCATCGCGGACGGTCAGCGCGTAGAACGGTTTGGCCTGGCGGCCATTCCCGCCTACGCCCGCCCCGTCCTGGCCGAGGGAAGTGACGGCGAATTCCTGGACGCCGAGCAACGAACGTCGGCTCTCGCAACCCCGGAACGCGAAAGCCGCCTGCAACGTCTGACCACCTGGCAAACCACGCTGTCCATCGAGTTGCCGATCGCCTACCGGTTCGTGGCCCCGTTCAGCGGCGGTCTGACGTCGATGCACATCGACCGAACCGACGTGGGACGGTGGATCCGCGCCAGCGTGCCCTGGGCCGTGGCGCCGCTGCCCGCCTGGGAGGGCGAACAGGCACTGACTGAGGCCGAAGAAGTGTGCGTGGGAGTGCCTGCCCACAGTCCCGAGCCCGACGCGGCCTGGGCCTTCGCGCGCTTTCTGCTGGGCCCGTCGGCGCAGCGTGCGCTGGCCCGGACCAACCTGCTCACGCCCTCGCGGCTGGAGACGCTGCAGGATCCGGCGTTTCTGGATCCGAACCAGCGGCCGTTCGACCGAACGCCGCTGCTCGAAGCGGCGGCGCGGGCCATGCGCAGCCCGGCACACCCGGGTGCCAAGGCCTGGCGTGCGCTGACTGGCGACCCGATTGCCATCGTGCGGCGGGGCGAGCAGGAGGCCGCCCAATACCTGGCGCAGGCCGACGATCTCATCACGCGCCAACTGAGGCTGCGGGGGTGGTCGGCGGCCGCCGACCGCTCCGGCTACCGTCAACCGTTGCCCTACGGCAACCGGCTGCTGGCCGAACTGGAGGAGCGCGGGATCTAGCCGGCCGCTTCGCCCGGGGCGAGCAGGCGGAGTTCGACACTGCGCGTACTCGGCCCGTCGCACTCGATCAGCAGTACGTCCTGCCACACGCCCACCTGCAACCGTCCGTTAACAACCGGTACCAGGACTTGATGACCGATCAGGTTGGCGCGGACGTGCGCGGCCGCGTTGTCGTCGGATCCCTGGTTGTGCGCGTACTGACCATGCCAGGGGACCAGTCGCTCCAGCGCCCGGGCCAGGTCATCGAGCAAGCCGGACTCGGGTTCGTTCAGGGTTACGGCGCAGGTCGTATGCGGGACGCTGACCAGCAGCAAGCCGTCGCTCACGTCCCCTGCGTCAAGAGCCGATTGGATTTGCCGGCCGATCGGGTGCACCGACGTTCGCGACGAGGTAGCGATACGGAGCACGGCTTCGAACGTTTCAGTTGTCCGCTTATGCGTCGGCTGGATCCGGCGACGCATCGCCGCTCGTGGCCGCATCGAGCGAGAGCGTCCGCCAGCCGGGCGCCACGGCCATGCGCGCCGCGTCCGCCAGGTCGCGGGCCGTCGCCACCCCGGGCGGCGCTGGCGTTCCATCGCGTGCGATCCAGACGACCGGCATCCCGCACCGGCGAGCACCGGCCACGTCGTTCACCAGGTCGTCGCCGATAAGCACGCAGTCCGACACTTCAGCGGCGACGGCCGTCGCCGCGGCGTCGAAGATGCGGGAATCCGGCTTCTCGGCACCCACGGCGGCCGAAAAGACCACCGGATCCAGGAGGCTGGACAGGCCCAGTTGGTCGAGCACGAGCGGCAGCAGGTAGCTGTAGTTGCTGAGGACGCCAACGCGCACCCCCGCCGCTCGGACCACGTCAATGGCCGGCAGCGCATCCGGAAGCACCCTGGTCGCAAAGGCCTCGCCCAGTTCAGCGGCCATGTGATCAGCGTTGAGCTGCACGGGCCCCGTATCGCCAAGCTCATCCACGTAGACCCGGGCGTCGGCGAGTTTGAGTCGCTTGAAGTCCTCCGCCGTCCGAACGGCGGCGAAGTGAGCCTTGAAATACCGCATCTCAGCATGCAGGGCCGCATCAAGGCGCGAGCGCGGCAGATCAACCCCCGCCCGTCGCACCGCGTCGGCCATGAAATCAAAGGGCGAGGGGTCTTGCGAAAAGTGGATCAGCGTGCCGTAGGCATCAAAAAACACGGCCGCTGGATACGAAGTGGCCACACCGAAACGGTACCACCGCCAGCGACAAGGACAGCCTGTCGTCGCGCGCGGCTGGCGTCCGCCCGGCCGCTTCCCCGTTCGTCCTGCGCTTGTCGAAGGGGGCGCCCGCCTCAGCCCGCACTCGTCACCGTCACTGTGGTCGTGGCCGCCGGGCCGCCGCCCCCCAGGACGCTGGCCTTGATCGTCAAGGTGTAGCTCGGCCTCGCCGCGTGGTTCAACGGCGCGCCCACCACCACCGACCCGGTCAGCGCGTGCACCGCAAACGTCTGGCCCTCATTCCCCGCCGTGAGGTCGTACACCACCGTGCCGCCTTCGGGGTCGCGGGCCGTCACGGTCCCTACCCGCGTGGTGACCGCCGCGTCCTCCGCCACGCGGAACGCATAGCTCTCGGCCCCAAACGCCGGCGGCTCGTCCTCGTTGGTGACGGTAATGGTGACCGGGACCGCGGCCGCGGCGGCCGGTCCGCTGCGGGCTTCGACGATGAGGTGGTAGCTGGCGGTGGTCTCGTAATCCAGCGCCCCCGCCAGCTTCAGTTCGCCGCTCATCGCGTCCAGTTCCCACACCGCGTCCGGGTTGCCCGCCGTCAGCGCGTGCGTCACCGACGGCCCGCTGGCGACGGTGGCCCGAACCGTCCCGACCTGATCTCCGACCGCCACGTCTTCGGCCACGCGGAAGGCGTAGCTGGCCGCCGCGAACGTCGGCGCGGCGGGCACGTCCGTCACGCTGATCGCCACCGTCGCCGTCCCGCCGTGCGCGTCGCTGGCCGTCAGCGTCAGCGCGTAGCTGGCCGTCGTCTCGTAATCCAGCGCCCCCGCCACCGTCAACATCCCGGAGCTGGCGTCCAGCGCAAACACGCCGCCCGTGTTGCCGGCCGTCAGGGCGTAGGTCAGCGGCCCGCCGTCCAGGTCCAGGGCCGCGGCCGTCCCCACCACCGTGCCCACCGGCGCGTCCTCCGCCACGCGGAAGCTCCAGCCCGCGGCCGGAAACACCGGCGGCGCCCGCTGCTGGGCCGCGTCCGCCACCGCCACCACCACCGGCACGCGCGTCGCGCGGCCCTGGCTGTCGGTGGCCGTGACCGTCAGGCCGGCGCCGCCCGCCGGCAGCGCGCCCGCCACCGACAGGATGCCGGTGGTCGCGTCGAGTTTAAAGACCCCGGCGTCGTTGCCCGCCGTCAGCGCGTAGCTGACCGTCCCGCCGCCCGCGTCGGTGGCTTGCACTTGCCCGACCGCCGCGCCTACCGGCAGCCCGGCCGGCACGACCCAGTCGTAGCGCGCCGCGCCAAACGCCGGCCCCGCCTGGCAGGCGGCCAGGCCCTGGGCTGCCGCGTCCGTGGTCGCCACCCCGGCCAAGGTCGCCGGCAGGCAGCCCGTGAGCCGGGTGCCGGCCAGGCGGAACTCGGTCAGCCGCGTCAAGGCCCCCAGGGCCGCGGGCAGGTCGCCGGTCAGGGCGTTGCCGCGCAGGTCCAGCGCCGTCAGCTGGGTCAGTTCGCCCAGCGCCGCCGGCAGCGGCCCCGTCAGGCCCAGGGCGTCCAGCCGCAGCCCCACGACCCGTTGCGGCGTGCCGCCCACGGTCACCCCGGTCCACTCGCTGAGCGCCCGCGTCCCGTCCCAGTTGAGGCGGCCGGACCCGGCCAGCGCGTCGCGCGCCTGCAGCAGCGCCGTACAGTCCTGGACCAGGCCCGCGTTGGCCGCCGGGTTGGGGACGGTGACCCCGTTGCTACACGGGGGCGGGGCCGCCGCCGGCCAGGTCAGCGTGACCGGCGCCGAGTGGGCCATGGCCCCGGACGCGTAGCGGGCCTGCACGCGCCAGGTCCCGGTTAGGGCGGTCAGGGCGCGCGCCTGGTAGGTGGCGCCCTCGGCCCCCACCGGCGTCCACACGCCGCCCACGTCGCGTTGCCATTGGTAGGTGGCCGTGCCGGCCGTGGCGGGCACCGTCGCCGTCAGCGTCAAGGATGCACCAGCCGTGGGGGCAGCGGGATTGACCGTCACGGTGGGCAGGGCGGGCGCGCTGGGGCAGGCCGGGGCCGCCGGCGGGGTACCCGCGGGGGCGGGGCGGATCCGCAGCATCAGGCGCTCGCCCGGCTGCCAGGGTTGCGTACACACCGGCCAGCGCAGCTCGTGGCCGCCGCCCGCCGTCGCCGTGGCGGTCGCCGCGTCGCCGCGCAGTTGCAGCCCCACCGTCCCGTCCAGCCGAATCAGCTCCAGCTGCTGGCCGGCCAGGGTGCTGCCGGTCACGTCCAGCCGCAGCTGGCCGGCGTCCCAGGTCAGCCGCCGCAGGGTCGCCGCCCCGCTGCTGGCCGAGGCGCCCGCGGCGCCGCTGGTGGCCGCGCCCACCGCGGCCGGCGAAAGCACCCCGTGGGCGGCGTCCCGCCCGACCACCCCGTCGCCCAGCGCCGCCGGATCGAAGAACGCCTCGTGCATCGTCCCGGTCGGCGCCGTGACCGTGACGGTCACAGCCAGGTAGGCGTCGAGAGGTGCGAAAGCGCAGGAAAAGCGCGCGTAGTGCTGGGAATTGTGGAAGACGTCGTACTCGCCGGCCGGTAAGGGGCGGGCAGCGGTCAGCGTTCGCCGGTAGCCAGTGCTGGCTTGGCCGTCGTCGTCCACGATCACCGGCTGGAACAATGCCGCGTCAGGGCCGCTCAGCCAGTAACGGTGGTACTGCGGCCCGTCATAATCATAGTCTTGCTCATACACTTCGGACCCGGTAGAAATGCCGGAAGCTAGCGCTGCGTCAATCAGCGTCGGCGTCCACGGGTCGGCGCGACGATACCTTTCACGCAGAAATCTGCTGTAGATGCAGGCCGCGTACCCGTCAACGCCGGCCCCCGCCTGCAGCTCCGCCGCCAGGGCCGCGATCCGGGCTCGCAGGTCGGCCAGCGTGATCGTCGGCGAGGGCGATTGCGCGCCGTCCGTGATGAAGGCCGTCGGCGTCCCGCCTTCGGCCGGCGTGTCCTGCGCCGGCAGCCAGGCCCGGCTTAGCGTGTCCACGCTGTACGCCCACGGCGGCTGGTTGTAGTTAAAGCGCGTGAACTGCAAGACGGCCGGGGACGTCGTTTCGGAGGTTCCGGCCGCTCCGCCGCTGGCGGCCGCCGGGGTGTACGGCTGCGCCGGCGCCTCCAGGAAGAGCACCGCCTGCCGCTCGTCCCAGGTCGTGACCCGCGCCTGCACGCGATAGTCCGCGTATTCGCGGGCCTCGGGCTCCGTCAGGTAGCCGTGGCCGCCGCGCACCACCACCAGCAGGGCCGTCGGGCCGCTCCCCTTCAGGTACTCGTGCACGGTGAAGCGCAGCTCCTGCACCGCCTGGTAGGTGGACGCCACGCCGGGATCGCTGGGCAGCGTCTCCACCGCCGCCGTCGCCGACTGCAGCGTCGCCCGCACGATCGTCGTCGAGCGAAAGATCTGCTGCTCCACCGACGGCGCGACCCGCCACGCGGGGTTCGACGACCGCTGAATGTGCGGGGCGGGGAACATCGGGACAGCCGGCTCGCTCGGCCCGCAGGCGGCGGTCGCGGCCAGTAGCAGCCCCAGAACCGTGCCGAGGAACCGCCATCTCCGCTGTTGGAGCATGTGGGCCAGGGTCGGCATTGTGAATCCCCTAGTGATCGTCAAGGTGGTGCGCATAGGTGGCCTTCAAGCCCTTGATGTCCGTGTCGGCGAGGTTGGGGCTCACCAGGCCATCCATGATGGCGCTGCTATCCGCGCTATGGCCCAGGCCCAGCGTGTGCCCGAACTCGTGCATCAAGACCCGGGGCAAGTATTCGTTGAATTCGGGGTCGGACTGCCAGACAGAAAATTTAGTCGTCCACTTCCTGACTGTTCCTGCATCGTCTTTGGGCCACCGCGGCGGGTCTTCGATCACGAAGACCTGGCCATTGCCGAGGTGCGGGTAGGTGCCGGCGGGAAACACGCAGGCCACGCTCCCCGTGCATCGGTCCTTGATGCCGAAGCCGGGGTCCCAGTAGCCCGAGATGATCACGTCGGGGCTGCTGCCGCTGAGGAGTCGGTCGAGCGTGACGCCGCCGTCGGGCACGTTCTGCCAGGCTTTCGCGGCACTGAAATAGTTGAGCGGAACAGTCAATGTCGGATGCGGCGTCCGGCTGACATTGGGCGGAAACATCTGGCCGCCGTCGATATTGCCGTTCGCGAGAGTCCCGGTGATGTAATAGAGCACCCGGTGGTCGTGACGGTGCCAGGACCGCTTAATCGTCGTCGTCCCGGTGTAGAGCGGCCCTGGCGTCCCTCCCGTGCCCCGGCGCACCTCGACCTCAAAGCTGACGCTGGCGCCGGAGCCCAGGCCGCACCGCGCCAGATACAGCCCGCGGTGCGAGTCCACCCACGGCGACTCCAGCATGGTCGTATCCGTAGGGGGCGCCCCCGGCCATTGGCACGCCCGGCCAAACTGAAAGCCCGTGCTTGCGGGCAGCCGTAGCCGGAGCTGGTGGCCGTCCGTGCGGGTGAATCCGGCCTCCGGCAGCACCACGACGGCATAGTCCAACACCCCCCACGTCGACTCCGCCAGCGGCTTGAACGCGCGCCCCTTCAGCACCCTAACCCTCACGTCGAAGACCGTGACATGGAAGGATATCTGGGCCGTCTTTTTGTCCGCGTCGGTCACCGTATAGGTATGGGTGGTGCGATTGGCGGCGGCCTGCGGCGTGCCGGCCACCGTGCGCGTGGCCGCGTCGAACGTCAGGCCGTTGCCCACCGCTGGCGCGAGCCGATAGGTCGGCACGCCGTCGCCGCCGCTGGCCGCGGGCAAGGTCAGGGGGACGGGATGCCCCACCAGAAAGTTGGATGACAGGGCGGCCACGCTGCCGAAGCTGGGCGCCCCGGGGGCCGGCGGGGACGTCGGGGCCGGTCGGCTTCTTCGTCGGCGTCGCCGTCGGCGTCGGGGTGGGTGTGGCCGTGTGGGACGGTGACGGCGCCGCCGTGGGCGGCGCGGGCCGGGTGGTCACTTCCACCGGCGGGTGGGTCCACCACCCGCAGCTGTCCGGGCCGTTGCACGCGTGGATGCGGAACTTGTACGTCGTGGCGGGCTGCAAGCCGGTAAACGTCTGCTCGTTCGTGACGCCGATGCTGACCGCCTGGTTCCACGGCGGATCCGGATCGCCTTTCCGCCAGAACAGCACCCCGTACCCCGTCAGCGGTCGCCCGCCGTCGCTGGGCGGTTTCCACTTGGCCTTGACGGACGTGGCCTTGCGGTCGGCGTCAGGGAAGTGCACATTCGACACGATGCCGGGCGTCCCCACCCGCGTCGCCCCTCGGGACGCCGCCGACGCGGCCGGCGCGCCCCGCACGCCCGCCGGGGCCCCTTCGGGAATCGCCAGCACCGTCAGCGCCTGGCTGACCGAGGCGTCGGCCGCGTCGGCGCCGCTCCGGCGCACCGCCGCCGTCAGCGTCCCCTCGCTCACCGCGCAGGCATAAACGAAAAACGTCAGGTCCTGGGCCTCCACTCCCGTCACCGACCGCGTCTGCGACGCCGTCCCGCAGCCGCCGATCCCCAGGCCGGCGGCGTTGTCGCTCGACACGATCACCTCGTACGCCACCGCCGCGCTGAGCTTGGTCACCTCCACCGTGAAGCGGTCAACGGTCGTATGCGTGGGCTGCTCGCTCAGGTCGCTGAGGCGAATCCCGGTCCCGGTGCCCGACGCCTCGGCCGCCGCACCGTCGCCTTCCTGCGCCAGCAGCGGCGTGGAATAGCCGAGCAGCGCCGCCGCCAGCAGCAACCCGGCCGCCACGGCCAGCACCCCGACCCGCGCTAGCGTCAACGGCCCGCGCCTCCAGACCCTAGGCGCCCACATACTCGACCCCGGACAATGTAGGAGGGCGGGCCGTAGCAACCCGGAGCATCGCCTACAAGCCCCCAGAACATCAGCCGCGCGTCACGGTACTCACGTAGGTAGGCCTGATGCCCCGCGGCCTGCGGGCGCCGACAGCGCGACGGCGTTCCGGGCATCCGGTCGTGGTTCGCCAGCGGCTGCGTGCGCTCCGGGTCGCCACGACGCCCGTGGCAGTGACCTATTGACCGACGCGGCGTTTGAGCGATTGGCCTGCGCTTCGCCATAGTCAGGCTGGCGCTTTCCACGGATTCAGGCGTGCAGAGCAGCAAAGCCATGATGTCGTACCGCGCGATGGCGGTGTTCTTCCTGCCGTTGGCGGCCGCGCAGGTGTTCCAGACGCTGCGCAATCCGGTGCTGGACGCCGGCATCTCGCGGGCGGTCGATCCGGAAACGTCGCTGGCCGCGTTCGCGATCGTGGCCAGCGTCATCCAGATCCTGAGCGCATCCGGCACGGCGATTCAGAGCGCCTACCTGGTGCTGGTGCGAGGACGCCAGTCATTCGCGGTCATCCAGCGCTACATGCTGCTCTATATGGCCGTCATTACCTGTATCAGCACGGTCTTTGCGCTGCCCGGAATTGGCGAGGCCTTCTTCCGGTCCGCCATGGGGACGCCCGAGAGCCTGCTGCCCGCGGTTATGACGATGATGCGGATTTCGCTGGTCATCCCGCTCTTCAACCTGCTACGCGTGTTCAACCTGGCCCAGCTGGCGCATCGACGGCGCTCGCACCTCATCTGGGTCGCGCCGGCAGTGGGTCAGGTAGTGCTGATCACGCTAGGCCTGGGTCTGGTTCCCCAGCTGCCGGTTCCGGGCATCTTCAGCGCCGCGGTGGTGTGGGTGATCGTGGCGGTGGTCGAGGGCCTGCTGGCCGTGGCGCTGGTGCGGCGCGTGGACCGCACGGCGCCATACGCGCCTGACCCCGAAGGCGAAGCGCCGTTGGACTTCCGGTACCTGACCGGCTTCCTGATCCCGCTGATCATCACCCAATTCGCGTTGACCATTGGCCATCCAATGGTCAACGCCGGGCTGCTGCGATTGCCCAATCCAGAGGCCACGGTAGGCGCGTTCCGGCTTGCGTTCAGCCTCGGTATGTTGCCGCTGACCGCCATGGCGGCGCTGCGGCAGGTGGTGCTGGTGCTCGGGCGGGACGCCGACCAGCAGCGTCGCGCACGACGGTTCGTATACGTAGTGGGTCTCGGAATGACGGGGCTGATGGCGCTCGTGGCGTTTACCCCGCTGAATCACGCAATCATCGCGGGGCTGGTGGGCGCGCCGCCGGCGCTGGTGCCGGACGCCATCGTCGCGTTGCAGATTTTGGCAGTCTTCCCGCTACTCATGGCGGTGCGGCAGTTCTATCAGTCGATGACGATGAACCAGCGCAAGACGCGCCGGGTGGCAATGACCGCGTTCTCACGGCTGCTGATGATGGCGTCATTCCTGTTCGTGTTGACCCCGGTGATGGGTTGGACAGGAGCGGGCGTGGGGGCCGCGGCCCGAATCGCGGCGATGGGCACGGAGGCTCTGGCGGCCTACCTGGTGGGACGTCGTTTTGTGGGAATGGATTCCGCTACGCGGGAGAGCGCCAGCAAGCCGGCGTCATCCCCCACGGTCCGCTCGAAGTAGGCGGATGAGTTCGGCGTTGCGGCGATCCAGGTCCTCGTCGCGTTGGTCCTGAGTCCAGGCGTAGAAGCCCTGCCCGGCGGCGGCGCCGGTATGCCCGGACTCCACCGCCTCGTCCAGGGCCGGGGGCGGTCCCTCGATCCGACTGAGATCAGCCGCCAGATACCTGAAGATCTGCCGGTACACGTCCAATCCGGCCAGATCGGCCTGGCGGAACAGACCCAGGACGGGCATACGGCGCGCGATGGAACCGCGAACGGCCCGGTCAATCTCCTCCGCCGACGCGACGCCCTGCCCGACGAGGTCCATCGCCTCGCGCAGGAGGGCGAACTGCAACCGGTTGATCAGATAGCCGGGCAGCTCCCGCTGCAGAACTACCGGCCACTTGCCCAGCCGCTCAAGCAGAGCTCGCACGGCTCTGATCGTGTCGGGGCTCGTCCGTGGCCCGGGTGCGACTTCAACCACGGGAATGAGATGTGGCGGCAGGATCCAGTGCGCCAACGCTACCCGTTCAGGCCGCTGACAAGCCGCCGCGATCTCGCTGATCGCCAGGCTGGAAGTGTTGGACAGCAGCAAGGCCGTGGGAGGGGCCGCGCCGTCCAGTCGGGCAAACACGCGGCGTTTGACCTCGAGGTCCTCCGCTACAGCCTCGAACACGACCTCGACATCGGTCGCCGCACTCTCAAGATCAGTCGCCGCCGTCAGCCGGTCAACGATGGCCGGAATGTCGGAGGCCTCAATGCATCCGGCCGCCACCAGGTCATGCGCGTCGGCCGCGGCCTCAGCGATAGCGGCTTCGGCCCGACCCGGTTGCGTGTCATAGATGGCGACATTGAAACCGCCGCGCGCGGCCTCCAGGGCAATTCCGTGGCCCATGCGGCCCGCGCCGATCACGGCGGCGCGCGGAAGGGCGCCGGACAACCGGTTTGTCATATGTGTACCGCCTTGGCGTTCATCCGAGTACAGCCCATAAGCCCGTATCCTCCGGCGATATACTGCCCACTATTCAGCAATGACTCGACCTGACCCGTTGCCGCCGGCCCGGGGGCTGAACGATCCGCTGCGCCTCTTGGAGCCGCTGGGCGCCGCCGTTTCGACCGTGGTGCAGCCGGGCGCACTGGCCATCGGCTTGGGCGCCGGGGCGCTAGCCGGAGGGTTGGCAGGTCTGGCGGGCGGCCTCGCATTCATCAGATCGCCCGCGGCGCTGGCGATACTCCCGCTGGCGGCGGTCATTAGCCTGATCCTCTGGTCGTGGGCACTGGGCGCTGCGGCGCTGATTGCCGACCGCGCCGCCGACGAGCGCGACACGTCGGCCCGCCGGGCGCTCCGAGACGCCTGGCGCCAGGTACCCGCGCTAGCCCTATCCGCGCTTCCGATTCTGCTGGTTCTCGGCGCGCTGATCGTGGTGCAAACCGCTGTCTTCAACCTGACCCGCCCGCCGGACACCATTCTCACGACTGACCGCCCGGTTGCGCTGATCGCCGCGGTTTTCGTGGTCCTGTTCCTGATCGACGCGGCGGTGCTGGCCGGCACCAACATCTTTCTCTGGACCGTCATTCCCCAGGTAATCGTCAGAGGCTTCTCCGCGGCGGCGGCGTACAACGAGGTCTACGCTCGCTTTCGGGAACGCCCTGCCTGGACCGCTGCCTCAATGGCTGCTGTGCTGGTCCTGGCCGGAATGGTGACGGGCGTCGGACTCGGTGGCGTCACCCTGGCGCTGGCCTCGGCCGCGCTCACTGAAGTCGCCGGCGCAAGCGAGCTTGTCCTGCTGCGGTTTTACGGGGCGCTGTTTCAGGGATCGTTCGCCGTAGCCACCGGCGACTTCGCCGCAATGGTCATTCTGGCCACAGGCTTGGGCGCGGCCGTTGGGACGGCCGCGGGCCTTGGGCACGTGTTTGGCGTGGCCGGCGGGACGGGTCTGCTGCGGGCGGCGGCCGATTCCACGAATTGATAGTCCCGCGCGCACACCGCAACTCCAGCTAGCGCCCCATGCCTGAGCTGCTGGCCGTCGGCCTGGAAGCCACGGCCGTTGTGCTGGCCATGACCGCGGCGTGCGTGGTCGCGGGCTACGGCCTGACCCGTCGGCTGGCGCCGCCGGAACTGCGAGCCACCGGATTCCTGCTGGTTCCGCTGGTGGGCGCGGCGGCCCTGATCGTCGGCGCCTACGCGCTGAACCTGATCATGGACCTGCGGATCGCCACAGCTCTCCTGTTGGGCGCCGGCGCCGCGCTGGCCGCCTGGACGGTGCGCCGAGACGGCTGGTGGCTGCCACGGCCCTCGAAGCCGCAGACGGTGACCCTAATCGCCGGCGGGTTGCTCCTTGCGGCGGCCTTCCTCCCGCACCTGCACGGGCGGTCGGGCGCGATGTTGGGACTGAACATCGACGAAGACCTGTACGTGCCCCTGGCCGAGGCGCTCAAGTGGAACACCGTCTTCATGCACGGGCTGGCCGAGGGTCCATTCCAGGCCGAATTCCAGGGGTTGCCCAATCACTCGCGCGGCTGGGGGTTTCCGTATCTCCTGACCATCGGATCAATCCTCTCGAACGCACCGGCCTTTCATGCGTACGTGCCGTTGCTGTACCTGCTCGTGGCCGGCAGCGTGCCGGCCGTCTTCATCTTTGCTCGAGTCGGGTTGCAGATGTCCGAACGCCCGTCGGGACTGGCGGCAACGCTCTACGCGCTGCACGGGCTGCCACTCTGGTTCGCGGGCATGGGATTCGGACCGCACGCTGTCGCATTCGCGCTTTTTCCCGTGGCGGCCGCCACGGGAATTACGGCCTTAAGACGCGGGGGCAGTTCGGCGCTGATCCTGGCGGCGCTGGTGAGCGCTGCGCTGCTGGTCTCCTACTTCTGGGCCATCTCGGCCGTCTATCTCGCCGTGGCGGTAACGCTGGTGGTGGTGCTAGTCGTCACGGGCCGACAACGGCTCACCACGCTGCGTCGGGCGCTGTTGCTGGGCGTCGGCACGGCCGTCCTGGGCGCGCCGGGGATGGTCTGGCTCTTCGTCTGGGCGCTGCCAAAGCTCGCGAACATTACGGGCGACCTGAACGGCCAATTCGGCAACGCGTGGGGCGATACACGGTTTGCGAACGTCGAACTCGCGTTCGGTTTGGAAGCCTATCGGCTGATCCCGCGCGACGGTCCGCTGGAGTCGCTGCTGGGCGCGGGAGGCACGGGCGCACTCGACGCCGTTCTGGACGCCATGTTCTGGCCGGCGTTGGCGCTGGCCCTGCTTGGCGCCGTGACCGTGCGCGGCGATCAGCGCGTGACGCTGGCGCTGGCCGCGGCCTTTGCCGGTTTCATGCTCTGGGTCGCGAAAGGCGCCGGCTACCACTACGGCCACCTCAAGAACCTGTCCTACGTGACCTTCTTGGTCGTGGTGCTGTTGGCGTCGGGGATCGCGAACGTCTACCACGGAGAGTTCAAGCTCTGGAGCCAGGCTTCCACACGCCGCCTTGAGGCCTGGCTGGTCCCCCTTGAGCCTGCCCTGAGCCGTGTCGCGGTCGCCGTCTTGACCGTCCTCAGCCTCGCGCTGATCTACAACACCTATTTGAGCGTGTGGTGGAACTGGCAAGGCGTCGGCTGGAACGTCGAGCGCCGCATCGCCCATGACGCGCGAGCCGTCGCGGACCAGGTTCCGCTGGGCAGCCGCGTGTACTTCGCGCCGGGCCTGAGTTATCCAGTGCCCGAGGCGCGACGGCGAACCGGCGACCACGTGCTGGCCTTCCACTACCCCAAGCATCAGTCCGAGTCCTGGGCTCGGCGCACAACGAGTGTGTGGGCCGGGCTGTTGGTCGGACGCCCGCTCGGCGGGCTCGCGAGTTCCCCCGCCTATCCCTTTGAACGGCTGGACGACTCGGGCTACGACTACCTCGTCCTCAACAGCGCCGACGATCCCCGAACCTACGGGCTGCTCCAGTCCGACGCGATCCACACCACCCCGTACTGGACGATTTTCCAGGACGCGCCGGGACAGCGTCTGACAGGAAACGAGCTGGGCCAGGCGCTCGGCTCGCTGGACATTCCAGCAGACGGAAGCGTGCGTCTCGGGGTTAGGGATGGACACCTAGCCACCGGCGTCGATTTGCAACCCGCCAACCAGCCCATCCTCTTCGGCATCGTGTCCCCAACGCGCGGAGTCATCAAGGCGGGTCCAACCGAGATCACCGTCAACCCGGGGCTCACCTGGATCACCGCCCCGCCGATCCCCGAATCCGTGCTGGAGATCAGCACACGTGGCGCTGGCTTCCACCCACAGATCGTCGCGGCGCGCCTGACGCCCAGCACCGCCGGCGATGCCGCCACGACCGAGCACGTCGCGCGCCACGTCGTCTCGGTAGACGTAGCTGCGCAGGACGGCGCAATTGGCGGCACGCTCATCACGATGAACCCGACCGGCACCGGCGGGAACGTCGGGATGGCCTACGCGGAAAGCCCGCGTAACGGCGCGCCGCCCTCGCACGGCTACTGGCAAAGCGCCGCGCACATCACCTGGCCGGCGCAGCGGATCGACTTTCGCTATGACCCACGAAACCGCACGCTGACGGAATCCGTCGACGGCCGGCTATACCCGCCCATGACCGCTCGAGACGCCTCGCCCGTCGGCGACTACCGCCTGCGACTCCTGCTTTCGCGGGGACTCGTCGACGACCTTTCGATCCTTCTTATGGACTACCGGATGCAGGACGGGGAGGTAGGCGCGGCCCAGCCCTTCCGCCAGACCTACGTCTTCGACATGCCGGTTCGTCCCCTGCCGGGCCAGCAGTAAGCTCAGGCCCCGGCCCGCGCGAGGTCTGCCAGGTGGCGCTCAAATTCCCCCGCTACGTGCTCTCCGGCACGGCGTTCCCTGAACACGCCCCCGCCGCCCTCGTCGCTGAGGCCAAGGCGCTGGATCTGGACGCGATTGACCTGGTCGTCGCGCCCGGCGCGCAGGTGGACCCATCGGAAGCGGCCGACCTGATCGAAGTCACCGTCGATTGCGCGGACGCCGGCGTCCAAGTCGTCATAGTGACCACCGACCTCACTTCGCCCTTCGACGAGGACGCCGAAACGATCCACCGCGGCTGCGAGGAGGCGCGGGTTCCCTACATTCGCTACGGCGCCTGGGCCAGACTTGATGGGGCGGCCTACCTCGATTCCTTGCAAGCCGCCCGGTCCGGCCTGCGCGGGTTGGAAACGCTCTGCCGCAGACATGACCTTCGCGCGCTCGTACGCCAGCTTCCCGGCTCGCTGCAGGAACAGTCCGGCCACGCAGCCGCTTTGCTGCACGGGCGCCTTCCCGGCTACGTGGGTATGTGCCTCGCGCCCGGCGAGGTCGGCCCCATCAATCCCGAGGCTTGGCGCCTGGACCTGGACGTGCTCGGCGACCACGTGCAAGCCCTCAGCATCTCCAACTCAGCCGTCGTGCCGGGTAGCAACGGCTGGTCACGGACACCAGCCACCCTCACCGAAGGTCTGGCCGACTGGCCGGACCTGCTGGACGAAGTGATCAAACGTGACCTGGACATCTTCGCAATTCTCGACGGGCGCTACAGCCAAGGCGTTGTCTGGGGCCACGACGCCGACACGGCACCAGACGCGCGCAAGTTGCTGCAGGACGATCTGCGCCTGGTCCGCCAGCGCCTCGGCCCCAAGCCCGTCCGCCGACAGTCCAACAAGCCGCGACGCTGGTACAGGCCCCGCTAACCGCAGGCGCCCCAACCGCAGGCCGGACAACTCATACACCGACCCAGCGGCCGCAGCTGAACGCCACAGTCCGGACACGCGTGCATGGCCCGCATCTGTCGAAAAGCACGCGAACTCGGCCTCGCACGCGCACCGGACGCCACCGTGGTCGGCGATTGCCGGTCATGCCTCACAATCCGTACGGCCAATGTTCGTTCGGTATTCATACGGTAAGCCTAGCACCACGTTCGCTTTTCATCAGGCACAGACACGGTAAGGCAAAGGGCCACGTTGGCCGACCCGACACAAACGATCTACCGTCCCTGGATACGATCGTGTCGACACGTTCCGGTCGACCGATTCCAGCTGGTGGCAACTTGACGTGAGTGCTGACCTAAAGAGCGCGGATGTCGCCGTCGTGGGCGGTGGCATCGTTGGCTGCGCCGTGGCGCTGGCCGCCCGTCGCCGCGGTCTCACCGTGGCCGTCCTCGAGCGCGGACGCATCTGCGGCGAGGCCTCGTCCGCCGCCGGCGGCCTCATCTGCGGGCAATACGACGCCGATTACGACACCCCGCTCGTGCGCCTGCGGCTGGCCGGCCGCGACGCCTTCCCCGAATTCGCCCAGCTCCTCGAAGAACTCAGCGGCGTGGACGTCGGCTTCGTCAAGGGCCCCACCATCGGCGTCGCCCGCACCGACGAACAGCGCCAGCTGCTCCTCGCCCAAGTCGCCCGCCAACTGAAGGCCGGATTCCGCGTCGAGTTCATCGAGCCCGACGAAGCCCACAGACGTGAGCCGTTGCTGCCGCCCGATGTCACCGGCGCCGCCCTCTACCCCGATGGCCAGGTCGACACCCAACGCTGGCCCCCCATCGTCCATCGCGCCCTGCTGGCCGCGGGCGTGGACGTCTACGAGGGAACCGAGGTCGTGTCGCTGTCCGCCGGCGCCAGTCCCGCCGTCCGGACCGTTCGCGGCACACTCACCGCGGATCAGATCGTGGTGGCCACCGGCGCCTGGGCGCGCGAACTTCTGCCCTGGGCCCCGGTCGTGCCATCCAGAGGACACATGATCGCCTTCGAGGCGCCCCACCTCCGCGCCCGCCACATCATCCACATCCCCGGTGGCAGCCTCGTCCAGCGGTCCGACGGGCGCGTCCTCTACGGCGCCACCAAGGAGCGCGTGGGCTTTGATCGACGCCTGCGCGCCGGCGCGGTCCGGGAAATGCTGAACGGCGCCCTGGCCACCTTGCCGGCGCTGGCGGATTGCCCCCTGTCCGCAATCTGGACCGGCTTCCGGCCCGAACCCGAGGACGGCCTGCCCCTCATCGGCCGCGACCCGCGCAGCGGCCTATACCTCGCCACCGGCCACCACACCCACGGCATCACCATGAGCTGGCACACCGGCCAAATCATCGCCCGCCTCCTCACCGGCCAAGACCCCGCCTACCCCATCCACCCCTTCAGCCCCGCTCGACTCACCACCACCGCCTGAGCCGCGCGGCTATTCAGCGTGCAACCGCCCACATGCGGCGCATCCAACCGTTCGTGGTGAGCCGGCCCAGAGTCCCCGGCGGGCCGAGTCGAACCACATCCCGGCGTCCGCACCCGGGACCCAGCAGCACCCAACCGTCCAAGCGCAACGTGCCACCCCGTCAACTCCACAACCCCTGCGCTCGATCCTCTTCCACACCCCGTCCGCCCCGTCACCCCGAGCCCACCGTCCTCCCCGTCATCCACAGCCCACCCAACCGTTCGTGGTGAGCCTGTCGATGGAGCCGTGTCGAACCACAACCCCCAGCACCCAGCCACCCAGGCAGTCCCCGATCCAAATTACGCAGTAGCGATCGAACCCGCCCGCAGGAACATCGAAGCCGGTCCCGCCTGCGTCCGCCCCAAATCAGCCGCCTGGCGCACGCCTCTGGCCAATGGCCGGAGGCGACGCTGATCCACGAATCGTGCTGACTTTCCATTCACGCCGTGAATGATTATCATTCACACCATGACGGAAAACGTCCTCGCTCGCCTTGTGACGCCGAGCCTCGAACATCGGCTCCGCGTCATGCCGGCCGTGGTCGTCAGCGGCGCCCGACAGGCGGGCAAGAGCACCCTGGCTCAAGAGTTGACGCCGGGCCGTCGTCGGTTCGTAACCCTGGACGATCTCGACGCCCTGGATGCGGCGCGCCGCGACCCCGAGGTGCTGCTCGGCGGCGACGATCCGGTGACCATCGACGAGGTGCAGCGTGAGCCTACGCTGCTGCACGCCGTGAAGCTGGCCATCGACCGGGAGCGCCGACCCGGGCGTTTCCTGCTAACAGGTTCCGCCAATCTCCTCCTCATGCGAAGGGTCTCCGAATCCCTGGCAGGCCGGGCTAGCTACCTCACCCTCTGGCCAATGACCCGGCGCGAGCAATTACGTCTGGGACGCGCGGGCATCTGGGACGAGTTGTTGGAGGCTCCCGACCGGGATTGGCCGGCGCTCGTGACGGCCCAACCAGCTCGACCTGAGGATTGGCAATCGCTCGCGCGCCGCGGCGGATTCCCCACCCCGGCCTTGCAACTCACGGCCGCTGAGTCGCGGGCCATTTGGTTCGATGGCTACGTTCGCACCTACCTCGAACGTGACCTCCAGAGCCTCGCATCCATCGCGGGGCTCCCGGACTTTCGGCGCCTCATGCGGGCCGCCTGCCTGCGCTTGGGTCAGCTCGTCAACCAGACCGAGCTTGGCCGTGACGTGGGCTTGCCGCAGCCCACCGTCCGTCGCTATCTGAACTTGCTTGAGACCTCCTACCTGCTGGTACGCCTTCCCGCCTATGCTGTTAACCGCACCAAGCGCCTGATCAAGTCGCCCAAGGTCTACTGGGGCGATACCGGCGTGGCCCTGCACCTCAGCCAGGAAACGCAACCGCGCGGAGCCCATCTGGAGAACCTGATCCTGCACGACCTCCTGGCCTGGCGGGACGCACGCCTCGATCTGGCCGAGGTCTTCTATTGGCGGACCACCCTTGGCGAAGAGGTGGACTTTGTGATCGAGGTGGGGGACCGGCTGCTTCCCGTTGAAGTCAAGGCGACCACCCGCCCGCGCCGCCGGGACACGACCGCGCTGCGAACATTCCGGGCCGAGTACGGCGAGCGCAGCCGGGCCGGGTTGCTGCTGCACGCCGGCGACCTCGTCGATTGGATCGCCCCCGATGTCCTGGCCGCCCCCTGGTGGCGCGTCATCTAGCCCCTCCCCTCCGCCACACCCACGCCCCCGTTCCCAGCCCCCACCCGTTCGTGGTGAGCCCTCCCGGTCATTCAGCGGTGCGTCCAGTCCTGTAGGGGTGCCCCTTGTGGGTACCCAGGGGCAAGGTCTCCCAAGGCAGCCAGGACACCCATGAGCCTCGTGCCTCAAAAAGCCCCCGAATCCTGTTCTGAGCCCGCCCTGAGCTAGCCGCGAGCGGGAGCAACCGTTCGTGGTGAGCCGGGCCGCCGTACCCGGCGACCCGTGTCGAACCACACAGCCGACAGCAACCAAGCCTCCGAGACAGTCGCCCCGCCCTCCGCATCCCTTCCAGACGTAGGGGCCGGTTTCAAACCGGCCTCTTCCGGGCAACCCGCAGACCCCGGCACACCCAACCATTCACTGCAAGCCTGACCTGAGCCTCGATAAGGGCCCGTCCGATCCGACTTCACACTCTCGGCCCATGCGGCTGGTCCCCGATCTCCCATCAGCCAAGCCATGCCCCCAACCTCTCGGCCGACAAAACGTAAACTGGGAACTAGAGAACACGTGCACACGGGGCGGATGTGCGCGCCAATCACACATTTAGTCACGCCCCTCACGAGCAAGCGCCCCATCAAGCCTTATGCCACCGCACCCCGAAACCATCCGCGAAGAAGCCGCCAACGTCCTCCTCGCCCAGCTCCTCCGCGACCACGGCCTCGCCGCCCGCGCCGAGCGCCGCAGCCGCGGTGGCGCGCCTGACATCAGAGTTGACCTGCGGACCGGCCTCGCCATCGTCGAGTGCAAGTGGGATGGCGGTCGGGGCCTCCTCGAAGACCAACTCAATGGTCGTCTAACCGACTTTCCCCAGGCCCTCGGGACCTTCGGCGTTCTCTATCCCGAACAGCTCCGGCACGCCGAAGACACCAAGGCCGGGCTTGAAACCGCCGACCTCCAATGGTGGCTGCACGGCACCCGTGGAGCGGCGCGCGAGCAGCCGTCCGTTCGGCTCGGCTCCGTCCGAGAACTCGCCGATGAACTCCGCACCTTTCCCCTGGACCTCGAAGATGTCGACCGTGTCACTGCCGCCGCCGGAGTGGTGGGTCACGCGCTCGAACAGGCCGCTGGCCCTGTCGCCCAGCACGCCCGCCTGGCCCGTCGCATCGCCGACATCATCGCCAAGGCCGACTAGGAAAAAGACCGCGCCGCCGCCTTGCGCATCGGCTGCCTCGTCCTCTTCAACGCCCTCGCCTTCCAGGACCGCCTTGCCACCGCCAACGACGCAGTTCCCACAGTCCGGGAGGCCCTACACCAGGGAATCCCCGGCCTCCGTGACGCCTGGAACTTCATCTGCGAGCGGATTGACTACGTACCCGTCTTTGAACTCGCCGTCAGCATCCTCGATGTCCTTGTCGACGGACCCGATGAAACCCAGCTACCCGTCATTCAGCCCCTGCTCGACGCTGTCCAGCGCACCCGAAAGGTCGAAGGCCACGACCTTTCCGGCCGCCTCTTCCACACCCTGCTGACCGATGCCAAGTTCACCGGCGCCTACTACACCTCCGTTCCCGCCGCCACACTGCTGACTCGCCTGGTCTTTCAAGACTGGCCGGCGGACGTGGACTGGCGCGACCACGAGTTCCCCGGGTCGTTGAACGTGGCTGACCTCGCCTGCGGCACCGGCACTCTCCTCATGGCCGTCGCCACCGAAGCCGAACGACGTCACCGTGAGGCCGGCGGAACCCGGTCAGCCGATCTCCACAAGGCCATGGTCGAGGAAGCTCTGCACGGCTACGACGTCCAACTCTCCGCCGTCCACTTCGCCGCCACCAGCCTGGCTATGCTCAACCCGGCCATTCAGTTCGACCGCATGAACCTCAGCGTCATGTCCCTGGGCGCGGAAGGCACCGAGATATCGCTCGGCTCCCTGGACTTCTTGGAGTCCGACTCGGTGGCTGTCCAGTTCGCGCTCTCGCCCACGGACATGGGCATCGCCACGCTGGATCGCGCCAGAATCTCCGGTCGCGGCCCTCGTGGCGCGGCCCAAGGCGAATCGGTCACCCTGCCGGACCTCGACCTGGCCATCATGAACCCGCCGTTCACCCGCTCCGTGGGCGGCAACCTGCTATTCGGCAGCCTCCCTAGTCGCGAGCGGCGCAGACTTCAGAACGAACTGTCACGCCGCCTCAAGTCCAGGCAGGCGTCCGCCACCGCCGGCCTCGGCGCGGCCTTCGTGGCCGCTGCCTCGCCCAAGCTGCGCCCCGGCGAGGGCCGCTTGGCGCTCGTACTCCCCGCCACCGTCTGCACCGGACCCTCCTGGCATCAAACCCGCGACCTCATCCAGCGCGACTTCACCCTCGATACGGTCGTCACCTCGCACGACCCGCTCCGCTGGAACTTCTCCGACAGCACCGATCTCTCCGAGGCCCTCCTACTAGCAACCCGTCGCTCAGAGAGCGGCCAGACCACCGAACATCGCACCACCTTTGTCAATCTCTGGCGAAACCCCAACGGCGTGATCCCCGCCCACAGGATCGCTGGCGCCATCGCCGCTACCGCACCCGCACGGCTTGAAGACACGGGTACCGCGCTACTTGAAGTTGACGGACAGCACGTAGGTGAAATGGTTTCACTGCCGGAGTCAAAGCTGGTTCGTAGACAGTGGTCCGGCGTCCAGTTCGCCCGCGCCGATCTTCTGCGCAGCGCGGTCAGGCTGCTAGATAACGGCGCAGTCTGGGTGCCTGGCGAGCCAAACCCGGCCCGGATTCCGCTTTGCCGGCTTGATGAAATCGGCCAAGTCGGCCCGGACAGACGCGACGTGTGGGACGGCTTTGAAGTCACAGAAGCCACGACCGCCTATCCGATCGTCATGAACCATGACACCGAACAGAGGAGAGGCCTGGTAGCTCCACCCGACAAGTACTTGGCACCTTTGGTCAACCCGCGACCTGGCCGTCGCCTCAAGCCGCTCGATCAGCTTTGGAGCAGGTCGGGTCGACTGCTTATAGCCGAAAGGCTCTGGCTGCAAACCACCAGAATCGCCGCCATGCGTTCGGAGGTGAATGTACTGTCCAACGTGTGGTGGCCTGTCCGCATGGAGGACGAATCAATTGAGAAAGCGCTCGCCATCTGGCTTAACTCCAGCCTGGGCTTGCTGACCGCCTTGGCCCAGCGCACCAGCACTCGGGGCGGCTGGGTCGCCCTCAAGAAAGCCGACCTTCAAAAGCTCCCGGTCCTCGATGTCCGTCGCCTCTCGCCTGGCCAGCGTCAGGACCTCTCTCGCCTATTCGATCAGATCGCTGAAGCCGAGTTTCAGAATCTCCCCGCCATGCACCACTGCCCCGCCCGCCGCGCCCTCGACGAAGCCCTCGCTCAAATCCTCCACCTCCCCAAGCTCACAACCCTCCGCCACCTCCTGGCCACCGAACCCACCATCTCCAACCGTCGGCTTTGACATCAATAACGTTAGCTCTCGAAGGAGATTCTTTGTTGGATCGATTCTCCCGCTTACAACCTAAGAAGACAATTTTCCAATGTGCTACTAAAGGTCTTGGTCAGCCCTCCTAAATCTACTTGATCTCGCTATGTGAATACCTGCTTCGGCGAAATTCATCATACTCATCATCATTAGCATAACGCCAAGATTGAGGTGCCACGAAAGATCCGAATCGCCTACGCAAAGTCTTCAGATCAATTGGTTCTTCAAACTCCCAAACGTCCGTTATCTCAAGGGCGAAAGCAATTTCCAAATCGGCATAGTATGCATCAAACGAAGTCTTATCAAGACACGCCATATGTGACACTTGTTGCCATATCTCACTCGGTTTTGCGCGCAAAATGTTCCCGATTCGAAACCCGCCGTATAAAGCCATCCGCTTCTGCGATACATAAATAAAAGCCTGCCTATTCTCGAACTCCTGTGGCATGCGTCTGCGGAGCTCTACGGTCTTTTCTCCTGAAAACACTAGATCAGCGTAACGAGGCTTCAAGGATATGATTAAAGGTCGGGCTGCTGCATCCATGACTACTGCGCATACCCTAGCAAGTAGATCTTCTCGAAAAGTGAACGAGGGATCCTCGAAGCCGACTGCACCACCAAGGAGTGCTGCTCTTCATATGAAGCCGTCCTGAGTGATGCCAATGATACCGGCTTCCGAAACGCAAACGTATGAGAAAACTCTAGTGCCATGATCTCTCTTGACGGATCGCCGCCGCACGTCTCGAAAATCTCCCTCCATCTGAATATTCCCCGTTTCTCAAACCGCTTAAGCAAATCCGACGGCGTACCAATCTCAACTCCATCCAAGTGTGACACAGCTACAACTTGCCCCGCGCTACCGCTCACATACCAGAGAATCCGCGCCGGCGGCTTGAGCATACGATGACGATCTTTGGTTTTGTAATAAACATTGTCCCACCTCAGCAATACACTTGGCTCGCCCCCGAACATGTCACTGGCAGATCTTCGCCTGTCAACGAGACTCAAAGCATAGCCTGGCCGGATTGGAATGAGAAAGTGATTTTGTTCAGTATCTCTCATACAGAGTGGCGAACACAACCGCTCCAACTCTATCTGTGATGCTCTTCGATATTCATCAATTTTCTGTGAACTGCTGTGCGAAATCAAGGCAAGTGTGCGATTTGCATCAAGACACTGGGAGAAGCAGTATCTTACGAAGTCGGTACCGTCCGAGATAAAACCAAGTTCTCGTATATGCGACCCTAGATCTGGAGATAGCGCTTCGGCGCTTATTCTGACAGCATTCAGGTTTCCGTCTACAGCCTTCTCAATTGCGTCCGATATAGTGAAACGCTCGATGAGTTCCTGATTGTTGCATGGAGCGACCCTTGCCAGTTGCACGATCAACTCATCGTTCGAAGCCTTCCGCACGACCCTGAGAGCAAGAACTGTTTGATCCGACCAAAGCAGTTCGCACCAGCAGTTGTCCGGATCAGCAGCAATCAACGATTCGAGTCTTGTAGCGAATGCTCCTTGTCGCTCCCTGTACAAAAGGAAGGGTTGAAATGAGATCGACCTGAGATCGGTGGAAGTCAATCGCCGCCAGGCAAGCCCTGGTCCCGACACGGTATCAGGAGTGTATTCCTCCTGCGCAGACAATTTGTGCAATTTGAGTATTAGGTTTGTTGGAGTCAACACTTGCAATTGTAAGGTTGCGCTCAATTCGTCTGCCCTTTCCAGCAATTTTCTATCTCGGGTTACGAAAACATTGACATCCGAGGCGGCCGCTTTTGCCAAGTGTCGGATATCTGATTCATCGCTTGGTCGTGATACCTCAGAAAGGAGGCTGCGCAGGATGCTATCGTATTTCTCTATATGTTTAGGGTCTGGAGTTACGATATGAAACTGGTGTGCCTGCTCGCGTGAATACTGGCGTTGCACACGGTCATCATTGCGCTCTATTTCATTGAAGATTTCGTCGGTCATGAATAGTCTCAGGGAGTCTATGAGAAAGTCCGAGGTCAATGCCTGAGAAGGTCGTGCTTTGTCTGTATCAGGTTCTTCGAGGTCGAAGAAAACTTGTGCGTCAATGATTGCGTCGAGTCTGTCGTCGGTTACTTTTGCTTGGAAAAGCGTCAGTTGGTCGTCAGGTTTCAATGTAAAGCACCAAGCAGTCAAAGGATAGCGCTCAACTGATCGTCCTGGCGTCTCGCCGACTGCTATAAAGCCGAACTTGGGCCACATATTGTTTTCCGGAAAGTCCCGCCGGCATCTGAGTATCTGAGTTGGATTCGCTTCTGCGTGGTAGCAGTTTCCTTCAAGCGTTCCATAAGAGATCTGGCCACTCCTTGGCCTCTATCGTCTTTAGCAACACATAGATGGATTACGCGGATGTAGTCATAGTATGACGCAAACAGAAGATATCCTACGAGTCTTCCGTCGGCGGTCTTTGCCCCCAACATCCATCCACGTTTGATGTGGTACTCAAGTGCCTGCTTGGGCAAGAATCCTAGTGTGTTGCTATTCATTTTCATTAGCTTATCGACTGCCTGAAGGTCAGCGTCTGTGACGATCGATATAGTCACTGCCACAGTGCTGTTGTCCTGATCCTATTGCAGTGAATGTGAATTTGAGTGGCCAGTATCTGACCCTGAAATGAGGCGTCAACATCCGTTAGGGAACTCGATTGAGTGGTCGCATGTAGCATCTCGAGGTAATAGACACTAGCTTCGCGAGTCAAGTCCTCGGACTCCGCTCGTGAATCTCCAGCGGCTAGGCACGCGGGCAGGTCAGGCATGTACGCAGGATACCCGTTGCAAGTCTTCTCAATGACCTCAGCGTACTTCACCTTCACGCGTACCTAGCCCTTTGCATCCGGCCGCCGCACCAAACCCAGACAGCCCAGAATTCCTAGAGCCACCATCTCCACAATAAGCTGATCCGTCGAGGCCGTCAGAGACTCCGTCGGACTTCCAGCCGGCATACCGGCCGCGCCATCCACCGCAACTGCAATCACGATTTCAAGCTAACCGCACCTCGCACCACAGCCCAACCCGCCTCGCCACGCCAAGCCAACGGAATCGACCGCCTCGCCCCCCGGCCTCACCGCACCAAACCGGTCATACACCCAGTACCACAACGCCTTCATCGCCTGATTGCCCGCGACCATCGGCAGTTCCGAGATCGGGTGATGCTCCCGCGGCTCGTGGTACCGGTAACTCCCAAACTCCCGGATCAACGCCCGGCCCCGCGACCTAGCGAGTCAGGACAGCAGCAACAATGGCGCCGGCCGTGCCCACCACATTCAGCACAACCACCAGCAACAGACCCACCATCCACGTCTTGAGGTTCGCAACGTCGGCCTTGGTCGCGCAGCACCGAAACATCCCATCGCGGAAACGATCAAATTCCTCACGCAACTCTGCCCGTGTCAGCGACGCGCCACCGATGTTCGGGTCGGCCATCTGGAAGTGTCTCCCTCTGCTTGGCGCTCGCCGCGCCCGCTGAAGAATCCCTCTGCCGCCCGAACGATTCCGTCTCTCAATCCTACCCAGGCGACTCCACGAATCCAGTCGCTCGCTCGGACTGCCGTTTTTGGATCCCACGACCTCACCACGTAATCCGGAACGGAATCGACCCCCTTGGCCCCCGTGGATGCACCGCCCCAAACCGGTCGTACAGCCAGTAACACAGCGCCTTGATCGCGTGATTGTCCACGTCGATCGGCTGTTCGGAAATCGGCTAATGCTCCCGCGGCTCGCGGTACCCGTAACTCCTGAACCCCCGGATCAACCCCTGCCACCGCGATCCGCTGCCCCCATTCCCCGGATCCCGCAAAAATCTCCGCACCCCCTCCATCCCGTCCTGCAACAGCACCCGCTCCCACCGCAGCCCCAGCCCCAACCCAGGCGCCCCGCCGAAAACTGGACACATCGCCCGCCAAAGTGGACACATTCCCCTCGAAACTGAACACATTCGGCCAAAAACTGGACACATCGGCCCGAAAACTGGACACATCGGCCCGACCCACTGAACACACCCCCGTCATCCCGGCGTCCCCGGAGAGCCTGCCCTGAGCCTGCCGAAGAGCTTGCCCTGAGCTTGTCGAATGGGGGATCTCGACTTCCTCCACGCCCGTCTCACTGCTCTGCCCTCTGCCCTCTCCCCTTCTTCACTGAACACCTGCCCCGCCAAACTGAACACATTCGGCCAAAAACTGGACACATCGGCCCCAAAACTGAACACATTCACCCGGCCCACTGAACACATCCCCGTCATCCCCGCGCAGTGCCTGCCCTGGACCCCGATCCGGGGCCGGGACCCAGCTGCACCCAACCATCCGACCGCACCCAAGTCACCCCTGGCACCCCACCCACACCAAGTGCTCCGAACTTCCTACTCCGACTCTCACCACTCACTACTCTCAGCTCACTCCTTCCCCTGTCCCCTTGCCCTCCGTAATCATTTCGTGTACACTAGAGATACCCTATCCCACGCCCATACTCCTGACCCTCCATGCTCCTCCGCCTCCTCCCACTCCTCCCACTCCTCCCACTTCTCGCCCTCCTGGCGCCCCGGCGCCGTCCCCGCTTGTTCCTCACCAAGTCTCGGAATCGGCCTGAACCCCGCCTCTTCCGGTCCAGACGCCTCCGCCCCAACCCCTCGCCACCTCCGCGCACCCAGCGTCCCCAGCGCCGTCCTGCTGTCCCCTCACAGCCCCAACCTTCGTCGCCGATCCGCCAAAAAATCCGCCCAAGCCGTCTCTGGCCAGCCCGAACCCCCATAGGGGGTTCGGGCTGGCCAGAGACGGCTCCCCCCTTCACCCCCCACCCATTTCCGCTCCCCCTTCGCCGCGCCACCCAGCCTCCCGCCCAGACCTCGCCACATCGCCCTGCCACAACCTCGCCCACCCGCGCCACACCCCGATCCGCCCGTCGCCGGGCCTGCCCGGGCGCGTCTCCGACCCAGCCAAAAATCGCCCCGCCGCACCTCAAGAGTTTTTTGGGAAAAACTCTTATTGCGCGCGAGGCCCCCATTTCGCCGCCCCATGCATCCCGCCGCCGGGCGTATGCCAGACTCCCCCGTCGGTGCGCAGCGCGAGGTCTGGCCATCACTGATTCCGTCGTTGAAACACTCGCCGGGTTGGTCGCCATCAACAGCGTCAACAGCAGCCTCGAGGGCGGCCCCGGCGAGGCCGAACTAGCGAACCACGTCGCCGACCTCGCCCGCGCCGCCGGCGCCGACGTCGAGATGTACGACGTCGAGCCCGGCCGCCCCAACCTGCTGGCCTGGATCCGCCGCGGCAACCGCCCGACCCTGATGTTCGAGTGCCACCTGGACACCGTGGGCCTGGACCCGATGCCCGACGCCCTCAACCCGCGGATCGCCAATGGCCGGCTCTACGGTCGCGGCTCGGCCGATCCCAAGGGCTGCCTGGCCGCCATGCTGCACGTCCTGCACGCGGCGGCGGCAGACCCAGACTTTCCCGTGGACCTCTGCCTGGCCGGTGCCGTGGGCGAAGAGATCGTGATGATCGGCTCGAAGGTCATGGCCGAACGGCGGCCCCCGGTCGACGCGGCGGTGGTCGGCGAGCCGACCGAGCTGCAGATCATCACGGCCCAAAAGGGGGCCGTGCGTTGGCGCATGCGCACCCACGGCATCGCCGCCCACAGCGCCATGCCCGAGCAGGGCCACAACGCCATCCAGGACATGGCCAGGGCGCTGCCCGCGCTCGCCCGCGGCCTCGAACCCCACCTGGCCGCCCGCCCCCACCCGGTGCTGGGCAACGCCACCTGGAACGTCGGAACCATCCGAGGCGGGGCCGGAGTCAACGTCGTGCCCGACCGCTGCGAGATCGAGATTGACCGCCGCCTCGTGCCCGGCGATACCTCCGGCGAGGTGCTGGCACACGTGGACTCGGCACTGGACGAGTTGCGAAACAGCGACCCGGAGTTGCGTATCGACCGCGATCCCCCGTTTGTGAACATCCCCCCGCTGGAGACGTCCGCAGACGCCCCGGTTGTGCGCGCCGCACAGCGGGCCGTTGCCGCCGCCGGCCTTTCGCCGGAGCCGCTGGGCGTCGCCTACGCCACCGACGCGGCCATGCTTTCCGGTGTCGGCGGAATCCCATCCGTCGTCCTGGGCCCAGGCAACATTGCCCAGGCTCACACGAACGACGAGTGGATCGAGATCGCCCAGCTCGAACAGGCGGTGGGGATATACCTGGGCGTCTGCAAGGCCTTCGGGGAGATTGCCGCCTGATGCGCCTGACGCGGCGCGTTCACCTTGTGGGCAGCGGCGCCACCGGCGCCGACCTCTCCAACTCCTATGACTGCCACGTCTACCTGGTCGATGGCGGCGGCCCGCTGGCGCTGATCGACGCGGGCGTCGGCCTCGAGCCCGAACTGATCCTGGCCAACGTACGAGCCGCCGGCTTCGACCCCGCGGCCATCGAGACGATTGCGCTCACCCACGCGCACGCCGACCACGGCGGCGGCGCGGGGCCGCTGCACGAGCTGACCGGCGCCGAAGTGCTGGCCCCTGGACCCGCCGCGACCTGGCTCAAACAGGCCGACGAGGAGGCGATCTCGCTCCCGCGCGCCAGGGCCGGCGGCACCTATCCCTCCGACTACCGGCTGGCTCCCTGCCCGTCAGCGTTCTCGATTGCAGCCGGCGATACCATTTCAGTTGGAGAGGCGCGCCTCACCGCCATCGCCACCCCAGGTCACGCAGCCGTCCACGTGTCCTACCTTCTCGAGGGTGACGACCGCCTGGGCCTCTTCGGCGGCGACGTGGTGTTTCAGGGCGGCAAGATCCTGCTGCTCTCCACGCCCGACTGCTCGATCCAGGACTTGGCTGCGACGATGCGCCGCCTGGGTGAGATTGATTTCGAAGCGCTCTATCCGGGCCATGCCGGAATATCGCTGCAACGCGGCCGCCAGCACGTGGACGCCGCGCTGCGCGTCTTCGAGGGCGAAGAGGTTCCGCCGAACTTCAATGCCTGACGTCACGGGCGGCGGCTGGCGGCTCACGCCTACAATGTCGGGGACCTTGCAGCAAGATCGGCGGACATGATGCCCCTTCAGGCCGACGTATGTGTGCTTGGCGGCGGTCCCGGCGGCTACGTGGCGGCCCTGCGCGCAGCCGCGCTGGACGCGCAAGTCGTTCTGGTCGATGCCGACGGCCTCGGCGGCGTCTGCCTGAACCGCGGCTGCATCCCCACCAAGGCCCTGCTCCGCAGCGCCGAGGTCTTCCAACTAGCCAAGAAGGCCTCCAGCTTCGGCGTCCGCGTCAAGGACGTCTCAGCGGACTACCCCGCGATGATCCGCCGCAAGGACCGCGTGGTTCGCCAGCTCGGCCGCGGCATCGAGGGCCTTTTGAAAGCCGGCGGCGTCACCGTCCTACAGGGCACCGGCCGCCTGGCCGGTCCCGGCGCCGTTGAGGCGGCGCTGCCCGACCGCACCGAACTCATTACGTCCAAGTCCGTCATCGTGGCCACCGGCTCGTCATCCGCCGCGCCGCCGATCCCCGGCGTCGACCTGCCCGGCGTGATCGACAGCGACGGCGCGCTGGCGCTGGACCAGGTCCCCGAGCACATCCTGGTGGCCGGCGCGGGCGCCGTGGGCGTGGAGTGGGCAACCCTCTTCGCGCTGCTGGGCGGCAAGGTCACGCTGGTCGAGATGCTGCCGCGGGTTGTGCCCAACGAGGATGCGGCGATCAGCGCGGCCATGCGCAAGATCCTGGTCCAACAGGGTGTGAAGGTCCACACGGGCACGCGGATCACGTCAATCGAACAGGCAGACCCGCACCTTCAGGTTTCCCTGGAATCCGACGGCGCTGCCGAGACGGTGCACGCCTCCCACGTACTCCTGGCGACCGGTCGTCGGGCGAACGTGGCGGACATTGGTTTGGAGTCGGCTGGCGTGCGCTTCACGCCGCGAGGCGTCAGCGTCAACGAACATCAGCAGACGAGCCAGCCCGACATTTACGCCATTGGCGACGTGATCGGCGACAAGCTGCTGGCGCATGTGGCCTCGCATCAGGGCGTGGTGGCCGCCGAGCACGCGCTGGGACGTCCCTCAGTCTATGAACCGAACGCTGTGCCCGCCTGCACCTTCACCCACCCCGAAATCGCCAGCGTGGGATTCACCGAGGAAGCGGCCCGGGAAGAACGCGGCGACGTGCAAGTCGGCGTATTCCCGTTTCAGGCGCTCGGGCGCGCCCGCGCCTACGGCGACACCGACGGGTTCGTCAAGATCGTCGCCGGCCAGCCGCACGGCGAGTTGCTGGGCATGCACGTGATTGGTCCGGGAGCGAGCGACATCATTAGCGAGGGCGTGCTTGCCATCCGGCTGGAAGCGACCCTGGACGACCTGCGGGAGACGGTGCACGCGCATCCGACCTTCGCCGAAGCCACGGCCGAATCGGCCTGGCAAGCGATCAACGCGCCAATCCACCTGCCCCTGCCGCGCAACGGGCGCTGAGCCGGCCGGACATGCGGCCGCGCACCACGCCGTCGCTACGACTGGCGATTGCGGGCCTGGGGGCAATTGGGGCCGAAGTCGCACGCGCCGTTCGCTCCGGCGAAGCGCCCGGCGTCAAAATCGCCGCCGTCGTTGAGCCGCTCGCCGGACCCGCGCGCGACAACCTCGCGGCCGCCGGGGTGCCTGTCCACTCCGACCTCGCGACGCTCGACTGGGACGGCCTGGACGCAGTGCTGGAAGCCGCCTCCCAATCGGCCCTCCGCGCCATCGGGCCCCAGGTGCTGAGACGAGGCGTCGATCTGGTCGCGCTGAGCGCGGGAGCAACGCTCGACGGCGATTTCCTGTCGTCGCTCCTGACAGCAGCGCAGACGTCGGGCGCACGCATCTGGGTGCCATCCGGCGCCATCGGCGCGCTGGACGTGGTGCGCGCGGCCAGGGCGGGTCACGTGGAGTCGATCACGCTGACCACCACCAAGCCGCCGCTAGCCCTGGCCGACGCGCCGTGGGTGGTGGAGCAGGGGATCGACCTGTCGGAAGTCAGCCAGCCGCGCGTGATCTTCTCAGGTGGTCCGGTGGAGGCCGTTCGCGGCTTCCCGCAAAACGTCAACGTGGCGGCGCTGCTGGCCCTGGCAGCGGACGATCCGGAGCGGATACGCGTCACCGTGGTGGCCGATCCTGATGCGCCCGGCAATGTTCACGAGGTAGAGGCGCTCGGCTCGTTCGGCGCCATGCGGCTACGTCTCGAGAACCGACCCAGCGAGACGAACCCCAAGACCAGCGCGCTGGCTGCGCAGAGCGTTGTCGCGCTCCTGCGCCAACTGGGATCCCCGCTGCGCTTTGCCTGACCCAATGCCCGGCGCCCATCCCGTAGGCTGGACCACCACCGAACTGGGCCCTACGGGTATGCGGATCTTGGCCCCATCCGCAGGTGCGCCCAGTCGCCGGACACTCCTGCTGGGCGGCATCTCAGTTGCAAGCGCCCTGGTGGTGGGGGCGGGATGCGAGACGGTTGACGCGCAGGAGGTAGCGGCGTATCTGAATGAGCTAACCGCCCTGCGTGATAGCACCGCGGCTGACGACGCCGCGTTGGGCCAGCGGTTCAACGCCCTGATTGCCAGCCGATCTCGGGACTCCGGCGCCTATCTGACAATCTATCGTGAGCTGCGCTCCTCCAACGCAGCGGTGCTGGCGAAGCTGGAGCAGATCCAGCCGCCCCAGGGATTGGGTCGCCACCATGAGGACTTTGTGGAGGGCCTGAGCGACCTGGTGACGGCGCTGGATCAGGTGATCAGGATGATCGAGGAGGGAAACGTGATCGAGGCCAACCGCACATTCCAGCGCGCCGTCACGCGATCCCAGGCCAAGCAGACCGGTGCGATGCTGCAAATCCGCCGCGTCGCCCGCAGCGCCCGCGTTCGCGTCTGACCCATGGCAAGCGACAGCGCAACCCCACGACTCGTCAGCCTGGGCGAGGTGATGATCGAACTCTCAGCCCCGGCGCCGATGGCCGACGCCGCTGTGCTGGAACGATCGTATTCCGGCGACGCGTTGAACGTCGCCGTGGCCGTGCATCGGCTGGGGGTGCCCAGCGCGATCGTGACGCGGCTGGGGGACGACCCGTTCGGCGACTACCTGCAGGACCAATTTCGTGGCCTCGGCGTCGACCTGCGATATGTGGAGCGAGGCGGCGGACCGACCGGCCTGTATGTGGTGGAGCAGGGCGGCCAGGGGGCCTACGACATCTGGTACTACCGGCGGAACAGCGCCGCATCCACCGTGAGCCCTGCGGACATGGACCCGATTGACCTGGACGGGGTTGGGATGGTTCACCTGAACGGCATCGCGCAGGCAATTTCAACGTCCTCGCGACAGGCGACACGCCGGCTGGCTGAGCGGGGTCGGGCGGCGGGCGCGACGGTCGCGTTCGACCTCAACTTCCGCGAGCGGCTGTGGGACGGTCCGGCGGCGGCGGAAGCGGCCGACGAGGTGTTGCCCCTAGTAGACGTAGCCCTGTGCGGCTTCGACGAGGGGCAGATGGTCTTCGGGACCGCCGATCCCGAATCGACGGCGGCACGACTGCTGGACCGCGGTCCGCGCGTGGCGGCCGTGTCGATGGCCGAAGACGGCGCGTACGTGGCCTGGGCCGACGGTGAGATTCGACTGCCGACCGTGGCGCGAACCGTCGAGGGCGCGCAGGGCGGCGGCGACGCCTTTGCGGGCGGCCTGGCGGTCGGCGAACTGCTCGGTCAGGACCCGGCGACCTCGGCCCGGCTAGCCACGGTGGTGGCGGGACTGAAGGTCGAGCGGGTTGGGCCGCTCGTCAGCCTGCCGTACCGGGCGGAAGTGCAGGAACGGGCGGCTGAACTCGGGTGGGATGATGTCGTCGCGGTGCTGGAATCCGTCGACACGACGCCTCCAGCTTCCCGAGGAGGAAACCTGTGATTGTCGTAACGACCGAGACCGTGCCGGGCGAGGAAATCACCGAAGTCATCGACATCGTGCAAGGCAGCACGGTCCGTACGCGCGGCATCGGGCGCGACATCATGGCCGGTCTGCGCACGATCGTCGGCGGCGAAGTGCGCGAGTACGCCGAGTTGCTGACCACCGCCCGGTCCGAAGCGCTAAACCGGATGGTGGCCGAGGCGGAGAAGAAGGGCGCCGACGCCGTCGTACAGGTTCGCTACAACACGGCCAACGTGATGCAGGGCACGGCGGAACTGCTGGCCTATGGGACGGCGGTGCGTCTGAAGCGCTAGGCGCTCGGGCCTACGCGGCTTCCTGGAGGTCCGGCCAGCGGCGCTCGGGCGCGTGCTCCGATTGCTCGTAGGCGTAGGCCACGCGCAGCGCGATGCGCTCGCGGTACTTGGCGGCCACGATCTGCAAGCCGACCGGCAAGCCGTCGGCGGTCCAACCGCAGGGGATGGCGACCACCGGCTGATGGGTGGCGTTGAACGGCCGCGTCAGGTCGGGCATCCAGTGATAGTCCGTGAGCGCCGCGTCGATGCGCGGTGGCGGCCGCTTTAGTACCGGGGCCACCAGCACGTCCACCGTGCCCGCCGCCCGCCGGTAGACGGCCAGGGCGTCGTCGCGCTCGCTGCGCAGGCGTCCCAGGGTGACTTGCGGGTCTTCGCCCGGGCGCATGGCCTCGTCCAAACCCAGCTTGAGCCGCGCGCGAAGGGTGGGGTTCACGCGGGTGACGTCGCCGCCCGTGGCGCCGAGCACGTTCTGATAGGCCTCAATGGTCAGGATGCCGCGCTGCGACAGCGCCAGATCAGGAACCGAGGGCATCCCGACCTGCACCAAGTCGCCGCCCAGGATGGCCAGGGCGTCCACGGCGGCCAGAACGATTCGTTCGATCTCGGGATCCAGGTCGTCGAAGAAGTAGTTGGACGGCAAGCCCACGCGCAGGCCTTCCAGGCCGACGGGCATCTCGCTGGTCAGATGGGCAATTCGGTTGGCCGTGGGGATGGCCTCGTCGGTCACCGGATCGGCCATGGCGCGAAGCATCACGGCAGCGTCGCGCGTGGTGCGCGCCATCGGCCCCGGAGTGTCGAAGCTGGGGCTTAGCAGGCGTACGCCTTCCAGGCTGATGCGACCGTAGGTCGGTTTGATGCCGACGAGGCCGCACAAGGCCGATGGCAACCGAATGGAGCCGCCGGTGTCCGTTCCAAGCCCCCCATAGATCAAGCCAGCCGCGACGGCGGAGCCGGTACCGCCGCTGGACCCGCCGGAGACCATCTCGGTGTTCCAGGGATTGCGGGAGGGACCCAGTTGCGAGGTAGCGCCGGTTGGGTGGTAGGCGAACTCGTCGCAGTTCAGCTTGCAGGTAATTACCGCGCCCGCCTTCCGCAGACCCCGGACCAAGCCCGCGTCCACGCTGGCAGGTTCGTTTCCAAAAACGGTCGAGCCGGCAGTCGTGACGGCACCTGCCACGTCGGCCAGGTCCTTGATCCCGACGGGTACACCGTGCAAGGGGCCGCGGTAGTCGCCGGCCAAAATTTCGCGTTCGGCCCGGCGGGCGTCGGCCAGCGCCTGGTCGTGCAGGATTGCCGTGGTCGCGCCCAGCGGGGCAGCGTAGCGGTCCAGCCGGCCCAGACAGTTGCGCGTGACTTCGACGGAGCTGACCTGGCCGGCAGCGATCAACGCGCCAACCTCGGTCAGCGAAAGGCGAGCCAGTTCGTTACCGGACACCATCATCCGCCCTCCTTAGACGCGACGAGGCCCAACTAGGCCTCGCCGTCCCATCCCAGCCAGCCGATCTGCGCCGGCTGCCGTTCGCGCCGATCAGGTCCGACCGTGGGCGCCGGATAGCCCAGATAGATGTAGCCGACGATGCGGTCGTTCTGGTCCAGGCCAAGGAACTCCTTGGAGGCCGGATAGTCGCACATGTCGCCGGTGCGCCATTTCGTCGCCAGACCTTCGGCGTGGGCCGCCAGCATCAGGTTCTGGGTGGCGCAGCAAACGGCCGCGTAGTCCTCCTGGTCGGTCACCGGATCGTCCGACCCCAGCTGACTGACCACGATCACGACGGGGGACCTCAGGAGCCGGACACGCGCTGATCGGATAGCTGGAGCGGTAGCCGGATCGTCGGGGTCCAAGTCCCGCGTTAAGCGTTTCGCAACCATAGCGCCCATCTCGTCCCGTGCGGCGCCGCACAGAACGTGGAACCGCCAGGGCTCGGTGAGGTGGTGGTTCGGCGCCCAGATGGAGGCTTGGATGATGCGGTCGAGCACCGCACGCGAGGGGACATCTTCGCGAAGTCCCGTGACGCTGCGGCGGCCGCGGATTGCTGTATAGACGTCCATGCCGCTCGTTTCACACATCGCGGACGCCTGTCATGGTATCCGGCCCGGCCACCGGCGCGTGGAGGGTTATGGTTGTATAGACATCATTGCGGGCGAGGTTTACCTGTGCACATCGGAGTTCTCACCGGCGGCGGCGACTGCCCGGGACTGAATGCCGCGATTCGCGCCGTGACCCGGGCAAGCCTGGCCCGGGGCTGGTTGGTCACGGGCATCCACAACGGCTGGGCCGGCGTGCTGGCCCGCAACGGAACGCCTCTGACCATTGAGAACACCGACGGCTTCCTGGACGTCGGCGGAACCCTGCTCGGCAGTTCACGCACCAACCCACGGCGGACGCCGGAGAGCTACGCGCGGGCCGCGTCGGTATTTGACGACATGGGCCTGGATGGTCTGGTCGCAATTGGCGGCGACGACACGCTGTCCGTGGCCGGCGCGCTGGCCGGTGACGGCCTGCCAGTGGTTGGGATACCCAAGACGATCGACAACGACGTGCCCGGTACCGACATGTGCATCGGGTTCGACACCGCCGTGGAAACCATAGCGGGATCAATCGCCCGTCTGCGCACCACCGCCATGTCGCATCACCGCGCCACGGTTGTTGAAACCATGGGCCGACAGGCGGGCTGGCTGGCCGCGGTGGGCGGCTTGGCGGGCGGCGCCGACTACATCGCCGTACCCGAGCAGCGCAGCACGCGCGAGGAGTTCGTGGCGCACGTTCAGCGCCGCTATGAGCAGGGCTGGACGCACAGCATCGTCGTCGTGGCGGAGGGGGCCGAGATCGACGGCCTTGAAGTCAGCGAAGCGGGTGTGCAGGCGACCGACGAATTCGGCCATATCGTGCTGGCCGCGCGCAGCGTCGGGGAAAGCCTGGCGCGGGCTATCGAGGACGCAACGGGCCGCGAGACGCGCTCCAGCGTTCTGGGCCACTTGCAGCGGGGCGGGCCACCCACCACGTTCGACCGGGTGCTGGGCACACGCCTGGGGGTAGCCGCAGTCAGCTATCTCGCCACCGGACAGCACGGCCAGATGGCCGCGCAACACGGGCCGCACATCGAACCAGTTCCCCTGGTGGAAATTTCCGGCCGGACGCGCCCGCTGGACGCCTCGTACCTGGACCTGCTGCGTTTGTTCGAATAGAACAAGGCCGTGAACCGCTTGCCCGCGGGCGGCTGTCGTATGCGAGAATTGCAGACACTTATCTGGTCGGGCTGGCGCTCTTGACCAATCCCACGGCTACGGTCGTAGGTTCACCCACCGTTCGCTGGATCGCGTGGTTAGTCGCTGTAATGCGCCAGCGGTTGTTGCCATGAGCCTGGATACCGTCACCCTCGAATCTACCCGGGCCGCGCTGCGCGCCAAGCTGCACGGCATCGTCCCTGAGTTCGAGCTGGACCTGAAGGCGGAGCTCGCGTACCGCATCAACCGGCTGAAGGCCGAGCGCGGAGCGGTGATCCTGGGTCACAACTACATGGAGCCGGCGCTCTTCCACTCCGTGTGCGATTACACCGGCGACTCGCTGGAATTGAGCCGGGTGGCCGCCCGGGCCGAGGCGGATCCGATCGTCTTTTGCGGCGTGCGGTTCATGGCCGAGACGGCCAAGATTCTCAACCCCGAGCGCACCGTGCTGCTGCCGGCGCGGCGTGCGGGTTGTTCGCTGGCCGAGTCCATTTCCGCCGAGGACGTGCGCGGCCTGCGCGCGCGCTACCCGGGCGTGCCCATCGTCGCCTACATCAACACGTACGCGGACGTGAAGGCCGAGGTGGACGTGTGCTGCACGTCCGGCAACGCGGCCCAGGTCGTGGAATCGCTGGATTCCGACCAGGTGGTGTTCCTGCCGGACGAGTACCTGGCGCGCAACGTGGCGCGGGAAACAGGCAAGACCATCGTGTTCCCCAGTGCGGCGCCGGTTTCCGCGGACGCACGCGCCGAGGCCGCCGACAATGGCCTGCATTACGACATCGTGGGCTGGACCGGCCGCTGCGAGGTGCATGAGAAGTTCACGGTGGAAGACGTCCAGTCCGTGCGGGCACAGTTCCCCGAAGTAGTCGTGTTGGCGCACCCGGAGTGCAGCCCCGAGGTGGTGGATGCGTCCGACTTCTCCGGATCGACGGCTGCCATGACCCGCTATGTCCGCGAGGTCGAAGCGCCACGCTATCTGCTGCTGACCGAGTGCAGTATGGGCGACAACATTGCCGCGGAAGCCCCGGAAAAGGAAATGCTGCGCCTATGCTCGGTGCGCTGCCCGCACATGAACGAGATCACGATGGAGCAGGTGCTGGCGTCGCTGCGCGAGAACCGCGAGCAGATTGAAGTTCCGGAAGACATCCGCGTGCGCGCCCGCCGCTCGATTGAACGGATGTTGGCGATCGGCTAGCACCGACCGGTTCCGCGTGTCCGCTTAGTTGATCCCGGCGCCGGGGACAGCCAAGTAGTCGCGCAGGTCGCGGGAGACGCTGGAGCGCTTGAGCTTGCGCAGCGCCTCCACCTGTAGCTGCCGGATGCGCTCGCGGGTCACGCCGAAGTGCGCGCCAATCTGATCCAGGGTCCAGGGTTCCTGCCCATCCAGCCCAAAGCGGCGAACCAGGATCGTCTGCTGGCGGTCCGGGAGAATCGCCAGGGCGCGGGCCAGATCCTCTCGCAGCGTGCCGGCCAGCAGGACGGCGTCGGCCGATTCCGGGTTGGGGTCTTCCACGAAGTCCGCCAGCGACTCGTCGCCGTCTTCACCCACCGGCTGCTCCAGCGACATGGGGGTGCGGCTCGCGCGCACGATCTCGACGACCCGCTCCGGCGCCATGCCCAGGGCCTCACCCAGTTCGGCGGGCGTCGGCTCGCGCTCCATCTCCAGAGCCAGTTCCGGGGTGACCTTGCGAATCTTGCGCAGCGCTTCCACCACATGCACCGGCAGACGCACCGTCCGCGAGTCGTTGGACAGCGAGCGGGTGATGGCTTGGCGAATCCACCAGGTGGCGTAGGTGCTGAACTTGTAGCCGCGGCGCCAGTCAAAGCGCTCCACGGCCTGCATGAGCCCCAGGTTGCCTTCCTGGATCAGGTCCAGCAGCGGCAGCCCGCCGGCGGCGTAGCGCTTAGCGACGTTGACGACCAGGCGCAGGTTGGCGTCCACGAGCCGCTGGCGTGCGGCGGGGTCGCCGGCTTCCACGCGCTTGGCCAGCCTGACCTCTTCCGCGGCCGTGAGCAGCCGAACGCGGTTGATCTCGTTGAGATAGAGCCGCAGCGTGTCCTCGATCGGCTCGTCGCCGCCGGCGCGCGCCGCGTCAGGCGCGTCGGCGTCAGCGGTGGTGTCCTGGCGTCGGTCGACTGCGGCCAGGTCGTTCGCCCAGTGACCCAACGCCGGCGGTCGACCGTTCGCCACCTCAGTCGCGTGCATCCATGCCTCGTCGGAGAGCGGAGCGGCGGCCGACGGCCGTCGCCTGAAGCCTGATGCAGCCAGTATACACATTTTCCAGATAATTCCGTGTAAAACGTCTAAATGCTGTGCCCGCGTGTCGTCCGAACCTGAAACAAGTTGGTAGCGGCTATCCGGCGGTGGTAGGTTCGGCCAACGACCCGGCGCTGGCGGCGCATGTTCGAGCACCCTTCCAATCCCCGCGACCAGATTCTGCACGCCCTCAAGATGCAGGGGGCGCTCCAGGTTCGGGCGATAGCCGCCGCCATCGGCAGCAGCCTGTCGGCCGTTCGGCCGCACCTGGACCGACTGGTGGCCGAGAGTTTGGTGCGAGTCGAAGTGGTGCGCGGGGGACCGGGACGGCCGCGTCACCAGTACGAACTGACCAGCGACGGCCACGCACGCTTTCCGCAGACCTATGGGGAGTTCGCCAAGGACTTCGTGGAAGCGGCGCTGGCGTTCGGCGGGCAAGACTTGCTGAGCCGCATCCTGACGCACCACGAGGACAAGCAGTACCAACGGTTTGCGCCGCGCCTGGCGGGCCTGGAGTTTCACGCGCGGGTAGACGAGCTGCGTCGCATCCTGGCCGAATGCGGGTTCATGCCGCGGGTGGAGAAGACCGACACCGGCTACGTGCTGGCGGCGCATCACTGTCCGATCTGGGACGTGGCCGCCACCTGTCGGGCCGGTTGCGACTCCGAGCTGCGGCTGATTCGTCGGCTGGTCCAGGCGGACGTCGTCCCGCTGGAAGTGGGGCCGCGCGTCGGCTGCGCCTGCCGATACGCGATTCACGAGCGGTCCGCGCTGCCGCAGGCCTCGTCTAGCACGACCTGACCACGGCGCGAGCCGACGCCAATGGCGGCTACCCGAATCTACTTGGATCACGCGGCCACCACGCCGCTGGATGCGGCGGTCCGGGACGCCATCGTGACGACGCTGGAGGAACTGCCAGGTAATCCCAGTTCGCTCTACGCGGAAGGCCGGGCCGCGCGCGACGCGCTGGACCAGGCCCGCTCGCAGGTGGCGGCAATCCTGGCCACGGACCCGGGCGAGATCGTGTTCACCAGCGGCGGGAGCGAGGGCGCGGCCCTGGCCATTCGAGGAGCGGCCTTCGCGGCGGCTCGCGAAGGGCGGCGCCACCTGGTGACCACGGCCATCGAGCATCACGCAGTGCTGCACACGGTGCAGCTGCTCGCGCAGCGCCACGACTTCGAGGCCACGGTGCTTCCCGTGGACGCCGAGGGCCTGGTTGACCCGAACGCGGTGATGCGAGCGGTTCGACCGGACACCGCCCTGGTGAGCGTGATGTACGCGAACAACGAAATGGGCGCGATTCAGCCGGTGGCGGACATCGCCGCGGCGCTGCGCGACCACCCGGCGCTGATTCACACCGACGCCGTCCAGGCGCCGGGGCACCTGCCGATTGACATTCCCACGCTGGGCGTGGATCTGCTCAGCATCGCGGCCCACAAGTTCTACGGGCCCAAGGGCGTGGGCGCGCTGTTTGTGCGGCGGGGGGCGCGGCTCAGCCCGCAGATCGTGGGCGGGTCGCAGGAACGATATCGACGCGCGGGAACCGAGAACGTGGCCTTTGCGGTGGGACTGGGCGTTGCGCTGGCCCGCGCCGAGGCGGCACGCGCAACCAGCGCGTCCCACAACGCACGCCTGCGCGATCTGCTGATCCAGGGCATTGCGGCCATTCCCGACAGCCGCCTGAACGGGCCTAGCCGCCAGCGGCTGCCGAACAACGTGAACGTCTGCTTATCGGGCGTGGAGAGCGAAGCGTTGCTGCTGGGGCTGGACGCCGCCGGCATCGCGGCCTCCAGCGGGTCCGCCTGCACCTCGGCTTCGCTAGAGCCTTCGCACGTGCTGCTGGCCATGGGCGTTCAGCCGGACCTGGCCGCGGGCAGCCTGCGGCTGACGACTGGGCACGGGAATACGCAAGCGGAGATTGAGCGGACGCTGAAGGTGCTGCACGCGTTGGTGCCGCAGCTGCGCCGCGCGACCGTAGGCTCAGCAGCGACTTAGTCCGCCTCGACCTCCAATCTCACGGCGCTCGAACAATTCGGCCGTAGAAACAGAAAACGATTACCGGGCGGTAGAGGAGCCGTCGTGTCGGCAGAATTGATTGCGATCATCAGTGTGGGCGTGACGCTGCTCGTCGGGCTCGGCGGGCTGATTATTGGGCTGAGCCTTCAACTCCATAGCGAACTACGCGGCGATCTGCGCCTGTTTCGAGAGGAAAACAGTCGGCAGCATGGCGAGCTTGCCGCACGGATCGATGCCCTCAATGCCCGTGTCGACGGCCTATCCGCACAGTCGTAGCGCGACGCTCGACGAACCTCGTGAACATGTGGCGAGCCCCCGTCGGGTTGCGTAGGCTCAGGGTGCGGCGCGGGATTGCCCGCGGCGCGCTTCGCAGCTAAGGAACGCCAAAGTGGCCACAAGCGACGCACCGAGTTTGATGGACCTTCCAATGGCGGACACGCCGATTCTGGCGGTGCAGCCTTCGGCGGCCGCTGAATTCGACCGGATGCGAACAAAGCGCAACCGGCCGGATGCCGTACTGCGGGTGCGCGTGGTTGTAGATTCCGGCTGCGGCGACTTTCGCTACGCCATGGGCATTGAGCCAGGGCCGCGCGACGGCGATCAGAGCATTCCGGCGCACGGCGTGACCGTGGTGGTCGATCCCAAGAGCGCCGAGTTGCTGCGCGGCTCTACGCTGGAGTTCAGCGACTCGCTGATGGACGGTGGCTTCAAGGTGCGCAACCCCCGCGCCCAATCGGAATGCGGCTGCGGCCAGTCGTTTAGCCTGACGGGGCGGGAGATCACGAGCGAACACACGCTCGGTGGCCTGGGCGGACCGGGAGGCGCATAGCCGGCGACGCCCTGGTGCGGACGTCCAACTCAAGGGGTCCGGCCTGCTGTCCGCACTGTCGAGCGACAGGCTTTTGGTTCTGACGGCGGTCCGGTCCTGCCCGCAAGCCGAACTCCACGGGACATCCGTCAGTCAGCAACGATCACATGGGTCGCTTCCGGCGTCGCAGGCCTTGAACTGCTAATGGCGACGCGTCAGCGCATACAATTTGGGTCGGTTCCACGTTGCCGAGGGCGGCCTCGACTGGCTGCGTACTTTGCGGCTCGGCACGGTTGCCATTGATTCGACCCGATCTACGAGCGCGGAGGCTGGCGTGCTGTTGAAGCGTCTGCGGCGGGCGCGGCGTACCGAAGCGCCCGAGGCTGAGGCGGATCCACCACCGGCCGTGCAGCCAACCCGGCGGCGATTTGCCACGGTGCGGCACTGGCTACGCCGATCAAAGCTGAACGAGGCCGACTGGGACGAGCTCGAAGAGTTGCTGATCGCCGCCGACCTGGGACCCATGCTGGCAATGGAGTTGCTGGATGAGCTTCGGGAGACGGTGCGAGCGGACGGGGCGTCCGACCCCGAGGCTGCCCGGGCACTGCTGGCGGCGCGGCTCACCGAGGCGCTGGGCGGGCGGCACGCGCAGTTCGCCAGCGGCCCGCCCCCGCAGGTGGTGTTCGTGGTTGGGGTGAACGGAGCGGGCAAGACCACCTCCATCGCCAAACTGGCGCATCTGCTCCGGACCAACGGGCACGATGTGCTGCTGGCGGCCGGGGACACTTTTCGCGCGGGAGCCATTGACCAGTTGCAAATCTGGGCCGATCGGGTGGGCGTGCCGGTGATCGCGCACCAGCCGGGTGGCGATCCGGGTGCCGTGATTTACGACGCCTTGGACGCAGCCCAGGCGCGGGGAGTCGACTACGTGATCGCTGATTCGGCAGGACGCCAGCACACCAACGTCAACCTGATGAATGAACTGGCCAAGATGCGGAGGGTGGCGGAGCGCAAGGCACCCGGAGCCCCGCACGAGGTGCTGCTCGTTCTGGATGCGCTCACCGGCCAGAATGGCCTGCACCAGGCGCAGGGGTTTCTGGAGGCGGCCGACGTGAGCGGCATTGTGCTGACCAAGCTGGACAGCTCGGCCAAGGGCGGCGTCGCGTTTGCCGTCACACGCGCCACCGGTATACCGATCAAGTTCGTGGGCGTGGGCGAGCGGCTCATGGACTTCGAGCCGTTCGATCCCGACCGGTTCGTGCAAGCGCTGCTGTCGCCGCAACCCGGCGACGCGGAGCGTGAGGAGGAAGCGTGAAAGGCGTCATTCTGGCGGGCGGCACCGGGTCGCGTCTGGACCCGATTACGCGCGTAACCAATAAGCAACTGCTACCCGTCTACAACAAACCGATGATCTTCTATCCCATCGAGACGATGGTGAACGCCGGCGTCACCGAGATTCTCATCGTGACCAGCGGTTCCAGCGCGGGCGACTTCCTGCGCCTGCTGGGCAACGGCGAGGCGCTGGGCGTCAAACACCTGAGCTTTACCTATCAGGAGGGTGCGGGTGGTATCGCGGAGGCCATTTCGCTGGCGCGGCCGTTCGTGGGCGATGACCGAATGGTTGTGATCCTGGGTGACAACATCATTGGCGGGAACATTGTGGAACCGGCCCGGCGGTTCGAGGCTCAGCCGCGGGGCGCCAAGGTGCTGCTGAAAGAGGTCGAAAACCCCAGCGCCTACGGGGTGGCGGAACTGGATGGCAGCCGCATCGCGCGCTTCGTGGAGAAGCCGACGGATCCGCCCTCCAACTTGGCGGTGACAGGCATTTACTTCTACGACGCACAGGCCTTCAGCCTAATCGAGCAGCTGGATCGCTCGGACCGCGGCGAACTGGAAGTGACCGACCTGAACAACGCGTACCTGGAACGAGGCCAGATGACCCACGATGTGCTGGACGGCTACTGGGCAGATTGCGGGGAGTCCATCGATCACTACCTGCAGGCGTGCAATCTGGTAGCCCAGCATGGGGCCAACCGGCTGGGGTAGCACGTTGACACGGGGCGCGGCCGGTGCAAGTGTTCAGGTGGCCGCACCTGAGGACTGAGCGATGCCCGACGAAGATGATGAAATCAAGGTCCACGTCAGATCCAGCGAGCGGCGTGCGTGCGCCCTCTGCCACCAGGAGACCACCTGGAACTACTACGAATATCGTCGGTGGTTCGGCCTGCTGAAAAACAGGTACTGGGCATGTGCGCGCTGCGGCAAGCCGGAAAGCGTCGCCGCGCCGGCGTCCGAGGACTGACCGACTCCGCTAACGGCGGGATCAGTTGCCAGGGCGGTCGGTGACGGCCCGGCTGCGCGCGCGGCTGGGCTTGGTTCCGCCCGCCCTGGTCACTATCATCTCGATCCTGTTTCTGAACAACGTCGCCATTGCCGCGGCGCGGTCGCTGCTGCCGATCTACATCGAACGCGACCTGGGCCTGGCGCCCGCCTTTACGGGCTTGTTGCTGACCCTGGAATACGCCATGGGTGGCCTCATCTCCATCGGGGCCGGCGCTCTGGCCGACCGGCTGGGACACCGGCTGGTGCTGGTCGTCGGCATTTGTGGGTTCTCGGCGGGAATGTTGCAGTTTCTAACCGGCGTGCCCTGGCTGCTGGTGGCGCTGGCCGTGATCCTGGGACTGGCGCACGGCATGCGCTCGACTTCCGGCCAGAGCTACCTGCTCAGCGCCACCAGCCGTCAGTCGGTCGGTGTGGCCACCGCCGCCTATTTTCTGGGCGGGACAATCGGCACGGCCGCGAGCTCGGTTGTCGCGGGACCCGTCGTTGAGGCGTTCGGGTTCGGCGGCTATGCGCTGGTGGGGCTGGGTTTGAACCTCGTGCCAGCCGCGATCACACTGCGCTATCTGCGCGACGTGCGCCCAAACCGGCCCGCTGGCGCCTTCGCCGTCGGCTTGCGCACCCGCGACATCCTGACACGGCGGGACGTGTGGCTGATGGGCGGAATTCGCTTCTTTCCCACTGCTTTCTGGGGAATCTGGAGCCTGGCGCTCCCGCTGCTCATCTTTCGGGCGACCGGGAGCGTGCTGGCCGTCGCCTTCTACACCGCCGCCGGCATGGGCCTCTCCATGATCAGCCAGTTCCTGATCGGCCGCTGGTCCGACCGCCGCGGACGAGCCGGTCCGATCTACGTTGTGCTGACCAGCATGGTCGCGGCCTCAGCGCTGGCAGCGATTGCCTGGCAGTCCGTGAGTGTCCTGATGGCCGTGGGTGTCCTAGGGGTGATCGGCGGCTGGACGATGTCGGTGCTGGCGCTCGGCACGGTGCGCGACCGAACCGCGCCGCTGGAACGTGGACGGGTGGTGGGGTTCATTCACGCGCTGTGGAGTTTTGGTCTCATGGTCGGCTCGCTGACCGCCGGCACGCTGCTGAACTTCAATCCCACCCTGCCCCTCACGCTGGCCGCCCTGGCTAACGCCGCAGCGCTCCTGATTGCTTTCCGCCTGTTCCACGGGCCGCACACGCCAGCGGCAGTGCCGGGCTGAATGCCATTAAACTCACGCGCCCCCGATCCCTGAAGCCCTCAACATGACCCCGCCGCAAACTCGCCGACCCATCGTGGCCGCGAACTGGAAGATGAATACCGGGCCGGCCGACGGCGCGGAGCTGGCTCGGGCCGTTGCGGCTCAGGAGTTGCCCTTCGCGGAAGTGGACGTCGTGCTCTGTCCACCCGCCGTCGGGCTAACGGCCGTGGCCAAGGCCGTGCGGGGCACGCCGATTGCGGTCGGCGCCCAGCACGTGCACTGGGAACCGAGCGGGGCCTACACGGGAGAGACCTCGGTCCTGACGCTGGCCGGTTTGGCCGCCTACGCCATCACCGGCCACTCGGAGCGGCGGCAGGTGTTCGGTGAGACCGACCTGGACGTGCAGCGCAAGACTCGCGCCATCCTGGCCGGCGGGTTGACCCCTATCGTGGCCGTGGGCGAATCGCTGGCCCAGCGCGACGCCGGACAAACGCACGAGGTCCTGCGCTCGCAGGTCACGCAGGTGTTCGAGGCGCTGACGCCAGACGAAACGGCGGCCAGCGTAATCGCCTACGAACCAGTCTGGGCCATCGGCACGGGTCGCAACGCCACGCCCGCGCAGGCGCAGGAGGCCATCGGCTGGATTCGCGACACCGTGGCGGCGGCGCAGGGCCGCCCGGCCGCCGAGCGGGTGCGTATTCAGTATGGCGGCAGCGTCACACCCGAGAATTGCGCGGAACTGCTCAGCCGCGAGGGAATCGACGGCGCGCTGGTGGGCGGCGCCGGCCTGGACGCCGGCAAGTTCGCCGTGATCGTCCGAGCGGCGGCGTAACCCGACCTTCGTCTTTCGCTGGCGCGGCGCGGGGAAGCCCCCGCGGTCAGAGCAGAATCGGGTTCGACCAAGCCACGCGGCCCGCCGCATCCACCACTTCGACCCGGACGTACGTCTCCTCGCCGCGCAGGTCGTGGGCGGCGGCCGTTAGTGGCTCGGGTCCAGCCAGGTGGCTTGAGCCGCGCGCCCGGGCGGCGATGAAGTTGATGCGCGCTGCGGGCGAGGTGCTTACACGGACCGCGCCGTCTTCGACGCGCAGGTCCAGAATCTCCGGTCCCATCGACGAGTAAAAATGGCCGCGCCGCAGGGCGGCGACAAGGCCGTTCGGTGTGAAGTCCGAGGTGCGGACCATGACCCAGCCGCGGCCCTCGGCGCCGTACTTCCAATGCGAGTCGTCGGTGGCGAAGCCCCAGGTCAAGCCAGCCTGAAGGAGGTACTCGTCCCAGGTGACGCCTGAGAAACCCTTGGCGCGGGTGACGTCGCAGACGGAGTTGAAGACTTCCATTCCGACGAAGCCCTCAATCTCCAGCATGTCGTGGGCGGACTGGCCCAGCCAGTAGGGGTGCGCCATCACGGCGAGACCACCGCCAGCATTGACCCGGTCGATGGCTTCCTGCGGGCCCCAGGAATCGTCCGATCGCTCGAAGCCGCTGACGCCGGTGGCCAGGATGTGATAGCGCTCACCGGTGTAGGGGTCGGGGCCGTGCATCTCGATGCCCGGGATTGTGACGAAGCCCGGCTGGGCGTAGGCCGTCGTGTCCGAGACGACCCGGTGGTCGGATAGAGCCACAAAGTCATAGCCGGCGTCGCGGTACCAGGCCACGGCGTCGGCGGGCGACTTGAGCCCGTCGGAGTTGGTGGAGTGCATGTGGATGTTGCCGCGGCGCCAGTCGCCCGCGGCGAGAAACGGGTTGCCGTCGCTTGCGTTCATGATCATCTCCAACTCCTCGGTGCGCGGCGGTTCGGCGTCGGACGTGGGCATTATCCGCGGCTGGCCAGGCCGTCCGCCGCCGGCGTGCCTGGAAGCTAGTGGATGAGATGTCCCGGACGGCTCAGCGTAGCGGAATACCCCGCCGAGCCGACTATGATCAGCAGTGCGTGCGGGAAAGCTGCGAGGCGGGCCTGAGATTCCAGTGAACGGACGTCGGATCTCGGTCTGCATCCCGGCCAAGGATGAAGCCGAGACGATCGAGGAGATCATCACGCGCAGTCGGCCGCACGCGGACGAACTATTCGTCATTGACGGTCACTCCGGCGACGCCACACGCGACTTGGCGGAAGCGCTGGAGGTTCCGGTCTACCTGGACGCGGGACGCGGCAAGGGCTGCGCGGTGCGGGAGGCGATTGCGCGGACGACGGGCGACATCCTCGTGACCATTGACGCCGACATGTCCTTTGACCCCGAAGACATACCAGCTCTGGTTGCGCCAGTGGCGAACGGCGAAGCCGATTACTCAACAGGTTCACGGATGCGGGGCGGCAGCGATGAATTACACGGCGACTTTGACAAGTTCCTGCGAATGATGGGGCAGGACATCATCACGCTGGGCATCAACTACCGGTTCGGAGTCCGGCTCACCGATTCACAGAGCGGGTTTCGAGCGTTCGACATAGCCGCCGCACGGTCGATCACGCTGAACGAGGACATTACGACCACGGAACAGGAAATGATCATCAAGTTCCTGCGCAAGGGGTACCGGGTGGCGGAGGTACCGACCCACGAGTACGCCAGCCGGCGTGAGCGGTCGCACATCTCGCTGCGACGACACGGAGCACGGTACGTGTACAGCTGGCTGCGGTATATGTTCTTCTAGTCGGTCCGATCCGGACCGGCCCCGACAGTCACGAGCGACGCTCCTATCTGCCGCCCCACCGGGGCCGCGAGAGCATGACGGGCATGATCGTGGCGACTTCTGCCTGGTCTTTGCCGGGAAATCCCGTGGTGTAGAGCTTGTAATAGAGGTCACGGCGAGCGAGGAGTTCTTCATGCGTTCCGCGCTCAACGATATCGCCGTCCTGGATGACAAGAATCAGGTCCGCACCGCGAACAGTCGCCAGGCGATGCGCGATCACAAAGGATGTGCGGCCCTCCATCACACGTTCCAGGGCCTCCTGAATGGCGCGTTCGGTTCGCGCGTCCACGCTTGAGGTTGCCTCGTCCAGGATCAGGATGCGCGGATCGGCCAACAGGGCGCGGGCGAAGCAAATCAGTTGCCGCTGCCCGACCGAGAGCCGTGAGCCGCGCTCCCGCACTTCGGTTTGGTAGGCGTTTGGCAGTTCCAGAATGAAGTCCTGCGCGCCCACGGCTTTGGCGGCATCGACTACTTCCTGCTCCGACGCGTCCGGGCGTCCGAACGCGATGTTCTGATAGATGCTTCCGGAAAAGAGAAAGCTGTCTTGCGGGACGATTCCCAACTGGCGGCGCAGGGAATGCTGGGTGACCGAGCGGATGGGGTGACCGTCAACGCGAATCTCGCCATCGTCGGCGTCGTAGAAGCGGGCCAGCAGGTTGATGATGGTGGTTTTGCCTGCGCCGGTTGGACCGACAAGCGCGATTCGCTGCCCAGGTTCGGCGACAAACGAAACGTTACGTAAAACGTCGGTGCCCTCGTAGGCAAAGGTCACGTTGTCAAACTCGACCCGGCCAGTAACTGAGGGAAGCTCGGTTGCCGCGGGCGAGTCGCTGATCTCCTCCGGCTCGTCCATCAACTCGAAAATCTTCTCACCGGCCGCCATCGTGGACTGCAGCTGGTTGTAAAAGCGGGTGAGCTGCTGGATGGGCTGGAAGAAGCGGGCGACGAGGGCGATAAACGCCACCAGCACGCCGACCGTCACTTCTTCGCCGACTACGAGCGATCCGCCGACCACGATCACCGACGCCGTGGCAATGGCTGAAATTGTGTCGATTACTGGAATGAACCCGGAGACAATGGCGCCGGCACGGACGCTGGCGGCCACGTTGGCCTGGTTGGTGGCCTGAAACCGCGAGGCGTTCGTGCGCTCACGTCCAAACGACTGAGTGACTCGGACCCCGTCAATGCTCTCCTGCAAATTGGCGTAGACGTCCCCTACGGTGCTGCGGACATCGCGGAAGGCGTTACGCGCCTTGGCGCTGAAGAACCGGCTGGCGAGCCACATGACGGGAAGCATGGCCATCGTGACCAGCGCCAGCTTGAAGTTCAGGGTAAACATCATGATGACGATGATGAGCAGGATGCAGACGTCAGCGACCAGCGAAACCACTCCCATGGTCACGAACTCACTGATCACGTCGACGTCGTTGGTGAGCCGGGACATCACGGCGCCCAGCGGGTGTCGGGTGAAATACGAAAGCGACAGCCGGTTCAGCTTGGCGAACAGGTCGTTGCGCAGTCGCAGCAGGCTCGCCTGCCCGATGGTGGCCGAGATGCGAACCTGGAGGTAGGTGCCGGCCCACATGACAAACAACGTGAGCAGGTAGATCGCGCCAACGGTCGCCAGCGTGTCGGCGTTGCGCTTCTCAATGCCCTCGTCGATCCCAATCTTAAGGAGCAGCGGGCCCGCGACGTTGGCGCCGGAGCCGATGGATACCAGCAAAATGGCCGCGGCGATCATCCGCTTGTGCGGGGCCAGGTAGGCCAGGAGGCGTCGAGCGACCCGGGGGTTGTAGGCCGCGGCGTCGCCTTCAAAGCGGCCCAGAGACATACGGCCGGACATCATGATGACGGACTCCCTGCGGGTGTGGGTTCGACGCTGGCGCTTGCGGCTTCACGTCGCAGACGCTCGGCCTCGGCTTCCTGGGCCTCCCACATCTCGCGGTAAAGGCCTTGGGTCGCAATCAGGTCCTCGTGGCGTCCGCGCTGCGCGATGGCGCCGTGGTCGAGCACGATGATCTCGGCCACGTGGCGCACGCTGCGGATGCGCTGGCTGACGATGAGCGTGGTTCGTCCTTGCTGGGCGGTACGCAGCGCATCCTGTATCGCGCGTTCGGTCCAGGTGTCCACGCTGGACGTGGACTCGTCCAGGATGAGGATGCGCGGGTCCAGTACCAGAGCCCGGGCAATGGCTACCCGCTGCTTCTGGCCGCCGGAGAGCGTGACGCCGCGCTCGCCGACCACAGTTTCGTAGCCGTCGGGCAGCGTCTCGATGAATTCATGAATCTGGGCCAGCTCGGCGGCGGCCACAACCTGCGCGCGGGTGGCATCGGGCCGGCCGTAGGCGATGTTGGCGCGGATGCTATCGGCAAACACAAAGGGCTCCTGATGGACGATGCCGATCTGAGCGCGCAACGAGTCGATCGTTAGGTCGCGCACATCGATACCGTCCACGAGCACCCGGCCGAAACTGGCGTCATAAAAGCGAGGCAAGAGGTTGATGATGGAACTCTTGCCCGAACCTGTGCCGCCGACGATGCCGAGGGCCTGGCCCGGCGCAACATCGAAATTGATGTCGTTGAGGACCGACTGGCTCTCGTGCTGGAAACCTACCCGCTCGAACGTCACGCGGCCCTTGGCCCGCGTGAGAGCTTCGGCGTGAGGCGATTCCAGCACATCGGAACGCTCGTCCAGGATGTCGAAGATGCGCTCCCCTGACGCGACGGCGCGAGCGAAGCTGTTGATCGTCATACCCAACATGCGGACGGGCATCATCAGGAGCAACAGGTAGACATTAAATAGCACCAGCGTGCCCAAGCTGAAGTTCGGGTCATTGATCACTTTCCAGCCGCCGTACCACAGCACCGCCACCTGCCCGGCGCCCAGGATGGCGTTGAACAGCGGCGCGCGCATGGCGAAGAGGCGCATTACGTGGACGGTTCGGTCGTTCAGTACCGCGTTTACCGGCGCAAAGCGACGCGCTTCGGCGTCTTCCTGGGCAAATGCGCGCACGACCCGCGCACCGGCCAGGTTTTCCTGTACCACTACGTTCACATCAGCCCATGCTTCCTGCACTAGTTGAAAGAGCGGCCGGATGCGCTTGGCAAAGCTAAGCGCGATTCCAACCAGCACCGGAATAATAAGAAGCGAGAGCAGGGCGAGCTGCCAGTCGGTTACGAACAGCACGACGGACACGCCGCCGGTAACCAGGACAATTTGGACGATCTGAAAGACGCCCATGGACGCGAAGCGACGGACGCGTTCCACGTCGCTGGTGGTTCGCGACATCAACTCGCCGGTGCGAGTCTGGTCGTGAAAGCGGAACGAGAGGCTCTGGATGTGCATGTACAGCTGATTTCGGATGGTAAAGACCACCCGCTGACTCAAGACTTCGGCCATGAACTGGCGGCCGAATTGCGATAGGCCCTTGAACGCCGTGAAGGCAACCACCAGACCTGCCGTGACATAAAGAACCGTCTGGGCGCCTTCCTTGAGCCCCTCGTCAATGGCCTCGCGCAGAATCAATGGAATAGACAAGTCAGCGACCGTACCGACGAGAGTGACGGCCAGGGTGCCCAGGCTCAGTCGCCAATGTGGCAGGGCATAGCGAATCAGGCGGGTCAGGATTGTGGTGCTACGCATGAACGTCCTTTCGTTGAGTCCTGAAGTAGCCGGCTTCGCGCTTGGCGCTGATAGCGGCGTTGAGCCGGACGAGAGCCGCAGCTATGTCCGAAGATTCAGAGTCGCCAAGCTCATCAAGCGCGCCCTCGAGGTACTGCACGAAGGCGTTCTCGTATGCAGCCAATCGCGTCAGGCCGGCCGGCGTCGCGTCAATAAGCAGGTGACGGCGGTCGGCTCGATCCTCGGTGCGGGTGACCAGGCCGGCCACGACCAGCCGTTCCACGGTGTGCGAGACGGTCTGGCTGCTGAGTAGCTGCCAGTCGGCCAGCTGCTTCATGCGCCGGGGCGCGCGGCGACGCAGAGCGCGCAGTGTCCGGTATTCCGGCTGGGTCAAACCCAGGCTGTCTTCGCGGGCAGTGGCGAAGCGCTGGGCGATGCGGGTGAAGCGGGTGCCCAACACGGCCAGTTCGGCGGCGGCTTCGGATCTGCTCCCTCTCATATCGTCAGTCTAGCGAATGGTCTCGCCGACTGATCATACGGCAGGCGTACAAATCCGGGCAAGTGGTTGGCAACGAGATGCACAAGGGCCGGACGCGTGGAAGTTACCGAGCCGGGAGTCAGGCGTTGTCGACTACGGACAAGAGGTCGGCGGAGTCAGGCCAGTCGCGTTGGTGGGACCCGACGCTGATGAAGCGGATACGACCCTTGGGATCGACCAGGAACACGCTGGGACGGGCAATGTTCCAGGACTCGAAGTTGAGGCGGACGTAGACGCCGTAGCGGCGGATGGCGGAGCGATCGGGATCAGCCAAGAGCGGGAACGGGAGCGACAGGCCCTTCGCGAAGCGCCGCACGCCTTCCGGCCCCTGGCCATATACGCCGACAATACGGACCTTGCGTTGCTTCCATTCCTCCAGCTCGCCCGCGAGCTGCGCCAGATAACTCCGGCAGTTCGGTCACCAGGTATGCCGGAGAAAGATCAGCAACTCCCATTGCCCGGCGGCCGGCACCTCGCAGAGCTGGTCGGGATCGGCGGCAAGCGGCAGCGTGAATCGGGGCGCGGGGTCGCCAAGGCCAAGCGTTCCTGATCCCTCGGCACGCGGCACAGTGAACCACTCCTGGATTTCTGACCAGATGACGCAAGTCCAAGTATCGCAGCGCCGCATGCACGCGACATGCGGAACTCAGGCGACGATATCGCGACGCCGGAAGATGGCGAGCGAGGCGACCGCCGTGACCAGCGCGGTTCCGCCCAGAACCAGGGCGTCGCGCCAGATGAAGTCACCGGTCCCCAACTGGTCCACCGGGTTCCAGTAGCCGAACAAACTGATCTTCTCCAGCCAATCGACGCCCGAAGCGATGTCCGCCACGATCAGCATCACAAACATGATGACAATGATGCCGGCGGCGAGACCGTAGGTGCGGCCTGGCTGCAAAATCAGGGTGGCGAGCAGGAGACCGCCCCCGGCGACGGCCAGCGTAAAGATCGCCATCTGCACGTGGACCAACAGCAGGTCGAGCGCACTCAGGTCGACCTCGCGGGCCCAGATAGCCGCGCCGATCAGAACTCCGACCAGGGACGCGCCGACGACCGCAGTGGTGAGGATCAGCAGGGCGGCGATGCGGGAGAGCAAAATGCGCGTCCGGCTGATCGGCGCGGCCAGCAGCACGTCCAGCGTGCCGGTTCCAAAGTCGCGTGTGATCAGCCCGGCCCCGAACCAGACGCCGAAGTAGGCCAGAACCAGCATCAGGGTGCTGGTGTACTGCGAACTGAAGTAGCTATAGAAAGTGTTCTGCTGCGGCGACGCTCCGGATACCGTGGTGCCGCCAAACACTTCGCTGCCGCCCATCGCCTGGGTGAGGGTGTCCCAGTTCTCCTTGAACAGGGGCCAGAGACCCATGATGAGCAGAGCGAGCGCCAGAATGCCCAGCTGAAACCAGAACGTCGCCAGGCGGCGGGTGCGCATGGTCAGGCGAATGACGCTGGTGTTCATGCGCCGTTCCCGCTCTCGTAGTGCTGCAGGAACGACTCTTCGAAGCTGTCTTCGTCGGTCTCCAGGTCGGTCACGGTGTATTGGGCCAGCGCCTTGATGACCGGATCGATTGAGCCGCTGACCTCGAAGCGCGCCGTGCCGTCCTCGATGCGAATGTCTATGACGCCGGGAATGGACAGCTCGGCGGGCGCATCGCCGTCGAACGTGACCGTCATGCGCCGGACGCGCGCGGCGCTGAGGTCGGCGACGGTGTCCACCTGCACCAGGCGTCCCAGGCGCAGGATGCCCACGCGGTCGCAGAGCGCCTCGGCCTCGGAGAGCACGTGGGTGGAGAGCAGGACCGTGCGGCCCTCGTCGCGCAACTCGCTGATGATCTTGCCGAACTCCTGCTGCACCAGGGGATCGAGACCGCGCGTGGGCTCGTCGACGATGTAGACGGGCACGTCCTCCTGCAAGGCGCGCACGACGACGACCTTCTGACGGTTGCCCATCGAGAGGTCGCCGATTTTGCGGGAGGTGTCCAACTCCAGCCGCTCGGTCAACTCGTCGCGCCGCTTCCGAGGCGCGTTGGTCAGGCTGCCGAACGTTTCCAGGTACTGGCCGACCTTCATGAAGGTGTAGAGGCTGCTATCGCTGGGCAGAAAGCTCATCGAGCTACGGGCGGCCGGCCCGTCGCGGTGGACGTCAAGTCCCAACACTTCGGCGCGGCCGCGAGTGGGCCGCATTAGCCCGAACAGCAGGCGGATAGTGGTGGTCTTGCCGGCGCCGTTGGGTCCCAGGAAGCCGAAGATCTCACCGGGGCGGACTTCCAGGTCAAGGTCCGAAAGGGCCTCGACGTCGCCGTAATGCTTGGTCAGACCCCAGGTCTGAATCGCGATGTCGCTCATGTCGGCCCGGAAGCCTCCGCTCACGCCCTCTGGCGGCTGTCCGGTTAGTTCTCGTGGTCTGGGCGGTTCAATGTAGCAGCCAAACCGATCGAGGCTTTGTGGCAAACGTCACGGTCAATCACAAGCATGTGAGCCGGGGAGGCGGTAGTGCCTGCAACCTCAGCCACTACAGACTTCGCTGAAGCGTGCACGAACGCGGGCCGCCTAGACTGCGGCATGCGGCTGGACCTGTTTCCCCTGAATACCGTCCTGTTTCCAGGCATGCGCTTGCCGCTGCATATTTTCGAGCCGCGCTACCGGGCCATGCTTGGGCGCTGCATCGAGACCGAGGGCGTGTTCGGCGTGGTGCTGATTGCCGAGGGCGAGGAAGTCGGGGCAGCGGCCATACCGTACCGAATCGGTACCACCGCGCGCGTGGAGAAGGTGGAGTACCTGCCAGACGGGCGCTTCAACCTGCTGGCGCTGGGCGAAACGCGATTCCGCATCGATCGCATCGTGGCCGAGGAACCGCATGTGGTGGGCGAGGTGGAGTTGACGCCGCTGCCCTTCGATGCCGCGGAGACCACCCTGCAGGCCCTGGAGGACGTACGGGAGCGGTTCGAGCGGCTGGTGACGCTGATGATCGAGATTCAGGCGGGCTATATGCCGGAGTTCGAGCTGCCGGCAGATCCGCTGCAGCTGGCGTATCTGATCGCCACCGGTGTCCCCACCGGTCCCGGGAGCGCCCAACGCCTGCTGGAAGCCGATTCGCTGGCGGACCTGCTGACCCTGGAAGGCGAGTTGCTGGACGTGCGGATGGAACAGGCGCTGCGCCGCCTGCAGCAGAAACTGGACGCTCGGCGGAACTAGGCGGCAGCGCTCCTCGCGAAGTGAGCGTCCGCTGCAGGCCAGCAGATTGGCGCGGCCCGTCTCAACGAGCGCGACAGCGCAGCGCCCTGGAGATGTCCGTCTTTGTAGACTCCCGGTGGCAGACGAATTACCGAGGGTGCTAGCCCGGAACTGAGGAGTGAAGATGGACGACTACCCGGTAAACGTTGTGGTGGAGTATCCAGAGCGAAGCTCACGCCTGCTCGCGCTCGCGGCGTTGTTCTTCGGCGTGATCAAGTTGCTGCTGATCCTTCCGCACCTTGTGGTGCTTTCGATTCTAGGCTTCGTTGCCAGCATCGTGACCCTGATTGGCTGGATAGCGGTCCTGATCGTTGGCTACTACCCGCGCGGCCTGTTTGACTTTCAGGTAGGGATCCTTCGCTGGAACTTGCGGGTCAACGCCTACTTCTTGAGCTTGACCGACCGCTACCCGCCGTTTCGTCTCTTCGACTAAACCGCGCAGCCGCATTCCGTGGTTCGGGACAGCTAGTGTCGGCTGCGCCAGTTCCATTGCGAGGCGCACCGACCGGCGCGGACGCCGCGCCAGCGCTTGCTGATGGAGTGCCGCTACGTTTGCTGAAGTGACTGAGCGCGCTGACCAACCGGCGGCTGCGGAGGTTAGTGGTCAGACCATGGCCGTCGCTGACGCCCAGACGCGCGAACTGCTGGAATTGCCAGCGGTGCTGGAACGCGTTGCCAAACTTGCCTCGTTTTCGACCGCGCGCACCGGTGTGCGGGGGCTGCGCCCGGACGCCGCTCGCGCGGCGGTGCGCGCGCGGCTGGAGTTGACGACACAGGGCCGTCAGTTCCTTGAAGTCAGCCCGTCGTTCACGGTTGGCGGCGCGCGCGACGTGCGCGCCCAGGCGGAACGGGCGGCGCGCGGGGCCCGCCTGGATCCCGCCGACCTGTTGGATGTCCACGATCACCTGCGGGCCACGCGGCTGGCCGTGGCGGCGGTGGGCGGGCAGGCGGCTGAAGTTCCAGCGCTGTGGTCGCTGGTGGAGGGCGTGAGCGACCCGCTGGATCTGGAGGGACGAATCGCGGCGGCCATCGACGAACAGGCGGAGGTTCGCGACGAGGCCTCCCCCGAATTGGCGCGCCTGCGGCGCGTCCTGGCGCAGGAGCGCGGGCGGCTGACGCGCCTGCTGGAACGGCTCGTGCAGCAGGTTTCCTCTGACATCCTGCGGGAGCGCCTCGTCACCGAGCGCCGCGGACGGCTGACCGTGCCGGTGCGGCGGGAACGCCAGCGCGATTTCCCGGGCGTGGTGCACGACGTATCGGCCAGCGGCGCTACGGTCTTCATGGAACCGCTGGCGGTGATCGAAGCCGGCAACGAGATCCGGGCGCTGGAGGTGGCCGAGCGCCGCGAAGTCGAGCGCATCCTGCTGGAACTGTCGGCGGCGGTAGGCGCGGAACGACGGGCGCTCAATGCGGCGGTGCAGGCGCTGGCGGACCTGGATCGGACGTTGGCGGTGGCGCGCTACGCAATGGCCCTGCACGCGACATCGCCGGAAGTGAGCGACGACACGGCCTTCGATCTGCGTGCGGCACGGCACCCGCTACTCGAGCATCCGGTTCCAATCGACGTACACCTGGACGGCGCGGAGGCGCGGGCGCTGGTGATCACGGGGGCCAACACGGGCGGCAAGACGGTGGCGCTCAAGACGGTGGGTCTGCTGCACCTGATGGCGGCCTGCGGCCTGCACGTCCCGGCCCAGGCGGGGTCACGGGTAGCCGTGTTTGAGCGGGTGGTGGCGGATATCGGCGACGCGCAAAGCATTGAGCACAGCCTCAGCACGTTTGCCTCGCACGTGGGGAACCTGCTGGCCATGGTCGAAGCTGCCGGCCCGGGAGCGCTGGCGCTGGCGGACGAGATCGGCGCGGGCACCGACCCGGACGAAGGCGCAGCCCTGGGGCAAGCGGTGATCGCGGCGCTGCTGGAACGCGGCGCGACAGTGGTGGCAACCACGCATCACCCGGCGCTGAAGGCGTTCGCCGCGGGGCATCCAAGGACACGCAACGCCAGCGTGGAGTTCGACCTGGCCACGCTGCGGCCGACATATCGCCTGCGGCTGGGCATCCCGGGGTCCAGCAACGCGCTGGAGATCGCCGAACGACTGGGGCTGGACGCCGCAATCGTGGCCGACGCCCGCACGCGCATGTCGGCCCGCGCGTTGGACCTGGAGCAGGCAATTGCGGATGCGCAGGCCAAACTCGCGGCCGCGGAACGGGAACGCTCGGCCAGCGCGGCCGCGCGTAGCGCCGCCGAACGCACGCGCCGGACCCTGGACGAGCGGATAGATGAGCTGGAGCAGGATTGTGACGCGCTGATGCGCGCCGCACGACAGGAGGCGCGCGGGCTGCTGCGGGGCGCACGGCAGGCCTTGCAGGAGGCGCGCCGCGCCGCCCGGACTGGGAGCGCCGCTGACCGGCGCACCGCGCGGGAGACAACGGCTACGACGGAGGACCGGCTGGACGCCACGAAGCCTCCGCTTGTCGACGCGGATGACCGTAGGCCCTTGGATGTACGCGTGGGGGACGAAGTAGAAGCGGACGGCTTCTCGGGCCGGGCACGGGTTGTGGGGTTGGCCGATCAGGCCGTGGAGGTCGCCATCGGCAGCGCCCGCGCCAGGATCGAGCGCGCGCGGCTTCAGCAGGTGTTTCCAGCGCCCGTCCGCCCACCACGCCGCCGCCGGCGCGTGCCCGGAGGCGGCGGAACCGTGGAGATCAACATTCGCGGGATGCGGGCCGATGACGCGGCGGAAACCGTCGAACGGGCCCTGGACGAGGCGTTGCGCCAGAGCGCCGCGTCACTGCGCGTCATCCACGGCAAGGGCACGGGGGCGCTGCGGGCCGTCGTGGCCGACGTGCTGGCCGGGAATCCGTCAGTGGGAGGACACGCAGCCGCGCCGCTGAACGAAGGCGGTGACGGGGTAACGATAGCGACGCTTCGAGGTTGAGCGGCGGCTGTCCGCCGAGTGCCGTGTGGATCCGAGTTAGGGCACGCCTATTGCTGAAGGTTCTCGAAGTCGACGCCGGGTTCGTTGCCGAAGATCTTGCGGGCGACGGCTTGCCGCAGGTCGGCGGTCCGCTCGGACGTGACGAGGAAAGCGGTCGCAACGCCGGCCACGAAGCCGGCGGGTAGGGCAACCGCCAGCCCCAACGCAAACATCTTCAATCCGTGCATGGCTGGTCAGTCCTACTGCACCCGCAGCACCACGGGCGCTTCAATCCAGAACTCCTCCAACTGATAGTACGACCGGCCGTCTTCGGAAAAGACATGGACCACCACATCACCAAAGTCGGCCAGGACCCAGGCGTCGGCCGGCTCACCTTCGATCAGGGGGCGCCGCCCGGCCACGGCTTTCAACTCGCGGTCCAACATATCGCGAACGGCACGCATCTGGGGCGTGCTGGAAACGGTGGTAATGACGAAGTAGTCCGCCAGGACGCTGAGGCCGCGGATGTCCAACAGCAACGTGTCAGCGGCTCCACGCGCGGCCACCGCGTCCACGACTTGGCGCGCGAGTTCGATCGGGCTCAGAGGCAAACCAACGTATGAGCAGGTGGCTGAATCATATCGCCCCCGCTGGCTTAGCCCCGTCGGCGGCGTAGAGGCGGCGAGCTTCGATGTACTTGGCCACGGCCGGCGGCACCAATGCGTCAATGGACCGTCCGTGAGCGCGATGGGCCCGGATCTGGGACGCGGCGATGTCCACGGGCGGCATAGCGTGCAGGTGAATACGCTGGTCGGCCCGAGGGTGCAGGGCCTGCACCTGCGGCGGAATCTCCCGTGAATGTCCAGGCCGAGGCACGGTAATGATCTGCGCCGCGGCCAGTATCCGGTCCGCGCTGCGCCAGGCGGGTAGTTCGGCCATGGCGTCGGCGCCGAGGATCAGGAAGAACTCGGCCCGCGGGTGCTGGGCGGCCAAGCCTTGGAGGGTATCGACCATGAATGAAGGTCCGGGGCGCTCAATGTCGATGGCCGAGGCCTCGAAGGCCGGCAGACCCTCGATTGCCCGACGCACCATGGCCAGTCGGTCTCGGGCCGCAGCCAGCGGCGGAGCGCGCAGTGGCGATTGGCGCGCCGGAATGAACAGCACGCGGCTCAGGTCAAACGCCTGACGCACGCTCCAGGCGACGGCCAGATGCCCGCGGTGCACGGGGTCGAAGGTGCCGCCGTAGACGCCGAGGCGGACCACGTCAGGCGGCGCGCAGGGTCTGAGTGCGCCCAGACGCGGCAGCGGCCAGCACCGCGCGGGTGAGCGCAACCGCTCCGGCGCCGTCAGGCAATCCCGGGAGTGGCGCGTTGGTCGATTCGGCGTCGATAAGGGCCCGGACGAGGGCGCGAAGCGCCGAGCCGTCGGGCTCAACCATCGCCTGCAGCGCGCGGCCCATGCGCTCCGTACGCACGCCGAGCATCCGCGGCGGGTCCAGGGACCGGCCGTCCAGCGGCAATACCTCAGCGGCGGTCCAGTTGGACCAGATCCGGGCGCGGGTTACGCCGTCGGTCACGTCCAACGACACCGGACCCAGGTCGGGGTCCGCGCCGCCGCCGGCCACTGTAAGCGAGGCGTGGCGTTCGCGGTCGAAGAAGAGGTCAGCGACCATCGCGTCCGCACGCGCGGGAACGTTGGCCATGGCAGTCCCGCCCCGCGGCGCGGGCAGTGGGCCGCCGTCGGCCACAATCTCCGCCGGCGGGCCGTCGAAGAGGTGCATCAGCAGGTCCAGCGCGAGGTGCGGCGTGGTCCAGACGGATTGCCGGACGGACTCGGGCGCCTGCGGCGCGCCGGGATCGACTGACACGGAGACATGGGCGAACAGGGGCCGTGGCAGCAGGGCACGCAGCAGCCGCATCAGCGGCTCGAAGCGCCAGTCGAACGCCATGCCAACGCGACCCGGCACGCCCTGCACGGTGCGGACCGCGCGGCGTGCGTCCACCACGCCGCGAGCCAGCGGCGGGTCCACCAGCACCTGAACGCCGTTCTGCGCTGCGTCCAACAGGCTGGTGAAGTCCAGGCGCGGGTGCGTCACGATGAGCGTGTCGAGCGCCTGGCCGTTCCAGCCCGACGCCGCGACGCCGCCGTAGGCGCCGGCGCACGCTTGAGCCGCTGCCAGGTCGTCGTCCACGGATAGAACCAGGTTGGACTCGTCCAGGGACGCGACCGCGGCGGCAAATGCGAGGCCACGAGGGCTGCAGCCAATGATCCCGATGCGGTGCGGGGGCATGTAGTGAATCTGCGCAGGCGTGCGCGCCGCGTCAACCCTCAGCGCGGGTTAGGATGCCGGCAGTCCGACGCGCGGAGAACCCTGATGGCAGAACCGCACCCCCAGCTGAACGGCTGGGCGCTGGTGCTTGGAGCGTCCAGTGGATTCGGAGCCGCGACGGCTCGCTATCTGGCGGCGTGCGGGATGGACGTGGTCGGCGTGCACTTCGACCGGCGCAACACCCAGCCGCTGGCCGACGCGGTCAAGCAGGACATCGAGGCCCAGGGCCGTACGGCGCACTTCTTCAACGTCAACGCCGGCAGCCCCGAGGCGCGCACCGAGGTGCTGGACGCGATCACCGAGGACGTCCAGGGCGGCCAACCGCCGATTCGCCTGCTCATGCACTCCATCGCCTTCGGAACCACCGTGCCATACGTGGGTGTGGACGGCGCGCCCGGCGTTACGCCCAAGCAGATGGACATGACGCTGGACCTCATGGCCCACACGCTCGTCTACTGGTCGCAGGACCTGGAAGCGCGTGGACTGCTGGGCCCGGGCTCGCGCATCTACGCGATGACCAGCGCCGGCACCTCCACCATCTGGCCCAGCTACGGCCCGGTGGGCGCGGCCAAGGCCGGCCTGGAACAGCACATCCGGCAACTGGCGGTGGAACTGGCGCCCAAGGGGATCTCAGCCAACGCCATCCGGGCGGGCGTCACCGACACACCGGCCCTGCGCAAGATTCCGGGCAATGAAGCCATGGTCGAGCAGGCGCGGCGCATGAACCCCGCCGGACGCCTCACCACGACCGATGACGTGGCCCGCGCCATCGCCGCCCTCACCGTGGCCGAAACCGCCTGGATCACCGGCAACGTCATCGGCGTGGACGGCGGCGAAAACCTGGTGATGTAGCTGAGGTTGGTGGCAGGGGGCCAATAGTCGGGGATCAGCGAGGCGCCACCGGTGGATGAGCACAGGCATCGTGACGTCGTGGCGTTCGGCGGCCCTGAATGCCGCGGTCGGCGAGCACGGGAAGAGCCGGGTTTTCGCCGTTTTGCCGTTGACGCGCTAGGCTTGCCCAGCGTTCGTGCGGATTGCGTAAGAAGAGACTGCGTATGTAGCGACCAGAGCGCGGGGATCAAGGGTGAATCCTCGCGGGGCGCGCGCCCTCAACGTGCCGCCACGGCAGGTGCGGCGCAGGCGCCCGAAGACGACACGTGGCAATGAGTGACTCCCGGCGATGACGCGCGGGCACGGAATTCAACCCTTTTCTCCCTTAATGGAGTCACGCAATGATGTCGCTTCTCTGGACGCGCGACGCGCCCCGCTGGGCGCTGACGATTCGCGCGGCGTCGGCCGTGATGCTGGCACTCACGGCAATCCTGCTCTTACGCGGCCTGGTTTTTGCCCAGGCCGACCCATCGGGCGAAGCCACGCTCGAGGCCGACCCGACCGTTGGCGTCACCTTCGTATGGACGCTGATCGCGGGCGCGCTGGTGTTCTTCATGCAGGCCGGGTTCGCCTTCCTGGGCGCCGGCCTGATCCGGGCGAAGAACACCGTCAACTATCTGACCAAGAACATCCTGGACTTCGCGGCGGGGGGCCTGTCCTTCTGGGCCTTCGGCTACGCGTTCATGTTCGGGGGTTCGGGAGCATTTCCGGGACTGGACCAGGGCAACGCCTTCATCGGCTACTCCGGGTTCTTCCTGATCAATCAGTCCTACGACGTGTCGACCGCGATGTTCTGGTTCTTCCAGATGGTGTTCGCCGCGACCACCGCCACGATCGTGGCCGGGGCCATGGCCGAGCGCACGAAGGTGACCGCCTACCTGGCCTACAGCTTCCTCGTAACCGCGCTGGTGTACCCGATCTACGGACACTGGATGTGGGGCGGCGGCTGGCTGGGCGGCGAGCAGCTGGAAAGCTGGATCGGCGCGGCGGCGGTGGACTTTGCCGGATCCGGCGTGGTTCACACCATCGGCGGCATGCTGGCACTGGCCGGCGCCTACACCGTGGGCGCCCGCATGGGCAAGTACGGTCCGAACGGCGAGGTGCGCGTGATCAAGGGCCACAACATGGTGTACGTGGTCATTGGGATGTTCATCCTGTTCTTCGGCTGGTTCGGGTTCAACGCCGGCAGCACGGTGAACGGCAACGATCCGCGCATCGCGGTCATCATTGCCAACACGTTCCTGGCCGGCGCCGCCGGTGCGGTAACGGCCGCCTACATCCGGCTGGTGCAGCGCGGCAAGATCAGCGCGGCGGACACCGCCAACGGCGCGCTGGCCGGTTTGGTCGCCGTCACCGCGCCCTGCGCATTCATCGCGCCCTGGGCGGCGGTGGTGGTAGGCGCAATTGGCGCCGGAGTCATGCTGGTCGGCTTGTGGTTCATCGACACCAAGCTGAAGATCGACGACCCGGTTGGTGCGTCGTCGGTGCACGGCGTGGCCGGTGTCTGGGGCCTGCTGGCGGTCGGCATCTTCGCCGACGGCACCTACGGGGTCAGCGGCTTCATTGCCGGCAACGCGGTCCAGTTCGTTGCGCAGTTGATTGCCGCCGTCGTGGCGGTGATCTGGGCGCTGGGCACCGGACTTCTGCTCTTCAACGTGCTGAAGGTCACCATGGGCCTGCGCGCGTCGCCCGAAGAGGAGATGTCCGGTCTCGACATGCCGGAACACGGCGAGGAGACCTATCCGGTCGAAGCCTCGTAACTCGATTCCGCGATAGCGGAATGGCCACTACGCGGGGCCGCGGCATTTGCCGCGGCCCCGCGGCTTTCAGTGATCAGCGACCAGGGGTTCGGTGGGCCACATGGCGCCCGGGTTCATGATGTTGTTGGGGTCGAAAGCGCGTTTGATGCGCCGCATGGCGTTGAGCGTGGGCGGATCGTAGGCGCGATCCACGAACGGCTGTTTGACACGCCCCAGCCCGTGTTCGCCGGAGAGGATGCCGCCGGCCGCGAGACCGGCGTCGGCCACCGTGGGCAGCAGGCTAAAGGCGCGCTCACGCTCGTCGGGATCCGCCGGGTCGTAGAGCATGTTCGGGTGCAGGGTGCCGTCGGCCGCGTGGCCGAAGATCGCCACCACCACGTCGGCGGCGTCGGCAGCCTGTTTGATCGCTGTGAAGGTGGGCGCCAGCTGCGAGTACGGCACGCAGATGTCTTCGCCGATCTTGGCCGGGCGAATGCGGGCCAGGGAGGCGGTGATCCCGCGCCGCGCTTCCCACCAGCGCTCGGCGCGGGCCGGATCCACGCTGTCCAGCCCGCCGCCCGCGGAGCGGAGCAGGTCGTCCAGCGCCACGGTCTCGTCGCGGACCTCCGCTTCATCGCCGTCCAACTCGGCCAGCAGCAGGCCGCCCGCGTTGCGCGGGAATCCCCAGGGACGCGAGCGCTCCAGCGATTCGACGGTGATGTCGTCCAGGAACTCGAGCTTCGCCGGGGTGATGCCGCTTTCCATGATCTCCGCCACCACGCGCAGCGCGGTTTCACCGTCCGGGAAGCTGGCCGCGCGCACGGCTCGGTGGGGCGGCAGTGGACGAAGCTGGAGCCTGATCTCAGTAACGATGCCGAGCGTGCCTTCCGAGCCGATGATCAGATCGATCACCGCGTCGTCCGCACCGCGCGTCAGGCGCAGCAGCCCGTGGCGCGGCGTGACCACCCGCAGACCGATCACGGCGTCGCGGGTGACGCCGTACTTGAAGGCATAGGGACCACCCGCGTTGGTGGCCACGTTGCCGCCGATGGTGGCGGCCGCTTCGGACGAAGGGTCCGGGGCGTAGAGCAGACCGCGCTGTGCGGCATAGGCGCGAAAGTCGCGCGTAACAACGCCGGGTTCGACGCTGGCGCGCCGACGCACGGGGTCGAAGGCCATGATGCGGCGCATGCGGTTGGTGTCGATCACCAGCGCCCCGTCGGGCGGTACCGCCGAGGCGGACAGGCTGGTGGCGCCGCCCCGCGCCAGGCAGGCAACGCCGTGCGCGACGGCCGCCGCCAACGCATCGACGATGTGGGCCTCGGTCTCAGCCATCACCACCGCACCAGGCGAGCCGCGATAGCCCATGGTGGCGTCGTAGCCGTACGCCACCAGCTGATCGGGATCCACCAGGATGTGCGGGGCGTCGCTGCGCTGGCGGAGTTCGGCAATCAGGGCGCGGTTCATGGGGGCATGGTAGTGGTCTGTCCGACTCGTACGGGTTCGCGGCGCGACGCGGAAGGCGCCTTCGAGAGCCACCTCTCCAGGCATGCCGCCAGGCCTGAGGGGCGGAAAGTCTCGACGGAAGTGTTCGTTTTTTGTACGGTATCCGAGTCATGCGCCACCGGACGCTGCGGGAGATTCAACTGGCCGCCGCACTGCTGCGGCGGCGTGGCGGGCGGCCGGTCTCCGCGCCGATTCAGGACGCGGCCGCGTTAGCGCGCACCGCAACAGGGCTGCGCGTCTACGAGCGCCCGTTGCCGCTGAGCATCCGAGGCCTGCTGGCCAGCCTGAGCGGCCGCCGTCCGGCCCTGGTGGTCAATGCGCGGCTAGTCCCTGCAGACCGAAACGTCAGCGCCGCCCACGAATTGGGGCACTGGGTACTGCACGCGGGCACGACAGGAGACGGCGCCACACGCGCCGAGCGGCGGCGTCAGGAATGGGAAGCGGATCGATTTGCGTTGGAACTGCTGCTACCGGAAGAACTGGTCCGGCGGGCGCTGGCTGAGCGGCGTCGCTCCGTGGGAGCCGCAGCGTTGCGGCTAGGTGTTCGTGAAAAGTATCTGTCGCGTCGGATTCGTGAACTGGTGCGGGCTGATCAGCCCTTCTTGAGAAGGGGAAGCCCAGTGCGAGGGTTCTCGGACACGATGTAGCCCTCGGGCATCTCGTCGACCGCGCCCTCGCCCACCGACTTGGCGAAGTAGTAGATGCGCTGTTGGCGACCGCCTCTCAGCGTCACTACTCGCGAATGAAGGTGGTACGTATGTCCGGACTTCTTACTGATCACGCTATACGCCACGAGCTGCCCTCCAAAGTGCGCCGCACCAAGCTCAAATGCCGGATGGGGAGCATACCGTCAAAGCGGCGCGGTACAAAGCACGAATCGTCGCGCCTGGGTGGGCGGTGGCCAGTCGCCAGTCGTCAGCGGCGAGTGACGAGCAGCTGTGCGAGGCGCTCGTGCTTGATGATCGAGACAGGCAATCCGGTCTTTCGCCGGGGCCAGGGGTCGGTGAGACTGGGCGCGGCGCTGCACAGCACTGAGGCCCATTGACACACGCACCAAAGTCCTGGACGCCGCTGGACGCGTCGGCGATTCGGGCGCGGCTGCGGGCTCACGGGCTCAACGCGCCGGTGACGGTGGCGGACCGGACCGCGTCGACCCAGGACGACGCGCTGGCGGGTTTGGGGGCGGGCGCTCCGCACGGCGCGGTCTATGCAGCCGAGCGCCAGTCGCGGGGGCGCGGGCGTCGCGGGCGCCGCTGGCTGACGACACCCGGCGGATTGCTGTTGTCGGTGATCGTGCGCAACGGCCCCGCGGACCCAGGTTCGACCGGACGCCTCACCATCGCGGCCGCGGTGGGCACGGTTCGGGCCATCCAAACGTGCACAGGCGCCTCAGCCTCCATCAAGTGGCCGAACGATCTGGTCTTCGGTCAGGCCAAGGCCGGGGGCGTTCTGGTTGAGACCCACGGGGACGCCGTGGTGGTGGGCGTTGGGCTGAATGTCTTCAGCGGAGCCGGAATGGCCGAAGGGCAGGCCACGACAGCCGTGGCCGCCTATGCGACCCGACCCTTTGACCGCAACGAACTAATGGCGGCCTGTGTGGTCGAGACGCTGGATTGCCTGGCGGCAGAGGGCGCCGCGTGGGACGAGGTATTTGCGGAATGGGTGCGGCGGTCGGTACTGCTCGGGCGGGAGGTCGAGGTGAGGGGCGCGGCGCAGGCGCGCGGCCGGGTGGAAGCCTTCGATCCCGACGGCGCGCTGCGCCTGCGCGAAGCGGGCGGCGGTCTGCGGCGGATCCGAAGCGGCGACGTCACGCTGCGGCTGGCGGCGGACGCCGAGTCCTGACGCGCACAGGCGGCTGCATGACTCTGGCGCAATCGGCGACACGGACGGCGCTGCAAGGAGTCACTCGGCTTACCCGGTCCGTTCTGACGCCCGAGGCTGCCGCGATTGCCGCGGTTCTGGCCCTGGGCGCGGCGCTTCGGTTTGTGGGCCTTGACTGGGACCACGGACACCACCAGCACCCCGACGAACGTTTCCTGAGCATGGTGCTCACGCAGATCCAACCGGCGCCGGACCTGTGGGCCTATTTCGATCCGGGCCAGTCGCCCTTGAACCCGTTCAACCACGAAGTCTCGTTCTTCGTCTACGGGACCTTTCCGCTGTTTCTGGTCGAGTCGCTGGCGCGCGCGCTGGGCCGGGGCGGCTACGACGAGGCCTACCTGGTGGGGCGAGCGCTCTCGGCGCTGTTCGACCTGGGGACGGTTCTGCTGGTCTACCTGCTGGGTCGTCGGCTACTGGGCGCGTGGCCGGCCGTGCTGGCGGCGGCGCTGCTGGCGCTGGCGGTCCACTCGATTCAGATTGCCCACTTCTTCGCCGTCGACACCTTCGCCACCTTCTTTGCGACGCTCACGCTTTGGCTGCTGGTTCGCTACAGCAACTCCGGCGGCGCGCGCAGCCTGGGGCTGGCCGGCATCGCCGCGGGCCTGGCGATGGCCAGCAAGCTGAGCACGGGTCTGCTGCTGGCGCTGTTCGCGGGCTGGTGGGCGCTGACGGTTGTGCGCGAGGGCGTTCTCAGCGACACCTGGGCGCGTCGCGGGGCGTGGCTGGCGCATGCGGGCACCTTTGGCGTACTCGCGGCGCTGACCTTTCGACTGTTTCAGCCCTACGCGTTCGCCGTGGCCTGGCCCTGGGATTGGCGGCCGGCCCCGGCGTTCACGAACGCACTGGCGCAACAACAAGCCATCCAGACGGGCACGCTGGACTGGCCGCCGGGCATCCAGTGGGCGGGCACGGCGGCCTGGCTTTATCCGCTCGAACAGATCGTGCGCTGGGGGGCAGGCCCGGCATTCGGTCTGGCGGCGCTGGCGGGGCTGGGCATTGCGGCCGTGGCGTGGTGGCGCACGCGAGAGCACGCCCTGGCGCTGCCGCTGGCTTGGGCCGGGCTCAACTTTCTGGTCTTCGGCGCGTTCGTGCTCAAGACCATGCGCTACTTCCACCCGGTCTACCCGGTGCTGGCGCTGGTGACCGCCTGGATGTTCGCCTGGGGCTGGAAGCGCCGCGAGCGGCTGAGCGGCCTGGCGGGCTGGGGCGTCGGCGCGGCGCTGGTCGTGGCGCTCGGGACGACGCTGCTGTGGGCCCTGGCCTTTATGCAGATCTACGGGCGCGACCACACGCGGGCGGCGGCGTCCGAATTCATCCACGCCAACGCGGCGCCCGGGACCACGATTGCCGTCGAGCACTGGGACGACGAGCTGCCACTGCAGCTGAAGGGACTGAACCCGGACCGATTCACGCACGTGCAGTTGCGGGTTTACGACCCGGACGACGAGGCGAAGCGCGCGCATCTGATCCAGACCCTGAGCCAGGCGGACATGGTGGTGCTGGCCAGCGACCGGGGCGCCGCCACGATCCCGCGGATGCCGCAGCGCTACCCGCTGACAGGTCGCTACTACGCGGCCCTGGATGACGGTTCGCTGGGGTTCAACCTGCTGGCGCGCTTCGAGTCGCGCCCCTCGCTGGGTCCGTGGGTCATCGATGACCGGGCGGCCGAGGAGGCCTTTACGGTCTACGACCACCCCACGGTCTCGATCTATGCGCGCCGGGGCGCCGAGACGACCGCCAACATCCAGCGCGAGCTGGGATCCGTCGATCTGCGCGCCGTTACGCAGGTACTGCCCAAGGCCGCCGTCACGCGCCGCACGGACCTGACAGCGGACGAGGCGGCCAATGTTGAAGCGCAGGCCGGCTGGCCCGCCCAGTTCCAGGAGCGGCCGCTGCGTGGGGCCGAGGCGGCGGTCGCGTGGTTCGCTGCGGTCTGGCTGGCGGGGCTGCTGGCCTGGCCGCTGGTCTGGCTGGCGCTGCGGCGACTGCCCGACCGGGGCTACGCGGCGGCGCGAGTGCTGGGACCGGCGGTAACGGTCTTACCAGCCTGGTGGCTGGCCAGCATCGGCGTCATGCGCTTCGATACGCCGGCGGTTTTGGTGGGTACAGGCTTGGTGGCTGCGGCCGCCGCCGTCGTGCTGTGGCGCCAGCAGGCCGAGTTGCGCCGCTCGCTGACGGGCGCGGCACGGCCGATTCTGTTGACCGAGGCGCTGACGCTCATGGCCTTCGGCGCCATGCTGATGCTGCGGATGCGCAACCCGGACCTCTGGCATCCGGTCTTCGGTGGCGAAAAGCCAATGGACTTCGCGCATCTCAACGCGGTGATTCGCAGCCCGACATTCCCGCCGCACGATCCCTGGTACGCCGGCAGCCGGCTGAATTACTACTACCTGGGCCACGTGCCCACGGCGGCTCTGGCCAAGACGCTGGGCGTGATTCCGGCCACGGCCTACAACCTGGCCGTGGCCGGCGCGTTCGCGGCCACGGTGGCCGCGGTCTTCGGTACGGCGTCGGGCTTGTGGTCGCTGCTGGGCCGGCGCTGGCGTGAAGCGGCGGCAGTTGGTCTGGCAGCAGTGACCCTGGTTCTGCTGGCCGGCAACCTTCACGTCGGTTTGCAACTGGTGGTGTTCGCGCAGCTCAAGGCCGGCGACACAGGAATCGCCGTTCTGGAGCTGCCCAGCCTGCTGCTCGACGGCGGTTTGGCCCAGGCGTTCGACTTCTGGGCCGCGACGCGGGTGATCCCCAGGACGGTGAACGAGTTCCCCTGGTTCACATTCATGTACGGCGACCTGCATCCGCACATGATGAACTTCGCCAACACCGGCGCGGCGCTGATTGGAGCGGCGGCGATCGTGGGTGTGGGCGAGGCCGCTCGGCGTAGTCGCGCGACTGGATGGCGTCCGTGGGCGGCGGTGCTGGCGTTCCAGACGTTCGTGCTCGCGCTGCATCGGGTCGTCAATCCGTGGGACTACCCAACGTACGCCGTCATCACGCTCGCCGCGCTGGCCTATGCGGTCTGGCGCGGTGGACGGCTCGGTCCGCGCGCAATGGTCGCGACCATGCTGGGAGCGGGAGCGGGGCTGACCGTGACCTCACAGCTTCTGTTCCAGCCGTTTCATACGGCGTACGTGGACTTCTACGGCGGCCTGAATCCCACGCCGACAACGACCCCGGCGGCGCAATGGCTGCTGATCTTCGGGCTGCCGGTGGCGGTGCTCGCGTCCTATGCCGCGCTGCTCGTGTTCGAGAATTGGCGGGCGGGGCCGGCGCGGGGCGCCCTGCTGGCGGTAAGCGCCACGGCGGCGGGGCTGCTCATGGCAGGACTAATTGGCGCGGGCGCCGACTGGTCAACCCGCGCCCTCATCGTCGGACTGCTGATCCTGGCAGCCAGCGCCGCCTGGCACGTGCGTCATGAACCGGTGACGCTGGCGCCGCTGGCGCTGCTACTGGCCGGCGTGGGGCTGACGGCGGCGCCCGAATTCATCGTGGTACGCGACGACATCGGGCGCCTGAACACCATCTTCAAGTCCTACCTGCAAGCCTGGACGCTGCTGGGGCTGGGCGCGGCGCTGGCCGTGCCGTATTTGGTACGAACGCTGAGGCGCGGCGCCCGCTTCGGGCTGGCGCGGGCGGTCTGGGCCGGGGGTCTGGCGCTGCTGGCGGCCACGGCGCTCGCCTATCCAATGCTGGCAACCCCGCACAAGCTGAATCTACGAATCCAGCCCCTGCCCGCCACGCTGGACGGCGAAGCTTTCATGGACGGCGGCCGGATTTACGACCAGGGCGTGCCGGTCGAATTGAGCGCCGACCGCCGCGCCATCGAATGGCTACGAACGAACGTGCAGGGTGCGCCGGTGCTGGCGGAGACGCCAACCACCATCTACCGCTGGGGTGGACGGGTTTCCGTGTACACCGGATTGCCCACGCTGATCGCCTGGGATTGGCACGCGAAGCAGCAGCACTGGGGCTATGTGCACGAGGTTGAGGCGCGGTTCGACGACGCACGAGAGCTGTTTGCGACCAGGGATATCCGGCGCGCGCGGGCGCTGCTCTCGACGTTTGACGTCGGTCTGATCTACGTTGGCGAACTGGAACGGAGCATCTACGCGGCGGATTCGCTGGCAAAGTTCGACCGGATGAAAGAGCTTGGGGTACGCGCGGTCTACCGGGACGGCGGTACGGTGATCTATCGCGTGGACCCCAGCAGTCTGTCCGCGCCGGCCGGATAAGGGACGCGATGGCCGTGATGCGGAAGGAAGGCGTGACATGGTGGCGCATCTCCTGAGCCGCGTGGTATTGCAGCAGGTGACGCAGCAAGTGCTGCCGCGGGTGATCCAGCAGCTGCCCGAACTGATGGCCCGTACGCAGCCCGGGGCGCCGCAACAGGCGCCGGTGTCGGACCTGTCGCGGATCAATGCACTGGCGATTGGTGAGTTGCGCGCCGAACTCGGGCAGACCCAGGCGCGCACCGTCCGTCAGGCGGCCCGGCTGGATCGCCTGGAAGAACAGATGAAATGGCGGCGGACGGCGCTCACATTCGCCACGGCCGTCGTGGCGTACGGCATTGGTTTCGGCACCGCCATTGTCCTGGCACTGCTAGGCGCGTTTGGCTAGGAGAGGGGACACCGTGCATCGCTGGAACATCGGACCCGGCGGGGGCCGAGTGGCTCCGTCGGGAAATCGTCGTCGTGTCCCCGCTGACCTGACCGGCGCGTTTGCCCAGGTGACGGGCGCGCTTGAGGACGACCCGAACCTGATTGCCACGCTGGAGGTGGTTGACACCCTCAACGAGATGGTGGAGGGCGTGCATCCGATCTTGCGCTGCCCCAGCGGCTGCGCGCGTTGCTGCTACCAGCAGGTTTTCGTCAGCGAAGAGGAATGGGCCACCGTGCTGCAGGCGCTGCACCGTGACTCCACCGCCAAAGAGCGACTCCGGATCGTGCGGCGCGCTCGCCGGTTGCTCGACCGCAAGCGCGGCCCGCTGCGGCGCGCCCTGCGCGCCCGCAGCCTTGAGGATCTGAATCGGCTCACCGCAAACGTTGACCGGCGACGCGTCGAACGGTGCGTGCTGCTGACCAGCGATAACCGTTGCGCCGGGTACAACGGAAGGCCCATGGTCTGCCGCGCGTTCGGACGCGTCACGCACAGCACTGACCACCCCATGCTGTGCAAGATCTTTCTGGACCGGCTGGAGGACGCGGGCACCTCCCACCGCTCACTGCAGCTGGCCGACTTTGGCCCGGTTCGCGAGGCCTATTTGCTGTCAGGGCCGGAGCATCAGCGCTGGAGCCTGCTGGCGGTCTTCGTGGCGCTGCACGCAGATGCGGACGGCGATCTCCTGCAGGAGCCGCAGCCGTTGCCGCGCGACGGCAGCTGGCCGGCGCTGACCCGCGAGGAGATTGCCCTCTTTTGACAGGGTCCCCGGACGCGCTGACCCCGATGACGGTGGGCACGGCCGGTCACGTGGATCACGGAAAGTCCACGTTGGTGGAAGCGCTGACCTCGATCTTCCCGGACCGGTTGGCCGAGGAGCGCGAACGCGGGCTGACCATCGACCTGGGGTTTGCCTGGTTCACGCTGCCCAGCGGGCGTGAGGTGTCCGTGGTGGACGTACCGGGGCACGAGCGCTTCGTGTCCAACATGCTGGCCGGCGTGGGCGGGATCGACGCGGTACTGCTCGTGATCGCGGCGGACGAGGGCGTGATGCCGCAGACGCGAGAGCACCTGGACATCATCGAGCTCCTGGAGATCGACACGGGCGTGGTGACGCTGACCAAGGCCGACCTGGTGGATGACGAGTGGGCTGCGCTGGTGGAAGAGGATGTGCGCGACACCCTGGCTGGCAGTGGGTTGGCTACCGCGCCGATCGTGCACGTGTCGGCGCAGGCCCGGACCGGGCTGGACGAGCTCGTTGGCACGCTCGATCAGGTTCTTGCCAGTAACCGGGCAAGGCCGGATAGCGGCGGCGCGCGCATTCCTATCGACCGCGTTTTTACGATGCCCGGCTTTGGCACGGTGATCACGGGCACGCTGTCGGGCGGGCCGCTACGCGTTGGCGATCAACCCAGCTTGTTCCCGGGCGGGCGCGGCGTGCGGGTTCGGGGCTTGCAGTCGCACCAAACCACGATCGACGCCGCGCAACCGGGGCGGCGTGTGGCGGTGAATCTGGGCGGGACGAGCCCGTCACAGACCCGCCGGGGCGACGTGCTGGCGGCACCGGGCGCGGTGCTCGAGACCCGCCGCATCGATGCCAGCTTGCGAATGTTGCCCTCGGCGCCGCGCGCGCTGAAGCCCGGCGAGTCGGTGGCGCTGCACATCGGCGCGGCGGCCCGCATCGCGCGGCTGCGGCTGTTGGAAGCGGACCCGATCCCGCCGGGCGGGGCGGGCTGGGTCCAATGGCGCCTGGACGCGCCCATCGCCGCGCGCCGCGGAGACCGCTATGTAATTCGACGGCTCTCGCCGCCGGCAACGATTGGCGGCGGGCGTGTGGCGCGAGCGATGGCGCGGCACGCGCCGCGCGGACAGGCGGCGGTGCTGGACACCCTGGCGCGCGCCGCGGCCGGCGATCCGCGGACGTTGGTGCACGACACTCTGGCCGACGACTTGGTGACCCTGAACGATCTGGCCCGGCGAACGGAACTAGACAGCCCGACCGCCGCGCGGACCGTCGCGGACCTGACCGAATCCGGTGAGGTGCGGACGCTGCGGGCCTACGTCGGCAGCGTCCAGGTCGTCGAACGGCTGACGGCGGCGCTGCTGGCGTCGCTTCGAGCCCATCACGAGCAGGATCCGGGAGCGTCCGGACTCAGGATTCCGGAACTGGCTTTGACATTGGAGGCGCCGACGGACGCGGTTGCGGAACTCGCCGCGGCCGCGGCGGCGGCCGGAACCGTGCGCCTGGACGGACCGCGAGTGTCGCTGGCCAGTCACAAGTTCAAACTCAGCGAGGCTGAAGAGCGCGCGGCGCAGAGGCTGCTGACGAGGCTCGATCAGGGCGGATCGGCGCCGCCGTCGCTGACCGAGGCGTTGACGCTGAGCGGCGGCACCGGCCGACTGGCGACGGCGCTTGCACAGGACGGTCGGCTGGCGCTGCTGGCCCCGGACATCGCGCTGTCTCGCCGGACGTATGACCGGTGGCTCGGAACGGTGCGGCCTCTCTTCGAAGACGGATCAACCGTGACGGTGCGCGACGTGCGCGATGCGCTTAAGACCAGCCGCAAGTACGCGCTGGCGCTGCTGGAGTACCTGGACAGTCGCTCGGTCACCCGGCGCGTGGGCGATGCCCGCCTGTGGCTGGGCGACAACTCGAAGCCCGGCTAGCTTCAGGCGTCGGGCAGTGCGGCCAGGCCGGGCAGTTCGCGGCCCTCCAGGAACTCCAGCGTCGCGCCCCCGCCGGTGCTGAGGTGGCCCATGCGGTCCGCCACGCCGGCCGCCTGAGCCGCGGCCAGGGCGTCACCGCCGGCCACCACCACAAAGGCGCGGGAATCGGCCAGTCCGCGCGCGACGGCCAGCGTGCCCTGGGCAAACGGCGCGTGCTCGTAGACGCCCAGCGGCCCGTTCCAGACCACCGTGCGGGCGCCGGCCAGCACGTCCAGGTAGGCGGCGGTCGTGGCGGGGCCGATGTCCAGGGCCATCTGGTCGTCGGGAATCCGATTGGCGGGAACAACCGTCGTGGCGGCGGCGGGATCGAGCGCCGCGGCCGCGATCGCGTCAACCGGCAGCAGGATGCGGCACCCGGACGCCGCCGCGGCCGTGTGCACGGCGGCGACGACCTCGGCCTGGCCGGGCTCGACCAGCGACCGCCCGAGCGCGCCCCCGGAGTTCGCGAGAATCGTGTTGGCAATGCCGCCGCCCAGCAGCAGCGCGTCCACATCCGCCGCCAGCCGGCGCAGCACGCCGATCTTGTCGGAGGTCTTGGCCCCGCCCAAAACGGCCACGTAGGGCCGAGCCGGGTTGCGGGTCGCGCGTGCCAGGGCCTGGATTTCAGCGTGCATCAGCGGGCCGGCGGCCGCCGGCAGCAGCTCCGCAACGCCCACGGTGCTGGCGTGCGCCCGATGGGCGGTGCCGAAGGCATCATTGACGTAGACGTCGGCCAGCCTGGCCAGAGCGGCCGCATGCGCGGGATCGTTCTGCTCCTCGCCTGGGTGGAAGCGCAGGTTTTCGAGCAGCAGCACCTCGCCGTCAGCCAGATTCCGGGTCTGGGCATCCACGGCGGGCCCGATGCTGTCCGGGGCGAGCGCCACAGGGCAGGCCAGCAACTCCCTTAGGCGTTCGGCCACCGGCGCCAGTGACAGGGCGGGATCAAACGCACTCCGCGGGCGGCCCAGGTGCGAAGCCACGACCAGGCGCGCTCCACGCAGTCGAAGGTCGGCAAGCGTGGGAACCACGGCCCGGAGACGCGTGTCGTCGCGGATCGCGCCGCCGGCCAGCGGCACGTTGGCGTCCACGCGCAGGAACACGCGCTGGCCGCGGACTTGCAGCGCCTGGCTGCCGCGCTTCACGGCACCTTTCCTGCAGGGGTCAGTTCGGCACTCCGGCCCCCGGAGTCCGAGTGGTGGATGGCCGCGAATGTCTCACGTGAAACATTGGGCGCAGGCGATCCGCTCAGACCTGGGCAAGCGCTCCAACGCGCGCGCCGATGGTCATCGCCACGTCGCCAATCCGGCAGGCATAGCCCCACTCGTTGTCATACCAGGCCGCCACCTTGACCAGGTCGTCGCCGATGACCATGGTCGATCCGGCGTCCACGATCGAGGAGCGGGTGTCGCCCTTGAGGTCGATCGAGACCAGCGGCTCGTCGGACACGCCCAGAATGCCGTCCAGCCGGCCGGCCGCGGCGTCGCGCAGCGCGTCGGTGATGTCCTCCGTCGTGACCGGACGCTCCAGATGAGCCACGAACTCGACGATGGAGACGGTGGCAACGGGCACGCGGTAGGCCGCGCCGTGCATGCGGCCGTCAAGCTCCGGAATAGCCAGGCCGATGGCGCGGGCTGCGCCGGTGCTGGCCGGCACGATGCTGAGCGCGCTGGCCCGCGCTTCGCGCAGATCGGTGATGGCGGTATCCACGAGGCTCTGCGAAGCCGTGTAGGCGTGAATGGTGGACATGAGGCCCTTACGCACGCCGAACTCGCGGTGGACGACGTCAAGCGGCGGCGCCAGGCCGTTGGTGGTGCACGACGCGTTGCTGACCACGTAGTGGGCGGCGGGGTCGAATTGGTCGTCGTTGACGCCCAAAACCACGGTGAGATCGGCGTCGCCGGACGGCGCCGAGATCAGGACCCGACCGGCGCCGGCGTTCAGGTGGGCCGCGGCCCGTGCCCGCTCGGTGCCCACCCCGGTCGACTCCACGACCAGTTCAGCCCCCAGGTCGCCCCAGGGCAGCGCGTTCCAGTCGCGGATGGAGAAATATGGGATCGACATCCCGTCCAGTACCAATCCTTCGGCCGTGGCTTCCACGTCGCGGCCAAAGCGGCCATAGTTACTGTCGTATTGCAGAAGGTGGGCGGAAGCTGCCAGGTCGGCCAGATCGTTGATGCCTACGACTTCGGCCTGGGGGTGGCGCTCCAGCAGCGCCCGCAGGGCCAGGCGGCCGATCCGCCCAAACCCGTTGATTCCGATTCGCACGATGGTTCTCCTCGATGTCAAAGCGTCACGATGACTGGCCGTCATGGCCTGCCCGACCGCTCCGGGTCATCGTCGAGGTTGCGGCGCCGGCAGTGGCCGTGGGTGACCGGTGCCGGGCGCAGGCGGTTTGCCGATGCGACGCGGTCGGATTGTGATCTTACGCGACAGCTTTGCTCTGGCTTGAGCAGCAGCCAGTCGCCAGCGGCCAATTGTCAGTGAAGGGACGACGAAAGGAGGCCGCTTGGGTGCTGCCGGCGCGGGGTGGCTTACACTTCGGCGAGGCTGGGTGTGCGGCCGGCGGCCACAGGATCCATGAACGGGAGTGAGCGTCTGATGAACGCTCCGGCCCCTGTACCCGCGCCGGCTCGGATGTGAGCCGATGACGACAACGTCCCCGCCGCAATCCGTGCCGTCTCTGGCGGCCGTGATGCAACGCGCGGGCGGCGAGAACTTTCCCGTGGCGTCGCGCCTGCTGCCCGGCCACCTGCGACAGCACCTGGAGAACGTCTACGGCTTCGCTCGTCTGACCGATCAACTGGGCGACTACGCCGAAGGCGACCGGCTGTCGTTGCTGGACTGGCTGGACGGCGAGGTGGACGCCGTCTACAACGGCGGCCTGCCCAGCCACGCCGTGATGCGGCGCATCACGCCGACCGTGCTGCGCTACGCGATCCCTGATGCGCCCTTCCGGGCGCTGATCAACGCCAACCGCCAGGACCAGCGGGTGACGCGCTACGCGACGTACCAGGAACTTGCCGGCTATTGCGAACTCTCCGCCAACCCTGTCGGTCACCTGGTGCTGCACGTCTTCGAGGCGGCTACGCCGGAGCGGATCTGGCTCTCAGACCTGATCTGCACGGCTCTGCAGCTCACCGAGCACTGGCAGGACGTGGCGGAGGACTATCAGATGGGCCGGGTCTATATCCCGCGGGAGGACATGGCCCGGTTCGGCTGTTCGGTTGAGGTGATCGCCTCACGACGCCCCACCAGCGAGTTTCAGGCGCTGATGCGCTTCGAGGTGGACCGCGCCTGGGCGCTCTTCGACCGCGGGGCAACCCTGGTGCGGACGCTGCCCGGCGTGCGTGGGATGGCCATAGCGGCCTGCATCGAGGGCGGTCGGGCCGCCCTGCAGGCGATCCGCCAGGCGGACTACGACGTGCTGACGCAATCTCCGCGGCCGGACGCCAGGGCCAAGGCCGTGGCCGCAATGCGCGTGTTGCGCACGGCCCTGGACTGGTAGCCGATGGATCCAGCCGCCGCCTATGCACACTGCGAGCACGTGACCCGCACGCGGGCGGGGAACTTCTACTGGGGCATCCGCCTGCTGCCCGCCCCTAAGCGACGGGCGCTCTGCGCGGTCTACGCGCTGGCGCGTGAGATCGACGACATCGGCGACGGCGACCTGCCCATTGAAGCCAAGGCGCGAGCCCTGCGGGAAGCGCGTGAGCGGCTGGCCGACATCGGCCCGGCTGCGGACGACCCGGTACTGGCCGCCTTGGGGCACGCATCCCAGCAGCTTCCGATTCCGCTGCCGGCCTTTGGAGAACTGATTGACGGCGTTGAGATGGATGTACGCGGCACGGTCTACGAAACCTTCGACGAGCTGGTGGTCTACTGCCGCCGGGTGGCGGGCACCGTCGGACGGCTGTCGCTAGGCGTCGCCGGGGCCGAGAACATGCATCGGGCGTCGCCGCTGGTAGACGCCCTGGGCGTGGCCCTGCAACTGACCAACATCCTGCGCGACGTGCGGGAAGACTTGCAGACCGGCCGTGTCTACTTGCCGCGAGAGGACCTGCGCCGGTTCGATTGCACGCTGGACCTGGACGCTCCGCCTGACCCGAAGTTTGCCGAGATGATCCGTTTCCAGACCGCCCGTGCCGCCCAGTGGTTCGACGAGGGGCTGCGGCTGCGTCCGCTGCTGGACGCGCGCAGTTCCGCCTGCGCGGGGACGATGGCGGGTATTTACAGGCGTCTGCTGCGGCGCATCGAGCGCGATCCGGCGGCGGTCATGCGGGGTCGCGTGGCCCTACCGGCCTGGGAGAAAGCGCTGGTGGCGGCCCATAGTCTGGCGGGCGGGTGAGCGGCGCGCCGGTGGTGGTGGCTGGCGGCGGGTTGGCCGGGATCAGCGCAGCGCTCGCGCTGGCGGATGCGGGCCTGTCGGTGACGCTGCTGGAAGCGCGCGGCCGACTGGGCGGCGCTACGTACTCGTTTCAACGCGATGGGCACTGGTTCGACAACGGCCAGCACGTCTTCCTGCGTTGCTGCACGGCCTACCGGGCGCTGATCGAGCGGATTGGGTCCGGCGATCTGGTGACGCTTCAGCCGCGACTCGACATCCCCGTGATCCACCCCGACCGCGGAGTCAGCCGCCTGGCCCGCTCGGCCTTGCCGGCGCCGCTGCACCTGGGGCCCAGCCTGGCGGCCTACCGGCATCTCAGCCACCTGGACAAGCTGCAGGTCGCGCGTACGGCGGCAGCACTGTCGCGGCTGGACCTGGGCGACCGCGCCCTGGACCGGCAGACGTTTGGCGGCTGGCTGCGCAAGCACGGCGCATCGCCACGGGCGCTGGAGTCGCTCTGGGACTTGATCGTCCTGCCCACCCTCAACCTGCCGTCGGACGAGGCGTCGCTCTGGCTGGGCGCGATGGTGTTCCAGGTCGGGCTGCTGACCGACGGACCGGCGGCAGACCTCGGATACACGACCGCGCCGCTAGGCGTGGCGCACGGCGACCGGGCAGCCGCCGCGCTGGTGGCCTCCGGTGTCGAAGTGCGCATGCAAGCCGCCGTGTCCGCCATCGAGCGACCAGATGCCGACGACCTGGACGTATGCGTGGGCGGGGAGCGCATCACGGCGGCGGCCCTGATCCTGGCCGTGCCGCACGAACAGGCGGCCCGGCTGGTCCCGGCGCAGGTTCATGCGGGCGCCAAGACCTTCGCCGATCTGGGACACAGCCCGATCGTCAACCTGCACGTGATTTACGATCAGCGGGTCCTGGATCATGCGTTTGCAGCCGGCGTGGGCACGCCATTGCAGTGGGTGTTCGACCGCACCGGTCCGGCCGGCTTGGATGAGGGCCAGTGTCTGGCCGTGTCGCTCTCGGCCGCCACGGCCTACGCCGACCGCCCGACCGAGGAACTGCGCGCGATATTCCTTCCCGAACTGGTGCGGCTCTTCCCGAAGGCAGCCAGGGCGCGGGTGGTCGCGTTCTACGCGACCCGCGACCATCGGGCCACGTTCCGGCCTGCCCCCGGCACGTTGCGGCTGCGTCCGCGAGCAACCACCGCCGACTCCCGCATCGCGCTGGCCGGCGCATGGACCGATACCGGCTGGCCCGCCACGATGGAGGGGGCGGTGCGCAGCGGGCGCCAGGCGGCTCGCAGCGTGCTGCTGGCCCTGGGCCGCGAGCGGGGCCTGCCAGCGGCGGCATGAGCGTCGAGGTCTCCGCGCGACCCAACGCGCTGGCCAACGCAATCGATCGGGCACGCCGTCACCTGCTGGACTTGCAGAACCCGGCTGGCTGGGGGAATGGCGAGCTGGAAAGCAACGTCACCATCGAGGCGGAGGACCTGTTCCTGCGGCGCTACCTGGGCATTTTGGATCCCGGCACGGCGGACCGAACGGCGCGATGGATCCGCTCGCGCCGCCAACCCGACGGGACTTGGACTAACTACCACGGCGGCCCGCCCGTCGGGGACACCGCGCTAGCCATCATCGCGCTGACCGACGCCGGGACATCGGCCAACGACGCGGCGATAGTCCGGGCCGCCGACTGGCTGTTGGAGCAAGAGGTCCGCACGCCCGGCGATTGGGCCGTGCGCCGGCCCGGCCTGGGACTGGGCGGCTGGGCGTTCGAGTTCGCCAACGACAACTATCCGGACGTTGATGACACGGCCGAAGGGGGGGTCTGGACGCTGACGCACTTCCGTCGAAGGTCTGGCGGCCGCCTGTCAGGAGTGAATGATCCCTACGGGTGTTCCATCACGTCAGAGCTTGGCGATCGGATGGAATACCTAAGTATACTTCTAGTATGAAAATCGCCATTTCGCTTCCCGACGATCTGTTTCGGGCCGCCGACGAGGCGGCTCGAGAGATGGGCGCAACTCGCAGCAAGCTGTACGCCACCGCCGTGGCCGAGTACCTCGCAAGGCGCCGCGACGAACACATCACGTCACTGCTGGACCAGGTCTACCGTGAGCAGCCGAGCGGGCTCACGCCCGAGCTGCGCCGAGCGCAGGGGCGTAGCCTCGCGGCTGACGAGTGGTAGTCGAGCGGGGCGACATCTGGTGGGCCGACCTAGCCGATCCGCGCGGTTCAGAGCCTGGATTTCGACGACCTCTGCTCATCGTGCAGGCCGACGCCTTCAACCGTAGTCGACTACAAACGGCACTGGGGCTGGCGCTGACGACGAATCTGCGGCTTGCCGCCGCGCCCGGCAACGTCCTGCTGCCGGCGACGGAGGTTGGACTCCCCAGAGAGTCGGTGGCCAACGTGACGCAGCTCGTGACCGTGGACCGCGACTACCTGTTGGAATCGGTAGGCCAGGTCCCTGCGCATCTGATGGCCCGCATCGATGACGGACTGCGTTTGGTTCTAGGCCTCTAGGGCTTCGCCCACCGCCGTCCGACCGAGGTCTCGCTCAACGCTTACGGTGCCCGACTGTTTCCGATCCGGGGCTCTGGACGCCCGCTCACGCCCGTTATAGGTTTTGGCGGCCGCCTGTTAGGGGTGATTGATCCGTATCGGCGTTCCGCTGCGTCAGAGCCTGGCGGTGGGGTGGTACCTCTTTCGTCAGCGGCTGCAGGGCCGGGACAAGTTCCCGCTCATCGTCGAACTCGAACCGCTCTTCGCCTGTAACCTGGCCTGCGAGGGCTGCGGCAAGATTCAGCACCCCACCGAGACGCTGCGACGGCGGATGCCGGTGGAGCAGGCGGTGGCGGCGATCGAGGAAAGCGGCGCGCCGATGGTTTCCATCGCCGGCGGGGAGCCGCTGATCCATCCGGAAATCGACCGCATCGCCGAGGAACTCGTGCGCCGGCGCAAGTTCGTGTACCTCTGCACCAACGCGATGATGCTGGAACAGAAGCTGCACCTGTTCACGCCGTCGCCCTATTTCGCGTTCGCCATCCACCTCGATGGTCTCAAGGAGCGGCACGACCAATCCGTGGCGCGCGAGGGCGTGTTCGACATGGCCATCTCCGCCATCAAGGCGGCGCAGCGGGCCGGGTTCCGGGTGACGACCAACACAACGTTCTTCACGCAAGATTCGGCCCAGGACGTGCGCTCGGTACTCGACTTCCTGAACGACGAGTTGGAAGTCGACAGCATGATGATCTCGCCGGGCTACGCCTACGAGAAGGCGCCCGATCAGGACCATTTCCTGCCAGTCGATCGCACGCGCGCGATGTTCCGCGAGGCCTTTGCCGACGGGCGTCGTGATCGCTGGCGCCTAAACCACAGCCCGCTGTTTCTTGACTTCCTTGAAGGCCGGGTGGACTACGCCTGCACGGCCTGGGGGATTCCCAGCTACTCCGTCTTCGGCTGGCAGCGGCCCTGCTATCTGATGGCGGACGGCTACGCCGAGTCATACGCGGAGCTGCTGGAGACCACGGACTGGGACACGTACGGGCGAGGGAAGGACCCGCGCTGCGCCAACTGCATGGCGCACTGTGGCTATGAGCCGACGGCAGTGCTGGACACCGCCACGTCGCTGAAAGAGTCCGTGCGCGCGCTGGCGGGTGCGGTGCGTTAGAGCCGCCGGCTCACCCGAACCAGCGTTCCAGGCGGGCGAACAGGCCGGGCATCGTGGCTTGCAGCCAAATCGGAATCCGCAGCCACCCCGGTATGACGACTTCGGCCCGGTCGCGGGCGATGGCGCGGACGATGGCCTGCGCCACGCGCTCCGGGGGAAGCAGGCGCGGCCAGGCACGGTCGTAGGGCGCGCCGCGCCGTTCGAAAAAGGGTGTCTGCACGACGCCGGGAATGACGACCGTCACCCCAACCCCGGTCCCCGCCAATTCGGCGGCCAGAGCGCGGCTGAAAACCGCCAAAGCGGCCTTGGAAGCGCTGTAGACCGTCTCGTTCGGTACGCCCAGGCAACCCGCGATGGAAGCGACATTCACAAGCCGCCCGCGTCGGCGTTGCCGCATTTCGGGCAGCACGGCCTGGGTAAGCATGATGGGCGCACGCACGTTCAGGGCCAGCAGCCGGTCGATCTCGTCGGGGCGGTGCTCGGCCAGCGGCCCGAAGCGACCGGACCCGGCGCAGTTGATGAGGATGTCGATTGGGGGCAGGTCCGACAGGGTCTCTTCGACGAAGCGCGTCAGCTCGAGGGTCGACTCGAGGTCCACCTGCAGCACGGTTGCGCCGCTGGACTCCGCCAGCGACTGGAGCGCGGGCCAGTCCCGGCCAAGACCCACGATGTGAGCGCCGTTCCGCGCCAGGGCTAGAGCCACGGCTCGCCCGATCCCGCTGCTGGCGCCCGTAACGAGAGCGGTGGAGCCAGCGATATCCATGCCAGATAGACTTTAGGAAACGCTCAGGTCGGGGAGTGCAAGTATTGCGCGATTCCCGGGCCAGGGGCACTATCGAAGAACGCCCGCGGCATAGGTGTTTCGCAAGGGGGGAACGTGGTGGACCGCATACTTGACCGAATTGCGGATCCATCGGATCTGCGTGCCATGACGGACGCGGATCTCGACCGCCTGGCCGACGAGATTCGTCAGCTCATCATCGAGACCGTCGACGCCAACGGTGGGCACCTGGCCAGCAACCTGGGTGTGGTCGAGATCACGCTGGCCCTTCACCGAGTGCTGGACAGCCCCCGGGACAAGATTGTCTGGGACACCAGCAATCAGACGTATCCGCACAAACTGGTTACGGGCCGCGCCGCCGACTTCCGAACATTGCGCAAGCCGGGCGGCCTGTCCGGGTTTGCCGCCCGCGAGGAGAGCACTCACGACGTGATGGGCGCCGGCCACGCCGGCACGGGCGTATCCGCGGGCGTGGGGATCGCGGTGGCCGGGCAGTTGCGGGGCGAAACGTCGGCCACGGTGGCGGTCATCGGCGACGGGTCGTTTACGTCGGGCGTGGTCTTCGAGGCCCTCAATCAAGCCGGCGATCTGGGTCTGCCCTTTGTCGTGCTTCTGAATGACAACGGCATGTCGATCTCGCCCAACGTGGGCGCGTTGAGCCGCAACATGGGCCGCGGACGCGAGACCTGGCAGCCCGACGACCCGGAAGCGCGAGCGCGCTTCACCGCCACCCAAATGGCTTCGCAGCCGACCGAGCCATACGCCAACGCAGCCGACTTTTGCGCGGCCTTCGGCTTCGAGTACGTCGGACCAGTGGACGGCCACGACCGGCCGGGGCTGGAATCCGTGCTTCGTGAGGCCGTGGACCGCCGGCGTCCGGTGCTGGTGCACGCCTTTACGCGCAAGGGCAAGGGCCTGCCGGAGGCCGAGTCCGATCCGGTGACGCTGCACCAACCCGGAACGGCGCAGGCCGTCGGAGCCGCCAACGCCACGAGCTACAGCAAGGTATTGGCCCGTACCCTGACCGACCTGGCACGCGAGGACGAGCGAATCGTGGCCATCAGCGCGGCGATGTGCGAGGGCACCGCGCTGGCCGACATGCAGCGTGAGCTGCCCGATCGGGTCTTTGACGTGGGAATCGCCGAGGGCCACGCCGTAGCCATGGCCGCCGGGCTGGCCACGCAAGGGCTGCGACCCGTGGTCTGCATCTACAGCACCTTCCTGCAGCGCGCCTTTGACCAGATCGTGCACGACGTGGCGATCCAGAACCTGCCGGTGATTCTGGGCGTGGACCGCGCCGGAATCGTGGGCGACGACGGACGGACGCACCACGGCGTGCTGGATCTCGCCTACCTGCGCGCGATTCCCAATTTCGTGGTGGCGGCGCCCAAGGACGAGAACGAATTGCGCCACCTGTTTCGCACCGCGCTGGACAGCGACCGGCCGTTCGCGATCCGCTATTCGCGCGGATCGGGGGTCGGCGTTCCGCTTTCGGGGCCGCCCCGCGTTCTGCCGATTGGCCGGGCCGAGATGCTGCGAGACGGCTCGGACATCGCGCTGCTGGGTCTTGGCTGGGGCGTTGCGCCGGCCCTGGAAGCCGCCGACCGGTTGGAACGGCTTGGCGTACATGCCGCCGTCGTGAACGCACGCTTCGTCAAGCCGCTGGATCAGGACCTGATCTGCGAGCTTGCTGCCCGCACCCGCTGTGTGGTCACGGTCGAAGACCACAACCTCATGGGCGGGTTCGGAAGCGCGGTGGTCGAGCTACTGGCCGACAACGACCTGGGCGACGTGCAGGTTCGCCGGGTCGCGATGCCGGATATGTTCCACGAGCACGGGCCGGCTGACAGTATTCGAGCCGCCCACGGCCTGAGTGCATCGGGCATCGTGGACGCGGCCTGCGCGCTTACCGATCACGCCATCGCGGTTCGCATCGACGCGGGACGGCTGATCGTCGGACCCTGAGACTGATCGGCTGAGCGCGCTGATTTCGGCGATGACATCGGTGCCGGAAGCGCTGGGGCGCTATCGCGAGCGCATTGACGCGCAACTCGAACGCGCCGTGCGCGGCCCCGACCTGCCGCTCTACACCATGGTGCGCTACCAGCTTGGTCAGGTGGACGCCGACGGGGCGCCCACGACCACGGATCGGGGCAAGGCGGTCCGTCCCACGCTGTGCCTGCTGATGTGCGAGGCGCTGGGCGGCAATCTGGAGGCGGTGCTGCCGGCGGCGGCCGGCCTGGAACTGCTGCACAACTTCACGTTGGTTCACGACGACGTGATGGACGACGACCGCACGCGCCGCCACCGCCCGACGGTTTGGGTGGTCTGGGGACGCTCCCAAGCGATCGATGCCGGCGATCTGCTGCACGTGCTGGCCACGCTGAGCGTGCTGCGCAGTGGCGGGGATGACCCGTCCGCAACGCTAGCCAGAGACGCGGCCGAGGTCGTCACGCAGGGTTGCCAGCTGGTCACGGAAGGCCAGCACCTGGACATTGCGTTCGAGACCGCCGACCAAGTGGGAGTGGCCGACTACCTGGACATGATCGCCCGCAAGTCGGCGGCCTTGATCGCGGTAGCGTTCGAACTCGGCGCCATCTTCGCCGGGAACGACCCAACCACGCGCGAAGCCTGCCGCGACTACGGACGGGAAGTGGGCATCGTCTTCCAGATCCGTGACGACATGCTGGGCATCTGGGGCGATCCGACGGTCACCGGCAAGCCGGTGGGCGCCGATATTCAGAAGCGCAAGAAGACCTTGCCAATCATCCACGCCCTCGAGACGGCGGACGGGCCTGACCGAACACGCCTGGGTGCCATGTTGAGGAACCACGACGAGCCCCCCGATGTCGAAGCCACCACGGCCATTCTGGAACGGGCCGGATCTCATTCCTTCACCGAGGCGCGGATTCGCGAGCACGCGGAACAGGCCGCGCAGGCCCTGTCCGACCTGCCGGTGAGCGCCTGGGGCCACCGCAACCTGGACGCGGTTGCGACCTACATCGGCACGCGCGACCGCTAGACCGAGTCCAGGACCAAAGAGACGGGGTGTGGCGCGCTAGCGGACCGCGCCAGCGGCGGCCAACGGCGTGGGCCTCTTACGCGACGCTTCCTCGTACAGTTCCATAAGGGTCGCAGCCAGGGTTTCCGAGTCGTGGTGGCGCGGATCGTTGTGATCCACCACGTCGGCCGTCACGGCCTGCACGCCGGTTTCCAGCAACTCAACCTGGACGGCCGGATCGCATTCGACGATGCGTGAACCGCTGGCCGGCTGCACGCTCAGGCGCGTGTTGCTGTTGACAAGTGTGTACTGAAAGAGGCCCGGTCCGACGTGTGACATCAGCGAGGTCACGTGGTCGGCCAGGCTGTAGCCGTCGGTTTCGCCGGGTTCGGTGGCCACGTTGCAGACGTACACCTTCACGGCACTGGAAGCGCGCACCGCGGTGGCAATGTCGCTCACGAGCAGGTTGGGCAGCACGCTCGTATGCACGCTGCCGGGTCCCAGCACGATCATGTCGGCGGCGAGCAACTCCTTGACCGCCTCGTCATTGGCGGCGACGTAGCGCGGCTCGATGAGCACCCGGGCGATCGGCTTTCCGGAGGAGCGGATGCGCGATTCGCCGCGCACGATCGACCCGTCGTCCATTTGAGCCGCCAGCCGCAGGTCGGTGAGGGTTGAGGGCAGGATGCGGCCCCGCACCCGCAGGACCTCACTGAGGTCATTGACGCCCCGCTCGAAATTGCCCTCGTTCAGGTCGGTCATGGCGGCGATCAGCAGGTTGCCCAGGTTGTGCCCCTGCAACCCCTGCCCGCGGCTGAACCGATACTCCATCACGTCCTGCATCAGCGACTCGGAATCGGCCAGCGCGGCCAGGCACTGCCGGATGTCGCCGGGCGGCATCAGACCCAACTCCTCGCGCAGACGTCCTGAACTGCCCCCGTCGTCGGCCACGGTTACGACGGCGGTGATGTTGTTGGTGTACGTCTTAAGGCCGCGCAGGAGCACGCCCAGGCCGGTGCCGCCGCCGATAGCCACGATGCGCGGCCCGCGCTGCAAGCGCCGGTTCTGGTAGAGAATCTCGGCCAGGTTGTCCTGCGGGTCCACGACCACGGACAAGACGCTGCGGCCGAGCAGGAGGGCGCCGGAGCCGGCGATGAGCAGACCCAGCACTCCCACGGTGAGTTCACGTACCGGGTGCTCGAGAAACTGCAGCGTCAGGTAATAGACGACGGTCCCCGCAGGCCCGGGGATATCAATGGTGCGGTAGACGAAGGCCAAAAACATCGCCATGGCGAGAGCCAGGACGACCGTGCCCAGGAAAATCAGCAGTAGGTACCGCTTTACGCCGATGCCAAGCGTGAGCCAGCGACGGGAGCGCATCTACGAGCCTTCGCGACCGAAAGCCGTGCCAAGATTGGCCCGCTGCGTACGCAGACATGGGGATGGGCTGGGCACGTGAGTAAAGCCGTACGGCATTGGTCGCGATTATATCGCTGCGGTGAAACGCGCGGTTGGGCTGGGCGCCATGTCTGAGGCCGCCGACATCCGGATCATCGCGATGGACCTGGACGGCACGCTGGTCAAAGGCGAGCAGGGGATCACGCCACCGGTGCGCCGGGCGATTGACGCCGCGCGCGCCGCGGGGATTGACATCACCATTGCCACGGGCCGCATGTTCCGGTCGGCTCGCCGCTTCGCCGACGATCTCCAAGTCACCCTCCCGATCATTTGCTACCAGGGGTCGCTGGTGCGCGATCCGGTGACGGGCGTCACGCACCAGCACGACGTGCTGCCTACAGGCCCGGCCCAGGCGGCCGTGGAGTTCGCCCGCCAGCGCGGGCTGCACGTGAACGCCTACATCGACGACGACTTGTACATGGAAGCCGACACGCCGGAGGGTCGCTTCTACGCGGCCAGTTCCAACGTTCCGATCACGTTCGTTGACGACCTGGCCGCGGCTGTCACCGCAGGCACCACCAAGCTGGTGTTCGTGATGGACGAAGACCGCGTGCTGGATGCGATAGCCGCAATGGACGACCGGTTCGGCCCGGCGGTGCAGGCGACTCGCTCACATCCGCGCTTTGCCGAGATCGTGCGGCGCGACGTGAACAAGGGGCGCGCGCTAGCGCGTGTGGCCGCCGTGGCGAACGTGCCGATCGAGCAGACGATGGGCATCGGCGACAACCTGAACGACCTGGACCTGGTAAAAGCCGCCGGCATCGGCGTGGCTATGGGCGACGGCGACCCGCGCGTACTGTCGGCTGCCGACTGGATTACCGGCAGCTACGAGGACGACGGCGTGGCCCAGGCAATCGAGCGGCTGCTGAACGGAACGGTCAGCGGAACCGGCTAGCAGCGCGAAGGAGACGGCGTCACGCCGAGGGCGTCAGCAGGGAATTGGCTTCCTGTTCGGCGGTGTCCGACGGCGGTACGAGCGGCAGGTCGATGATCATCGCGGTGCCCTCACCCTTCTCGACCTCGACCCGAATGTTGCCGCCGTGCTGCCGCACGATGTCACTGCACATGGCCAGACCAAGGCCAGTGCCCTGGCCGGTGGGTTTGGTCGTGAAGAAGGGGTTGAAGATCTTTTCCACAACTTCCGGCGGCATACCACCGCCGTTGTCCCGAATGCGCACTTCAATGTGGTCCTCGTGCCGTTGGGTCGCCAGCCAGACGATTGGCATGAAAGGCGCGTCGCCGTCGTCCGTCGTGAGCGCTTGCCGTCGTTCGTCGGTCGCGTAACAGGAATTGGCCACCATGTTCAGGAAGACGCGGCCCAGGTCCTGGGAAACAATGTTGAGCTCGCCAACGGCGTCGTCAAAGTCTCGCTCGATGCTTAGCTGGAAGTTTCGATCGGTGGCCCGCGCACTGTGGTATGCCAGCCGGGTGTATTCGTCGACTAACTGGTTGATGTCGGTCCGCGACCGATCCCCCGACCCGCGGCCCATCGAGAGCATGTCCTGCACGATGCGGTTGGCGCGATCGCCGTGCGAACGGATGCGTTGCAGGTTGTCGGTAAGGTCCTGGGAGACCTCTTCGATCAGTGAGCGGTCGGCCTCCGGCAGACTGTCGCCGCTCTCCTCCAGAACCTCCTGCATCTCCTCCAGCAGTTCTTCCGACGCCTCGGCGAAGTTCTTGACGAAATTGAGGGGATTTCGAATCTCGTGGGCGACGCCGGCCGTCAGTTCACCCAGCGCCGCCAGCTTCTCGCGCATGACGATCTGGTCCTGGGCTACTTGCAGGTCGCCCAGCACGTTCTCCAACTGCGCGTTCTTGTCCTGCAACTCGTCGGCCAGCTTCTCAACCAGGTTGAGGCGCTGGACTTCGAGCGCGTGACGTCGGAAGACCTCCAGGGCGGCCGCCATGTCCGCGACTTCGTCGCGACCGGTCATCTCAACCTGCGCCTCGAGATCGCCCCCGGCCATACGGCGCATCCAGTCCGACAGCATCTGGAGGCGGCGCAGCAGAAACCGTCCAACGAACAGCCAGGCGATCAGCAATGCGCCGCCGATGCTGATCGCGCTGATCGCCAGCAGCAGGAGACGCCCGGTGAAGATCGTGTCGGTTGCACTGCGAGTGGCCTCATCCGCGCTGGCACGGGCCGCGCTCACCAGGCCGTCGACCTCGGCAAGCAAGTCGATGGCCTGTCCGCGGTTGCGCGCCAGCAGATCCTGTTGACGTTCCAGCAGGATGAGTTCCTGGGCCAGGACATCAAAGCCGCTTGGCTCGCCGGCGCCGACCTCAAAGAGCCGCTCGAACAGCGGGACAAGGTCGGCATGAAACGGGGACGCGGCCAGCCCGTTGAGGTTCCGCTCAATGCGGCGGGCGGAGGCCTCGAACCGCTCGCGCAGCGGTTCAATCAACGAGGGGCTGGATAGGGTAAAGGCGCTGGCCAGCAATTGGGTGGCAATGTTGACATCGGCCTGCAACTCGGCCAGGCGCCGGTAGCGGCTGAGTTCAGGTTCGGAGAAGTACTCCTGACGGATCGGCGGCTCTTCGGTCATCGAGCGATACCCGGTCATCGTGTAGAACAACTGGTCGTCGATGGCGGGCACGATCACGCCCTCTAGGCTGCTGCGCAGATCCTCCAGCTCCGTCCGCAGAGCCTGGCGGCGCGCATTCAGTTCGAAGAGATCGAACCGCTCGCGCTTGATGGTCTCAATGTTCGAAATCAGCGTGTCGGCCTGCCGGCGAAGACGCTGCGTGCGGGCGTCGTCGCCGCTGCTGCGATTCAGAACCGTCAGCAGTACCTCCAGGTCCTGGCGCGCGCTCTCAATGCTCCCGGCAACCTCGTCCACCTCCGCCATACTGCCGGCCGCCGCCAGGCGCGGCGCGGCCGCCACCAGCGTGCTGCTGTACTGGGCCACCCCAAACGCGGCCGCCAGCTCGGGAACACTGCCCTCGTTCACCCGCTCTTGGGCGTCGCCGACCCGGGTAAACGACCACAAGCCCACCAGACTGGCGGCAACCGTCATCGCCACGGCGCCGCCAATCCCCAGGTAGAGCTGGGTCGAAATTCGATAGCGCGCTTCCAGCAGACGCTTCAAGCGGTCCAGCACGCTCAGGTCCCCAGCAAGCTGTCCACGGCGCGATAGCGACCGTCCGGGCCGATCACCGTCAGAAAGACCGCGTCGGAGCCTTGATTGTCGGCGTCGCCGTAGCGGAGCTTGAATCCGTCAATTTCGTCGGCGCTGCGCAGGCTGCTGAGAAAGCACTCCCGGCTGAGCTCGCGTCCGCATCGCTCCAGGCCCAGGATGGCCAGGCGGCCGGCCAGATAGCCCTCGAACGAGACGAACCCGGGATCCTCGTCCGGATCGTAGGCGGCCAAGGCGCGATGGTAGGCCTGCACGACCGGAAGGGACGTGTCCGTCGGGAAAGGCACGACCTGCGTGACGAAGACCCCGGCGCCGTCGGGGCCCAGTTCTTGGGCGAGCGCGTTGCTTCCAACGAAGGAGATGGTCATGAACACCGGAATGAATCCCAGGTGCCGCGACCAGGCGACCAGGGCCGCCACTGGTTCGTACGCGCCAATCATGATCACGGCTTCGGGCTGGCCCTCGCGCAGATCGAGCAGCGCGGTCTTGACCGCCACGGTATTGCGGGGATACACGCCGACCGCGGCCAGGGTCATGTCGCGCCGCTCCAGTGCGGCCCGCACCCCGTTGTAGCCGGCCCGCCCGTAGGAATCGTCCTGATACAGCACCGCGATCCGTCGTATCCCAAGGTCATCGGTCAGACGCGCCACCATCGCCTCGGTCTCCTGGTTATAGGAGGCGCGTAGGTTGATCACGACGTCTTGGAGATCTTCACCGCGCAGGAATGCCGCACCCGTGAACGGGGCCAGATAGGGCGTATTTGCCTCGACGGCGACCGGCACGGCGGATCGGGACGTAGGGGTGCCCACGGCGCCAATCAACGCAAACACCTTGTCCACTTCGATCAGCTGCTTGGTGTTGACGACGGCGGCTTCCGGTTCGTACGCGTCGTCCAGCGGTTTCAGGTCCAGGCGACGGCCATGCACGCCGCCCTGCGCGTTTGCTTCCTGGAATGCGGCCCTGATGCCGAGCTGCATGTTCTGCCCGAGTTCCCTGGCCGGTCCGCTGAAGGCGGCCGACTGGCCAAAGAGGACCCCCTGGTCGGAGACGCCGGGTGCGGGGTCCTGGACCTCGGCACTGGCGGGCACCGCGGTCGCGGCCACGACCGCGGTCGCGGCGGGCCCCTCGTCAGGTACCTGGGTCGAACTGCCGGGAACCAGAACCGCCCACAAGACGATCCCAAGGGCCGCCAGGCCCCCGATTCCCAACGCGACCAGCCGCGCCCTGGGCAACGGGGCGAATCGCTTCATTCAACTCGGTAGGCGACGAGCGTCAGGTGGTTGCGGCCCTCTTCCCGCCGGTAGGTCAGCTCGTCCATCAACTTGCGTACCAGGTAAACCCCCAGCCCGCCGATAGGCCGCTCGTGAATCGGCGCGTTGACGTCAGGTATGGGCGCGTCGTGTAGCGGGTCGAACGGCTTGCCGTCATCCACAACGTCGATGGTGAGCGCCTCGTCGGTCGAATTGAAAGTGACCGTGATCTCGTGCAGACCCTCGTCGTGCCCGTGGTTGATGGTATTGATCGCCAGTTCTTCCAGCACCAGGTTGACCTTGCCCACCAGAGCAAGCGACCAGTTCTCCTGCTCGCCCAGGTTCTCCACGGCCTCGGTGAGCCGCGTCAATTCCTCCAGCCGGGTTTCAATGGTCACGGTTTGCATGTTGCTCATGCCGCACCGCCCGTGCGGCGGAAGGTCAGACAGGTAATGTCGTCCGACGGCGGCGTGTCGCCAACGAAGTCGCTGACGGCATCGAACACCGTCTGGTTGGCGGTGTGGGCGTCGGCACCCGGATCGGCGGCCAGGGCTTCGCGCAGGCGTTCCAGGCCGAACTGTTCTTCGTCGCCGTTCATGGCTTCGCTGACGCCGTCCGTGTAGAGCACGATGCTGTCGCCCGGTTCCAGGACGACGCTGTTCTTCCGGTAGGTCAGGCCGGGCAGCAGCCCGAGTGCAATGCCGCCGGTGAGCGGAAGGGACGTTGAACTGCCGTCCGGTTTGACCAGCAGCGGCGGGTCGTGGCCGCCGCTGGCATAGACAAACTCACCGTTTTCCGGGTTGTACTCGGCATAGAGCACGGTAACGAACATCTCGGTTTCGTTGTCCTCGTGCAGCAGTTCGTTGACCTCGCGCAGCACATCGCCGGGCCCCGTGGACCCAATCGCGGCGCCTTTGATCAGCGTGCGCGTCGACATCATGAACAGGGCGGCGGGCACGCCCTTGTCGGACACATCAGCAACGGTCACCCCGATGCGATCGTTCTCCAATGACACGACGTCAAAGAAATCCCCGCCGACGCTGCGCGCCGGTTCCATGTTGGCGAAGAGTTGATAGTCGGAGCTTTGCGGAAACCGGGTGGGCAAGATGGACTGCTGCATCTTGCTGGCGACGCTCAACTCGTTCTGCAGCGCCACCAGCTGGTCGCGTGAGGCCAGAGCCTCACGCCACTCCATCAAGTGTTGCAGCGTGCGGTCAATCGTCACCCGCAGGTCCTTGAAGTCGATGGGTTTGGTGACGAAGTCGAACGCCCCGCGGTTCATCGCGGTCCGGATGTTGTCCATGTCGCCATAGGCGGAAACGATGATGGATCGAATGTTGGGATCGACCTTGGGGATCTGTTGCAGCAGGGTCAGCCCATCCATCTGCGGCATGTTGATGTCCGAAACGACCATGTCGATGTCGTCGTCCTTGTGCAGCAGATCCAGGGCCTCCACCCCATTTCGGGCAAAGACGAACGTGTACTGACCTCGCCGGATGTTGCGGCGCATGCGCTGCAGCATCAGAGGCTCAAGGTCCGGCTCATCGTCAACCACCAGAATCTTGTACGGAGGCTTGACTACCATGGCTGCACCATCAAGTCCCCCCTTGCCTCGGGCCGGGCGTCAGCCCCCGCGATTGGGCGAGCGGCGTTCAGGTCGTACATGCGGCCAGCGCTTCGGCCTGCGAGGCGTGCACGGGAATGATCTGGTCGAAGCCGCTGACGTTGAAGATCCGGCGAAGCGGCTCAGCGACCGAGCAAACGGCCATCGTGGCGCCTCGCCCCATCAGGGATTTGGCGACCGACAGGATCACGCCAAGCCCCGCGCTGTTGACATAGGTGAGGCGCTCGAAGTCGAGGATCATCACCCGCTCGCGCGCGTCGCCCACGGCGTGCAGCACGCGTGCGAATTTGCGAATGGTGGAGCCGTCCACGCGGCCCTCGATCGCGACGACCATAATCCCGTCGCTGGTCGCATTGACCACGGCCAGCTTGATCTCGCTCTCGCCCACCGGCTCACCGTCGCCGAGGTCGTCCGCGAAGCTGGCCTCCGGCGCCATGTGGATCAAGACTGGAGCCTGGCCCGGCTGGTCGGCCTGCGGCATTGAGCCGGCAGCAGACGCAGGCTCACCGTCGCCCTCAACCCGAGCAGCCTGGCCCACCAGGGCGCGATGTTCCAGGGCGCGCTCGATGGTGGCGCGTAAGTCCTCGAAGTCAATGGGCTTGGTGATGAAGTCAAAGGCCCCGCGGTTCATGGCCGTACGGATGTTGTCGATGTCCCCATACGCCGTAACGATCACCGACCGGACGTCGGGATCGACCATGGGGATTTGCTGGAGCAGGGTCAGCCCATCCATCTCGGGCATGTTGATGTCCGAGAGCACGATGTCGATGTTCTCCTCGCGCAGCCGATCCAGCGCCTCAAGGCCGTTGCTGGCGAAGACAAACGCATACTGCCCGTCTCGGATGCTGCGACGCATCCGCTGCTGCATCAGCACCTCAAGGTCGGCCTCATCGTCCACGACCAGGATCAGATACGGGCGCTTCGGCGTCATGGCGCATCTACACTTGGCTGGCCCGACGCGCGCGGACCGGCTGCAGCGCCGCCCGCCGATCCACGCCGCCCCTCAGCTCTTGCGTGCGGCCAGAGCTTCGGCCTGTGTGGCGTGGATGGGAATGATCTGATCGAAGCCGCTGACGCTGAAGATTTCGCGAATCGGGTCCGACAGCGAGCAGATCGCGAGCGTTGCCTCTTTGCGCTGCAGGGACTTGGCGGCGAGCAGAATCACGCGAAGCCCCGCACTGCTGATGTACGTGAGACGCTCCATGTCCAGAATCACTGCCTGGTCGCTGGCCTCGATCACCGTTTCCAGGGCGCTCTGAAAATCTCGCGCGTTAGTGCCGTCAACGCGGCCGTCCGCCGTGACGACAATCGCGCTGTCGTTCCATGCCCACTCGGTGCTAACGCTCATGGGGTTCGTCTCCTTGCCTGCTCCAGCGGTCGCCCAAGCTCGGGTGCCGGGTTCGCATTCTCCTCGGGCAGCACTCCGCTGGCCCATGTCGTCGGGGGCTTGGCGCCACCACCACCCAGCTGCCGGCTGGCTGCCGTGACGCACGCGACGAAGTCACCCGAGACCAGCATTGCAACCTTCAACATCAGCCTAACCCGTATATCGGATTGGCCTTTTGCAGACGGCAGAATCGCCAGCACGGGACTAAGCTTGGGCAGCCTAGCAAATGCCAAAGTCTGGGGTTGCGCGGGCGGTGCAACGCTGCGGCATCGTGCCGTCACGCCCGACGCGGATTCGTTGCCAATCACTCGGAGTGAATCGACGACAGCGGCACGCCCAGCCTCGGCTGCCTCCAGAGCCTCCCGCGACGGAATAGCCGACCTGATTCCAACGATGGCGCGACTGCCGCACTCGGCAGGCGTCGCGCAACCTGACTGACAGCATGGCCATTGCGGCTGACCTGGCGCGCTGCGCCAAGCTACTGGCGGACGGCGGCGTTGCCGCCATCCCCACGGACACGCTCTACGGGCTGGCGGCCAGCATCCGCGCGCCCAAAGCCGTGGGGCGCGTCCTGGCAATCAAGACGCGCAGCCCCGGCGGCGGCGTGCCGGTTCTGGTTGCAAGCGCGGCCCAGGCCGCCCACTTTGCCGAGATGTCGCCCGAAGCCCGGCGGCTGGCGCAGGCATTCTGGCCCGGCGCCGTAACGCTGGTGCTTCCGGCTCGGCCGGGGGTTGACCGCCGGCTGCTCGGTCCCGACGGAACGATAGGCGTTCGGGTTCCCGCCTCCGATGTTGTGCGGGATCTGGTGCGGCTCGTCGGCGCGCCGCTGACGGGTACCAGCGCCAACGAGCACGACGAACCGCCGCCCCTGACCGCCCAGGAAGCCAACGACGCCGTAGGCCACCTGGTGGACCTCGTGCTGAACGGCGACGCGGGCGGCGGCGCGCCCTCCACGGTCATCGACCTGGCCACGGACCCGCCCCGCATTCTGCGCGCGGGCGCCGTAGACCCGCCGACCATTCAAGCAATCGTTCCCGCCGTACGCCTGCCCGCATCGCCTGACTGATGCACGACACGTCGGTCCAACTGGTCGGCGACTTCGCAAGCGCCGAGGCGCGCTTCCTGCGCAGCCAGTTCGACGACTGCCGCATCGAACTGGCCGCCCGCTCGCGGTTGGATCGGCGCACCGCCCTGCTGCGCTGGCACCCCTCCTCGAGCGTCAACGCGCAGGCCGTCGACACCACGCCGCCGGCCCTCACCGACCGCCGCCGTCGCCCGCCCGTCGCCTGGTACGTGCTTGAGCACGAACCCTACCTGCACCTCACCCCCATCGCCTCGGGCCCCGACCTGCGCGACCGCTACCCCGACCACTTCGCCCCCGACGCCGTCCCCGACCAACCCACCCGCAAAGGCTGCCTGCCCTTCGGCGGCTTCTTCCTGTCCGTTCTGATCGCGCTTGGACTGGCAGCCGCCCGCCGGCAGCGGTAAAGCTCCACGAGAGCAGAACGTGACCAGTGGTTGAGACATCAGCCCTGTATTAACTGTGAACAAACCCAGGCCGAAGTCGACCTGACGGCCTCTCGCGATATGCCGGGGACACGACACTGGATTTCCTGAACACCGTTCACCCCGGATCCTTTCGGGACCCGGGGTGAACGGTTGGTTTGAGAACTGCGCGGCACCGATCGAAGCGCCGCGGAGATGAGCGTGCCGCCTAGCTGTACTGACTACACACCTAGCTGCGGCCATTCGCCAGCCGGCCTTTGATCTGGCCCAGCGAACCGGCGATCGACGCTTGGTAGCGCGTCATTTCGGTGTGGTGCGTCGTCAGGCTGCGGTCGATGTTTTCCAGCAACTGCAGAGCGCGGGTTTCCGTGTCCGTGCCGCTGGCCCGGCTGCGCCAGCGCACCATTTCGTTGCGCACGACCCGCGCGATGTACACGGTTACGGCGGTAATGATGCCGATGGTTTCAGGTTCCATGGAGTTCTGCTCCTCAGGGTGATGAATGGGAAAGCCAGGGATTGCGCCGGCCGCCAGCGCACCAAGCTCGGTTCCGTCCTTCGAACTAGTCCGTTCCACGATCCGCACTACACCGCTCCAATCGCCAGCCAATAGATCAGGCCCGGAGTCGCATTGCTGAAATTGCCGCCGTCGCCGGTGGCTGCCTGCAGGGTGAAGCCGCCGGCGCTCAGGTTGGTGCAGCGCACCACCACCCGACGGCCGCCGATGTCCTCGCGCGGCGTGGCCAGGGCCGCGTAGACCGTGCGAAAAGCGGTCTCGAACGTGACGTTGTGATCGGACCAGTTCTGCGAAAGAACGCCCGCAACCGAGGCCACGCCGACCTCGGCCCGCCATTGGCCGCGGTCCACGTGGTTGGCGGGCGCGCTGTCCTGGAAGTTCGTCAGACGCAGAGCCTGATCCAACGGGTTGGGCGTGAAGGCGGGCGCCAGCGTGCCCTCGGCCAGTTGCAGCCCGTCGAACCAGGCCGTGGTGTCGCCCTGCTTGAGCTTGCAGAGCGCCAGCAGCACCCGGGCCGCCGTGTCCGCGGCGATCGTGGCGGTCAGCCACTCCCAGGCCGAGCTGCCCGAGTGATAGGCGGAAGTGGACGTGGTTACGCCGTCGCCCAGTTCCAGCCGTGCTCGGTTGGGAACCGACGCGTAGACCCAGCCGCCCAGGGTGAACGTCCGGCCCCGCAGGTAGGTCAGGCCCCCTAGATCGTCGGCCAGCCCGCGGCGCAGGTCGCAATCGGCGCCCCGCCCCGTCAACGCCGCCGCATGGCGGCCGTGTTTGACGACGCTGGTCGCGCGCGCCACCTCGGCTCCGTTGCCCGCCAGCGACCAGCCATCCGGGGCCGACGTCCCACCGGCGGACCACGACTCGAAGTCGCCGTTGGGCAGCGCATTGTGGAACTGCTCGGCGTGAAAGGTATCCAACCCCAGCTTCGTGGTGGTCACTGCGCCTTCGGCCAGCGCCGCGTCCGTGAGTTGCGGTCCCTCGCCCGCCCGGCCCGAGTGGTCGTGCCCGCTCGCGGCGTGGAATCCGGCATCGATCAGGTCGGCGTTGTTGTTGAACACGTTGATGTCGTATCGCTCGGCGCCCAGCGGCTTGGTCAGCCGCAGGTTTGCCGTGGTAGTTGCCATGTCGCGGCCTCCTAGAGCCTGGCGAGTTGCGTGTGCAGATAGGCGGCTTGCCCCTGATGGGCGTAGGCCGCCAGGCGGTTGTGCGTACCCGTGCCGGCGGTCGGCCGATATTCCGTCGCGGTAACGGGCATCAGCCATTCCAGGTCGCGTCCGGCCTCGCTGCGCCGCGCCCGGGCTTCGGCGCCGCGCACCAGCGCCTCCACGTGCTCGCCGTCCGGGCTGACCAGTACCACTGGCTCGCGCGTGGCCGCCGCGGCGCCGATGGCCTGCTTGATCTCCCGCCCCGAACGCCGTTCGCGTCGCCCGTCGCGCAGTGGCGCCTGGTCGGCGATCCGCACCGTGAACTCGAACACTCGCTTGAAGTCCGCGCGGATGGCGTAAGCCAGCGAGGCCGCGTGGATCACCGGGGTGGTCGTGGGGTCGTCGGTGTGCAGCGTGAGCCGCAGGTCAATGGCCGCTGCCGCGGCCTCCGGACCAAACTCGATGCGCTGCCCGCTCTCCGCAAAGCGTCCGAGCTGCCTGAACGGCGCGCCGTCGGCCAGCCGGTAGGCCGCGTCCACGCAGGTGGCCGACGTCAACCGCTCGCCGCTGAGCGCCAGGGCCAGGAATGCCTTGGGCTGCGCCGCGAACGCCGCGTGGAAGCGCGAGAAGTACAGGTCCGCGCTGGCGGCGTAGCGGCAGTTGGGATCATGCAGCGGGTTGGCCGAACCGCGCGGCAGCACGATGGCCGCCAGCGATCCTCCGGCCGCGAGATACAACCGCGGGTTGGGCCCGGGCCAGTCGGACACCCACATGTGCCGGCAGTCCAGCCGCCCCAGGTGCGCGATGGGATGCCAGGACCCCTGCTCGTGGTTGAGCGCCAGCAGGGTGGTGTGCCCGGTCTCGTCCCGCAGCGCCGCGTACAGGAATTGGGCGTCGCCCGCGCAGGCGGTGACGCGGCCCCGGATCGGAGAAGCGTTCTCCCGCAGCCGTTCCGGACCCGAGGGCGTCAGCTCGCCGGGCCGGAAGCGATAGAACCCCTGCGGCAGCGGCAGCCAGAGGTAGCCGCGCCAGGCGGCGGCCCCGCGGCCGTCGTGCGGGCTGGAACGCCGGACCGGTTGGGACCACCGGTGCTCCGCCACCGCGCCGCCCTCGGCACCGGGACGCAGTGCGTGGAGGCCGTCCTCCTTCACCAGGTAGGCCCTGCTGCCCAGGCTCAGTAGCGCGCTGACGGAATAGGCGCCGTCGCCCACGGGCGCGCCCTTCGTCCAGGTGGAAGCCGAGCCGCCGTCCACCGCGGTTGACAGCCTGGGCGCGCCGGTCTCGCTGCTCACTCGCGCCAGTTGCGAACCGATAACCACGAACGCGTCGGCCTTGCGGACTTCGCGGACCGCCAGTTCGTTGATACGGGTCGAGGAATCCAGCGCCGCCTGCACGGTCAGGCGCAACCAGAAAACCTCCACCCCGTTGATCGTGGCGCGTCGCCAGGCCGCTGGTTCGTCAAACCTCACCTCGCCGTGCTGGGACAGCGTCTTGCCGTCCAGCGCGGTTCCGTCGGTCAGCCCGTCCACGGACGCCCAGGCCGCGCCGTCCCGATACTCCGCCGTTAGTTCGGCGGCGTTGCCATTCGCGGCGGCGTTCATGCTGATGGCCAGCGCCGCGAACGGCGCCTTGGCGCCCACCAGCAGCCAGGCGCCGTCGGTCGCGGTGCCCAGCGAGTCCAGGTGCCCATAGGTTCCCGGATCGCCGTCGCTGACGGCGGCGGTGAGATCGGCGTACGTCTGGCCGCCGTCGCTGGTCCGCAGCACGGCAACCGCGTGTGTGCGCTGCCCCGCGTGCTGCGTCCAGGTCGTGCCGTCGAACGTCCAGAACGGCTCGTCGGACGCCGAACCGCCAACGGCGACGAAGGCCACCGGCAGCTCCGCGCGCCCCTTGAAGACGGCGGCCGAGATCGCGTTCACCCCTGGATCGAACGCCTTGGCCAGCGCCCAGGTCCGGCCGTCCCGCGATCGGTACACGGCGGAACCCGCTAAAACGTACGTGGCGTCGCCGAGCTCGAAGTGGTCCGTGATCGTCCCTGACGACGTGATCGGCGTCGTCAGCACTTCGGGCGGCAGGGTGACCTGGCGCGGGATGCGCGTGTCGGCCACGCCGTGGGAATAGCCGGTCGATCCGCCACTCGGCACGACCCGCTGACCGAACCCGCCCGACAGGTCGTCCACCGCCCAGGTGGTTTCGTCTTCGGGCGGGAACTGGGCGTAAGACTGGTCGGTCTGGCTCACCCGCGGCGCAAAGAAGTCAAGCTTGCGCTCGCGCCAGGCCACTTCGCCGCCCGACCCGTTGCTTAGCATCAGGCCCACCCCGTCCAGGCTGCAGTCGTAGGGATAGGGCGGACGGTTGCCACGCGGCATTTACAGGCCTCCGCTCAGCATCACCCGCCGCGTGGCACGCGGGCGATAGAGGCGCGAAAGGTGCTGGAATTCCAGCGCGGCGTCGCGTTGCAGTGCCTCGTAACGGACCACGTCGCCCGCCGGCGCGTCGCGGCGCAGGTGGCGGTACACCTCCACCTGCGCACCTTGCGCAACCCAGTCCACGGGCGCGTCGGTAGTCGCCTCGTCGCTGGCGAGCGGGGCGTAGGCCCGCAGCCCTTCGATCATCAACGTCTCACCAATGCTGGGCGGCGGGTCCGCCTCCAGCCACAACTCCGGCCCTACGGGCCCTGGGTTGGACGTCGTCCGCCACCAGGTCACCGCGGACATCACGCGTTGCGGGTGGTCCGCCGCTCGCCGCCAGACTTCGACGACTTGCTGCCGGTGCGTGATCCAGGCCGGCAGCGGAAACCGGCGGCGGTTGGCCGCCAGCAGGATCGCCTGGTCCCAGCCGGTCACCGCGTCCGCTTCCTCGCCGCCCAACCGGATCTCGATCTCCTCGCACCCTTCGGGAATCGCGAACGTGAGGCGCACGCGCCGCCAGGCCAGGCCGCTCGCCGTGACCGCATCCAGGTCAACGCCGCTGCTGAGGTTGTGGACCGCCAGCCGCGCCGTGAATCCGCCCGGCGCCACCGACGCTTCCAGGGTGTACGGCTGGCCCGGCAGCACGGCCAGGCTGGTCGAGGCCGCATAGCCGCCCACCGCCCTGTTGGACACCTCCAGACTGGTCGCGCCGCTGGCCGCGTCCGAACCGGCCGCCACTTTGGCCGCGCTTGCGTTCCAGGTGCGCCAGGCCCGGGTGTCCGGGTTGTCCATGCCGCCGTCGGCCAGCGCCGTCAGCGGCGTCAGGGTCTGGAACCAGCAGCGCGTGAGGGTCGCGTTGATGGCCGCATTGATCACGTCGGGCGCAACCAGCCGCGAGAGTTCGTATGACGACGCGGCGTCCAGCGCGTGGGGGAACGCCCGGCTGACGGTGATCGACCCCTCCGCCGGGTCGTAAGCCGCGACGCGGCGCGTCTCCCCGGCGTTGGGACCGCCGAACACGTGCACCCAGCTATCGGTCCACAGGTCGGCCGACGCCGTGGAGTCCTGGAGCAGCGCGGCGTCGACCAGGGTCACGGTGGACCCTCCGTCTGCCGTTCCCGTCAGGAACGGCGCCAGCCGCTGGGCGATCCGATGGCGTAGCGCGCGCCGCGTGACGCTCACGTGCTGATCTCCGTGCCGTGGGTGTCCTGCTGACCCCACGCCGCCCGCTGCGAATCGAGCGCTGCCAGGTCCGCGGCGCCGCGGTCCCGCAGGCGCTCGGCCTGGCGCTCGCGCATGGCCAGCGCCGTGTCGTGCGCTTCCTGGCGGTCGGGCGTGACGACCAGAATCTGGCGTCCGCCCGCAGCGCCCGGGAAGTGGTGGATCAGGCGCCGCGCCGGGCGGCGCCTGATCCAGATGATGGGAGCATGCATGTGTGCTGTCTCCTGGTTTGGTGGGTAACCCGCCCGCGCTTAGCTGGACGGGGTGGACGCGTCGAAGTACATCTCCACGCCCCAGGCGTCCGCGTATTCGCCCAGGCCGTAGTCGGCAACCACGTTCAGCTCCCAGGCCCGCAGCGAGGCGTCTCGCTCACGCTCCACCGCCCAGTCCTTGAACATCACCAGCACCAGCGCCTCCTTGGAAAACACCGCGCCCTTGGCGTCGTCGCTGGCATCCACGGCCAGGTTTCCGGCCTGGAAGATGTCCACCCCGAACGCCCGCGCCACCCAGTGGTTCTCCAGCACCGTCTGCGAGATGCCGGCCGGCACCGGGTACGAGCCGGTGGGCGATATGTCCGCCGCCAGGTCGTGCGCCTGGTACGGGTGCAGCACCGCGTGGAACGGCTGCGGCGCCGGTTCGGCGGCGCCGTGCAGGCGCGAAACCGCCGCCCGCAGGTGACCCATCGTGATGTTCTTGCCGGCCCCGCCCACCGAGGCGCTGAAGCTGTCCAGCAACCCCAACAGGTCCGTGTCCAGCTTGCGGGCGATCGCGTCGCCCAATACGCGCCCAGCCGCCCGTGCCATGTCTTCCTTGGCCGTCCGCAACGCGCGGTCGGTCAGCACGATCTGCGCCCCCACCTCGGCGGGCGTGATCGTGACCTTGCTCGTGGTCAGGGTCTGCGGATTGGTCATGTCCACGCCCTCGGTCAGGGCGCCGGCCGTCACCGCGCCGAACTTGGGAATCTCCAGCCGGTCCCCGGCCCCGCGCGGGACCCGGTAAGTCCGCACCAGGGGCTCCATCACCGTGCGGTGCATCTGCGTGCGACGGGCCTCGGCAATCACCGTGTCCACCACGTCGCCGATTGATTCGCTCTTCGTTATCGCCACTGCGTGTCCTCCGGAGCGCCTGCCACTGCGAGGCGCTTGAACTGTCTTGAACCTTTGAGACGACCCTCGTGGTCGCCCGCTCGGCGAAGCCGCGCTTCGCCGGCGCTTGATCTCGCGGGGCACCCCGGGCTCGATCCCGGCCGTCAGGGGGCGGCGGAGGCGCACCGGCCCGACATCCCGTCGGGCGATGCCCGTGGTCCGCCGCCCCGTACCCCACGCAAGCGCGCTGGGGCGGCGATGACGCTGCTGTCTGCCTTCGAACACCGCTGGCTCCTACGAGACAACGGGTCGCCTCGCGTGGCGCCTTGCGTTCGGGTCCGACAACTCGGGCCACCGCGGCCCTGCTTCGGCTGACCGCCGCTCGCTGGCGGAATCGATCAGGCTCGAAGCGCTACATTCATATTGTACACAAGTTGATTACGTCCCGCAAGCCGCGGCGGCCCTTGGATTCGGCACGGGAACCAACGAATCTCCAGGACGAGGCATTGGCGGGCCAGATTCGGGCTCGCAGGGGCCGGACGAACTGTTCGCTCAAAAGCTGCAAGCCGCGTTGCGGCACGTCACTCGTGTGCGACACTGTTGCCACCTTTGACATTCAATTGGCGTGCCGATGCGACGAATCATTACGTTGGTAACGCTCGTTCTTGCTATTACGGCGCTGGCTGCAGGCGCAGTCCAGGCGCACCCGCACGACCCGGACGGGGCCGTCGAGAACGGCTGGTTCTACAGTCAGGCCGGTCCCGGCGACGGCACCGGCTTTTCGGTGACCGATGCCGACGGGATTCCATTCTGGACCGAGTTTCAAGCCGCTGGCGGCGTTGCGCGCCTCGGCTACCCCGTGTCGCGCCGCTGGATGGAAGGGCCGCTGACCTACCAGGCCTTCCAGAAGACGGTCTTCCAGTGGCAGCCGCGCTCCGGTCTCTTCCGCGTCAACATCTACGACCGGCTGAGGGACATCGGTCTCGACGACGAACTGCTCACACAGCGCAACATCCCCAAGCCGTGGGAGTTCCCGCAGGATGACGACCAATCCTTCAGCTTCGTCCAGAAGAACCACTTGGTCCTGCTGGAGCTAAACGACGCGATCAAGACCGCGTGGTTCAGCAACCCCAACTGGCTCAACGATTACGGTCTGCCCGTGGCCTATCACGACTTCGGTCGCCTGCGAGTCCTCAGGGCACAGCGCACCGTCTTCCAGCAGTGGATGTTCCAAACGGCGTTTGCCCGGCCCGGTCAGGTGGTGCTCACAAACGGGGGCGACCACTTTAAGGACGCCGGGCTCGTCCCGCCGGCCGCTGCGATGCCGCACGAGAGCGACGACGTCGTAGCCACCGTGACCGCGCCGCCGGAGCCCAGGACGGCGCAAGGCACCGCGCCCGCGATGGGGCCCGGCCCCACCTCAGCCTCGATTGGCGAGGTCCTCCACCTGGTGGCGTCGCCGTTCGTCTTCCAGGATAAGACCATCTGGCTCGGCACCTCCACCGGCGGTGTGCTTCGGTCCACCAACGCGGGGGCTGGGTTCACGCAGGTCATCAGCGGGTTACCCAACCTCACGATTAACGCCATCCTGCCCTCGCCGGACCTGTCCAACGACGGCCTGGTATTGGTCGCCACAAACGCTGGCGTGGCACGCTCCACGAACCGCGGTGAGACGTGGTCGACGGTCTCAGGCCTGCCCGGCGGTCGAATCGGAGGGTTGGCGGCTTCGTCGGCCTTCGCGACTGACTCCGCGTTCTTTGCCGTTGCCGACGCGGGCGGCTTGTTCGAATCCACGGACGGCGGCGCGAACTGGTCCGCCGTGCCTATTCACCATTCGAACGGCTTGGGGCCCGGGTACTACCGCGGCTTGGCCACGGTTGATGGCCGTGGCGGCAAGAGCCATGTCTTTGCCTGGACAGCGACCGATCTGTTCGGCAGCAGCAACAATGGCCGAGGCTTCCGATCGCAGCTTGGCCTCAAAGCCTTGCCAGGTGATCTCGATATTTCGGCCGTCGCCGTCCACCCCGAGTTTCGCAGCAACGAGATCATCTGGATCGGTTCCATCCAGCACGGCCTCTACCGCTCGACCAATGGCGGCGAGAAATTCGGCAAGGTGCTCGAGAATCCCAAGGACGAGCTGGGCCGCATCAATGTGATCGCCTTCTCGCCCAATATCAGCCGCGATGGCACGGTCGCGATCGGAACCACAAAGATGGGGCTCTTCTTCAGCAAGAAGGGGGCTCGGCTCGGCAACGTCACCGACCCAGGTGGCAGATCGAACTGGAGCCACCAGAGCGTCAACCTCGACATCACGAATGTTCGTGGCATCGCCTTCAGCAACGGTTACCGGGAAGACCGGTCGATCTTTGCCGGTGGCGAAACGAAGGTCGCGTTCTCGCACTCTGGCGCAATCGACTGGTACACCTACCCCAACCCGGTGGGCCCCACCGGCTAGCGCGCGCTAGGCATCCCTGCCTTGGGGGGCGACGGGACATCCGTCGCCCCCCGCGCGCTTAACGGCGTTCATCACGACGTGGCTCGTAGCTCATATGCACCGTGGGCTAGGCTCACGCCCGCCTCCTAGCCCGCGCTGACACCGCGCCAGCCCTTGCACCGGAGACCCCGTGGAACCCAGGAACCTTCTGGTTCTGATGTCGGACGAACACAACCCGCGCATGCTGGGGTCCGCCGGCCATCCGCTGGTGCGTACGCCCAACCTGGACGCCCTCGCCGCGGCCGGAACCTCGTTCACGACCGCCTACTGCAACTCCCCGATCTGCGTACCCTCGCGGGCCAGCTTCGCCACTGGGCGTTACGTGCATCAGATCCGCGCCTGGGATAACGCCGCGCCCTACACAGGAGAAACCGCGATGAGTTGGGGGCACCGGCTCGCCGAGCACGGCCGGCCGGTCACCACCATCGGCAAGCTCCACCACCGCAACACCACCGACGACATCGGCTTTCCCGACCAGCGCATCCCCATGCACGTCATGCACGGTATTGGCGACGTCTATGGGTGTATCCGCTCCGACATGCCGGTGACTCGCCGCCAACTCGGGCACGTGGACGAAGCCGGTGACACCGACTCCGAATACATCCGCTACGACACGGCAATTGGCGCCGAAGCCGTTCGCTGGCTCCACACCGAGGCGCCGGCACACGACATGCCCTGGTGCCTCTTCGTCTCCTTCACCCTGCCCCACTTCCCATTCGCCGCGCCGGAGCGTCATCAGCGCCGCTATCGGCTGGACGACATCGACATGCCCATCGCCTGGTCGCCCGATCAGTGGCCAACGCACCCACCCCTGGCCGCCTTCCGCGACACCCGGGTCCAGACTGCCAAGGACGTTCGCTCCGAAGACGCTATCCGTCGCGCCCGTCTCGTGTACTACGCCATGTGCTCGTTCGTCGACGAGCTGATCGGGGACGTGCTCGGCGCACTCAACGACGCTGGCCTGTCCGACGACACGCGCATCGCCTACACCAGCGACCACGGCGAAACCCTGGGCGACTACGGCCTATGGGGCAAGAGCGTCATGTACGACAGCGCCGCTGGCGTCCCGCTCATCCTGGCCGGACCCGACGTACCCGCCGGCCGCTCCGTTGACTGCCCGGTCTCTCTGGTCGACCTGGCCCCCACCATCATGACCGGCACCGGCGTCGAACCGGCGGCGGACGACGCGGACCTGCCCGGAACCGACCTCTGGTCCATCGCCGCCGGCGACGAGCCGGCCGACCGCACCGTCTTCAGCGAATACCACGCCACCGGATCGACATCCGCCACCTACCTGCTGCGCGATCGCCGCTGGAAGTACGTCCACTGGGCCGGCCATGACCCGCAGCTTTTCGACATGCAGGCCGACCCGCACGAACTGACAAATCTGGCGGCGTTGCCATCCCACCAGGAACGCATCGCCGACTTCCGCCGCCGCTTAGCAGCCATCTGCGACCCCGACGCTACCGACGCCGCCGCCAAGGCCGACCAGCGGCGCTGCATCGAAGCCAACGGCGGCGAGGCCGCCGTCCTTGCCGCCGGCCAGCAAATCAACTTTACCCGCGCGCCAGAACAGTTCCGCGACGCCTAGACGCGAATCGCCCTCGGTCGCTGCCCCGGAAGGCTCGAATCTCGGCGGTGCTACGCTCCCGCTCGAACGAGAGCGGACGACACGCCCCCGGTAGACAAGCGAGCAGTGAGATGGATCAGGTACGTCGAGTTGTAGCGATCGCCCTCGTCGTCCTGGCAATCGCGGTTGGATTGAACCTCATGCTTACTCCCGTCTACCACGACGGCGGCGACACCTATCCCGTCTGGCAGGTCCTGAACTGGTTCATGGCCGTGGCAGTTGTCGTCAGCCTGCTTGTCAGCTACCACCGCGTCCGAAGCCTCACCGGCGGCCCCAACGACACCGTCACCCGCGAGTACCTCGGCGCAACCACGCTGTTCCTCGGATCCACTGCCCTGGTCATCATCTTCTTTTGGAACTGGCTATGGACGCTGTTCCCCGAAAGCGAAGTGGGACTGGCCGCCCAATCCCACCTCAACCACTTTCCCTGGATGAACGTGCTCTTCACCTGGGTCGCCGGCAGCGCCGGCCTGTACCTCTGGCGCGCCGTCGGCGAAAAGATGAGCCGCGACTAGCGCCTGCCCAACTCGCATCCAACGGCCCGTAAACCGGGCGCATGGAGGATTCCAGCGTGCAGCCTGGCGTAACCGGTAAGACCCTGCTCGACGCCGAATTCGACCGCAGCGTCATCGCCTATTGGCGGGTCCTCGTCTCCCTCATCATGTCTGTCACCATCGTGGGCATCCCATTCATTCCCATCTGGCTCATCTACAGCCTCTGGTTCGGCCCGAAATACTTCGACGGCCTGTCCGCCCGCCTGACCACCCAGGCCCTGGACCTACGCAAGGGCGTCTTCACCCGCAGCGAGTCCACGATCCCGCTCAATCGCATCACCGACCTGCGCCTTCACCAGGGACCGCTCATGCGTCGCTTCGGCCTGTACGGACTCAAGACCGAAACCGCCGGTCAGTCCGGGCAGAACGCCGGTAGCGAAGGCAACCTGCTCGGCGTCGTTGACGCCGTGGCCTTCCGCAACGCCATCCTTCGGCAGCGCCAGGTCGCCCTGGGCGCCGAACCGGCGGAAGACGCCCCCAGGACGGCTGCTACCGCGAGCGACACCACCGAACTCCTCACCGAAATCCGCGACATCCTGGCGCGCATCGAAGCCAAGCAATAGCCGCGTCGCCGCAGATCGGGACGCGTAGGCGTTGACCTTTTGTCGGCTCACCCGCGTGGTGGCCGTCTCCGCAGTCAGCTACTAGCTGACTGATACTCGGTCGAGCCAGCGCCATACGCCGCACGCGCTGCTGGGTCCATGGTCCATCCGAAACCGGGACGATCTGGAATGGTCACGGCCCCCTCCTCGGCCTCGGGCTCGCCGTCCAGCGCAGCCCAAATCAGGGCATTGCCCGGCAGCGGCTCGCGACGCGGAAAGTACTCGCCAATCGGACAATTCGCCCGCGCGGCAATCAGATGCCACGAGTGGAGCCAGCCCTGGTGCGGCGCTACCGGCCGCTGATGGCTCGCGGCCAAGGCGCAAATGCGGATTGTTTCGGTAAGGCCGCCCACGCGGTTGACGTCCGGCTGCAGGTAGTACACGCCGGCGTTGAGCAGCGAGACAAACGGAAAGCGCGTGCGCTCGGATTCGCCCGCCGCCAGCGGAACCGCGCCCTCGCGGGCCAGAACCTCGTAACCCGCCAAGTCGTCAATGGGAATCGGATTCTCCAGCCAGCCGGCGTTTAGGTCCGCCAGCGGCCCAAGCATGCGCCGGGCATAGGGCAGGTCCCAGCCGAAGTGCGCATCCACCATCAGGTCCGCGTCGGGACCGATGATCGACCGGATCTCGCCCATGACTTCCAACTCAATCTGACGTCCCTTTTCCCCATCAGCGGATCCATGAACGCTGAAGTACTTGAAGGCGTTGAACCCACGCCGCCGCCCCTCCACGATTTCGTCCAGCAGCGCCTGGCGGTCGGTCCGTCCGCGCAGTGAGAGCGAACTGAGGTAAACAGGCACGCGCCGGGTCGATCCCCCTCCGATCAGGCTCACGACCGGCCGGCCCACCGATTTGCCCAGCAGGTCCCACAGCGCCAGATCAACCCCGCTCAGCGCCATCACGCCCGTTCCGCGCTGCCCCTGCCGGTTCAGCGAGGCATACAGCCGCTCCCAGTGAGCCTCGATATCGCCGGGATCCGCCCCCACCAGCAGCGGCGCGAACTGGCGGGTGATGATCGTCTCCGCCCCAACCGGAAACCCGCCAACCGTCCCCAGGCCCGTCAGCCCCGCATCGGTCTCAATCTCCACCACCACCAGCGCCACGGCCTCCCGGCGGGGGTCGGGGTTGCGGAGCGGGTGGGCACGCAGGCGGGTGATGCGCATTGGCGCATTATCGCGCCAGGCCGATGCTTTTGGGTCATGCCGACGGCGAGCCTGGGTCTGGGCAGGTCGCGGGGTTGACGGGGGAACTGTCTCTGGCCAGCCCGACCCCCTAGGGGGTCGGGCTGGCCAGAGACAGTTTGTGGCGGATTTTTCGGGTGAGGCGGACGAAGCGCCGGTCCGGGACATCGCGCCGAGACGGCAGGTGCGCTTGCTCGCCGGGCCGGGAGCGGCGGCGGGCGCGGACATGACGGCAGCGAGCTCTGGCGGGGACGTCGGGAGGCGGGGACGCCGCGGGAGAGATGGCACCGGGATTACCACGTGATTCGGAAGGGGATGCTCTGGCGGGGTGGGCGTTCGACGGGGCCGAAGCGGTCGAAGAGCCAGTAGCCGAGGGCCTTGAGGGCGTGGTTGTCGCGGTCGATGGGGTCTTCGGAGACGGATTGCAGGTCGGAATCGTCGTGGTAGCGGTAGAGCCCGAACTCCCGGACAAGCCAGCGGCACTGGGGGGCGATGGCGAGGCGAGGCGACCCGGTGACGGGATCGCGGAGGAAGGTCCGCAGGCGGTCGATGCCGTCGCGAAGGAGTACACGGTGGGAGCGGAGGCGCACGTGGGCGAGGGAGGCCCAGACCTCGATCTGGCTCGGCGCGGCGTGATGCTGGCGGCCGGCCACGTCGATCACGCCGCCGCGAACCCGCGGCCACCAGGGGCGCTGGCGGCAGGCGGCGATGACATCGCCCGCCACGGTGCGGCGTAGATAGACCTCGTCGATAACGGCGACGTCGGAACCGCGTTGCTCGATGGCGAGCACGGCGTAGGCGCCGGCGTAGCCCGGATCGATGGCCAGTTCCACGGGCGATCCGCTAGCCCGTGCGCTGGCGCTGACGTGCTCACGCGGATCAAACTCGCGGAACACGAGGGTGGAGGGCGGGCAGGGCACGCCGCCGAAGCGCTCCATGAAGAGATCGGGCGGAAACATGGCCTCCAGGTCGGCGATTTCGGGATCCTGGCGGCCGCCGGGGTAGAGGGCCAGGTTTTCCCAGGAAGGGATCGAAAACGCGCGAGATTCCGAGGGCTGGGTGAGCTGCCAGGCGCGGAACTTGTCGGCGTACCAGCCACGGGCACTCTCGAAGGTACCGCTGAGCCAGAGCCACCCTCGGCGCTCGGCCACACGGGCGCGAAGGCGAAGGAAGGCGGCGGCGGGGAGTTGGGCGGCCTCGCAGGCGAGGATTCCGTCGGGAGCTTCGCCGGCCAGGCGTTCAGGTTCGCGGGCGCTGCGAGTGACGATGCGGGCGCCGGTGCGGGTGATGAGTTCGGCGCGGGCGGTGGCCGGTTCGCGGACTGTGGCGACGGCGTCGATGCGGCGGCAGGCCGCCAGGACGTACTCGAACTCCGGGCGGCAGAGGTCGTACTCGGGACCGACGATCCAGTAGAGCCGGCCTTGCAGGAGGTGGCCAAAGAGTTCCATGGCCGCGCTGTGGCTCTTGCCGGCGCGCTCGCCGCCGGCGATCAGGCGGACGCGGGCCGGGCAGTCGTGGGCGGCGCGCTGGGCCGGCGATGGCCTATAGCCGACGCGCTCCCAGAGGAGGTCGCGGACGGTGCGCTGGGCGCCGAGGGACGGGTGTTCCGAAGCGTCGTCCTGGGCCTCGCGGAGCCACTTGTAGCCAGTGGTGTGCGAGATGCCGAAGCGGCGGCAGAGGGCGCGCCGGTTGGCGCCGGGCTGGCGCGCCAGAGCCACGAATTCGGCCTGAGGGTCTTTCATCGGCGGATCCTCGAAAGTCCGAGGTTCAGGTTCCTTTGGTCGAGGCACGTGTCCACGCCGTCTGAGCCGATGTGTCCACTTTCTTGCCGAATGTGTCCAGTTTCGGGCCGGATGTGTCCAGTCTTGTGCGGGAAGTGTCCAGTCGCCGACTGCATGTGTTTACGGTGTCTCCTGGTCTGATGGGCTTGGAGCGGAAACGAAAAGGCGCCCCAGAGGCATTGAGCGTTTGGGCCAGCCGCCAAGATCGAGAGTCTCAGGTGGGATCGATGGGCGGCCGTGGGGGCTGGTGATCGTGACGTGGCCAGGGTCCGGCCTCCGTTCGCGCAAGGCGAAAGGGTGGGACATCGCTGGCTTAGCTATTATACTCTTTATGAGTACACATGACAAGGTTCGGCGCACGACCGGCGTGCGCGAGGCGGTGGGTTTTGGGCGAAGGTCGGGAGTCTCTCGCGTTGGCTGGGGCGACGGGGGAACGGTCGGGGTATGGGCCGCTGGCGAATCTGCTCAACGAGATCGGTGGCGGGCTGAAGCCGAAGGTGTTTTGCGTCGGCGAACTGGCCGACCAGGGGGCCGGGCATCCGGACTTTGGGCTGTACGCGGCGAAGAAGGTGCAGCGCGGAGGCCGGCCGAAAGACCACCAACTACCCGAGCATGGCGTGGTGGAGGTGAAATCGGCGGAGGATGACGCGTGGCTGACGGCCGAGGGCGCGCAGGTGAGCCGGTACTGGGGCCGCTACCGGCTGGTGCTGGTGACGAACTACCGCGATTTCGTGCTGGTGGGCGAAGACGCGAACGGGAACCCGGCGCGGCTGGAGCGCTTCAGGCTGGCGGCCGACGCGGAGGACTTCGAGCGGCATTTGCATAAGCCGCGGGCATTTGCCGGGCGGGTCGGCGTGGGGCTGGGCGAGTACCTGCGGCGGGTGCTGTCGCACAGAGCGCGGCTAGCCGAACCGCGGGACCTGGCCGAGTTGCTGGCCTCGCATGCGCGGGATGCTCTGGCACGGGTAGAAGCCGCCGAATCAGAGCCCGGAGCGGCGGCCTCGCCGCTGGGGGCGGTGCGGGACGCTCTGGAAGAGGCGCTGGGCGTGCAGTTCGAGGGCGAGCGGGGCGCGCGCTTCTTCAGGTCAACGCTGGTGCAGACGCTGTTCTACGGCGTCTTTTCGGCGTGGGTGCTGTGGGCGCGGCAAAAGCCACCGTCCGGGGAGCGATTCGGGTGGCACGACGCCGGCTGGCGCCTGCGAGCGCCGGTGCTGCGGGCGCTGTTCCACCAAATCTCCTATCCCGGCCACATGCAAGCTCTTGACCTCGAGGAGGTCCTTGACTGGACGACGGCGGCGCTGAACCGGGTGGAGCGGGACGCCTTCTTCGCAAAGTTTAGCGAGGGGCAGGCGGTGCCCTACTTCTACGAGCCGTTCCTGCAAGCCTTCGATCCGGCGCTGCGGAAGCAACTGGGCGTCTGGTACACGCCGCCGGAGGTGGTGCGCTACATGGTGGCGCGGGTGGACCAAGCGTTGAAGGACGACCTGGGCATTGCCGACGGGCTAGCCGCCGAGAACGTGTACGTGCTGGACCCGTGCTGCGGCACCGGAGCTTACCTGGCCGAAACGCTGCGTCGGATTGCCGACAACCTGCAAGGCCAGGGGCTTGGCGCGCTGACCGGGGCGCGGGTCAAGAAAGCAGCGACCGAGCGGGTGTTCGGGTTTGAGATCATGCCCGCGCCCTTTGTGGTGGCGCACTTGCAGGTCGGGCTGACCATGCAAGACCTGGACGCGCCGCTTCCGGAGGACGGGGCGGAACGGGCGGGGATATTTCTTACCAACGCGCTGACCGGGTGGGAACCGCACGCGCAGAAGCCGCTGCCGTTTCCCGAACTGGAAGAGGAGCGCGACCGCGCCGATCAGGTGAAGCAGGACAGGCCGATCCTGGTGATCCTGGGCAATCCGCCCTACAACGGCTTTGCGGGTGTGGCGATCGATGAAGAGCAGGACCTGCTGGATGCCTTTAGAACTGCGAGCCGCGTGCAGTTGCCTGACATCAGAGCGCTTCATGACCTCTACGTGCGCTTCTTCCGAATGGCCGAGCGCCGCATCGCCGAAAAGACCGGTCAGGGCGTGGTGTGCTTTATCTCCAACTACTCCTGGCTGGACGGACGGTCATTTGCCGGAATGCGAGAGCGATTTCTGGGCGCTTTCGATGCTGTCCGCATAGACAATCTCAACGGGGACAAATACCGGACCGGCAAAGTAGCGCCCGACGGCTCACCGGATCCCAGCATCTTCTCGACGCCGGACGACCCGGTCGGCATCCAGGTTGGGACTGCAATCGCCACGCTGGTGCGTAGGCGTGCACACGCTCCGACCGCACGCGTCCAGTTCCGCAACCTGTGGGGTCAAGCCAAACTCGCAACGCTGGCGAAGACTGCGGGCTCGGATCCCGATGCGCTATACGACATCATCGAGCCGTCGCTGCCGCTGGGTCTGCCGTTTGCACCCACAGCGGTAAGCGGCGACTGGTTCAACTGGCCTTCGCTCCCTGAGTTGCTCCCTGTGAATTTCTCGGGCGTCAATACGAACCGTGATGAATTTCTAGTCGAGACGGACATAGACCGTCTTCGTGGTCGTGTTGCTGACTACTTCGATCCGGCTCAAAGCCACAGCGATCTTGCAACACTCCATCCTTCTGCAATGCGACCTCGTGCGCGCTACGACTCCGAGAAGGTGCGCGATGCACTTCTCGCACGTGGCGGTCCGACGGAAAGTGGCTTTATCCGCTACGCGTATCGGCCATTCGACACCCGCTGGCTTTACTGGGAGGCAGAAACGAAGCTACTGAACGAGAAGCGGCCAGACTACCGGCCGCATGTTTTCGACGGGAATCTGTGGTTGTCTTCGGCTCCACACCTACGAAAGTACGCGGACGAACCGCAGGCCTGCGTCACGCAGGAAATGGCTTGTTTGCACTTGATCGAGCGTGGCGCCAGCTTGTTTCCCGCTTGGCTAAGCGAAGACGGCTTGGTGGCGAACAGGTTCGGTGCCCGCCGTCCAAACCTGTCAGCGACCGCCCGCCGCTACCTGGAACGCCTGGACCTGACCGTCGAAGATCTCTTTCACCATGTGCTGGCGGTTCTGCACAATCCCGCCTACCTCCACGCCAACACGGGGGCGCTGCGCATGGAATGGCCGCGCATTCCGCTGCCGTATTGGTCCGAACTGTCATTACGGACAAGCTCAGGGGACACGGACTTGGCGGTCGAGGCCGAAAAAGCCGCTGAAACTCTGGCCAGCTCGGTCGTTCGCGGCCGGGAGCTGGCAGCGTTGCTGGAACCTGAGACACCGGTTCCCGGCGTCACCACCGGCCAGCTTCGGCCCGAGATCGCCGCCATCGCTGTGCCGGCCACAACGCACGGTCACAACATGTTTGGCGACGACTTCGGTCTGACGGCCGGCTGGGGGCATTTCGGGTCGGGCCGAGCCGTGATGCCCGGGCAGGGTCGCGCGGTGGAGCGGGCCTACACGGGATCGGAGCGCGCCGCCTTGGGCGTCGCCCTGGAGTCCCTGGGCAAGACGACCTATGACATTTGCCTGAACGACAATGCCTACTGGCGGAACGTGCCCGCCAACGTCTGGACCTACCGCCTGGGCGGCTACCAGGTGCTGAAGAAGTGGCTGTCGTATCGGGAGCGGAAGGTGTTGGGGCGGGAGCTGAAGGTGGAAGAGGTGGGGTATTTCAGTGAGGTGGCGCGGCGAATTGCGGCAATTCTATTGGCCACTACGTGAACCTCATTAGCGCGCTGGCTTCAGGTTTGCATCCATTCACGCGTCGGTCGAAGCACATAGGTGTTCGCTTGCGGCGGGGACTCGCTGGATTGGGGCATTGGACTTGGCATAAAGCTGGTGGCCTTCTTAGAGGCACTGACCGTCTAGCGCAAAGCGTCATGCGAGGTGCATTTCGATTCGCTGGAGAACGGCTGGCGCCTATCACCGTTGTTGTCCTAACGGCAGCCGTCATCCTCTCTGTCTGCAATTGGGGCTGGTTGCAGGCCGGCGTCGCCGGACCGGAGTCCGGAAGCACCACAATCCGCAATCTCAGTTTCCTCTTTGCTGGACTGATCGGTTTGCCGCTCGCCATCTGGCGCAGCCTCGTTTCGGAGCGTCAGGCAGATGCTGCCCAGCGTCAGGCGAATACGGCACTGCAGAATCTGCTGAACGAACGATATCAACAGGGGGCCGAGATGCTTGGCAGCGATGTGCTTGCAGTACGCCTAGGTGGTATCTACACCCTTGAACGCCTGGCCGAAGAGCACCCAGAGCTGTACCACATCCAAAACATCCGGTTGCTTTGCGCCTTCGTACGCCATCCAAGCGGTGCTCAGGGTGAACAAGGCGAGCAGCCTACTGGGGAAACGAATCTGGTTGACATGGACCCAGAACGTGATCCGAAGGACCTGGTTCGAGAAGATGTACAGGCAATCCTGAGGGCTATTGGGGATCGAAGTGAATCTCGCCGAAGTCTAGAGAAGGCAGCAAACTTCAGGCTGTATCTTCAGAATGTCAATCTCAGCGGTTCGCACCTCGACGATGCCGATCTCAGCCAAGCCCAGCTGGCCGGTGCCAAGCTACGACGTGCCGTTGCCTATAATGTCAATCTCGCCGGGGCGAACTTATTTAAGGCTGATCTATCTTTCGCCCAGATGGTGAGAGCAGACCTGAGAAGCGCCGCGATAGCAAACTCCATGATGGTGAGGATCGATCTCCAAGAAGCAGATCTCTCATCTACTAATCTCTTTCACGCGAATCTAACCGATGCGGATCTTCGCGGAGCCAAGTTCACCTCGACACTTCTTATAGGAACGAATCTCACGGGTGTCAAATTACAGGGCACCAACTTGTCAGCTGCGAGCTTTCGAGGCTTGGAAATGAGCGGTGCCGACCTGTCGCAATCCTCCCTACTGGGCACGCACTTCCACGCGTCCAATCTGTCAGGAGTGAATCTCAGCGGAGCAGACCTGACCAGAGCATTCCTGTTTGGAGTCGATCTCACTGACGCGAACCTTGAGAATGCAAATCTGTCTGGCACTGACTTTGAGAAACCAAGCTACGGATCGCCTCCACTCTTCGAGTCTAATCGGCGACCAGAGCTTCGGTTGACACAAGCGCAGCTAGACTCCGCGAGTGCTGACCCGAACAACCCGCCAAAGCTTGAAGGTATGGTTGACGCTCAGACCGGAGACCCACTGGTCTGGCGAGGCGGGACGCTACCCCACCAAGCCTAGGAAAGGGTTGACGGGCGAGTCTCAGACGCCGCGCCTATGAAAGAGGGGTGTGGGGGTGGGGGCGGTGGATCACGACGGGAAGAGGCCGGTTTGAAACCGGCCCCTACGAAAAAGGGGCACGCAGGCGGAAGGCGGGATCCCCGATTCGACTGGCTCAGGGCAGGCACTCGGGGGAGCTCGGGATGACGAGGGGGAGGTCATGAAGTGGGGGCGGTGCGGGTGCGGAGTTCCTGGAGGAGGTCGAGGAGGGCGTCCTGGCGGCCGGCGGTGTCGCGTTCGTAGGCGTAGCGGACGACGAGTTCCATGGCCCAGCGCTCACCGGCTAGGGCGCGGTCCAAGACGGTTTGACAGAGTTGCTCGAGGTGGGCGTCGGCGAGGTCGGTGAGGCGGTCGGCGAAGGTTTTGGCCGATGCGGGCTGCGGGAGGGTCATGCGCGTACCTTTCGTTGTCGCGGTGGCCTGGGGCAGTCGGCGACGAGCCGACGCAGCAGGGTGGACGGCGCGGATTGCGCCGGGCTGGGGGGACTGGTGGGTGGGGTGCGGTTCTCTGCCGCGCGCGGTGGGCCAGAGAGATCAGGCGTGCCGGGGGCGCCGACACCAGCGATCCGGCGGGCCTGGATGCGCCGCGCCAACTGCTCGATCAGCTGTTGGACTCGCGCGCGGGTGGCGTCGGGCGGTCGTGGTTGTTCAGGGCGTGGCATGGGTCGTCTCTCCGTTCCCTGGCTTTGCGAGCCCGGCCTGGCCGAGGGCTTCGCGGACGATGGCCGCCCGTACCTCTGGGGCGTCGATCAGTTCGTCCAGCAGGATTTCGTCTTCGACGGCATCGGCGTCTTCGATGCCGAGCTTTTCGCGCATGGCCCAGCGGCGTGAGGCCAGCCGCGCGCTGACCAGGTTGGCGGCGAGGGTTCCCTGCGCTACGTCGTCGGCGGGTCCCAGGGGGTCCAGGCGCACGCGGACGGCGTGATAGCCGTCGATGTCCTGCGGTCCCAGGCCGATCCAGCCCTGCTCGTCCTCGGCCTCGAACACGAACACGGGTTCGCCGATGCGCGACTCGACCAGCCGCCACATCAGCTGCACGACCCGCTCCAGCGCCTGCTCGGCGTGGCGGGCGATCTGCTGGAATGAGACCCTGGCGGTGTTGATGAGCTGGTTGAGCAGATAGCCGCTGGTGTTGCCGTCCGGTGGGATGCCGAAGAGCACGCTGGGCGCGCCGGCCTGGTCGATCATGGCGCGGGTCTGCGCGATGAGTTCGTCCAGGTCCGGCGGGGTGCCCTGCCACTGCAGAAAGGTCAGGTCCTCGCCCTGGAAGAGCGGCAGGATCTCGCCCGGCCGAAAGTCCAGCGCCCGCGGGCGACCGTCGTTGCCCAGGCTGGGATCGATGGGCGAGAAGTTGGTGATTTTGGGCGTGGGGTAGGCGTACAGGAATAGCGCGTTCTGTTTCATGGTCAGCAGCTGATCCAGCAACGGAATCAGGAACTCCATGGAAGCCAGCATGGAAACGCCGGCCTTGGCCGGGTCGCGGCTGGGGGTCTGGTCGCCGTAGGCGTGGACGTAGGGAATGGCCCCGTAGCCGTGCCGGCCGCGACGCACCAGGTGGCCGTCCACCACGTACGCGAAGTACTCGTCGTCCCAGTACTCCACCACGCGGGCCGTAGGGCGGGCACCCACAAGGGGCGCCCCTACAGGACCGGGGTCGGCTTGGGCGTCGCCGCCGGCGGGAACCAGCCGCCCACTGCGCCGGTCGACAATCAGCCCGTAGCGCCGCTGCACCAGGTGACGCGGCCGTTCGGCGATCTCGAGGCAGGCTTCCAGCCCGTCCTCGCCTTCCAGCGGATAGAAGGTGGTCACGTCCACGTCCCGCCAGGCCAGCGGGAAGCGGGCCGACTTCTTGAACCGCTCGGCGCGCTGCAGAAACGTCTCGGCGGACTCGTCGGCATCGGCGGACCGCCGCGGATAGCCCGCCCACCGGTCCGGCGCGTACAGCAACTTCAAGACGCCGGCGCCGTCGGCCACCATGGCGTCGATCAGCATGCCGAACACGTCGCGCGCCGCTTCGTTGTCCATGCGGCGCAGGGCGGCGTTCGTCCAGCGCGCTCGACGGTCGGCGCTGGCACGCGCGGCCTCGGTTGGTTCCGCGGGCGGAACGTGCACCAGCGGACGGTTGGCCGTAAGGCTGCCGATCACCCGCTTCAGTTGCTCGCGGGCGAGTGGCGTGCGCACCTCACGGGCGCTGCTGCGGTAGGCCGGCGGGATGTCCACCGGCGTTTCCATGTGACGCAGCCGCCGCAGACGCTCGATACGTGCGTTGCGCTCGCCGAATTCCGCGAGCAACTGTTCCTCAAGCTCGCGCAGATACGTCTCGCCCGGCGGCGGACGCTGCGCTTCTGTCTCTGGCATAAGCCCCATTCCAGATCCGACCATGCGGACCGATGGGACATCGCTGGCAAGCTGAGGCGATTATACACTATCTGAGTACAGACCGCAAGCCAGCACCAAGAGCCACAAGCGCAACGCGTCTGCGGATGCACACGCTAGGGAGCCGGGTCGTCGGCTCGCTGAACGATCCTTTGTGGATGGCCCGGCTATCCGGCCCACGCCTCCGGTTTGGTAATGGCGCCCGTGCCGTCTCTCAGCCGGGCCGGGAACTGGCACCACGGCAGCAGCTTCCGGTCCAGGAGGCGATAGCTTGTCGCGGCACTTCGCAAGCGTCGGCTGGACGACTTTCTCGGATCAACCACGTGCACCGGAAAGGTGAACTCCCGGCGCACCATCTGAATCACACCCGTGAAGTCGGAATCGCCCGTGATGACGAATGCGGCCCGGCAGTCACGCTTGGCGGCGTCTCGCGTCAGCCACGCCGCCAGGTTGGCGTCTGAACCCTTCTCCTCCGTCCGCAACACAGTGACGAGCGGGGCTTGACCGGGCCGAGGGTTCGCTAGCGGCATACGCACCGGGTTGGATAGGAAATGTCCCAAATGAATGGTCAAGTCTGGAATTGTTCTCAGCGCTCGGAGATAGACGTGCTGCCGGCGACGCTTCCCGGGGTCTACCTGCCGAATCTTGAGTGGCGCGGTGAAGTAGCGAATGCGGTGAAGTGAGAAGTCAGGTTCGAGCAGCCGAAGGGCGAGGGCCTGGAGATCCAACCACCGATGAGAAGTGTCCCGTAGCGTGCTGTAGTAGAGATTGAAGCCGTCCACGTAGACGTTGGCGTCAATACGGGGCATAGGGTCTCGCGAAGCGGCGGCCAGGGTCAGCTTCGTGACACGGCTCAACCCATCCGCGGGCCGCGAACACCGTGAGCCGCAGACGGCTGCCAACCAATCCGGGGTTCCCGCCCGCTCCCGGAACCTCGTATCGGTTATCTCCGCCGATTCCGGTTCTGTCCTGAACGTGGCAGAGACCGCCCGCAGGCGGTCTCTATCCCAGCCAACGAAGTGACTTGGGGGGGTTACGGAGCACGTGCCAAGTGCTCTCCGCATCTCAACTGTCTCACCGACCCCTGGCCTCGTCAAGACCCAAGCCGGGCCACCCTGCCCCGCCTCCTATGCTTGCGCGCACCCGTGCAGCGCCGGGTCTCCTGAAAGAAGATGCGGAGCATGACGCAAGTTACCGACCGCTGGATATCCCCCGCCCCGCAACCCAACGGCCTCCAAGCCGCCGATGACGGCCTGTGGCTGATCGACCAGCACGACAACCACCTCTACAAGCTGGGCTACGCGGACGGTTCGGTCCTGGCCCGCGTGCCCACCGAGTCCGACCATTCCAGCGGCGTCACCCAGGGCGGCGGGTTCGTGTGGGTGGCCTCCACCTTCGGGTCCCGCATCTACAAGCTGAACAGGGATGGAACGACCGTCGCCCACTACGACACCCCCGGCAAGGGCGTCGTCGCCTTCGTCGACTCCACCGACGCCCTGGTTACCGGCGCGCACGGCCTGCAGTGGCTGGACGAGCGCCACATGTGGATGGCCGTGCCTCCGGCACAAAAGCTCTTTCTGGTTGATCCCCGCACCATGGACGCGCACCGATCCATTCCCACCCCCGGTCACCGCCCGCATGGAGTCTTCGTCGCCCAGGGTCACCTCTGGTGTGCCGACGTCGGGTTGCGCCAGATCCACAAGCTCGACCCGGCCACCGGAGAGATCAGGGCCGCGATCGACGTGCCCGACCCCGAAGTCCACGGCATGACCCTGCACCAGGGCCACATCTGGTTCTGCTGCGCCGCAACCCGCCGCGTCTGCACCATCCAACTCCCCGGCTAGCCGGGACGTGGGGGAGAAAGGTCGTCCGCTGCCCCTGGGCGTCGGCGCGAATGCTGGTTGGCCGCTAGGCGGACGCTACGTCGAGTTTAGCCAGGCATCGTTGAAGCGGGCCCAGCGCAACTGCTCGTACGGACCTTCGCTGCCGGCTTCGTAAAGACAGCCCAGGGTTCCGTCGGGTAGCTCGCAAAGGTCCGAATACGCCGCGGGCCCGTTGTGCAGAACACGCCCGGACGACCATGACTGCCCGCCGTCCATGCTCGTTCGCACGGTCAGCCGTTCGCGCGTGCGACTGGCGGCGTTGCTGAAGACTAGCCGGTCCCCGCCCACAGACAACACGGCGGCCTGGCAGATCGGGTCGATCAGTTCGTCGTGCCACCCAAACGCGTCGAAGCTCTCGCCTTCGTCGTGGCTGACCGCAAAGGCCCGCCGGTGTTCCCCGATGTAGTTGCGCTCGTTCAGATACACGCGGCCATCGGCCAGCTGAGCGGCCATGCACTCGTTCGTGCCCAACTGCGCTACGCCGCCAAGCCGCCAAGTCTCCCCATGGTCGTCGCTCAGGATCACGTGCGACAGGTACGGGTCCGTCGCTTGGTTGAAGTCCCGTCCCACGATGTGGTCGCACGGGATCAGCAGCCGCCCGGAGTCAAGCTGAAGCCCGTGGCCCGGTCCAGTGGCGTACCAGGTCCACTCCGGGAGCTTCACGTCGCCGGTGATCTCGCGGGACGCCGCCCAGCTCTGGCCGTCGTCGTCGCTGCTGGTGACCCAGACGGTGCGCGGCGCCTGACCGGCGCAGATCAGGCTCTCGGGACCGTCGGCGTTATTCCGGCAGAACAGCAGCCAGACGCGACCCGTTGACGCGTCCACAACCGGCGCCGGATTCCCGGCAACGTTGCCGCCGCCTTCGACGGCCACCCGCATCTCATCAAACGTCTGGCCGTTGTCTCGGCTTCGGCGCACCACGATGTCAATAGCGCCGGTGTCGTGCCGCGAGTTGCGCCGGCCTTCGGCAAAGGCCAGCAGCGTCCCGCTCGTCGTAACGACCAGCGCCGGAATACGGAAGGTGTGATACCCCAGTGTCCCGCTGGTGAACAGGTCCGTCTGGATAGGGTCGTTCTCAGTTGTCAACGTAGGGAATCCATACTCGCATCGCCCCCGGCGTTCGGTTGGCCCACGCAAAGTAAGGAATGGCCGAAAGGGGCGTCGATCCCGTCATGACCGACGCGCCGCCTTCAAACGGCGCGTACAACCCTTGCTGCTGCCCGTTGCGCACCACCCCTCCTTGACCACTGATCACGGTAAGGCCGCCCAGCAGGTCCGCATCAAAGTCGGCTTGCAAATCCGCGCTTGAACGTAGCACCAGGCTGTCCAGGTCAGCCTCTGGGTGATCGGCAGCCTCCACGCAATAGACCAGCGGACCCCGAGCAATAGCTACCCGCCCGGTATTGGTCTGCACTCGCGGATGGCTGGCGACGAGCCGGACCTCCATTGGGAGCCTCAGACGAATCAATGTCCCCGGCGCCCAGGTCCTCCGGATAGCCGCATAGGCCCCGGCCGCCACGTCCTGAGCGACACCGTCCACCTCCAACGTCGTCCCTGTGGCCCATGCCGGAATCCGCAGCCGCAACTCCACCGGCCTGGCGGGCGCGTCCTCCACCACCAGATCCACGTCGCCGTCCCAGGGGTACTGCGTCGCGACCCGCAAGCTGATCGAACCGCCGTCAGGCAACGGCGTCTCCACCCGACCCGGCAAGTATTGGTGCACCCACAGAGCGTCGGGCGACACCCCGTAGACATAGCCCGGCAGGCCCAACAACAAACGCGCAATGTTGGGCGGACAGCAGGCCGTGTCGTACCACGGCTGGCGCTGGTGACCGCCCACCGTCTGCTGCGCACCGCTGCTGTGCACTCCCCGCTGATCGTCGGGCGTCGGCTGCGGGTCGGCTGCCAGGGGGTTGGCGTAGAAATAGGCCGCCCCGTCCGGCGAAACGCCCACCAGCGCGCCGTTGTAGAGCGAGGTTTCCAGCCAGTCCGCGTACCGGGCGGCGCCCGTGGCGGCCAGCAACCGGGCGTTCCAGAAAATCCCGCCCACCGCCGCGCAGGTTTCGGCGTAGGCACGGTCGTTGGGAAGTTCGTAGTCGGCCCCAAACGCCTCCCCTTGGTACCGAGATCCCAAGCCGCCGGTCACGTAGGCGCGGCGTTCGTAGGCGCTTTCCCACAGTCGGATCGAGGCCTCCAACAGATCCACTTCGCCCGTGTCCATCGCCGCGTCCGCCATGGCCGCCGCCAGGTAGGTCAGGCGCACGGCATGGCCGTCGGCGTCGCGCTGCCGGCGAACCGGCGCGTGATCCTGCTGGTAGTGCAGTCCGCTCAAATTCGGCGGATCCGCGCCCCGCTGGTCCAGGAAGAACACGGCCTGCCGCAGGTACGTCGGATTGCCCGTCTCGCGCGCCAGTTCCACCAGCGCCAGTTCAATCCCCGGATGACCGTCTGGCTCTAGCCGGCCCTCCGAACCGAACGTCGCGCAGATGTGGTCCGCCGCCCGCACCACGACCTCGAACAGCTCGTCCGATCCTGTCGACCGACGGTGCGCCACCCCGGCCTGAATCAGGTGCCCCATGCAATACAGCTCGTGCTCGTCCGTCAGGTTTCGGTACCGCCAGGAGGTGCGGGGACCGCTGAAGTACGTGTTGATGTAGCCGTCCGGACGCTGCGCGGCCGCGATCACATCGATCACGCCGTTGACGCGAGCTTCCAGTTCGGCCGAGCGCCAGCGCGCCAGCGCATAACTGGCCGCTTCCAGCCACTTGTAGACGTCCGAATCGTTGTAGTACCGGCCTTCGAACTCACCCTCCAGGCGGCCCGCGGCCCGCTCGAAATTGCGCAGGCGACCGGTCACCTCGCACTGCGCGAACTGCCGGTCCAGCCCATGGACCCGAATGGCCCGCATGCGCTCCGCCCAGAACCCGTCCGCCACCTCCACCCGGCCCGGCGGCACGGGACGCACCGCGGCATGCGGCGAATCCGAAAGGTCCAGCACCGCGGCGGCGTTCATTCGGCCGGTAAGCGCGTTGCGGACTGGTGGGCCCTAGCCATTCGCCGGCACCGGACGCACACACCGAAATCCCAGGTTGCCCGCGCTGCTATCCGGCGTGTTGGAACTGCGGGCCGCAACCCGATAGCGGTTGCAGTACGACCGATGACAGAGATATGACCCACCGCGCAGAACACGCCGCTGACCTTGCGCCGGCCCCTGGGGATTGCGCGAATCGGCCCGTAGGTGGTGCGTCGGGCTGAACCAGTCGGCGCACCACTCCCACACGTTGCCGGATGTGTTGTACAGCCCGAACCCGTTCGACTTGTAGGCGTCGACCGGCGCCGTACCCACCCAGCCGTCAACCGACGTGTTGACCTCGGGGAACGTCCCCTGCCAGATGTTGCAGCGGTGCTCGCCCTTGGGCGTCAGCTTGTCGCCCCACGGGTAGCGGCGCTGGTCCAGACCGCCGCGCGCGGCATATTCCCACTCGGCCTCGGTCGGCAACCGCGTGCCCGCCCATTCGCAGTAGGCCAGCGCGTCGCTCCACGACACATGAATGACCGGATGGTCGGCGCGCACATCCGCGTCTGAGCCGGGACCTTCCGGCGCCGCCCAATACGCCCCGCTCACCGGCACCCACCACGGCGTGGAATCCGGCCGCTGCGGCGTGCGCCGCTTGATCTCGTCGGACGCCAGCAGATGAAAGACGTAGCTCCAGCCAAAAGCTTCCGCCTCGGTCTTGTATCCGCTGGCCGCGATGAATTCAGCGAACTGCGCATTGGTCACCGCCGCGACGTCGATCCGAAACGTATCCACCTGCACGGCCCGCACCGGACCTTCACCATCCGCCGGAAACCCACTGCGGTCCTCCGTGCCCATCCGGTACTCGCCACTGCGGATCCGAGCCATTCCAGACCGGCGGCGGAGCGGCTGATCAGACCGATGGCTGCCGGTGGCGCGCGCTCGCGCCGCGTTTCCGTCCGCAGGTCGTGGTGACTCAGGCGAACAGCAGGCGTTGTCACGCATGGGCTAGATCCCAGACCAGAGACTCGAGATTTTAGCCTGCGAAGCCTCGACGCAAAGATTGATTGCGACGCCCATATCAACCATACTGACGTCAATATCTACACTGCGTTCGCACTCGTTCGACCTCGCTCGGCGGGGCGCACGTAAGTTCAGTTGGAAGAAAGCCGGGGCGGAATCGCCCCGGCTTTCTTTGTGCCATGACTGGCAGGCAAATGTCGAGGCTCGCCATTTTCATTGACGGCGGCTATGTCGACGCACTGTGTAAGCGGCAGTTTCGCGAGCTTCGGCTCAGACTCGACATGGTGAAGCTCTCCGAACAAGTGCGTCGAACCGTCGCCGACGCGACTCCCGAGCCGGTGGATATCTTCCGTTCGTACTACTACACCTGCCCTCCGTACCAGCACGATCCACCAACTGCCGATGACCGCAACCGAACGGCCGGATATCGCCGGTTTGTCGATGCCCTAACGCACCTCCCGCGGTTTCAGGTGCGAGAAGGCCATCTCCGGCTTGATGGCTTCCGAGAAGACGGCCGGCCGGTTTTCACTCAGAAGCAGGTCGACCTCCTTTTGGGACTCGACGCATCACTTATGGCCGGGAGGCAGGTCGTCACACACATCGCGATCGTCGCTGGCGACGGCGACTTCGTTCCGGTGATCAATGTCGCTAAACGCGAAGGGGCCTCCGTATGGCTCTTCCACGGACCCCACACAACCTACGCCCACGACCTCTGGCTTGCCGCCGACGAACGCCACGAGATGGACGAAGCCTTCATGCGCGACATCGCACGGACCTCGGGCTAGCCATCGAACGATTGGCTAGGGCGTCCTTGAGCGAACGACGGCCGGCGCGTTAGTCGTCCGCGGTGTCCTGCTCCGCCCGCGCGCTCACCAGCAACACAATCGGGTCGCTTCCGCCCTCGGCGCTGATGCCCAGCCGCATGATCCCCGCGTCCAGCTGCAGGTCCACGAACGCCAGCCGGCGCTCGATCTCGGCCACCGCATCATCCCGGTTCGCCAAGTGGTCGAGCTGTGCTTCGGCGCCCTCCGGTCCGGACTCGATCAGCACGCCGCCGGCCGTCGGATCGACGTCGCGACCCACGGGGCCGCGCTGCAAGGCCATCGCCATCGTGGTAGCCACGTCGCCGCCGGCGCGGTCGGCAATCGCCGCCAGCGCAAAGGTCGTGCGGTCGGCATCCAGCGCGTCGGCCAGCGCCAGCACCGCCTTGGCCGGCGGCGCGCGTCGCTCGCCCTTCTCCACGTGACTCAGGAAGGAATGCGAAATCTCGCTGGCCTTGGCCAGCCGACGGTATGACAACTCCGCCGCGCGGCGCGTCGCGTGCAACACCGCCGCAAACCGCATCCCCTGCCGCGTTTCGCTCATCCTGCCCCCATTGTACCCATAGGGTTGACATAGTGCGACACTTTGTAGTATTCTTTCCGTGTACAGATGGCGCCGCGCCGGGGGCCGCCGATTTCGACATCGCTGGCCTATGCGGACCTCCGGCGCGGGCGCCCTGTCTCAATGAAAGGCTGACGTGCTCAAAATCCGGCGTCTCAACGGGCGCCAATTCCTTATCGCCCGCACCCCGGGCCACGACGACCAGGCGCAATATCCGTTCACCCCAACCGATCACCAGGCCGCCAGCCGTGCAGCCCAACAAACGCTGCGCGAGCACGATCCCGTGCGCTTTGAACGCGCCGCGATCGCGGCCTTGGCGAGCTCGGGAGGCAGCGATGACGTCTCACCCGCCCACCGACGCTACCTAAGCCAGAGCCTCGACCAGGAAGCCATGCGGCGCGGGCTGTTGCTGCGGGCCCACTGGCACTGTCCGCGCTGTGGCGCGCCCGGCAGCCAGTGGACACCCGGCTGCCTCCGAACCGCCTGCGACCAGCCCGCGCCTGAACGCCTCGCACACTGGGACCTCTGCCGCGTCGCCTCGCCCGACGAATTGCTGACGCTGATGGTCAGCGAGGGTTACGCGCGGATCGGAGCCGCCTCCCACGCCGCCCGGCTGCGCCGCCTGCGTTTCGACCTCACCGCCTTGCTGCGCCAGTGCCGACCCGGCCTGGCCCGTCGGCTGACGCGCTGGGCCAGGGAAGCCGACGAAGTCCACGCCGTGCGCGCCACCGACATGCTCGACCTGGCCGCCCGCCTGGGCGCGCGCATTCACGCTGGACCCGATTCCAAACCCGAGGTCGAGCTCACGCTCGCCCTCACCAGCGCCCAGACCACACCCACCGGCGCACCCGCAAAGGAACACGCATGACCGCCAACGCCCCCGCGCCCACCCAGTCCCCGGATTCCGAGAGCCAGACCGACGCACCACCGCCGGCTGCAGCTGCCAAACCGGTGGATCCAACCGACTCTCCCGATGCCTACCAGGCCGCCCTCGAAGCCGAAGTCACGCGGCGAATCGACGCCGTCGAACGCCGCTGGCAGTCGCGCAAGGACCGCGAGCTGAACCGCGCCCGGCGCCGCTGGGAATCCGAGGCCGGCCAGGTCATCGACCCGGAACTCCTCGCCTGGATCGCCGACGCCGACTCGCGCGAGGTCGGTCAGTGGCTCAAGACAGGCCTGACCGATCAGCAGCCCACGCCGCCCGAGCCAGCCGCCGCGCCGACGTCTCAGCCGGAGGCACTAGCCGCGTCCGACGACTCCCCGCCATCACCACCAGCGGAGGATGGATCGCAGTCCACACATTCGGACTCTGCAAGCACAGCGGACTCGACCCCGGTCGAGCAACAGACGGACGGGCCGACAGACGCCGAAACTGCGGAGCACGCATCGCCTGCACCGGACGTCGAACGCGAGGCCCAAGCCCGCGAACGCCTGGCCGAACGGCGCAGCCAGGACCCCTCGCCCGACCTATTCCCTAGCCGCGGCGCGCCCGCCGACGCCTTTTCGCAAATCGAAGCCGGCTTCGCCCGCGGCGAGGTGGACCTGGAAACCTACGAGACCGCTCGCCGGCGACGCGGCCTCATGTAGCCAGCGACCACTCGAGTTTCCGGCCCCGGATTCCGATCCCGCATCGGCGTCCGGGGCCTTATGTTTACCTGGCGGCAAAGCCAGCGCCGATATACTCACCGGCCTGCACGCAAACACCGAGCGATGCCAGTTCCACCGGTGATCGAGTGGCGTGACGGCGCGGTCCGGATTCTCGATCAGCGCCGCTTGCCGGATGCCGTCGAGGTGCTGCACTGCACGTCGGTGGATCAGGTGAACGACGCCATCCGCACCCTCGCCATCCGCGGCGCTCCCGCCCTGGGCGTAGCCGCCGCCTACGCGGTGGCGCTGGCCGCCACCCGAGTGGATGCCCCGGACACCGAGAGTTTCCTGGAGCGTCTGGATCCGGTTATTGACCAAGTCATAGCCACTCGGCCCACCGCCGTAAACCTGGCTTGGGCGGCCGAGCGCATGCGAGCCGCCGCCCACGAGCAGGTGGCGCTCGCCAGCCGCCAGTCGTCAGCCCAGCGTGCGGATTCGCTCGCGGCCGTTCGAGCCGGACTCCTGAAAGTTGCCCGCGAGATTGCCGCCGACAACGAACAGCGGCATCGCGCCTTGGCCGAAGCCGGGGCCGACCTGTTTGCGTCCGGCCAGCGCGTACTCCACCACTGCAACACCGGCCCGCTCGCCACCGCCGCCAGCTTCGGTACGGCCCTCGGCGTGTTGCAGGCCGCCCACCAGCGCCACGGCATCGAGGTCGTGGTCAGCGAGACGCGTCCGCTGCTGCAAGGCGGACGGCTCACCACCTGGGAACTGGCCCAGTGGAGAGTTCCCTTCACCCTGATAACCGACAGCATGGCCGCCGACCAGATGCGCCGCGGAGGCATCGACGCAGTCATCGTCGGAGCGGATCGGATAGCGGCCAACGGCGATGTCGCCAATAAGATCGGAACCTATAGCCATGCCGTGTCGGCCGGTGCCCACGGGCTGCCCTTCTACGTCGCCGCCCCGCTGTCCACCATTGACTTCGACACGCCCGATGGCGACGCCATCCCTATCGAGGAACGCGCCTCCGAGGAAGTTCACGGCTACGGCAACTGGCGCTGGAGTCCTGCCGACGCGCCCGTCTCCAACCCGGCCTTCGACGTCACGCCCCACCAGCGCGTGACAGCTATCGTCACCGAACACGGCATACATCGGCCGCCGTATGTGGAATCGTTGCGTCGGTTTGCGGCAGCCTCCAGCGAGGCCGCCTGACATGCGGAGTCCAGCTTGATGCCAGCCATCGGAGTCATCGGCGGCAGCGGGTTCTACGACATGCCCGGCCTGGAGGACGTCCGCGACGAGACAGTCGCCACGCCGTTTGGCGAACCCAGCGACACCATCCGCATCGGCCGTCTGGACGGCGTCGACGTGGCATTCCTGCCGCGCCACGGGCGCGGCCACCGCATCCCGCCCACCGCCGTCAACGCCCGTGCCAACATCTGGGCGCTCAAGTCGCTCGGCGTGCAGTGGATCATTTCGGTCAGCGCCGTCGGCAGCATGCGCGAGCACATCGAACCGCTGCACGTCGTGGTTCCCGACCAGCTCATCGACCGCACCCGCCAGCGCCCCATGACCTTCTTCGACACCCCCGGCCTCGTCGTGCACGTAGGGATGGGCGAACCCTTCTCCGCCCAACTGTCCAAAGTCATTGCCGAGGCCGCCGAGTCCGAGGGCGCGCACGTGCATCGCGGTGGGACCTACGTCTGCATCGAAGGTCCCCAGTTCTCCACCCGCGCCGAATCCGAGACCTTTCGATCCTGGGGCGTGGACGTGATCGGCATGACCGCACTGCCTGAAGCGCGCCTGGCTCGCGAGGCCGAGATTTGCTACGCCCTATTGGCCATGGTCACGGACTACGACGTCTGGCACGAAAGCGAAGAAGACGTCTCGGCCGAAATGGTCATCGCCAATCTCATGGCCAACACCTCGCTCTCACAGCGGGTCGTCCGCCGAGCCGTCTCGCGAATCCCCGCCGAAGCCTCGGCCTGCGAATGCTCCGACGCCCTGGCCAGCGCCATCGTCACTGCGCGCGACATGATTCCGCCCGAACTCGCCGAGCGCCACGACCTGCTCGTCGGCAAGTACCTCGCCCGCCCGGCGTCCGAATAGGATGCATACGGGCGTGACAGCAGTGGTCGGTCGTCATCGGCGCGAATCCGGGAGTCACCGGCGGGCATGAGCCACTCGAATGACCCCGGCCGTGTGGTCGTAATCGGCACGGTAGGCATTGACGACATCGAGACGCCCCTGACCAGCGTCACCGGCGTCCTTGGCGGGTCCGCTACCTACGCCTGCCTGGCCTCGCGCTGTTTCGCCCCCACCACCATGTCCAGCGTGGTCGGCCACGACTTTCCGGCCGCCCACCGCGACCTCTTGGCCGACCGCGACATTGATCTGAGCAGCCTCGAGACCGCCCACGGCCTCACCTTCCGTTGGGGCGGACGCTACGCCGAAAACCTGAACATGCGCGAGACCACCTTCGTCAACCTGAACGTGTTGGAGAAGTTCGATCCAAGGGTTCCCCGGCATGCGGTGGCCGGATCGTTCGTGTTCTTGGGAAACACCGACCCGAGCATCCAGTTACGCGTACTCGACCAGGTGGAAAACCCGCGATTCGTGCTCGTCGACTCGATGGACTTCTGGATTGACGGCGACCGCGAGCAGGTGGCACGCGTGTTCGAGCGCTGCGATTGCGTCGTCCTGAACGATGAGGAAGTCCGGCTCTTCGGCGGCCACGCCAACATCCCGCGCGCCGTGCGCAAAATCCTGGACCTCGGACCAACCTATGTCGTGGTGAAGCGCGGCGAGTTCGGCGCGGCGCTGGTCAGCAAGCACGGGTGGTTCTTCGCACCGGCCTACCCGCTGGACGACGTGGTGGACCCCACCGGTGCGGGCGACGCGTTCGCCGGCGCGTTCCTGGGTAGCCTGGCCGCCGCGCGCGCAACGAACGAATCCGCCCTGCGCCGGGCCGTAATCTATGGGAGCGTGGCCGCGTCGTTTACAGTTGAGGCGTTCAGCGTCCAGCGCCTCGCTGGTCTCACACGTCACGACATTGATTCGAGGTACGTTGAGTTCAGCGACTTTGCCGCGTTCTAACTGCCAGCCCCACGCCCGGAGGAATTTGCATGGCCACGGCCCACAGCCAATCCGATATCGCTGACGCCGCGCTTGCCGACGACGGCGTCCGCCGTATTGAGTGGGCGGACCAGTCCATGCCCGTGCTCGACAGCATCCGGCGGCGCTTCGAGCGGGAACGCCCACTCGACGGCCTCCGAATCGGGGCCTGCCTGCACGTAACCGCTGAGACCGCCAACCTGGTGCGCACCCTACAGGCCGGCGGCGCTGAGACGTCGCTCTGCGCCTCCAACCCGCTCAGCACCCAGGACGACGTGGCCGCGGCCCTGGTCGCCGTCTACGGGTCGTCTACCTACGCCATCAACGGCGAGGATTCCGAGGTCTACTACGACCACATCGAGTCCGTGCTCAACAACCGGCCCCACCTCACCACCGACGATGGCGCCGACCTGGTGTCCACCCTCCACACCAACCGCACCGACGTTATCGACGGCGTGAAGGGCGGTACCGAAGAAACCACCACCGGTGTGATCCGCCTGCGGGCCATGGCCGCCGAGGGCGTTCTTCGGTACCCCATCGTGGCCGTCAACCAAGCCATGACCAAGCACATGTTCGATAACCGCTACGGCACTGGCCAATCCACGTTGGACGGCGTCGTGCGCGCCACCAACCTCCTGCTGGCCGGGCGCACGGTGGTGGTGGGCGGCTACGGCTGGTGCGGACGCGGCCTGGCCAGCCGAGCCTCCGGGATGGGCGCGCACATGATCGTGACCGAAGTCGATCCGGTCCGCGCGCTGGAAGCCGTGATGGACGGCTACCGCGTGATGCCCATGCAGGAGGCGGCCGCCGTGGGCGACGTGTTTATCACCGTCACCGGCGACAAGCACGTGATCAATCGCTCGCACTTCGAAGTCATGAAGGACGGCGCGGTCCTGGCCAACTCCGGGCACTTCGATGTCGAAATCAACATCGAGGCCCTCGAGGAAATGGCCGAGGACGTGAGGCAGGCCAGGCCCTTTGTGGACGAATACCGCCTGCCCGACGGTCGCCGCATCTACTTGCTGGCGCAGGGCCGCCTGATCAACCTCGCCGCAGCCGAGGGCCACCCCGCCAGCGTCATGGACATGAGCTTCGCCAATCAGGCGCTGGCACTGGAACACCTGGCCAAGAACGCGCAAAGCCTCGCCCCGGATGTCTACGATGTCTCCGCCGACATCGACCGCCAGATCGCCACGGTGAAACTCGAGGCGATGGGCGTGGGAATCGACACCCTCACATCCGAGCAGGCCGCCTATTTGTCCGGCTGGCAGGAAGGCACGTAGCCGCGCCGGCCCGGGGTAACACGGGGAGGACACGCATCGACATCATGGGAGAGCACCTTGAGTAGCACCTTCGCGCAGGCCGCCCGTCTGCTGTTTACGTCCGAGTCCGTCACGGAGGGCCACCCCGACAAGCTCTGCGACCAGGTCTCGGACGCGATTCTGGACGCTTACCTGCAGGCCGATCCCAAGGCCCGCGTGGCTTGTGAAACCGCCGCCTCAACCGGCTTGGTATTTGTGCTCGGCGAGATCACCGCCGCCGGTGACAGCGTGGACATCCCCAAGATCGTCCGCCGTACCGTCAGCGAAATCGGTTACACGCACTCCGAGCACGGCTTCGACGCCGAGACCTGTGGGGTCGCCGTCTCCGTCAAGGAACAGTCGGCCGATATCAAGATGGGCGTCGACGAAGCCTTGGAAGTACGCGACCTGGACGGCGACTACGCCGAGGTCGAAGGGCTGGGCGCCGGCGATCAGGGAATGATGTACGGCTACGCTTGCGATGAGACGCCGGAGTTCATGCCGGCGCCCATCGCCCTGGCCCATCGGGCCGCTCGCCGGCTGGCCGCTGTGCGCAAGGACGGCACGTTGCCCTGGCTGCGGCCCGACGGCAAGACGCAGGTCACCGTCGAGTACCGCTACGGGCGCCCCGCCCGCGTGGACACGGTGGTCGTGGCCGCGCAGCACGCCGACGACGTCGGAACCGAAACCATCGAGCGCGAGCTCGAAGCATTGGTCATCCGCCAGACCATTCCGTCCGAGTGGATCGACGCCAACACCCGCTTCATCGTCAACGGCACCGGACGCTTCGTCATCGGCGGTCCCATGGGCGACGCCGGCCTCACCGGGCGCAAGATCATCGTCGACACCTACGGCGGCATGGCCCGCCACGGCGGCGGCGCCTTCTCGGGCAAGGACCCAACCAAGGTCGACCGCTCGGCTAACTACGCCGCCCGCTGGGTCGCCAAGAACGTCGTGGCGGCCGGCCTGGCCCGCCGGTTCGAGCTGCAGTTGGCCTACGTGATCGGCAAGGCCAAACCCGTCTCCGTGAACATCGAGACCTTCGGCACCGGCGCCGTACCTGACAGCAAAATTGAGGCGGCCGTCCGCGAGGTCTTCGATCTACGCCCGGGCGTCATCATTCGCGACCTCAATCTGCGCCGGCCGCTCTACCGCCAGGTGGCTGCCTACGGCCACTTCGGCCGCGACGATCTGGCCGACGTCCCCTGGGAACAAACCAACCGCGCCGCCGACCTCGCCCGCCTCTGCGCGGTGGAGGCCACAGCAGGCTAAATCTCGATCCCGCGTTGCGCGCTGGGTGGAGAGGCCCAGGGGCTCGTCGCATAATGACCGCTCACCCTGTCTTGCCGAAGGACCCTGGCCATGAGCGTGTTCACGATTGACATCCTGCAGTCCCGCCGCATGATTCGCTGGGGCGGACGCTTCATCGCGGGGTTTAGTCAGGGGCACACGCGCAACTACCTCTATCCCGTCTACACCCCTGCAGGTCAGGCCGTCACCGACGAAACGCCGGTGGACCACCCGCACCACCGCTCCATCTGGATCGCCGCCGAAGAGGTCAACGGCTACAACTTCTACGTCGAGCGCGCCTACGGCGGCCGTACCGCCGGCGCCATTCGCGAAATCGACGCCTCCTGGGAGCAACTGGCCGCCGACAAGCTCCGCGTCACCCAAACCCTCGAGTGGCGCGGCGCCCCCGACTGGAGCGACCGCGACGGTCGACTCATGCTGGTCGAAACCCGCACCACCGATATCCAGCCCGGCGAGGTTTCCAACCTCCTGACCATCCGCTCGCAACTCGTGCCTGGGGGTGGCCCCTCCGCTCCTGCCGGACTCCTCGCCGACGGCACCCCGGTCCCCGGCAAGCCTGTCGCCGGTTCCGCTAAGTCCCCGGGCAGCGTCACCATCGGGCCAACCAAGCACAGCTACTACGGCGTGCGCCTCGCCGACCGGCTGCACGTCACGCACGACGGCGTGATCAAGGACTCCGAGGGCCGCACCAACGAGGCCGAAATCTTCGACCAGTCCGCCGACTGGGTGGACGCCCACGGTCCCCTGGCCTTCGACAAGATCGCCGGCGTGGGCGTCTTGCCCGACGCCTCGTTTGACGACGCTCCCTGGTTCGTCCGCGACTACGGCTCCATCTGCGTCAGCACCATGCGCGACGAGGCCGTCGAGATCACCGCCGAGCAGCCCTGGGACCAAACCGCCCGCTTCGTCATCCACGACGGCGACCACGAGGACGCCGACATCGCCGGCGAGTTCCAACGCTTCCGCGCCGGCGAATAAGCCGCGAACACTCGCAGACTGAATCCCGGTTCCCCGGGTTTGCGGTTGTGGGGGCTACAACCCTTGGGTAGCTTTGGCTAAGCGATCTTGATGCCCCCGTCCCAACCTGTGTCTGCCCCAACAACCGTTCGGATCGAGCACCTGCTCGATTCCGTAACCAAACCTGCCCAATACCTGGCGGGCGAGCACAACTCGCGCCGGAAGGATTGGGACTCGGCGCAGACACGCCTGGCGCTCTGCTTCCCGGACGCCTACGAGATCGGCATGTCCAACCTGGCGATGGGGCTGCTCTACGAACTGGTCAACGACGACACCCCCCACCTCTGCGACCGCTGCTTCACCCCGCTGCCCGACATGGCCGACACCATGCGGGCGCATGACATCCCGCTCTTCGGTTGGGAATCGCGCCGCCCCTTGCGCGAATTCCACATCCTCGGATTCTCAATGAGCTACGAGAGCGGCAACACCAACGTCCTGGAGATGCTGGACCTGGCCGACATTCCCATCGAGCGCGTCGACCGCTCCGACCACGATCCAATCGTCCTTGGCGGCGGCTCGGCCGTATCCAACCCCGAGCCCATGGCCGACTTCTTCGACCTCATCGCGGTCGGCGAAGGCGAGGATCTCCTGCAACAGGTGCTAAACCTGCATGCTGAGTTCGACCGTTCACAGCCCGGCTGGCGGGATGCATTCATCGCCGCCTGCGCCCGCAGCATTGCCGGCATGTACGCGCCCGGCCTCTACGAGCCCCAATACGCCGAGGACGGCGCCTTTCTTGGTCACCAGCGGCTGCGGGACGACCTGCCGGAGCGCATCAAGCGCCAGTACGTCGACATCGACGTATACAGCGGGCCGCGCCGCCCCGTTGTGCCCAATACCGGCGTGGTGCACGACCGAATTGCCGTGGAACTGGACCGCGGCTGCGCCCGCGCCTGCCGTTTCTGCCAGGCCGGGTATCTCTACCGTCCGGTCCGTCACCGCAGCAAGGACCTCGTGAAGAACGCGGTCGACCGCTGTCTGACCGCCACGGGCCAGAGCGAGGTCTCGCTGCTCTCCCTCAACGCCGTCGACTACAAGGGACTGGATGGCGTCATCACCGACGTCTACGACTCCGCGGAGGAATACGTCCGCGTGTCCATCCCATCCACCCGCGTCGAAACCTTCAACGTGGACGTGGCCGACGCGCTGCAACGCGGCGGCAAGCGCGGCGGCAGCCTCACCTTCGCGCCCGAAGCGGCCACCTCGCGTATGCGCCGCGTCATCAACAAGGAAATCTCGGACGAGGACCTGCTGGAAACCTGCGACATGGCCTTCCAGCGCGGCTTCCGCACCATCAAGCTCTACTTCATGATCGGCCAGCCCACGGAGACGATCGAGGACGCCCAGGCCATCGCCCACCTGGCAAACCGCGTCATGGCCGTCGGTCGCCGCCACCACGGCAACCGCGCCAAGGTCAACGTCACCGTCTCCACCTTCATCCCCAAGCCCTTCACGCCATTCCAATGGCACCCGCAGAACCGCAGCGACGCCATTCGCGCCAAGCAGCAGGCCTGCTTCCAGATCGCCCGCGACCGCAACATTCACCTCATGTGGCACGACCCGCAGGAAAGCCATATCGAAGCCCTGCTGGCGCTCGGCGACCGGCGCGTCGGACGCGCCATCAAGGGCGCCTGGGAACGCGGCTGTCGCTTCGACGGCTGGAGCGAACATCTCGTCCCGGCGCGCTGGTACGAGGCGATCGAGGCGGCCGGGCTGGACCTGGACTGGTACATCCACCGCCAACGCGATCCCGACGAACCCCTGCCCTGGGACCTCGTGGACATCTTCGTCAGCAAGCGCATGCTGAAGCGCGAATACCAGCGCGCCCTCGCCGACGCCGCCAAGGAACCGGCCAGCGCCGCCTAGCTGTACTGATCGCATTAGTGTGAGATACAGCCCGACCAGGTGGTCCGCACGGTCAGGCGGACCGAGGGCAGGTGCCTCCACTGCAAGCACCCGACCGCCGACGAGCAGCGGACGACGATCACCAAGCCCGAGGCATGGCCGCACGCCTCGGCGCGATTGACCCATCGCCGCTATTGCACGCTCTCAAGTACAATCTCGAAGGCGTGGGCGGTCGCCAATCAACTGGTCTCCGTCGCCCGAATCGAGGGCAAAGGGGACCCCGCACACGGAGGATCCAATGACGGAGGCGACCGCCGTAGACTCCACCCCGGCAACACAAGCCGATGTAGCTGCCCTCCGGACGGATGTGGATGCGCTCCGAGTCGACGTTGACCGGCAGTTCGTGGAATTGGCAACCGACATCAATGCGCTCTTCCAGCAAGCCGAGGCGCGGGATACCGAGACTCGCCGGGCTATTGGCACACGCCTTGACGAAACCTATCGGGCCTTCGACGCACGCCTTGACGAGACCCGTCGGGCCATTGACGCACGCCTTGACGAGACCTATCGGGCTTTCGACGCACGCCTTGACGAGACCCGCGGGGCCATTGACGCACGCCTTGACGAGACCCGTCGGGCTATTGATGCACGACTTGACGGCGTGACCGGTGGCGTCAATCGACTACTCGACTTTCACGGCTTGCAACAGGTTGCCACGCGCCGCTAGTTGAGAGCCGACGACGCCTCGCGAAGCGGAAGACCGACTGCGCGAGCGTTCGGACGACGTCCCCGCCGAGTTCCGTCACGCCGGAGAAGCTCGCGCTGTTCCGTTGGCAAGGGCCGCCGAAGCAAGTCTGTGACCAACTCAGGACCCCACACTCCGAGCACCAGGTCGCCGAATTCGCTTCCGCCCTACGATAGAGGGGTCGGTTGACACAGGAAACAAGCGCCAATCCGGCGGCGCCCCGATCGAATGTCAGCCTCGCGCCGGCTCGCTCATCTCCTCGCGCGCCTGCGCCACCAACGCCGGCAGATGGTCGTCGTTGGCCATGCGCTGTTCCAGGTGCACCATCCGGCGCGGACCTGCCGTCTTGACCATCGCCTCGCCGTAGGCGCTCTCGGCCCAGAACCGCACCAGCGAGGCGATGTCGTCGCGCAACGTGTCCAGGTCCTCGTCGTCGAAGCGCTCGGCCACGTTGATCGTGAACATCCGCCGCCGAGTGCCGCCGCCGTATGACGCGTGCTTGAGGTCTTGATTGAACATGATCAGGTCGCCCGGCTTGGTCTCCAACGCCACCGCCGGTATGTCCTGACCGGACGCGCCGAGTTCATCCACGGTCTGGTCGGCCCGGCTGCTGCTCATGACCACATGCAGCGCGTTCGCATAGCCGTCGCGCCGATGGTGGCTGCCCGGTATGACCCGAAGGCAACCCGACTCGCGCGTCACCGGGTCCAGGTAGAACGCGAACTTCAGGAACCGGTACTTCGTGCGCGCAAAGCCGTCGGAGTGCCAGCGCGTATCCCCCACGTAGAAGTTCCCGTCGCTGGTTTCGTAGTTGTAGTCGTCGCCCAGCAAGTCGGAGGCCACGCCGTCGATCCGCGGATCGTCCAGCAGTGCGCTCAGGTAGGCGCTTTGGTCGATGAACGGCACGAACGCCGACCGGCGCTGGTGGTCGTGCTCGAGCCCCCGGTGGCCGCCCCCGCGCTCGGCCCAGACCCGCTCAAACTCCTCGCTGATCGCCTCGGCCTCGTCCGCAAACGCCCCGGGGAAACTCAGATACCCAAACGTCTCGAAAAATCGCACCTGCTGCTCTGAAAGCTGCATGCCACCGACCTGCCGCGCCTGGAGTGGTGCGGCATCCAGTCTAGGCCCGCCCCCAACCGCATGCAGCCTCGGCCTCCGGGACGCGGAGACTAGCCTCGCTCATAGAGAACGGTGCCTTCGCGAAGCGCAGCGTGGAGCACGGTTCCTACGACATGCCCGCGACGCGCGATTTCTTCCGGCGTAGCTACGATGATGTCCTTGCTGACCGGCATGTCGGCCAAGAGGCGCCGAATCTCAACCGCCGCTTTTCGCTTGTCCGCGACATTACGCATGACGACCAAGAGGTCCACGTCGTTCCACTTGCTCGCGCCCCCCGTGCCCGCGAACCGAACAGCACGACACGCGCCGGCTGGAACTGTCCGACGATGCGGTCGACCATGGTCGATGTAATTGCGTCGGGATTCATTTCCTCGTCTCGGTCCTGCTGAGCAAGAACGCCTCTGAGGGGTGGGAGCGCTACTCGGGCAACCTAGCCACGTCGGCTCGCGGCTGGATGAGGCCGTTGTCTTCGCGATGTTACGCCCTCAGAGCGGGGGCAGCCCCCAGCGGCAAGCTGCTAGTCGTCGATAGGCGACTGTCACTGGCAACCGAGACCGACGGACGCTGGACGATCCGATTTCTGACCGACGACCTTGGGACCCCGGGGATGAGGCAGCGGGTGTAGCTGTCCACCATATGTCCGGTCTGGACACTCCGAAGGAGAGGAAGCAAGGGGCGATAAGGGTGAGGATCTTCGCTGATTACAAGCCGGCTTGACCCACGGTTCTCCGAGGTCAGCCGACGGGCGGCAGTTGGTACTCGATCAGGCTGGGACCGCGCCGCGCCAGTCCACGCGATACCGCCGCCCCCAATGCCTCCGGTGTATCAACCCCTTCGGCCGCGGCCCCGAACGACTTCCCGAACGCCACGAAATCGGGGTTATGCAAGCGCACGTCCACCGTGCGCCCCTCGAAGTTCCCCCGGAAGTTGCCGTCGATAGCCGCGTACGACCAGTCGTTGAACACCACCGCCACCACCGGCAGCTGCTCGCGTACCGCCGTGGCCAGCTCCTCCGCCGTGAACAGAAAGCCACCGTCACCGCTGAGCGAGAGCACCGGCCGCTCCGGGCAGGCCACCTGCGCCCCGATAGCAGCCGGCAGGCTGAACCCCAACGTGCCGAAGTAGATCGGAAACATGTACGACCGCGGCTGGTCCACCGGAAACAGCCCGGCCGAGCGGTAGCTCGTCATCGTCATGTCGTTAACCAGCACACCGTCATCCGGCAACACCCGGCGTAGTTCCTCGAAGATGGCCGCCGCCCTCGGGTCGTCCACGGCGTCCTGTGGATTGCGTCGCCGATCGCCCATTCTGGCCATGATGTCGGGCGCCTCCGGCGGCGGGTCGTCTGGCAGAGCCTCCAGCAGTTCGCTCACCGCTGCCGCCGCGTCGGCCTGGATCGACACGGCAATCGACCTCGCCCGGCCCAGTTCCGCGGCGGACCGGTCGATCTGGATCAGCGTGTCTGGCAACGGCATTTTCCCGTCGTCCGTCACTCGCGCCCCCAGCCGGCAGCCCACGACCAGTGCCACGTCGCGGGTCCGCAGCAACTCGTACAGGACCTCGTCCTGCCGGTGCTTGCAGCCCAGTGATAGCGGATGCGACTCCGGGAACGCCCCCTTGCCCGTCTGAGCCGTCAGTACCGGCGCCTGCAGGCGCTCCGCCAGCGCCTGGATCTCGGATCCCGCATCCGCCGCGCCACTGCCCAGAAAAATCAGCGGCGCCTCGGCATTGGCCAGCAGCTCGGCCGCCCTGTCCACAGCGTCTGAATCCGGCACGGACAACGCTCCCGACTCGGAATCGGGGATCTCTACGTCCGCTGACGCCGTCAAGAGTTCCAGCGGAACCTCCACGCTGGCGGGACCCGGCCGATCTGTGGAAATCGCCTGCACCGCCCGCGTCACGGCGCCCGGAATCTCCGCCACGGACTCCACAAGCTCGTGCTGCGCCACCAGCGCCCGCAGCACGCCTGACTGGTCCCGCAACTCGTGCAATTCGCCGGCTTCCGGCGCCCGCGAGGCCGGACCCAGCGCCGTGGCGATGTGCAACACCGGCGACGACTCCGCGTACGCCTCGGCCAGCCCCGTCGCCGCATTGGTGATCCCCGGTCCCGTAATCGTGGCCACGCAGGCCACCCGGCCAGATGCCCGCGCGTAGCCGTCGGCCATGAAGGCCGCGCCCTGCTCATGACGCGTGATCACCACCCGGATGTCGGGCGCGTCAAGCAGCGCGTCGTACAGCCCGCCGTTGTGAACGCCCGGAATGCCGAACAGCGTCGTCACGCCGGCCTGGCGCATCCCGGCCACCAGGGCCTGACCACCCGTCAGTTGCGGCATCGGCGCACGCTCCCGCGTCTGCTGTCCGAGCGCTGCGGCAGCGCTCCCTTCAAGCCTAGCGTCCCGCGAGCCGCATCCGCCGCCGCCCGTAGAATCCACCCATGCAAGGGGCCAATGCTCCCGCACCGCTGATGAACCCCGGCGCCCCCACATCCGACACCATCGCCGCCATCGCGACCCCGGTAGGGAGCGGTGGCATCGGCGTGGTTCGCATGAGCGGGCCGGAAGCCCTGTGGATTGCCCGCCGCGTCACCCGCCGCACCCGCGACCCCAAACCTCGCTATGCGCACCTGGTGAAGATCTTCGACGGCAACGATGAGCTGATCGACCAGGCCCTGCTGCTCTTCATGCCGGGTCCACGCTCGTACACCGGCGAGGACGTTGCCGAGCTGAGCTGCCACGGCGGCCCGGTTGCCCTGCGCCGCGTACTGGACAGCCTGCTGGCCGCCGGCGCCCGTCCCGCTGGCCCGGGCGAATTCACCCTGCGGGCATTCCTCAACGGCCGCCTGGACTTGGCCCAGGCCGAGGCCGTCGCCGATATGGTCGCCGCGCCCACCCCCGCCGCCCTGGCCGTGGCCGCCAACCAGCTGGCCGGCCGCCTTTCCGACGCCGTCCGCGAGATGCGGGCAGCCTGCCTGGACCTCCTCGCCCAGATGGAAGCCGAAGTCGACTTCGACGAAGACGACGTCCCCGCCATGGACCGCGCCCTGCTCGCCTCCACGCTCGACTCGCTCCACGAACGCCTGGAGGAAGCCCTGGCAACCGCGGGGCGCGGAATCATGCAGCGCCACGGCCTGCGCGTGGCCCTGGTGGGCAGCCCCAACGTCGGCAAGTCGTCCCTCATGAACGCGCTGCTCAGCACCGATCGCGCCATCGTCACCGAAATCCCCGGCACTACCCGCGACGTGCTGGAAGAGTCCTTCGATCTGGACGGTGTCCCAATCGTGCTCAACGACACCGCCGGCCTGCGCGAGACCCATGACCCTGTGGAAACGCTTGGCGTGGAACGCAGTTCCCGCGCGCTGGAAGGCTCCGACGCCGCCGTCCTGGTCCTGGACGCCAGCCGGCCGCTCCTAAGCAACGACGAGGCTGCCGCCCAGCGGGTGCGCCGAGCCGCCAAGCCCACCATCGTGGTGCTCAACAAGCGCGACCTGCCGCACGCGGTCAGAGTCGACGATGCCCGCGACCTCGTGCCCGGAGCGCCGGTCGTACACACGTCCGCGATTCGCGAGGACGTGAACGAGCTACGCCGGGCCCTCCGCCACGTAATCGGCTTGGCCGGAAGCAGCGGCGGCCTGGCCCTGGTCGCCAGCGTCCGCCATCAGGAAGCCCTCACCCGCGCCCGCGACGAACTCACCAGCGCCCGTCGCGCCGTCGCCGACGACGAACCGTCCGACCTCGTCAGCATCGGCGTCCGCGGCGCCGTCAACGCCCTCGGCGAAATCACCGGCGAATCCGCCACCGAAGACCTGCTCGACGTCATCTTCTCGAAATTCTGCATCGGCAAGTAAGCCCCCGCGCCCCGGCTAGCCAGTGCTAAGCGTCACCGAGCCCCTTGGGCCGTCGTACGTCAGCCGTGCATGCCGTAGAAAGTGCCGGCCGATCAGGGCGTGGAACGGCATTCCTTCAGAGGCCAGTTGGACACCCGCAAAATGCCCCGCGACCACCCAGTGCAAGCTCGGAATGTACATCTGCGCGAAGTACATGGTGACCTCGCGAGTCCCGTGGACACCGGACACGCGCTGAGGTCCGGCAACTGGGAGGTTGAGCGCGAGGGCCAGATCAACGTCGATAGAAGACTCTTGGGCGCCGGTATCCACCAGCGCGGAGTGGCGAAACGCTGGAACCGTAGGGACGGGATCCCCGGGTAGGTACGAATGGTCGAAACCGATCCGGACCTGCAGCGTCGGTCCGTGGCGAACGAGGTCCGCCGGGAAGTCCGCGAACCCGCACTCAACCGTCGGCAACGGGAATGACGAACTGCGGCGGAACCCACGACGGTGACGACATATCGACGCCTACTTCGCGGACCAGGCACGGACCCCGCCCAAATCGACGTACCGCAACTTCGTGGGCGTCCCAATAGCCCTCGTACGCCCCGATCAACTGCTCGTCCTGCACGACCACCCACTTCCCCATGTGCTCGCGCTCCAGGTCGCTCTGCATGCGCTCGTACGCTGCAATCTCCTGCGTGATTTCAGCCATGGTCGTCCCACGTCGTGCCGGCACAACCGTTATACCCCACGCCAGGAGCCCCTCGCACGGCAATCCACACAGTCGACACTACGTTGCTGGTTCACCCGCATCGCGTCGTCCGCCGCTCTGAACCGATTCCGCGCCTCGCACCACGGCCAGCGTCGCAACCGCCGCCACAAGCGTCCATAACGTCGCCGCCAGTTCCGGCAGAAAGTACGTGTGATCCACCAGCCCGTGCGTCAGTGCGGCCGCCATTGCCCCGGCCAGCCCAAAGGCCAGGAGATCGAATCCGCCGGCGCCATCCCGCCGAATCCGCCCCCAATCCCGCCAGAACAACGCCAGCACCGCAATAAGCGCCAGCAGACCAATCAGCCCCAGCGACACCCATGCGTCCAACAGCAGGTTGTGCGGGTGCGAGATGTTCGGCTCGCGCCACGCCTCCGGCCGCATGTATTCCCGGTAGTGCGTGAGAAAGTTGTCCGGGCCCACCCCGAACAGCCAGTTGTCGCGCCCCATTCGCCAGGCGCTGTCCCAGATGGCCAGCCGCGACACCGCCCCGCTGTCTCCAATACGCAGGAGCTGGCCGATCCGCTCAACGCCCGTGACCAGCACGATCCCCGCCAGCGCCGCAATTGAGAACCCCACCGCCACCACCCGGCGTCTGAATCCGACCTGCGTCCATAGCGGCCGGGCGGCCACCGCCAGTCCCACCAGCGCCCCCAGCCACGCGCCCCGGCTCCACGTCAGGATCAGCACCGCCAACAGCACGCCCAGTGCCAGCAACCAGAGAGCGCGTGTATCCAGCACCCGCCGCCAGCTCCAGCGCCCCGGCCCGCTGAACGAGGTCCGTGCACCTGCCGCCAGCGCCAGGGCCAGCGCCACGGGCGCGGCCCGTTCCAGCACCAGCGCCAGGTTGTTTGGCGAGCCGAACGTGCCCCGCAGACGCGGCGGGAACACCTCGGTCACCACCGCGCCGAACGGAATCAGCACCAGCGCAACCATCGCCGCCAGCGTCGCCCCCGCAGCCAGCGCCGCCAGCAACCGGCGCACGTCGTTCCGATCCCACACAACCGACGCCAGCACCACAAAGAACGCCGCCGGCTCCAGGATCACCGTCCGCAGGTCCCGTAGCGCGAACTTGGGGTAGTCGGCCAGTACGGCCGCTCCAACCCCGGCCACGGCAAAGACAAGAACCGCCGCCAGCCATCGAACCGGTGGCAGGCGCGGCGGCCCGCACCAGAGCGCCCGCACCATCCAGGCGGCCACCACCGCCAGCAGCAGAATCTCTCCAACAGGCCGGTCAATCAGACCCGTCCGTCCAATCACGCCCACGAACGGAATCGCGGCCACGGCCACCAGCGCCGCGTCACGCAAACGCGCAAGTGCCAGAACGCCCAGGGCCAGAACCAGTAGGACACGCAGAAACGTCCAGAGCGAGGTCACACCGCCGGCCGGCAGCACGGCGTAGAGCACCGCCGCCACGGCCAGGACTAGCTCGCCCAGGCGGACGGGGCCGACCTGTCGGTCCATCCAGCTCCAGGTCATCACCGCCAGCACCCGTCGAGCGCCCAGCCATGTTCGGGCCGTCCATATGCCCAGCGCGCCAACCAGCGCCCAGAGCGCGCCCAGCGCCAGCCAGGGCCACGTGGGCCGCGCATTGCCCACCAGCAATCCGTCCACGATCACCAGCCCCCCGGTTGAGGCCGGATTCGACCTGGCCAGCACCGTCAGTTCCAGCGTGTGCGGGCCTGGCGGCAGCCGCGTGGCGATCGGGATGCGCGCCAGTGCCTCCACGCTGCCGGCATACAGATCGAGGATCGCCTGACCGCCTGGATTCCGGGGCAGCGCGTCCGCCAGCGCGTCCTGCCCGTCGATGCGTGCCAGCACACGACCCATGTCCGGGCCGCGACGGGTCAACAGCCCCACGTCGGTGCCTTCGAACCGGAAGCTCACGCGCGCGCCCGCGACCCCGGTTTGCCGGTGAAAGGTCAGGCTCGCCAGATTGCTGGGCACCCGTGGCCAGGGCCCGTCGTAGCTCACCGCGGGATGCGTCTCCTGCGAGAGGCCAACGCCCGCCGCGGCCGGCGCGGCAAAGGCTTCCCGTACCGCCTCCAGGTTGGGACGCGGCGTGAAGTCCTTATCCATCAGGCGGAAGTACGGAGTCGGATCTTGCGGATCGGGCTCCTCAGGCCAGCGCGAGGCCCAGATCACGATCGTTGGCATCCAGGGCCACTGCTCCCGAGCGCGCCGGATCCCGTCCACCGTCCAGGCGGCCTGGTCCTCGACGGGATGGTTACCCCAGATGCCAGGTTCGCCGGTCCAGCCGGCCGGCAGCGACATCCAGCCGTATTCGGCGGCCCACACTGGAGTCTGCGCGTCGCCGAACTCCAGCATCGCCTCACGCCACAGCACGGCCCGCGGAAAGTTGACGCGTTGGTCGTCGATGCGGGGATCGCGCGGGCCGGTCCACAGCCCGTAGGACATGCTGGCGGCGACATCGAAATCGCCTTTCGCGCCCAACTGGTACAGGGTTCGAAGGAACAGCAGATCGCTGAGGTTGTCGGGACCGGTCTCGATGGTCGGCGCCAAACCGGCCAGCACGATCCGCGCGTCGGGGTCCGCGGCGCGGATGGCCTGCCCCACGGCGCGCAGCATGGCCAGGTATTCGGCGGGGTCCGGCGGACGTCCGCCCCACTCGCCCAACAGGTTGGGCTCGTTCCAAATCTGGTAGTACCGGACCTTGCCGCGATAGCGCGTCGCCAGCTGCCCGGCGAAGTCGGCGAAGTCCGCGTTGTCGGCCGGCGGTGCCTGCATCCATGGGTTGGACCTGGGATCGAAGCCCGGCGTGGCCCACGCCGGGGCGCGATCCAACCGCGCCAGGATTTCGATGCCCGCGCCGCGCGCCGCCTCCACGATCTGGTCGTACTTCACCCAGGCGTCTCGACCAATGTCCGGGTGCTCGTCGGGGTCGAGCGGCTCGAACTCCGCCCAGTTGAACTCCTGACGAACCAGCCCCACGCCGGCCTGGCGCAGCACCTCCAGTTCCCGCCGGACCTTCGCCACATCCGGTTCGCGGTGCAGAAACGTGTTCGCGCCGATGGCGGGCGCCTCGGTATGGCGGATTTCTCCGAGGGTCGCCGTGCCGTAGGTCACGCCGTGATCGAGCAGGCGAGTCAGCCCCACCGCCGCGGCGGTGACGACGACCGCCACCGCGACGGCCGCTAGCAAGAGCCAGCCGCGCCGCGGACGCAATAGGTGTCTCAGGTTGGTGCTAGAGGAACGAGGTGCCGGTGGCGGCGCGCTGCACGGCTCGGTAGACCAGCCGCGGGGTGAAGTCCGGTTCAACCATGCGGAAGTAGTACTCGCTCTCGTCCGGTTGCAGGGCACCCAGCGGCTTGCGGAAGAACCAGAGATTGAACACGCCCGCCCATGGCCACTGGGCCAGGGCGTAGCGCACGCCCTCCACCGTCCACTCGGCCTGCGTCTCCTCGGAGACTCGCCGCCAGACAAGCTTGGCTGGATTCATGTCCGCGGGCGAGGCGTTCCAGCCGTACTCGTTGAACCACACGGGCTTGTTGCGCAGGCCGAACTCCACCATCAGGTCGCGCACGAACTCCACCCGGCGGAAATTAAGGATGTCCGGGTCGGGCGGCGCGTCCGGCGGATGCTCCAGCCCAAACGCGTTGGCTGCTTGCACGTCCAGGTGGTCGCCGGCGCCGGCCTCATAGAACTGCCGCAGGAAGCGCAGCTCGTCCATCGCGCGCGGGCTGTTCTCCAGGGTCGCGGCCATCGGCGCGGCGATCGCCACATTCGCGTCGTCCACACTCTTGATGGCGCGGTTGGCCACGCGCAGCAGCCGGGCGTAGGCGTCCGGCGCCGGGGGCGCTCCACCCCATTCCAGCGCCAGGTTTGGCTCGTTCCAGATCTGAAAATGACGCACACGGCCGCGGTACCGGCTGGCGAACGTGGTCAGAAACCGCCCGTAGTCGTTCAGATTGGCCGGGGGCGCCGTCGGGAGGGCTTCATTGCGCCGCGCCCAGGCCGGGGCGCGGTCGATCCGCGCAATGATGTCCACACCTGCTTCTTCCGCCAGGTCCACGATCTCGTCGTACTTGTCCCAGGTCGAGCGGCGGGCGGCGGCGTTGAAATATTGCCCGCGTTCCGGCGTCTCGATGTCCGCCCACGGCACGTGCTGCTTGATCCAGCGAATGCCGGCGTCGCGCACCATTTCAAGCGTCTGGCGACGCTTCCAGGTTTCGACTTCCAGGTCCAGAAAGGTATTAGCGCCCCACGGCCAGACGTTGGCCAGGGCGATGGGGCTGGGCTGCAGGCGGCGGACCACCGAATCGCCGCAGGCCGTCAGCGTGGCCAGCGCGGCCGCGGCCACGCCGCCGGACAGCAGGGCGCGGCGCCGGATGGCCCGCGTCATGTCAGGTCCGGCTCGAGTTCCAAACCCAGGCCCACCAGGTAGTCCCGCGAAATCTGGACACTGGCTGAGGGATCCCGCCCTGGCCGGTCCTGCCCCGCGGCCAGCCAGCCGTCGAACCCCCGCTCGCGCAGCAAACTCACCACGCCCGCAATGTCCAGGTCTCCCTGCCCAAGCTCCAGGAAGCCGCCGGCATCCCAGAACTCCTCCAACGAGCCCCTCTGCCCGACGTGCTGTTCGTGCAGGTCCACATCCAGGTCCTTCAGGGTCACGAACGCAATCCGCTCGAAATTGGTGCGCACGAAGGCCAACGGGTCCGCGCCGGCGTAGGCCAGGTAGCCGATGTCAGGCGCCAGCCTCAGGTTGTCCGGGTCGGTCATGCTGATCAGCTGGTCCATTTCGTCCCCGGTCTCGACGTAGGAGCCGAGCTGGTTGCGGAAGAGGAGCGGCAGCTCGAAATCGCGCTGAGAGACATAGGCCGCCTGCGTGAGTGAGTCCGTCATCTGTGTCCACTGGTAATCCAATAACCCGTCCTGGCGCTGACCTGTGACGTGACCTGCGGTGAGCATCCGCTCGGGCACGGGGCGAGACGACGTGATGAGGAATTGCGCGCCAATCTCGGCAAAGAACTCGGCGGCTCGCTGCAACTGGTCGAATTCAGCCTCGTGATACTTCTCGGCGAACCAGTTAGCAAAAAATCGGCCGGCCGCGACATCCAGGCCGGCGTCGGCCAGCACCCGGCGCGCCAACGGCACGTTGCCGGCCAGGTCGCCCACGCCCTCAATCCCGGCGTAGCCGGCGTCACGGGCCTCCTCCGCAACCTGCTGGAACGGAGTTTCGCCCCAGATGGTGGCGGTAACGGCGACGCGCACCTACGCCTCGTCGGGGGACGGGCGTACGGCCCGCCCGCTCAGGTTCTCCTGCGGCAGCACCTTGACCGACGGCTTGGCCGGCGCCGCACCTCGGGACTCGGATGGTTGACGAGGCGGCGCTTCGGCGGCGGGTTCCGGGGTTGGTTGCGCCGGAGCAGGCGGGGTCTCGCCCCTGGCTTTCGAGGCGTCAGCCGCCACGGCGGCTTCTACCGCCTGGGGATCACGCTGGCCCGAGGAGCGCCGCGGCGACCGCCGCCGCGGCGGTGGGTCCAGGCGCGCCCGCGCGTTACCGCGCTCGGTCGGGAGGTTGCGAGGGCGCTGGCTCTCGGGAGTTACGCGATCGATCAGGCTCGCAAACTCGATCACCGCGTCGGCGGCTTCCATCAGAGCCGGCGGCGCGAGCTCGCGACTCGTCACGACCTCCACGCGCACGCCGCGCCGCTGCACGGCCTCAATCAGAGTCGCGAAGTCGTCGTCCGTCGTGAGCAGGCTGAGCGCATCCAGACGGGGCGCAAGTTCCAGCGCGTCCACCGCAATGTTCACGCTCAGGCTGACGCGCCGCACGCCGTCCGCACGCCGCCGCAGCGGCTTGGCTATGACTTTAAAACCCGCGGCGGTCAGGCCGGCCAGGCGCTGCTCGGCGTCGGGATGGTCATCGTCTCGCGTGCCGTAGGCCGCCGCCCGCACGAGCCGGCGGTTTTGAGTCAGGCGCTCCAGCAACTGGCCGTGCTGGACACGCACGACGTGGTGGGTTGCCATCGCGTCCAGCGACGCCAAGTCGACAAACAGCGCCGCTCTGGGCGGAATATCCATTGGCCGTACTCCTTAGCGCTTCAGCCGGTCGAGTCGAATGATAGTGGACGCGTGTAGGCCATACGTCGGGCCGGGCTAACGCTTCCGCGCTCGCAGCGTGTTCACCACGTCAACCGCGTCCACCGTGCCGAGCACGCGCCCGTGCTCGACCACGAAGAAGAGCCGCCGGTCGGTTTCAGCCGCCTTGTCAACGACCACGCTCAATAGGTCGTCCGGTGCCACCACCCACATGAGATCCACGGGGCGCGCAACCTCGCGCAACGGGGTCACCACCCGCTGCTCGATCGGGACGTCACGGACATCGTCGCCCTCCAACATCCCAACCAGGATTCCCGAGGCATCCACCACGGGTCGTAAGCCAAATCGGTCGTGGTACAGCCCGCGCTCGATGAATTCCTGCACGCTGCCGTCCGCCGGCACCGCGCCCGATTCCGGACGCACGAGATCGCGAATGCGGAAGCGGCGAAGCTGTTCGCGCAGAACCGTGTGGCGGAATCCACTGCGGGCGGCGGTCCAAAGGAACCAGCCAATCACCGCCGTCCAGAGCGATTGCAACGCCCCGCCCAGGATCACGAACTGAATGAGGCCAAAGGCAATCAGCGCCGCGCCCAGCGCCGAACCTACAAAGCTGGCGACCCTGGTGCCGCGCACCACGTCGCCCGTAGCCGCCCACACGATCGACCGCAGGATCCGCCCGCCGTCGAGTGGGAATCCGGGTAGCAGGTTGAACACCGCCAGGACAAGGTTCATCTCACCCAGCCAGCGGGCCGTGACGCTGGGGATCGATGCCGCTGGCAGCTGATCCGCCAGCAGCAGGCACAGGCCGCCGAGACCGGCGCTGGCCAGCGGACCAACGACCGTGATGAAGAACTCCTGGCCCGGGCGTTCGGGTTCGCGCGCCATCTCGGCTAGGCCGCCGAAGATGAAGAGCCGGATGCTGTGGACCGGAATGCCGGTTCGCACCGCCACCACCGTGTGTGCGGCCTCGTGCGCCACGATGGAAGCAAAGAACAGCAGGCTGGTCACCACGCCAGCCGCCCAGACCGCGGGCAAAGTCACGTCCGGGCGAATCCCCGCCCTGAAACTCGCGTCGATCAATCGGACCGGGATGATCGAGGTCGCCGTCGTCCAGGTCACGAACGAGAAGATGATCAGCCAGCTGGCATCGATGTTGAAGTTGGTGCCGCCGACCTTGAACAACCGCCACTGACCAAACGGCGACCGCCCCCGGCCACCCGACCGCGTCCCCGTCCTGCGTGAGTCGCGCAGCGGCCTAGCCCCCGGCCCCCGGCCCCAGCGCGGGTGCGATCAACGAGACGATCAGCATCAGCACCGCCAGCAGCGCCAGAATCGACCAGATGCGCGCCAGGGTGAACCAGCGCCACGGAGCGAACCGCCGCGCCCGGCCGGCCTCGTCCGCCCGGGGCCGGCGGCGGCGGCGGCGCCGCCGGGCGCTCACTGCGGCATGGCCTCTCGCGTCACGCCCTGGCCGCCGCGCGCCGCGGGGTCCGCGCGCCGTTCTTTGAGTTGATGTGCAGGCTCGTGGCCGATGACAGGTCATTCCAGGCGTTCGCCGCCACGCGCAAGTCTTCCGATATGGCGTCGGAGAACGAGTAGGTCTCGACCCGCAGCCCGTGCTCACGGAGGTAATCCACCATCGGCACGTAGTCCCCGTCGCCCGACACCAGCGCCACGACATCCATCGTGGGCAGCCGCCGGATCACGTCCATCACCAGCACGATATCCAGGTCGGCCTTGCGGGTTCCGTCGGCAAACACCTTGATCGACTTGGTCACGATGTCGTAGCCGTTGTTCCACACCGGCGCTACCGACCGCTGATGCTCCAGCCGCCCGGCAAAGTCCGCGTAGATCGGGCAGTAGGCCCGCGCGTGGATCAGCCGGCGGTCCGCGGTCACCTCGTCCAGCAGCTTCTTGAAGTCAATGCGGATCGGGTCGTCCGGATCTCGGTCGCTGACGTTCGCGGTATCCACAAACACGCCCAGCCGCAGCTTCGGCCCGGCGTTGGCGGAAGCCGCTTGCTCACGGAACGCGCCGGCCACGCGCGTCAGTTCGCGCGCGGAGGCCACCAGCGCCCGTTCGCCCGGCCGCTCGGCCGCCATCACGTCCTTCAACTCGTCAACCAGCATCCGCAGGTCCTGGCCGTCCGGCGACGCGGCGTCGCCCATGTCCAGGTCGATGTCTTCGGGAATCGGCGATATCCGGCGCATTAGCGGTCGTTCTTTCGCTTTGAGCCCTGGGCTGCCGCCTTGCGCGGCGCGGGTGTGGCCGCCCCGTTGGGCTCGTGTTTCTCCGCGAGGTCCTGCAGGCGCCGGTCGATTTCATCCTGCCGCGCCGCTTCACGCTTCTCGCACTCCTCGCGCCGACGCGTGATTTCCGCCGGATCGGGCGCCACCAGTTCCAACGCGTCCCAGAGCGCGGCAATCCGGTCGGTATTGCCGCGAATCTCGAGGTTCGAGTTGAAGGCAACCTCGGTCATCTCTTCGATGAAGTCGACCAGGCGCTTCTCCATGGCTTCCAGCTGGTTCCGCGTTTGAAAAAGCGCGGAATCCAGACCCTTGTCACCGCGCTTGTATTCGCGCTCGGTCTCCACCACCTGCTTGCGTAACTCGCCAAAATTCTCCCGCAGCGCGTTCAGGTTGCGCGCAATCATCCGGTGGTGGGTGAGATGCGAAACAGTCTTGTCCCCGCCGCTTTGCGGGGCGTCGTCGGTCCCATTGACCGACTCGCTTGTCGTATCTGTTGACGCGCGACGGCTACGCCGTGCGCGCGAGCTCCTTGATGCCATTGGTTAGTGAGTGCTCCATTTCGTTGTAGTCAAGGTTTCGTCCAATCACGTCGATATGCAGCGGCGCCGGTCCGAACGCTCGGACCTCCCATGCGCCAAGCACCACATCGACCAGGGCGCAGCCGTCGCCGTCGGGCACGAAGCCCTTGGCGCGAACGACGTCGCCAAATGCGCCGGCGGCCAGATCGCGCACGAACGCGTCGGCCTCTCCGGCGGCTAGCCCGGCGGTATCCAGCACCAAGCGTTCCAGGCCGCTTGCGGCCAGTTCGTCATGCGGAGCATGCCGGTGAAAGTCAACGTCGTCGCCAGACCCGGCCCTGCGCACGCGGCCCTGGCGGATGGCGGCGAGCAACAGGTCGGGATCGACGTTGCAATACTCGGTGTCCACAATCGCGGCCCCGGGATTCAGTCCGCGCGCCCACGTCCGCGCATCCCGTCGCTGCGCGTCGCTGGCCGCGTCGGTCTTGTTCACCAGCACCAGGTCGGCGTCCCGCACTTGCTGCGGAAAGAAGTCGCCCAGGTGGTCCCGCACCAGGGCAAACCGCGTCGCGTCCAGCACCGTGATAATCGAGTCCACCTGCACAATGGACCGTACGGCCGGGCTCGCGAACACCTGCGCCAACGTGTCCGGCGAAGCCAGGCCCGTGGGTTCGATCACCAGCCGCTCGGGCCGAACGGCACGGTGGATTTCGTCCAGCGCGACCAGCAGATCGCCGCGCACTTCGCAGCACACGCACCCGCCCAGTAGTTGCCGAACGGTCAGGTCGTCCGAGGCCAGCACAACCTGATCCACGCCCTCGATACCAAACTCGTTGACCAGCAACGCCGTCGATTCCACCGCGGCCAGGCGCGGAACCAGCGAACGCAGCAGCGTCGTCTTACCGGCCCCCAGGAAGCCGTAGACGATGGTCGCCCTCATCGCGGTTCGGCTCCTTCGCCGGTGCCAGGTCATCCGGGGCGTATACCCGGTCTGCACGCGACCGCTCGCGGCAGACGGGATTTCCGAGCGTGTTGGGGGTGCGTGCGTTAACACTCCAAGTATCGCACGCCCTGTCATTCCAAGGCCCCGCGAGCAATCCCGACTTCCGCTCCCGCGCCGCCCCAGCCGCTACCGTTCGTGGTGAGCCGGACAGGAGTCTTCGACTCGCCGTGTCGAACCACAAAGCCCCCAGCACCCAAGCCTCCCCGCCCACGTTCGTGGTGAGCCGGGCCAGAGTCCTCGGCGGCCCGTGTCGAACCACCCCCCAGCTACAGCACCCAAGCCCTCTCCTCCTTCTTCTCTCACCGCTCACTGCTCTCCGCTCACTCCTCGCCCAGCGGCGGCGTCTCAGACCCGCCCGTCTTCCGGTCGTGACGCCCGCCCCCTCACGGCCTTGCCTTAGGCCAACCCGTCGACGTTACGCAGGTCATCGTCCCCACCATCCACCAGGTTGACAGCCACCATCGCCTCCTCGTCGTCGCACTCGTCCGCCAACCCCGCCGCCGCTGGTTCTGGTCAGCGTCATGTGGCTGCCTCGCTGCCGGACGAGTTGATACCCATAGCAACGACGCAACTGCCCTGCCAGGTCTTCGCCCGACATGTCGCGGGGCAGCCTCATACGGCGATGGCTTCGTCCTTAACGAAATGCAGCCGGACGACCTTGACCTCGCCCGTTTCGCCAAAGTGGCAGGCCACGGCGTCCTTGACCATCGCCTTCAGGTCGGCCCAATCGTCCCCCTGCGTGAAGATGCTGTAGCCAAGCGCTCGAGCGTCGAATCCGCCCTCCACGGCTTCGGTCACCTCGAAGATGATCTCCGCAGGCGCCTTCACATGGTCTCCAGTTCTCACCAGCCTGGGTGCTTCCGATTCCTTGGCCCCGGGACGTTGCATGCCGAAGTGTAGAAATACCACCACCGGTACACAACAGCGGAACAAGTACTGTATGTCGCGGCATCGGGGGTCGGGCCCACTTCAATCCGCTTGGTCGCGCGTCCTATCTTCGTAGGGGCCGGTTTCAAACCGGCCTCTTCCGGTCGTGATGCACCGACCCCCCACCCACCGCCTTGCCGTAGGGGCGGCGTCTCCGACCCGCCCGTCTTCCGGTCGTGACGACCGCGCCCCCACGCCCCTCTTGCGTAGGGGCCGGTTTCAAACCGGCCTCTTCCGGTCGTGATGCACCGACCCCCACCCACCGCCTTGCCGTAGGGGCGGCGTCCCAGACCCGCCCGTCTTCCGGGCAACCACCATCACCCCTCCTCCCCCCGTTCGTGGCGAGCCGGCTCGGAGTCCACGCAGAGCCGTGGCGAACCACACAGCCACAGCACCCAAGCCCCCCGTTGACTCCGCACCTGGCCAGCGCAACAATCTAGCCAGCGAACCTAGACATGGAGAAGAACATGCGCGAGTGGCCCTTGCAGGACGCCAAAAACCGATTCAGCGCGGTCGTCAACGCTGCGCTGGACGGAGAACCCCAGCGGGTGACCCGGCGGGGCCGGCCGGCGGTCGTCGTCATCGCCGTCGATGACTACGAGCGGCTGTGCCAGGCGGAGAAAGCTGGCGCGCCTGACTTCATTGAGCACCTCCTGTCCATCCCGAAGGGCGGGCCGGATGACCTGCTCGACGGTCCCTCGCTGAACCTTCGCGACGTGGCCTGGTGATGTATCTGCTCGACACCAACGTGGTCTCCGCGTTGCGCCGTCCCGACCGCCACCCGGCGCCAACCGTGTGGCTGAAAAACCAGCGGGCATCGGACCTGTACATCAGCGTCGTCACCGTTGCGGAGATAGAACGGGGAGTTGCCCGGCAGATTCCCCAAAACCCGAACTTCGCCCGCGAACTGGCGGCCTGGATGGAACGCACCCTGGCCGGATTTGCCGACCGGCTGCTCGGCGTGGACGTGTCCACCGCCCGCCGCTGGGGCCGCCTCTCAGCCACCCTCGGCCACAGCGGCGCCGACCTGCTGATCGCCGCAACCGCCCTCGAACACGGCTTAACCGTCGTAACCCGCAACACCCGCCACTTCAAGCCGACCGGCGTCCCCGTCCTCAACCCGTTCTCAGAGGGAGACGACGAATGACCGTCGCAGAGCTAATCCAGCTACTCCAACCCCATCCACAGGACATGCGCGTCGTCATCGACGGCTACGAAGAAGGCTACGACGACCTCACGCCCCAGCAACTCACCATAGTCACCATCGCCCCGAATGCGGGGAGCCACTGGTGGGAAGGTCAGCACGGGGACGCGGACGGCCCCAACAACGCCGAACTGGTCAAAGCGCTCGCCTTACGACGCGTGTCCACCTCAATCACGCCGGCGTAACCGGTTGACCGCGACAACATAGCGGGGCCGAAGACGAAACACCCGAAGAAACCGAGTCGAACCACCCCCCAGCCGGATCCAACCCCTACGGTCCTCGATCTCACTATGCTTTCGCGGCTGCTCCTAGAGTTCCCGCATCCCGCCCTGTGAAGACACCAAATACCACCCCGGTGAGCGCGACCAGCGCAGCCCTCGTTCGGCTGCTCGGCGCCGGCCCGGCACGTGTCTCGCTCGACGGCGGCGTGCTGCGCTTTGGCGACGCCGAGGGCACGCCGGTTGGCGGAATCGACAGCATCGAGACGCGCCGCTCGTGGTTCTGGACGCGACTGACCGTGCGCGAGGCCGGCGGCGCCGAGCGCGCCATCGGCGGGCTCGCCCGCCACGAGGCCGAGCGGCTCGCCCAGGCGGTACGCGCGGACGCCGCCCGCGTCGCCCGAACGCTCGCGCCGGAACTCACACAACTCCGCGACCGCTTGAACCGTCTCCACATGAGTAGCCGCTATGCGCGCAAGTCTCAGAGCGGCGGGCTCCAGGCTGACATCGCGAGCACCGTGGAGCGCGGAGGTGGTGCCCTGGCGCGAGCCTTCCTGCCCCCGCAGGCGGCCGGGGCGCTGGCACGCATCCAGCCGGTCGCGCGCATCGAGGCGTACGAGGCGGCGAGGGAGGAGGCGAACGCTCGCTTCGTCGCCGCCACCGCTCCCGCCGTGGCCCGAGCGGCCCAGGGCGTGCTCTCCTCGCCGCCGACTGCCGAGCAGGCGGCGGCGATCGCCACGGACGAGGACGCCACGCTGGTGCTCGCCGGTGCGGGCACGGGCAAGACCGCCGTGATCACCGGCAAGATCGCCCACCTCGTCCGCAACCGGGGCGTCCCGCCACGCGAGATCCTTGTGCTCGCCTTCAACCGCAAGGCCGCCGAGGAGATCCGCCAGCGCCTTCCGGACGACCTCGCCGGCGCCCACGTCGCCACCTTCCACGCCTTCGGGCGACGCGTCATCGCCGACGTCGAAGCCGCCCCCACGCTCTCAAAGCTGGCGGAGGACGAGGCGATGCTAACCGTGGTCATCGATCGCATCCTCGTCGACCTGGTCGGCGATCCACGGCAGAGCCGGCTGGTCGCGGACTTCATCACGCGCCACCGCGCGGACTACCGCTCGCAGTTCGAGTTCGACACCCCCGGCCAGTACTACGACTACGTGCGCCGCTCCGAGTTGCGGACGCTGAGCGGCGATCTGGTCAAGAGCTTCGAGGAACTGGAAATCGCGAACTTCCTGACCCAGAACGGCGTCAGATTTCACTACGAGCAGCCCTATCCGGCCGAGACCGCCACCCCGTGGCATCGCCAGTACCGGCCGGACTTCTACCTGCCGGACCACGACATCTACATCGAACACCTCGCCCTGGACCGGCAGGGCCGCCCGCCCAGGGGTTGGACTGGGTACGCCGAGGGCGTCGGCTGGAAGCGCGACATCCACCAGCGGTACGGCACGAATCTGATCGAGACATACAGCTGGCAGCAGCGCGCAGGCGTGCTTCGCCACAGACTGCGCCAGCAACTCGAGGAGGCCGGCGTCACATTCCAGCGCATCCCGATCCGGACGCTGCTCCTGGAGCTGGGACGCTGGCTCATCTCCTGGCTGGCGCAGCTGATAGCCACGTTCCTGAACCACGTCAAGGCCAGCGGCGTCTCCCCCGACGCCCTCCGTGCGCGTGCGCGTGACTCGCGTGATCGCACCCGCGGCGAGGCCTTCCTCGACATCTTCGAGCAGGTCAGCGCGCGCTACGACCGGCTGCTGGGCGAGGAGAGGGACTTCCACGACCTCATCAACCACGCCGCGGCGCACATCCACAACGGCCGCTGGCAGTCGCCCTACCGCTACGTGCTGGTGGACGAGTTCCAGGACATCTCGGCGGGCCGCATGGCGCTGCTCCAGGCGCTCAAGGGCCGCGGCGTCGCCTACTTCCTCGTGGGCGACGACTGGCAGTCGATCTACCGATTCGCTGGAAGCGACGTCGCGCTCGTGCGCGAGTGCGGGCGTTACCTCGGTCACGTACGGGAGCGGGCGCTCAGCCGCACCTTTCGCTTCGCCCGCGGCATCATGGAACCCTCCACCGCGTTCGTGGTGCGCAACCCCGCGCAGACCCAGCGCACGCTACGCCCGGCCGAGGGCGTGCGCGACGGCGGCGTCACCGTCATCGCCAGCGATGATCCCGCCCGCGGACTGCGGGACGCCCTTGATGACATCCAGGCCTGCGAGGGCGCCAGCGGCCCGCCAGTCTCCGTGCTCGTCCTCGGCCGCTACCGGCGCAGCCAAGGCACGCTCCCCGCGAAAGGTCGCGGGCGGTTGCACCTCGAGTTCAGCACGGTGCATGCCGCCAAAGGCCGCGAGGCCGACTACGTGGTCGTGCTCGACCTCAGGGACGCCCGCCTCGGCTTTCCTTCCCAGCACCAGGAAGATCCACTGCTCCGCCTCGTGCTGCCGCCTCCCCCGGGAGGCCAATACCGGCACGCCGAGGAGCGCCGCCTCTTCTACGTCGCCTTGACGCGCGCGCGTCGCGGCACCTACCTGGTGGCCGACTCGCAGCGTCCCTCACACTTCGTGAACGAGCTGCTCCGGGATTCCACTGGGCTGCGCCGCCTCGGCAAGTTCAGGCGCGACCACACGCCCAGGTGCCCGCGCTGCCGCACGGGGATCCTCGACGTGTCGAGAACGGGGCAGCGCATGAGCTGCCTGAACTTTCCCTTCTGCCGCTATCGCGCGCCCCGCTGTCAGAGCTGCCGGCGGGGCTTCGCGGTCATCTCCGGTCGCTCGTCCCGCTGCACCAACCCCTCCTGCAACGCCAGCCCGCCGGCCTGCCAGTCCTGCCGCGCCGGCGTCATGGTCATCCGCAAAGGCCGCCCAGGCTCATTCCTCGGCTGCACCCAATACGCCTCCGACCAACCCTGCACCAACACCCAGCGACCCCCCCGCCGCCGATGACCCAACACCGGCTCGCCATCCGACCCCGGCAACACAGACACCGTCCCAAACCCCAACACCTCCGAATACCACCCCACCGACGCCCCCACATCCCCCACCGCAAGCGTAGGAAAAGTCGGCATCGGATAGACCTCCACTCCCTCCTCCATCAGACCGCTGCTCCCCTCGACACCTGCATCACCCGTGACAACTCCCAACCCACGTCCGCCCATTCTTTCGTAGGAGCGGCGTCTGCGACCCGCCCGACTTCCGCTTCGGAAAGCCATCTGTGTGGGACGTGTCGTACATTTCCAGGTTGGGCCTACGGAGTTAGGACGAGGAGAAGTTGCATGCCGAGCGCTAGGCGGCCAAGGGTGGCCGCCATCGGGCTGAGTGACGCCCAAGTGGCGTCAATTGCTCCCTTCTGCGGTGAACTGAGACAAGCGGACTCTTCGGAAGACTACGTGGAGAAGTTCAGCTGGACTGAAACTGACGCAATGGTGTCGAGCGCTCTTGAGCACGAAAATGTCGACAGTAGCGTCAACGTCATGACGATGGGATCTTCGTTTGTCTCCTGGTCGGACGTGTACGTCGGCGGAGGCGAAGTGCACCGCCACTACGCGCATATCGATCCCGAAAACACCGAGCGGGAGCTGACAGTTCCAGAGTCCTGCCCTGAACAGTACAAGCAGTTAGCTGTCGAATTGTCCCGAAAATGGCACCTCTCAGAGGTTCCACCCACAGTCGTTGAAACTTCGCTAAGTGACCGGTGCGCACTGATCGAAACGACATCAGGACTTCCTGTCGCTCTACGGCTTGATCTGACACATCGATCGAAATCCGACGACCGTGCGTCGCCACAGCCCATTGCACTCCTGCTGCCAGAAGTCTCCAACCTCGCTGCTTGGTTCAGGGCATTCCTCTACGACGTTCACAGATCTGATCCTGAGCGGGTACCGCACCCACCGCCACGCTTAGCTCAGCCGTCGGATTGGTACACCCCTCAAGAAAAGGATTTGGCAGATCGAATCTCTCGGATCGACTCCGACATTGAGCGTATCAGCCACAAAAGAGATCAACTTCGGATGCACCTGGACGCTGCAGGAGAAGAGGCCGATCAAGGCATCCGGCGAATCCTCAGGGCCGACGGCGATGACCTGGTTGCCGCAGCCGGGCAGGTTCTTTCCGAACTCGGGTTCAAAGTCCGCGACATGGATGCAGAACTGAGCCAGGGCGAGCCGAAACGCGAAGACCTGCGGCTCACACTTCCAGACCACACTGGCTGGCAAGCAATGGTCGAAGTGAAGGGCTACACCAGCGGCACAAGGACGAACGACACTCGCCAGATTCGCGAGCATCGCGATCTCTACATCGCAGAGGAGGGCCAACCTCCCAATCTGACAATGTGGCTCGCCAACCCGTTCCGCACCTTAGATCCTTCCTCAAGGCCCGCTCCCGACCAAAACGTCAAGGAAGCCGCCGCCAATGTCGGCGCGGTCCATGTACTAGCCGCAGACCTCTACCGCCAATGGGCGCAGGTCGCATCGGGCAGCCTTGACGAAGAAACTGTCGTCCAAAGTCTGCTTAATGCCAATCCTGGCCTCTGGCTTTCGCTAGCTTTAGGGTCCGGCTCGTAGCCCAACCAGCCGCAAGTGCCTAGCCAGCAGTGACCGCAGTCAGCCTATGCTCAGCCAGTAGCATACTGCTCTGTCTTGACGATGGATATGAGCGTTTGTGAGGTGTGATCGGATCCACGAATCCATTAGATTCTTCGATATCAGAATTGTAGTATACGTCGTGGCTACTGCGGGCTTCTTCCATCGCTCCTTTTTTTGGCTGTCTGACTCCGCGTCTCAAGCTCCTCTGAGGACCGTAACCTAGCTATGAGTATTCCTCGACTAGTTCATGCTCGTAAGCGCGAGCAGACGGCTTCGAATGGATTGGCTGTCACCGGCCAAGTTCAAGGTCGCGAATCGTATCCGGTGTCCTTGTATGGTCGCTGCTTCGTCAACGTCTCCATTGACGGCCGGGTGAAGAAGCATTCCTGACGCGGTTCGAGACCGGGGATCTCCACGGCTTTCCTGTGACCTCAGATAGGCGTACATCTGGTAGATGTACTCGCTGCTCAGAGTCGGTTTCCCGTACTGGCCGAGGCCTAAGATCTTGGCGAACTTAGTGTCGATGATTGTACGGGGATGATTCTGTTCATCGTGGCCTTCAGGCGGTTCGAGGATGATGTCAGTCTCCATTCTTGGCAGCATCGCTGAAATGCCAGCGGTAGGATCTTCGACCTGCCAATTAACTCTGCTGCCTGTCTTGACCCGCCAGCCTTTTGGTGAGAGGACAGTGTCATAGAATCCCGCGACAGCGGCTTCGAACAGGTTTCTGGCCCAGTGCTCGTCTCTTTCAGGTGCCGGGAGGCGATACCTACCCGCGTCTTCAGTGGGAATGCTTAGGTCAAAGGCTAGCTGGGCTGCTGCCACCATTTGCTGGTCTTCCGAGTTGATTCTCATCGATGTGACAGCACGTTTACTCGTGCGCTGGAAAGTCCTGACGGATAGCTCGGTCCCGACGCCCTCTCTCTCCAAGGCGACACTCGCCGTGAGGCAGCGCCGCGTGAGCTGTTTGTCGTCTGTGACCTTTGTTAGCTCTTGCAGTGCGGCTTTCACAAATCTGTTTAACAGCGTATCAGTCGTCAGCTCGTCGTATGAGCACGCAATCTTACCCTGCTGCAACAGCTGGCGGCGTTCAGTGCGCAACTGGTCTATCCGCCCGCGGACTCGAGTGAGATCAGCCCGTCTGTCCTGAAAATCGTAACTGAGGTTCCGTCGTAAACGGCGCTCTACTGATCGGGACAGGACTTCCGCTGCTAGGTTAGGAATGTCGTCGGGATTTTCATCTACAGAGTACCGCTGACTACTAGAAATCTCTCTGTAAAACCTGGATGCGTACAACATCAGCAGCCACAGGTTTCTGACTGGGATGCTGCCGACCATCCCTTGAGCCGCGGATAGACCGATCACGATGCCAGGCCGTGAAGAAGCCTCTTACACTCGGATCGGGCTTTCTCTGGGTCGTCGAACCAGTATTCTGCAAGCAGAGGTCCTATCTCAGTATTCACAACTTGTGTGAACCATTCATTGGGATTGGTTATAGGAACTCCGGTTGTCGGAGTGACGAAACTGTGGCCAATCCGGAACTGAGGGCCCAGCAGGTTGTCTTCTGAAATCGTTTTGTTCAGTGCCCTCACACGCTCCTCAACATCTGCCAGAAACTCAGTATCAATCTTGTATTGCACGTTTACCCAGTTACGCCAGAGTTCGCCAAAGGCTGGCTCCAAGTCGAAGAATGCAAACCGGCGACGTAACGCAAAGTCCACCAGAGCGAGTGAGCGGTCGGCGACGTTCATGGTGCCGATAATGTAAAAGTTTGACGGAATGTGCACACGCTCTCTGTGATCTCTAGGGTAGCTGAGAGGCAGTGCCTCGTCTTCATAGCGCTTGTCTGCCTCCAGAAGTGTCAGCATCTCACCGAAGATTTGGGCTGGATTGCCACGGTTTATCTCCTCGATGACTACGACGTAGGTATTGCATGGATCTTTGTGCGAGTCATTAATCGAATTAAGAAAGGGGCCATCAACAAGGTCTAAGCGACCATGTACATTGGGACGCCAGCCACGGACGAAATCTTCATAGGACAGATTCGGATGAAATTGAAACGGGCGCATTTGCCTTTCTGATTTACTGCCGATAAGAACAAATGCTAGGCGCTTCGCCAGCCAGGTCTTGCCAGTACCTGGTGGACCCTGCAAGATAAGGTTCTTCCTGGCCTTTAAGCGGTCTAGAATCGCTACCAACCTGGACGCATCTAAGAAGCATCCATCGCTGATTATGCTTTCTGTCGTATAAGCCTCTTTAGCTACAGGGTTTACATTAGGACGTTGACTCCGTCCTACTCGATTAGTTAATTCTCCGCTTAGCAGTCGCAATGCAGTCACTGCTGAATCGGAATCGAGCTTTGCGATATTGAATCCTTGTTGACCGCACTTGCGAAAGACATCGGCGAGCTCTCCGTCGTTTACGAGCTCGTGAATCTCGGCTCTCCGGAGCGGTGATATAAACATTCTCGGGTCGTCAAGCTTGAAGCTGATTTGGTCATGACTGACCGTCGTGACAACGGCGCTGAAGGCAAGCGACATTCCATGCTGCGGTACTCCACGAGTACAGTACACAAGCAACTGGTCGCCACGTTTTACCTCACCATGCGCACTGTCCCGAGGCTTTTCCATCCAGCGGTCATTCTCGTAGACACCACGTTCCATTATGTTGGAGTACCCGACTTCTCTATTGACTTGGACCAGGAATGTCTGCGTGCCCTGATTCGCTACAGTAGTTGGTTCAGGAGGTGGGTCGGTAGTTGACTCGAGTTCTGGATTCATGCCGTACATTCCGTCTCCGAATTGAACGAATCTTGAGCGCGTGCCATATTTCTCGATCTCGTCGCGGATGCGCGCTCCCACTGTCCGTGCAGGCGTTTTCCGGTGGTCTTCCACAAGTTCTGTGCAAGCATCCGCGCAGTGATGCCCGCATAGTGCAATGGCTTTGATGCTTCACGGAGCACCGTGCATGCCGCATCAGCAGGTTTCACCAGAGCACCTCGATTGAACTACGATCTGTCTTGGTCACGACTGCCGGCATTTCGGAGTCGGGTGGATTGATTGCGTGGGTGTGGAGTGGTGACAACACGGACAGGTGTTCGAATTCGGGTGGCGTAGATGAATTGAAATCGTGTGAATTCAGACATCGTCGTGGCGGCAGGAAAAAGTACGTGTTAACTCCTTCAAGTTATACGACTCAAAAGCTCGCACGTTAACTTTTGATCGAAGCCTGGACCGGCGCAGAGGCGAAGAGATCCAGAGAGTTTGTTGGTAGGCCTGTCGGTGCCCGCGGAGTGATAGGCGTATACGTGTTACAACAAGAAGTTGCTAAGTTGACCGACGATTGCATCGATAACCCGCCCAGTTAAGGATGGCGGCTTCAGTGTTCCCTGTATGAGGTGCTGATCAACCGAACACAGGGTCGAAGCCTAGTGGTCCGAATCACATTCTAACCCACGACCTCCGCAATGCGAGCGCGGCGCTCTTCCGACTGAGCTATCGACCCTCTTCTACACCCGGCCCTGATTCCCGCAGATCCTGTTGACAGCTATCGACCTAACGAGCGGCCCGCTCTCGGCCTTCTCCTCGCCCACCCGTTCGCCCATCCACTCCTCCTCGATTGCCACCCGTCCTCAGTGAGGGTACACTAACCGAGTAAACCCCACAGCCCCTCCAAAATGCCCACCGCCTTCCTCGCCCTGATCCTCTCCCCGCTCCTCCCAACTCTCCGCCTCCCGCTCTTCCCTCCGCTCTTCTCTCACTTCTCACTACTCCCCGCTCTACCCTTCCGCCTGGCCCTCCTCCGCCTTCTCCGCTCGGCCTTGCGCCCCTCGGCGCCCACGCCGGCCTGCTACTCGTGCCCGGTGAGCGCGCTCAACCGCCCTGCCCCAACCCAGCCGCCAGGCTCACCACACTCGCCGTCAAACCCTCTCCCGCTCACCCAGCCAACCCACACCCCCACCGCCCCCCAAACCCGGCCAAGACCCACCCCGCGCCGCCATCCGTCCCACCCGCGAAGAGCCTGCCCCAGCCTGCCCTGGACACGATCCGGGGGACGCGATCCGGGGCGGGCATCCACCCCCGCCACCGACGCACCCAAAACTCGCCAGAAAAGCGCCCCGCTGCGCCTCAAGAGTTTTTTGGAAAAAACTCTTACCGCGCGCGAGACCCCCAATTCCGCCCACGCCAGCCGCCCGCATCACCGATCCGCCCAGCCCCCCACAGCACCCGGCTCTTCCCCCCTCGCGCCCCGCCTTCTCTCACTTCTCACTACTCTCCACTCACTCCTTCTTCCCCTAGATCTCCTCCATGTCGCGCCAATTCGGCCCGGCTTTCGCGTCCACCGCCAGCGGAACGTGCAGCGGCACCGCGTTGGTCATCAACTCGCGCGCCACCTCCGCAAAGTCGTCAAGCTCGTCGGTCGGCAACTCGAACAGCAGATCGTCGTGCACCTGCAACAGCATCCGCGCCGCGAACCCCTCGTCGCGGATCGCCCGGTCCAGCTTCACCATCGCGACCTTCATGATGTCGGCGGTCGTGCCCTGGATCGGCATGTTGATCGCCATGCGCTCGGCCGCCGCCCGCTCGTGGAAGGCCCGCGAATTGAGCTCCGGCAGATACCGCCGCCGCTGAAACAGCGTCTCCACGTAACCCCGCGCGTGTGCTTCCTCGATGGTGGAATCCATGTAGGTCTTCACGCCCGGATACGTCGCGAAGTACGTCTCGATAAACGTCGCGGCTTCCCGATGCGAAAACTCCGTGCGCGACGCCAGCCCCTGCGCGCTGATCCCGTACACGATCCCGAAGTTCGTCGTCTTGGCCAGCCGCCGCATGTCCTCAGTGACTTCGTCCAACGCAACCTTGTGCAGGCTCGCGGCGGTGGCGGCGTGGATGTCGTGGCCGTTCGCGAAGGCCTGGCACATCGCCGCGTCCTCGCTGATGTGCGCCAGCACCCGCAGGTCGATCTGCGAGTAGTCGATCGCCAGCAGCGTCCAGTCCGCCCGCTCCGCCACAAACGCCCGCCGAATCTCACGACCCCGCGCCGTCCGGATCGGAATGTTCTGCAGGTTCGGATTCGCCGACGACAGCCGTCCCGTCGCCGTCCCCGCCTGGTTGAAGGTCGTGTGCAACCGCCCGGTCGTCGGATGCGCCAGGTCCGGCAGCGTGTCGATGTAGGTCGACTTCAGCTTGCTCAGCTCCCGGTACTCCAGCACCCGCGCCGCGATCGGGTTGGCGTCCACCAGCCCCTCCAGCACCCCGCTCGCCGTGGAATACCCGGTCTTGGTCTTCCGCCCCGCCGGCAACCCCAGCTCCTCGAATAGAACCTTCCCAAGCTGCTTGGGCGAGTTGACGTTGAACTCGTGCCCGGCGTCGGCATAGATCGCGGACTGCAGCTCGGCGATCTCCTCGGCCATCTCGCGCGAGAGTTCCCCCAGCGCCCCGCCGTCCAGCCTGATCCCGCGCCGTTCCATCTCGCTCAGCACCAGGGCCAGCGGCATTTCCACGTCGTGCAGGAGCTCCGTCAGCTTCAGGTCGTCGATCTCCGCGTCCATTTCCTCGGCCAGCGCCAAAGCCAGCGCGGCGCGCAGCGCGGCCGGAACCGCCACGTCCTCGGGGTCCGGCCGCATCAGGCCACCCGCAACCTGCGGATCGGGCAGCGCCGGCTCGACCTCGATTCCCCGCCGCCGGAAAGCCAGGTCGTCCAGCGTTCGCGGAATGGCGCTCGGCGTCGCTACGTAGGCCGCCAGCAACAGGTCGACGTCGACCCCGCGCAACTCCACGCCCCGAGCGGCCAGCGCTTGATGCAGCGCCTTCGAGTCAAAGGCAACCTTCCCGGCCTTCGCGTCCTCCAGCCAGTCCCGCAACGCCTCCAGCGGCCCAGCCTCGCCGTCCAGGCTTACGTAGGCGGTATCCCCGCCCCACGCCAGCCCCAGCCCCAGCAACTCCACGCTCCATGATGACCCCCGGGTATACGGAAACACCGCCACCCGCTCCGTGCCCGCCAGCTGCTCCGCCAGCACCCGCGCGCCCTCCGCGTCCTGCACCAGCGTGGGCTCGACCTCAAGCTCGTCAGCCTCAACCTGAGCAGATGTTTCGAGAAACCTCATCCGCTCTACCACGTTGCGGAACTGCAACTCCCGCATCAGCCCATGCAGCGCCGGCACGTCCGCCTGCCACAGCCGCGTGCGCTCGGCGTCAAACTCCACCGGCGCATCGCACACGATCGTGGCCAGACGCCTCGACAGGTTCGCTACCTCCTCCTGCCCTTCCAGACGCCGCCGGATCGCCGGTCGGATGTCGTCCAGGTGCGCGTAGATGTCGTCGATGTCCGCGTAACTCGCCAGCAGGTTCGAAGCCGTCTTCTCCCCCACCCCTTTCACCCCAGGGATGTTGTCGGAACTGTCGCCCTGCAGGCCCTTGAAATCGACGACCTGGCCCGGCTTGATCCCCCAGCGTTTCTCGATGGCGGCCTCGTCGTAGATCAGCGGCTGACCCGTCCGCGGGTTGCTGCTCAGCACCCGCACGTGCGGCGTTACCAGTTGCAGGGCGTCGCGGTCGCCGGTGACCAGCCACACGTCGAACCCCTCCGCCTCCGCCTGCCGGGCCAGCGTGCCCAGCATGTCGTCGGCCTCGTAGGACTCCAGCTCGTAAATCGGAATCCCCAGCACCTCGACCAACTGGCGGATCCGCCCAAACTGCGCGATCAGCGCGTCGTCCGGCGCGTCCCTGTGCGCCTTGTAGGGCTCGTACAGCTCGTCGCGGAACGTCGGCCCCGGCAGGTCGAACGCCGCCGCCGCATGGTCGGGCCCTAGCTCGTCAACGATCCGCATCAGGATGTTGGCAAAGCCGAAGACGGCGTTCGTGGGTTCGCCGGTGGATGTCGCGAAGTGGCGCGGCACCCCGTGGTACGCGCGATGAATCAACGACATCGCATCCAGAACCACGAGGCGGGGGCGCTCGGAAGCGTCCATACTGATCAGTCTACGCGGCACCTGGACGCCCGCTCGTGCAACACCGCTCCCCACCCGCGTCCGGCCGTCCCTGGACCCGCTCGCTGGCCGGGCAAATCGCCATCCTGGCCACCGTGCCCACCGCCGCCGTGCTGCTGGCCGTGGCCGTCCTCACCCTCTTTCTCAACCAGCACTCGCGCCTCGAAACGCTGCTGCAAGCCGAAGCCGACCGTGCCCACGCCCTGTCCGAACCCATCGAACGCGCCGTCGCCGACGCCCTCCGCGCCAATCTCCGTACAGCCTCCACCGGCGGACCCAACCTTTTCGTCCACCGCGCCACTGCCCCCCGCGCTGCCGGCGACCTCCCGACCCAAAGGTTCGACCCCAACCTCCGCGCTCTGGCTTCGGCGACCTTGGAACGCGCCCGTGTCGCCGACGCCCTCACCCTCTCGGACGTCGTCCAGACCTCTGACTCGCAGCCCGCAATCGTCGTCGCCGTCCCCGATGGCGCCGTCATCCGCGTGGGCATGATCCAGCTTGCGGCTGAAACGGAAGAGTCCCCCTGGCGCTCGCTCCTGCAGGACCTCATCCCGGAAGCCCCCAATGCCACCCTCGGCCTGGTCGACGCCGCCGCCTACGTGGCCTTCCACCAGGACGCCGACCAGATCGGCCGCTCCATCACCTCCTCGGGCGAACCCGGCGACCCACTCTTTCAGTCATCCGCCGGCGCCCTCCTGCGCGGTCCCGCCGTGGGCACCCAGCGCATCACCGGCTTCGCGCCGTTGGGCGCATCCGGCTGGCGGCTGGTGGTGGAACGCCCCTGGACTGCCCTCATCGAAGCCTTCAGCGGACCCGGCCTCCTCGTCCTGATTCCCCTGCTCGGCGCGGCCCTCTTGCCTGCGGCCCTCATCGGCCTCACCGCCGTCCGTGCCACCCGTCGGCTGCGTGACCTGGCGGTGGCCGCCCGACGCATCGCCGCCGGCGACTTCCGCCCGATTCCTACCGCCGCCCGAACCGGCGACGAAATCGAGGAACTGACCACTCAGTTCGAATCCATGGCCGGCCAGCTTCAGTCCCTCTACGGCTCCCTGGAACAGCGCGTCGCCGACCGCACCCGCGAACTGGAAATCGTCGTGCGCGTCGCCCGCTCCATCACCCAGACGCTGGACGCCCGCGAAATCTTGCGCGTCAGCGCCGCCGAACTCCCCCGCCATCCCCGCATCCAGGCCGCCTTCGTTCGCCTCGCGCCCACCCAGACGGAGCAACTCGGTCTCGCGGCCTCGCCACCGCCGGACTGGGCCGCCATAGCGCCGCCGGACCCACCCGAGACCAACAGCCCCCTGACCAGCCAGCTCGATTCTTCCGGCGATTGGGTCCACGCCCTCCCGCTGGCCGTCGCCGGCGAACGCGGCGCGCTGCTGGTCCGCACGGCCGACGACGACGGCGCCGAACTCGCCAACTTCCTGCTCACCGTCGCCGCCCAGATCGGAATCGCCCTGGAAAACGCCCTGCTCTATCGCCAGGGCCAGGCCCGCGCCGCCCTCGACGAACGCATGCGCCTCGCCCGCGACATTCACGACACCGTGGCCCAGAGCCTCACTGGCGTCATCGTCCACCTCGAAGCCCTGGAGCACGCCGCCGGCGATGCCATAGCCGCCGCCGACCACCGCGGCCGCGCGCTTGACCTGGCCCGCGTCGGCCTTCGTGAAGCCCGCCTCTCCGTCCAGGGCCTGCGCGCCTCGGCGCTGGATGGACAGGACCTCGCTGACGCGCTGGCCGCCGTCGTCGCCCGCGTCGACACCTCAGGCGCGGTCGCCGCCCGCTTCAGCGTCCAGGGCGAGGCCGCCGATGTCCCCGTCTCCATTGCCAACGAGCTGCTGCGGATAGGCGAAGAGGCCCTCGCCAACGCCCTGCGCCACGCCTCGGCGGGCCATGTGCTGGCCAGCCTGCAAGTCACCTACGACGACGTTCGCCTGGTCGTGGAGGACGACGGCTCGGGCATCGACCTTGCCGCCGCCGACGCGGCCGGCTTCGGACTGCTCGGCATGCGCGAGCGCGCCGCGCGTCTGGGCGGCACACTCACCGTCGAAAGCCAACCGGGCGAGGGCACCCGCGTGCAGGCCCACATCCCGATCCAGCCAGCCGCCAACAACCAATGATCCGCGTCCTCATCGCCGACGACCATCCGATCGTCCGCGAGGGCTTTGGCGCGATCGTCAACGCCGAACCCGACATCGAGGTCGTGGCCCAGGCCTCCAACGGGATCGAGGCCCTCGAACACGCGGCCGCCACTGACCCCAGCGTGGCCCTCATGGACCTGCGCATGCCCCGCATGGGCGGCGTCGAAGCCATCCGCCAACTGCGCCGGACCAACCCCAACTTGCGCGCCATCGTCCTCACCACCTACGACGACGACGACGCCATCTACGAGGCCATCCGGGCCGGCGCCCGCGGCTATCTCCTCAAGGACGTGCGCCCCAAAGACCTCGTACGCGCCATACGCACCGTCCACGCCGGCCGCTCGCTGCTACAACCCGTGGTGGTCGAACGCCTCCTCGACCGCCTCGGCCCCGAAGACCCGGCGGACGAGACGCCCCCCTTCGAAGCCCTGACCCCGCGCGAAGTCGAGGTCCTTCAGATCATGGCCCGCGGCGCTCGCAACCGCGACATCGCCCAGGAACTCGTCATCTCCGAACGCACCGTCAAAATCCACGTCGCCAACATCATCGCCAAACTCGCCGTCACCAACCGCACCGCCGCCGTAGTCCGCGCCATCGACCTCAACCTAATCCAAAACCGCGAAGGCTAGTCAGCCCGGCGCACGCAGCGGATCGCTGCACCTATCAATTTTGTGGAGAGCGGGGCCGGGTGCGCTCAGCCTGCGAGGGCAGCCAGAACTGGAAGCTGGCACGGGTAGTCTGAGGGGCGTGGGTGCCAGTCGGGGCGGATCGCTATGCGACTCCCGCTAGCAGGCCGGGCGCACTACCGCCCCGCTGGCGCTCACGTACTCTCACTATACCCTAGGAGCTATCACTCGCGGCTACGCAGTTGATGCCGTGGCAAGGCGTCCTTGTCGGTTGCCACTTGGTTGCCGGACCACGTCATAGTTACCCCGCTTCGGCAGCCGGCCCCTAGAGATTCGGTCCCGCGAGCGACGCCGTCTGTGACTCACTAGCAGCCACCCCTACCGCCCATCCCCCGTCCTCGGCCGAAACTCATTCAGCGACAAGCGCCGCCCCTTTCCCTTCCGCCGAAGATCCACAATCTCCGCCGCAATCGCAATCGCAATCTCCGCCGGCGTCCGCGCCCCGATATCCAACCCGATCGGCGCGTAGACCTTGGCAAACTGCTCCGGCGTGAACCCTTCCGCCAGCAGCGTCCCGTAGACGATGTGGACCCGCCGGCGGCTGCCGATCATCCCGATGTAGGGCGCGGGCGACCCCAGCAGTCGGCGCAGCGCCATCTCGTCGAATCGGTGTGCCCGCGTCACCAGCACCACGTGCGTGCGCTCATCGACCTCAAACTCGTCCAGGAACTCCTCGTACGGCCGCGCATGCACCTCGTCGGCCGTCGGAAAGCGCTCGCGGCTGGCAAAGTCCGCGCGCTCGTCTACCACGATCGTCTCGAACTCCAGCACCGAGGCCAGCCGCGCCAGCGGCTGCGCAATGTGGCCCGCCCCCACGATCAGCAGCCGCGGCGAGGCCATGATCGGGTCGAGCAGAAACCGCGCATATACCCGGTCACGCCGCGTGGCCGGCCCGCCCTCCGCGTCCAGGTTCACGGCCCGCGGATGCCCTGTAGCCAGCGTCTCCGCCGCCAGCCGCGCCAGGGCCTCGTCGATCCCCGGCGTCGCAACCGCATGCGACAGCCCCTCGCTCGGCTCGTAAATCGCCCGCAGCCCCAGTCCGCCGGCCTCTACGCCGCGAGCGCCGACCAGGTGCACGAACACGATGGCAGCCCGCCGCGTCAGGGCCTCTTGGGCCACCGCAACCGCGGCGGCGCGGTCGATCACGGGCGGATCAGGGGAGCGTCGGTCCAGGACTCCAGCAGCACTTCCAAGGTGCCGCCGCAGACGTCGCCCTCGCCCTTGATGTCGTCGATCAGGTCAATCTCCAGCGCGCGCGATCTGCCGTCCGCCAGCACCCGGATCGCCTCCGTCCGCACGTCGGCTTCCACGCAGCCGCCCCCGACGGTCCCCCAGGTGGACCCGTCCCGGAAGAACAGCATGCGCGCGCCGATATCCTGCGGCGTCGACCCGCGGCTGGACACCACCACCGCCGACGCCACCCGCTCACCCTCGGCGGTCCGAACGGCAATCTGCCGGAAATACTCTTCCATGGCCGGCGATTCTATCGCCGCATCCCCGCCGAGCCGCCACGGAAGCTGTGAACAACCAACGTCCCGCACCACACGCCGGCCACGCTCAGGCGCGCCGGTCTCCCGGGTGTTCAGAGTTCTCCCAGGACAGGTACCGTCAAGAAGCTGAGCCGGTTCGAGCACCAATGAGCAACCAACACATCGACCAGTCGTTCGTCCGCGGGTCGTGGGAGGACGCCGACCACGTCAGCCACTACGTCGAGGCCGTGACGACCGTCGGGCTCTGGGAGTCCGAGCGGCTGTTGATCGACCGCTACCTGACGCCGGACGGCGCGGTCCTTGATATCGGCTGCGGCGCCGGACGGGCCACCTTCGGCTTGCACGAGGCCGGCTTCCGCCACCTGATTGGCTACGACCTGTCCACCACCATGATCGCGGCGGCCCGGCGCAGCGCCGCGGAGCGCGACCTCGCCATCCGCTTCGACGTCGCCGATGCGACATCCATGCCCTACGCCGACGCGCGCTTCGACGGAGCCCTGTTTTCGTTCCAGGGGCTTATGTGTATTCTCGGCTGGAAGCACAGGCTCAAGGCCCTGCGCGAGGTGCGTCGCGTGCTTCGACCGGGCAGTCACTTCGTCTTCACCACCCACGACAGGGTCTTACCCCGCTATCTCGACTTCTGGCGCGACGAGAGGGCGCGCTGGGATCGCGGGGAGCAGGACCCGCGGCTCCTCGAGTTCGGCGACCGGATCATCCCCGACTCGGGCTTGCTGACCTTCATCCACATCCCGGCGCGTGCCGAAGTCAGGAGCCTCATCGCCGACGCCGGCTTCGACCTCGCTGAGGACAGACTGCGGTCCGAGGTGGCGACCGAGTCCGAAGCTATACGCACGATCAGCGCCGAGTGCCGGATGTGGGTCGTCAGGCGGCCCGCAAAGCTTGAGCAGGGCGAACCGGCTACTTCCTAACGTCCACCACGCCCATCTGCGCTGGCAGCCTGCAACGGAAGAATTCGAATTCATTGAGAGACATTCCCTTGGGCTTCTCCGTGGTTGTTCGCCGTGTCAGGTCGCAAACCCGAACACGGTCAGAACTTCCTGCGGTCCAGACGGCTCGCACGCCGGCTTCTCGCTAAGACCTAAATCTCGGCCGACGACCTCGACCTCGACCTCGATATCGGGGCCGGGAGAGGCGCGCAGGCGTTACCCGGGCGCGAGTCCTTACGCATGCGCAATGGCGGCCACGCTGCCGAATACCATCAATGGATCGATTCGACCGGGGCGTCGTGCCTGTCGAACCGAAAGCGGAAAACGACTGCCATGCTTGAAGAACATCGACAGGCCAACCGGGCCAACTGGGACGACCGTGTTCCCGCGCACCTGGCCTCGGATTTCTATGGCGTTGAGGAATTCATCGCGGGTGCTCGGAACCTGACGCAGGCGGTCGACTTCGATCGCGCGCATCTTGGCGACGTGCAGGGACGCTCGCTGCTCCACGTGCAGTGCCACATTGGCCTCGACACGCTCTCATGGGCCAGGCTGGGCGCCGACGTCACCGGCCTCGACTTCTCCGAGCGCTCAATCCAGGCGGCGCGCGACATCAGCCGCCGCAGCAGCATTCCCGGTCGCTTTGTCCTGGCCGACATCCACGAGGCGCCCGAGGTCCTCGCCGAAACCTTCAACATCGTCTATGCCAGCGAGGGCGTGCTCTGCTGGCTGCCCTCGGTTGCCGCCTGGGCGCGAGTCGTCCGACGGTTCACCCGTCCCGGAGGGACGTTCTACATCCGCGACGGACATCCTCTCGCGCACTCGCTCGACCCCGAACGGCCCAACGGCCAGCTGGTGATGGCGGACCCGTACTTCGAAGGCGAGGCCATCCGCTACGACGAGCCGGGCACCTACACCGAGGCGGGTGTCGAAATCGATCACACGATCACGTACGAGTGGAACCACAGTCTGGGCGAAATTGTGAGCGCGCTCGCCGACGAGGGCTTTCGCATCGAGTCCCTGCGGGAGTACCCCTTCAGTGGCTACCAGGCGCAGCCGGGGATGGTCCAGGGTGACGACGGCTGGTGGCGGCTGCCGGACCGCGCGCAGCGTTTGCCTCTGCTATTCGGGCTGAAGGCCACGCTGCCGCCCGACGCCTCGCCGGTGCGGTGACCGTTGCCTGCCTGCACCGGGGGCCTTCGATGCGGCATGCAGGTGACACCCCGTGCGGCGCTGCGCGATCTGGCGGCGCCGGAATTGACCTCGAACGATTGCACCAGCGATCCGGTCAATCGAGCGGCAATGGTGGAACTGCTCGCGGCCGAGCAAGCAATCGAAAACGTCTACTTTGGCCCGCCGTTCAGCTTCCCCGATGCACTGGTTAGCCCGCCGGACGCCGGCGCGGCGCCCGCACCTCGAACTCGTTCCTAAGCCCCCGCGTTTCGATCAGGCTCATCGCCGAGCGTTCCCTCGTCGTTGGGCGCTATAGCTCTCCGGCGGACACGGCGCGCGCTACTCAGGGCTCACTACCCTTGCGCGAGAGCGGAGGTCTGACGCGAGTACCCACTGGCATGCCGACCATGCACCAATGCAGCCGACTGCGCGTACCGTTGTTCCCTGCCAGGACTCGGTTGCCCGCGAGCATTGAGCCTGCCGCCACCACGGGACGTATTCCGACGATCCCTAGAAAAACTGCCGGATGAAGTCCGCGCTCTGCAGTCCGGCCGCCGCGAAGGCAATGTTCTTGATCAGCCGCCCCGCCCACGACGCGACGAAAAACCGCCACCACCCCAGCCGCGCCGCCCCGGCAATGGCCCCCGCCAGATCGAACACCGGGTTCGGCATGGCCGCAATCGCAAAGATCACCAGCAGCCCCCAGCGCTTGATCCAGGCCTCCACCCGCTGATAGGACTTGCGCCGCTGGATCCAGGGCGAACCGGTCACGCCCAGCAGGTACGACACCATCTCGCCAGCCACCTGCCCCGTGGTGCCCACCAAGACCGGCCCCCACACGTTGTCGAATGCCACCGCGAAGACGGCGATGGATGCCCAGCCGAACCCCGGCAACATGAACAGCGCGCCGGATTGCACCGACAGTAGGAACAGCGCCAGGTACGCCGGACCGGCGTTTTCCCGTATCTGCTCCGCGTACGGGAGGGCGGCCAGGCTGACGCCCGTGACGATGGCCAGCGAAGCCACCTGCAGCCAGAAAACGCGCTGATTCACGACCGCGGATCCCCGCCCGCCGGATTCGGCGGGCGGGGCGCTATCGGCCGGGGGACTTGACGGGTCGGTTTCGGTTCGCATGCTGTGGGGCGCGTCGTACGCCCCATCCCATGGTCTCGCGGTTATGCCTGAGTTGCCAGAGGTAGAAACGATCCGCCGCGAGCTGGATGCCTATATCGTAGACCGAACCGTACGTCGCGCCACCGTCCTGGACCCCAAACTCACCCTTGGAGTCCCGGTCCACGAGTTTGAATTTCGTCTCGTCGGCCAGCGCGTCGAGGCTGTCGACCGCCGCGGAAAGTACCTGCTGCTGCGCCTGAGCGACCGCGTACTGGTCCTGCACCTGATGATGAGCGGCCGCGTCCACCTGCGCCCCGCCGACGCCGTCCAGCCCCATACCCGCCTGATCCTGGCCCTGGACCGCGACCCTGCCTTGCACTTCGTCGACGTCCGCCGCTTCGGCCGCGCCTGGGCACTGGATGAGGCCGACCTGCACACGGTCATCGGCCAGTTGGGACCCGAACCGCTGGACCCAGACTTCGACTGGCGCACGCTCCGCGACGGCTTCCGCAACCGAACCGTGGCCGTCAAGTCGGCCCTGCTGGACCAACGCAAGCTGGCCGGCGTTGGCAACATCTACGCTGACGAGGCGCTATTCAGCGCCCGCATCCACCCGGAGACTCCCGTCGACCGTATCTCCACCCCTAAGCTCAAGGCCCTCGCCCAGGGAATCGTGGACGTGCTCGAATCAGGCATCGCCAACCACGGGACCTCGTTCAGCACCTTCGAGACCACGCGCGGCGCCGCTGGCGCCAACCAGGACCACCTTCGCGTCTTCCGCCGCACCGGCCAGCCCTGCCCAAACTGCGCCCACCCCATCCGCCGCATCGTCGTCGCCCAGCGCAGCACCCACTACTGCTCCAACTGCCAACGCCGCCCCCGCGCCTGACGGTCATGCGGATGGCCTGCGCCTGAGCTAGCTCGATGCGGTGGCGGCGCTGCCGTATTCATTGGTGGGGTCGCGATAGATCGAGTGGTAGTGGCCGCCACCACCGCCAAGACCCCGCTCGGTCGAGAACTCAATGATCAGACTCGGCCCCTGGATCCGGTAGTAAATCGGCCCGTCGCCACTCACATCCCCGTTCCAGGCGAAGTGCGTGCTGCTCAGATCGGACGAGACTTCATCCATCCTGGCCCGCGCGCTCTGCGGGTCGAGCAGGCCTACCCAGAGCCCGATCGTCTCGAGCAGCACCTGCTGCTGCTCCGAGCTCCAGTCGCCGACGTAGGCGCCTTCCAGGTCGGGAATCACGCCGTCTCGCCCAGCGCCAGCCTCCACGCCGCCCGGCCGGTCTGCGATCGTGGCCTGCGCCCGAGCTTCATCGTCAAGACCCTTGATCAGTGCAAGGCCGGCCTCCACGAACGGATCGAGGGGCGCGACGGTAGAACCGTCGACCGTGTATGACGACGGCTCGATTCCCAGAAACGTCGGCGACAGGTAGCTCCGCCCGTCCACCACCGTCACGTTCACGGCCAGATGATGGCCGCCAAACTGCCACCCCCAGGCACCGCTCTCCGACGGCTCGCCAAAGAACGCCAGCCAGTAGTTGTCGGAAGTCCATCGAGAGCGGTCCGACGCCCGCGACTCCGCCAGCGCGTCCTCCGCGCGGACTATCCCCAGAACCGTCCGATACCCCGTGGGGCTGAGCGCCAATGCCAGGAAGTGATGCATGGCATCGATCTGCTCGAGCTCCAGGTCGCCGACACGCACCCCGTTCCGTTCAAAGCGCACGGACCCCGGCGGCAGGTTCGACCAGTTCGCCCGCCTCGAATCCCCCAACTCCAACACCGCCGCCGCCCGCCGCTCTCCGCTCAGCGTCCCGATGAAGGCCTGGGCCGCCTCGACAGCCGGCGACGAAGCCGAGGCGGGAGACGAGACTTGCGGAAAAGCCGGCGACGCTCCAGAAGATGCTGCTCCGTTGCACCCAACCAACACAACAGCCACGAGAACCACGGCCGCAACGAGCAGTCTTCGGCGTCCCATGACTCAGGCTAGACGCTTGGCCCCGACTTCAGCCGGCGCCCTGGGCGCAACCCGCAGCGTGCGCTCCCCGCGATACGTCACCTGCCCTGGACCCGCCCCGCGGATCGGCCGCACACGCCGGCGCGCCGTCACGTCTACATCAACCAGCGCGTCGTCGCGCGCGGCGCTGAGGTAGGCCGCAATCGACGCCGCATTCTCGATCACGTCCTCAGGCGCGTCCCCGGCGGTACACCGCAGCAGCACGTGAGCCCCTGGAACGCCCCGCGCGTGCAGCCACAAATCGTCAGGTGCGGACTCGCGAAAAGTCAGCCGGTGATTCTCCGCCGCCGTCCGTCCCGCCCGCAGCTGATGCGCCCCCAGCGTCCACCGCGACGCCGACGGCACGGCCTGGCGCTTGGCATTTGACCGCCCATATCCCGCCTCCGCCAGCGTCACCTCAATGGCCTGCCGAACCCCCGGCGAATCGGCCCGCGCCAGGTCATCCGCCGCCTGCCGCAAAAAACTCAGTTCCAACTCCGTCCGCTGCATCCGGATCGGCGTCTCCCGCGCCGCCGTCCGCCGGTCGCGCGCCCGCGCAAAGTAGCGCTGCGCGTTCTCTACCACCGACCGTCGCGGATCCAACTCAACTGTGCGCCCCTCGTGTCGGAACTCTGTTGCCCCCGCCGGCAGCCCATGTCCAAACGCCAGCAACGCCTCCCCAGCCGCCTGCAGTTCGTCCGCCGCGTCGCTGCCTTCCAGTTCCACTCGCAGCGCCGCCAGACGCCGCGTGGCCCGCTCCGTCGCCGACGCAATCAGCCGCTCCAACCGTTCCGCTCGCGCATCCGGCGCCGGTGCCGGTGCCGCCGTGGCCTTGTCGAACTCTTCCAGCGCCTCGCTCATCGAGTCCATCGCCACGCCCGGCTCCTCGAACTGGGTCAGCTTGTACGGCGCGAACGCCCGCCACCCTCCGGTCCCGGCAACCAGCGATGGCCGCCAGTCGCCCCGTGCCCCGTCCGCCAGAATCGTCCCCAGGCCCTGCAACACCGGCCCCCAGTCCGTCACCTCGCCCCGCGTCGCGGCTGGCTCGTGCCCGGCCCGCGCCAACGCCTCCCGCGCCAGCGTGGGGCTCACGGCCCGCACCCCCCGCACCAACGCCCGCCACGCCGGCCCGGCTCGCTCGCCGCTTCGACCCAGCTCCTCCGGCTTCACCGACGCAACGTCCGGCATCTCCAGCGCGCGTGGCCGCTCGTACGCCGCCCCCGGCTGAATCCGTCGCCGACCGTCTCCGCCCCGCACCCTGCGCAGGACATCTCGAATACGTCCGCCTTCGTCCACCAGCAACAGGTTCGTCTGCCGCCCGATGAACTCCACGATCAGCCGCGTCCGCGCCCCCTCCGGCATCTCGGGGCCATGCAGGTCAAACGTCAGATCCAGGATCCGTTCGGCCGCCGGCTGCACGATCTCCACCAGCCGCGCCCCCCGGATCCACTTGCGCGCCAGCAGCAGCAACGGGCTGGCCGCCTGCGTCCCCGCGCGCGGCCACTGCCCCGCGAACCGCACTCGTGGCTTATCCGGGTCGACGTCCACCAGCAGGTAGTGGCGTGCCTGCTGCCCATAGATCTCCAGCGCCAGCGCCCCGGCACGCGGCGACGCCACCCGCTGCACGCGCCCGCCCAGCGCCTGGTCTTCAATTTCTGACCGAACCGCCGCCAGCGTCAGCGCGTCAAAGTTCACCCGCGGCTCCCGGCTCGGGCAGCAAGTGGAACGGCTCTGGCGCCGGAGCGCCGATCCAGCGCGCGGCCGCTTCCGCCGCCACCCCCAGCGCATCGCGCAGGTCGCCGGTCGCGCGATACGAGCTGTAGAAGGCCACCGCAAACACGTCGCCCGTCCCGGTCGGATTGCGCATCGGCCGCTCCGTAACCGGGAACCGCAACCAGCGCCCATCCTCATGCGCCTGAATCGCCCCCGGCCCGTCCGTCAACACCCCAACCCGCGAGCGCGATAGCAACGCCCGCGCGGTCTCCACGTCCCCCGCCAAATCCTCCGTACTGAGAATGCTCACGTGCGCCGCCGCAAAGGCCTTGGCCGCCGACTGCGGCAGGTCCACCCGCACGTGCCCCTGCCCGTCCACCATGCGCAACAGCCCCTGGCCCGTCAGCGCCACGAAGTCCCGCCCGGCCACGGCCTTCACGACCGACGGCCCTGTCTCCCGCAGGATCGGCCCCAGGTGCACGATCTCCGCCTTCGGCGCCAGCCCAAGCACCTCCGTCGCCGTCAGACGCGGCGCACGCGCATGCACCAACTGCGTTCGTCCCTCGGGTCCGTAGATGTTCGAGAACGCGGTGGCTTCACTCGCCGGCCCGACGCGCCATTCGATCTCAGGCACGGTGGCCGCCAGGCACCGGGCGTCCCTACGGGGCAACCGCGTGGCAACTACTACCCGGTAACCCAGCGCGGACGCCGCTCGACTGCTGAAGTAGGCCGTGCCTCCGAACGTCGAACCGTCCGGCGTCAGATCCTGCGTAACGTTGCCGAGCAGCAGATAGACCGGCCGCTCGGCGGCGTTGGACATGTGCCCCTTGCGGTCAGGCCCTCGGACTGATGACGACGCGGCGCTCGTCGCCCTCGCCAATGCTGTAAGTCCGCACATCCTCGTCGTCCGCCAGCGCCACGTGCACCAGCCGCCGTTCGTTGGGGGGCATCGCATCCAGCGTGATGGGCTCCTGCGTGCTGCGAACCTCGTCGGCCAGCGTGGTCGCCAGTTCCGCCAGCTGATCCTCCCGCCGCTGCCGGTAGCCATTTACGTCAACGTTCACCCGGCACGGCCTGCCCAGCCTCCGCCCCAGCATCAGGTTGACTAGGTACCCAAACGCCCGCAGTGTCTCGCCCTGCCGGCCGATCAGTCGCCCGAAGTCATCATCGCCCACGATGTTGTACGACAGCGGGTCCTCGGACACCAGGTCGAAATCCGCCATGATGCCCATGCGCTCCAGCAGGCTTTCCAGCAGATCCTCCGCCTCGTGTTCCAGGTCCTCGCCGGACTCCAGCAACTCGCCGCGCGGCCGTCGTCCGGCGGGCGCGGCCGGCTCGGCCACGGCGGGAGCGGGCGTCTCGGCATCCGGCGGCGCAGCCTCGTCGTCCGCATCCTCGTCGTCCACGGGCTCGTCGGCCATGGGTTCGTCGGCCACGGGCTCGACCTGAGGCTCCTCCGCCGCCTCCGGCAGCTCCGCCTCAGGTTCCTCGTCCTCGGCCTCTTCGGAGTACGGCTGGCTGCGCAGCCGCACGCGCACCCGCGCGTCTTCCCGGCCCAGGCCCAGCACGCCGCGCGACCCCGCACTCAGCACGTCCACGTCGATTTCGTCCAGCGACACATGCAGTTGCAGCAGCGCGCGCTTCACCGCGTCTTCAACCGTACTGCCGGTCACAATCACGCCATCGCTGGCGCCGGAATCCTTAGCCACTGCGTCTCCTTCGTCGTCGCCTACGTCGAGGGCGGCTCGTTGCCTCTGGCTTCAACTCGCTCTCCGTCTCCTCAGCCTTGGCGCTTACCGCCTCCACCTGCGCCCGATGATCCCCCATCACATCGCGAGCTATCGGCCAGTGAGCGGGGATAAGCTTCCCCGTCCCCGTCGTGAAGTATTGCTGAATGATGGCAATGATGCTGGAAATCACCCAATACAGCACCAGCCCCGCCTGAAACGTCCACGCAAACACCACCACGATGATCGGCATGAACTGCATCACCCGGTTCATCGTCGCCGCCTGCCCCGTCGCGGTGCTCGACTGCATCATCCGCGCCTGCGCCAACTGGAACGCCCCGGCCAGCAACGCCAAGACGGAGATGTAGAACCCGCCTGAAGCGAACAGGTCGAATCGCGCCGGCAGCCGCGTAAAGCCCGCCACCTGCGCCGCCTCCTGCCCCTGCCCGCTATTCCACCAGTCGCGCAGGTAGGTCTTCGTCGAATCCGTGGCCGGAGCCCAGTACGCATACACATCCCGCGCCAGCGCATAGCGCCCGTCCGCCAGCGCGTCCGCCAGCGCCGGATACGCGCGGCTGTCGCCGGGGGCCTCGATGTTCAGCATCCGGATATCGTCCGTCCGCATGGGCGGCGAAATCCCCAGCGAGCCCGGCTCGGCCCGCAGCGCGTTGAAGTAGTCGTCCACGCTGTCGTGCTCGCGGATCGGCACCGCAATTGGATCGCCGTTCAGCACAACGCGTTCCAGCAGTCTGGGCGCGCTCAGGTCGTCCTTGAGCCCGTGCAGCACGATCGGTCCGACGCCCGCGTCCAGGTCCGCCCAGTTGATGATCTCGCCGCGCAGGATTCCCTCCACCTGATCCACGGTCATTCGCGTCGCCGCCCGGTCCCGCTCTACCAGGAAGGCGGCCGCCTGCACCAGCCGCGTTTCGTCCGTGCCCACTGGCAACTGGCTCAGGTCCGTCTCGTTATCCAGGAAAATAGCCGCCGCGCTCCCGTCGTTCAGGGCCGCGACCGCCGCCTCCGCGTCCACCACGTCCGTGCGGAACCGGTAGTTCGCCGCGAACTGCGTGAACGAAATTGCCAGCGACGACTCCAGCGGCGTCGGCAGGTCCGTCGTGGCGAGCACCACGTCCACCGGCACCGTGGGCGCGGCGTCGCCAATGACCTGGAAAGTCGAGTCTTCGCGCGCCAGGTTGAACCACAGGAACTGTTCATTCAGCAGCCCGCGTCCGCTCAGCGTCAGGATGCCGCCGTACAGCGCCAGCAGCACCGGCAACTGAATGAAGATCGGCAGGCACCCCGCCATCGGGTTCACGCCGCGCTCCTTGTAGAGCTTCATCGTCGCTTCCGAGACCGCCTGGCGGTCGCCCTTTAGCCGGCCGCGAATCTTCTCCAGTTCCGGCTGAATCAACTGCATCTTTCGCTGCGAGGTGATCTGCTTCAGCGTTAGCGGAATCATCAGCAGCCGGATCAGCACCGTGAACAGCACGATCGCAATCGCATAGCTGCCCACCGCGTCCTGGATCAGCGTCAGCGCGTTACTCAGCGGGTCGACGGCCCACATCTGCCAGCTGTTGGGAATGGCTTCCATAAGTCCGCCGCGTCCCTAGGGGACGGGGTCGTAGCCTCCCGCGTGCCAGGGGTGGCAGCGAGTCAGGCGTCGCACGGCCATTCCGGTTCCGCGAAGTACCCCGTGGCGCTCGATGGCCTCGTACGCGTACTGCGAACAGGCCGGCTCGTAGCGGCACACCGACCCGAACGCCGGCGACACCCACCGCTGGTAGGCCCGGATCAGCCCAAGCGCCACTGGCGTCATTCGGCCAGCCGAACCTGGGACTGTCGCAACCCGTGCCGTATCGCCGCGGCCAGTTCCTTGGGAGCCGCGCCAACCGCCCGCTGCCTCGGCAGCGCCACGATGTCCAGCGCGCTGGGCAAGTCCGGCAGCTGGCAGCGCAACGCTTCGCGTACCCGCCGGCGTAACCGGTTGCGGCGCACCGCCGAACCGAACCGGCGCGACACCGGCACCGCCACACGCGGCGCGTCACACACGCCTGGCGCCACAAACAGCACCAGCGGCCGGGTCACGACCTTCGCGCCGCGTGATCGGACCCGCGCGATATCGCGAGCCCGGCGCAGGCGGTTGCGTCGGTTCATGGGTGAAGGACCGCGCCGTGCGGCGACGCGGATCAGACGCTGAGGCGCTTGCGGCCCTTCCGCCGCCGGCGCCGGAGGATCGCGCGACCGCCGCGCGTGGCCATGCGGGCGCGGAAGCCGTGCCGGCGCCTACGTCGTCGAACCTTGGGTTGGTATGTGCGTTTCATAGCTGGTCGCGGCTTCCTTGGAGGCCGCAGGACTTGATTGTATCACCGGGTGCTCGCGCCCGGCAGGTGGTCAGTCAGCCTGGTCTGTAACGGACTGGTTGACGCTCGGCGAGTAGCGACTGGCCGTCTACGACCTGGGAGGCGGGTTCCGGCTCCCGAGCACTCCCTCAATCACACCCTCGATCCGAGCCACGCGCTCCGCCAGGCTATTCACGCGCTGAGCCAGAACGTCCACGCGATTCGTCAGTTCTCGCATGTCGCCACGCACATCCCGCCAGAAACCAACAATGAGACCGGCGAGGGCAACGCCCACGCTCACCACAGCGACAGTTTCCGGCGACATAGGGCAGCTTCTCCTGACCGCCGCCCGTGTGCTTCAACTCAACCTAACAGCACCGCACCGTCCTACCAACTACCGACGATTGAGTACTTCTGACTTGCCAACGCCCGCCCGGACCGTCCACGCGCTCAGCGGACATCAAAAACGGCAGCGCATGCCGCGCGTGCGTCCGGCCCGACCCAGTGTGCTAGCGTCCCACGTTCGCCGGCCCGGCCCGGGGAAATGTCCCAGTCGCCAACGCTCGTCTATCAATGGTCAGCCGTCCCGCGCCCCAAGTCCTGGCGCAAGGCCCGTCGCACGGTCTACCAGTTCCTCCAGTTCGCCGCCGACTCGCTCGACTGGCCCCCCGGTCGCGTCATGGTTGGACGCCGCGGTGGACACGCGTCGCTGATCGTGGAGTTCGCCTTCAAGCGCGCCGCCGACTTCGAAGCCGCCTGGGACCGCATGGCCGCCGATCCGTACAGCGAGGCCCTCTGGTCCACCCTGGCCCCGCTCCTGCACGCCTCCACCGTGCGCCGTGAACTCTTTGCCGTGCAGTACGCCCGGGTCGGCGCCTCCGACCGCTAAGCGCCAATGACGCAAAGTTCCGAAACCCTCGGCGTCGGAATCATCGGCGGCGGCGGCATTGCCCGCGGCGCCCATCAGCCGGGCTTCGCGGCCCAGCCCAACGTTGACATCGTGGCCGTCGCCGACCCCGTCGATGGTCGCGCCGGGGACTTCGCCCGCGACTACGACATCCCCCACGCCTATACCGACTACCGCGATCTGCTGAAGCGCGACGACGTGGATGTCGTCGCCGTGGCCACCCCGCCGTTTGCGCATGCCGAGGCCACCATCGCCGCCCTCGAGGCCGGCAAGCACGTGTTCTGCGAGAAGCCCATGGCCATGAACGTTGCCGAAGCCCAGGCCATGGCTGACGCGGCCGAGCGCGCCGGCCGCATACTCGCCATCGACTTTCAGACGCGCTTCAGTCGCGATGCCCGGCGCGCCCACGAGCTGGTCGCTGGCGGTCACCTCGGCGCGCCCCACTTCGCCCGCGCCACCATGCTCCGGCAGGCTGGCGTCCCTACCTGGGGCACCTTCACCTCCAAGGCGGCCAACGGCGGCGGCGCGCTCATCGACATCGGCGTCCATGCCCTCGACCGCGCCCTCTACGTGCTGGGCCACCCCAAGCCCCTCAGCGTCTGGGGCGCGGTTGGGCGTCCGTTCGGCAACCGCGGCGGCGTCACCAACCGCTGGGGATCCTGGGACACCTCAACCTACGACGTGGACGACTTCGCCTTCGCCGGCATCCGGTTCGAGGGCGACCTCATCCTGCTGCTCGAGTGCTCGTGGATTCTCCGCATCGACAAGAACGTCGAGCGGCTCACGGTCTCGGCCGCCGACGGCGGCCTGGAAATCAAGCCGTTACGCGTCTTCCATGACCGCGAGAGCTTTCACAGCACCGAGACCTACGACACCACCGGCGAGACCCGCCAGGAGCACGTGATCTCGATCGCGGACTTCATCAGCGCCGTCCGCCAGGGCGTCGAGCCCACCGTCACCGCCGCCCAGGGCGTCATGGTCACGCGGATTGTGGACGCGATTTACCGCTCGGCCGCCGAGCGAACCGAAATCCCGCTGAGCTAGCCCGAACGTCGCCTCAGCCGCGCTGGTCCATCGGCGTCACCGCGCGGTCCATGTGCCCGATGTAGTCGGCCCTTGGCCGGATGATCCGGTTGTTGCCCTGCTGCTCCAGCACGTGGGCGGTCCAGCCGCTCATTCGACTGATCGCGAAGATCGGCGTGAACAGGTCGGGCGGGATCCCCAGCGAGGCGTACACCGTCGCGGCGTAGAAGTCCACGTTGGAGTTCAGGTTCTTCTCCCGCAGCATCACGGCTTCCATGACCTGCGAAATGTCGAACCATTCGGCGTGACCGGATGCGGGCGCCAGTTCCCGAGCGATTTCGCGCAGGATCGTAGCCCGCGGGTCGGCCGTGCGGTACACCGCGTGACCGAAGCCCATCACCAGTTCGCGCCGGCTCAGCTTGCCCATCACCCAGGCTTCGGCCTCTTCCGGCGAAGTGACCTGCAAGAGCATTTCCAGAACAGCCTGATTGGCCCCGCCGTGCAGCGGGCCCCGCAAGGCCCCCACAGCGCCGGCTATGGCCGAGTGCATGTCGGTCAGCGTGGCGGCGATCACCCGGGCGGCGAACGTGCTGGCGTTGAACTCGTGGTCCGCCTGCAGCACCAGCATCACATCGATCGTTCGCGTCGCCTCGGGTTTCGGCGCTTCGCCGAAATACGTCGCCAGGAACGACGAGGCAATGGAACCGTCCGGAGGGTCAAGGGGGTCGCGGCCCTCCAGCAGACGGCCGGCCTGCGCCACGATGTTCGGCGTCTGCGCCAGCAGCCGTACGGCCTTGCGCTGGGCGGCTTCCAGCGAGTCGTCACCCTGATCCGGGTCGAAGCTGCCCAGCATGGACACCGCCGTGCGCAGCGCAACCATCGGAGTCGATTCGCTGGGCAGCGCCGCCAGCATGTCCATCACCGGCGCCGGCAGGTCACGGAATTCGTTCAGTTGGTTGGCTAAGGCGTCGAGCTGACTGCGACTCGGCAATTCGTCATGCCACAGCAAGTAGGCGACTTCCTCGAACGTCGTCGCAGCCGCCACCAGGTCGGCAATGTCGATTCCGCGGTAGGTCAACCGGCCGACCTCGCCGTCGACTGAACTCAGCGCCGACCGGCCGGCAACGACCCCTCGCAGGCCGCTCTCTTTCGCTGCCATCAACGTCCCCCCTCGCAATTCGTCAGTACAAGGCAATCAGGCAGGCCGGATATCGGCGGCGCCGGGCGGCCTGCGGCGCGGAGGCCGCAATGGCGCGCGCAACCGCGCCGGGAACCATTGTAGGCGATGGACCGCCGCTTCCCACACGCGCCCGCTTGGCTATAGCGGCGGCCGCGCCTCGTTCCAGCTGGTTCGCCGCTCCGCCGCCGCGGCAAATCCAAGCGTCACGCCGTCTGCCAGCCGCGGTCCGACCACTTGCAACCCAACCGGTAACCCGTCCGGTGTAAGTCCCGCCGGAACGCTGACCGCCGGCTGGCCCGTCAGGTTGAACGGGTACATGTGTTGGAACCAGCGTTCGACCCAGGCGTCGGGTTCATCCGTGACGCCTGTGGCCGGGTCCACCGGCAGCGGCGGCTGCAACAGGGTCGGCGTCATCACCACGTCGAAGTCTTGGTGCACCCGCGCGAACACCGCCCACACGTCGCGTCGCGCCGCCTCCGCCGCCAGAAACTCGGTCGCGGTCACCGTCAGGCCGCGCTCAACCCGCGCGACCAGGGTGGCATCGGATACCGACCGCATCTCCTCCGGCTGCTTACCGATGTTGCCGGCCAGCATCACGTCAAACAGCACCGCCCACGTCTCCGTCCAGTCGTCCAGGAACGGATCGATCTCGGTCACCTCGAACCCGTCGTCCTGCAGCGCTGCCACGGTCGCGTGGCACGGCTGCAGGACCTCGGGATCGGCCTCCGCGCGCCCAAGCTGCGGTGCCCATGCAATTCGCCCTGACACGGGCGGATGGCTGGCGATCTCCCCGTAGCTCACGTCCTCCGGCGGCAGCGAGGCTGGGTCAATGTGATCCTGCCCGGCAATCACGTCCAGCATCAGCGCCGTGTCGGCCACCGAGCGCGCCATCGGCCCCAGGTGCGACATCGGCGAGAAGCCGGCCCTCAGCGGCGCGTGCGGCACCCGGCCCAGCGTCGGCTTGTGCCCAACCACGCCGCAGCACGCGGCCGGAATTCGGATCGAGCCGCCCCCGTCCGTGCCCAGCGCCAGCGCAACCTGGCCTGCCGCCAGCGCCGCTGCCGAGCCGCTGCTTGATCCCCCCGGCGTGTGACCGGACGACCACGGATTGCGCGTCGCCGGACCCAGCGGACTATGGCCGAAGGCCAGGTGCCCGAATTCCGGCATGCAGGTCATGCCCACGATCACCGCGCCCGCGGCCCGGAGTCGCACAACCGCCGGCCCGTCGGATTCCTCGCGATGCCCTTGCATCAGCAGCGATCCGGCCTCGCGCGGCAGCCCGGCCACCGCCACTTGCTCCTTCACCCCAACCGGCACCCCGGCCAGAGGCCCGGGAGTCGCTCCGCCCGCGTGGGCCGCGTCCAGCGCCGCGGCCGCCGCGCGCGCTCCGTCAGCGTCGACGTGGCGAAACGCGTGCAGACGCTCGTCCGTGGCGGCGATGCGATCCAGCGCGGCCTCAAGAACCTCCGAGGCACTGACCCGACGCTCGCGCACCGCGGCGGCAATCTCCCTGGCGGAGGCGTAGGGAATGGCGCCGGGGTCCACGCTTGACCTCCTCGCTCAGCCTCTCTTCCCTCTCCCTTGGGGGAGAGGGTTGGAGCCTGCCCCGGACTTGATCCAGGAGTGAGGGCGGCCCCGCGGCCCCGCGGCCACGCCCGGCCCAACCAGCCTCGTCGCCCTCAATCGGTCAACAAGGCTCACGGAAAGTCCGGCTACCGATCCGGCGCGATCAGCGGGATGGGCGTAGTTGACGTGCCGGTCCGGACCGTGGGAACCACGCCGGGATTCAGCACAATGTCGTCAGGATCGCTTTCGTCGTAGAAGCCGGGCATGTGCGGTGACGCGCGTACGTACCACACCAGCTCCCAGATCTCCTCTTCCGTCGCCCGCGAGCCGTATTCCGGCATGTCGCCCCGACCGGCCCAGATCTTGTAGAAGATGGCGCCGTCCGTCTGATTCTGCACCTCCGGGTGCGAGAAGTTGCGCGGTCGCGGCACCAGCAGTTGGACCTGCGGACCGTTGCCGTCGGCCAGGTGCCCGTGGCACTTGGCGCAGGTGAACCGGTACTGCTCGTGTGCCCGGGTGAGAACCGGTTCCGACAGCGGCAGCGGATTCTCCACGACCAGGAACTGCCCCGGCACGATCCACTCGTCGAGTTCCTGCCGCAGGCCCAGGGACGGCAGCCAAGTGAACACCCAGAACATGCCGCCGAGCAGCATGACCAATATCACAATCGTCGTGTCGGTAATTGACGAGCCGCTACGTTCCACGCGTTCGCCCCAGTGCGTTCCGCACCAAGCGGAAGCGGCGTGATGTTAGCACCGACTCAGCCCTCCGCCATCGCTGGGACGCTGGGATTCGGTCGACCGAGCGCCTGTCGCAGGAACGCGTTCACTCGCACCGCGTATTCTCCCAGCCGCTGCGAGTACGCTCCGACGTGGCCCACGCTCGGCGGCTGCCAGATCACCCGCGGCTCCCCCGCCGCTTCGTAGAGCTCCCGCCCGACCTCCGCCGGCACATAGCGGTCGGACTGCCCGTGGATGATGAAGACCGGACGTGGACTGATCCGCCCGATGTCGTCTGCCGGGTTCACCTGGCCGGGGTCCACCCCGCTGAACAGCCGCGCCAGCAGTTGCACCGGGCCGGCAAAGGGAAACGCCGGAACCCGCAGGAATGCCTCGAACGACTCGTCCGTGGTTTCCAGCAGCCGTGCATAGGACGACTCGGACACCACCGCGGCAATGCGTGAGTCGCGGGCCGCCGCCATGATGGCCGCCGCCCCGCCCATCGAGTCGCCGATCACCGCCACCCGCTGCGGATCCACCCCGGGCAGCGCCACCACCACGTCCAGTGCGGCCAACAGATCGTCCACCTCGCGCGCGCCCAGCGTCACCACGCCCGAATCGCTGAGGCCGTGTCCCCGGAAATCGAATACGAACGCGTTGAACCCCAACCGCCGCAGCATGTTGCCCTTGCTAACCATGTCGCGGTGCGTACTCGCGATGCCGTGAGTCACGATCACCGTCCCGGCGGGATTGATCGTGGGGCCGTACCAGGCCGCCAGACTGGCCCCGTCGCTCGTGGGTACGTTCAGCCGTAACCAGCCGACGTCGTGGTCCAGCCGGGTGGTCGCGCCGCCCTCCTGTGGCGGGTGCGTCAGGAACCAGGCGGTCAGGCCGGACAGCGTCAGAAAGCCAAATGCGCCCAGCGCCACCACGCCAATTCCAACCCGCACGAGCAGACGCCCCACGCTCCCGCGCGCCCGCGGCACATACGCCAGCCGCCCTCGCGGCCGGTCCCGGTGCATACCCTGGTAAACCGAACCCATCAGCCAATGTCTTCGCGCGGCGTGCGTACGGCGCACTGAGGAGAAGCTGCCTTACACGATGTCACACTGCGTCAATCGCCAACGTGAGGAATATCCCGCATGACCCTTCTGGAGTTCGGACCCCACGACATCGAGCCGCGCGAGCTCAGCGCCGAAGAAGCCCTGATGCTGGAGGCGGTCATGCGCCAATCGCTCGGCGTCCAGGCTGGCGAGCGCGTGCTGGTGGTGACCGACCCGCCCCAACGTCCGCAGGGCGAACTGTTTGCTCGAGGGGCGCTGCGCGCCACCGACCGCGTGCGGCTGCTGGTAATGCCCGTGGCGCCCGACCACGGCAGTGAGCCCCCGGCGCGCGTGGCCGCCGCCATGGCCGCCGCCGACGTCTGCTTCCTGCCGACCAGCAAGTCCCTCACCCACACCCACGCGCGCCGGAACGCCAGCGCCGCCGGGACGCGTATCGCCAGCATGCCCTCGATCACCTACGAAATGGCCATGCGCACCCTGCGCGTGGATTACCAGGACATCGCACGTACCTCGGAAGCGCTCGCGGCCATCCTCACCTCCGCCAGCGCTGTGCGTCTCACCGCGCCCGGCGGCACCGACCTGCACCTGGACTTGACCGGACGCACAGGCTACGCGGACACCGGCGTCTTCACCGCGCCGGGCGCGTTCGGCAACCTGCCGGCCGGCGAGGCCTTCATCGCGCCCCTTGAAGGCCGCGCCCACGGAAGCCTGGTGATGGACGCCGCGCTGCCCGTCGACGACCCGGAAGACGCGTTGTCCGACTCGCCCATGGTGATTGAGGTACGCGACGGTCAGGCGTGCAAGGTCAGCGGCCCCGGTGCCGGCGTCTTGCAGGACATTTTCGACCGGCTGGGCGATGGCGCCCGCAACATCGCCGAACTCGGCATCGGCACCAACCCCGCAACCCGGATCAGCGGCAACGTCCTCGAATGCGAGAAGGTGGTCGGCACGGCCCATGTGGCGCTGGGCAACAGCCTCCACATCGGCGGCGCCACCGACGTCCCCTTCCACAGCGACGGGGTAATCGACCGGCCCACCATCCTCACCGGAGATACGCCACTCATCGAGGACGGACGACTGGCGGTGTGAACGGACCTCGGGCGCGGCTCGCGCGCACCGCCGGCGCCGCGGTCATCGCGCTGGCGCTGGCTGCGGCAACCTGCGGGACGCCGCGCGTCGTCGCGCCCGCCGCCACACCAACGCCGTCCCCCTCACCCACCTGGACGCCCATCCCCCTGGCCACGGCCACGCCGCGCCCGACGCCCACGCCAACCCAGGCCCCCACGGTCATCGTTGTCGCGACCCCAGTCGCGACACCCTCGCCACCACCGGCTGACGCAGCCAGCGCCAGCCCGAGTCCGCCACCGCCCACCGCCTCGCCCGAGGAGCTGGCGCGCTACTCCGCCGAAGAGCTTCAGGCACGCCTGCCCGACCCGGCCGATCTGGCCGAACGGCTTGGCCTGCCAGTGCTACGAGGATCGGACGAGGACATCACCGCGGCCAATTTCGGCCTGCAAGGCCAGTTCCTCGACCCGCTCCTCGTGCGCCGCCAGGACCCGTTCCTGTTCGCACTGCTGTTCGTCGGTCAGAGCGCGTCAACCGTTGAGCGATTGTTGGCGGACGATCTGCTCAACGCGCCCGCACCGTTCCTGGAAACCGTGGCCGGCGGTCTGGTCGAGGGGTTTCAGACCTCGGATCGCCCGGCAACCATCGTCGCGCTGGAAGTACAGGAGCCGCCGCCTGTCGGGGCACGCGCCGCCGCCGCCAGTACCCGCGTCGTCAGTGGGACGGACGCCTTTGAAGCCCGGTTGCTGGTCACCGAGCAGGACGACCTCCTCGTGCTGATCCTCCAGATCGCGCGCGCGGACCAGGGGACCACCGTGGAACTGCTGGACGATGTCGCCCTCGCCGCCGCGGTCCTGAGCTCAGACATCCCACGCGGGTAGGAGCGGCCGGTTGGCCAAGGCGCGAATCGACGTCGTTCTGATTCGCCGGCTGCCCCTCGAACCCCCGCCCAAACCCGCTAAGCCGACGGCTCCTCCGCCGGCGGCTCGATCTGCAGCGGCGCGCCGTCCGTGTGACGCACTTCCAGCCGTCCCACCTGGATCAACCACATCAGGTGCTCGCCGGGCTCGAAGTCAAACACGTCGAAATGCAACGAAATCGGATACGGCCCCAGCGTCCCGTTGGGCTCCGGCAGCAGCACCGCCACCTGCGTCTCGTCGATCAGCACCCGGATCCAGCAGACATCCGGCGGAAACTCCGGACTCAGCATCGCCGGGCACGGGTCCCAGCCGGATGACTGGCTCAGCCAGATCTGCTGCAGCCCCGCGCGCGGAATCTTGGTCGTACTGAACTCGGCCTCGATCGTCACGCGGGCCTTGTCGTCCAGGTCCAGCACAAGCGGCTCGTCGGAGTCCGCCTCGTCCTGCGCGCAGGCGGCCAGAAGCAGCGCCAGCGTGGCGCAGGCAATCAGCGCCAGGGCGCGCAGGCCCGTGAGGGTCGAAAGTCGGTGTCGCGAGACCATCTCTAATGTTCAATCTACCGCGAACTTCCCCACCCACCGCATGTACGCTCGCGGAATGGCGCTCGAACAGCCTGCCGAGAAGCCGCGTCTGCTCGCCGTCGACGACGATCCCGAGATCCTGGATCTCCTGCGCCGGGGCCTCGCGATCGAGGGCTTCGACGTGCGCGTCGCCGCCGATGGCGACGCCGCCCTCCAGGCCCTGGCCGAGCGACCCACCGACGTCGTGATCCTGGACGTCATGATGCCCGGCCTGGATGGGTTGGCCGTCATCCAGCGCATTCGCGAAACCAGCGACGTCCCCGTCCTCTTCCTCAGTGCCCGCGAGCGCGTCCGCGACCGTATTGCCGGCCTCGACGCCGGCGGCGACGACTATCTGCCCAAACCATTCGCTTTTGGCGAACTGGTGGCACGCCTCCGGGCGCTCCTGCGCCGACCCGCCACGCCAGAAACCGACGGCCTCGTCTTTGCCGACCTTCGGCTTGACGAGGCCGCCCGCCAGGTCACGCGATCCGGAACCGTTGTGCCCCTCACCGCCACCGAATTCGACCTGTTGCGCGTGTTCTTGCTCGAACCCAGGCGCGTCCTCTCCCGCGAGCGTCTGCTGGAATCCACCTGGGGCTTCGCGCCCGACACCATCTCCAACGTCGTCGACGTCTACGTCGGCTACCTGCGGCGCAAGCTCGAAGCTGACGGTCGCCCGCGCCTCATCTGGACCGTCCGCGGCTCGGGCTACGTCCTGCGGGAGGGCGACGCATGAGCATCCGGCTCAAACTGCGCCTCCTCTACCTGGGCTGCATCGCGTTCACCATCACCATCTTCGGCATTGGACTGCAACTCTTGCTGATGTCGCACTTGGATGTGGAAGTCGACGAAACCCTCCGCGCCCGCGCCCGCGAGGTCGTACGCATCGCCCAGGTCAGCGGCGGGCTCACCGGCGTCCGGCCCGAGGTCGGCATGCTCATCGAACTGCCCGTCGATGAGCTCCGCGAACGCGAGGTCTACCTGCAGGTGCTGGACCCGCAGGGCCGCCCCGTCGTCGCCTCCGTGAATCTGCGCGGCCAGTCCCTGCCCGTCACCGACGGCGCCGCGCGCGTTATCGAGACGCACAAGGAGTCGATCGAGACCATCAACGTCGCCGGCCGCTTCCGCCTGCGCCTGCTCAGCGTCCCGATCCTGCGTGGCGATCATCTTGTCGGCGTTTTGCAAAGCGCCCAGTCCCTGCAGCTGGCCGATAGCACCACCCTACGCTCCCGCAACCTCCTCTTTGGCGGAGCCGCCCTCGTGTTTTTCGTCGCCTCGATCAGCGCCCTCTACCTCACCCGCACCGCCGTCAACCCCGTGGCCGAAATCACCCGCACCGCCGAGGCCATCTATCTGCAGGGCGACCTCAGCCGCCGCATCAGTGTCGGCACCGGCAAGGACGATCTCAGCGCCCTCGGCCGCACCTTCAACCGCATGCTCGACCACATCGAGGACAGCGTGGAGGTCCACCGGCGCTTTGTCGGTGACGCCTCCCACGAACTCAAGACCCCCCTCACCGTTATCCGCGGCAACGCCGAACTCCTCGGCCGCGACCCGTCGGGCTCCGATGAGGCCGCCTCGCAGGCCATCACCCGCGAGGCCGACCGCATGCGGCGCATCGTCAACGACCTGCTCGCCGTCGCCGAACTGGACGCCCCCGGCGTTCTCAAGCTCGAACCCGTCAACCTGCGCCCCCTCACGGCCCGCGTGCTGGCCGATCTCGCCCCCGTGGCCGCCGGCCGCTCCCTCACCGTCGCCGGTGCCGACGCCGCCTGGGTCTTCGCCGACGCCGACAAGATCGAACGCGCCCTCCGCAACCTCGTCCAGAACGCCATCACCGCCACCGCCGGAGACGGCGTCATCCAGATCAGGCTCGTCGCCCGCGACCGCACCGTCGCGCTCATCGTCAGCGACGACGGCCCCGGCATCCCCCCCGATCATCTTCCGCACGTATTCGACCGGTTCTATCGGGTGGACGCGGCCCGCTCGCGCGCTGGTGGCGGCACCGGGCTTGGCCTCACCATCGTGCGCAGCGTCGCCGAGACCCACGGCGGCAGCGTCGAGGCCCGCGTCGGCGACCTCGGCGGCGCCGAGATCGAAATCCGCCTCCCCGCCGGCCGCCCGCCCGACGACGCCCCCAAACCCTAAAACCACCCCCGCCACCGTCGTCCGCGGACAGCCGGACCCGTACGCCGAAACCTGGCGGAAGTCCACCTCCACCCCACCGCCTCGACCCCACCCATTCGACCGCCCGACCCCCAAAACCAACCTGACCCAAAGACTATTTCGCGTCTTAGATTTCTCTCATTTAGCCCCCATAGCCTCATAGGCGAGTGAAGAAGCGCTTGGTGAAGCACTTCCGACCAAGGAGGGCGGCCATGTCACCACCGATCAGATCCTCTGCGCCCCGGCTGGTCGATCGTCTTCGAATGGAAGGCGCCCAGTCAGCCACCTATCGATCCGGGCAGATCGTCCTGGATCCCGGAGCGGACCGGCAGCGCGTCGGCATCGTTTGCGACGGCAGCGTCACAGTCTGGCGCATCAGCCCCAGGGGACGTCAGCTCGCCACCGCATCGCTCCGCGACGGCGACTGGTTCGAAAACGTCTTTCCCACCGACGGCCAGGACCGCACGGTCGTTGAGGCCGACGGTCCCGTCACCATTGCCTGGTTCGACATCCCCGGCTTCCGCCACTTCGCCCAGCGGCGTCCCGCCATGCTGCGCGATCTGATCCAGCGCCAGCTGTCCCGGCTCACCGCCGTCCAGCGGCGCGCCGCCCAGACCGCGCTCGACACCGTGGCCGGATCCGTCGCCCTGGCCATTCTCCAGATGTCCGAACAGGAGCACGCCACCGTCCTGCGCGTCACCCACGAGGAACTCGCCCAGCGCCTCGGCACCGTGCGCGAAAGCGTCAGCCTCGCCGTCAACAAACTGCGCCGCGCCGGCGCCCTGGCCCCGTCCAGCGGCCGCAAGCGCGCCATCTCCATCCTCAGCCTCGCCAAGCTCCAGCAACTCGCCGGCGCCCGCGCCCAGGCACGCTAACCAACCCAAAGCCCGGTGCGGAGGCCCCCCAACTCGCCTCCGCACCGCGCCTCCCCTCTCCAGCGGCCGCCATCGTCACTCGCGCCGCTGCCAGATGGTCGGCCTCGCTCACAACGCCCCAGGACCCGAAGCCGTCTCCCACCTCACCCCCGCCATGCGCTAGGCTCCCCATCCGCCCCACCCGATTCCCTGGCGACCCGTGTCCACCCCAACCTTCACCTCCTTCCTCACCACCCTCCGCTGCGCCGAAACCGGCGAACGCCACGACCCCGCCGTGCTCCAATCCGTCAGCCACGGCGCCGGCGCGACCCTCCTGCCGGAATACGACCTGGAGGCCGTCCGCGCCGCCGTCACACCGGACGACATCCGCCAGCGCCCGCAGGACCTCTGGCGCTTCCGCGAACTCCTCCCGCTCGACAACCCCCTCCGGGCCCCCGGCCTCGGTGCTGGCGCAACCCCCCTGTTTCGACTCAACCGCCTGGGCGAACAGTTCGGCCTCAACAACCTGTGGATTAAGGACGAAGGCGCCAACCCCACCGGCACCTTCAAGGCCCGCGGCGCGGCTGTCGGCGTGGCCCGCGCCTACGAACTCGGCGTCCGCGACATCGCCATCCCCACCGCCGGCAACGCCGGCAGCGCCTGGGCCGCCTACTGCGCCGCCTGGGGCATCACCCTCCGCGTCGTCATGCCCGTCAACACCCCCGACCCCATCAAGGCCGAATGCGTCGCCTACGGCGCCGACGTCACCGAAGTCCGCGGCGTCATCAGCGACGCCGGCCGCATCGCCTCCGAACGCAGTGCTGAAGCCGGCTGGTTCGACGCCTCCACCATGAAAGAGCCCTACCGCGTCGAAGGCAAAAAGACCATGGGCCTCGAAATCGCCGAAGCCTTCGACTGGGACCCGCCCGACATCGTCCTCTACCCCACCGGCGGCGGCGTCGGCCTCATCGGCGTTTGGAAAGCCATGCGCGAACTCGCCGAACTCGGCTGGCTGAAGGGATCCCCGCCCCGCCTCATCGCCGTCCAGGCCTCGGACTGCTCCCCAATCGTCAAGGCATATGATTCCGGCTTGCCGGATGCCGAGCGCCCCGCTGATCCCCACACCATCGCCAACGGCCTGCTCGTGCCTCTGCCCTTTGCCCACCGCCTCATCCTGCGCATCCTGCGTGAGACTGGCGGCACGGCTGTAGCCGTGGACGACGCCGAGCTCGTCGACGGCATGCGCCAACTCGCCGCCCTCGAAGGCGTCATGGCCGCCCCCGAAGGTGCAGCCCTCGTCCCCGCCCTCACCAGGCTGTTGGAACGCGGCGACATCGGCCGCGACGAGCGCATCGTCCTCCTCAACACCGGCAACGCCCTCAAGTACACCCACCTGGTCGACCGGCCTGATCGGCCGCCCATCGACCCCTTGCCTGCATGAACGCCACCCAACGCCCCGCCGTCCTCGTCACCGAGCCCATCCACCAGGACGGCATCGACGCCCTTGAGGCCTTCGCCACCGTCATTCGGCCTGAGCGCCCTGACGAAGCCTCCATCCTGGCCGTCGCCGCCCCCGCCAGCGCCATCATCGTGCGCGTCGCGCCCATCACCGCCGCCGTCATCGACGCCGCCCGCAACCTGCGCCTCATCCAGAAACACGGCGTCGGCGTGGATAGCGTGGACGTGGATCACGCCACCCGCCGCGGCATTCCGGTTTGCATCACCCCCGAGGCCAACTTCGCCTCCGTGGCCGAATTCACCGTCGCGTCAGCCCTGGCTCTCTGCAAGCGCCTGCCCGAGCGCGACCGCCTCGTCCGCGCCGGTGGCTGGCGTGACTCCGGCGACGTCCCGGCCCGCGAAATCGATGGCCGCACCGTCGGCGTCATCGGCGGCGGACGCGTCGGCCTGCGTGTCCTGCGTGCCTTCACCTTGGGACTGGATATGCGTGGACTCGTATTCGACCCCTTCGTCCCCGCCCAGGTCGTCCGCGACCACGGCGGCCAACCCGTCGATTCGCTTGAGGACCTGCTGCAGCGCTCCGACATCGTCACCTTGCACACCCCGCTCACCCCTCAGACCCGTCACCTCATCAACGCCGAACGCCTGGCCTGCATGCAACCCCACGCCATCCTCGTCAACACCTGCCGCGGCCCCGTTGTCGACGAACAAGCCCTGGCCAACGCCCTGAATCAGGGAACCATCGCCGCCGCCGCCATCGATGTTTTTGAAGAGGAACCCCCAGTCGGCAGCCCCCTGCTCAGCGCCCCCAACTGCATCTTTTCTCCCCACGTCGCCGGCATCACCCTCGAATCCGCCAAACGCACCGCCACCCACGCCGCCACCGAAATCCACCGCGTCCTAACCAACCACCCCCCACACTGGCGCATCAACTAACCCCCGTCCTCTCCCCCTCCCCGCCGCCCCCGTTCGTGGTGAGCCTGCCCTGAGTCTGCCGAAGGGGCCGTGTCGAACCAGGAACACCCCCACCTCCACGCTCAGCCAAATGCGCCAAGACGCGGAAGCCCTCTACGACCGACGCGCGGCTTTCAAGCCGCGCTTGCTAGACCCCCCGCGCCCACACACCGAGCAACCGGGGTCATGCCCACCAGTCGTATGGCGGCAAGTCCGGTGCGGGCAAGCAAGGATCTTGACGCACGCGGCGGCGGCGCATATAAATGATCACCAGACCCAGCCGAATTGCCGGCTGGCAGTGAAGCCCCCGTGCACGGGGGCTTCACATATTTACGGGTCTGACGGGCGGTCTGCTTAAGGGGCGCTCGTGGCGCGGGTCAACGTCTACGTCGACGGCCTCAACCTGTACAACGGCGCGTTGCGAGACACCCCGTACCGATGGCTGGACCTACGGAAGCTCGGCCAGGCGCTCCTGAAGCCCGACGATGTCGTCCAGAGAATCCGCTGCTTCACCACGCGCTTGGACGCCAGCGATGACCCGACCGTTCGTGGTGGGCCTGTCCTGAGCTTGTCGAAGGGCCCAATCGAACCACGAACTCGCCCCCAACCTCGCTGCCGCCCAGGCAGTCCTCAGCGCACCCCCTCATCCCCGGCGCACCATTCCGTTCGTGGTGAGTCCAATCGAACCCCGCCCCGCCGCGTCTTCTCTCACTTCTCACTCCTCTGCCCTCACTCCTTCCCCCTCCCGGTGTATCCTTGGTGTATGTCACGCACCAACATAGACATCGACGATCGGGCCTGCGCCGACGTGATGCGGCGTTATCGACTCACCACCAAGCGTGCCGCCGTCAACTTCGCCCTGCGCACCCTGGCGGCCGAACCGCTATCGGTTGACGAGGCTCGCGCGCTCCGAGGGACCGGTTGGGACGGCGACCTCGAAACCATGCGTTCCGGCCGCCCCCCGTGGTCCTGATCGACACCTCAGCCTGGATCGAGTTTCTGCGGGACACCAGATCCACCGTCTGTGTTCACGTCGACGAGCTGCTGGCGCACGAAGTTGCCATCTGCGACCCCATACGGATGGAAGTGCTGGCCGGAGCCAGGGACGAGTCCCATCTGCTGAACCTCCGGCGCCTGCTCGCTCGTGCGGTGGTCATACCAATGCGTCCGACCGACTATGAGGATGCCGCCGCGCTCTATCGCCACTGCCGCCGACAAGGCACGACCGTCCGCAAGCTGATCGACTGCCTCATCGCCGCCGTCGCCATCCGCGCCGGCGCGCCAATCCTCCATCACGACGCCGACTTCCACACCCTCGCCCGCCACACCAACCTGCAAATCCACCCACCCGACCACCCCTAACCCCCAGCTCCCAACGCCCCTAGCCCGACGTCATCCCGGCGTCCGCAGCCGGGACCCAGCAGCACCCAACAAACCAGCCGCACCCAGCTTTCATGGTGAGCTTGTCGAACCACACCCCGTCGATCCCACAACCCAGGCGCTCGATCCTCTTGATCCCCACTGTCTTCTCTCGCTCCTCCCTCCTTCCCCTCCCCATCCCCATCCCATCCCCTCTCACTTCTCACTTCTCTTCCCTCACTCCTTCCTCACATCCCCGGCCCTCAGCACTAGCCACCAACCAGGTCCCTGAAACACGCGATACTTCCCCGTACCCAAAACCCTCCTCCCCCATGCCCGGCCAGCTCTTCACCCAGTACTTCCTCACCGACGGCATCCGCGCCACCCCCGAGCGCCGCGCCCAGGCCCCCGCCTTCGCCCAGTTCCGCGACGCCGCCCGCCGCCTATTTCAGGACTTCGCCAACTCCCACAACCCCAACGAAACCCAGACCGAACAGGACCTCATTCGCCCCCTGCTGGAGCTCCTTGGCTGGACCGACGACCTCCCCCGGCAAACCTCCAGCGGCGGCGAAGACATCCCCGACCTGCTCCTCTTCCCCGACCCCCAGGCCAAAACCCGCGCCAGCAGTTCAAAAGCCAGCCCCTACCTCGAAGCCCTCGCCGTCACCGAACTCAAACGCTGCCGCCGCCCCCTCGACACCCGCGGCACGGGCAAGGGAATCCAGGCCTCCTCGCCCCACGCCCAGATCCTTCGCTACCTCGCCACCGCCGACACCGTCACCGACGGCCAACTCCGCTGGGGCATCCTCACCAACGGCTCGGTGTGGCGCCTCTACGACCAGAAAACCCGCACCCGCGCCACCGCCTACTACCAAGCCGACCTCCAGGCCCTGCTAGCAGCCCACGACGAAGACAGACTGCCGACGTACCACCGACTGCTCCGGCGCTCAACCTTCGTGCATCGAGCCTGACCGCTACTGGGCCCTCCGCCCAATCTGGGCATCTGTAGACGTGGACTCCCTCTACAGCGACTTCCGGTACCGACGCGAGCCCTTTCCTCAGGGAGGAAGTTGAAGATTGCGAGTTACGCGTACGCGCTACCGACCCTAACTTCCAACTCTAGGACTTCACCGCGATCAAGGACTGTAAACCCCCACCGCCTATCCCATCACCTCCCGTACGAACCAAGCACCGATCAACTTACACCGCGACCGTGGATACGCTATAGTTCCATCAACAACTGACAGCCCGTGCCCCGTAGCCATGACGTTCGGATACCATGAAAACAGAAACATGTTCTGCAACCATGCTCGTTGCTCATCGCTCGCACATCGTGAAAGAAGCATGAGTATCGAGATAATCCTCTATCCAAACTCCTCAGATAAATCCATGCTTTGCGCGCATCTTCGCGAATTCGACTTTCAACCGTGCACTCACCTTCGGAATTGGCCTAAGGGGTCGAAGAATTTCCAGTGGTTTGAGAGCGCTGACTTCATATCGTTTGATGGCGTCGAAGCAACAGTGCACCCTACTAGCGCCGAAGCGAAAAAGGACTCTCCCCGATCAGCCTGGACTCTACATACTAGAACCCGTTCTTCCGCAAGCGAAGGCGACCGGAAGCACCAAAATGAAGTCGTCCGTTCAGCCCGGCGGAAGTTCGGTGGATGCTTCGTAAACGACTGGTATGGGAAGAACCGATACACCCCACTCAAGCCAGATCCACGAGACGCTGTAGCACGCGGCATATACTTATCGTACGAATACGTGAGCAATAAGATATCGGACGTCAAATACGCTTTGCCAGATCCAAATGAATCGCTAGAGAAGTTGGTAGGGACAAACCTTGAGTCCCTATCCACCGTAGACCCAGCCCGCGTGCTATACAATGCCCTCGTGCCATTTGCAGTAGCGTCCTTGGAACACTTTTTCAGCACTTCGTTCAAGATTCTGCTCAGGTATGACCAGAAGGCCCAAGAGAAGTTCCTTGATTCCAGACGCAAGATCGAGATTGCAGATGTCGTAGCAGTCCAAGATAGCTCTAAGTCTTGGGAAGAGATTGTCGCAAATTGGTATAGCTTTCAGAGCATTGCCGGTATCCACAAAGCGTATCGTGACTGGCTAGGTATTGACGTCTGGCCAGTTCTCCACAAACGAAAGAGGCTAGGAAGTCGTCTGCCCAAGCTAGAGAGTGAGCTAAACAATCTTATCAGGTTTCGGCATGGTGTGGTTCATAGACTCGATCTTGACTTGGAGCTGAGGAAACACAAATCCGAGGAGTTATTCGATCTCGTCATGGTGGTCATTGACGAATTCACAGGCCATCTCGAAATGATTCGCGATATCCCAATTCGGCAATCTACAGTCCATCACGGAGAAGCATGAAGTGTAAAGCGCTTAGTCGCTCTGTGGGCTATGGTGCGCCGAGCACGGATCACTGAGCAGTCCCCTCGTGTAGGAGCCAGATGGCGACGAGTAGGCTTGACGACGAGTTTCACCAGGAAATGGAAGACATCTACTGTGTTGCTGCCAGCCTGGACTATCGACCCGTCTACTTTTTGCGTCTGGTCAAGGAGCATGGCGGGGTTGCCGCGGCAAAGCGGTTGCTCAGTGCGTCTGAGGCGCAGTCGGGGTTGACGAAGCTCTGGGAGCTTGAAAGGCTCGATATCTCCATGGAGGCTCTTGTGATAGGAGAACGGTGGAGGTCGCTCTTCAGCGATGCCGAGCGCCAGGTGGCTCGGGAACGCCTCAAGTCCTTTGGCTATGTCCCAACTTCCGGACAATGACGTCCGTCGGGCGCTGCCGTGAAGTCGGGGACTCCCGCTATCGACGAAACGACGGAGGGCTTCCCGCCCGCCTCGACGCCCACTACTTCCACCTCTACCGCCTCTCCCGCGACGACGCCGCCTACATCCTCTCCACTTCCCCCATCATCCAACGCCACGACCAAACCCAATTCGGCCGCTACGGCACCGAAGACCGTATCCTTGCCTAGATGAGCGACCTCACCGCCGGAGACACCAACGCCCGAATGGCGCTGTAGAGACCAATGCGCGTCGTCGAAGACCCGCTCAACCGGGAAACCATCCAAGCCATCACCCAGCTCATCGTCGAGCGCTTCCAACCCGAGCAAGTCATCCTCTTCGGCAGCTGCGCCCGCGGCGAAGAAGACGGAAATAGCGACCTGGACCTCATGGTCGTCCTGCGCCCCGGCGTGGAGCCACCCCGCCGCGGCAACCCGATCCACGCAGCCATATCCGAACGGTTCGTGCTCCCCGTAGACCTGCTGATCCGTTCCTACGAGGCATTCGCCACGTACCGTCCAAACCCCAACTCCATGCTCAGCCGCATGCTGGAAGACTCCGAAGTCCTCTATGACCGACGAGCAGCCTGAACTCGCCTGGTTCGCCAAAGCCGGCGCCGATCTCGAAATGGCCCAGCGTGCGCTCGGGCCGGACCGGCCTTTCCCGGATATGGCCTGCTTCCACGCCCAGCAATGCGCCGAAAAGTACCTCAAGGGCTACCTGGTCGCGCACGACGTACCGTTCCGATTCGTGCACGACCTCGCCTACCTCACCCGGCTTTGCACAGGACTGGACTCGTCGTTCGAAGCCCTCACACCGGCCGCCAAGTTCCTCAACGCCTACATCGCGACATCACGCTATCCAGCCGAAACCGACCAAGAACCCGACATCGAAGCCGCGCAGGAGGCTATTCAGCTGGCCCAACAAATTGCCGACTTTGTTCTCCAAACATAGCCTCGGCCCCCCTACACCTCGGACGACCTCGCCCCCTTCGCCCGCGACCTCGGCCACCACAGCACACCCTTCCCCTGGGACCAAGAAGCCCGCCGCCACCTCCGAGCCCGCCTCGACGCCCTCTACTTCCACCTCTACGGCCTCGACCGAGACGACGACGCCCACATCATCTACACATTCCCGTCATCAAACACCAAGACCAAGCCCAATTCGGCCACTACCGCACCAAAGCCCTTATCCTCGCCTACATGAACGCCCTCGCCGCCGGAGACACGGCAGTAGTAGTCAGTGGCTGTCATGCCTGAACGATTGGAAAGGCCGTCAGCGTAACGAGGAATCTCTAGTCCCTTTTTCGCACTGACGGACGAATTAGAAGCTGGTCGCTAGCCCGTGAATCGCAAGTATGCCCCTTGGCTTCCAGACGCTCAGGTAAGCAGAACTGGATTCAAGATAAGGAGATCTTCATGGAGTTCATTACGGAAACCTTGAAATCGTTAGAGTCCTTGGAGTTCTTAGATCCTCTGAAGTCTGTAGCCATTCTCGCAACAGGAGTCTCAACGATGTTACTCACTGTTATAGCTATTATTAGAATGATATGCTCGGGTATAGTAAAGTTACGTCAAGCAATTTTGGACTGGCGCATGGGGCGAACTCCTCGAAAGCGTGTTGAGGTGATAAACGTCGATAACTTGCCGGACAACATTATGAACATATCGGTGAGGAATCGCAGTAAAATACCTGTGTCTCTAGTAAACCCGATTTTTGAATTCAAAGGTCATCGAGGCAGTCCAACAGATGCGGCCAAGGAAGATATGCAATTGAATCCGGGCGACACGGCAGCATTTCTGATGAGGTTTCCAAAGAATATAAACAGCACTTCTCGCAGGAAATATGCTCTGGTAGATACTGGGCATACAGATCAGGCCTGATCTGTATGCGTAGGTATGCCCGGTGGCCCACGCTGCGCGCAGCCTGGGACCCTGGATCGTGGGGACACGTCCAAGTCGTCGAACCACCCCATCGCGGGAACCCCATCTACCGCGCCATCGCCGACAACTTCAACCTCGCCGCCGACCTCCTGGTCCGTTTCCACGAATCGTTCGTCAAACACCGCCCCAACCCCAACTCCATGCTCAGCCGCATGCTGAAAGCCTCGGAAGTCCTCTATGACCGCCGCGCGCCCTGATCACCGAAGCTGGTTGGCCAGTTCTTGGGCGCAGGTCATCCGTCGCAGCAACTCATGCTTACCGCGAAAACGCACGCGACTTGGCTGCCGCTGCCACCTAAGCCGCTCCGCCTTGGTGACGCCACCTCCATAAACCGCAACCGGCCGGAATCGCACGGCTACGTTCCCTGGCGCAATCCGCTCTGCAGCCGCAGCGCCTGCTTGCAGTTGCCTCGCGAACTGGCCGCTATGGAACCTGCCCCGCTTCAACTCCAGCGTCGCCACCCAACCGTCGCCGCCGTCGTCAGCGTCCGCGAAGAACAAATAATCGCAGCGCCTGTCCTGTGGACCGAGGGGTGAGCCATCTTCATCCAAGTCAACGATCAGCCGGCTGGACGGCGCGCCGTCCAGGGACACGCGACATCCTTGCTTGTCCATCCCCGTGACAACGCACGAGTCGTCCACATTCGCGCGGACCCGTTGAACGAGTCCGCTCACTCATCCTCCCCAAGCCGACTGAAAATCTCGGCCCAATCGTTATGCATCGCCACGGCCACGTCATCGAAGTCCGTCGGGTAAAGGCCGGATTCGTCGTCCAGGGGGATCTCGTTCACCGTGGAGCTTTCGCCAGTTGCATCGGGCTTGAATAGCCAAGCACCGACCTGATCGGGTTCTAGCGCCACGTCCCCGCCGGCGATGCCCGCTCGCTTAGCTTCTGGGAGCTTCGAGACCCTCACCAGGTTAGCCAACTCTTGCAGCACCCACTCGCTGTGCGTGGTCACGATCACCCGAATCCCAGCCCGCACCAGCCCCGCAAGCTGCCGCGTGAACTCCACCTGCATGGCCGGGTGGAGGTGCGACTCGGGCTCCTCGATGATAAGAACGTCGCCCGGCTGAACCAGATGCCGCAGATAGAGCACGACTGGTGCAAGCTCGGACACCATTGACGAGGCACGCATCAATGGCAACGGATCCGACCAGCCGCGCGGCTCAAAGTCGAAACGGGGATAGCTGCTACCCGTGTCTTCCACTTGTATGGCACCTTTGAGAACCGTGTGCTCCAGGTCCAATGCCAAGAGCTCACTCAAGTCGGATGTGCTAGCCGGCCTCTTCGAATGGGAGCGACCCTGCTCGCCGCCTATCTCAATCAGTTGGGTCAGAAAGTCTGCCAGCACGCCAGACAGAAGCGGGATGCCTGCGAAAGGCCGCAGGCCAGCAGTCGCAGCATTCCGCACTAGAGCACCCACCACGACTTGATGACTGTGCATGACTCCGGTGCGGTCAGCGGGCAGATAGTATGTATTGCGATGTAGCGGAACGAGCAACGAATTGAGTACGTTTTCGGCCACTCCCGCTAGGAGAAAGCACAGCTCTTCAACCTGATAGCCAGGCAGGATTCCTCCTGGTGAAAATAGAGAAAGTTGCCCCGTATAACTAGCCGATAATTCATCGATATCGAGGCCCTCAACTTCCTTGGAAAGTGACTCGGAGCCTTCGATGGAACCGCGGAGTACTGCACCTTCTCCGCTCAGTTCCATCATATACTTGGTGACGCCAGTAGTAGCATGCCGCGGAACTGATACTTCGACTTTCGCCCTCGAACTATGGCTCGTACGCCTGACTAGCGGTCCCATGCCCTCAACACCGAAGCAACGTCCAATTTCGTTCTCAGCCGTAGTATCGAATCCTTCAGATCGATCAAACACAGAACGGATATGAGCACTCGCGACGTCCGGAAACTCAATCTTAGGATTTAGTTTCTGCTCGCCTTGCGCGAATCCAGAGCGGCCGTCCCAATCCAGACCGGGGAGAGGAACGCCACTGATTCTCTTGTCAATTGCATATAAGACCCAATATCGAAATTCATCTAGCATACGTGACGTGTGTTCGTCTCCATCGCGCAGCTTTCGTAGTAGGGGTCCTAGGAGTGCGCGGCGATAGCGAGAACGGCTTCCGAAATCAGCAAGCACGCCATCGCCCAGGGATCTATGTAGCGCATACACCAGAATCGCCAGGTAGGACTTCCCTGTATTGCTCGGCCCTATAAAAACCGTCAGAGGTCGCAGGTCCACGCTGGCCTTGGCGATCGGCCCGAAGTCTTCAACGTCCAGTCGGTATTCGCCTGGAAAGTCGCGGCTGGGGTTCGGCGTATCCACGGCTACCTCAACGGCGGCGCTGAAGATAGAACGTGGCCAGGGGGACGCATCCCTGCGGGTCGGCTAGCCGTGATCCTCCTGACCATGATCAAGTGTACAGGCGATGCGCGCTGCTGCCCCGTGCCCCGTGCCCTCGAATAGCTGGGTCCACCCGCGCCTTACGCGTTCGCTCGCGTCGCGTCCTGCGTGGACCTTGATCAGCCGCCGACGGCAGGGCCGAAGGCTTGGTTGACGGCGATCGCAACGCCAGCTGCGGCAGCCGCCGCGGCCACTACGAGACCGGCAACCCACTTGACCAGCCGCGCCTCACGCGCGTGAAGGTCGGCCTTAATCTCGCCGAGGTCAGTCTTCCACTCGGACCGCATCACCTGGATGTCGGCTCGCAGCGAGTGAATGTCGGCTTTGGTCGCGAACGTTGGCAGTGTGGCCTCGATGGCCGTCAATCGTCGCTCGATGTCAAGCGCCGACAAGTCCGCCGTCATCGATTTTCCCGAGAGCCGGTTCCTGTTCGGCTCTGGACCAGTTCTCGCAAGTGGGCGCCCCTTCTCTGTGACGGCTAATCAGCCGACCGGATCTCAACCGTCCCCGCTGCACTCACCGGGGCCGCCCCTTTGATGCTGACTCAATCGTAGCTAGCGCTCGCCGCACCCGTCCCCTGGATCGCCGCCACCTCCCCCCTTCCCCCTCCCCGTCTTCTCTCACTTCTCACTCCCCTGCCCTCACTTCTTCCCCTTCCCCTCCAACCTTCTGCGTCGACGCATCGTCGTAAGAATCCGGCTCACTTCGTCCAGCAGGCTGCGCAGCATCCGGGTGTCCGTCTTCGGGAACCATCCCAGGTCTTAACAGAGCGTCAGCAGCGACTCGGTTTCCGTCAGTGAACCCTGGGCAATTGGCAGGAAGTGCGCCTTGTCCTTCGCCGTTTCCCGGGTCCAGCCCTCCGCGACATTGGCCGGAATCGAATCTGCGGCCCGGGTGATTTGTGCGCGCATCCCATATGTTTCTTCACGCGGCAGACGCGGCGTCAGCCCATAGACCTCACGCGCTGCTTGCATAGCCTTACGCCACAGAATCGTCTGGCGGTAGTGCACCCGTCGCTTCCCCACGTTCCCCGCCCAGACTCCCCCCACACCTCGACCAATCCTCTCGCACCCCTCGCCCCCCGTCCCGTCTTCTCCCTCCTCGTCCTCTCCCCATCCCCTCTCGCTTCTCACTTCTCTTCCCTCACTTCTTCCCCTATCCCCCTCTCACTTCTCACTCCTCTGCCCTCTCTCCTTCCCCAAATAGCTATTCTTAGGGGCAAGCCCCTTCCGGAGCCCCAAGCATGACCGGCGATGTCTTCTATCAGGAAATCAAGTCCGTCGACTCGCCGCGCGGCTCGATCGCGCCCGAAGGCGCCACAACCGAAGAAATCGACGGCCAGAGCGTTCTGCGCATCCCCGCCGCCACCACCCACGTCGACACTGCCATCATTTTTCCCGGCTTCCGCATCATCGTGGAAGGCGACGAACTCCACGTCTCCGGTGACACCATCGTGGACGCCGCCATCTACGGCGAGACCCTCGAAGCCCAGGGCGCTGTCGTCTCGTCGGATAAGGAAATTGAAGTCGTCGGCCTCATGCAGGCCGTCGCCGTGCGCGGCAAGAACGTCCGCGCGGACCGCATCGAAGCCGGCCGCGTCGAGGCCGTACTCAACGTGCGCGCCACCGGTGCCGTCGTTGCCAGATCAATCGTCGTCTCAGATGGCGGCGTCCGCGCCCCCCTGCTGGTCACCGAGTCCCTCGAAGGCGAAGACCTCGCCGTCACCTCCAGGACCTGGGCCGACGGCATCGCCGCCGGCGACGTCCCCGACTGGCTCCAGGGCAACCCCGCCAGTTAGGCCCCTTCATTCCGCCCGTCCCCGCCCCCTCACCTGGCCGCCCCCGTGCTCCCTCCCCGCTCCCTCCTCCATCCCCGCCCTCTCTCACTCCTCACGCCCCTCCCCTTGCTCCGTCCTCTCCCTCCTCCCTCCTCGTCTTCTCCCCGTCCCTTCTCACTTCTCACTCCTCTGCCCTCTCTCCTTCCCCCTCCCCCTACTCCGCCTTCGCCGATATCTACGACGCTTGGCAGCGCCTCTACGGCCTCGAATACGCCATCCTCGTCGCCCCACGCGTCAACCAGCGCCTCGCCGCCCACGGCGGGCGCCCCATCAGCCTGATCGACCTCGCCTGTGGTACCGGCGCCCACGCCCTCCTGCAAGCCCACGGCGGAACCCAAGTCATCGGCATCGACCTGTCCGCCGCCATGCTCGAACGCGCCCATATCCGGGCCGCCGGCCGCCCCATCACCTTCCTCCAGGCCGACATGCGCGAATTCGACACTCTGAAGCCCGTCGACGCCGTCACCTGCCTCTACGCCAGCCTCAATCACCTGCCTGAACCAACCGACCTCACCCGCACCTTCGCCCGCGTCGCCGCCCACCTGCGGCCCGGCGGCGTCTTCGTCTTCGACCTCAACTCCCAACACGCCTTCCGGACCCTCTGGCGCGAACCCGTCACCGAGCGCGGCCCCGGCTTCACCCTGCACCGCCGCTTCGAGTCAGACGGCCCTCAAACCACCATGAACCTCCGCATCGAACGCCCCAACCGCCCACCCGTCCAGGACACCCTGCAAGCCCGCTGGTTCGACGAGTCCGAAATCCGCAACGCCCTAACCGACGCCAACCTCACCCTCCACGACCTCACCCACTTCAACCCCTTCCCCACCGTCCCCGGAACCAACCTCAAACAACTCTGGACCGCCACCCACCCCTAACTCACCAACCCCTTGCCATCGGTACTCCACTAGTGTACAATATCCCCAACCCCACCGCAACCGCCCACCCTTTCCGCGCCCACCCGAAAACCGCGCCAAATCTCGCGTCCCCCGGGCCGGAACACCCCTAAGGGGTTCCGGCCCGGGGGACGCGAGTACCCCCACAAACCCCCGCCGCCGCGCTCCGCCTCCGCCGTCCGTCCCGCCCGGATATACTCTGGCTCCGGTACAGTGAACCGGCTCGGCCCGGCGGTTGCGGTGTGTGACCGCCCGCTCCTAAACGGAGGCGTGCCTTGACAGAGCAACAACCTGTCTCCACCAACGGTCGCGCCGCGGGTGAAGCTGCCGCCAACGGCGCGCTCGAGGCGATGGACGACGCAAAACTCCGCTGGATCTACCTCATCATGCGGCGCATCCGCCGCTTCGAGGAAACCGCTGAGCAGGCCTTCCTGGCCGCCAAAATGCGCGGCGCGCTGCACTTCTACATCGGCGAAGAGGCCACCGCCACCGGCGTCTGCGCCGCCCTGGACGACGGCGACTACATCACCAGCACCCACCGCGGACACGGCCACTGCATCGCCAAGGGCGCCCGCATGGACAAGATGATGGCCGAGCTCTTTGGTCGCACCACTGGCTACAGCGGCGGCAAGGGCGGCTCCATGCACATCGCCGACATTGAACGCGGCAACCTCGGCGCCAACGGCATCGTGGGCGCCGGCATACCCATCGCCGCCGGCGCCGCGCTCGGGTCCAAGATTCGCAAGGACGGCAAAGTCACCGTCGCCTTCTTCGGCGACGGCGCCGGTCCCACCGGCGCATTCCACGAGGGCGTCAACGTCGCCGCCACCATGAACTTGCCCGCCGTTTTCGTCTGCGAGAACAACCAGTACGGTATGGCCACCCACGCCGACTTTGCCAACGCCGCCCCGATCAACCTGCGCGGTCCGGCCTACGGCATCCCCAGCGCATCGATCGACGGCAACGACATTTTCGAGGTCTACGCCACCGCCAAGGAGGCCGCTGACCGCGCGCGCCGCGGCGAGGGTCCAACCCTCATCGAGTCCCGCACCTACCGCCACAAGGGCCACACCGTGCTGGACCAGAAGAACTACCGGACCAAGGACGAGATTGCCGAGTGGGTCGCCCGCGACCCCATCGAGCGCTTCCGCAAGGTCGTCACCGACGCGGAGCGACTGACCGAGCAGGACTTCGAAACGATCGACGCGCAGATCGAGCGTGAAATCGAGCACGCCGTGGCGTTTGCCGAGGCCAGCCCCTGGCCGAACGTGGACGTTATCGAGCGCGACGTTTACGTGGAGTAGTGATCATGGCCGTTACCACCTCCCAGCCGTCCGCCGCCCAAACCGCCACGCGCGAGATCTTCATGAGCGAAGCTCTGCGCGAGGCCATCGACGAGGAAATGACGCGCGATCCCACCGTGTTCGTGGTTGGCGAAGAAGTTGGCGTGTGGGGCGGCGCCTATGCGGTCACTCAGGGCCTGCTGGAGAAGTGGGGGCCGGACCGCATCGTCGATACCCCAATTGCCGAAGCCGCCATCGCCGGCCTGGGCATCGGCGCGGCCCTGACCGGCAGCCGACCCGTTGCGGAGTTCATGTACAGCGACTTCATGGGCATCGCGATGGACCAGATCGTCAACCAGGCCGCCAAGAACCGCTATATGTTCGGCGGCAAGGCCAAGCTACCCCTCACCTACCGGGCGCCCTTTGGCGCCGGCACCGGCAACGCCGCCCAGCACACCCAGAGCCTTGAGGCTTGGTTTGCCCACGTACCGGGCCTCAAAGTCATTACAGCCTCCACGCCCTACGATGCCAAGGGACTGCTCAAATCGGCCATCCGTGAGGACAACGTGGTGGTCATGTTCGAGCACAAGGCCATCTACTCCATGCGTGGCCCTGTGCCGGAAGGCGAATATCTGGTCCCCATCGGCGTGGCCGACGTCAAGCGCAAAGGTTCGGACGTAAGCGTCATCACCTACGCGCGCCAGACGCATAACGCCCTGGAAGCCGCCGAGCAGTTGGCGGCCGAGGGCATCAGCGTGGAAGTAGTGGATATCCGCTCGCTCTACCCTCTGGACACCGACACCGTCCTGCGCTCAGTTCGCAAGACGCACCGCGCGGTGGTGCTTTACGAGGCCGTACGCTTCGGCGGCTTCGGCGCAGAAATCGCCTCGCAGATCCAGGAATTGGCATTCGACGACCTGGACGCGCCCGTGCTGCGCGTTGGTGCGGCGCATGCGCCCGTTCCGTTCTCCGAACCGCTTGAGCTGGCGTCGTTCCCCGACACGGCCAAGGTCGTGGCGGCTATCCGCCAGTCGCTCCAAGGCGTTTACTAGACCGGTGGCTACCGCCGTCCGCATGCCCCTCATGGGGATGACGATGGAAGAAGGCGCCGTCACTGGGTGGCTGGTGGATGAGGGCGCCGAGGTCGCGAAGGGCGACGAAGTCCTCGAGTTTGAGACCGACAAGATCAGCGCCCGTATCGAAGCCCCGGCGGCCGGCATCCTGGGCGGAATCGCCGCTGGGCCGGGCGATCTCGTGAAAGTGCAGGGCCTGCTGGCTTGGATTCTGGAACCCGGCGAAACGCCGCCGGCTGAAGACCCAGATCCCCCGGCTGCCGTAGCCGCCGCCGCGCGGCCTCCGGCCCCCGCTCCCCCGCCGCCAGCTCCCGCACCGGTGGCGCCTGCGCCCGCTGTCCCAGCGCCGCAGCCCGTCGCCACCGCGCCGGTTGCGGTCGCTCCGTCGCCCGGTGGCCGCGTCAAGGCGTCACCGCTGGCTAAGCGTGTGGCCCGGGAAATGGGCGTCGATCTCGCGCGCCTGATTGGGTCCGGCCCGGGCGGTCGCATCATCGAGAGAGATGTCGCCGCCGCAGCTGCCGCTCCGGCTGTCGCACCAATGCCAGTTGCCGCGGCGCCCCCGCTGGCAGCCGCCCCGGTTGCGGCCGAAGTCGCCGCCGGCGGTGTTATCCCGCTGGAAGGCGTGCGCCGCGTGATCGCCGAGCGCATGCGCCAAAGCCTGCAGGAAAGCGCCCAGGTCACGCTGGTGGCCGAGGCCGACGCCCGCCGCTTCCACGAACTGCGCACCGAACTGGCCGGCCGACACGAACCGACCCTTGGCTTCCGCATCAGCTACAACGACCTGCTCATCCGCATCTGCGCCCACGCGCTGCATGAACACCCGCGCGCCAACGCCAGCATCGAGGGCGACGCGATCCGCCTGCACGACATGATTAACGTGGGCCTGGCCATCGAGGCCGGCGGGGACCTTGTCGTCGCCAATGTCAAGCAAGCGGACCGCAAGTCGCTGACGGAGATCGCCTCCGACCTGCGCGGGGTGGTCGAGCGCGCCCGCGCCAATCGCCTGGACCTGGACGACATCACCGGCGGCACCTTCACGATCTCAAATCTGGGCGTCTTCGGCGTGGACGCCTTTACGCCGGTGCTCAACCCGCCCGAATCGGCCATCCTGGGCGTCGGCGCGCTACGCGAAAAGGCCGTCGCACGCGATGGCGAAGTGACCGCCGAACTCTCCATGACCCTCAGCCTTACCTTTGACCACCGCATCATTGACGGGGCGCCCGCCGCCCGCTTCCTCGCCCGCATCCGAGAGTTGATCGAACAGCCCTACCTGCTCCTGTAGGGTCCGGCGAGTCGTTGGCAGCTGGCTGGCATGATGTTGGGGTCTGCTTGAGGGTGGTGCGCCATGGATCTGGTTGAGTCGCACGTACATATCTGGACGATTCGGGATCCGCGGTTCGGGCGGCACCCGGACTCGGACTTCATGCCGGAGCTGGAGGCGGCGCCGGCGGACCTGTTCGACGCCCAGGACCAGATCGGCGGCGTGGCGTGGACGGTGTTGATCCAGCCGCGGTACTACCTGTGGGACAACTCGTACCTGATCCAGGCAGCCGAATGCTATCCCGATCGGCTGGTGGTGGCGGGCCGGGTCGATCCGCTTGCGCCCGACGCGCCCCACGCCCTGCGCGAACTCATGCGGCATCCGGGATTGCGCGGTATCCGGCTGGCGCCCAATACAGATCCCGAGAAACCCTGGCTGGACGACGTCTCGCAGGACCCATTGTGGGAAACCGCGGCCGATACCAACGCCACCATAGGGCTGCTCATCAACTGGCGGCTGCTCCCACTGGCGGACGCAATGGCTGCCCGGCATCCCGACGTAACCGTCGTCGTCGACCATCTGGGCTCACCCAATTACCAGGACCCGGATTCGCTATCCAACTTGCTAGCTCTCTCGGAGCGGCCAAACGTATTCGTGAAGGTGTCCGGCTATCCGAACGGAACCCGCGCTGCCTATCCCTACCGCGAGGCCCACGCGCTCATTGAGCGCGTCTACCGCGCCTACGGCGCCCAGCGGCTGATGTGGGGAACGGACTGGCCGGTGTGCCTGTCCAGCGCCAGCTACCAGGAAGCGTTCGATTCGGCGTGGAAGCTGCCGTTCTTCAGCGACGCGGATCGGGAGTGGATATTCGCAGGCACTGCCCGGCGCGCGTGGCGAATTGAGGATTAGCCGCCGCTCCGCTGGTTAAATAAGTTCCGGGTGCAAAGCCGGGCGGAGGCCTTGCACCCGGATGAGGTGCGTGAAGCGAGCCTAAGCAGCCTTGAGACGCTGCTCCAATTGCAGGCGCATACGGTCGGCCGATTCCAAGTCGACCGGCCGCGCGTCTGCTTGTCCTCCGTAGAGGACTGGCGTGGTCGGAATCCCGCGCACACCTCTTGTACTGGGCGCTTGCGGGTTCGCATCCACTTTTAACTTCGCGAACCTCAACCTGCCCTCGAACGCTTGAAGTCGTTCGAAGGCCGGTGTGAGTCTCGTGGGAAACCCACACCATCCCGCCCAGTAGTCAACGATGACCGTTGCGTTTGATTCCAGCTCGCCCAGCTGGACCGATGCATCCGCCACATCAAAGCCACGGTCCGTCAACGGAACAACACCTTGTGTACCCGCGCGTCTTGCGCTTGTAGATCCGTTGCGTTCGCCCGAGGCGCAGCCGGCTTCTGCTCTAGCGTGAAAGTACGGGCTAAGAGCCTGGAAAACCGTTGCAATGTTTACAGACGCAGATGCGATCGTGTCGTAGTGACGGTCGGTGATCCGCCGGGACGCCTAGCCAGCCGCCACCACGGTAGCCGTCCGCACGTTAAAGCGGCACGCCCGACCGGAGCGATCTCCGGTCGGGCGTAGCCGAATCCTTGGCGCTAATGCGCCACGGGGCTTACGCCGCTAGGCGTAAACCGGTGAAGACACGAACGGCGTGGGCCCGTCGTATGAGGACAGGTGGCGGACGCCCCAGTCCTGGCAGGCCTGCAGGGACTCGGCCGGCGACTGCTCGCCAACCCAGCCCTTTTGGCCCAAGGCCCGGTGCTGCAGCCACCACTCCCGCCAAGTGTTGAACGGGTAGAGGCTACGGTTGTCCGGTCGGTCGGCGTAGACCTTGAGCCACTTCATGCCTTCCGGCGGCGGCGCCACGGAGGTCGGCGCGCCGATGGCGGCGCGGTGAACCGGCATGTGGCCACGGTCGATCCCGACGCGGCCCTGGTACTCCTCACCGCCCAAGAACACGGCCAGCGCCGTGGACTGCTCCACGGTGCCGTCGCGTCCGGCGCTGTTGGTCACCAGGTCCGGCTGGTCGTTAGTGCTGTGGCCCGGCGGACCGCCGCGCCCGGCAATCACTTCCGGCAGCAGTGTCCACTGGAAGCGGTCCTTGATGCGCGGCACCGCGAACCCGGTCGAGTAGACCCGGCCTGACGGCCAGATGCCGACCTTGCCAGCGGCAAACGGGTTGCCGAACTCACCACCGAGCTCCTTGACCTGCTCGGACGGCGGCGACGTCTCGTGCACGAAGATCTTGTTGATCAGGTACTCCCAGGCCTCACCGGCCTCGGGCAGGTCGTACATGGTCTTCGACAGCGTGTCATCGAACGGCTTGGCCATGCCGTTGGAGTACATCTGCGGCATGTACTGGAACTCGTAGTCGTCGCGCGCCCAGGTGCCGTATTCCCCGTTGTCGGGGTTCGTCATCATGGCGTCCCACTCGGTCCAGTTGTCCCAGTTCCATCCACCTTCGGAGTCCGGCAGGGTCACGCCGGCCGCCTCGGCCAGCGAAATGTTGGCCACGAACCCGCTGATCGCGAACTGGAATGGCATCCCGAACTGGGGCCCCGTCATCAGCTCCGGCTGCGGGAAGGAGTGGTCAATGTTGTTGAACGTGTACGCGTCCGGGAGGAAGTAGTAGTCCTCGGGGACGAAGTCGTCACGCTTGGCCAACTCGTCGGTGATCTCGGTGAAGGCGCCTTCCGCGTGGAAACGGATGAAGTCCGACTGCGAGAGCAGCGCCACGTGCGGCGCCGTCCCGGCGGCGAACTGGATCGCCAAGCTGTCAATCAGGTTGGCGGCCGGTTCCAGCTTCACGAAGATGTCCGGTCGCTTCTCGGCGAAGCGCGCCAGACCCCACTGCATGGCCGCGCCACGCGGACCAGCGGTGTGGTCCGTCACGAACCGGATCTCGACGTTCTCTGGCTCCACCATGACTTCCTTGGTAGCCATTGCCGTCGTAGCCGCCGCTGGCGCAGCCGCAGCCGGTGCCGCCGCAGCCGGTGCCGCCGCAGCCGGTGCCGCCGCAGCCGCAGGCGCCGCAGCGCTTTCGCTCTCGCCACACGCCGCCAGCATGACCGCCGACGTTGCGCCAATCCCCATTCCGGCGACAAATCGCCGACGGGTCAGGGCTTCAATTCGCATACCCTAATCTCCTCCACCCCCGCCAGACGTGGTCCCCTGGGGGCCTAGCTGACCTCACACCACCTCCGGAACAGTCTGTGCGCACTGCACAGCCCGAAAGCAGCCCGGGGCCAGCGACATTCGCTGGGGTACGGTGCGCCATCGCACATCGCCGTGTCAAGTGATTCTTTGCCAGCCCTCGGAGTGCAGACTGATTGGAACGGGCGCAGCCCCGCGGCGTTGGAACGCCGCGGGGCTTACACCGTTACGGATAAACCGGCGAAGCCACGTACGGCGCGGGGCCGTCGTACGAGGACAGGTGCCGAACGCCCCAGTCCTGGGCTGCCTGCAGGGACTCGGCCGGCGACTGGTCGCCCACCCAGCCCTTCGCGGACACCGCTCGATGCTGACCAATCCACTCACCAAAGGTGTTGAACGGGTAGAGGCTGCGGTTGTCCGGTCGGTCGGCGTAGACCTTCAGCCACTTCATCCCTTCCGGAGGCGGCGCCAGAGAGGTCGGCGCGCCGATGGCGGCGCGGTGCACCGGCATGTGGCCACGGTCGATCCCGACGCGGCCCTGGTACTCCTCACTCGCGAGGAATACGGACAGTGCCGTGGACTGCTCCACGGTGCCGTCGCGCCCAGCGGTGTTGGTCACCAGGTCCGGCTGGTCGTTGGTGCTGTGGCCCGGCGGACCGCCGCGCCCGGCAATCACTTCCGGCAGCAGTGTCCACTGGAAGCGGTCCTTGATGCGCGGCACCGCGAAGCCGGTCGAGTACACCCGGCCCGACGGCCAGATGCCGATCTTGCCGGCGGCAAACGGGTTGCCAAACTCGCCACCCAACTCCTTGATCTGGTCGGCCGGCGGCGACGTGTTGTGCACGAAGATCTTGTTGATCAGGTACTCCCAGGCCTCAACGGCTTCGGGCAGGTCATACATGGTCTTCGTCAGCCGGTCGTCAAACGGCTTGGCCATGCCGTTTGAGTACATCTGCGGCATGTACTGGAACTCGTAGTCGTCGCGCGCCCAGGTGCCGAACGCCCCGGTGTCGGGGTTCGTCATCTTGGCGTCCCACTCGGTCCAGTTGTCCCAGTTCCACCCGCCGTCGCTGTCCGGCAATGTGACACCGGCGGCCTCGGCGAGCGAGGTGTTGGCCACGAACCCGCTGATCGCGAACTGGAAGGGCATCCCGAACTGGGGGCCCGTCATCAGTTCCGGCTGCGGGAACGAGTGATCAATGTTGTTGAACGTGTACGCGTCCGGGAGGAAGTAGTAGTCCTCGGGGACAAAGTCGTCACGCTTGGCCAGCTCGTCGGTGATCTCCGTGAAAGCGCCGTCTTCGTGGAAGCGGATGAAGGCCGACTGCGAGAGCAGCGCCACGTGCGGCGCCGTCCCGGCGGCGAACTGAATCGCCAAGCTGTCGATCAGGTTGGCGGCCGGCTCCAGCTTCACGAAGACGTCCGGTCGCTTCTCGGCGAAGCGCGCCAGGCCCCACTGCATCGCCGCGCCACGCGGGCCAGCGGTGTGGTCCGTGACGAACCGGATCTCGACGTTCTCCATCATCACCGGCGCTTCGGTCATCGCCATTGCCGGCGTAGCCGCCGCCGGTGCCGCCGTGGCCGCGGGTGCGGGTGCATCGCTTTCGCTCTCGCCGCACGCGGCCAGCACGACCGCTGACGTTGCGCCAATCCCCATTCCGGCGACAAAGCGCCGACGCGTCAGGGCTTCAATACGCATACACTATCTCCTCCACCCCAGCCAGACGCGGTCCCCTGGGGGCCTACCTGACCTCAACCCGCCTTCAGGACAGTCTGTGCACATTGCACAGCCAAAAAGCAGCCAAGGCTAACGACATTTGCTCAGGCACGGTGCGCTATTAGGCTTCGAAATGTCAAATGATCCTTGGTTTGTGCTCGGGGGCAAGCGCGCAGCCGCCAATCTAGTCGATGGCGATTCGCTCGGACTTGCTGCTCGACTTCCCGTCCTCGCGTTCATCAACGGCTTGGATGCCGGCGTCCAGCACCTCACGCAGGCTGATCAGGGCTTCCCGCACGGCGCCGCGCATGTGGCCGCCGGCCTTGCCCACGCCGACGCGCGGCCGATCGATTTCGATCGTGATGCGAATCGGACCGGCATGAACGTGGCCGCCGGCGCCGCCCCTCTCGTCGGTCGTCATTCCGGACCCTCAGCATCAGGGAATAAGGAATTCAAGTATATCCGCGAAATCGCCTCGTCCAGCCGCCATGGCCTCATCGACGCCGCGCCAGCCATCACCTCGGCCCGGCAGTCATCGGTCGGCAGCGAGCCAAGCGACGGCTTGGGCACCACGGCTACTCGCGTAGCCGCGGTGCGGGCTGAGCAGGGAGTGCGCACCCGCAATTCGTGCAGAAATTCGCCAGCGCATCGTTGAGTCGGCTGCATGCCGAACATTCGACATCAGCCGGGACCCGCGTCCCGCAGTTCGAACAGAAGTTCGCGTCATCCGGATTTGGGTGACCGCAGACTTGGCAGACGCGACGCCGGCCGAAGGCCGTCGCTCCCGACGCCAGTCGCGCCCGGGCGCCGTCGCGGGCGGTCGTGAGTTGAACCGTATCCAGGCCCAGGGTCTGTGCCAACGCGTGAATATCGTCGTCCGGCACGTACGTGATCTTGCCGGTCTCAACGTCGCTTAGCCACGGCCGATCACGGCCAATGGCGGCGGCCACCTGCGCCTGGGTGAGGCTGTGCAGACGACGGGCGTTGAAAATCAAACCGCCGAACTCACCGCGGTCAATGTCGTCGAATGCACGCTTTTGCAGCCTGCGCCGCGCCACTGGTGACCGATCAACCGCGTGCGAACCTCAAGGCAACCCTAGCATGGCGTATGGGCGTGCGACGGACAATTTGGGAACAAACGCGCACGGTCCACGGCTGTAAACCTGAACACGAGCTCGTGCTTGGAGGCAATGTCGCGACATTGCCGGTCCGGTCGCCCGCTTCCGCGCTGACGCGCACCACCGGCCCAGCTAGGGAATCGTGATCTCCTGTCCGACCTGGAGCGCGTCGGGATCCACAATCCGGTTCGCTGCCACCAGGTCATCGATCGTCACGTTGAACCGCGTGGCAATGCCGGAGAGCGTATCGCCGGGCTGCACGACATAGACCGTGACGGTCGGCGTTGGTGTGGGCCGTGGGATCGGCGTGGCCGTTGGGGTTGGCTCCGGCGTGGGCGTGGCGATCACGGCGTCGAACGCCACGTTAGGGTCGTCGGGCGTTGGCGTCGTGGCCGTGGCGGGTGTCGGCGTCGGCACGACGGCGGGCGATTCGTCGTCGCGCGGCCGAAGCAGGACGACCCAGAGCAGAAACACGATGAAGGCCACGACCAGGAGGCCGGCCAGCAATTCGCCCCCGCGGGCGAAGGTGCTCTCGGAGTCCTGCATGGCTGCGCCCGCAGCGCCTACTCGGCCAGCAGGTGGGCCACGCGGCTGTCGGCGACCGGCGTGTGGCGGCCCATGCCGAAGTAGCGGAACCCAAGCCTGTGCATACGAGCCGGATCGTGGAGGTTGCGGCCGTCCACCAGCACGTTCCCGCGCATGGCCTTGCGCACCGCCGCCCAGTCAAGTTCGCGGAACTCGTTCCACTCGGTGGCCAGCACGATGGCGTCCGCCCCCGTGGCGGCTGCCACTGCCGACGTGTCAAACCGGACCGAGCGTCCCAGCACCGCGCGCGCTTTCGTCGTCGCCACCGGGTCGTAGGCGCGGACTCGCGCGCCCTCGCCCGTCAGCAGGTGGGCGATCTCAATCGCCGGCGCGTCGCGGACATCGTCGGTGTTCGGCTTGAACGACAGGCCCAGGATGGCGATTTCGCGTCCGCGCAGCCCGCCCAGAGCTTCGCGCAGCTTGCGGACGGCCGACCGGCGCGCGTCGCGGTTGATCTCAATGACGGCACGCAGGAGCTGCGGGTGGGCGCCGTGCACCGACCCCATGTGTTCGAGCGCGCGCACGTCCTTGGGGAAGCAACTGCCGCCCCAGCCGAGACCCGCATTCAGGTAGGCCGGGCCAACGCGGGCGTCCAGCCCCATGCCGTGCGCGACCACTTCCACGTCGGCGTCCAGCGCCTCGCAAATTGTCGCGATCTCGTTGATAAAGGAGATTCGCGTGGCCAGAAATGCGTTGGAGGCGTACTTGATCATCTCGGCCGTGCGCAGGTCCGTGACGATGACCGGGCAGTCGAACGAGCGGTAAAGCTGGGCTACGCGCTCAGCGGCCGCCGCGTCGGCCGATCCGATGACCACGCGGTCCGGGTGCAGGAAGTCCTGAACGGCGGAGCCTTCGCGCTGGAACTCGGGGTTGGATACCACGGGGAAGCGCACGCCGTCCGCCCGGTGCTCGTGAATGATCCGGGAGATCAGGTCGCTGGTCCCGATCGGCACGGTGCTTTTGGTGACGATCAAAGCGCCCTCCGACAGGACGGGCGCCAGCGCCGCGGCGGCGCTGTCCACGGCGAGCAGGCTGGCCTCGCCGGCGGCGCCGGTGGGCGTGTCCACCGCAATGAACACGAACTCCCGATCGGGAACCGCCGCCGCGTAGTCCGTGGCAAACGTCAACCGCCCGGCGGTCACATTGCGAGCGACCAACGATTCGAGGCCCGGCTCATAGATCGGCACGCGCCCGGCGTGCAGCCCGGCGATCTTGGCCTCGTCGATATCCAGACACGCCACGTCGTGTCCCAGGTCGGCGAAACAGGCGCCGACCGAGAGTCCAACGTAGCCGGTCCCGACGATGCAGATAGCGCTCATGGGCCGATCATCGCACCTGGGGGCATTTCGTCGCGCTCACGTTCCCGCTCGCTCGGCAAAGTTTTGCACGTTGGGCAGCGGTCCGATCATCACCAGCACGTCGTGCGGGCGAATCTCATCTTCTCGGGCCGGCAGGAACTTCTGTCCGCCGTCGCGTCCAATCGCCATGACCTCAACGCCGTGTTGACGCAGTCCTACCTCGCCGATGGTGCGGCCAACGTAGGCGCTGCTAGCCCCAATCGCCACCTCCTCGATGGTCATAGCCGCGGACTTCGCGTCCAGCAACTCCGAAAGCGCCCAGGCGACGTTTGGCTTGAGGACATACGAGGCCATGTGCTGGGCGCCGGCCACGTGCGGCGAAAACACCCGCGTGGCGCCGGCTACCGTCAGCCGCTCCACCGTTTCGTTGGTGTTGGCTCGGGCAATCACCGGAACTTCAGGCGCGGTCGCGCGGGCCGACAACACGGTGTAGACGTTGTCGGCGTCGTTGCCGGTGGAAACCAGAACCGCGGCCGCCGTGTCAATGCCCGCGACCCGTAGCGTCTCTGCCGAGGCGGCGTTGCCGCACACCGTCAGCACACCCAGGCCCTCGGCCCGTTCGCAGCGCTCGGGATTCTGGTCGATGGTCACCACTGACCGACCCGCCGCCCGCAGGTTCTCGATGATGCCTTCGCCCACGCGACCGAAGCCGCAGACGATGAAGTGGTCACGCAGGGCCGCCAGTGCTTGCTCCTTGCGACGTTGGGCAACGCGCGCCAGCAGTTGACCGCTCACAAGATACTCAACCGTGACCGCGCCGGTGTACCCGATCGCCGTGATGCCGGAGATGATGAGCACTATCGCGAAGATCCGTCCCCCCTGGTCGAGGGGAATAACCTCGTTGTAGCCGACGGTGCTGATGGTGACGATCGTCATGTACAGCGCGTCCAGAAAGCTGGCGCCCGCCACCACCATGAATCCAATGACCCCGATGACGATCAAGGCAACCATGGCCCCCACGCCCCAGATCACCCGCCGAGCCAGCAGGTGCGTCCCTGTGGCTTGCGGGGCTGCCGGGGGGCGTGGCGTCAGCACGCTAGGCGCGGGGACTCCGAGCTGTGGCCGCAGCGGATTCGCGCGCTGAGAAGCGCACGCGGAGTTGGCCGTCCTCCAGTCGGGCGCCGCTGTGGGTCATCCGGGCCAGAACGCGCGGGAGCACGATGTTGCGGCGGGCGGCGCCCATGCGGATTATCAGCTCGTCGCCGCGCCGGATCAGCGAGGCGTCGGATTTGTCCAGAAACGGCGCCGGAATGCGGAACTCGAACCCGCCACTGACATCCACGATCTCGTAGGGCTTGTAGTCGATCAGCCGGTCCGCCGGCTCGCAGGTGGCGTGCATTTGGGCGCCCATGGTGCGCAGCCGGTCGATCCCAACCACTTCATGCGAGAACTGGTGCACCCGCAGGATGGGGATCGGGTCGAACATCGCGTGGATGTCGCGCAGGTAGGGCGCCTGCATGGCGCGGCGCTGCTCGGCGAACCGCCCCTCGGCCTCTTCGGACACCACGCGGTTCACCACCACCGCGTCGGTGATGTGGTCGTACAGCGTCAGGTAGGTGTAGCTGCGCTGGGCCTCGCGGATGACCATCTTTTCGGGGTTGACCACCAGCCGCACGGTTGTCGTGTTAGAGGCCGTCAGGATCTCGTGCAACTGCTGTAGTTCGTCCACCAGGTCGGTCATCGCCTCGAACACGTCGTCATCGGGCAGGGGAAGGTCGGTCACGCGGCGGGCCATCGGCCGCACCATGCGGGCCAGATGGCGGTTGATGGGCAGTAGCTTGTCCAGCCACCAGCGGCCAACCTCCGGGAACGCCAGCAGACGCAGCGTCTCACCGGTGGGCGCGCAGTCAACCACCACCACGTCGTATTCGCCGGAGGAGGCGTGCCGGTTGACCCACAGCAGGTTAGCCAGTTCCTCCATACCCGGGAACACGGCTATTTCCTCGGCCATTACGTTGTCCATGCCGCGCCAGGTCAGCACGGCTTCCACCCAGGTCTGCACCGTGCCCCAGTACGTCTCCAGGTTGTAGTAGACGTCGCATTCCTGCGCCCAGAGGTTGTCAACCACGGGTTTGGGCACGGGTCCCAGCAGGAGGTCCAGCGAGTCGCCCAGGCTGTGGGCCGTGTCGGTGCTGAGCACCACGGTGCGCAGACCGGCGTCGGCACAGCGCAGCGCGGCGGCCGCGGCCACGCTGGTCTTCCCCACGCCGCCCTTGCCGGTGTACAGCAAGATGCGCGGCGAACGCTTAGCCATCGGACCCGCTAGTCGCGTCGGTCGGGCGAATGTCCATCAGTCGGTCGACGCGCTCGATGATCCGGCCCACGGTGGCGGCGGCCGGCGCGCCGTTGCGCTCCAGCGCCCGCCGTAGGGCGGCCTCGTCCTCCGGCGGAATGGCAATCAGCAACCCGCCGCTGGTCTGCGCGTCAGCCAGCAGGATTTGCGTGGTCATATCCACGGCCGGGTGCCACCGAACATCGCCCTCCAGCGAGGCCAAGTTGCGTTCGGTCCCACCGGGTACTTCATCGGCCACGATCAGCGACCGCACCTCGGGCAGGGTCGGAACTTCGTCAGCGTAAACCTCCGCCGAGACGCCGCTGGCCATGAGCATCTCGCGCAGGTGGCCCAGCAGTCCATACCCGGTCACGTCGGTTACGGCGTGCGCACCGTGGTCGCGTGCGACCCTGGCGGCCCCAGCGTTTAGCGTGGTCATGGACGCGATGGCCGCGGCCATCGCGGTTGGGCTGGCGGCGTCGTGCTTGCCGGCGGTGGTGATGATGCCGGTGCCCAGCGGCTTGGTCAGCACCAATAGATCGTCGGGACGCGCGCCGGCGTTAGTGCTAATTTCATCGGGGTGCACGGTTCCCAGCGCCGCCAGACCGAACTTGGGTTCCGGGTCGTCAATCGAATGGCCGCCGCCGATCACCGCCCCCGCTTCGTGCACCTTATCGGCCGCCCCGCGCTGAACCTCGGCCAGCAGGTCCAGCGGCAGCGTCCCCCGCGGCCAGCCAGCGATGTTGAGCGCCAGGATCGGCGAGGCCCCCATAGCGTAGAGATCGCTCAAGGCGTTTGCGGCCGCAATCGCTCCAAAGCTGTAGGCGTCGTCCACGATCGGTGTAAAGACGTCCGTCGTGAACGCGATGGCCAGGTCGTCGCGCAGGCGGTAGACGGCGGCGTCGTCCATGCCCTGGCCTCCGACCAGCAGGTCGGGCGAGGCCATCGGCGGCATCAGGCGCAGCACGTGCGCCAGCTCGTCAGGGCTGAGCTTGCACGCTCAGCCGGCTCCGTGCGCGTACCGTGTAAGTTTGAGCGGCGTGTGTTCGCGTTCCATCCCTGCACGTTAGCGTAACGCCGCTGCCCGCAGGGCCCGTTCTTGCATTCGAAGGCTGTAAGGATCCAGCCGTGATGCCGCTTTTGCCGCTCCGTCGCACCGCCAGCCGCTTAATGGCCGTCGCCCTGGCGGTCGCGTTGCTATTGGCGGGCGGCGGGCAGGCCGCGGCAGCGCAGTCCCTGGACGCCACACCGGTCACGGGCGGTGCGTTCTTCGAGCGGGCGGACGCCGATGGGGTGGGCTTCGCGATCAGAAATTACGCCGACGGCCCGAGCTTCTATGACGCGTACCTACGCTTCGGCGGCGACCAAACGCTCGGTCCGCCCGTTTCCCGGCCTTGGGTCGATGACGGGGGATTCGCTTACCAGATCACCCAGCGCGCCCTTCTTCAGTGGTCGCCGGCGGACGACCGAGTCGCGGTGGCCAACCTGTTCGAGCATCTGAACAGCGCCGAATTTGCTGATGAACTGCGCGCGCGACACATTCCCGACTCCGAAACGCCGCCGCCACTGCCGACCGATCTCGCCCAACAGGCGAGGCTGGCCTGGATGACCGACCGCGCAATTGCTGAAACGTTCGCCAACAATCCACTGGAACTGGGCAACCTGGACGCCAGCATCGAGTTTCACGGCCTGCCCATGTCTCGCCCGGTGCGTCTAGGGCCATTCGTCGTTCAGCGCTTCCAGCGGACGGCGCTGCAGCACTGGGTCGAGCAGGTGGACGGTGGGCCGCCGGTTGGCTCGGTGGTGCTGGTCAACGCGGGCGACATCTACCGCGACCTGGCGCTGCCAGACCAGCTGCTGGCGGCGCCGCACGCGCCCGATCACGCCGCGGTGCTGGACGTGCGGCTCGATCCGCCGGAGAACGCCGACTTGGAACCGGTGGACGTCGCTTTGCGCGCCTACAACACCCACAACCACAGGCTCCGCACGGCGCTGGCGCTGCTGGAAGGCGTTGCGGTGAACACGACGGCACTGGAGCTGGCCGCGAGCGCGCAACTCGCCATCGAGTTTGACGCGCTACCGGCGAGCGTGCTGGCCTCGTACAACGCGTCGCGCGGTATTCGGGTTAACGCAACCCTGCGCAGTGAAGACCCGCGGCCGCTGGCGGCGGTGCTCGCGCACGAACTCCAACACTTCGAGGACTTCATGCTCGGTCGGCTTGGGGAGGACGGCCAGAGTTGCCTGGACGCGGAGGCACGGGCGCTCACGCGCGAGATCGAGACCTGGAATGCGCTCGTGGCGGCCGACGATCTCCCGCCACGGCCTAGCGTGCTGGTGCGTATCGAGAACAGCCGTGCGACGCTCTATGTGGACGGCCCCACGGCCATCGAAGCACTGGCTCAGCACCTCTACCACGATGCTTGCGGCAAGTCACTTGTCGACCGGGCCAAGGGATAACATTCGGCAGCGCAACGGCTTGTTCTGAGCAAGACATCGCGGACGGGGCTGGCACGGCCCTCCGAGAACGTCGGTCCCTGGTCGTAAGCTGTTGAGGCAATGTTTCCGCGGGCATTGGACTGGATTCAGCCTGTCCGCAATAACGTAGGTCCCGGTTGGCATCTGGATCGACGCCACTTCCCCGCAAATGACTTCCGTGCAAACATCGCTCTATCGGACGCTCGCCGAGCGCGGGTTCATCCATTCCGTGTCAAACGCGGATGGCCTGCGCGCGGCCCTGGATCGCCCCTGTACATTTTACGTCGGGTTTGATCCCACGGCGCCCAGCCTGCACACGGGGCACCTCATCCCGCTGGCGCTCGCCGCCCACCTGGCGCGGGCCGGCCACTACCCGGTGTTGCTGGCCGGCGGCGGGACCGGGCTGATCGGCGATCCGACCGACCGGGCCGAAACCCGTGCGCTGCTCAGCGCCGAGCGCGTGGCCGCCAATACGCGGGCCGTCCGCCGCCAGGTGGACCGCCTGTTCGAGCACGAGCAGGCCGACATCGCCATCGTCGACAACGCCGAGTGGCTGACCCAACTCCGTTACCTGGAGTTCCTGCGCGATATCGGCCGCTACTTCAGCGTCAACGAAATCCTGGCCACTGAGACCTATCGCGCACGACTGGAAAGCGGACAGGGCCTGAATTTCGTGGAGATCAACTACCGCTTGCTCCAAGCCTACGACTTTCTACACCTCTTTCGGGAACACGGCTGCACCCTGCAGATTGGGGGCAGCGACCAGTGGGCCAACATCTTGGCGGGGGTGGACCTGATCCGGCGAATCGAGGGCGCCGAAGCGTTTGGCCTGGTCACCCCGCTGCTCACGACCAGCACGGGCCAGAAGATGGGCAAGACCGCCGGTGGCGCGCTCTGGTTGGACGCCGAACTGACCTCGCCGTACGACTTCTACCAGTATTGGATCAACATCGAGGATGCGTCGGTGGAACGGACGCTGGCCCTCCTGACGCCGCTGCCAATGGACGAGGTCCGTGCGCTGGCCGCCCTGCGCGGTGCCCGGATTCGTACTGCCAAGGAGCGGCTGGCTTACGAAATCACGGCCAGGGTCCACGGGACAGAGGCTGCCGCTGCCGCGCGTGCTGGCGCGCGGGCGCTGTTCGGGCGCGACGGCGGGTCCACCACGGCCGTACCGCAGACGCGAGTAACCGAGGATCAGGTCGCCGCAGGCTTGGGTATCGTGGACCTGTTGTTGAGCACGGGGCTCGCCGGGTCGCGCTCGGCGGCGCGGCGGCTGATTGCGCAAGGGGGCGCGTACGCCAACGACGGGCGCGTGGACAGCCCCGACACGATCTTTCACGCCGACGCTTTCCAGAATGGTGAGCTCTTGCTGCGCTCGGGCAAGAAGCGCTATCACCGGGTCCTGTTGGGCAACGACTAGGAGCGCGCCGCGGTGAACTGGTCAGCCAACGAAATTCGGCGGGTGGACGCCGATAGCTCCGGCGAGCTTTGGGAGCGCTTCCTCACGGCCATGGTGGCCTACTGGAACGAGAGTTTTCCCAGCGAGCTGAGCCACTTGGAGTGGCACGAGCTGTACACCGACCGAGTTCGACGTCGCTTGCAGGAACGGCCGACCTGGCTGTGGATGTACCAGCGTGACGGGCGCACCCTAGCGCTTACCAACTTTCACCTCGACGGCGGCGTGGCACAGGTGGCCGAGGTCTGGGTCGCCCCCGATTCGCGCCGTCACGGGCTGGGCGCCTTCATGATCCGGCATATGCGCAAGACGCTGCGCGACGCCGGGGTGACGCGCATGGCCGTTACGGTCCCCACCAATGCAACGGTGGCGGCCAGCATCAACTTCTGGCGCGACCTGGGCTTTGCCGAGGTCGCCGTGCACCTGGAAGCCACGACCTTCGGACCAAACGGCGACTGACCCTCCGGACGGCCGTCATCGGCGCGCGTCTGCTGGAAAGCGGCTGACGGCTGGTGTTGGTGCAGCCCGTTCACATGGCGACGCGATTGGCGTCTGGTGAGCGCCTGCTTCGCTTGAAACACTGCGTTGGCATCGGCCTTTGGCGTCGCTACGCTCATAGGTACCACTTGTTCACGCCGAGGATTGGCTCATGGCCGCCCTATCCCTGCCCCCGGGTCTGTCCAAGCGCCGGGTGCCATTGCGCAAACCCATGACCCCGGAGGACCTTGCCGACGCCCGCGTCCGCGAGGCCCTGGGCGAAACCGGCCGCTGCGAATGGGCGCAGCGGCACGAAGGGCTGCGGCAGTATCACGATGACGTGTGGGGCGAACGCCCGACCCACGATTCGGAGTTCTTCGAGCGCTTGCTGCTCGAGATATTCCACGCGGGTCTGAGTTGGACGCTGATCTGGAACAAGCACCAGGGGATGCGCGACGCCTACGACGGCTTCGACATTGCCGCCGTGGCCGCCTACGGGTCCGCCGACATCGGGCGCCTGCTGGCGGACACCAATGCGATTCGCAGCGAGAAGAAGATTGTGGCGGCCATCGAGAACGCGCGGACGGTGCAGGAAATCCAGGACCGCGACGGGTCCTTCCAGGACTTTCTGCTCGGCTTGCCGACAAACACGAACGGCAAGATCAACACGCTTAAGAAAAGGTTCCGCTTCATGGGGCCGGGCACGTCGCGCGGTTTTCTGGAATCGGCCGGCCTGGTCGCGCCGCCGCACCACGCCTACTGCTTCAAGGCCGACCGCGACATCTGGTCCGCCGCCTGAGGGTCGGCCGGTGATCACCGTCGCGCTGGACGACCTGCGGCAGTTTGGCCGCGCGGCGCTGGCTACCCGCAGCGTCGGCGAGGCCGACGCCGCGCTGGTGATTGACGTGATGCTGGAGCAGGATCTGCGCGGCCACGGCCACCACGGGATCGCGCTCCTAGCACCCAGGGTGCGAGACCTGGATGCCGGCCGAGCCAGCGCCAAGGCGAGGGTCGAAGTGCTGGCCGACCTGCCGGCCTTCACGGCTCTCGACGCGCACGGGGCGCTGGGACCGATTGGGGCCGTTCAGGCCATGGATGCCTGCATCGCCAAGGCGCAAACCCAGGGGGCCGCGATGGCCTCCCTGCGCGACATGCCGCACTGGGTCATTCCCGCCTTCTACAGCATGCGCGCGGCGGCAGCCGGCCTGATCGGCTATTGCACGTGCTACACCAATCCGTCGTTCGCCCCGGTGGGCGGCGCCGCCCGCGTGTTGGGAAACAACCCGTTGTCGTATGCGATCCCCGCCGACCCGCGCCCGCCGATCGTCGTGGACTTCGGCGTCTCTGCGTCGACCGGCCGGATGCGCGAGTTGGTGGCCGACGGCCAGCCCCTACCCGAAGGTTGGGCCGTTGACGCCGCCGGTCGCCCGATCCGCGATCCCGCGCAGGCGATGGCCGACGGCGTCTTTCTGCCGGTTGCCGAGCACCGTGGCTACGGCCTCGGGCTCGTGCACGAACTGCTGGCCGCCAGCCTGAACGCTATGCCAATAGCCCTTGAGACCCCACCCGGCCGCTACGGCGGATTCTTCATGGCCTGGCGCGTTGACACGTTCCGACCGCGCGACGAGTTTCTGCGCGACGTGAACCGTGCTCTCGGTAAGGTGACTGGTAGCCCGCCCCTCGATCCAGCCAACCCCATCCGCTATCCCGGTGAGCGATCCGGCCTGGCGCTGCGCCGCAACCTGGCCAGCGGTCGGGTCGGTCTAAGCACCGCGTCCTGGGTCAGGGTCCAGGACGTTGCAACCCTCACCGGCGTCCCGGCGCCCGATCCGCTGGACTAGGGGCGAGGCCCGGCGCCCTAGCGGAAGCGCGAGACGACTACTGCGTTGGCGGGGAGGGGGTAGCGGTTGCCGCGTTTGAGGTCGCGGGGGGTGGTGGCTCGCCCGCTGCGGCGGGCGGAGACTCCGGCGAAGACGCGCAGCGGCGTGCCTTCGGCGCTCACGCGTTGCATCACGTGGGCCATGCCGACTTGCCGCTGGTTGGTGTCCAGGGCGGCGCTGGTGACGATCCCAACCCAGCCACCGCGGGCGTCCACCACCGGGTCGCCTTCACGGGCGATCGGCACGCGCTCGTCGGTGATCGTGAAGCGCACGATCCGGCTGGCGCGGCGCTGCTCGCGCGCGATGAACCCGGAGCGCCCGATAAAGAACGGCTTGTAGAGCTTCACGAATCCGCCAAATCCCGCGTCGCCCGGCGTCAGGTCCAGATCGCCTCCGAGCTCGTGGCCGTACAGAGGCAGCCCGGCCTCGGTGCGGGTGGAATCGCGTGAGCCCAGGCCGGCTGGACGCACGCCGTCGTCGAACCCCGCGTTCAGAATCGCATGCCACAAGTCGTTGGCCGCGTCGGGATGCACCAGCAACTCGAAGCCCACGCGTTCGCCTGTGTAGCCGGTGTGCGCGACTTCCATTTCAATGCCAGCCAGCGTGAGCGACCCGACGTCAAAGGCCCGCATTCGCCGCAGCCGCCGGCGTGACTCGTCGTCCGGCGCCAGCCGGGCCAGCACGTCGCGAGACCTTGGCCCTTGCAACGCAAGGTCCAGGCGGCGCTGGTCCCCTTCGGCGGGTGCCTTCAGGTCGCGCAGCGTTACCTGCACCGGCGCGGTCGCCCACGGGTCGTCAGGCTCGATCTCGTACTGCCGCTCGTTGACCCCGTTCAGCCAGACCCAGTTCTTCTCGGTGTTGGCCGCGTTGACGACGGCCAGAAAGCGTTCCCGCTCCAGCCGATAGATGATCAGGTCGTCCAGCGGATGGCCGGTGGGATCCAGCAGGTAGGTGTAGGCCGCGCGCCCGACCGGAAGCCGCGAGGCGTTGGCCGTTGTCACCAAGTCCAGGAACTCGCCGGCGTGTTCGCCCTCGACGGCGAACACGCCCATGTGCCCCACGTCGAACAGTCCCGCCGCCTGCCGCACGGCGGCGTGTTCCTCGGCGATACCGCCGTAATAGACCGGCATCGACCAGCCGGCAAAGGGAACCATGCGCGCACCCAGGTCGTTGCTGTGGACATCGTGCAGCGGGGTCTGGCGAAGCGGATCGCCGTCCCGCCAGAGTCCGCCGAGCAGCGCGCCCCATACGGGGCCGCGCAGCTGGACCTGAGCCAGCGGATCGCCTGCGCTGGGCGACCAATCAAACGCGGGCCGCGCCTCGGGCTTCTGCGAGGACAACCGGCCGGAGCGACCCAAGTAGAACGGCCGGCTCAGATCGGGTGTCGGAGGCACCGGCAGCCTGGCTCGCAGAATTCCACGTGCGGCCAGTTCCGCCTCCATGGCTGTCGCGGCCTCGGCGGGATACAGCAGCGCGCAGGCGCGTTCGTCACGGGCCAGCAGCGCGGGTACTCCAGACACGTCGAGTGGGGTCACCCCTGCGTCTGCACCCAACCGGTCGGCGTCGGCGGCGCTGATCGTGGTCGCGGACATGCCGGACGCGGTTTGCGTCGCGTCCGCTACGGCGATCGGTCCCACAATCTTGCGCCCAGGCTCGTCCGAATCTATTAGGGCGTAACCGTCCGCAATCGCTTGCAGCCAAGTGGCCGCACCCTCGCTCACGGCGGGATCCACGACCGCGAACAGCCGGCGGTCGCGCGGCGACCGATCTTCGTCGAGTCTGACGAATAGGACCGGGTGCACGGCGCCTTCCGGGTTGGCGACGCCCGCGTGGATGGCCTCGCCAGGCTCCAGATCGCGTATCCGCTGGTCGGCAATCTCGTCCGCGAAGGCCAGCACGCGGCGACCGCGCAGTTCCAGCACGCCAGAGGGCTTCCGGTCGGGCTCCGCCTGCACACGTTCCGCGCGCCCTCGTCCGACGAAGGCGGCGACCTCATCCCGGAGCTCTTGTAGAGCATTGAAGTCGATCCGGCCGCGGTAGCGGGGGGTCCGGCGTCCCGGATAGGTCACGCCAACCATGGACTGGAAGGCGCGAGCCAGGATGCCGGCCAGGACTCGCATGTCGTCGGTGGTGTAACCGCGCTGGGTGAGCCAGGGCGTTCCCATGCGCACGCCGGTGGGCGCGGCAAAGCCCACATCGCCTGGCAGCGAATTGCGGTTGGCCACGATGCCGATGCTGTCGAGCATCCGCACCGCCGGTTCGCCGCGCAGGTCACCGCTTGCGCCGCTGCGCTTCAGGTCCAGCACCAGCAGGTGGGTGTCAGTCCCGCCGTACGCCAGCCCCACTCCGTGGCCCGTTAGCGCGTCGGCCAGCGCAGTCGCGTTGGCCGTGATCTGCTGCTGCGTGGCGCGGAACTCCGGGGAGTCCGCGACCTTGAAGGCCACGGCCATCGCGCCGATCTTGTTGAGGTGCGGGCCGCCCTGTTCGCCCGGAAACACTGCCCGGTCGATCCGCCGCATCACCCGCCGCCGGTGCGACAGGATCACCGCGCCGCGCGGTCCGAACAGCGTCTTGTGCGTAGTGAACGTGACGACGTCGGCCAGGCCCACCGGCGAGGGATATTCGCCCGCCACCACCATCCCGGCCGGGTGCGAGATGTCGGCCAGCAGATAAGCGCCCACCTCGTCGGCGATAGCCCGGAACCGCTCCCAGTCCGGCGCCCACGGGTATGACGTGTATCCCGCCACGATGATGCGTGGACGGTCGCGCCGCGCGATTTCAGCAATCTGCTCGTAGTCCAGCCGGCCGTCAACGTCCGCGATGCTGTAACTGGAGGATCGGAACCTGCGACCGGAGCGGTTGACCGACGCGCCGTGGCTCAGGTGTCCGCCGTGGGCCAGCGCCAGCCCGAGAATCGTGTCGTCAGGTTCCAAAAGTGCTTCGTAGACGGCGTTGTTGGCGGCTGCGCCTGATAGCGCCTGGACGTTGACGTACAGGCCGTCGGCTGGAACGCGTGCGTTGGCAAAGAGGGCCGCGCAGCGCCGCTGGGCCAGCGACTCAACCAGGTTGGTGTAGTCGTTCCCGCGGTAGTAGCGACGGTCGCCGTAGCGCCGGAACCGCGCCAGTTGCCCGGAGGTATCCGCCAGGCGCTCCGGCGCGTCCCGCCGCATCGGCCCGGACGGATAGCCCTCGGCGTAGATGCTGGTCAGGGGCGATCCCAGCGCGTCCCGCACCGGGGCCGGCGTAAGACTTTCCGACGGGATCAGGATCAGCTTGTCGCGCTGTCGGCGATGCTCCTGCGCAATGAGATCCGCCACGAGCGGATCGACATCATCCAGGTCCTGGTCGAAAACGAGATCGGCGTAGGTTGAATTAGCGGTCATGGATGTGCCTGAATGCCCGGCGCTTCCAGCTTAAGGCCATGGCCGGGCGCGGATTGTGGCGCGGCACACCGATAGCGCGGTGGGGCTACTGGCGTTCGCACACGAGGATGTTTGAAGGGCCGCGGTCTGGATAAGTCCTAGGAGCTACCGCTGGACGCGGCGGCCCTCGCGCAGCGCCCGCGAGCGCGCCTGCTGCATGGTTTCGCGGACCCTGCCGCCGAAGCGCTCTTCCAGCCAAGGGTCACCGCGCACGTGGTAACCGGCCCGTTCCCAGAAGCCGGGCTCCTCGTGGTCCATGAACTCCAGGCCGCGCACCCACTTGGCGCTCTTCCAGAAGTAGAGGCTGGGCAGCACCAGGCGCAGCGGCCCGCCGTGCTCGTGCGTGAGCGGCGCACCGTCGTGCTTGACCGCGAACAGCACGTCGTCCTGGTCCAGTTCCGACAGGGCCAGGTTGGCCGTGTAGTTCGGGTCGGCATGCACCATTACGAACGTGGCTTCGGGCAGCGGTTTCACCCGCGACAGCAGCTCGCGGACGTGAATGCCCCGCCAGCGGTTGTCGTAGCGGCTCCAGTGGGTGACGCAGTGGATGTCGGAGGTGAGCTCCACCTGCGGCAGCGAGGTGAACTCGTCCCACGACCAGCGCATGTCCTCTTCCACAAGACCGGTGACGCGGAAGTCCCACTTCGCCATGTCGTAGGCGCGCGGCTCCATGTAATGCAACACGGGCCACTTCTCGGTCAGGCGCTGCTCTGGCGGTAGCCGCGGGTGGCGTAGGTCGAGTGGCCGCGGCGTCACGTCGGGAATATCGGCTACCGGCTTTGAGTTACCGCGCAGGAATCGGTCGAACATGCGATTGGAGCCTTGGCACCTTCTATCTTGACCGTACGCGCCTCTGGGAACTGACGCAACCGTGCCTCGGGCTATCCAAGAGGCGCGTTCCCAGTGAAGACCGGCGGATCGACGGCGTCGACGATCATGCGAGCCACATCAGCGATGGCTTCCGCTGACCGCCGGCGATCGGGCGTGCGATCAACCAGCGCCACTACCGTGACCGGGCCCATGGAGGTGAACACGACCCCGGCGTCGTTGGCGGCGTCGGCGAAGTCGCCGGTCTTGTGCGCCACGGGATGTTGACGCAGCCAGCGGGGAATGCGGTCGGTGCGCGTCTCGCTGAGCAGCAGCTCGCGCATGGCCTGAATCTCGGTCAGCGCCGGCTGCCAGACGCCCGGTCGCAGGCCCAGCATGCGTTCCAGCACGTCCGCCATTTCGCGGGCGGTGGTGGATGGCTCGATCACGTTGACTGTGGTGACCTGCAGGCCCTCGCGGCGCAGGTCAAAATCGATGTTCTGGTAGCCGACACGGTCGCCCAGCAGGATTGCCGAGGCGTTGTCACTGACGGTGATCGCACGCGCCAACGCGGCGCCCACTTGGATCTGCTGGCCCGGCTCCAGGCTGACGGGTGGGTCGGCGCGTTCCACGACGGTTTCGTTCATCGTGAGGAGTTCGCCGAACGAGAGCAACCCCGCTGCTCGCTGGCGAAAAGCCTCGCGCAGTAGTAGCGCCTTCCACACGCTGAGCGTGCGCATCTTACGGTCAGCATTGATGGCCACCAGCGGACGGTTCGCGCCTGAATTGGCGGCAAATATGGCCCAGGTGCCGGGCTCCGCCCGAATTCGAGCGCGAACGGCGGCCGTCAGACGCTCATGGATGGTGCGCCCGGAGGAGCGCAGTAGCGCGTCCCGGCTGGAAACGGGCGTGGCGCGGTCGCTGCTGACGAGTCCCAATTCGACCAGCAGTTGGCCCACGGGCCGCACCCGCACGGTTGGACTCTCGACGGTCCGCTCCAGCACACCGCGCTGGAAACGCTGCACGATGTTCTGGGCAAAGCGTTCCGGGCGCGACATCGGCAGCCCGAAGCGCCGGAGGGCCTGCGTGTGATCCCAGCTGAGGAAACGAGCGGGCGCGGGGTTGGCGTAGTAGGCGGCTCGTATGAGGTCGTCGGTTAGCCAGGCCAGGCGCGCGTCCGCGTTGGCCCTGGTCGCCACGGGCATTGGCACCTGGCGCTCGGCGCGCAGCCAGGACGCATAGCCAGCGGCGTCAAGCAGGTCCAGCAGGTTGGCTGGCGACAAGTCCACACTATGAAACGGCGACTGGATGCCCCCGTGGCTGAAGAGTTGGATCACCAGCCCGCCGCGCGCATACGGCAGGCTGATCGGATATCCCAGAACGTCCGGCCCACCAGCTCGACGGTAAACGTCCCACCAAGGTCGCCGGCCGTTAAAGACGGCAAAGCCCCCGGCCGGCTCAGGCGATGCCTGGCGAAAGTGGTGACCGTTCTCAATGGCGAAGTCCGACGGCAGGTCGGCTTCGGAGAGTCCGGGCCCGACGAATGGCGCGGTTGCCAACGCGCCCGCAGCCATGCGCGAAAAGGCTCGCCGTCCCAGCAGGATCGTAGCGCCGGACCTGCACCGGCGCGGGGCATTGGACGCGGACATGCGCGTCAGCCTACGGCGACGGGATTACTGCCAAATGTGGCCAGCGGCTGTCCCAGCCCCGGCGCCGCGTCCGCCATGGATACGCCTTCGGCCCCCAGCGGATCGTCCCGTTCATGCACGAACGACGTGACCCGGAACCGTAGCGTGTCCAGCCCGCGCTCCAGTTCCAGCGCGGGCACCAGCAGGATCACGCGCAGCCCGTCCACAAAGGCCACGGCACCCGTGGGCGCGGCGGCACCCGGGGCAAGCGCGGTGCGCTTTTGCAGACGCCAGGCTGGCGTGGCGTCCGGGCGGTAGATCAACTCGAACCACGTGTCGGTGGCCTGAAAGAGGTCGAACTCGCCCACCTGCGGCGTCCAGTCGTCCGACGCGGCATCGGTTGCCTGCAGAGCGAAGGCGATCTGAAAGCCGAGATTGCTGTCGGCCCGCGGCAGCGGGTCCGCCAGATCGACCAAAAAGGCCGCATAGGTTCCTTCGGCGTTCGAGGACGGCACGGTCTCCGCAGTGAACCAGACGCTTCGGAGCAGATCCAAGTCGGCCGCCGTCAGGTCCGTAGCTCCGCTGGCGATGCGCCGGATGTCGGCGAAGGCGAACCCGTTGACCGGCGAGAGGTCGTGGATGGAGAAGTAGTCGGCGCTTCGGTCGATGTGGTACAGGGCCCGGTCATCGGTCGGAACGATCGAGAGCGTGCGCTCAACGGCCTGCGTCCCGAACACGACGACCCCGTCGGCCACCTGAGCCGCCAGCCGATTGCCGGCTCGATAGCGCCAAGTCCCCTCGTCCTCGCCCCGTACGAGCACGAGCGGTATGTCCTGACCGGCGCCCGCCCGCAGGTCCAGCCTGCCGACGCGGTCGGGAACCAGGCTGGCGTCGCCGTCGGCTCGAACCAGCCGAAGTTCAGACGCTCCGTCGCCGCCCAGGTTCACAAGACGACAGCCCGTTCGCAGCATGAGCGCCCCTGCCGGAACGTCAACCCGCGGAGGGCAAATGGTCGCAATGAGGGGCGCGGCGGATTCACCGGCACCCCCGCCGGCGCGCGGCAGTTCCAGCTGGTAGTCCTCAATCTCGCCCGCCTGCCAGCGCCCGCCACCGTCCCAGGCGTCGCCAACGATGCGCTCGCGCGTCAGCGCCACCCGCATCCAGGCGCCGTCCGGCAGCCGGCTGGTGGTGCCCAGCGCAAACGGTTGCGTACGAACCCGCCGGGAGGTTCCCGGCGCCAGATTGACCGTGAGATTCTTCACGGCCCACTCGGGCGTCGCGTCCTCACCCACGCTCCAACGGCCATCCATATTCATGTCGACCAGGACGTTGAGATAGCGGGGGCCTCGGGGTGCGCCCGCTGTAAGCGCCACGCTCACGTCCAGCGTGGCCTGCGCGGGAACCTGGTCCAGGGCCAGGGTCAGGGCGGCTACGCCGTCGTCGCCGTCGTCGCCGTTGATCAGGTTCGGCACGCCGTCGGGATCGGCCCGGTCGTCGGCTCCGGCCTCGGCCGTCACGGATTCGCCCAGACGGTCGGGTCCCGGAAATAGCACGTGGGCACCCGGGTTGGGGCTGCTGCGCGTATCGAGGCGGGTTGGGAAGCGTCCGATGACGCGCGTGCCCCGATAGCCGGCGGGGGCACCGTCGGGCGCGTCGCCAAAGTCAGCAACCAGAGCAGGCGGGGCCGTGGGGCTGGCCGCCGCCGTGACCGCGGCCGTGGGCATCTGAATGAGCGCCGGCGCGGCGTCCGCCGTTGGGGTGGCAGCCGGACCGGTGGGCGCCTGGGCCGGCGCCGATTCCTCCGCCGGTTCGCAACCAAGCAACGCCAGCACGGCGACAACCAGCACGACGGCGCGGTGACGGGCGGTGGGGCGCATTGAGCGGATTGGTGCAGCGTTCAATTCAGGCTATCCGACCCGGCGCGGGCAGGGCGATGCGAGGGGCTCGCGCGCAATAAGAGTTTTTTCTAAAAAACTCTTCGGTCGCGGCGGGGCGCATTTTGGCGGGGTGTGGAGCGCGGTGAGACCGGAAGACTGGATACCAGCGTTCGCCGGTATGACGGCGGCGGGGCGAGTGGGGGGCATGACACGGCAAGGACCGTGGGGGAGGTGTTTGTGGTTCGACAGGCTCGCCACGAACGGGGGCAGGGTGAACGCGAGCGGGAGCAGGCTGAACAGGAACGGGAGGCGACGCAGCCGGACGGGCGACGGGCCGCGTGTGAACGAGGCGAAGCTGGACAGGAACGGGTGCAGGCAGAGCACGACTGCGATGGCGGCGGGGAGGGCGGCCAACCAGGACCGGGCGGCGGACGCGAGGCGCGGGAACGGCGGGTGACGAATGGGCGAGGCGGGCACTGGAGGCTCCGGGTTGGGGTTGCGGGCTGCTCCCAGGTAGTGTACACTAGTTGCGCACGGACGGCAAGGGGCAGCGTGGTCGCCAGTGGTCGGCGAAGGCGTGGGCGGTGTTTCGGTTGGCCGGCGGTGCCTGCTTTGGGGCGCACGTCGCGTCGTAGGCCTGGAGGGTCGGGTGGCCGGGGCAGCGACTGGAGCGGGACCGGGTCGTCAGCGGCTCGTCGAGCAGGTCAAGGCACCCCTTCGGCGAGGTGGGGGGGTGGGTGCTTGGGGCTCACCCGCCGCGTGTCAAACCGTAGAACCCGACGCCGAGCGACACGTCCATCGTTACCAAGCCGCCGAACTGGACGACGCCTTGCAGACCTCGGTGATGGATCAGGCGATGCGAGCGACGAAGGCTGGACGCCGTGCGGATCAAGACGTACGGAAGACGAAAGAGCGCCCGACCATCGGTGTACGGCCACAGCGTTTGACGGCACTGCACAGTGTAAAGTAATGAAGCACACGGCGGAGGGAGCGGTCATGCCAGACGAGGCCCAACCGGAATTCACGAGCGACGTGACCGCCGAAGACTCGAGCATTGCGTTTTCCGGTCCGGCGCACCTAGCCAACCAGTTTTTCGTGGCGCTCGGGCCTGCTGGCGTGCGGATTGCGTTCTGCGAGCAGGAGTCCGCTGAAACCTCGGCCAGATTCCGGTCGGCTGTGGTCCTTTCATTTCGGGACGGCATTGCCCTCTATCGGCTGCTGCAGGAAGCGCTGCAGGAGCCTGAGGCTGCGCTGAGCCAACTCGAGGCTGAAGCTGCAGATAGGTCTGAGGCAGACGATGGCTGAAAAGGCCGTAGCTTCCCGGAGAGCCAGGCTGACCGAACCTGTCTTCGCGTCTTGGTTTGCTCGAGAGCCAGGTGACAGGGCTTGGGTACGACGTGATTGGAAATCAATGCATAGGCCTACGAACGAAGAAAGTTTGCGGCCAATCATCCAGCATTCCTTGTGTCAATCCGGCGTAACGACTTCGTCCTTATTTTCCAGTATTAAACATCTATGGATTGCTACCAGCAAGCCAGGTCATCTTATCGTTTATAAAAATGATGAAATCAAAAATACATTGCAATTACAGCTCAGTATCGCAAGCGAGATTTTCAAGCAGCAACAGACTCTTACGGATGTGGAACTGAAGGACGCGCTCCAAGACCTGCGCGAAGCTCGAGACGAGGCGCGTGAGGAAGAGTTTCCGGAACCATCCGACACGGCAATTGCAAACGCCGAGCGTTTGTTGAAGGCAATGTACGAGATATCTCCTCAGCGCTTCGAGGTCTATCCGACGCCGGACGGGGCAATCGCCGTCGACGCGCCGGGCGGATACGGCCGGTCGTTCGTGGTGTTTTGCGAAGCGACGGGCGGCGCGTTGTGCATGCTGAACCTGGATGACGAACACCGCAGCGCCCGTTACGACGCCACGCGGACGCTGCCCGACGGTTTCGTCAGGGAAGCTCTGACGGAACTGGGGCGGACGGTCACGCGGAATCGTTGAGCATTCTCGACTCGATTGCGCCGGATGAAGACCTGGGTCGCGGCGTGTTTTCAAGCAAGCAGGCGCGGCGAGCGCGGCGCTCCGGGGTTCGGCTGAACGTGTTCCTAGAACGCCCCGGCCAGTTGAAGATTTCGGTTGACCGGCTCAGCGTTGCGCCGGTGGGCGCCGCAGAGGCAACGGCTGAATCAGTGGCGGCGGCGCGCGGTGCGCGCTTCTATGGCTGGGCGGTGATCACCGCTGACACCACCAGCGCCGACGGGCGTCGCGTCCTGGCGACGCCGCTGCCAACCAATCCCTACCACGCGGACATCGTGCTTCCGGAGTTGGCCGCCCACGACCTGCGGACGCAGCGCAAGCATGCACAACGACTGGCCGACGCTTCCCGCTGGCACGGGCGCTGAGTGCTGAAGATCGTCCTCCCACGGTCCAAGCCGTTCGGACTACTGGACTAAGTTGTACTGACCACAGAGGTGTGAGACACGGCTAGCATGCTGAGGTTTCTGTCGCCGCGCTGGGCGCCGAAGGCGAGCCGCGCCGGTGGCGACCGCTCCTGAGTGAAAGGCACCTACGCGAGGGATCGAGACATTCCTGCCAATTGGGTATTACCGATCCTCTAGGCTGCGATTTAACCGCCTGCGTGGGTCGAGGCGTGGCATGGGGACATGGAGCGCCCATGGTGGAAGGCGGAAAGAGAGCTCAGGGCAACGCTCAGAGCGAACTGGGTTTCCGGTACCAACGAGCCGATGACCGCCGTTACCATCCCTACCGTCAGATTCCCGAGCAGACGCAGTGATCGAGTGGCTACTTTCATGGCAGCCTCCTTTCCACCGCCGTTCCACCGTGGGCAACCCACGCATGAGCGTCCCATGCCCCTATGCCGGGAGCCGTCTCAGCCGACGCTACATCCTAGCGTAGCAACGACAGTCGCCGCACAGAATATACAGCGGGATTTCTCTTGAGTCCGTTAATTCTCTTGTGAGGATTTCTGCGTATATACCGTGATGTATATCTGTTATATGCCTGTATCTGCATATGTTGGCCTCGGGGGCTAAAGTTTCGGGGCCTGGCAGTGGGGTACTGTGGATCGGCCGGGCGGGGACACAGTCTCCGCCCACTAGAGCCCTCGTAGCTCAGTCGGACAGAGTAGCCCGAAAACTGCGGGCAGGTCGCGAGTTCGAGTCCCGCCGGGGGCTTCCGGGCCGCTACTGGATGGGAGGCCTATGTGCCCGATACCAGCGGGATGAGAGTCTTCGCTCGTCGCCTGCTAGGTTCGGACGAAGGTGCGCCCGGCCTTGCGGGCCAGAAGCTCGCAGAGGTCCTCAGTCCTATCCAGCCAGACGTGGATTTCCTGGGTGCTTGGTGGGGGGTAGCAGGCATCAAAGTGGCAGGTGTTGGAGAGCATGCCCCAGAGTTGGTCGACGTCGGCGGCGTCGTGTTGGCTGTGCATGAGCGCGCCGAGGCACAGTAGTTGGGCGCGCATGGAGGCGTGCAGGAGGTCGGGCGCGCGGGCGCGCCAGAAGTCGTCCAGGGCATCCTCCAACGCCTGGCGGGCGAGCAGGATGGCGGCTCGCTCCCAGAGACCGGGCTGGGTTGAGGGCGGATTGTCGACCAACGCGCGCACCTCGCGCAACGGCTCGGCGGTCACTGGGCGCTGCGGGTCACGAGTCGCTTGGCCAGCCACTCGGTACCGGTGATGAGGGTGTCCATCCCTCCGGTCCAGTGGCCGTGCGCGCCGCGGTTGCAGGCATCCACCACGTCGCGCGCCCGGGTTCCGAAGCGTTGGTAGAGGGCGTTGCGCATGTCCTGATGGTTTCCGTTCACGTCGTCCAACAGGACGAGCTTGAGCTTGTCATTCAGTGTCTGCGCGTCGGCGACGTCGCGCTCAGTCGCGGCGTAGTCCCGACCCGTCGCGACTCGGGCGCGCCAGACGGCCTCGATGCAGGCGGCTTCGAGCGCTTGGCGGCAGAAGCCGGGGATCACGCGCTGTCGCGTCTCATTGCCAAGGGCATCGGTCAGCAAAACGGCGCGCGCGTCGCTGAGGTGTCGCTGCACCGGTTCCTGGACAGGCTCGCACTGAACTTGCGAGTTCTCTCGCCGAGTGACCGCGAGCAGCCGGTGTTCGATGCGCAGGCGGCGGGCCGCCGCGGGCAGGCGTTCGTCGTGGGTGAACACGATTACCTGGCGCTCTCGCGACGCTTCTTCCAGAACACGGGCCAGCCCTTCCACCTTGACAGCGTCCATCGCTTGCACTGGGTCGTCGATCACCAGGAAGCGGAACGGGCTCTCCGGTAACAGGGCGCGGGCGAGGAACAGGCTGAGCGAGAGCGCGTTCAACTCGCCCTGGCTCATTACGGCTAGAGCCACGCTGCCGTGGTCGTCTATGTTCGTTACAAGATCGAGCCTGCGAGAAGCTGCCTGCTCAGTGACTGCCAGGCCATCAAGTGTGATGCTGCTGCCCTGACCCATCCATCCCCAATAGCGTCGCGCGCGTTCCTCGATCGGACGAAAGCGCTGGACACGGACTTCCTCTTCGATCTCCGCCAGCAAGTTCTCGGCTGTCTGGACCGCGTCAAGCCGCTCCATTGCTTCCTTCCCCCGTCGGCCGAGCGGAAGCCATGAGCGCAACTGGTGGTGGAGCGGACGCCACAGGTTCTCCCGTCGGTTCAGTTCCTCATGCGCGCGTTCCCGAAGCGGCACCAGTGCGGCTCGGACTCGTGCACCGCGCTCAATAAGCCGCCCAGCCACTTCAAGTACTCCTTCGTCGGTCAGTGAGGGCGTTAATCTGCTCAGCGGATCGGCGACATCCTTGTTCTCCGTGTAGTCTTCGGTTGCCTTGGGGTCGATTCCCAGAGCCGAGTAAAGATTAGGTTCATCAGTGATGGCATCATCCCACGACTTTAGTGCCTGTTCTAATTCCGATGTGTCAATCCCCAAACCATTGGTAGCCAAGAGGAGAGCACCATCCAGATAGTGCTCGTGTATGAGTTCCTCGCATGCCGACATCAACCTGCTCATCTCGTTAACTATCTGTTGTACTTCTTTGGCCTCAGAAATGAGGCCAGATACGCGCTCAGCTGCGGCCTTCATCCAATTATCGTCTAGCTTTCCCATCTCGCATACGGGGCAAGCTTGATCTCCTTCGTGCGCATGCACTCTTTGAGCCGCCCAGATAGCCCGAGCCAGCCGCGCGGCCTGCAATGCATTACTACCCCTGAACGGATGTATCGCTGCGTACAAATCGCGTAACTGCTGGCCCTCATTATCAATTTCTTGTGCTGACGCAAACTCAACACTACACAAAAACTTCAACAAGGCGATAGGTTGGTCAGCTTGCGATCCTGGATACAGATCACTGGAGTGATAGTACTCTAGTTGTGGTAAATCATCTAGTTGTGGATAATCAGATGTTGGGATCTGCCGCCCTAAGATATTCTCAAGATATCCAATGATAGGATCCTTAGGCTCGTGACTTCTTCGTGCATCAGAAATGACTCGCCAGTGAATTTCGCCCTCCAACAACCACGGAATCACGTCGAGGTTCCACGGCTCGTCTGCCAACGCCGCACGCGCCGCGTCGGCCCGCTCGTCATCCGGTGCCCGCGCTTCCAATTTGGCTCGCAAGCTGTCGAGTTGCCCATGCGCCTTCTCGTACGCTCGCTGGTCAGCCAAGCGTTGGGCATGCAGCCGCTCGCGTGGCCCGGTGAAGCGTTCCAGGCCCAGACCGGCGGCCATCGCGTCGTACTGTGCCGAGGGACCCTTCTCCACGATGTCGTTGAGTTGGTCGTAGGAGAGGAAGGGCCGGTGGGTGTCCAGCGCGGATTCCCACTCCAAAGCCTCCAGGCCTTCAAGGGTGTAGCCCTCGATCCCGGCGGTCACTGAATCCCAGCGGCGGGAGACCACGGCGTCTTCGGGCTGGCCGTCCACCGTGAAGCTGGCCTGAAGTTCCGGCGGGTCCTGGGCGTGGAGGTTGCGCCAGCCCTGGCGCCATTCGGCGGACTTGCCCTGCCAGCGTGAGTTCTGGCCGGTGAGGAGGAATTCCAAGCCTTCGGCGAAGCTGGACTTGCCGGTTCCGTTGGCGCCGACGACGAGGGTGAGCCCAGGACCGGGCATGACTTCGAGGTCAGCTCGAGGGCCGATGCCGCGGAAGCCGGTGACGGATACTCGGCGCAGGTAGGCGCCGGCGGGGGTTTGGGGCGTGTCCGGGCGCGGAGCCGGACCCTGTTGGCCATCGCCTTCGATGACCTCGTCGAGGGTTCCGTCCAAGGCGGCCATGACGTAGAGCTTGGCGTCGTCGTCCAGGTCGTTGTCCAAGTCGAGACGCTTGTTGACGATGGTCTCGACGCTGTCGGCCACGTTGCTCTCCGTTGCCCAGGGCGTTCGCACTTTACTTGCCGCGGGGCTCTTTCACCGGTGTTCGGAGGCGCATTGGGGGCTCTGGGGAGCGGCTGGTTTGTCGGTGCGGGGGTGGCTGTGGTCGTGGAATGGTGGGGTTGCGCAGGCGGCGGGCACCCACAAGGGGCGCCGCTACAGGACTGGCGGCGGGGTTCGTGAGCGGGTGGCAGCACTCACGGTTGGACTAGAATCATGGCGGCTGCATTGCGCGGACGCTTGACATGGATACGGCGGTACAGATCGTGGGGCTGACGCTCATGGTGGTTGGGCTGGTCCTTTTCGGCGTGTCGCTGGCCGGCATGCTGGGATTCCTGCCGCCACCGCGCTGGGGACGCGGGTCCAGTGACACCCGCAGTGACCGCGCCTGAAATCACGGTGTTCGCTTGAGCCGTCGGGACGTGCCGGCCAGTTGGGTGTTCATTGGTCTGTTTGCACTTGTAGTCGCGGGCATCGGCGTTATGGCTTTGCTTACAGTCGTCCCCTCCGACTCCTACACGCCTGCGCAGGAGCGGCTGCTGGACATTGCCGACTGGATGGTGAAGGCGTCGGTGGGCGCGCTGCTGGGGTTTGCCGGGGCTCGGGCCGGATCACGGGACGCTGATCCGCCATCCAACTAAGCGCTGGGCGCGCTCGTGGTGAGCCCTTGGGCAGGCTTGGGTGGGTCCGTACAGCAGCCGGGGAGGAAGAGGGCGCTTCGCGAAGCGCCCCTACGAGTGGCGCGAAGCGGTTGGGTGTGGGTAGCAGCGCCCATCATTCGGCTAGAGTCGTGCTAGTTGGACTATGCGGACGGTGGGCATGGAGACGTCGTTGAATGAGGTTGTGGGGCTCAGTCTGGTGGTGATTGGGCTGGTGCTTTTCGGCGTTTCCCTGGCCGGCATGTTGGGGTTTCTGCCACCGCCGCGCTGGGGACGGGGCGCCAGCCGCACGCACAGCGACCGCGCCTGAAGTAGCGGCGTTCGCTCGAGCCGTCGGGACGTGCCCGCCAGTTGGGTGTTCATTGGCCTGTTCGGACTCGTGGTCATCGGCATTGGGATCATGGCGTGGCTTGCGGAAGTTCCCGCCGATAGCTTCACCCCGGCGCAAGACAGTCTTCTGACCGTTGCCGACTGGATGGTGAAGGCGTCGGTGGGCGCGATTCTGGGGTTTGCTGGGGCTCGGGCCGGGTCACGGGGCGCTGATCCGGCGTCCAGCTAACCGCCGGCCGCGCTGGCGGTGAGCCCTTGGGCAGGCTCCCTTCGACAGGCTCAGGGTGAACGGGGTGAACGGAGGGGATAGTCCGCGGCGCTAGGTGCGGGCGGGCGTTGCTTCCTTGCCGGCTACCTGACCGTTGGCGCCAGCCCTTTCCGGGCTCGGCGCGTAGGTGGCGTAGGAGTCGGGGGTTTCCCAGAGGGTGACGGCGATGACGGGGAAGCCGAGGGCCTGGGCTTGTTCGCAGACGAGGCGGGCCAGGTTTTCGGTGGTGGGGTTGTCGTCGATGAGGTAGGCGTGCTGGCCGAGGGCCTGGATGGCCTCTGCGAGCGGGTCGTCGCGGCGCAGGATCATGCGATGGTCCAGATTCTCATCGATCCAGGCCTGCATGCTGCGTCGCACGTCGCGAAAGTCGGCGACCATGCCCATCTCGTCGAGCGTGTCGGAGGCCAGGCGGATTTCGACGCGTCCGTTGTGGCCGTGGGGCTGGTTGCACTTGCCCTGGTAGTCGATGAGACGGTGGCCGAAGCAGAAGTCAATGTGTTTGACGATTTCGTACATGGCGCGAGTCGCTCCTGTCAGGAGACGGTGCGGCCGCCGTCGACAGGGATGACGGCGCCGGTGACGAAGTCGGTGGCTTCGACGAGGTAGAGGACGGTCTGGGCGATGTCTTCGGGGTGGCCGATGCGCCCGAGCGGGGTGGCGCGGGCGACGGCGTCGATGGTGTCCTGGCTGAAGTCGGCGGGCAGCAGGATCGGACCGGGGGCGATGGCGTTGACCATGACGCTTGGAGCGAGTTCCTTGGCGAAAACTCGGGTCAGGGTAACGATGCCGCCCTTGGCCACGAAGTACGGGGCGTAGTTGACGTAGGGCCGGTTCACCGCCCAGTCGGCGATGTTGACGATCTTGCCGCGCCCGCGCTCGCGCATGTGCAGGCCGAAGAGCCAGCAGCCGAGGTAGGGGCCTTTGAGGTTGACGGCGATGTTGCGGTCGAAGTCGGCCTCGGTCAGGTCGTCCAGCGGAGTTTCGGCGTAGATGGAGGCGTTGTTGAGCAGAACGTCGACGCCGCCAAAGCGTTCTATCGCGGCGTCGCGGATGCGCTCGACGCCGGCCTTGGTGGACACGTCGGCCTGGACCGACAGTGCCCCTACGCCCAGGGCCGTGAAGTCCTCCACCGCGTCGTGGGCTTCCTCGGCCGAGGTGCGGTAGTTGACGACGATGTTGGCGCCGCGCTCGGCCAGCCGGGTGGCGACGTGGCGTCCGACGCGACGCGCGCCGCCGGTGACGACGACGGTGGCGCCCTTCAGGTCCATGGGTTCCCAGGTTCGGGTGGCGGCGTGGGGCCGCGCAGGGTGTCAGTTACATCGTACGCTGCGGCGGGTTGGGTGGATGTCGTCGTTGGTTGTGGGTTGCTCTGACCGGGATCGGGAACAAGAGACGCTGGCTGCGCGGAAGACCCCTCACCCCAACCCTTGTATGTTCCCAGGGCCTTGGAAAGTCCAAGGTGAGAGCTGATGGGCCGGGACAGACCGACCAGCCCTGGGTCGTCCGAGACCGTGGGAGAGCGGGGTCGTCCCGGCCCAGCCGCTGGCCCAGAGCCCGAACAGTTGCCGGGGCCGTCATGACGAGCCCGTATCCGCAAGGTGGGGCGTGCGGCCAGCACCTGTGGAGGGTACCGAATGGCTGCCCCAGTGGACATCGTGCTCGGGATCGATGTGGCGAAGGCCCAGTTGGACGTGGCCGTGTGGCCGACCGAGGACACGTGGACCGTGCCGCGCTCGCCGGCTGGCCTGCGTCGGTTGCAGGCCCGGGTCCAGGCCCTGCAGCCGACCCGCATCGTGCTGGAAGCCACGGGCGGGTACGAGCGCGCCGTGGTCGCCGCGCTGGCCGACCGGCCGGTCGTCGTCGTCAATCCGCGCCAAACCCGCGACTTCGCCCGCGCCCACGGCACCCTGGCCAAGACCGATCGCCTGGACGCCCAGGTGCTGGCCCGCTTCGCGGCCGACGTGCGGCCGCCGGTCCGGCCCCAGCCCTCGAAGGCGGTCCAGCACCTGCGGGCCCTGGTGCGGGAGCGCCGCCAGCTGGTGGAGCTGCGGGTGGCCACCCAGCACCGGCGCCGCCAAGCGCCCCCCGCCCGCTGGCCGCGCCGGGACGCCCACCTGGTCCTGCTGCGCGCCGAGCTCCGCGAGCTGGACCGGGAGGTGGCGGCCGCCCTGCAGGCCGACCCCCAGTTGCAGGCCCGCGCCGCCTGCCTGCGGAGCATCCCCGGCATCGGGCCCGTGGCCGCCGCCACCTTGCTGGCCGAAGTGCCCGAACTCGGCACCTGCACCCGCCAGCAGATTGCCGCCCTGGTCGGGGTGGCGCCCTTCAATCGCGACAGCGGCGCCTGGCGCGGGCGCCGCAGCTGCTGGGGCGGGCGCGCCCCGGTCCGCGCTGTCCTGTACATGGCCGCCCTGGCCGCCACGCGCCTCAATCCCCGCCTGCGGGCCTACTACCAGCGCCTCGTCGCCGCCGGCAAGCCGCCCAAGGTGGCCCTGGTCGCCTGCATGCGCAAGCTGCTCGTCCTCTGCAACGCCCTCTGCCAAAAGCAGACCACCTGGGATCCGACCGTGACCTAACGCTTGACGGCCCACACAGTTGCTCTCCCCCAGGAGAGGGAAAAGAGTGGCGCGTCACTGAGAGTCTTGACACCGCACACAGTTGCTCTCCCAGAGGGAGACCTTTGCAAAACCCTGGCGTGAGGCGCATGGTGAAGACCATCTCCCCCGCCGCCGAGGGTCGTGGCCATGCACCGTTCCACCCATTCGCCGGAACTCATCGACGCCTGGCTGCCGCCGCGGGTTGGCCGCAACGCCCGGCTGGAGCGGCTGACGCAACTCATCGACTGGGCGCCGCTGGAGGCGCTGGTGGCGGGTCTGCACGCCGCGCCGGTCGGGCGGCCGAGTTATCCGCCGCTGCTGATGGTGAAAGTGCTGCTGCTCCAGCAGTGGTACCAGGCCTCGGACCCTGCGATGGAAGAGGCGTTGTGGGAGCGGCTGTCGTTCCGGCGCTTCGTGGGGTTGGGGCTGCAAGACGACGCGCCGGATCACTCGACGATCAGCCGGTTCCGCACGCGGCTGACGGCGGCGGGCGTGGCCGAGCCGCGGTTCGCGGCGGTGGAGCAGCAACTGGCCGCGCGGGGGATGCTGGTCAAGCAGGGCACGCTGGTGGACGCGACGTTGGTGGCCGCGCAGGTGCGCCGCCCGCGGGGAGGCGGCGCAGGCGCGGGCAGCCCCAGGGACCCGGACGCGGCCTGGGCCCGCCGGGGCCCGCCCGCCCGCTTCGGCTACAAGCTGCACCTGGGCGTGGACGCCGACTCGGAACTGATCCGGCGCGCGATGCTGACGCCGGCGAACGTGAACGAGACCGAGGTGGCGGACGGGCTGATCGCGGGGGACGAGGGGGCGGTGTATGGGGATGCGGCCTATGGCCCGCACGCGCGCAGCACCCGGCTGCGGGCGCTGGGGATCGCGGATCGGCTGATGCGGCGGCCCAACAAACATCATCCCCGGCTGGGCCCGACGGCGCGCCGCCGCCACGCCCGGATCGAACAGGTGCGGCGGCCGGTGGAGCACGTGTTTGGCACGTTGAAACGCTCGTACGGCTACCAGCGGGTGCGCTACCGGGGCCTGGCCCGCAATACGACCGAGATGTGGTTCAAGCTGCTGGCCTACAACCTGCGCCGCGCGGACCGCTTGCTGGCCGGCGCGCCCGCCTCGCCCTAGGCGCACTGCGCCCTCACCTCGGCGCGGTGGGCTGTGGGTAGCCCTCGGCGGGTGGCGACCCGAGCTACCCCACCCCTCGCGACCCCGTCGCGGCCCGGCGGCCGCCCCTCGGCGCTGCTCAGGGCGCATTATTCAAAGGTCTCAGAGGGCGAGGGGGTACGAGCAGCCCGCGAGACCTAGCTGATCAGGGGGTGGGATGGCTGAGCGGGCGCCGGTTGGGTCGCGGGTGGCGGCGCTGGTGAGCGGGCTGGACAGTTGCATCATGACGGGCCTTCTGGCGCGTGAGTACGCCGAAATCACGCCGTTGTTCGTGCGCGCAGGGTTGCGCTGGGAAGACGCGGAACTTGCGGCGTTGGAGCGGTTCTTCGCGGCGCTGGACGCACCGGCGGTGCGGCCAATCGTGGAACTGGCGCTGGACATCAGGACGATCTACGGCTCGCACTGGAGCGTGGGCGGCACGGATGTTCCCGACGCGCAGCAGCCTGACGAGGCGTGGTATCTGCCGGGGCGCAATCTGCTGCTGCTGGGCGCAGCGGCGCTGTACGGCGGGGTGAACGAGACACCCAACCTGGCGATTGGACTGCTGGCCAGCAACCCGTTTCCGGACGCCACGCAAGACTTTCTCCGCAGCCTGGAGCGGACGGCTGGTCTGGCGATGGACACGAGCTTCTCGGTGCTGACGCCGCTGGGCGACATGCACAAGGCGGACGTGGTTCGAGCCGGGGCGGGCATGCCGGTGCATGAGGCGCTGTCCTGCGCCAGTCCGGTGGACGGCCAGCACTGCGGCGTGTGCGGGAAGTGCGGCGAGCGGCGGCGAGGGTTCATCGACGCGGGCGCGGACGACCCGACGGACTACGTGGAGTTGGGCCCGCTCTAGGGGCCGCAACCCGCCGCTCCCCAGATGAGGGAGCGACAGCTTGCAGGCACGCCGCGAACGGCGTGCCGAACCCTAGCAGGCCGGCGGTCGAGCCTGCCAACCGATTTCCGCGGCCGGAGACCCGAGGCGCCACACCAGCTATGGACCTCCGGTGAAGTACACCTCCACCGACGTGCTGCCAATTAGTGCGCCGTCGACCACGCTTTCCTCTCTGACCTCAATGCGGATGGGTCCAGGCGCGTTCGTGCCCGTGATGGCGATCGACTCCGCAAACGTGCCCGGCCCGTCGAACGGGCCGTCCAAGAGCATCGCTCCCTCGCCGACCACGGTTCCGGCCTGGTTGTAGATGCGGTAGCTCAGGTTCTTTTCGAAAGGCATGGCACTGATGCGTCCGCGTAACTCCACTGTGGCGCCGACCGTCTCGCCGCTCAGCGGCGCTTCCAGGACAAGCTCGGGCGTGGGTTCGCGGCTCGTTCTTCCGTCCGTCAGTGGAGCGGCCCGCAGGATCACGGGAACGGTCGTGCGAGCAAGCGCCGATCCGTCGTCCTGGTCGACGTCGACGATCTCGATACGGCCCGGTCCATCCGCGCCCGCGATGAACTCAACCGGAGCGGCGAAGGTTCCGGGATATTCGGGCACTCCGTCTACAGGGAGGCTGCCCGTGCCGATCACGCCGCCGCGGGCGTCGTAGACCGAGTAAGCAAGGCTTTCGGCGGACGGATGCGTGCTCGTTGTGCCCCTGACTTCGACTCCGCTCGCAACCGTCTCGCCCGGCAGCGGAGACTCGATGACCAGCGCCTGACGCGGCACGAGGTGGTCACCACGCAGCGCAAACGCGCGGGTGACGTTCAGGGTCGGACAGCACAGCCCGTCGCTGCGACGGTGCGCGAGCATCGTCGCCACAATTTCGCCGCTCGAGATGGTCATGCTCTCCACCCGCACCCGGTCCCCCAGGAACGCACGCGCCGCCTGCATTGGCGTGCCGTCCCGGTCGAGGACAGCAATTAAATGCTTGAACGTGCCGCTGCCGCCGCCGGAGGTGAAGACGACAACTGCCGCATCGACGATCCCGTCTCCATCCAGATCGCCGAAGGCGACCGTGTCGTCCTCAATGCCCGCGTAATCCCGTTCTGTCGCACCCTCGCCATAAGCAATCGATCCCATGCCGTCTTCAAGTCGAATTGGGGTGTCGTCGTCACCGAGAAGCGGCAGGCGGAATTCGGCGTTGCGCAGCTGTTCCAGCGTCAGCCGCCGCGACTCCACGCTTGCCGGCGCTGGAGATTCCCAGGGAAGGCGCTCAGTGTTCAGCCGCTGCTGCAATCCCTCAGGCCCGTTGATCCAGGTGTGCTGACCATCGGTAAACCCGGTCCAGTTGTCGGTTTTGCGCCAGATGAGCTGGCCGTCGCTGGTGGCTTGCTGCGTAATCCCAGTTGCCGGATTGTGCTGCTCGTTCTCCAGGCAGTCTCCAACGACGTCCGGGATGAGGTCGCGCAGGGCCTTGAACCCCAACTGAAAGCCGCAATCCTGCGCAAGGACAGGCTGCGAGGCGAATACGAGGCCGACAACGGCAATCAACAGCACAAGCCTAGTCTTCATCGCGTCGCCCTTCCTGTTCATACCCAAGACGTCTACTCGCACGAGCCTTCACGTTACCTGCAAGTTAGGTCAGGTCGCGATGTCACGGGCTGGTCCTCTACCGCGATGGCGCCCGCTTCGACGTTCCCAAGCATGCCTCCTCTGTACGGCATCGGTACACGGGATCGCGACGGTTAGCCAACGACGAGGTCGATCAGACGGCCTTGCCGACTAATGACCTTGCGGACCTGGCGGCCGTCGGTGTGGGTCTGGACGCGGCGGACGCCAGGACCGCGACCTGAGCTCTGGGTCAACCAAGCCGACGGCCAGATCGCTGCTGGTGCCCGCTCGGCCTCGTTCCCGCGGCGGGCCGGAGCGGTGTTACTGTGTGTGACAGCAGCATACGAGCGAGGCGACCTGTGCGATGAGCCGGCATCTTTCGGTGCGCGTGGGCGACGATCTCTTTGAGCAGTTGGAGGCGCAGAGCCGGAGAAGCGGGCAGACACGATCGGCGGTTGCCAAGCAGTTGCTCGAAGAAGGGCTGCGCATGGAGCAGCATCCGGGAATCGCCTTCCGATCGGGTCCCGGCGGGCGACGGGCCGGGTTGATCGGTGGTCCGGACGTGTGGGAGGTGGTGGGCGCGCTACGCGGAGCGGATGGCGGCGATGCCGACAGCCTGGCGAGCATCGGCGAGCGGACGGGTCTGACGGCTGACCAGGTGGGCGCTGCCCTGCGGTACTACGCCGACTACAGCGACGAAGTCGCCGACTGGATTCGGCGGGTCGAGGAAGAAGCCGAGCGAGCCGAGACCCGCTGGCGACGGGAGCAGGAACTGCTGGGCAAGTGAAGCTGCTGCTCGATGAGATGTGGGCGCCCGCAATCGCCCAGGCGCTGCGGGACCGCGGCCACCAGGTTGTGGCCGTGGCCGAGCGACCCGACCTTCGCGGGATGCCCGATGCGGAAATCTTCGATGAGGCGCAGGCGGGATGCTGGGTGATCGTGACGGAGAACGTAGTGGACTATCGACCGCTCGCGGCCGCCGCCATGCGGGCCGGGCGCACCTATCCGGCGATCAGCTACACGAGCAATCGAGCCTATCCACGAGCCAATCGGCGGACGGCCGGACGGTTGGTGGTGGCACTGGACGCCTTGCTCACGACACGCGACGCGATTCAGAGCGAGCACTGGCTCGGGTAGCCAACATCCGGCTGCGCAGCACCTGTTGGCCCGGCGCCGACGGTATTCCTAGGGATCGAGCTGGAGGTGCAGGAGGTCGGATCAGGGACTATCAGCCAACGACTAGGTTGATGAGGCGGCCCTGGCGGTAGATGACCTTGCGGAGCTGGCGGCCGTTGGTGTGGGCCTGGACGCGCGGGCTGGCCAGGGCGAGGTCTTGGGCGGCGGCTTCGTCAATGGTGACGGGGGCCTGGATGCGGTCGCGGACGCGGCCGTTGACCTGGACGACCAGGGTGAAGGTTTCGTCGGCGGCCAGGGCTTCGTCCCAGGCGGGCCAGGGCTGGAGGTGGACGCTCTGCGTGTGTCCGGTGCGTTCCCAGAGTTCCTCGGCAATGAAGACGGTGCTGGGGGCCAGCAGGACCAGGAAGGTCTCGATGGTCTGCCGCCAGGCCGGGGTGGCGCGCAGGTCGTCGTCGCCGACTTCGATCAGGAAGTTCGTGAACTCCATCAGGGCCGCGATCATGGTGTTGAACTTCAGCGCGTCGATGTCGTTGCTGACGCGGCGAATGGTCTGGTGCAGGCGGCGTTGCAGTTCGACCTGGACGTCGGCGTAGGCGGCTCGGCGACGGCGGGTACCGCCCATTTCGCGGCCCAGGACCACGTTCCAGACGCGGCTCAACCAGCGTGAGACGCCGGCCAGGCCCTGGTCGCTCCAGGGCAGGGTGCGGTCGAACGGGCCCATGAATAGGGTGTAGCAACGCAGGGCGTCGCCGCCGGCGCTGGCCGCGACCTCGTCGGGAGTGACGACGTTGCGCCAGGACTTGGACATCTTGGTGGCCCGGAACTCGACCAAGGACTGGCCGTTGCGCTGGGCGCGCTGGCCGGTCAGTTCGAAACGGGCCTCCAGGGGATAGCGGCGGAAGGGCTGGGCAGCCTCGGGGCTGTCGTAGGCGTCGGCGCCGTCGGGCTCGGCCACGCGGGCGCCGCCCTGGCTGTCGATCCGCAGGGCGGGCTCGTCAACCCAGCCGGGCTGGGCCAGCAGAAAGCCCTGGTGGCGCAGAGCCTGGAACGGCTCGGTAATGTCCAGCACGCCGGCGTCGCGCAGGGCCTTGGTCCAGAAGCGGGCATAGAGCAGGTGCATGACGCTGTGCTCGGCGCCGCCGACGTACAGGTCCACCGGCATCCAGCGCTGGATGGTGTCGAGGTCGAAGGCCTGGTCGTGCTGATCGGGGCTGCAGAAGCGCAGGAAGTACCAACTGGAGCAGGCAAAGCCGCCCAGGGTGTCGGTCTCGCGACGCCCGGGCTTGCCGCAGTCGGGGCAGGAGGCGCTTACCCAATCCTCGGCTGCCTCCAGCGGCGATCGTCCGCCCAGTTGCTGTGGATCGATCTGTTCAACGTAGGGCAGCAGGACCGGTAGCTGGTCTTCCGGCACGGGGACTTCGCCGCAGTCATCGCAGTGCACGATGGGGATGGGCGTGCCCCAGTAGCGCTGGCGGGAGATCAGCCAGTCGCGCAGCTTGTAGTTGACGGCAAAGTCGCCCTTGCCCTGCGCGTGCAGCCACTCGGTGACCGCGCGCACGCCGTCGCTGACGGACAGGCCGTCGAACTGGCCGGAGTTGACCATGGGACCGTCGTCGACGAAGGCCTCGGTCAGCGGCTGGCCGCCCCAATCCGGCGGGGCGATGACGGTGCGGATTTCGATGCCGTAGCGGGTGGCGAAGTCGAAGTCGCGCCGGTCGTGGGCCGGCACGGCCATGATGGCCCCGGAGCCGTAGGACATCAGCACGTAGTCGGCGATCCAGATGGGCAGGCGCTCGTTGTTGACCGGGTTGATGGCGTAACCACCGGTGAAGACGCCGGTCTTGTCGTCATCCAGCGCCACGCGCTCCAGTTCGGCCTTGCGGGAGGCGGCGGCCACGTAGGCCTGGACCTCAACCGCGCGGTCCGGCGTCGTAACGCGGCTGACCAGCGGATGCTCCGGCGCCAGCACCATGAAAGTTGCGCCGAAGAGGGTGTCCGGCCGGGTGGTGAAGACGGACAGTTCGTCACCGGTCTCGGCCGTGAACGTGACATCCGCGCCCTCGCTGCGGCCGATCCAGTTGACCTGCGCCGCGCGCGTCTCGTCCGGCCAGTCCAATTCGCGCAGGTCTTCGATCAACTGGTCGGCGTAGTCGGTGATCTTGAAGAACCACTGGGTCAGCTCACGCTGCGTGATGTCGGTGTGGTCGCGCCAGTCGGTGCCGTCGGCGTTGACCTCTTCGTTAGCCAGTGCGCCGCAGATGGGGCACCACCACTGCAGACCGGTTGCCCGGTAGGCCAGCCCGCGCTCGTAGAGCTTGAGGAACATCCACTGGGTCCAGCGGTAGTAGTCGGGATGCGTGGAGTTGATCTCGCGCGCCCAGTCGTAGGAACCGCCCGCCAGGTCGAGCTGCCGCTTGTAGTTGGCGCTCCACTCACGGGTCAGGTCGGCCGGGTGCCGGCCGGTCTCGATGGCGGCGTTCTCGGTGGGCAGCCCAAAGGCGTCCCAGCCCATCGGATGCAGCACGTCGTAGCCACGCATGCGCATCACGCGGGAAATCACATCCGTCGGCACGTAGTTGCGCAGGTGGCCGACGCTGATGCCGTCGCCGGAGGGGTAGGGGAAGAAGTCGAGACAGTAGAAGGTGGGGCGGTCGGAGGGTTCGGGCGTGCGGTACAGGTCCTGCTCAGCCCAGCGGGCTCGCCACTTGGGATCGATTTCGGTGGGACGGAATTCGGTGGTCATGGGGATAGGGCCGACGAATCAGAGAGCAGGGAGGTGAGTCATTTTAGGGCAGGGAATTGGGGGTGATTGGTGACTGGTCGGTGAATGTCAGCGGCCACGAACCTGAACGCTGCAGGCGCTGTCCCGCGGGAGGATTTCGGCGGCGCTTTGTTCGAATGTCTTGCCGATGGCGTCGCCGGCGGCCACTCGCGGGCGAGTGTGATCCATCCGTTCGTGGTTCGACGGGCGCACAATGAGCGCGAGAGTTCATGACGACTGAGAAGGGGGGCGAGGGCTATGGCACGCGAGGAGATGGCGGAGGGGCTGACGCGGGAGAACTTGCATGGGATCTGGATTGCGCTGACAACGCCCTTTACGCCGGGCAACAAGATCGACACGGGCATCGTGCGCGAGAACGTGCGGCGCAGCCACGCGGCCGGCCTGCACGGGGCCTATACGACCGACAGCGACGGCGAGTTCTACGCCATCGAGCTGGACGAATTCCGAACCCTGGTGGCGGCGTTCGGCGACGAGTGCCAGAAGGTGGGCATGCCGTCGCAGGCGGGCGTGACCTGGCTGAACACGCAGGGCACCGTCGACCGATTGCGGATCGCGGCTGATTGCGGGGTTATGGGCGCGCACGTGGGGCATCCCGTGTTCATGCCGATGACCCCGGCCTCATTCGACCAGTTCTGGGAGGACGTGTCGGAAGCGGTTCCGGACGAATTCGGCCTGATCCAATACAACACGCCGCGCCAGCCGCACGTGCTGGGCGGCGCGGAATACCGGGCGCTGGCCGAGCGCTTTCCCAAGCTGATAGGCGCCAAGTACGTGCAATCGGCGGTCGACGGATTCATGGACGTGCGCCGTCAGGCGCCCGAGTTGAGTTGCTTTGCCGGGGAGCACGTGCTGACAGCCTTTGCCATGCATGGCGCGCGCGGCAACTACTCGTGGATGGCGGGCTACAACCCGACGTTCATGCTGGACTGGTGGGCCGAGATTGAACGCGGCGACTGGGAACAGGCGGCGCGGCGCAATGAGCGGCTGCATGCGTTTGGCGCCGTCGTCAAGCGCCACCTGGTGGAAGAAGGCAACCTGCACGGAATCGTCGGCAAGGCCATGTCGGCGGCCTCGCCGTTCCTGGTGGAAACCACCTGGGAAACCCGCCGGCCGTACTTGCCCGTGTCACGTCCAGCCTGGGAGGCGTTCGTGCACGCGGCGGCCGAGGAGTTTCCGGACCTCGCCTACCAAGCGTGACCGCTTAGCGCGTGAAGACGGTTCCGCGGACGTAGTCGGCTTCAGCGGAGGCCAGGAACGCGAGGACGCGGGCGACGCCGGCTGGGTCGCCGAGTTCGGCCTGTCGGCGGCGGATTTCATCGTCGGAGACGCCAGTGGCGTGGCCGACATCCTCCACGTTCTGCAGCTTGAGCGCGGTGGCGATGCTGCCCGGCGCCACCGTGTTGATGCGGATGGGATAGTTGCCCATTCGTCCTTGCATGACCAGACCCAAGCCATGCACCGCGCCCTTGCTGGTTCCATAGGCGTACGACGAACTGCCGCTGGTGACACCGGCGCCGGAGGCCAGCAACAGGATCACGCCGCCGGCATCGCCCATCGCGCGAACGGCGTGCTTGGCGCAAAGGAACATGCCGCGGGCGTTGACGCCGAGGACCCGGTCGAAGGTGGCGGTCTCGAAGTCCTCGATCGGCACCAGGGCGCCCTGCAGGATGCCGGCACAGGCGATCAGGACATTCAGCCGGCCAAGTTCCGACGCGGCGGCCACGAGGTTCTCAACCTGATCCTCGTCGGTTACGTCACAGGCGACGAAGCGGGCCGTGTGGCCTTCGGCAGCCAGGCCGTCGGCAATGTCCGCGCCCTGGCTCTGCGGTAAATCGGCCAGCACGACACGAGCGCCGCGCCGGGCGCAGAGTTCGACGGTGGCGCGGCCGATGCCGGACGCGCCGCCGGTGATGATGATGGCGCGGTCCTGCAGTGAGTCCGTGGTCACCAGACAGGGTCCTTCGGCAGGCTGGGATGTGTCACATGAGACATGTTCACCGTTCGCGGTGAGCCGCCTGCCATTCAAGGCAGCCTGCTACGGGAATCTACGGGATTCGTTCCGACCGCTACAATCGGCCTAGGGCGGGGATCCAAACAAACTTGCAAGAGGAGACCTCGCTTGGCCACGCCAACTATCGATGTCCGCGTCACTCGGCTTGAAGGGCGGGCCGAGTCGGATGACGACACGCTCCGTAGCATTCTTCGGATTCTCGAGCGAATGGATCAGCAGTTCGCTTCCCTTGGAGCAGATGTTGCGACGCTCAAGACCGACGCCGCAACGCTCACATCCGACATGGCGACGCTCAAGACCGACGTGGCGACGCTAAAGAAGGACATGGGCACGGCAAAGGCAGACATCGAAACACTTACGACGGTCACGGACGTCCTCACGCTGAAAGTCGCGGCCATCGAATCCACGACCGCCGACACCAACAGGCGAGTCAGGGTTCGCGGCTTTGAGGACTAACGGCCGCTTAGCGGGCCGGCCTTCCCCGACCGACGGCGTCGACCTTCACTGACCCCTAAGGGTGACTCAAGCCAGTCGCTATCAAACCTGCCACTTCGTCGTCAAGCAGGGTCCCAGCTCAGGCCCGCCTGCGACATGGCGGCGTCTAGTTCGCGCTTGGCCGCCGGGATTAGCTCGGGCGGCAGGTGCTCGATCAGCACCCAGGCACGAGGCGCAATCTCATTGAGAGCCGTCAGCCAGTCCGCGTGGTCGACCACGCCCTGGCCGAGCGGGACTTCCTCGATGTGCAGCACCAGCCGGTCTTCCAGCGTGTAGTCCTTCCAGTGCGCAGCCCGAATGCGTCCGCGCGACGCCTCTAGCAGGCGGGCGTAAACCGGGTCCGGGTTCCAGGCGTCCCAGATGCTGCCCATGAAGTTGACGGGATCCAGGTTGAAGCCGAGGGCTTTGGTAGAAATCCGGCGAAACAGTTCGGCGATGCGTTCGGGCCGGTCCAGCACCGAGAGCACGTGGCCCTCGACCACCAGCGAAATGCCTTCGGCCTCGGCGATCTCGGCCACGGCGGCGATGCTCTCGACGGCGCGTTCGAAGGCCGCGTCCTGGTGATGGTCGGGGTGCGGATACCAGGGGCCGACGGGGTTCAGGCCCCCCGGTCGGATGTAGAGCGTCTCGGCCCGCAGTGCGTGCGTGGCCTGCATGTGCCGCTTCATGCCTTCAATTCCAGCCTCGCGGACGGCTGAATCGAGTGAGATCAGCGAGGGGTAGGTCCCGTTGGCCTGGGCGACGACTATGCCTTCGGCAGGCAGGAGATCGCCCAAACGCCGGAACTCGTCCATCGAGTACGTATCTGGTTCGCCGAGCTGCACGCTGGACCCGGTAAAGCCGAGCTCGCGGGCATGCTGGGCGTCGACCGCCGTGACTGACCGGGGATCGCGCGGCAGCAATCCCACTACGCCGCTACGCATAGGCCGTCTCCATTAACCAGGGGCCGGTGGATTTTAGTACGGCCAGGCTGGCTTACTCCTCCGAGGGGTCGACCGCCGCATCCGCGTCGATGGTCCAGAGCTCACGGCCCCAGACCATGATGAAGAGCACGACCGCCACGCTGAGGCCGCCGCCGAGGACCATGGCGTCCGGCATGCCGCGGGTTTCGGCCACGATCGAGAGTGGCATCAGCCCAAGCGGCGTGAGTCCCCAGCCCAGCATCCAGATGGACATCACGCGCCCGCGCAGACGGTTCGGCGCCAGGAGTTGGATCATCGTCTGATTCGTTGCCATGTACACGGCCGAGAAGAAGCCGGCGACCGCCATGACGATCCCGGCAGCGAGGGGCGAGCGGGTGAGACCCAGGACCATAATCAGCGCGCCAAACGCGGCGGCGCTGATCATTGCCACTGGGCCCTTGCGCCGGTTCGCGGCGTAGGCAACAACGCCAATTGACCCGATGACGGCCCCAATACCCTGCGCCGCCAGCACCAAGCCCAGCTCCTCGGATCCGGCATTCAGGTCCTGCTTCACGAAGATGGGCAGGATCATGACCATCGGCATGCTGAAAAGGGACGGTGAGAGGCCCAGCAGCAGCAGCGCGGCCAGCGGGCGGGTGCTGAAGGCAAATTTAAACCCGTCGCGTAGCGCGACAAATGGCGATCCGCGGGTCCTCGGGTGCTGATCGCCACCTTGAACCCTTAGGACGTTGACCATGCCCCAGATGTACCCGCCGGTCTGCGCAAAGTAGGTGCCGGCGATACCGATGACGCCGATCAGCCACCCAGCCAACGCCGGGCCGACGATTCGGGATGCGTTCATTGTGGTGCTGGTGAGCGCGATCGCGTTGCCTACGTGCCGTCGCGGCACCAGGTCGGAAACCAGGGCATTGCGGGCCGGCACGCTGATGGCGAACGACGTGCCCGCCATCACGCTGGAGACCGCCAGGTGCCAGATCTCAATGGCGCCGGTCGCAACCAGCACCCCGATGGAAAGGCCGGTCACGGTAAAGATCAGTTGAGAGATGATCAGCAACTTCGTGCGGCTGACCCGATCGGCCAGCACGCCGCCGAATGGCGAAAGCACCAGCATGGGGATCGCGCGAATCATGGCCAGGGTTCCCAGGATGAGTGGGGACTCGGTGATGACCGCGATCAGCCAACCCTGGGCGACGTTCTGCATCCAGAACGACATCATGGTCCCCAGGTTGGCGCGCCACAGCCGGGTGAAGTCCTGGTGGGCAAAGGCGGGCGCCAGGCGATCGCGGTGTCGAATCAGGCGCGAGCGCCGGCTGGCCGGAGCCTCAAGCGGCGAGGGCGGAGCTACCGGGCTATCGCTGGTCATGGGTCGAGCCTGCGCGGATCCTCCCGGCGAAAACCTGAGGTCCAGGTCCGCCAATCCGAATCATTGACGATTGGCGCGCGCGCGCCAACTGGCGGACTAGCGGCAGGCGACGGTTACGCCGGCGTCGGCCGCCCGCCGGGCCGCGTCGGCGATGCCCACAACCCGCGCGGCCTCCTCCGCGGGAACGGACATGGCGCGTCCGTCACGAATAGCGGCCACGAACTCCGTCAGCTCGTCGTTCCAGGGGTCTTCGTCGGGAATCGCCAGCTCGCGTGGACCGTCCGGGTCGGTGACGACAATGTGATCGGCGCCTTCCACGAAGCGGATGGACCCGCGACGGCAGATGACCGTGCGGCCCGAATCGGACGGGCCGTCGAACCCGCGCCGGTGGGTAATCGTTGCGAGGCCGCCGTCATCGAATCGCAGAACGACGACTGCAACAGCGTGGTCGAACACATCGCCCGCCGGCTCCAGAACGGCGTCAGCGGAGATTCGAGTGATCGACCCGCGCCCATAGATGGCGGGGTATCCCAGCAGGACGGCATAGACGAGCGGATGCCCGGTAACACGCTGGTCGAACCCGGCGACGCGGCCAGCGCGTACGTCGTTCGGGAACTGAATCAGCATTTCGTCGTGCAGCGCGCCGCCCAGCGAGGCCGTCTGCTCGCGGACCAACCGCGACCCCGGACGCAGCGGGCTGGTATGCCCCACGCGGATCACCAACCGCCGCTGATCGGCCAGCCGGAGCAGCCGAGCGGCGTCAAGCGGCGTCAGCGCCAGGGGAGATTCGCTGAACAAGTGTTTGCCGGCGGCCAGTACCGCCGCGCCCATCGGCGCATGGGTGTCGGAATGGGTGGTAACGATCACCGCGTCCACGTCGGAGCGCGCAACGGTCGCCTCCCAATCCCCCGAGTGCCCGACCCCGAAGCGAGCGGCCAGGGCGGCCCGGGTGTCGGGGTTGCGGCCCGCGACCGCCACGAGCGAGATTTCGGGGCGGACGGCGATGCGCTCGGCTCGGGCTTCGGCCATTCCCCCGCTGCCGACGATCGCGACGCGGAGCGGGGCGGGAGCACAATCAGGCATGCGGTCTCAGGTCCCGTTGCTCGGCATGTCGGCTGATCCACATGGCCGGGTCCGGTCGTAAACTCGCCTGCGCGCACATTCTGGACGGCGGAGGCCCGGCGCGCGAACCGGCGCGGCGCGTGCCATGATGCCGCCACAGGAATCTCTCCAATCAGGACCAGCTATGGCGAACGGCGGCCTCGGCATCGGCATCGTCGGCGCGGGCGACATCGTGCGCACGCGGCACATGCCGAACCTGGCAGAAGTTGATGACATCGCCTTCGTGGCGGTGGCGAACCGGCGTCGGGACACCGCCGAGGCGTTTGCGGCCGACCACAACGTGCCAAACGTGCTGGACGACTGGCGCGCCGTCGTGGATCACCCCGACGTGGACGTCGTGTGGATCGGCGCGACGCCCTACATGCACGCCCGCGTCTCGGTGGCCGCGCTCGACGCGGGCAAGCACGTGTTCTGCCAGGCGCGCATGTCGCGCAATCTGGCCGAAGCGCGCGAAATGCTGGACGCCGCCGATCGAAACCCGGGACTGGTCGCGGCGGTATGTCCGCCGGGGATCGGGGTGGCCGGCGACCGCACCATGCGCCGCCTACTGGGAGCCGACCGTTTCATCGGATCGCTGCGCCAGGCGCGGATGTCGTCGTTTGGGGATACCGCCGTCAAGAACGACCTTCTGCACTGGCGGCAAGATTTCGACATCAGCGGCTACAACGTGATGAACGTGGGGATCATGGTGGAGGGCTTGCAGCGCTGGCTGGGACCCGAGCGCGACGTTCAGGCCATGACGCGCGTCCACGTGCCCGAGCGGCGCAATCCCGAGACGAACGCCTTCGAACCGGTGCGCGTGCCCGACTCGTTTACCGCGATTGGCGAGCTGGTATCAGGCGCCGACTACGTGTACCAGTGGTCGGGCCTCGCGCACCACGAACCGGCCACCGAGCTTTGGCTGTACGGCGACCGGGGCACGCTGGTCTACGACTTCGATCACGACACGATCGCGGGGGCCACGGCGGACGAGGATGAGCTGTCGCCGATCGAGATTCCGGCGAACGAACTGTACGACCCGAACGTCGAGATCGACTTCATCGAGGCCATCCGCAGCGGGAGCCACGACACCGGGCTGGCGCCCAGCTTTGCGCGCGCCCTGCTGTACATGGAGTTCATGGAGGCGGCCGCGCGCTCGGCACGCGACGGCCGGCGGGTCAGTCTGCCGCTGGATTAAGCAGCCCGGCCTTGGTGGCGGCGTCCCCGCAGTCCGATCCAGGCCGACGGTAGGACCGCCCATGACCGGGTCGGGGTAGCCCATGCGCGTGTTGGATTTGCGTCCGGGTGTGCTGAGGCACCGGAACTTTGCGCTGTTCTGGTTCAGCCTGGTGATCTCGCACTCCGGGACCTGGATGCAAATGCTGGTGGTGGGTTGGCTGACCTATGACCTGACGGGTTCGGCGTTCTGGGTCGGGGTGGTGAGCGCGGCGCGCGGCGTGCCGATGGTGGTGCTGCCGTTCTTTGGCGGGGTGGTGGCGGACCGGATGGACCGCCGCACGCTGCTGTGGATCACACAAATCAGTCAGGCGCTGCTGGGCCTGGTGCTGGCGATTCTGGTTGCCGCCGACCTGGCGCGGGTCTGGCATTTCGCGACACTGGCGCTGCTGGCCGCGGTTGCCGGGGCATTCGATCAGCCGACGCGGCAGGCGATCGTGCCCGCGCTGGTTCCGCCGGAGGACTTACGCAAGGCCATTGCGCTGAACGCCGTGGTGTTTACGGGCGGGGCGTTGATCGGGCCCGCATTGGCGGGTTTGCTGGTGCCGGTGATCGGCGCGGCCGGCGTGCTGTTTATCAACGCCGCTACCACGCTACCCGTATTCGCAGCCCTGGCGTTGATGGACCTGCCGCCGTTCAAGCCGCGGCCGCGCGAGGCGGTGCTGACGACCGTGCGGGACGGTTTGCGGTTTGCGTTCAGCCGCGAACTCATCGTGCTCGTGCTCCTAGTCTCCGCCGCCGCCAGCCTGTTCGGGCGCTCCTTTCAACAGCTGGCGCCCGTCTTTGCGCGAGAGGTGCTCGATGCCGACGTGACCGGGCTGGGCTGGCTGATCGCCGCACCCGGCCTGGGCGCGGTGATGGGCGCGTTTGTGGTGGCGAGCGCGAACTGGCTGCCGCCCAACGGACGACTGGCCGGCATTGCGGTGGCTGGCTATTTGGCGGCGCTGGCCGGGTTCGCGGTCTCGTCGAGCTTCGGCGTTTCGCTCGTCCTGCTGGTGCTGGTGGGCCTGCTGAATACGGTGTTCTCGGCGTGCGTCCGGACAATGCTGCAACTAGAGGCGACCGAGGCGTACTACGGACGCGTGATGAGTCTCAACACGATCACCTTCATCGGGTTCTCGCCGGTGGGCGCGCTGGTGATCGGCACTATCGCCGAGTCCCTGGGCATCCAGACCGCGACGCTGATCGGCACGGCGGTGGTGGCGGTGGTGTTTGGCACGGTGTGGGTCACGCGTCCGACGCTCCGGCGGGCCGCGTAGACTGCGCTGGATCAGGTTCGGCGGGGTACGGGCTGATGGCGCACATCGGGGTGTTCTACCGCAACGGGTTTGATCCGGGCGCGTATGCCGTGGCGCTTTATCACGCGCAGTTGGAGGCGGCGCGCGGCGGGCACGGGATCAGCCTGCACACTTTCCCGGAAGGCTCGCTGGCGGCCGCGGCCGAGCGCGCGCCGGAGGTGGGCGGCCTGCTGACCTTTGGCCCTGACGCGGCGGATATCGAGTTTCTGCGCGCGCACAAGCGCCCCTCGGTGGTCTGCGAGCGCATCGTTCCAGGCTGTGCGTACGTTGCGCCGGACAACTACGACATCGGGCGGACGGCGGCCCGGCACCTGCTGGAGCTGGGGCACGAGCGGCTGGCGGTGGTGCTGCCCGGCGACCCGGCCAAGCTGGACACCTATCACGGCGCCCGCTTCACCGGCTTTCGGGACGCCTTGGCGGACGCCCGCCACCCGTTGGCGGACGCGGACATCTACTTCGGCGAGAAGGTCAAGACGACCGGCCAGGCCGCTGTGGAGGCCATGCTGGCTCACGCCGATCTACCGGACGCGATCTACGTGCAGAATCTGCCCATGGCGCTGGCCGCGCTGCGGACGCTGACGGAGGCCGGGGTGGCGGTTCCTCGCGACGTCTCGTTCCTGGGGACCACCTTTACCCAGCTCAACGCGCCGGCGGCCACCGAGCACACGTCACCGCCGATGACGGCGGTGACGTTCGAGAAAGAGGAGATGGGCCGGCAGGGCGTGGCGTATCTGGCCGCCGCTGCCGAGGGCCGAACGAGTGAACGTCTGGACGCGCTGCTGCCGGGTGTGTTGGTTAGGGGCGAGTCGACGGCCAGGGCGCGGGCCGCGGCGGTGGTGAGCTAAGCGGAGCTCCGCTACTTCCGAGGGCCCAGGCTGCGCGCAGCCTGGGCCACGGGCAGATGTCAGCGGCTCATTCGACGGGGTTGCGCTGGAGGACGGGGCGGCGGAGGGACTGTGGCAGCGGCGGGCCGACGAAGCCTTCCTTTTCCAGTTGGTGGCCCAGCTTGAGGGCCAGCGAGCGTCCAATGCCCAGTTCCCGCGCCAGCTGGTCGGGCGTGACGCTGTCGTGGCGCATGACCAGTTCGGTGGCTTCCACGAAGACTTCGTCCTCGTCGTCTTCGGCTGACTGCTGGAGTTCCTGTCTGGAAACCTGGGCGGGTTCGCCCTGTTCGCGCCAATGCTCGACGGCCGCGCGAACTTCCTCATCGGTGACACGCACGCCTTGAATTCGCTGCGGCTTCCCACCTTCGGGCGGCGCAAACAGCATGTCGCCGCGGCCGATCAGCCGTTCGGCGCCGGCCATGTCCAGCACGGTGCGCGAGTCGGCCTGGCTGCTGACCATGAACGAGATGCGGGTGGGGAAGTTGGCCTTGATCAGGCCAGTGACGACATCGACCGAGGGGCGCTGGGTGGATACCACCAGGTGGATGCCGGTGGCGCGCGCCATCTGGGCCAGGCGAGCCAGCAGTCGCTCCACGTCGCCCGGCGCCGTCATCATCAGATCGGCCAGCTCATCGATCATGACGACGATGTTGGGCAGCGGTCCTTCGGCGTCGTCCGGCAATGCCTCGTTGTACGACGCCAGGTTGCGGACACCGGCCTTGCTGAAGGTTCGGTAGCGGCGAGCCATCTCGTTGCTGACCCAGGTCAGCACGTCGACGACTTCGTTTACGTCGGTAACGACGGGCATGCGCAGGTGCGGGATGCCTTCAAACGCCACCAGTTCGACCATCTTGGGATCGATCAGCACGAACTGCATCTCATCGGGGGTCTTGGTGAACATGATTCCGGTGATGAGGGACGTGAGACAGACCGACTTGCCCGACCCGGTGGCGCCAGCGATCAGCAAATGCGGCATCTTTGCCAGGTCGGCCACGCGTACGCGGCCCGCGACATCCTGGCCGAGCGCGACCTTGATGCCCGCGTCGGATTCGACCCAGGCCTGGCTCTCCATCACCTCGCGCAGCGTCACGACGGCGGGGTTGTCGTTTGGAGTCTCCAGCCCCACGAACGGCTGCCCGGGCACCGGCGCTTCGATCCGCACGCTGCGCGCGGCCAGCTTGAGGGCCAGGTCGTTCGAGAGCGCGGTAATGCGCGCCACCTTCACGCCTGGTCCCGGCTGCAAGAGGTACTGGGTCACCACGGGTCCGGGGACCGCTTCGGCAACCCGGACCTGCACCTTGAAGGAGGCCAGGGTCTCTTCGATTGAGGCGGCCTTGCTGACGATCTCAGCTTCAGGAACCTCGCCCGAGTCCTCGGCGGGCAGGAGCAGGTCGATTGCCGGCAACTGCCAGGGGCCGTCCTGCTGCGGAGGGGCCGCCGCGGCCGGCAGTCGGTCCGCGGTGCGAATCAGCGGCTGCTGGCCCCAGGCGGGCACTTCCTCGTCTGCTTCGTCGGCTGACGTGTCGTCAATGTCGTCGTGTGCGCGGTCCGACTCTTGCTCGGCATCTGTACGGTCCGCCGGCGAGAACCAGGGGCGTGCCCGGGCGTTGGCGGCGGCGACGACCCGTATCAGGCCAGTCCCTAAGAGGCCTGTGGCCTGGATGACGAACCGCCCGGGTCGGGTCACCGTTTCGGTGCCCCAGGGTGAGGCCGCCAGACCGTAGGCCAGGGCCAGCACCGCGGCCAAGCCCAGAATGAGATGGGCCGGGACGTCGCCGACGCCGGCTCGTATGGCCGACCCGACGATCCCGCCAATGGCCCCGCCGCCCTCAGGCTCACCCTGGTTCGCGACCTCGGCAGCGAGGTCGGTCATCGCCGCCAGGGCAGCCACGAAGACGGCCGCCGCGATGAAGTGGGTGACGTCGATGATGGCGCGACGCCGGGCGCCGGCAACCAGAACCGCCCCGCCAATCAGCGCGCCCGCCAGCGCGCCCAGCGGCGCGGCGCGGCCCAGACCGGCGGCGATCGTTCCAGCCGCGCCTGTCGCCAGTAGCGCGTCGTCGACGATGAGGCCGACGAACGAGAGTACGCCGAAGGCGGCCACGATGAAGCCGCCAAAGCCCGCAATGTCCCAGTGTTCAGGCCGCGTCGCGCGCGCTGGCAGCGCGGCGGCCTTTCGGCTCGTGGCCACGGGAGGCCCTCCTCGGTGCAAGCCGAAGCTCGCCCCTTAGCTAGACCTCAGTGACGATCGGCAGGATGACCGGTCGCCGCCGGGTCTCCCGGAACAGCCGCCTCCCGAGTGCGTTCCGGATCTTCTGTTGTAAAACCGCAGGGGAACGGTCCGAATGATCCCCGGTCTCGACGACCGACCGTACGGTGTCGCGAGCACGAGCCAGAAGCTTGTCCTCAGCGTCCGAGGCGTACACAAACCCCCGCGTGATGATATCCGGGTCAGTCAAGCATTGACCAGTGTGACGGTCCACGTTCACAACAGTGATGACGACGCCGCCTTCCGCCAGGTGGCGACGGTCGCGAATGGTGGCGTCACTCTCCTCGCCAACGGTGAGTCCATCGACGTAGACGTTGCTGACGTCGGTCTGGCCGACCACGCTGATGTCGTCGCGGGACAGCTCGACGATGGACCCCGACTCGGCCACCAGCACATGCTCGGCGTCCACCCCCACCCGCTCGGCCAGGCGTCTGTGTTCCTCAAGGTGTCGGTACTCGCCGTGGACCGGCATGAAGAACTTTGGCCGAAGGGTGGTGAGCATGAACTTGAGGTCTTCCTGGCTGGCGTGGCCCGAGACATGCACGGGCATCACGCGCTCGTACAGCACGCGCGCGCCCTGCCGGGCCAGACGGTCAATAGTCTTGTTCACGGCTTCCTCGTTGCCCGGGATCGCCGCGGCTGACACGACCACCGTGTCGTCCGGCATGAGGTCGATGAAGCGGTGGTCACGGTTCGCCAGTCGCACCAGCGCGGAGCGGGGTTCGCCCTGGGAGCCAGTGCAGATGACAGCCATTTCGTCGGCCGGGTAGTTCCGCAGGTCCCTGGGATCGACCACCATGCCGGCATCGGGAATCTGTAGGTAGCCCAGGTCGCGGGCAACCCCGACGTTGCGTTCCATGCTGCGGCCGACGAAACAGACGCGGCGGCCGTAGGCAAAGGCAGCATCAATGACCTGCTGCACGCGGGAGATCAGCGACGAGAAGGTGGCGACGATGATGCGGCCCGGTGCATCGTTGAATATCCGGTCCAAGGTCTCGGAGATCACGGCCTCTGAGGGAGTGTGGCCGGGCTGATCGGCGTAGGTGCTGTCCGACATCAGCAGCAGCACGCCGTCGTCACCCAAGCGTCCCAGGGTCTGGAAGTCCGGCGGGACTCCGTCCACCGGGGTGTGGTCGATCTTGAAATCGCCCGTGTGCACAATGGTGCCGACGGGGGTCTGAATGGCCACGCCCATCGCGTCGGGGATGCTGTGGCAGACGTCGAAAAACTGGCAGCGGAAGGAGCCGATGGTCACGGTCTCCCGCGCGCCGACGACCCGCAGGTCCGCGTGGTCGAGCAGGCCGGGCTCTTCCAGCTTCACGCCAACCAGACCCAACGTAAGACGCGAGCCATAGATGGGCAGGTTGAACTCGCGCAAGGCGTAGGGCAACGCCCCGATGTGGTCCTCGTGGCCGTGCGTGATCACGAAGGCGCGCAGCTTGTGGCGGATCTCGCGCAGGTAGCCGAAGTTCGGTAGCACCAGGTCCACGCCGAACATCTCGGCGTCGGGGAAGGTGATGCCGCAATCGAGCACGATGGCGTCGTCGCCGTACTCGATTACGGTGCAATTCTTGCCGATTTCGCCGATGCCGCCAATGGACACCAGGCGCACGGCGTCGGTTTGAGGTTCACGAGTCATTTGGAAGTTCCGATGGTGGGTGCGTTAAGCGAAGAACGAAAGCTGCTGCGTGTCAGGGGGCTGCGGAGGGTCAGGCTCGACCGCCGTGGCGTCGTCCAGCAGCTTGGGGATCATCTGAAAGTCCTGCGCCAGTACCTCGCGCAGCCGCAGTTGGCGCAAGGCCGCCGCCGGGTGGTAGACGGGCAGATACACCCGTCCGTGCAGCCGCCGGGCCACGCCGCGCGCCCGCGAGATGCGCGCCTCCGGGAAGAAGGCGTTGAGCGCGTGGCGGCCCAGCAGCACGACCAGATCGGGATCGATCAGTTCGAGTTGCTGGTCCAGGTAGGGGCGGCAGGCGTCAGCTTCGTCGGGCAGCGGGTCGCGGTTGTTGGGCGGACGGCATTTCAGGACGTTGGCGATGAAAACATCCGCCCGGCGCATGCCGATGCCCTGGATCATTTCATCGAGCATCTTTCCGGCCTGGCCCACGAACGGGCGGCCCAGCCGGTCCTCGTGAAAGCCGGGACCCTCGCCAACGAAGACGACGCGCGCCGAGGCTGAGCCTTCCCCTGGGACAGCGTTGTTGCGACCGGCGTGCAGGCCGCACCGCTCACAGGTCCGAACGACCGACGCAAGACTCGCCAGATCCGGAAAGGTCGGAAGGCCGATCACGCGTTACGCATGCACCGCGGCGGGCTGGATGAAGGCGTCCAGCTCGTATAGGTCGAGCACGGCCTTCAGGTCGTCCTGCATCGCAGCCGGCATCTCGACCAGCGGCGAGCGTGGGACACCCACCCGGAAACCGCTGAGGTTGAGCGCGGCCTTCACGGCGATGGGGTTGGACCAGCCGGCCGGGAACAGCGCGCGGGCGATGGGCAGCAAGTGCAGGTGCTTGCGCCGCGCGGTCTCAAGGTCGCCTTCGACAAAGGCGTCGATCATGTCGCGGGTCTCGCCGCTGACAACGTGCGACTGGACGCTGACGACGCCCACACCACCCAACGCCATGAGCAGGTAGGTGTCGCTGTCGTTGCCGCTGTAGATGTCGAATCCGTCTTCGGCCGTGCGCGCAATCTCCGCAATCTGGTCAAAGTCCCCGCTCGCCTCCTTGACGGCCACGATGTTGTCCACGGCGCTCAAACGCGCCACGGTGTCGGCCGTCATGTTGAGGCTGGTGCGCGCGGGAACGTTGTAGAGCATGTTGGGCAGCGACGTGGCTGCCGCGATGGTCTCGAAGTGGAGGACCAACCCATCCTGCGGCGGCTTGTTGTAGTAGGGCGTGACCTGCAGGAGGCCATGCACGCCGATCTCGGCGGCTTCGCGCGAAAGCCGCACGCTTTCGGTGGTGTCGTAGCCGCCGGTGCCCGCAATCACCAGGGCGCGGTCGCCGACTGCCGTCAGCGCTTCACGGTAGAGATTGAACCGTTCGTCGTCGCTGAGGACCGGCGACTCGCCGGTGGTACCAGTGACGACGACCGCGTCGTTGCCGGCGTCGACGAGTCCGGAAACAAGGCGTCCGAACGTGTCGTAGTCCACCGAGCCATCGTCGGCGAACGGGGTGATAACCGCGGTAATGAGCCGGCCAAAGGTCAACATGCGACAGCCTCCGCCCGCGACCGCCCGGGCGGCCACGATACGCCGTGCTGTAGGAGTTGATTGTACCTAGCGCCGGCGACGAGACGGCCTCGCGACGCTCTTTGGCGGCGCGTCGCGTTGCTGTCGGCGCGCGGCATGGGGACGCGTTGCCAGCGGGCAGACGCTCGGTCACCTAGAAACGCGGCCGGCAGCCCGTCAGGCGGGCCTCACAAGTCTGCGGTCAGTACAACTAGGCGGGGGTCGGCGCGCTGGCTGGCACGGATTGGCGCGGACCGTCGGCCGGCTCGGCCGGTGGCGGGCCTGGTTCGAACAGGGTCGGCTTCGCCGGCGGGTCGCCAGCGGGCCGACTGCGCTCCTCGATGCGCGCCAGGGTAGCCAGCATGGCCTGCTGGGTAGCCTCCATGCGCGCAACGGTCTGCACCGTCTCGTATTGACGCGCCTCAAAGGTGTCCATGCGGGCACTAAGACGCTCATCCATTGAGGCCATGCGGCCCTCAATAGCATCCATGCGGGCACTCAGGCGGCCTTCAATCTTCAAGATCAGGCCGACAACCGCGCCGGCGGTGGCTAGCCCGCCCACAACCAGCGTCGCGCCAACGCTCAGGATGCCGACCAACTCGGCGCTCATGGCGAGAGGTCGTTCGTTCCCGTGCGCGATCCAGCAACGGCGACTGTATCACGAGGCCACGCCCGGACCGTTGGTTGGGAAACGGCGGGCAGAGCGGGTTAACGCGACCCGCGGCCCGCTATGCCTCGGCCGATTGCGCTACCAGTTGACGCGGCGGCTGAAGTAGCGCGCCCAGCGACGCCAGACGCCCTTGCCGTAGAAGGCTTCTTCCTGACGCTCGATGATCACGGCCTCAGTGACAAGAACCTGCGCGGCCAGGCCGGCGGCGTTGTAGGGGCTGAGCGCCCGCAGGACGTCAGGGAAGGCGGAGCGCCAGAGTGAGCGGAACAGCAGCAGCCCTAACGCCAGCAAAAACAGCACGGGCACGGCGCTGGCTTCGCGCAGGTACGCGGAAAGCGCCAGCAGCAGCGGCGCCAGCATGGCCACCCACAGAAGGATTTCCACCTGCGTGTTGGCACGCCGCGCTCGGCGGCGGTGGGCAAAGGTATAGGGCGCGCACTGCCGCTCGAAGCGCGTCCGCTCCAACAGGGCCAGGCCGGCACCCATGACGCCGAACACGGCGGCAATCAGCAAGCCAGCGGCAATGATCACGCCGCCAGGCGTGCCCAGCGGTTCGGCGTCACGCGGACGCGGGATTTGGCCTTCGGCGATGGCGCGGCTGCCCTTGCCGTCGGGATCGATCAACAGTTCGACCACGCCCATAGCAATGATCAAGACGATGAAGAGCACCAGCGCCGCCAGCACCACCCCCATCCCCGCCAGGAACCCGGCCTTCAGGAGGTCACGTCTGGGCGTACGGGCCGCGCGAATCTCCTCCAGGTAGACGTCCAACTCTTCCTGGGAAATCTCGGGCGACATGCCGGCGCGCACCAGCGCTTGCTGGGCCTGGCGGTAGTCCTCGCGACGGTCCGCCGAACGCCTGACCGTGCGCCACCACGACTGAATCGAGTACACCAGCGCCATGGCCCCATCCTAGCCGGGGCGCCGCCAACAGTTGGCCGACGACTCGGCTCTAGCGCAGCCTCGGGTTCAAACGAGTCCCTGCTCGATCATCGACTCGGCGATCTGGATGGAGTTGGTCGCCGCGCCCTTGCGCAGGTTGTCGGAGACGACCCAAAACACCAGGCCATTGGGGTGCGACATGTCCTGCCGCACGCGGCCGACCCAGGTGGTGTCGTTGCCTTCGGCGGTCAAGGGCGTGGGGTAGACCTCGGCGGCCAGGTCGTCAACGACGCGGACGCCGGGCACGTCTTCCAAGAGCGAGCGAGCGAGGTCGGCGTCGAAGGGATCGCTAAATTCCGCGTGGACAGCCGCGGAATGCGCGCGGAACACGGGCACGCGCACGCAGGTGGCCGATACGGCCAAATCGGGCAAGTGCATGATCTTGCGAGTCTCGGCCGATACCTTCCATTCCTCTTTCGAGTAGCCGTCGTCGCGCGGATCGTCGATGGACGGGATCAGGTTGGACGCGATCTGGTGCGGAAACACGTCCGGCGCGACCTCGGACCTGCTGCCGTTGGCCATGGCGGCGGTCTGCTCGGCCAGCTCCTCCATCGCCATTCCACCGGCGCCCGATACCGACTGGTAGGTGTCGGCAATCACGCGCCGCAAGGCGCTGTGCTCGTGCAGCGGCGCCAGCACCTGGACGATCGGTGTGGTGGAGCAGTTCGGGATCGCCACGATGCCCTTGTGCTCCTTCAAATCCCCGGCGTTGACCTCGGGGACCACCAGCGGCACGTCGTCGTCGTAGCGGAACGCGGAACTGTCGTCGATGGCGATCGCGCCGGCGGCGGCGACCCGCGGCGCGACGGCGCGGCTGATGGCGCCGGACGCCGAGATCAACACAAAGTCCAGGCCCGTGAAGTCGCTGTCGTCATCCAGCACGTTGACGGTGTAGGAATCGCCGTTGAACTCGATTTGCTTGCCGCGACTTCGCTCCGAGGCCCACAGGCGCAACTCGCCGACCGGGAAGTTGCGTTCGGCCATCACGCTCAGGAATTCGCGGCCCACGGCGCCCGTGGCGCCAACAACCCCGATACTAAACCTACGGCTCATGCGTCGTCGCTTTCCTCGAAGAGCAGGTGCTCAAGGCCTATGACCAAGCCGGGCAAGTCTCGCACCCGTCGGGCCGCCATCAGCACGCCGGGCATAAACGAATCACGGCTGGTTGAATCATGTCGGATCGTGAGGGTCTGCCCCAGCGCGCCGAAGATGACCTCCTGGTGGGCCACAAACCCGGGCAGCCGCACGCTGTGGACGCGCACACCGTGGTTCACGCCGCCGCGTACCCCCGGCAGGGTGAAGCGCTCGGTGGGAGCGTCGATGGCCGCGCGGCCGCCGCGCGCCTGGGCGATCAATTCGGCCGTATGGGCGGCCGTGCCCGAGGGTGCGTCGATCTTCTGATCGTGATGTAGCTCGATCACCTCAACGTGGTCCAGATGCGGGGCCGCCAGCTGCGCCATGGCCATCATCAGGACAGCGCCTATCGCGAAGTTGGGCGCGATAAACGCGCCCACGCCTTCGGTCGCGGCAGCCGAGCGGATGGCCTCGACCTGGTCCGCCGACATGCCGGTGGTTCCGATGACCGGTGATACGCCGGCCGCAATGGCGCTGAGCGCGTTGGCCGCCGCCGCATCGGCGACGGTGAAGTCAACGGCGACGTCTGGACGGGTTTCGCGGATGGCGGCCGCCGCATCGTCGAACCAGGCGAAATCGACGGTCTGCGCCACTTGGTCGACTCCGGCCACGAGGTTCATGTCCGGTGCACCCTTTACGGCATCCACCACGGTCTGGCCCACGCGGCCAGAGGCTCCGAACACGGCGATTCGCAACGGCGTTCCCATCACTGCGCTCCTCTAGTCGCGGTAGCGGGGCCGCCTCGGTCCGCGCCCTCCGCCGTCGCGGCGCGGTCCACCACGTCCGCCCCGGCCATCGCGGCCATCGCGCCCGCCGCGTCCGCCGCCTCGCTGGGCGGGGGCGGCGGAGGCCAGCGCTTCCTCTGGCGAGAGGCCCAGCAGAACGGCCCGCCGCGAAAGGTTGACCCGGCCCTGATCGTCCGTCTCGATCACCATCACCATGATGTCGTCGCCGACGTTGACCACGTCCTCGATCATGCCGGGCGGTTCTTCGGCCAGTTCGTGGCGCGGGACCAGGCCCTCGCGACCGGGCATGAACTCGACCATGGCGCCGAACCCGAAGATGCGGGTGACCTTGCCAAGCATGGTGCGCCCGGCGTCGATTTCACCGGTTATGTCCCGAATCATCTGGACCGCCTGCTCGGCGCCCTCGCGTGACGGCGATCCGACCATGATCGTGCCGTCTTCCTGGATGTCGATCGAAGCGCCGGTATCGGCTTCCAGTTGGCGGATCATGCGCCCGCCGGGGCCGATAACCGTCCCGATTTGGTCGGGACTGATCTGGGTTCGGACGATCTTGGGCGCAAATTCGCCCACGTCGGCTCGCGGTGCCGCCAGCGCGCCGCCCATCACCTCAAGAATCCGCATCCGGGCGTCGCGCCCCCGCCGGACCGCCAGTTCGACGATTTCCTGGGTCAGGTACTTAACTTTGATGTCGAGCTGGATCGCGGTGATGCCCTTCTCGGTGCCGGCGACCTTGAAATCCATGTCGCCGAAGTGGTCTTCCGCGCCCTGGATGTCGGTGAGCACCTTGAACGCGCCGTTGTCCGAGGTGACCAGCCCCATCGAGATGCCGGCCACGGAGGCGCTGATCGGCACGCCAGCGTCCAGTAGCGCCAGCGTGCTGCCGCAGGTGGAGGCCATGGACGTGGAGCCGTTGGAGGACAGCACCTCGGACACCACGCGCATGGAGTAGGGAAAGTCCTCGTAGCCCGGAACCACGGGCAGCAGCGCGCGCTCAGCCAGGGCGCCGTGCCCGATTTCGCGCCGGCGCGGGGAGCCAAGCCGCCCGGCCTCACCGGAGGCGAACGGCGGCATGTTGTAGTGGTGCATGTAGCGCTTGGGCTGGACGAGTTCCTCCAGGTCGCTCAGGCCGATCTTTTGCTCGTCGCGCTGGTTGCCCAGGGTCACGATCGAGAGCACCTGGGTCTCACCGCGCTGGAACAAGCCGGTGCCATGGGTACGCGGCAATATCCCCACGTCGGCGGTCAGGGCGCGAAGGGCATCGTCGGGGCGTCCGTCCGGCCGGATGCCGTCGTCCACGATCGCCCGGCGCGTGTACGCGCTTTCGAGTTCGTGCAGTGCCTCGCCAATGTCGTCGGCCTCGTGCTTGCCGTCGAAGGCTGCAACAGCCTCGGCCTGGATGGAAGCCAGCCGCTCGCTGCGGGCGCCACGCTCGGTGACGCGTGCGGCCTCGGCGAGCGAGGCGCCGCAGCGGGCGTCCACGGCTTCAAGGACCGCGGGGTCGAGCGTTTCGGTCTTTATCTCGCGCGGCTCCGGCTTCACAAGGTCCCGGAGTTGTAGCTGCAGGTCGATGGCGGGCTGCAACTGCTCCTGGCCCCAGGCGATGGCCCGGATCATCGTGTCGTCGTCGACTTCGCGGGCGCCGGCTTCGAGCATGACTACGCCATTGCTCGTCCCGGATACGACCAAGTCCAACTCGCCGTTGGCGTTGTCCTCAATGGTCGGATTGAGCGCGAACTCGCCGTCGCGCAGCCCCACGCGTACCGCGCCGACCGGCCCCTCGAACGGGATGCCGGAGATCATGAGCGCGGCCGACGCGGCGATTGTGCCTATGACGTCGGTCTCGACCGTGCGGTCGTGCGACAGCACGGTCAGGATGATCTGCACCTCGTTGCGCATGCCCTTGGGGAAAAGCGGGCGCAGCGGGCGGTCGGTCAACCGGGAGGCCAGGATGCCCGCCAGGGGCGGCCGGCCTTCGCGCCGGAAGACGCTGCCCGGAATCTTGCCGATGGAATAGCTGCGCTCTTCGTAGTCCACGGAGAGCGGAAAGTAGTCAATCCCCTCGCGCAGGCGATCGGACATAACCACGGTGCCAAGGATGACGGCGTCGCCGTAGGTCACCAGGACTGCGCCATCCGCCTGCTGGGCCAGGCGGCCGGTCTCAAACGAGAGCCGCCGCCCGCCAAATTGAGTCTCAACGGTATGCATACAGGTCACTCCTCGCCGGCGGTCTGGACGAAGAGCGAAGAAGCGAGCCCGCAACCGCTGTTGCGCCCTCGGTTCTTGGCTCTTCCGTCAGGTCCCCCCGGCGTTCTGATCCGAAGCCGTTTACAACAAAGAAAAGCGGTCCGGCTTCGGAGCGGACCGCCTATCAATCCGTGCGTACTCGCCGCGCATCGGGCGGCTCGCCGCGTTTCGCCAGGTATTCACGCGCCGTCAGCGCCGCGCTCGAATCTGAAGCTTCTCGATCACTTCCCGATATCGCTCCGGGTCCCGATCCTGGAGGTACTTCAGGAGACGACGGCGGCGCCCGACCATCTTGAGCAACCCGTAGCGCGAGTGCTTGTCTTTCTTGTGCAGCTTCAGGTGTTCCGTCAGCTCCTCGATCCGCGCGCTGAGCAGCGTGATCTGCACCGGCGCGGAGCCGGTGTCGTCAGCGTTCAGGCGAAGCTCGTCAAGGAGTTCGCGCTTGGGAGAGGTGATGACCATGCGTGGTTTTCGATCTCGCCGGCCCTGCGCGGGCCGTCGCGTCGCGGAAGGGAGGCGTCCAACGCGCCGCCCGAATTTCTGAAAGTGTACCGCACCGCGAGCGCTCTTGGACCGGAAAACTGACGTGCCTTGCGACCCACGCGTTGCGCGGAGGAGTTTAGTTCAATAAACTAGTTTGTATTACAAACCTCCCGGCCGGGACACGGCCGCACCCCAGCTGGCAGGCAGGACATGCAGAACCCAGAACGCGAAGCTTCGGCACTTCCACCCGAGGAGAGTTGGAACGCCATCCACGCCACGATGGACCGGGCCCGGAGCTCCATGTATGTCGCGGGGATGGAAACGATCCTGCTCCTGTGGGGCGTGATCGTTGCTCTTGCCCTCCTGGCGCAGTACGCCATCGTGGCGCTGGTGCCTGAGTTCGTAGCGGACAGTCCGTGGTTTCCCGCGCCCGTGTGGGGTGTCCTGACGGCGGCCGGGATGGTTGGCAGCGCCGTTCTGGGGCACCGTGCCAGCCGGGCCAACGCCGCCGGTCCAGCTGCGCGCAGCGCGGGGATCCGGGTATTCCTCTACTGGCTGGCGGTGGCGGTAGCGTCGTTCCTGGTGCCGGCGGCGGCGGGCATGTGGACGGCGGGTGTCGCCGGGGTCACGATTGCGCGCGTCGCCGTTGGCATCGTGGCCCTTGGCTATGTCCTCTTCGGCATCATGCACCGCCCAGTGCTCGCGGCGGTGGGCGTGGGCTTTGCCGCAGCGTTCTATCTGTCCAGCCACCTCGCGGGCGATGCCGCGCTCCTGATATCGGCGGCAGGGACGCTGATCGTGGTCGCGCTGGGCGCGGCGTGGATTCGCTGGAGCGGCAACCGTTGACCGACGAGGCCATCGTCCTCAACGAGACCATCCACCAGTCCACACGACTGCGGATCATGACGATGCTGGTCGTTCAGCCCGAGACGGATCGGCTTGCGTACGGATTCATTCAGCAGACGCTCGAGCTCACCGGCGGCAACCTGACCACCCATCTGCGCAAGCTGGCTGACGCCGACTACCTGGTCATCACGAAAGAATTCCAGGACTCCAAGCCGCGCACCTGGGTTCAGGCCACGCCGACGGGCCGCCGCGCCTTCGCCGAATACCTCGCCAACCTGGAGCGGGCGCTGAACTGGCAGCCGCCTCGATAGTCGGGGGCTGTGGCGCGTGGCCCCTGACCTATCGGCGCGAGACGCTGTAGACGCGCTTGCCGACATGGTCGCTGATAACCACTGAACCGTCCGGCGCGATAACCACGTCCGTGGGCCGGTCAAGGCCGGTGACAAAGGGATGGACCTCACCCGAATAGGTTTCGCCTTTGCGTTCCAGGCTGACGCGCAGGACGTTGTGGGTGTAGGAACTTCGGCCCAGGCCCGGCCCCCAGGTGGTGATCAGGACGTCACCCTCGAACTCGCCCGCCTGCGGCCCGGTGAAGAAGGTGATGCCCGTGGCCGCCGCGTGAGCCGGCAGCGCCGCCACCGGGCCCTCGGTCAGCGAGTCCTCGGGCGGCTCGCCCCAGACGTTTGGATGCCCGTAGTCGCGGCCCTCGATCACGTGGTTGAGCTCGTCCGGCGCGTCATCCGCGGACCGCACCGGCACATCCGGCGCGTTGTCCGTGCAGAACAACTCCCCGTCCGGTGCGAAGGCCAGGTCGAATGGGTTCCTGAATCCTCTGGCCACGACCTCGACGCTGGAGCCGTCCGGCGCGATGCGCAGGATTGTGCCGGACAGTTCGGTCTCCGGCAGTTCACCCAAATTGCTCGTGCTCCCGACCGCCACGTACAACTGGCCGTCCGGACCCGCCGCGATGCCGTTGTTGCGGTGCAGCAGGTGGGCCTGTTCCGGCAGACCGGTCACGATCTCCACCGACTCGTCGGCCGCGCCCGAACCGGTCGTGTCGCGCAGCCGGATGATCTTCTGTCGCACGGAGGCATAGACGGCGTCGTCGATAAAGGCGATGCCACGTGGTTCGTCCACGCCCAGCGGGTCCAGCCCCTGGGCAAAGGCGACCGGCGCGTCGGCGCCGGGGACGCCGGCATGCGTGAGGATCGCGTTGTTCGACATTGCCAGGTAGAGCCGGTCGTCAGGCCCAAAGGCCAGCGCCACCGGCAGGCCGAAATCGGCCGTATCGAGCAGCGTCGAGATGGTGAAGCCCGCCGGGGCCCGGGGCGCACCGGTGGCGATCACCCCACGGCGACGTTCGAGCGGCTCCAGTTCAATCCTGTCGCCAGCGTTCAGCGGGCTGGCGGATCGGAAGCTGCGGATCAGCGTCCACAGGCCGGCGGGGTAGGCGCCATTTCGCAGCACGTCACCGCTGAGCCGCAGACGTACCGGTTCAAACCGGCCAGGCGCGAATTCCAACACCCCAGCCTGAAAGTACTGCCGGATAACGCCGGGCTCGGCCGTCGGGTCGATCACGCTGCCCGGCTTGACCGTGTCACGACGGGCTTCGGTCTTCGGGAACCCAAGTCCGGCCGCGCCGCCCAGTTCCAGAAACGCATCGAGGAATCCGATGGCGTCGCCCTCGACGGATTGGTTCGACACCACGTGGCCGAAGGGACCGACGGCCATGCCCCCGAAGGGGTTCGAGGTTCCGGCTTCGACGCCGAGATCGAGACTCCCGTCCAGGCCGCCGCCGATGAAGTCCCAGGCCAACCGCGGCACCGGTTTGACATCGGGCGCGTCGCCGGACCACACCATCACGCCGCGCTGAAAGTACTGGACCAGCGCGCCGTTCTCGATCAACGGTTCGGAGACGGCGTGACCCCAGCGCCGCAGCCCACCCGAGGCGGTGTAGTAGGTCAGCAGCGAGGCCGCGTACGCAACGCCGTCAAGGTTGACGGTCAGATCGGCAATGTTGTGGCCGAGCGCTGAATCGAAGGTCACGCGGCGAACCGTGACGCCGCCAAGACCGGCCAACGCGATCGTCCGGCGCGCCAGGGCGGCCGGCAGGCTCAGCGCCGCGGCGGCCAGCAGCGCGCGGCGGCCGATTCGGCGGCCGGCGGACGCTACACGCACGGCAGGCGGGACACGTTGCGAACCACGGTGGGTGAAGGGAACGCGCAATAGTAGCGAGACCAACGCACGGCTTCCCTATACTCGCGACACTCCACCCGAAGGTGAACCCGTATGGCATCGCGCCGCCGCCGCCGCACCCGCCGCCAGGACAGCGGCGGCCAACCTCGTGCCGCCCGCAGTTCGAGCCAAGCGTCAAACACCGGCAAGGACGAACAGCGCAAGGGCAGTAAAGGCGGGCAGCGGAAGGGCAGTAAAGGCGGGCAGCGGAAGGGCAGTAAAGGCGGGCAGCGGAAGGGCGGCCTGAGCCGCGGCTTCTGGCTGTACATGCTGGCAGTGATGGCCGTCTTTATCCCACTCAACCTGTATTGCTTGAATCAGGTCAACCCGCCCGGCCCCGGCGAAGCGACCGACGAGCAGGCGGCGACGGCTCTGAACTCCGTCAACGACCCGCACGAGCCCTATGCCACCGACCCGCCCACCTCGGGACCACACGTGGCCCAATTGGCCGGGCACGGCTACCGAACCGACACCCTGCCGGACGAGATCCAGGTCGCGAACCTCTCGCGCGGCTTCGTCATCGTCCACTTCAGCAGCGTCGCGCTGGACGCCGACATGCAGCAACTGGCCGCAGAGTTCGAGGGGCACGACGTGATCGTGCAGCCGGATGCCAATTTGCCGGCCGAAACGGCGGTGGCGCTGACAGCCTGGGGCCGCATCGAGCACCTGGAGTCCTACGACAAGGGGCGCATCTACAACTTTGTGCGCAACTACGCCGGCCTCGGCCAATCCGGGGCGGCGGCGTCCGGCGGAGGCGGCGGCTAGCCCACGCGCAATTGGACCGGGCCGAGCAGCCCAGAGATGAGCGACTCGGCTTCGATGTTGTCCTCGTGCCAGTAGCGGTGCCAAGCGTTGCCCATCTTCGTCTCGTCCCTCTTCCAGCGCATTTCGTTGGCGTAGAGGTTGCTTACCCGCACGCGCAGGCTGTTGGATCCGGTATGCACAAAGCCGCTGAGGTCGAATCCATAGGGCGGCCAAAGCCGGACGTCGACCCGCCGGTTGTTGACGTAGACCTCGGCGTGATGCCGCACCTCGCCCAAGTCCAGCGTGACCGTCGAATTCGACTGTTCGGCCGTGAGCTCGAAGCTGCGCTCGTAAACGCCGGTGCCCGAATACCAGCCGTATCCGGAGTCCGCCCACGGCTGCAGGGCGATGGTCGTGGGCCGCGTGAAAAGGGCCAGCGGCGCCAGGATCCCGTTGGAAAAGTCGGCCGCCTCGATCTCGACGGTTAGCGTTCTGCCGGTGGTGATGTTGTAGATGCCCTGAATGTCGGGCGTTCGTTCACGGACGTCCACATACACCTTGTGGGTGCCCTTGATGTTCGGAATGCCGATCCCGACGCACCCGGCGGGCAAACGCTGGCGGTACACGAGCGTGCGGGGGAACGCCACCGGCTCGCCCAGCAGCGGGATGTGCCGCCACGGCTCGACCGGCGGGCGACCACGCTCCCAGGTCACCAACGGTGTCTCGCGCTCAAAGGCGAGACCCGACCAGACTTCCGTGGACGGCGCCTGCACGTCCCATGATTCGTCGGACACGATGACGATGGACCCGCCCGAGCGCAGGTCGATCTGACCTTCAAACAGGAACGAAATCGGTTCGTCGGACACGCACTCCACGTCGGCGACGATGGTGTTCTGGCCCGGCCTGAGGTAGGGCATGATGTTGTAGGTGACAGGGCTGGACCAGTCCTCGGACTCGCCAAGCTGCGTGCCGTTCATGTAGACCGTGACGCGGTCCACACCCACGAACGTGGCCCACGCTTTGATCGGCGGCTCGCTGATTTCGATCGACCGCCGGAACCGCAAGCGCCGGTGCTTATCGCTGGTGCGCTTAACGGCCCATCCGCCGTGCTTGCGAACGCCGGTGATCCAGCTGGCTCGCCAGTTGCCGATGGTGTCGGCTCCAGCCTGCGCCAACCAGGTCTCCGGCCACTCGGAGTCAACGTAGGCCGGGTCACGTAGCTGCTCCAGGCGGCCTGCGCCCAACGTAAAGCTGGCGACCCGCATCACGGGCAGCTCAAACCGCCGGATCGACCCCTGACCCGTCGGGGTCCCGCCGTCAAGCGTGAAGGTCCAATCGGTCTTGAAGTCCAGGCCCTTTGTTTGCGTCTTCTTGGGCCGCGAAGCCCGACGCCTCGAGGGTCGGACGGACGTGTCGAGTAAGACGAAGCGGGCGGCGTGCGGCGGTAGCTCCAACGCGAAGCGACGCCGCCCGCGCGAGCCGGAAATCGACAGCGCAGTAATCTCGCCGGTCTCAGGGTTCCAGACCTCGGGGCGACCTGGCACGTCGGTGCTGACCGTGGCCCTGGTGTCGGACGTCGAGCGGTTGACGACCATGAGCACCTCGGCGCCGTCCAGCCGCCGTGGGACGACGATCACGTCAGACTCGCAGTCGACCTTGGTTCCCGGCGACAGGATCTCCGCGATGCGCTCGAGCGCCGCCGGCAGCCGCTCGGGAACCTGATATGTCCGGCCCCTGCCAACGGCCGCGCCCTCTTCCGTAGACGAGGCGTCGCTAAAGAGCGTTCCTATGGCTCGCGTGACCGGACGATGCCTCCAGCCGCCGTCGCTACTGCCAGATGGACATTCGCCCATCACGATAAGATTGCCGCCCGAACGGGCAAACGCGCCCAGACGGCGCATAGCCTGCGGTCCAATGACTGGCGTCGGCGGCAGGATCAGGGTCGTAATTGTGAGCGAACCCTGGCGCAGCCGGCCGTTCTCCAGGCGGGCCTGGCCGTGACTGACAAAGCGCTCGTCCACGATATGCACATCGACGCTGGCGTCGGCCAGCCCGTCAATCAGGCCTTCGTAGGTGGCGGCGATCTCGCGGGCGCGGGCGTTGGGACGTCCGTCCGCGGTGTTGGCGGCAATGCTGGTCCAGGGGTAGAGCACACCGACCGTGGTTGCGGCCCTGGATTGACCTACAACTGCGGACAGGCGGGCGATGTAGTCGGACATACTCTTGAAGTGCGGCCAGTAGGGGTTCTGATGCCCCAGGCTGGCTGGCCAATCGTCGGCGGCTTCGGCGGTGGCCATGGAATAGAACAGCCCGTGGAGTACCAGCATGTTCACGCCATACGCGGCCAGCAAGTTGGCGCCGTGCCGTACTTCGTCCAGCGTGACGCCCCAGCCGGCGCCGCCGAAAGCCTCGGACATCACGCGCTTTCGCCCCATCATGGCGGCGATGGATGCAGCCGGTTTGACTTCCGCTGCCTGTACCGTGCGCGGCCGGTCGTACCGGAAGCCGTGATGGTCCGTGCCCGGAATTGTGAGATGTCGCATGCCGCGGAAATAGTCGCCTTGCCGGGCCGGGTGGGAAGCCACGTGCTCTTCGGTGTGGCCCGTCCATTCCAATCCATGGCGGCGGCACCAAGCCCCGATCTGCGCGAACCACGCCTCTTCGTATAACGCGGCCACGGTGTCGTAGAAGTCGCAACGAACCTTGACGGTGGAGTTCCCGCCCCGCAGCACCAGCAGCGGGAGGGACGTGAGAAGGTCGTAGCCCTTGTCCCGCTTGAAGCGGGCCGGGAGGTCATCGGTCCAGGGCAACGGCTCGGCGGTGATATACGGCTCGTCAAAGAAGACGCCGGGAATGCCGTCGCCGAATGCCGACTTGTGGCGCTCGGCGTAGCGTTCGTAGGCGGCGTCCAGGAACACTTTGACGGTTGCTGGACGCAGGTAGTCGATACGGTCGTCAATCGTGCTGACCGAGAAGCTCACCACGCGCCAGACGCCCTCTGGGCAGGACCACGTATTGAGTTTGGTCACGTCTACCAGGGTCTCGGGGTCCAGGTCCCCGTCAGCGTCGAGTTGGGCCGCCACCTGAACCAGGGGCGTCCCCGTGGGGTAGCGGCCTTCCAGCGCAACCTCGGCCGGACCTTCAACCTCGTGGATCATGCGGGTGAGGGTCTTGGCGTAGTGCTGGCTGTCCTGCGACAGGACGGCGGATTCGGTCTGCCCGTTACGCCCGTGGGGCGAACCGGCGGAGCCGCTGGGCCAAGCGTATTCGTCGTAGATCCAAGTCTTCAGCCCGGCGTCCCGACCCTTGCGAACGACGTAGTCGACCGCATCCCACCACCGCTCGCCGAAGTAAGGCGTTTGCAAGCTCTCGCGGGCGTGCATGAAGACGCCACCGATGCCCTTGTCGGCAAATTCCTGGATCTGGCGGCCAAGCTCGGCTTCGTGCAGCCGGCCGTTCCAGAACCAGAGAGCCAACGGCGCGTATTCGCGGTCCGCCCGGCCAAAGGCCGTTCGCAGACGATCAAGTGCTCGGCTCACAGTGGGTTAGTCCTGACAGCGCGCACGGGCAGCGCGCAAAGGCGGGCCATCGTTAGCGCCGACGCGTATTAAGGGGCGCAACGTGTGGGTAGTAGGTGCTCGGAAGATCGTGCCGGAGCGGCACAAGGCGACAATTATAGAGACAGGTGCCGAATTACGCCAAATCGCTTGACATAACATCGGCCTCGACGCTCATCACGCAGGTTCTTCCCTGCGCCGCCTGCACCGCTGGTCCGCGGCAGGCTTGCCGCGGACCAGCGGCGCAGGCGTGCTGATCCCATGGCCGTCAAGCGCCTGGATGCTGGGCGGATGGATACGCGCCGGACGTCGCCGTGCTGGCCTATTCCACCGGCCAGCCGTCGGGGATGTCGTTGGCGTCCAGGCCAGCCTGAATGGCGGTCGCGGCGTCAGCGGTCACCCACCCATTCCAGATGCCGGCGTTGCTTTTCAGCCACCAGAGGGCGGCGTCGTTGGTGCCTGCGTCTGGGTTTTCCAGCTGCCATTGGGCAATAGTGCCATAGACCTCAATGTTGAGGCCCCAGGCCCTCAGCATCTCCACGACATCGGGCGCGCCGGTCAGAACATCGGGATGCACCGCGATCAGGATGGTGGCGTCTTCATACCCGCACGCCTTGGTGGTGAACCAGCACTCGTCGCTGTACTCGGGCTCTTTCAGCAGCACCAGGTCCAGCACCAGGGATGGATCGTTCGTGCCCCACTGGTAGCCGAGCCAGGGTTCGCGCCGCTCGTACGCGCCGTAGAGGTCGGCGTTCAACGCCGCGCCGTCCCCGGGATTGATGATTTCCACGTGATCGGAGAGACCATAGGCCTCAATCTGCGCTGCGTTCACCTCTTCGCAGACCCAGCCAATCGGGCACGACACGAGGCGTGCCTTGTCTCCCGTTTCCGTCGTCCGGAACAACGCCTTGTACTGCTCTTCTTTCAGGTCCTCCACGCTGTCCAGGTCCGGATACTCCTCCTGGAGGTAGGCCGGAATGACGAACCCGGATTGCCAGTCTTTACCCAGGCTTTCGCCGATGGAAACCACCTCTCCCGCAGCGTGCGCCTCTTCCCACGCTTCATTCTGGTTAGGCAGCCATATTTCCATCGTGATGTGGCTGTCACCGCGACGAAGGCCCTGGAATAAGGGAATGGTGGCGCCGAACACCACGTCCGTCGGATAGCCGTAACCTTTCTCTACAATGTACTGAGCAATCCGATTCTGTATCTGGGCACTGCTCCAGTTAAGGTCACTGAATACTAGGCTTGGTTTCTCTCTGGGAGGCGGGGCGACCTCGACGATTTTCTCGACAACAACTTCCTGCCTCACAACCTTCTCAACCACTCTGTCGACCGGAACTTCCTTCACAACCTGTCTCTCAACCACTCTCTCGACCGGAACTTCCTTCACAACTAGCTTCACAACCTCGACCGGAACTTCCTTCACAACCTCGACTGGAACTTCAACGGTTTTGGTTTCCCCGCACGCAGCCGCGATTAGGCCGCCCGCAAAGCCCAGCGCTCCCAGCCGCAAAACTCGACGTCTGCTGACAGATTTCATAGCAAGACCTCCACTTCACCCAGGACGACCAGAACGGCCCTCCGTTGCATCTGGCTGCCGCAACCAGCCTCGAACCTTAAATACCACTAGAAGGTTTGCAAGCAGCACGCTGCTGGCAAAGCCTATCGGGGCCGGCCGGCGTTGTCAAATCACGACGCAGGACGGCCAAACAACGCGCGGCCCGCCCGCGCGACTTTGCGCGCTTGTCGCATTCAGCCTACAGACCGCAGCATTTCTTGCCGGCCACGGGACACGGCTTGCGTGAGTCGGTCAATGACGATGGCGAGAAACACGATGGACAGTCCGGCGATCGCCCCGTTGCCCGGCTGATTCTTCTGAAGCGCCCGCAGCACGTTGTCGCCCAGACCGCCGGCGGCCACCATGCTGGCGATGGTGACCATGGACAGGGCCATCAGGGTGGTCTGATTGATCCCCGCCATGATCGTCGGCAGGGCCATCGGAATCTGAACTTTCGCGAGTATTTGCAACGGTGACGCGCCGAACGACCGAACGGCTTCAATCGTTTCGCTGGGAACCTGGCGGATCCCCAGGCTCGTCAACCGGATAACCGGCGGAACGGCGTAGATGATCGTGGCGAAGATCCCGGCTGGCTTCCCGAGGCCAAAGAACAGAATGCCCGGCAATAGATAGACGAAACTGGGCATGGTCTGCATCGCATCCAGAATGGGGCGCATCAGGTTGTCGGCAAGCTGATTCCGCGAGCCCAGGATGCCCAGCGGGAAGCCGCTAAACACGGCAATAAACACCGCCACCACCACGAGCGCAATAGTATCGATCATGTTTTCCCACAGGCCCATAAAGCCGACGAAGAGCAGCGCGGCCGCGGTGAACCCCAACAGCCGCCCTCCTCCTACGGCATAGGACAGGAGCGCAAGGCTGATGATAATTGCCGGCCAAGGCACCCATTTCAGCCCGTTCTCAATCAGAATCAGCACAGTATCCACGGCCGTGCTTAGTCCGTCGAACAGCCAGCTGCCATCCTTGGTTATCCGTGTGACCGCATCGTCAATGGCTCCGCTCGTGACATCGCGCACGCTGCGTTCCAGCGTGATGGAACCGCCGCCTGAGGTCTGAACTTCGGAGCTGGATACCGTGGTCGGAAACTCCATCTCAGTGCCCCATATCAGCAAGCTAACGAGCAGCACGACACCAACCGCCGACAGCCCGGCCAGCCAGGCGTAGTGGAGCCGAAGTACGTCGAGCAGGATGAGCCGCGAAGAAATCCTCTGGCCGGGTGGCGCACGGTCAACTCGAGCCATGTTAAGTCTCCTGCTTTCCTTCAACCATTCCTGCGAGCAGCGCCCCTCGGCGAATCTCGCCCAGCAGCGCTCGCGTGTCGCCAACTACGGCGATCGGATCCCGGGTCTGCGCCGCGATCGGGATAATATCTTCGATAAAGGCGTCAGGGGTCGTGGTCGTCGCCGGATCGACCTGCGCGCCTTCCAGGGAACTCCGCCGCTCATCGATGAGCTCAATAACCCGGTCCTTCGTGAGCATCCCCCGCAGCGTGCGGTCACGCCCGATCAGAAACACCGCCTCCAGGCGGTGGCCGTCCATGATGTGCAACGCCGCGCGCGGACCCTGCCACTCGTACACCACGACTTCGGACTCCTGCATGATGGCCTTGGCCTGGATAACCTTGGCTCGCGATACATCCTGCACGAATTCGGTCACGTATTCGTCCGTCGGCAGCGTGACGATTTCCTCTGGCGAACCCTCCTGAATGATCTCCCCGTCCCGCATCACGGCAATTCGATCGCCGACCTTCAGAGCTTCATTCAGATCGTGCGTGATGAATACAATGGTCTTATGCAGCCTGGTTTGCAGGGATATAAGTTCGTCCTGCAGCTCCCGGCGTATGAGGGGGTCGAGCCCGCTGAACGGCTCGTCCATGAGCAGCATGTCGGGGTTGACCGCCAGCGCCCTAGCAAGTCCGACGCGCTGCTGCATACCACCGCTCATCTCTCTCGGGCGATAGTTTTCCCAGCCGCTGAGGCCCACGGTTTCTATGCTTTCCGACGCCATTCGATTGCGTGTTTCCTTGTCGATCCCCCGTACCTCAAGACCAAGGGCTACGTTGTCGAGCACGGAACGATGCGGGAGCAGCCCATAGCTCTGAAACACCATCGCAATCTTTTGGCGGCGGAACTGTATCAACTGGCTCGGTGAATAGGACAGCACGTCTTCGCCATCGATATACACGCTGCCGCGCGTGGGTTCAACGAGCCTGATCAGCGAACGAACGAGCGTTGACTTGCCGCTGCCCGAAAGTCCCATGACGACGAAGATCTGACCCTGATCCACGCTAAACGACACATCGCGCAGGGCGACCACGAGCCCAAGCTCGTCCTGAATTTCACTGCGAGACTTCGAGCTATAGGCGGGATCCAGGGCGCGCTCCGGCTTGTCGCCAAATACTTTCCAGAGTCCTTGCACGTCCACGTGCCGCGCATCGCGTTTCATGTTGGCCATGCCTTCATTCACACCATCACTGCTACGCAAACCGGGCGCTGACGCGCTCACGCTGACTGCGCTCGCGGGCGTGGGCATGGCGCTCGATCCGTGCTGGTCTCGTCAACGCTCGCCTTGCGGCGGTTCGTACACACGCGCCAAGTGACGTTCATTGCCTTCCGCCCAACTCCGCAGGACACGCCGTTCATACTGCCCCAAGCTCGCTGGGCTGTCATAGGCCGAACCACCGGATCCGCCAGCGAACCGACGTACGTGACAGAATCCATGCCAGCATTCAGTCGCCGCGCGTGACCCCAATGGCCCCGATCCGCCGCTGGAGCGCATGACCGTCAGCCAGTCGCCGTCGCCCGACGACCACGACGTGCGGGCCATGGTGGGCCTGCTGGCCGATGACGATCCGGAAATACGCGCGCGCGTCATCGAGCATCTCGCGCGAGCCGGTGACCGCGCGATTGACGCGCTGGAGTCGGCCAGGTCAACGGCCCCGCACGCGGAGCGGATCGCGGAAGCGTTGGCCGCCGTCCGGCGGGCTAGCGCGTTGGGTGCGCTCGAGTGGTTCCGCTCCGTCGAACCGGACGGCCCTGCGGAAACCGGGGCGCTGCTGGTTGCGCGGGTGTTGAATCCCGGCATTGACCCGGACGACGTTCGCCGCGCCCTTGACGATCTTGCGGCGGCCGTGCCGGACGCGGTGCGTAGTTCGGACCCCACGGTCGGGCTACGGGCTCTGGCCGCCTACATGTACCAGCAGCGCGGGTTCGACGGCGCGCGGGCCGACTATCCAAATCCGGCGAACAGCCTGCTGGACCGCGTGATCGCGCGTCGGACCGGCCTGCCCATCACACTCTCCGTGGTGTACTTGGCCGTGGCCGAGCGGATTGGGATGCCGCTGGAAGGCGTTGGACTGCCTGCGCACTTCGTGCTGCGACATCCCGGTGCTACCGATCGCCCTTACCTGGACGTGTTCAACCGCGGTCGCCTGCTCGACGAGGCCGCCTGTCGGGACATCGTGCGAGCGCACGGCTTCACGCTGCGGCACGAGCACCTGGCCGCGGTAAGCCCGCAAGAAATCGCCGCCCGAATCTGTCGCAACCTCATCATGGCCTATCGAGGTCAACACGACATCGAGCTCGAACAGCTGGCCCTCGAGGCGCACCGCCGGCTGCGCCCCAACCTCGACCTGCCCGGCGAATGAGGCCGCGGCTCGCACCAACGACGGCGTGGCGTCGGACCGGTTGATGGACGCCCGGCCCACCGTTAAACGAGCCGTGCCCGCCGCCAGTGCGTTTTATGACTGGCAACTCAGCCTGGTTGACATCCGGCGTGTGTACGCCGCGCTGGACGTGGGCTGCGGCCAGGGGCGAATGACGCAGGCTCTCCGTGCGCGGGCCGCACCGGGCGCCTGGATCGTGGCCCTGGACGTGCAGCCGGAGGCGGTCGCCGTCACGCGGGCGCGCTATGCGGTGGACGGCGTGTGCGCCGGCATCGAGTCGCTTCCGCTGAGTTCGGGCCAGTTCGAGCTTGTCATCGCCGGGCACGTGCTGCCGTCCACGGCGGATATCCCAAGCGCCGTGGGCGAGCTGCGCCGCGTGCTGAGCCCGGGCGGCGTCCTGCTCGCCAGCGCCGATAGCGAATCGTCGGGCCAGCGACTCCTGGGCTGGCACGTTGAAGCCTGCCGACGGGCCGGTCTGACCGATCAGGCCGCCCGCGCCGCCCTGCCGTCCGCCCGCAGCAGATTCACCCTGGAAAATGGCGCGGGCACGCTGTCGCGGGAGTTCGGAACCGTCGACGTACACGCGCGCGACGAAGCGCTCGTGTTTCCAACCGTGGACGCGCTGCTGGCGCTGTATGTCAGCGGGTTGTATCTGCGGGGTTCTCGCTCGCTCGACGGTCCGGACGAAGCCGCCGTCCTGGCTGCCAGGCTGTCGCCGCACCTGCGGGACATCGCGGCGGCCGCCGCTCGGCCGGACGGATGCATCGTCGTACCCCGCCGCTCCGGCTGCCTGGCGGCCCGGGCTGTCTAGCTGTAGCCGCCGCGCCCGACACCGTCGTGGCCATGGACTGGTTCGTCACGGACCAGCAGGTTGCGCTCGCCTATGTATTGGGACTTGGCACCGTGGCCCTGAGCCCGCTGGTCGCGGTCGGCATTGTCGCCATTGGTGTAGGCAACGCTATCGGCATTATTGCCGTCAGTGGGAATCACGCCAGCGGCGTCATTGCCATCAGCGCCGGCGGGCGGGCTGACGGCATGCTGATTGGCATTGGTGACGAAGCCCGCGGCCTCGTCGCCGTGGCCTACTCGGGCCGAAGCGCCGAGGCCTTCGGCCGTTGGCCCGCCTGGCCAGGCGGCGAGTCCTCGACCGACTGACCTTTAGGCGCGTCCGGCCCGCGCGCTGACCGGCGGCCCGACGGGGACGGACTACAATCCAACGGACGGCGGGCTGTCGGGCGCGCGCCTACCGGGCAGCGTGCGGCGGCGGGCACTAGCTTCGTCAAACCCTGGGATCGTAGGGACCCGCGAACAGCTCACATGTCTACCAGTCGCGCGCTAACCATAGCCGCCATCGTCGGCACCATCCTGCTGATTCCGGTGCTCGTGATACTGGCGCTGGGCTTGTACGGCTCGTCCATCACCGGCGACTTTCCGCTGGCCGAGGATCAGGGCCCGGAACTACGGATCGAACCGCCCAGTGGCGTCGTCGGCTCGGACATCACCATCCGCGGCGTCGACTGGGTTCCGCGAACCCTCATCCGCCTGGAGATGATCGTGGCGTCTGGTCGGCCAGCCCTGACCGCGGACGGCCGGATCGACACTGAACGGACGGCGTCTCCCGCCGTATACGTTGGAGAGGTCATCGCCTCGCGCGCGGGGACGTTCACCCTCGAGACCCAACTGCCCACCACTCTGCCCCTCACGGCCCAGTCGACCATCAGCTTTCGCGCAGAAGCCAGGTACCGCGGCGGAGAGTTCGCCGGCGCGTCGGAAACGGACTTCGGCGTCATTGCCGGGCCGGGGGTAATCGAAGCCACGGTCCTGGACGAGACGAGCGGCCAGCCCCTGACGAGCGGCTTCTTGGACCTGCTCGGCCTTCGGGGCGACCTGTTGGCCATTTTGCCGGTTTCCGCCGACGGCACCGTCGCCTTCACGGGCCTGGCTCCGGGCACCGGCTATGACGTGCGGGCCCGCGTGCCGGGCTACCAGGTGCTGCGGTCGCCCGGGGTCACCGTGACGGAATCCGAGCCGTCAACCGTGCTCTTCGAAATGCCCCTGGGCCCACCTGGCCGGATCGTGGCGGGCGGCGTTCCCATGGTTGGCGCCGCGGCGGCGTCCACGATGGCTGTGATCGACCTTCCCTCGCTCACTCCGCTGCCGCCGGCCGCCGGCGGCGTGCTGCCGGCGGCCTGGGCCATCGCGCCGGACCTCGACCGTGGCCGGGCCTTCACTGTCGACGAGGTCGCCACCCAAGTCGAGGTCATCGACGCGTCGGCAGGCGCCGTTGGGCTGCCCATCCCTCTCACGTTCTCGCTCGAGGTGCGCGTGGTCGACGCCGAGGAAAGCCCGATCGCCGACGCCTTCGTACGCTTGTTCTGGAACGTCCGCGGCACCCGGGTCTTCGTCAAGTCGGCGGTGACCGACGACGAAGGCCGCATCCGCGTCCCCGACCTGATCAGCGGTAGTCAGCACGAGGTGCTGGTCACCGCCGACGGCTACTTCCAACGGCTCGGCGAGCGCACGACCGTCGTGATCAAGCCGAACGTCATCTCAACCGCAACCGTCGTCGTGCGCCGCGAACCTGGCGCGGAGCAGAGCCGCTGGTCCGGGGAGCCCGGTGCGGCCGGCGGCACTGGCGCCCAGTTCCGCCTCGCGCCCCTGGCCGGCGCCGACCGCGCGCCCGCCACCGCGCTGGTGACGGCGGACATTGCCGTTGAACCCGCCAACGGTCGCGTATATGTCACCGGATCCGACCTGGACCGCGGGCATGTATTTGTGCTCGATCCGGATTCGCGCCAGGTCATTCACGACTGGGAGGTTTCAGCCGGGGTCGGCGACATCGTGCCCACCGGCGACGGGACCACCGTGTACCTGGCCAACCGACCGTTTTCCACCGTGATTCGCTTCAACGTGGAGACTGGCGAGGAGGAGGCGCGGGCCATCGTTCCGTCATGGCCCGAGGCCCTCATCCGCGACGCCGCCGGCCGCCTGTTCGTCGCCAGCCTGCGCGACGGCAGCGTGAGTCGACTCGATCCCATCACGCTGGAAATCCAACAGTCGCGTCGCCTGGAGGAGGGAGTCAACCGCCTGGCCGTGGACGAACGCACCTCCACGCTCATCGCAACCAACCTCTGGACCGACACCGTCACCGGCCTCGATACCGAGACCTTGGACACCCGCTTCCTGTTGCCGGTGGCCAAGTCGCCGCGCGCGGTCGCGCTGGACCCGTTGAGTGGATCGCTCATTGTGGGCAGCGCCGACCAGGGCACGGTGGCCATTTACAGCCCCGAGACCTTCGAACTCGCCCAGACGCTGCAACTGCATATTCCCATCAACGACATCGTCACCGTTTCGGCCGCGGAGGCGTGATGGACTGGGGCTTCGTGGGCAACGCACATGCGGTGCGGTCCGTGCGCGGCTCGTTGCGCGCGGGACGGGCCGCCCAGACCTACCTGATCACCGGACCGCCGGGCGTCGGACGCCGCACTTTCGCCATCCGGCTGGCCCAGGAGATTTGGTGCGCTGGCCTGCCGGGACCGGCCGAGTCGTCCGACGCCTATCAGTTTCTGGACGACACCAATTCCATGTGGCGAACGGCCGTGCGGCGCGGTCACCCTGACGAAGAGCCGGATCCCGACAAGCTGACCGCCGGCGACGGGCGGCGCATTGACCTGCGATTTGTGCTCACCGCCTACAACGACCTGCACGTCCTGCGGCGCGCGGACCACGCGCGCGACATCGTGATCGACGGCGTGCGCGAATGGGGCGCCGGTTTGTACCGCACGCCCGCCACGCAGTCCATGCGCATCGGCCTGATTGACGCGGCGCACGAGATCAACGTCCTGGCCGCGAACGCGCTGCTGAAAACGCTGGAGGAGCCGGGCGCGCACGCCATCCTGATTCTCATCGCGCCGCGGCCCGCCGACGTACTGCCCACCATCGTGTCTCGCTGCCGCGTCATCGAACTGGGTCCGGTTCCGGCGGCCGAGATCGCGGCCCACCTCAACGCGCACTACACCCTGCCCGCCGAAACGTTGGGGCAGATCGCGCGCGCGGCGCGCGGACGCCCGGGATGGGCGATCCGCATGGCGCGCGATCCGGCGGCCTGGGACGCTGATCGAACCGCCCGGGAAACGGCCGCCGCTTTCGAGACAGCGCCCGTGCCAACCCGCTTCCGCACCGTAGGCGGCCTGCTTCCGCGCGGGCGCATGGTTGCGCAGACCAATGAGGCGCTGGGCTTGTTGCGAACCGTCGAGGTCGAGCAGTCGCATACACTGCGCTCGGCAATGCAGAACCATCCGCGCGGCGCCCCAGCCGAACAGCGGGCGGCCCTGGCCAGCGCTGTGGGCCGTCTGGCCCGGCTGCGCGAAACGCAGCGGGCGCTCATCGCCAACGTTTCACCGCGACTCGCCCTGGAGGACCTGGCCCTGCGGCCAGAGCCCGACCCGGGCGATGCACAAGGAGGTGGTCGTGGTCGCCGCTGATGCACCCGCCAGGACCACGCGCGCCATTGGCGTCCGCTTTCGGCGCGCCGGCCGCCTCTACTACTACGACCCCGGTGATGCCGATTTTGTCGTTGGCGACTACGTAATCGTCGAGACGCCACGCGGCCTGACCGCCGCCCGTCTGGTCATGGCCGCCACCGAGGTCGATCCGGACGATCTGCGTGGCGAACTGAAACCGATTGTCCGGCGCGCCACGGACGACGACCTGGTCAGCATGACGAACTATCGGGAACAGGAGGTCGAAGCCGAGCACGCCTTCGCTGCCGCCATCATGGCCAACCGGCTGCCCATGCAGGCCGTGAAGGCGGAGTACACCTTTGACGGCGCCACGCTGACGCTGCACTTCTCGTCACGGGATGCGAAGCTCGAGCTGGGCGACTTGGTAGCCGAGATGGCGGCCCGCTTCCGAACGCGCGTGGAGCTGCGGCAGGTCGGCCCGCGCGAACGCGCCGCGATGCGCACCGGCATGGGGCGCTGCGGCCGTGAACTCTGCTGCGCCACCTTCCTTTCCGAACTCGATACCGTGTCCCTGCGGATGGCACGGGACCAAAACCTGCCGCTCAACCCTGACAAGATTTCAGGCGCCTGCGGGCGTCTGCTGTGCTGCCTGCAGTACGAGCACGACGGGTACGTGGAGGACAAGCTGGCCGCCGAGCAGGCGCAGGGCGGCGGCGGCTGCGCTACCAGTGGCGGCTGCGACACCTGCGGCGTGCATGAACTGAAGGACGTGCTGGGACAGGCGGTCGCCCCGGGCTACGAAGCCGAATCGCCCGCCGAGCCGCCCGCCGAGCCGCCGGAGCAGACGCGCGCTCCGACGTCGGAGCGCCGTGAATCCGAGTCGCGGCCTCCTCGGCGTAACCGACGGACCGCAAGCACCCCGGCCGAGAACGCCGATGCCGGCTCCGCCCAGAAATCGACGCCGCGGTCGCGGCGCCGGGGGCGCCGGCGGCGCGGGCGAACGCGGCAGCGGCCGCAGTCCAACTAGCGCCCCGCGGCCCCCGTTGCCGGGGGGCCGCGGAAGATGAAGCTGAGGCTGGACGCTACGCGTCGTAGTAGAGCAAGAACTCGTAGGGGTGAGGCCGCAGGTTGACCTCGTCGGCTTCGCGCACGCGCTTGTAGTCCAGCCAGGTGTCGATGACGTCCTGGGTGAATACGTCGCCGGCCAGCAGGAACTCGTGGTCGGCTTCCAGCGCGTCCAGCACCTCGTAGAGGGATCCGGGCACGGACTGGATCTTGGCCGCATCCTCGGGTTCCAGCTCGTAGAGGTCCATGTCAGCCGGCGGGGGCGGCTCGATCTTGTTGCGGACGCCGTCCAGCCCGGCCATGAGCATGGCGGCAAACGCCAGGTAGGGGTTGGCGGTGGGGTCGGGCGGGCGGAACTCCACGCGCCGGGCGGCGGGGCTGCTGGAGTAGGTCGGGATGCGCACGCAGGCGCTGCGGTTGCGCTGGGAGTAGACCAGGTTGACCGGCGCCTCGAAGCCGGGCACCAGGCGCCGGTACGAGTTGGTGGTTGGCGCCACGAACGCCAGGAGGGCGGCGGCGTGCTTGAGCAGGCCGCCGATGTAGTGGCGCGCGGTCTCGCTGAGCAGGGCATAGCCGTGCTCGTCATAGAACAGCGGCGTGCCGTCTTTCCAGAGGCTCTGGTGGACGTGCATGCCCGACCCGTTGTCGCCGAAGATCGGCTTGGGCATGAAGGTGGCCGTGTAGCCGGCCTTCTGGGCCACGTTCTTGACGATGTACTTGTACAGCATGATCCCGTCGGCGGACTTGACCAGCGACTGGTACTTCAGGTCGATCTCGGCCTGACCGGCGGTGGCGACCTCGTGGTGGTGAACCTCGACGTCAAGTCCTACGTCCACCAGTGCGAGCACCATCTGCGTGCGCAGGTCCTGCAACTTGTCCGTCGGCGGGACGGGGAAGTAGCCCATCTTGTGCCGCGGGCGGTGGCCCAGGTTGGCCACGTGCATGTCGTCCGCGCCGGAGTTCCAGATACCTTCCTCACTGTCGATGAAGAAGTAGCTGGAGTTGGCGGTCTGGTCGAAACGGACGCTGTTGAAGATGAAGAACTCGGCCTCGGGACCCCAGTAGCTGGTGTCGGCGATGCCGCTGTCGACCAGGTGCTGCTCGGCCTTGCGGGCGATGTTGCGCGGGTCGCGTGAGTAGGACTCGCCGGTGATGGGATCGCGGATGTCGCCGCTCATCACCAGGGTTGGGACTTCGGGGATCGGGTCCACGAAGGCGGTGGCCGGGTCCGGCACCACCAGCATGTCGCTTTCCTGGATCTGCTGGAAGCCGCGGACGCTCGAGCCGTCGAAGCCGAGACCATCGTCGAAGAGGTCTTCCTCAAGCTTGTCGATCGGCAGCGAGAAGTGCTGCCAGGTGCCGGGCAGGTCGGTGAACCGGATGTCGAAAATCCGGCAGTCGGCGTCGCGCGCCTTGCGCATGACGCTCTGGATGAGATCGTCTCGAGAGAGATCAGACATCGCTAGGCCGCTCCTCGCGTTGGCAGCCCGCCCGCCTCCTGCGGCCTGGCCTGCCCGCTATATGAAAAACGCCCCTCGGCCATCGCTGCCGTAGGGGCGGGAGGATCAACTTCCCAACGCTCCGACGCTGGAGCGCGGACAGCCGACACGCGTTGCCGACGTTGGCCAATTGTAGGCGTGGGGCGGCCGGATTGTCTACGGAACGCGGCTGGTGCGCGTGCCGTGCGATACCGTTCCCCTGCAATGTTGCACCCAGGGAACAGGCCGTGAGTTTCTGGGACCGCTGGGCACGCGAGAGCCGCCTGGCTCTTGCTATTGGGGTACTGGGGACGCTGGCCGTGCCGGTGGTGGGCGTGGTGATCCTGCGCTTTCTGCTGTTCGGTCCCGAGGTGGAGGCGGTTGCCAGCCTGCGGCCCGCTCCGCCGCGCGTGGCGGCCGAGGCCGCAGTAACCGATCCCGGCCCGGTGCCAACGGTGCTGGCCCCCACCGCGCCCAGTGCGCCAGCGCCCGCCGCTCCCGAGGGCACCGCCATCCCGACGCCGACGCCGACGGCAGCCCCGGCACGGATCGGCGAGGTGAATGCCACGGACGGCCTGAACGTGCGGACGGAACCGAGTACGCAGGGTCGCGTGCTGCGGATTCTGCCGTTCGAGACGCAGGTGGACCTGACGGGGCGCTCGCGGCAGTCGGAAGGTCTGACGTGGGTGGAATTGGAAGCGGGCGGCTGGGTGCAGGAGAGGTATCTGGACCGCCGCTAGCCGCCGCCATGGGCGGTCTGCCGAGGGGCGTAGGTGTCCACCAGGTGTCCGAACACCCGTCCACCATGTCTCCGGTCTGGACACGGGCGAGGGTGGAAGAGCCACGAGCCGCTGGATGCGGCGCTGACTAGGGCGGCTGGAGCGGGCGAAATTGGGTGCCTCGCGCGCACTAAGAGTTTTTTCCAAAAAACTCTTCGGTCGCCGCGGGGTGCTTTTGGGCGGGTCAGAGGCGGGTCGGGGGACGAAGACCAAATTCCGGCTGAAGACGCTGGAATGACGCCTGGGTCGCGGCGGGGCGCATTTTTCCGGGGTCTGGGGCACGGTGGGGGCAGCCTGGATCGACGGGGCCGGAAGGTGGTGGCGCAGCTGACGGTGGGCTGCGGGGCGGCATGGGTCGCTCGACGAGCGAGCGCGAAAGACGCTCATCCCCGGACCGCGTCCCGCGGATCGCGTCGGGGGCCAGCTTCGGCACGCTCCGGCCCTGTCCCTCAAGGGCGAGCGAGAAAGAGCGGCTTCGGCCCTCTCCGTGGCGGGGCGAGGGGGCAGGAGGCGCAGCGGTACGGGGAGCAGGCGCAGCACGATTGGGATTAGGGGCAGGAGGCGTTCGAACAGCCAGTGGAGCGCGGCCCGACGCCGGTCAGCTGCGGAACGCGGAAGGGCAGGCGTCGACCGATCCGGCTGACCTGCGTGAAGACTGGATTCGGGCTGCCGACGCCTGAATAACGACAGTAAGGCTGGAGGCATTTGGAGTGTGGGTTGCAAGGCTTACCCGGCTAGTCTACAATCGGAGTACAATCGTGACAAGGTCTCGAAGCGGGGCGGAGGGGGAGGAGAAGGCGGGATTCCTCGGCGGACCTCGGAATGACAGTAGGGAACGGCGACGGCCTGCGACATGGCGCGGAGTGAATGGACGTGGTCCGCCGTGCCCTGGAGGAGGACGATCGGGGACGGCGCTCGTAGTTCGACCTGCCTCCTTCGGCGGGCTCGGGACTCGCTCACGGTTGATATCCGGTTTCACGCGGCCCCGCGCCGGTTGTCAGCCGGAGGGGAAGGGGTCCTTTTCGCTGACCATGGCCTGGGACTCGAGGATGGAGTAGCCGCCCCTGGTCTTGTCACCCCAGAGGGTCTTCGCGTAGGTGAGCACAGCGACAATCTCCCGGTGGCTGAGCCGGTCGCCAAAGGCGGGCATGGCGCTCTTGAATTCGGGAAAGCGGGGGTCTTCCTGGAACTTTCCGCCCTCGCGCACCACCCGGTACAAGAAACCGTCCGCGTGGTGCCAGGTGTGCCCGTCGCCATTGAGCGGCGGGGCCGGCAGGGTGCCGTCGGGCTTGGAGATATGCCAGCTGGGTTGTCCTTCGCCGGCGGCGCCGTGGCAGGCCGCGCAGTTCGAGGTGAAGACGTCGCGGCCTCGTTGAACAACCTGGGCGGAGGCACCGCTTTCGGTCTTCCGGGTGTCGTCGAAGGACGACGGACCGCAGCCGGTCAACAGGGTGGCGCCGAGCGTCAGGAGTGCGAACGCGGCCGCGTACCCGCCGACCCGGGCGATTGCCGGCGAGAGGTAGCGAAGCGTCAGCACGGCGTCCAGCCCATGCGCCAGCCTACAAAGGGTTGCTGGAAGGGTTCCCGCGTCTGGTGGGCAGCGCGAAAAGACCGCGGAGTCCGCAGCCTGCTCTAGGAATCGTCGATGTGTGGTGGCGGACTATGCCCGGAAGCGGCGGGCTGGGCAGTCCGGTCAGTGGCGCGCCACCGGATTCAAACACGTCTACCCACTCTCACCGAGACAGCTTTTTGGGGCCAGGGGAGGGGAGGGCCGGCGTCACTGGCAGGAAGCTGCGAGGACGCACTGACGGGCCGGACATAGATGCCACACAAGCCTGCGAGTCGAGAGGCTTGCCCTGGCGTATCCTTTGGGATACACCTAGGCGGTGCTGGTTGATGTTTGAGAGACCAACGTGTAGGCCCGCTTGCTCAAGTGACGTCGAGGCCGGCGGGCGCGAGGGCTGTAGGGGGACGAAGGCATGGCGACGACACGGACGCGTCCGTGGGACGCGGCGGATCACCTGGAGAGCGACGAGGACGTGGTGGCCTACCTGGAGGCGGCGTTCGAGGATGGCGACCCGGCGCTCATTGCAGCCGCTCTGGGTGACATTGCCCGAGCCAAGGGAATGACGCAGGTCGCCGCCGACGCCGGGCTGGGCCGGGAGAGCCTCTACAAGGCCCTCTCACCCAACGGCAACCCGGAATTCGCCACTGTCCTGAAGGTCGTGCGTGCGTTGGGCTTGGAACTGCGTCCGTGCGCTGCGTCGGGGCGGACGCTGGGGTGACGGGCATGGCGGCTGCTTGCGTGTCCACGCGGCCGCCAGAGCCTGCCTTGCAGCCTTCAGCGTGCCCCGGATTTGCCCTCAGTCGACGACGCCTAGGATTCCTCCAGAGGGCTTGGCGATCCGTAAATCTCACTGAGAGATTCGAAGATTTTGGGAAAGTGATCTCGAATCATGGCCCGGCTGCCCATTCGGTCGCCCAATTCGTCCGTGACTCCGAAGTAGGAACTGCTGAATACCGCAAAGAACTCTCCCACGTCGTGCATCGCATGCGATCCGGGGTTGAAATTGGCCTGGATAGCCTGGGTGTAAAAGCCACTCCACGTCCTGTGGTCCTCGGGTGTGAAGCACAAGTTCTGGATTGCGTGCGCGAATTCGTGAACGGTGACGTTCAAGTTCCTGGGAGCTCCGAATCCGAGCAACAGCTCTTCGGATGTTGCCGATACCGGTTGGCCGCGCACCGCGCCCAGCCCCCGGAGTTCAAACGAATCATAGGTCCGGCCCGTGAAGTCGGCTTGGCCACTGAGCCAGGCAAACTCAGGGAGCGACGTCACGAATTCATCCTTTGGGATGATTGCTAATCCAGCTTCAACGTCGGACATGCAAGTGGCGATGTCGCCTCGTGCCGACCCGAGCATCCAATTCACAATTGCCGCAGCCGCCTCCAGAGCCTCAGGTCTCACCTTGCCTGTGGCCTTGATCAGCACTCCGTTGGAGATTACCGACCGCGTGTAGTAGTCGTCGGGCTTGCCCGTAACGCGCAGGGAGTCCAACAGAGTTTGCGTTGAGCCGCCGTGACGCGGCACGTCCGCCTCGCACATCCAGTTGATGGCGCGAACTCCACGGGTAAGGCCGTACCAGATCGTCCCAGCCGCAATTCGTTCGCTGACGGCGACCACGCAGTATCGCGGGGCTTCCTGGATGCGATAGGTGATTTCGTACGCGTCCTGCTCGCCTCCTCGTACCTCTCGAAACGAGGTCAGCTCGAACAACGAATACGCAGGCCAACGCTCCCGCAGTTCGCGTTCCAGACCGTCCCGAACCGACTCCGCCTGCTGTTTGAGCGTGTGTCCCGGCAGACCGGCTGGCCTGACCCTAAGGATGGCCCACGGTTCGCTTCGCTGGTATTCGTGGCTCAGTGTCCGACGCCAGTCGTCCGAGAGGCTGATCGCGTATTCCACGTCCTTAAGGACTCCCATTGTGGCGTTCTCGGACGGTGGCGACGCCGCTGATCCGGGCCGCGGTGCTTGTCCTGGCGAGGGATCAGCCCCAAACGCCCACGCGAACACCGCGCGCACGTCGTCGCGGTGATCACGCCGGCAGCCGGACTCGGCCTCCGGGCCGAAGACACGCTGGTAGATCCCGACGTTGTGGTGACTAACCAGGTGAGCCTCGACGATGTCGTTCAGTTCAACGCAGTCGGTCGGCCAGGCCAGCTGCGGCAGATTCGGATCGCGGGACGCGATCGTATCGTCAGACGCCCACGCAAACGCGCTGCGCACGTCGTCGACGTGATCGGTACGGCAACCGTGCTCAGCGCCGTCGCCAAAGACCTGCTGGTAGATCCCGACATTGTGGTGGTTGCCCAAGTGCCGTTCCACGATGTCGTTCAGATCCACACAGGTCGTCGGCCACTGCGCGAAGACGGGCGATACAAGAACCAGGGCCCCCACCACGGCGGCCAGGATTGCCCGTAACACCATCATGGGAGACGCGATCCGCAGGTCAAGTCCGATTCGATGGTCCACCGAAGTTCCAGCGTGCCAGGGTTGGCGAAGGTACCGGGATTCGCTGATCGTCGGCGTGCGGACGGCATCGGGCCAGTGGCCCGCAGCCACTACCGAAGCGTCAGACCGGCTTGCGTGAGAATCGCCGGCTGCCTGGCTGCTAGCAGCCGAGGCCGAGGGTGACGATGCAGAGCATGCCTTCTATGAACGTGTCGATGTTGCCGAGGGCGTTCAGGCCAAGCTCGGCCAGGGTCAGCAGCGCTTCCGCGGTGAGCGCCCCGGCCTCGAGTAGCTGGAGAATGTCAGCGTTGCCGGATCGCGCGGCGAGCTCCGCGATTCCGGGGCCGTTGGGGTCGGCGCCGGCGTCCAGCAGCAACCGCACGACCTCGATGTCGCCGCGATCGACGGCTATGGCCAGGACCGATAGGCCTTCCTCCGCCAGGGTGTTGGGATCGGCGCCGGCCTCGAGGAGCATCCGCACAATCTCGGCATCGCTTTCGACCACGGCCCCGACCAGGACCGCGACGCCAGATTCATCCGTGGCGTTAGGGTCGGCGCCGGCGTCCAACAGCATTGCCAAGATCCCGGCATCGCCAGCGCGGGCAGCCAAAGCCGTGGCCGGCTCACCGTCCGACGTGCGGGCATCGGGATTGGCGCCGGCATCCAGGAGCAGCGGCACGGTTTCGCCGTCACCCAGCTCCACGGCCACCGGCAAGGCCGAACGACCGTCGTCATCCCGGTAGTTGGGGTCGGCCCCGGCCCAAATCGAGAGCTCGACCAGGGTCGTCCGGCGTTCGGCAACGTGGTCCAGCAGCAGCGCATCGTTGCTGAGAAGCAGCCGTCCCAGGACGAACAGCAGCACCGGCCCAGCGAGCACGAGCGCGACACCGGCGAATAGGACGAACCGAACTCGGGCTGTCACGGCGCTCCTTTCAGCGATGCGCGTCGGCTGAGGCCAACAGTATTTCGGGACCGTACCGGATCATGGGATTACGCTGGGAATCCGGGTGGGCGTCGGCGGATTGGGGCGGCCGACGCTGTCGCGTCAGGCGGGTTCTCGCAAGAGACACCGACCGACCACCGCCTAGCAGGCGAGGCCTAAGGTCAGCAGGCACATCAAGCCGATCACGGCTGCCTCGGTAAGTTGCGTCAGGGCTTCCACGGTCGTCACCCCGGCTTCGACCAAGTCATACGCAATGTCGGAGTTGCCGGACCGCACGGCGTTATCCACAACCCCCGGTCCGTGGGGATCGGCACCAGCGTCGAGGAGCAGTGTCACGACCGCCCGGTCGCCAAGCTCCACTGCTTTGGCTAAGACTGGGGCGCCATCCGCCGCTGGGCCGTTGGGATCGGCCCCGGCGTTGAGAAGCACCTTTACTACCGCGCTGTCGCGTCGCTCGACGGCTCTGGCCAAGACCGAGTTGCCCGCTGCATTCCGGGAGTTTGGGTCGGCCCCGGCGTCGAGGAGCAGACTCACGACCGCGGCGTCGCTTTGTTGAACGGCTTTGGCTAAGACTGAGCCGCCGTGTGCATCCTGGACGTTGGGATCGGCGCCGACGTTGAGGAGCAACTGCACGACCCCGGTTCTGCCTTCTACGACGGCGTTGGCTACGACAGCGGTGCCCATTGCATCCTGAGCGTTTGGATCTGCGCCTGCTTCGAGGAGCCTGGTTACGATGGTGATGTGGCGCCGCTTGACAGCCTCCACCAGCACCGGTTCGCCGCGCGGCGTGCTGGCGTTCGGATCGGCGCCAGCGTCAAGGAGCCTCCGTAGAACCCAGTCATCGCTGTCAGTTACGGCCAAACCGAGGACGGCGACGCCGTCTCGGTCTTGAGCGTTGGGATCGGCGCCGGCGTCGAGCAGCCGTTCAACGATCTCGGATTCGCCGCCCCGGATAGCGGCGGCCACGACAGGTTCACCAGCCGCTGTGCGGGTGCTGGCGTCGGCGCCCGCGTCCACGAGCACTTGCACGATCTCCGAGTCGCCAAGCTCGACGGCTACCGGCAAGGCCGAACGGCCGTTGTCATCCCGGAAATTGGGGTCGGCGCCGGCCCAAAGTGCAATCTCGATGACCGGCGTCCTACGTTCCGAAACGTGGTCCAGCAGCAGCGCATCGTTACCCAGAACCAGCCTTGCCAGGAAAAACAGAAGCACGGGCCCAGCAAGCGCGGTGACCACAGCCGCGTATAGGACGAACCGAAGTCGGGATGTCAAGGCATCCATCTAACCAACGTGCGTTGGGTGAGGCTAGCAGTACTTCGAAGCCGTACCGGACGGCTCAGCGCCAGTCTCTTGGACAGTGGCCAACGAACGGAACGGAGGCGGGACGTTGCTGATCGATGAGCGGATCTTGAACGCCGTTCCCGGTCCTCACGTCTGCGCCCTCGACGGCTTCAAGCAGTGCCTGTATAGGTCCAGTCCCGACAAACGAACGAGCCTGGTGCAGGATCGATCAGCGACACACCCACGTTGGCCCGGTTATGTCCGGGCCAACGTGGGTGCTGGGACACCTAGCGGCGCCCTATGTCACATCGTGAACGCCCAGGCAAACACGCCGCGCACGTCCTCGCGGTGATCGCCGCGGCAGCCGGCCTCGGCTTGGTCACCGAAGACGGCCTGATAGATGCCGACGTTGCTGTCGTTGCCCAGGTGGTTCTCCACGATGTCGTTGAGGGCGACACAGGCCGTGGGCCATCCGAGTTCCGCCTCCGCGGGGGGCGCGGCCAGCAGGATCTGCACGATCTCGGGGTGATCGTAGAACTGCGCCCGGCTCAGGGCCGATCGGCCTCGCGCGTCCGGCGCACTCACGTCAGCACCGGCGTTGACGAGAATCCGGACAATCTCGGTGTGCCCGCGCCAGACACCTTCGAAGAGGAGTGGGTCCCCGTCGGAGTCCTCGGCGTTCACGTCCGCCCCGGCGTTCACCAGGATCCGCACGACGTTCGTGTGACCCCGCCAGATGGCCTCGCGGAGCACCGGATCGCCGTCGGAGTCCGTGGCGTTCACGTTGGCGCCGGCGTCGGCAAGGATCTGCACGATCGCGGAGTGGTCGCGCCAGACCGCCTCGTGGATGAGGGGATCGTTGTCGGAGGTCCGCACATTGGCGTTGAGGCCGCCGGTAACGAGGGTGCGCACCTGGTCGGTCTGGCCCCGCCACACGGCTGAGTACAGGGCGTCGTTGACCAGCGGCAGGGTCGATGCTGCAACGGCGGGCAACTGAGCGGGCGGCGCGAGATCGAATGCCCAGCCGAACACGCCGCGCACGTCCTCGCGGTGGTCGCCCTGGCAGCCGGCCTCGGCCTGGTCGCCAAAGGCGCGCTGGTAGATGCCGACGTTATTGTCTCGGCCCAGATGGTTCTCCACGATGTCGTTCAGGTCGACGCAGATGGTTGGCCACTGCGCGAAGACCGGCGTCGCGAGAGTCGCGGCAGCGGCCACCGCTACCACAGCCGCAATAAGGATTGCTCGTATCCGTCGCATCCAAGCCTGCCGTTCTACGGTCGCACCCCATGTGCAAGTGCGATTGTATCTCAATACAGATACATTTGAACCAGTGCGGTTGTGCGTATCGAGCGGCGGAAGTCAATGCGCGCGGGAGGGCCCGGAGTCGGCGATCGGCCTCAATCCCTCAAACGTTGCCCGCGTGAGACGGCGCGAGCCGCTCGGCCTTTAGCCTCTCAGGCTGTATACGGCCACATGATGCAAACATCGCATCTGCACGGCCCGGGCAGTCGTGCGGGCAACGGATCGCGGCTGTCGCCGCGGCCTGGCTGGTTTGCAGGAACTGCCGTGGCCAGATTCCTGCAGGTCCGGCCGACTCACTCGATGTCTTTGGAATCGCGGTGTTCTGCGGCAGTCCACGTCCGCGCCTGATTCGGCTTCCAACCATCGTGGTACCGATCCCCTTAGTCGACACCGAACCCACGCGAGCCTCCGGGTTACCGGCGACAGGGGTTCATCCAAGCGCGGGCTTCGCCTGGGCGTCAATCGTTAGGCCTCGTCGTTATCCAGCAATCCGTTTCGCACAGCCCAGACAACCATCTCCTGACTCGACTTAGCCTCCAGCTTGTCACGGATGCCGTAGATGGCGTTGCGGATGGTCAGCGGGCGATTACCTCTAGCCTCGCCAATTTCCGCATACGACATCCCCTCGGCAAACAGCTTGAGGATCTCCTGCTCGCGCTCGGTTAGCTGTGGCAATTTGGTAGTGTCGCCCTCGCCGGAACTGTCGCGGACGCCGGCGAAGGCTCGCCGGACCACATCACCCGGAACGCGAAACTCGCCGTCAACAACGTCACGGATCGTCGCGAGCAATTCATCCTTGCCTGTGAACTTCTGCAGATAGCCCGTGGCGCCAGCGGCAATCGCCTCGATCACGGTCTTATCGTTCGTCGAAGCCGTCAGCACGAGCACGCGGGTATCGGGCACGGCTTCCATGATTTCGCGGCAGGCATCGATTCCGTTCTTTAGCGGCATAATCACGTCCATAATGACGACGTCAGGCTTGAGACTCTGAGCTACCTCCACGGCCTCACAACCGTCCCGGGCCTGGCCCACGACCTCGAAATCGCTGCACCGCTCCAGCATCTCTTGAAGGCCGTCCCGCATGATGGAATGATCGTCCACGATCATGACTTTGGTTGGTGGAATTGCAGGCACGTCGGACACCTCCTCAAGTTGAATCATATTCGACTTCGCACGTAACAGTCGTGCCCCTTCCGAAACTCCCGGATTTAACGAAGAGCTTGCCATTCATTCGTTCGGCGTTAGCGCGCATGTACCTGAAGCCGTGCCCTCGCTCTGCATAATCGTCGGGTAGGCCGATGCCGTCGTCGGACACGGACATGCGCAGCCCCTTGTCCCCGAAGTCAAGAGCGACCGAGACCTTGCTGGCCCGCGCGTGCCGCAACGCGTTCGTCATCGCATTGTGCGCGATCGAGAAAAGCCGACTGCGGGTTACCGAAGCCAGCGCCGGCTCCGTACCCGTCTGTACGACCCCGGCGGCGATCGACGTGATGGTCTCAAAAGACGCAGCGTGCAGTTCCAAGACACTGCTCAAGGGACGGCCCTCAAATATGAGGCCCGCGTCGATGGGATGCCGAAGCTCCCACATCGCCGACTTAGAAAGCGCCGACGTAGCCTCCAGCTTGCCTACCATCTCTTGACTCGCTTCCTCGGCCAATTCGAGCGCCGTGTCAACGCCAATCCCAATCATGAACACAGACTGGGCAGTCGTGTCATGAATAGTCTGTGAGAGCTCGATTCGTTCCCGTTGCAATTCGCGCTCCCGCTTCACTGCACCTTGTCGACGGATTCTCTCAGCCCTGGCCAGCAAATTCACCGATGCCACGACCGCATACATAATGATGATTCTGCCAAACAACTCCTTTTCTTCCTTCGCCTCAAAGTCGAGTCCTGTACCAGCTATCAAGCATACGATTGCATATGCGATGGCCACTGCGGTGGCCCACACAAAACTCAGTCTGAAAGAGCTGAAGAAGACCGCGAACCAGGCTAGGGAAGGGTAGTACAGTAGATAGAACAGATTGTCATTTAAACCGCCGCTGACTGCCGTACCGGCCGTTATAATGAACACGTCCAGCGCGCTAAGTGCGAACATCCAGCGCAAGGTCACTGAACGACCGGCGACAACTCGATAGTGGACTATGCCATTTACTGTCGCAAGGAGCACGAGGAAACTAATGTAGACAGAATATGTAAACAAGGTGAATGTCGGCCGATAAATCAGTTCAATAATGCTGGCCGCGTGAAGGAACCAGCGAACCCAAACAAAGACCTTCGCCGGGTATCTGAGCTCTTCGGGATCGGTCGAGTACGGGTGCCAGTGATGCGCTGCACCAGCCTCAATCACGGCATCCAGCAGCCGCTTTGCTCGCCTCCTGAGAGTTGGATTGTCGCTCGACGACTTCACGTGAACGACGTGCTCTTCAGCCTGCAATCCGGCTGCTTTTCCAGATGTTGGCCACAAGGAGTCCAGAGGACATTGGCAAGCCTGTTTGGAGCCGGGCGATGGCACACAAGTAATCTACTTGGCTGGTCGCTGACGGCAAAGCGTCTGGCGTGCGCACCTTTGGGGCTGCACAGGGGTGTGGATACTTTCAGACTGGTACGGCGGGTCTCCGAATGGATTGCCAACGACTGTTACACGATCATCACTAGATGAGGCAGGCAGCGGTCCCGGGGGAGCCGCTGCATTCGTGAGATCGCCCGGTGAATCCGAATGCCTCGCGGACAGCCACAGCGGAGGCGACAACGCAATGCGGCGCCGACTGCCAGCGGTCCGCAATGGACCGATGTCATCGGCGCGCTACGTAGGCGGTATCCGGTTATCCATTCGACGCATCGGTGACCCCTCAGTCGAGCTTGCGGGCGAGTCGGCGGCTGACGGTCGAGTAGCCAAGCCGGTGGTAGAGCCGCAACGCGGCCTGGTTGAACTCGTAGACGCTGAGACCAACCTCCGTGACGCCGCGGTCGCGGGCCCAGCGGTGGGCTTCGGTCATCAGTCGCGTGGCGATGCCGCGTCGTTGATGGGACTGCGCCACGACGAGTTCCTGGACCATGGCGTAGCGTCGCGGTGTCAGCGCCGGGACATCCGGCACCTCCTGCCGCTCCAAGGCCTGCACCCGCACCAGCCCCACGACGTCGCCATTCACCTCAGCCACGAAGAGCGCCTGGTCGGTGTCGGCCAGGTGCGCGTCGAACAGCCGACGCGAGCGGGCCGGCTGGTCGGTGGGCCGAAATCGGTCGGGCCGCTCACGCGCATGCAACGCATCGGCCTCGGCCCACAGCCGGGAGGCCGCACAGTAGTCGGCAGATTCAGCCAGCCGCACCTGGCAACTCATGGGATGTCCAGAATACGCAGGCGGGTACTTGCCGGGGCGCGAGGAATGCTCTGGGCGGCAGGCGAAGCGGGACAGGGCGCAGACCCAACGTGGACAGGATCCAACCCAGGAGGCGTCCCAGCAGCGGCAGCAGAAGTGAGGCGACGAGCACTAACGGGGTGGGCTGCGGCAGTTGGGGTACTCGGCCTGCGTGGACCGTGAACCACGACTATCATTGCTAACGAGTCCGCAGCCCGTCCCCCGGCTCGGGAGTGGCGTGAGGAGTGCGCGATGGCGGTGACCGAGGAAGCGGGGCCAGACGCGCCCGCAGCGAAGCAGCCGCCCGGCATGCTGGAAAGCCTGCGTGTGCGCAATTTTCGCGGTTTCCGGGACCTGCGCGTCGAAGGGCTGGGCCGGATCAATCTGGTCGCAGGTCGGAACAACTCCGGCAAGACGGCGTTGCTGGAGGCGCTGTCATTGCTGACCGGGGCCGGGTACCCATCTCTGGCGTTCAACCCCCTCGTGACTCGCGGCGCGGAGCTTCTGGCGGAGTCCGAGAGTGCATCCGTTAGCCAAGCGCCCGGAATCAGTGTGCATGAATCGGTCTGGAAGTCGATGTTCCATAAGCTCGACCTGGGCAGGAAGATCACGGTCCAGGCCCGTCATTCCGCGATCGGCGCGTTATCGCTGAACGTCGACTTTTCGAGGCAAAAGAACGTCGAGATCAAGATAGGCGGCCTGGGCGGAACATCAGTCATCACGCTTCAGGACACGCTTGGATTCGTCTACAACAGCAGCGTGACCGGGACGGTTACGAGTCAGGCGCTTGTGGACGAGCAGGGCAGGAAGATATCGGCGTACACGGGCGATTCCGATTCTGAACCCAAGATCCCAATTCCTTCGGCTTTCCTTGTGGACCGAGCGGCGAGTCAAGCGCAGGACGCCAGAAACCTAGGCGAGGTGCGCAGGCAGAAGCGGGGCGGCCTGGTTTTAGAGGCGCTCAGGATCATTGAGCCGCGGATCGAAAGCCTGGAGGACAATTCGGCCAGCGGAGTTCCGATGATCTGGGCAGACATCGGCTTGCCCGAACTGATTCCGCTGGCCGCGCTAGGCGACGGCCTGGGTCGTGCGGCCCGGCTGTTCACGGGGATGATCCACGTGGAGGGCGGCGTACTGCTGGTGGACGAAATCGAGAACGGGTTTCATCACTCGGCGGTTCCCAAAGTCTGGGAGGCTATCGACGAGATGTCCCGGGACTTCGGCGTGCAGGTATTTGCGACCACGCACAGCTACGAATGTTTGGAATCTGCCTATGACGCCCTGGGTGACAAGAGGTTCACCCTGCACCGAATTGAGAGCAAGGCAACCGGTAATCGCTGTGTCACCTACTCACCCGAAGCCCTGAGGGGTGCCGTTCGCCATAACCGCGAAGTTCGTTAGGGCATGCCGAAGCCGGCCGCAATCACATCGCCGGTTCAGCTTGTTGTTGAAGGCAACGACCAGGTCAACTTCTTTAGGGCCTTCGTAAAGCACGTTTCGCTTGCAAACGTCCAAATTCAGAATTTCGGCGGCATAAGTGAATTGCGCGCATTTCTTGCGGCACTTGCGGTCGAGCCGGACTTTGAAGAACGGGTAGAGCGCCTCGGAATCGTCAGGGACGCGGAGAGGCATGCCGAAGGAGCATTCGAGAGCGTAAGAAGCTCGCTGGCGAACGCCGGGCTCCCGGCACCGGACGGGCCGGAAGTTCTCACCGGGGATCGGCCTCCAGCAGTGTCGGTCTTGATCCTGCCCGGTGAGGGGCGAGAAGGAATGCTCGAAACGCTGCTTTGCGAGAGCTTTGCAGGCAAGCGCATAGATCGGTGCATCGACGAGTTCTTCGAGTGCGTCGGACGCGAGGCAGTCACGTACCCGGACAAGGCACGTGCTTTTGCGTATCTGACGATGACTGCTGAGCCGCGACATTCGGTTGGCGTAGCGGCACTGCAAGGTCAATGGGATCTAGACCATTCGGCGTTCGGCGTCGTGCGGCGATTTCTAGGGGAACTGGCGAACGGGGCACGCAACTAGCCATCCGGGACGCGAAGACGGACGGGCCGACGCACCTGGAAACTCATTGCAGTAGTGAGGTACTGGGCGAGGCGAGCAAGGTACGAGGCGATCAGCGGTGCCTAGATTCCAGTCTTCACAGGGATCACGGATTAGGCGGTAGTCTGCTCCAGTTCAGCGTCTAATCGGTCCGTAACAAACATGTGGCCCGGGGCGTGGGTGATCATGAGGGCGGGGCGGCTGGACTGGGCGACGGCCTGGGGGGTGACGCCGCAGCCCCAGAAGACGGGGACTTCGCCGGGGCGGATTTCCACCGGCTCGCCCCAGTCGGGTTGGTTGATGTCCTGAATCCCGATGGTGGCGGGGTCGCCGGCGTGGACGGGGGCGCCGTGGACGCTGGGGTAGCGGGCAGTGATCTCGCAGACCTCGGGCACCCGATTGGCCTGCACGGGGCGCATGCTGACGACCATGGGGCCGGCAAACGCGCCGGCGGGGCGGCAGGCCATGGTGGTTTGGTACATGGGCACGTTGACGCCCTGGGTCTGGTGGCGGAGTTCGAACCCGGCGCGAGCCATGGCGGACTCAAAGGTGAAGCTGCAGCCGAGCAGGAACCCCACCATGCCGGGCTGAACCTGGTCCAGCACGTCGGTGGGTTCGCCGGGGTCGGGCACGCCGTTGCGGTAGACGCGGTAGCGGGGGGCGTCGGTCCGCAGGTCGGCGCCGGGGGCGAAGTGGGACGGCTGGAACTGGCCGGGCGGGGTTCGTTCGAGCAGGGGACAGGGGATGGGATTGGCTTCGCAAAAGGCCTGGAAGTCATCAGCCGCATCGGCGGGCAGCATGACGATGTTGGCCTGGACGTAGCCATCGGCCATGCCGGCGGTGGGGCGGTGCCAATGGCCTGAGCGGCAGGCGGATCGGACTTGGGCGCCGGTGGAGACGGGCCAGAATTGGTTCATTCGGGGACGTGTCCGGTGAATCGGTTGGGGGGCGTTGGCAGGTGGGGGTGGGTTCCCGCCTTCGCGGGAATGACGGAAAGGAGGGCGCCGGTGGCAGTGGGCCGGGACGGCTTCATGCGGGGACGCGGCCGGTGGACTGGGTGTAGGTCTGGCAGACGTCGGCCAGGCGGGCCAGGACCTGGGCGGTTCGGTCGTGGGCGAAGGTGTCCACGGTGGGTTGGGAGTGTCCGATGATCCCATCCACAGCGCCAGCTTTTACGATGGCGCGCATCCAGCGCCGATCGTCGGTCTCGGCTGGCAGCAGCGGGCGGTCGGCCAGCATCTGAAGCATGGCGGTGAAGCCGTACGCGCCCCAGTTGCTAACCGACGCCAACAACACGTGCCGCGCGCGGGTGATGCAGGGCGCGGGCGAGATGCGGCGCTGGCGCATGAAGCTGGCCAGGCTGCCCAGGCCGAGTTCGTTGCCGCCATCGCCGACACCAATGCTGATGGGTACGCGCAGCAGACCGTCCATGGGAACGGGCGAGGGGTCCAGGGTCTCGCCGCGCATGTTGGCCAGGCGCCCGTCCGCCGTAAGCCCAGGCCTCTCAATGGCAATAGCGGCGTGGGGGCGAATCCGGTCCAACAACCGGCCGGTGGCGGCTTCGGCGGCGGCAACGCCTTGGGCGTCGATTTCCTCGATTTCGCCCAGGTCCGAGCCGAGGACCTCAACCACGGGACGGGTCATGGGGTCCACGACGGTCACCACGTGCCAGCTGAGGGCGCGCAAGGCACGGCCCACGGCAGCGGCGCCGGGGGGTCCGTCGGTCTCGGTGATGCCCCCTACAGGGAAGCCGGTGATGAGCAGGGCGACGCCGGGGCGGCGGTCCAGCAGTTCGCGGGCGGCGCGGGCGTAGGCGTCGGCAGGCACACGGGCGAGCGCGGCGCGGACGCCGCGGTAGTCGTATGGAAAGACGGCGTCTGCCACGTCGGCCGCGGCGGTTTGCAAGGGATCCGGCGGGTGCCGCATTGGCGGCCCGATCCAGCATCTGTCGGCAAGCCGCTGCATCATACGGGTGGGCGGCGGTAGCCGCCTCATGCTAGGGGTGGTAGGCGGAGGATGGCTTCGTAGCGCTGAGGGGACGACGGAGGCGCGCTGGGGTGGGTGGCACTGCCACTTTTGCTTGGCAATGGCGCGGTGACCGGGGTGACCAGTCACTCTTGCTGGGGGTGGTAGGCGGAGGACGAGGTGTTAGCGCTGTGGGGGCGGCTCATGCGCGTTGGAGGTACGGGCGTCGGCCTGGATGTGTCCGCCATGTCGCCGGTCTGGACAATGGTGAGGGCGGAGATTGGCGGGGCAACCGGAGGATGGGTTGGAGCACGATGCGTAGTTCACAGCGAGGGTTTTGATGATTTTTGAGCCGTATCCGCCGTCGGAAGTGGCGGACGGGGTTTGGGTTGGGGGTCGGCCCAGTGCGGCGACGCTGGAGGCGCTGAAGGCGGCGGGGGTGACGCACGTGCTGAATGTGAGCACGGACCCGCATGAGCCGGAAGTGCGGCAGAGCTTCAGGGCTACGTGGGCGCCGGTGGTGGACGATCTGGAGCCGAAGTCGTCGTCGTGGTTCCGGCGCGGGCTGTCGTTTGCGCGTCGGGCGCTGTCCGACCCATCCGCCCAGCTGTACGTGCATTGCCGCGAGGGGCGGCACCGCGGGCCGCTGATGACTTACGTGATTCTGCGGGCGCTACGGGGCCTTTCACCAACCGAGGCGCGGCGAACCATCATCGGCAAGCGCCCGGTGGCGGGGTTTCCCTCGGTCTACCTGGCGTCGGCCGAGGCCTTCCTCCAGGAGGAGTCCGAGCAGCAGGAGGCGGCGAGGTAGCGCCCGTCGCGTGAGCTGAGCGGCGGGACGCCGTCAGGACGACGGCGTGGGTGTCGGGGTGTCGTACAGCGACCCGGGGGCCTCCTGGTAGTTGACGCCCTGGCCGCGGCCGCTGCCGCTGGGCTTGAACTCAAACTCGCCGCCGCAGGCGGTCAGCAGGGCGGCCGTGATTGCACTGGCGACCAGCAGGGCGGCACCGGCTCGGCATCGACGGATCAACACAGGAGTGCCCTCTCTCTCCACGCCTCTGGGACAAGGCCGGGTCAGACAGCTTGCGGGTCGCATTGTAGGGCGGCGGACGGACTCCAGAGCCGACCGCGCGCGCCGTGCCGGTCCGCGCCTTAGACTCGGCGCACTCGCGGGGTAGAGAAGCCGACCATGTACGACCCGCACCTGCATCTGTTTGTGGACGACGCCGAGGTTGACGCCTCGCGGAACGTGACGCCGACGATCGGACGGCCGGAACGGCGCTCGCACGATCCGATCATGACGGCCGACCAGCCCTGGGAGGGCCGCGGCGTGGGGATGGACCTGTCCATCCTGAAAGACGACGCTACCGGCGGGTTCCGCATGTGGTACCGCAGCTTCCACTACGACAGTCCCACCGGCGATCAGGTGATGCTGAATTACGCCGAGTCGGACGACGGCATCACCTGGACCAAGCCCAATTTGGGCAAGGTCGAGTTTGACGGCGACACCGCCAACAACATCTTCCACCGGCCCTCGCTGATCCCGGGCTGCCGGGCGATGGAGTCGCACGGGCTGATTGTGGACGACGTGGGCGGGCCGGAACGGCGGTACAAGATTCCCGTGTATCACTCGTTTCACGGCGACGCCGACAACGGGCTGTACGCGCTGTTCAGTCCGGATGGGATCACCTGGACGCAGCACCCGGAGCCGATCTACGCGCAGGCCGGCGACCGGCACGCGGCGATCAAGGACCCGGTGTCGGGGGAGTACTGGCTGTTTCTGCGGCCGCCGCGCTTCCACTCCCCGATGGGCAACGGTGCGCCGCCGGGATCGGGCGCGCTGCCGTACAAGCGCGTGGTCTCGCGGGCCACCAGCCGGGACTTTGTGAACTGGTCGGACTACACGACGGTGCTGCGCAACGACGCGTTCGACACGCGCGGAACCGAGTTCTACAACATCGCGCCCATCGCCTATGGCAACCGCATGCTCGCCTTCGTGAACCTGTACGACACCGACGTAGAGCGCATGTGGGTGACGCTGGCCAGCAGCCTGGACGGCCTCCACTGGCAGCGGCCGTACCGCAGCGAGCGGTTCCTGGACCTGGGCGCGGAAGGCGGCTGGGACGACTCGTGGGTCAACATGTCCGACAGCCCGCCGGTGCGCGAGGGCGACCGGATGCGATTCTGGTACCACGGCCGCGAAGAGGCGCACGGGCTGAAGTACCGCTCGGGCGGCGTCGGCACGTTTGTGCTGGGGCTGGACCGGTTTGCCGGGCTGTCGGCCGGACGGGAATCCGGCTGGATCGTGACGGACCGCGTGGTTGCCGGCGGCGACCGCCTGTTCCTGAACGCGAACATGCGCAACGGCATGGCCAAGGTGGAGGTGCGCACCAGCAACGGTGCGCCGATTCCCGGACTGATGCTGGACGACTGCGACGAAATCCGCGGCGACCACGTGGACCATCCGGTGACCTGGAACGGCTCGCCGGACCTGGGACAGGCCGCCGGCGAACGCGTGCGGGTACACATCGAGTTCTCCTACGGCCAGGTGTTTGCGTACCGGTTTGGGAACGAGGCGCGGGACCTGAGCTAGCGGGCCGCGCTTTCGGCCGACCCTCGGGAGAGGCAGGGGCGCAATACGGCCTTGCCGCGCGTCCCGCTAGCTGCACAGATTGAAAGTGCTACTTGCAATTTGTGCAGCCCACCGATCCTCGCTGTCCCTCGCACGCCAGACCCGACTTAGGGATGGATTGCTTGAGCGATGCTCAAAGACTCAGAGCGAGACGATTCGCAAGCCGTGCACACGCTCGAAATGTCGTCGGTTGTTGGTAAGCAAGGTCAAACTGTGATGCAGGGCCGTGGATCCAATTAGGAGGTCGAAATCGTCAATGAGTGCACCTGCCGATCGCAGCCGGCCTCGTTCTCGAGCAAAGGTCCGACAGACGCTGTCATCGACCCCGACGACGTCCACGTCTTCGAGGAAGTCCCGCATCGCTTGCTCGTTGCCTTCAGGATTCGAGGAGTAGAACACGCCCTCGTAGAGCTCGGCTAGCGCAATGACGCTCAGGCCGACACCCTCTGGCGACAGCTCGTTGAGACGCCGAACCGCTCGCTCGACCCCGTGGAAGTAGTCGATCACCCAATCGGTATCGACGAGATAGCGCACCGACTTACAGGTCGGGGCGAGGCCGGGAGGTCATAAGGCGAGCTGCGTAAATCTCGCGCTTCAGTCGCTCCGGATCGTGTGTGCCCTTCCACGCGCCGGCGGCTGCGCGCATGCCTCTGCCTTGGTGGCTAGGCAGCGTCTGGTGGTCAATCGACACCGTGACCTCTTGTCCTTCGTCAAGGTCTAGCGCTTCTAATGGTTCGAGCACGCCGTTGGCAAACCTAGCTCTCACGGTGTGCATGGTCTCCCGTCCCTTCAACCGCCCAAGTGCCGCCCTGACCGACTGGCCAGTGCGGGTACGTCAATCCTACAGACGCTGACCGTCCCTCACCGCCAGCAACATTTCCCGGGGCTACGTCGACGCGGTCTCGAGTCCTGACAGATCCACGGGTTCCCAGGATCGGGAGGCGGCGCTGCGGTAGGCGGCGTCGATGACGGCGTTGGCGATGTAGCCGTCTTCGAAGGTTTCGTCCGCCGGGGTGCCGTCTTCCAGGCAGCGAACGAAGTGGTACATCTGGCCGTGGTAGCCGTATTGCCAGGCTTCGTCGGACTGGGGATAGGTCCAGCCGGTGTCGGAATCGGCCTTCTCCTGCACGTAGCCCATGGAGTGGAGGCTGAAGGCCTTGATGGGGACGCCGTGGGTGGCGTCGATGTGGATGAGGCCGTCGGTTCCGTAGATTTCGGTTCGGATGTCCATGCCGCCGTGGTTGCTCCAGCCGGATTCGACCTGGCCCAGGGAGCGGTTCTCGAAGCGGACCAGGGCCACGGCGTTGTCCTCAAAGGGCACGTCGTGCTCCAGCGTGTCGGCCCAGCACATGACCTCCTGCGGCATGACGTCCTTTCCGATAAAGAGGCGGCAGGCGGCCACGGCGTGAACGCCCATGCCCAGCAGCGGCCCGCCGCCGCTGGTGGCGGCGTCCCAGGCGTAGGTGGCGTGCGAACCGGTGTGGGCCTCGCGCGCGCGGACGATCAGCACCTTGCCGATGGCGCCGTCCTGAACGGCCTGCTTGGCGCGCAGTACGTCGGGCATGAAGGCTTCGGTCTCCAGGTAGCCGTGGAAGACGCCGTGGGCGCGGACGGCCTGCAGGATCTCGGCGGCCTCGGGGGCGTTGCGGCCCAGCGGCTTGGTGCAGACCACTGCCTTGCCGGCCTCGGCGGCGGCGATGCAGGCGTCGCGATGGACGAAATTGGGCAGGCCCACCACCACGAGGTCCACGTCGTCGCGTTCAATGGCGGCCTGCATGTCGGTCGTGGACTCGGGAACCTTCCAGCGCTGGGCAAAGTCCTCGGCCTTGGCCTGTGACTTGGAGAAATTGACCACCACGCGCTGATCAGGCACGTAGCGCAGGGCCTGCATGTAGAAGTCGCAGACGAAGCCGCTGCCGAGCATTGCTATACGAACCACCGGAACCGGCCTTTCCTGAAACGGTTAGTCGCGGGTGTTTGGGGAAAGGCTACCGAACAGGGTCAGGTATGGGCCGGGTGTGGGTCGCTTTTCCGCCGACATGCAGCGTGGTGAACGGAGGCGCGCAGGCGGAGCTGGCGGTCGTTCGGCGAGATCCGCCCGGCAATCGCCTCACGCTCCCGCCTCGCAGCGCGGCAGGCCCTGGGCCCAGCGGGAGTCGTTCTCGTTCGGCCTGAGGCCGGCGGGCACACAGCCGGTCAACCGGTTGCCGCCCAGGCGAACCACACTCAGATTGGCCAACTGGCCGAGTTCGCGCGGAATCTCGCCGCTCAGGTCGTTATCACTGAGGCTCAGGGTCCGCAACGCGGCAAGCTCGCCCAGAACCGGCGGGATGGGGCCCGCCAGCAGGTTTCCGGATAGATCAAGCGTGACCAGCTGAGTCAGCCGGCCCAGGTCCGGTGGAATCGTTCCTCCGAGGAAGCCAGCGCCCAAATGCAGGATCTCAAGTTTCGTCAGCCTTCCGAGTTCGCCCGGAATCCGCCCCGTGAGCCTGTTGTACCCCAGCGACAGCAACCGCAGGTCAGCCAACCGTCCGACGGCAGGCGACATCGAGCCGCCCAAGTCACGGGATTCGAGTCGCAGTTCACGGACGCGCGGCGGCGATCCACCCACCACCACGCCCTCCCAGGCCGAGAGCGGGCGGTCGATACTCCAGTTCAAGCTTGCCCCGCGCCGAAGGTGCTGCTGGACCTCCAGCAGCGCGACGCAATCCTGCACCAGCCCTTGGTTCGCCGCCGGGTCGGGGACCACAAGGCCCGTCGCACAGGCCTCGGGATCCACCGGCGCTTCACGGTGCGGTGGACCCATGGCCTCCATCCGCGGCAAGATGTAGAAGCCACTGGCAATCCCTTGCGCCAGCACCTGAATGTCCGTGCCATCCGCGCCGACGCTCAGCAGCCTGGCCGGCACCGCAGGGAACGGCTTGTTCGGAGGATGGGATTTTCGCCATTCGGCGATCACGCCAATTCGCAACCCATCGGGCGCCCAGGCCGCCGCCCGCGGGTGTCGCCAGAGACTAAAACTCCCGCCGGGAATCACAATCTCCCGCACCGTCGAGCGTTCCGCGTTGGCGTCAACCACGTAGATCGCGCCTTGAAAGGCACCCGAGGAATGGGCATAAACGATAAAGAGAATCCTGGACCCGTCGGGCGACCACGCCACCGAGCCGACGAATCCGAAGAACCTTGACCGCGTCGTTGGTGGATCCACGACAATCGTCCCGAGCTGCCGCTCCGCGCTCCCGTTCGGGGCGATCGTGTAGAGCCCGACGTGGCTGCCGAGGTTCTTGGCATAGGCCAACCGCCGACCGTCCGGTGACCACGCCGGCGCACTGATCGTCGTGGTCAGCGGTCGCAGCGACTTGGACGAGACGTCCTGTACATCGGGAGCGTTCACGCCCACGACGTACAGCTGCGTATTCGCGACGAAGGCCAGCCGCTGGCTGTCCGGCGACCATGCCGGCGGATGCAAGTTCAGATCCCCGCCCGTGACGATACGCCGCGCGTCCGTGCCGTCAGCCGCGACGGTCATCAACTCCAGCGCACCCCCGAAATCACCCTCGGTCGTCAGCTCGTGCAGGAAGGCAAGGCGCTGCCCATCCGGCGACCACGCCGGATAGCCGTCAAACTTCTCGTTGGCAGTGAGCCGGCGGGCATCGCCGCCCCGCGCGGGCACCAGCGCCAATTCGTACTGGTACTCCGAATGCCGGGCCGACGGCTCAACTCCAGGAGGTGGGTACTGGCACGTCGCGAACGCGACCTGTGCGGAGTCCGGCGCGACATCGAACGGGATCATCGAACCCACCGTCGGACTGGAGCGATCCACCCCGGCGGCTTCCCACGCCTGGGCAATGCGCCGCACGGCCGAGCCGTCCGTGGTCGCGGCAAAGAGCTCCGGGCCTTGACTAAAGAAAACTTCCGTGCCGTCCGGACTCCACTCGACAAACACGTCCCACGGCCAAAAGTACAAACCCCGCCACGGATGGCAGACCGAATCCCCGCCCTCGATCGTCCAGTCCGGAGTTGTGTCGCGTGTTGGTGCCGGGCTCGGCGTGCGTGGCGCCGGCGGGGTGGAACGCGCCGTCTGCTCTGGCGCTCCAGGCGAAGCGCCACGCGAGCCAGAGTCGCCCTCAACTCGAGGTGTCGGGGCGACCGGACTCGCCATGCCCGTTGCGGCAGCGACCAGCGCCGCTTGGCTGGGCGGTGGACCAGGTCCGGTAGGAACTGGACTCCTATCGGGAGGCGCGGCCTCGCCCGTTGCCGCACGATCGCCGGCGGCCGTCGACGGGTCCGCACTTGACGCGACGCCAGCTGAACTCGCGGTTTCGGCCTGCGGCGCTTGCACGGCCGACTCTTCGCAGCTGGCTAAGGCGAGCACGAACAACGCGGCCAGGACGCTCAGCGCTCGGCGCCGCGAAGTCCACGGAAGCGCCGGCATCCGCTCAATCAGCATCCGGACCGACTCAGTCCGCGCTCTGGCTCGAGGCAAGTATCGCCAGCACACCGATTTGCCCGGCTACGAAGAATACTAGTGCGTCCGTTCCATATGGCCGAGTCCGAATCCAGGGCATGCTTGACTCGGCCGAGCTGGTCTCACCCGTCTCGTGGTGGCGCCCGAGGACGCGGCAATCAAGCTCTCAGTCGCGCCGCAGCTTGGACAGTTGGTCAGACGCCGAAGAGCAGCGACAGGAGGATGAAGCTGCCGGTGAGGGTGAGGAGGCCGAGGGGGAGGCCCATGCGGACGAAGTCGCCGAAGCGGTAGTTGGCGGGGCCCATGACCAGCAGGTTTCCGGGGTGGGCGTAGGGGGTGGCGAAGCCGGAGGTGGCGGCGAGGGCCACACCCAGGGCGAACATTCGCGGGTCGGCACCCATGCGAATGGCGGCGTCGATGGCCAGCGGCGCCATCAGCACGGCGGTGACGTGGTTGCCCATGATGTGGGTGAAGAAGAAGGTCAACAGCAGCACGCCGGCCAGCACCGCCAGGGCGCCGAAAATGCCGAGGCTTTCCGTGGAGCGCTCCGCCAGGAAGGCGGCCGTGCCGGTGGAGCGCATCGCCTCGGCCAGCGGCAGCATGGCGGCGATCAGGAGGATGGCTCGCCACTCGACTGACCGCCGCGCCTCCTCCATGGTGATGCAGCCGGTCAGCACCATGGCGGTCGCGGCCGCCACGCCCACGATGGCGACCGGCGCCAGTTGCAGCATCAGCGCCAGCACAAAGAGCGCCAGCACGGCCACCGCCACGGGCGCTCGGTTGCTGCGCTGGGGCGCATCGGCGTCCTCGGTCAACACGACAAAATCGTTCGACTGGCGCAGTTGCCGCAGCGCCACCGGCGGACCGTGGATCAATAACGCATCGCCGCCTTCAAGCGGCATGGCGGCCAGCCGGGTTCGCCGCGGCTGGCCGTCGCGCCAGATGCCGAGCACGTTGGCCCCGTGGCGGTCGCGAAAATCCATCTCCGCCAAGGTTTGGCCGACCCGGTCCGACCGCGGCCGCAGGACCACCTCGGCCATGGTGAGCGCACTGCTCCGCAGCGCGTCGGCGCCTAGCCGCATGCTGTCCTGGACTTGCAGGGCATGGACCTCGCGCAAGCGCTCGATGTCGTCTTCTCGCGCCGCAAGGAGCAGATAGTCGCCGGCCTGCAAAGCCTCGGATGGTCCTGGCGCCGCCGTGACGACGCCCGTGCGCTCAACGGCGAGCACCGCGATGCCGAAGGCTTCGCCGATACCGGCGGACAACAGGCTCTGGCCGACCAACTGGCTGTCCTCAGGCACGACGGCCTCGAAGAGGCGCTCCTCCAGCCGATAGGCGTGGTGCTCCACGCCCGCGGGCGCCGCCTGGGCCCCGCCAGCCCGCACCGGTAGCAGCCGGCGGCGCGTGAGCACAACGAGTCCGATTCCCAGCAGCAAGGCCAGAACCCCAAAGGGCGTGAACTCGAAGAGTCCGAGGGGCTCGTAGCCGGACTGTTCCAGGACGCCGCTGGTGAGGATGTTGGAGGGCGTGCCGACGAGGGTGAGCATGGCGCCCAGCAGGGACCCGAACGCCAGCGGCATGAGCACGCGCGACACCGGGGTGTTCATTTCGCGGGCGGCCGCCACCACGGCGGGGAGCAGCACGGCGCAGGCGCCCACGGAGTTCATGAAGGCGGACAGCACGGCAACGCTGGCCATGGTGAGCGCGATCAGCCTGACTTCGCTGTGACCGGCCACGCGGCGGATCCAGACGCCGATGTACGCGGCCACGCCGGTGGACGTGAGGGCCGCGCTAATAACCAGGATCGCCCCAACCGCGATGACCGCCTGGTTGGAGAACCCGCTGAGCGCCTGCTCGGCAGTGATGGCCCGGCCAAAAAACAGGGTCAGCAGCACGCCAAAGGCGATCAGGTCGGGGGGAAGGCGCGTCAGGGCCAGGAGGAGCAGGGCTGCCACCGTGACCACCAGCACGAAGGCGATTTCTAACGTCACGCGCGCCTCCGGCGGCGGAAGCTACTCATCATCGCCCTCGTCGGCCAGGAGGCTATCCACGCCTTCGACGTACGTGGGATACGTCAGCCGCACTCCAAGCTCGTGGCGAATCTTCGCGTTGGAGCAGGCGTAGTTGCCGGTGACCAGCGCGTAGAGGTTGTGCCCCAGCGGGGCGTGCCCCTTGGTTATCTTCGAGCTGAGCCCGAATCCCATGATCATGGCCCGCGCCAGCCACTTGGGTGTCGACCCCGGCGCCGGCGCGTCGGCGCGTTCGGCCAAGTGGTCGAAGTAGCCCGCCAGGCTCACCGGCTGGTCGTCCACGGCCAGGTAGACCTCGCCCGAGCGTCCACGCTCGGCCACCGCCGCCAGGACGGTCGCCAGGTCGTCAACGTGGATGCGGCTGGAGAGGTTGCGCCCGCCGCCCAGCATGCGCAGGCGCTTTCTGCGCAAGGCGTCCACGGTGCGCCGGCCCGGACCGTAGATGGTCCCGGCGCGCACGAACCGCGCGGGGAACCCTCGTCGGCTCAGGGCTTCGCGCAGGTGTCGCTCAGCCAGCAGGCTAATCCGTCCAAGCTGGGAATTAGGCTGCGACGACGACTCTTCCGTGATGGTCTCGTCCGAGCCTCGACCGTACGCCGCCAACGTCTGCACCAGCACGAACGAGGCAATTCCAGCCTCGGCCAGCGCGGCCTCGACGTTCACGACGCCGTCCAGACCCACGCGTTCCGTCCAATCCGGGTGGCCGCTGATGCTGCCCACCAGGTAGAAGACGTGGTCGCCCGACCGCCCCAGACCCTCGAGCTCCTCCGGCTCGCCCACATCGGCGATTTCGACCTCGACGCCCAAGGCCTCCAGGTCCTCCGCCGCCGACTCGCTGCGACCGATTCCGCGCACGCTCCAGCCGCGGGGCACGAGGTGACGGGCCAGCGCGCTGCCGGCATAGCCAGTGATTCCGAAGATCAACGCCGAAGGCATTCGCCACCAACACACCAGCCGTTGCCGCGCCATGGTGAACGGCTTCGGGCAAGCGCCGCAAGCCGTGCCCGCGCGGACTGCTAGGCTGACTGCGTGGGCGCCGAAACTTCAGCCAGCATCGACATGGCCTCGCTGGCTTCCCGCATCGTGGACGCGGCGTACCTGGAAGGCGATTTCGTCCTGCGCTCCGGCCGGCGCAGCCGCTACTACCTGGACAAGTACCGCTTCACCACCGAGCCGTCGCTGTTGCGCGACATTGGCGAGGCGCTGGCCGCGCGCCTGCCGGCCGAGACTCAGCGCGTGGCCGGCCCTGAACTCGGCGCGGTGCCGCTGGCCACGGCCGTTTCCCTGTCAACCGGCCACCCGAGCGTGCTGGTGCGCGGCGCGGCCAAGTCCTACGGGACCGAGCGCCGATTCGAAGGTCTGCTGCATCCGGGCGAGAACGTGGTGCTGATCGAAGACGTCGTGACCACCGGGGGCCAAGCCATTGAATCGGCGCAGGCTCTGCGCGATAGCGGCGCGAACGTCCTGCAGGTCTTGGTGGTGGTCGACCGTGAGGAAGGCGCAGCCGAGGCCATGGCCGACGCGGGCTTTCGCTTCGAGGCGCTGTTCACGAGCACCAGCCTGGGACTGGCGACATGACACGAAAACGCAAGCTCCGGGTCGGCGTGCTCTTCGGCGGCCGCTCCGGCGAGCACGAAGTCTCGCTACGCTCCGCGCGCTTCGTCCTGGAATCGCTGGACCCGGAGAAGTACGACGTCCGGCCGATCGGCATCACCAAGACCGGCGAATGGCTGCTGGACGACGATCCGATGCCGCTGCTCGAGGGCGCGGTCGAATCCGATACCCAGCCCGCACAGGCGCCGGTAAGCCTGCCGACTCGCATGCCCGATCGTCCCGCGGGAGCGCTGGACGCCCCGTTGGACGTGGTGTTTCCGGTGCTGCACGGCACCTACGGCGAGGACGGGACGATTCAGGGACTGCTGGACCTAGCCGACGTGGCCTACGTGGGCAGCGGCGTCACGGGATCCGCGGTTGGCATGGACAAGGCGATCCAGAAGCGGGTCCTCCACGCCCACAGCATCCCGGTGGCCCCGTCGCGCGTCTATACCCGTCGTGCCTGGCACGCCGATCCGAGCGCGATTCAGGGTCAAATTGAGTCGGAACTGGGCTACCCGGTCTTCGTCAAGCCCTGCAATCTGGGCAGCAGCGTCGGCATCAGCAAGGCGTACGACGCCGACGAACTAGGCGCGGCTATGGAGCTGGCGGCCAGGTACGACCGGCGCCTGATCGTGGAAGCCGGGATCCCACACGCTCGCGAGATCGAGGTCAGCGTCCTGGGCAACGACGAGCCCGAGGCCTCGGTCTGCGGCGAGATCATCCCGGGCAACGAGTTCTACGACTACGACGCCAAGTACCTGGACGACACGTCACAGGAGTGCATCCCGGCTGACATTCCGGACGAACTGGCGGCGCGCATTCGGCGGATGGCCGTCGAAGCCTTTCGCGCCATCGACTGCGCCGGCTTCGCGCGCGTCGACTTTCTTGTGAATGGCGAGACGTTCGACGTGGTGCTCAACGAGATCAACACGATCCCCGGGTTCACGGAAATCAGCCAGTTCCCGAAGCTGTGGCGGGCCAGTGGCCTCGGTTCGCGTGAACTGCTGGACCGTCTGATCGACTTGGCCCTAGAGCGGCACGCCGACAAGCACGAGACCAGCACCAGCTACGACTGACGGCAGCGGACCAGGTCGCTCACGAAGGATCTGCGCTACGAATTCCTTGCGTCATTGGCATTACAAAAGATCTTGCGTATAGACTGTTGTAACGAATACGTCGTACTATGGTGTTACTGAGCTATGCGTGGGCGTCGGCGTTTTCTCAGGCAGAGCCTGGGGCTGCTGGCGGGAGGCACGGCAGGCACAACATTCGGGGGGCTGGCCACCGCTGTGCATGCGGCCGGGCCAGTCGGAGGCCCGGCGGACAATCCACCCGGCCATCCGGAGATCGCCGATGCGACCCCGCCATTCCGGGTCCCCACGGCGCCAACCCTGGAAGAGCTGGACCTCCCAGTCACGCCGTATACGGAATCGCGCCCACCACAGTCGGTCGTCAAGTCGTCTCCGGTGATTACGGTCTATGGCCGCAGCTTTGGCGTGGCCCCGATCCTTGGGCTGCTGGGCGACCTCAATTCGTTTGACGAACTGGAGCGCAGCATCGAGCCGTGGGTACAGGCCACCTCGGAACTCGCCGAAGCCCCGGTTACGGTCGCGCCGCACCTGATCTATGCGCTGGCGCGCCCTTGTCACGGCGACGACGATTCCTGCCTGATCTTCCTGGACGGTTCGGGCGTCGACCTGGTCAACGAGTACATCCTGCCCGCGGCGGAGCGTGGAATGGGGGTTGTCCTGGATGCGCAGATGGGACGCCTCTCGCCGTCGTTCTTCGTGCGGCGAATGATCGACTCGGGCTACATGGCCTATCCCAACGTGCACATCGCGCTCGATCCCGAGTTCGCCACCCGGCCGGATCAGGACATGCCGGGCCACCCGATCGGATGGCTTTCCGCCACAGCTATCAACGATGCCCAGCGCATCCTGGCCGATTACGTGCGCAGCGAGCGGCTGTCGCACAAGAAGATCATGATTATCCACCAGTTCGTCGATGAGCTGTCCGACTCGTGGTCGATGGTGTCGGGCAAGCGAAACCTCGAGATCTTTCCGGAAGTCGACCTGGTCTTTGACGCCGACGGGTTCGGCAGCCCCGACGCCAAGATCCACAAGTACAACGCCATCACGAATCCGGAGGCCTACCCGCAGTTGCAGTGGCGCGGGATCAAGATCTTCCAGCACAACAAGTACGCGCCGCGCTATTCGGACACACCGGTGCTGACCCCGCGCCAGATCTTTGGGCTCGATTCCACGCGGGCCGGCTGGCGGATGTGGGCGCCGCCGCACGTGATTGTGCTGGCCTAAACCGCCCGCTAGCCCTGCGGAAGCCCCGCCAGGTTGCTAAACGACTGCGCGGCGCCGGATCCCAACAGTCGAACCGCGGTGGCCACCGGCTCGGCGACGGCCGCGTCGCCCAGGTCCACTTCCACCAGGTCGCCCACCTCGAGACTGGCCCAGACATCATCCTCGCGCGAGGCGGGTGCGACCTGGAGCCTTACTCCGTTGAGTGTGAGCGCGTCAGGCGCCAGTTCGTCCACAAAGCCTTGCCAGCGCGTCAGCGCCGGTCCGTCCGGCGGATGGACCGGGGCGACCTCGCGCGCGACCAGCACGTAGGACGAGGCGGCGCGTAGCGCCTCAAACGTCACCACCACCACGTCGCCGGGCGACATTGGCCCGTGCAGCACCAGCGGGGTGTCCAACGGCCGACTGAACACGATCCCGCCGGCCCGCACGGTGAAGGAATCGAGCGCGACCAGGACGCCCCGCAACGTGGGTGGAGCTGGCGCAAGAGGCGTTTCAGCGTCGGGCGTTGGCGTGGTCTCAGGGGTCGCGGGCGGTTCGGCGCCAACCGGGGTTGGGGTCGGCGAGGCATTCGGTGGCGGCGTCTCACCGGCGGGCGGCGTGTCCTCTGCGGGGGTCGGCGTCGCCTCTGGCGTTGCCGGCGGGGCGCCTTCAGAGGGCGTCGGGTCCGGCGCGGGCTCCGCCTCGGGCGTTGCCGAAGGCTCTGGAGTGGGCTGCGGCTCATCCGTGGGCGGCGGTGTAGCTTCCGGGGGTGTCGCTTCGGGGCTGGGGGACGCCTCCGGGGTCGGACTCGGCTCGCCGTCCGCTGGGGTGGGCGTGGGTGAGGGTTCCAATGGGGGCTGCGTCTCTTCGGTTGCCGGCGGGGCGCCTTCGTCAGGCGTCGACTCAGGGGTGGGCGTCGCCTCCGGGGTCGCCGAGGGCTCACCGTCCACCGGAGTTGGCGTTGGCGAGGATTCGGACGTCGGCGAACCTTCGCCAGGTGTCGTGTCCTGTCCGGGGGCCGTGTCCGGGGTCGGCGCAGCCTCACCTTCGGCTGGACTCGGTGTCGGCGAGGCGTCCGCGGCCGGCGTGCCTTCGCCAGGCGTGGGGTCGGGGGTGGGTGACGTCTCAGGAGTCGGCGAAACTGCGGGCGGCGTCCCATCCGTGGGCGGCGTGCTCTCGCCAGGCGTCGGTTCAGGACTGGGCGAGGGATCGGGCGCCGCGGGCGGCTGGCTGTCCGCCACTTCCTGGGACGTGCCAGGCGCCGGTTGCACAACCGACAGTCCAACCAGGGTCAGGGTTCCGTCGGCTGCCACCAGGGCCTCGGCCCGAACGCGCGCGGTCAGGGGTACGCCGTCCACCGCCGCGACGTCGCCGCGGGCAATCGAGATTCCGGCGACGACGAGACTGTCGTCCGTCGCGGCGAGCAATTCGCCCGTGACGACCACGGCGCTACCGGTGATGTCGATGGCTGGTACGGCGGGCGCCGTGGCCGTCGGTTCAGGTGTGACCTCCGACGCCGGCGTTGCAGCCACGGCCGCGGGCGTGGGCGCTGCAGGTGGGGCGACGGGCGTGGGCGAAACAGGGGCCGTGAGGATGACGGCCGGCGTAGGGCTCGGGCTGGCCACCGGCGCGGGGGCAGCCGCCGTGGCCGCAGGACTCAGGTCGGGCGCCGCCGTCGGCGCGGCGGCCAGGATGGGTCCACTGTGGACATCCTGCAGGCCAGCTTGCACCCGCGAGCGCGCCCGCGAAATCGGCGCGCGCTCGGCCGCGGCCGCCGTGTTGCTCAGCGAGTTGAAGCGCGTGTCGTGCTCGGCCAGGCGACGGCGGTAGTCGGCGGCCACTTCTCCGGTACGGTCGGCGTCCGGCTCGGGACCGCGGGCCACGGCGCCAAGCACGTTCACGCCCTTGCGCACCACCTCCTGGTAGGCGGTGCTGGCGCGGGCGACGGCGACGGCATCGCCCAATCCGGCCGCCGATTCGATTTCGCGCAGCCGTTGCTCGGCGGTGTCCAGGTAGTGGTAGGCCTTCTCCTCGTCGGTGGCGAAGCCGATTCGCAGTTCCTCCAGGGTGAGCCGGTAGCCGTATAGCGCGCTGTCGGGCCCGCTGTTCACGGCGGCCAGCGTCACGCCGCCATAGGCGATCAGCGCGATGGCAAACGCCGCGGCCAGGCCCGCCATCCGCACCGGCATATAGCGCGGGAACCACCAGGTCAGGCGCTGCCAGGCGCTGGCGGCTTCGGGCTGCCGGTCCAGGCGTGCGCGCAGCCGTTGCACCTCGTCGTCGATCAGGCGAGCCCCGCGCTCTACCGCCCGCCGGTCCAGCGGCAGCGGCGCCAGCGCCTGCAAGTCCAGCGCCACTACCAGCATGTCCCGCAGGCGCTCGTCGTGTTCGGGGTAGGCGGCGACGCACGCGTCGAGCGTCGCCTCGCCGCGCAGGAGGCGGTCGAGCGAGGTGTGAAAGGCCGTCTCGATGTCGGGTCTCACCTGGCGTCCTTGGCCATGACTTTGCGCAGGGCGGCAACCGCCCTGAATTGCAACGCGCGGATCGCTGGTTCGTTACGGTTCATGATCTTGGCGATTTCGCGGTGGCTCATGTCCAGAGCGAAGCGGTAGCTCAGAACCTGGCGCTGGTCCTCGGTGAGCGACTGCATCGCCTCGCGCAGCTCCTCGCGGTTGGCCAGCGACTCGAAGTGCGCGTCCAGCGATTCGCCGCGATCAGCGACCAGCGCCTCGTTAAGCGGCACGGTGCTGCGCGTGGCTCGCCAGTTGTCCACCACCACGTTTTTGGCAATGCGGTAGATCCAGCCGTTGAACTCGGGAATCGAGCGGTGCGAATAGCGCCCGATGGCCTGCATGGCCCGCAAGAAAACCTGATTGGTCAGGTCTTCGGCCAATACCCGGTCACTCACCTGGTACGCGATGTACCGGTGAATCTTGTCGACGTAGAGTCGATAGAGTTCCCCGAAGGCCTCGCGGTCAAGCGTGGCGGCGAGTCGGATGACCTCATTCAGTTGCTCTTCGCTTGGCTCAGCGTCCAATAGCACGGCAACGGTGGTCCTGGCGCTCTATGAACGCCGGTTGGGGCGCGGGTGTTACGAGGCGGTGCGGCGGGTTGCAGCCCGTAGTCAGCGCGCGGTCAATTCGGTGAACCAGGCGCGGGTGCGCGCCAAGCCCTCGGGCAGGGCGACGTGCGGCCGCCAGTCCAGCAGTTCGCGGGCTCGCGCCGCGTTACCCACGTAGCGTTCCACTTCCGCCCGCGGGTGCGGATGGGGGATCTGGCGCACCCGCCCGGCGCCGGCGTCGATGAGCGCCGCCAGTTCGCGAATACTCGTTTCACGTCCCGTCGCCAGGTTCAGGGTGTGCCCTACGGCCGACTCCACCGACGCGTCGACAATGCCGCAAGCCGCGTCATCCACGAAGAGGAAGTCGCGCGTCTGCGCGCCTTCACCATGCACGTCCAGCGTCCGCTCCGCCAGCGCGGCCTGCAGGAAGCGCGCGACCACGCCGCCCTCCAGGTCGCCGCGCTGCCAGGGGCCGTAGACGTTGAAGGGTCGGACGATGGTGTGGCGCAGGCCAAAGGCCCGCCGATAGCCTGCGGCCAGGTCGTCGCCGGCCAGTTTCGACGCAGCGTACGGCGAGGCCGGCGCCGTGGCCGCCCCTTCGTCCAGCGGACGGCTGGCGGAGGCGTAGACGTGGCAGGTGCTGACCAGCACCAGGCGCAGCTGCGCCGCCCGCGCCGCTTCCAGCACGTTCAGCGTGCCCAGCACGTTGGCGCGCACCACCTGCGCCGGACCGTGCACACTGGCGCCCACGTCCACGGCGGCCGCGAGGTGAAAGACCGTATCCACGCCCATCAGCCCGCGCCGCAGCGCCGCCGGATCGGCCACGTCGCCCTGCGCCAGGCCCAGAAAACCGGACCGGCGCCTGAAGGCCTCCAGCGAGCCGGGTCGGGCGCGTGAAAGGTCGTCCAGTACGCGCACCGCCACGCCGCGGTCCAGCAGTTCGCCCACCACGTGACGGCCAATGAAGCCGGCGCCCCCGGTTACCAGGGCGCTCAACGGTCCACCGCGCGCAGCCAGTCCACGGTGCGCCGCATGCCTTCCACGAAGGGCGTGCCGGGCGCCCAGCCGGTGGCCTGGCGGATGCGACCGGCATCGGCGCGCAAAGCTGGCAGGTCGGTGCGCCGGCCCGGTGTCTCCACGATCTCACTGTGGGACCCGGTGACGGCCAGCACGGTGCGAGCGACTTCGCGGATGGAGGTTTCGCGCCCGGTGCCGATGTTGAACACCGAACCGGCCAGCCTGGCGCCCTGCGCAATCACGCGAGCGTAGGCGTCCACCGCGTCGTCGATATACATGAAGTCCCGCGTCTGACGGCCCCCGTTCTCCAGGAGCAGCGGCTCGCCACGCAGCGCGCGCCGGGCGAACGCCACCGTGACAGCCGGATAGCCCTCGATATTTTGATGTGGGCCGAAGGTGTTGAAGTTGCGAATCACCACCACCGGGTGGCCCCACCAACGGTGCAGGGCCAGGCAGTGCATCTCGCAGGCGGCCTTGGTCACGGCGTAGACCGTGACCGGGCGCAGTGGGTGGTCCTCGTCCATGGGCACCCGTACGGGCGGACCGTACACCTCCGGCGAGGAGGCGTAGACAAGCAACGGCGGCCGTGTCATGTCGGCGACTGCGTGCGCGAATCGGAAGGTTCCGGCCTCGTTGTTGGCGAAGTAGGCCCGCGGTCGTTCCATGGACTCGGGCACTGAGATGCGCGCGGCAAAGTGCACGATCACGTCCGGCGCCCAGTGGTTCAGGTCGTCCGTCGTCAGGTCGGCGTAGTCGCGGCGCACGATTTGGATGGCCTGCCCGGCCTCAACCTCGGGGGTCAGCGGCTCACCGCCGGGAAAGCCGCGCGAAAAGTCCTCCACGGCCACCACCGAGGCGTCCGGAGCGTCGCGCAGGAGCCGCCGGGTCAGGTTGAACCCGTACATGCCCGCAGCGCCTGTGATCAATGCACGCATGAATGTCCGTCTCGGAAATGGGTGGCTCGCAGGGCCGGGGACTGGAAAGTTGCCCCTACGAGGCGCAGATTATAGGGACGCCCGGTACCTGGCGGGCGGAGACGCCGCCGCGCCCGGCGCGCGCGCCGGATAAGGAGACTCTCATGGCTGTACTGGCGGACGCTGACATTCAGGCCCGTCTGGCCGAACGATCCGGCTGGACCTGTGAGGGCGGCACTCTGGTCAAGAAGTTTGAGCTTGAAGACTTCATGGCCGTCGTGGACCTGGTCAATGCCGTGGCGCCCAAGGCCGAGGAAGCCGATCACCACCCGGACATGTTCATCAACTACCGGCGCATCACCTTCACGCTCTCGACCCACAGCGAGGGCGGAGTGACCGAGAAGGATTTCGCGCTGCTGGACGAGATCGAACGGTTGGCGGGGACCTAGACTAGAGACTGGAGTCGGTGCCTCTGCGGGCGGTCAGAGCCCAATGTTTCACATGAAACATTTAACGGCCCACTGTTCAGGTGGAGTTGCCCACGGATGTGACCCGTGGGGAGGAGGGACCATGGCCACGATTGAAGAGCGTGTGAGTCGGCTTGAGGGCGGCTACGACCACCTGGCAACCAAGACCGACGTCGCGAACCTCAAAGTCTGGATGATGGGGCTGCTGCTCACCGTGGTGGTCTCGATGTTCCTCTCGGCAGCGACCCTGATCATTCAGCTTCTGACCTGAGGGCGCGACAAGTAGTCCTGCGTCGGAGTACGGTGAGGGCACGGATGATTGACCTTGAGGTCGAAGCGGCCCGCCGCCATACCTGATCTCTGACGGTTATCCGAGTAGATTGGGCGGCCACGGTTGGAGCAGGTACACCGTGAATGCAGAACTCATCCCAATTCTGGTCGCCATCATTGGCGCTGCGGTTGCCGTGTTGCTGGGGCTCGGGGGGGTTGACCCTCGCGCTGTGGCGCGATGTCCGGACGGATATCCGGTCGCTGTCGAGCCGCATGGACGCATTCTCCGAGCGCGTAGCTCGAATTGAAGGACGCCTGAGCGCGTCAGACACGCCGCCCGCCTAGATCCCGGAAGAACGAACGCCCGTCAGCCTCAGGCGGGAGAAGCCGGACCCTTGACCTTGCCGCGAGCGCCGATGAAGAAGCGGTCGGTCTTAACGATCTCGACGTCGGTGCATACGAGGCCAAGGAGAGACTCCAGCTCCGCCGGCGTCCAGTAGATCTTCCAGATCGTGAACTCGCGGCCGTCGTTCAGCCGCCGGTGCTGGCGCTGCACGCGGTCGCCCGCGACGTGCTGGTCGGACGCGCCCGAGTCTTCCGCCTGCCGCGAGTCCGCCAGCACGATCCACCCGCCGGGACGCACGATGCGGGCCGCCTCGCGGATGAACTCGGCCGAACGAGCTACAGGCACGTGGCTCAGCCAGAACCCGAACATGCAGGCGTCGCAGGCGCCGTCGCCGACCGGCAGCTTGTAGGCGTCGGCCCGACAGCGGCCGAGCGGCACGTCGTCCCCATCTCGCCGGCGCGCCTCCGTCAGCATTTCGGGCGCGTAGTCGGAGGCGACAATCCGGTTGTGGCGGGCGAGCAGGCGCGTCCACCAGCCGGTGCCGGCGGCGACCTCGAAGACCCGCGCATCGGTCAGCGAGCCGACGAACCGCTGCAGCTCGGCCATCTCGCGATGCCAGGCGGCGTCAGCGTCCGGGCCGTGGGCGTAACGGCCTTCGCGCAGAATCCACTGCTCGAACTCCGGCGCGCGCGCGCGGTAGTAGTTCCGGGTATCGGCTTCGGCGTCAGGTTCGTTCGGTATCGCCATTGGGCGGTCCTTCGCCAGTTGGTGCGTCGTCGTCTTCTTCGGGTAGATCGACGAGTTCGGCGTCGTGCAGCCAGTCCAGCGTGGCGTTCAGGCCGTCTTCCAACCGTGTGTAGGCCAAGCCAAGCTCGCGGGTCGCCTTCGATCCATCCAGTTGGCTGCCGTGCAACGCAATCTGCACGGCCGCGCGCGAGATGACCGGCCGGCGCCGCGTGATCCAGGCCGGCACGCTGTAGATCAGGCTGAACGCCTGCCAGGCCAGCGGCGAGGCCGGCTTGATTTCATAGTTGAGATCCGCCAGGTCCACTGCCCGCTGTAGGAACGCCAGCCGCGACAGGTTGTCTCCCGCCAGGATGTAGCGCTGTCCCGGACGCCCGCGCACCAAGGCGGCCGCGATTCCGCGCGCGACATCTTCCACGTAGACCCAGGGCACAGGCACATCCACCGACACGCCCAGCCGTCCGCTCAGCGCGCCGATGAGGGCCTGACCGGTTCCCGAGGCGTCGCCCGGCCCGTACACGGTGCCCGGGTTCACGACCACCACGTCAAGCTGCGACCCGTTTTCGAGCAGGGCGGCTTCGGCCTCGACCTTCGCGCGTTCGTAGTCGCTGAGCGCATAGTCGCGCCGCTCGGTGGTCTCCGTGCCGACTTCGTCTTCGGCTTCGCCGATGGTCGATCCGCTGCTGACAAACACCAGGCGGTGGACGCCGGCCGCCCGGGCGGCGTCGCGCACGTTGCACGAGCCGTCCACGTTGAGCTCGAAGAAGTCCTGCGAGCGCTGCGCCCAGGAGTCGTGCAGGCCGGCCAGGTGGATCACGGCCGCCACGCCGTCCACCGCCGCGTCCAGCGAGTCCGGCTGCAGGATGTCGCCTTCGACCATCTCAACATTGTTGGCGGTGAGCCAGGTTCGGTCGCTGGACTCGCGGACGAGGGCGCGAACCTGGTGGCCGTCAGCGCGTAGCGCCTGGATGACAAAGGGGCCGAGGTTTCCGGTCGCGCCGGTGACCAAGACTCGCACGTCAGCCGCCGGAGTTGGCGGCGCAGTCGTGAATGATCTCGGCCGCGCGCTGGACGTCGTCCGTGGAGATCTGGTGGTAGGTCACCGCACGGCAGCGGCCGGTCTCGTCGAAGCCAATGACCCGCACGCCCGCCTCGTCCAGCCGGGCCTCGAACGCCGACGGCGCGCCAAGTTCGGGCCCGATGTCAAAGAAGACGAGGTTGGTTGCGACCGCGTCGGGGTCAACGGTGAGGCCGGGAGTGTCGCTGAGCAGTTCGGCCAGTAGCCGCGCGTTGGCGTGGTCTTGCGGGAGGCGCTGAGGAATCTCATCCAGCGCCACGTGTCCGGCCGCCGCCAGCACTCCGGCCTGTCGCATGCCGCCGCCGACCATCTTGCGGACGCGCCGCGCTTCAGTGATGTAGGCGCCGGACCCCAGAAGCAGCGATCCAACCGGCGCGCCGAGACCCTTGGACAGACAGAACTGCACGCTGTCGGCGCCCTGGGCCAGGTCGGCGACCGAGCACTCCAGCGCGGCGGCGGCATTGAAGATGCGAGCGCCGTCCACGTGCACGCGCAGACCCAGGTCGTGGGCGGTCTGACTCAGTTCGGCCATCCGGTCCGGCGGCGTGCAGGTGCCGCCAGCGGCGTTGTGGGTATTTTCGATCCAGACCAGGCGGGAGTCCACCAGATGCACGTTGGCGGCCTTGACCGCGCCTTGAATCAGCTCGGAGGTCATCACGCCGCCTGGCGCGTGCACAGTCGCCATGGTGACGCCGGCCAGCGAGGCCCAACCGCCGACTTCCCAGGTCACCACGTGGCAGCCGCCGTCGGCGATGACTTCCTGCCGCGGACGGCAGTGGGTCAGCAGGGAGCAGAGGTTGCCCTGGGTGCCGCTGGCAACAAGCAGTCCGGCGTCCAGGCCGAACATCTCGGCGCAGCGCTCCTCAAGCGAGCGTACGGTCGGGTCCTCGCCGAACACGTCATCGCCAACCTCGGCCTCCGCCATGGCCCGCCGCATGGAGGGCGTGGGGGTGGTGAGCGTGTCGCTGCGTAGATCGATTGTCGAATTGGGCAAGGCTGCGCCACGAGGGAGTCGGTTGGGTGAATGGTACCGGCGCGTCAGATCGCCCACAGCCCTCGCACCCCGCGTGGCGAGATTCGGCGCTCGTCGCATTCGGCGTTGACACTCACAAGGACCGCAGCCAGCATGCCGACCAGACCGTCACCCGCCTGGCGGGCACCGACGCGACCTGGGACATGCGGTTGGAGACGACGTGATTCGGCGGCTGCGGATCTCAGAAAGACTCCGGCTGGTGTGTGACGCCGTCGAAGCCCGGGAACGCTTGCGGTTCTGGCTGCCAGTCGCCGCAGTGGCTGGGCTGGCCTTGCCGTTCTACTGGCTCAGCGCGGTGCCGCATGTGAACGGCGGCGACACAGGCGAGTTCCAGACGTTCGGCTATCTCGGCGGCATCGCGCACTCACCAACGTATCCGCTGCTCACGGGCCTGATATTCGCGGGGTCCCACGCCTTGGGATTTCTGGAACCGGCGCACGCGGCGAACGTGGTGAACGTGGTGAACGCAACGATCGCCGCGCTGGCCACGGTGTTGCTGTTCATCGTGGCGCGGGACGTTACCGGCTCGTGGGTGGCCGCAGCCACGGCAACCGTCGTGTATGCCACAGGTTTTCGAGTCTGGGCGGACGCCGCGCAAGCGGAGGCGCTCAGTTTGCAGGCGGCGCTGATGCTGGGAGTGGCCGTTGCGCTGCGTGCGTTCCAGCGGCGGCCGACGCCGGCCAGGCTTGCGGGTGTGGCATTTGCCACCGGCCTGTCGCTGACCAATCACGGCCTCAGCGTCTTCATGGTGCCGTTGACGCTGGCCTATGTCCTGTTCCGGTGGCCGCTGCGGGTGCCACGGCCACGCGAGGCGGTCATGTCCGCGGGCGCCTTCGCTCTCGGCTTGACCCCATGGATTTACCTGTTGCGCGCGCGCTGGACCGCGGTGGTGCTGAAACAGCCCGAGACGCGGGTTCTGCTGGAATTTCGAGACATGTGGGACCTGGTGGTCACAGCCTCAGCCGCACCTGGTGGCGTCGGTCTCGTTGAGCGCTTTGTCAACGATCCCGGACCGCCGGAGGCACGATGGCACGCGCTCACCACGGATACGCTGCGCGAGTTCGGGTGGCTCTGGATCATTGCAATCACCGCCGGGTTCTTCTTCATTGCCGCGCGTGATTGGCGACTTGCGGTGTGGACGCTCGGCACGGCCGCATTCACGGCATGGTTCGCGTTTCTCTACGAGATTTCTGACTACGACCAGTACTTTTCCCTGATCTACGTCGTCCTATCCATTTGGCTGGCGGGAGGCTTGGCGCTTCTACTGACGGCCGTGCGTACAGCCCTTCCTAGATTCGGTTTCGGCCGGCTCGTTCGACCAGCAATGTGTGCATTGTCGATCGTCATACTTGCCGGGGCGGGGGCGCGCGCGGGAGTCCAGATGACGGGAGATCCGGGGCGGAACATCAGCGAGCAGTGGGAGCACGCCGAAACCCACTACGTGCATGCGCGATCTCAGATCCGACACATGGTGCCTAACAGCGTCTACATGACGAACTGGCCATCCTCGTTTCATCACCAATACGCGCTGCACATCGATGGATTCGGGTCTGACAAGAACATCGAGGTTCGGACTACGCGGTACGAAACGATGGGGATCGACCAGGCAGAGGAGATACTGCGAAGCAATCGGAGTCTTTATTTGCAGCGGAGCACGCCAGCCTACGAGAGGGATTTCACTGTCGTGCCGGAGGGTGCGTTCTTTCAAGTGTTTCGGTCCGTCGACATACATGACGGCGAATTGGTCAAAGGCGACAGGGACCGGGTCTACTTGATCGAGGGCGGCCAGCGCCGGTGGGTTCCGACGCTTGAGATCTTCGATGCGCATGGCTTTGCATGGGGGCGCGTACGTGTGCTCGAGGATCGGGACGTCTCGCGATTGCCCGAGGGACCTCCGTTGGAGATGCCGAAGACTCCGAACGCGCGCCCGTCCAAGCCGCCCTGCCCTCCGACGTGCGTGCCGGCGAGCTGATCGAGCGCGCCGGCGCTCGCTCGAACTTTCCTACCGCCTGGACCTTCGAGCACCTGCGTTAGCCCGCTTCCTGGAAGCGGGCGAGTTCATCGCGCTCGATTAGGGGGATTGGGGACGGGTAGCCGCCGACGGTCCAGCGGCGGCCTTCGGATGCGGGGGTGACTTGCCCAATGACGGCGGCACTCAGGCCCGTGTTGGCCACCGCAGCCACGGCCGCGGGCGCCTGCGGGGCGGGCAGGCTGGCCAGCAGGGTGCCGGAGGCGAGGAGGGCGTAGGGGTTCAGCCCCAGCGCCTGGCAGATGCGGCGGCATTCCGCGAGCACGGGCACGGCGTCGCGATCGACCATCAAGCCCACGCCGGCGGCCTCGGCCAACTCGTGAAGCGCGGTGGCCAGCCCGCCCTCGGTTGGGTCGTGCATGGCGTGGACCTCAGCGGCGGCTTGCAGGGCGGCGGCCGCAGGCCGCACCGAGATGCCGGGTGACTGGAGGCGGGCGGTGCCCGCTTGAATGTCTTCCTCGCTGACGCCGGCACTCCGGAGCGCGTCGGCGTGGTCGCCGGCCAGGATGGCCGTGCCCTCAACCGCGATTTCGCCCGCCAGCAGCAGGGCGTCGCCCGGGCGGGCACCCGAGGTGCGCACCAGCGCGCCACGCGCCACGGTGCCGAGCAGCGTGCCGGCGACGATCGGTGAGGTCACGGTCTCGGTGATCTCGGTATGTCCGCCCACCAGTGCCACGTTCGAGGCGACGCAGGCAGCGGTCACGTCGTCCAGCAGCGCCTGGATCTGCGTCGCCGTGGTTCCCGCCGGGGCCAGCACCGTGGCCAGCAGCCAGCGCGGTTCAGCGCCCGTTACGGCCAGGTCGTTGCCGTTGACCGCCAGCAGGTAGGTTCCGATGTCAGCTGCGGCGAAGGTGATTGGATCGGCGGCGGCCACCAGGAGCTCAGATCCGCCGACGTCAATGACCGCCGCGTCCTCGCCGGGCTCCGCGCCCACCAGCACCGCCGGGTCCTGACGCGGAACCCGTCCCAGCGCCTGGCGCAGCAGCGGCAGCGGCAGCTTGCCGATTGGGAGACTCATCGGGCCGCCAGCGCAAAGTGTTTCACGTGAAACATTCGGCGCGCCGCCAGCAGCCGGGGCGGCGCTAGGATGAGCAGCACCGCCCCTCGCCCGCTTTCGCGGCGTCCGTTCATGTCACACGTCTCACTGCACGGCGACTGCGTAGGTGACATCGTGCCCCGACCCTACGCGAACGGACAGGCGAGCCGCTGGCGGTCGCGGCTGGATTTCAAGAGCTTGCCGCGCGTCGACCCGACGCGCTCCAACTGACGGTTTCGTATTTCGACCACAACGCTCCCCGCCCTCACCGCCCCTGAGAGCTACCGCCTGGCGGCGGACATCCGCACGTGGCGCCTGGACGGGTTGCCGCCGCTTCGTCTGCTGGCCGACGGCTTTCGCGACCTGCCCGGGCTGGCGGTGCTGGAGGGTGGATCGGACACCGCGGGCGAAGGCCGCTGGTCGTACCTGGCGGCCGACCCGTTCGACACGGTGCGCTGGACGTCTGGGGGCGTCGTGTCGAGGGTCCGCGGCGCGCTGCCGGGCAACGGGTTCGCAGCCCTGGGCCAGGCGCTCCCTCGGATCGCGGCGACCACTGACGCTCCGCTTCCGCCCTTCGCCGGCGGGGCGATTGGCTACATCGCTTACGACGCCGCCTACGAGCTCGAAGCCCTGCCTGGCCGCTGTCCGGGACCAGTGCCCACCGACCTTATGTGGTTCGGGGTGTACGACTGGGTGGTAGCGCGCGACGCCCACACGGAGACTGGATGGATAGTTGCGACGCCTCACGGCGGGCGCGACCCCGAGGACACCTGTGCCGAGGTCCGCGAACGCCTGCGGGCGCGCGAACCGTCTGCGGCACCGCTCCCGTCGCGCCGTGCCCGCACGAACGCCGACCGCCGCCACTTCGGGCGCTGGGTGACGGCCGTCAAGGACTACATCGCCGCCGGTGACTGCTACCAGGTGAACCTGGCGCGCCGGATCGAGTTCGAAGCGCCGGAGCCTGGGCTGGAACTGTTCCAGGGACTGGCCGCGGCCCATCCCGCCCCCTTCGGCGCCTACCTCGACGCCGACGGAGTCGAGCTGGCCAGCGCCTCGCCGGAACTGTTCCTGCGCGTCAGTCCCAATGGCCAGGCGCGCACGCGGCCTATCAAGGGCACCGCGCCACGCGGCGCTACCCGCGCCCTGGACGCCGCCGCCGAGGCGGGGCTGCGAGCCAGCCCCAAAGATCGGGCGGAGAACGTGATGATCGTGGACGTGCTGCGCAACGACTTCGGGCGGGTGTGCCGTCCAGGTTCCATCAGCGTGCCCGCCCTCTGGCAGACCGAGGCGCTGCCGACCGTGTGGCAACTGGTCTCGGAGGTGCGGGGAGAGCTCGGACCGGGCGTCTCGGCGGCCAACCTGCTGGAAGCCTGCTGGCCCGGCGGCTCGATTACCGGCGCGCCCAAGATCCGCGCCTCGGAAATCATCGACGAACTGGAACCGGTCCGCCGCGGCGCCTATTGCGGCAGCGTCTTTGCGCTGGGCTTCAACGGCGGGCTGACCGCCAGCCTGGCGATCCGCACGGTGCAACGCCGACAGGGCGTGGGCCACCTGCACGTGGGCGCCGGGATCGTGGCGGAGTCGGACGCGGACCTGGAATACGCCGAGACCTGCCACAAGGCGCGCGGCGTCCTACAAGCGCTGGGCGCGCTGGCGGACTGACCCCCGGCGCCTCTCGACAACCTCAGGTCGAATCGAAGGTCAACACTTCACCGACCGCGGCTCGTCGCCTCGCGACTACCCACTATCAGCCACCGGCGCGTCGCCGCCCCAGCGACGATCCACCAACACTGCGGCTGCTAGCAGGCTCCCGGCGATGGCCAGACCGAGCGGCGGCGTGAGCAGGGCGATCATGGCGACGATGCCGCTGCCGAAGTCGCCGTAGGCCCCGAACACAATCCGGCCGAAGCCAAGCATCCGCCACTGCACCCGACGGCGGGTGCGCAGCCGTAGCGCGTGTGTAGCGAGCGCCGCGCCGGCGCCCAGCGCCAGCCCCAGGATCACGCCCGGGCCGCCGCCCGCTATCGCCGCCGCGCCGACGATGCCACCGGCGACGGGTCGCAGCACCCAGCCCACGCGGTCCATCAGGCCGCCGCTGCCAGGGAACTTGTCGGCGAACACGTCGATGGGCAACAGCAGCAGGGCGCCCAGGAACATCCCGGTCGAGGCGACGAACGCGAACGCCGGGGCCGGCGTCAGCAGGTCGGAGCGGGCCGCGACGATGGAGGCGATCGCCACCGTGACATAGGGGTTCAGCCCGCTGGATATGCCCAGGGCCAGCGCCAGGACGAGGCTCATCCCGCCGACAGACTCTCAGCCACAGACCGCGGCGGGGTCACGCGCCGAACTCGGCCTGGGCGCGCGCGTATTCGTCGGGGCTGCCGATGTCGATCCAGCGACCTGAGAACACCTGTCCCAGCACCCGCTGGTGCGTGTGCAGCCAGGCGATCAGCTCGCCGGACTTATCAGGATCGCCGCCCGCGTCCATGAAGGCCTGCACCGCGCCCAGACGCGCGCGTGGGATCCCGTAGATGGCGGCTGAGGCCAGCGTGCTACGCGGACGCTCCGGCTTTTCGACGAAGCTCGTCACCACGCCCTCGTCGTCGATCTCGACCACGCCGTAGCGTGTGGCGAGATCAAGCGACCCCACGTCGTACAGGCCTACGACGAGGTCGCGCCGCGCGGCCCGAGCCAGCGGTGCGAGATCGAAGTCAAACAGGTTGTCGCCGGCCACTGCCAGCAGGTCGTCGTCGACTCCCGATTCCCGAATGAAGTAGGCCATGTCCCCCACCGCGCCTAGCCGTCCGTCCAGCGAGGACGTGCCGTCGCTCATGACGGTCACGGGTGGCCCGCCTTGCCGGCCGGCCGCCCATTCCATGAACAGCGGGAAGAACACGTCGTGCGTGATGACCGTCACCCGCTCGACTTCGGAAACCTCGCTCAGGCCGTCCACCACGAAGTCGATTACGGTGCGCGGTCCGATAGGCAGTAGGTGTTTTGGCCCGCCGCCAGTGACGGTTCCGAGCCGCGTGGCCCAGCCCGCAGCCAGTACAAGCGCCTGCATTGGCGCATGGTACGACCGATTGGTGGGGTGCACGCCTATACTCACGGTGTCCACCAGCCGCCTGCCGGGGAGTTCGCCCGGAGGCGCCGGAGGTGTCAAGGGCTGGACAGTTCGCGCCGTGAGTTGATTCTGGGAGTGCTCGGGCTTCTGATCCTGGGCGTTGTGGCCTATGTGCTCTACACCCAGGCGACCGAGGGTGGCGGCGTGGGATTCCAGACGCAGACCGCCACGGCCACGCCCGCAAGCACGGCGCCCCCAACGCCCAGCCCCACGCCCGCCGCCACGCCCACGCCCACGCCCGCCCCGCAGACCTACACGGTGCAGGCGGGCGACACGTTGCTCCAGGTAGCCGAGCGCTTTGGGATCACGGCCGAAGACCTGCAGGCGAAGAACAACCTGGCCGATCCCAACAGCATCTTCGTGGGACAGAAGCTCGAGTTGCCCCAGCCCGGCGAGCGCATACAGGCCGAAACGCCAGCGGCCGGCAGCGCCGCGGACGACGTGTACCTGGTCAAGGGGGGCGACACGCTGTACGCGATCTCGCAGGAGCTGGACGTCTCGGTGGAGGATCTGGCTGAGCTCAACGAGATCACGGTTCCGTCCCAGCTCTTCGTTGGACGTCGCCTGCTTGTCCCGGAACGCCGGCTCACGCCGCCAACGGTGCGCCCAGCACCGGCAGCCGGCCAGGGCGGCGCGTCAACCTGAATCCACCCGGCCGGCTGGCGCACGGCCATATACTTGATTGCGTGGACAGCCGGATAGGCGACTTCTCGCCGTGAACATTACGCAGGTCACCGTGCAACGGGCGTTGCGTGACGCCCCCGTGCAGGCGCTGACCCTGGTGGAACGCCTGGTCAAGCGTCCGCTCTTCGGCTGCCAGATGTGCGGCCACTGCATCCTGCAGGACACGGCGTTCATCTGCCCGATGGCCTGTCCCAAGGGTCTGCGCGACGGACCGTGCGGCGGCACGGACATCTACGGGATGTGCGAGACCGACCCCACGTTGCCCTGCGTCTGGCTGCGCATCTACGAGCGGGCCGACCGGCTGGGCCGCATGGACCGCCTGATGAAGCTGCAGGACGACCTGGACTGGCGGGGCCAGGGCAGCTCGAGCTGGCTGAAGCTGCTCAAACGGGCGGTTGGACGCAACGGCCGGTTGAGCGAGGCCGAGCGCACGGCGTCCTAGCGAGGCGTCAGCGGGGAGCCGTCATCCCCTGGCTTTCGCAGCCTCAACTCCCGAAACAGACGCCGGCGCAGCCTGACCGCAACAAAGACGCCGACCAGCAGGACCACGCCCAGGACGATCCCAAACCCAACCCGCGGATCGGCTTCCACTGCCGACGCCACGCGCTCGTACTGATCCCCCAGCCCCCATCCAATGCCCATGTAGATAACTGCCCAGATCAGCGCGGACAGGGCCGCGGACGGCAGGAACTTCCAGAAGCTGGCACGCGCCGCGCCGGCCACGATGGTGATGACGATGCGAAACCCGGGGATGAGCCGCCCGATGACCACCGCCGGAACCTCGTATCGCTGAATCCAGCGCTCGGCGCGTTGGCGCCGCTCGGGCGTGATGTGCAGCGCGCGGCCGAACCGCGTCAGCAGTCGCGGTCCGATCAGGCGCGACAGCCAGTAGAGCACCGAGGCTCCGGCAGTGGCCGACCCGACGACGGTGGCCACGACAGCGACCGGATTGGCCACGCCGCGGTACACCTGGAATCCCATGAGGACGATCGCGGTGTCGGCCGGCACGGGGAACGGCACCCCTGCCTCTTCCACGCCGACATAGATGGCCAGCGCCAAGTATTGATTGGCTTCCAGGAACTCCAGCAGAAAGGCGCGCGTGGCCGCGATCAGTTCGCCCATGTCGACTCAGGCCGCGCCGCTGCGCGTGGGAGAGCCGGTTCCGTGACGGACGGCGCGCATCAGACGGCTCCGGCGGGTCGTCCGGGCGCGCCGTAGCGCCCCGTGAGAAACCGCCAGCGGATCCGAGCGAGATCGCGCACCATGCGCAGGGTGTCCACGGTGAGGCGCAGCCGCGAATCCGGGTCATTGGTCCATTCGACCGGCAGCTGCTCGACCGTGTAGCCGCGGTGGCGCGCCAGCCGAAGCACCTCCAAGTCGAACATCCAGCGGTCGATCACTGCTGAGCCAAACAGATCATGAGCCACAGGTCCCCGAAAGAATTTGAAGCCGCACTGCGGGTCGGGTGTGTCCGGCAGGCCGCCGACCCGGCGCGCCAGCTCGCGAAAGATGCGAGCGCCGGCCCGCCGGTAGGCTGGCTGCGGCGCGACGACCTGACTGTGGCCCAGCGCCCGGGAGCCGATTAGCACGTCGGCGCCGTTCTGAATGGCCGCCACCGCGTCCCGCACGTGCCGGAGGTCGGTGGAAAGGTCGGCATCCATGAAGCCAACGATTTCGGTGGCGGCGGCCAGCATGCCCGCCCGCACAGCCGCGCCCTTGCCGCTCTGCCGCGAAAGCGTAATGAGGTCAAGGTTTGGATGCGCGGGCATATGCGAACGCACGGCGTCTCCGGTGTCGTCGGTGCTGCCATCGTCCACGAGCAGCAGGCGACCGTCGCCCGAGCATGACGCCATCCAGGCGAGGATCTTGGGAAGGGTTCGGCCCAACCGTTCGGCTTCGTTATAGGCCGGCACGACGATGGTGAGGAGCATTGCAGCCATTTCGCTTGCGTGACGGCACGAGCCAACCCTCAACGGGTCGGCAACGGCGGGGCGTCACCAGTCATACGCTACGACGCGGCGCCAGCGCCACGAACGGGCGCAGTTTAGGCGAGCCCCAGTCGACAATTGCGGACCGTCGGGCCCCTCGCCACACTCGCAACCCATGATCTGGCTCAGTCTGCCCGCGCTGCTCGTCTGCCTGTTCGCGGCCGGCGCGCTGGGATATCGCGTGGCCGCCACGGCGCTGGCGGCGCCCTCACGGCTAAGCCGCGCCGCCCTGGGCAGCGGGATCGGTCTGGTGGCGCTGGGCCTGCCGCTGTTGTGGCTGCCGCGCGTCCTGCCGGTGGGGGGCGCGCTGCTGCTGGCGGGCGGCTTGTGCGCCTCAGGCGCACTCGCCCTGCGGCGGCTGTCCGCACCCAAGCCCCGACCGGACGGTCGCCTCGCGGTTGCGGGCGTGGCGGTGCTGAGCGTGCTGGTCTACCTCTCGGCGCTGGCGTTTTGGGCCGAGGGAACGGTCGGGCGCGCGGACGTGGGCACGATGTACCTGCACAGCGGGCTGGTTGCCGGCATTGCGCGCGGCAACTTTCCAGTGGTCAACCCGTTCGAGCCGGACTTCGACCTGCAATACCGGGTGACGCTTCACACCCTGGGGGCCGGCGCGGTGGACCTGCTGGACGTGCTGACACCCTCGGTCATGCCGCATCTGGTCGCGTCGGTGGCGGTCGTCCTGGTGCTGACGCTGTACGGCGCGCTGGCCGGCCGCTTGAGTTCGGCATGGGCGCTGGGCGGCGCGGCCGTCGCCTACGCGTGGGGGCCGCTCTACTGGTTTGTGACGCCCCCGGCCATCCGGGAGCGCGGACTGGGTGACGTGCTGGGCGTCATCGTGGAGGCGCCCGACACAATTGCGTGGAGCGGTCTGCTGTTGGGCGGCCCGTTCACCATGCCGACCCACAACCCGACGGCGCTACACGGCCTGATTCCGGCCGTCGTTGCGATCGCGGCTCTGACCCGTGGCAGGCGGGTGCCCTCGCTAGCCGCCTGGATGGTCGCGGGAGCGGCGCTTGTGTACCTGGCCGCCAGCAACGAGTTCCTGCTATTCACGATACCCGCGGCGCTGGGTCTCTGGTTCTGGGTGCAGCGGCCGCTTCGCCCCCGGCTGGCGTTGGCCAGCTCGCTCGGGCTGACGGCGGCAACCGGTCTGGCTTTGCTGCTGGCCCAGACCACCAGCGGGGTCCTGGCCGGCACGTTTGGCGCCGACCCTGACCTGGGTCGGTTGCAACTGGCCCAAAACACGACCCATCCGGGCCAGTTGCCAAGTTGGGGATTCAACAGCTCCGGGCCGTGGGGCGAGTGGGCCGCCCCAGGTATGCGAGATGTTCCGATCTGGAGCGGGGAGTTTCTGCTTGACGGTGGGCTGCTGTTCTGGCTGCTGGCACTGGTGCTGGGATGGATCGCCTATCGGCGCGGCGCGAGCGGGGCCACGCCCTGGGCGCTGGTGGCGGCGGCGAACGTTGCCATCGTGCTGGCGTTTCGAGCCGATGTGTCCGCGCCGAACCTGAATCGAATCGCGCATGCCGGGCTCACACTGGCCGTGCCCGCCCTGACGATCGCGACCCACGAGGCCCTGCGTCGAACCGGCCGACACCGATGGCTGGTGGTAACCGGCGCGACGGCGGCCGCGCTGGTGCTATGCGGAGCGTTTGTGCTGTCGGCCATCGCCTGGCCGCGCATGGTGGCGCAGCCGTCGACCACGGTGGACCGCCTGCCGCCCGGCGCGCGCGACTTTCTGCTCAAGCAGACCGCGGTGCAGGACCACTTGCTGGCCGTGCACGGGGCGCAGAGCACGATCAACCTCTACAACACACAGGGACCGACGGTCACGCTGGATATCTCGGCGTCGACCGGGCAGTTCATTCCCTACGGGTACCACGTGTTGTCTTACGTTGAGCGCTATCGACAGCCCTATTGGCGCGCACAGCAGGAGCTCGGCGACACCGCCCTTCGTCGACTTGATATCCGATATGTGCTGGTCGATCCGGAGCAGCTCACTGCCGTGCAAGCGGCCGCGATCCAGAGCAAACTCGCCGACGGCCGCTTCAGCGAGGTCTATCGCGATCCGAGCGGCACCGCTGTGATCTTTGAGGTGCGGCCCTAGCGGCGGGCGAGGCGCTGCCCTACGTTAGGCTGCCCCGCCTTTTGGATGGATCTCAAGGCCACGTGAAGTCCGAGTACGTCGCCCGCTATGCGCGCATCACCGCCTCGAACTGGTGGGTGCGATCGCGGCATGAGTTGGTGCATCGCCTGGCGGTCGAAGCCCTTGGCGAGCCGCCCCGTCGTGTGCTGGACGTGGGCACCATGGACGGGGCGCTGCTGGCGCGATTCAACACCGCCAGCGTTCGACTGGGCGTCGATTACCAGATCGCGCGGCATGCCCGGCCAGCCGGAACGTTCCTCGAAACTGCGCGCTTTTCCAAGGCGTCGGCTTGCCTGCTGCCCTTTGCCGCCGAAAGCCTCGATGCGGTCCTGAGCGTGGACGTGCTGGAACATATCGCCGACCACACCACCGCGTTGCGCGAAGCGGCGCGCATTCTCACCCCCGGCGGAGTGCTCGTCCTGGTCGTACCAGCGCACGAGTGGCTGCGGACGAGCCGTGACGCCTATCTGGGGCACCTGCGGCGCTACGCCCGGCGAGACCTCGAACGTCTGATTCAGGCGACCGGCCTGCGGATCCAACGCTCCACGTTCTTCGCGATTCCCTCGGCGTTCGGATTGCTGGGTCTGCGCACGCTCGAGGGCGTCGGTGCTATCCCGCCAGATCGCGCCAACAACGCCGCGCAGATGCGCACCGGGCGCCTGAACGCGGCGCTCTACCGACTGGTCTGCGTCGAAGCGACGCTGGCCCGATCCGTCGGACTTCCGTTCGGGTCGTCAATCGCTATCGTGGCGGTCAAGCCCTAAACGGCCAACGAATTCGGTGCACCGTTCGGCTCAGGCCGGAACGATGTCCCAGGCGTGGACGCGGGCGACGGGGCCCAGAACGGGCGCGACGGGTTGTAGCAGACGGCTGAGACGCGTGAGCGTCTGGCCGGCGAGCTTGACCTTGCGGCCCTTGCGGCCGGCGCGAAACTCGATCTCGTCCGCCGGTGGAATGGCGAAGAAGTGGCGGCGGTCGCGCACGCGCCAGCCGGTGGCCTGCAGGTCGGCCCGAATCTCGCCCGGCGTCGCCGCCTTGAACGGGCCCAGGCTCGGGTCCGGGGCCAGCGCATACTCAACGCCCTTGTGGCCGATCCGCCCCCGCATCCAGCGCAGCGGGCGGTGGTACGACCGCCGGTTGACGAACGCCAGGAAGAGCTGCCCGTCGTCCTTGATTCGTCGGCGCATGGTGGTCAGGATTTCGCGGCGTTCGGCGCGCGGGTAGCTCTCCATTCGAAAGATCAGCGACATCACGTCGTAGTCCTCGGGGCCCTCGTGGAAGGCGTCGGGGTAGAGCTCGTGGCGCAGAGGGCGTGGGGCGCGGTCCTGGACGAACTCGAAAACCTGATCGGTCATCTCCGCGAAGGTGAGGTCCACCTCTGGGTACCTGGACGCGATCTCTTCGGTGTAGAGGCCGGTCAGCGGTAGGACGTCCAGCCAGCGGCCCGCCTGCACGTCCACGAAGTCCCCTAGCGCCTCCAAAACGGCGTCCCGCTCCGAGGGCACGGGCTTGTTGTAGCGGGCGCCGTTGCGGATTTTGGCCATCTGGAAGTCGCGGATCTGTTCCAGCGTCCATTCCTCGGGGTCGTCGCTGCTGGGCCAGTTGAGGCGGCCCTTGTACTGGTCGTAGTGCAGGAGGATGTCGATGGCGCGCCGGCGCGGGGCTTTGGGGATCAGCTCGGGGTAGCCGAACAGCACGAGGGCCAGGATTTCGCGCTCGGCCGGCAGGCCGAGGATGCGGCGAAGGCGGTCGACGTCGCCCAGGGTGTCGACCCAGCAACTGGCCACGCCCAGGCTGTGGGCCATGAGCATCATGTTCTGGATGGCGGCGGCGGCGCTCTGGACCCAGGCGTAGTTCTCGCGGGTGTAGTTGTTGCCGTAGGAGACGAAGAGCGAGACGGGGGCCAGGTGCACGTAGCGCGTCTCTTCGGCGACCTCGGCCTTGGTCTCGGGGTCGTCGACGAGCACGAAGTCCCAGAGCTGCAGGTTGCAGGAGCTGGGCGCGTAGCGCGCGGCGTCGATGATCTTGGTGAGGGTCTCCTCCGACACCGGGTCCTTGCGGAACTTGCGGCAGGTCCGGCGCGTGAAGATCGCCTCGTCGACGGACATGAGGGTGTCGAGCATGGGGGCGGGGTCGTAGCGAGTCTCGTCAGGCGTCATGGTAACGGCGATGGCCTGATTGTGGCCGCGGCTCCGCTTTACGCGGCCGACTGACCGGGTGCGCGAAGCAGGGTGGGTTTCCGGGTCGCCGGAACGGACGACGGGCAGCGGGCCGCGAGTGGGGGATAAAGGGGGACCGCTCGCTCGCCGGCGCGACCCCCAGAGGGGGTCGCGCCGGCGAGCGAGACGGTGAGGGCGAATTTTTTGGGGGAGGGACGCTGGTGAAGCGACGCGGGTTGGGGGGACGCGGGGCCCGGAGGTGGCGGGGGGCAGGAGGCGAGGTTCAGGACGAATGGTCCCGAGGCGCAGCAGAACGGCGAGTGAGGCGCGGATGAAAGCAGACCACGGATGACGCCAGAGACGGGGCGCCCAGAGTGGCGGGTAGGGGAAAGGCGCGGGCACGCGGGGTTCCTCAGCGGGGCTGGGGCAGCGAGACGCCCCATTGTACACCATCCGATTACAGAGGTCTAGTGGACGTAGGGTCCGGCGGCGGTGCGTGGGCGGGCGTTTGCCGGGCCCTCGGATGTGTCAACTCCGTCAGGCCGATGTGTCCAGTTTTTCGGGCGATGTGTCAACTTTGGCGGGGGATGTGTCCACTCTTGCGGGGGATCTGTCCAGTTTTTCGGGCGATGTGTTCACTTTCCCGGCCAATGTGTTCAGTTTTCCGACCAATGTGTTCACCTTCCCGGCAGATGTGTTCAGTTTTCCCAGTGATATGTTCAGTTTTCGGGGTCATGTGTTCAGTTTCCGCCGACGCGCGCCCTGGCGGTTTGGTCGCCTGCGGGGGGAGGGAGTTTCTCGCTGGGTTCGAACGGACAGGGAGGCTGAGCGACGAGTGCGAGGCTGCCCGGGATGCTTGGTGGCTGGGCCCTTCGGCCGGCTCAGGGCCGACTCACCAGGACTGGGGATGGATGTGACTCTGCCGCACCGCGCCCAAACGACTTCGCATCCAGCACAAACATGACGTCCGGCCTCTGCTCGCCATGGCTCGCTGACTGCTGACGACAGCCCGCTGCCTTGTCCCGTCGCCTAGCGGATCAGATCGACGGCCTTAAAGATTCTCGGTGGGCAGGACGACTTACAACGCGCCTACCAGAATGCACGAGATCGGGAACCGTCACATTGACGTTCGTATTGGCTTTCTAGTCAGAAGCCGACTCTCCACCTCGAAGGGTGAATTCTCGCCACAAGTCGTAAGTGATGCCTAGTGACTGACTCTCCACATCGATTGGGTCGCCTTCGGTTCGCCCGGTACGTTCACTCCTGTCCCTCCCCGCTCTTCAGGAACTTCTGCCATGCTACGGAGCACCCCATAAACGAGCACATTCATTGATGTCGGATCAACTGTCTCAAGAATCGCGCAGCGGAACACTCTGGCATCGGATATTGGGCGCCGCCATGGCGATCCCAGGTGCCACGGTGGATCGGGCCTCCTATCTCGAATCTCAGCTGTTCTCTGCCAGAAGTTAGCGTATTTGTACGGTTGGCCGGACCTTCTCGAGGATGGCGAGCTTGATGAAGAGGCTGAGCTTCGAATCACATTGTTGATTGGGGCGATGATGGGAGCGGCGAAGGCAAACAGACTGCTATCGGGCGTCGCCGCTCGGTTCGCTGCCCAAGTCGCCCAACGTCTCCCAAGGCAAGCACTTACCAAGACTGCCTACTATCCCATCGTGAAAGTCATCGGGCCGTGGATTGGTGTGCAAGTCACCAAGCAGTCCTTCGCTCGTGGGCTATCCAGGGTGATTCCGGTGATTGGAGCCGCCACTTCCGCCGCATTGACAGCCACCCTGATGTGGCCCATGGCGAGCCGGCTAAAGAATCATCTCCGGACATTGCGATTCGCAGATAGCAACTAGTCAGACGATGCAACTGACGATGGATGATAGAATCACCCAACTGAGGAAGCGGGGGTTTCTGGAGCCAGATTGTGATTTTCACTTGCCTGCCACCGACAGGGCCGTGTGAGTGGCGTGAGCTCAGACCGTTTGTAGTCGCCTTCAACAAGCGACACGGCACGTCGTATTCTCGGTCAAAGTGTCTGGATATAGAGATAAGGGACAGGCCGGCGCCCGAAGTCCTTATCGAAGCACCTGGTAAACCTCCTATAGTCATTGAGCGCAAGTCGATTGTGTGGCCACCGGAAGAACACCTATCAAATCATAGTAACGAACACCACCTCTTGGGCTATTTTGCGGCTGAGCTGCGGTCACAGGGAGACGACTTTCGGGATTCGCTATATCTGCTATCAGTACAAGCCACATCCTTAGCTGGTAGAGCGGACAGGGATATTGCCGCCACTGCCGGGGACATCGCCCGAATCGTGTCGTCTGATCCTGACAAAGCAAAGTCCACCCATGGCATAGCTAGGTCTTCGCCGATTGCTTGGAACTTTCGCGCCGCTCGTGAATGGGAGAGAGATGAGACCACCCCCACGCGTGGAATAGGAATCCTAATTGACGAGAGCACTGAGTACGACGATTCGGCTGAGTTTCTCCGAAGACGAGCGTCGGCGCTCAGTGGATTCAGCGAGGAGTTTGATAGGCAGGCACGGTCCGCCGCCCGGAAGTTTTCCGACTATACCGAATGCTTGAGATTGCTTTTGGTCCAGTTCTTTGGAGACATTGAGTTGGGGCCGACGGAGGATGAAATCAAGTCGATGATCGTGGGAAGCCAACTGCCGGAGGGCATTGATCAAGTCTGGGTTGCCGATAAAAACTGGGTCAGCGCCTATAACTTTGAGGTCCAGTGGGTGCGAATGGTTTAGAGCCAGTCTCTAAGTTTATGGAATCGCCGCTAGATTCGTGCGGGTTCAAACACGATCTCTCTTGAAAGTACACTTTGATACGTGCCGCCACCGATGCGCCAAGTCCTGAGAGAGTCTAAATTCTAACTAAGACTGCGTAGCACTTCCGTACAATGACTCGCTCAAAGCGGCAGAGTCGAGTGCATTGGCTCCAGCGCCGTTGAGGCAGCTTTCCTCGCGGTTCCACTAGGTCGTTGGCCGCGAATTCAACCCCGGCGACGGGCGTGGTCGATTTAGAGTAAAGACCTCGTCAATCCAGACGGCCAGGCGATTGCCAGCCGGGAGAGGACTCTCGACGCCGGATTCCGATCCTAGCGCCGTCTGGGCCGCCCTCATCTGGGCGGCCGTCTCGGACAGCACTGCTATCGGGAGGTTGGATAAAGCGATACCCGGGCGAGAGCAGCGCGAGGCCATAGGATGATCGCCGGGCATTGGGTGGACGGTGCAGTAGGCGGGCGGTGAGGGAGCGGCTGGCGATTGATGGTGGGGCGCCGGTTCGCAGAGTGCCGTTTGGGGCGGAGCATGACTTTGGGGATGACGATATTGCGGCGCTGACCGAGGTGGTGCGGTCCGGGCAGGTGGGCAACGGGCCGAAGGTCGATCAGTTCGAGCGGGAGTTTGCGGCAGGTCCGGCGCGTGAAGATCGCCTCGTCGACGGACATCAGGGTGTCGAGCATTGGGGCCAGCGTCTCAGCGAATACCGTCGGCAGTCATGGTAATGGCGGCGGGCCGCACATGGTTGCCACTCCGCCGCACCGCGCCCATGCGAACTCGTACGCGAACCAAGGCTGACATCCGCCCGCCCCGCTCCCAATTAATGTGAGTTAGGCCGCACTTTGCTTCCACGTCAGCCTCCTTGGATTACAGTCACTTCCCTAATGAACAATATTTCGAGTGCGGCCCGATCTCTATTGTGACCCGTGCTTTGCAATCTCGCCCACTATAGTGAAAGAGAAGGTTGCCTTCCGAGTAATTGCCCTATCCGCCTCTTCAATCGTTCTCGCCTCGCGTCGTAGAATATATCGAACTCGGGTATCGCTTCAGGCACATGCCCAAGCAGATAGCGTTGCTCATACTCGTGCCTGGATCCGTCGTTCGCATACGTATCTGAGAGCCACTCAGCTGGCATCGTTGCGCCTTTTTCGGCGTTGACTGCGCCTTGGAGTAGCTGAAGGTTGGCGAGTCTGTCCCTGCCGTCCCTAAAGGCTGCTACCTTTTCGTCGGGAACACAGGCGTCCTTCAGCCTGCGTTCGGTGAATCTCGATGCAGGGAAAATGTGGTCTACATGAAACTGGTTACGCAGGTCAACGAAGGGAAACAGCAGAGACAGCAGTGCGAACGTGAGCCTGTCGCCATAACGCATATCGGCCAAATCCTCAACCTCTTCATCGTCGAAGATCAGCTGCCTTCCCCTTCTTGCCATTGCTTCACGAATACGCGCAACGGGAAAAGCGTCGATTTCGTTCTCCCTAATGGCTCCTCTCAGATCCGTCAGCAGAGTATCCAAGCCGCTACCCCAAACGCCGGACTTCAGCAGACTCCTGATGAGCCATTCACGAATAGCATTCCTGTCCTCCTCGAAACTGCTGTGTGCAAGGAAAGCGTCTCCGGGCTTCTTCGCGTAGAGATAGTATGCGATGGGCAAAATGGCGTTATGTGCGGTCAAACTATGCCCTGTAAAGCCTAACGATGAAACGAGCTGCACGGTCAGGGTGAGGGCCCGCTTGATGTCTTCCCATTTGCTCTCTAGTGTGTACATGTTCTCCCGATTGAAGTTGTCCACCTTGAAACCGACTCTGCCGATGTCACCTAGCATCAGACCAGCCTTTAGGACGAGGTCTTTAGAAAACGAAAACCCGGTGCCAATGCGGTTGAGTTCATCCACCAGGTCATGAATCTCTTGGCGGGCATCGTGATCGGTCCACTGCGCCACTGCTATTGATAGCAACAGATCGGAGTGAGAAAGGGGGGTGCCGCCATCGTTCATACGAATGAAGATCTGGAGAGCCTTGTCTAGCTCCTGTCCGGTCTCCTCATAATAGGCAACTAGATGCTTATTATGGACGACCTGATAGAGTTCATAGAGCGTTTCATGAGCGGGCGTCACTTGCTCTTGTGGTAGCCGTTCGTTGAGCCACTGCGTCATAGCAGGCCCTGCGTTTTGTAGGGATAGCACCTGCCCGACCGGAAACCAACACACACGTTCTTCGGTTGGGCTGGATTGCTCATCGGTCAGGAAATTGAAACGATACTTCAGCCCTTCTTCGTCATCTTCATCAGGCTGCCAAAGCAAGTCTAGATAAAGTCTCCGGGTGGGAAACGCGCCGGGACTATTCCGCCGCTTATATGGCAGCTTCCGAGCTATACTCCCTCTAAGACCGATGTTGAGGGCAGTCAAGCGTTGTTGACCGTCGAGCACTGCGGTCAACTGACGGTTCGGCATCTCAGGCAAAGGGGGACAGTGAGGGTTATCGCGCTGGTGATAGTTGAGAACGAAATCGAAGAACTTGAATCTGCCGCTGTTCTCAGGAGCGACACGCCAATAGAGAAATGTACCAAAGGGAAAGCCTTGCATGAGGCTGTCGAACAACCGACATATCTGTTCAGGTTGCCACACAAACTCGCGCTGAATCGCAGGCAGTACCAGGTCGTGCCTGTGGATTTCGTCGAGGGTTCTCTTGATGGTATCGCCGGTCTGATACACAGGGACCTCCCGTATTTCTAGGTTCTCTTGCTATGGCTGATAGCGTTGTCCACGAAGAACCTAGTGTAGTCGGCGGGGGAGGACTAGGGCGGGATGGTAGCCACCACGCCGCGGGCGATGCGCTCGGCCTCGGCGGAGGTGAGACCGGATTGGGGTTCGGGGATGGAGGCGATGGCGGTCTGGACGATTCGCTCGACCTCAGCTTTGGACAGCCCCTCTTAGGGCTGGGGCATCTCCGCCATCGCCGCGCGGATTGCCTCCTCCACGTCGGCGGCAGTGAGTCTCGGCTCCGGTTCCGGCGGCGCAGCCGTATCGGCCAGCTCTGACCGCACGATCTCTTCCACCTCTGCGCGGGACAGATCGGCGTTTCCGTCTCCGCAGGCGACCAAGAGTAGGGCGATGATCACGGCCCGCGCAGCCAATGACAATGCACACTTGGTCATCTTCGTGTTAGTTGCCAGCTCCCTTCATGATGTGCCGGGTTACAGTTTGACGGGGCGTCCGACAGCAATTTGAGCCCCCCGGCGGCTGCCGCCCTTCGTGGCGTAGTCCACCGTTACCCGGCCACTTGCCGTCCGGCTCAGCGTCATTACGAAGGCCAGTTGCGCGCCCGCGCCCTCGTCCACCTGTGCGTCGACTACCGGAATCCCACTGGACCCGCGACCGTCGCCGACAATGCCGTCGACAGTGGCCGTTGGTCGGCCGTGCAGGTGGAGCCCGACGCATCGCAGTCCGTCGTCTGCGGCAGCCTGATCGTCACCGCTCCGGCGGAGGCCGGCTCGACCGTGATGTTCCACTCCTGATCGCTGCCCTTCGTGCGTCGCTTTGCTTTAAGCACCTCGCCGCCGGTCACCTCCAACGCCTCGTCGCGCAGCGTCCGGAAACTCGGCCCATCGACATCCTTGCTGAACGTCAGCCCGAAGGTGAAGGCGCTCTGCCCGTCCTGAGACGCCGGCACATTCTCGAAGCTCGCCGTCAGCGGCGCCTCGGGGGACCCGTCACCTGCGCCGAGGGGCTGTTGGTCAGCCGCCGACGGTTCTCCCCCTTGGTGCAGACCGCTCCGGACGTTGCGCAGTCCCGGCCCGCCGGCAGCTCGGTCGACATGTCCGGGAGGTCGTCTGTCTCACCGAGGCGCATGACGAACTGCTGTCGCAACGTGGACACACGATCCGCTCGCAGACGGACTACGGGTACGCGGTCAAGAAGAATGGGCGGAAGGTTCTGCTCTGGTCGAGGGAACCTTGGACCCAGGTCGACGATCTGGGGATTGATTCGATACCGCCTGGACGCCTTGTTTCGGGAATCTCGCAAACGTCCGTGGGCGAGGTGGCCGTCATTGGGATCTGCATCCCCTGGTTTGGATCGCGGACTGAGGCGAGGCGCGGGGCCGAGCGCAGGAGGCGGTGGCAGGACCATGAACAGTACCTGGCCGGTCTGACCGAAGTTCTGGAACGGGTGGAAGCGAAGCGTCTGATCGTGATGGGGGACTTCAACCAGGTCATCGGGCCGGGCGGCCGCGCGCGTCGTGAGCTGCGGTTGGCACTTCAAGAGGCCTTCGCGCCGAACTTGCGAATCGTTACGTCGGATCTCGTTTTTCAAGGACGCAAGAGCATCGACCACATTGCACTGAGTGCGGATTGGGCGGTCGACTCCGTGGATGCGATCAGCAACATCCACGAGGGGAGGAAGCTCTCAGACCATTTCGGCGTTGCCGCCGACGTGTCGTTGCGGCCCGTGAAGTAGATGCGCGAGACGTGCTAGCTCGTCTGCAAGGGATACGGCTGGAGATTGAATGCATCAGTACGCGATTTGATCCGTGAGAGATCCGGAGGATTCTGATGATGACTGATAGGGAAAGTCTGCTCGGTGCAATCGTCAAAGGTCATGCCTGCAGCCTTGAGGACGCCGCCACGGACGCGCTGACATTCATTCTCTCCCGCCGGGCGTCCGCCAGAAACGCGTTGTCGGAGTTCCTCAAGGACGACGCCGGACAACCGTTGTCTGTTACGAACGTCAAATCGCAGGCGGCAATTGAGAATGGCGCAATCCCGGATCTGGCCTGCCTCGACGAGCACGACAACGTGGTGGCATTCATCGAGTCCAAATTCTGGGCGACGCTGACCGATCACCAGCCAGTGACCTATTGGCATGCCCTTTCAGCCGACAAGCCGGCCGTGCTGCTGTTCCTGGCGCCGCATCGTCGCATCGAGTCCGACTCGTTGTGGGATGAGCTGGTAGATCGATTGCGCAAAGCGGACGTCGAACTGGACGACGAAAACAAGACGGATGGTCTGGTAACCGCAGTAGCCAAGGATGGCCGCCGCCTGATGCTCACCAGCTGGGAGGTGCTGCTTGGCCACATTGCGGAGACAGTTCGGAAAGACGGCGATTCCCAGGTTTGCTTTGAAACCGCCCAACTACAGGGTCTCGCCGCCGCCGCTGTCAAGGGAGAGAAGACGACACCCGACGAAAACCTTAGGAAGTCGTTCGCGGATGCGGTCGAGCGTCTCAAGCGGTCAGGTTGGGCCAACAGCGATGGACTGACCGTGGGAATCGGAGCTAACTATTTCGCGAGATACTTTCGGCTCGCGGGCGCGCCCGCTGGGCTGCGTATCGACTATGAGGACGAAAAGCAGCGGCCCGACAGATCCCTCTGTCTCTGGTTCTGGCACGAACGGAACGCCAGGCTGGCTGTGGACGACGTGGCGAGTCTTCTGGACCAAGAGGGCGAAGCGGAATGGGAATGGCGAGGCACGGAAGTGTTTTTGCCCATCGTCTTGCCAGAGGACGCTGACGACCAGGCGACCGTCAACGCCATTGTTGCCGAGCTCGAACGTATCGCCCTGTTACTTGACCGCGATGGTCCGACCTATCGAGATGCAAGCGACTCTGGGGCGATGAATGACCGACAACCTGACGAGCGTCGACATCCTCCCGGGGGGCAGACAGTGGGAGGCGCCGCGATCAAGGTCGTCAGTTGGAACATCGCCACGATGATCGAGCCGTAGCGGGAACTGGTAGCGATGGACGCCGATGTGGCGCTCTTGCAGGAGGCCAGGCGGCCGCCGGCGGAGATCGCCGAGCTTCTGGATATTGGCCCACAAGAGTCGTGGGACTCGCATTCGTGGAATTCGGACTGGTGGCGCGGGCCTGGCTCGCCCGCATTGTTCGACCGGTGGCCAATGGTGGTGCGCCTCTCGGACCGCGTCGAAGTCGACTGGTTCAAGCAGGTCGGACCTACCGCGTGGCCTGGGCAGAACGAGATCGCCGTCAGCGGCATTGGGACGATAGCGGCGGCGCGCGTCAGGCCGAAGGACGACTCAATTGAGCCTTTCATTGCGGTTTCCATGTATGGACGATGGTTTAGCCCACATCCCAGCGTGGAGTCATCGTGGATATATGCCGACGCCTCCGTCCACCGCATCATCTCGGACCTCTCGGCATTCATCGGCAACGCAAATCGGCGGACGCATCGCATCCTGGCCGCCGGGGATATCAATGTCACGTACGGCTATGGTCATGGTGACGGACCGTACTGGGACGCGCGTTATCGAAACCTCTTCGAGAGAATGGATGCCATAGGCCTTGAGTTCATGGGACCGCAGCTACCGAATGGACGACAAGCGGAGACGCTAGCGACGGGCGAACCCGAGGACTCCGAGAACGTCGTCACGTACTACCTCCCCGGTAAGAACCCGGAGACGGCGAGCAACAATCAGCTCGACTATGTCTTCGCTTCGCGCGGCTTCCACCAGAGCCTCAAGGTCCGAGCCTTGAACGAGATCGACGGGTGGGGTTCGAGCGATCATTGCCGGCTGCTCATCGAGATCGCGGAAGGCGGAGCCCCCGCGGTTGATTCCTAATGGCACGGCTGAAGCCCGGTCAGTTCGTGGCTCTGCGGCCCAACAACCAGTCCTGGTAGCAGACCGCAACGCCCGCCGCCGATCCGCTTGGCCGCGGCTGCCGCTGCGCGCTGCGCGACAAGTGGAAAGGCGTCTATCGTGGTGGCTGACGCAGCGACCGACGTGAACGTTCGGCCGGCGGGACGCTCGTTGGAGAAGCACCAATGACGCCGAGGATGATCCAGGTTGGGACCGGCGGGTTTGGTGCTAGCTGGTGTCGGAACTTTCTGCCGCCGAACATTGACGCTGGGCTGCTTGAGGTGATGGCCGCGGTGGACACGAATCCCGTGGCCCTCGCGAATGCCCGCAAGGGCCGGCGTTCGGGTCGCTACGGAGCGCTTGAGCGTCCCGCAGTAGCGGGCGGCCCGCCTGTGGACATAATTGCGACCGAAGTCACTAACTCACTACCATATACTTGAAGGCCCACCTTCCTTTCAGACAAGCCAAGACGGAGGAGGCTCGACATGGTTGTCGACCGAAGAGACAAGTACCGACAGATGGCGCTCCGGGGCAAGTATCAGCGACTGTTCACCTACCTGCGCAGTCTTCAGGTCGAAGAGTGGAGGACTTCCTTCAGCGAGGTTGAGGGGGTCGTTGGATTTGACCTGCCTCCGTCCGCACGGCTGCACCGGCCCTGGTGGGGGAATCAGAGGAGCGGCAACGGTCACAGCCACGCTCTGGCCTGGAGCATCGCCGGATGGGAGACGGCGGAGGTCGATATGGACGCCGAGACGCTGCTGTTCCGGCGAACGCACCCGAGGCCCGTACCCAGGCTTTCTCTCGACCAGGCATGGCCTGTCCACCCCACCGCGTCGTGGCCGGAAGGCCTGAGCCTCAGGCGCGAGGACCTTTACGAGGATCGGGTCTAGCCGCGCCGTGTTCATCGACACCAACGTGTTGGTGAATTCCCGTATTCCCGACGCACCAGACCACCGCGCCGCCCGGGCAAGCCTGGAACGGGCGTTTCGAGACCATGAGCCGCCGAGGATCAGCCGTCAGGTCATTCGCGAGTATCTGTCCGTCGTCACACGTGGGCAGACGTGGTCGGTGGGTATCAGTCGTGAGGACGCCCTCGATGACGTGAGCCGGCTGCTTCGTAGCTTCGAGATTCTTGAGGACGGTCCCCTGGTTACCGAGACGCTGGTGGGCCTCTGTCGCGAAGTTCCCGTTGGTGGACGGCAGATTCACGACGCCAACATCGTGGCGACCATGCTCGCCCGCGGAGAACATCGACTGCTGACGTTCAACGTCGCAGACTTTCGCCGTTACGGTGACCGCATTGAGTTGGTGGACAGCTAGCCGAACTTACGGCGAAGCAAGATTGAATTCCCTCGGGTGGTCGTGGGCCGCTGACGAGCCGGCAGGGTTCCGTTGGAGACTGGGACGCCGCGGAGGCGGATGGTGGCTAACGCCTGCCCGACGCGCGTAGATTCCGGTCAGGCACAGGAGCCAGTCCCATGAAGAAGCTGCTTTTCTTTGACTATCGCGAGCTAGAGCACCTGAAGGGCTTTACGCGCGCGATTGAGCCGCCGACTAAGCACCCGGATGCGCCGCTGCTGACGCCCAATGAGCCGTGGGAGCACGGCAACATGCAGATGTTCGGCAGCGTGCTGCAGGCGGCGGACGGGCGGTTTCGCGCCTGGTACGAGGTGGTGGAAGCGCCCTGGACCGTACGGCTTGCCTACGCCGAGAGTGACGATGGGCTGCGCTGGCACAAGCCTCAACTGAACGTGTTCAAGGACGGTAGGCGACCGACCAACATCGTCTTCGACGCGCAGCCGCTTGGATCCGCCGTAATCGAAGACCGACAGGATCCCCGGCCGGCTTACCGGTACAAGCTGCTGACGGGCGCCGAGCCGTCGGGATGCGTGGCCGCGTTCCATAGCTCGGACGGCATGCACTGGGAATCCTCGCGGACGTTCGCCGATCGGATCCAGCCCGTCATCGCAACGGCGCCGGACTGCCCCATCGGCTTCCTGCGAGCGCCGGATGGGCGGTTCGTGGCCTATCACCGCATGGCCGGGTATGGGCGACGGGTCTTTCGGAGTGAATCGTGGGACTTTGCGCACTGGTCGGGCGAACCGCGCATGGTGCTGGAGCCGGACGCCGGCGACTCGCCGCAGACGCAGTTCTACGGGCTCGGCGCCTGCGCCTACGGGCCGTATGAGCTGGGCACGCTGTGGATCTACGCCACCGATCCCGGCGACCGTGGACCGAGCAAGTCGCGGGGCTTGCAGACGCCCGAGCTGGCCTATGCGCGGGCCGGCACGGCCTGGCACCGAGCCGCGCCGGGCACGGCGTTCATTGCCAACGGCGCCGGCAGCGAATGGGACTGCGGCAATCTGCAGCCAGCGTCGCAGCCGGTCTTTCTGGACGATGAAATCCGCTACTACTACGCCGGGACCAACGTGCCGCACTCACCGCACTGGGAGTTGGGGCCGCAGGACGCCGGCCTGGGCATGGCGCGGCTGAAGCCGGATCGGTTCGTTGCCTTGCGGGCGGGCGAGGCGCCGGCCGAACTGGGGTCGATAGCGTTCAGGCCGCCATCGATGGACATATTCGTCAACGCGTGTACGACGCCCGATGGCGAAGTCCGGGTGGAACTCCAGGATGACGAGGCCCGGCCGCTACCAGGATTCACGGCGGCGGACTGCCGGCCGATCAGGGGCGACGCGACGGCGCACCGGGTGGAGTGGCGCGGCGTCGGGCAGGCGGAAGCACCGGTGGGCCAGCCGACGCGAATCCGGCTGACGGCGCGGCAGGCGTCCGTGTACTCAGTATTCGTGACCGAGCCCGGCGAGTCGCCCGTCTACCACCAGTTCGAAGCGCTACGGCCCGACAAGCAGGCCTGGTAGCAGGGCGCAGGCCCGGCTGCAGACGCGACCGGGTCAGGCGTCGGATCCGGCTGGCCTGGCGTGATTGCTAGCGCATGCAGTGCCCGCCCGAGGCGAATTGGAAGGCGAACGCCCGCCATGGACAAGCTGAACATCGTCGTCTGCATCGGCACGTTTCGCACCGATATCGTCGGCCCCGGCAAGAAGCTCAGCAGCGTCGCGACCCCGGCGCCGGCTGTGCTGGCGATCGCGTTCGTGGGTGGAGCGCTGGTGCTGGTGGCCGTGCTGGTGGTGGGGCTCAGCCTCTACACGGACCTGGCGGACCGAGTCGCCGTGCTGAGCAGCGCGGGCGCCGTCGCCCTGGCAGCGGCCTGGGCAACGCGTCGCGATGGGCGTCCGTACCTGACTCTCCGAGACCGCGCATCGGGCACGGACCAAGAGAGACGCGAGATCGTGACCGGAGAGTGCGCGACCTGCCTGAAGGATGCCCAGACCGAGTTGGCAACCGGCCTCCGTGGCTCGACCGGCAGCGCAAGGGTTGCTTAGTCCGACGGCTGACGCTTCGAGTCCTCTCGGCGCACTCGGCGCCGGCGCTGGACCAAAGCGGATCATCTAGGGAGACCACCAGGCGGCGCTCTTATCGACCGAGTGGTCTGACCACCTCGCCCGCTGCACGTTCAGGGTTCGGCTCGAGGACGTTCGGTGATAATTCTTACATCTTTTTATCAGTAGTTATTCACACATAATTCTAAGGTTATCCTAAGAATTCGATCCCAAAATATAGAAGAGTGCTATTCGGTTCGTGAATTAACTTACAAACGTCAGAAGTCATTGCATCGTAGTGTGATTTATGCACAAGCTAATAGCCATCGGGGATGGTGAACATGTCTTTTTATGACGATATCCACGGCGATCAGCGCCGCCGTCCGGTCGGCCGTGTCCACAGCGCGCTGCGGACACAGCTTCACCGTGGATCAGCACTGGCGACCGGCGCCGTGCACTCATGCTGCGGGCTGCGCGGCGCAGACGGAGAGGGCAAGGCAACCCTCAGGGGCATACCGCCTGGCCCCACGCAGCCGACTGCGGGCAGCCTCGACCCGTTGGGCTCGATTTCGCGCTATTTCGACGCCCTGCACCGCATCGCTGCCGTGGTCGTGGGTCTGGCGAGGCGCGCGAACGAGCGGCGGCATCGGAGCACATGGGTCCTGACATCGGGCGCGAGCACTGGCTTGATCATGGTCGCCCTGTTTGTGGTCGGCCTGTGGTCGGCATCCCCAGCCAAGGGGCTGGCGGCTGACGGCCAATCGTTGGACTCACAGCCGGCCAAGGTGCAACGCACGTACCGCGCACACTATGGCACGCAAGCGGAAACCATCTGGACCAATCTCCACAACTGGGGTATCGGAGAGGCCGACGCCTGCGCGCACGTCGCCTACACGGGGGCGACAACGGCCAGCGACGATCGCTCCCTTTCTGGCGAAAGCGAAGAGATACCGCCGCTGTTCCAGCAAGTCTGGGGGGATTTCGACGCCCGCCGCTGGGCGTGGGAGCACGACTGCGCCATCACCCCGCTACGCACAGCGACGCAGACAACCGCGGCTGCCCACCGATCGTCCACGCCACAGCCTGCCGCACCAGCGCCAACCCAGCCTGCGCCGAAGCCAACGCCGGAGCCCACGACTTCCGTAGGCCCATACCAGGGATTCGGCAACTTTGATGCGCTCTGCGAGAAATTCCTCAACTATGATCCTCGCGTGCAGCCGCACGGCCTACTATCCAACGGCAATGAGTACATCGACCACCCCCATGCCCTCGTGCAGTGCCAGCGCGCGCCGGCAGATTGACGGCGCGCCGTTCGATCGGACACGAAGGGCCGTAAATGCACCCAGAACATGGGCGGTGGCCACCTGCTGCGAACGCCGTATCGTGCCTCGCCGGCAACCGCACGGTCGTGTCGAAAAGGTGCCTGTTAAAAGCCGTGCTAAGAGGCTGGCTTTGGGCCCGCGATAACCGTGAGTGATCCCGCTGATTGTCCGCGGCGGTCATTTCCTTGAACAGCTCGGATCAAACAGCCGGGGCGGGCCGCGACCACACCTCCGAGCGGAATCGGTCCGCCGCGGCTAGCCTGCCCGGCGAACCGGGCAAGGCTATGCCGGCAGGAACCGCGGCTAGCCTGCCCGGGGGACGGGAAATTGCCGTGGTCTCGAAGTGCGGGGGGCCTGGTCGAAAAACACGAAGAATCCGCGTGCCCTTGCCCCTGCAAGGGGGGCAACGGCCTGAACGTTGGCCTCGGCGCTGTCTCTGATCTGACGTCGGGCCGCAGCGGCGCGTGTCCACGCGGTTCTTCGAAGCCGTGGATCACCGACTCGAAGCTGTCGAGACTGCCGCCAGGCGAGTGTTGAGACCTCATCTGACCTGAGAGCCGGACGAGAAAGGGCCAAGGGCCGACGGCGTTGGTCGGGAGTATGTTCGTGGGGCACCCTGAGTTCGTGCGGGCGCAGGCCGCCGTCGGGGCCGCAGATCGCGGCTGGCAACTGGCAGACCGGCGTCGGCACCCCACAGGCCCAGGAGGCGTGCCGATGAAGAAGCTGCTCTTTTTTGACTATCGTGAACTGGAACATCTGGACGGCTTTTCGCGCGCGGTGGAGTCGCCGGTGAAGCATCCGGATGCGCCGTTGATGACGCCGGACCTGCCGTGGGAACACGGCAACATGCAGCTGTACGGCAGTGTGATTCAGGCGGCGGACGGGCGTTTTCGCGCCTGGTACGAAATGTGGGCGCCCCCCCGGATTGCTCGGCTCGCCTACGCCGAGAGCGACGACGGGCTGGTTTGGCGGAAGCCGCGCCTGGACGCATACAGGCACGACGGGCGGCCGACCAACATCGTGTTTGACGCCGGGCAGACAGGTGCCGCTTTGATCGAAGACCGCGAGGACCACCGTCCGGCCTGGCGATACAAGATGCTGACGGGCGCGGCGCCGACCGACTGCATTGCCGCGTTGCACAGCGCGGACGGCATCCACTGGACCCCAGTGCGCACGATCGCGGGGCGGATCCAGCCGGTGATCGCGACCAATCCGGACTGCCCGATCGGCTTTCTGCGGGCGCCGGACGGGCGGTTTGTGGCGTATCACCGCATGGACGGGTACGGGCGGCGAGTGTTTCGGAGTGAGTCGTGGGACTTTGTGAACTGGTCAGGCGAGCCGCGAATGGTTCTGGAGCCAGATGCCGGCGACCCGCCGCAGACGCAGTTCTACGGCCTGGGCGCCTGCGCCTACGGGCCGTACGAAGTGGGCACGCTGTGGATCTATGCCACCGAAACCGAGGACCGGGGCCCGTTCAAAATGCACGGGCTGCAGACGCCGGAATTGGCCTATGCGCGGGCCGGCACGGCCTGGCACCGAGCCGAACAGGGGACGCCGTTCATTCCCAACGGCGACCCGGGCGAGTGGGACTCCGGCAATTTGCAGCCAGCCTCGCAGCCGGTCTTCCTGGACGACGAGATTCGCTACTACTACGCCGGGACCAACGCACGGCACGCCATGGATTGGGAGCTGGAGCCGCAGGAGGCCGGGCTGGGCATGGCGCGGCTGAAGCCGGACCGGTTCGTGGCGGTGCGGGCGGGCGAGGCGCACGCGGAACTGGGGACGATTGCGTTCAAGCCGCCGTCGGTGGATGTGTTCGTCAACGCGCGGACGGCGGCCAATGGCGAAGTCCGGGTGGAGTTACAGGACGAGGAGGCGCGGCCGCTGCGGGGGTTCACGGCGGCGGACTGCCGGCCGATCAGGGGCGACGCGACGGCGCACCGGGTGGAGTGGCGGGGCGTTGGGCAGGCTGAGGCGCCGGCGGGGCAGGCGACGCGACTACGGCTGACGGCGCGGCGGGCATCCGTGTACTCGGTGTTCATGACCGAGCCGGGTGAGTCGCCGGTCTATCACCAGTTCGAGGCGCTGCGACCCGAGAATCAGGCTTGGTAACGGGCCGCAATCCCCGCCGCCGAGCCGTTTGGCCCCAACTGCCGCTGCGCGGCGCGCAGCACGTGGCAAGGCGTCTATCGTGGTGGCTGACACAGCGATTGCCGTGAGCGTTGCGTCAACAGGCAGCTCGCTGGAGAACCACACATGGCACTCAGAATGATCCAGGTTGGAACCGGCGGCATCGGTGCGAGGTGGTGCGGGGACTTTCTGCCGCCAAACGTCGACGCGGGCCTGATCGAGGTCGTGGCCGCGGTGGATATCAATCCCGACGCTTTGCAGAACGCCCGGGAATCCCTCGGTCTGAGTGCCGCCCAGTGCTACACGGACATCCAGCGAGCGTTCGACGAAAACCCGGCCGACTTCTGTACCGTCGTCGTGCCCCCCTTTTCCCACGAAGCGGTTGTTGACGCGGCCCTGGCCCACGACCTGCACATCCTCTCGGAGAAGCCCATCGCCGACACGCTGGTTGCGTCCGTGCGCATTGCCGACAAAGTCACGAAGGCCGGCAAGAAGATGGCGGTGACCATGAGTCATCGCTTCAACCAGTACAAGACCACGCTGCGCGAGACCCTGCGCTCGGGTCGGTACGGGACGCTGAACTACCTGGTCTGTCGGTTCACAGCGGAGGCGCGGCAGCATGGATCGTGGGGCCGCGGCTTTCGCTATGAGATGGCCGACCCGTTGCTGGTGGAAGGGTCGGTGCATCATCTGGACATCCTGGCCGATCTGGCCGGCACCAAATGCGAGCGGATCTATGCGCAAACCTGGAATCCCGCGTGGAGCGAGTTCGCGGGCGACGCGCAGGCGCTGGTGACGATGGAGTTCGAGAACGGCGTGCGGGCCACCTACGAGGGCTCCAGCACGAACGCAATTGGGCTGGACGGCTGGGGCCGCGAGTACACCCGCGCCGAGTGCGAGGGTGCAACGCTGATCCTGGGACGCGACCGTTTGGAGTGCTTCCCGTTCGACCCTTCTCGAGAAGAGCCGAACAAGGAAGAAGGTCAGGGCACGACGGTTCCCTGGCTGGAACAGCCGACCTGGGGGCACGTGTGGCTGATCGAGAAGTTCGCGAATTGGCTGCAGGGCGGCGCGCCAATGGAAACGAACGTGTCCGACAACCTGCAGTCAGTTGCGATGGTCTCCGCTGCAATCGAGAGCAGTCAAACCGGCCAGCCGATTAACGTGCAGGAGCATCTGGCGGCGGCGTGGCGGGAGGTTTCGGCGGCCTAGGCGTGCCGGCTCCACACCCGCGAGTCCATTGACCGCCCCTGGCGCTCTGGGCGTTGCCCGACACCCGCGATGAAAGGCCTTGCCGCCGCCGACCTTGCTCAGGCTACCCCTAGAAGCCCAAGCCGGCGATGTAGTCCTTCAACTCCTGATAGGCCTCCGCGCTCTGCTCGAGAATCAGGTTGGACTGCTCGACCCGCTTGCCCATAGCCTCGTCAACCGTCTGTTCCCCGTTGAGAATCTGGGATGGAGCGAACCAGGCCTCCCACCACTCCAACCACGCTGGATGGCCGAGCTGCTGGCTGCGGGGGTTGGGATCCTCTTCGACGTAGGTTCGAAACAGACCGTGGTTCTCGGGCGTACCGGGCCGGAGCCGGCGACGTCAACACGTCTTTGAACACCGGTCCTTGCCCGTGCGCACACGGCGTGCCGCGCCGGAGCCGGCTCGATCGTTGCGGGCGCCTATCGCGGCAGTCCGCAACCGTGGCGTCATAGGTAGCTCAGGTCCAACATGACGGGAAGCCCCCGTTAGGTCGCATCGTTCTGGATCTTGTCCGCCACACTCTCTGCCAACCGAGCCACCAGGCGATCGTGCGACTCCGCTATGCACGCTCGAAACACACGCTCAGCGACGTCAGGATCGCGGCTCCGCAAAGCTCGGAGCATGCGCTGATGGCGGCGAACGGTCTCCTGCATCCCGGCCTGGATGTTGCGGCCCCCATGATCGGACGTTGCCTGCATCCATCAATAGGAGCGGTCAATGAACGATGGTATATTGCCGAACACACCGTGATATTGGCATCGGATCGCTGTCTCCCGCCACCGGCCACTCAGCGCCGAGACGCGCCGCTTGCCGTGGATTCTCGTAGATGCCAGGCAAGGCACCAGTCGTGCGTTACAGCCGCTTTGCAACGCACCATGACATGCGCCATGGACCGGATCCGTCTCCCCCGGGGCGACGGACGCGCGTTATCGACCGGTCCAAGAGCGTTGACTTGTCAGTGGCGCCCGAGGCTCGAGTCGGTTCTTTCGGCCAAGACCTCTCGGCGCCCGCATCAGCGCTTCCCAGCAGTTGCGCCGGCCCAGCGTGTGACGTTGCCTTGAGTCGGGGTCGCCATGGGTTCTTGTACTTCCGACGGGTTGGCCTGCCGCAGATGTCCACGGTCAATCGAAGGTAAGACATGCCAGCGCCCTATCCGGGATCCGTGGTCCTTGCTCGCGAATCAGGGCGGAGCTTTCTCTTTGCTGATCTGCTTGAAGTCGCCGACATGCACAACGCCCGTCTCGTCGTGAATGCCGCGACGAAGCATCCGGCGAACCCAGTGCTTCGACCAGGGGTGCTTGGATCTTGGGACTCCATGCAAGCAACGCCGTGGCAAGGGACGGTGATCTGGGATTCGGATGAGCACGTCTTCAAGTGCTGGTACATGGGTATCGATGCCGAGGAAGCAGGCATTCATCAGCAGCCACGCGTCGGGTATGCCGTCAGCAGCGACGGCATCGCCTGGGACAAACCAAGCCTCGGAGTGTGCGACTACAAGGGATCACGCGACAACAACATGCTTGTTGATAACACGCCGCGGCGGACGAATGGCGCGTGCTTGAAAGACCCTGGTGACGACGATCCGGCGCGCCGCTACAAACTCTTTCTGCCAGACGCGAACTGGGACAAAGAGATCTGGAACTCGCCGGACGGCATTCGGTTTAAGCGGGAAGGGAGGGCCTGTCTCCGATCCGCGCGTACTCCAGAAGGGGATATGCGCTGGCTGCCTGATCCCGAGGCATGGTTCGACGTGCACCAGGTCCTGTATGACCCGCAGGATCCAGATCCCCAACGGCGCTACAAGTGCTACGGCCAGATGTCCGGCCCGCGAGCTTCGGAGCGGGGAGGCTGGACAAGTCGCAAAGGCGGCATGGCCTACGGGCCAGATCCCTGGACCTGGACCCGCCCCGCGCCTCCGCGTAGCTCGCGTAGATGGGGCCCAGATCCAGGACCGTCTCCACCACCTCGTCGATGAACCGCGCCAGATGCTCCTCTGGCAGCCAGTCCGCCAGCGCGGGCGGCAGCAACAGCAGTTGGTCGGGCGCGTAGGCCCGGAAGGTCTTGTCCCGCTCTGAGGTCGCCGCCTGGCTGGCCTGAGCCGCCGCCCGTCCACCCGCCGCCACCCCCGGCAACTCCCCCTGGGTCCCATCCATCGCCCCCTCCTGCCACCAGCACTGCTCAGCAGGATTGTGCCGCAACAGTGGGTCGGTTACTGACCCAGGCTCCTAGCCAGAACGAGCGTAGTGACGGCGGCCGACTGTCCGCGGCCTCGGAGGCCTCGCTCCCGCGCTCCCGTACCGCAAGCGGTCCGCTAGCAGCGCCGGCATCAGCGGCGTGCGGTGGCTCGACTGTGACACTCCAAACCTGATGGAGGGCCGTTTTTGTCAGCACACGGCCGGGATGCGCCCGTGCAGAGCGGCAGCCGCGGCGGGCCTTAGGCGTCGCTGCGGGCGCTGGTCTGGAGGAGGGTGGCGTCGGTGGGCAAGTCGAGGGCCTGCAGGCGGCGCGCGGCCTCGGCGCTGGGCCGTCCAACGGTAGATCGGGCGGAGCTTCACGAGCGATTTGAGGACCCGGAAGGCGTCTTCCACCCGGTGCAGCTGCCGGTAGGCGGCCACGATCTCGTCGGTGGGCAAGGCGCGATCGTTGCCGACCAGCAGGTACATCCCATCCAAGCGCCGCTGGGCCCGGTACACGGCGCAGTCCAGCTGGAAGCGGAAGCGGCCGCCCTCCAGCTGCCAGGCTCAGAACCGGCGGGCCTTGGACCGGCTCAGGATCCGCGTGGCGCGTTCGGTGATCCGCCGGGCCTCCGTTAGCCGGCCGACGACGGATGTGCAGCGGGCTTATATCGGACAGGTCCATCGGGCTTACGACTGCGGCATCGACACCCAGCTGGAGCTGATGACACACAGGGACCTTTCGATTTTGACGGGAATTGTGAGCTCGATGGTGCGATGCATGAAGGCGTTGGCTGCGCGATCCTGACATTCCGGTGGAGGCTTATGAAGCCTACTTCTCCCATATTCTGGATGAGGGGGCGAGGATCAGGGTGAAGTTCACCGATCTGACGCTGCCCGGTTGCGGCTGTCATGCATGTAAAACACGGCGGGAGGATATCGGGGAGACCGGTCTGTATCACCGGATCAATCCCAACATGAGGCAGGGGCTGCTCAAGGTGGCAAAATGTGATCTGTTTCGCAACCCTACGGTGCCGTGTTTCATCCAATATGACGAGACGCCGGACGAACCAGTCCTGACTGCGGGCGAGGGCGAGTACGGGCATTATGATATTGCACCAAACGCCCTGGACGGTCTTGGCAGACCGCAAAACGATCCTGAAGAGGTGGAAGCCGACTACTATATTACGTCTGACGGTCAGAACCGGCAGGGTGCACGCTACGGTGTTTTCTACGCACACTGGCAGAGCCTGAATCCGTATAACGTTGGGTGGGAGGCGTTCACGGAGGTCGTGCAGAGGGTACAGCGGCACCTTGGCGATCAGATCGCCTGGGTGCGGCCGAGCGATCTGGCGGAGCGTGTCCATGCCGGCCGGATCGATGCCTGATAGAGGGCATTGCCTGCACGGAGGTTCGTATAGAACTGGAAGGACGCATTGCAGTGGTGAGCGGCGCGGCTCGAGGAATCGGCCGGGCCGTGCTGCCGCAAACGGTTGGGCTGCGCTCCGGCGAGCGGATGGTGATTCGCACGCTTCGTCCGCCGTTGGGCGCCTCTTGGCCGATCTGTGTCGCGAGGGCGCGTTGCAGCTACGCTCGGCGGTCACACCGAGCCATACCCGCGCCCGGCGGCCAAGTGACCGGGTGCGGGCGGCTCCCGAGGCGCGCATGGACGCCAACTCCGTGCCCAGGACAGACGCGGTGACCGCAATGGTCGGGATCCACCGTGATGCCTCAGAAACAGGTGTTACCGGGTGAGGCGTAGCTGCCTCAGAAGTCCAGTTACCCAGCACGGCGTTGCTGCTTGCGCGGTGCATCGTCGTTGAGCGTCCAGAGCTTGTCGAGCGCCTGGGCGATCTGGCGGGCGAGGGCGGCTGGGTTCAGGGCCGCGAACTCGGCCGCCAGGGCGTGCGCCTGATCGGCGGTGAGGACCCCGGCCGTGAGGGCGCGTTGATAGGGCGTTTGGGCGGCGTCGTAGTGCTTGCGGAGCGTGGCGCCCTGACGCTCCTTCGCGACCAGCTTGCGCATGGGCCGTAGGAAGTTGAGCCGCAGACGGAGCAGGGGGTAGAGGGCTTGGAGCTGGGCGTAGGCCAGCTTGGAGGCGTAGCGCTCGTAGCCCACCAAGCGGCGCACCGCCAGCCAGTTGCGTTGCTCGACCCAGGCTTGGTCGTTCTTCTTATAGCTGCGGCCCCGCGTGAAGCGGATGCCTTCCTGGCGACACCACGGGACCAGGACATGATTGAGGAACTCGCCGCCGTTGTCGGTGTGCAGGCTCTGCACGGGGAAGGGCACCCGCTGGCGGATGTGATGCACGGCCGTGCCGACGCGCTGCTTCCCCAGGCCCCACACCGGCTGCAGCTCGGTCCAGCCGGTGGCGACATCCACGGCAACCGCGGTGGTGAGGTAGAAGCCGTCGGGACGGTCGCCGTTGTGCAGCACCAGATCGGCTTGGAGGGCCCCCGGCGTCAGGTCCCGCCACTCGCCAAAGGTGCGGATGGGCACCTGCGCCTTGAGCGTGGGGGTGGGTCCGCCCGGCCGGTGCACCGCCCGCCGGCGCGGCAGGCGGTGCGGCTGCAGCAGTCGATCGACGGTGGCCGGGCTCAGGGCCTCCAAAGCCGTGCGGAGCTCTGGCCGGACCTCGAGCTCCCCGTGCCGCTCCAAGGCGCTGAGGAGATCGGGCAGCAGGGGCGCCAAGAGCTTGCCGCAGAGCCGATCGCTCAACTCCCAGAGCGGGACCCGGACCGCGGCCACCTCCGGGCCCTAGCGCCGCGGCCGGCCCCGGCGGCGCGGCGGCCGGGCGGCCGGCTGGCCCAGCGCGCGAATCACCGACTTGCGATGCCGCCCGGTGGTCGTGCAGATCTCGTCCAGCCAGCGGCCCTTGCGGCGCTTCGAAGCCGCTCGGTCCCGCGGGCGCACCGCCGCCACGTACTCCCGCACTGCCGCCTCCGTCATCCCGCCTCCCGCCAATTGCGGTAACCGGCTTTATGAGGCACCACCTTCCCACTCGGTAACAATCCTTCTGAGGCTGATTGACCATTTGACTTAATATATCCGCCGCAGTAGTACTGCGCACGCGGGGTTCTTGCCTGTGTGGCCACAGGCCGCGTGGTGATGCTGCGGGCTTGGGACTAGTGCCTTGGGAGGGCCATATGCGTCCGACGATGACACGACGGCAGGTTTTGCGCGCAACTGGCGGGGCGGCCGTTGGGTTGACGGGCGTCCTAGCGCTCGCCGCCTGCGGCGAGACGGAGCCAACGGTAATCACCAAGGAAGTCGCGGTCGAGACGACCGTCATCAAGGAAGTCCCCGTCGAGACGATCGTGACAAGGACCGAGGTCAAGGAAGTCCCGGTTGATCGCATCGTCACGCAGGAGAAGATCGTCACCAGGGACGTCCCGGTCGAGAAAATCGTGATCAAGGAAGTGCCGGTCGAGAAGATCGTCATGCAGACCGTGGTGAAAGAGGTGCCGGTCGAGGTCATCAAGGAAGTCGCGGCGCAGCGCCGGACGGTGAAGATCGAATTCGCCACTGATCACACGTCCGGTCCCCGTGGGAAGGCGATGAGTTGGGGGATCGAACGGTTCGAGCAACTGCGGCCCGACGTCAAGATCAAGTTCATTCCACAGAACCACATTTTTTACGAGAAGATTGCGATCGAGGCCGCCGCGGGGACGCTGTCTGAGGTGAACCTGCTCAACGGCGGCACGTATCAGCGGCACATCGAAGGTGAATCGTGGCTCCTTATCAACGACCTGCTGGCCAAACTCGACGACCACGATCCGGACAATTATTGGTTCATCCCGGACTCGTACTCCGATAACAAGGACGAGTCATACCCGTACGATCGCACGATGCACGGGCCGCAGCATGGGATGCCGTTCCAGACAGTGATCGGCGGGATGCTTTACAACATCGACGCGCTGGCGGCGGCGGGCGTGGATGAGCCGGTGGAGGGCTGGCGCTACGACGACCTCTTAGAAGCGGCGAAGCGCGTAACCGACCCTGACGCCGGGATCTACGGTCTCAACTCGGATCGCAGCGAGCAGTTCTACATATTTCCGGCCGCGTTTGGCTACAACGACGAAGCCGAGCGCCCCCGGGGCAACGATGGCGCACAGGTGTGGGGACCGGCGCTCGGCGACGGCCCGCAGGCGTGGAAGTGGATTGTCGATCTGATCTACGAGCATGGGGTGGCCTTCGCTCCCGAACAAAGGCCCGACGTGGCGGGCGAGTTCGGCAGTCCGTTCGCGGCCGGCAATCAGGTTTTCTGGATCGGCGGGCGCGTCTTCAGCACCGGGTTTGCGATTCCGCGGATCCGGGACCGGTTCCGGTGGTCACTGGCTCCAATGGTTTGGGGCAATGTGACCGATCACGCCAACTTCGTGCTGAACGACCAGGCGCATCTGGTCGCGCGGTCCGCCACCACGACCGGTGTGGAAGAGCAGGCCGTGGCCTGGGCCCATTTCCTCGCCGGGCCGGAAGTGCAAGGCCGTGTGGGGATCGACCGTGGCCACATGCCGTGCTTCAAGGCCGTGGCGGACGACGCGTCGTCCACGTCGCCACCGCCCGAAGGGATGCAGCATCTGTTCACCTACCCCGAGTCGCCCTACGTGCGGCACGACCAGTGGTACGTGCCGGGCGGCAATTTTCTGGAGCTGCGCGCCGAGTGGCGGCCGGTTCTGGACAAAGCGCTTGTCGGTGAAGCCGATCCGGTTCAGTCCATGCTCGATGCGGCGGAAAAAGTCAACCGCATGCTGGCCCGTTGGCAAGAAGGGCTCGACAAGGGCGACGTGCCGCGCTAGTCGGCAGCGGTCCGCGACGGGCTCGACCTAATCCGCTGGTAGGTCCAGGTTGTGACTTGGAGGTGTGGAAATGGCGACGTATCGTGCGGCAATCCTCGGTGTTGGCCCTCGTGGCCTCAAGCACGGCCGCGCCTATCGTCAGCATCCACGTATCGACCTCGTGGCGCTGTGTGACATGGACGCCGCACGGCTGGCGCACGCCTCACAGGAACTCGGAGTGGAGCGGACGTATGGTGACTACCGAGAGATGCTCGACCGGGAGGCCCCCGACATCGTCAGCATTCCCACACGCACCGATCTGCATGCGCCGTTGACGATGGGGGTTTTGGCGCACCGACCGCCGCGAGTGATCGATGTGGAAAAGCCGATGGCCACCAGTCTCAACGATGCCGATCGCATGGTGGCTGAGGCGGCCAGAACCGGCACGCGGCTCGCCGTTCACCATCAATATCGCTGTACGCCACCGTTTCGAGTCGCCACGAGGATGATCGAGGCAGGTGAGATCGGACCGATCACGACGATCAAGCTCCGCGGCAAGGGCTACTACGGCGGTTATGACCTCATGAACATCGGGACCCACCGCCTGAATGGCACGCGCGCTTTCCTTGGCCGGGCGCGCAGCGTCTCGGCCATCTGCACCACCGCCGGCGAACCCACCGGTCCGGAAGGCGTGATCGCCGGACCGTACGGCTTTGGGTGGATTGCGGGCGAGAACATCTCGGCGGTGTATGACTTCGAAGGTGGCGGGACCGTATTTGCCGAGTTTCACCGGCGCAGCGAGTCCAACCTCGGCTGGGGCCACATCAAGATCTACGGCGAAGACGGCGCCATCTGCCTCTACAACCAACAGAACATGCAGGTGCGCCGCGGGCGCGACTGGCGGGTTGAGGACGTCAACTGGGAGCTGCTGGACCTCACGCCCGCCGACCGAATCCTGCACGGGGTGGACTACCTGGACGAGCCGGGAGGCGATTTGTGGATGGCCGATGAGACGGTCCAGGCGCTCGATCAAGATCGACCGCACGAGAACAGCGGCGAAGAAGGCCTGGCCGTGATGGAGATGCTGCTCGGGGCGTGGGAATCGCATTTCACCGAGCGCCGAGTGCGATTTCCGATGGGTCGGGGCGCACATCCATTGCTGCAGGCGCGGACGCAGGCCGGCTTGGGTGAGCCGGATCCGGCGCCGATGGAACTACGCTATCCGGAGTGGCTTCCACGGGAACTGGCCCGAATCGGCGCGGATCACTAGCGGACAAGGGTCAGATCCAGCGCCCCACGCGACATGCCATGGGTGCGAAGCCGGCGGGCCCCGTGTCGAGCCTGTCCCACCCCGTCGGCGCCGCCTTGCCTAGTGCGCCACTTCCTCGACCAGCTCCGATCGGTTGTACCGGGGCTGTTGACGTCTTTGGAGACGGGGAAGGCGAGGGTGAAGACCTTCATGCCATCGACGAGATCCAGGGCGGCGAAGGAGGGCAGACGCGTCGGCGTCAATATCGGCGGTCGGCTCCGGAGTGTACGCGTGCGCGAAGAACAGGTCTCCGATGGCCACTTCACATACGGTCTCTTCCCGGACTTCGCGAACAAGCCCCCCGGACGGACTCCCCGGCCTCGACGCCGCCGCCAGGAAGGCTGTAGTGAACGAACCCGGCGTCGTTGACCTTGATGAGCAGGATCGAGCCGTCGCGCTCAATTACCGCCTCGGCGCGAACGGTGTGCGAGCTAGGCACGTACCGCGGATCAGAAGCCCAGGTCACTCCGGAAAGCGGACGCGCATCGTAGTGACGATACACGGCGGTCAGAACCTCGCCGGGGTCCGATCCGCCCCGTTTATTTCACCCGATAACTGAACGCGTTTCGCTCGGGCTCTACTTCAAGACGGCACAGCGCTCCGGCTGGGCTAACTGAAAATCCATGTGTCGCCAGTTCGATTCTGGCTCTCGCCACCAAACGGCATCCTCTTGGGCGCCAATCCAGGTTCGGGACACGCCCGCCTGGCGCCGGCCTCGACCCCACGCGCCGTCTGAGCATCGACCGGGCCTGGTTGCGGGCCGGACGGTCAATTCGTCTTGGGTTCCAGAACGAACGTGAATCTCGGCAGAGCCTCCTCGCTCAGGAACCGGCCGCTGCCCTGGCCGTCGACGATCGTTATGTCGACGTCGGCGGTTCGGGTTTGCACGTCATCGATGCCGCCGAAGGGACACTCGTTGCCGACATCGAGCCGCGTCCACAGAAGATTGATCGTGCCGGTGATGGTGCCGGCCTCCGGGTCATAGACCAGATCATCCCCCTGGTGCTCAACCGTGGTGTGGTTGACGCATTCGACGCTGAACGTCTGCGTATTCCCCGCGGAATCTATCGTGAATCCCTCGTAGCCAGCCCATTCGGTTTGATAGCTGAACGCGACCACGCGCGCGGTGCGGCCTTCGACCTCAATGACGACCTCGTTCGCCAGAACGACGAATTCCTCGCGCAGAGGGCGCACCATGACGACGGTGAACGCTCCACGCACGCCGAGCTCGGCGGAGACCGTCGCGCGCTGACCATCGGGCGACGTGGCCACGACGGTCAGCGTGTACGTGTCGGCGTCAGCATAGGTGTGCTCGATCTGCAGGTCGGGCTCGGTGACGACGAATTCCTGCGTCGAGCCATCGCCGTAATCGACCGTGAGCTCATAGGGGAAGATCTCGCCGTCGGCGCCCTCGACCAGCCCTCCGGCAATCGAGATCCGTATCGTGACCACTTCGCCCTGCGGGACGACATCCGGAACATCCGTGATGGCCAGCATCAAAGGCGGCACTTCTTGGACGAGGAGCTCGACGATGGCGTCGGCTTCCTCGCCATGCTGGTCGTCGAATACCGTCACACCGAAGGCCGCGACTCCGGGCTCGGCGAGGGTCACGTCCAGCGTTGGTATATCGGTTTCGACGTCACCATCGGGCAGGCCCCACACGTACCTGAGCTGGGCATCAGCGGCGGCGCCCGACACTTCGGCAACGAGCTGCACCTGTGTTCCCGCCTTCACCGTTGTCCCTGCCGGACTGGCGAGTTCGACGCTGAGGCCTTCGACGATGCGGACGACCAAGGCGGCGGAGGCCTGGCCGGCGGCGCGTGGAACCTCGGCATCCTCGCCGGGCAGAACCAGGTTGGACCCGTCGATTTCAGGGTCGATTCCGACACGCTGGTGGCGACCCGGCTGGCGTTCGCGACGGAACTCGACGACCAGCTGCGTCCGCGCAATCCGGCTTTCCAGTTTCCGGTGGGCACCACCACGCTCTTCGGCGTGTTTCGCGCCTTCAATGTGCCCGCTGGTACCAACCTGCAAATCGAGTAGGTCGTAAATGGCGAATCGATCGATACCGTGGCAATGCCGGAGCCGCGGGTAGTGTCTCAGTTTGCCAGCGCAACGATTTCCTCTAGGGACCATCGGTGATCGGTCACTCCGGCCCGCATCGCAGGCGTCGAACGCAGCGTTTGGTGGTAACGCCCGAAGTTGTAGTACATGAAGTGGATTGCCACGGCATGCGCGTGATTCTCGGCCTTCTTTGAGAAGCCGTTGGTGAGGCGCGTGAACCGGCGCATGCTCATTCGCATCGTCAGGTTGGCGCGCTCTACGTAGCTGGTGGATATGTGGTCGGGGTTCGGCGTGCCGGTGATGACAGCCGTCTTGGTCCCGATGCAAGCTGCCGGGCTGTAGCGCCCGGTCTGATCGACCGTGGCCGCGTAGAGCTTCTGCAGCTGCGCGTAGTCCACAATCGGCCCGAAGGCGTCCACGTACGTGTTCTGATAGATCGACGCGCCGTCCGTCGTGAGCTGGAAACGGTCGGGTGCGCGGTTGGCGATGTCGGTCAGGAACGTGAGCGCCGATTCTGACGTTCGGTCGCCCACCATCCACGACACGCAGAGCTTGGTGTCCGCGTCGATAGCCGTGAAGGTCCACACGTCGCCGTAGACGAATTGGCCGCGTTTGTCGGCAGGGACGTTCTTCTGCTTCGCGTAGCAGAAGGCCCAAATCTCATCGGCCTGGATGCGCTGGCAGCGCAGATCGCGAAGCGCCGTGTCCTGGTACTCCGCGCACGCCGTCCCGACATCGACCAAGAGCTTCGTCACGGTGTTGATGGATACGCCGACCATTCGGCTTGTGGCGCGAAGACTGTTGCCCTCGACCAGAGCGGCGAGAATCTGCGAGCGTTTCTTGGTTGGCAATCTGTTCATACTGAATATAATGCCTGAGCGACCAAGCTCTGTCAACACTAATGGAAACTTGTACTTGTCATCTTTCCATACCGTGCGGTAGTCTGTCGTATGCCCAGTCGCTCGGACCCCTCACGCCACAACCATCCCGGCGGAATGCTTCGCCAGATGTTGGGCGAGAAGAGGTGGACATACGATGACCTTGCGTCAATCACCGGCCGGTCTCGACAGACGATTGGGAACATAGTGACCGGCCGGAGCCGTCTTTCGCCGGACATGGCCGTGACTCTATCGGCGGCGTTTGGAAATGATGCGTCTGACTGGCTCCGTTGGGACGCCGAGCATCAGCTCACGCTTGTTGACGCCGACACCGGCGCAATTGAGCGGCGCGCACGGCTGCACGACATGGCGCCGATTCGCGAGATGCAGCGGCGTGGCTGGATAGCTGAAACTGATGACTTGGCCACGCTAGAGCAGTCGCTCAACGCATTTTACAGCGGATCTTTGCTGGACGGCATTCGCTTTCCGGTTGCCGCACGACGATCGACGCCCCTCAACGAAATGAATTCCGCCGAGAAGGCCTGGTGCTTTCGCGCACGACAACTGGCGGCCATGCTTCCGGTGCCGAGATTCTCAAAGTCATCAATACCGACCATCGAAACAAAGCTCCGCCGGCTGGCTGCATACCCCAAAGGCGTTCAGAAGCTTGGTCGGACGCTCGCCGAATTCGGCGTCAGGCTAGTGCTTGTTGAGCTGATCCCCGGAGCAAAGATCGACGGTGCGACATTTTGGATCAATAGGAACCCAGTCATAGCGTTGTCTGTTCGATGGGATCGAATTGACGCGTTTTGGTTTACCTGCATGCACGAGTTCGCCCATATCAAGCATGGACACGTGTATTCGGTTGATGTCAACTTGCTTGTTGAGTCGGATCAAGGCCTGGTGAGCACGGGCCCGTCCGACGATAAGGCGGAGCTGGTCGCCAATAGCGACGCTGCTGACATTCTGGTACCAGAGGCCGAACTCACCTCGTTCATTCGGAGACTATCGCCCCTGTATTCCTCGTCGCGCATTGTTCAGTTTGCGCACAGAATGAGGATTCATCCTGGAATAGTTGTTGGCCAGCTGCAGCATCGCCGCGAACTCGGGTACAGCGCCCACCGGGCTTTCTTGGTTCGGATCCGTGAGTTTGTAGCCGGAACGGCCCTGACCGATGGTTGGGGTCACGTCGTCCCAGCGACGACCTAGGGAGATGTCCATGAACTCTGGAGAACAAGAGAGCGATGGACCAACAAACCGAGGCATGCGCTCGGCCCGGAGGTTCGCGCTGGAAAATCTCCTGCGGCTGTACAAGCAGGCGCGCCCCAGCGACGACGAATCGCTCATTGAGCCGCATCGTGTCGCTGACTGGGCGATCGCCGAGGGACAATGGAATTCGGAACCGATCAGCCCCGAGCAACGGCTGCGGCGCGAAATTGCTAACTTTCTACGGCATGAGAGTTTCGTAGATTCGGAGGGCAGGAATGTTCGCGCCAATGTGGCTGTCGTCGTGGATGAAGCGACGCCAACTGGGATGCAGAGGCGTTCACGTTGGTACCCATTACACCAAGCACCGCCCGAGCACATGCGCGTGTCTGTGCAACTCCGGCGGAATCAGGCACTTGATGATGTGAAGCAGCTACGGATGGACATTGACTCGTACAACGACCACAACATCCATGAGGCAGTGGTAGATCCGCCGGATTTTAATTTCAACACAGACATCGAAGAGTCTATGCTTCCAACGACGTACCCGGACGACGTTGATAAGGTCTAGGCTAGCCGCCCCATCTCGCCTTAGCCGCTTTGCGGGCGATCTTGCTCCGCTGCTCCGCCGTCAGCGCGGCAGCCCGTGCCTTGCCACCCTTGAGCCCGCCAAGGCGGCCAAGTGCCACCGCGTGAGGGTTTTTGCCATCGTCCGGCTCCCCGTCATCCTGCTCGGCGTCCTCGACCTCACCCGTGGCGATGTCAACCACAAGCTTGGCAAGCTGGTTCGCGTCGCGCGGACGCTTCCTCCGAGCTTTTGGAGCCATTCTGTCATCCTAGCAGGCCCGGCGAACCGAGAATTATGAAACTGAGACACTGCCCGCGCCCCGCTGCGACTACCCGTATGGGCATACGCTGAATTGCGCGAATGTCTCGCGGCGGCCGAGTGCGTTGGCTACGGCCAAGGAGCCTTGACTCGGCTCCAGTCTCCAGCGCGCGGTCCACAGTGCCACCCGCGTCCCAAGCCCCTCGCGCGCCTATGAGCTCTGATCGCGCACATGTCGTCAGCGCCTTCTGGCTTCGGCCGTTCGGCCTCGACGGCCAACGCATCGGCCCGTCTGAGAGTAGAGGGCACGCCCACCAGGCGATGTCTTGCCGCGGTGGCGGGCCGGCGGCGTTGCGCGATTGACCCGAGACGGTGGCCGGGGTGGCGCTCAGCCGCGAGGCTTTACTTTTGTAACGTCATGTGGGGCGGCTGGCGCTCAGCGGCGCGGGCGCGTAGGCATTCCAGCTCGGAGGTCTGGCTCCAGCTCGGCAGTATGGCGCGGGCTACGCGGCCTGGCTCCAGCTTGCGATGCGGATGTCGTAGCGGGGACCATCCGCCCGTGTAGGCGGCGGGATGCGGATGCACGCAACGACCGTGCGCACCTCGGCGTATCCAGTGCCCCGACCTCAGCGTTTCACTCCGATCGGCCATGCGCTCATCAGACCGTTCGCGCATGAACAGGCGGAAGTGGGCCACGCACGTCCCGAGGCGTGTCTGAGGCCGGCGTCGGTGATCAACCGCGTCGAAGGTCGAGCAGAGACGTGCGGGGGCCATGAATCGCCCGAACCCCAGCATGAGATAGGTACGCGGCTTGCTGGCGAGGTGGCCGCGTTGTGTCAGGTTGTTCAGATACGGGCCGCGCCGATATCGCTTGTGACAGCCGATCGAAGAATGCGGACCAGCGCGCTCCTTCCCCGTACGATGCGATGACCCGTTCAGACTCACACACGGCCTCAGCCTCTGCTTGGCTCTTGGGCCGGAGGGACCTGCGATGACCATCGATGGACACGCCTATTGCTTTCCGCGAGTGGGTCAACCCAGCGAGTATCCGAGTGTTGAGAACCCAGTTCGACACCTGCAGCGTGAGATGGGCATCCACCATCAAGCGGCGTGGCGTGTTCGGGATCGCGCACCCGCCGACGACAAAGGGATCATCGAGGATGACTGGTCAACCCTCGATTCGCTGAAAGACGCGGAGTTTCGAGCCGCGGGCTTTGGCCGCTTTGAGTGGACCGTGGAAGACGAGACCTACGCCAAGCAGTATCAGCCTCCCTCAGTTGTTGACATGGGATACCCGCCCGAGCACCTGGTGGCAGAGATGGACTATGCCGACGTGCAGTGGGCGCTGCTGCACAAGTTCGCGGGAACCACCAACGAGTTCATGGCCCAGTGCGTGCAGCGCTTCCCCAATCGGCTGCGGGCGCTGGCCAACGTGGAGGAGTGGCTGGTTTCGCAGGATCCCGACGCCGCCATCAGCAAGGTTGGGCACGCGATCGAAGATCTGCAGCTCTCCGGGCTGCAGTTCCTGTCGTATCAGATGGATCTCTACCATCATCACGAATCCTGGGACGGTGATGAGTACCGAGGCTTCTGGGACGCGGTGGTGGCGATGGACATTCCCGTTTTCTTCACGCTCAAAGGTCGCGTCGACCCCGAAGCTTCGAGCTATCGCTCGGAGCTCAACACGCTCGTGGGGTGGATGGAGCGCTATCCACAGGCGACGGTCGTGCTCACGCACGGGTTGGCCTTCGGCATGTTCCGTCGAGGTCAACGGATCAACCTGCCGGACTACGTTTGGGAACCGTTCGACAACCCCAATCTGCATCTCCAGCTGCTTTTCCCGATCGGGCTTGGGCACGTCTGGGACTACCCGATGCCGCAGATCCGGCCAACCCTGCAAGAGTGCGTGGAACGGCTGGGCGCCGAGCGCCTGATGTGGGGCACTGACATACCAATGGTGATGCGCTATTGGACCTACCGGCAGAACATCGCGTTCATTCGCGACTACTGCGACTTCCTGACTTCCGAAGAGATGGACGCGATTCTGGGCGGCACGACGAAACGCCTGCTCGGCCAATCAGCGCCAATGGAGGTCTAGCTTGTACGGCTGGCACCAACCAAGCGACGGCCCTGCGTCGAGAACATCGAAACTCCCGCGCGTCGTTTGGCGCGCGGGAGTTTCGAGGCCGGCTCGTGCCGACCGGTCCGGTGACGCCTAGAAGCCCAAGCCCGCGATGTAGTCCTTCAACTCCTGATAGGCCTCCGCGCTCTGCTCGAGAACCAGGTTGGATTGCTCGACCCGCTTGCCCATAGCCTCGTCAACCGTCTGTTCCCCGTTGAGAATCTCGGATGGAGCGAACCAGGCCTCCCACCACTCCAACCACGCTGGATGGCCGAGCTGCTGGCTGCGGGGGTTGGGATCCTCTTCGACGTAGGTTCGAAACAGACCGTGGTTCTCGGGCGGGCCGGCTTCGAAGGCCGGCGACGTCAACACGTCTTTGAACATCGGCAATGACCCGCGATCGACCGCGACCCGCCCCTGGACATCCGGGCCCGCCCAGAACATGACGACCTCAACCGCCTGCTCGATATTGCCGCGCGTATCGACGGCGTTGGTAACGATGTGCGGCTGCCCGGTGAAGTCGTGCGGCACGGTGCCTCGCGGACCTTCCGGGAACGGAGCCATTGACCACGCGAATCGATCCTTGATGCGTGGGATTGCGCTTCCGACCGCGCCGCCGTTGGGCGCAATAAGCACTCGCTCCGCGGCAAACGGATCACCAAACTCACCGGCAAGCTGGTCTCGCTGGCCCCACGCGGGAGCGACCTCGTGCTTCGCGACCATGTCAGCAATCAGACGCAGTCCGCGGTCCCCGCCGCTGTCCAGGATGGTCAAGCGGTTGTCGGCGGCAGACCGATACATGATGTTCGGGTCGTCGGCGAGCCCCCAGGCCCATGACCCCCACTGAAGCCACGCGTGCGGCAATGCCCAGAGCCCGAACGTCTCGGTGTCTGGGTCGGTGGCCTTCTTGAGATCCTCCAGGAACTGGCCTTCGAGCTGCCAGTTGCCCTTGGTCGGAAACTCGATGCCAGCCGCTTCCATCATGGTGAGGTTGATGTGGTGTCCGTTGACATTGCCCTGGTACGGCATACCAAACATCGGTCCGCGCAACCCATCCAGGATGTCAATTGGCACCGTGTCCTGAAAGTTCAGGCTGTAGGCGTCGCCGTCGTAGTACCAGTTCAGCGGGTCGAAATCCGGGTGCTTCGCCAGGACAGGGTTGATCAGTGCCCACGCCCCGGCTGCCGCCCAGGCCGCGACCATCCCGTCGCCCAGCAACGCCACCTCGCCTTGCGTGCCCGCCGCGATCTGCGGACCGAACGATTCCGCGAACTTCTCGGGCTGCGGCGTGAACTTCACGTCGATGTGCGGGAACTTTGCAGCGAACATGTCTAGCGACCACTTCATCGCGTTGCCGCGCGGCCCGGACGTATGGTCGTGAACGAACACCAACCTGGTCGTCTGTTGCTGAGGCGGCGCCTCAACCAGCTTCTCGACCACGACTTCCTTGGTAACGACCTTCTCGACGACCTTCTCAACGACCTTCTCAACGACCTTCTCGACCTCGACTTCCTTGACCTGAACCTGAGTCTGCGTCACGACCCTTTCAACCGGAACTTCCTTGATCTCGGTCTTGGTCACGACCGTCTCGACCGGCACTTCCTTCACGACGATAGTCTCGACCGGCACTTCCTTGGTCACCACTTGGGTCTCGCCGCAGGCCGCCAGCGTCAGCGCACCAGCCGCGCCCAGCCCCACGCCCCCGACCCGCAAAAGCCGTCGTCGCGAAATCGCTCCGCTCATCTCAGACTCCCTCCACCCTTCGCGTCCGAGTGGTCGCGGAGGCGTTTCGGATGCGCGATATCGGGACTGCCCGCCCACGATCCGAGGATGCCCTAGAATACCTCATGCCCAAATTATTTGTATAACTATCAATCCATGGACGAAAGATAATGGCGCACCCGCAAAAGGGCGCCAGGATGGGACAAGTGAGCCAGGCGGCCCATCCTCAGCAGACGCGGTCCACCCGATCGGTGCGCGAGGCCATAGGATGATTGCCAGGCATCGCGGGGACGGCACAGGAGGCGGACGATGAGCGAGCGTCTCGCGATTCACGGCGGGCCACCGGTCCGCACGAAGCCCTTTGGGCCGGGCCACGACTTCGGGGACGACGACATCGCGGCGCTGACCGAGGTCATTCGCTCGGGGCACGTCGGCAAAGGGCCGAAGGTCGATCAATTCGAGCGGGCCTTTGCTGCCCGCCACGGCGTCAAGCACGCCATCGCCGTGACCTCAGGGACGGCGGCGATGCATGTCTGCATTGGCGCCATCAATCCCGACCCGGGCGACGAGATCATCGTGACGCCGTGGACGGCCGGTGGCACCATCATCGGCGCGCTGCTGCAAAACTGCGTGCCGGTCTTTGCCGACATCGACGAGACGTACACCCTCGATCCGGCCGACGTTGAGGCCAAGATCACGCCGCGAACGCGCGCCATCATCGCGGTGCACTACCTGGGCAATCCGTGCAACATGCGCGCCCTGCGAGCCATCGCCCGGCACCACGATCTGGCCCTGATCGAGGACTGTGCGCAGGCTCACTTCGCGGAGCAACACGGGCAGATCGTCGGCAGCATTGGCGACATTGCGGGCTACAGTTTCGGGGGCAAACATCTCTCGGGCGGTACCGGCGGCGCGGTGCTTACGAACGACACGGCGCTCTGGGAACGCGCCGTGCTCTTTCACGACGTGGCGCTGCCCCGCGCGAACGGTCCGTATGCCGACCGCCCGTACGGTCACCACTTCCTTGCGCCGCACTACATCATCAACGACCTCACGGCGGCAGTGCTGCTGGTGCAGCTCGAGAAAGTTGACGGGTACATCGGGAGCAAGATCCACGCGGCCGAGCAGATCATCGACCGCCTGGCCGACATCGACGAACTGACCCCGCAGGCGGTGCGGCCCGGGGACCGACATACCTATTGGATTCTCGGGTTCAGCCTGGACACCGAACGGTTGGGCTGCTCGGCCGACGAGTTTGCCGACGCGGTGCGCCGCGAGGGCCTTCTCCTGATCAAGGCCGAGAACAGCGTGGATGCGCGGCACCCATCGATAGGGCTGCCGCGCATGGGCGGGGGCGGCCCCCTGTATAGCGATCCGTTTCTCGCCAGACCCGACTGCTACGGCCGCGGTCGCTTTCCCTTCGACCATGCGCGGGACCAGGCGGTCGAATACGGACAGGCGGCGTGTCCCAACGGAGAAGCCCTGATGGGCCGCACGGTCGGGTTCAATATGTGGCCGTATCTGACCGATGCGGATATCGACGACATCGTGCGCGCGTTCCGCAAGGTGGCCCTGCACTACCGCAGGCGTGCTCCCGCTCGCGTTTGAGGCTCAGTCGCTGAGGCATAGCCACTCCGCGCGTGCGGACTGAATCCGGGACAGCTCGCCCCACGCGGCGCCATACAAAGAAGACGCGTGCCTGGCCATGCCTACCCGGCGGGACGCTTGTGCCATCCATGTTCGCGCGCCCTTCCCTTTGCCATGGCCTCGCCCATCCACGCTGCGGTATCAACCGGAACGTGACGCTCAAAGCATGGAAACGGCGGACAGCTAACGCCAGAAGACCGTCTCGCAGACGCCGAAACTCGTGGCACGACCGACCCGGCCGGCATATTATCCTTGATCGAATAGTTCGAGACAGTAAGCTTCGGCTTGCTCGGATTGACAGGGAGGTAGCGACCATGTGGCGCCACATCACGCGACGACAGGTGATTCAATCCCTAGGCGTGGGTTCCGTCGGGCTTGCCGTGTTGGCGGCGTGCGGCGAAGCGCAAGAGGAGGAACCGCCTGCAGCCGAAGCTGCCCCGGCCGCGCAGCCAGCGCCCGCAGCGGCTGCTCCGACCGCGGCGCCCCAAGCTGAGAAAGTGTCCATCAGTTACGTCAGCGACCACATCTCCGGTCCGCGCGGCTCGGCCATGAAATGGGGTCTGACCGAGTTTGCCAAGTTCCGGCCTAACATCCTGTTGAAATTCATACCGCAGCCGGCCGATTTCATCGATTCGTTCGCCATACAGATGGCCGCCGGCTCACAGGCGGACGTCGCCATGCTGGGCGACGGTTTGCTCGGTACGTTTGCGGCTGATGGGGGGTACGTGCAGATCAACGATGTGATCGGCAAGCACCCTGACTGGGACGTCAACAACTACTACTTCTGCCCGGACACCTACACGGCGAACTTCGATCACAACCAGGCGCAGGGGAAGCTGCCCCCGGCGGTGATCGAGGGTCCGCAGTTTGGCGCGCCGTTTCAGGGCGCTGTGGCCGGCATCGTGCTCAACCTCACGCTCGGCGAGCAGGCCGGTATCGAGTTTCCGAGCGAAGATTGGACGTACGCGGACGAATTCCTGGAAAGCGCGAAGAAGGCGACGGACCCCGAGAAGGACCTCTGGGGAACCTGGGCGCGTCAGGACTTCGAATTCCAATGGAGCGAAATGGCCCTCGGCTATGGGGCAAATTCCGTGCGCAACGCCGAAGACACGGAGCTGACGATCTTCGACAACGGAGGCGACCAAGGCTTGCAGTTCGGAACAGATCTCATCCACAAGCAGAACGTGTCGTTCCCTGTCGGCGACAGCAAGCAGCTCGCGGGTGAGTTTGGCAACCCGTTCGCCGCGGGCACCGTTTGGTCCTGGCTCAGCGGCCGCGTCTACTCCACCGGATTTGCCATTCCTCGGATCAAGGACCGATTCAAGTGGTCGCTCGGCCCGCAGCCGAGCGGTCCCATCGGCAGGCCGGCGCACGAGTTCGAGGATCAGCCCAACCTCATCACCAATGGTTCGGCCAGGAAGGGCACCGTCGAGGAGGCAACGGACTTCATGGTGTTCATGAGCGGGCCGATGTACCAGACACGGGTCACGATAGACCGCGGGCACCTCTCGCCATACAAGGCCGTGCTGGAGACCGCCGACGCCCTGGCGGCCCCGCCGGAGGGCATGAAGTGGCTCAAGGTATACGCCGATCGTCCTGACAAGGTCCATCGAATGATGATGATTCCGTCCACGGACGAGTTCTATAAGTTCCGGAGCGACATCGACAAGGCGTACACGGGCGACAGCACCCCGGCGGAGGCCATAGAGGCGGCCAAGAACTCCGCTCGCGTGATCCTGGCTGGACAGCACGAGCAGCTGAACTTCATGCGCGAGTATTTCGGCCTGCCGCGCGTCTAGCCACGCCCTAGACACGTTGGCCGCGGCGGGCGGCCAGTCGTGGATCGCACAGCGGGCCGGCCTCTCGGGGGGCCTGGCCCGCTGTGCTGCGTCGATCCTGTTCAGGCGGCCGGATACATGCGGGCCGGGTCACCTACGCAGTGCTCGCCCTTGTCTGATTCGATGGTGTGGCCGTAGGCCAATGCAGTGACCGCGCCGCCTTGTCTCAGGAAGCCGTGAGCGTCTTGCCGCGAGAGATCACGCGCCATCGTGCGCAGGTCGTGGGCGTGTAGCAGGCGGGCGAGGGCGTTGCCTACGGTGCCGAGCTTGACGAGGCCGGCGTCTTCCATGCGCTGGCCGAGCCGGTTGTAGTCGCTGCCTGGATGCCCAGGCAGCGGCGGGGTCCCAATGCTGACCAGTGGCGTGCACGAGCCGTCGGGATGACGCATCTGGCCGTTCGAGGTCCGAGCCTTTCGGTACGGCAGTCCAAGCCAGACCTCACACAGGTGCATCGCCGTTAGGTTTTGGTAGGGCACGCCGAGCAGCAGGTAGCGCCCGCTGCGATCGAACACCTGCCGCATGGGACTGTCGGCGTCCCATGCCGAGGCGCCCCCGGACGTCGCAATGGTCTCCGCCAGCGGACCGATGGCGGCGACGCTGTGCGCGAGGTGGATGCTGCGGCGCGCCTCGGGGCGCCGCCGCGCCGCCTCCGAGATCGCGCCCATGCCCGAGGGCGTATGCACTGGATCGAATACGAACTCGGGGTCCCCGGCAGACGGGTAGGTGAACGTCGGGACGACCAAGGTGCCCTCAGGCCCGACGGCCTGGAGCAGAGCGTCAACAACCGTTTCCGGCCCGGCTTCGACGAATCCGATACTCCGCAGGGAGCTGTGGACCATCAGCAGGTCGCCGCGGCGCACGCCAGTCCCGGCGAGATCGCGCACAAGGTCGGCACGGCGCAGCGGCGCGAGCACCGGTTCGGAGGCTCTGCCCGCTGCGTCGTCCGGCGTCCCTGGCACTGACCGCTCCTGCTGAGTAGAGACCGAACCCGCCGGCGCGCCTACCCGTGAGATCGATCGCGCGCGGGCAGCCGAATCGGCATTTGGCATCAATACTCTCATCGCGTCGGATTCACGAACAGCGAATGCGACGCGGCCAGCGCTCGCGCGACCGGTTCCGCTCGAGCCCCTGCCGAGCCTCAACCATTCACGCCGCCGCTCGCTGGTGCGGGCAAGCGCTCAGTCCCCGGCGCAACGGGCATGCCGGACGAACTGCTGCGCAGGTCTCGACCAGGTGTGACCTCCAGGTATGACGACTTTCGCACGTTGATGTCTGTCCACCGTCGGCGGCGCCGCAATCGCTACGCAAGGACTGAACGTGCTGGTAGGGTCTCAATCAGCGAGGGGCCCCGTGGGCGCGCCGGCGTAGGCCACTGGGGGCGGTGGTCGTCCTCTGCGGACCGGGGCGCGGTAGCGCCAGATGGTGGCTGGCAATTGCCGAAGCGGCCGACAGGCGCAGGAGTGGTGTCGATGAAGAAGCTGCTCTTTTTTGACTATCGCGAGCTGGAGCAGCTGGACGGCTTTACGCGTGCGGTTGAGCCGCCGGTCAAGCACCCGGATGGCCCGTTGCTGGCGCCGGACCTGCCGTGGGAGCACGGCAACATGCAGCTGTATGGCAGCGTGATCCAGGCGGCGGATGGTCGGTTTCGCGCCTGGTACCAGGTGGTCGAAGCGCCCTGGACCGTACGACTCGCCTACGCCGAGAGTGACGACGGGCTGCGCTGGCACAAGCCTGAGCTGGACGTGTTCAGGGACGGTGAGCGCCCGACCAATGTCGTATTCAACGCGCAGCCGGCAGGGCCTGCCGTGATCGAAGACCGGCAGGACCCTCGGCCGACCCAGCGGTACAAGCTGATGACCGCCGCCGCGCCGTCCGCGTGCGTGGCCGCGTTCCACAGCGCGGACGGTATCCATTGGGAATCCGTGCGGACGTTCGGTGATCGGATCCAGCCGGTGATCGCGACTGATCCGGATGCCCCTATCGGCTTCCTGAGGGCACCGGACGGGCGGTTCGTGGCGTATCACCGCATGGATGGGTATGGGCGACGCGTCTTTCGGAGTGAGTCGTGGGACTTTGCGTACTGGTCGGGTGAGCCGCGCATGGTGCTGGAGCCGGACGCCGGCGATCCGCCACAGACGCAGTTCTACGGATTGGGCGCCTGCGCCTACGGGCCCTACGAGCTCGGCACGCTCTGGATCTACGCCACCGATCCCGGTGATCGGGGATCGAGCAAGATGCGGGGGCTGCAGACGCCCGAGCTGGCTTATGCGCGGGCCGGCACGGCCTGGCACCGAGCCCAGCCGGGCACGGCCTTCATTGCCAACGGCGCCGCCGGCGAATGGGATTGCGGCAATCTGCAGCCGGCCTCGCAGCCGGTCTTCCTGGACGACGAAATTCGCTACTACTACGCCGGCACGAACGCGCGGCACGCCGTGCACTGGGAGCTGGCGCCGCAGGAGGCCGGCCTCGGCATGGCACGGCTGAAGCCCGATCGGTTCGTTGCGTTGCGGGCGGCCGAGGCGCCGGCAGAGCTGGGGACGATAGCTTTCAAGCCGCCATCGGTGGACGTATTCGTCAACGCGCGCACAGCGGCCGACGGCGAGGTCAGGGTGGAACTCCAGGACGCCGAGGCGCGGCCGCTGCCGGGATTCACGGCGGCGGACTGTCGGCCGATTACTGGCGACGCGACGGCGCACCGGGTGGAGTGGCGCGGCGTCGGGCAGGCGGAAGCCCCGGTGGGCCAGCCGACGCGAATCCGGCTGACGGGGCGGCAGGCATCCGTGTATTCGGTGTTCGTAACTGAGCCCGGAGAATCGCCCGTCTATCACCATTTCGAAGCGCTGCGGCCCGACAACAAGGCCTGGTAGCGCGGCAGCAAACCCCGCCGCTGAGCGGTTTGGCCGCGGCTGCTGCTGTGTGCTGCGCGGCAGGCGGCGAGGCGTCTATCGTGGTGGCTGACGCAGCGACTGCCGTGAGCGTTCCGTCGGCCGGACGCTCGTTGGAGAAGCACCAATGGCGCTCAAAATGATCCAGGTTGGGACCGGCGGGATGGGGCCAAGCTGGTGCCGGTACTTTCTGCCGCCGTACGTGGAGGCCGGCCTGATCGAGGTGGTGGCCGCGGTGGACACGAATCCCGCGGCGCTGGCGAACGCCCGGGAGTCGCTCCGGCCCAGCGCTGTCAAGAAGGAGGTGGCCTACGTTGATGGCCGTTGTTAGTCAGGCCTGTACCCGATGAAGAAACCTAGCAGGCCGTCGACTATCTTTAGATACTCACTATGAGATAGCGACGAGCGAAATAGGTCCTCGCTAGCCCTGAAGAGATCTGCTCCCTCGTGCGGGACATGGAAGACCGTATTCCGAAGACGCGACAACACCCCCAGGGATGCTTCACTACTCAGGGCATCAATCTCGGCACATCCCGAATTGTGCATGCTAGGCCCTTCGCGGTTGTGAATCCGGAGCGGTTCTGCCAAAAGAGCAAGAGCCACTGTGAATGGCGAAGCTTTCACCATGGCCTGTTCGATGTTCTTGTTCAACTCAGACGCAATCACTTGGCTCATCGCTTCTTCGAAAAGCTCATCACTCTGGAACAAAGCTTCGATGGACGTATTGGGGAACTCAGACTTGTAGTCGGCGATAATGGCTACGTAGCTCTCGTTGCACATCGAAATCGAGCGGACCAAGAGTTCGATGATTCTCACCCGATTCCGCACTACGTTTTCAGGGAGGACTTGCCCAGCATCTGCTGGCCGCCTACTGACAGTGGCCAGGGTGGCTAGGAGCATAAATGGCTCCAGCTTATCGTCCACCGGAGTCTGCACAGATCCTGTGCTCTTATGGTAAGGACGCTTAGGAAGGGGCAATAGCAGGATTTCCCTGATTCGCTCCCATCGCTCCACTCGCTGTACCTGTCGTGCACCTGGGGCAACATCATGCCCCGAAATCTGATCTAGAATCCTGTCAAACGCTTCTACCTCGTGCATCCATTTCTCACGTGTCTCCTTTGATTCGCGTGATTCGCCACTCGTACTTGCGTCCATCAGGGCTCGGGCCCGTTCCTTCAACCTGCGATAGTACTCAAAGGTCGCTGCATCTGGTTGACTTACAGTCTCGTCGCAGAGAGATTCAAGCAAAGTTCCTCGAAATGACTCCAAGAACTCGTCTATGAGGCTTTGCAGTCGTTCAAGTGCAAGAAAGGTGTCCTCGGCAGTCTGCCTGGCCTCAATTCCAAACTGCCTAAGACTGTCGTAATAGGAAATTTCCTTGAGAGGGTGCAGAAGTATGTCGCGTACGCTCCGGAGATGCTCAATGAGGGCCTTATGCGACTTGAGATAGCTATCCAGGGGCTCGTACGTGATGTGTGGGTGCCTTTGCGAGACCGCCATGTAGTGCTCAATCTCTGCGTAGAGCAGGCACATATAGATCTCCCACGCAGCTCGCGACGCCCATACCAGCGCCGAGCGGTTTGCTTCAGTCTGGTCCAAACCCTGGTCTTTGAGCATCTTGCTTTGGACGCGGGCCATGGCTTCAGAGTCACCCCAGTCCATCGCCTGCAGCCTTACGCGCGTTGTGAATAGGTGATCCATATTGCGGAAAGCAATCACGCGAACGCCTTCGACGACTACGCAGCGATGTAAACGCAGTTTCGTATAATTTTGAATTAGATTGTTATCGATGCTCATTGACTCTTCTAGATGGTAGGAGATATGGCTCATCATAGCCCCCCAAGCTGTGGCAGATGAAGGGCGTCGATGACCCAGGCGGGCGGCCGAGGCGCCGGCAGAGCTGGGGACGATAGCTTTCAAGCCGCCATCGGTGGACGTATTCGTCAACGCGCGCACAGCCGCCGACGGCGAGGTCAGGGTGGAACTCCAGGACGCCGAGGCGCGGCCGCTGCCGGGATTCACGGCGGCGGACTGCCGGCCGATCAGGGGCGACGCGACGGCGCACCGGGTGGAGTGGCGCGGCGTTGGGCAGGCGGAAGCCCCGGTGGGCCAGCCGACGCGAGTCCGGCTGACGGCGCGGCAGGCCTCCGTGTACGCGATGTCCGTGACCGAGCCCGGCGAGTCGCCGGTCTACCACCAGTTCGAAGCGCTTCGGCCCGAGAACCAGGCCTGGTAGCAGAGCCGCAGCCGTCGCGCGGAGGCTAAGGCCGGCGGCATGTCTCTATCCTGAACCTGCCAGATCGTTTCCGTCTGACCTGCCCGGCCGACGTGACTTGGAAGGCAAACGCCCGCCATGGACAAGCTGAACATCGTCGTTATCTGCATCGACACGTTTCGGGCCGACATCGTGGGTCCGGGCAAGAAGCTCAGCAGCGTCGCGACCCCGGCGCTGGATGCGCTGGCGGCCGAGTCGGTGCGCTTCAACCGCTGCTTTACCGAGCCCGGTCCAACGCTGCAGGTCCGTAATGGCTGCTTCACGGGCATGCGGGGGTTTCCATATACCCACGGGTACTACGGGTGGCACAAGGTTCCGGATGAGCACCCGACCATCGCCGAGATCCTGCTCGAGCAGGGCTACGCCACCGGGCTGATCGGCGACACCCCGCACCTCTTCAAACCCAACATGAACCACTCTCGCGGGTTCATGTCGTGGGAGCACATCCGCGGCGCCGGGGGCGATGGCTGGCGCACCGGATCGTGGGATCTGATTCGCGATCTGTTCAAGGACTACTTCGGGGCCTACGAACCCGCCTTGCCGGAGGCGTCGGATTCGTCGCTGCACGGTGAGAGCGGATTCCTGCAGCACCTGCACAACGCGCGCGACCGGCGCGACGAGGCGGACTGGCCGGGTGCGCAGGTCTTTGCATCGGCGCGACGCTGGGTGCGCGACAACGCGCGCAACGCGCCGTTCTTTCTGTGGATCGACTGCTTCGAGCCGCATGAGGTGTTCGACCCGCCGATCGACTACGTGCGGCGCTACAACGACTCGTGGCAGGGCCCCATGTACCAGCAGCCGCGCCACATCCTGCATCCCTCGTTCTCCTCGAACATGCAGGGAGCGGATCTTGACGTCAGGTCAAAGGAGTTCATCGACTACTACGCGGCCTGCTACAAGGGCGAGATCACGTTCACGGACCGGCACGTCGGATTCCTGCTGGACGAGCTGCAGACGCTCGGGCTGATGGACGACACGGTGGTCATCTTCTTCACGGACCACGGCACCGAGCTGGCGGATCACACCGGGTGGGGCAAGCGCGAGACGGAGCTGCACCCGTTCAACACGCAGCAGAATCTGACGATCCGGCACCCGGACCCGAGCTGTCACGACCGCGACGTCGATGCCTGGGTCCAGAACTATGACCTGGGTCCAACGATTCTGGATCTGGCCGGGATCGCGTCGGCGGCCGAGGCGATGGACGGTGAGAGTGCCTGGTCGTTGGTGACCGGGGAACGTGCGGCGATCCGTCCCTTCAGCACCACCGCATGGGCCGGCCGGGTATCGATTCGCGACGAGCGCTGGGTTTATGCGACCGGGTGGGACTTCGAGGATCCGACGCCGGAGCTATACGACCTTTCAACCGACCCGGACGAGCGTCATAACGTGCATGCTGATCGCCCCGACGTCGTGGGTGAGATGCGCGCCCGGGTCGAGGCGTTGCTGGGCACGCCGATCCCACAGCCCTATTCGCAAGACCGATTCGACGCCACGGACGGATATCACCACCGCCCGCTGTATTCCTCGTCGTACGCGCCGGTCTTCTATGGCGCCCGCCGAAGGCTGGATAGCCCGCGCGCGCTTCCCGGCTAGCGGATCCGTTTACATCGTCCCGAATCGGAGACGCCGGACAACGCGAGCACTGCTCACGGATTCGTGATTGCCGTACGAGTTGGATGAGCTCGGCGCGCTAGCAGGCGTGTCGCTGGCGCGGGATGCCGAGAAGCCTGCGGCGGTCGGTGGCTAGGCGGCCTGGTTCCAACTGGCGATGAAGTCGTCGACCTCAAAGTCCGACGGCATGTCCTCGAACCTGTAGCGCGTGGGACCGCTCTGAAATCCGGGCACGAACTGCTCGGTCTTGGTTTGGAGTTTGGCATCCAGCGAGGCGAAGCGTCGGATGAGCAACTCGGCCTCGGCGGCCGTGAAGCGCCCGGCCAGCGCGTCGAGATTGCCGATACTGAACGTTTGCTCGCCGACAGCTGACGCGCGCTCACGTGCCGGCAAGCCGGCTACTTCCGGACGCTTCAGTGTGCCGATCCTGGCAGCCAGCTTCGACAGGAGGACCACGCAAACCATGCGCGCCGTCTCGCCAGGGTGCAGCAGGGCCAGGACCTCGCGGAATCCGTCCGCATCCTGGTCGAGCATCGCGCGAAACAACGCCTCGACCTGATCGTCCTCGCGTGCGGCCAATTCGGTGAATCGCTCGAAGGTCGCCTGCGCGTCGGCCGACAGATGTTTGACGAAGCTCGGCTCCCAAAAGAAACCCGGTGTGTAGGGATACAGCCGGCCGCCGAACGAGCGATACCCGAGAAGGATGACGCGCCGCAGCTTGGTGCTGTAGTTACTGGGCCAATGCAGGATAGTGCTGATATACATCACGCCGTCGCCAGCCTCAAGCTTGACCTGCATCCCGTTCGACAGCGGCACGCTCCGGTTTTTCAGAAGCTCGCGGTTTTCCTGCGCCGTGTTCAGGCGGCGATGACTGCCGGGGACGACCCACAGCACGTCATCGTCGTACAGCGGGATGTTCCACTGCACGTAGCCCGGCCCGTTGGCCAGCATGTCCGCCTGGATGCCGGCCAGCGGGGCCCGGCTCGTTGGCTGGGTATCGCGATGCCACAAGTCCGGCCCATAGTCGGTCTCCGGGTTGCACATCAGAAACATATTCTTCAGCCCCACGTCGGGTGTACCCAGCGCCTGGCGGCTGACGCCCAACGTGTGGTCGTGTAGACAAAACTCCACCGTGTTGGCCGTCGCGGCGTCCACGACGGTCTGGAACGCCAGGCGCGGCTGCTTGACTTTGTAGGCGAAGCTGCTCGGGTCGTCGGGGTCGCGCGCCCAGATCGCCTGCTGCCGGTCGACCAGCAGCTCGAAGCTGGCGCGCATCTCATCCAAGCGGGCGGGCGGGATGACGTTCCGCAGGATCACGTAGCCGTCGTCGAGGAACTGCTTGGGATCGATCTGCATTGGCTGTCTCGACCGGCGCGGCCGCGTCAGTCTAGCGCGGGTCCGCGGGACTCAAGACAGTCTGGCGCCGTGGCGCGCCGAGTCAGCCTAGGTAGCGCTGAGCGAAGGCCGGGAATCGCTCCGGGCACGCCGCCATGGCGATTTCCACGGGCGGCTTCTCGACCCCACCAACGACGCGCGGCCATGACGGGTGGCTGTTGCGTGCGGGATCCCAGGGGGAGGAACCTATTCACCCTGAATCTCCGCAACACCCGATACGACGGCGCGCTGGCAGCCATGTGGCTGGCGCCGGACGCCGAGAAGCGCGCGGCGGTCGGCGGCTAGACGGCCTCGTTCCAACTGGCGATGAAGTCGTCCACCTCGAAGTGGGGCGGCATGTGTTCGAAGCGGTGGCGGGTGGGACCGCTCTGAAACCCGGGGACGAACTGCTCGGTCTCCGTATGGAGCCTGGCGTCCAGCGGGGCGAAGCGCTGAACGAGTCGATCGGCCTCGGCGGCCGTGAAGCGGTCGGCCAGGGCGTCGATATTGCTGATGCTGAACGACAGCTCGCCCACGGCCGCGGCACGCTCAGGTTCCGGCAGGCCGGCGACCTCAGGACGCTTCAGCGTGCTGAGGTTGGCCGCCAGCTTCGACAGCAGGACCACACAGACCATGCGCCCCGTCTCGCCGGGATGCAGCAGGGCCAGGTATTCGCGAAATCCGTCCGCATCCTTGTCGAGGATCGCGCGGAAGAAGGACTCAATCCGATCATCCTCGCGTTCAGCCAGCTCGGTGAACCGCTCGAACGTGGCCTGCGCCTCAGCCGACAGGTGCCTGACAAAGCTGGGCTCCCACGAGAAGCGCACTCCGTAGGGATACAACTGGCCGCCGAATGAGCGGTAGGCGAGATGGATGATGCGTCGCAGCTTTGTGCTGTAGTTGCTGGGCCAGTGCAGGATGGAATTGATATACATCACGCCGTCGCCGGCCTTGAGCTTGACCTGCATCCCGTTCGATAGCGGTGCGCGCCGGTTTTCCAGCAGCTCGCGGTTTTCCTGCGCGGTGTTCAGACGGCGATGACTGCCGGGGACGATCCACAGGACGTCATCGTCGTACAGCGCGACATTCCACTGCACCAGGCCCGGCCCGTTGGCCAGCATGTCCGCCTGTAAGCCGGCCAGCGGGGCTTGGCTCGTTGGCTGACTATCGCGATGCCATAAATCCGGCCCGTAGTGGGTCGCCGGGTTGCACATGAGAAACATCTGTTTCAGCCCCACGTCGGGCGTGCGCAGCGCCTGGCGGCTGACGCCGAGGGTGTTCTCGTGGAGGCAGAACTCCACCGTGTTGGCCGTGGATGGGTCCACAACGGTCTGGAACGACAGGCGCGGCTGCTTGACTTTGTAGGCCATGCTGCTCGGGTCGTCGGGGTCGCGCGCCCAGATCGCCTGCTGACGGTCGACCAGCACCTCATAGCTGGCCCGCAGCGCATCCAGCCGCTCTGGCGGGATGACGTTCTTCAGAATCACGTAGCCGTCGTCTAGGAATCGCTCAGGATCAATCTGCATCGGCGGCCTCAACTGGCGTGGCCGCGCCAGTCTAGCCCGGATATACCGTGCCCCAAATAGTTTGGGTCCGTGACACCACGCGCACGGCCCGTCCCATGACACCGTGAACTGCTCGGTTCAAGCCGCACCCGGCGCCCCAGCCAGCATCCGCGCCGGTGACCATGGCTCAGACCAGCAGAACGCTGCCCCGCTCGGTTGGCGGCCGCTGCTATGCAGCGTTCACGGGCGGCGCGTCCTCCCCTAACTGACCTTCCGGGGCCTGCCGAAGCTTCGTGGCTCAAATATTTGACCTAGTTCTTCTTGAATACTGGCAGTTTTCGCCCGCGCGGGACGAACGACGTGCGGTCTTTGCGTGTGCCTGGCGCACGCCGTAGCCCTCGGGAGGAAGCCATGGTTCGTGCAGTCACTCGACGGAGGATGTTGCGCGCGAGCGCCGCGGCAAGCCTGGGATTGGGGGGCGCCGCCGTGCTCGCCGCCTGCGGTGAGACGCAAGTCGTCACCAAGGAAGTGCCGGTCGATAGGGTCGTCGTGAAGGAAGTCCCGGTCGAGACGGTCGTGACCAGGACTGAGATCAAGGAAGTTCCGGTTGAGACGGTCGTGACTCAGACTCAGATCAAGGAAGTTGAGGTCGAGAGGGTTGTCGAGAAGGAAGTCCCGGTCGAGAAGATTGTGACCAAAGTCGTCGAGGTTGAAAAGGTCGTTGAGGTCGAGAAGGTCGTTGAGGTAGAGACAACACCTGTACAGGAACCCGTCCAGATCGAGTTCCTCAACGACCACACCTCCGGTCCGCGTGGCGAGGCCATGAAGTGGGCCCTGGACCGCTTTGCGCAGGAATTTCCGCATATCAAAGTCAGATTCATCCCGCAGCCAGCAGAATTCACGGAGTCGTTCAACATTCGGCTCGCCGCTGGCACGCAGGGCGAGATTGCCCTGTTGGCTGGCTGGTTCAATTGGTCGTGGGTCCAGTACGGCGCCTTTGCGCAAATCAACGACACGCTCGCCAAGCACGATGGATTTGATCCGGCAGCCTACTTCGCCACGCCGGACATCAACACGCTCAACGTTCACAACAAGCCGTATTCCGGTCTGGACAGCATGCAAGGTCCGGCTTTTGGGTTGCCGTACCAGGGCAACATGACCAGCTATCGATACAACCTGGAAATCGCCGAATCGGCGGGAATCGACCTGCCGGCCACGTCCGTCCATGCCGGCGGCTCGTGGGGCCTTGAAACAGACTTTCTGGAGGCGATGAAGCAGGCGAGAGATCCAGAAACCGACAAGTACGGCATAGCGGCGGCCGGCGGTTCGTGGCCCGCGACCGGGTGGTGGGCGATAGGCATGTCCAATCGAGACGACTCGATGGTCTGGTACAACGCCGACGCCACGCACTTCGAGCTATTCGATGATGGCGGCGACCGGGGTTTTCGACTTGCGATTGACATGATCCACGAGTACGACGTGGCTTATCCACCCGAGGCGCGGGAACGAGTAAGCGGCGAGTTCGGCGACCCGTTCTCGGCCGGAAACGTCTTCTGCAACGTGGCCGGCGGTGGGCATGGAAATATCGTGAACCGAGTCCAGGATCGGTTCCCGTGGACGATCGGAGCGAATCCCGAGGGGGTTCGCGGCACGATCCCGGCCAACTTCGACGGCCAGCCGCATGTGGTCACCAACGCGGCCTCAGCACGCGGCACGCTTGATGAGACCATTGAGTTGCTGGTGTTCATGAGCGGCGAGCAAGTACAGACGCGGATCGCGATCGAGGGCGGATCGACCCCAGCCAACAAGGCGGCGATGTTCTCGTCCGAGCACGCGTTATCCGTGCCGCGGGGCGGACACATCCTGGGTGAGATTGCGGAACTGCCAGACCACCGGCACGGCCAGATGGCCCACCCCGACTGGCTGGAGATCTTGGTCTCGACTTTCTTCGCAAGTGCTGTGTCTGGCGAACAAACCGTGGACGAGCACATTGAGGAGCATATCCGGATCAAAGACGACAAGCTCACGCGGACACATGACAACTGGGAAGCGCTCAAGGCGTTCGCGGAGTCGCTCACCTCGTAGGGCGGCGCAGGGTGCGACCGCCTTGCCGGCGCGACGGGAATAGTGAGCGCCAACCGGGCTAGGATGCTGCTGCGCGACGCGCCCGCTGGCGCAAGGCGTCTAGCGTCGCGGTCGACGGGCAGACTGCCTTGAGCGTTCCAGCAAGCAACCCTCGTTGGAGAACCACACATGGCCCTCAGAATGATCCAGGTTGGGACCGGCGGCTTCGGGGCGAGGTGGTGCATGGACTTCCTGCCGCCGAACGTGGAGGCGGGGCTGATCGAGGTCGTGGCCGCCGTTGATGTCAATCCCGACGCTTTGCAGACCGCCCGGGAATCCCTCGGCCTGAGCGCCGCGCAGTGCTACACGGACATCCAGCGCGCCTTCGACGAGAACCCGGCCGACTTCTGCACCGTGGTCGTGCCGCCGTTTTCCCACGAAGCGGTGGTGGACGCGGCCCTGCCCCACGACCTACACATCCTTTCGGAGAAGCCGATTGCCGACACGCTGGTGGCGTCGGTACGCATTGCGGACAAGGTGACGAAGGCCAACAAGAAGATGGCGGTGACCATGAGTCATCGCTTCAACCAGTACAAGACGACGTTGCGCGAGGGCCTGCGCTCAGGACGCTATGGATCCCTGAACTACCTGGTGTCCCGGTTCACGGCGGAGGCGCGGCAGCTGGGGTCGTGGGGGTTCGGCTTTCGCTACGAAATGGACGACCCGATGCTGGTGGATGGGTCCGTGCATCACTTGGACATCCTGGCGGACCTGGCGGGGGCCAGGTGCGAAAGCATCTATGCCCAAACCTGGAACCCGGCCTGGAGCGACTTCGCGGGCGACGCGCAGGCGCTGGTGACGATGGAGTTCGAGAACGGCGTGCGGGCCACCTACGAAGGGTCCAGCACGAACGCGGTGGGGCTGGACGGCTGGGGCCGCGAGTACACGCGCGCCGAGTGCGAAGGGGCAACGCTGATCCTGGGACAGGACCGGCTGGAATGCTTCGCGTTCGATCCGTTGCGTGAGGCACCCAGCAAGCAAGAAGGCCAGGGCGCGACGGTTCCCTGGCTGGAGCAGCCGACCTGGGGTCACGTGTGGCTGATCGAGAAGTTCGTCCGCTGGCTGGAAGGCGGCGAGCCCTTGGAAACGAACGTCATCGACAACCTGCAATCGGTAGCCCTGGTCACCGCCGCAATCGAGAGCAGCCAGACCGGGCTGCCGGTGAAGGTGCAGGAGCACCTCGTCAAGGCTTGGCGAGAGGTAGGGGCCGATTAGAGCTGCGCAGCTGATCCCTTTACTTTCCCCCGCAGCGAAATTGCCCAGGTGGCTGCGGTAACGCTCCCGGAACGTCTGCTGCCGTCCGACCAGAAGCTAGAAGCTAGCCTGCAGCTCCGTCAGCCAGGGGGGCGGAAGACGGTGCGGACGATCATGTAGCCATCGTCGATCATCTACTTCCGAGCAATTCACCTGACAACTTCCCCCACCCTGTGCTCCAACAATCCAACGAGCAACTTTCCTCGCTAAGTCTCAGCGCGTAAGCTCGCATTGTTGGCCCGGCACCGAGCTCTCTCGAATTTAAGCTGCCACGCTACATATAAACTGAATAGCATCCTGAGCACGCGCCTTCAATGCCATCAACTGCGGCATGGTGAACCGACCAGACCGACCGTGCGTGCCTATATTCAACTCTCGAAATAGCAAGAGTATGTCATCGATATCCGCCTCCACGAAGTCTTCAAGTTCGTGAGTGTCAGCACCTATGCGGTCTAGACAATACCGAACTTTCATTCGCCGCGTTGCAAAGCCATGCTCAGTGGTTTCGCAGCGTGGGAATCTGGCAAATACCTCCTCGTTTGGGGCCTTACCATCGAGAACCGAAGTAACAATCTCGCGGGCGCTTACGCAGAAGTGTCGAGTGGCGTCCGGGTTGGTTGGACTAAGCGCGTATATGGCTCCGGCCCATCGGTCACGCAGATCTGGAGAGACACGACCCAAGTCTTCCGCTATCTCCCCGTCTTTGCTACCCCATTCCGCTGAAGCGCTGTCGCTCGCATCACCTAAAAGATGGTTGACGGTGACGATACTGTTTGCAGCCTCTCGTTCAGCGAGGTCGGACAAATGCGGATCAGCTTCTGCACGGTCCAGGCGACGGTATGATGATGAGAGGGAGTAAGCGGACTCACGGAGGACTATGTAGCGCACGGTGGGTCTCTGTTGAGCTAGGCGCCGTAGTGCGGACTCCAAACGATTGCGGTTTGCTCGAACTCGTGCGTTGTGGGCTCGTGCGTCACGGTTATACGCGTCGACGGCTTGCTTTACTGCGGAGTTGTGCCGCCGAACCGCAGCATTGTGCTTTTGCACACGTTGCCGGCGCTTGGCCTGTTCTTGTCGCACGATGGAACGAAACTGCGCCGGCGTTACGCGTCGAGGCAAGTCTATTCTCCCTCGAAAGATACCATTAGCAAGGTAGTCAGTAGAGGAATGTTACCACACAACATATCGCATCCATTCATCTACTAGCCACTTATGCCACGAGTGTCGACTGCGACGCATGCTATCTAGGTGCAGCGATATCGCAAAAATCACTTCGGGTTTGTCTCGTCTATCCGGATTGAACAGGCTCCCGAACATTTGGCGGGTGAGAAATGTCGGCACCGCAGACGTGTGCACAGTCATCGGTATTTTATTGGACATCTCGCCGCAAGTCGGCGTGGGCGTAAGGTGGACCCCGCTCGCGCTGCAGTCGATTTAGGAGAGCGTTCACGGTCACATCGGAAGGGTGTCGTACATCAGTCCACGCGCCTCACGCTCCAGTGGACAGGTCGAATCATTCCGAAAGCCGATCACTATATACTCCGTCCAGACCCAAGCACCCCTGACTCGTCCGAAGCGCGCCGGAAGCGGGTCGCTGAGCGACCAGTTTCTGCATCCCACGGACAGTTAAGCGAACATTCCCACCAGCCCGGCTTACGCGTCGATGTCTTCGCCAGTCAGTACCATTTATGAAGCGTCTAGCTTATCGCAAGTTTATTGCGAAGCCGCAGCGAGGTTGGGAGGCCGCAGCATGACGAACAGTTCCAATCCTTGCCTGGGCTCGACGCTGGACAGCCTGCTGGAAGCGGACGGCACGCTGACCGAAGCCGAAGCGGCCGCGGTCAAGCGTGTCCTGGCCTGGCAGATCAGTCAGACGATGGCCGACGCACGCCTAAGCAAAGCGGAGATGGCGCGGCGTATGCACACCAGCCGAGCCGCGCTGGATCGGCTGCTCGATCCCGACAATCCTTCTGTCACCCTTCTGACTCTGCAAAAGGCCGCCTCGGCTCTGGGCAAACGGCTCAAGGTTGAACTGGTCGGGGCCGCCACGTGACTACGGACCGTTGACGGCGTGCTGAAGCTACAGGTGGTCTTCGACAGCGACGAAGACGGCTGGGTAGTGGCGAGTTGCCCGACGCTGCCGGGATGTCACAGCCAGGGACGGACCAGGGACGAGGCGCTGGCGAACGTCGAGGAAGCAGTGACGGGCTATCTGGCCAGTATGGGTGCTCACGGAGACGCGGCTGGCGCTGCATACAGGCTTGAACTCGTGAGTGAGTCGAAGTAGCGACGCGGCCTTCTAGCCTCAGTCCCGCACAACCTGTCCACTCAAGTTCGCGAACTGCACTTCAGGGTCGGGCCGACGTTTGAATAACCGTCCCTCAACAAGATCAGCTTGGGCCGGAGATGTACTTCCGGGCGAGCGCCTGATAGCGCTGATCGTCCCGCTGGGCGGGGCGGAAGTGCCCTCGCCAGCGAGTGGCGAATGAGGGGGCGCCGTCCGCAAGGGACTCCCGGAGTGAGGTTTCGACTAGCGCCGACAGCGACAGCCCGCGCAAGCGCGCGTGGCGCTTAGCATCGTGAATCAGCGTGTCGTCCAGGGTGACTGTGAGTTTCTGTTGCATGACGCGGTGGCGGTTCCCTGGCGGGCAGGCGTGGCGGCGGATCCAAGTCTAGGTGCGTCCCGGGGCGGGTCCCAGGCTGCGCGCAGCCTGGGCCACGTTCACTTGCTACTTGCGACTATCCGACCTCGACCGCACTAGCCTCGCCGGTGTGGGTGACGCGGATGATGTTGTCGATGTGGCGTTCGAAGGTGTCGTCGTGGGAGATGACGACGAGCTGGCTGAAGCCGCGGACGGCGAGGATTTGCTGGGCCAGGTTTTCGCGGCGTTCGGCGTCAAGGTGCTGGGTGGGCTCGTCGAAGAAGGCGATGTCGAGGTTCAGCAGGTCACGCAGCAGGGCCAGGCGCACGGCCAGGGCGGCCGCCATCTGTTCGCCGCCGGAGAGCTGGCCGAAGCGACGTTCCAGGCCGCCGCGTCCGAGCACGATGTCGTAATCGGCCGCCCAGCGCAGTCGCCCGCCGGGCGCGCCCATGATGTCGCTGTAAATCTCGTCGGCGGTGTCGGACACGCTGGCCAGCAGCACCTCGGTTACCCGCGGACCCGCCTCGCGCAACAGGCGGCGGATGAATTCGGTGCGGTCTTCCAGGCGGGTGACCCGGGCGATCCCATCCTGCGCGGCTTGCAGGTCCACGCGCACCTGGTGCAGGGCTTCCACGTCTGAGGCGAGTCGCGCCTCATCGGCTTGCATGCGGACGATTCGTTCGGCCAGTTGGCGGGCGAGGCCGAGGGCGGCGTCGCGGGACCGGCGGGCTTCCGTCAGCGCGTCCGGATCGAATCGGGCACGAGCTTCTTTCAGGTCGGCCAGCGCGTTGGACACGGCGACTTCGGCGGCGGTGGCGGCCTGCCGCGCCGTGTCAAGCTCGGCGGTACGCGCCTCCAGTTGGCCGGCCACGACCTCGTGCTGGAGGAACTGGGTATGCGCGTTGGAGTTCGCCTGAAGGGTGGAGCGCGCTTCGGCTAGCGCGTTGAGGTCGTCGCGCAGGGTCACCAACTGAGCGTCCACGGCCGTTAGCGCCTCGCCAGCGGCCTCAGCCCGGCGTTCAGCCACCGCCAGCAGTTCGGCGCCCGTCGTCTTGGCGGCCGCGTCCTCGGTTGACGCCAGTCGGGTCAGGGCATCGGCGGCGCGTCGGGCCGACTGGACCAACGCGCCCTGTGCACTCCGTGCCTCCCGCTTGCCGTTCGCCAGAACCGCCAAATCGGCGGCGGTGCGCGTTTCCAGCGCGTCCAGGAGGGCGGTGGCGGCAGCAATGTCGGCATCGGCGCTGTCGAGGCGCTCGCTTAGGCCCGCCAGCCGCTCGCGGACCACGTCGGCCTCGCGGGACTCGGACTCGGCCTGTTCGGCCTCTAACACAGCGCGCTCGTTGTCCGCGATGGCCGCCCGGAGTTCGGCCAGCCGCTTCTCGCGTTCGACCGCCTGACGCCGAAATACCCCAGCCACATCCGGGATGGCGTCCAGATTGCGGCAGACATCCATGAAAAACGGGCAGGTGCGGGTATCGGTGAGCAGACGCTGGGCGTGGCTGTCGGCCTCCAGCAAGGCCTCAACGGTCGCGTGTTCCTGACGCCGCTTGTCGAGCAAAGTCCGACGGTCGGACAGTTCCACGGCTACCGCGGCGCGCGCTTCCAGGCGCTTCAGTTGGCGGCGACCCTGGTCGTAGGTCTGAATGACCGACTCGCGTTCGCGCATCCAGCGGGTGTGCAGCGCGCGGGTGTCTTCGAGGGCCTGACGCAAGGAGGTGCGAGCGCCCGCATCTCGCGCCTTTGCCTTGTCGACCGCGTGCCGGAAGGCCGCGCGCACCTGCTGGAACCGCGCTTCGAGATCGCCTTCGAATTCGGCCACGTCCGGTGTCACGGCCCGCGGTCCGACGTCGCGGCGGGCCTCCGACACGTCGTCCCGCGTGCGGTCCAGCAGGGCAGCAAGGCCGGCGCGCTCCAGGTTCAGATTTTGCGCCCGGCGTTCGACGGGTTGGAGCTCGCCAACGCGCGCCTGGGCTGCCTGGTAGGCGAGGTGCGCCTCGCGGGTTTTCTCCAGCACATCCGCGGCACGCCGACTTTCCTGCACCGCCGCCGAGGCGCGTTTCGCCTGGTCCGCCGCCTGCTGACGGCGCTCCATTGCGGCTGCATACGCCCGTTCGGACGTTTCAAAGGCCGTGCGCTCGGCGTCGCGCGCCGCAAGGTTGGCGTTGGCTGTCTCAAGTTCCGTCGTCGCCTTCGCCTCGGCGGCGCGGGTTTGTTCCAGTGCCTGCTGCGCCGCGGACAGGCGCGACCGGAGTTCCGGCTCGGCGGCCAGCCGGCCTTCCAGGTGCGAGGCCTTGACCTGCAGCGCGTGCCGCGCCTGGGCGTAGTGCTGGGTCAGCGGGCGCAACCGCTCCACGGCCACCTGGAACTCCGCGGTGCGCAGGATGGGGTCGAAGCGCGCCTGACGCAGGCGGGGCGAGTCCAGGAAATCCGCCGTCAGGCGACCCTGGGGCACGCCCACCACGTGTTCGAACACGTCGGCCGGACTACTCAACCCTTCCACGCCCAACTGGCCGGCCAGCCAGGCCTCGAGTTCAACGGCCGGCTGGTCGATGGCGCGGTTCAGCTCGACGTCATAGAGGGAGACGGTGGTCGTGGCGTTTTCGGCCAGGACGCCCGTGGCTCGCGAGCGCGCGCGCCGCATCGTGCGTTCCACGCGGTACACCCGGCCGTCGCGCGGCGAGGTGAACTCCACCTGTACCAGCGCTTCCGTCGTGCGATGCCGCATGAAGCGCACCTGCGGCCGGTGCGGCATGTAGCCGAAAAGGCCGTAGCCAATGGCTTCCAGCAGGGTCGTCTTGCCGGCGCCGTTGGGTCCGACGATGGCCGTGAGCCCCGGCTGGAACCTGACTTCCGCCTCCACAAAGCTCTTGACGTTGCGCAGCGCGACCGCGTGGACGAACACGTCAGCCGAGCCGCCGTTCCAGGGTCTGGGCCAGGACTTCCGGCGACTGCCCTTCCAGGGCTCCAACTTTCAGGTCCAACGCGGCGGCGGTGAGGGCCTCGGCCTCGTCGGCGTGAGGCGAGTCCTCGATCAGCCGCCGCAGCACCTCGCGCTCGATGGCGCGCACGTTGGTTCCGTACTCGGCGGCGGCGATCCGACGCCGGTCGCCCGCCAGTTGCAGGGTCACGCGCACGTGCAGCGGCTGGAACGAGTCGCGCACGATCTCGGCCAGGCGCTCGCTGTCGAGGTGGATGCGCTCGAACCGCAGGCGGCCCGATAGCCGCAGGTCAACCACCGGCGGTTCGCTGAACGTCTCGACGCCAGCCGCCACGGCGTCTTGGACGTGTGCGCACAGATCGTCGAAGTCGGTGTCCTCGCTGACCTCGACGCGCAGCCGCCGGAACGGACGCCGCGCGACCACGTCGTCACGGAAACGCGCGTCGATCTCCGCCGGACGGCCCGGCTGAAGGCGTACGTCGTAAAGGCCGCGCGCCCGCCCCTCACTCTCGCCCGGCTCGCCGATCAGACCTTCCAGGATGTTGTGCGCTTCCAGCGCGCCGGGGTTGAAGATCCAGGGGTTGCGCGCAGGCAGGCTGTAGGCGTAGTGCACGTGCCCCAGCGCCAGATAGTCGGTAAAGGTCCGGATCGGCGCCAGCTCCTGCAGGGTCACTCCGCCCACGCCGAGGTGGACGGCTTCGTCCACGCCCGTGTGCAGCAAGCCCAGCACGGCGCGCTGACCGCTGGACGGCGCGGCGGCCAGCGAGGCGGCGATTTCCGGCAGGTGCGCCGCCAGCCGGGCGCCCAGGTACTCCACGCCGTAGACGCGGGCGGCGCCGACATCGGTGTAGGCACCAAAGCCGCGCTCGCTGGTCCAGGGGTCGGCCTGCAACTCGCCCGTGAGCGGGTCGAACTGCCGCAGCAGTCGCAGCCGCCCGTGACGGCTCAGCTGCCATAGCCAGGAGCGTTCGCCACGCCGAAACCAACGCTCGTGATTGCCCTCGTTGGCCACGACCGGGATATCGGCTCGCGCCAGCCGCTCCAACGCGATGTCGGCGGCGGCGTAGGTGAACGGTTCGATCGACTTGGAGTCGAAGAGGTCGCCCGCGATGATCACGAAGTCCGGCGCGGCCCGCAGGCAGTAGTCGATCGCCCCTTCGAACGCGCGCGTAAAGTCCGCGGCCCGCTCGGACAACCCGTACTGGCGGAAGCCCAGGTGGACGTCCGCGAGATGTACGAAGTGGATTGGAGCGTCGCTCATGGCCGGCAGTCGTGGACTCGGGTGGGGGCGCTACTTATACCATACAAAAAGCGAACGGCTCGCCAAGCGTATGCTCGCATTGTTCGCGCCCGAGGACCGATCCCATGCACCTGACGCTGCGCTACCAGGCCATGCACAGCACCGGCCCCGCCGACAACGTGGAAGTGAACATCGTGCCGACAGAGCTGCGGGCGGACCTGGACCCGGCGGAAACGGCCCTGGTTCTGGTGGACACCTGGGGCGAACATCCGATCGAGTCCCATCGCGCGCGCACCAGCGAGATCACGGTGCAGCGTATCCGGCCGGTGCTGGACGCGGCGCGGGCGGCGGGAATCGTCCCCATCTACGCGCCATCTCCTGCAATTGCCGCCACCTACCCGCAGTGGACGCGCTGGGCGGGGCTGGAGGATCTGCAGCCGACGCCGGAGCCCGACGACGGCTGGCCGCCGCCGGCCTATCGCGCCCTGACCGAACCGTACGACTCGCTCCGGCGCGCGCCGGGCGAACTGCCACCGGACAGCGCCGGCAAGCCGCCGGAGCGCTGGCACCGGTTCCGCACCATTCACCAGGCGGTCGCGCCGGAGCCTGACGACATCGTGATCGCCACCGGCGATCAGTTGCAGCGGGCGCTTCACGATCTCGGCCGTGTGCACCTGATCTACGTCGGGTTCGCCACGAACATCTGCGTGCGGTTCCGGGACTATGGAATGCAGGCGATGCGCGACCGCGGCTATGCGCCGATCCTGCTGCGCGACTGCACCAGCGGGATCGAGACCCGCGAGACCTACGACGGCCTACAGATCACCGGCGCGGTGCTGCACGACCTGGAGCGCTGGTTCTTCACGGCCGACTCGCGGGACTTCATCGCCGCCTGCGGAACCGTCTGACCCTTAGCTCCCGGCTCGCATCTTCGGCCCGCGCCATTCAAGTGATCGGCGACTAAAACGGGAGACCTGAGTCCTCGCGTTCGCAAAAGACGCGCCGCTCGCTGGGGTATTTGCCGTCGATCAGCACGCGATGCACGTGGTCCTTCACGCACTCGTTGTTGGGGTACACGATGTGCGTGGCATGGGAAGTCTCCAGCAGATAGCCGTTGGTGAGCTGTTCTCTGATCAGCTCTTCCGATTCGATGAACGGCGTGAAGGGGTCGCCGTGGTTGCCAACGACCAGGATCGGCACGCCTCCGCCGTCGAGCGGCCCCTCAAGAGGATCGGGCGCGAACTGGTCGTAGAACGGACAGGCGGAGAACAGTGGGCGTCCCAGCAGTGCCAGCAGGGGAAGTTGCTCGTCCAGGGCGGCATCAAAGGCCTCGCCGTCGGCCAGGCGAGTCGCGCGGTCCTGATCCGGATGCAGCGTCCAATCGTCCAGGCAACCGACGTGTTCCGGCATCCGTGCCGCGCGAGGGCCGCCGTCTTCCCACTGGAACGTGGTGAACTGGAGAAGAATCGACGGGTCGTCGAGCTCGTTGAGTCGAAACAGACCTTGCCACAGAATCGGCCATAGAAACTCGGCGTACAGAGGCGAGATCACCGCAAAAGCCGCCGCGTCGGGATGATTACCCGCCGCTTCGTTGACCAGGTGCAGCTTCTCGGTGGCCTGCCGGAAGTAACCCAGCGGGTCGCCGTCGTTGTAGATCGGGCATTCGGGACTGTCGCAGGCCGTCAACGCCTTCTCGAGCAGGTTTTCGATCGGCGCGGTTTCCTCAATTGCGTCGGCTATGCGCTCCTCTTGGTTCGCCGTCATATCGACCGGGTTGTCCGCGCCGTCAATGACCATGGCCCGGACCGACTCGGGGAAGAGCGTGGCGTACCAGACTCCCACCGCGGAGCCGTAGGAGTAGCCCAGGTACGAGACCTGCTCCACGCCCAGGGCCTTACGGATCTCGTCCATGTCCCTGGCGACGTAGGCCGTGTGGAGCAGGCCGCCGACCGAACCCATGGACTCGATGCAGAGGTTGGCCGCCGCTTCGCCGGCCGCGACTTCCTCGGGCGTGTCGACCGGCGAGTCGATGGAGCGGCGCAGGTCGAGCTGCTCGCCGAGGTCGCCGCAGGCGAATTTCGGCTCTGACGCCCCGACGCCGCGGGGGTCGAATCCGACGATGTCGAAGCGTTCGACGAGTTCCTGAGCGAATGCGGGGAATCTGGACCCGATGGATTCAACCAGTTCCAGCCCGCTCCCGCCGGGACCGCCGGGATTGACCAGGAGATTGCCGATGCGTTCATCCGGCTCGGTGGCGCGGTGCACGTTGATCGCGATGCTCAGGCTGCCGGCTTCGGGCTCGCGGTAGTCGGCCGGAACCTCTACGACGGCGCACTCGAACTGGGGGCTGGACTCGCACGTGCTCCAGACGATGCCCTGGTTTGCTGGAATAGCCTCCGGCGTCAGCGTGGGGGTTGGGGTGGCCGTGGGATCTGGTGTCGGCGTGGCGGTTGGGTCAGGCGTGGCCGTTGGCGTGGGCTCCGGTGTCGGCGTGGGGGGCGGGGTCGGAGTTGCTGTTGGCGTTGGCGTGCTGGGCGCCTGCGTCGGTGGTGGCGTGCTGGTCGTTTCGGTGGCCGCCGTCGGGGTAGCGGCCGGCGCGGACGCGGAATCGCCGCACGCAAGGCCCGCGATGACGGCCACGGCCAGGACGCCAACAGCGGCCGCCTGCTTCAATGCCCTTCCGAAGGCTGTCACAGCGTTCCCTTCTGATCCGCCCCAGCCAGAGGTGCTGTTGGACGCGTCGCCGAATCAGGCAGTCGAATTGAGGCCTGACATACGCGCCGGAGTCCAGGACCGCGGCAGTCTCGAGCGGCTCCGCCGCCCTCCCTTACGTTAGTGCGGTCGGAGGCGTCGGTTTGTGAGATGTCGAACCGACGACGGCGGCGCCAGCGCTCGCCGCGTCTCAGGCCCCGCTGACGAATTCGCGCTCCAGTTCACCGTAGGCGGGCACGCCGATGATGTCCTTGAACTCTTCCAGGCCCGCCATTGGTCCGGAGGCGGCGGTGGTGCCGTCGGCCTTGAGCGCCGCGAAGGTGCGCTGCAGGGCGGCCGTGGCCGCGAAGAGGCCGGAGAGCGGGTAGACCACCATCTTGTAGCCCAGGTCCTGCAACTCGGCCGCCGAAAGAAACGGCGTGACGCCGTCCTCGATCATGTTGGCGAACAGGGGCACTTCGGGATCGAAGGCCGCGCGGACGGCGCGCAGTTCGTCGAGGGAGCGCGGCGCCTCGATGAAGACCACGTCGGCGCCCGCCTCCACGTTGGCGTGACTGCGGGCTATGGCGTCGTCCATGCCGTGCACCGCCCGCGCGTCGGTGCGGGCAATGATGACCAGGTCGTCGTCGCCCCGAGCATGAACCGCCGCGCGCAGCTTCTGCACGTGGTCCCCGGCGGGTACCACCCGCTTGCCCTCCAGGTGGCCGCAGCGCTTGGGCCACTCCTGGTCTTCCAGGATGATTCCGGCAATCCCGGCTTGCACGCACTCGCGCACGGTGCGGATGACGTTGATGGGGTTGCCGTAGCCGGTATCCATGTCGGCCACCAGCGGAATGTCCACGGTGTGCGCGATGCGGCGGGCGCGGTCCAGCGTCTCGGTCTGCGTGAGCAGGCCGATGTCCGGCTCGCCCAGGGTGCTGGCGGCCAACCCGAAGCCGGTGGTGAAGAACTGTGGAAAGCCAGCCTGCTCGATCAACTTGGCGGACAGCGCGTCGTAGGCGCCCGGCAGCACAATGATCTCGTCGCCGGCCAGCCGGCTGCGGAGGATGGTCGATTTGGTCATGTGTGGGGTCCAGGGAGCCAATGTCGCCGCGATTCTGCCGAATTAGCAGTGGCCACTGCTCGCCCCGGTTGCCGCCGCGGGTGGACTGCGTGAGCATGGCGTGGTCGTGGGGAGGAGGATGGGTCGATGGCAGCCAAGTACCGGGTCGCGATCATTGGGACCGGCCGCATGGGCGGGTTGATCGAGGACGAGATTCCGCCGGGCGATCCCAACAAGCCCTACGGGCACTTCCCGGCCTACGAGTACATCGAGGAGACCGAGGTCGTGGCCGTGGCCAACCGCGGCGCCGAACGCCTGCAGCGCTTCAGCGAACGGTTCGGGATCACCAACACCTACCTCGACTACCGGGAGATGATCGACCGGGAGCAGCCCGACATCGTCAGCGTGACCACGCCGTCGTTCGCGCGGGCCGAGCCTCTGATCTACGCCGCCGAGCACGGCGTGCGGGCGATCTACAGCGAGAAGGGCCTGTGCGCTTCGCTGGCCGAGGCGGACCGGATTCGCGAGGCCGTCACGAGCAACGGCGTGGCGTTCAACTGGGGCGCTATGCGCCGCCACAACGTGGGCTTTCGGGCGCTGGCGGAGGCTATCGCCGCCGGCGAGATCGGCGAACCCGAGGCCGTGCTGATGCTCAACTACACCGATCTCATCAAGCATCATCCGCACATGCTGGACCTGGTCTCGATGCTGCTGGGCGACCCGCAGCCGCAGTGGGTGAGCGGTCGGCTGATCGAGGCGGGCGACCCGTTCGACCCCTCACCGCGCCGCGCGCATCCCGAGTTCGACGCCGCCAACAACCGCTACCTGCCCTCGCCCGGCTTCGAGGTCGCGGACCCGTACGTGGGGCACTTCCAGGTGGGCTACGCCAACGGGGCCGTGGGCTACTTCATCCCGCACCGCGGGTTTCTGGACGTGCACGTGCTCGGCAGCGAAGGCCGGGCCTACGCGCTGGATAACGGCCTATTGTTCGAAATCCGCCACAGCCTCGGCTCCAACCCCGACGACGCCACCACGCGCAAGATCTACCCGCTCGGCGAACCGCCCACGGTCAACACCATCCGTGACCTGATCCACTCGCTGGAAACCGGCGAGCCGACCCGCGGCAACATTGACGTGACCATGCAGTCGGTGGAAGTCCAATTCGCCATCGCCCACTCACATCTGGCCGGCGGCGCGCGCGTGGACGTGCCGGTGGCGGACCGGAGTCTGTATATCCCAGGGGGCTAATCCGCCTGGCGGCGCTCCTGGATGAAGCGAATTGGCACCATGACAGCATGATGGCATGCTGTCATCAGTGGTTCCACGGATCTGAAAGCATGCGGCGCACGCAAATCCAACTGGACGAGCATCTGTACGAATTGACCAGGCAACGCGCCTTTGCGGAAGGCACCTCCATGGCGGCGGTCGTCCGCGAAGCCGTGGCGCAATACGTGGCCGCGCCCGCCAAGCGGCCGGACTCGCTAGAGAGCTTTTCCTTCATCGGCTCGGGCCGGTCGCAGCCGGGCGGTCCTCAGCCACTGTCCGAGCGTCATGACGACGCGCTGGCCGAGGACTTTGGCGGCTGATCTTCTTTGACACGTCCGCCGCGCTGGCCCTGGCCGACGGTAACGACCTGCACCACGCCCGCGCGGTGCGCGCCATGCAGCGGCTGCTGGCCAGCGGCCAGCCCCTGCTGACGCACAACTACGTCCTGATCGAGACAGTCGCGCTCTTGCAGCGGCGCCTGGGCATGCCCAGCGCCCGCGCCTTTCTGTCCGATGCGCGCAACTTCACGGTGCACTGGGTCACGCCGGGCGATCATGCCGAAGCAGCGGCGCTGTTTGAGCAGCGCAACCAGCGGGGCCTGAGCCTGGTGGACTGCATGAGCTTTGTGGTGATGCGGAAATACCGGTCCGCCGCCGCGCTGGCCTATGACGCGGACTTTCAGGCCGAAGGCTTCGACCTCTTCGAGTAGTCCGTGCCGGCGCACCCCCAGAATGGGGCGGCCGACGCCTTACGGGAAGCCCTAGCGTTCCAGCAGTTCGATTTCGTAGCCGTCGGGGTCGTCGATAAAGGCCATCTTGCGTCCGGTGGGGAAGGTCTCGCGCCAGTCGTCGGGCCAGATTTCCAGGCCCTTGCCTTCCAGTTCGTCGCAGAAAGCGATCAGGTCGGGGACGCCAATGGCGAAGTGCATCAGGTCCTCGGGCACGTTGAGTTCGTAGTCCGCGGACCAGGTGAGTTCGATGGTGTGCTCGTTGCCCGGCAGTTCCAGGTGGACGATCTGGTTGCCGTGGGGCGAGCGGTCGGAGCGGCTGAGGAGCTTGAAACCGAGGTTGTCCTCGTAGAAGCGGATGGAGCGGTCAAGGTCGCTGACGCGGATTCGGGTGTGCAGCAGTTGGTACATGGGGCCTCGGATGTGCGGTTGGCGCGTCATCGTCGCACGTCCGACCGTCGTTCAGGCGGCGCGACTCAGGCGCAAGGCCGGGTCCTGCCTGGTCAGGACTCCTTAGCGAACGGGTTGGTCCAGAGCGGAATGATGGGCCGGCCGCGTGAACGGGCCAGCGCGATGTAGAGCGCCGGACCTCCGATTGCAACCAGCCAGGGAATCACGTGCTGGAACCAGACGCTGGGCGTCAGGTGTTCGTGCAGCAGCTTGTCGTCGACGATCAGCACGACGGCGATACGGAAGATGAGCGCGCTGCCGATGTAGATGATGAGCGGCACCTTGTCCGTGGCCAGCGCAATCAGGCCGGCTCCCACGAACAGCAACGGGATCGAGAGCGCGAGCCCGAACACCAACAGCGCGATGTTGCCGTGGGCCGCGCCGGCCACGGTCAGCACGTTGTCGAGACTCATCACCACGTCGGCCAGGATGATCAGGCGGATGGCCTGCGCGAACGTGGTGGCCGTGTCGTGAAATTCGTCGCCTTCCGGCTTGAGCAGTCGCCAGGCGACCCAGAAGAGGGCCAGCCCCCCGACCATGGAAATGATTGGCAGCACCAGGAGCAGGGTGGCGATGGAGGCCAGCGCGATGCGCAACACCACGGCGCCGCCGGCCCCGATGATGATGGCCCAGCGCCGCTGAGGTCCGTGTAGCCGGCTGGCGACGACCCCGATAACCACGGCGTTGTCGCCGCTGAGAATCAGGTCGAAGAGGATAATCTGGCCGAGCGCAGCCGGGTCGGCCAGGATGTCCTGGATGATCTGACCGAGGTCCATCAGGCCGGCCTCGTCGGATTCGGTTGCAACGGAGCCTCACGACTTATTGGGGAGCCGGAACACGACCGGCGGCCGGCACAACGCGACTAGTTTACGTGCATGGGCCCGACCGTTAGTCCAGGGACGGCGCCGTGCGGGTCACGCGGCGTCGCCTACCGAAGCGGGACCCGGCTTGCTCGCAGTTCGTGGGCGCCGGCCGCCGTGGACGTCTCGTAGACGTAGAACAGGGCGTCGCCCAGCACCGCGTAGTCCATATAGCGCAGGCAGCGGGTGCCGGCGTGGCCTTCGAGCAGCGGGCCGTCCGGGGAGTAGCGGACGGTGGTGCTGAGGTCCTGCGAGAAGACCATGCCGGTGCGGTCCTCGTACACGTCGCCCGCCGTGGTGCGGCCGTCGTAGTAGATCAGGAAGCCGGCGTCGGTGGGCATGATCGTGCTGACGCGGGTCACGTTGGCGTCCCAGCCGTCGCCGGGCGTGACGATGTCGCGTTCGAAGCCAAAGCGGCGGCCGTCAGCCGAAACCCAGAGCCCGGTGGGGTGGTCCACCAGCCCGGTCGTGAACACGTTGCCGGTCCCATGTAGTTGAGCGGGCGTCGCGCCCTGCGCCACCCGGTCGCGCGGGCCGTAGCCGGCGAAGAGGTAGAACAGTCCGTCCAGCAGCAGCACCACCGGGTCTTTCACACCTTCGGAGAAGGTGTTGGCGGCATCCAGCACCGGGGTGCGGCGCGCCGGATCCAGCGCGCTGGGTTCGTCGGCCTCCAGCAGGTCGATGCGCCAGCGGCGGTCGGCCGGGTCGAGGTAGCTGACGTAGTAGCGCCAAGCGCCGTCGGGGACGCGCACCAGGGCGCAGCGCTCGATCGACTCGCTGTCGAACTGCTCCGCCGTGCAGGCCCACACCGGCTCTGGCGCCGCCCCGCCGCGTAGGACATAGATTTCAGACTTCCAGCCGCGGCCCTCATCCAGCGGCCGCCGCCAGCGCACGCTCATGTACAGCGTCTCGCCGTCCAGCCACAGGGCCGGCGCGCCCACCCAGTAGCCGGGCGCGTCGACTTCCGGCCGTAGGAGCGTGACGCCCTCGGCCGAATCGAAGAGGGGAACCCCGCCAATTGGCGCGCGCGGCGGCATGGGCAGTCCAGGGAGAAGGCGTGGGCGGGCAGTCTCCCACAGGTCCGCAGGGCACTCGACAGGACAGGGCACCGCGGCCATAGTTTTACAAGACAGCCCCCACACGAGTTCACCATGGAGTACCTGCCACTAGGTCGCACGACGACGCAAATCCCGAAGATTGGCTTTGGCGCCTGGCAGTATCAGGGCGGAGGGGACGTGCTGCGCCGCGCGCATGAACTGGGCGCGGCCTTTGTGGACACGGCCGAGGCGTACGGTACGGAGGCCCAGGTTGCGCGCGACATCGGCGACCTGCGCGACGAGTACTTCATCGCCACCAAGGTCTCGCCCGCCAACCTGGCCTATGACGACGTGCTGTCCCACGCCGCGGCCAGCCTGGAGCGGCTGGGGACGGACCGGATCGACCTGTACCAGGTGCATCACCCCAACCCCGACATTCCCATCCCGGAGACGATGCGCGCGATGCGCCACCTGGTCTCAGAGGGCCGCGTGCGCTTTGTGGGCGTCAGCAACTACTCGGTTGACCAGATGAAGGAAGCGCAGGACGAGCTGGGCGACACGCCGCTGGTGGCCAACCAGGTGCGCTACAGCCTGGCCGCCCGCCAGATCGAGGACGACGTGCTGCCGTACTGCCAGGAACACGGCGTGACGGTGATTGCCTTCAGTCCGCTGGTTAAGGGGAGCTTCGGCGACCCGGCCCTGGAGCGGCTGGCCGAGGTGGCGGCAGAGGTCGGCAAGACACCGGCGCAGGTGCTGCTGAACTGGGTGATCGATCGGCCGGCGGTCATGGCGATCCCCAAGACCGACCGGGTGGAGCGGGTGGACGAGGCCGTGGGCGCGGTGGGCTGGTCGCTTACTTCGGCCCAGCGCCGGGCGCTGACCGGGAGCTAGCGACCGCAGCGGCCAATTTGGCTCGCTCGGCCGCGTCGAGCACCCGCGCCGCTCCGGGCGGCAGCTTGCCCAGACGCACGGTGGCGATTCGGAGGCGCCGCAGCTTTGCAACCTCGGCTCCAACGGCCGCGAACATTCGGCGAATCTGGTGATTGCGGCCTTCGCGCAGCACGAGGCGCAGCGTCGCGCCGTCGCCGTGTTGGCGCAGGCGCCGCACCACAGCTCGGGCCGGGCGCGGGTCGCCGATGGACACGCCCCGGGCGAATTGTTGGCTCAGGTCGCGCGGCAGACTGCCGCGCACTTCCACCGCGTATTCGCGCTCGTGCCCGTACCGCGGGTGCAGCAGGCGCTCGGCCAGCTCGCCATCATTGGTTAGGAGCACCAGCCCGTCGGAGGGCCCGTCCAGCCGTCCGACCGGATAGAGCCGCACGGCCCGCAGGTCGGCCGGCAGCAGGTCCAGCACCGTGCGCCGCCCGTGGGGATCGCGCGCGGTGGTGAGGACACCAGCCGGCTTGTGCAGGGCCACCACGAGGCGCTGAACGGGCACCGTGCCGACCGGCCGTCCATCCAGCCGCACGTCCACGCGAGACGGGTCGATCCGCTGGCCGAGCGTGTTCACGACTTCGCCGTCGACCTCGACGCGGCCGGCGAGGATGGCCGCCTCCATCGCGCGGCGCGATCCGGCGCCGGCCCGTGCCAGGAAAACGTGCAGGCGCACGGTCTCGGGTTGGCTCGCCGAGCGGCCGTCCGGCCCGGCGCGTCTAGTCCTTTTGGCCGATTCGGCGGGCCGAAAATTACGGCCTTGGGGCGATGGCGGCGCGGGGCTCACGGCATACCGTGACCATGCAAGTCACACACGACCACGGAAAGGCCCTGTCATGGATCAGCGGCTGACCCGCAGCCACACGGACCGGATGCTAACGGGCGTGGCCGGCGGGATGGCGGAGTACTTCGACATCGACCCGGTCATCATCCGGCTGCTCTGGGTTCTGGGCGCGCTCTTCACCGGCGGTGTGCTTCTCGTCGCCTACTTCGTGATGGCGATCATCATGCCGTCGCCGCCCGACGAGGAGGAGGCCTACGAGGACGAAGACGAGTACGAAGACGACGAGTTAGCCGACGACGAGGCTGATGCCCAGGCCGGGGACGAATCGGACAGCCAGACCACGGACGAAAGCCAGGACGAGGCTGACGCCGAGGATGAGCCCAAGCCCGACGGCGCTACGGCCACGGCCGCGGCCGCATCGAGCACGTCCAGCCCCGACGCCCCCCGGGCGGCGGCCCCGAGGCAGCGCAGGCGCGCCGGATCCCGCCGGGCGCGGCGGCGGCGGGCGGCGGCGCGGCGGCGCGGCCGGGGCGCGTTGGTTATCGGGTCCGTCCTGATCGTGATGGGCGCGCTGGCCCTGGTGGACCAGTTCAGCCTGCTCAGCTTCTGGCAGTTCTGGCCCCTCATTCTCATCGGGATCGGTGGCGCGCTGATCCTTGGCCGCATTCGCTAGGAGGCTGCGATGACAGGTAACGACACCCAGGCCGGTTCGGGCCCGGCTCGCCGACGTCGCAGGCGGCGACGCGGCGACGGCGCATTGATGGGCGGCACCACGCTGATTTTGATCGGCTCCATCTTCCTGGTGGACCAGTTCGGCTGGTTCGAGTTCCGAGAGCTGTGGCCCGTGATTCTGATTGGGATCGGCCTGGTGATGATCGTCAGGTACGTCGGGCACGCCAGGGGGCCGCAATGAACGGATCAGGGACATTGACCCGGCAGCACGGCTTCGGCTTCGCCGGCGGCCTGATCCTGCTGGGAGTGTTTGGACTCCTCTGGAACCTGGACGTGCTGCCGAATGGCTTCTGGGGCGAGTTCTGGACGCTGTGGCCGCTGCTGGTCGTGGCCGTGGGCGTGAACCTGGTGCTGTCCCGGCAGCGCGCCTGGATCGGCTCGGCGGCCGCGCTGGCGGTCGTGACCGGCTCACTGGCCGCGGCTTGGGTGTTGGCGGTGGCCGACCCCTCCCCGTCACCGAGTCTCACCATGAATAGCGAGTCGATCCGGGTGCCGAGCGACGGTGCGCAGGCGGCGCGCCTGAACCTCACGTTGGCCGGCGGCGATCTTTCGCTCACGGGCGGCGCGCCGTCGGGCCTGCTGCTGTCCGGCGGATCCGAGGCGCCCCTGGCCGAAGTTACGGACCAGCGCGTCAGCGTGAGCACGTCGGGCGGTCGGCGCACGATGGACCTTCGCCTCAACGCCGACTGGAGCTTTGAGTTTCCGCCCCGCCGCTCCAGCTCGTCGGGTCGCTGGGTGCTGCGTCACGCCGAGGGCATTCCAACCGATATACGTATCGAAGGCGGAGCATCGACCTTTGATTTGGACCTTCGGGAGTTGAACGTGCAGAGCCTGAATGTTGAGGCGGGCGCCGCGGAAATTGACGTGGTGCTGCCGGCGAACGCCGGGCGCACGACCGCCGAATTCAGCATCGGCGCGGCGGACCTTGACATCCTGGTTCCGCCGGGCGTCGCGGCGCAGATCGACTTCGACGGCGGGGTGTCCAGCATGGACATCGACGAGTCGCGCTTCCCGAAGCAGGACAACGGCCAATACGTTTCTCCCGACTTCAGTACCGCCGCCAACCGCGTGACGATCAAGATCGAAGCCGGTGTGAGCGACATCACCATTCGCTAATCCACATCCCCTCCCTCCCCAGCGGGCCGGGTCGCCAAAAGCGGCCCGGCCCGTCAGGTTTAAGAGCGCAGGTCGTAGCTGGGGTCGTAGCGGAGGTCGCGTTCGCCGGCCAAGGCGCGCAACGACAGCCGCGCCGTGTGGGCCGCGTACGGCCCAAGGCCGGGTGTCAGTTGGGGCGGAGTCACGACCGTTGATGTGATTGCGCGCGTGACCGCGTCGAGCCGCCGGGCCGGTGTGCGGGCTTCGGAATTCTCCAGATCAGCCACGACCGCCAGGTCCAGGCTGAGCAGTGCCTCGATCTCCCCGCGCGCTGGTCGCAATCCGTCGAGCGCGAGCGGCGCCAGCCAGAGCCACAGGTCCTGCAACTCGCGGTCCACCAGGTCGTCGCGAGGATGGGCGCCTTCCACGCGTCGGGTGCCCAGTTGGATCAGCGGTCCCTGCGTGGGCCGTACGCCCAATTCCTCCTCCAGCTCGCGCCACGGGTCGGGGTCGTCGGGCGCCAGGTGGCCGGCGCTGCTCACGTCCAGAAGGCCGCCCCAGGTGTCCTTGGTGAATCCGCGCTGCTGGAGCAGCAGGGCCGGACCGTCCGGCTCGCCGGTCAGGACCACCCAGACCGTGCGCGTGCGGTGCCACTGGCCCTCGCGGTGAATCTGTCCGCGAGGCAGCAGGCGCCCGGTCGAGCGACCGTCGGCCGTGACGACCTCCAGCAATTCTCGTTGGTCGTCGTATGTCATTTGAGGGCTACCCCTGGTTCGGGTGGGCGCTCGCGTACCATGCCGGACAGCCCAGCCTGAGGATGGATACGCGCCCTATGCGATTCGGCTGCTGCGGACTGATCGAGAACATGCCGGCCATGCGGGCGGCCGGCTACGACTACGCCGAACTGCGCGTGGTCGACCTGCAGCCCGACGACGACGAGACCGTCTACGCCCCGATCAAGCGCCGGATCGAGGACGCCGGTCTGCCGCCGGAGGCCCTGAACGTGTTCATCCCGCCCCACCATCCGGTGGTGGGACCGGCGCGCGACCTGGAGGGCCTGCGCGCCTACGTGACCACGGCCATGGGCCGCATGCGCGACCTGGGGACCCGGCTGGTGGTGTTTGGGAGCGGCGGCGCTCGCTCCACGCCGCCCGGGTTTGACCATCACCTGGTGCCCGGACAGTTGCAGGACTTCCTGGTGCTGGCGGGCGAGATCGCCGCCGACCACGACATGGACCTGGTGATCGAACCGCTCTGGCGCGACGTGTGCGACACGATCAACACCATCGTCGAAGGCTTCGTGGCGGCTCGCCAGAGCGGGCATCCGCGCGTGTGGACGCTGGCCGACTGGTTCCACGTCTTCCACAACGACGAGCCGCTGGAAACCCTGTCGGAAGTCGTGCCGCGCCTTCGTCACATTCACGTACCGGTGCCTCCCATCGCCGACGCGCCGGAGCAGCCGACCGACCCGGGGTTCGACGACTTTCTGGACGCCCTGCTGGCCACAGGCTATGACTTGCGGATGAGCGTGGAGGACAACGGCAAGCGGTTCACCGACTTCCCGGCCCAGGCCGGGCTGGCGCTGGACTACCTGCGGGCGCGCGTTCAGGCGTCATGACGACCGCAGACCCGCCGGCGTACGACTTCGACAGGTTCATCGACGGCTTGGACGGCGCACGCGAACCCTCGCTGGCCTTTCACCCGGGCATGGATTTCGGCGCCTGGCGGGCGGCGCTGCTTGAGCGGGTGCAGGCGCTGCTGGGCGACCTTCCCGCGTTGACCGGGTCCGAGCCGACGATCCTGGAATCCACGGACTGCGGCGCCTACGTCCAGCACAAGCTGGTGTACGAAACTATCCCCGACGTGTGGGTTCCGGCCTGGCTGCTGATTCCGGGCAGCGCGTCAGCCGGGCAGCCGGCCGCGGGAATCCTGGCGCTGCACGGCCACGGGGACGGCAAGGACCAGCTGGTGGCGCGCGACGACAGTCCCAACATTTACCGCAGCTTTGCCCGACGCTACGCCGAGCGCGGGCACGTGGTGCTCGCGCCGGACGCGATTGGATTCGGCGAACGCGCCGAAGGCTTCCGCCGCTACGGGCAGCGCGACGGCTGCAACGTCAACTTCATGCGAGCGCTGCTGTTCGGCATCAACCTGATGGCGCTGAACATCCAGGACGACAAACGCGGCCTGGACATCCTGGCCGCGCGGCCGGAGGTTGACGCCGGACGCCTGGGCTGCGCCGGGCTGTCGTTCGGGGGCACGCGCACGATGTATCTGGGCGCGCTGGACACACGGATCCGCGCGGCGGTGGTGAGCGGCTACCTCACAACCTTCCAGTCCTACGCGCTGGGGACGGGCAATTTCTGCGGGTCACAGTTCCTGCCGGGGATCTACGCCTACGCGGACGTGCCGGACCTGCACGGGCTGATCGCCCCGCGGCCGCTGCTGATCGAGGCTGGACGGATGGACCGGGGCTTCGCTATCGAGGCCTCGCGCCAGGCGCACGCGCGCCTGGCCGCGATTTACGACGCCGCGGGCGTACCGGACCGGCTGGAGCGCGACGAATTCGACAGCGGACACGAGTTTCGGGCCGCCACGTCCCTAGGTTTCATGGATCGCTGGCTGGCGCCAGCCAGCCCGGCCACGTCCTAGCGGTATCGCAAAAAAGGGGCGCTCCGTCTGGAGCGCCCCTTTTGAAAATGCTGTCCGGCTAGCCGAACTTGAGGAACTGGCCCTGGACCCAGTTGCCGTCGTTCAGCTGCCACCAGGTGACGCCGTTGACGACCTGAGTCTCACCGTTGAGATCCACTCCGGACGCGCCGGGCGCCACGTAGGCCACCGATCCGTTCGGGTCCGCCGTCGTCCGCACGTTTAGGCCGGCGGTCGGAACCACGGTGGCGCGCACGCCTTCGCCCTGGGGCGCCTGCGTGGGCTGCGGAGCTTGAGTGGCGGCCGGGGCCGCAGTGGCCGCGGGTGCGGCCGGCTGAGCCGCGGCCGCTCGCACACCAATCTCAAGGTACTGGGCCTGCACCCAATTGCCGTCAGTAACCTCGCGCCACTCGATGCCGTCGATCACCTCGACGACGCCCGTGAGGGCCAATTCGGTGCCGCCGGGCGCGACGTACTGCACGGTGCCGGTTGTGGTGTTGGGCGCCGCGCGCACATTCAGACCGTCATTGGGCACCACCACGGCGGTCGTAGCGACGGGACGCGACTGACGCCGCTCGGCGACCTGGGCCGGATCCGTCGGAATCTCAAGCACCTGGCCGACGAAAATAAAGTTTTCGTCCGGCAGATCGTTGAATTCGACCAGATCGGACACGCTCAACCCGTAGGCCGAGGCGATGGAAAACAGCGTGTCGCCGTCCTGCACCGCGTATTCGATCGGCCCTTCAGGCGTGGGGGTGGGCGTGGGCACCGGCGGCTCGGTGGGGGTGGGGGTAGGCGCCACCGTGGGCGTGGGCTCTGGCACCGGCGGTTGCGTGGGCCCAACGGTAATTTGCGACGCAACCGGCGTTCGGCCGGCCGGCCGGGAAATCGGCAGGCTAACGGCGGACGTTGGCGTCGGCGTCGCCGCGGCCGGATCCTCCTCGCCGCCGCCGGTCAATGCCATGACCAGCACCACGATCAGGACGATGGCAAGTACAGGCAGAACCAGCAGCGTGACGAACAGTCGATACTGTCGCAGGCTCCTCACCGCAGCCCCCTATTCCCGGGGCCGCCAGTATTAGGCCGCCCCCAGGTCAACAACTGCCGGCGGTCTCGCGCCACGGAGCCTCCCCTAAACGTCTGGGGCCCAAGAACGCGCGCTGCAGACTAGAACGTGGCCGCATTGTACACGCGTCGACCGTCAGCACGCCGTGTGATGTCACGGCCCGGCAGTGGGAGGGTTCGCACCCGCCCGTGAACCCCCGGATCGGCGTCAATGGGCACCTCATCCGGCCCGAAAGGTGACGGGTTCCGACGTCGTCGAGTTGCCGGCGCGATCAGTCGCGATCGCCACCACCTCGTGGTCACCGGGTTCGCTGGACCAAGCCACCTGGTAGGGCGCGAAGCGGGCCACACCGACTGACTCGCCGTCGACCCGAAATTCCACGCTGGCCACACCGCCGGCGTCCTCGACCGCGGCGCCAAGGGGCACGGTTCCGGCGGCCGCGCCGGCTTCGGCGCCAAGGCCCACCACCTCCACCACGGGCGGCGTGTTGTCTACGACAAAGCGCCGGAAGGCGATCTCGGCGCCCCCGTCAACGGCTCTGACCGTGAGCCGCAGCGTGTAGGCCCCATCGGTCAGTTGGATGGTGTCGACGGCTCCCAGCTGTTGTTCGGCCCGGGGGACGTCCGCTGGCGAGCCGATCCGCGTCCAGGCCCCTGGTGCGGGGCCGTCGCCGTAGTGCAGTTCGGATGAGCCGAATCCGCCAATGGTGGCCGTGCCGAAGATTTCCAGAATGTTGCGAATAGCCTGCCCTTCCACGGGTGCCGTGATCTGCGCCCCGCTGCCCTCGGCTGCCGCCACGGGCAGCGCGGTTCCGCCGGCGAAGACGTCGGGCGGCAGCCGGAACGGCGAGTCCTCGTCCACCCCGCGCTGCCAAGTTGCCGCTTCCGTTGGCAGGACGACGAATACCTGCTCTTCCACCTCGTCGGGCGGCGAGTCCGGGGTGGCCAGCAGTCCGGTGGGCACGTGGATGCGGAAGGGCTGATGGACCACGTCGCGCTGGGTCGGGACGGTTCCGGGCGCGAACTCTTCCTGCTTCGTTTCGGGCGTGAACGGCGACGGCAAAAGGCCGGACAGCGCGTCGACGTCCTGTTCGATCACGCCTGGCGGCCGGGTCCAGTCGACGAGGTCCAACCCCGCATGCGCGCGATCCATGAACCGCTGCCAGATCGGGCCGGCGCCGCGGACCCCGGTCACGTCGTCCATCGGCGTGCCGTCGGCGTTTCCCACCCACACGCCGGTTGCCAGCTGGGGCGTGAAGCCCACGGTGAGGGCGTCGCGCGTGTTTTCGGTTGTGCCGGTCTTGACGGCGGCCGGGCGGTCGGCCAGATCCAGCAGTTCGCGGACCCCGCCAAAGCCCGGCTCGCGAGCCGCCCGGTCCGAGAGGATTGAGGTCATCAGATAGGCGATCTCGGGCGACAAGGCTCGCTCCGTGAGCGGAAGGCGCCCCAGCCCAAGCCACGATGCATCGGCGGCCAGCGAACAGCCGTCGCCGAGCTGCTCCACGATCAGCCCGCGTGCATCCCGGATGCACAGCACTGCCGCCGGTGTCACGCGACGCCCGCCGTTGGCCACGGTGGCGTAGGCGCCGGTCAGTTCGAGCAAGCGCACCTCATTGGATCCCAGGGAAAGCGCCGGGCCGATGCGCGAACGGTCCGTCAGTGACGTGATCCCCAGCCGGTCCGCCACATCCAGCGTCGCGTCGAGCCCGGCGAATAACTGCGTTCGCACAGCGGGAATATTGAACGAACTGCCGAGGGCCGTGCGCAGGCTCACGGGGCCGCGAAATTTACGGTCGTAATTGCGCGGGCGGTACGGCTCCTGGCCGGCGATTGGCACCGTGGTGGGAATGTCCAGCAGCATGGTTGCAGGGCTATACCCCTGCTCCAGCGCGCTGGCGTAAGTGAAGAGCTTGAACGCCGAGCCCGGCTGCCGCAGCGCCGTGGTTACGTTCACCTGGCCGTCGATCTCCGCTTCGTTGAAGTCCAGGCTGCCGATCATGGCCAGGATTTCCCCGGTGGCGGGACGGATGGCTACCAGCGCTCCGTTGGTGACCTCGCGCTCGGCCAGGGTCGCCACGTGGTCCCGAACGGCAGTGTCGGCCGCGGTCTGTAGGTCCAGGTCAAGGGTGGTCGTGACTTCCCAGCCTTGGCGGCTGATTTCGGGGCCGTAGCGGTCTTGGAGGTCGCGCACCACGAAGTCCAGGAAGTGGGGGGCGGGCGAGCTGGTCTCGCGCGGGGGGGCGATCCGCAGGTCCGCCTCGCGCGCCGCCGCGACCGCGCCAGGCGGCGTCAGGCCGTGGCGTGCGATGGCCGCCAGCACGCGCAGTTGCTCGCGCCGGGCTGCCTCCGGGTCAACGTGCGGGTTGTGCAACGAGGGCGCGGGCAAGAGGCCGACCAGCATGGCGGCTTCGGCCAGCGTCACGTCGGCCAGATCCTTGTCGAAGTAGGCCTCGGCCGCCGCGGCCACGCCGTAGGTGAGGCCGCCGTAGTGGTTCTGGTTGAGGTAAAGCCCCAGGATCTCGTCCTTGGAGAACCTCTGGCTGATCTGCCAGGCCAGCACGGCCTCCCGCAGCTTGCGCTCGTAGGTCTCCTCGGGCGTGAGGAGCGCGTTCTTGACCAGTTGCTGCGTGATCGTGCTGGCGCCGGACACCACTTCCCCGCCGCGCCAGTTACTCCAGATCGCGCGGGCGATGGCGCGCACCTCCACGCCGGGGTTGTCGTAGAAGGTGGCGTCCTCGGCGGCCACCACGGCGATCTTGACGACTTGCGGGATGTCCTCGGGCGGCACCACCCGGCGCCGGCCCTCGCCCAGCAGCTCTCCAAGCGGCCGCCCCCGGCGATCATGAATGGTGGTGGTCTGGAAGAGTTGACCGCCGACCGTGGCGATCTCGTCGACCGGGGGCAGATCGGTCAGAAACGTTGAGGCCACGTTGAGGGCGAGGGCCACGCCGACGCCCGTAGCCACGACGAAGGCGGCCATCACGGCTCCAAGGCCGAGCAGGGCGCTGACGACCAGCCCCAGCCACAGCCAGAGGCGGTTGCTACGCTTTCGCGACTTTGCGATCAGCCGTCTACGCTTGGCCATCGTTCCGTGCGGGCACGCGCCCGCGGTTCTTCGAGTTCCAGACGCTCAAGGCTACGTGCTGCACAACCCTTCGCTCGCCGCGTGTGGCGTGCTGCCTGCGAACCTGGAGGTCTTGTGATGGCCACCCAACCTGAGGCCGCGCCTTTGGCCCCGCGCTCGCGCTGGCTGCTCGCGGCGCAGATCGCGGGGCTGCTGGGCGTCTTCGCCATCGCGATCCTGGCGGTGGTTTTCGCCGAGGTGCTGCGCGACCGCCTGGCGGGTGCCGGCTATGCGGCCGTCTTCCTGCTGACCGCCATAGGCGCGGCCACCCTGATCCTGCCTGCGCCGGCCGCCGTGAGCGTGGGCGCGTTTGCTGCGGCGCTGGACAACATCTGGGCCGTCGGGCTGGTCGGCGCCACCGGCCAAATGGTCGGCGAACTGGGCGGTTACTACATCGGCTGGTCCGGCAAGGGCGCCATCGGCAACATCAAGGGCTACGACAGGGTCCGCGCCTGGATGGTGCGTCACGGCGCGCTGACCCTTTTCGTGATGGCCGCGATCCCCAACCCCTTCTTCGACATCGCCGGCATGATCGCCGGCGCCACCCGGATCGGGCTGCTGCGTTTCGTACTGGCGTCGTGGCCGGGGCTGCTGATCAAGAACATCGCCTTTGCCTGGGCCGGCGTGGCCGGCCTGCAGCTGCTGGGCTGGCTCACGCACTAACGGCTAGTCGCTTGATCCTCCGGTCGGCGGTTCGGGCGCAAACTCATCGCCCACCAAGCGCCGTTTCGCCTCGTCGTAGGCAAAGACTCCCACCGCCACAACGAAGATGAGCACGACCATCAGACCGATGGCCGCCAGGGCACCGGTTATCAATCGCATAGGAATCAACCCTTTCACGTGAGCACGGCAGGCGTCGCGAATTGCGCCCAATTCTATGACCGAGCAGGCGCCGCGACCACGGGTAGACCGCGAATCTAGTTACTTCGGTAACCGTGGCTTCGTAACGGTGCTTTCGTTTCAGGTTCGGAACCACGCTGCCCATCTCGACGACAGCAAGGAAGCGCCGGAAACTGACTAATTTAAACTCAGGCTGGTGCAATCTGGCTTGTCGCGCGTAACGTCCCCGCCGCAGCTCTTGGGCCGCTGTCTTGAAGTGGAGCCGATAGGCCGGGCCGGGCACACTGTCCACTCAGCCGTCGGGTAGCCCAAATCGTCACTAAAATAACCTCCATCGTCCCAGTTGGTCCCTTCTTAACAGGTTTGGTGTGCTCAGCTTTGCCGACGACGGTCTGCTAGCATTTTCGTCCCGCATCAAATGCGCGGTGCGGAGGTTGGGGATGGAATGCTGAGTCAACGGACATGGGAGGCCGCCCTCGGGGCGCTGCAAGTTGAGGTTCCAAAAGCGGACTATGCCGCCTGGTTTCGGGATGCGCGGTTCGTCCGCGCCGGCGGCCACGAGATCGTCGTAGCCGTCCCGACCGTATTCGCCAAAGAAATCGTCACGCGGCGGTACCGCGAGCTGGTCGCGCGCGCGGTGTCGAAGGCGCACGGCGGTGATGTCAACGTTACATTTGTCGTGCAGGCTGACCAGCCTGCGGGCCCACCCGCATGGCTGGGGGAGCCGCCGCCGGCACAGGCGCCTGCTTCCGACCGTGCCGGGTCCCTAGGGACCCGGCTCAACCCCCGCTACACCTTTGAGCGCTTCATGGTTGGTTCGTCGAACCGCTTACCGCACGCCGCGGCACTGCGGGTGAGCGAGCGGCCGGGTGACGTGTATAACCCGCTCTTTCTTTACAGCGGGGTCGGTCTGGGCAAGACGCATCTCCTGCACGCCATCGGCCACGCCGTGATGGCGCGGCGTCCTGAGACCCGCATGCGGTACGTACCCTGCGAGACGTTTGTCAACGACCTGTTACACGCGATCCGCACGGAGAGCCGGGGTGACCGTCGCCGTCAATTCCGCGAGCGCTATCGCACCGTTGACCTGCTGATGGTGGACGACGTTGAGTTCCTCTCCCGCACCGAGGCCTCGCAGGAAGAAATGTTCCACACGTTCAACGCCATCTACGAAGCCGGCGGGCAGATCGTGCTCACGAGCGACCGCCCGCCGCGCGAGATTGCACGCCTTGAAGCGCGTCTACGCAGCCGGTTCGAGGTCGGTCTGGTCGCCGACGTTCAGGCGCCCGACCTGGACTTGCGGCGCATGATTCTGCACCAGCAGGCCGCGGCGGCCGGCGTCAGCGTTCCAGACGACATGGTTGACTATCTCGCGGACAAGATCACCCGCAACGTCCGCGAGCTGGAAGGCGCCCTGACCCGCACGCTGATCTATGCCGAGTTGCACGGGCTGCCGCTTGAGCCGTCCGCCGCCGAGCAGGCGCTGTCGGGCCTCGGGCGGGCAACTGCCGACCGACCGCCCGCGCCGACCGCCATCCTGGCGGCCACCGGCCAGCACTTCGATATCCCGCAAGACGACCTGCTGGGGAAGCGCCGCGACGCCCGGACGGCTGGCGCACGCCAGGTCGCCATGTATCTGATGCGCAACGACGGGCAGGAGACCCTGCCCGAGATTGGCCGGGTTCTCGGCGGCCGTGACCACACCACCGTGATGTACGGCTGCGCCAAGATTGAGCGCCGGCTGAAGCTCGAGGACCGGCTCAAAGCTGATATCGAAGCGATCCGCGCCCATCTGGCGGCATAGCCCCCAAAAGACCCCCCGCTGTGGATTACTGGCTCTTTTGTGTGGATAACTGCCTGCAAGTGTGGATACGCAGCGTGCATTCGTACTCCTCAGCCCACACGATGACCCTAGTTCCAGCCGTATCCGCTCGTGTGCCCAGCCCGTCCACAGCCGGCTGTCCTGCCACTTGGGCCGAAGGACACCCACCACAAAGGAGTGCCGCGCTCGCGCGCTGTCTTCTTTCCCCAGCACTCACGCTCCGACTACGACTACGGCCAACTCTTCTTAACAAAGAACCACAGCACTGTTGGCAAGACCGGAGTGTTCTGGGTGCGGCCCAGCGCGCACGACACGATCCCGACAGGGGTCCACGATAAATCGCGTGGCGAGCCGTGTTGTTTCGGGGTACCGACGCGCAGTTGCTGGACAGTCCACCCGAGGTAATGTAAGCTATTCGTATACAGAACGCGTGTGAGCTAGCCGTGGTGGCGATTCAACTGATGGCAGCCGATCCCGGCGTGACTGACTTCCCAGCCGACATACCGAGTGACCGTCGCTCGGTTCCGCTTGACCGTATTGAACCGAATCCAGAACAGCCGCGGCGGCGTTTTGACGCGGAAGAAGAGGCGGCCCTGGGGGCGTCGATTCGACGTCACGGCGTGCTCCAAGCGCTGTTGGTTACGCCGTCAATCGAGCGGCCGGGATACTTTCTGCTGGTGGCCGGCGAGCGGCGCTGGCGAGCGGCGCGCACGGCGGGCCTGGCCGAGGTTCCGGTCACGATCATCGCAGCCGACGCTCGGCGTCGGGTTGAACTGGCGCTGGTCGAGAACGTGCAGCGCAGCGACCTGGGGCCGATGGAGCGAGCACACGCCTACCAGGCACTGATCGATGACTTTGGACTGACACAAGCGCAGGTGGCGGCTGTGGTGGGCTTGAGCCGGTCGGCGGTGGCTAACACGCTGCGGCTGCAGCGGCTGGACGCGGAGATGCAGCAGGCGCTGGCCGAGGGCCGTATCACCGAGAGTCACGGCCGCACCCTCGTGGGCATATCCGACCCGGTACTGCGGCAGCGGCTGTTTCTGCGCATGCTGACCGGTCGCCTCAATCTGCGGCAGGCCGAGCGCGCGGCCCGCCGCAGATTGACGCCGCCACTCCCGCCCGACGTCGAGTTGGAGGATGTCGCCGAGCGCTTGCAGTGGCGGCTGGGAACCCGCGTTCGCTTTGTGGGCACCCGGAAGCGTGGTCGCATCCAGATCGAATACCGAGATCCGGAGGACCTGGACACGCTGCTGAGCATGCTGCTGCCGGACTGAGCGGATCACATGAAGCGCTGGCGGAACGGCGTCTGGCGGCCGAGCCCGGTGGCTGGCGCGCTCCTGGTGGCCAACACCGCGGTCTTTCTTCTCCAGGCTCTTCAGGGGCCGGCGGGGCAGGAGTGGATCGTCCGCTACGGGCTGATCCCCGCGGTGCTGTTTCATGGAGAGCGATTCTCGATCCCGGGCGCGCCGGCGCCATACGCACTGACGCTGCTGAGTTCCTCCTTTCTTCACGGCAACCTGGCGCATTTGGTGGTCAACCTTGCGTTCATCGCGGTGCTTGGATCAATGGTTGAGCGCGCGATCGGCGGGTGGCGGTTTGCCGCCATTTGGACTGCGGGGGTGACAGTCGGCGGGGGGTGCCACGCGCTGCTGAACAGCGGGTCGATCATCCCGACCATCGGGGCCAGCGCGGGTGTGGCTGGTCTCATCGGCGTGGTGACGGTCGGCGGTTGGGCGGGGCTGGCGGCCGGCGGCCTCTGGCTCTCGGTTCAACTGTTCGGTGCTCTGGCCCACCCGCCGGAGCTGCTTGACGCGGACGTTGCGTGGCAAGCTCACCTCGGCGGATTCGCAACAGGCATCATGGGAGGACTGCTCGTGCGCTGGGAGCTCCGACGACGGCGCCGGGAGCGCCGCCAGGGCGGTGCTGCTTCGGACATGGACGACGCAGAGTCTGCGCCAACTGGCCGCCAGGAGGCAACGGATGGCTAACCGACGGCGGTCAACCCGCCGCCGCCGTCGCGCGCCGATCCGGCCCACCGTGCGCCGGCCGACGGTTACCGCCGAGACCCCCGGACGGCTCGCCGCCGCGCCGACGGCAAGCGCGGCGACTGCCACCACCGATCGCAGGGCGCAGTCATTGGCTTCGTTGCCACACCTGCGCCGAGACTTGGCCCTCAGTATGGGCCTCGGCGTCGCTCTCACGCTGGTGGTAGTCGTCGCTGGCCTGGCGACCGGCTAGGATCCAGTGGCAGCGCTGGCGGCATTACCTATAATCCTGTTCGGTTGTGGCGCCGCTGGCGCTGCGTACCCTCGAATGGATACGACGGTGGCGCAGTTGTCCGTAGCGACTAAGGAAGGGTCGCGCACCTGACCCGCGTACGCGTCACGCTCGGTATCGCGGCCATCGCCCTGCTGATGGCCCTGGCCCTAGGTCCTGCGACCCTCACCGCCCAAGTCACATCCGGCTTTGGGCAGATTACGGTCCTCGACAACACGTTCGTCAGCGCGCCGGGCAATGCGGCGCTCCAGCACAACATTCCGCGGCTGAGCGTGACGGTAGGCAGCGAAACCCTCACGGCCGATTTCCAGGCCTTCTACGACAGCACCGGCGGCCTGCAGCGGTGGGGATTCCCGACGTCCGAGATCCACCTCGAGGAGAGCGGCACCCTCACGCAGTACTACCAGCGGGGCGTGGTTGACTTTCACCGGCGAGCCGACCTCGGCAACATCTACGTCCTTGAGCGGCGGCTTACCTGGGACTACTTCGGCGGCGGCGTGGGCGGCAGTCCCGACCTTGGCGTGGAACCCGGAACGCTGAACAACAACAGCGGCGAGCAGCTGGGGCCGTGGAACCACAAGGTTTCGAACTACTCGGTTGGCGGCAGACGGACCGGCTTCCTTGACTTCTTCAACGCCTTTGGCGGCGTGCAGGCCTTTGGGTTCCCCAAGACCGAAGCTCGGATCGACACCAACGCGCCCGGCACCGTGCACATCGCGGCGGCCACCACCGGCTTCATCCGGCAGTACTTTCAGTCCGCGGTCATGGAGTACCACCAGCAGGATTCCCAGGCCCCGGTCAAGCTGCGACTCCTGGGCGACGACTTACGCAACCAGAAATACCCGGACAGCGCCTGGCAGGGGTTCAGCGCCTTCAACGCCGCCGTGCCGGTGGCGTCCGGGCAGATCTACAGCCCGCAGATCGTCGAGTTCACGGCGCCCACCCCGTCGCCCACGGCAGCCGCCACGGCGACGGCGGCCCCGACGGCAACTTCTGCGCCGGTGGCCGGGCCCGATCCGCTCGGTGGGACCGGCGAGTTGATCGTCGTAGGCACGACGGACGGCGGAGTCCTTACGTACGACGGCACCAGTTGGCGGCAGATTGACGTGGACCGATCGGTGCTTGCCACCAATACGGTTCAGGCGGTCTTGGTCGACAAGGATGGCCACATATGGGCCGGCACGAACCTCGGCTTGGTCCGGATGAACAGAGACGGCGACGGCACCGAATTCAGCAAGGCGAGTACCGAAGGTGGGATCGGATCAGACAATATTGTTGCCCTGTCCGGGGGCCAGCACGTGGATATCCTATGGATGGCCCACCCGGATTCTGGCGCCAGCAGCTTTGGCGACGGCCACTGGGATCGGGTCCGGCCAGACACGTCCAGACTGCCAAGCGCCGATGTGCGCGACGTGCATATGGTCTCGGAAGCGCAGGGCCGCGTGTGGTTTGCGACGCCCAAAGGGGCCGTCCTGTTCGACCGGTCACTCGATATCTGGGCGATCTTCGAAACCGACAACTCGGACATCCCCAGTAACGACGTTACGGCTATAGAGACCGATGCGTCTGGAGCACTGTGGATCGGCACGAAGGATAAGGGGCTGGCGCGGACGCTCAATCTGAAGACATGGGACACATACACGACCAGTGAGGGTCTTGCTAGAAACGACATCCGCGACATTCTGGTGGCGAGGAACGGGACGGTGTGGGTTGCAACCGAGGGCGGCGTGAGCCACTGGGAGAATGACGCGTTTGTCACGGCCAACACTGCGAACTCGGCTCTGCCATCCAACAGCGTGCGGGCGCTCGCCGAGGACAGCCAGGGTCACATCTGGGCGGCGACGGACGGCGGCGTCGCCCGGTTTGATGGGTCTCAGTGGCGCGCGTTCACCAAGGAAGCCGGCATTCTGCCGACGAACAACGCGAACTCGATAGACATCGCGCGCTGACGTCAGTGCTAGCCGCAAGTCCGCCGGGTGTCTAAGTCGGCCATCGACCAGCATCAGCCAATCGTCTGCCTGGCCCGACGTATGCCGGAGTGGCGGGGCCTCTAGTCGATCAGGCCGGGACCTTGGCGGCTGTGGCGGTCGCGAATCCGCGCCAGGCGAGCGAACTCGAGGGTCATCCGCCGCGACTCGGACGACAGGACGATGTCGTCGGCCAGGTACTGGCTGAGCCCAACTTCGAATAGCAAATCGTCCACCTCAGCCGTCGCCAGGGCATAGCCGCGGGTGAGCACTTGTGCCAAGTCGACCGGCGTGGAGAGTTCGCGGCCCGCCTCGACGTCGGTGATCACGCTCACGCGCACACCGGCTTGCCGCGCGACTTGCCGGGTCGTACGACGTGCCGTGCGGCGGTGCGTGCGCAACCGTTCTGCCAGCAGCGCCCGGTCCACATTCAGCGGCTCGTCGTCGCTGTCATCCTGGTCGGGGTTGAGCGTGGTGCTGACCGTGCGCGAGATGGAGCGAATGGCTGATTCCGCCACGCTGGCAATGGTCTCTTCGGCGAACCGCCGGCGTGTGCTGGCCATGTCGTCCGGCACGTAGCCCGCCAGCACCAACAGTTCGCGCGGGTCGACTTCCAGGCCATGGGCCAGCCTTACCAGGGTGGCGACGGTTGGACTCTTGTAGTCGCCGCTTTCGAGCCGGGAGAGGTACGAGGGGGCCAGTCCGCAACGCGCAGCGAGAGCCGCCTTGGTGAGGCGACGCTGTTCGCGGAGTTGGCGGACGGCGTTGGCAAAGCCCATAGCAGGGGACAGGCACTATAGCGAGGTTGCCAGCCGCAACCAAACCGGTCGGGCTGCGTCGGCCGTCAAACCTGTACGGGCCGCCTGACCGGCGAACGCTGCGACGCCGCCACACGCACTGCGTGTGGTAAGCATGGCCGACAAAGGCGACAATCCGCGGTGGGATCACTGCGGTCACGTGACGGAGAGGGAATGTTATGGCGGACATCGTCCGAAGTGCCGACGTCGTCTGGCGCGGCAACTTGATTGAAGGAACGGGAACGTTCGACGTGGGAAGCGGCGCAATGACGGCGCAGGCCGTGAGCTGGCCCGCGCGTACCGAGGGGCCGGGCGGCAAGACCAGCCCGGAGGAATTGCTGGCCGCCTCGCACGCCAGTTGCTACGCCATGGCGTTCTCGCACACGCTGGCCGAAGCCGGCCATCCGCCCGAGGAGCTGCGGGTGTCCGCCTCCGTCACGTTCGAGCCGCTGCCGGCCGGTGGCTTCAAGGTGGGCAGCAGCTCGCTGAGCGTGGAGGGCGTGGTGCCCGGACTGGACCAGGCGGGATTCGCCGACCTGGCCGCGCAGGGCGAGGCCGGCTGCCCGATCTCCAACGCGATTCGCGGCAACGTGGACATTACCGTCGAGGCCACGCTGGCGGGCTAGCCGCGAGATGAGCGACGGCCGAGCCGAGCTGACAGACGCGCTGGAGAACCTGCTGCGGGCCATCGGCCCCCCGCCGGCCCCGGCCGCCGAGCTACAGGCCGCGCTGGGCCGCGTGGACAGCCTGACCCAGTCGCTGGGCCCGGAAATCCCACCGCAGTTGCGTCACTTCCTCCAACGGCGCAGCTACGTCAAGGCCCTGGAGTACCTGCAGAGCGCCTGAGGTTGCCCGTGACCGCTGACGCGCGAATGCTGAACGAAGTGTGAGTGGCGCGTTGAGGCCGCCGTCGCGGGCGCGGGGGGCGGAGGTAGGAGTGGATGGGCGGACGCCCGCGTGTTCGGCGGTAGCTGTGGTATCTGCTGACTACTACATGGCGGATCGATAGATGACCCGAGGGTTGGACTATCCCGCCTACATCCAAGACGCAGCGCCACCTGACGGTTGCTGCGTGCCACCGGGAGCGCTGCCCCAGGTCGTCGAGGGCCACGTGAGTGTCGCCGGCGTCGCAACCGTTGGCATCAATCCTCATGGCGTCTGGCACCGCAGCAACTATCCGTCAATGAAAGCGGGCGGCGCCGAACAGGTGTGGGAAGACAAGCGTCGGTACTTCGAGAACAACAGGTACAGGTATTTCACGGCCTTGGAGCCGATTCTCAACGCGTGCGGCGCGTCGTACGGCGGCCGCTACGTTGCCCGTCAGCCTCACCTGGCCTGTTCTCTGGATGTCGTGCAGTGGCCTACCGATCCCCGATGGTCGAAGTTGGACAGGCGGATTCAGGACAGGTTGATCGAGGACGGCCTGCCGTTCCTTGAGAAAGTTCTGCAGGAGAGCCCCAACATCAGGTTGCTGCTGGGCAATGGCAGGACGGTTGTCGAGCGGCTGGAACGCATCTTCGGGACGCGATTCGAGCAGCGGGTGGAGAGGAGTCTTGGGACGACTCTGTTCTGTGGCGAACTGCTGGGCAGGCGGTTTATCGGCTGGAGCCAATTCCTGTCCAATTCACGGATGAACCGGTGCCAGAGAGCGGAATTGGCGCGCCTGGTAGGGCTGTTGTCCCCCGGTGGTTTAACGAAAGGCGGATCATTGACTGCGAGGCGCCCCGACAGCTAGCGCCGATCCGCCGCGATCTGGTCGACCAGGCGCATGGTCTTGGCGGCTTCGGCGAAGTTGGTGAGGGGTTGGGTGCCGGCCTGGATGCTTTCCATGAAGTGACGGCTCTCCGCCTGGAAGCCGGAGCGTTGATGCAGGGCCTCGGGGTCGTCAATGAGGTCAGCGCCCCGCACGAACTCAGGGGTGTCCGAGTTGTCGCGGTAGATCATGCCCTCGACACCGTCTTCGCAGTAGGCCGAGACGTCGCCGCCGTGGAACTCGAAGGTGTGGCGGCGGGCGCCGGCCCGGCGGCTGGCCAGCAGCACGCCTGAGCAGCCGGTGGAGAACTCGATCAGCGCGGCGTGCACGTTGATGTAGGCGCGGCCCAGGGCGCGGGTGTGAGCATTAACTTCCACCACCTCGCCGCCGGCCAGCCAGCGCAGCGAGTCGACCGCGTGGATGATGTCGGAGGTCAGGTGGCTGACGGAGCCCCGGTAGAAGCCGAAGCCGTCAATGTCGGGGTCGTTCTTGTGGAAGCGCACGGAGACCATGTGGATGGGTCCGGCGGCCTCAACGACGGCCTTGCAGTGGCGCAGCAGGGGAATGAAGCGGCGGTTGAAGCCGGTCATGGTCAGGCAGTCGTGCCGTTCGGCGTACCAGGCAAAGGCCTCGGTCTCGTAGGTGGAAACGCCGGGCGGCTTTTCGATAAAGACGTGCTTCCCGGCCTGCAGGCAGTCCACCACGATGTCGTGCAGCAGGTGCGGCGGCATGACCACGTAGACGGCGTCCAAGTCTTCTCGCTCGAGCATGTCGCGGTAGTTGGTGTAGCGCCCGGGCACGTCGTACTGGTCGGCGGTCGCGGTCAGGCGGTCCTCGTCCAGCTCAGAAATCGCCCGCAAGTCCGTCGCCTCGATCTCGTCCAGCGACGGGTAATGCACCCGGCTCGCCAGGTTCCCCGCCCCAACAAATCCAACCTTCACCGTGTCAGTCATGCTCAGAACACCTTCCTGCGAACCCTGGAAGCTGACTGATCCTACGCCCCGACCCTGGCCGTCGGACCAACATTCGCGGGGAGCGCGACCGTGATGTCCACTAACGCACAGCGGGCGGCTCAATAAACTGCGCGAAACTCGGTGAAGCGACAAGTACGGCCTACGGCGGGCGGGAGGCTGGATGGCGGACTTTGAACTTTGGCGCGGACACGACTTCTCTGATGCGCTCAACAGACTAAGCGGCCGCTTCGAAAACCAAACGCTCATGGTCGCGCGTCGCCTTGTAGCGGGTGACAAGCGCGCCGGACTAAACGACGAGCTGCTGCATCGGTTCGACTGCGGCCTGGAGGTGCGTTCAGCCCGGGTCACGAAGGAGTATCGGCTGGTCTTTGCCAAGACTGAGAATCGAGTCGTGCTTCTTTGGGTCGGCAAACACGACGAGGCCTACGCGTGGAAGGATAGGCACCTTCAGGAGATTCCTAGGCGCAGCAAGGTTCTTCAGCGACACGAGCCGGTTCCAAGCGTTGCCTCGCAGGACCCTACCCCGATAACGGAGCCAGACAAATTGGGTGCGCTGGCGGCACGCGGGTACCAGCATTACTTCGCGGCCCTCGATGAGGCACAGCGTTTCCTAGTCACCTTTGACGCGAGCAAAACCAAACAAACGAAGCTGTCCTTCGTCACGGCTGGCGCAGGCACTGGCAAGACTTCGATCGCAATCCACCGAGCGCTGCGCCAGAGCCTGCTGCCAGGCTTTGAAGACGGACGCGTGCTGTATCTCTGCTTCAACCGAGTGCTTATGCGCACCGTGCGAGAAGCAATCAGAACGCTCGCCCCACCCGAGAGGTCGCGGCAGATCGAGGTAAACACCTTCCACGGCTGGGCTGGGCGGTACCTTCGACGGCGTGTAGACAGCTACTCGGCAAATCCGGCTGTGTATGACCGCTGGCTCCGCACAGTGCTAGCCCAGGAAGTGCGGCAGCTGCCGGATGCCGACCGCCGCGCGCTCGAGAGGCTCGCGGAGGACGATCTCTTCACAGAGATTAGCGATGTCCTTGGCCCCAACCAGTTCGACGAGGTACAGCCCTACCTTGACCTCAATAGGCCGGAGAGTGAGGGGTTGGTGCGTCTGTTCAAGCCTCAACGCCGGGCGGTCTGGGCGCTCTATCAGCGGATCCGGCACCGGAGGGACGCGCAGGACAGTTGGAATGACCTAATCGAACGGGCGCGCGCCGCGATTGCGAAGGATCCGAATCCGCCTCGCTACCGTGACGTGATTGTCGACGAGGGTCAGGACTGCTCGCCGGTGATGGCCCGGCTGGCCAAGGCGCTTGTGGCTGGGGCTGAGACGCGGCTTCTGGTGCTGGCTGACCCGGCGCAGGCGCTCTACGCCGGACGCTACCGGTGGGCTGCCCCCGAATTCGGGTCGCGTAGAGGTCGGACCCACGTCTTGCGCGAGCCCTACCGCTCGACCCGTCAGCTTCACGCCCTGGCCGCCTCAATCTACGCAAACGTCGACGAGGTACGCCGCGACGTTGAAGAGTTGTCAACGCCTAAGCGCGAAGGCCCGCTGCCGCGGCTGGCTAGGTGCGCTGAGGGGCCTCGAGCCCTGGCGTTCGTGGTCGAGTCGGTACTCGCGGAGATTGAGGCGGGACGGCCTGTCAGCCAGATTGCAGTGCTGACGGGTTCGAACCCGCAGCGCGACGAGGCGAGGGTAGCCCTGGAGCGGGCAGGTGTACCCGTGCGAGTGGTGGACCGCAACGCTCCGCCGGACGGTGCCTCTGTAGCGTTGGCCACGGTGCACTCCGCGAAAGGGCTGGACTTCGCGTCGGTGTACCTGCTTGACCCCGTGGTTGAGAGATTCCCGATCGACCGGCAACGCGCGCAGCTCTACGTGGCAATCACGCGCTCCAGCCGTTCGCTTTCGATCGTCTGCTGCGCCAACGCGCACACGCCCTTAATTGACTGCTTGGACCGAGAGTGCTACGAGGAAGTGGCACCGTCAGCTGCCTGACGAGGCACGGGTCACCTGCACCCCAAAGCTGCTCTCCGCAGCGAGCGCGCGGGTGCTTCCGCCGATTCCGTTCTGGCGTACGTCCCTAGGCGGTGGCTTGGATGAGGGCGCGGAGGTAGCCGACGCACCAGGCGCGGGCGCGTTCGCGGGCTTCGTTGTCGCCGAGCAGGCCGGGGTAGTGGTCGGGCATCACGAAGCCGTCGAACCCGACCTCGTGCAGGGTGCGCATCTGGTCCGCCGCGTTGTAGTCGCCCTCGTCCTGGAAGACTTCCTCGAAGTGCGGGATGACGCCGCGGACGTTGCGGAAGTGGATGGTGAAGAGCTTGCCGCGCTCGCCGAACGCGCGCAGCGCGGCGGGCATGTCGGCGCCTGTCTCTTGCATGGTGCCCAGGCAGAAGAGCAACCCGACGTTGGGGCTGTCGTAGCGGTCCAGCAGGCGCCCTAGCCCCTCGGGGTGAACGAACGGCTGCTCGACCCCACGGTAGAGCGGCATGGGCGGGTCGTTGGGGTGGAAGGCTAGGCGAAGGCCAGCGGATTCGGCAGCGGGCACGACGCGCCCCATGAAGCCGTCCATGCGCCGCCAGACTTCGGCTTCGGGCACGCGCACGGCGGGATCGCCGGTGTCGATGCCCCAGGTGACCTGGTCGGAGTCTTCGACCCAGGCGGCGTCGAAGGTGCGCAGGTCGGTGCCGGCGCGTCCGCCGGGAAGGTCGCGGTAGCCGCGCCAGGGCTGGATGTGCTCGTCGGCGTGGGCCACGCTGAAGCCGCAGGTGACCAGCGGGGCGCCCTCGCCGCCGAGGATGCGGATCGTCTCGCACAGATGGTCGATCTCGCGCGCGCCCTCGGGTGCGCCGCGTAAGACGCTGGTGATTCGGGCGCGCTGCAACTCCATGCCGGCCAGCTGGAGGCCCAGGGCGTCCAGCCGCTGCAGCAGCTGACGCAAACCGGCAGCGTCTACATGGCCCGTCTCCGCCACCCCGGGCAGGTCGTCGGTGCGCAGCGTGCCGCCGTCCACGCCGATCTGCGCCGCGTATTGCAGGTGGTCGGACGAGAGTTCAACGAAGCGCAGGCCAATCTTGATCATGGGCGCAGGGTACCCGCGGGGGCCGGGAGCTGGCTATCGGCTCGGGGATTAGGGCGGCGTGAATGTTTCACGTGAAACACTCACGCCGGCCGCGCGGTTGACGGGGCCGCGTAGCATGACCGTGCAGGTTCCCGAGGGTGCACGCTTGACTGCCTTTATCGACGGGTTGCCGGACTTCACCATTGGGGTCGAAGAGGAATACCTGATCGTCGATCCCGATACGCGGGATCTGGTGGCCAACCCGCCGAGGGCGCTGCTGCACGAGTGCGCGGCGGCCATCGCGCCCGAAGTGGGCAGCGTCAGCCCGGAGCTGCTGCGCTCGCAGATCGAGGTCGGCACCAGCGTGTGCGGGTCGATCGCCGAAGTCCGCGAACGGCTGGCGGCGCTGCGAGGCGCCGTGGCGGAGACGGTGGGGGCGCACGAGCTGCGGATCGTGGCGGCCTCGACCCACCCGTTTGCGCTCTGGTCGCGGCAGCTGCCGACGGACAAGGAGCGCTACAGGGCGCTGGCGGAGGACATGCAGGCGCTGGCGCAGCGGATGGTGATCGGCGGGATGCATGTGCACGTGGGCATTCCCAACCCGCAAGACCGCATCGACGTACTGAACCAGATCACCTACTTCCTGCCGCATCTGCTGGCCCTGAGCACGTCGTCGCCGTTCTGGCAGGGACGGAATACGGGGCTGCGGAGCTACCGGCGGACGATCATTCAGGGGTTCCCGCGCACCGGACTGCCGGAGCGATTCGCAAGCTACGGCGAGTACCAGCGCATGATCCAGAGCCTGCTGGACGCTGGGTTGATCGACGATCCAACCAAAGTCTGGTGGGACGCGCGGCCCCACGCCAATCTGCCGACGCTGGAGATGCGGATCACCGACGTCTGCACCAGCCTGGCGGACTCGGTCTGCATTGCGGCGCTGTACGTGTGCGTGATTTCCATGCTGGCCCGGATGCGCCGTGGGAACCAGCGGTGGCGCATCTACCCGATGGCGCTGCTGCATGAGAACTGCTGGCGCGCGCAGCGCTACGGCATCGACCGCGGGATGGTGGATTTCGGCCAGGGCCGCATCAAGCCGCTGGACGCGCTGATGGAGGAGTTGTTGGACTTGATTCGCGAGGATTCCGAACGCTTGGACTGCGTGGCCGAAGTGGAGCACGTTCGAACCATCCTGGCGCGCGGCACCAGCGCTCACCGGCAATTGGAGGTCTACGAATCTCAGCGCCGCGCCGGCGCCAGCGAACAGCACGCTCTGGAGGCCGTGGTGGACTGGCTGATCGAGGAGACGACGGCGGGCACCGGCTAGGGCTGGTTCTGGTTTAGGGCCGGTCTTTGCGGCGTAGTCGGGGCAGCCAGCGGCCGGTTTCTGCCGTGTAGGCCGCGTATTGGTCGCCGAATTGCCGGGCGAGGCGCGGCTCTTCGTAGCGGCGCACGGCCAGCGATAAGACGACGAACAACACGACTCCATAAGCCACGATGATCGGGGCCGTGAAGAGGATGGCCCAGCCGGCAATCATGGTGAGCTCCGCGATGTAGATGGGGTTCCGTGAATAGCGGTAGACACCGTTCGTAACCAGCCGTTTGGGCGCGTCGATTGGCGCCGGAGTCCCTCCGCCGGAAACCGCAAAGTCCCACACGCAGCGCAGATAGAGACCGACGCCGAGGGCGAAAAGGCAGACGGCCAGCACAAGCGTCACGCCACCGGCAACTGCCCGATCGCCTTTGAGCAACAACGGAACCAGCCCCGCTACCGTGCCCGGCACCACCGCCGTGAACAGCGCGGCCTTAAGGAAGAGCTTCACGCTTCACCTCTGTAGTCGAGCTTGCCCCCAGGTTGCCCCTCGTCGACCGATTCGCGCGCTCAGCCTACGCGCTCTCGAAGCCGACGCGTGGAGTGGCCGCGTCAGGCGAAGAGGGCTGGGAGTTGGTCGAGGGTGGTGGCGGTGGCGGTGGGTGGGGGGAGTGAAGGGGGATAGGTCGCGCCGTCGCGGTTGAGCCAGATGGCGGACCAGCCGGCCTGGAGGGCGCCGGCGACGTCGTGGTCGGCGGAGTTTCCGATGAATACGGCGGACTGGGGCGGGATTCCAAGACCTTCGAGGGCCGCTTCGAAGATGCGCGGGTCGGGCTTGAAGGCGCCGACGTCGCCGGCGACGATCACGCGGTCGACGCGTTCTTCCAGCCCGACGGCTCGCACTTCGCCCCACTGCACGTCGCTGGGGCCGTTGGTGATGATGCCGGTGACCTGGAAGCGCTCGGCGGCCCAGCGGATGGCCGCGTCCGCGTCGGGATACAGATCCAGGTGGCGGCGGGTGAGCTTGTCGTGGTCGTCCACCAGCTGCTCGGGGTCGGCCAGGTCGGGCGCGCCGATGAACGCGAGCACCTCGGTCCAGATGCGGATGCGGATGTTTCGCAGTTCACCGGTCTGGGGCATGCCGCGACCTCGCCGGGTTCGGTCCTCCACAATGCGTGCGCTGGTCTCGTGCATCTGGCTGGCGGAGTGATTCGGGATGCGCGCGGCCAACTCGCCGGCCAGGGCCTTGAGGCCCTGACGCCGGGCCTTGCCGAAGTCCACCAGCGTGTCGTCAAGATCAAAGAAGAAGGCTTGAGCGTCCACCGTCAATTCCTCGGCAGTAGCAGGCTGCGGCTAGCCGGCCCGGTAGCGCCAGAGGACGCCGCCGGCGTCGTGGACGATGAGTCGGTCGTCGGTGATGGCGTTGGGGGACGTGGCAGCGATTTCGGCGGCCACGGCGTTGGGATCCTCGTAGCCGATGTTCATGCGGGCACACTCGTCGGCCGGGATGCCGGTGGCAATGCGCACGTCGATGCGCGGCACTTCGCGGCCGGCCGCCATGCGACCCTCACCCTTCATCAGCGCGCTGCCGTTCAGGGCCAGCGGCGTGGCGCCGGCGCGCTGCCAGGACTCGGGCCGCGAGAGGAAGTAAGCGTAGGTGTGGTAGCCGATGGTGCTAATCAACTCGCCGTGGGCGTCGGAGATGGAGTCGATATTGGGCGCCCAGACCACCAGTTCGCCGCCGTCCGCCACGGCGTCCTCGGTCTTGAGCACGCCCTTGGCGCCGGTCCAGAGGTCCGGGTAAAGCCAGCTGCCGTCCTTGCGCTGGGGCAGGGCCGCGACCACGCGCCGGACACGTCGCGGGACGTAGCGGATGTTGACGGCGGCGCTGAGTGCGGCGGCTTGCTCCACGCATTCGCGCCAGCCGTCCGGCTGCACGAAGGCGCCGTGGATGGCGTCGCTGTCGTCATCGATCACCAGCCCGATGGTGGTGATGGGGTTGGGCAGGTTCAGCGCCATGTCGTCGATCAGGTCGCGCACGGGGTTGGACATCACGCCGTGGATGCCGCGGTTGGTGCGCAGGCTGCCGATGGCGTGCAGCAGGCTGATCATTTCCGGGCCCGAGACGCCGGGGAAAATTTGCTTGGCCCCGCCCGCGAAGCCAGCGACCTCGTGCGGCTGCACGCGGGTGAGCAGGACCAGGCGGTCGTATTCCAGCAGCTTGGCGTTGACGCGAATGCGCATGTCGCCGTCGAACCCCAGCAGGGGCGCGTATTCGCGGTTCTCGCCGAAGCGGTCCAATTGGTCGTCCAGTGGAACCACGCCCAGGGGGGTCAGGGCATCGGGGTCGTCCCAGGCGTGGTCGAAGACGGTGCTGCGCGGGTAGCGGGCGCCGCCGAAGACCCAGGCGGACTTTTCCGCTTCGGACATGGGGCCGTGGGTTCCCTGGGCAATCATGGCGTCCACGCGGTCGGCTCGCCCGTCGACGGCGTCGTGGATGGCGCGGAACACCTCGGCCACCGGGGCCTTACGGGTTGAGTCCGGGACCAGTACCAGGAAGCGGCGCTCGTCGGAGGGCGCGCCGCGGAGGGCATCGCCAACCACGCCAGCCACGTCAGCCATACCGATGGCGGGCGAGCCGACGGCTTTGAGAACGCCGTTTAGCGTGGTCACGTCGCGGCCTCCTCGGCCATCGCCTCGGCTTCGGTCACCAGGTCACCCAGTACCCGCACGCCGCCGTCCCAGAAGGTCGGGTCGGCCAAGTCGATGCCGAAGGGTTCGAGCAGCGCGATGGGGCTGACCGAGCCGCCCTTGGACAGCATCTCAATGTAACGCGGTTCGAAGGCGGCGCCCTGCTCCTGATAGCGCTGCAGCAGGCCCAACACCAGCAGGTCGCCGAATGCATAGGCATGCACGTAGAAGGGCGAGCCGATGAAGTGCGGGATGTAGCTCCACCAGATGCGGTAGTCGTCGCGCAGGGTGACCGAGCCGTCGAACATTTCGCCGTTGGCTTCGAACCAGAGGTCGCTGAGGCGGTCCGAGGAGAGTTCGCCCTCTTCGCGGCGGGCCTGGTGGGCCCGGAACTCGAAGTTGTGCATGGCGATCTGGCGGAAGACCGTGGCGAAGTGATCCTCGATCTTGCTGGCCAGCAGTCCCAGGCGGGCGGCGGCCGTGGGCTGGGCGTCGAGCAGGCGGCGGAACACGATCATCTCGCCGAACACCGAGGCCGTCTCAGCCGTGGTCAGCGGCGTGTGCGCCTGCAGATAGCCGACGCCGTAGGACAGGTACTGGTGCACGGTGTGGCCCAGCTCGTGGGCCAGCGTCATCACGTCGCGAACGGTGTCGGTATAGCTGGCCAGGATGTATGGATGGGTGCTGGGCGTGCCGCCCATGCTGAAGGCGCCGCCGCGCTTGGCCGGGCGCAATTCCGCGTCGATCCAGCGCTCGTCAAAGGCGCGCTGGGCGATGCCGCCAAGGGTGCTGGAGAAGGCGTGGTAGCTCTCGAGTACGACATCCTTGCCGGTGGCCCAGTCGTAGGACGGCAGGTCGGAACTGAGGGGCGCGTAGCGGTCGTAGTCGAACAGTTCGTCCAGGCCCAGCAGGCGGCGCTTGAGCCGGTAGTAGCGACCCACGATGGGGAAGCCACGCACACACGCCGCCACCAGCGCGTCCACCGAATCCTGGGTGATCTGGTTGGCCAGGTTGCGTGAGGCCATGGCCGTGGGATAGCTGCGCAGGCGGTCGTCGGTGGCGTGGTCCTGGAGCCGGACATTGAACACGTAGGTGAGGGGATGGAGGCTGTCGCGCAGGGTGGCCGTCATGCCTGCGGCCGCCGACTTCCGGGTTTCGCGGTCGGGGTGGTAGCTCAGGGCCAGGGTCTCGGCCTCGGTGAGCGTGCGAGTCTCGCCGGCCACGGTGACTTCGCAGGTCAGGCGGCTGGTGAGTTCCCCGAATAGGCGGCTCCAGGCGCGGCTTCCGGTGTTGGCCTTCTCGTCCAACAGTTGCTCTTCGCCCTCGGACAGCCGGTGGGGCTTGTAGCGGCGCTCGAGGCGCAGCAGGTAGGCGAAGTCCTTGAGGAGCGGGTCGGCCAGCAGTTCCTTGGCTCGGGCGTCGTCCACCTCGATCCACTCCAGGTCGAAGAAGATCAGGTGCCGGTTGATGGCGGTGCTGCGTTCCTGGGTGAGGGCTACCAACCGGCCGTGGGTCGGCTCATCGGTCTGGCCGGCGTGCAGCAGGTGGGCGTAGATGGCCGGGTGGTCCATGGCCTCGTGGATGTCCTGCAGCTCCGCCACGGCGTCGCGCAGGGCCGCCGCGTCCAAGCCGGCGACCTGCCCGCGGTAGCGCTTCTCGAAAGCTTCGGCGCGCTCCGCGACCGCATCCAGGTCCGCCGCGATCTTCGGGTCGTCGGGGTTGTCGTAGAGAACGCTCAGATCCCACGTCACCCCATCCGCGCTACTGGTCGGCGCCACGGCCGTCGTACTCATCCGTGCTCCCTAGCTTGCGGGCGTGCAGTCAGTGTATGGCTGCATTATCGGCGGTTTGCCCGCGGCGCGGGTTTGGCGGGGGTGAAGGGGGGAACTGTCTCTGGCCAGCCCGACCCCTATGGGGTCGGGCTGGCCAGAGACAGTTTGGGCCGGATTTTGGGGCGGAGCGGCGAGGCGCCTGGGGTGAGGGCGCGGCCGGCGAGGGGGCGTGACGGGGGCGAGCCGCGGTCAGGCACCGGCCCTGCGGCCAACTGGGGCCAGGGCGAGCTTGGCGGCTCCAGGTGGGCGGGACGAGGAGGAGCGTGGCGAGGGGACGAAAGCGGGCGAGGCAGGCGGGCATGAGGAACTCCGGGGAAGGGGCCGGGAGGCCGGCACGCCCAGTGCACACTAGGTGCTTACGAAGGGCAAGGGGAGGCGTCGATGGGCGTGGTGAACTATTCGGCGGACTCGGGGCAGGCTCCGTGGAATCAGGGGCGGCCCCCCTTCGGCAAGCTCAGGGCAGGCTCTTCGACGGGTTCGGGGCGAACGGAGGCGGTGCCAACCCGGGGGTTTTGACGCAGGTTTGCCGGGACACTTCTATGGGCAGCCGGGCCGAGGAGGAGGTGGACTGGTGTTCACTGCTTGCCGCCGATGTGTCCAGTTTCCGCGTCAATGTGTTCACTTTTGGCCCCGATGTGTCCACTTTTCGGGCCAATGTGTCCAGTCTGCGGCCGAATGTGTTCAGTCGGGGTTGACGACGCGTTCGCCCCGGCGGCCTCGGCGCGAAGGTTCCCGGGTGGGTTTTGGGGCGGAGGTTAGGCGGCGGCCATGCCTGAGCCTGGCACGGGGGCGCGACGGGCGGCGCGTGCCCGGTGAAATCCCACCCAGCAGGCGGCTGGCTAGCCGCCCGGCAGTATGAGTTGCAGGACCTCGAGTACCGGACGTACTCGGCCCGAGGGCCAGGGCCGATCGCGCCGAGAGGCCGGCCCAGCGGCACGCGGCCGGCGTAAGTGCTGGATGGACCGTTGACTGTTACGGCGTCACTCGAGGGTCACAGATCCAGTCGGACCGTCGTAGAACAGCCGGTAAAACTGCAGGAAGTCTCGGCCCAGCAGCACCGGTCGTCCGATTCCGTCAACCATGGCTTGCATGGCCGCAACCGTCATCTGGTACGTCGTATTCAACTGCGGGAATCGGAGATGCGCGACATAACGGTCTGCTGTGAAGTTCCCTTCAACGCCGCCGAATTCAGCCTCGCCGGCGTATTGGAGAGCCAGGGACTCCACGATGCTGCGATCGACACAACAGTGGCTCGAGCCAGTGTCGATCAGACCAAGAAATGTCAAGGTCTCGGGATCAGGCTCGTGGATGCTACGAGGATGCCGGACTTCGACCAGTAGTCCGGGACCTTCCTGCCTCAGACGGTGCGGTTCGTTAGGAGTGCCACAGTCAACGACCTGCACGAACCTGTCCGAACATGAGGGACGATGGCAACGGAACAGGCGTCTTGCGGACTTCGTGAATCAGGAACGGCTTCTCGCCGAATCTTTGAAGGGCCGCTGTTGTGGCCTCCACATTCGTGTCGTATATCCCGACCAATTGCTTGTCCGCAAACACGACCCACTTGTGCAGATGCTTCGCTTCGAATTCGTCCCTCATGCTCTCGTAGACTTCCAAGTTCTCCAAGACTTCCTGCCGGCTCATCTCCCTACTCGGTTCTTGAGGTTGCCCGCCCCACAACGGTTAACGTGTGTCAAGTGTCAGTCGTCATACGGGGAGCGTCAACCAGCGCGGGCTATGGGAACCCGCGTGCCAGGCATTCGCGCAGGGCTGGCACGGCGTCGACTGTCGGCAGGATGCCCCAGAGGTCTTCGGGCTCTGTGGCTGGCGGTTTAAGCACTTCGATGTTGGTGACGTCACGTATGGACAGGGGCCGACCGGTGCTGGTGTCGCGTCGGAGCAAGCCCTCGACTCGGACACGCTTGCGCCAGAGCCTCGACAGCCTGGCCGCGTCCTCGCCGCTGACGTAAACGGGAACGCCACGAGACGCGTCGTCTGGGTACACGGCAAACTTCGCCGCATTGCCTTGGGCCAGCTTCTCCACTGAGCCCTCAACAGACCCGAACGAGTCCCGGTGCGAGGTGTCGTTCAGAGGCGTTTCCGCCACGCAGTCCTCCGCCAAGTCGGGTTCTTTCGGCGAGCCGAGGCTGTCGTAAGGCGTCGCCTGCAACCGTCGGAACTATAGCCCGAGCGGACGCCTAGGCGGAGTCTTCAGCGCGCAGGCGGTCGGTGATGGCTTGCAGGCTCTTTTGGGGGTGTTGGTCGCCGAAGACGATGTCGCCGCCGGCGTTGGTGATCGGCCCCACCCCGCTTGGATGATCTCTTCGGGCTTGCGGTCGCGAGCGGTCGGCAGGATGCCCCAGAGGTCTCGGGGCTCGGCGGCTGGCGGTTTAAGCATCTCAATGTTGGTGACCGCGCGAATGGACAGGGGCAGACCCGTGCTTGATTCGCGTTAGAACAGTCCCTCGATGCGGACGCGCTTGCGCCAGAGCCCCTACGGCCTGGCCGCATCTTCGGGGGCCATGTAGCAGGGGACGCCGCGCTCTTCCTCGTCCGTGTACGCGTCGATCTGTTACTCGCATCGTGTTGGCCCTGCTGATCACAGCAGTCGGCGCGTCCCTATTGATCGGGGCGGTCAGTGCTTAAGGTCCGGTACCCGAACCGCCCACTGCAATTGTTGAACCGCCGCCAACTGGACCTGAAGTGGTCGTCGTGTCCAAACAGCCGGTCGTCACAATACTCAGAAACAGCATGGACTCGACCTGTTCGGTGACGACCGAAGAGGACGCGGAGTTACCCGGCGTGGCCTTGATTAGCGAAATCACGAGCCAGTGCATCGTTATTGCTTTGACCTTACCCCCAGTACTTCGATGAATGCTACCTGTTCCCCGAGACCATCCCGTAGGCTGTGTGGCGCGCTGTACGTGTATTCGCCATTGGCCGGCACGGTGAATTCGGCAGCCCAATTGTTGCGTTCAAGCACAAAGCCTTCAGACTCAATGAACAGAATTCGTAGCTGATACACGTCAACCAGAATATCCTCATTCGTCGGGTTGCGTACTGTGAATTTGAAAGACACACGTGCTTCATTGCCGCAGTCATCGTTCTGCGATATCAGCTTCCACTCAATGGAATCCTCAACTAACTCAATGTCTTCATTTAGTTTGTCTTCGTCTGGCAACCGACTGTATCGAGTTACCTGCTTCATGCCAAACGCCCAAAAGCGCCAGCCCGATAATCACGGCAACCACAACAAGAATCGTTGCCCCCAGGGTCAAGAGCGCAATCACTGGTTTACTCATTAACGCTCCGATCCGGTAAGCCTGCGGCCGCAATGAGTGCCACAAGGCTAAAGATGAGTCCACCGAGAAGCCACCAGCCGAAACTACGGCCCTTAGCTTCGGCTATGACGGCGGTGTAGGCGGCAGCGGCGATCCAGAGACCAACAAACCATAAAAGGATTAGTAAATTTATCAGTTGGAGCGCTTGTATCATCGGGATTCCGCCGTCGCTCGACGCGCCAGCAAGTATTGAAGTTTAGCAAAGCTGAATCAATACTCCGGCGGCACGGGGCAGCCCGTATCGGATAAAACTATGGTCGAAGCGTATTTCTAAGCGTCCGTGTTCTCGGCGCGGAGGCGGTGGGTGATGGCTTGCAGGCCGGTCAGGGCGCGGCTCTGAACGTGTCGCGTCTCCGTTGAGGTAGGAGATGAAACAGCACGAGTCTCAGTGGGGCCGTGGGCGGTCAGGCGCCATCCCAGGCCGCTCGGATGATCTCCTCGGGCTTGTGGTCGCCAGGGGCCGGCAGGATGCCCCAGAGGTCCTGAGGCTTTGCGGCTGGCGGTTCAAGCACCTCAACATTGGTGACGTCACGGATGGACAAGGGCAGACCTGAACTTGAATCGCGTCGGAGCAGTCCCTCGACTCGGACACGCTTGCGCCAGAGTTCCGACAGCCTGGCCGCGTCCTCGCCCCTGACGTAACAGGGAACGCCGCGCGATGCGCCGTCTGGGTACACGGCAAACCGCGCCGCATGGTCTTGGGCCAGCTTCTCCACGGTGTCCTCAACAGCCCCGAACGAGTCCCTGTGCGGGGCGTCGCTCAGAGGTGTTTTCGTCATGTGATTCTCCGCTCAATCGGATTCTTTCGGCGAGCCAAGGCTATCGCCGTGCGTCGTCCGAAACTCTCGGAAATATAGCCCCCTTCCGCGCTTAGGCGTCCGTGTTTTCGGCTGGGAGGCGGTCGGTGATGGCTTGGAGGGCGTTTTGGGGGTGTTGGTTGCCGATGGCGGTGTCGGCGACGATGCCGTTGGTGATGATGCCGGCCTGGCGGCGGCTGAGGGTGGAGTAGACGGCGGTGGTCATCAGTTGTTCGACCGGGTTGGCGCCTTCGGGGGGCAGGTCCGGGGCGCGGGTGGCGACGCCTTCGGTCGACAGGCGGGTCGCGGGCAGGGCGGAAGTCAAGCGCGGGTCCGCCGCGATCTTAGGGTCGTCGGGGTTGACGCTGAGGATGCCGAGGTCCCAGGTCACCCCGTGCGCGCTATTGGTCGGCGCCATAGCTGTGGCAGCTATCCCCGCTCTCTAGCTGGTGGGCGTGCAGTCGGGGACTGGCTGAATTATCAAGTATTGAGGTCTGTAGGGCACCGGTTTCGCGCCGGGTCTTGGGGACTGCTTGATCGGCCTACGAATCGAAGGCCGATGCAGGTCATGGCGCGGCCTGCGACACATACAGCAGGTTTGGATGCTTGATGTTTCTGCCAATGACCGGCGCATAACGGTCCCGTCGCTCGTCGTAGGTGTGAACTACGGTCAACTGCTGACTTTGAGCGTTACGTCCCCTGTCGGGCCGTCATAGACCAGGCGATAGAACTGAAGAAAGTCTCGCCCGAGTAAGACCGATCGACCAATCTGGTCGGCATCCGGCAGCCGAGCCAGCAATATCGAAGCACGGGTGGCCAACTGAGGAATCCGAAGGTAGACCAAATAGCGAGGTGACGCGAATCGCCCGGCCGCTCCACGGAAGTCTTCGGTATCGAATCTCTCCAGACGGAGGTCATCCGCCACCCGCCCCGAGACAAAGCAATGATTTGCCCCCGTATCGATCAAGGCCTTGTAGGCGCGTGGACGCGCATCCAGTGCCCATGGATTGGTCAACTCGACCTGAAGCTCCGGTCCCGTATCGATCAGTCGGCCAGGAAGGCCGGTGAACCCGCAGCTAGCGACCGGCACTGACCGGCTGGCACAGGACAGAAGCGGGCAGCCGCGCCGGAGGCCGTCCAACTTGTCGCAAGAGGCATCCAGGCCCAATCTTCTCAATCACAAGGTCGGCAGCGTCCTGAAAGTCGTCGAAGGCGTCGATGAGCTGTTCGTTGTCGACCACGACCCACTGATCCATATGTTCGGCCTCGAGTTGATCCTGCAGGCGCTCGTAGGCCGCGATATTCTGTTCCAGCGTGGCTCGAGGCATCACCCCGCCCATCGGCCCCTCCTTGCGTGTAGGCCGCACCGGCCCGGTCAGTGGCGTGGTGCGGCAAAGCCGTAACACAGTCCCGTCGCGCCCCTCAAATCATAACGAGACGCTACCCAGCGTTGTCGGCGCGGAGGCGGTCGGCGATGGCTTGGAGGCCTTCTTGGGGGTGTTGGTCGCCGAAGACGATGTCGCCGACGATGCCGTTGGTGATGATGCCGGCCTGGCGGCGGCTGAGGGTGGAATAGACGGCGTTGGTCATGAGCTGCTCGACCAGGTTGGCGCCCTCCGCGGGCAGGTCCGGCGTGCGCGCGGCCACGCCTTCAGCTGAGATCCGGGTTGCCGGGAGGACGGAACTGGATCGCAGGCCGGCCGCCAGGTGCCGCAGGGCGTCGTAGGCGAGTTCCGGATTCTTGGCGTTGGCCAGGACGCCCATCATGGCGTGGACGAAGGCCGGGTTGCGGCCAGTGCCCATGTTGGGCATGGGATAGACATCCAGGCTATTGCCGATGAGCCGGCTGGGCGGGAGAAACGCCAGGATGCTGTCCATGAAGCCGAACTGGCCCGTACGTCGAAATGAGCGGGTGTTGCTGCCATCGGTGATGGCCAAGCGGTGGTCGTGCACCCAGGCGCGCAGGAACTCGGCGACGGCTATGGCTGGCGGCGAGGTGAGAGGCGCGAAGTCGTTGCCGGGTCCCCGAATGTCTCCGACGGCCGACTGCAGCAGCTCGAATGGCGATGGAGAAGCCGAGTAGTCGCCGTTGGCATTCGGTTCCGGCGTAAACCGCGATATGTAGCCCATGCTGCCCAACCCGCCGGAGGGCGGCGGCTCCATGTGCAGCCGGCGCACGGTATCCAGAAAGACCTCGGCGTCGAAGGCCAACGGATCGGGGAGGGGCGGTTCGACCTGTAGCTCAGTCGCCAGCTTGCGGTTGAACAACAGCACATGCGGCGAGACAGCCACCGGAAGGCCGTACTGCGCGCCTTCGTGCCGGCCCGTATCCAGCAGGCCCGGCCAGAAGTCGGCGGAGTTGAAGTCCGGGTCCGACACGAGGAAGTCGTCCAGCGGCGCCAGTCGGTCATTGGCCAGTAGGTCGGCCTGGTCGGCCCGGAAATAGATGACCAGGTCCGGGTTGGCGTTCACCACGGCGTCCAGGGACGTGCTAATGCTGAAGGTGGAGGCGTTGCGCCCGTAGTCCAGGGCTGCCTCGGTGTAGGCGTAGCGCTCCTCGGCGCGCTCGCGAGCCGCGGCTAGACCGTTGACAAACTGGCCGAAGAGGCTGCCGCCGACCCGGTTGGAGGGGTACATGGCCACGGTGACCGGATGCCCTGCGCCCGGCGCGGGCAAATTGACGGCGGCCCGCGGCGCGGCTTGGGTGACGTTGCGGGCCTCGGCGCGGGCGCGCTCCAGGTTGCGCTGCAACTCCGCCTGGAGGCCTTCCGGCAGCGAATCGGCGGCGCGTTCGGTCGGCGACTCGCCGCAGGCGGCCAGGGCAAGGACGCCCAAGGACACCGCGCCGGCCGCGAGGGCTCGGCGGCGGTTCACGGGCGAGGGCCTGGTACTCACGCGCCCTCCAGGTAGTGGGTGTACATCCAGGTTAGTCCGACGCCAAGGATCAGGCCCAATCCTAGTCCTGCGAGGTCGGCTCCCAGGCCTGCCGACAGCGGCGCGAGGTCTGGGGCGTCGCCCCTTCCGGCGAGGTTCCAGCGCGAGATTCCTGCGTCGTTGGCCCACAGCAGCCAGCGGGTGAAGAACCAGCCGACCAGCGTCCCGCCGCCGGTGAGCAGCGCGTAGCGCCGCAGCCGCTCGCCCAGCGGGGCGCCGTGCAGGTAGGACTCGGTTTTCCGCGCAAGGCGTTCGGCCAGTTGGCGGCGGCGGGCGGCCTCGGAAGACCTGGATAGTGCCAAGACCTCCTCCGCCCACCGGTTGCGCTCGTAGGCGGGGCGCCCGTAGAACTCGCGCTCGGACTTGACCTGGAGGGCCGCCTCGTTCTCGATGATCGGCCGCGCGTAGGCGGCGGCGTCCAGCGGGCTGACGCGCGGCAGCAGCCGGTTGTAGAGGCCGGGGAACCCCGCGCCGAAGACCAGGGCCAGGATTGGAATCCCGAAGAAGGCGAGCAGTGCCACGGAGTTGCCGGCCATCTGGGAACCAGCCTGCGCCCAGACGACCACCACGATAAGGGCGGCCACCCCCAGCCAGACCGCCGAGGTCTCCAGCAGGTAGACGCGCCGTGGGGCTACGTCGATGAAGGTTTCCAGGACGCGCGCACGACGCCAGCGGTTGCGGGTGACCAGTGCAATCCCCGCTCCTGCCATGCCCAGCACCCACGTGGTCACCAGAATCGTCGGCAGGAAGTCGAAGGGCGAACCGCGGGCAGGCCCGGCGGGGGCGGGCGCAGCGGATTCGGCAGGCACCAGGGGGGCTTCCACGAGGCTCGCCACGATGCCGCCGAGTACCGCGAGCAGGATGAGCGCCGCGAGGCCGACAACGGCCATGGCGGCGCCGACCAGGAAGCCTGCCCAGACGATGTCGCGCGGCGCGGCCAACGCCGCCCGCACGCGGTACAGGTAGGTCTCGTACTCGGCCACGGCCGCGGAATGCGGGTAGCCGGCGTAGACCAGCGCCTGCTGGGCGGTGCGGACGTCGTCGCGCGAGTCGCGTTGCGGGTCGGAGAACCAGGGCATCACCCCACCGCCGCCGTCGGGCTGCCGTGCGCCGCAGTTTGCGGAGGACTGACGACCCGTTGTGCCTCGGCTACTCTACGACGCCCGGGGCCTGTCAGGGCTGGGATTGGTCCGGGCGGACAGGGCACTCACAAGCGTCCCTTGCAGTGGTCGTAGAGCCAGGTTCGGCCTATCGCCGGTGCCGGGCGGCGTCAGATCGAGCCAGCACTTCGTCGGCCCACCGGTCTCGTTCGTAGATGCTGTGGCGGGCGACGCTGCGTCCGTAGAGATCGCGGTCGGCATTGATCCGCAGTGCCGCCTCAAGCTCGATGATGGGCCGCGCGTGAGCGGCGGCATCCAGCGAGCTGACGCGCAGCAGGAGCCACTTGTACAGGCTGGGAAACGCGGCGGTGAACACTGAGGCCAGCACTGGTATTCCGAACGAAGCCAGCATTACTACTGCGCCGCCGGCCATCTGGGTGCCGGCCTGCACCCGGACGATTAGCACGATGAGTGCGGCGACCCCCAGCCAGACGGCGGCGGCTTCCAGCAGATATCGACGGCGCGGACGCAGGTCAGTGAACGTGTCCAGCGCGCCCGCGCGCCGCCAGCGGTTGCGGGTGACCAGCGCTGTCCCGGCACCCGCCAGACCCAGGATCGCCATGGCCGTCAGCGCCGCCGGCAGGAGGTCGAGGAGCGACCTGAAGGTGGCGTCGGCCAGTGCGGCGGTGGACCCAGCTGGGGTTCCGGAACCGGCCGCCGTGCCGATCACGTCGTAGCCGCGTCCGAAAGGTCGGATAAGGATCCCGGGACCGGCGACCACGCCCATCACAAACCCGGCCACGCCCAGCGCAAGGGTCAGCGCCACGGCCATGGCGGCGCCGACCAGGAAGCCTGCCCAGAGGATGTCGCGGGGTGCGGCCAACGCCGCCCGCAGGCGGTACAGATACGTCCCGTGCTCGGCCACGGCCTCGGAGCGCGAGTGGCCGGCGTACACCAGCGCCTGCTGGGCGGCGCGAATGTCGTCGCGCGAATCGCGTTGAGGGTCGGAGAGCCAAGGCATGAGCCACCGCGGCCGGTCGGGCCGACGCGCGCCGTCGTTCGCGGAGTACCGACGACCCGTTGTGCCGTGGCTACTTTACGACGCTGGCGCCTCTGGGCTCGGCGCCGGTCTGCCCCGGACCGCCTGGCATGGCAGCCGGCCTATCGCCTGCGTCTGGCGGCGCTGGATGCGTTGAGTCGAGCCAGCACTTCGTCCGCCCACCGGTCTCGTGGGTCGATGCTGTGGCGCTGGACGCCGCGTCCGTACAGCTCGCGGTCGGATTTGATCCGAAGCGCCACCTCACGTTCGATGACCGGCCGCGCGAACGCGGCGGCGTCGACCGGGCTGACGCGGGGCAGGAGCCACTTGTAGAGGCTGGGAAACATGGCGGAGAACAGCAAAGCCAGCAGCGGAATCCCAGCAAAGGTCAGCATCACTACGGCGCCGGTGACCATCTCCTCGTCGCCCTGCCACCGGACAGCCAGGACCATGAGAGCGCCAACCCCCACCCAGACCGCCACGGTCTGCAGCAGGTAGGACTGCCGAGGGGCGAGGTCGATGTACGTGTCCAGCACGCCGGCGCGCCGCCAGCGGTTGCGCGTGACCAGCGCAATCCCGGCCCCGGCCACGCCCAGCACTGCAACGGTCGTCACCAGAGGCAGAAGGATGTCGAGCAGCGACCCACCCGAGGACCCTGAATCGTCCGGCCCACGCACCACGAAGGGGCCGGCGGGCCCCCAAGCTGGGACCGCTGAACCGAACGCCGCAACTATCAGGAACGAACCGACGCCCAGCGCCAGGAGCAGCGCCCCGGCCCCGGCCACGCCGACCAGGAAGCCGGCCCCGAGGACGTGGCGGGGTGTGGCCAAGGCCGCCCGCACGCGGTACAGATGCGTCGCGTAATCGACCTCGGCCTGGGAACGCGGGTCGCCGGCATATTTCAGCGCCTGCTGGGTGGCGCGGATGTCGTCGCGCGAGTCGCGTTGGGGGTCGGAGAACCAAGGCATTATCGCACCGCCGCCCTTTGGGTCTCGCCACGATCGCTTTGCTGTCCGGTCTGCCGCCCAGCATGCCGTGGCTGCTCAGTGAACGTGTGTACCCGAGTGCCCGAAGCGAATCAGGTCAGTTGCGTCGGCGACGAAGGTCTAGCCTGCGGCCGGAGGTTCGGAGACTTCGAAGCCCATGCGGTGCATCTCGTTGCCGTCGAGCAGGACGTGGGCCGAGTAGGGGCCGTAGTCTTCGAAGTTCAGGTTGTCGAAGTTGACGACCAGGGTTGCGGTGGTTTCGAGGCGGCCGATCGGCTCAGTGAACTCTAGGTTGCCCTGGACCGCCGCCGTTTCGGCGCCATCGGCGTCCATGATGACGACCTTTGCCTGCTTGCGACCGACCTCGGTCTTGTGGGCGCGGAAGCGAGCGACGACGCAGAGGCGCGGATGGCGGGCGGGGAGGTTTGGGGCGTGAATCTGATCGAACCCAATGCCGATGGCCACGACCTTGGACGTGCTGTCGGCGTAGTCGCAGATGAAGGCGAAGTCCAGTTGCAAGGGTTAGCCCATTCGATACTTGGGATGAGAACCGTAGCAACCTCCGGGTTGTCTGCTGTCGCAGTGAAATGCATCAGGGTGCGCGTGGGTGCTCACAGGTTTTGGAAGTAGCGGGCGTAGACCCAGGTGGTGGCGAGGCCGACGGCGAGACCGACGATTAGGCCAACCGGGTCGATCCAGGCCGCCGGCGCGGGTTGATTCGCCAGGCCGGAGGCAGCGATTTCGGTGGCACTACGACCGGCATAAAACCCGGGGCTCGGGAGGCCCGCGACGCGAGTGCTCACGGCGCCGCTGGGATCGTAGGCCCAGACGATCCAGTGCGTGAGGCGCCAGACGACGAGCGTCGTTCCGACCGTGATCAGCCCGTAGACTCCCAGTCGCCATCCAAGCGTTGCATCGTGCCGGGCGGATAGGCGACTGACGTGACGCGTCGCCTGCTCACGGCGTGTCGAATCTTCGAGGCCCCGCTGGCTGCGCGATGGTTGGCGTGATCGCTGATTGAAGGGTTCCAGCGGATCGGAAAAGGGGCGACGCGCGCGAGCACCGTCCGTTCGGCGCCTGGGGGTCACGATGACCCTGTTGTCGGTGCGAGGCGGGCGCTCATAGACCCTCGAAGTAGCGGGCGTAGACCCAGGTGAGGGCGATGCCGAGAACCAGGCCCAGGAGCAGGCCGATAACGCCCACTTCCGCGCCGGGCTCGTCGAGAATCAAGAGCCAGACGAGCCGGGACACGAAAAGCCAGACGCCAGCCGTGACGCCGCCCGCGATCAGGGCGTAGCGCACGATACGACGCCACGGCGAATCGCCGTACGAATACGACCCGGACCGCTGGGCGATGTCGCGGGCTGTGTCCTGGCGGCGCTGTGCGTCGGCGAAGTATCCCTGAGTCTCTGTGGCGAGCACTTCGTCGGCCCAGCGGCTGCGGTCGTAGGCGGTGCGGTCATAGGCGCTGCGCCCGTAGAAGTCCCGGTCCGACACGACCTGCCGCGCCGCGTCACGCTCGATGATGGGACGCGCCGCAGCAGCGGCATTCACGGGGGTTATTCGCGGCAAGATCCACGTATACAGGTTGGAGAAGCCGAGGGAAAGGGCGGTCACGCCCACGGGTATCCCAAAAAACGCGAGCGCCTGCGCCACGTTGGCGCCCAGTCGGGGACCGGCCAACGCCCAGACGATCAGCACGATCAGCCCGGCGACGGCCAGCCAGACCGCGGCGGCTTCCAGCAGATAGCGGCGGCCCGGGCGCAGATTGACAAAGGTCCGCAGGACGCCGGCGCGCCGCCAGCGATTACGCGTGACACGCGCCATGCCCGCTCCAGCCAGTCCCAGCGCGGGCGCCGCCACCACGACCGCCGGCAGGATGCCGAGCGGCGAACCAGGGCCAGCCTCCGCTGGCGCCGCGTCGGATGCGGCCGGGCCGATGTTGCCGGGAGTCCCGGGATCGCTGACGGCGCCCAACACCAGCCCGAGTCCACCCAATGCCAGGGTTAGCACCAACAGGACACCGATGGCCATGGCCGCGCCGGCAAGGAAACCGGCGACGAGGGCATGGCCCGGGGCGGCCAGGGCGGCGCGGACGCGATGGAGATGGGTCGTGACCTCGGTCACCGCGTCGGAATGCGGAAAGCCGGCATACACCAGGGCCTGTTGGGCCGCGCGAACGGCTTCGCGGGAATCGCGCTGAGGATCTTTAATCCACTGCATGCCCAGGCACCGCAGGCCACCGCGTCAGGCGGCGGAGTCGGGACATTCTAGGCGTCGCGCGACACTCCACGCGCAAGCGCCGAACCCGCGAGGCCCAACGCATCCACCCGCGCCCGGCCAGGGCTGCTTTTGGAGGCGTGGGTGTTAGCGGGCGCCTCCGGCGTCTTCGAGTGGGGGCATGGTCACGGGAGCGTCGGGGGTCAAGGCCGCGATCGCGTCGGCGCGGGCGTCGAGGACGGCGCTCACGATCTGGTCGCGGGGGATGGACTGGCGCTCGCTGGCGGCTCGGGGTTTGAACTCGACGGCTGATGCAGCCAGGGTGCGGCGGCTGACCGTGAGGCGGAAGGGCAGGCCGATCAGGTCGGCGTCGTTGAATTTGACTCCGGCGCTGTCGCCGCGGTCGTCCAGCAGCACGGCCAGGCCGGCGGCTTCCAGTTCCTCGGCCAGGCGCTCGGCGTCGGCGGCCACATCACCGGCGCCCAGCTGCACGATGTGGACGTCGTACGGCGCCACGCTGACGGGCCAGATGATGCCGTCGGCGTCGTGGTAGCGCTCCACGACCGAGGCCGCAAGCCGGCCGATGCCGATGCCGTAGGAGCCCATGACAAAGGGATGCCGGCGGCCGTCGGCGGCCAGGTATTGGGCGTCCAACTTGTCGCTGTAAAAGGTACCGAGCTTGAAGGTGTTGCCGATCTCAATGCCGGTCATCAGCTCCAGCGGCTCGTCGTCCTCGATGCTGCGGTCGCCGGACCGCACCTGGGCGATGTCGCCGCGCAGGTCGGCCTGGAAGTCGCGCGGATAGTTGACGTTGGTGAGGTGGAAGCCAGGCTCGTTGGCGCCGGCGACGAGGTTGGTCGCGGACTCGACTGAGTCGTCGACGACCAAGGTGACGTTGGACAGTCCGACGGGCGAGGCGTAGCCGGCGACCAGCCCGGCGGCCTCGAGCTCCTGATCGGCGGCCAGGCGAAGATCGGGCGCTTGCAGCAAGCTCCGCAGCTTGGCTTCGTTGACCTGCAGGTCGCCGCGGATAGCCACGAAGGCCAGGGCGTCGCCGGTCCAGTAGAAGACGGCCTTCAAGGTCTGGTGTGTTGCCACGCCCAGGTAGGCGGCCACGTCGTCAATGGTTTCCTGGCCCGGCGTGGCGACCTTTTCGACAGGCTGCGGCTCTCCGTGGTCGAAGATCGGTTTCTTGGCCCTGGCGATTTCGCTGTTGGCCGCGTAGCGGCCGGAGGCGCTGACGACCAGGGTGTCTTCGCCAGCCTCGGTGAGGCAGTGGAACTCGTGGGCGCCGGATCCCTGCATGGCGCCGGCGTCCGATTCGACGACGGCCGGCTCGATGCCGCAGCGGCGGAAGGCGCGCAGGTAGGCCGTCATGAAGTCCTGGTAGGTGGCCTCCTGGCTTTCAAGGTCGGTGTTGAAGCTGTAGGCGTCCTTCATGGTGAACTCGCGGACGCGCAGCAGACCGCCGCGAGGGCGCGGTTCGTCGCGGAACTTGGTTTGGAAGTGGTAAATGCAAAGCGGCAGCTGGCGGTAGGACGAGACGACCCACTTGCCGAGATCGGTGGCGACCTCCTCGTGGGTCATGGCCAGCACCATGTCGCGGCCCCAGCGGTCCTTGAGCCGCGCCATCTCCGAGCCGACCGAGTGAAAGCGGCCCGTGCGCTCCCACAGATCGGAGGGGTGGACGACGGGCATCAGCAGTTCCTGGCAGCCAATGCGGTCCATTTCCTCGCGCACGATCTGCTCGACCCGGCGCTGCACCCGCCAGCCCAGCGGCAACATGCTGTAGATGCCCGCGCCCAACGGCCGGATGTAGCCAGCCCGCAACAGGAGGCGATGGGAAACGATTGTCGCCTCGACGGGATCGTCGCGAAGCGTGCGGGCGAATAACCGGGACATGCGCTGCATGGAGTAGGACCGTTGGCAGAGTGCGAAACGCCGCTCAGTGTATCCCCGACCTGTGGCCCAGGCCTGGACCGCGGCGATGTTTCACGTGAAACATTGCGGCGAGAGATCGTCGTGAACCGGCCTGTCAAATTCGCCGGACGCCACCGCCAGGGCTACGCTGCCGACGACCGATGGGCGTGGATTCGCAGCCTCGTGGAGAATCTATTCGGCGGTCGACCGACGGCCTCGCCGCCTGACCTGGCGGCGCTGCGGCGGCCGTTGCCCGCGGGCGTTGCGCATGACGTGGCGTTCGCCCGGCCGCTGCTGGCGGCGTACGCGGATGCGCCGGGTACGCCCGAGTCGGACTGCGCCTGGAGCGTGTTCGGGCACTACCGGCTGGCGGCCATCGCGGCGGCGCGCGCGGCGCAGGCCGACCCGGCCTCGGCGGAGTTCGACCTGCTGGCCGGCGCGGCCCTGCGGCACGTGGCCGAGAGCGTGGCCCAAACCGGCCGCTGGCTGGCCGAGGCCTTTGACCTGCGGCTATCGCCGCGCGTGCGTCCGGACCCCGGCGGCCGCGAACTGACCGGGCGCCTGATGTTCCTGGACCCCGCGCTGGGATCGGCGCTGCAGGAGCGACGAATCTGGTTGGGCGACATTGTGGGCATCGGCCGACGGGTGGCTCAGTCGCCGGTGACATTCCGCGACGTCGGGTCGGACCGCATCCCAGCGCCGATGGGCCGCGCTCCCGTGGCCGAGGCGCTAAGCGCGCATCTGGAGGAACTGGACGGCTTCCTGCGGGCCGTTGTGGCAGCAATCGAACGCCACACCGCCGCCGGCGGCCGCCCGCGCGAGGAACCGGACGAGGCCTGGCTGAACGATTGAGGGGGACGCTCGAGGGTTTCAGGCGTCGCGGTGCTCGGCGGCACTAGAGCGGGAAATAGCAGCTCAACGTGCGATTGGCCATCCCGAATCCGGCCGCTGGAATGGTTAGCGATCACGCGCCGGCTAGAATCTATCGGGCGGCGGACCGGGACAACGACACGGGGAGCAGCTGGAATGTCGCCAGAACTGATCGGGATTCTAAGTGTGGGTGTGGCGCTGGGTGGCATCCTCGGCAGCATGATCATGGCGCTCTGGCGCGATGTGAACGGCTTGACGGAGCGCGTGGCCAGGATCGAGGGCGTAATAGAAGGCGTGCTCAGCAGCCGGAGCGGACCGCCGACGGCGTAGACCTGACCGACGGTAGACGTCTGCGGTCTACCATCGCGAGTAGACCAGCCTGCGTGCCGGGCCGATCGGCCCGGCTCCGGTGGCCGAGGCGCTGGGCAGGCACCGGGAGGAATCGGACGGCTTTCTGCGAGCCGCTGTCGCAGCAATTGAGCGCCACACCGCCGCCGGCGGCCGCCCGCGCGAGGAACCGGACGAGGCCTGGCTTAACGACTGAGAGGGTCAGAAGCCCCGGGCGATGGTGTGGAGCCAGGGGGTTTGGTTGGGGGCGGGCCAGGTGTTTTGTTCGTGGATGGTGAAGCCGGCGGTGTGGAGGGCGGTGGTGAGGGTTTCGGGCGTGAGGTCGGTGAAGTAGCGGGGGAGCGAGCCCTGCCAGGAGGCGGCGCGGACGCCGGAGCCTTGGCGGACGACGACGTAAAGCCAGCCGCCGTTCAACACGCGCTGAAACTCGCTAAGCGCATGGGGGATGGCGTCGGGCGGCAGGTGGCCCAGAGCGGCGAAGCACCAGACGGCGTCGAACGAGGACGTGGGGAAGGGTAGGCGCCGCAGGTCGCCCTGACTGAAGTGCGCGCTGTCATCGAGCCGCCGGGCCTCATGCAGCATGGCTCTGGCCAGATCGAGGCCGACGACTTCGGCGCCGGCCAGCCGCAGCAGGGCGGCGTCGCGGCCCGGGCCACAGCCGGCGTCGAGGATGCGCGGCTCGCTCCAGTCCGACGGCGCGGCCAGGCGCGTGAAGCGCTCGGCTTCGTCCGCGGCGGCGTAGTCGTCGATGCGGCGGGCGTAGTCCACTGCCATGCGCTCGTAGGTGGCGCGGTGCGTACTTACCCAGGCGTCGGGATTCCGAGGCGGGCTCAGGGGTGGCCCGGCCGTCCGCCGGGAGCGGTTCACTGGCTGGCGCCTCCGTAATATTGGCCAGCCGCATCTGGCCCGGAGGCCTGTCTCATTCCCAGCCGTCCTCGACCGCCGCGTCCGCGCCGCGATCGGGCGTCCGATGCCGAAGCGTCGTCACGCGTCGAGCCCGAACCCCGGCGGCCGACCCGGGCGGCTGCCGACGCGCATGGCGAGCAACCGCCGGGTGTGCCGCGACGCACGGCGCGCGCTGCTGAACCGCTGGCATCCTCGGTCGCTGAACGCCGCTCCGATCCTGGGCCGAGTGGGGACGCACCCACTGACGAGCGGTCGGCTGCGCCGTCGCTGGTGATCAAGCGGGTGACGCCAGCAAGCCGGCCTGAGGACGACGGCGGTCGCGAGCCGGCGGGCTCGCCGCCTCCGGCCGCGGAGCGCGCGGCGCCGACGCCCGCGGATCCGTACCAGCCGCTGACGCTGCGAGAGACCCTGGACATGGTTCAGGACCAGCTGCGGCGCATGGACGGCACCTGGCGCGGGACCGGTCTGACGATCCTGGGCGTGGCGCTGATGGGGGCGCTGACTTGGGGGCTGCTATCGGTGGCGGTGCCATGGTCCGGTGGGATCGCGGAGTCGGTCCAGGCGGCGCTGGCGCTGGACATGGCCTGGCCGCCGATTCCAGCGCCCGACGACCCGCGCGTGGACCGGTCGACGAGCCTGGTTGCGGCGGCCTGGGTCGGCGCGCCGCTGATCTTGGGCGTGTTCTGGTTCACGGCGGCCTATCACCTGGACCGTACGAGCCGGCGCGCGTTTCGCGTGGTGGACGCCGGCCTGGTGCGGCAGACGGCGGGCTACACGGTGATGGCGATTGGAGTGATCTTCCCGCTGATCATCCTGGGCCTGGTGGGGTCGGCCTGGGGAGTCTTTGCGCTGCTGACGTGGGCCGCGGCCGGCGAGGCGTGGGCTGCGGCCGGCACCCTGGTTGGCCTGCTGGTCGCCTTTGCCGGGGTGGTTCGGGCCGCCAACGCGGTGCTGGACCGCCGGTACGGCGACTGACTGGCCTGATCGCGCCATGACACCCGCGCAGCGACCGCAGGAGCAATCCCCCAGGCTGAGGGCCAGGCTGGTGGGGCTTGCCGTCAGCAGCCGGCCGCGGCAGTGGCCGAAGAACCTGCTGGTGCTGGCCGCGCTACTGTTTTCGCGCGAGTTCCACAGCGGCTCCAGCCTGCTGGCCGCCGTCGCCGCCGTGGCCATCTTCACGCTGGCCACGGCCGGGCTGTACATGCTGAATGACGCGATCGATGCGTCACGCGACCGCCAGCATGAGGTCAAGCGGCACCGACCGATCGCGGCCGGGCTGGTGCCGGTTGGTTTGGCCGTTGGCGTGGGAGCGCTCTTCAGCGTCGCGGCCTTGGCGCTGGCGACATTGCTGGCCTGGCCGTTTGGGGCGGCGCTGGCGGTGTATCTGGCGCTGCAGATCGGCTATTCGCTGGTGCTCAAGCACCTGGTGATCCTGGATCTACTGGCGATTGCGGTGGGGTTTGTGATTCGCGCGGTGGCGGGCGCCCTGGTGATCGAGGTGCCGATCTCGCCCTGGCTCTACATCTGCACGTTCCTGCTGGCGCTGTTTCTGGCCGTGGGCAAACGCTGGGCCGAACTTGGCGCGGAAGCCCGTTCGTCCGCGGCCCGTCCGGTTCTCGACCGCTATACGCCGGAATTCCTGCGTACGCTCATCGTCATTACGGCCTCGGCCACGCCGCTCAGCTACGCCCTGTACACGTTTTCCGCGCTCAACCTGCCGGAGAACCACCTGATGATGATCACCATCCCGATCGTGCTGTACGGAATCCTGCGGTATGTCTATCTCCTGCAGGCCAACGGATCGGGCGAGGAACCCGAGCGCGTCCTCCTGGGAGACCCGGGAATCCTGGCGTCAGTGATTGCGTGGGTGGCCGTGAGTTGGTCGATCCTGCAGTTTGGCGGGGGCTAGGGCCATGAGCGGCGGCGCCTCGGCGCCCGGCCCTGGCCGCTCAGGCTGCGCGGTTGCGGTGCGGGCGACCTAGTGCCAGCAGCCACGCGCCGCAAGGGCCAGGGCGACCGGCCTTAGGACTCGAGCGTGGAGCCCAGGACCAGGCGGTCGTTTTCCGGGTCGTCCACCAGCTCAAAGTCCACCCAGCGGTCTTGCGTGATCATCAGCCGCAGGCGGTCGGGCTGTCGTTCGCAGCCCAGCGCTTCCTCCGGCGTGATGTCCATTCGCCGGCAGGCGTCCGAATAGAGGTCACTCAGCGATACGCGTCGTCGGGAAGCCAAATCGTTCACAACTCCTTGCGGGAAACATGCGCCATCGAAGCGCCAGCGGCCCATTGTCCACAATCGCGGACCGCCGTTGCGATTGTGCGAGAAGCGTTGACGCGCGGTGCGGCGTCTCTCTAGACTCATCGGGTAGCGGCGCCGCGTGTTTTTCCGCGCCGACCCAGCGTCTCCGTAACAAGGTCGCGCCGCCACCCGAACCGAGGAGTAGCGAGCCGTGCCCGAACGTCAACGCCTGGCGGCGGAACCCCGCACCGTCCTGGGAAAGAAGGTCCGACGCCTGCGGCGGAAAGGTCTGATCCCGGCCAATCTGGTGGAAGCCGGCCGCCCTTCCATTGCCATGCAGGTGTCCGAGCGGGCGCTGGCGGACCTGGTGCGTGCCCAGACGACCGGCCAGCTGGTGGATCTGGAGTCGCCGGACGCCACCGAACCGGTGCTGATGGATGCGGTGGACATCGACATGCTGACGAACCGCCTTGTGCACGTCACGTTGCGCAAGATTGATATCAGCAAGCCGATCGAGCTGATGGTGCGCGTATCGCTGACGGGGCACGCGCCGGCCAGCGACGACGCGGAGGTGGTGGTGATTCAGGCTTTGCAAGAGGTCGAAGTCACGGCCCTGCCAATCGAGATCCCCTCCAGTCTGATCGCCGACGTGTCGGGCCTGGAGGAGGTGGGCGACGAGGTCAAGGTCCGCGATCTGCGGGCGGCGGACGGCGCGTATGAGCCGCTGACCGACCCGGACGAGCCCGTGGTTCAGGTAACGACGGCGCGGCAGGTCGAAGAAGAGACGCCCGAGGACGAGCTGGAAGAGGTCCTGCTAGAGGAAGGCGCCGCTCCTGTGCCGGACGGCGAGGCGGTGGAAGCCACCGAACCGCCCTCCGCCGGGCCCGGACCGGGGGGAAGCCGAGCGGGCGCGACCGACAGCGGAGCCGCAGGCGGCCGCCCTTGAATCTGCGCCGTCTGAGGCCTCGATGCCCAGAGCGGCGCTCGGCAGCACGTGCTGTAGGCTGACGGTCGGCTGGGTCACGGGTCAATCTGCTCCAGGCGCCGCGAGGTGATCGGGTGACCGGCGGTGGCGGCAACCTCCTCGATAGCCGAGCGAGGAACCGCGGCCGCTGACGCAGGGACGGCAGCATCCAGTGCAACGACGCACACCTTGCCCGAGGCAGGAACCAGGACCCACGGCCACCGGTCATTCGACCGCTGGAGTGCTCGCGCTGACCGGGCGGGCGTTGGAGGCTGCCGACGATGAATCAGGCGGACATGGCGTGGATGCTCGTCTGCTCCGCGCTGGTGCTGTTGATGACGCCCGGCCTGGCACTGTTCTACGGAGGCTTGGCGCGCAGTAAAAACGCGGCGGCCACCGTGATGCACAGCTTCATGAGCATGGGCATCGTCGGGATCGTGTGGGTGTTGTGGGGCTATACCCTGGCGTTTGGCCCCGATGTGGGGCGGTTCATCGGCAGCCTGGAGTATCTGGGCCTCAACAACGTGAGCGCCACGGCGCCCGGCCCCTACGCCGACAATATTCCGCATCAGACATTCATGATTTTCCAGGGGATGTTCGCGGTGATCGCGCCGGCACTGATTACGGGCGCGTTCGCCGAGCGGATGAAGTTCAAGGCCTACGTGCTGTTCACGGTGCTGTGGGTCACGGTGGTGTACGCCCCGGTGGCGCACTGGGTGTGGGGCGGCGGCTGGATGGGCGCGATGGGCGCGCTCGATTTCGCCGGCGGCAACGTGGTGCACATCAACACCGGCGTGGCCGCGCTGGCCGCTGCCGTTATTTTTGGCCGGCGTCTCGGCTTTGGATCGGACCCGATGGAGCCGCACAACATTCCGATGGTGGTGTTGGGGGCGGGCCTGTTGTGGTTTGGCTGGTTCGGATTCAACGCCGGCTCGGCGCTGGCCGTGGACGCCAGCGCGGTCAACGCGTTCGTGGTGACCAATATCGGGGCCGCGGCGGGAATCCTGGGCTGGACGGCCGCCGCCTGGGCGGTGGAACGCCGGCCGTCGGTGATCGGGGCGGCGTCCGGGGCGGTCGCAGGCCTGGTTGCCGTGACCCCGGCCGCGGGCTTTGTGGGTCCGATGCCGGCGCTCATCATTGGCTTGCTGGCCGGAGTCTTCTGCTACCTGGCGGCGGAGCTGCTCAAGAAACTCAAGCTGGACGACTCGCTGTCGGTCTGGGGCGTGCACGGCGTCGGCGGCACCTGGGGCGCGCTGGCGACCGGTCTCTTCGTGGGAGTGGGCTTCGGCGGAATCGCGGCGTTCACGGACGCCTCGCGCCTGGAGCAGGTCGGTATCCAGATCGTGTCGATCCTGGCCACCTGGGCCTGGGCGTTTGTGATGACGACGGTGATTCTCTGGGCGCTCAAGCTGACCGTCGGGCTGCGAGTCTCGGGCGACGACGAGGCGGCGGGCCTGGATACGGCCGAGCATGGGGAGATCGCCTACCGGCTATAGCAACGGGTGTATACCGGGTGAGGAGGGAACGCCCTGCCAGCGGAATACCCGTCGATAGACGTTGCGAGGCTGGTGACGGATCGCGAACCGCCCCGCGCGGTGGACTCAGACGATGGTGGGGGCCGCGAACTGGCGGCCGAGGGCTTCCTCGAACTCGGTTTGGGCGACCAGGATTACGGAGTCGCCGACTTGCAGGCGGGTGGTGGGCGACGGAAGCACGGCCTCGCCGTCGCGCAGAATCACGCTGATACGCCCGCCTTGTTCGGGTAGTTTCAATTCCTCCGGCGTTGAGCCGTCCGCCGCGGCGCCTTCGGCAACGGTCATCTCCACCAATTCCAGGCCGGCGCTGTGCAGGCGCATGAGGTGCACGACCGGGGCCACGCTGACGTCGCGCTCGATCATGGTCATCACCAGGTCGGTGGCGTTGACGATGGCCTCGATGCCCAGCGTGCGGAAGGTGTCGCTGTTCCTGGGGTTGTTGATGCGGGTGATGGTGCGGGTACGGCCCTCCGAAAGGGCCGCGCCGAGCTGACAGATGACGATGTTGTCCTCGTCGTCGCCGGTCACGGCAATCAGCACGTCGGCCCGGCCAATGCCGGCATCGATCAGCCAGCGCCCCTCGGACGCGTCGTGCGGAACGACGGCGTCGCCAATCTCGTCCTGCAGGGCCCGAGCCTTCAGGGGGTTGCTCTCCATGACGACGACCTCGTGGCGCCCGGCCAGCAGGTCGCGCGCGAGTTGGCCGCCAACCTTGCCGCCGCCGGCGATGATGACGAACACTGGCCGCTAGCTTCCGTTGTCTGGGACGCCGTTCGGCCCGGGCGGATCCCAGCCCAGGGCCTGTTCGAAGGCGTTGCCCACGATGGTGGTTGAGGGAATCGTCTCAAAGCCGAGCTCGGCGAAGACGGCGGCCCGTACGGGGTCCTTGACGCGGGCGATGGCGCGCTCGACGTTGAAGCGCTTACGGGCCAGCTGCACGGCAATGAGATTGGAGTTGTCGCCGTAGGTCGTGGCGATCACCGCGTCGGCCCGTTCGATGCCGGCCGAAACGAGGCAGTCCTCGTCGATGGCCTGGCCCAGCAGGGTCGTGCCGCTAAAGCCGTCGGACAACCGGCGGAAGGCCGCGCGGTCGCGGTCGATCACGACCACGGAGTGGCCCTGCTCGCACATGCGGCTGGCGATCTCGGCGCCCGCGCGCCCGCAGCCGATGACGATGGCGTACACCGCGACGAGGCCCTCTGTGCATCCCGGTCAAAGTGCCGGGCGGCCATAGTACGCAAGCGGCGGGACGGTGGGGCATGCTGCGGCGCACCCCACGTGCCGAGGGACCCCGCCGATGCTGTATGAACTGCGTGTCTACGAAATCCTGCCCGGGCGGATGGACGCCATCATGGCCCGCTTCTCGCAGCACACGATGCGGATCTTCGAGCGCCTGGACATCGAGGTCGTGGGATTCTGGCAGGAGGTGGTGGGCCGCAGCGACCGCCTGGTCTACATCACCCGCTTCGCCAGCCAGGCCGACCGCGAAGCCAAGTGGACGGCGTTCCAGTCGGACCCGGAATGGCAACGCGTGAAAGCCGAAACCGAGTCCAGCGGCCAAATCGTGGCCCGCGTGATCAACAGCTACATGACGCCAGCGGCGTTCTCGCCAATGCAGTAGAACGGCGGCTGTCGGCGGCTGATTGAAGGCTAATCAATGCCAACAACCCTGTTGGCTACAAAACTGTTGGCAACGGCTGGGGCCCGATGGCCGCGGACAGGTGGACGAGGCTTTAGTTGTCGGCCAGTTGGTCGCGGAGGCGTTTGAGTTCCGGCGCCTAATCGAGGGATTGCGCTCCGAGCACCGGTGCATTGCCCTGGACCACATCGGGTTCGGCCTTTCGTCCCGAAGCGGCCGGCGCGACGACCACCATCCCACGGCCCACGCGCGGCGGTTCGCGGAACTTATGGACCACCTCGATGTCCGCGACGCGACGCTGTTCCTAACGGACTGGGGCGGACCGATCGGGCTGGACTTCGCGCGCCGGCACCCGGACCGGATCCGGCAGTTGGTGATTTCAAACACTTGGTGTTGGCCCGTCTCCCGCGATCCGCACTACATCGGATTCAGCCTGATGATGCGGAGTCCGCTGGGGCAGCTGCTCATCAGGCGGTTCAACTTCTTCGTCAACCGCGTCATGCCGATGGCCATGGGCAACCGAGCGGTCCTGACGCCCGAGGTGATGGACCACTACCGCAAGGCACTACCCACGCCCGAAGCTCGTTCGGCATGCGCGGCGTTTCCGGGTCACATCGTCGGCGCGACCAAATGGCTGCGGTCGATCTGGGAGGCTCGCGAAACCTTCACGGCGAAGCCGGCCCTGATCTTCCGGGGCTTCAAAGACATCGCATTTCGAAGGAAGGAATTGGAACGCTGGAAGGGCGAGCTTGAGGACTTCGAACTGCACGAGTTCGAGGACTGCGGGCACTTCCTGGCCGAGGAAGCGCCCGAGCGGATCCTGCCGGCGCTGCGGGCCTTCATGGCGCGGGGATAGGCGGACGACAGTCGGAGAAACTACAGAAGCTGCCGTCTCAAACTGAAGGCGTGCGGTTTCGGCAGCGTGGCGTGGATTCGACGATCTAGTGAGCATAGCAGCGAACTGAGGCTTAGACGGTCGATATCAGTCAGGCTTGGCGCAGTGGGCAACTGGCTAGTTGGAGGGGGCGTCAACGCCTATCCAGACTCCCTCAGGAACTGTTCTAAAGGTGAGTCCGCAACATCGAAATATACCTTCTATAGCATCGGATAACATTTGAATAGACGCGTCGAGTGGGTGGCGGGAATCCCCGAACTGTTCAAGTATAACATCGAGATTAGCTTTGAAGAAGCGAACCGATGCATCTGTCTCCTTGATGCGTCCAACGATCTCGTCCCACTGCTCGTTTTCTAAGTATCTGGAGGCCGTATGGCTTAGTAGAACGAGAAGATCGTTGACGTGCGGAATGACCTCCGTTGCTAGAGCGTCGATGTCCATTCCCCGAGTGCGGTACTGCCAGACGTTTTCATCTATCGTCTCCGGCATTGTGCGGAGTCCTGCTAAGAGAGAATCTGCCCAAGACACACCTTGAGCTTCGTCTAACTCTCGAAGAGACCAAGGCTGGCCATCCTCTTTGGTCGCGAGCTGGCGCACGAAGATGTCGACGAGTACGTCCACATCGAACTCGTCCAGCAGCCTACTGGCCCATCGATCCAGCCAACGCTCTCGAGAGTCCGCAACGGTGGCGTATTCGTCCTCGCCGAGCCTTGTGAGGTGGCGCGACTCGAGGAACGTGTGGCCTAGCTCATGAAGCACCGTCGTCAAGCACAATGGATTATGCATCCCCCATGGTCCGATCACGTTGGCATCGATGAGGACGACGAATCTGATCTCACCGCGTCGGGACCGGGTCCAGAGAGTTTTACCGTACGCTTGCACGTCAGATCTGACAGCACGATATCCGGAGAATCCGCGCTCATGGGCTAGTAAGCGGTTCACGTCGTGTTCGAAGTCATTCGTCACTCGAACGAGCTCCAGCAGGAAGGGAGCTTGAAATTTGTCAGTCAACGCCTCGAACATCTCTGCAAGCCGTCGAATGTCCGCATCCGCAACTGGCTGTTCGTCGGCAGGGAGTCCTGGAACCTCAACGCTGTAGCTGGAATTTGCTAGGCGGGACATCGAGGATCTATCCAAAACGATCGAAAGTCACGGTCGCAACGGACGATGCCTTTGTCGGGTGATTCTGAGTCTATGGCGATTTAGCTTGTCACGGAAAATAGGTGTGGCCCGTTAGTCGTGGGTCTCTCAGTCAGAACTAAGGCGGCGAAAAAAGATTGGCCTCCTTGCCGCAGCTCGTCTTGATGCACGTGCGAGGCCTGTGGACCCGGACGCAGCGGCGGGGCAGAAGCGCAGCAGGTGGTTTGGAGCCAGCTTGTGGCGACTACGTGCCTGGTTGAGCGTTCCCGTCTCGAGGTGCCAGAACGAAGTTGTGGCGAGTGCAGTCTGGTCGCGTCGAAGCTGCCGGTGGCATTTCGGTTGGGGGATTGACACCTGACACCTACATGAGTGGGGCAACCGAAGAGTGGTCAGAACAGTGAACCGTCAACAAGGGCGCAACTCGGTGGACCCAATCGGATTCGAACCGACGACCTCCTCAATGCCATTGAGGCGCTCTTCCAGCTGAGCTATGGGCCCGCCGACAGTTTAGGCGATGGGGCGGGGCCGCTGGAGGGTTCGGCGGCGGCGAAGTCGGCGGGGGTGTTGAGGTTGAGGACGGCGAGTTCGGACTCCACGCGTACCGAGCGCAGGCGGTGGCGGTGGCGGGTGACCACGGCTCGGAGACCCTGGGTGGCCTCAGTGACCTGTTCGAGTTCCGGGGCGACGTCGGCCGGGACGATGAGGGGATGACCGCTCCGTCCGGCGAAGGTTGGCCGCAGCAGGGCATCGGGCTCTGCCTGCCAGGCCGTGACCAGTGGGTCGAGCAGCTCGGGGGCCAGCGGTTGATCGACGCTGACCACGAGGACGCTGGTTGGTCGGCCCTTAAGGGCACGCGCGCCGGCGGCCAGCGAGGTGGCCCGGCCTTCGCGGAAGCGGGGGTTGGTGACCACACGTGCCGGTGTGCTGTCCAGCGTCGCCTGCACTTCGTCCAGCAGGGCTCCGACGACCACGATCATCGGGTCGACCGCCGGCTGGGCCGCCAGAAGGTCCACCTGGTGCCGTACAAGCGGCACGCCGCCCCATGGCAGCAGGGCCTTGGGTTGGCCCATGCGGGTTGACTCGCCGGCGGCCAGCACGATCGCGGCCAGCCGTTTTTCCGGCGTGGTCATGGCTGGCTGAGTCGAGCGTTGGCTCGACTCGGACGCAAAGAACGAATTGCTGCGGTCGCCAACAGGCCGAGGCCGGCCGCCATGGCCACGAGGGTGAGGGCCGCGACCGCGCGCGCGGCTCGTAGATCGCCGACCTGGGATTCCACATGCGTCCAGAGCGAACGACGATAAAGCACGCGTAGCGCCAGGTCCTGGTCGGCGAACTCCACCTGCCCATCGAGACGCAGGTCACCATCCGGCTGCCGGTCCTCCCGTGTGGCGCCGTAGACGACGCCTCCGGCTTGTCCGGCAAGTGCCTGGAACCGCACCACCACAGGGCCTGGGGACGCCGGGCGGTCGAACGCCACGCGCCGGAGTTGGAAGGTCGTGGACGGGAAGACCTGCAGCATGCGCGTGGCGATCACGGTGTCGCCGGCCAGCAGGTCGGCCTGCACCTGCAATGGGCGCAGCGTGCCCTCGGCGCGCGCCGCGACCTGCAGACCAACCATGTCGGAGACCTGCACCGTGAGTTCCTGTGCCACGACACGGTCCGGGCCCAGAGGGCCGAGTTCGAAGTTCGGGTCCAGTTCCTCGCCGGTTCCGACTTCCACGGTCCACAGGGTGGCGAGCAGGAGGACCGCCGCGAGGAAGGCCAGGGCAACCGCCGTCCCCACGCCTTCGGCAAAGCCCAGCAGGCGCCGCGCCAGCGATCTGGCTGAGGTCAGGCTGAGGCCTCCGGGGTCGAACGGCGCAGGTTGTTGACTTCGGCGCAGCCGGCCGGGGCGGGGAAGATCTTGTTGGGGTTGAAGAGCGCATGCGGGTCGAAGACCTGCTGCACCCGCCGCATCGCGTCCAAGTCGTCAGGGCCGAACACGAGCGGCATGGCGGCTTGTTTCTCCATCCCGATGCCGTGTTCGCCGCTGAGCATGCCGCCGACATCCACGCAGACCTGCAGGATGGCGCTGCCCGCCTCCAGCACCCGGTCCAGCGCTCCGGGCACGCGGTTGTCGAACAGCAACAGGGGATGCAGGTTGCCGTCGCCGGCGTGGAAGACGTTGGCGATGGGCAGATCGAAGGTCTGGCTGATGCGCCGAATCTCGTCCAGGACGTGGGCAATGGTGGTTCGGGGGATCACGCCGTCCTGCACGTAGTAGTCGGGGGAGATGCGGCCCATGGCGCCGAAGGCGCTCTTGCGGCCCAGCCAGAAGAGGTTGCGCTCGGCCGTGTTCTGCGCGACGCGGATGTCCCGGGCCTCGTTGGCGAGCAGTACGCCACGAATCTCGGCTTCGCGTTCGTCCAGCTCGGCGGGCACGCCGTCCACGTCCAGCAGCAGCACGGCGGCCGCGTCCACCGGCAGATTGGCCTGCGGGATGAACTGGGCCACGGCTTCCAGCGCCAGCTGGTCCATCATCTCCACGGCGGCCGGGACGATGCCGGCGGCCACAATGCCGGAGACTGCGGCGCTGCAGGCGGCCACCGAATCGAACGAGGCCAGCAGCGTGCGCACGCCGGCCGGCGTGTGTACCAGTTGGACGACGGCCTTGGTCACGATGCCGAAGGTGCCCTCGCTGCCGCAGAACAGCCCGGTCAGGTCATAGCCGGGGCTGTCGGCCAGCCCGCTGGTGGTGACCACGCGGCCATCCATGGTGACGAACTCGATGCCCAGCACGTGGTTGGTGGTTACGCCGTAGAGCAAGGTGTGCGGGCCGCCGGCGTTGGTGGCGATGTTGCCGCCCAGCGTGCAGGCCTGCTGGCTGGAAGGGTCTGGGGCGTAATGAAATCCGAAGCGGCGGGTGTGGGCGCTGAGGTCGGCGTTGACCACGCCCGGCTCGACCACGGCGCGACGGTTGCGCGTGTCCACCTCAAGGATGCGGTTCATACGCGAGGTGGCGACCACCACCCCGCCGCAGCGTGCGATGGCGCCGCCGCTGAGCCCCGTGCCCGCGCCGCGCGCCACCACCGGCACGCCGTGCCGTAGCGCCGATTGGACGACCGCCTGCACCTGGGCCGTTGTGTCCGGGAACACGACGACGTCGGGTAGCGCGCGGTCCACCGAGCCGTCGTATTCGTACAGCAGCAGGTCGTCGCGCTCGGAGAGAACCCAGGCGTCGCCAACGATTCGCCGCAAGTCGGCCAGCAGGGCGACGGGTGCGAGGGCGGGCGTCCGGGTTGCTACGGCCATGACATTAGGCACGCTACGGCGGACGGCCGTCGCTGGCAACTTGAGCCGAGTTGCGGTTACCGACCGCGGTCACGCCGAAAAACCGATCGGCTGGAGCCGCAGACAGTCACGCTGGTTCGCGGGCTGATCGAGACGATTGGATCCATCCACCACCAGGCCATCGACTATCGCCTCGGACGGTAGTCCGTCGGATCGTGGCAGGCGTCGTAGGTCGTCTGATCTATCGGAACCCAGGTCGTTCCGGGAACACCTCGGCGTGAAGAGTTGCCAGGGCCAACCGGAAACGAGGACTCAAAGACGAGGCTGCGCTTCTGAGATTGGGCAATCAGTTTTGCCAAGCGCACCGCAGGCCCGAAGTCCCAGTCCTGGCTCACGACAATTGCGGCTTCGTACCGCCGCTCGTAGGTGGCGCGAACTAAGTCCAGAGCCAAGCTGACATCGACACCCTTTTCCTGACCGCCACTGCTCACCCTTCCCCGATAGACGAAGACGCTCCTGCTTCGCAGATACCGGAGCTTGTTGGACCAGAAGCCGTGCCAGTAACTCTGCGAGGAGCCGGCACCTGGATCCGGCACGCCCGTGTAGAAGCGAATCTCCGCGAGTGACCGGCCAGGCGACCTAGCCACCAGGGCGTGCGCGAGCTTCTCGACGTCGTAGCTTGGCCATGCGTATGGCGAGGAAGCGTCGGGAGGATTGGGCGCCCAAGCCCTGCGGGCCAGGTGATAAAGGTTTTGGCCGTCAACCAATACGACTGTGCGCATGAAAAACACCCGCCCGGGGCCGGGGCCGAAGCCACCGTCCAGCGGGCGGGGAGTAGATACCGACTACGGTAGTCGTCGGACGGGTTCGGGTCAAGAGGGAGTGCTTGAAGGCTCGCACGCTCGATCCGTGAGCTGCGGTAGCACCTGCGCCAGGATGGCGGCGTGATCGAAGGCGAGGTCGTTGGGAAGGGCGTCGAGCGGGAACCAGCGGGCGGCGGATGCGTCGTCGCCGGCGGCCGGCGGAACGGCGTGTTGCAGACGCGCCCCATAGACGACGGAGATGGTGCGGCCGCGCGGGTCGCGGTTGGGGTGGCCGAACGTCGCCAGTTGTTCAAGGGTGGGGGGATAGAGGCCGGTTTCTTCGTGGAGCTCGCGGCGCGCGGCGTCGATCAGGTCTTCGTCAGGATCTACGAACCCGCCCGGGATGGCCCAGCCAGCCGGCGGGTTGCGGCGGCGGATCAGCAGCACCGAGGGCGAGGGCGATTCGGCGGTGACCACGACATCGGCCGCCACCGCATAGCGGCTCGGCGCGGGCATGCGGCTAGTCGGACGAGGCGTCGGCGGCCGCGGCGCGCGGGCGCATGACGAAGCGAATCACGATGAAGCCGAGGATCAGGAGCACGACGAAGGCGATGGCCAGCACGTCGAAGTACTCGTCGACGACTGCCTCCACCTGCGTGCCGAAGATCGTGATCAGGAACCCGACGAGGAAGAAGCGCCCGCCGCGTCCCACCAGCGAAGCCAGCATGAAGCGTCGGAAGTTCAGCCGGAAGGCCCCGGCCCCGATGGCGAAGACCTTGTACGGAATTGGAGTGAAGGCCGCGATGGTGACCGCCCACACGTCGCGGCGCTGGTATTGCCGCTCGACGTAAAGGATGCGCTCCTCCGCGAAGAGGCGGTTCAGCAGCGGGCGGCCGCCGCGCATCCCAATCCAGTAACCCAGCATGGCGCCGAAAAGCGACCCGAGGGTGGATATGGCCGAGAAGCCCAGCGCGAACGGGAGGTTCCCGGCGGCCAGCGCGATCAGCAGTCCGTCAGGCGGGATGGGGAAGAAGCTGGACTCCCAGAACGCCAGTACGAAGAGAGCCAGCGCGCCCCACGGCGAATCGCCCCAGGCCAGCACCCAGTGGCCAAGCTCGGAGATCAGGTGCATAGAGGGAAGGTTGCCCGGGCGTGGAACGGCGTCATTCTACGGGCGGCTGGGACTGGCGAGTCGTGAAGCTCGACTCCACCTCGAACGGCGTGCCGTTGCGGGTTCCGTTGACCCTGACGGTATAGGTGGTGCCCGGCGCCAGCGGGTCGTGCGGGACCAGCGACAGCGCGCGCCGCCACTCGCTGGTGGTGCGGGCCGTGGTGACGAGCGCGCCATCCGGCCCGTAGAGCGCGGCCTCGCCCCAGGCGACCCGGTCGTCCAGGCCGAACTGCAGCGACACCGGCGGCCCGAAGGGGCGGGTTGCGCCAGGCGCCGGGTTGGGCGATTCCCAGCCCTCCCAGCTCACCGGCACGTCGGTGGAGCCATTGAACGGCACCACGGCGGGCAACGGCGCGTCGGCGGTGTGCCGTGGCGACAGTCCGACGTTGAACACCGTCACGGTGGTGTTGCCGTCCGTCGCGGTTCCGTAGCCGACGTGCACGGCAGACGGATGCACGTACATGTAGCGGTGCCAGACGGTCTGTAGCGCCCAGGCCAGCGTGTCGGCGGGGGTGAAGAACGCGAACACTTCGTCAACCCAGCCCAGTTGGTACCCGCTGACGCGGGCGCGCTCGCCGATGCTGCGCCCCGTGAAGCCGGGGTAGCCGGGCACCTGGGTGTGCAGCCCGCCGGAGTTCGGGTCGCCATGGTTGGTGATGTAGTAGTCGGCGTGGCGTTGCGCCGCCTGCATGAGTTCTGGGCTGGCGATAAGCGGAGGCAGCCCCAAGGCGGCACGAAGGCTGTTTGCCGGTGCCAGCACGCCCGTTCGCTGCGATGGCGCGGCCGTGGGTTCGGGTGTGGGCGCAGGCGTGGGCTGCGGCGCGGCGCCGTCGGCGCGGGGCCGAATCTCGGGCACAAGCACGTCGGCCGGGAAAGTCCCGGCGCCGCGGGCCAGGTCCCCGCCGTTGGCAACGGTCACCTCGCCCGCGGAGGCCCAGGGCAGGTCGACGAGCCACTGCTGTAGGACGGCGCGCTGAAGCCTGATCGTGTGGACGTGGTCATAGGTCACGACCCGCGACGTGGGCAGCCCGTACCAGCGCAGCGGATCGTCAACGGCAAAGTAGGCGTCGCGCAGTGCGGGGTTGGCATACAGCAGCGCCTGCCGGGAGGCAATTATCTGGTCCCAGGTGAGGCCCTGCTCTTCGAAGTACTCCGACGAGGGCACCAGCAGTTCTTCCAGGGTGTCGTCGTAGCCTTCCAGGTTTAGCCGGTCGAAAACGTTGACGAACATGAAGGTGTTGGATTCCGGGCGCCACTGCAGCACGACTTTCTGAAACACCTGGACGGTGAATCCGTCCCAGACAAACCGTCGCGACAGCGGGTAGCCCAAGGCCTGCACGCCGCCCAGACGCTGAAACTCAGTCCAGACCGGAATCCCATCGGCGTCCGTGACGGCAAAGCCGGCATCGGGCACGTCACTCTCCGCGGCTTGGGTAAACAGGCGTCCGCCCTCAACCGCGTAGTCGCCGGAGTCCGCCCGCGCCGGGAGGACTGCCCAGACCGCCATGAGGGCAACCGCGGCCAGAAGGCCCGCGCCTCGTAGCAGCCGCCCCAGCGCGAAACCGCCGGAGCTCGCGGCCATCAACGTCTGCGGGTCAGAGCTGCACGGCATTCGGTATCACTTCCACCGTGTAGTCGCCTGTGGGGTCAATGTCTATGGCTACCAGGTCGATACGGTACGCGCCCGCACGGTCAGGATGCTGGCGTAGGTAGGTCAGGGCCAAACGCTCCAGCTGGCGCGCCTTGGCGTGCGTGAGGGCGGCGCGCGCTCCGCCGAAGGCCTGGTCGCGCCGCGTCTTGACCTCAATGAACACGGTGGCGTCGCGGTCAGTCGCGACGATATCGAGTTCGCCACGGCCCACGCGGACATTGCGGTCCAGGATGCGGTACTTGCGGCGCTTGAGTTCGCGAGCGGCCAGGTCTTCGCCCCAGCGGCCAAGTTCGGCCCGCTCAGTGGGCGCACGGCGCCTAGCCCGCCAGGGCCAGGGAATGCGTGGCATGGGCCTGTCGAACGGGGGCAAAGCTCTGGCGGTGCAAGGCAATCGGTCCCTGCGCCTGCAACGCGGCACGGTGGCGGGCTGTGCCGTAGCCCTTGTTGCGATCGAAGGCGTAGGCCGGAAACCGGCGGCTGAGCCGCCGCATCAGGCGGTCGCGGGCCACCTTGGCGCAGATCGAAGCGGCGGCTACGGCCAGGCAGGTGGCGTCGGCGCGGATGATGGCCGTCTGACGGTCGGCGAAGGGGCTGGCGGCGTCCAGCGGAAAGGCGTCCACGATCACATGGTCAGGGTCAAGGCCCAGGCGGCCAAGCGCGCGGTGCATGGTGAGGCGTCCGGCGGCGGCAAGTCCGGCGTCGTCGATCTCGCGGGGCGTGGTGTGTGCCACGCCGATGGCGGCGGCGCGGGCGTGAATCAGGCGGGCCAGGCGTTCGCGGGCGCGCGGCGAGAGGCGCTTGGAGTCGGTCACGCCCGCCAGCAGTTGCGGGTCCAGGTATGCAACCGGCGGCAGGATGACCGCGGCGGCGGTCAATGGGCCAGCCCAGGCACCCCGGCCGGCTTCATCCACGCCGGCGATTCGGCGGCGTCCCTGCCGCAGCAGCCGGAGTTCCCGGCGCGGCGGTGGGAGCCTGAGCGGGAGGGCGCCGACGGAGCTGGCCTTTGGCGCCGGCTAGGCGCGCCGCTCCTTGACGCGCGCCGCGCGGCCAACGCGGTCACGCAAGTAGTACAACTTGGCGCGGCGGACTTTGCCGTGGCGGACCACCTGAATGTCGTCCACGATCGGCGAGTGCAGCAGAAAGGTCCGCTCCACGCCGACTCCGCCGGATATGCGGCGGACCGTGAAGTTCTCGTTGACCCCGCCGGCGCGGCGTCGGATCACGGTGCCTTCGAACACCTGCACGCGTTCACGCTCGCCCTCGCGCACTTTCACATGCAAGCGCACGGTGTCACCGACGTTGAATTCGGGAACCTCGGGCTTCAGGTAGGTCTTTTCGAGTTCATCGATCAGGCTTGCCATGGGTGTTGTGCGGAAGGGGTGCGGCAGAGGGCGCCGCGAACGGAGGATCGTGTGAGGGGGCGCCAACCGGTTAGTCGGCGTTTCCGACGATAGCACAGGTTCAGGCGCCGGCCGTTCCAGGCCGGAAAGTAACTCCGTAGCGCCTTCAGTAACGCCGCCTATAGTTGAGAGAGCGCGGACTGACTGTCGCCGCGCGGGTACCCCGAAGCCTCATGCGCATCAGCCGACGCAAGATCCTGTTGCTTGCCGGGTCCGGCGTGCTTGGCGGCGCGGCCGCCGCGGCGGCCGGAGCCGTCACGTTCGTGGCCTTGGGCGAGGCGCGCTACGCCAACCGGTTCTATCCGGGCGTGCGCGTGGATGGCGAAGACGTGAGTGGTCTGACGCTGGCGCAGGCGCGCGACCGGCTGCAGGCGCGCTGGGACGGCTTCGGCGCCGCGCCCGTCGTCTTCCGGCTGGATGGTCGGACATGGAACCCCAGCGGCCTTGAGGTCGGTATTCAGGTCAACTACGACACGCCGCTCGCGCAGGCCTATGCCTGGGGGCGGCGAGGCAGCTGGGAGGCACGTCTTCGCCAGCAGCGCCAGACCCTGGAAGCGCCGCGCGAATGGCGGACCACGGTCAGTTTCGATCCGCACGTGTTCACGGACTATGTCGAGCGCATTGCCGCCGAGATCGCGCAGACGCCGACGGATGCCTCGCTGCGGATCGAAAGCCAGGGCGGCCAGCGCCTCGCCAGGGTCTATCCGTCGCACGAAGGTCGCGAGCTGGTACCGGCTGACGTGTTGGCCGTGATGAGCCAGCGTCTCGATTCGCCGCAGCGGCTGATCATCGACTTGCAGTCCCGCCCAATTGCGCCACAGGTCGCCACGGCCGCCGTGGCACCCGCGGCCGAACGCGCGCGCCTGCTGATGGACGGGCATATCGAACTGATCGCGCCGGGCCATCGCTGGTCGATTGCGCGCGAAGACCTGGCCCAGGACATGCGCGTCGTCGGGCCGCCCACGGACCCGGACATCAGCGTGGACGTCAGCTATGGGGCCTTCGACCGGGTCGCGCGCGAGATCGCGGACACCCTGCGGGTTCCCGCCGTGGAGCCGAAGATCCGAGTTGACGATGAGGGTGAGGTCGTGCCGCTGGTTGAGGGCACACCCGGCCGCACGATCGACGCCGAAAGCCTCTGGACGCGCGTGCAGACAGCCTTTAGTGGCGGGCGCGACCGGGTCAACGTGCCGCTGGTGGTGTTGCAGCCCGCCATTACACGACGCAGCGCAGGCGAATTGCAATTTGACAACCCGATCGCGAAGGGCCTTTCCCGCTTCACCGGTTCCAGCCGCAACCGCGTACACAACATCGACAACGGGTCGCGGCTAATCGACGGCACGGTGGTGCCTCCCGGCGAGACGTTCTCCTTCAACGCCACGGTCGGGCCGATCACGGTGGGCAACGGGTTTGTCGAGGGTCTGGTCATCGCGCCCACGCGCACCGAACCGGGCATCGGCGGCGGCATTTGCCAGGTGTCAACCACCCTGTTTCGCGCCGCGTTCTGGGCCGGTCTGCCCATCAGCGAGCGCTGGCAGCACGCCTACCGCGTCCGCTACTACGAGCTTGGCCCCAACAACCCGCCCGGATTCGACGCGGCGATCTGGCAGCCGTCCCAGGATCTGGCGTTCACCAACGACACCCCGAACCACATCCTGATTCGGCGCGACTTCAACGCCAGGGCGCAATCGCTCGCGTTCCGGCTGATGGGCCCGCCGCTGGAGCGCGAGGTCACGCTGGACCCCTGGCGGGGCGAGGAGATCGAGCCGCCCCCGCTGCGCGTGGTACCCACCACGGAACTGCCGCCCGGCGAGATCGAAAAGACCGACAGCGCTATTCCCGGCCTGCGAACCGTGATCAGCCGGCAGGTTGCGCTTGGCGGCCGCGTGCTCTTCAAGGACCGGTTCCCGTCGGCGTTCGTCCCTTGGCCCGAACGCTGGGAGGTGGGGCAGGCCGAGGACGGCAGTTTCGATCCCAACCTGGTGCCGCGCTACGCTGAGTTGCAGGCGGCATCGGAAGAGACGCCGCCTGCCGAGGCCGCACCGCCGCCTGATGATTCGCCGCCGGCTGAGGGCACGCCAGCGGAAGAGCAACGCACGAACCAGAGTTAGCCGCGGACGGGCGCTCCGGTGCGGGCCGAGCGGTAGGCGGCCTCCATGGCGGCGACCTGACGCAGGCCGTCGTGAGCGGTGGCCCTCGGGGTGTCCCGGCCCAGGATCACGTCGATGAAATTGGCCGGGGCGCTGCCCGTGAATGACATGGACGTGTTGTCAAAGGTCACCGGGTCGCGCAGTTCGCGTTCCAGGGTGAGGTGCCCCCAGCGCATGTGGATAGCGCCCGTCGTCCCGTAGAGGTTGAACGCGAAGTCGCGCGGCACGGGTGTGTCGCCAATGCAGGCCAAGCTGCACAACACGCCCGACGCCAGCCGCAGGTTGAGGGCCGTATACAGGTCGGCCTCCGGCGAGTCCATCTGCGCGAAGACCGTCGCCGCCGGCGATCCCGCCAGCCAGAGGCAGGCCTCCAGCAGGTGCGCGCCGCCGTCGGCGAAGAAGCCGCCGCCATTGGCCGCGGCGTCGCCCCGAAAACTGGTCTCGTGCAGCAGCGTGGCCTGCGTGTCCGATACACCGTCCAGCATGGTGGCGCCCGCGCCCGTGAACCGGCGCTCGGACGGCTGGAGCCACAGGTCCCAGTCATAGGCCATGTAGGCCTGGATCAGGCGCAACTCGCCGATCGCGCCGTCGCGCAGGAGTTCGTGCGCTCTCGTGAAGGGCGGCTCGTAGTGCCGGTTGAACGCCACCATCAGCGTCAGACCGCGCCGTTCGGCCAGCGTCACCAGTTCGCTCGCGTGGTCCAGCCGCAGCGTCAACGGCTTGTCCACCAGCACGTGCTTGCCGCAAACCAGCGCCGCGCGGGCGGCCTCGTAGTGGAGGTTGTGCGGCAGTGAAATCGTGACCGCGTCCAGTGAGTCGTCGGCAAGCAAGTCCGGGTAGTCCGTGTAGCGGCCTGGAACGTCGAACGCATCGGCGGCTTCGGCCAGTCGGACCGGATTGCGGCGGCAGAGTGCGGCGATTTCGGCGTCCGGATGCTCCCGCAGCGGCGGCAGGTGGGCGCGCTGGGCATAGGCCCCGGCCCCAATCACCCCAACCCGAACGGCCATCGGCGCACCTTCGCAAGGCGGGCCGCGCAGTCTAGCTGGGCGTGCCGTCAGCTCTCGTAGTCGATAGCGATCACGACGCCGGCGACGATCTCCTCGACTTCATCGGCCCCCAACTGCGCGGGGAAGGCGAACCAGCCAGACTTCTCCGCGAGTCGGTGAATCGTTCGTCACAGGGTGTCTTGTGGCTAGTGAATCCGGTCAGCCAGCGTCGCGTCCCACGCCGCGGTCTCGTCCGGGTCGACCGCTACATGCGCATCGCGCAGCACGCGGTGACGCTCCTTGAGCGGGCGCCGTGCCAGATCGCGTAGGGTCGACTGGGTCACGCGTCGCCGTTCGTCCACGACCCGGACGCTTCCCTTTTGAGCCCCCATTTCAATCAAGCCTTCCACGTTGCGACTGCGCGCACCGTCCACGTCTGATCGACGACACTTCCAAAGTCCCCTACGACATGTTAGTCAAAACGAGCAGCACCGGGGTTAGTCGGAGTCACCGATATTGCGGATGCCCGGATGGCACCACAGGGTCTAGCCCATCCTTGCACGCTGCCTGCTGGAGTTCGGGAGACGCCCTTCCTCGGGGCTCCCGACGCGGGTCAAGCAATCCATGCTTGTCCGGCGATAGCTTTGCGCGCGACCCCGGTGACAGGGACGGGCGGCGTGGGTATGATCGGGGAGCCGGTGTGTTTGAAGGGCGTGAGGCCCGCCGCCGGTTCTTCCCATCGCATCCACCGGAGTTTCTTCTTCATGCTACGAATTCGTCTGACCCGCACCGGACGCAAGAAGCGTCCCAGCTACCGGGTGGTGGTGGCCGAGGCGCGCTGGGCGCGCGACGGCCGACGCATCGCCGAGCTTGGCTATTACGACCCGCTGACCGACCCTTCGACCATCCGCCTGGACGTGGCCGCCACGGAGGACTGGATCCGCAAGGGTGCGCAGCCGAGCGACCGGGTGCGCAAGCTGCTGGCGATTGCCAAGACCGTGCCGCAGCAGCCCGCGGCGACCGCCGGACCCAGCGCCTAGCGTCTTCGTATGGACGAACTGGTTGAGTTCATCGCCCGCAATCTGGTCACGGAGCCGGACGCGGTGCGCGTGGACCGGGTGCAGCGCAATCACCTGAGTATTTACAAGCTCTACGTCCATCCGTCGGACATGGGCCGCGTGATCGGACGACAGGGTCGGGTGGCGCGGGCTATCCGCGCGGTGATGCACGCCGCGCCCATCGGGTCCGACCGTCGGCTGGCGCTTGACATTCAGGAAAGCACCTGACCGAGACGGCCACGGAGATTGTCCTCGCCACCGTGCTGGGGGCATTCGGCGTACGCGGCGAAGTTAGGGTCCGGCTGGAAACCGACGTGCTGGCCAACCTGGCGCCTGGCCGCCAGGTCTACGTGGGCCCGGGTCGCGATCTCACCGAAATCGAGGCCTTTCATCCGGGTCCCAAACCGCGCCTGCGGCTTCAGGGCCTGCACACGCGCGAGGAGGCCCGTGACCTGCGCGGAGCCGAGGTCGTGGTTCCCCTGACCCAGGCCGTGCCTCTGCCCGAGGGCAGCTACTACGGCGCGGAGCTGATCGGCGTGCGCGTGGTGGCGGAGACCGGCGAGCCGGTCGGAACGCTGCGCGAGGTGATCGCCACCGGCAGCAACGATGTCTACATCGTGCGCGGACCCGACGGCGAAGTGCTGGTGCCGGCAATCCACGACGTGGTGCAAGACTTCGATCCCGTGCGCCGCGTGCTCACCATTGAACTGATCGAAGGGCTGCGCTGATGGCGCCGAGCTGGCGGGTTGACGTGATCACGACCTTCCCCGAGAGCTTCGAGGGGTTTCTGGACGTCAGCTTGCTTGGCAAGGCACGGGCTGCGGGACTCATCGACGTACGGGTGCACAACCTGCGGGACTGGGCCGGGCCGCCCCATCGAGTCACGGACGACTACGCCTACGGCGGCGGTCCCGGGATGGTGCTGAAGGCCGAACCGATCATCGCGGCGGTTGAGGAGCTGCGAGGGGCAGACAGCTGGGTTGGCTTGTTGACCCCGCAGGGGCAGCCGCTCACCCAGCCACGGGTCGCGGAGCTGGCGACGCGCGCGCACCTGATCCTGATCTGCGGTCGCTACGAAGGGGTGGACGACCGGGTGCGCACGCTGGTCGTGGACGAAGAGATCAGCGTGGGCGACTACGTGCTGAGCGGGGGCGAAGTCGCCGCCATCGTGGTGATCGACGCGGCGGCCCGGCTGGTTCCCGGGGTGGTGGGCGACGCGGCCTCGCTCGTTGGCGAGTCACACGCCGACGGACGGCTTTCGCACCCGCAATTCACGCGCCCTGAGGAGTTCCGGGAGCGGCGTGTGCCTTCCGTCCTGCTCAGCGGGAACCACCAGCGGATCGCACACTGGCGTCGCGCGCAGGCGCTGCACCGCACCCAGCGCCGACGTCCCGATTTGCTGGAGGGCCAGGCTCTGTCCCCCGAGGAGCGCCGGCTCATGGACGAGATTCCCCCTTGCGACGCCCAAGCCGCCGCGTCCAGTTGATCTGCCGTCGCCGCCGCGTTCCGCCGTTCTCCTGACATCCCGCCACTCTTCGCGGTCACTCTCGTCCGCCTCGGGCGGACTCCGGACTCGCTACAGGGCGGACGTCTCGCGCGTGTTCCATTCGAGCAGCCCAGCGGCGGTCAGGGCGATGCGACCCAGGCCGGGCTTTCAAGGTTTTCCCTCGAGCGGGTTAGCCCGCCGATGGGCGCGGCCGCATGATGCGGTCCGAGGCATTCCGCCTTGGCGCTCAGAGTCTTTCGACTCTGAGCACCCGCCCGTACACGGCTCTGACCCGGATGTCTTCGCCTTGGTCGATTGATACGCCCGGATCGGCCGTCGCGACCCAGTCCTTGTCCCCAACCCGCACTTTCCCCGACGGCCGCAGGTCGGATAGGGCAACGCCCTTCCGCCCCACCAGCGCCGTATCAGCCGCGGTTTGGAAGCCGCTTGTGCCCCCGCCCCCGGCGAAAGCGAGGCGAGCGAATAACGCCCAGATCGCCAATACGATCCCGCCCATCACCGCGATCACGACCGGGTTCACCATGAAGCTCGGTTCCGGCAGATCCGAAGGGCGGAGGAAGTCTCCGAACAAGAAGATCCCGCCGAGGACCAGACACACAACTCCGCCAGCGCCAAACAAACCGAAGCCCGGCGCGGTGGTCTCCCCGTAGAACAGGGCGGCGGCGAGGGCAATGAGCACGACCCCCAGCCAGCTGCCGGGCAGATTCAGGAATCCCACCATCGCCAACGCTAACGCGATCACGCCCGCCAGGCTGGGAATGACCAAACCAGGAAACAACACCTCCACCAGCAGGGCGAGGCAGCCCGTCACGAACAGTATGAACACCACCTCGGGCTTAGTGAGAAGTCCGAGAATGTGTTCCAGCACGGTGGGCCCCAGGTAACGCACGCGAGCGTCGCGGGACTCGATAGTGACCAGGCCAGCCGCGGTCGTGGTCTGACGCCCGTGGAGCTGATTGAGTGCCGTTGGCAGGTCGGGGGCGATCAGGTCAACGACGCCGAGGTTCAGGGCCTCGTGCGGCGAGTATGCGATTGCCTTCCACACGGTGTCTTCCAAGGCGTCGGCATTACGTCCTCGCGCCTCGGCGATGCTGCGAATGAACGCGCGCATGTCTTCGCTGATTTTGCGCGCCTGGGATCCCGAAATCTTGCGGCCGCCGGCTTCGAGCGGCGAAAACGCGCCGATGTTGGCGCCCGGCGCCATGACCGCAAAGTTGGCCGCGGCCGCAATGAAGGTCCCCGCGGATCCGGCGTGGGCACCGGCGGGTGAGACATACACGGCCACCGGGACCTCGGAGTCCAGCAGTTCCTGCACGATCTTCCGCGTCGAGTCGAGCAGCCCTCCAGGCGCGTTCAGACGGATGACGACCAACTCGACGCCGTCCCTATGCGCCGTGTCCATTCCCCGCCCGATGTGGTCGGCCGTGAGCTGCTGGATGGGGCCGTCGACGTTCATGACCAGCACGGTTGGACTGTCGGCCTCGGCCGGAGTGAAAGCCTGCCAGGCCGCAAGGCACGTCAGAGCAAAGACGGCGACGGTGACGATGCTGCGGCGCATAGGCAGACCCTGCTTTAGGAACGAGGCGGGACCCGAAGCCCGGCCGCCGCCCCGCCCCGATTCTATCCGCTAGTGAATTCAGGTTGCGGGATCAGCGGGATCTCAGCCGTGCTCGGGAGGGGTGCGGCGTAGGGGTCCATCGTCCGTGGCCGACGTGCAACGCCCTCGGATCGTTGGGCAATGGATCGAGGATGAATCCCTGCCCCGTATCAGGTTCTCCAGCGTGAGTCCGAGCCAGGCTTCTCGCGGAAGTGGCGGGATCAACGTGGCCCACGGCCGCTGCCAAGGAGTCCTTGTCGGCCAGCGGCGCGTAGCGGACAATGGTTAACGCGCGCGGCCCTTTGAGCCGCGCCTTCTTTCCCGCTATCCCCTGAACCTGACCGAGGAGGCTTCGCGTGGTACTTGATCGCGCCGTCGTGTTTGACCTCGAAGCCCGGCTCGCGCTGCGTGAGGGCGTGGATCTGGTGGCCAACGCCGTCAAAGTCACCATGGGGCCTAAGGGGCGCAACGTTGCCTACAAGCCCAGCCTCGGCCCGCCCACGCTGACCAATGACGGCGTGACCGTGGCGCGGGAAATCAAAGTCGAAAACACGTTTCTCCACACGGGCGCGCAGATCGTCTATGAGGCCTGTCGCCAGACCAACACGGTGGCCGGAGACGGCACGACGACGGCGGCGGTGCTGACCCAGGCCATGTACAGCCAGGCGTTCAAGGCCATCGTGGCCGGGGCCAGCCCCATGATGATCCGGCGCGGCATGGACCCGGCGCTGGCCGAGGCCGAGTCCGCCCTGTACAGCCAGGCCGTGCGAACGCGGTCCCGGCAGGAGATCGCCTGGATTGCCGGCATGTCCGCCAACGACCCGTATGTCGGCGAACTGATCGCCGACGTCATCGAACGCCAGGGCGTTGAAGGCGCGATTACCGTGGACGAAGGCAAGAGCCTGAAGACCGAGGTCACCTACGTGGACGGCATGCGCCTCGACAGTGGCTACCTCTCTTCCCATTTCGCGACCGACCAAGCCGAAACCGAGGCGGTGATCGAGAAGCCGGACATTCTCATCACCGACCGGGAGATCGAGTTTCTGCGCGACGTTCTACCCTTCCTGGAACGGTACGCGGCCAGCGGACGCAAGAAGCTGGTGATCATCGCCAACAAGATCATCGGCGAAGTTGTGACGATGCTGGTCACGAACAAGCAGGTTGGAAATCTGGAAGTTATCTGCGTCAAGGCGCCGGTATTCGGGCAGCGCCAGCGACTGATGCTGGAAGATCTGGCCATCTTCACCGGCGGGACCCTGGTCGGCCACGAAACCGGCGAACCCTGGCGGGCGATCGGCCTGGAGGTACTCGGCACCGCCGAACGCGTGCGCTGCACCAAGACGGAAACCTTCTTCGTGGAAGGCCACGGCGACCCGATGGCTATCCGCGAGCGCGTGGAGTACATCTGGATGCAGCACGGGCGGATGAAGAATCACTTCGATCGCGAGAAGCACCAGGAGCGCGCTAACAACCTGACCGGCGCGTTCGCCGAAATCTGGGTTGGCGCCGCCAGCGCGGTGGAGCGGTTCGAGTTGAAACACCGCATTGAGGACGCCATCTCGGCAACCCGGGCCGGCCTGGAGGAAGGCATCGTGCCCGGCGGCGGCACGGCTCTGGCGCGCGCGTCCGAGGCGATTAAGGACGACCCATCGCTGTCGACGGACGAGGCCATCGGCCGCGCCGTCGTGCGCGAGGCGCTGCGTGCGCCGATGGAAGTGATCGCCGACAACGCGGGGTATGACGGCGCGGTGGCGGTGGACGAAGTTCTGCAGCTGGAGGGTCGCGTCGGCTTCAATGCCGCCACCGGCGAGTATGAGGACCTGGTGGCAGTGGGGGTGATCGATCCGCTCAAGGTCACCCGGTCGGCGTTGCGCAATGCCGGCAGCGCGGCCGCCATGCTGATCACGTCGGAGGCGGTGGTTGGCGATTCGCCCTCATACCATCGCTGGAACGACTACTACCGCGAGCGCCTGGCCAAGAAGCACGGGTTCTACCTCGAAGAGCCGCGGTCAAGCGACAGCGCCGACTAGGTCAGTCGAACTGCAGGCGGTCCACGACTCCGCGATTGCCCTTGAAGTTCTGGTCCGGCGCGGGGAACTCACCCTGGCGCACGTCGCGAGCGTAGTCGCGTAGCGCCGATTCGGCCAGCCGCGCGACATCGGCGAAGACGCGCGTGTGCCGGTGCGTCGTCGCGGCGAAGCCGAACAGGTCGTAGATCACCTGGATCTGGCCGTCGCAGTGCGGCCCGGCGCCAATCCCGATGGTTGGAATGTCCAGATGCTCGGTAATCGCCCGGGCCAGGCCGGCGGGCACCAGTTCCAGCACAATTGCGAACGCGCCGGCGGCGGCCTGGGCGCGCGCACCGTCCACGATCGCCTGGGCGGCCGAGAGATTGACGCCCTGCACCCTGTATCCGCCCAGCGCTTGCGCTGTCTGCGGCGTCAGCCCTACGTGCGCCATCACCGGCACGCCACGGGTCGTCAGGGCCTCCGTCACCTCGGCCGTCTCCGCACCGCCCTCCAGCTTGACGGCGGCCGCTCCGCCCGCTTGCAGCAGACGCGCGGCGTTCCGCAGCGCGGCGTCAACCGTGGCATAGGACATGTAGGGAAGATCGGCGATGACCAGCGTTGACGTTACGGCGCGCGTCACGGCGGCAGTGTGGTGCACGATGTCGCTGACCCGCACCGGCAGTTCGTTGGCGTGCCCGAGCACCGTGCGGCCCACGCTGTCGCCAACCAGCAGGGCGTCCACGCCGGCGCGTTCGGCCAATTGGGCAAAGGGCGCGTCGTAGGCCGTCACGCACACCAGGGGGTCGCATGTGCCCTTGTGCGCGCGGAATTCGGAAACGGTCACGGACAAAACTCAGCAGCAGCGCGGCATGGCCGGATGGTAGCGCGGCCCCGCGGCGCTCGACGCCAGACGGTCGGCCGGGCGTTAGGCCCTAATACATGTGCCGTTCGTCGCGCGACCAGTCCACCGGCGCCATGCGCGGACGGTCAGGCATCCGCCGCAGCAGTTCGGGGTCGAGGTCGGACTCGTCGTAGAGGCCCTTGATCTGGTTGCTGGGCAGTTCCAACTCGGAGGCCATGTCTTCGTAAAACGTCTCGATTGCCTTATAGCGGTAGTACCACTCCACCGGGTCGCCAAAGTCATCGCAGTGCTCGGCGAAGTACAGCACCACTTCACGTTGGCCCACGTTGGCGGGGTCCATCCGCTGGGGAAACGACTCACCAAACTCGCGCAGCCATTCAAGGTGGCGCTTGGCTTCCGCGGGCGGAAACCGCCGGCTCCTCGTGAGCTGACTTGAGTACCAGGAAAGCGCCGAATGAAACGTTGAGCAGTCCGATGCCATGCCGTGCCTCCCCGCCGTGCATGTAGTCCCTGCGTAACGCCAGACAGACGGCTCAGACCCTCGACACAACAACGCTCGCCCCCGTGGGGCGAGCGTATGTCTCAGCTAATCGCAACGACAGTGGCAGCGTCTCACGATCGAACCGTCCTCCCTGATCCCGATAATGCAGCAACGTCCGAACCGCTGCGGCACTGGGTCCAGTGTAAGTCTCGGTACGCTCTCGTCAACACTGAATCTGATAACGTCCCGAATCAGCTGGCGGCCTACCAAAGGCAGCAGCTGGAGACTTCGACTTATGTCGCTTCATAGCTTACACATAGCGTCCGTAGATCGTTCGGCCCTTCATGCCCCCCGGCGCGTGCTCCTTGATATTCCAGGCGCGAGTTGTCATAACCGTTTGTCGCTGCGAATAACACGTGATGACAAGGCAGGATCGACCTGAGCAACTCCTCCACGCCGGCCTGGTCTCATAGTCCTGCCTCCTTGCGCGGACGGCGCGTGGTGGTCATGGGCCTGGGTGTGCAGAGCGGCGGCCTGGGCGTGGCCACCTTCATGCGAGACCGGGGCGCCGAGCTGGTGGTTACGGACCTCCGCTCGGAAGCCCAGCTGGCGCCCAGCCTGGCTGCGCTGGGCGCGGCCGGGGTGCGATACGTGCTCGGTCGGCACGAGATCGACGACTTCCGGCGCGCCGAGATCGTGGTGCGTAACCCGGCCGTTCCGGCTGGCTCGCTCTACCTGCGCGCCGCCCGCGCCGCCGGCGCGCACATTGAGATGGAGTTCACGCTGTTCCTGCGCTGGTGCCGGCAGGCGCGTGTGATCGGTGTGACCGGCACCCGCGGCAAGACCACCACCGCCACCGCTCTGCACGCCATGCTCGCTGCCGGCGGGGCGCGCGCCCTGCTGGCCGGCAACATGCGCGTGTCGGCCCTGGCGCAACTGCACGAGATCGAGCCGGGGTCCACCGTGGTTCTGGAGCTTTCCAGCGCCCAGCTCGAAGGACTGGCCGACACCGGCCTGCGCACGCGCGGCGCTATCGTCACCAACCTGATGGCCGACCATCTCGACCGCTACGCCGACATGCAGGCCTATGCCAAGGCCAAGCTGTCGCTGGTGGCGAACCAGCGTCCGGGCGACTGGGCCGTCATTCCCGCCGGTCGGGGCTGGCCCGACTGGTTCGCGGCACGGGCCGGCGGCGCGGTCGTTCGCCCCGACCTCAGGCGCGCGCCGCCGGGCTGGCCGGGCGCCCGGCTCTCGGGTCGGCACAACCGCGCCAATTTGGCGCTGGCGGCCACGGCTGCCCGGCAGGCCGGGGTGGCGGAGTCCGCCATTGCGCGCACCGTTCGGGATTTCGGCGGCGTTTCGGCCCGCCAGGAACTGGTGGGAACCGTGGGCGGCGTGCGGGCCTACAACGACACGACGGCCACCACGCCCGAGGCCGCGCTGGCCGCACTGGCCACGGTGCCGGGACCCTGGGTACTCATCGCGGGCGGCTCCGACAAGGGCCTGGACTTCGAGCCGCTGGCCCGGCGGCTGCGCTCGGCCGACGGGCTGCGCGGGGTGGTGCTGCTCCCAGGCGCTGGAACCGACCGACTGCGCCCGCTGCTGGAAGGCTGCCGGCTCGAAGCCGCCGCCGACATGGCGCAAGCCGTGGACCGCGCATTGGCGCTGGCGCGCTCGGGCGATGCGCTCTTGCTGTCGCCGGCCTGCGCTTCGTTTGGCCTCTTCAGCAACGAGTTCGACCGGGGCGATCACTTCGTCGCCCGCCTTCGGGAACTCGGCCTGCGGCCAGCGATCTCCGACGAGGCGCCGCCTCGCTCCGGCGGTGCGTGACATCCGCATAATGAGGCTCACCGGCGCGCCTGCCGGCCCACGCCGAGCGGAGGCCCGCCCCTGAGCGTGCTCATCATTGCCGACGTGCATGGCAATCTGCCGGCCCTGGAGGCCGTGCTGGCGGACGCCGGGCCGGTGGATGAAATCTGGTCGCTGGGCGATCTGGTTGGATACGGTCCCTATCCGAACGGGGTGGTTCAACTCCTTCGCACGCTGCCCTTCCGGTCGCTGGCGGGCAATCACGATTGGGGGGCGACCGGCCAGGCGGATCTGTCGGTCTTCAACGCCGATGCGCGGGCCGCCTGCCGGTGGACCGACGAGGTACTGGAGGACGAGACCCGCGAATATCTAATTGGACTCGACGTCTCCTCGGTGTTCGGCTCGGTGTATGTGGCCCACGGCAGCCCGCGTGACCCGCTGTGGGAGTACCTGACGAACCTGCGCCTGGCGGAGATCAACTTCGGGTACTTCGGCACGCAGGTGTGCCTGGTGGGCCACACGCACGTGCCGATCACGTTTCGCTGGCGCGAGGGCGTGCGCGGGCGCGGCGCCTTTTCCGCCGCGGTGCCCAGCGATGGCGATGCGATTGATCCGGGCGCCGACCGGCTGATCTTCAATCCCGGTAGCGTGGGGCAGCCGCGGGACGGCGATCCGCGCGCGGCGTATGCCCGGTTTGAGCCGGCCACCGGTCGCTTCACATTTCACCGCGTCGACTACGACATCCGCGCCACCCAGGCCGCCATGCACGCGGTCAGCCTGCCCGACCGGCTGGCGTTCCGGCTGCAGTACGGCTCCTAGCCGGGGCGCCCCGGGCGTCCGGGCGGGGCTATACTTGGAACATGAACCGGTGGTGGGCATTGTGAGGGAGCCGCAGTCGGTTCGTATGGCGTGATGCGCCCGGCCTGTGCGGCCGGGCGTTTTTCGTTTCAGTGTGGCCGTGCCGCCGGGGAGGTTTCAGGGTGCAATCCAGCCTGATCAGCAAGTTGCAGAAAGCGCAGCAATACGCCACCGAGCCGGAGCGCGTGCACGTGGAGTCGCTGCGCGTCCGGTTCGACGGGGACAACAGCAGTCACATCGTCGCCTACGCCGACGGATGCTGGACCTGCGACTGCGAGTTCTTCCAGGGCTGGCGTACCTGTAGCCATACGATGGCGCTGCCGAAGCTGATGAGCGACATGGTGGAGGCGCCGGTCGCGCGGGGGATCGCTATCGTTTGAGTGCCCTTCCGGGTTCCCCGGTTCAGGGCAGAATGCGGGTGCCGGGCCGTCGGGCCTTTGGCACACACGCAGCGCGCGGCAGGACATCGTGGCACGAAAGCGGAGCAAGCGCCGGGCGGCCCCCAAGGCGAGCCCGTCTGGGCAGCGCACCCTGGCCTTCAATCGTCGCGCGCGCCGCGACTATAAGGTGCTGGACACCTTGGCGGCGGGCATGGAGTTGCGCGGGTCGGAGATCAAGAGCATCCGCAACGGCTCGGTGAGCCTGGCGCAGGGATTCGTGACGGTTGAGGACGGCGAGGCGTTTCTGCGGGACGTGCACGTTGCCCGCTACAAGCCGGCCGCGCAGGCCAACCACGATCCCGACCGACCGCGCCGCCTGCTGCTGCACCGCGCCGAGATCGACCTGCTGGCCCGCCACGTCAACGCCAAGGGACGCACGGCGGTGCCGCTGCGGCTCTTCCTATCGCGCGGCTGGGCCAAGGTTGAAATTGGGCTGGTGCGCGGCCTGAGACGGTACGATAATCGGGAGAAGATTCGAGCACGCGAAGCGGCGCGTCAGATCGCCCGCTACGTTGGCTAAGGTCTTTGTCTCGGGGATGACGGGTTTTGACAGAGCCCCGAAGTCCGATGCTGCAGGTCGAGCCTGCCGGGGAGCTCGTAAATCCCCCTGGCACAAAAGTAACTGGCGAAGAGCAACAGCTCCCGCTCGCGGCCTAAGCCCCGCGACGTCCAGCCGGCCCGTCCCTAGCGGGGCGTTCTGGGCGCAATGAATCTAGGGTGCGTCGGTCAAGGCGCCCGCGTAGACCGACTAAGACACGCGGGTATGTCGTGCGCCGTTGCGGCCGGATAGTGACGCCGCGGCGAGACTTAAGAGTCCGGCTAAACCTGTAGACGCATCGGGGTGACCGGTTCTGGACGGGGCGTTCAACTCGCCCCCATCTCCACCAGGAATCTGGCGGGTCGGCAACGGCCCGCCGCTCGCGTCCGTACAATCCGCGCGCGAGCGCGGGGAGCCATAGGTGACGGACGTCGACAAACACTTCACCAGCACGGGTTTTCTGGTCCGAGACGGCAAGGTCCTGCTGGTCAACCACCGCAAGCTGCGCATGTGGCTGCCGTTTGGCGGGCACATCGAACCGGGCGAGGACCCGGTTGAGGCCCTGCACCGCGAGGCGCGTGAGGAGACCGGGTTCGAGATTGAGATCGTGGCCGAGCGCCCCGAAATCAACCAGCGGGGGGTTCACGTGCTGCCGGCGCCCGAAACCATCCTGCTGGAGGACATCGAACCCGGCCACGTTCACATCGACCTGATCTACTTTGTGCGTCCGGTCGGCGGCGAGTTGCAGTTGGCGCACAGCGAGCACAGTGAGATGCGCTGGTTTGACCGCCGGGCGCTGTGCGACGACTCCATCACCGCCGATGTACGGTTGCTGGGCATCCAGGCGATCGACCGCATCGAGGGTCTCAATGGCGCCTGATCCGGCCCCGCTCGACGTCGGTTCCCGCCGCTGGCGGCTGAGCACGGGCGTGGATCGCAACGCGCTGTACCTGATGGCCGGCGGGGTGGCGCTGCTGGCGTGCTTTGCCCTCCTGCGCGCCCTCGGAAATCCGGATGACTCCACGGGGCGCTCGGTCAACCTGGCCACGGCGGTTGCCCTGTTTGCGGTCGTGCCATTTATCGTGGCCATTTACAGGGCGGCGAGTGATGGGTTTGTCGAGTTGCGCGCGACCGACCTGTACGTGCGTGTGGGGTTCCTGGTGGATACCGCGATTCCCTACGCCGACGTCGATTTGGTCGGCGGGCCGATTCCGCGACCCCGATCCAGCTATGGCGTATCACCTTCCTACCGACGGCATGAGTTCAGCCTGGGCCGCCTGGAACGGGCGGTGGAAGTCGCCCTGCGCCGGCGCGTGCGCATGGGCACGCCCTGGCTGTTCCCCTTCCTGCGGGTAGACCGCCTCTGGCTGGGCGTGGCCGAGCCCGAGCAGTTGATCGCCGAGTTGCGCGCGCGAATGCTAGAGGACGGCTCGTGAGACGAGCGCTGGGCCTTGCCCTGGCCGCCGCGCTTACCGTCGCCCTGCTGGCGGCCGGCGCGGCGCTCGCGTTGACCGACGCGCAGGTAGCGCGCGGCGCGGCGGTTTTCGAGCAGTCCTGTTCCACCTGCCACGGACCCAACGGCAACGACGGCTTTGCCACGCCGCTCAAGGGACCGGGCAGTTTGGTCCGATTTGCATCCACCCGTGAGTTGTACGACTACACCAGCACCACCATGCCGCTGGCCGCCGAGGGATCGTTGACACAGCGGCAGTACCTGGACGTGATCGGCTGGCTGCTGGTCCAGCGCGGCCAGCCCAGCGGCGCCGCCGAACTGACGCTGGCCACGCTGGACGTCACGCCGCTGCAGCCCGGATCAATGACCACGCCAACCGCGTCGCCCGCACCCACGGCTTCGCCGACGCCCGTCGCAGTTCCCGTGGTCACGGCCACGCCAACGCCCGTCGCTCCTTCGGCCACGGGGCGCTCGATACGCGTGCAGCGGAGCGCCTTCAGCGAGCCGGACCCGCGGCTGGCGCACAACGTTCCAGACCTGCGCATGACGATTGACGGCCAGCAGATCAGCTGCGACTTCCTGACGCACTACGAAACCGCCGGCGGCCTCACACGCTGGGGCTTCGCGACCTCGGAGGTGCTGGAAGAGCGTCCCAACACGCTCACGCAGTACTACCAGCGCGGCGTGGTGGACTGCCACCACCGCGCCGGCGCCTGGCGCATGGAGCGCCGGCTGGCCTGGGACTACGTGGGCGGTGGCGTTGAAGGCGCGCCCGATCTGGGTGTGGAACCCGACCTGATCAGCACACAGCCCGGCGAGGAAGTCGGCCCCTGGGGCCACCGGGTCTCGAACTTTGACATCGACGGCGCCGAGATCGGCTTCCAGGACTTCTTCGAGGCCCTGGGCGGCGTGACCGCGTTTGGGTTCCCCAAGACCGACGCGCGCCGCGACGACGATCCGCGGGCGGTGCTGAACATCCCCGGCGCGTCGCCGGGCTTCATTCGCCAGTACTTTCAGTCCAGCGTGATGGAGTACCACCCGGGCGACCCAGAGCCGGTCAAACTGCGGCTTCTTGGTGATGACCTGCGGAACCGCCTCTATCCCAACGAGTCGTTTGCCGCCTATGCCGGCTTCAAAGCCGCGGAGCGGCTGGCTCAGGATCAGACCTACGTGCCCGAGCGCATCGAGCGTGAGGGCCAGTCCTAGGCGTGGCCGTCCCGTCCGGGAATGACCCGCCGCGCCTGTTGTGCGTCGGCAGCACGGTGGTGGACGTCAACATCCAGGGCCTCACGCACTTTCCCGTGCCGGACGCGGAGTTCACCCAGGCCAGCGACGTCACCCACGAAGAGCCGGCGCGTCTGCTGCTGGGCGGCACGGCCGCCAATACGGCCATGGTGTACGCCGGTCTGACGGGCGACTGCCTGCTTGGCGGGGTGCTGGGCGCGGACCCGTTCGGCGACTTTCTGGCCGCCGGGCTGGCAGATCACGGGGTTGAGGTGCTCGGCGAACGCGCCGGCAGCACCGCTACCCACACCATTGCCCTCGGCGTGGATGGCCGAAGGCAGGCCTACTGGTACCCCGGACCTCCGCTGGACCCCGAGTCGCTGCTGGCCGCCTGGGCCCCGGGACACGTGTACTTGTCCGGGATCAACCTGTGCTTCCAGCGGCCGCTCGCGGACGCGGCCTGCGCCTTCGGGCGCGCCGCGCGGTCCGCGGGCCGGCGGGCGGTGCTGGACATTGGTCAGGGCGGTCCGGGGGCGCTGGATTTTGACGAAATCACGACCATTGCCAGTGAGATGGCCTTGTTGATCGGCAGCCGCGCCGAGTTCGCGGTGGCACTGGGCTGCGAGTACTCGGAGGGCCGCGCGCGGCTGCGCGAGCGGTTCGACGGTCCGGTCGTGGTGAAGCAGGGCGCGGGCGGAGCGCTGTTGGATCCGGGATCCGGTCAGCCGCTTCGACGGGTGCCCGGATTCGAGGTCGAGGCGATCAACCCCATCGGCGCCGGAGACGCCTTTGCCGGCGGCCTGCTCAGCGCCTGGCTGGGCGGCGCCGACCTGGAGGCGGCCTGCCGGCGGGGCAACGCCGCCGGAGCCGTCTCGGTAAGATCACCGGGCGGCCCGCAGGACGTCACCAAAGCAGCCGTGGATCGGCTCGAGCGGGAAGGCTAGGAACGCTATGGCTACGGCCCTGGAACTGAAGACGTACACCACCGTGCCGGATCTGGCCGAAGCCGTCCGTCGCGACGGATTTGCCTACATGCCGGGCGTGCTGAGCGCCGACGAACTTGCGCAGATGCGCGACCTGATCGACGAGATCGAACCGAATCCCCGCGCAAACGACCGGCGCCATCTGCGCCCGCGCGCCGCCGACGGCTCGGACTCCGAGGGCATGTTCTACGAGGTGCATACCAAGCTGCTGTTCAACCGCCACCCCTGGTTTTTGCAGTTCCTGGACCGGGCGCCGGTTGCCGAGGTGGCCGACGCGGTGATGGGCGACGACTGCCACAGCATCGGCATGACGGGCTGGATTACTGGGCCCGGCCGGGTGGACCAGAGCTTCCACTCCGACTACCAGCCGATCGAGCTTCCCACTGAGGTGATGGCCGACCCGCGCGTGGAGATTCCGGTGTTTACGGCCACGGCGCACTACTACCTGAGCGACCTGGACGTGGCGTTGGGGCCGACCCAGTTCATTCCAGGCAGTCACCGTGCCGGGCGTCCCCCCCGTGACGGCGAGACGAGCTGGCAAGGGGTGGAGGGGCAGAACATCCTGTGCAGCGCCGGCGACGTGGTGCTGTTCCGGTCGGACGTCTGGCACCGAGGTACGGCCAATTCCAGCTCCAGAACCCGCTACCTGCTGCAGGTCCACTACGGCCAGCGGATGGTGGTGCAGAAGTTCCCGCCCTACCTGGACTTCCATTTCGACCCGGACATCCTGGCCCAGGCCACGCCGCGGCAGCGGCGCTACCTGGGCGAGCACCGCTTTTCGAACTACGACTAGGGGCTGCCTGCAGCTGAGCCGATCCGGCAGGGGCGGCCTGAGTAGGCTCGGTGTGCGGTCCGTGGGACGTCACGCGAGCTGCGGTCCATAGCGTGAACAGGAGGGTCCGGTCGATGCCCAGCCTTGAACTGGTTGCCTATGCAACCGTGGACGAACTTGCCGAGGCCGTGCGACGCGATGGGTTCGCATACATGCCGGGCGTCTTGAGCGCGCCAGAGGTCGCTTCGCTAAGGCGCGAGATCGATCGCCTCGAGCCGAATCCACGTGCCAACGACCGCCGGGAGGAAAGCGTCCGGCGTGGCATCGATCCGTCCAGCGGCGAGACAGCGACGTTCCATCAGGCCGTAGTCAATATGCTTTTCAACCGCTCCGCCTACTTCCTGCAGTTCCTGGACCGCTCGCCCGTGGCCGAAGTGGCCGATGCAGTAATGGGCGACGACTGCCACTGCATCAGCATGACGGGCTGGGTGACGGGACCCGGCCGGATGGACCAAACCTTTCACTCGGACTATCAGCCGATTGAGTTGCCCAGCGACGTGATGGCCGACCCGCGGGTGGAGATCCCCGTATTTACCGCCACCGCCCATTACTACCTGGACGACCTGGACGATGCGCTGGGACCGACCAACTTCATTCCGGGCAGCCACCGCGCCGGACGCAGGCCGCATGACGGCGAGACCAGCTGGCAAGGCGTGGAAGGCCAGAACATCCTGTGCAAGGCGGGGGACGTAGTGCTGTTCCGGTCCGACGTCTGGCATCGGGGGACGGCCAACATCAGTTCCAGGATCCGCTATCTGCTACAGGTCCATTACGGCCGCCGGATGGTCGTGCAGAAGTTTCCGCCGTATCTGGACTTCCGTTTCGACCCGGACATCCTGGCCCAGGCCACCCCGCGGCAGCGACGCTACCTGGGCGAGCACCCGTTTTCGAACTACGGCTGAGGGGGACGACTAGCGCGCGCGGCGCTTCCGGGCCGGCACGCTCTCCTGTCGCGAGTTTGTTGAAGGCGTGGCGGAGATGTACCAGTGGCGGGCCAGGTGTCCGTGGCGGTCCAGGTCCATCAGGCCGATCAGTTCCCGCAACACTAGTGCGCCGCGCATGCTCTTTGAGATGTCCGCGCCGGTGAGGCTGCGGTCCGGCCCGTCCGTGCGCCCGAAGTCGGCCAGGGTGCCCATGACGGCCGCGCCGCCCGGACGCACGACGCGTCGAAGTTCCTCCATCAGGTGGCGCACGCGCGCGTCGCTGCCGATGCCCAGGACCTGCACCAGCCCGAAGCTGTAGGCGGCGTCGGCGGCCCCTTGCGCCAACGGCAGGCGCGTGGCGTCCGCGCGCACGCGCAGCACGTTGGCGCGCTGCGGCACTTTGGAAAGAGCATCGGCGTCGACGTCGATGGCCACGACCCGTACGCCCGGCAAGTCGGCCAGCGCGCCGGTTTCGGGACCCGTGCCGCACCCAAGGTCCAGGACAATCCGTGGCTCGAGGGTACGGATGACCATCAGGCCTCGGCTGATCACCGAGATGGTTTTCATGGCTTAGCGCCGGGCCAGCCAGGCGCTCGTGCCGTAGCGGGTCCGGACCAGCTCATCTCGGCGCTGTCGTTCCGAGTCGGTGAGGCTGGCCGGCGTAAGGGCGACCTGCAGCGCCTGGGCGAATCCACTGGAGAGAGCCTCAATCAGCGCGCCCACGGTCGGGCCCGGCGATAGAAGGTCTCGCAGCCCGCGCAGAGTGGCGGGGCGCGGCAGCCGCAGCAGATCGAAGATTCGAGGGTCGTGCGCGAACGGCACGCTTCCGTGTTGCAACAAGGCGCCGCCCAGCCGAGTTTGCGCACTGCCCATGATCTTAACGCCCTGCGCCGAGAGCTCATGCGTGCTTGGGGAAGCAAAGCAGAGCAGCCCCGTGCCGTTGGATGCGGCGGGTTGCCAATCGCCCTGCCGCGCATCCAGACCCAGCGCGGCGAACCCGCGTTCGAACCCGGTACTCAGCCGCTCGTACGAAGCCAGCACGCCTCCGGCGGCCAGTGCGTGTTCCCGCGGCAGCATGACGGCATAGGTCAACTCGTCGTTGTGCAGGATGGCCTGCCCGCCGGTTGGTCGTCGGACCAGGTCGATCCTGTGCCGGCGCGCCAGATCCGCGTCCACCGCCGCCTGCTGCTGGCCGTAACCCAGGCTGAGCGCCGCCGGGCGCCACGTATAGAAACGCAGGGTGGGGGGCGACGCGCCGTCACGCACGTGTTCGGACACGGCCTGATCGGTGGCGAGGTTGCTCGCCCCGCGGTTGGCCGGCGAAACGAGCAGCCGCCAGGATTCCATGGAACCGCAGCTTATTAGAATGTCCTCGACTCCAGCCCCCGTAGCTCAGTGGATAGAGCGCCGGCCTCCGGAGCCGGGAGCGCGCGTTCGAATCGCGCCGGGGGTACCGATGACTTGGCCAGTTCTGCCTGAGATTCATCCGAGCCCCGCTGAAAGGCCCACATGACGCAGAGGTCGTACGTACGTGCGCGCCTTTGGGCTGTGGTCCTTGTGGCCGGGACACTCACACTGCTGGGCCTCACCGCCGCACCGGTCTTGGGAACGGACGCCTCGCAAATCCAAAGTGGCGCGGATGTCTATGCGGCTCACTGCGCGGTTTGTCATGGCGCCAACCTGGAGGGCGGAGCCGGACCCACGCTCACCGAGCCGGGGCTCCATAACCGCTTCGCCTCGGCGCAGATCCTGTATCAGTACGTGAAGACCACGATGCCGCTCGCGGGTGACGGTCCCGGCAGCCTGTCCGACGCCGAGTATCTGGCCGTCGTTGCCTTCTTTATAGATGCGCGCGGAGTCACCTATTCCGGCGCCCTGTCCCCGGCGACGGCGGGGGACGTCTCGCTTGCGCCTGCGGCCACGCCCATACCCACCGTTGAACCGACGGTCTCAACGCCAGTGCCAACGCCCGCAGTTGTGGCTACGCCGGCGCCCAGCGGGAATACGCCGCCCCAGGCCCCCTCGATCATCGAACCCGGGCCAGCCCTTCGCGCACGCGAACTGTCACCGTTCTTCATGGCGATGCAGACGGCGCCCTTTGCCGATGCGGACTCAGGGGACTGGCACACCGCCAGCGAATTTGAGATTCGAGAGTTTCACAGCGGCGTCCGCGTCTGGTCGTCGACCGTCACTTCGTGGGTGCGAGATCAGACGGTGCTGGAGCAAGGGGTCTTTGAGGGACCGCTGGCGCAGCGGATGGGCCTGGAACACAAGACGGTCTACGCCATCCGCGCCCGCCATCGCGATTCCAGCCGCGATCCACTAAGCGAATGGTCCGCCTGGTCTCTTCCTCACGTCGTGCTCACCGCCCAGCAGGGTGCGCTCAATCCCAACCCGATGCGCCTGCGGAACATTCGGTACGCCACGCTGCAATGGGAGGCGGAGGATGGCACGCCCGTGGTGCTGCAGCCCGGCAGTTCGCTTTTGATCACCGGCTCCGTGAGCCCGCTCTACGAGATCACGGGTGGAATTGTTCGCAATTCGGTGCGCGACTTCTGGCGGGCTGCCCGCTACGAGAGCACGTTTTTCAGGTTCGATGCCGGTCCTGAAGGGCTGGAAGTCCCGCCGTCACTGGTCTCATTCCTCGATAGCGCTGGCGTGCGGCGCTCCGTCTGGATGCCGTACATGAAGCTGGAGCCAGGGCGTTTCCTGATCGGGGCGCCGGCGGCTGACGGCGGCTTCTATTTCGAGCCGGACAACACCCCGCTGGGGGATCCAACCGCCGAGCCAATCCTCATCTCACGGTTCCGCTCGCCGCAGCTTCCGTGGCGGGTCTCGGACGGCTTCCGCGTGGAACTGGTGGCCGATGGGCTGCTGCTGCCGGTGCAGATTGCTCCCAACCCTTTGTCGGCCGACCGGCCCACGGCGCCGGTTGCCTATATCACGGAGCTCTACGGCTCAGTTCGGGCACTGGGCGCTGACGGGTCAGTCTGGCTGTACGCGACCGACGTGCTCGATGAGCGGCCGTCCGATCCGCCGCCCCGCCTGAGTGGTCAGACGGGGACATCGGGCGTTGCGGTGGACCCCTTGACGGGCGACGTGTTCGTCTCCACGACATACCGCGGCGAGGATGACGACCTGCACAACAAGATTGTGCGTCTCGAGAGCGATGACGGTGGCCGCACAGCGGCGCGTGCGGTGGACGTGCTGCGTATGGACGACGAGGCGACCAGCCCGTCGCACCAGATCCACGGGCTGCTCTTTGGGCACGACGGCATGCTCTACGCGGCGGTCGGAAATGGGCTGCAGAAGTGGCGCGGGCTGGATGACGAGTTCTTCGGCGGCAAGCTGCTGCGGCTGAACCGGGATGGAAGCGCACCCTCCGACAACCCCCACTTCGACCCAACCCAGCCCGATGCGCCGATTTCCTACCAATGGGCCAAGGGGTTGCGCAACGACTTCGCTCTGGCCCAGCGTCCGGGCGACGGCGCGATCTACACCGCTGAGAACGGCCCGGCCATCGACCGCCTTCTGAGGTTGGAAGCCGGGCGGAACTATGGCTTTGCGGGCACCGACGCCAGCATCGTGCGGCGGGGCCTCTGGTTCTTCGGGCCTCCGGCCGTCTCACCTGTGGGCATCGCCTTCGCCACCGGAGGATCCTTGCCTGCGGCGCGTCAGGGCAACCTCTACATGGGCACGCACGGGTTCAATTTCGTCGAAGGCACCGTCGATAACGGCAAACGGATCTGGGAGATTGAACTAGACGCCTCCGGCGCCGTTGCGCGCCTGCCGTCGGTTTTTGTCACGTACGTGGGCGACGGCTTCGCCACAATCACCGGCGTCGCCTACCTGGCCGATGGGTTGTACTTCCTGGACTTCTACAACGACCACCCGCCGGACGGGGACCCAACGGCCGCGGGCGCGCGTCTGTGGCGCGTGGTCCCCGATACTGCGTAGGCGCGCGTGTTCCCACCGCCAAGGGCAAGCGATGCGTCGGATTGAAGCGCAGTTCAACGAGTCGTTCCGTAATTGGGGCATTCAGCTTCCGCGCGAGGCTGTCGAAAACAGGCGGCGCGGGAAGATCGTGGAGGCCGGCTGGACGATCTGGTTCCTGTTCGGGGCCGACACCAGCGGCGAGTACCTGGACTTTTACTCCTCGCACCGCATGACCAACGACAGCCACGTGCGGCTCTACGACGACGGGCGGATCGAAGGGCTCGAGAGCCTGTGGGACATGCACTCCACCTCGGACGATCCCGATGAGGCGGCACGGCTAGAGGACGAGTTCTGGGACCACAACGAGCGGGTGGCGCGACTCCTGGAAGAGAAGGGCTTCGGACTGCAGGGGGACGAGCACGGTTCCGCGATCGTGCGTCGCGGGGAACTATCGTCCAGGGAGTCGAATCAGCGCCTGAGCGGTTCTGCCGAGGACGGCTCTTCAGACTGACGGCGCGCCGAAGAGCCGCGTAAGAGCCTGGCAGTTCCTGGGCTTTAACCGGCCTCACGGCGAATCATCGCGTCCACCAGCAGCAGGATCACGCCGGTGCCAATCGCCAGGTCGGCCAGGTTCAGATAGCCCACGAACGGGGTGATGTTCAGGTAGTCGAATACCGCACCCAGCCGAAAACGGTCCACCAGGTTGCCGAAGCCACCGCCCAGCAGCAGCGCAAATCCGCCGACGGTCGTCCAGCGCTGGGGCGGGCGGGCCAGGGCATAGGCCGCGAAGCTGACACCGATCACCAGGGTCGAGGCCAGCACCACCTGCGGGTACTCGGACAGCAACCCGAAGTTGACGCCCGGGTTGTAGACCCGCTGGAAATCAAAGAGCGGCCCGACCGTCGCTCCCCAGGGCGGCAGGACGCGATCCACGACGGCTTTCACCACCTGATCCAGCGCCGCCACGATCCCGGCCAGGCCAAAGGTGAGCAGTCGTCGCGCGACCGGCGACAGGCCGTGGCTCTGCGGCGGCTTACCGGGGACTGGCGCTTCTGAGTCCATCACGCCAACTCAGCCGCCAGCCGCGCCTGCACCTGCGCCCCGGTGACCCAGCGCTGGCACCAGAAGGCCAGCGCCCGCCAGCGGCCAAAGCGCGTGAAGTGCCGCGCCAGCCGATCGGGATCCGCCGCCTCGGGGCCGAACGTGCGCACGGCGAAGGCCCGCGTGCTGCTGTCAAGGACCAGGGTGTCGTAGGACCCGAGCAGCATCGCCAGGTAGCCCGCGGTCACCGGGCCAATGCCCGGCAACGCCTCAAGCGCGGCCAGGCGTTCGGCTGAGCTTGCGTCCGGATGGTCGGGAACGGTCAGATCGATCGTGCCGTCGGCCACCCCCTCGGCCAGCTTGAGGATGGAGCGCGCCCGGTAGCCCGTGCCGGCCTTTTGCATCAGGAATTCGGATCCGGCCTCCAGGACTTCGGTCGGTGTCGGAAACGCCCTCGTGCCCGCGCCGTCGGTGGCGGGGCCTAGCGTGGTCAGCGCCGCCACCATGCTCTTGGTTCGCTGCCAGGTGACGTTGGTGGTGCAGATGCCCTTCACCGCGTCCTCCCAGAGGTCCGGGCTGCGCAGCAGGCGGCCCGCGCCAACCTCGGCCACCGGCCGCAGCAGGTCCAACTGGCGGCAGCGCGCGTGGAAGTCCGTCAGGTCCTCGTCCAGGCGCAACATGCGCCGGGCACGGGCTACCAATGCACGAGCGTCGGCGGCTGACGGTGTGGGACAAGCCTCCAGGTCAATCGCGCGCCGTCCGTCACCGAAGTCCGGGGCCGGCCGCAGGCGCACGGTGTAGACGGCCCCCGACGGCAACCGGTCCACGCGTTCCAGCGTCTCGGAATCCGGCAGCCAGCGAAATGGGGCCAGCGCATGCCAGCCGTGCAGAAGGGCCGCCATCCACAGGCTGAACGGGGGATCGACCGCCAGGCGCAGCGCTGGCGCGGCGCCGCCGGCCACCGCCTAGCGCTCGATGATCTCGATCGTGGAGATCCGGACCTCTTCGAGCGGCTGCGAGCGCTCACCGCTGGGCTTTGCCGTGACCGGGACGCTCTCCAGCGCCTTCAGCGCGGGTTCGCCGTCCGATATCTGCCCGAAGAGCGAATAGTCGGGGCTGAGCCGTCGCTGGTCCGTCAGGTTGTCGAACACGATGAAGAACTGCGACCCGTTGGTGCCGGGTCCCGCGTTCGCCATTGCCAGCGACCCGCGGATGTAGGGGCGCCCGGGCGTCTCGATCTCGTACTTGTAGCCGGGACCGCCGCCGCCGGTTCCGGTGGGATCGCCGCTCTGCCCCATGAAGCCGGGGATGATGCGGTGGAAGATCACACCGTCGAAATAACCCTCGCGGGCCAGGAACACGAAGCTATTGACCGCCAACGGGGATTCGTCCGCCAGCAGGTCGAATGTCATGTCGCCCAGGTTGGTCTTGACGACGGCCGAGTAGCTCTTGCCGGCCTCGGTCACTGTGCCGGGATGAGCCGAATACTGTTTCACGCCACCCTCCGTGGTATCTGAAGCCTCGGCGGCGGGTTCCGCTTCACCGCACGCCGCCAGCGCGATGAGCAACAGTCCGATCGCAAGGAGCCGTCGCATCCCAACACCCTCGGGAGCCGTCACGGGGCATTGTAGGCGGCCGGCTCAATCCGTCTCGGCTCCCGTTCATGTGATAGGGCGATGCGAGTGATCGGCACGGCGACTCGCTGTCCGCAGGTCGAGACTGAATGCCGACTGCAGTCATGTCACCTGGGCAAGCCCGAGGGCACTTGTTCAAGGGCTTGAGTGGGCCAACCTAGCCCATGGTATCCAACCAATATCATAAATCTATGCGAGACGCATCGTCATCGGGCAACGCAATTGGTATCTCGGACTGATTGTCACGGTGAGCGAATTTTAAATCGTCCAATAGGCCAAGATCAAACCCGAAGTAAAAGTCCAAAATTGACCGGAAATGGTTCACTGAACTAATGGAGCGATACAGCACACTATTCCCGCCGTCTGGCAAATGAAATGCGGCTAGGATAGCGTGCACATCGTGTGAGCCGTAAGCGGCATGAGCGTGATCGCTGGCAATGACAATAATGGGTTTCTCAATGTGATTTTCCAGAATACTATCAACCATCCTTAGCACTAGCGAGTTAATGAAGACCAGCTGCCCAATGTACGCATTAGGTACCGCGGGATCATGTGTGTCGCTAAACCCATGGTTGACTTGCTGAGAAATAAGCATGTTCCCGTGGCGATCGAAAGTTGCTGGCTGGTGCGGCTTAACAATGTGAGCGAATATAAACTTCGGACCAGAGGCATATATTGGTTCAGAAAGAACTTCGAACATTTGCAGCGCACGTTCAGGTGCCCAATAGTCGTACGGAAAGTCATTAGGTGGGCTAATTCGATGACTAATTATCGGGCGTAGCGCGGTAGTCCCAAGAAGGGAGCTAAGAAAGTCAGAGGGACGCTTCCCTTCGTCCTGGGCGGACAGGATGCAGGAGGAATAGCTTGTGTCTTCTTCGGCATGGGAGCCGACCACGCCTGCGGGCGTGAATGTCAGCGTGATATCCGCTTGCGGTGCGCAGTTGGTTGCGACGTACCCTGACTCGAGATGAACGTAGGTATATCCAAGGCTCTTGAGTATGGCCGTGAGCTCGTTTTGTTGCACGAGAATGATTCCATCACTCTTGGTCTGAGGGGCGCGAGGTCCTAGGTGGTGGAGGTAGTCGAGGTTAAGGGTGGAGGCCAGTGAATCTATAGTGTTACTATAGTTGCTCGTTGCCTCTGTTGCAATGAAAAAACCACGCTGTTCAAGCTGCTTTAGGAAGTTGGAATTGTCGAACCCGCCAAGCGTGTCGTGCCGCCCGTATGCGTCTAGAACGATATAGTAGATGTCAGGCCGGTAGCTGCTAACCGCTAGCGTCTGGCGAGGACGGGGAAACAGCTGGGGCGTGCGCACGGACGATCCGGACGCCGTCTCCGCTAGGGTTATGATCTGAAAAAGGAGCAATATGCCAGCTGTCACGTTGAGAAATGGTACCGAGTGAAATACTAGGCTTCGGCCTCGAACGGCTATCCCGACGGCAGCGGCAGCAAGTATCGCAGCGGCAGGGAACAGCACGTGATTGTCAATTCGGGCGTCGAGCGCTCGCTCGACGTGCCCGTACGCAAAGACGGCGATAGTGACGGCGGTCACAGCCGCCGCTGCTTGATGCCAGTCCCTCAGAATCAGCCACAGACTGGCCACGGCGACAGTCACCACCAAGAGGACGCCGCCTGCTGGAACTATGGCCTCACGTACGGTGAAGTGAAGCGGATTGCTAGCCAGGTAATGCAGGATTGGAATCAGCGCCGCTGGCCAGGGGTACCAGGGCACCGCGAACACACGGACACGACCCGTCGGTGGACCGCCTGCGTAAGCTTCGCGGTTCGGCCAAGCGAGCCGACGCCGCCAGACCGTTGCTTCCCGCGCCAGGCGCTTCCCCGCGGTGGCGGCACGCTGCAGGCCGCCCCGCGCCCCCAGGCGGGGATTCGCCAACGCCGTCAGTCCGGTCAGGGCGAGCGCCAGGATCAGCTGGACGCGCGCTTCCGGCTGGCCGTGAAGCGCCGCTCGAAGACCGCTGCTGGTCACTTGATGCACAAAGGCCAGTGGCCCGCTGCCGGCGTCCGGGACGCCGTTCAGCGCTAAGTTCGTATGTTCAGGTTGAGCGTGAGCTAGCCCGTACATGACAGGGCGCCGTTCGAAGGCTGCCACCTCAAGCTGCAAGAGCAGCCGCTGACTTTCAGGCACGTCATAGCTGGGAAACGTCAGGGTTCGCGCTACGGGGGTGTATAGAGGCGTCGCATCGATGGTCGTCTGCCGCAACACGTCGTTCGTGGACGCATCCACTAGCGAGGCCTCCAGGGTGAGTGCGCCTCCATCGAGGGCTGACGAAACCCAGATCTGAAATTGGCCTATAGTTCCGCTCAGTGGTCCAAGATCCTGCTGCACTGCCCACCCAGGCCAGGCAATCAGAACATCGCCCGCCGGCTCACCGCTCGACGTCGTCGGATACGTGACCTGAGGCACGAGGCTTGCCCAGAACCAGAGTGCCGCCACCGCGAATGGCAGCCAGAGAGACCTGCCCACGGGTTACGCGGCCCCGAAGCAGTGTGGACGGCACCGATTAGTCGGTTGCGGCGGCCCTGTGGTGTTGACGGCTGCACCGGTTGGCTGCCGAGGGTCTAGCCGATTGCCGCGACACGTGCGTAGTGGCTGTGGGCGACTGCGCCGCTTCGCAATGTCCGTCGGTGCGACAGTGAACCTGATGCATTGAAATCGGAAAGTTGCGGTCGAAACTGGAGTGATTCGGTAGCCGGCCTTCACTCCGGCGCTTGACGGTTCACTGCTCGTGCGGCTCCTCGTCAACAAGGCTTGCAAAAGACTTGGCTTATAGATACTTGTGGATGACGGATAAGTCACGGTTGAGTACGGCGACGCGACCGCGTCAGGCGCCGAGCGGTGCCCGCAGGTTGGCTGGCCGAGGCCGGGGAGCCGGGCCGGACCGCGCCGCGCGCCGACGTCTCGTCGAAATGGCGGGATCATCCTGCCCCACTACGCGGCGCCTGAGTACTGCTCGATCTGGTTGAGCCCGCGCTGATACGCGAGGTACTCAGCCTTGCTCATGCGCGGCTGGAAGTTGTCCAGCACCCGACGCGCTTCCTGCGCGCCGTTGCCCAGCAGGTCGGCGGCCATCCAGGCCAGGGCCTTGGCCGGTTCCAGGTAGGCCATCTGCGGGTCGGCGATGGCCCAGTCCACGGCGTGGTTGCTGCCCACGGCGCCGGCCATCGATGGGTGCAGCGCCGGCATGATGTGGGAGACGTCGCCCATGTCGGTCGATCCGGTGCGGTGCCCCTGTCGCCGAACCTGCGGCTCGCCATGTACGACGCGCTGATTCGCCATGAAGAGCTCGGCCAGGTCGCCGCTGTTGGCCAGGGGCAGGTAGCCGGGCAGCGTGATGATCTCCACCTCGGCGCCCAGCGCCAGGGCGCCGGCCTTGAGCGCGCGGTCCACCTTGACGGCCGCCGCGTCGATGGCGTCGGTCGTCTTCCCGCGCACGTAGGTTTCCAGCGTCACGTCCGCCGGGATCACGTTCACCAGGTCGCCGCCGCGGGTGATGATCGGATGCACCCGGATCGCGTCGTCGTCGCGAAAGGTTTCGCGCACGGCGTTGATGGCCGCCAGGCCGATGTGGGCGGCGTAGAGCGCGTTGATCCCCAGGTGCGGCGCGCCGCCGGCGTGCGCCGCCTTGCCCAGGTAGCGAATCTGCTTGACCACGCAGCCGTTGTTGGAAGCGGTGACGGCGGCCATGCCGTTCTCGTCCGGCCGCGAGTGGGTGTGGATCATCATGGCCAGGTCCACGTCGTCGAACTCGCCGCGCGCGATCAGTTCGGGCTTGCCACCCAGGAACTCCAGTTCCCCGGCCTGCACCAGGCCGTGCCGGTACTCGACTTCCACGTACTCCTCGGCCGGTACGGCAAACAGCACGATGGAGCCGCACAGGTCGCGCAGGATGGTTGGATCGCTCAGCGCGGCGGCCGCGCCCATCAGCCCGGCGATCTGCGCGTTGTGCCCGCAGGCATGCGCCGCGTGCGTTTCCGGGTTCTCCTGCGGGTGGCCGGCCACCGTCAGCGCGTCCAGTTCGCCGATGAGCGCCAGCGTGGGACCGGGTCGTCCCGTGTCGATGCGGGCCTTGACCCCGGTTCGGGCCAGTCCCGCGCGGTAGTCCAGCTCGAATTCATCGAACTTGCGCTGGACCAGCGCCGCGGTCTCGAACTCTTTGAAGCCCAGTTCAGGGTTGCGCATGATTGTTTCGCCGACTTCGACGATGTCGTCGCGATGCGACTCCACGACGGCGGCGATGCGCTCTTTCAGATCGGCGCTGGCGGACATACCCGTACACCTTGGGGGTTCCGGCGTGGGCAGTCTGCCACGGGGACGCCGTCAGGAGAGACGTGAGCAGCGAAGAGAGCTGCACTTCCTGAGGGCACGCCTCGGGCGCACCCGCTCAGGGGAGTCGGGCGTCAGCCCCTTTCCTCCTCGATCTGCGCGAGCACGCCCAGATAGACGGCGCGCACGGCAAAGGCTCGTCGCGCATCGCCCACCACCTCCTCGAAGAACTCGTCGCGGAACTCGCGGTTCGTCAGGACGCTGATCGTGAAATAGAAGCCCGAGAAGGAAGCCAGGAAGGTGGCCACCTGCAGCAGCTCCACGGTCACCGCCGTTCCCAGCCAGCGAAGGTGCAGCAACACACGCGGATCGCTCTGCGTCCATGAGGAGATCGTGCTCCGGTCCATGGCGATCACTCCAAAGACAAGGAAGAACACTCCCACAAGCGTGCTGACGAACAGGACCCTCAACGTCAGCGCGACGAGCACGACGAGGCCGACGTTCACCCATTGCCCGCGTCTGAGCGGCGCGTCCATTCTCAGCGAGCCGGACGAGCGGCCCAGGCCTGCGACGGGAGTCCCCTGCACAAGCTCCATCACCCGCTCGGGGCGTTCGAAGGTCGCAAGGTCGCTGAGTTCGAGCGGCAGCCGGAAGATCAGGAACACCGCTGCCACCAGCGTGAAGAGCCCGATCAATGTACCCAGGAGCCCTTGCTTGATCGTGCCTGCCATCTGCCATACCTCGGTGTTGACGAACAGGAACGTCATAAAAATGAGGAGCAGGGGCAGGGCGCGTGCGAAGAGCCCCAGCACATCCCCCATGTCGCGGATGAGCCGCCGCGCACCCCAGCGCAGAATAGGCACCAGCGCAAAGCCCACCGTCAGATAGGCTCCCAGCAGCAGCAGGGCGTTCTCGAAGATTTCGAAAGCCGCAGTCGCCCAGTCTCCGAGGATGAAGCCCGTGAGCGCCGGCGCCGCCAGCAGGAACACGAGCACTTCCACGGCGCCCACCTCATCCGGCAGCGACAGCAGCTTCCGATGGCGCAGAGCGTTGATGCCCACCCAGAGCGCCGTCACCGCCGCCACCGCACCGACGACTGAGAGCACGTTCGCCCACCACGGCCAATCCAGGCTGATGGTCAAGAGAATATTCAGCGCCAGCACGGTAATGAGGAACGGCAGGGTGCGGGTCAGGATGTCGCGCCGAGTGCTGTAGTCCTCGATGAGGTGGGGAACGCCCTGCCGGCGAAACCATGCCTCGGTGGCCTCGAGCGTCTCGCCGGGCGTGGATTGCGCGCTCACGCTACTCGGTCCGGAGCAGGGTCGGTGCGCGCTCGCAGGGGCCGGCGGCAGTTGACGGCGGCCCCTTGCCGAGTATCGAGGCTCTCATGCATCAACAAGGCTCATGGGAGGCACATCGAAACCGTATGGAGTGACCGGCTGTCAAACTTACCCACTACCGCTCCCCGTCGGGCGGCGCCCGGCCCTCCGCCAGTTCCCACAGGCGCGCCAGGGCGTTGGCCAGGTGCATCTGGCGGGGGGTGCGGCAGCGGACGGCCAGCAGATCCGGACTGGCCACGACCACCGCCAGGCACTTGGCGCGGCTGGTGGCGACGTTCAGGCGGTTGAGGCTGTAGAGGAACTCCATCCCGCGCGGGGCCTCGTCGGCGGAGCTGGTGGCCATCGAGTAGATCGAGATGGGGGCCTCCTGGCCCTGGAACTTGTCCACGGTGCCGATGCGCAATCCCTTGAGTTGGGGCCTCGACGAAAGCTCGCGGATCTGCCGGTTGTAGGGGGTGATGATGAGCACGTCCTGGTCGGTCAGCTCCTGGGCTGCGCCTTCGGCGTCGGTCCACGACGGGTGCGAGCGGAGCAGGCGATCGACCTGCTCGGCGATCGCCTCGGCTTCTTCCTCCGAGTCGCTGACCCGCCGCTGGTGCGGCACCGCGACGAAGCGCAGCCCCGTCCCGGCAAAGGGCGGTGATCCGTCCAGGTCAAGGTTCTCCCGTCCCGGATGCGAGCGCAGGCTGTCCTCGTAGAAAACTTCGGAGGTGAAGGCGCAGATACTGGGGTGCAGGCGCCAGGTGCCGTCCAGGAACAGGCCGAACTCCCTGGGCATGACCCGCGCGTCGTCAAGCACGTGTGCCAGCACTGACCGGTCGGCGCCCGGCGGGTGGACGCCTTGAAGCGGCTGGTCCAGTTGCTGCGGGTCGCCCAGCAGCAGCAGGCTCTTGGCACAGCGCGCCGAGGCCAGGGCGTCGGCCAGCGACATCTGGCCGGCTTCGTCGATACAGAGCACGTCGACCAGACCTTCCGCGTCGTCGCGCGCCCAGAGCCAGGACGTGCCCCCAACAACGTCAAGCGTTCCCGCCGAGAGCGCCGTACAGGCGTCTTCGGTGTCCAGGAGGGGTACCGCGTCGGCGAAGTCAGGCTCGCTGGACTGGTAGCGGGTTCGCTGGCCGATTCCGACCTGGACTCCCCGCTCGGAGGCCACACGCGCCGTCTTCTCCAGCAGCTCGCCGATGACCTTGTGGCTGTTGGCCGTCACGCCCACGCTTTTCCCGGCTTCCACCAGGTCCACGATCATCTCCGCGCCCACCGTGCTCTTGCCGGATCCGGGCGGTCCCTGTATCGCCAGGTAGCTCTCGTCCAGCGTCTGGACCAGCCGGCGGGCCGCATCCTGCGCGTTATCGACCTCACCGGTTAGCGGCGCGCCCTCGGCTTGACCAACCCGTGGCGCTCGGCGCATCAGCAAGTCGCGCGCCGCTTGGTTCGGCCCGGGAGCGTCAATGCCGTTCTCGATCACCCAGGCGGCCAGATTCCGCAGGCTCGGCGGTTTTGGCCCTGGGGGGACATGGTCGTGTGGGATCAGGGATGTCGGCGCAGGCGCTTCCCGGCTGGATCCCACCTTCAACTCGATCACGCACTCTTCATCGTCGACTGCGACCACTTCGCCAACGGTATTCCCGTGCTGATCGTGCGGCCGGTCGCCGACTTCGATCTTGTGGTCCTGTGACGGGAATCGAAAGCCGTAGATCGTCGAGCGGGACCTGGGCTTGGGATCGGGCCGGCTGCCCGCGGACGTGAGCTGGCCCAACGCGTCCGACTCGTTCACTCGCTCTTCGTCGTTCAGTTCGTCCTTCAGGTGGAAATAGCGCCACCAAAACGCCTTATCTTCACGCCGGTGCCAGTCGAGAAGCTGCGCCAGCAGCCACCGCCCGCGTTCGGTCGGGTCTTCCAGCGACGTGCCGTCCGTCAGATCCTTCGGCAGATCCTCGGTCAGCCGGTCCACGAGTTCCTGCACTGCCTTTTGCTCTTCGGAGTCCTCGGTTTCATCAGGCGCCGTGGCCGTCGGGCGCGGCAGGGCTTCGGGGCCGATTTCCGCCACCAACGCCGCTCGTTGCTCCTCCAGCCACTCGCGCAGGTAGTACGTGGAGACGCAGTCGTCGCGGTTGTAGGCCTTGATCTGTTCCAGCAGGGCGTCCCGGTCCGTTCCCGGCTCAGGTTCGAGCCAGTGCTCGAACTCCACGATGCTTTCGCCCGCGTCGCGCAGGTCGATCTCCCGCTTGAAGTCGTAGAGCGGCTCCAGCCGCTTGATGGAGTAGCTCTCCACCGAGGCCCGGATGCCCTGCCGCACGACGCGGTACAGGTCCACGAACACCTGACCGCGCAGCAGCTGGTCCACCTCGGACTGGCGCGTGGCGTAGCGCCCGGCCAGCCGCTTCATCGCCGTGGTTTCGTAGGGCGCGTAGTGGTAGACGTGCATGTCCGGGTAGGCGGTCCAGCGATTCATGATCAGGTCGATGCAGTCCTCAAACGCCTGGCGCTCGGCGGCCGGCGTGACCGTGCCGTCGGCGATCGACCAGAACGCGTGGAACATGGGCTCGCCCGCCGCGTCGGTCTGTCCCGGCTCGATGAGGCCGAAGAGATAGTCGACCCCGTCAATCTCGTCGGAGCCGTAGAAGGGATCGCCCTCCAGATCCAGGAACAGGTCGCCCGGCGAGGGTTCCGGCAGTGCCCATAGCCCGCGGTCCGGCACCAGCGCCTCTTGGCGGTCGCGCTCCGGTGCGATGCGCTCGGAGATCGCGCGGCCCTCGCCGCGCACCTGGATGGCGGCCTGGGCCTGCACCCGCGCCAGGGCCTCCTGGCCGACCCCCTCCACCCGCTCCGGCAGCGGCGGCGACGGGTTGGCCAGCCCGCGACGCGTGGTCACCTCGATCGCGTGCAGCGCCCGCCGCTGGCGGGATGTCAGGTTCGCCACCAGCGCCAGGTCGTCCTCCCGGCGCCATTGCGCCCGGCACTCCTGGCCCCAGCGGCAGAAGTCGCAATGCCCGACGGGTTCGGGTTTCGTGGGGACTGGAAAGGCCGCCTCGGGTTCGTCCAGCAGGGCCTCGAAGTCGCGCGCGACCAGCCGGTAGTAGGCCGCGTAGTCGGCGACCCGCAGGCTTACCGTCTCGCGTTCGACCCCGCCCAGTACCAGGTGCATCCGTTCCGGCATCCGTCCCTGGATGGCGCCCAGCAGATCGGAGTACATGCAGATCTGCAGCACGGCGGGCGCCGAGGGTTGGCGGGCCAGCTTGGTGTCCCAGACTTCGTAACTCCACGCCCCGAGGTCGCTGGGTGCCTCGACGCGCCGCAGGAAGTCGGCGTACCCCAGCCGCCGTCCATCGAGCAGCACGGCCTGGTAAATGACGTCAACGCCGGTTCGCATGGCTTCCAGCGTGGCCGCGTGTTCCGACCTGACCTGCCTGGACGGGGAAACCGTGTCGGGCGGTCGGATTTCCTCCACGCGGATGTCCTCTGCCCTCAGCGTTTCAAGGAACCGGGCCTCGTACTCCTGGCCGCGCCGCGACATGCGGTCCAGCACGGGGTCGTCGCGGAACGGGCGCTTGAGGTGTCGCAGCGTCGCCGCGCGCTCCAGGTTCGCCAGGTGCCGGCACTCCAGGAATCCCACCAGATCGGTGGCGGAGTAGGCGAGGCGCTGGTCGATCAGTTGCATCGCGGAATCACCGGCCCGTCCCCCTTGGCCGGCGATATTCGCGCGGCCCCAGGCATGCGATCGGCGCAAGCGCGCCGCCGGCATGCTACGCGAGACGCGGCCCGGGCAGCCGCAGGCGCCGACCGATCAGTCCCTCGTAGCTCCCTCGCGAATGGCCCGCTGCATGTCATCTAGCGTCACAGGCGGGCCGTCGTACTCCAGCACGCCATAGAGCCGCTGGATGGGACGCACGGCGCGGATACGCACCTCACCGTCAGCAATGAAGTAGCGCAGCCGGTCGCCTGGCTGAACCGCCAACGCCTCGCGGACCGCCTTCGGCAGTGTCGTCCGTCCGTCGGATGCCAGCCTCGATTCAATCACCTGGACTCCTCGGTCTCTGGTGCGCGTTTCCTGACAGCAATACATACCACCAACGAGGCGCAATCTACAGCGGCCTGTTCGTTTGTCGTCTCTCGGCACGCCTGGACGGCTACGCTCGCCGGATGCCGCACCCGTTCGCACCGCTGTGACCGACGCAGCCCTGACCTGGCGCCGCCTGCGGCTGTCGGGCGGGACGATCGTGATTCCGGCTCGTGCCGACCAGCCGGGCGGCGAGTTGGACCAGGAACTGCGGTTGCTGATGCGCACGCTGGATCGGCAGCCGGGGACGCCGCTGCTGGAGGTCGCCGCCTGGGACGCGGGCTTGGCCATCGCCGCGACCAACGCTGGCTGGTCGGACGATGGATGCCTTGCGCCGCTCAACCTGGGGGCATGGCAGAGTTGCCAGGCCGGCGCGGGCGCCTGGACCGTGCAAGCGCCCGACGACCTGCCGCCGGCGGGGGCCGGGTTTGCCGTGGTGCGCGCGCCGCATTGGCTGGGCCGCGCCGGGGTCGAATGGGTGGTTCGCGCGGCGGCTCGCGCGCTTGCGCCGGGTGGACTGCTGGCCCTGCTGGGCGACCGGGCACGCGGTATCGAGTCGCTACGGACGCGCCTCACTCCGGTGTTGGGGCCTATCGTGGAACGCACGGTCGGCGAACACCGCCGGCTCTACCTCTTCGAGCGTCAGGTCGAGGATCCGCCGCCCCAGCAGTTCGCCTGGACCACTGAGGCGCGCGTAGCCGGACGCGAGTTCACGCTATGCCAGCACCCCACGCTGTTCGCACCCACGCGAGTCGACCCGGCCACGGCGCTGCTCGCCGACAACCTGCCGGATCGAGACGGCCGCTGGCTTGATCTGGGTTGCGGCTCAGGCGTCCTCACCGTGGCCGCGGCGCGACCCGACCGCACGCTGACCGCCGTCGACTGGAGCTATGCCGCCGTCGAAACCACCCGCCGGGCCCTGGCGGCCAACGATCTCACGGCGGACGTGCGGCTGGCGGACGCCGCGCCGCCGGCGGATCCGCCGTTCGACGTGGTCCTCTGCTACCCGCCGTTCCATGTGGGGCCGCGGGTCGACCACGATCCCGCCGCGCGCCTCATTCGGTCAGCCCGCGACTGCCTTCAGCCGCCCGGCGAGTTGCGCGTGGTTCTCACCAGCGCCCAGAGCCCGCGAGATCTCCTGCAGCCAAACTTCCGCGCGGTAACACCAATCGCCAGCGCCCATGGCTCCCAGGTCTTTAGCTGCCGCGAGCCCACCATCGCGAAGGGTCGTGGTCCGGCAAGGGGTCGCTGACTGCGATCAGGACCGGAAGTCGAAGACCACCTTCGCGCCCGCGCCGGACTTGGCGGTCATCACGGCCTCGACCGCGTCGTCCAGGTCGAACGTGTGCGTGATGATCGGCTCCACGTCGATTTCGGGCAGCAGCTCCAGCGCTCGCTCGAAGGTGCGAACGCGCGTGTTGCTGCCCACGATCGTGCGTTCGCGCGCAAAGAAGTCGTAGAGCCGCAGTTCGAACCGCTCGGATGGGTTGCCCACGCTGATCACCAGCACCGTGCCGGAGTCGCGCACCGCGTCCAGACACGACTGAAACGCCGGCCCGGCGCCGGCCGCCTCGATGGTCAGGTCCGCGCCATAGCCTTGAGTCAGGCTGCGCGTCGCGTCCACCACGTCGTCCACCCTGGGGTCCAGCACTAGGTCCGCGCCCATCGTGGCAGCGAGCTTGCGGCGGATCTCACCTGGCTCGCTCACAATCGTTTGCCCGGCGCCCTGGTGTCTGGCGACTTGCAGCGCCAGCAGCCCGATCGGCCCGGCGCCGGCCACGAACACGGTGTCGCCCGGCGAGACCGTTACGCGGTCGAACCCGCGCACCACGCAGGCCAGCGGTTCCGTGAGGCTGGCCGTGCGCATGTCCGCGCCTGACGGCAGAGGCGTGATGTGGTGGCGGTTCGCCACGACCACGTCGGACCACGCGCCCCACGCCATCGGCAACCTATTCGAGCAGAAGTTCAACATGCCGCGATCGCACTCGGGGCAGTCCTCACAGGAGTTGTTGGGCTCCACCGCCACCCCGTCGCCCGGCTTCAGGTCATGCACGCCTGGGCCGACCGCCTGCACCACGGCGGTGAACTCATGCCCGGGAATCCATGGGTCGGATCGCTCTGGAAACCATGAGTCGAACTGCCAGCCGTCCCAGTAGTGCAGGTCGGTTCCGCAGATGCCGGACACCGCCACCTGCAACACCACCTCGCCGGCGCCGGGCGGCGGGACATCCCGTGTCTCGACCCGCAGGTCGCCCGGCCCGTAGAGCACCGCGGCTCGCGTCTGGTTTGCCTGCATGCGCCAGCTGCTCCCCAAGCCGTCCATTGGCACGCTATCCGAGGGGGCGACTGGGCGCAACAGGCACGTCGCGCCGTGCGGGGGTGGTCGGCCCTACGACTCCGGGTCAGCCGCGGCGCGCATGCGCAGCCCGCGCCGCTTGCCGTGGAAGAGCAGCTTGTCCACCAGGATCTTCGGCCCCTTCACAACCAGCGTGGCGTCCGGCCAGAGCGCCCCCATCTCCCCGGCAAACTCGTTCATGAATCCGGAACCGGCCAATACGACCGACGAGAGGTCGAGCAACACCTCGCGGGCGTGGGGCTGGTAGTCACGACGGATCAGCGCCGCGATCTCGCGCGCCCGGTCCCGGGTCGCGCCCGTGCGCCCGTGCGCCCCGAGCTCAACGGACATCTCGGTCACTGGTCTGTCCTCCGGCCGGCGACGCGACCTACAGGGCTGCCTGGTCGCCGGTTCAATGTAAAGAGTAGCGACACCGGAGTACCATGAACCGCACGAGCGGGCGCCGGCCGCCCGGCCCCAGGGCTGATGGGATCACGCGCATGGCCAAAGACCAGGCAAAGGCGATCGACTCCGCCATTCAGCAGATCGAGCGGAAGTTCGGCTCCGGCTCGGTCATGCGCATGGGTGACATGAAGGCCGACGCCGTGCCTACCATCTCCACCGGCTCGCTGGGGTTGGACGTGGCCCTCGGCGTGGGCGGACTGCCGCGCGGCCGCGTGGTCGAGATTTTCGGTCCGGAGGCGTCCGGCAAGACCACCCTGGCCCTCCACGTCGTCGCCGAAGCGCAGAAGGCCGGAGGCGCTGCCGTCTACGTGGACGTCGAGCACGCCATGGACCCCACCTACGCTGAAGCCGTGGGCGTGGACGTGGGTGAGCTGATCGTGTCGCAGCCCAACGCTGGCGAAGAGGCGCTGGAGATTACCGACGTTTTCGTCCGCAGCAACGCCGTGGACCTGGTGGTGGTCGACTCGGTCGCCGCGCTGGTTCCGCGGGCGGAGATCGACGGCGACATGGGCGACACGCAGGTGGGCTTGCAGGCCCGGCTCATGTCCCAGGCCATGCGCAAGCTCACGGCCAACATCAGCCGCTCGCGCACCATCGTCGTATTCATCAACCAATTGCGCGAGAAAATTGGCGTCATGTTCGGCAACCCGGAGACTACCCCCGGCGGCCGCGCGCTCAAGTTCTACTCCTCGGTTCGCCTGGACATCCGGCGCATCGGGCAGATCAAGAAGGGGACCGAGGTCATTGGCGCGCGCACCCGCGTGCGGGTCGTCAAGAACAAGGTCGCGCCGCCCTTCCGGTTCTGCGAATTCGACATGATGTTCGGTCTGGGCATTTCCGGGGAGGGCGACCTGCTGACGCTGGGTGTGGACGAGGGCGTGCTCACCCAGAGCGGCGCCTACTACAGCTACGGCAGCACCCGCCTGGGCATGGGGCGCGAGAACGCCAAGGCCTTCCTGCGCGAGAACCCCGACATCGCCGAGGCGCTGGACGCCGAACTGCGCGGCCTGCTGCTTGCTCGCCCGGACGACGTCCAGGCGAACGGCGACGGGCGCGCTCAGGAAGCCGTTGCGACCTAGCCGCGCCCTTCGGCATGGCGACCCAACCTCAGCACCCCGTCATCGCCGCCGTCAGCGGCCGGCACATGGACGCCGCCGTCGTAAAAGCCGCGTCGTTGCTCGCGCGCGAGCACAGAACCGACGTCCTGTTGCTGCACGTCATCGAAGTCAGCCACCGCCAGCCCGTGGACGTCTCCAGTGACGCCATGCTCAGCAAGGCCGAAGAGGTGCTGACCAACGCCCGACGCCTGCTGCCATCCAATGGCGCGTCGGTGCGCAGCGAGATCAAACAGGCCCGCTCTGCCTTCAGCGCCATTGTGGAGACCAGCCTCGATGAAGAGGCCGACACGATCGTCGTCGGTGCGCACCGGTTTCTGGGCGAACAGGACTGCGACCTTGGGCGCACTGCCACGCACGTCCTCCGCCACGCCGTGACGCCGGTCGTCGTCTGCTACGACCCGATACGCTGACCGTGGCGCTGCGCGGAAAGGGCATTGGCATGGCCGATGACGGCCTGATGGTGTTTGGCTGTCGCGGGCATCCGGTGCTGACCGACGGCATCTGCCGCGAACTGGGTTGCAATCCCGGCGAGATCGAGATTTTCGAGTACGGCAACGACAACACGTTCGTCCGCGTGCTGGAGAACGTACGCGAAGCCGACGTGTTCGTCGTGCAGACGTCGCGGCGGTCCGTCAACCACTCGGTGATGGAACTCTTCATCACCATCGACGCCATGCGCCGTGCTTCGGCGGCTCGCGTGACGGCGGTGTTGCCGTATTTCCCCTACATGCGCTCCGACAAGAAAGACCAGCCGCGCGTGCCCATCACCGCCCGGCTGGTGGCGGACCTGCTGGCCACGGCCGGCGCCGATCGCGTGCTCACGCTGGACCTGCACGCCGACCAGATCGGCGGCTTCTTCAGCATGCCCAGCGACCACCTGACCGGTATGCCGTTGCTCACTGACTACTTTGCGGGCTCCACATCGATGATCTGGTCGTGGTGGGCGACACCGGGCGCATCAAGGCCGCCAGCGAGTGCGCCCGGCGCTTGCGCACCCAACTGGCCGTGCTGGATAAGTTTCGAGATCCCATCACCTCGGACGTAACCATCCGCGGTCTGGCCGGCGATGTGCGCGGACGCACCGTGCTGTACGTGGAAGACGAGGTGGTGACCGGCCAATCTATCCGTGAGGGCCTGCGCGAAGTCCTGCGCCACAAGCCGAGGGCCATCTACGCGGCCTGCGTCCACCCCGTGTTCGTGAAAGAGGCTTATGAACTGATCGACGAGTCACCGGTGGAAGAAATGGTCGTTACGGACAGCTTGCCGCTGAATCCAAACCTTCCCAGCGGAAAGATCCGCGTGATTTCGGTGGCCCCGATGCTCGCGGAGGCCATCCGGCGCATCCACACCGGCGAGTCGGTCAGCGCCCTCTTTGCCGAGGCGGCGGTGCGCTGATGTCCGACTTTAGAACCCAGCTCACCATCCAGAAGTCCGAAGCGCGCGGCCGCCGCGGCATGGTGGCCACCAAGCACGAGGCCGCCAGCGCCGTGGGCGTGGACGTGCTGGCCGCGGGCGGCTCGGCCGTTGACGCGGCCGTGGCGGCGGCCTTTGCCGTGGGCGTGGTGGAACCGTGGAGCAGCGGCATCGGCGGCGGCGGGTATGCTGTCGTCGCTGGCCCTGACCAGGCTGAAATTGTGTCCTTCCCAATGCGGTCCGGTTCCGGGGCCACGCCCGACCGCTATCCGCGCGACGGCCGGTCCAACGTCAGCGCCTTCCTGTGGGACGGCGTGGTGGACGACGCCAACATCCACGGCTATCAAGCCATGGCTGTTCCGGGCGCGGTTGCTGGCCTGGGCCGTCTGCACGAGCGCCACGGACGCCTGCCTTGGCGCGACCTCGTGCTTCCCGCCGTGCAGTTGGCGCGCGAGGGCTTTGAGCTCAGCTGGTTCGACACGATGTACATGGAGTCCACCGCGTTGGCCGGCCGACGCCACCCCGAACTGCAACGACGCTTCTACCCCAACGGCGAACCGCCTCAGTCCGACCACATGGAGACGATCCGCATCACCCAGCCGGAGCTGGCCGCCACGCTGGACGTCCTGGCGGAGGATGGCGTGGAAGCCTTCTACCAGGGCGACATCGCGGCAGCCGTCGCCGCCGCCTGCGCCGCCAACGACGGGGTCATCGAACGGGCCGACTTGGCCGCCTACCGCGCCCGCGTGTCGCCGCCGCTGACCACCACCTACCGCGGCGCCGAGGTCCTGACGCCCGGGCCGGGCTGCGCCGGACCCACCACCACTGAGACCCTCAACATCTACGAACAGGCCGCGCCCGCCGGGATGGACCTCGAGGACGTGGACCGCCTGCACGCGTATCTGTGGTCCTCCCGCCTGGCCTTTGCCGACCGGTTTCAGTTCATGACCGATCCCGAACGGGCGGATGCGCCCTGGGACGCGCTGGCCTCCAAGGCCTATGCCGCCGCACGCGCTGCCCAAATCGACGCCAACGCCCCACCCGCCCGCCCTTCCGCGGGCGACGCCTGGGCGTACCAGGACCCGGCTCGGGCGCTTGAACGCCACAAGTCGGAGACCTCCACCACCCACCTCTGCACGGCCGACGCCGACGGCATGCTGGTGTCGCTGACGAACACGCTCGGCAGTTCCTGGGGTTCGGAAATCGTGGCGGGCGAGACGGGCATCGTCTGGAACAACGGGATGTTCTGGTTCGACCCCGTGCCGGGCCGTCCCAACTCGGTCGAACCAAATCGCTCGGGTCTCAACAACATGACGCCCACGATCGTGCGCGGAACGGACGGCCGCATGCTGGCCGTCGGCGCCTCCGGCGGTCGGCGCATCACCAACTGCGTGACGCAGCTCATCGCCAACGTGTTCGACTACGGCCTGGGCGCCCAGGCCGCCGTGGCCGCCCCGCGCCTGGACGCCAGCACCCCCTGGGTCACGGTGGACCCACGCTTCGGCGACCAAGCCATCGCCGAGCTGCGGGCGCGCGGCTGGGACGTGCGCGTCCCGTCCTACCCCGGCCGCACCGCCTTCGCCAGCCCGGCCATCATCCTGCGCGACGCCGACGGCGGCCTCGGCGCCGGCGTCGACATCTTCCACAGCGCGTCCGCCCAGGGACTCTGAATCCACTTCAAGCCGACACTGGCGCCGGCTGTGTTCGAATACTTCCCGATGAACCGACTCGATAGCCGTACGGTTAAGCCGTTGGCTCCGGCCACTGATTTCGCATGAATACGCCGTTCCACTTGACGCGTCGCCGACTGCTTACGGCCGCGCTGGGCGGCGCTGCACTTGGAGCATTGGCTGCTTGTGGCGAGGACGCGCCGGCGCCCGCATCCACATCGGAGACGGCAGCTTCGCCGTCCCCTGCAGCGGCGTCAGATAGCTCGGCGCTGTCAACGGCTGACGCTTCGCCGTCCCCGGTGGCCTCCCCGTCACCCGCGTCGGGCCCGCCGGCTGGGACCAGGCTGCCCGACGTGGCGGCTCGCGTGCGGCAGGCGCAGGGCGACATCGGCATCCAGCCGCCGGCACCGGCCACCGCGTCCGACAGCCCGATCGAGGTGCCGGCCGACATCGTCGCCGCGCGGGCCGACCGGCTGGTAACCCTGAGCGAGCGCGACCAGATTTCCGCCACCGCCTGGCGCAACATTGGCTGGAAGACCAACTTCGAGCTATCGCTGGTCAAGTTCGACGAGATCTTCTCGGGCGGCGTGCCCCGCGACGGCATCCCGCCCATCGACGATCCAAAGTTCACCGACTTTGCGGAAGCCGTTCAGTTCATTGCTGGACGCGAGCCGGTGGTCGCCCTGCGAGTGAACGGCGAGGCGCGCGCTTACCCGCTGCAGATCCTGACGTTCCACGAGATCGTGAACGACGTCATTGGCGGACGGCCGGTCGCCGTCACGTTCTGCCCGCTATGCAACTCGTCGGTCGTGTTCGACCGTGAAGTCCTCGGATCGGTCCTGCGCTTCGGCGTCTCCGGCAACCTGCGCAACAGCGACCTCATCATGTGGGACGACGTCACCGAAACCTGGTGGCAGCAGCTCACGGGCGAGGGCCTGGTTGGCCACCTGGCCGGAGTGACACTGACGTTCCTGCCATCGCAGCTGATAGCGTTCGACGAGTTCAAGGCCGCCTTTCCCGACGGCCAGGTCCTTTCCCGCGACACGGGTTTCTCGCGCCCCTATGGCCGCAATCCGTACGGTGGGTACGACACCGTCGACGACCGGCCCTTCCAGTCCCAGGGCCGCCTGGAGGACCGACCCTTCCTGTTCCAGGGCCGCCTGGACACTCGCTTGCGGGCGACTGAGCGTGTCGTTGCGCTGGAGATCAACGGTGAAGCCGTGGCTTACCCGTTCACCGAACTGAGCGAGCAGCGTGTCGTCAACGATGAAGTTGGTGGTGAGAAGATCGTCGTGCTCTGGACGCCCAATACGGTGTCGGCGCTGGATAAGACATCTATTGCCGACTCCGGCGCGGTTGGGTCGGGTGTGGCATATGGACGGGTGGTCGACGGACGCGAACTGACTCTTGTCGTTCAGGAAAATGCGTTCAAGGATCAGGAGACGGGATCGACATGGGACATCACAGGCCGCGCGCTGAGCGGACAGCTGGCCGGCAAGGAGCTTCCGCCGCTGGTGCACGCCAACCACTTCTGGTTCGCGTGGGCGGCCTTCAGGCCCGCGACTCGCGTATTCGCCGCCGGCACGAGTTCCTGAACCGGGGAATCAACCGCCGGCGCCTGCTGACTCTGGCCTCGGCCGCCGGTCTGGCCCTGGCCGCCTGCGGCGATGCGGCCCCCAGCGAACCGATCACCACGCCGCCGGACGGTTCAAGCGCCGCTGAACAGCCACCGTTTACGGCGGTTGCCCCCCCCGACACGTCGATTGCGGGCGCTGCCAGCCGCATGCGGCTGCCGCCCGACGTCATTGCTGCCCGCCAGGCGACGCTGGTGCCCGCCGCGTCAGCGGACTTGCAGCGTGCCCGAGAGTGGCGCATCCAACAGTGGTCCACCAATTTCCGGATCGCCAGTGTCGCCCTTACGGAGTTGCACACCAGCGATCTCGAACGCTATCGCGCCGAACCGATTGAAATGCCGATCTTCGAGGATGTCGAAGAGGCCGATGCCCTCCTCGATCCGCGCGAACCGGTCATTGCGTTTTCCGTTGGCGCGGACGCCCGCGCCTATCCCCTGCGATTGCTCGTCTGGCACGAGGTCGTCAACGATGTGGTCGATGGTCAGCCTTTGCTGGTCACTTACGACCCGCGCACCAACGCGGCGCAGGTGTTCGAGCGCCGTCTGCTGGGTTCGGCCATGCGCTTCCGCGCCGTTGATGGCCTCCACCGCGGCGGCCGGCTCCTCTGGGACTCCCTGACCCAAAGCTGGTGGCGTCAGTTCACCGGCGAGGCCATCGTTGGCGACCTCACCGGCCTGCGACTCCAGCCACGACCGTCGCTGCTCGTGAGCTACGCGGAGTTCCGACAATCGTTTCCCGAGGGCCGGGTTCTCGGTCCCAATAGCCGTCCCGATCGCGACGAAGAGTCTGAATACGGCGCCACCAACTACGCCGGCTACGAAAGCAGCCTGGAACCGCCGCCGTTGTTCGACGGCGTTCCCGATCCCCGCCTGCCGCCGACCGCGCGCGTGCTGGCGCTGGAGCTCAACGACCAGGCTGCGGCATTCAACTTTGGTTACCTGGCCAGCCAGCGTGTCGTGAACGACACCGTGGGTGGCCAACCAGTCGTGGCCCACTGGTCGCCCGGCGCGCTATCGGTGCTCGATACCCCGCGAATTGCCGACGCACGCGACGTAGGAATGGCCGCCGTCCACGGCCGCGAGGTCGATGGCCGCCTGCTTTCCTTCGAGTTCGCGGAAGGGGCCTTCCGTGACCGTGAAACCGGCAGTGTCTGGAGCCTGAGCGGCCGCGCCCAGTCGGGTCCGTTGGCCGGTACGCAGCTGCCGCCAGTGCTGCACGGCAGCCCGTTCTGGTTCGCATGGGCAGCCTTCTATCCGCAGACTCGGTTTGTGAGGCACCCGGCGTAGGGCCGTCCCGGGTCCGCTGCTAGCCTTAAGAACCGATTCGGTTCCGCGAGTCAGGCAGGCCTATAGCACCGCGCCGCGGCGCCTCGGGCGGGCGCGCCGCCTTTGATCCACGCGAGTACCTGCGCGCCCTCAGTTCCACCCTGGCCTACACGCCGCGCGTGATGGTGATGGTGTGGCACACCAGCCGCGGCCTCACCGCCGGGGTGGCCGCCATCACCGTGGTTCGCGCCCTCATCCCGGCGGCGACAATCTGGCTCACCAAGCTGGTGATCGACGCGGTCGTCGAAGCCATCGCGGTCGGCGGGACCGACGGGTCGGTCAATCGGGTGGTCACGCTGGTCGTTCTGCAGCTTGTCCTGGCGCTCTTGGCTACGGCGCTCGATCACGGCGGCAACACGATGCGCACCTTGCTGGGCGACCGCTTCTCGAACCGGATCAACATCATGATCCTGGAGAAGGCCGAGACGCTGGACCTCGCCTACTTCGAGGACTCCAAGTTCTACGACATGCTGGAGCGCGCCCGCCGCGAGGCCAACATGCGCCCGGCCGGCCTGGTCACCAACACCTTTCAACTGGCCGGCAGCTTCATCCAGCTCCTGTCGATCGCGGCGCTGCTGGCCTCGCTGGCGTGGTGGATTCTGCTCGTGGTGGCGGTCACGTCCATCCCCTATCTGGGCGCGGACATGTGGTTTGCCCGGGCGCGGCACCGCCTGATGTGGCGGCGCGCGCCCGAATCCCGCCGGCTCTGGTATCTCGGGTACGTGATGACCTCGGACGAGACGGTGAAGGAAGTCCGGCTCTTCGACCTGGGCGGCCACCTCCTCGACCAGTACCGCTCCACCTTCGCCCGCTTCTACCGTGAGAACCGCAAGCTCACCCTTTCGCGCGAGAGCGTCACCTTTGCCCTGGGCATCGTGTCGGCGGGCACGGCGTCCGGGCTGTACATCTTCGTGGCGCTGGCCACCATCGCGGGCCGCCTGACGCTGGGCGATCTGACGCTCTACCACCAGGCGCTGGTGCAAACCCAAGACCGGCTGCGCCAAATCTTCGCCGGTGTTAACTCGATGTACGAGGCCAACCTGTTCCTCACCAACCTTTTCGACTTCCTGGCCTTCGAGCCGGACATCCGCCCCGACCCCGGGCGTCGCGAGGTCCCTCGGCCTATCCGCGATGGCATCGAACTGCGCGACGTCGGCTTCACCTACCCGGGCGTCCGCGAACCGGTGCTGCGGGGCATCAACCTCAAGGTCAACGCCGGCGAGACCGTCGCGCTGGTCGGCGCCAACGGCGCGGGCAAGACCACCATCGTCAAGCTTCTCACCCGGCTTTATGACCCCTCCGCCGGCCGGGTGACCATCGACGGCATCGACATGCGCGTATACGACGTGGCCAGCGTGCGCAGCCAGATCGGCGCAATCTTTCAGGACTTCGTGCGCTTCCAGGCCACCGCGGGCGACAACATCGGCTACGGCAACTTGCCGCTGAAAGACACACCCGGGCTGGTCGAATCCGCCGCCCGACGCAGCGGCGCGGCCGAGGCCATCGAGGGCTTGCCGCAGACCTACGACACCACCCTGGGCCGCTGGTGGGGCGACGGGACCGAACTCTCAGGCGGCGAATGGCAGAAGATCGCCTTGGCCCGCGGTTACATGCGCGACGCCCAGCTGCTGATCCTCGACGAACCCACCTCGTCCCTGGACGCCCGCTCGGAATACGAGGTCTTCCAGCGCTTCAAGGAACTCGTGGCCGGACGCATGGCCGTGGTGATCTCGCACCGCTTTTCCACCGTGCGCATGGCGGACCGCATCTACGTGATCGAGGACGGCCAGGTCTCCGAGCACGGCACCCACGAGGAACTGATCGCCCTCAACGGCACCTACGCCACCTGGTTCGGCATGCAGGCCTCCGCCTACCAATAGCCGACCTGGACGCCGACGAGAGAGCGCTCCGTCGTCTGAGGACGGCAGCCTTCGCTTTGTTGGCCAGGGCGCAGGCCAGTACGATCGCGGCGGCAAATCCTGATGGAGGCGTGTGATGTCAAAGACGACGACGTTGAAGGTAGGCGACGAGGCTCCCGACTTCGAACTTCCGTCGAAACCCAGGGGCGAGGAACCGTTCAAGCTGAGCGACCATCGCGGCTCGACCGTCGTGATCAACTTCGTGCCGGCGGCGTTCTCGCCGACGTGCAGTAACCAGCTCCCCATCATCGAGGAGAAGCTGGCCGGACTCGCGGGGACGGTGACTGTCGCAATCTCGACGGATAACGGGTGGACGTTGAAGGCCTGGGCCGAGCAGACGGGTGTGAGCTATCCGGTGCTGAGCGACTTCAACCCGCTCGGGGCGACGGCGAGCGCCTACGGGGTCCTGATTGAGGGGATGAACATCGCCAACCGCGTGGTCGTCGTGGTCGACGGCGACGGCAAGGTGGCGCACATCCAGACCGCTCCAGAGGTCGCGGAACTGCCGGACTACGACCCGGTCATGGCCTGCCTTTCGGACTGAATCTCTGGGGCGTTAGTTGCCGTAGATCGGCGTGCTGCGGCTAGCTAGCCCTTCCTGAGGGCGTCGGAGGCCTGATTGGCCACTCGGGCGCGACCGAGTGGATCGTGAGGCGGGCGTTGACGCGGCGGCTGCGGCAGCCCCCGGCCTACCTGGAGCTCGGCTTCGGCAGGAACGGGATCAGCGAGCTGGCCAGCGCGGACATGTTCCGGGTCTGAACCCATACGGACCCACTGCCCCGGAACTTCATCACCAGGCCCTCGCCGCCGCCGATCAGCGACCGAATGCCGCCGACCTTGCCAATGCTGTAATCCACCCCTTCGGTGAAGGCCACCATGTGGCCGGTGTCCACCACCAGTTCGGACCCGTGGGTGATCTCCAACCGCTTCACAGCGCCGTACGAGTCGAACCAGATCGTGCCCCGTCCGCTGTTGGAGGAGGCCCGCAGCAGGAACAGGCCCTCGCCGCTGAACAGGCCGCGTCCGCCCGAGAAGCTGGTGTCCAGTTCCACGTCGCCCGTGGAGGCCAAGAAGGAGCCTGACTGGACGATGAGGTTCTCGCCCACGCCCAAGTCGTGGCCCACGATGTCTCCGGGCGTTGGCGGCGCGAGGCTCACCCAGCCGTTGCTGGGACCGTTGCAGGTGAAGGTGTTCACGAAGAACGACTCGCCGCCGACCATGCGCTTCAGGCCGCCGAGCAGCCCGCCGCCGCCCATGCCGGTGGTCATTTCCACGTCCTGCTGGGCCACCATGGCCCCCGGCTCCGCCTTCACCGTTTCGCCGCTGGAAAGTTCCAGCGTCAGCATGGTGTAGGCCGGCTTGTACTCAATCTCGGTCCGCATACCTGAATCTCCGGGTTCGCCCTTTACTGCCAGTGTAGGCGCGGCTGTCCCGGTTTCACGGGCACAAGTCACCTACAAGGTCGGCGCCCCTTGCTAGGCGTGAACCGTCTCCGTCGCAACTTGGGTGGCGGGCAGGTTCCACGTGAAGGCGCTCTGTGCGACCGGCTCACCGTCCAGGTCCTCGTAGGTCGCTTCCCAGGCCTGAATCGCGTTCAGCACATTGCGCCGAAGCTCGTCGAGAGTCTCGCCCTGCGCCACGCAGCCCGGAAGTTCATGAACCTCGGCCCAAAAGCCGCCCTCGTCGAGCTCGGCCTCATAGACCGCCACGGTATACGAATGCAGCATCAAAGCGCCTCCCGGTGTTCCGCGGTGGTCGGTGCCCACCACGACCCTTGCCGCCCTGCTGTGCCCTAGTAGCGTACAAGCGACCCCGCCGGACGGCAACCGCACGACCGACTGACAGCCCCCCATCCGTGCGTAACAATCAATCCAACTTTCGTCACCGCACCAGGAGAAGTTTCCCGTGCAGTTCCCCAACCCCGTCCGTCAGAAGATTCAGGCCGGTCAGCCCTCGTACGGCACGTTTCTGAACCTGGTCTCCCCCATCGCCGCCGAGGCGCTCATCGAAGCCGGCTACGAGTGGCTGGCCGTGGACGTGGAGCACGCCCAGTGGGACATCGGCACCACCACCGAAGCCTTCCGCGCGACCGAAGCCCGCGGCGGCATTCCCATGGCGCGCGTGCAGTCGCACGACCCGGTCGTCCTGGCTCGCACCCTGGATGCCGGCGCGATGGGCGTGATCATTCCGCACGTCAGCACGGTCGAAGAGGCCGAGGCCATCGCTCAGGCCTGCCGTTACCCGCCGCGCGGCCAGCGCTCCGCCGGCTCGGGCCGCGCCACGATCAACATGGCCCACCGCGACCTCATCAACGATGAACTCCTCGTCTGCCCGCAGATCGAGGATATGGAAGGCGTCAACAACATCGAGGCCATCATGGCGGTGGAGGGCATCGACGTGGCCTTCATCGGCCCGAACGACCTGGCTCTATCCATGGGGCTGAGCTCCGCCGACGCCTTTGTCAACGCCGACCACGTGGCCGCCATTGACGCGATCCTGGCCGGGGCACAGGCCAACGGCAAGCCCGCCGGCACGCCGATTTCGGACGTGGCCAAGGCCCGCGAACTGGTTGAGCAGGGGTTCACGCTCATTGACTTCGGGAACGACCTGCGCATGCTGAGCACCGCCGCCAGCGACGCCCTGGCGGGCATGAAGGCCTAGCGCCGGCGCCGATGAACTACGTCACCAATGCCAAAGTGGCCGTCATGGGCGCCGCCGGCGCCGTGGGTTCCAACATCGTCCAGTCTTTGCTGGCCACCGGCGCGGCCAACCGGATCGCCATGTACGACCCATTTGGGCCGGGCCTGCAAGGCGCGGCGGCGGAGATTCATCACTGCGGGTTCCCCAATGCCGAGGTCACCTGGACGACAGACGCGTCGGAAGCGCTGGCGGGCGCGGCCTATGTGCTCAGCTCGGGGGGCGCCCCGCGCCGTGAGGGCATGACCCGCGAAGACCTCCTGCGCGGCAACGCCGAGATCGCCGCGCAACTGGGCCGCGACATTGCCGCCAACGCGCCGGACGCGCGGCTGGTCGTGATCGTCTTCAACCCGGCGGATATCACGGGGCTGGTCACGTTGGTGCACTCCGGGCTGCCCGCGGGACGTGTCACCACGCTGGCGGCCCTGGACAGCACCCGCCTACAAACCCGGCTGGCCGAGCACTTTGGCGTAGCCCAGCATCGCGTCAGCGGCTGCCGCACCTACGGCGGCCACGGACAGGAGATGGCGCTCTACAAGACCGAGACTCGCATTGACGGCGTGCTGCTGAACGACGTCATCGCCGGTGCCGCCAAGGTCAACGGAGTCGGGCTGGACGCCGACGGCTGGGCGAGCATCCGCCAGGACGTGCTAGATGGCGGCTCGCGCATTATCAAGCTGCGCGGACGGTCGTCGTTCCAGTCGCCCGGGCACCTCACGGCCATGATGGTGCATGCCGCCGCCGGCGGCTCGTCCTTCGAGTGGCCTTGCGGCGCCTACCTGACTGGCGAGCCCTACGAACGCGTGATGATGGCCATGCCGGCGGACCTGGGACCCGAAGGCGTTGGGTGGTCCATCCCAGAGGGCGACGCCGCTGAACGCGCGGAGCTCGACGCCGCCTACGCCCACCTGCAGGCGCTACGCGACGAGACCATCGGCATGGGCATCATTCCGCCCATCGACGAGTGGTCCTCCGTCAACCCCAACCTGGCCTGATCCCGGCTAGCTGAGGATCCGCAGCACCTCTTCGGGCATCAGCCGCCCGATGTTGGTGGCGCTATAGACGGCGTGCTGCACCGTGCGCTCTGCGTCCAGCACAAACGCCGTGGCCTGGTGTGACTGCCGGTCCTCGTTGCGGTACGCCCCCAACGCGTCGACCGAGTCCGGGTAGGCGAGTTCACCCACCAACGGCACATCCAGTTGCAGCCGCTCGCGCAGCCCGGCGGAGTCAGCCGCCGAGTCAACCGACAGGCCCACCACCTGCACGCCCAACGCGGTGAACGCGTCCAGCACGTAGCTGTAGGCGGCCAACTGCCGCCGGCAATGCGATCACCAGTGGCCGCGATAGAACAGCAGCACCGCTGGTGCGGCGTCCAGGTCGGCCGGAATCCGGGCCGGCGAGCCGTCGGCCCAGCGTCCCGTCAGGTCGGGAAAGCGGTCACCGGGATTCAGTCGCGTCATGACGGCGGTCCACTCCAGCGCAGCACCTCCGCAGCGTGGCGGCTCGGTGGCCAGCGGTCAAACCCGGTCAAGTGCTCCTGGCCTACTCCTCTTCCCGTGGCCGCCCGCGTCTGCCAGAATCGGTTAGCCCGCAATCTCCACGTGTGAGTGAAACCCATGGCAACCAACCCCGATCCCGCGATTACGGCCTACCTGAAGCCCGTCTGCGGCTGGAGCGGCGGCGTCCGCGCCGTGCTGGACAAGTACAGCCTGGACTACGAGGACAAGGACATCATCAACAACGCGACCAACTACTACGAGATGGTCGCCAAGAGCGGGCAGCCGCTCTCCCCGTGCGTGGTCGTGGACGGCCGCATGCTGGCCGACGTCAGCGGCGAGGAAGTCGAAGCCTGGCTGGCCGCCAAGGGCTACATCCACCAAAACAACCTCCCCACCCCCGTCCCCATCGACCAGGCCTGCGCCGACGAACTCCACGCGGCGAGCGTCGTCTTCGAGGAATAGCTAGGCTGAGAAGAGGCTTCTTCGGCGACGCTGTAGTTGCCGAGGTGAGTGCTGTTGCTCGGTTGAGTTGCTAGCCCGCGTTCGCAGTCGGGCGCGTCAGGTACCTCTGGGGTATATTACTCTGGAAGTAAGCACTTCCTGGGCGAGCTTTCCGACAGGAGGGCACGACGTGGCTCGCGTTCCGATAACAGTAATGGGCTTTCACTGTGAGCGCTGTAGCCACGAGTGGATTCCTCGAAGCCCCGATTCGAATCCACGGGTCTGCCCCAGTTGCAAGAGCCCCTATTGGGATACGCCGAGAAAGTCGGGTTCGGCAACGACGTATGGTGAATTCAGAAGGCGAATAAAGAGGGTACTGGAGCGCAACACAGATGGACTGTCTTGGACGGAAGTACGTACGGCGTCGAGACTACCCCAGGTCTTACCAAATAACGCTTGGGTGCGGAGGCTTGAAGGCGATATCGGGCTCGAAAGGACGCGCGAGCGAGGGTCCATGATTTGGCGGCTCAAGGCCTAGCCTCGAGTGTTGAGCCAGTGATTGAAACGAAAGAACTAAACCCGGCCTTTTATACCGTAGGGTATGAGGGTCGTTCCATCCAGGAATTGATCGATGCTCTGGAGCAGAATGCCATTAGCACGGTAATAGATATTCGCTTTTCACCTGTTAGTAGATTTCGGCCAGAGTTCAGTAAGCGAAACCTCGCTTCGCTCCTGCGATCTAGCGGTATCGACTACGTTCACTATCGCGATCTCGGCGTACCACGGGACATTAGGGATCAGGCCTTCCATCTGGGCAAGCGCGAATTCATCTGGGAGTGGTATGAGACGAATGTGGTTCAGCGACATGCGGTTCGCAATCTCCATTGGTTTTTCAACTGTGCAGACCACCCCGTAGCGCTTCTCTGCATGGAAGCCGACTCTCGAACTTGCCACCGGCACAGGTTGGCTGGGGCGCTTGAGCGCGTGTCGGGGCTGAAGTTCGTGGACATCTGACGTCCGAGGGCTCAGAAATGCTTGAATGGGAGACTCAGAGGATTCTCATAACGGTACGCACCTATCCGGTCCCGGCATGGCACGGCGGAGAAATCTCGTGCACCGCAGGCATCTCGGGGGCGGGGAAATGGATCCGGCTTCATCCTGTTCCCTACCGGCTCATAGACAAGGATCAGAGATTCAAGAAATACCAGTGGATTGAAGTATCTCTGAAGAAGTCTGAAGACCCTCGTCCTGAAAGCTTCACTCCCAATCTAGATGACTTGCGAGTTGTCTCTGACGTGCTGGGGACCGGTAACTCATGGTCTGATCGACGCGCAGTGGTGACGCCACACAGAGATGTTTCAATGTGCAACCTTCAGCGCATAAGCAGCCGTCTTGAGGGCCCAACCCTGGGATTTATACGCGCACGCAAAATACGCCGGCTTGAGATTGAGGCAGCAGATCCAAACTGGCGCGAAGACCAGCTCGCCAGGCTCAGTCAGCGAAGCATGTTCGTTAAGTCAGCGACAGAAGTGCTGGAGAAGATTCCGTTTAAGTTTAGCTATCACTATTTTTGTGACGATTCGGACTGCAGTGGTCACGCGATGGGGTGCAATGACTGGGAGATGTTACAGGCATACCGTAGGTGGTCGGCCGAATATGGTGAGAAATGGGAGTCTGCATTCCGAAACAGGTTTGAGTATGAAATGTCGGAGATACGGGACACGCACTTCTTTGTCGGAACTCACAGTCAGTATCCCAAAACGTGGATGATTGTGGGTATTTGGTATCCGCCGAAAACTGCGTATATGGACCAACTGTTAGGCTAGATGAAAGTGCTAGAAAAAGGCGACAGTGTGTGTTTACTGTAGTTATGAGTTCAGTTTACGCACGAAGCTCAGCCCCCAGCCGGTGCTGCAACGCCCGCACTACCCTGTCATGCGCCCGATCCGCCTGCTTGTCCGTGAGCGTCCGGTCCGGCGCGGAGTAACTCAGCGCATAGGCCAGGCTGCGTTTGCCGGCGGGGATTTGCTCGCCGCGGTACTCGTCAAAGAGTCGAGCGGACTTGAGCAGGGGGCGGCCGGCGCGCTGGATCGCCTCGTACACCTCGGCCTGCGTCACCTCGGCGTCCACGACGATTGCCAGGTCGCGCAGGGCTGACGGATATTCCGACCAAGCGCTGAAGGCCGGCGGCCCGGCCGAGGCTGCGCGAACGGCGGGCATGTCCACCAGCAGCGCCCAGGCCCGTTCGTCCAGGTCGAATGCCGCGGCCACTTCGGTGTCAACCTCCCCGTAGGCGGCAAGCAGGCGGCCCTGGTGAGTGGCAGCAGCGGCGACGCCGGCGGCGAAGGTGGGGTGCTGCAGGTCATCGTGGTTGACCCCGGCGGCGGACACGCCTGAGCGCGTCAGTAGTTCATCGAGCACGCCGCGCACGAACGGCAGGTCCACGGTCCCGGTCTCGTCCCAGCGGTCGGCGCTGATCCGTTCGCCGATCACGGCAGTCAGGAAGTTCGGTTCCTCCGGCAGATCGCCGTCGCGGGCCAGAAACGCGGGCTGATAGTCGAAGAGCAGCAGGTCGCGGTCGGCGTGGCGGCGGTTGGCGCGCAGGGTTTCCAGCATCGTGCCCAGGCCGGTCAGGCGCAGGGCGTACTCGTCCATCGAGAGCGGATTGCGCAGACGCAGTGGCTCGCGGTGCAGGGGCAGCAATCGGTCCGCCACGGCCCGTCCGGCGTCGTTCATGGCCGACTCGCGAACCGCCGACCAGGCGTCGGCGTCGCCCAACGGGGCGTCCGGGGAAGCGTCCAGCAGGTCCGGTGGCACTAGCCGGGCCATCCGCGCCTCGCTGGTCAGGGCGTAGGTCACACACTCGGCAAAGCCCAGGCCGACCAGTACGTCTCGGGCCTCGTCGTCGCGCTCGTCGATCTCGCCTGGCGCCAGGTCCATCACCTGGCCGGTGGGCAGCGTGTCCGGGATGCGCTCGTAGCCGACCAGGCGCGCGACTTCCTCAATCACATCCGCCGGTTCCGTGACGTCACGACGCCAGAACGGCGGAGTGACCCGCAATTCGTCGCCGTCCTCGTCGACAGCGAACTCCAGCGCATCCAGCGCCTGCCGGACCTCGGCGCGATCGTAGGCGATGCCCATCAAACGCTCGATGCGGTCGAACTCAAGCAACACCGGCGCCGGATCCGAAGGCGTCGGGTACGCGTCGGCGGTCAGGAACTCGCCCTGGCCGGCGCCGATCTCCTCGATGAGTTGCACGCAGCGACGCAGGGCCAGCACGGTCAGTTCCGGCGGCAGGCCCTTCTCGAAGCGGCGCGAGGCCTCGCTGCGTAGGGTCAGGCGCTGCGCCGTGCGGCGGATGCTGACCGGATCGAAGGTGGCCGACTCCAGCAGGACAGTTGACGTCGTGTCGGTGACCTCGGTGGCAAGGCCGCCCATCACGCCCGCCAGGGCCACCGAGCCCTCGGCGTCCACGATGCAGAGCGTTTCAGGCGTCAGCTCCCGGTCCTGCCCGTCCAGGGTCACCAGGCGTTCACCCGGCCGCGCCGTCCGAACTCCGATGAAGCCACCCCGCACCGTGTCCCAGTCGAAGGCGTGCAGCGGCTGGCCCAGTTCCAGCATCACGTAGTTGGTGGCGTCCACGATCGTGCTGATCGGACGGACGCCCGCCTGTTCCAGGCGGTCCCGCACCCAGGCCGGCGACTCGCCGACCTTCACGTCGCGGACCAGTGCGGCCGAATAGCGGGCGCAGAGCGCCGGGTCGTCGATCTGGAGTTCAACCGGCTGCTTCGACCCGTCCTCGCTCGGACGGGCGTCGGGGATCGGTGACCGAACCTGCGTTCCGTAGAGCGCGGCCGCCTCGCGGGCGATGCCCAGCACCGACAGCGCGTCCGGGCGGTTGGCCTTGAGTTCGAACTCCAGCACCTCGCCGCCCAGCGCCTCCGCCAGCGGACGGCCCAGCGGCGCGTCGGGGTCCAGGATCATGATTCCTTCGTGGTCGTCGCTGATGCCCAACTCCTTGGTGGAGCACAACATGCCGCGCGAGACCACGCCCCGGATCCGAGTGGGTTTTAGTTCCTTGAGCACCGGCTCGTCGGCGTAGGGGTCCCAGAGACGGGCGCCGGTGGGGGCGAAGGCAATGCGGTCGCCCACCTTGAAGTTCCAGGCGCCGCAGACCACCTGGACTTCCTCGCTTCCCGTGTTAACGGTCGGCAGGTTCAGGCGGTCGGCGTTGGGATGGGGATCGATGCGCACGACCTCGCCCACCACCACGCGGTCCCAGTGTTCGCCGGCGCGGTGGATGGCCCCAACCTCGAAGCCCGCGTTGGTCAGGCGTTGCGCCACGTCGTCAACTGACGCGTCGATCCCGGCCAGTTCGCGTAACCACTCAATGGGAACTCGCATGGCTCAGCGCAACTGCCGCAGGAACCGCAGGTCGTTGCGGTAAAAGGACCGGATGTCGGTCACGCCATATTTGAGCATCGCGATCCGCTCCACGCCCATGCCAAAGGCGAAGCCCTGGTACACGTCGGGGTCGTAGCCAACGTCGGCCAGCACCTTCGGATGGACCATGCCGGAACCCAGAATCTCGATCCATCCGGTCCCGCCGCAGACCGCGCAGCCGTCGCCGGCGCAGACGTGGCAGGACATCTCGGCCTCGGCGCTGGGTTCGGTGAACGGGAAGTAGCTCGCGCGAATCCGTAGCTCGCGGTCGGGGCCGAACATGGCGCGCACGAAGTACGTCAACGTCCCGCGCAGGTCGGCCATGGTGATGTGTTCGTCAATGGCCAGGCCCTCCACCTGCATGAACTCGGCTTCATGGGAGGCGTCGCGGTCCTCGTAGCGGTAGACCTTGCCCGGCACGATGACTCGTACAGGCGGCCGGATCTGCTCCATGACTCTCGCCTGCACCGGTGAGGTGTGAGTGCGCAGCAACAGCTCCCCGGGCCGCGCCTTGTCATCGATGTGAAACGTGTCCCACATGTCGCGCGCCGGGTGGTCCGCCGGGATGTTCAGTAGTTCGAAGTTGTAACGATCCCACTCCACCTCTGGGCCGCTGACGGCGCGGAAGCCGATCGGCGCGAGCACGCGGCGAATCTCGCGTAGCGTGCGCGTCAGCGGGTGCAGGCTGCCCAGGCGCACGGGGTATCCGGGCATGGTCACGTCCGCGCGGACACCGTCGGCGCCACGGCGCAGGTCCGCCTGCCGGGCCTCGAACGCCTCTTCCAGTTCCCGGCGCGCGGCGTTGGCCGCCTGACCGGCGTCTCGCCGCTCCTCTCGCGGCAGGCTGCCGACCGAACGCAGTAGGCCGGTGAGCTCGCTGCGCCGCCCCAAGTGCGTCACGCGCCACTGCTCCAGCGTCGCGTCGTCCGTGGCGTCCGCCAGTTCGGCGCGTGCGGCGCTTACCAGGGCATCAAGTCGCTCGCGCACGGTCCGGTCAGCCTTGAGGAGAGATCGCCGCGCGCTGCCGCGCGGCCTCGAACAGGATAACGGCGGCCGCCGCCGCCGCGTTCAGCGATTCCACGCCGCGGCGCATGGGCACTTTCACCGCGTCCCGGCAGGCGGATCGCCAGGCCAACGACACGCCGCGCGTCTCGGCGCCAACTACCAGGCCACGGGGACCGGTCCAGTCAATGCGGTCGTAGGCGCGCTCGGCGTCGGCCGCCGCGGTATAGAAGTCGACGCCCGCCGCCAGCGGCCGCAGGTCCTCCGGCTTGCCCGCTTCGTGAATCGGAACCCGAAAGTGCGCGCCTGCCCCGGCGCGCAGCGCCTTGGGTCCAAAGGGATCGGCGCTGCCCGGGGTGCGCACGATAAGGGTCGCGCCGGCGGCTGCGCCCGATCTGACCAGCGTGCCCACGTTCCCTGGATCCTGCACGCCGTCGATCACAAGGATCAGGGGAGCGCCATCCAACGCGGCGACCCGTGGGCGGCGTCCGATGGCCACAATGCCCTGCGGTGACCCGCTGTCCGCGGCCGCCGCCAGCACGTGCGGCGCGGCCTGCAGCACGTTGGCTCCGGCCCGCGCGGCCGAATCGGCGGCTACCTGGACGTCCCCGGCGGGATCGGCGGCAACCAGCACGGTCTGTACCAGGCCCGCCTGCGCGGCTTCCAGCACCAGGCGCGGGCCCTCAAGAAGCGTCAGGTCGTCGCGCTGTCGAACCGAAGCGCGGCGCAGTCGGCGTGCCAGGGCTACCTGCGGGTTGCGAACGCTGGTGATCATGGCGGGACCGCGCCCGCTGGGGCGCTAGGCCGCGCTAGGCCGCGGCCCGGACGGTTTCGGCTAAAGCTTCAAACGCAGCGGGTTCGTTGGCCGCTAGGTCCGCCAGCGCCTTACGATCCAGCGTGACGTTCGCTTCGCGCAAGCCGTGCATGAACGTGCCGTAGGTCAGGCCGTGCAGGCGAGCGCCAGCGTTGATGCGCATGATCCAGAGCCGTCGCATTTGGCGTTTGCGGTTTCGGCGGTCGCGGTAGGCGTATTGCCCCGCGTGCATGAGTTCCTCATGCGCCGCGCGGAAGTGGCGGCTGCGCGCGCCACGGTGGCCTCGCACGGCCTTGAGCACTTTGCGGTGTCGGCGGCGCTTGGTCACGCCGCGTTTTACGCGGGCCATTCGTCTGCCTCAGTTCGACGCCAGCAGACGCATGGCCTGGCGTCGTTGCCCGGGCGCCAGCGGCTGTTCGTGGCATTTGGCCCGGCGGGCGCGACGGCTCTTGCGGCGCCGGTAAGGACCGGCCCAAGATTTTGCGGACGTAACCTTCCCGCGCCGCGTGCGGCGCAGGCGTTTGACGGCGGCTTTCCGGGTCTTGAGCTTTGGCATTGGGGAAAAAAGGACGCGACCCACGGATGGGCGTCGCGCTCTCGCGAGAGTACCACAGCCTCCCGGTGCCTTCGGCCGCTCAGCTCGATTCTATTGCCAGCGGCGGCACGCGCTGCTTAGGCTGAACAAGCGCGTTTCCGCTTGCCGCCCCGTCGCGGAGCCGGCGCGGAGCCAGCCACCCCCGGCGCTGCATGCGAATAGCGGTTCTGACTGACGTACACGCCAACCTGACCGCCTTGCGGGCGGTGTTGGCCGATGTCCGCGCGCGCGGGCCATTTCAACTCGTCGTCTCGGCCGGCGACCAGCTCTGTGGCGGTCCCCGGCCGCTGGAAACCTGGAGCGCGTTGGAAGCGGCCGGCGTGACCCTGCTGAAAGGCGACACCGAACGCGACCTGGCGGTCGGCTCGTTCAAGGCCGTGCCCGGCCGAGGGCTGCGCCGCGACCTGATTCTGGCTGTCTTCGATTGGACGGCAAAACTGGTTCCGCAGGACCTGCGCCAACGCGTCGCCGCCTTGCCGGAGCACTTACGGCTGCGAGTCGACGATGGACCCGAGCTGCTGCTGGCACATGCCAACGCGGTCAATCTGGACGACTTCATCTGGGCCGACTCGCCGGAGGCGGAGGTGGAACGGCTGGTCGGACCGAATCCGCCCGCCTTGATGGTGCTCGGGCACATCCACGCGCCGCTGGAACTCGAGTTCAACAGCACAACCATCCTCCGCCCGGGCAGCGTGGGTCTGAAGTACGAGCCCCACTGGGCCGGCGTGGCCCACTGGGCTGAGGTCTGGTGGGACCCACAGCGGGCCGCCTGGGCGCACCGCATACGCCAGGTCGAATGGAACCCCCGGCTCGAGATCGAGGCCGGACGCGCCGTGGGTTACCCCGGCGTACGCATCCTGCCGGGGTACGCCGCCGGCTAGCCCCTCGGCCAACACCGTCGGCCAGTCGCGTCTTGTCGCGCCCCCGACTGGCTGCCAAGCTTGCTAGCGACCCCTGAAAGTGAGATATCCCGTGGCTACCACAACTCCCGACCAGGTCCGAGATCAGTTGCGCACCGTCATCGACCCCGAGATCGGCATCAACATCGTCGATCTGGGCCTGATCTATGAGGTCGATGTCGCTCCCTACGTCCCCGGTGAAGGCGAACCTGCCGCTGCCGCCGGTGACGAGCGCGCCACCGTCACCATGACGCTCACCACGCCGGGCTGTCCGGCCGGGCCGTACATCCTGCAGCAAGTCAAGCAGGAAGCCGAGACGCTGGACCAAGTCCGCAAGGCCGAGATCGATCTCACGTTCAACCCCATGTGGAACGAGGAGATGATGAGCGAGGACGTCCGCTGGATTCTGGGTCGCTAGCCCACGCTGCCTGAGCCGTTCCCGATGCCTGCGCCGAACGGGAGGCGCGTGCCGGCCCATATCGGGCGTCGGACGCTACTGACCGGCGCGGCGCTCACCGCGGCCGCCACCGGCCTCGCCGCCTGCGGTTTCGCTGGCGTCAGCCGGCGTGACCCCACCCGCGCTCCCTTCATGCACGGCCTTACGCTGGCTGGTCTCTCCGGAACCGACTTCGCCCAACAGCGAGCCGGGCGACTGGTGGATTCCTCGGCGGATACCGGCGCCGACTGGATCGCGATAGCCCCCGGCTGGTACCAGGCGACTCACACCTCAAACCGCGTCCAGCCGGACTCGTCGCGCACACCGCCCGACGACGACATCCGGCGTCTGATCGACCGCGCCCACGCTGCCGGCCTGCGGGTCATGCTCAAGCCGTTCGTGGACAGCGACGACGGTATCTGGCGCGGCGACATTCGGCCCTCGGATCCAGCGGCCTGGTTTGCAGGTTACGCCGTCATGCTTCGCCGCTACGCCGACCTGGCCCAACGGGCCAACGCTGACCTGCTCTGCGTCGGCGTCGACCTGGGCTTCTCCGAGACCGCGCTGGCTGCCGATTGGCGCACGCTCATCACGGATGTCCGGCGTCGATATAGCGGCCCTCTCACCTACGCAGCCAGCCACGCGCCCTCGGCGGGTGCGGGCGGCTATGCCGGCGTGCCCTTCTGGGACGACCTGGACTTCATCGGCGTCAACGCCTACTTCCCGCTGGCCAACCGCCTCATCAGCCACGCCCAACTGGCCGATGCCTGGAACGTCTGGCTGGATGAAATTGAGCAATGGCGCGAGGACCGAAGCCTGGACCGCCCCGTGATCTTCACGGAACTGGGCTACCGCAGCGCCGCCACCGCCGCCACTCAGCCGCGGGCCGCCGACCCCGTGGCGCCGCATGAGGTGGATCCTGAACTGCAGGCCAGCCTCTACACCGCATTCTTCGGCCTGCCCTACCGGCGCGAGGTCCTGCAGGGCGTGTTCTGGTGGCGCTGGGACCCCGACTCCGCCGACGCCGAGAACGCCGCCTTTCCACCCAACGGCAAACCCGCCGAGTCCGTCCTCCGCCGTGCCTTCACCGCCGCCGCCCGCCGGCCTTCCCACTCTGCCGCGAACTTCGCGGCCTCGAACTCATGACGGACGCTCAGCAAGCTCGCCTCTACAACCAGCGGTGGCCTTCTGGTCCCTGGCCACTGGCCCCTGACGACCGGCCACTGCCATGCGCCTGAGCTTCTCCAAGCTCGCCCTCTACGAGTTCTGTCCCTACGCCTACCGCTTCCGCTATATCGAGCGCGTGCCCACGCCCTTCGCCCCCTGGCTAACCGTGGGCGCCATCGTCCACACGGTGCTGCACCGGGCCTTCGAGCGTCTGCACGACGGCGTTCGCCTCACGCGCGCCGATCTCCACGAACTGCACGCCGCCTACTGGCGCCGCGCACCACGCCTGGACCGCGAGCGCTTTCCAGATATCTGGGAACGCGGCCACGAACTTCTGGATGGCTTTTGGACGGCCCGCGGCCACGCGCCGGGCCGCCCGCTAATGCTGGAACGGCGCTTTCGCCTGCGCCTGCGCCCGGACGACGCCTACACCGTGGAGGGAATCATCGATCGCGTCGACGAGCGATCCGACGGCCTGGAGATCATTGACTACAAGAGCGGCGGCCGGCCGGCGGAACTCCCCGGCCGTCTGCGCACCCAATTGCACACCTACGCGCTGGCGCTGGAACGCGGCTTCGATCGTGCCGTGTCGCGACTCACGGTCTACTACCTCAAGGACAACCAGACCGTGTCCGCGCCGCCCGACCCGGCCTTTGCTGACGACGTGCTCGGCCGCTATCAGGTCCTGTCCGAGCGCATCGGAGCGGCCGCCTTCGAGCCGACCCCTGGCAAACACTGCGAGTACTGCGACTTCCGCGAGCGCTGTGCGTACCGCTGGACCGAAGACGCCGAGCGGCACGACCCGACGGACACCGCCTAGTCAAGCGCCCTCGCGTCTCCGAGCTACCCGCCCAGCCTGCGAACCGAAGCGCGAGCCCCGCTTAAGCCAATCGGCCGTTCGTCACTTGGCAGACGCCCGCTTCGCAATGGTGGTCGCGGATGTGGGCTTCGAACTCGTCGCGGAACGCCCGCACGGCCCCGCGCACCGGCTGATGCGCGAACTGCCCCAGCCCGCAGAACGAGGCCATCATGCTCGCGCCCAGGTCTTCCAGCAGGTCCAGGTCGTCCAGGGATCCCTGTCCGTGCATGATGCGCTCGCAGACTTGGACCAGGTTCGGCGCGCCTTCGCGGCAGGGAATGCAGAACCCGCAACTCTCTTCCTCAAAGAAGAGCGCGTCGCGGTAAGCCGCGTCCACCATGCAAACCGTGTCGTCATAGACGACCACGCCGCCGGTGCCCATGATCGTGCCCAGCGCGCCCATGGACCGCGGTTCCAGCGCGGCGTCCAGGTGCTGCGGGCCTAGCGGCGCCGACGATGCGCCACCCGGCTTGAAACCCTTCAGCGGCCGTCCGTCCAGCACCCCGCCGCCGTAGTCGTAGATCAGCTCGCGCGGGGTGGTGCCCAGCGGCAATTCGTGGACGCCCGGCTTGGCCACTCGACCCGACAGGCAATACATCTTGGTTCCGGTCGCGTCGCCGTGACCCAGGTTCTGGAACCACTCGGCCCCGTTCTGAATGATCGCCGGCGCCGCTGAGAGCGTTTCTACGTTGTTGATCGCCGTCGGCAGCCCCCACACGCCCACGTTGGTGGGGAACGGCGGCTTGTAGCGCGGGTTCCCCCGCTTGCCTTCCAGCGAATTGAACAGCGCGGTCTCCTCGCCCACGATGTAGGCGCCCGCCCCGCGGCGGAACGTGACCTCGAAGTCGAAGCCCGCCTTCCCCAGGATGGTGCTGCCCAGGTAGCCGGCCTCGTAGGCCTCGCGGATCGCCGCCTGCGTGCGCTCGTGCGCCAGCCCGTACTCGCCGCGGATGTAGACGTAGCCCAGCGTGGCGTTGCAGGCGTACGCCGCAATCAACATGCCTTCCAGCATCAGGTGCGGGTCCAGCTCCAGCGAGTACCGGTTCACATACGTGCCCGGCTCGCTCTCGTCGCCGTTGATCACCACGTACCGCGGCGTCTTGGGGTCCCCGCGCACGAACTGCCACTTCAGGCCTGTGGGAAAGAACGCCCCACCGCGTCCACTTAGCCCCGACGCTTTGACCAGTTCCGAGACGTCCTCGGGCGTCATCTCGCGCAGGACCTTCTCCAGGGCCTGGTAGCCGCCCGCTGCGCAGTAGCTTTCCAGCGTCCATGACTGCGGGTTGCCGAAATTCTTGGTGACGACGAGTTCCATCAGGCCTCCCGCGCGCGCAGGTCGGCCAGCAGGCCGCGGGCTTTATCCGGGTCGAGCGGCCCGTGCTGCTCCAGGTTCACCAGCGCTGCGGGCTGCAGGTCGCACAGCCCCAGGCACGAGACCGCCTCGATTTCGAAGAGGCCGTCCTCGGTCACCTCGCCCACGCGTGTGCCCAGCGCCTCGCTAAAGGCGTGCAGCACCGCCGGCGCGCCCAACAGGTGGCAACTCAGGTCTCGGCAGACCCGCAGCACGTACGTGGCCGAGGGCTTGCGGTGAAACATGGTGTAAAAGGTCAGGACGCCAAAGACTTCGCTCTCTGGCAGCCGCAGCTCCTCGGCGATCATCGTGACGGCTTCCGGCGGCACGTAGGAAAAGATGTCCTGCGCGGCGTAAAACGCTTCCAGCGTGGCGCCCGGCTCGTCTTTAAGGTCGGCCAGGCGCGTTCGCAGGTCGTCCAGCTTGGCGTGGTCCCCGGGCGCAAGCGTCGAGCGACGCGGCGCGCCAGCATGAATCGCCATTGAGCCTCCCCCGGCTACGGGGCGAGCGGCGGCGAACGCCTGCAACCACTGGGCGCCGCACGCCGGCAACAGGAAGCGAAGTTTACCACCGGCCGGTTTTCGCCAGCGTTGCGTCCGCCGCGCCGCCCGACGCGCTACCCTCGCGCACTTGCTTGCCCGGAGAGCCGTCCATGGCGCTGACGCGGGAACAGGCCCGCGAACTCCGCAGCCTCATGCACAGTTGGACCCGAGCCTCGAACGAGGTGGCCGAACTACTGCGCGGCGTGGCGGTGAGCAGTGACGGTCTGGACATGAAAGCGCTGCGCGCGGCGGCGGACCGTCGCTCCGAAATGGAGGAACTGGTGATGTCGTTCTGGTCTCGTTCAACGGCGGTCTGATATGGCTACCCAAATTGACACGGATCTCCCGTTCTCGGTCGGCGTGGTCAACAGTGAGATCTCATCGGATGTAGACGTCGGCGTGGACGTCGCCGCCGACCTCGGCATGTCCGGAATCGAAATCGAGGACTTCTGGGGCCGGGCGGCCTGGCAGGTGGACGACGCCCTGCTGGAGCGCACCCGCGCGTCCGTCGAACGCGGCGGCCTCAGCGTGTCCGCCGTCGGCACGCAGGCGTTCAAGATCCTGATCCTGCCGCCGGGTGACGCGGGTGACTTGGCCTCGATCGACGGCTGGGACCAGCACCGGATCGAACTCGAGGGCGGCATCCGCGTCGCCCAGGCCCTTGATTCGCCCTTCGTCAGGGTCTTCTCCTGCCGCCGTGACGGCATGGTAGGCATGGGCAATCCCAGCCCGCGCCTGCCGGACGGTGGACCGCTGCCAGCGGACCGGCTGGCCGGAATCGCTGCGGTGCTCCGCGACGCCGGTGACCGCGCCGATGCCGCCGGCGTGACGCTGCTGGTCGAAAATGTCCGCAGCTGCTGGGGCAACACGGCCGTGAACACCGTGCGCATCCTGGAAGCCACCGACCACCCGAGAGTCAAGCTGAACTGGGATCCGTCCAACGGCTTCGTCTCCGGCGGCGACCCCTTTCCGCCCGGCTACGAGATTGCCCGTCCGTGGACCGCCCACGTCCACGTCAAGGACGCGCGCGTCGTCGATCCCTCGACCGGCCTGATCGCCTGGGAGTGTGTGGGCCGCGGCGAGGTGGACTTCGTCGGCCAACTCCGCGCCCTGATCGCCGACGGCTTCGCTGGCGCGGTCAACCTCGAAACCCACTGGCACCCCGAGGGCCGCAGCAAGGAAGCGAACTCGCGCGAATCCTTCGCCGGAATGCTGCAGGCGCTCGATCTCGCCCGGTCAGACGGTGCGTGAACGGTCGGTTCTGACTAGGGACGACTCTCCGGTCACCGACGCCGAGATCGCCGCTGGCCACGCGGCCGTCGGCTACGTCAACGGATTGATCCAGGGCCCCGCCGGACCAACCACGCAGCGCACGCTTGAACAGTCCATTCAGTCCGGTGAGCGGCGGCTGGGCCGCTTCCGCCGCTTCCTCGCCACCCTCGGCAACCCGCAGGACGGCCTGCGCTGCGTGCATGTTGGCGGCACGTCGGGCAAGGGGTCGGTGGCTGCCAAGGTTGCGGCCGGTCTGTCTGCGGCCGGTCTGCGCACGGGCCTGCACTGCACCCCGTACCTGCAGACCGCGATTGAGAAGTTCGAATGCGACGGCCGGCTGGCCCGGCCCTCGGAGCTGGTCGAACTGGTCGACTGGATCCGCCCGTACGTGGACCGCTTTGCTGTCGCCGATCCCGCCGGCCCGCCTACCTACGGCATGGTCTGGGTGGCGCTCACGCTGGAGTACTTCCGTCGCGCGGGCGTGGACATTGCGGTGATGGAAGTGGGCGCCGGCGGTCGCTTCGACCTGACAAACGTCGTCAACCCCGACCTGGCGCTGATTACCAGCGTGGGGCCCGATCACCTCAAGAGCCTGGGCGGCACGCTGGAAACCGTGGCCTGGCACAAGGCCGGCATCTTCAAGGCCGGCGCCGTCGCCATGTGCGGTCCGCTCCCGCCGCCGGCCAAGCGACCAGTACGCGACGCCGCGGCCGCCGTGAGTCAACCGCTGGTGGAAGTGCCGCTGAAAGGCGCCGACTTTCGTTTGCGCAACACTCGCCTGGCCGAAGCGGCGCTGGAGGCCCTCGGCGCGCCCGGTCCTGTGCTCCCGCCTGCGGTCAAGCGCGCGGCTGCCCAGGGACGTCTGGCCGGCCGCTTCGAACGCATGCCAGGTCAGCCGGCCGTCTACCTGGATGGCGCCCACAACCGTGACAAAGCGCGCGCCTTGGGCCGCGTCATCGCCGGCGCGGACTTGCCCCGCCCGCGAGTCGGCCTGATCGGTATGGTCGGCTATCGCGCCGCCTCGGAAGTGCTGCCGCAGCTCCTGCCCCGCCTCGACTGCTGGGTAGCCACCGAGCCGCAGGTCTACCGGAAGCCGGCCCTACCCGTCAGCCTGCTCGCCGACGCGGGCGATAAGCTCGGTCAGGCGCCCATCGCCCGGGCCTCGGACCCCCACGATGCGCTGCAGGCGGCGCTGGCGCTGGCCGGCAACCATGGCTCGGTCGTCGCCGGCGGTTCGGTCTACCTCGCCGGCAACCTGCGCGCCGCCTGGTATTCCACGCTCTCCATCGTCCGCGAACGCACCATGTGGCCCCGGCTCGGCTCGGACGGGCCGCACGGACGCGCCGCGCTGGCCGATACTTACCCACAGACCTGACGCGAGGCCCGCAGCTATGGACGAACCCGACGACGAGGGCCTGATCTACACGCTGGAGGAAGCCACCCAGCTCCTGCCGGAAGTGCGTCGCATCGTTGGCCGCCTGCAGCGGGTCTGGATAGACGCCGGGTCCGAACGGCGCGGGTTCGAGGCCGCCCAGACCTCCAGCCACCGCTCTCCCGTCGAGGTCAGCCTGGCGCACCAGGCGCTGGTCGCCGCCCTCTGGGACGTGCAGCCCCTCGTGGCCTGGCTCAGGTCGCGCAACATCGAACTGCGCGACCCCGCCACCGGCCTCATCGACTTCCCCTCAGAGATCGAGGGCGAAGACGCCTTCCTCTGCTGGCGCCTCGGCGAAGACGCCATCGACTACTGGCACACCCGCGACGAAGGCTTCGACAACCGCAAACCCCTGCCGCCCGACGCCTGAGCGCCCGGTCGGCCTGCTGCCATCGCCCTTTCCTGGTGGAGAGGGCAGTGTGAGGGCCTTCCCGGCTAACCGCCGGCTACGGAGGGCACGATGGACACCTCATCACCCGGGCCGACTTCGGTGGCGAAGCCCTCGCGGTAGCGGATGTCCTCGCCGTCGACATAGATGTTGACGAAACGCCGCAGTTCCCCGTCTGCGTCCAGGATGCGCTCGGAGAATCCGGGGTGCGTGGCGTTCAGCTTCTCCACCAGGTCGGCGACGTTGGTGGCGTCGATCTCCACACTGTTCTTTCCGTCCGTCAGGCTGCGGAGCGGGGTTGGGATACGGACACGGGGCATGGGTGCGTCTCCTGCGCGGATTAGGCCGGCGTCAGCACGCCGCGGTCGGCTAGCGTCTGCTCGAACGAGGTGATACTCGGTTTGACTTCAAAGCGTGCGTCCACTCGGCCGTCGATGGCCTCCTGCGTCTTGAGACCGTTGCCGGTCACCAGCGCCACGGTCAGGTCGTCCCGACCAATCACGCCGCGCTCGGCAAGCTTGGCCAGCACCGCAATTGTGACGCCGGCGGCCGTCTCGGCAAAAACGCCCTCGGTGGAAGCCAGCAGCTGCATCGCGGCCACGATCTCGTCGTCGGTGACCGACTCGATCACGCCGTCCACCTCCTGCGCCAGCTTCAGCGAGTAGAAGCCGTCGGCCGGGTTGCCGATGGCCAGCGACTTGGCCACGGTGTCGGGACGCCGCACGGGCCGGTAGGTGGTCTGGCCGCGAGCGTAGGCCTCGGCCACCGGCGCGCAGCCGTCAGCCTGGGCGCCGTGGATGCGCGTGGACTGGCTATCCAGCAGCCCCACGTCCACCAACTCCTTCATGGCCTTGCCCATCTTGGTGTAGAGCGAGCCGGAGGCAATGGGCGCCACGATGTGGTCGGGCGCCACCCAGCCAAGCTGTTCCACCGACTCGAAGGCCAGTGTCTTGGAGCCTTCGGCGTAGTACGGGCGGATGTTGATGTTGCAGAAAGCCCAGTTATAGAGGTCGGCGATTTCGCTGCACAGCCGGTTCAGCTCGTCGTAGGTGCCGTCCACGGCCACGATGGCGGCCCCGTAGACCGCCGCCCCGCGCACCTTGCCAATCTCCAGGTCGGCCGGCATGAACACGTAGGTGGGCATGCCATGCCGCGCCCCGGCGGCGGACGCCGCCCCGGCCAGGTTGCCGGTGGAGGCACACGCGAAGGTCTCGAACCCGAACTCGCGGGCCTTCGTGATCGCCACCGCCACCACCCGGTCCTTGAAGGAGTAGGTGGGGTTCACGGTGTCGTTCTTGATGTAGAGGTTGGTCAGCCCCAGCCGTTCGCCCAGGTTGTCGGCGCGCTGCAGGGGCGTGAACCCCACCGGCCAGGTTTCGTCCCAGCCCCCGTCCACCGGCAGCAGTTCGTGGTAGCGCCACAGGGTGGGCGGACGGGCGGCAATCGCGTCGCGCGAGATGGACGCGCGAATGGCGGCGTAGTCGAACTGCGCTTCCAGCGGCCCGAAGTCAAACTCGCAGATGTGCGTGGCCAGCAGCGGATAGGTACGGCTGCACTCACGGCAGCGAAGCGTCTGGGTAGTGGACATGGCGGATGATCCTTGACTGAGGCGCCGACGGAGATGTCAGCGGATGGCGAACTCCCGTATCGCCGGGTGACCCGGCCGGCCCGCGTCACGCGCGGGCACTGCCATCGCCATCAGCCGCCGAATAGCCCGGGACGATGTGCCTCTCACTCCGTCACAACCCCTTGGCGCTGCGCGCCCCGCCCGCGGGGCACCCCTCGGCGCCGGTGACCCTCTCATCTTGCAGCGTCCGCTGCCGGAATTGGCACCTTTCGAGCGTCCGCTCAAAGGTTGCCCGGCTTCGTTGGGCCGACTCCCTCCACCAATCGTGATGAGAGGTACGTCACGTCAGACTTGGTGTTCGTCCAGCCTAGCATCCACACCACGCCCGAGAGCGACCGGGCTGCGAACTGACCGCGCGGACTTCGCAGCCGACGGTCTGCCGGAATGGCAAGAAAGACTTGCGGACCACCAGCAGGCGCGTGCTACCATCACCGTCTGCCTGAAAAGGCATCCGCGCATTTCGGCGGCGACTGATTCATCAGCCGCCCCGGGCGCACCGGCGATTACAGCTGGGCGCAGGCGCGACGGCACCTTAACAGGGGAAGAGTGAGTGTGAGTGCTCGCGTCATTCCATAGTGTCTGGCGCGACGGTAGATCCACGTGATTGAGGACGACTCGGTGGCTCTGGGGCCCGGCCCAGCCGGTGCCCCGGCGATATTGCGATCTATCCACGCCGTTATAGGCGTGTTTTGAGATTGATTTGGCGAGTTTGATCCTGGCTCAGGATGAACGTTGGCGGCGTGCTTTACCAATGCGAGTCGAACGGTACGGGGAGGCTCTTCGGAGCACCCACGACCGTGGCGTCCGGGTGCGTAACACGTAGCTAACCTACCGGTCGGTGGGGGAAAACTCCGGGAAACCGGAGGTAATCCCGCATATGGTCACCTGGTAGACAGGTGGACGAAAGCTGTTGTCGGGGAACTGGCAATGGCGCCGACTGAGGGGGCTGCGGCTGATTAGCTAGTTGGTGGGGTAATGGCTCACCAAGGCTGTGATCGGTAGCGGGTCTGAGAGGATGATCCGCCACACGGGGACTGAGATATGGTCCCGAGCCCTACGGGGTTTAGCATGGAGGAATCTTGCGCAATGGGCGAAAGCCTGACGCAGCGACGCCGCGTGGGGGATGAAGGCCTTCGGGTCGTAAACCCCTTTTCTGGGGGACGCAAATGACGGTACCCCAGGAATAAGTCACGGCTAACAGGGTGCCAGCAGCCGCGGTAATACCCTGGTGGCGAACGTTATCCGGAATCACTGGGCGTAAAGCGCTCGTAGGCGGCTTGGCAGGTGTTCGGTGAAAGCCCCCGGCTTACCCGGGGAGGGTCCGAGCAAACCGCCAGGCTAGAGGCAGGCAGAGGACCGTGGAACGTCCGGGGGAGTAGTGGAATGCGTAGATCCCGGACGGAACACCAGAGGCGAAGGCGGCGGTCTGGGCCTGAACTGACGCTGAGGGGCGAAAGCGCGGGGAGCAAACAGGATTAGATACCCTGGTAGTCCGCGCCGTAAACGATGGACGCTAGGTGTGTGGGGGGCTCAACCCTCCTGCGTGCCGAAGCTAACGCGATAAGCGTCCCGCCTGGGGACTACGGTCGCAAGACTAAAACTCAAAGGAATTGACGGGTGCCCGCACAAGCAGCGGAGCGTGTGGTTCAATTCGATGCAACGCGAAGAACCTTACCGGGGTTTGACATCACACGGCCATCCCGCGAAATCGGGAGTTCCTTCGGGACCGTGTGACAGGTGCTGCATGGCTGTCGTCAGCTCGTGCCGTGAGGTGTTGGGTTAAGTCCCGCAACGAGCGCAACCCTCGACGCTAGTTGAATATTTCTAGCGTGACTGCCGCGGACAACGCGGAGGAAGGTGGGGATGATGTCAAGTCCGCATGGCCCTTATATCCCGGGCTACACACACGCTACAATGGCCAGTACAACGGGCAGCAACCTGGCGACAGGAAGCGAATCCCTAAAAGCTGGTCCCAGTTCGGATTGCAGGCTGCAACTCGCCTGCATGAAGTCGGAGTTGCTAGTAACCGCAGGTCAGCACACTGCGGTGAATACGTTCCCGGGCGTTGTACACACCGCCCGTCACGCCATGAAAGTCGGCAACGCCTGAAGCCGGTGAGCTAACCTTAGGGAAGCAGCCGTCGAGGGTGGGGTTGGCGATTGGGGCGAAGTCGTAACAAGGTAGCCGTAGCGGAAGCTGCGGCTGGATCACCTCCTTTCTAGGGACTGTGTCGCTCGGTTTCGGCCGAGCGGCCACCCAGGTTGAGCGATCACGCGGAAACGCCGTCGCATTGACGGCTCCCGCGCGCCAGAACAGATAAATCCATCGAGTCGACAGGAATGGCTCGGCCTCACACTCACTCTTGCCCTGTCAAGGTCCCTCTTTCCCTATCAAGGTCCGCTGTGTGCCACCATGCACATGGAGCGTCGGGCCGGTCAGGCGGCCGCTCCGGTTTACCCCGGAGAGGAAAGTCCGCACTTCACAGAGCGCGGTAGCGGGTAACACCCGTCGCCCAAGTCGGTTCGCGCCGGCAAGGGTCGGAATAGGGGCACAGTGACGATGCCCACGCCCCCCGCCGGGGGCGCGGGAGTGAAACGGCTAACCTCTACCGGAAGCAAGGCCAAGTCGGGACGCCACGAGGCTGCTCGCCCAGTCCCAGGTAGGCTGCACGAGGCCGGCGGCAACGCCGGTCCCAGATAGATGGTCGCCCGCGACAGAATGCGGCTTATCGACCGGTCCGACGCTCTGCGGAAACCGACGGCGCCTGTCCGGATCCTGCCCCCGGATGCCGATTCTTGATTCGAAACCATTGCGTGACCGCCAGCCGCCCAGACATCAGCCCGCCCAGCCCCCGCGGGTTCGCTACAATGGCGGGCGGGGTGGAGCAGTGGTAGCTCGTCGGGCTCATAACCCGGAGGTCGTCGGTTCGAATCCGACCCCCGCAACCACCACGACTACCGATTCTTGCTCACACTCTCTACGGGCGGCCGTTTCTGCACGCGCCGGTCTGGTCGCCGGTAGAGGAGCGCATCACCGTGACGGATCGCTGGAAGCAGTCGATCAGGGTAGCGGTCGTGAGCGGTGAACCCGCCAGCGACAGCAATCCCATCCGAGGTCTGACTAGGAGCAATCAGGATCAGATTGCGACCGTCCGCGCTCATGCTGATCGACATCGTGGCGGTAGTGTGTATAATACACATAGTGGATAGCCGGGAGATTCTTCGCCTGTTGCGTCGCGACGGCTGGATGCTCAGGAACGCAAGGGGTAGCCATCACCAGTTCACGCATCCTGACCAGCTTGGACGCGTCACGCTCAAGCACCCGTCACGGGATATCGCGACCGGTACGTTACGGAGCATCTTCCGTCAGGCCGGTTGGAATTGGAAGGAACGCTAATGCAGTTTCCAATAGTGATTCACAAAGACGAGACAAGCGGTCACGGTGTCACAGTTCCCGATCTACCCGGGTGCTTCTCGGCAGGTGACTCGTTTGAGGAAGCTGTGAGCTCGGCCCACGAAGCTGTTGCTTGCCATATCGAAGGCTTGCTTATGTATGGCGATTCTATCCCAGAGCGCAAGCCGATCGAGCTACATCAAACCAATCAGGACTACGAGAACGGCGTCTGGGCGCTTATTGATGTTGATGTTTCTAAACTCTCGAGCAAGACGGTGCGCGTCAATATCACAATGCCTTCTCGGGTGTTGTCGATTATTGATGAAGCCGCAGCCCGGGAGAGAGAGTCCCGCTCGGGGTTACTCACGCGTGCTGCCCTTCAATTCGTGGATAGGCAGACGACCGCATAGGTATCGAGGATTTAGTTCCGTCTGAGACTGGACTCTCCAGTACCACCACGAGAAGCAACCTGCGGCTTGCAGTCTGTAGCGTTCGCCCTGCTAGGTCGCCGTCGTTAGGTCAAGCGGATAGATCGGCGTGCCTTTACCGTAATGCAACCGCAGGGCCCAATCCCAAATGCTGAAGTACGGAATCGGCGTCAGTATCGTTCCGGCTAGCGGACCGGCGACGGCCAGCCCGCTCAGGGCATCCCAGCGAGTGCCCGTCTCGTGGTCGACCGATTCAGCGCCGGGCCACGCCTGCATATCCCTCATCGCCCCCCACGTGCGTATCGGCGCCGTGAAGGCGCCGTGGCCCTTGCGTGATAGCCGCCACGTTGGCCGCTGTCGTCGCGAGGCTATGCACCAGCCCCGTGCCCGCGTCGACCCCCGATGTGCGCCTTAATCGCGGAATACCACTGGTTCCCTCCGTTCACCTGATGCATCCCGGGTCCCTGTCCTGCCCGGGCTGCTTCGTCTACGCTGGTCGCGTACACGATCGTGCCTTCCCGCAGCCGCAGCCCCTGCGCCGCCAAATGCCGGGTGATCCCCGGCAGCAGCGCCTCGCCCAGGTGATGCCGTTCCAGTAGGCGCCCGAATCTGAGAGTCGTCGTCGCATCGGGCTGCGGGTCCCGCGCGGTGAGGCCCACGAAGCGCTGCACGGCCGCGCTGTCGTAGAGCGCGTCTTCCATCGCCGGGTCGTTGAGGTTAACGACCAGCTGCACGCCTCGAATCCGCAGCCGCGCGCCGCAGAAAGCGCTGCCGCCGTGTCTGGCGCGGCTGTCCGTCATACGCGACATCGGCAAATGAGCGCTGCGGGTGCATCGTGGCCCTCACCGGATCTCCGTCATCCGTGAGCATTGGCCCTGACGCCATCCCGGGGCTATTCAGAGCCTTCCTAGGTCTGAAACTGCTGCAGCCGGCGGTACCATTCTCGGGATGCCAGAGCAAGCACACAGTGCAAATCCCCCGGTGACTCTATACAATCGAGCATGGATGTCGCTCTTGACGTCGTGGGCGGGCTAGGAGTCCTGACCTGTCCGATGCCGGAGTGCGGGACGTCGGGCTGGCGTCGCATCTTCGAGAGGATTGCGAGATGACGTCGCACCTCCGGCCCCTGCGTGCGCCGATTACCCCAGTGAATTGCACGGGGTCGGCAGAGTGATTACATATGTTCAAGGTGATCTCTTTGAGTCACCAGCCAAAGTCCTTGTAAACACTGTCAATACACAGGGCGCAATGGGCAAGGGCATTGCACTTCAGTTCAAGCGCATATACCCTGAGATGTTCAAGATCTATCGTGAGTATTGCGAAAACGGTGGGTTAGATGTAGGAAAGCTACTTCTCTACAAGACACCACATAAGTGGATTCTCAATTTTCCAACTAAACGGCATTGGCGGAGTCCTTCTCGTGTCGAATACATCGAGGCTGGCCTTAGAAAATTTGTCGCAACGTATGCCGAGGCGGGAATCACTTCTATAGCGTTTCCTGCGCTTGGATGCGGCAATGGGGAGCTTGATTTCGAAAGCCAGGTAAGACCAGTAATGGAGGAATACCTCAAAAATATTTCCCTTCCTACCTTCATTTACCCAGGTTGGCGGCGAGTCGAACCTCCTGAGCATCGCGATACAGTGGGGATTGAAGCGTGGCTGAAGTCAGATCCGGAGATTCTTCCGTTTGATGAAGTTTGGCGGGATGTGCTGCAAGTGCTGCGGGAGAACGACACATTCAAGACGTTGGCAAAGAGAAACACGTACATGGTGGAGGCAGTTGACGATCCACCGGAAGTAATTGTGAGGTCGTCGGAAAAGGTCTATAAGATTGATCGGCAGGGATTGCTGGCGTTCTGGCAGCAGCTTCGCGACTATGGTTTCACGCACAGGAATATTGTTCCTGAATACTATCGGATATCGTACTTGACCCCGGTTTTCGAAAAGCTTCCTTATGTTCGTCGTGTCGACCTGTCGACATCAGTGTCGGGTCTCAAGACGAACCCGGTACATGGTCTGCAGATCATTCCGTATCGGCCAGATCATGCATGGAAAACGGAGAGTCTGTTTCCCCAATTAGTTGATGTACCCTAAGGCTGACGCTAAGGAGATCGTCGACTATATGTATGGGCTTGCGTCAAGCCTGAAACTTGACCCTGCTCGCCGTTGGTGGCCGAGATGGCTGTTCCGTTCCGATCACGTTGAGAATGCTGCACGAATCCTAAATAGTGGAACGTTGCTCTCGCGGACAGCCGCTAAACAGCAGCGAGTAATTATCAAGGACAGTGGTAGTCCTGCGTATGTTGATCGACTCGATGATGAGCAGCTCAGGTATGTGCGACTCTATTTTCGGCCTCGTACTCCGACGCAATTCGCCAACGAAGGCGTCCGTCCGCAGGGCAAGATCGAGTATGGTGCACACATGCCGGTGCCTGTTTATTTGCTCTTCTCGGTGAATCTCCTAGCGGAGAGCGGTATATCTTTTACGCGTGGAAGACTTGAACTGTTTAGTGAAATCGGAGAGAGTGATGAGTTCTTGAGGCGGGCGGATTTCAGGGATGTATACCACGATGCGGGTGTAGGGTACCGAGGAGATGCTCGGCGTAGGGAGATTCTCAACGCACGGCACGCCGAGGTGCTTGCTGAGTATGCGCTCCCACTTCGGCAACTAAAGCGCATCGTTTGCCGTTCACATCCTGAGCGCGAGACGCTGCTATCACTACTCGATAGTAATACTCAAGCCAGGTGGATCGATCGGATAATTGTGGATGCGGGAAACCTCGGGCTCTTTAATCGACGTGGTACCTATGTCCAGGACGTTACGCTGTCGGCAAGTCAGTCACGTTTTGTGTTTTTTGCGGATAGACCGGAGAGTTGGCGCGGACCGTTTGCGCTCTGTATCGAATGGGAGTCTGGTAGTTGGCGGGGTGTAGTTCGACGGTCGAATTTCACGGCCCCATCAGCTCCTATGCTGTTCCGACTGCCTAATCCTAAGACTTTCTATGCGGTTAGAATATTTCTCGATGGCGATCTAGTGTACTTTGGTCAGTTTCGTGATGATGAAGGCTTCGATCTCCCGTTCTGAATCAGTAGAGGATGGAGTCTTGGCTGACTCACTTCGTCTGTCATGGCTACCGGATAAATCGGCGTGTCCTTGCCGTAGTGCATCCGCAGCGCCCAATCCCAAATGCTGAAGTACGGCACCGGCGTCAACGTCGCGCCTTCCAGCGGACCTGAGGTAGCTAGGCCGCTCAGCGCGTCCCAGCGGCTGCCGGTCTCCCGGTCGGTCAGTTCGGTCCCGTCGGAGCTAAAGGTGAGGTGGCGTCTATTGAACCGCGCCTCGTAGATACGCACCAGCCGCCGCTCGGGTTCCGCAAACGCCACCACCGGGGTGTCGCCCACCACGGCCTGCTGCACGCCAAGGCGAGCCGTCTCGTCAAAGTAAAACCCGGCCGCCGCGCCGTCGCGTTCGACGCCGATCACCCAGATGTCCTTGGGCAACCGCTGGTTGTGGAAGGCGCTGTTGGGCGCTGTCAACGACAGCCGCTGTTTCAACACCAGCGTCGTGGGGTGCTGCTCAAGCCACGATCCCCAGGGCGTTAGCGATGCGACCACCGGCTTCAGCCTGGCGCCGTCCAGCGGACCGTCCAGCGCCTCCCCGAACACCTGGCTCCAGATGCTGCCGGTCTCGTGGTCCCACCAGGTCTGCGCCCCTTTGTAGAGCGCCCCCTGCACCCCCAGCGTCAGGGTCTGCCCTTCCCACATCCGTTCGTACACAAGGCCCGTGTAGCAAAGCGGGCACCAGGTGATCGCCACCGGCACCCCGCCCACCACGTCGTTCACGATCTCGTAGCTCACCAGCGGCTCGATGGGGTACGCGCGGGCGTCGCCGTTGATCTCCACCGCCAGCACCATCTCTTCCGGTGCCAGAGCGATGTTGTCGGGCGTCGTCAGGCCCGGCTCGTAGATAGGCTGAATCCCGTCCCGCAGCGTCCGCACGTCCCAACGCAACTCATAGGCCGTGGACTGCTGCGGCAGCAACAGCAGCGCCCCGATAACCGCCGTCGCAGCTAGCGCCCCAAGCACGCGTCGTCGTCTCATGCCACGATCGTAAACCGGCGCAGAGGGCAGACACATGCGGATGCATCGGGCGGGCACCCATCGAACAGCGTGAAGGAGGAGCCGTTGGATGCGAATCGACCCGCAGCGGACCCATGCCACTGATGCGTCGGTGCATTCCTCGCCGTCGCCTGCTGGCACTCGCGGCGGCTACGCCCCTACTGGCGGCCTGTGGCGAACCCGCTTTGCCGCGACGCCTGTCCCAGCTCTGGCCCGAACCGGCGCCAAACCGCGCGGCGGCGCTGGTCACCGCCGGCTGGCAGGGCTATTGGTACGCCCGCTACGTCGGCGGCCTGATCGCAACCCAACCCGGCTTGGGCCTACCGTCCAACACCCTCGACCCCGAGAGTCGCGCGTCACTCGAAGCGGCAAGGCCGGGCGCCACGCCAATTGCCCTCCCGTACGCAACCGCGACCGTGGACGACCCCACAACTTCCGGCGGAGACGTGCGCGTCCGTCGGACCGACGGCGTCGTGCGCGTGCGCACCGCCGCCCTCTACATGCGCCTGCTGCAGGCCTTGGCGCGAGCCCATCAGGTGCGTGCGCCCGAAGCGTCGCCAGGCGCGGCCCGAACCCACGAACGGCGCCTGGCGTCGGCCTATGCCGCGCTCGGCGTCGAAGCCTCCAACCGCGTCCAGGCCGACCTGCTGCGCCCCGACCTGGGCGTGCTCTTCGATTCGGATGACATCTACGACCCGCTCGGCAACATCGACCTCATCTGGTCCACCGCCGACGCGGCTCGCCTTTCGCTGAATTCCGGCTCGAGAGAAGTCGCCGCCAGGCTGCAAGCCACAGCCGACCAGTTGTACGCCGTCTACCGAACCAGCCTGCCCCGCTCAATTGATGAGGCCCATCGCATGGTCCGCGCGCAGGCCCGCCTCCAGCCGATGACGGGCCGCGACGACTTCCGCGCCTTCATCCCGGTGCAGCAGCGCCGCATCGCCTACTGGCTCCGCGACCAGCAACCCGCCGACATCCTGGAAGCGGCAAACGCCCTGTCCGCGCTGATCCGGTTGACCCCGCTCATGCCGCGCGACAGCGGCGCTCGGGAACGCGCCGGCGACCTCTTCCTGGACCTGGCGACGTCGTTCGACCGGCACAACGGCTGGCTACACGACCGGCTGACCTACTCCGCCGACGAAGTCGCCGCGCTACTACGGGCGCTGCGCATGGCGGCCTTCCACGGCCCGCCGCCCATCGAGCGACGCTTCGCCCGCGAGCTCCTGGTGACGGTCTGGGATTCGCTCGTGAACCGCAGCCGGCTCGTGCGCGGCGCGCCGCCCGGTCGGGCCGAGGGCGTGGCGCAACCCTGGGAGCAGCGCATGGACGACCCGGCCTACCGCCACCCAGCCGTACGCACCGACGCCGCCCCACTCTTCGCACGCGCCGTCTCCCGCGACGCCTCCGGCTGGATCGCCGTCGACCCCTCGCTGGAAACCGCGCCGGCTCTTGAACTGGCCCTTGAATCGCTCTGGCTCCACGCCAGCTTCGAGGCCCTCAGCGGCGAGGCCGCCGCCTGACCAGATGTTTCACGTGAAACATCCGGCTCGTCCGGCAGCCCGCGCGCCTCTAGGTCAGGGCAAATGTTTCACGTGAAACATTCGCGGATGCCATCGCCGCAGTAACAACGTTCCGACCCCGCCGGTGACGATGCCGGCGCTCACGATCATGGCCAGCCGCAATCCCTCGCCCACGATGATGGGATCGGCGCGAATGCCCTCAGTCCAGAAGCGCCCGACCGAGTAAGCCGCCAACACGCCCAGGGCCAAGTCACCCGGACGCAACCCGCGCCCTTTCCTCACCACCGCCAGCGCCCCCAGAAACACGACCAGCGCCCACAGCGACTCGTAGAGGAACGTCGGATGGAAGCCGTTCTGCTCCAGGTAGAGCAGCGGCCGATACAGCTCATCGACCGATAGCGCCCACGGCAGGTCCGTCGGCACCCCGAACGACTGCTGGTTGAAGTAATCGCCCCAGCGCGCGATCGCAACCACTAGCGGAAACCCCAGCGCCGCGGCGTCCAGCCAACGCAGAAAATCCAAGCGTCGCAGCCGCGCGTAGATCGCCATGGCCAGAAGCCCGCCGGCAAGCGCCCCATGCAGGGCCACGCCGCCTTCCCAGATCTGCCAGGCTAGCTCCGGCTCGTCCTCAAAGCGTCGCTCCCACTCAAAAACCAGGTAGTAGATCCGCGCCCCCAGAATCCCCGCCGGAACCACCAGCAGCAGCAGCGTCAGCGCATGCCTCGCGTCCAGCCCCAGGCGCCCCGCCTGCCACCGCCCCACCCAAGCCCCGGCCAGAACGCCCAGCGTCAGCAGCACACTCCACCAACGCAGCACCCCCCACGCCGGAACGATGAACTCCGAATAAGGCTCGGGCACTGTCTACTTTGCGTCCGGGAACATCGCCGCCAGCTCATCCACCATTTCGCTGAGCACCGGAAACTCCTCGCGCCTGAGCATGCTCAGCCGGTCCTCCCCGGTTACCGGGTCATATTCGTGACGGTGGTAAACGCCTGGCGTATGGGCATGCCCGCTGTCGTATCGGAGCACATTCCTGCCCACCCCGCCTTCGAAGACTCGAGCGTGGTATTTGTACTTAGCACCACGAACCTCGAACTGCCCTGAGCGAACCCGGACACGGAGCTGTTTCGAGACTTCGATTTCTACGCCGTCGCGACAGACCACAGCGCCCTCACACGAGTACGCCGTTGGCCGCCTTCTCCCCTCGGTCGGCACGAACTGCGTACGGTCCGCAACGATGAAAGGGTGAGCGGCCAGGACTTCTCGGTGTTTTATCTCGTAGCGGTCAAACCTGAGCCAGCCGTGTTTCTCGCCCCTTCGGCGGTCAGGAAGTCCAGCACGTCGGCGTCGTACTGCCATTGCGAAATCTCGGCCGTCTCCCTGAGTTCGCCGGTCGCGGTGCGTTCGAGCATCTGCTCGGTGGTCATCTCGTAGCGCAACTCGAACCGCTGGATCCGGCGGCGCAGCGTGCGCTTGTGGTCGCTGAGCCGGCGGGCCTTCAAGACCTTGACCGGCCGGTGAAGCGCCTGGTTTGGACTGGATGCCCTGATCTGGGGACCGTTAGTGGCGGTCCGACCAGGACGCGCCGATTTGCCGCCGGCGCTTCTGGCAGTTGCGTTTGATCCATTCATCTTGCGTGCGCCATTTGCTTCCAGATCCGCGAGCACGTCCGCGTCGTACTGCCATCGCGATATCTCAGCCGTTTCCCGAAGCTCCCCGGTGGCGGTGCGTTCGAGCATGCGCTCGGTGGTCATCTCGTAGCGCAACTCGAACCGCTGGATGCGACGCTTAAGGGTGCGTTTGTAGTCGCTGAGTCGACGGACCTTCAGGTCCTTTGGGAAGTTGTTCGACTCCCCGTTCCTCGCAGACATCGCGATATCGCCGCAAGCACCAGTTCCCAAGCAGCATGCACCCAACAGCCCCCGTCGGCAAGCCCTCGCCGCCCGCGCCTGCGAACCGCGTCTAGGGCCTCAGTCGTCCCAGGTGATCAACACCCCAAATGCCGTCTCCGGATGGTCGTGCAGGAAGCGGAAGGCCTCGGGCGCCTGCTGGTAGGGGAAGCGGTGCGTCACCATGCGTTCGGTGGCGATGCGGCCGCCGGTCAGCAGGTCCAGAGCGCGTGCCGAGGCTGCGACCCGGTCGCTGTCGGGCAGCGCGCCACCGATCAGGCGCTTGCGCTGGATCTCGCTGGATGAGAGCGGCAGCGGGTCGTCCTCGTACAGCCCCACCACCTGCAGCAGGCCGCCGCTGGCGGTCATGCGCTGGGCTTGGTCGAAGGCCCGGAGCCCGGCCCGTCCGCCCACGGCGTAGATCACCACGTCCGCTCCGACACCGTCGGTCAGTTCCAGCACTCGCGCCACCGGGTCCTCGTCCGCGGCGTTGATCACCTCGTCGGCTTCCAGCTCCGCCGCCTGCGCACAGCGGTTGGGTAGCGCATCCACCGCCACCAGCCGGCCCTGCCCGTTGGCTCGCGCCACTTGCAGCATCAGGCTTCCCACCAGGCCCTGACCCACGATCACCACCGTGTCGTCGGGCTGGATGTCGTCGTTTTCGATCCACATGACGGCGCTGGTGGTCAGTGGCCAGAAGGTAGCCTGCTCGAAGTCCAGCGCATCGGGGATGCGCACGATCTTCGGACCGTCAGATTGAGATTCGACCCGGCTGTCCTGCACCACGAACTGCGCGTGCGGCCCGGACACCCCGACCCTGTCGCCTGGCGCGAACCCGTCGACCTCCGCGCCCACGGCGTCCACCACGCCGGCCACCGAGTACCCCATGATCTGCGGATCCACGGCCTCGGGTCGGATGTAGCGACGCCACAGTTCCGAGCCGCGGCTGATCAGGCTGCGCACGTTGCGCACCCGAACGTCGTGCGGACCCACCGCCGGAATCGGCGCGTCCTCCAACACGACATTGAACTTGCCCTCGGGCTTCGCTACCCGTTTCATGGCGCCCTCCCCGCAGCGGCTCGCTGCAACTACCCGCTCAGCACGACCCACTCGCCACGCCGCGCGCTCGCGCGAACAGCATCCAGCACCCGCATCTGGCGGATGGCCTCGTCGCCGTCCACCAACGGCGCCGCCTCCCCGCGGATCGCGTCGCCCAGATTCTCGACCTCGGCCTGGTAGGTGTCGAACGGCGGAAAGCGCTCGGTAACCGTTCCGCTCGAAGTCTGGATCTCGACGCTCGTCCATTCCCCAGGCGCCAGCACGTGACGTTCGACGCGCAGGGCGCCCTCAGTGCCGATCAGCTCCAGGAAGTGCCGCCGCCAGGTCTGAAAGCTGAACGCCAACATGGCGGCCCGACCCCCGTCGAACTCCAGCAGCGCGTTGCCGTCAAAGTCCACGCCAAACTCCGGGTCGTCCGTCATCCGCGCAGTCAGCCGCTGCGGCTCGCCGCTCATGTGCAGCCGGCTCACGCTCACGCAATAGGTCCCCAGGTCGCCCAGCGCCCCGCCGGCCAGTTCGGTCGAGAGCCGCACGTTGGCCGGGTTGCGCGTAATGGGGAAGCTGAACGCCGTGTTGATCTGCCGCAGGTCGCCGATCGCCCCGTCCGCCACCAGCGCCCGCAGGCGCGCGTGCCGAGGGTCGTAGCGGTACATGAAGCCCTCGATCAGCTGCACTCCCGCCTCTCGGCAGGCCGCCACCATCTCCACGGCCTCGGCCGCGTCCACCGCAAACGGCTTGTCCACCAGCACGTGCTTCCCCGCCCGTGCGGCGTCAATGACCCAGCGGTGATGCAGCGATGTCGGCAGCGGGATGTAGACCGCGTCGATCTCCGGATCGGCCAGCAGCTCCGCGTACGACCCATAGGCCGTCGGAATCTCCAGCTCCGCCGCAAACCCGCGCGCCCGCTCCAGCGACCGGCTCGCCACCGCCCGCGGCACGCCATTCCGCGCCTTATGAATCCCCGGCCCCACCGACCGTCGCGCAATGCCCGCGGTCGACAGAATTCCCCAGCGGATCGGATCCCTAGTCACGTCCGCTCGGGATAGCCCCGCCGCCGAAACGCCCGTCTGGGTTCGACTTCAGGATTCATGGTGTCGCGGGGCCAGTAGCCCTCGGCGATCCAGGCCATTTGTTCGGCGGCGCCCGCGCCGACGCGGTGGACGCTGACCGAGGTGGAGCCGCCGACGTGGGGGGTCCAGATCACGTTCGGCAGGTTGATCAGCGGCGTGTCGGGCGTAGGCGGTTCCGACTCGAACACGTCCACGCCAGCGGCGGCAATTGCGCCCGACTCCAGCGCCGCCACCAGCGCCGCTTCGTCCACGATGGGCCCGCGCGAGACGTTGATCAGCACCGCTGTGGGCTTCATCCGCGCCAGCAGGTCAGCATCCACGAAGTGGTGCGTGCGTGGCGTGTATGGCAGATGGACCGAGACGATGTCGGCTTGTTCCACGGCCTCATGCAGGCCCACTAGCTCCACGCCCAGCCCCTGCGCTTCCCAGGGTGAGACCGTGGGCGCGTAGGCAATGCAGCGCGTGCCGAAAGCCTGCGCGCGCACCGCCACGGCGCGACCGATGCGGCCCAGCCCGATCAGCGCCAGCGTGCTGGCGCGCATGTCGCCAATGTGGTCGACCCGCCGTTCCCACTCCGCGATGTTGCGGTGCCCCGCCTCCCACTCGTTCAGGATCCGCGGGATACGCCGCACCGCTCCCAATATCAGGTACAGCGCCGTATCCGCCGTCTGCTCGGTGGCAAAGGTCGGAATGTTACCCACCACCACGCCAGCCGCCGTGGCGGCCTCGATGTCCACGTGGTCCACGCCCACGGTCGGCGCGATCACGCCCACCAGGTCCGGCAACTGGTCGAACGTGTGCAGGCGGTAGTGCCCATGCGAATAAATCACGCCCTGGTAGCCGGAAAAGCGCCCCACGGCTTCCTCGTCGCTGGTCGGCGCCGGCACCACGTCCAGCGTGGCGCCGATGGCGTCCAGCGGCTGGCGGTGTTCGACGACCCGCTCGTGGCGCAGGCCGTCGGTCAGGGCAACGCGGAACGAATCGTCGGACATAGCAGAGCGGCCTCACACGGACAGGACGCCGAACCGTAACGCATCGGGGCGCCGTCACGCGCAACGGTCCTCAGTCCGCCTGGTCGCTGGCCTCGTTCCAGAGATGGCGGCCGGTGGCCAGGGCCAGGACCACGAAGAGCGCGTTGACCATAGGGAAGTAGATGAGATGCGCCGTCACCGCGTCCCCGGTTTCGCTGGACGGGTTCAGCGTCCAGTACCACTCCCAGAGCATCAGCATGGTCAGCACGATGGCCCCGTAGTAGGCGAAGCTGCCCCGCAGGTACTCGACGGCGCTGACGTCCGAGCGTTCAGGGTCGCGGCGTCGCTGGAAGCCAACCACCAGCATCACCAGCGCGGCGGCGACCATGAACCAGTTCAGGATCCGCCAGACCGGGTAATCGGTTGTGCCGTCGTTGTAGACCGGTGTCAGGACGAAGTTCAGGGCAACGGCGATCCCGATAGCCACCAGAAAGAACCCCAGCACTCGTTTTGCAACGGACATGATTGCCGAACCCTCGTAAGACCTGACACCAGCGGACGCCGTGTGCCGGGCGTCCGCTGGGTCGCCGCCCGGGGCAAGTCTAAGTCTTCGCGCGTTCGGCTACCTCGAACGCCCGCGACGTACCGCCTGAGGCAGACTGTCGACACGGAATCGTGTGCGGTGGTGTCATGCGTCGAACGCAGGTCTATCTTGGCGAGGACGAGCTGGAACTCCTTGATCGCGCCGCCCGCGCCACCCGCGCCTCCAGGTCCGAGTTGATCCGACGCGCCATACGGCGCACGCATGGGACCGTGTCGAAGGCGGACAAGCTGCGCGCGCTGGAAGCCAGCGCCGGCACGTGGTCCGACCGGCCCTTCACGGGCGCGGAGTACGTGGACGCCATCCGCGGCGACCTCAACGAACGGCTGCGCAGACTCGGCCTGGAGTGAGGCTGCACGACAGGTCGCAGGGCACCGACGACGTGAGCGGCGATGGCGCCCTGCGATTGCCAGGCGATTCGGAATTGACCCTTGATACCGATCGTCTCGAACTGACTCCGATGGTGGAAGGCGACAGTGAGGCGCTCTTTGCACTGCTGAGGGATCCCGAGACCCACGTCTTTACTGGGGGGCAACCGCCTGAAGCGGCAGATGATCTCCGAGCAACGATTCGTCGACGGGAGTCCCGCCGCTCGCCCGAAGGCGATGAACTATGGCTGAACTGGACCTTGCGGTTGAAAAAGGACCAGACAGTCGTGGGTTACGTCCAGGCTGGCGTAAAGGAGGGCCAGGCTGATCTGGCCTGGGTGATCGGCACTCCGTTTCAGGGTCAGGGCTACGCCTCGGAGGCCAGTCGACACGTGTCCAAATGGCTCCGTAGCCGCCTTCACGTGCGTGAACTCCGGGCCAACATTCACCCTGACCACGTCGCTTCTCACAAGGTGGCGCGATCCGTCGGCCTGCGTCCTTCCAGGGAACACACCGATGAAGGAGAGCAGGTCTGGCGGGCCACCTTCAGGTGATTCCTACCAAGCCATGAGCGCCTCCTGGTGAACCTCCCACCGCTAGTCATCGTCGACGGCATGAACCTTCTCTGGCGCGCCGCATTTGGATTCCCCGCGCGAATCCGAGACAGCGAAGGCGAAGACGTAACGCCCGCATTTGGATTCTTTGCCCTCCTGCGCAAGGCCATCCACGGCTTGGCACCCTGCGAGGCGGTGGTGGTCTTCGATGGGGAAGGCTCATCGGATGCGCGGGTGGAAATGGCGCCCGACTACAAGGCCAACCGCGCCGACGCCGACTACTCGCACCTGGCCTGGCTCCCGGCGATCTACGAGGGATTGCAGACGGCTGGTCTCCGGTTTGAGGAGACGACCGGCGCTGAAGCTGACGATGTGATTGCCGAGCTTGTCCGCAGAGTTGGATCGGGCCGGCCCAGCGTGATCATGTCGGCGGATCGGGACTTCTACCAGCTACTCAGCGACCACGTGGTGATTGCCAACACCATGCGCAAGAGTGGCGAGCAGATTGTGGCCGGCGACGAGGTGCGCAGGCGATTTGGCGTGGAGCCCTGGCAGTGGTGCGACTACATGGCGCTGGTTGGGGACACCTCGGACAACATTTCCGGGGTCTGCGGCATCGGTCCCAAGCGCGCCGCGGCCGCGCTGGCTGGCGGACACACGCTCGAGAATCTCAACGGCGTTGTCGACCAGGCGTGGTGGGGACGCTATCTCAACGGAGGCGTGCCTGAAGCGCTGAAGGCTCGCGAGCTGATCCGGTTCGTTCCGGACGTCCAGACGTCGATTCAGGTCACAGGCCGCCCGTCCCGGCCCCTCCCCCTCGCCGCCGACCTACTCAGGACTATCGGCGTTTGGTAGCCGGCGGTCAGCGCTTGAGGACTAGCGCCGGCAGTTCGGAGAGCCGCGGGATGGTCGGGACGCTTGCAGGCGCATCACCCTTGCCACGCCGGTCAAGCCAGACGCCCCGCAGCCCCGCGTCGCAGGCCCCCAGCGCGTCCACGTCCAGTCGATCACCCACGTGTAGGCACGCCGACGGCGACGTACCCACGGCGCGGCAGGCCGCCTGAAAGATTCCCGGATCAGGCTTCGCGACTCCGATGTCCTCCGAGGTCACCACGACCGCGAAGCGATCCAGCACGCCAGCCGCCGCCAGCTTCTGGCGCTGCCGCGCAGACGACCCGTTGCTGATGACCCCGAGCCGGCAACACCCCAGCGCATCCAGGGTTTCGATTGCATCTGGAAAGAGCCGCCGGGTCCCTTCTTTGAACTCCTGGTAGACGGTGAAAATCGCGTCAACTTCGGAGTCGGGCATTTGGCTTGGTGTGAGACCGAAAAGACCCCGAATCCGTGCGCGGCGTTGGCCGGTAAACGACGTCTCGCCGCGCAGAAAGCGATCGAAGTGATGGTCCAACAAAGTGTCCCAGCGCTGCATCAGACGCTCGTCACAACCGCCGAGCCGATCCCTGTACCGCTCAAACAGCCCCATCGCCCCGGCGCGCGTCCCTGCGGCGTCATCGACCAGCGTGTCGTCGATGTCGAAGAACACGACTTCTACCGGTGAATCTGGCATATCACTCCGTCCGCAGCTGCCCCGATGGACTCGGACTGTTTGATCTTAAGTTCAGGTACCACAGCAGTTGCACCTCATCGGGGTACTCGGGATAGACGCCCGGACGTAAGCCGCCGAGGTGTAGTCCGCTCGTAGCGTAAAAGCGACAGGCGGCGGGGTTGGTGTTTTGCGACTCGACCTTCAGGAATGAACAGCCAGACGCCCGCGCAAACTGGATCGCTCGATCGAGCAGGCGCGTACCAACGCCGCTACGACGAACGCTGGGATGCACCCGAAGATCCCACAAGACCGCCAGATCCTCGCGCCCCTCCAGCATGTGAATGCCGGGAGAATTTTGGGCCACCACGGCGCCTCCGACTCGATGTTCATCGCTGAAGGCGGCGAAGATTCCCCAGTGCGAGATGTTCCCAAAGCGGTGCCAGCTCATGACGGGTTCGTCGCCGTCAAAGTCCTTTGTGAGCGGCTGCCTAAGCGGCGCTTCGACCATTCGGACGCCGCCAAGCCCGTTCGCAATCCACTCGACCTTTAGGACCGTCGTCGTCGTGAACGCAATCGGAACGGAGGCATAGTCGGACAGGGCCGAGAGCGGCTCCCTCCGAACGACGACCCTCATTGCGCGCTTAGCCGCCCGCCGTGGGTAAGGCGGACGCCCGCTCTGATGGCGCGCTGCGGCGACTTCCTAACGCCGACATTCTCGCCTGATCCGCCTAACGCACTTCGTCGTGGGTCTCAAACTCAGCCGGCATGGTGATCTCCAGCACCTTCCAGTCATCGGAGTATTCCAGCACCTCATGCTTGACTCCCGGCGGCTGGTACCAGGCATCGCCGGCCTCCACGCGAATCTCGCCGATGTCTTCAAAGTAGAGCCGCGCCCAGCCGCTGATCAGGTACACCATCTGGAACTCCAGCGCATGCGAGTGGTAGCCCAGGGGGCCGTCGCAGGGTTGCTCGGCGCGAATGATGTGCGCCAGCACCCTGCCATCGGTCGCATCCTTGATCCCCAGGTCGCGGTAGGCAAAGTAAGGCCGCAGATCCTTGCCCCACTGGGCGTCCTTTGCGTGCGCCGCAAATGACGTGGTCGTCTTCTCGGTCATGGTGCAACCCCTTACGTACCCCGGCAGCCACGCACACACCTTGCCATCGTGGTCGCGGTCCAGCTTGACGACAGCGCTTTCGTGCGGGAGATAGGTGTCGAACCATGCCTGCGCCTTGCTCAGCCCGGAGGTACGCCGCATGCGGATTTGTCTGATCGGCGACACCCACGGCTTCGTGCCCGGCCTGGAGGCCGCGCTGGAGACGTGCAAGCGGCATGCGCCCGATCTCATCGTGCATTGCGGCGACTTCCTTACGTCCCCGTTCTCCCCCGATCCGCCGGGCGAAACCATCGACCTGCTGCGCTCGGAGAACGTCAAGGTCATCTACGGCAACAACGAGGTGTACTTCCGCGACTGGGGCACGCCTCGCTGGGAAGCGACTGTTGCCGAGCGTGGGCGTCGCCCCGACTCGCCCGACTACTTCCTGCAGCACATTGCGCGCGGACAGGCCGAACTCACTCCCGCTGACCTCGCCTGGCTTCGGGCGCTGCCGGCCGAACTCTCGCTGGACGGCGCTCGCCAGGGCGACGTGTACGTGTGCCACGGCATGCCCGGTAACCCGTTCGCGACGATCTGGGACACCGACCCGGCCTTCACCCCCGACTTCACCGCCGAGGAGATCGATTCCGCGCTGTCCCGCCCTGCTGTCGCCTCGGCCGATCTGATCCTGTGCGGCCACACCCCTGGCCCCACCTTGCTCCGCGTCGCGCTGCCGAACCGGCGAACGGCCCTGGTCGTCCGCAGCTCAGGCCACCTGCCCGGCGACGGACCCGGCCCGTGGCACCAGGGAATCTGCGTGCTCACGGACCGCGGCGGTCCGGTCCCAGAGTTCGCGCGCTCGAGCCTCGAGTTCGAATGGGCGCCCTTCGAGCCGCGCGACCCGAAGTGGACGGAAGCCAGTGCCCTGTGGCAGCGCGCCGGTTGAACCGAATCTCCGCGTCGATTCCGTGTGATTCGCGATCCGGCTCAGCGAGCACGCTGGTCAGGATCTGCACCCGTCGCGCGGCGGGATAATCAAAGAGACGCGCGGCAAGGAACCTGGCACCGTGATGGCCGCTTACGACCCGATTGCTGACTGGTACGCAGCCCAGGTCCGGTCGGGTTCGCTGCGGCGGTTTCACGACAACCTCGCCCGTCGCCTCCTGGAGATGGCGGGCGACGTTTCCGGCAAGCGGGTGTTGGACGCGGGCTGCGGGGAAGGTCACGTTGCGCGACTCTTTGCGCGCCACGGGGCTGAAGTCGTGGCCGTTGACATCTCGCCGCGGCTCCTGCACCTCGCGCGCACCTTCGAGGCGGAGGATCCGCACGAGGTCGAGTTCATCGAGGCGGATCTGGCCCAGGGGCTGCCTTCCTACCGAGGCGCCTTTGACCTGGCGACGGCGAACATGATGCTCGATGACTGCAAGGATCTGGCCGGAGTACTAGCTGCGATTGCCGACGCCCTCAAGCCCAACGGCCGCCTGTTGCTGTCGCTGAACAACCCGTACGCGATCGTCACGCGGGGAAAGGTCGACGACTACTTTGCGTCGGGACCTCTCACGCAGACGTTCGGCACGGAGCGAGCCGAGTTTGAAGTCCCGTTTCACTACCGAACGTTCGAGGAGTGGGTGACGGCGTCTCGGCAGGCGGGCCTCTTGCTGCGCAGCCTGGTCGATGTCCGGCCGGACCCGTCCGACCCGCATCTGCCGGACGACCCCGTCCCCAAGATCATGCTTCTCGAATTAGTGCGGCGCGAAGCGTGAACGCTGCGTTGTGCCCGCTCGCGGCCTCGCCCACGAACTCGCTGGCGACCACGAAGCTGTTCTTGCTGGCCTAGACCCGAAGCACCCGCAGCCGACCAGCAACGGACAGGCCCACCTGGAGTTTCATGTCCCTGGCAGGTCTAGGTGGGTCCACGGTGGTTCACTCGGCTTCCGGTCGGTCAGCCGCCGAGCCGGAAACCCAGGAAGCGCTACACATGGGTAGGACCGGCAGCGATGCTCAGGTCGGCGGCGGGGCAGGAGAACTGCGGTGGTCGGAGCTCGGCTACTCGCTGGCCTGGATGACGACTCGGCCGCCGTCCACGACGTCGATGTTCAGGTTGTGCCTGTCCAGGAGCAGCATCCCCACAAGTGGAGTGCTGCCTGTCGCGTCGGCCTCGATGTCTCGCGGTTGGCCGTCCCAGAGCACGGTGACGTAATGAACGTCGAAATCGACGTGAGCGTCGTTCGCCAGAATCGCCTGGCCCATGTAGGCGAAGGGCAACCCTAGTTCGGTCACCAAGGGAGTTGGCAAGGTCAAGAAGCCGCTGTAGCCGGTGTCCACCACGGCCTCGATATCCCGGGTCCGCCCCTCCGGTTCCTGGAGATGAAGGGTCACCACTGCTTCACGGGCGGCATTCACCACCCCCTCGATCACCCGGTCCTCCGCAGGGACCCGGCCCCGAAGCTGCGCAACGCCCGGTACCCGACGCGCTCACACAAGACATCGACAGCACCGGGGCGCTGCGCTCGCAGACGCTCAACCGCGGTGCGAGTAGTGTCCGCAACGGCCCAGTCCCCAGTCTCAACGTCAATGGCGACGTAGTCTCCAAAGTGGTCGGCTTCGACCTGAGGCAGGATGTCGCGCTCGTATATCTCCTTGCCCATGCGAACCGCCGCTTCGCGTGGGCGGCGTGGGGGCATGGCGGCTTCTCTTCCTTGAGTGCGCGCCGTGTTCTCCGCGTCCCTCATGCGTACCCCTTGCAAAGGCATCCCTCTACAGGCTAGAGCCTACGCTCTTGAGGACACCTGCCCCAGGCCGCGAACATGGCCGTCTCCCAACGCTGGGTCGTGGGTCATTTTGATCCTGTCAGTCGTCAAAATTGCCCAGGACAGGCCCGCCGTCAATCTTGCTGCCGGGTTGAGGTCCATTCCGAGCGGCGCCACCCTGAGGACGCACGCGCCGCAGGCTAGGCGCGCGGTCGCGCAGCGGCGGCAGAAGCGAGTGGCTACGGACGCAACGGTCAACTTGCGAATCTGCGGCCTATCTGCGATGCGCGCGCTCTTGGCCTCATCAACGAACTTACGGACGACCGTCTAGCGGTTCCCGCTGAAGTAGACCCTGACCGCGCCGAGTTCGCCAGTGACGTGACGAGATCCTCTGACTAGCCTTCCACCGCAGCAGCGCGACCGGCGACGCCCACGGGGCCGCGCGTACCTGGAACAACCTCTACTGGCGTAGGAATCAGCCACTCCGCGCCGACCTTTGTTGCTCCTTGGACGCGGCCATCCTGGGCCAGCTGCCGCAGCCTTCGCTCGGACACGCCCAGCCGACGAGCCGCCTCTTGCACCGTGACGTTGGCCACATCATCGGCGGGAGCTTCGGACGCCAACTCGAACTCAACGGGGCTCGGCGCCTTGAACGTGCTCATCTCGTGGATCAGAAACCCGATGACCTCCCCCTCGTCGTCCAGCCGCTTGAGGATGCGCTCGTCTTCGGTAGGAGTGAAATAGCCCTCCCTCAATTCCCAAAGCACTTCAAGCATGTCTCCCTCGTGGTCGTACGCAACAGACACTCTCTTTGTCGTCATGCTCGCTCTCCTTTGATGCTTTGAGCCAGGTAGCCGGTGAGGACGAAGGCGTACGTCCTCTCCTTCTTAACCACAAGGCAGATATAGCGGTTCCTGCCCCGCAGGTCCGTGTAGAGTCGGTAATAGAGATTGACCGTTGGGCTGGACCTGGAGGGCCTGACCGCGTCCGGTTCGGCGAGAGTCTCGGCGACACGGTGCATCTGAAAGGCCATCTCAGGATGCCTTCGTAGGATGTGCCCGAGTCGCTCGTCGGTGAGCCTGACCTCGTTTCCGTACTCATCGGTGAAACGGCGCACTCTAGTCTTGCCCACCGTATACCATACCGCAAACTATACCGACTGCGGTATAGAACGACACCCATTCGTTCCCAACTCTCACTCGGGCGGACGCGCTCAGTGATTCCGAGCTGAGCAAGACCAGCGGAGCTGGCCGGTGCTGCGGGCTGCACGGAGCCTGGGGCCGTCCCCGCCCCGCCTCATCCCCCACGAGCGAGGGCTCAAAGCTGCAGCGGCCTACTCAGTTCGGGCCGGCAACCGCAAGAGGATGGCCTTCACGTCATCCCGCAGATGATCGATATCGTCGCGCAGCCGGTCCATGTCGGCTTGCAGCCGCTCGACTGATCGTTCGACCCCCGACAGCCGACCTTCAACGCGACCCATGCGCCACGCCACGCCGACCACCGACAGAACCACGGGAATACTGAGACCCAGAATCGTGCCTAATTCGGCCGTCATGGCGGTTCCTCCGCAGAGAAAGCCCCGTTGCCCTGCCGCTCATGCGAGGTGGGCAAGTGGCCACCAAACAACCGCCCGTACAGAATTCTACCGGCAACCAGCCACCACCGGCCGGTGGCCCAAGCTGCGAGCAGCCTGGGACCGTCCCCGCACCGCTTCTTCCCTCACAAGCAAGAGCTCAAAGCTCCAGCGGCCTACTCAGTTCGGGCCGGCAACCGAAGAAGGATTGCCTTCACGTCATCCCGCATACGGTCCATGTCATCTCGTAGACGGTTCATGTCTTCGCGTAGGCGGTCAATGTCGACGTGGAGCCGTTCGACGGACTGCTCCACGCCCGCTATTCGACCCTCCACGCGACCCATGCGCCACGCGACGCCGACCACCGACAGAACCACCGGAATGCTCAGCCCAAGAATCGTGCCCAACTCGGCCGTCATGGTTGGTAGCCCCGCAACGCGATCAAGATCCCCGTAACCGTGCCGAGCAGATTGATGACTACTAATAGAAGGAGCCCGGCGAACCACGTCGTCAATCGTGTTTCGAGGTTCGCAAGGTCGGCCTTGGTCGCCAGGTGGTTGTACGCCCCTTCCAACCGGGCGAGGCGCTCAGCTTCTGTAGCCATCGGTTCCTCCGCGTCGAAGGTCCCTGTACCCGTCCGTCAGGCGCCACGGGCCAGAGGTCAACAAACCACCGCCCGTACAGAATTCTACCCTTGACCGACCAGCACCGCCCGGTGGCCCAGGCTGCGTGCAGCCTGGGACCCTCCCCGCTCCGGCGAGCTACCTCGCACTCGCGAAGCAGGGCCGGTGCCCCCCAAATCCACTCTTGGTGAGCCTGCAGATGGGTCCGCCGTCAGTCTCGCTGCCAGCCCCAACCTTCAACAGCCGCGGGCCTACCGGGTGGACATCTGCGCCGTAGGCTAGGCACGCGGTCGCGCGGCGGCGGGAGGAACGAGTGCCTACGGACGTAACGGTGCTGGGCGCCGGCAACACCGGCTTCGCGGTGGCGGCCAACCTGACCCTGGCGGGGCATTCGGTCACCCTGGCCGAACTGCCGGCCTTTCCCGAGGCCATCGCCCCCGTGCGCGATTCGCGCACCATCGACCTGCTCGGCGTCGCCCACACCGGCCTGGCCGAGATCGCCGACATCACCGATGACGTCGCGGCCGCCGCCGCGGCTTCCGACACCCTCATGGTCATCGTCCCGGCCTACGGCCACGCGCCCTGGGCTCAAGCGCTGGCGCCGAACCTGCGCGCCGACCACAGCCTCACCCTGATGCCCGGCACCCTGGGGGCGCTGGAAGTCGCGCGCATCCTGCGTGAAGCCGGCGCGCCGCCGATTCCGGTGGCCGAGACCGACACCGCCCCCTACGTCTGCCGCAAGACCGGTCCCGCCGAAGCCACGATCTGGGGCGTGGTTCCGCACCTGGGCCTGGGCGTCTTCCCCGCCATGGCCACCGAGCGTGTGCACGCGGCGCTGGAGCGTTTCTTCCCCGGAATTGCGGCTTTGCCGGACGTGTTTGCCTGCGGCCTGGGGGCCATGAACCCTGTCGTGCATCCGCCCGGCGTGCTGCTCAACGCCGGACGTATCGAGCGCTCGCGCGGCGAGTTCTACTTCTACGACGAAGGCGTCACCCCCGGCGTGGTGGACGCCATCATGGCGCTGGACGCAGAGCGCCGGGCGGTGGCCGCCGCCCTCGGCCACCAATTGCCCGACGCCGCCCAAGCATTCCACGCCGCCGGCTTCGGTCCGCAAGCCGACCCGCCCGACCTCTGGGCCACCATCAACGGCAGCCGCATGCTCACCGCCCTCAAGGCGCCCGGCCAGCTCAACACCCGCTGGCTCTCAGAAGACGTGCCCTACGGCCTCCGCGCCTGGTCCGGCCTCGGCGCCGTCCTCGGCGTACCTACGCCAGTGATCGACGCCGTCATCACCCTCGGCCTCACCGTCCTGCACGAGCCACTGGACACCAACCGCCGCACCCTGGCCGACCTGGGACTGGACGGCATGACCCGCGACCAGATGCTGCGCTACGCACGCGAAGGCTGACGCCGCGACAGGAGAACGGGGGAGCCGGGAGTTGCACGCCGGTGCGGACGACACGACGGATGGGGCTGCCCGGTCGCCCCTGATCTCGCAGGCCGAGGGCCTCCACAACCCGCCGTCCTGGCTGCGGGACCAGGTCGTTCGCTATGTGGCGCGTGTCGAAACGCACCCGGACCACGCCCTGCCGTTCCGGGACAACCCACGGCCCGGCGCTCCCGCCGACATCGAGACGACGGTGTGGGCCTTGGCCGCCTTACGGCAGGTGGGCGCTGAGGACGCGATCGAACGCGCTCGACCCCGGGCGCTGGTGGCCCTACACGCCGCCTACAACCCCAACCTGGGCATCTACGAGCCGACGTCGACTCAATTCGGCGGCGGTCCGGGCACCTGGCGGATGCACTTCGACGCCGTCGTGCGGATCGGCTTCGACTTGTTGGACCAAATCCCGCGGCCCTTCCCGCGCGGCCTGCATCGCTTGCGGAAGTTCCCCTGGGCGCCGGTCGGCGAGGATGCCTGGCGGCGCTGGCTGGATCAGACCTGGGGCGAAGATCCGCGCGCCGCCGCCAAGGCCGCCTTTCAGTACCTGTGGTTTTACACCCGACTGACCGGCTGTAACCACGTGGACGACCTGGACGATCAGGCCCGACAGGTGCTGGCCTACATGGAGTCGCGCCGCGATCCGGCCACCGGCTTCATCGGCACGGGCCCGGACGTCGAGTTGGGCTGGGCCATGCGCGGCCACCGCAACCTGGCGCTCAACCTGCTCTGGCCGCTGGGCGTGGAGGAGCCGGGCATCGAGCGCATGATCGACGCCACCCTTGCCTGCCAGCGGCCCGACGGGCTGTTTCATGACGGCGGCATGTGCGCCAACATGGACGCCGTCCACCTGCTGGCCGAGTACGGGTGCCGGACTCGGCATCGTCGCGCCGAGTCTGTGCAGTCCGCCCGCCGCTGCGTCGGCGCCATGTTCCATTGCTTGGCCTCACCCGACGGCGGCTTCTGGTTCGAACTTGCCGAACGCCACGCCACCGACTCACCCAACATCCACACCACCAACGGCCTCGCCTTCGCCCTCTTCACCCTCCACTACTGGCAAGCCCTCGACCCTGACTCACGCGCGAATCTGGACGCGGCGCTGGCGTCGGTGGGCGCGGAACCCATACGGCATTGACCACTACAATCAGAGCGTCATGTCCGCTGACAGGGTAAGCCCAATGGCGACTCTTGAAGAGCGGGTAAGCCGGCTGGAGGGTGGCTACGAGCACGTGGCCACCAAGGCGGACCTCCATGCCCTGGAAACCCGGCTCACTCGATGGATGATCGGCTTGATGCTCGGGTCGATCAGCGCCGCCGTCGCCATCAACGTAGCGGTCGATCGCCTGGCTGGATAGGTACCCGCGGAGCGCCAACGGGCCGGGGTTGGTTCAAGGCTGTTGGCGACCCGACGTTGATGCTGAGAATGTCGCGCAAGACAATGGCCGGTGACTGGTTTACATAGGGTGATGAACAGCGCGACGCTGTCCCGCTGATCGTTGCGAGGCCACAGGCGCACATGCCCGACTGGCACGTCCACTTCAACGTCCGGGTTCGCGACAACGAACCGCGGCTGATTCGGGCGGTGGAGCGCTCGCGCGCCATCGCCGAGACCATTCGTAACATTCCGGTGGCCGAGAGCGTGCGTGAGCGTCTGCACGCGCTCAACATGGCGCGCGCCGTGCGAGGAACTACGGCCCTGGAAGGCACGCGTATCTCCGAAGACGAGGCGCTGGCAGTGCTCGAGGCCGACCCCGGCCAGCAGGTGCTGCCGTCCGACCGGTCGCGCGATGAGCGCGAAGTCCGCAACGCGCAGACCGCGCTGGAATGCGTTCGTCGCACCGTGCATGCGGATCCTGGGCGGTCACTCGACGAGCCGCTAATCCGGGAGATTCACCGGCTGACGACTGAAGGCGTGCCCTACCCCGACAACGAGCCCGGTCGGTATCGGAGTCACGCGGTAACGGTTGGTGACTACCGCCCGCCGGCCACTGGCGATGACATTCGCCGGCTAATGACCGAATTCGTGCGCTGGTTCAATCAGGGCCGGGCGGCCAGCTGGGATCCGATCGTGCGTGCGGCCGTCGCGCACTTCTACGTCGTGACCATTCACCCTTGTGGTGACGGCAACGGCAGAACCTCACGCGCTATCGAGAGCTTCATACTCTGTCGCGCTGGGATTAGCGCCTTCGGCTTCGACTCGTTAGCGAGCTTTTACTACCAGAACCGCGACGAATACACCCGGGCACTCACAGCGCCGCGGTTTCGCTCAGACGGCGACCTGACGGACTTCGTGCTGTTCGCGGCTGAGGGCATGGCCGGCGAACTGGCGACGGTCCGCGATGAGCTTATGTCGGTAATTCGCGAACTCCAGCAGCCTCTGGATCGTCCTATCCTCCAGGCTGCGGTCCGCGACGAGTTCATGTCGATGGTCCGCGTTTTGGCGTTTCGTGACTACGCGCGGGAGCGGCTAAGTGAGGCGCCTGGGCTACGGGACGTGCGGCGGACCCGAATGCTGGAAGTCATTAGACGCCTAACCGAGCAGTTGCTGCGAGGCGTACCAGAGCATCGGCTAGCGACGGACGCGGTCATTGACGTGGTGTACGGCCAGCTCGGGAAACAAACCATCCGGGCTGACCTGCGCCTGCTTGAGGATCAGGGGCTCCTGGTGCGCCGCGACGGCCGCTTGGTTCCGAACGTGGAGATCATGTCCACCTTCGTTCCTCGTTCTTGGCGCACATTCCCCAGCTGAGCGCCTGGGTTCGATCCTCGAACCCATCCCAAACCCGCCGCGGCCTAAAGCCTGCACGCCGGCCCGTCACGCCGGCCGCTCCGCCCGACTTGAGCGCCTGCACCAGGGCCAAACCCCGGCGCGCTCGCCTCGGCCTCTGGCCCTGCTGGGGGTGGGGCGGACCGCGGGCGAAGTGAACACATGCGAACGCGAAGTGAACACATTCGAGACAAGAGTGAACACATTTGGGGCGAAAGTGAACACATCTGAGCGCGGAGTGAACACATGCGGAAAAAGTGAACGCATGCTGAGGGACGTGGCGAACAGGTGGTCGGAGCGCCGGCTCATGCGGTCCCCGGTCTGGACTAATCGCCCGTAGAGGTGACTCGCGAACCGCGTTCCCCCGCCGCCCGAAAGGACGCCCCTCCAGCCACAACCCACCGACAGCTGGACACTAACCGGTATCCTTGACATCCGTAAGCATTCTGTATACGATAGGTGGCAATCTCTTGCAGCCATCCTTCGGGACTCCCCGTGCTCGCGTCTCTAGTCCATCTGGCACTCCTCCTCGTCCGCCTGGTGTCGCGTCTCATCCCTCTGGCATCCCGCCCGCGGCGTACGTCTCCACCCGGCGAGCCCGCCTCCAATGCCGCTTCACGAACCCCCGCCCATCATCGGTCCGCCCTGTCACGTTGTCGCCCGCCGGCGATCCACCCCGTGCCCGTCCGCACCCTTCGCGCCCCTGCCCCAGGCGTCCGGCCTCCCACCCCAGACGCTCGCGAATTCGCCCCGAAAATCCGCCAAAGCCTGTCTCTGGCCAGCCCGAACCCCCAGAGGGGGTTCGGGCTGGCCAGAGACAGCTCCCCCGTCACCCACCCGCTCGGCAGGCTGCCATGTCCACCTGTTCCGCCCGACTGTGGTGAGCCTGTCGAAGCACCAGCGTCGCTCCGCGGTAAACGAGGCCTCCGGACGTTGTGCCTAGAAGACCCCTTCGAGCAATCCGGTGAGTTCGGCCGCATCCGGCTGCACCGGGCTGTTCAAAACCACTCGGGTGTTGCTCAAAGTCGCCGCGGCAACGTCCGGCAGCCAGTCGCGTTCCACGCCGACCTCTTGCAGCCGCGTCGGCAGCCCAACCTGATCCACCAGCCGCTCCATCACCGCCACCGCCGCCTGTGCTCGCTCCGGCGCATCGGCAACGTCGGCGGAAACGCCCAGCGGTTCCGCCAGCTCCGCCATCAAGGCCGGGTTGCGCTCGGCCGTCAGGCGCATCACCGGCAGCAGGCAGACTGTGTTGGCCACGCCGTGGGGAATGCGCGCCCGGGCGCCGATGGCGTGCGCCAGACCGTGCACCAGGATGACTCCGGCGTTGGCGAGGCTGAAGCCGGCCTGAAGGCAGGCGTAGGCCATCTGGTCGCGGGCTTCCCGGTCCGTCCCGTCGGCCACGGCGCGAGGCAGGAACTCCAGCGTGCGGCGCAAGGCGTCGGCGGCGGGCTGCCGGGTGTGCTGGGTGGCGCGGCCGGTAATGAACGACTCCGCCGCGTGGCAAAAGGTGTCCATCCCGGTGGCCGCCGTGATGTGCGCTGGAACCGAATCGGTCAGGGCCGGATCGATCAGCGCCGTCCGCGGATAAATGAACGGGCTGACCACGGTCATCTTGTTGGAACGATCCGGCAGCACCATCACGGCGTTGCCAGTCACTTCGGAGGCCGTTCCGGCGGTGGTGGGCACGCTGATTGTGGGGACGCCGGGTTCCCGCAGCACTTCGACCCCGATCCAGTCCTCGGCCATGCCGCCGTTAGTCGCCACGCAGGCGGCGATCTGCGAGGTGTCCATGGCGCTGCCGCCGCCCACGCCCAGCACCACGGCGGGCCTGGCCTGGCGGATGGCCTCGGCGCAGGCGTCCACGCTGGTGGTGGGCGGCTCCGGCTGCACCTCGTCCCAGACTTCAACGTTGATGTCCGCGCGCGCCAGTTCGTGGGTGACGCGCTCGACCACGCCGGCGTCCACGAGGCCTTTGTCGGTGACGATCAACACCGGGCCGTCGGCGATCCGTCGAACCTGGTCGGGCAGCTCGTCGAGACAGCCGCGTCCGAAGACGACGGTGGGCGTGGTGCGATACGTCCAGCGGTCCAGCAGGTCGGACATTGGGTGAGTCTCCGGCGGCGGGCCGGTCATTATGTCGGCAAACTTCCTACCATGCCCTGGACCGCCGCCCGCCGGATCCGCCAATGATCGACCTTGCCATCGACGGCGTCAGCGCCGCCAGCACTCGAATCTTCACGGCCGCCGGGGTTCCCGACGACATGGCCGCGCAACTGACGGTTTGGCTGGTGAACTCCAACCTCTCAGGTCATCCCTCGCATGGGTTGCAGCGCGTCACTGAATACGTGCGCCAGATCCGGGAAGGGCATATGGACCCGGCCGCGCGGCCGCGGGTTCATCTGGAAACCGACACCACGGTGGTGCTGGATGGTCAGCAGGGGCTCGGGCACTTCGCGGCCGACCGGCTGACCCGCGAGCTGGCCGGAAAGTGCCTCAAGTCGCAGATCGCGATGGGCGGGATCATCAACGGCCGCCACATCGGACGCCTGGGCGAGTGGGGCGAACTGGCCGCCGACCTGGGTGTGCTGATGTACATGTCGCTGGGGTCCGCCAGCGGCTGGATGACAGCCACCTATGGAGCGGCGGAAGGGCGGCTGGGCACCAACCCAATCGCGTTCGGAGCGCCCGGGCAGGACGGCGATGCCTTTGTGATGGACTTCGCCACCAGCGCGGCGGCGGAGGGCAAGATCCGGGTTGCGCGCGACAGCGGCAAGTCCGTCCCGGAGGGCTGGATCCGCAACTCCGCCGGTCGCTCCACCACCGACCCCAATGACTTCTACGACGGGGGCACGATGCTGACGTTCGGGGAGCACAAAGGCTCGGCCATCGCGATCATGACCACGCTGCTTTCCGTGGTGACCGCCAGCGCCGCCGACGACATTGCCGACGGGGCATCGGTCTTTGGCTTTGCCATCGATCCCAATGCCTTCGGCCGCGGCGACGAGACGCGGGCTCTCATCCAGCATCAGCTCACCCGACTGCGCTCGGCCGCGCCCGCCGAGGGCTTCAGCGACGTGCAGGTGCCCGGCGACTTCGAACGCCGATCCCGCGCCGCCCTGGCCGGCGGGCCGTTGCAGATTCCGGAGCCGACGTGGGAGGGGTTTCTGCAGGCGGCGGAACGGGTAGAGATTCCACGGAACGAAGTCGAGGCGCTGGCCCTGGCGTAAGCGTCTGGGGAGCCGGCGTTCGCTACTTCGGTTGGTGAGGGCGATGGCGAGCGGCAAGCTGCGAAGGCACGACGTGACGCTGCGGTCGGGGCCGGTGAGGTTACGGCCGCTGACCGAGGGCGACTGGGACTTGGTTGTCGGGTGGTGGAACGACCCGGAGATTGCCTACTTCGCCGACGCAGAACCGAGCAAATACACAGTCCGGCAGGTGCAGGAGATCGTCCGCGGTATCTCCAGATGCGCCTACTGTTTCGTCATCGAGTTCGAGGGCCGGCCAGTGGGCGAATGCTGGCTGCAGGAGATGAATGTGCAAAGGATCCTGGATCGGAACCCAGGATTGGACTGCCGGCGAATCCCTCTGGAGATCGAGAAGACCTACTGGGGTCGGGGGATCGGTACGGCGGCAATTCGGTTGCTGGTCGAGTTCGGGTTCGAGTCGGAGTGTGTGGACGCCATCTTTGCCATGGACGTGGCCGACTGCAACCGGAGGAGTCGTCGGGCGTTCGAGAAGGCCGGATTCGAGTTGTACGACACGGTTCCCCAGCCGGCCGGCGCTGGCGCGAGGGACAGCCATGACCTTGTCATTCGGGCGGAGCGCCGGCTGGGTGTGCTGGCTGCGGAGTAGTCTGAAAGGGACAAGCCCAGCGCGTGAGCGTCAATGCCCTGGTGGGGATGGATCATCTTCGGCGTGGTGCTGCTCGGCGCTGAGTTGCTGGCCATCGAGGCCCAGTTCTACCTGGTGCTCCTGGGTGTGGCTGCGCTGCTCACCGGACTTGGCGTAGCGGCCGGGCTGCCCGGACAGCCGTACGCCGAGTGGGGGCTGTTCGCGGTGCTGGCGGTGGTCCTGATGTTTGGCGTCCGGCGGCAGCTCTATGGCCGGCTGGTGGGCGCCCCGCCGCCGATGTACGAAGTGGTGGTGGGCGAGATCGCGACAGTGTCCGAGACCATCGAACCGGGCGCCCTGGGCCGAGCCCGGCTGCGGGGCACGGACTGGACGGCCCGTAACGTGGGCCGCAACCCACTAACCGAGGGACAGCGCGCGCGTATTGAACGGGTAGAAGACCTGGTTGTCGACCTTCAGGCAGAGGAGGAATAGACGTGGAAGCTATGGGAATCGTCGGCCTGATTGTAGTGGCCGCGATCGTGCTGCTGGTGGTTACGATCCTCTTCAAGACGGCGGTGATCGTGCCGCAGCAGTCGGCATACGTGATCGAGCGGTTGGGCCGTTACAGCCGCACCCTGCAAGCCGGGTTCCACATCCTGCTGCCCTTCCTGGACACCATTGCCTACAAGCACACGCTTAAAGAGCAGGCCATCGATATCTCGGAACAGCTCTGCATCACTCGGGACAACGTGCAGGTCGGCGTGGACGGCGTGCTCTATTTGCAAGTGCTGGAGCCGCGCCAAACTTCCTACGGGATCACGAACTACATCTTCGCCATCTCCCAACTGGCGCAGACGACGTTGCGTAGCGAGGTCGGGAAGATCGATCTGGACCGCACGTTCGAGGAGCGTTCCTCGATCAACCGCCTGATCGTGAACGAACTGGACCAGGCCTCGGCGCCCTGGGGCGTGAAGGTTCTCCGCTACGAAATCCGCAACATCAACCCGCCGAACGACGTGCTGGCTGCCATGGAGAAGCAGATGCGCGCCGAGCGCGAAAAGCGCGCCGTGATTCTGGGTTCGGAGGGCGAACGCGACGCCAAGATCAACGAGGCGGAGGGCGAGAAGCAGCGCGTCATCAAGGAATCCGAAGCCACGCGGACCCAGCAGATCAACGAAGCCCAAGGCGAAGCCGAGGCGATCCTGGCCGTGGCCACCGCAACGGCGGCGGGTATCACGCAGATCGCCGGGTCGGTCAGTTCCGACGGCGGCATGGACGCCATGCGTTTGCGGATCGCCGAGCAGTACATCGCGCAGTTCGGCCAACTGGCCAAGGAAGGCAACACGCTGGTGGTGCCTGCCAATCTCAGCGACTTGTCGTCGATGCTTGCGCTGGCGTCGACGATCGTGAAGAACGACGACACGACGGTGCGCGGAAGCTAGCCGACCCCGACTCATCGATTTAGCTAGTTTCGTCGCCTAGCGAAAATAGGGATCGAATTGCGTGGACGCCAGACTTGCGCGATCTGTTCCCAGCTGACATCCGCAGACATCGGAAATTTCGGCAGCGGCATCACGCTGGGATTCGATGGGCTCGGGCAGGTCTTGTGCCCACGCCAGGGCCGCGCTCAGGCCCCGCAGATTTCGTGCGAAGTCGGGGTCGGTATGTGTGCTCAGCTCCACGTCGGCCACATGAATGCCCTTCTCGGCAAGATAGTCCGTGGCTTGACCGCTGAGGGGATAGGCGGTCCACTCCGTAAGGTAAATGTATTGAGCGGCCCGGGTGATCGTGCTCGCGAGCTCAACCGAGCCGCTGCTGTCGCCGCTGGCAAGACCCGGTATGACCACGCCGCCCTGGCTGTGGAAGAAGATCGCGGCGACAAACGGCCGGTCAACCAGATACCCAGCGAGGGCACGGGTCTCAGGCTCTGAGAATGGCCGCGTGCCGCCTCCCCCGGGAACGAGCCCGACGGGTCCGAAGGTGTCAGGCTGCCAGCCAGCGTCCCAATTGCGATTGAGGTCGACGCCGTTGGCGTTTGTGCGCGTGCCTGCCGCCGCGCCGTCGGGGTTGAGATCGGGAATGAACGCCAGGCCGACGCCGTCGGGAATCTCGACGAGATTGTCACGGAAGTGATCAAGCAGCAGATTGACGAGATCGGTCGTATTGGCCTCGTTGCCCTGATGGATGCCACCGATGACCGCGATCCAGCGCGGCCCATCGCCCAACTCCACGCCGCGGATAGCGCGCCCTTCGACCGAGTGGGCGAGCAACACGGGGGTACCCACGACAACTTGTGCCTCAGCATCCGCCTTCGCGGAAACTGTTGGCTCCGGCGTCGTCTCTGCGACTGGCGTCGGAGTGACATCGGACGGCGCGCCACGGTTGGTAGGCGGGGGAGATTTCCCAGGCGCGAGGACAGCGACTTCCGAACCCGGCGTGGGCTGCACGTCCGCGCTGTCTCCACGCTTCGGCGATTCGCTGCTCAACGGGTTCTGAGTGGCCGTGGAGACCGCCGGAGTTGGGGATGGTGTGTACGCATCGGCAATTGGCGCGGCGGTGGGAGCGGGGCCCACCGTGCCACTGACGCCCCGTGCGGCAATGCTCAGTGGGATGCCACCCAATGGAAGCAGGCAGGCCGTACTCAGGATCGCGACCAGCGCCAGGAGATCGGGTACGCCTGCTCGGCGCAGCCCTTCGGCGCCTACCACGCAGCAAGCCACAGAGATAGCGCCGCTGAACGCCTGCCGATGGCAGCTCCGGCAACTACGGTTGTCGTTCTCGTCAGCACGTCGATGTTCCGGCAACTTGAGCGCTGGCGATGACCCGCGGTGGCTAATTTCGCCGCTGCGCAACCTCCGACAAACCCTGGGGTCGCCTGCGTCTCAGGGCACGACGGTCGGGGCGGCGAGATTCGAACTCGCGACCTCATCGTCCCAAACGATGCGCGCTGCCAAGCTGCGCCACGCCCGCGGTTCGTGCCTCCATCCTAGAAGGGAGCACGGCCGCTTGGCCAGCGGCCCGTCCGGTCTACCCGGCGGGTCCGCCGCCAATGACCGCCACATCAACCGTCAGCCAGTCGACCGGGTGGCTACTCATGCGAGAGCCTTCGGCCTGGCGTGCGCCTGCACGAGGTTGCGGCTGATCAGCGCATGCTGGCGCTGGCTTCGACGATCGTGAAGAACGACGAGGAGCCAGCGCGCTAGGACGTTGGGGGGACGGCGATAGGCCCCATCCCGTCGGTGCTGCAATCAACTACCTACCGGCTCTCCAGATAATGCCGCGCCGCTGCGAGGGCGTCAGCCGCGCGCCACAGATTTCAGATAAGAAATCGGCAGGCTGGCAGTAAGTTTGGATCAGATAGACAAAGGTCGACCATCTAGGTGACAAAGCTCTTGAAGTCCTCGCTCGAGTGGCTCACAGAAGGCGGAGCCTCGAGTCGTGGGGAATCGGGAACACTCCGACAATCACCCAGGGGTTTGGGTCCCAGCTGTGGAACTGCTGCGTGGTTCCGAGGAAAAAGTGTAGGTCAGTCTTCAGAAACGAATCGAAGTATTTCTCGTGCACCTTGCGGAGTGCCTGCGTCTCGTCACCATCGGTAGAATCTAGGCAGTTCCAAAACAAGGCACCGGCCTCCCAGTCAAGAACCTGGAGTTCACTTCTCCGGCCTATCGCGTCCTGAAATTTGTAGGAGAAGCTGTAGGGAAGCTTAGGAATTATTTTGAACATCTCTCGCCAGCTATTGTCTTCGAATAGGTCTAGCTGGCTGTGCAGAGTACGCATCTCTTCGAGTCTCTTGGCATCCCACTCTCTATCCTCACTCTCCCAAATGAAACCTGTAATTCTCGTGGGCTTGAACACGGCCAGCGAAAGCTCGTTTGCCTTAGCGCCCTCGATGACGTCGTCAAGTCTGTCATAGACTCGAGCACTCTCGAGAAGCAGGCGACGTCGCTCACTCCAGTTGTCAGCTGTGCTCACTCTACCTATCTGCTTTAAGTCGCCAAGGTCAGCAGGGGTAAACGACTCAGGACGAGGGTCAGCCGTTCTGCGGTGGAGATCACATTCAATCCAATCGTACTTGCTCTATCTTTCGGCATCTTCGAGTCGTCGAAATGGCACCGGGTATATGCGCACCCATGATCCGTCCTCGCGAATCCCGGCCGTACAAACCGTCTCACCGTACTTTCTTGAGAGAGTTGGATAGGTCTTGACCGTTACGAGAATCCGTTCCGTGGCCATCGACGTTACAAGTGGGTCAAAAGCGATGACCGATCAACTTGCTGCCGAGAGGGTGCTGTGCCCGCGTGCAGGACTGGTGCGGTGTCACGAAGCGCGTCCGCGACGCAATGTCGGTGACAGTGGCGAGGGTCACGCTCGTAGCACATGAGGGCGACCGATTCACCTGAGTCGAGCCAACTGCGGATCCGCTGAAGCGCATCTGGATGTGCTGGTAAAGATTGAGTCTTGTATGTGCGAAATAGGAATGCTAAGTCAGTTTCGCTTTTTACTCGTCGCCGTAGTCTCGATGCGATACCTAGTTCGGGTAAGTGTTCGTATCCGATGCCAACACGTTCGCATGCACGAGATAGAGTGCCCTTAGAGAAACCGTACTTGCGACTGATGGCGTTTCTTCGAACATCGCAGAGCAAAGTGACACTTTCCTCGAGGAGTGCGTTGAGAAAGCTCTCGAGCGCTCGGTCCTGATAGCCGATCGTAAAGAGGCCGGCCTGACGTGCCTTTGGGCGCATCACAGCAATTCGCTGCAGGGCATCGTGATCGTCTTGAAGATCGTTCGTGGCAATGGTGCTTCGGGTTGCGTAATAGGGAAAATCTCGGTACGTCTTTGCGATGAGGCTGTTTCCTCTGAGATGGCCGAATCGATCTGCAAATGCTCGTTGCAGGCTTAGTTGATCGTCGCTTACGATTTTGCGACCAACTTCGGTGAGAATCCAACGCCTATCGTGATTAGCAAGAATTGACTTATCGACTAACTTTCTTCGGTCAGAATATGATGTAAATGAAAATGCACCATACTGGTACGGGACAAAGTGGTAGAAACCCGGAGGTGTTGCCGATGAATCCGAAGAGGCGAGGTCTTGGCAGTAGAGAAAGAGGAGTTTCTGAAAATCCAGATTGCCGACATTTCCGCCAAGGGCATCCAACAGCCCAAGTAGATGTCGTTGGCGTGTGAAGAGCCGAGGTACGGGGGAGTCGTTCACGCGAGCGGCAGGTGGGGCTTGGCGAGCCAATGATACGGAGTGGTTCAAAAGAGCATCTGGATAGTGCCGAGCACGCGAAGTGTGAATCTGACTGGAGGATCCGTGACTGACCTTGGATTCAACTGCCCGATCTTTGGCGGTGGCCTTCTGCTGATGGGAAGTCAAATCCGTGCAGCCCCACTGGTGGCTGCGTACCATGCGGCTGATCTTCTGTTGCACGCATGACCCGAGGACCGCATGCCGACATTTGCCGTTGAGCCGTTGACCGAGGCCACCGCCCGCGTGCTGGGCGCGGCCGGGACGCCGGAGGACATTGCCGCCAAGCTGGCGCGTTGGCTGATGAACGCGAACCTGTCCGGGCATCCCTCGCACGGTGTCATTCGGGTGTCCCAGTACCTGGCCCAGATCAAGGCGGGAGTCTACCGGCCGGCGGAGCGTCCACGGGTGATGTCCGAGAGCGACACGTCGGTTGTGATGGAAGGCGGCGGGGCGTTCGGACACCTGGCGGCCGAGGAACTGACCATCCGGTTGGTGGAGAAGTCGCGAGTCTCGCGGGTGGCGGTGGGCGGTATTTCGCGCTGCAACCACATTGGGCGGCTGGGCGAATGGTCCGAGCTGGCCGTCTCGATGGGTGCGGTCTTTCTGATGGTCGCGGGCGGTCCGGGCATGATGCGCACGGCGCCGTTCGGCGGGCGCGAGGGACGGATGAGCACCAACCCCATCAGCTTTGGGGCGCCGGCGGGCGACGCCGACCCGATTATCCTGGACTTCGCGACCACAGCCGCGGCCGAGGGCAAGATTCGGGTGGCGCGTGACAAGGGAGTGGAAATACCGCCCGGACAGATTCTGGACAACCAGGGCCAGCCCTCGACCAATCCGAACGACCTCTACGACGACGGGGTCATGCTGCCGTTCGGCGGACACAAGGGCTACGGCCTGATGCTCATGGCCGAGTTGCTGGCGTCCAACCTGGTGGGCGACACCGTGACCGGCGCGCCGCAATCGGCGATCGGCACGTTCGCGCTGGCCATCGACCCGGACGCGCTGGGCGCGGGTGCCGGCTTCGCGCCAATGACCGACGCCACGATCAACCGGGTGAAGCGCACGTCGCCCGCCCCCGGTTTCAACGAAGTCCTGGTTCCCGGCGACATGGAGCGCAGCTCACGGGCGGCCATTAGGGCCGCCGGCGTGGAGCTACCGGATGCGACCTGGAACGACGTGCTGGCCGCAGCCGCGGACGTTGGACTGGACCCGGCGGAGGTAACGGCTATCGCCGGAGGCGGCTAACGCCGGCGGGGCGCCACCACAGCTGTCGCCAATCCGCCGCTGCGGGGACGACTCCTAGGCCAGGAACGCCTCCATGCGGCGGAGGGCTTCTTCCAGGTTTTCCATGCTGGTAGCGAAGCTGAGCCGCACGCAGTTGTCGTCGCCGAAGTCGCTGCCCGGGACTACGCCAACGTGAGCGTCTTCCAGTAGTCGTCCGGCCCACTCGGTGGAGCCTGACACGCCAATCTGTTCGAAGGTGTCGGCCACGTCCGGGAAGACGTAGAAGGCGCCGCCCGGCTCTGGGCAAACCACGCCTTCCAGGCGGTTGAGCGCGTCGCTGACGAACTGCCCGCGGCGTTCGAACTCGCTGCGCATCATCTCCACGCAAGCCTGGTCGCCGTCCAGGGCCGCGGCCAGGGCGTGCATCGTGAAGGTGGCGGCGCCACTGGTGGTCTGCGACTGGAGCTTGGCCATGCCCTTGATCAGCTCAACCGGTCCGGCCGCGTAACCCACGCGCCAGCCGGTCATGGAGTAGGTCTTGGAGCCGGCGTTGAAGGTGATGGTGTGGTTGTAGGCGTGGTCGGAGACGGCGCCGAAGCTCTTGAACGTGCGGCCGCCGTAGAGCAGGCGGTCGTACATCTCGTCGCTGAAGGCGATGACGTCGGTGTCGGCCAGCACGTCTACCAGCGCATCGGTCTCCTCGGGCGAGTAGGCGGCGCCGGTGGGGTTGCTGGGTGAGTTGAACACGAACACGCGCGTGCGTGGGGTGAGCGAGTCTCGCAGTTGCTGCGGCGTGATCTTGAAGTCCTGGTCCGCGCCGGCGTTGACGATCACTGGGACGCCGCCGCAGAGCTTGACCTGCTCGGGATAGGTCACCCAGTAAGGCGCGGGGATGATGACCTCGTCGCCGGGGTCCAGCAGGGTGGCAAAGGCCAGGTAGAGACCTTCCTTGCCGCCCACGGTGGCAATGACCTGGTCAGGCGTATAGGTCAGGCCGTTCTCGCGCGCCAGCTTGTTACAGACGGCCTGCTTGAGTTCAGGAACGCCCGAGGCCGGCTTAGCGTACTTGGTTTCGCCGTGGTCAAGCGCGGTGGCGGCGGCCTGCTTGATGTGGGCCGGCGTGTCGAAGTCGGGCTCGCCGGCGCCGAGGCTGATGACGTCCACGCCTTGAGCGCGCAGAGCCGCGACTTTGTTGCTGACGGCGATCGTTCCCGATTCCGCCAAATCTTGAACACGCTGCGAGATCCTCACGGGCTGGCCTTCTGGTGCAAGTCAGGGGGCGTCCATTGTGCCCGACGACGGCTGCTCGTGGGCGCTATTGCGCGGCTGCGTCGCGTACGAACACGCCTTCGCGCAGGAGGTAGGCGCTGACCTCGCGGTCCAGGCGCTCCGGGTATTCCAGGTCCAGCCGCGCGCAGGCGCGCTCGAGGTTGTGGCTGTAGGCCGCAGCAACCCGGGTCGCCATTCGGCGAATGCCCAGCACGCCGCCTTGCCGCAGGGGCCGCAGCGCGGACGCGATGACCGATGCGTCCTCAGGTCGCAGACGGTCGGGCGCGTCGGCCGGCACTGGCGCATCGCCTCGGGAGGCCACGTAGGCGAATTCGGCTGCGAAGCGGGCCGCGCCGGCGTAGCCCCAGAGCAGACTGGTGAACATGCCGCGGTTGAAATAGGTCGCGCCCACCATGGCGTGGACCAGCAGGAAGCATCCGGCTTCGACGACCTGCGCGGCCGGACGCGCGTCGGGATCCGGGCCGGGCGGCGCGGGCTGCAAGGGGACGGCTACGCCGTACCGGGCCTCCGCCTCCGCCGCCAGCGGCCGCAACACAGCGAGCGTGGGCTCGATCGAGTCGACCCCAGGGTCCGGCCAGGCGTCGCTCCAGGCGGCGAGCGGGGCGAGTAGCGGTGAAATGTCCTGCGCCGTCAGCGCGTCCGCCGCGTGCTTCGGCCCCAGGAGGCTGGCCGCGTGCGGGTCGCGCAGAAGCAGCAGAAGCCGCTGGGCCGATTCCAGGAGGTTGGCCTGCGCCTGCATGGCGGCAACGATGAAGGACTGCTCGATGGCACGTTGGAGGCGCCCCGCCTCCGCTGAAACCTGCGCGGCTTCGCGCTGTAGCAGTTCCCCGGGCGTCCGACGCTGAGGCTCATGCGGGGTCTGTTGCATGCGAGCTACCAGGCCATGGGGATCCAATATCGGCGTGACAGGTTCGTAGCGGTGTCGGTCGAGGCTGGCCGGCGCGGTGACAATGAAATCCACCCGGAGCGGGCCTTCGAAGGTGACGACCACCAGATCGTCGCCGCGCATCGACCGCATGCGCCAGCCCAGCACTGGACAGATGGCTTGCAGGGTGTCCTCAATGCCGGCCATGAAGCCCGTCCGGGCGTCGTCAGCGACCGCCAGCCGCAGGTCCACGTCGGACCAGCGGTCCGCGGTGCCGTCGGCCAGGCTACCGCCGGCCCAGACCGCCATGACGCGTGGGTCCCGAGCCAGGACTTTGTGCGCTGATTCGACGAAATGCAGGTGCAGACCGTCGGGCGCCAGGCCTGGGTTGGCGGGCAGGTTCACGCGGGTCGTTCGATGACGCTGAGCAGTTCGTCGTGAAAGGCGTCGGTGTCGATCGAAGCGGCAAGCCGCAGGCCGGACGTCTCGTCGGCTGGAACAAAGCGAACCTGGCCATCGACCACGTCCGCGCCCATCGGTGTTGGATCGAGCGAAAGGAATGTCTCGTCCAGCGCCAGAGTCAGTGCGGCCGGGTCGTACATGGAGGTCCAGCCGCGTTTGCGTCGGTCGAGGTACGTCTCCAGCATGGTGGCCAGGGAGGCGCCGACGCCCGGCGCCTGTCGCACGCGAGGCAGATCGTCGCGCCGCAACTTGGCCTGGCACGTGACCACGTAGTCGCCCACGAGGACGGTGCCGCCGTTGTTGCAGACGACCGCCGCAGCCGAGGGATTGGTGCCGAAGTTGTGCTCGCGAGGGTAGGCCGTCTCGTGCCGGCCGCCCATCATTACGATGCCCGCCAGGCCCTGAACGGCCTCGGGCCGCTCGGCCAGCAGCACGGCCGCGTTGGTGGCCGGGCCGATGGTCGCCAGCCAGACAGGGGGCGGCGCGGTGGCGATCACATCCGCCATCAGTTGTGAGACCGCCCGGGCGTCGCAACGCGGATCGTTGCTCCCCTGCGGCACGACGACGTCGCCCGACAAGGTGACGGTGTTGACTTCGCCGCCCGGCGCGCTGGCCGCCACCGGAACGTGGTGAACGCCCATTTCGTCAAGGAGCCGCAGCGCCAGCGCCGACCGCCAGCGGGTGTCGCCCAGCACCGTGGTGACCGCGCAGAGGTTGATTTGCGGATGGCGGACCGCGTAGGCGAGCGCAAAGACGTCGTCCACGTCGTCGCCGAGATCGGTGTCGAGGATGAGCGAAATCACGCCGTGCGCCTCCCGTGGTCGTCCAGCCAAGCCAGGGCCAACATGGCCTCGGTGAATTGTGCCCGGTGACGCTGCAAGAAGGGGCTGCGGCGTAGGTGGGCTCAACCGCCCGCAGGTCGCCTATCGCCCAGCCGACACCAAACCGGATGACACCGCAGGGATCGTGAACGCCGGCTTGCAGTAGATCGAGCGCGACGCTCGGCTGCGGGGGCGCAGGGAGTTAGGCGACCGTGAGCGCGCCTTCGGCGTGGAGTTCCTGCAGGTTTTCGGTTACCAGCGTGCAAACGGCGGCGGCAGACTTGCCGACGGCGGATCCCCAGGTTTCGGTGGCGTCGTCCACGATCTGCTGGCCGGTTCGAGATCCATCCAGTAGCCGCAGCAGTGAGGTGGCGGCGATGGAGAGGAAGTGGGTCTTGGTGCTGTCGCCGTCGGGGATCTCGACCAACGTGGCCGGGCGCAGCACGTCTTCCTGGTCGTTGAGCATGTAGGGCTGCCACTGCACGCCTTCCATCCACGTTGGCACTCCGCCAAGCATTTGCTCGACAGTCACCGGCTGGTAGTCCCGCGCCTGCCGCTCCTGCTCCAGGTAGTCCTCCAATTGCCCTTGCTGCTCGTCGCTGAGTTCAAGCTCGAAGTTCTGGTAAATGATCTTGAGCTGTTCGGGGCTGAAGCCGCCGGCATGCTTGAGCTTGAGGTGGCTGGTGGCGCCGGGGCTACGGGAGACCCCGGCGGCGATGAGCGAGAACGCCTGTTGCAGCGAGAAGCTCTGCGACGGGTCGACGATTCGCCGAGCCTGCCAGAACCAATCGTCGCGGTTGCGTTCGCCGTGATACCAGTGCAGGGCCAGTTCCAGGAAGTCCTGCGCTGTCTTGCGGTATTCGCTGTTGTACCAGTGCATTCCCAGCGGTTCCAGTTCGGGCTGGCGCAGCACGGCGGTAAGGGTCAACGCGGCGCGAATGGCCCCGTTCATCGCCAGCGCGATGCCGGTGGAGAGCACCGGGTCCACAAAACAAGCGGCATCGCCGCAGAGCATGTAGCCAGGGCCATGGAACGACTTGCAGAAGAAGGACCAGTCGCTGTCCATCTCCACGCGGTCTGAGATCCACTCCGCCGGCTCTAGCAGGCGCAGCAATTCCGGCGTAATGGCCACGTTCTCAAGGAAGAACTCGACCCGCTGATCCGGATTCATTCCGCGCACGTGGCTCGGGTCGGTCACGAAGCCAACGCTACTGATCTTGTCGGCCAGCGGGATATGCCAGAACCAGCCGGCCGCACTGGACACGATGTGCAGATTGCCGTCGTCGTTGAGGGTCAGATCGGGATAGACCTCGGAAAGTTTGCGGGCGCCGCGGTAGTAGCCGGAGAGGGAGATGTGGCGCATCTCCTCATTGAACTCTCGCAGGTCGAAGCGTTTGCCCAAGATCGACGACTGGCCCGAGCAGTCCAGGATGTAGCGGGACAGCAGCTTGCCTTCGGTTCCGTTGGGACCGCGCCAGCGCAGCCCGGATACGCGTCCGCCCAACTGAGTGACATCCGTGACCTGGGTTTCCTCCCAGACGGCGGCGCCGCAGGCCTCGCTGTGGTCCAGCAGGATCTTGTCGAAATCGGCCCGGCGTACCTGGAAGGCAAAGAAGGCGTCGTCGATCATTTCCGAGAACCGCAGGGTCCAGGGTTCGCGCGAACGGCCCCAGATGTAGGTGGCGCCGTACTTGCGGACGAAGCCAGCCTGCAAGACCTTGTCGGTGATTCCCATTTGATCGAGCGCCAGGAAGGCGATGGGCAGCAACGATTCGCCAATGTGCTCGCGAGGGAAGCGTTCGCGCTCGAGCACGGCGACCCGGAACCCGGCGCGTGACAGCAGGGTGGCGGCGGTGGATCCGGCCGGTCCGCCGCCAATGACGGCCACGTCCACCTTCAGTCCGTCGACCGGATGGGTACTCATGCGAGGGCGTTCAGCCTGGCGTGCGCCTGCGCGAGGTTGCCGCTGATCATCGCATGCTGCTGTGGGTAGGCTGCCGCGTTGAAGACGGCCGCGGCAGCCTCAAAACTGCGGACGGCCTCCGCCAGGGCCCGGGCGTCGCTGCCGCGCTGCATGAGGGCGACCGCCAGGTTGAAGTGCACGCTGGCGGACTCCCTCGGGTGAGACTCGACGTCGTAGGTCTCGGCCGACGCTCGGTAGGCCTCGATCGCGGTGGCCAGCAGATGCGGCTCGCCACGTGCGGCCTGGGAGGCGAGCGCCATGCCCAGCAGCATTTGCGTCTCGGCATGGGCCACTGGATCGGCGCTGGGGGTCCGGTCCTCCAGCGCCTGCTGCAAGTGGGCTGCGGCCTCCGCCAGCGTCTGGGACGAGGCGGCGCCGGATTCCAGGCCGAGGCGTCCCAGCAGGTGGTGCGCGTGCCCCACCTGCGCCCGGTCCTCGTCCGAGGCCGCAAGGGCGCGGTCTGCGGCCGCGGCGGCGCGGCGCAGGTTGTCCGCGCGGTCGCCGTCGGGGCGGGCGGCCAGGGCTTCGGCCAGCGTGACCTGCAGAGACGCGTAGGCCACGGGTTCGGCGTCGCGGTTGATGGCGTCCAGCCCTGCTTCGAACGCCTCCACGGCCTCGCGGACGTTCGAGGTTCGGTCACCGACGGTGGAGGCCAGCAGCGCCGAGCCCAGCGTGAGGTTGACGCGGGAGTATTCGGTTGGAAATTGGGCGCGCGGGAACGCCGACAGCGCGTGCCGGCTGAGCTCGATCGCTCTATCGAGGCGCGGCTGGGTGGGCGCCGGAGCTTCGAGCATTACCTGCGGCGCCTCGATCAGCGCCGGCGCAACCAGCGCGGTGGATCTCACCCGCGGCGCCAGTTCGATCGCGGCCTCGAAATGGCGCAGGGCGGCCGCGCAGGCCGCTTCGCCGCTGCCGGCTACCCGACCGGCCCACAGCCGACCAAACCCGAGTCGCAGTTCCGCGTGACGGTCGGGCTGCTGCTCGGCCGGGGCCTCTGCCAGGGCGCGGTCAAAGTCCTGGGTGGCCTGGTCGAAACGCGACGGATCCTGCGCCGTCAGTTCAACCTGCGTGAGCGCCGCTTCGGCGAGGGCGGCGGAGCGAAGATCGCCGCGGTCACCGTCGGTCGCCACGTCCGCCGCGCGCGTGAATGCCTCCACCGCCGCGTCCAGGTGGCTGTAGCGACTTCCTTCCAGCTGCACGCGAAGGGCTTGCCCGAGCGCCAGCAGGAACTCGGCGTGCTCGGCCGGATGGGTTTCGGGGGGAACTGTCTGCAAGAGGCCACGGTATGCCGTCACGGCCTGTGCTCGTGACCGGGCATCAGGCGTGGCTGCCAGGACCGCGGCCACGTTGGCGCGCGCCCGTGCGTGATCGACGGGCGAGACATCGGGCGAAAGCGCCTCCAGCACGCTCTCGAAGCAAAAGCGGGCGGACTCCAGTTGCCCCCCCGCCCAATTGGCCAGACCCAGACCGTGGAACGCGCGCGCGTAGGCTTCCGGAAACTCGTCGCGGTTGAAGACGACAATCGCCTTCTGATAGCAGTCGATGGCCTCGGCTAGTACGTCGGGGTCGCCAAGACGTGCCCGCAGGCTCAGCGTGTCGGCCAGGTCCAGGTGCAGCGCGCCGAACTCCACCGGAAGGACGGCCAGCTCGAACGTGGCCGCGGCCTCGACCAGGAGGTCGGTGGCCGCGCGCAACTGCATGATGTCGCTGGTGTTGCGGAGTTCGCGCGCCCGCAAGATTTTTTGACGCGCCGCAGCCAGACCGGCCGGGTCGGGTACGCGCGACTCGAGCTCCATGACTGGCGCGCCCCTCGGAGGAGCCTTGGCTCTATTCGCCGCCCGAGGCGCTGGACATCAGCTTGTCCAGGTTGGCCAGCGCCTCGTCGAACTCGCGCTTGATCCGGCCTCGATTGCTGAACGAGCGGATCAAGCCGAGCGGACCGCCGCCCGACCAGGTGCCCGTGAGGGTGATCTCCGTCTTGGCGGCGCTGGGCCGGAGGTCAACGACTGTCCGCACGTTGTGAAGCGAGCCAATGTCACGCCCGCCTTGCACCTCCCGAGTGATTCGCCAGGCGATTCGCCGCGAGTTGTCCCAGGCCACGACCCGTTGATGAACTTCCACGCCGCCTTCCATTTGAACCACGTGCTCTCTACCGAAAGCCTTGGGAGGTCCACCGGTGTGCTCAATCGAAGTCACACCCGGCAGCCAATCGGGCATCCGGTCGAAATCAGACAGCAGATGCCAGACGAGTTCCTGTGAACCGGATACCACCTGGCGGGCAACGACTTTGGCCATCGGCGGACGTCCTCTCGGCCGCGCGGTCGCGTGGGGCGCGTCCGCGGAAGTGGGGCTGGACAGCCAGTGTGCGGCCTAAGGCGCGCCCGCCGCAAGGCGGGCCCTCGGTGCTAGGCTTAAGCCTTACCCGCGCCTCCGCGCCCGGCCCCCGTCGTCTAGAGGCCTAGGACACCACCCTTTCAAGGTGGAGACAGGGATTCGATTTCCCTCGGGGGTACCAGAACGCCCCGCGCCGTCTAGCAATCCCCGCTGTTGGGGATGACACAAATGAACTTTAGGCGGCCCTGGCCCGTGTTGCGGAACTGGTGCATGGCGTCGGGCGGCACGTACACGGCCTGACCCTCCGCGAATGGCTCCGACTCGTTGGCCGTCTTCAGCTCGCCCGCGCCTTCCACAATGTAGACCTCGTGCTCCCAGGGGTGCTGGTGGTACGGCGTGGCGCCGGCGGGGGCGACGTCGAACAGCCGCATGGCGAAGTTCGGCGGCGACACTTGGCTCGCGACCAGATCGTGCTTGATAACGGTTCCGACGCCGTTCGGCGAGACATCCAGGGTGGGAGCGTCTGTGGGCGCCACAACAAACGGCTTCTCAGCAGTGCGAGTCGCCATGGGGCTTCTCCGAGAACCTGAGCTCATTCAGCATACGACGGCGCCTTGGCTGGAGGACTGACCATGCGGCGTCTGGGCTCGAAGCCGGCTATTGGGCCGACAATTTGAGCTTGGACTTGGAAGCGTGCGGCTGGCGGCGGGCACGAGGAGCCTTCACAATTGGCTAGCGGCCGCGGGAGTAGAGCAGATGGCATCGGCGCAGCTCAGGTTGGCGTTGGAGCGAATCGACGAGATCAACAGTGCCGACCCGCACCAGATTCAGATCCGCGGCGAAGCCCGGCCCAAGGAGCTGACCCATGCCGCCATGGTCTCTGCCTGGATCGAGCGGTTGCGTCCGGACGCGGACGACGCCCTGCGCCTGGCGGCGCGGGGGCACCACGTGCGGCGCTGGGCCATCCCGCGAAGCGAGTATCCGCAGGACCGTCGGGGCTACCTGCGCTGGCGACAGGCGCTGCAGGAGCTGCACGCCGCCACGCTGGGCGAGGTGATGACGGAGGCTGGCTACGACGCCCCTGCCATTCAGCATGCGCAAGACTTGGTTCGCAAGAAAAACCTTCGGCGCGACCCGGATGCCCAAACGCTGGAAGACGCGCTGTGCCTGGTCTTTCTTGAGACGCAACTGGGCGAATTTCGCGCCCGGCAGTCGGACGACCGCATGGAGAACATCCTGCGAAAGACCTGGTGCAAGATGTCCGACAAGGCACGGGCGCTGGCCGCCGAACTGGACTTGCCGCCTGACGACCGCCGGTTTTTGATGCGCGCCCTTCGGGCAGGCGACGAGTCTTGACCGAGATGCGGCCGCCGTTCGCACCAGAGCAATAGCAGAATCCCCGATCGCTCCGTTATGGTGAATAGGCAGTCGGTCGGGGGATTGATGCGCGGTGGCAGGCAGTCTTGACGAGGTGCAGCGTCTGATCTTTGCAGTCGTCCATCAGGACGATGCTGAAGGGGTGACCCAGGCCCTTGTGGAATCCGGTTACCGCGCGACCCGCATCGACGCTCAAGGCGGCTTCCTGCGCCGGGGCAACGCGGTGTTCATGGTGGGCGTAGCCGCCGAGCAGGTGGATGACGTGATCGAACGGGTTCGCGGCGCGGCGCAGCGCGCCTCGGGACAGTCCAAGGGCGGATCGGCCTACGGCATCGTGTTCGTGGTGCGTGTGGACGCCTTCGCCCGCCTGTGAGCGCCCAGGCGATGGGAGCGCACGATGCCTGATCCCGTGGCCTATGACCGCATGGTGCTGTGCGTCGTGCAGGACGATGACGCTGGCGAATACTCCAACGCGCTACGCGAGGCTGGGATATCCCATACGCGCGTGGCCAGCGCCGGAGGCTTTCTTCAGGCCACCAATGCCGTGTTCATCGTGGCGCTGGAGGCTGCGCGCCTGGAGGAACTTAAAGAGGTCACCGCTCGTACCTGCGTTACGCGCACCGAGCTGGTAACGCTGCCCTGGACCGGCGAAATCGACCTTTCGCTGCCGGTCGAGGTCGAAGTGGGTGGCGCGGCGATGTTCGTTCTGGAGCTGGAGCACGCCGAGCGGCTCTAATTGTCGGCGTCAAGCCGGCTCGCGGCCGGCTCCCGACCACCAGCGCTGTAGGTCGTCCATCGTTGCCGGTCCGTCATATGCGGCAACTCGCGCTCCGAAGGTCCAGGACGCGCCGTCCGCGATCGTGAGCGGTTCGTACATGGTGGGATTTAGCAGGCTGGTCCCATAGAACCGGGCGAACGTGGGGACCGGCGCCGACGCCGGATGCGCCATCAGCGCAGCACCGCAAGGATGCCCACCGATGTCGCCGTTGACGTCCACCCAGCGGACGGCCCGGCCGTTGATGGCGTCTGCGCCCTGCCGCCCTTCCGAGTCGCGCATGCGGCCGCCGTCGTCCTGGTCCAGGGCGTCGATGAGGCGGCAGCCCGCCCAGGCGTGGTTGTCTACCGCGAGTTCCAGCGCGCCGTGCGAGGCGTGCAGGGTGGCGACCAGGTCCAGCAGGTGCGCTGGCCCCACGCGCTGCACCGCAAGCGTGCGGGTCTCGGTTGCGACTACCGTGCCCCGTCGGTCGCGCCACTCCAGGTCGAGGTCAATGCGCGCCCTTTCGGCGTCGGCGTCCGAGGAAACCCGCACTGGCACGATCCAGCCGGCATCGGCGAGGTCGTGAAAGAAGTTGACGCCGTTGACCTGTGCGTGGCCGATCCAGACGCCCTTGTGATGGGGAAAGTTGTGGGCGCCCATCTCCGTGACGGGCAAGCCCGCAGGCGTGTACAGCGGGTGCACGCAGGGACGCATCAGGAACAGGTCCTTTGCCGCTCCGCCCAAGTTGAGCGCCATGACGGTTCGCTCGCCGTCCAGCACTTTCAGACGGTTGAAGAAGCGGGGTTCCTGGGTCTGAATCTGCATAGGCGGTCCTGACCAGGATAGGTTGGTCCGGGTTCGTGCGGGGGTGACCCGGAAATCTTGACCTGCTTCTGTCCGCTCGTTTAGTCTGCCCTACTTTCTCGCTCTTGAAGTGGCGAGCCTTGCGCCCTGTATCCGTGCGATGCAGGCGGCGGATTCGCCGGACGGGGGCTATCTGGGAGGGAGCGGACGCACGGAATGGTTACGCGTAGACAAATGCTTCGCATGGGCGGCAGCGCCGCCTTGGGGATTTCCGGTGCGGTAGCGTTGGCGGCTTGCGGCGAGACGAAAGTGGTGACCAGGGAAGTCCCGGTCGACAGGGTCGTCGTCAAAGAAGTTGAGGTCGAGAAGATCGTCACTCAGCAGGTCGAGAAGATTGTGACCCAGGAAGTGGAACGGATCGTCCGGCAGGAAGTCCCAGTCGAAAGGGTGGTCGAGGTCCAAAAGGTCGTCGAGGTCCCGGTTGAGAAGGTCGTCGAGAAGGTCGTGACCAGGGAAGTTGAGAAGGTCGTCGAAAGGGTCGTCGAGGTCGAAGTCGCGCCAACGCGCGTCAACGCCGTCATTCGCTTCGCCCACGACCATTCGTCCGGTCTGCGCGGCAAGCAGATGCAATGGGCTTTGGACCGCTTCGCGCAGGTTCGTCCGGACATCGCCGTGAAGTTCGAGCCCCAGAACCACATGTTTCAGGACTCGTTCGGCATTCAGCTGGCCGGTGGTTCGCAGGCGGAGGCAGCCCTGCTAGACGGCGGGTTCTTTCACCAGTGGGCGGACAAGGGTGGATTCGTTCAGATCAACAGCATTCTGGACAAGCACCCCGATTGGAATCCGAAGAACTACGGGATGTGGCCGGACCAGCAAACGATTAACTTCGCCAACTCGCACCCGATCCCGTTTAACCAGGGCATCGTGGGTCCGGCGTTTGGGCTGCCGTTTCAGGCTGGCATGAACGGCGTCCTGTACAACTACACGCTGTTTGAGGAAGTGGGTATCCCGCAGCCGTCACCCGGTAATTGGGGCATCCAGACGGACTTCCTCGACGCCATGCGCGCATTGACGGACGCGGACAAGGGACAGTTCGGATTCCGCTCATCAAACGCGATGTGGGGATTCTGGGCTGGTTGGGGCCGTGCGCTCGCCGACGGTAACCAGGAGTTGCTGTACTACGACGAGACTGCCAGTCGAATGACGATCTTCGACGACGGCGCCCACAGGGGGCATGACTTCGTCGTGGACGCCATCTGGCAAGAAGGCATCTCGAACAAGCTTGAGGATGCCAAGGCACTCTCGGGTGAATTCAGCGATCCGTTCTCCGCCGGCAAGATGGGCGTGACGAACTTTGGCAGCGCGGGGAACTACGTGGTCCGCATCGCCGGACGATTCGACTGGGGGATCAACATCCAGCCGGAAGGTCCGCGCGGCGAGGCGCCGATACACACATCGGAACAGCCGCACCTGGTGACGAACGCCGCGGAGTCCAATGGTGTGATGGAGCAGACCGTGGACATGCTGGTGTTCTTCGCTGGCGCGGAAGTTCAGGAACGGGCCGCCATTGACCGCGGATTCATCCCGGTGAATCTCGAAGTGCATCGCGGCGTAGCGATGAAGTCGGCGCCTCCGCAGGGGCACGATCACATCACGCGGATCCTGACAAGCCGTGACGACCACCAGCACTGGCAGTCGGCGCACCCAAGCTGGTGGGAGTGGTTCGATGGTTGGCGCGGTGGCTCCGATCGCTCGCTCATCGGCGAAGCCACGGCTGAAGAGGGTCGAGAGGCACTGATGGCGGCTTCGAACAACATCCTTGACAGCCAGCACGATGCCTGGCTCGACTACAAGGCTTGGGCGGGCACGCTCTCCAGCTAGAGGCGCATAGCACGCCCTGGTTTAGACCGGCCGATGCCCCCGGGTGTCGGCCGGTCTGAATGTAGGGCCGGCACCGGACTCCGGCATTCGTTGTTCTCTTCCAGGTGCTCGGTAGGAGCAGCCGGTACCAGGCTGTCTATCACTGGCCGCGGCTGTCCCCACCAACGCACTGACGGCTCGGGTCTGCGTGCCAGTGTCGGGCCTGGCGGCGAGCCGCCCCAACAATAGGCGGCGGGAAACCTTGACCTGTTTCCGCCCGATAGTTAGCCTGACTTACTTTTCGCTCTTGAAGTGACGAGCCTTGCGCCCCGTATCTGTACGATGCAGGCGGCGGATTCGTCGGACAGGGGCTACCTGGGAGGGAGCGGGCGCACGGAATGGTTACGCGTAGACAAATGCTTCGCATCGGCGGCAGCGCCGCCTTGGGGATTTCCGGTGCGGTAGCGCTGGCGGCTTGTGGCGAGACGCAAGTGGTGACCAGGGAAGTCCCGGTCGACAGGGTCGTCGTCAAAGAAGTTGAGGTCGAGAAGATCGTCACTCAGCAGGTCGAAAAGATCGTGACCCAGGAGGTCGAGAGGGTCGTACGGCAAGAAGTTCCGGTCGAGAGGATCGTTGAGGTTCAGAAGGTCGTCGAGGTCGAGAAGGTGGTCGAGGTCGAAAAGATCGTGACCCAGGAAGTTGAAAAGGTTGTCGAGAGGGTCGTCGAGGTCGAGGCGATGCCGCAGAAGGTCACGGCGATTATCCGAATGGCGCACGACCACTCGTCCGGTCCTCGGGGCGCGGCGATGGGTTGGGCGCTCGATAGGTTCGCGGCGCAATTCCCGCACATCGTGATCAAGTTTGAGCCGCAGAATCACTTGTACATGGAGTCCTTCGGTATTCAGATCGCGGGTGAGTCGCAGGCCCAGGTCGCGTTGCTGGACGGCGGCTTCGTGAATCAATGGCTGCAGCCCGGTGGCTTCACTCAGATCAACGACGTGCTGGCCAAGCACCCGGACTGGGACCCCTCGCGCTGGTACTTTTCGCCAGATGAGTACACGGTGAACTTTACCGACACGCAGCCCGCCCTCACGCGGCAGCCCATCCAGGGCCCACAGTTCGGTATGCCGTATCAGGGCGGGCTGTACGGTCTGACGATGAACTTCTCGATGGCCGAGGCCAAAGGAATCCCAATGCCGTCACCGGGCAGTTGGGGCCTGGAAACGGATTTCATCGAGACTGCGAAGCAGGCTACCGACCTCGAAACGGGGGAGTGGGGCCATTGGATGCATGCGCATCCTGCCCTCATGTGGGGCGCGTGGTCGTTCGGCCTGAGCGATAGCGGGACGCGGATGTACCGAAATCCCGAGGGCACGCACTTCGAGGCGTTCGAGGACGGGGGCGACCGCGGATATCGCCTGGCGATCGGAACCATTTACGACCACGGCGTCGCCTTCCCGCCCCAAGACTCGAAACAGTTCGCCGGTGAATTTGGCAACCCGTACTCGGCCGGAAATGTCCTGTACGGATTTCACGGTGGGGGTCTCGGCGGAACGGTCACGCAGGTCGGCGACCGATTCCAGTGGGGGCTCATTCCGAACCCGGAAGGACCCCGCGGAACGATCCCGCCCTGGTTCAGCAATCAGCCGCACATGGTTTCCAATTCGGCGGCGACTGACGGCACGACGGAGCAGGCCGTCGAAGTGGTGCTGTTCATGGCGGGCACTGAAGTGCAGGGGCGCATCGCCGTCGATCGGGGTAACGCGCCGGTTCTCAAGGAGACGTATGACTCAGCTGCCTTCAACGCCGGCCCTCCTGACAATCACGCCCAAGGGCTCAAGGAGGCTATCGAGCGCGATGACCATCGCGGCTGGCAGGGCGCACATCCGCACTGGTGGGAGTGGTATGCCTGGGTGACTGCAGCACAACTCGGCTTCATCGGCGAGGAAACCGCCGATCAGAGCGTTGAGTCGGTCGTGAGCGCATCTGACCGGATCCTGGAAAACACAAAGGACGACTACGACTCGTACAAGGCGTGGGCGACCAGCCTTACGTCGTAGCGGAAGTTCCGGCAATAGGCAGCGGGTGCGGGCCATAATCGGCCTGCGCCCGCTTGGTCTGGAGCGCTGGAATGCACCCAGGCCCTGCTGTTCTTCGCCGGTCCGGAAGTGCAAGGGCGCATCGCTATCGACCACGGCTCGCTGCCGATGTACAAGTCGGTGATCGAGTTAGACGAATTCAAGGCCGGTCCGCCCGAAAACCACGGGTACTACAAGACCTGGATGGACAAGACGGACCACCACCACTGGCAAAACGGCCATCCCAACTGGTGGGAGTGGTTCGATGGTTGGCGCGGTGGCGCCGATCGCTCGTTTATCGGCGAGGCTACGCTTGAAGAGGTTCGAGAGGCACTGATGGCGGCTTCGAACAACATCCTTGAGAGCCAGCACGACGTCAGGCTCGACTACAAGGCCTGGGAAGCACCCTGACCAGCTAGAGTCGCGCGCCTACGGCGCATTCACACCAACCGCCCAACGCCTTCGAGCGTCGGCCGGCTGGTGTTCGCTGGAATCGCCACATGACGCAGACAACCGCGCACGTTGCAGCTAAGTCTCGTTTCGTAGCCAAGAAACGTCTTCAACCTCGCGGTGTAGGCGGGCCCCGAAGCGGCTGAAGACGCTGGCTCCTGGCACCAAACAGGGATAAGCGGGAATCGGCCATGCTCCACAGGCCTGCACTGCCAGTCATCGGCCTAAACTTTGAGACTGCGTGACCCAGACGGCGAAGCCTCGCCTGGCCAGGGAGTCTTGGCCGACGCTAGACGGGTCGGTGTCGAGGCCTTGACCCCAAATGTGCGCTGGTTAGTCTGCACTACTACCTGCGATTGAAGTCGCAAGCGCAGTGCCTCGAGGCTACATCTGTTTTGCGGCGGGCTTGCCGGACGAGGGCTGTAGGGTGGGGTGGACGCAGCGAATGGTTACTCGCAGACAGCTGCTTCGCACGGGCGGCACCGCCGTCTTGAAAATCTCCGGCGCGATAGCGCTGGCCGCCTGCGGCGAGACGCAAGTCGTCACCAAGGAAGTCCCTGTCGAGAAGGTCGTGGTCCAAGAGATTGAGGTCGAGAAGATCGTCACGCAGCAGGTCGAGAAGGTCGTGACCCAGGAGGTCGAGAGGGTCGTACGGCAAGAAGTTCCGGTCGAGAGGGTCGTTGAGGTTCAGAAGGTCGTCGAGGTTCCGGTCGAGGTCGAAAAGATCGTGATCCAGGAAGTCGAAAAAACCGTCGAGGTTGAGAAAATCGTTGAGGTCGAGGCAATGCCGGTGCGTCCGACCGCCGTGCTGCGGCTGGCCAACGACCACTCGTCCGGCGCTCGCGGTGCGACCATGAACTGGGCGCTGGACAAGCTTTATCAGCAGTTCCCGCACATTGCCATTAAGTTTGAGCCGCCGAAGCCTTTGTACGCGGAGACGTTCTCGATCCTGATCGAAGCTGGCGCCCAGCCTGAGCTGGCGCTGCTGGACGGCGGGTTCCTAAGTACGTGGGTGCACCGCGGCGGCTTTGCTCGTATCGACGGTGCGCTGGACAAGCATCCCGACTGGGATCCCACCAAGTGGTACGCGCCGCCGGACGAAATGTCGGTTGGTCAGTTCGATGACGACCGTGCCGCCCGCCCTGCCCCGCACACCATGGGGTACAAGGGCATCATGTTTGGGTTGCCGTACCAGGGCAATATCAACGGAGCCGTCTACAACTTTACTCTGCTGGAGGACAAAGGCGTTCCCATGCCGGTGGAAGGTAGCTTCCACCTCGAGCACCACGCTCAGGACCTGTTCGCGCAGACCACCGATCCTGAAACCGGCACATATGGTCTGCGGATGCACCCAAACGCTTGGCTCATCTGGGGCAGCTGGTCGCGCGCGATGCAGAACAGCGGTAATCACATGTACCGCGCGCCCGACCAGTTGCACTGGGACATCTTCAACGACGGGGGCGACCGCGGGTTTGAGTTGGCGGTGGATACGATTCGAAGCGGCGTGGCGATTCCTCTGGACCAGATAGCGTCGGTGGCCGGTGAGTTCGGTGACCCATTCGCGGCTGGCAAGCAGGCAAGGCACTGGACAGGCGGGGGCGTTGGAAACTCGATCACTCATATCAAGGACCACTTCTCCTGGGGTCTTGGCCCGGTTGAAGAAGGTGACCGTGGCCCATTCCCTCACCACTTCACCAACCAGGGTCAGTACTGCACCGCGACGGCGGAGAAGAATGGCTTGATCGAGGAATGCACCGAGGTCCTGCTGTTCTTCGCTGGCGATCTGGTTCAGGGGCGCATTGCTATTGACCGTGGATCGCTGCCGATGGTTAAGTCGGTGGTGGATTCCGACGAGTTCAAGGCCGGGCCGCCCGAAAACCACGGGTACTACAAGACCTGGATGGACAAGACGGACCACCACCACTGGCAAAACGGCCACCCGAACTGGTGGGAGTGGTACGAGTCCTTCCGTGCGGCCGACCCGCCCTTCATCGGCGACATGTCGATCGAAGAGGGGATGCAGCACATCATCGACACCTCCGACCGTGTCCTCGAAAACACCAAGGAGGAGTACGACTCCTGGAAGGTCTGGATCGAGGCTCTGCCGCCTCCGGCCTAGTCGCCAGACGCTCGTCCATCACCGGACGAGGAACAGTCGGCCCGGCATTCGCCGGGCCGACTGTTCGTTTAAGGTCCTGATTCGGACGCGACGGGAGGGTGGTCCTACGCAGCATTGCGATAGGCTCCGATTGCTGACGCCGTCCGGGGCGTACTGCGCAGGCTGCCGGCCGCTGCGTCCAGGGCGGCCCTTAGGGAGCAAACTGGCATGACCTTTAAAGTCGGGATCATCGGACATACGGGGCGAGGCAATTACGGGCACTACCTCGACATGGCCTTCGTTGGGGTGGAGGGCGCCGAGATCGCGGCGCTGGCTGACCCGGACGACGAGGGGCGGGCCGAGGCGGCCGAGCGAACTGGCGCACGCACGGCCTATGCGGACTACCGCGAGATGCTGGACCGGGAGAAGCCCGACATCGCGGTGGTGGCCTCGCGGGAAGTGGGCGACCACCGCGACCTGGTCATCGACGCCGCCCGTGCGGGTGCGAACGTCTTTATGGAAAAGCCGGTGGCCACCGCGCCCGAGGACGTGGACGCCATGCAGGCGGCCTGCGAGAAGTCGTCGGTCATTTGCGTGGTCGCCCATCCCTGGCGCGGCCATCCCCCCATTCAGCGCGTGGCGATTCCCCTCATCAAGTCAGGGCGAATCGGCGAGCCGCGCCTGGTGCGCGTCTTCGGCAAGGACGGTGAGCACGGCGGGGACGAGATGTTCCTGGACCTGTACCCCCACTTCTTCGACTTTCTCTGGCAGGTCTTTGGCGTCCCGCAGTGGTGCCACGCCCACTTGACGCAGGACGGTCGGACCTGTGAGCGGTCCGACCTCCGGCCCGGCTGGGAAGGCATGGGACTGGTGGCGGGTAACGGCCTCAAGGCGTACTACTGCTTTGAGGGCGGCGTCGCGGCCGACTTCGAGTCCTATAAGGGCGACGGCGCCTCGGACCCGTACCGCGTCGACATCTACGGCACCGAGGGCACGATCTCCCTGCCTGGGCCAATGGGCCGGGGACCGGACATCTACTGGCACCCCAAGGCCAACCCGGAACTGATAGAGGACGACGGCTGGGAGGTTATTCCCGCCGAGCCGCCGCCGGACCGCCACAAGTGGCTGTGGGCGCACCGGCGCATGGCCCGATCGATGATGGACATGCTGGAGGGCAAGGATCCGGAATGGGACTTGGTGCAGCTGCCCAACGCCAAGCTCTACCTGGAGATGGCTCTGCTGGCCCACGCCTCGCACATGCAGGGTGCACGCGTTTCACTGCCGCTGGTGGATGGCAAGAACCCATTCGACCACTGGACGGCATAGGCGCTGCACCCCGCTAGCTATCGGGAATCCGCGAGTTCAGGCACGCTGGTGCCGGAGTCTGGTCATCGTCGTAGGATCGCTGAGCGTTCTGCGATGATGCCGCTTGATCCGGTCGGCGGCCCGCGCGGCAACCGCCTGGCGCGCTGATCTCTGGTGGAGGGTGGTGGACGGATGACACCGAACGAACTCCCGGCTTTTCGCATTGGAGTGGTTGGCTGCGGCGGGATCAGTTCCCGCCACGGTCGCGTCGGCCTTGAATCCGGGAAGATCCAGCTGGTCGCCTGCTGCGACATTCGCGAGTCCGTGGCCAGGGAATGGGCCGAGACCTACGACTGCGAGGCCTGGTACACCTCCTACGAGGAAATGATCCGGGACCAGGACCTGGACGGTGTGGTCCTGGCGACCTGGCCCAACCAGCACCGGGAACAGGTCGAGCGCTGCCTGAACGCCGGCGCGCGCAACATCCTGAGCGAGAAGTCGCTGACCGGAAACGGCCAGGAAGCGCTGGAGCTGGCGCAACTGGTCGAGTCCGCGGGCGCGTACCTCATGGAAGGCTTCATGTACCGCCACCATCCGTTTGTCGCCGAGCTGGAGCGTCAGGTGGCTGCGGGCGCCATTGGCCAGATCGACTCGGTCAGCGCCACCTTCAGCGCCTTCGATCCTGAACACGAAAGCCCCACCGATCCGAATCGGAACTGGCGGCGCGATCCCGAGCGCTTGGGCGGCTCGCCCTGGGACATCACCTGCTACGCAATCAACGCGGTCAACCATTTCGCGTCCATGGGGGCCGGAGGACGCGGCACCGGGATCGGGTTCGAGGCCGGCAGTGGCCAGGGATCCGACGTGAACAGCCTCGTCGCCGCTCGGCCGACCAGGGTCTGGAGCGTCGGAAGCATCAGCCAGACCTACGGCACCCTGAATCGTCAGTTCGGCCTGATCGAGTACGACAGCGGCTGCGTGGGCCACGTGGAGGCCAGCCGCAGGGCGCATCTGAGCGAGGCGCTGCACATTTCGGGCGGCGAAGGCCGGTTGGGCATCCGACGAGCCTGGCGGCCGCACGTCGAACCGGTGATCGAGCACCAATACGGCGCCGGGCAGTTCAGGGAGATCCCGGTGCCGGGCGCCGAGATGTACCGGCTGCAGATGGAGAACTTCGCGGACGTGGCGCAAGGGGTCGCCGAGCCGGTGATGCCGCTCACCCAGTCCGTGGTGAACATGCACACCATCGAGGCGCTGGTGACCAGCCAGCGCGAGGGCCGGCTGGTGGACGTCGAGCTCCCGGCCAGCCTCTTCGACGAGCCGGCATAGCCCGTGCCTAGGCCCGCATAACCGGGCTCACCCAGGCGCGGCGATTGGCCGCCGTCCGCGCCTGGGTGTCAATATGACGCGCCCATGAGCGCCAACATCACAACCGAACGCGAAGCCGGCGAGCTATTGAGCCGGCTGGTCGCCACGCCCAGCGTCACGCCCGGCGTCGAGGACGGCACCGGCGAAGGGGCCATGGCTGACCTGGTTGAGGAATACGCCCGTTCGATCGGAGCCCAAGTCACCCGCCAGGAGGTCTTTCCGGGGCGCGAGAACGTGATCTGCACCATCGCTCCCGACGCGTCGGGTCCGCACCTGCTGCTGGAAGCGCACATGGACACCGTGGCGCTGGGACCCATGTCCAATGGGCACCAGCCGTACATGGACGCCGAGGGCCGGCTGCACGGCAGGGGCTCCTGCGATACCAAGGGCTCGCTGGCTGCCATGCTGCTGGCGCTCCAGTGGGCCGCCAGGGTGTCAGATCCGGCCGGTCCGCTCACCGTGGCCGCTGCCGTGGACGAGGAAACCGGCAGCGCCGGCGCCAAGGCGTTGCCGCACTCAGGGCTGCGCGTGGACGGCGCCATTGTTGGCGAGCCGACCAGTCTGGAGGTGGTTCGTTCGCACCGCGGCGGCCGCTACTGGCCGATCATCACCCACGGCACCGCCGTCCACAGTTCCACGCCCCAGCTGGGCGACAACGCCATCCTCCGCATGGCCGACGTCTTGCAGGTCCTCCGTGAGGAATTCGGCCGGCGTCTGGCCGGACGTACACACCCGCTGGTCGGTAACTCGTCGTTCTCCGTCGGCATCATCAAGGCCGGGACTTCGTTCAACATGGTTCCGGACCGCTGCGAAGCCATCGTCGAGCGGCGGCAGATCCCCGGTGAGTCGGTGGATGACGTGGAAGCGGAGCTTGAGGAGGTTCTAGACATCGCGCGCCGCCGCCACCCCGAATTGCGCGTGGAAGTGCAGGCGCCGTTTGTATTCGGGGACGTGCTGGACACACCGGCTGAGGCGCCGATCGTCCGCGTGGTGCGGGACGCCGTGGCGGACGTCTGCGGTTCGGCCAACGTGATCGGCGTGTCCTACGGGTCGGACGCCGCCACGCTGGCGGCCGCCGGAATCCCCAGCGTGCTGTGCGGACCTGGAGACATCGCCTACGCGCACAGCGCCGACGAGTTCGTGCCCATCGCGGAAGTCGTGCAGGCGGCGGCCATCTACGCGCGCGCCTGGGAACGCTTCACCGCCGCCTGATGCCGCGGCCGGCCGCCACACGGCGTCCGAACATTGTCCTGGTCATCACCGACCAGCAGCGCTACGACACGATTGCCGCGCTCGGGCACCCCTATGTGAACACGCCGAACCTGGACCGGCTGGTCCGTGAAGGCATCAGCTTCGACGAATGTCACGTCACGGCCGCCTCCTGCGTGCCGGCCCGCGCAAGCCTCTTTAACGGCCTGTACCCCCACACAACCGGGGTGCTGCGCAACGGCTGCGAGTGGCGGCGGTCCTGGGTGGAGCAACTGGCGGCCTCGGGCTACCACTGCGTCAACGTGGGCAAGATGCACACCATCCCGTTCGAGACGCCGCTGGGTTTTCACGAGCGCTACGTCGTCGAGAACAAGGACCGGTTCCTGGAGGGCCGCTACTACTTCGACGAGTGGGACAAAGCCCTGGCGGCGCGAGGGCTGGTCAAGCAGCAGCGCGAGATGTATCGGCAGCGGCCGGACTACCGCGAGGCCATGGGCGCCTTCACCTGGGACCTGCCGGCCGACATGCACAGCGACAGCTTTGTCGGCGGTATGGCCCGGTGGTGGCTGGATACTTTCCCCACCGCGCAGCCACTGTTTCTTGAAGTCGGGTTTCCGGGGCCGCATCCGCCCTACGACCCAACGCCCGATGCGCTGGCGCCGTACCTGGAGCGCGATCTGCCAATACGTCCGGTCTCGCAGTCGGACCTGGACGGCCAGCCAGAGGCGCTGCGGGTGATGCGTGAGCACAACACCGAGGTCGACCATGACTCGGTGGTGCACATCGTCGATCCGCCGCTCGAACAGAGGCGGCGGCAGCGGGCGCACTACCTGGCCAACGTGACGATGATCGACGAACAGGTCGGCGCGCTGATGGACGCCCTGGAGCGCAACGGCTACGCCGACGACTGCGTGGTGATCTTCACCTCCGACCACGGCGACTGCCTGGGCGACCACGGCCACATTCAGAAATGGACCATGTACGACGCGATCACACGGGTGCCGTGCATCGTCTGGTCGCCTAATCGGTTTGCCGGCGGGCGGCGGATCGACGACCTGGTCCAGTGGTTTGACCTGGGGCCGACCATCCTGGAACTCGCGGGCTGCGAGCCGGACTCCAGCATGGAGGCCCGCTCACTACATCCAGCGCTCGAAGGCGACAGCGCGCCTGAACGTGAGTACGTCTTCACCGAGCAGGGTCGGGACGACGGCAGCGGCCTGCACGTGGACCTGGTAACGGCGGTCCGCAGCCGAACCTGGAAGCTGGTGCATTTCCTGGGCGAGGACGAAGGGCAGCTCTTTGACCTAGAGGCCGACCCGCACGAAGAGCGCAATTTGTGGAACGACCCCAACGCCGCGCCGATTCGCCGCGAACTCCTGGATGCCCTCTGCGACTGGCGACTGGCCAGCGGCGTTGCCAGCGCCAACTGGGCCGCGGACGCGCGTTAGCCGGACCACAGCCCCGGACATTAGACTGCGGGCTATGAAACCGTCCGAATTGCCAATCACCATCCGCGGTTACAAGTCGCGCGACCAGGACCGCATCCGCGAGTTGACGCTGGAAGGCTTCGACGGCGTGAGCATCGACCAGAACGCTGACCGCCTGCTGGGCTTGGATACGCCGCCCCTATGGCGGGCGCGCAAGTGGGCGGGGGTGCAGGCGGAGTTGGAGGCCTCGCCGTCCGACCACTTCGTGGCCGTGCTGGAGGGCAAGGTGATCGGTTACATCACCACCCGTCCGCAGCCGGACGCCGGCATTGGTCAGATTCCCAACATGGCCGTGGACGCCCGTTACCGGCGGCGCGGGGTGGCTTCGCGCCTGATCGAGCACGCGCTGGACTATCTACGGTCCTGCGGCATGCGCGTGGCCAAGATCGAAACGCTGGTGCAGAACGCCCAGGGACAAACGCTCTATCCGCGCTTCGGCTTCCAGGAAGTGGCCCACCAGATCCACTACGTGCGGCGGCTGGACGACGACTAAGCGGGAGCTAGTCCACTAGCGCCAGTCGAACAGGCAGCCCACCAGGGACGGCTCGAAGTCGAACAGCAGGTCGTAGACCGTCTTGAAGTCCTCACCCTTCACCCGGTGCGTGATCAGCGGGTCCAGGGTGATCCGGCCGGCCGCGGCCATCCGCATGGCCACCGCTACGTCGCGTCGTGGCGACCAGAGCACGGGCAGCGCGTTCAGAACGGGGTTGTCCCCGGCGTCCGGCTGCCGGATCGAATCGTGCGCGCCAATGATGGTGAGCCCCTTCTTATGCACGTCGCGGTAGAAGTTGACGCTTTCGGTCGACCCGCGCGTGCTCCCCAGCAGCACCACGCGCGCGTAGTGGCCGGCCATGATGAACGCGTCGTTGATGGGCGCCGGGAAACCGGTCGACTCGATCACCACTTGCGGCCCGCCCGTGTGACCCTCGGCCAGCGCGGCGCGCTGCTCCTCCGAGGTCGGATCCATGGACTCGAGCCACGGCACAGCTTCGGCCATGGCCCGCCGTGAGGGATCCAGATCGGCCACCAGCACGCGACCCGCACCCGCCACGTAGGCCCACTGCGCGGCCATCTGCCCGATCAAGCCGCCGCCGATCACCAGTACGGTCTCGCCAAGCTCGACCCGCGCCTTGCGCACGGCCTGCATGGTGATCCGCAGCAGGGTGTGGAAGGCTGCCTCCTGGTCGACCACGTCATCGTCAACCGAAAACACGTCGTGTACCGGGGCCAGGTCGGCCGTGCCGTGCCGACCCTTGGTCAGCACGCGCGTGCCAGGGGCCAAATCCACGCCGGGGCCCGCCGCGACAACCTCGCCCACCGCGCTGTAGCCCATGTTGCGCGGCCAGACGCTGGCGGGAGTGTTCGGCAGCCCCAGCAGCGCGGCCCGCTCGGTGCCAGGCGACATGGCCGTGACGTGGTGGCGCACCAGGACCTCGCCGGGGCCCGGGTCGCCAAGCTCAATCGTCTCCATTTGAATCGTCTCGACCGAGTGACTGACTAGGACTTGCGCTTGCATGCGACCGGCCGCCTTCAGCTGCCATCCGAGCATTGGCAGCCTGCCACAGCCGCTCGGGGCGCGTACGATGCAGACTCCCGGCGCGTACCTGGAGCATTCATGCAGATCACCAAAGTCGAACCGCTGTTCCTGGATCAATACCTGCTGGTGCAGGTGCATACGGACAACGGGCTGGTGGGCCTGGGCGAGTCCGGCTCCTGGGGTTTCCTGGAAGCCTCGGCCGCGGCCATCGAGAAGATGGGCCGCTACCTGGTGGGAGAGGACCCGCTGCGGATCGAGCACCACTGGCAGTACATGTACCGCTGGAGCCACTTCCGCGGCGCGGCGGTCATGGGAGCGCTCAGCGCCATCGACATCGCGCTCTGGGACATCGCCGGAAAGCACTTCGAGGTCCCCGTCTACCAGCTTCTGGGCGGCCGTGTGCGCGACCGCTGCCGCGTCTACTACCACGTCCTCGGCAGCGCGCGCGAAGCCCTGGTTCAGGGCGTAGCCGACGCTCGCGCCCAGGGTTTCACGGCGGTCGGCCACCTCACGCCGTTCCTGGACGAGGAACGGGACGTGACGTACTTCAAGACGCACGTGGACAGGATCGAAGACGCCACCGAAGCCGTGCGGCTCTATCGCGAAGCCGCAGGTAACGACGTGGACCTGTGCGTTGAGATTCACCGCCGCATGACGCCCACCGAGGCCGTGCAGCTGGGACGCGCCATCGAGAAGTTCACCCCCTACTTCTTCGAGGACCCGGTCACGCCCGACAACCTGGACGAGATGGCCTACGTGGCCTCCAAGATCAACATCCCCATCGCCACCGGCGAGCGCTACAGCTCCCTCTGGGAGTTCGACATGTGCCTGCGGCGCGACGCGGTGCAGTACGTGCGGCCCGACGTGTGCATGGTGGGTGGCATCTCAGGTAGCAAGAAAGTCGCCGCGTTGGCCGAGGCGCGTCACGTGGGCGTGGTGCCGCACAACCCGCTCAGCCCGGTCAGCACCGCGGCCTGTCTGCAGGTGGCCGCCGCGATACCAAACTTCGCGCTACAGGAACTGCCGCTCGGCGAGACCGTACCGCCCAAGAGCGACATGGTGGAGGGCATCCATCCGCACGACGGCGAGGGCTACATCCGCCTCACCGACCGCCCCGGCATCGGCGTCACTCTCAAGCCCGACGCCGCTCAGAACGCGCCCTACAAACCCCGCGAAATCCACACGCGCCTAGGGGCCGACGGGGCGGTGGTGGATCAGTAGGTCGTTGGCTGCGGCCTAGCCCGCCTGCTCGTCAAGCTCGGCCACCCGCACCAGGGCTTCGGCCCAGATGTCGGATGGGATGGCTGAGGTGGCCTCGCGGACGTTGGTTTCCATTTCGTAGGCCGAGGCTGCGCCGGTGAGGACCACGTCGATATCCTCGTTGGCCAGCACGAAGCGCATGTTCAGGTGGCGCAGGTCCACCTGGCGTTCGCGGCACCAGGCGTACCACTCGCGGGCGCCTTGGACGTCTTCCGGCGGGTACAGCTCGCTGAGGTTGGGCCGGACTTTCAGGGCGATCATCGGGTCGCCGTGCGCCAGCAGTCCCTGCATCTGCGGCGAGCCCAGGATCACGCCCACGCCGTTGGCCTTGGCGTGGCGGATCAGCGGCGCGGCTGATTGGCGCACCAGGTTGTAGTCGGCGTAGGTCAGGATCGCGTCCACCCGTCCGGCGTCGATGGCCTGGCGGTGGAAGTCGAAATCGCGCACGCCCAGCCCAATGGCCTCCAGGCGGCCTTCCGCGCGCAGGGCCTCCAGCGTGTCAAAGCCGTCGCCGGCGGCCATCACCGGCTCCATCGTGGGCGGGTCGTGGATCAGCACTAGGTCAAGTCGCTCGCGTCCCAGCAGCCGCGAACTGTCGTCCAGCGACCAGCGCAAATCCTCGGCGGTGTAGCTGAATTGCCGGCTGGGATGCGACCCGACCTTGGTGGATATGAGCAACTCCGGCAGGTCCATGCCCTGCATGGCCTTCCCGAGGTTCTCCTGGCTGTTGCCGTAGAGCGGCGAGGTATCCAGGTAGCGGACGCCAAGGTCGTACAGGCGCTGCAGCGTGGCGCGCACCTCGTCCACGGTGATGGCGTGCACCATCCCGCCCATGTGCGCGGCGCCCAGGGCCAGGCGGGTTGGACGCAGGTTGGTCTGTCCCAGGCGGCGGCGTTCCAGTGCGCTCATCTGACTACACCCAGCCGTGCTGAATCTGCACAGGCTCGCCGGCGGCTTGGGTGGACCAGCGCTCACCGGACGCCAGCATGACTTCGCTGCGGGTGATTTCTGAAGTCTCGGCGGCCAGCAGGATTTCCTGGATGTGGCGACCGTATTCTCCGGGCACCGGGGATTCGATCCCCTGGTCGATTGCCTCGGCGAAGCGTTCCCACTCCAGCCGCATTCTCTGGGGCCAGTGTTCGTACTCCACTTCTTCCCACGTCTCGCCCTGCCCAATCCAGAGGCCGCGGCCGGACGCACTGTGTGAAAAGCGCAGGCTGCCATCGGCGCAAATGACGTGCGTGTCGTGGATTGGTCCGCCGTCGGCGTAGCCCACGGACACCGCCACCCCGGCTAGGCCGTTCTTGTACCGAATGAAGGCCGTGGCCGAATCGTCGCCCGCCTGGTAGTGCGCCCGCGTTCCAATCGACGCCGACACCGACACCGCCTGCGAGCCCATGAACCAGGTGACCCGGTCCACCACGTGCACGCCGTTGCTCAGCCACATACCGCCGCCGTGATAGCGGCTGCGGTATTGCGGCCGGCGGTTGGCGAAGTTCCAGTTCTTGGACATGTAGCTCACGATGGTGATCAGCGGTCCCAACTGCCCGGAGTCCAGGATTTCCTTCGCTTTGATGTACACGGGCAGGAAGTGGTTGGTCAGACCCACCATCAGCTTTACGTCGTTGGCGCGGGCGGCTGCGATCATCTCGTCGCACTGCTCCAGCGTGAGCGCCATGGGCTTCTCGACCAGTACGTGCTTGCCGGCGTTGAGCGCATCCACGCTCAGCCGATGGTGCAGCTGGTGACCCAGCACCACGCCCACGGCGTCGATCTCGGGATCCTGCAGCAGTTCCGTGTGTGAGGCGTAGCCCTTGGGGACGTCGTAGGTGTCCATGTACTCGGCGCGCGTGGCCTCGATCAGGTCGGCGCAGGCCACGATCTCCACGTCGTCCAACTCCGCAATGCCCTGGGCATGGGAACGGGCAATGCCGCCCAAGCCAATCATTCCAACTCGCAACATCGTGCCGGGTACCTAGGCGAGCAGCCATGCGGACCGTGCCAGCCGCAGGTGCCGGCGTCAATTCCAGACGCTGGCGATCCAAGCGGCAGCCAGGTGGGTGGCCGGAAGCGACGGTGCCTCAGCGACCAAAGCTATGATTGGCACGCGCGTCAAGCGGCCCAGCCGTGCCAAGGGTGGGACGCGCTTGGTACCGCTGCGGCAGCGATTCGCACATAGGGTCCAGCCGCCGAGATGCCGGGGAACCGACCGGCATGCGAAGGAATCAGTGACGTGGTAGCTGACGCGCACCCGATTACGCAGGATGAGTTGCGGTTCGAGCTGAACCGGACACAGGACGAATTCCGTGCTGAGGCGAGCCGGACGCGGGACGAGTTTCGCGCTGAGTTGGGCCGGACACGGGACGAGTTTCTGGCTGGGTTGAGCCAGACGCGGGAAGAGTTACGAGCTGATTTGAGCCAAACTCGGGATGAATTCCGGGTCGAAATGAACCTGCTACGCACCGAGATTGTGACCCATTACGCGACCAAGGCGGACCTGCACTCGCTTGAGGCGCGCCTGGTCAAGTGGATGATCGGCTTGATGCTCGGCTCAGTCGGGACCGCGGTCGCCATCGCCGTAGCCGTGGATCGGCTGTGGACCTGAGGCCTGGCTGACCACGGCGGCAGAGCGCGTCGGGCCAAAGGGCCAGGGTCGTCGCTCATTCGTACATGTCGGCCGACGCTTGCCGCGGTTTCTAGTCAGGGTGGCCTTTGACTCGGGGTACCATTGGCGACCGGCTGCAGGAGTCATTCCGTGATATCCAGGCGTCGAGCCATTCGTGGTGCGCCGGTTGTGCTGGTGGCCTTGGGCATGGGCGCGGTTGCTGCCTGCAGCGGCTCCGACAGCGACGCTCCCGGGCAATTCAACTTTCCCAGGGTTCGCGATGGGCATCAGTACTACCTCTCCGAAGAGGAACGCGCGAAACTGCAGAAGCAGGCCGCCGGTGGCTACACTCCGACCGCTGCGTCCGGTAGCTAGCAACCTGGATCAGGACCACTGACTTCGCGTCGAGCACTGCTCAGATTCGCACCAGTCGCCGTGGCTGGGCTTGTGGCGCTGAGCGCCTGCGGCAGCCAGGTCGACGCCCCGGGCGGCTACGCCTTCCCCAAGCAGCGCCCCAGCAGCGACGACTTCATGAGCGAGGAAGAGCGCGAGAAGCTCCGCCAGCAGGCCCTCGACGAGAAGGCCGAACGCGAGAACGCCCAACAGGCAACCCCGGCCAGCGGAGGCGGCTAGGCTCGTAAGCTTGCCGAAGCCGCTCGCGATAGTGGCGTCTCTGGTCTGAGGTGCGCGTATGGGTGTCCTGGATCGATTCAGCCTGGCGGGTAGGACGGCTCTGGTTACCGGCGGCGGGACCGGGATTGGTAAGGCGCTGGCGGTTGGGTTTGCGGAGGCTGGCGCGGACGTGGTGGTGTGTGGACGGACCCAGGCGACATTGGACGACACCGCTGCCGCAATCGAGGCCGCGGGGCAGCGCGCCCTGGCGCTGACCGCCGACGTTACGAAGGCGGACGAGGTCAACGCGTTGATCGACCAGATCGTGAGCGCCTGGGGTCGGCTGGATATCGCCTGCAATAACGCCGGGGTGAACAACTGGGTTGAGGCGGCAGAGATGTCGGAAGAGGACTGGGACTGGATTTACGACACCAACGTCAAGGGCGCATTTCTGTGCTCGCAGGCGGAAGGCCGGGCCATGATGGCCGCCGGCAGTGGCTCGATCATCAACCTGGCCTCGATTTCGGCTCGGATCACCAACCGGCCGCAGCCACAGTCGCATTACAACTCCTCCAAGGCCGCGCTGGTACAGCTCAGCAAGTCGATGGCCGCGGAGTGGGCATCGCACGGGGTGCGCGTGAACTCGCTGAGTCCGGGCTACACCCGGACGGAGATGGCCGACGCTCCCCGCACGCGGGAGGCCCAGCCGATCTGGAACCGCGACACGCCGCTGGGCCGCATGGCCGAGGTGGAGGAACTGCAGGGCGCGGCGGTCTTCCTGGCCTCCGACGCCGCGTCGTACGTCACCGGCCACGACCTGATCGTGGATGGCGGCTTCACCGTCTGGTAGCGCCGCCGGCCTTCGTGCCACCCGCCCCTGCCGGCCGGACCAGGGCGTGGGGGATAAAGGGGGAACTGTCTCTCGCCAGCCCGCCCCCATAGGGGGCGGGCTGGCGAGAGACAGTTTTGACGGATTTTTTGGGGCGGATTCGTGAGTTTTCGGGGCATAAGGCCGGGGATGCGATGCCGGGGCGCCAGCGGCGTGGATGGGCGCCGACCGGGTTGACGGCAGCGTGGGACGGAGGACGGGCCGGTGGTTGGCCGTCGGCGGGCGCGGACATGACAGGGCGAGGCCGCGGCGGGATGCGGGCAATCGAAGGGTGAGGGGAGACAGCAGGCAGACTAGAAGGCATGTGAGGCGGACGAGGGCCATGTGAACGAGAAGCTCCGAGGGGCAGGCTATGGGTATGGCCGCTGATTGTACACCAAGTGATTACGGACGGCAAGGCCGGGGGCGACGGGGTCGTGGGTAGCGGTGTTCCGAATGGTGTTTGGGGGCTGGGATGGTTCGCATCGCGCGGGGTCCCTTGGCCCGCTCAGGTGTTCACCGTGTTTTCGGCCAGGTGTTCAGTTTTTGCCCGGATGTGTTCAGTTTTCGGCCAAATGTGTCCACTTTTCCCGCCAATTTGCCCCAAATGTGTCCACTCGGCCCGCGCATGTGTCCACCCGGTCCCTTGACCGGGGATTCGCGACGGCCTGGTCTGCCCGGCTGGAGTGGGAGTGATTTCGGCGGTCGCGCCGCCCTGGGAACAAGGCGAGCCAGCGCCCGCGGGCCGGGGCACCGGCCAACGCTCTCCGACTTGCCCTTCAGAGACCTTTGCAAAACCCTGGCGTGAGGCGCATGGTGAAGACCATCTCCCCCGCCGCCGAGGGTCGTGGCCATGCACCGTTCCACCCATTCGCCGAAACTCATCGACGCCTGGCTGCCGCCGCGGGTTGGCCGCAACGCCCGGCTGGAGCGGCTGACGCAGCTCATCGACTGGGCGCCGCTGGAGGCGCTGGTGGCGGGTCTGCACGCCGCGCCGGTCGGGCGGCCGAGTTATCCGCCGCTGCTGATGGTGAAAGTGCTGCTGCTCCAGCAGTGGTACCAGGCCTCGGACCCTGCGATGGAAGAGGCGTTGTGGGAGCGGCTGTCGTTCCGGCGCTTCGTGGGGTTGGGGCTGCAAGACGACGCGCCGGATCACTCGACGATCAGCCGCTTCCGCACGCGGCTGCCGGCGGCGGGCGGGGCCGAGCCGCGGTTCGCGGCGGTGGAGCAGCAACTGGCCGCGCGGGGGATGCTGGTCAAGCAGGGCACGCTGGTGGACGCGACGTTGGTGGCCGCGCAGGTGCGCCGCCCGCGGGGAGGCGGCGCAGGCGCGGGCAGCCCCAGGGACCCGGACGCGGCCTGGGCCCGCCGGGGCCCGCCCGCCCGCTTCGGCTACAAGCTGCACCTGGGCGTGGACGCCGACTCGGAACTGATCCGGCGCGCGATGCTGACGCCGGCGAACGTGAACGAGACCGAGGTGGCGGACGGGCTGATCGCGGGGGACGAGGGGGCGGTGTATGGGGATGCGGCCTATGGCCCGCACGCGCGCAGCACCCGGCTGCGGGCGCTGGGGATCGCGGATCGGCTGATGCGGCGGCCCAACAAACATCATCCCCGGCTGGGCCCGACGGCGCGCCGCCGCCACGCCCGGATCGAACAGGTGCGGCGGCCGGTGGAGCCCGTGGTTGGGACGTTGAAACGCTCGTACGGCTACCAGCGAGTGCGGTACCGGGGCCTGGCCCGCAATACGACCGAGATGTGGTTCAAGCTGCTGGCCTACAACCTGCGCCGCGCGGACCGCTTGCTGGCCGGCGCGCCCGCCTCGCCCTAGGCGCACTGCGCCCTCACCTCGGCGCGGTGGGCTGTGGGTAGCCCTCGGCGGGTGGCGACCCGAGCTACCCCACCCCTCGCGACCCCGTCGCGGCCCGGCGGCCGCCCCTCGGCGCTGCTCAGGGCGCATTATTCAAAGGTCTCCCACAGGGAGAGGGGGCAAAAGCGGCCGCGCTTTCAAGAACGCTGGGCGATTTGCAAAGGTCGCCCTTCAGCGGGAGCGGCGAAGGGGTGCCGTGGTGCTCGATGATCGGCGCGGGTGGCGGGCCGGGGGTTACTGGCGGCCGCCCAGGGGCACGTCGCGGGCTTCGTCGAGGTCCAGGCGGTCGAACTGGCGGGTGAGGTCGGTGCGGTGGGACTGGCCGATGTCGGCCATGAACTGCCAGTAGCGCTCGCGCGCCGTGTCGTCCTGCGGCGTGATGGTCATCATGCGGCGGTTGAAGGCCATGATCTCGGTGGCGGAGCGCGGTCTCATCCGCGCCTTGACCCAGGCCCAGACCTCCTCGTCGCTCTCGCGCGCGGCCACCGCGTCCACGAAGTCCTGCGGTTCGATCCCCAGGAACTCCAGCAGCATCCCGGAAAAGAAGGTCCGCGAAATGTAGTCCCCCAGCCTGCCGGCGATCTCGGCCCGCACCTTGTCGATAGCCCGCGGCAAAAACACGATCCCATGCATCGCCTCATACGGACTGCGCGGTACGCCGTTTACCAGATCCATTGCGTAGCTCCCTCCAAAGGCGACCGTTGCATCATGCGCCCTCAGCAGCGCCCAGGGGCCGCGGCCGCCTCTCGACAGGGTAGCGAGGGCTGCGGCCGCTCGGGTGGGCGCCCACCGAACCCGCCACCTGCCGCACCGCGCTAAAGGTCACGGCAGCGACGAATCGCTCGCCCATCGACTTGATCGTCATGCGCAGCCGAGGCGACTGAATCAGCGGCCGCCGCAAACCCGCAATCAGTGTCCCCCAAGACCTCCGAATCCCCGGTGCCCTCGACGCCCGCCTCCAATCCACTATCTCTGGAAGGACCGAACCCGCTGATCTATAAGGTCGTGACGAATCGATCTTGCAATTGAACATCCTTCCGGTAAGAGGCGCAAGACGTCATCGATCTGCGCCGCAAACCTGAGATACAATGAGCCAACCCCCTATCCACATTGACGTACCATGACTAACACATCCAAATCACCGCGCAGCCGTGTTGGTGTTGCTCCCGACTGATTCAATGACCCAGAGCTTTTCTCTCCCCAGACCACTACAAGACGCACTTGAGGCAGGAGATATTGGTGCATTCAGATCGCTAAAAGCAATCACAGTAAGTGGATTCGCGTCCTACAATACACGCCGATCAATAGAAATTCATCCTCTTACAATACTGGCCGGGGCGAACAGTGCGGGCAAGTCAAGTGCGATCAAGCCGCTATTAATGCTTAAGCAAACACTCGATAACGCCATAGATCCTGGCCCGCTCCTGATATCGGGGTCCAATGTTCAATTCACTAGTCTAGACCAAGTCTTTACGCGCGAGCCGACCGGCGACCAACAGGACACAATTACCATTTTGCTCGAAATGTCGCTTGGCAGCCTAGAACTCACTTATTCGAGAGATATCGAATCTGGAATCGCACTAAGTAGGGCTCAGTATAGACACGATATATGGCACAGGGACTCGATTGATGTTCTAGACTTAACACTGACAATGTCTGCCGCCGAAATAGAGCGTCAAATCCCGGAAGAAGTAAGAGATACAGCGTCACGGAGAGCTTCCCGCCTAAAAGATGCTGCCAAACCGATTTTTGGAAGCCTGTTTGAGACACTAGAAGATGAGATTAAGAAATCCACAGTATCATCACGCAAAGCCAGAGAACTATTCGCGGATTTCTCAACTGGGGAGCCTTGGGCCGGGTCATGGCGAGTCAGACGACATCTATGCTTCCTTACCGCCGCATTCTCGTCATTTGGCGTAGATCACTACACACTAGATCCTTCTGACTATGCCACTTGTAATTTCGCCGCAGCCATCAAGAATACAATTCATGTCCCGGCGTTTCGGCGAAAGCACTTTAGAAACTATCCGCCTGCAGAGAATAAGTACTAACTTTCCCGGCACATTTGAAGACTACACTGCTTCAGTGGTTGCAAAGTGGGAATCCGACAGCGACGAAAGACTAGCTAGATTAGTCCGGTCCCTGCGAGATCTTAGATTGACCACCGGCGTCGCGACCAGAAAACTCAGCGACACTGAAGTCGAACTGCAGGTTGCACGACCGGGTGTCGACGAGTCCACGTCTTCTCCAGAAATGGTCAGCCTCGCTGACGTCGGAATCGGTGTCTCCTATGTCTTGCCAGTCTTAGTGTCACTTGAAGCAGCGGAGCCAGGTCAAATTGTATATATAGAGCAACCCGAAAGCCACCTGCATCCGCGGGCAGAATATGGTCTGGCGAAGGCACTAGCACGTGCCGCGAAGCGCGGCGTCCGAGTTATTGTAGAAACACATAGCTCTCTGCTTTTACTACATATCCAAACGCTCGTTGCACGCGAGAAGCTCCCAGCGACATCCGTGGGACTGAATTGGTTTTGGCTCGACAACGAAGGATTCACTGACATAGCGTCTGAACAACCGGACGAGCATGGCCGAACGGGTGACTGGCCAGAGGATTTTGCAGATACAGAGATGTATGCCAGCTCTGAGTTCATACGCGCCGCTCGAGGGCGATAGATTCGCGACGCATTAGGCCGATAATTGTCTAGGAAAGCTGACAGAAAGTCAATTGTCGTTGATACAGATGTCCTTGTAACTGCGGCAGGTGAAGATAGCTTAGATCGACGCTCTATCGAGTGCATGGACTTTCTTAGATATATCCTAAAAATCTGTCATTCAGTCATAGTCAGCGACGAACTCGAGAAGGAATGGGACTGTCATCCTTCGAGAGCGTCGGAGCGATGGCGAGCGGAGATGGAAGACAGCAAGAAGATTTCAAGGCCGAAGGTTAGTGAGGACGCGAAACTGAGAAACATGATTGCGAATAGAGTTGGCAGCTACGGGGTCACAGCTACATTGGAGAAGGATGCGCACTTGGTCGAAGCCTGTCGCCAAGCAGACATGCTGATCGCTTCAAACGACGATCGTGCACGCAATGGTTTTGCTCGTTGTGCATCTGACGTTGACTGGTTAGGAGATGTCGTGTGGGTTAATCCAGCCACAGACTCAGACTTGGTCGACTGGCTGAAACGCAGTGCACCTTCCGAACGATCAAAGCAACTCGCAGCAGTCAGTCTGCGTCAGCCTTAACCAAGAACGAACTACGGCTACAGAACTCAACTAAGTTACAAGCCTAGCGATCGTGACCCTTGTAGGATCCAAAGCTAAATTACCAGTTCCACGCCCAGTGGCCGCTGCTTCCCACCGTGAACCGAAGGCTCGGCGCACCACTTGGCGGCTAAGCGGCGGACGGCCTGGTAGACATTCTCATCGAACCCAAGAAGGTCACAGAGAACGTAGCGATCCAGCAGGGCGCGGTTGGGATCGGCGTCGGCCAGGTAGGCGGGTTGCAGGTTCTTGTCGCGGAACTCCTCGAAGATCACCTCGGCAGTGGAAATCTAGGAGTGGCTGAGTTTACGAAAGTCCAGCATTGGCAATGAGTCGGCACCACTAGCTGTCGCTCGGCCCCGACCAGCTTGCTGACGGTTGGAATGCCACCAGAAGGCTAGCAATCCGAGCGTCGAGTTTCACCACAGAGAAAACGCGTAGTCAAACATGGGATTCTGAAAGTTCCCGTTAGGCCATGCAACACCACCGACCGTTTCTCGCTCTGTAATAGCGACCGCCAATGGCCGCGAGTTGAATCGAAAACCTAGGTGCAAATGAGCCGTTAATTGCATACTTGACGCAACCACTCGGAGGGCATAGCGTGGGCGGATGGAGGATGGGAGGCCGCTGTTCCTACGAGCCGTGCAAGCAGGTCGAGCCATTTGGTGGTTCGTAGCGGGCGCGGTTGCCGGACTTCTGCTGGAGTCAGTTCTTGGCATCCAGAATCGGGCGGTTCTCGGTGGGGTGCTGGTCGTCGCCGTCCTGTTCGCCCTCCCGTATGAACGGGTTCCCGCGATCGCACGTGTGCTGCTTGGGGTGCCAGTCCACTACGGTGCCGTAGGCACCGCCCAGGCCACGCGCCACATCAAGCTGGGGAGCCCAGGGGCGGTCCTCACGTTTTCGGGCGAGGATGGGGTTCGGTTCATCGAGATCGACGCCGCCTATCGGGTTGACTTTATCAACAGCCGCACGGCTTTCATGTGGAAAGAAGGCAAGGGCCAGCCGTCTGCTCCCAACCAGCGACGCTATGAGGATTACGGATTGGCCCACAGTTGGCCGGTTGACGATGGGCAGCCGCAGAATTTTCCGCTGCACATTCAGGTCATGGTCCGGCGCGACCCAGGCTGACGGTGTAACACTGAACAGGTGGGCTCCCCGACCATACATGCCAGAAGTGACCTGGCGGCCTTAGTGGGCCGCTGGGGGCGGCATGTGTGGAAACAGGTCGATTCCCTTCCGGCTTCTCTGGGTCCGCCTCTGTTTCTGAGGATGCCCACAGGCGCCGCCTTGCTGTGTCCGTCGTTGTCGCTGTTCTTTCGCTGGCCACGTTCGCCTCACCACCCCTCGACTGCCCGACGTGAATTGCCCCTAGTGCTCATCTAGTGGACAATAGCGATCATGAACGTGCAACTGGTTTCTCGGATGACCCCGGCCCCTATTGTCTCTCGCCTGCCAACTGGCGCCTCCGTTTCCTCGCCCGCAAAGCGCCCGTTCACAGCTCAAGAGTTTTTTGGAAACGCAATTATCTCCTTGTGGCAAGTACTCGGAATCCGCGAACCTGCTCCGCCTATCCGCCGCTCGTGCTATTTTCGAATCCATGCGCTCGCCGATAATCAGGACGCCCGGCTGCGAGCCGAAGAATCCGAGCGTGAATCCCGCGATCAAGAATCCAATCAGCTTGCGGAACCAGCCCCATTCGTCCGTGCAAATCCAGACGACGCGATAGCCGCGTCCGTTCAGCGTCTCGAACTCCCGCTGAATCGCCGCGTGCATTGAGCGCTTTCCGCGAAGCTTGGTAAACCATCCCGTATGAATCTCCACTCGCTCGCAGACGTTGACCGGCTGTGCCCTCGCGACGCCCTTCGAGGCGAGTGCGGCGCAGGTGCTCCCCGCGGCGCGCACAGGGAATCCGACGCGCCACCAGCCAAATAGCCGAGCGACAACCACGGGGAGCACGAGAGTCCCAGCGCACCATGCGCGGCGATTTGGTGACTTGTGGCGAGTCACAGCGACCCTAGCGGCCGGGAGTCAGCGGGGAAAGGGAAGCGTGTGTTAGGCTTCTGTATGGTATGAGATGGACGCTCTTAGCTGTTCTGAGCGGCGCGTACCAAACCCGAAGAGAGAATTGTACGATGGCTGTTGAAATCATCGTATTGTATCGTAGAGGTAAGGGACCATTTCTCGGCGGACCATTTTCGGTTTCAAATGGACACTATATCGTTCAGCTCGCTGTCTCTGACAAGATAAATGATTACAAGCTTAACTTCAACCATTTTGGATACACAGACAATCTTTTAGAAATGCGACGAGAAGACAAACATCGACATATTGAAGTGGCTTCGTTTCATACCCAGATGGGCGAACCTATAGCTTATGCATTAGAGGTTGGAGAAGACTGTGAGTGGACGATTCAGATTAGAAAACTTGTAAGTGCCTGAATTTAAAGCCGCAATCAAGTGCCGCAGCGATAACCGCGTCCTTCAGACTGAGAGTCGTGAAGGTCAACTTCAACGGATTGGCTGCGATGTTTGCGGTGAGTTCATGTTCGGAGATGCTGCGAGAACACTCATCCAAACTTGCCAAAGACACGCACAAATTGAGTATGGCATTCAGGTGGCTCGGCGCGAGTCCGAGGCGCTTGGACTCCGATATTACCCACCTGAGAATCCGCACATACTCCCTTCTGGAATTATCGTCGAAATAGATGATAGCTGAATTGTTCCATGATACAATTATATCATATAACTTAGGTCAGGGCCGGAATAATAAATCTACTAAGATGAGAGCACTCAGCCTGCGCAGCAAAGTAAAATGCAAAGATTGCGGCTTTCTTGGATACTATTCGCCGAACAATGGCAATTGGTCGGAAGCGCCAGAATTCACGCGGAGCAAGAAAAACACAAGCCACGGATGCTATCGTCGGGTGCCTGGGTTCGTTTCAAGCGAGATTGCAGATTTACGTACTTGCAAGGAATTCGTACAGTGGGAGGCAGGATTCTCGCCTTTGGACTTCATGGAAGGTAGAAGACAAGAAGAAGAAAAGAAATCGGAGCGTCGTTTCCAAATCAAGGTTTCATTGCTCACGATTTTAGGTATTGGTATAACAACGCTTGTAATAGAGCTGGCGTCGTCGCAATCATTCTGGATATTTGGAGGCCAATGAGATGCCCAAGAAACCCGAACCTAAAGACTCAAAGCTTGAAGGTGACCGCGCGTTGTTTGAAGTCTTACTCAAACAGGCTGCGCCCGCGTTGCCATCTAAGCGGCGAACATCCGGTCCGGCATGTTCCGATAGTTGTAGCGAAACGCAAACTCCGTCACATATTTCTGAAGATACTCAGACGAAACGTGGATATGCGTTCCGCGAATGCCGAGCTTCAGGCATGCCCAGAAGTTTTCGATCGCGTTTGTGTGACTGCCTTCATGCTCCCACTGCCCCGAGCCATGGCGTACAGTGCGATGGTCGAGTGCGGCTAGTCTCAGTAGCCGATAGCACCACCATTCGACCGTATGGACGATGGTTCCGCGAGCGACGTATTGCTCAATCAACGGCTGGATGGTCGCTGACTTCACGTCTGGAATGACCATCGCGACAATGTTGCCACCGCGCTGCTTCATGCCCAGCACAATCGTCTTGTTTTGTGCGCCGCGTCCACGTCCGCCCGTGTTTGGCCGCCGTCCGCCGATGTAGAACTCATCGGCTTCAACTTCGCCGATCAGTTTCTCAATCCCGATTTTGCCCGTAAGTTTCGCGTACCCGGCTGGCCTTCGCGGAACTCAGCCGTGCCAAGGCTGTCCGCGTCCCGCCGGTTCCCATCCCCGCTCCTGCGTACGCTCGGCCACTGGCGCCCCGCCGCGGCTCAGGAGTTTCTTCTAAGAAACTCCTCGTTTGCACGGGTGCGCCGCTGCCCCCCCGTCGGCGCGGTCCACCGCACGGTCGGCTGGCACCATGAAGTCAGTTGTCTGCCCTCGTGCCAGGCGCCGCTATGAAGATTGCCGACATCCAGTTCTATTCCTTCAATCCGGGGCGGCGGAATCTGCAGGTGGTGCGGGTGGAGTCGGACAACGGGTATTACGGATGGGGTGAGGCGGGTCTGTGCTCGCGCGACCTGGCGGTGGGCGGGGCGGTGGCGCACTTCCGTGACTTTCTGATCGGCCAGGATCCGCGCCGCATTGGGCGTATCTGGCAGGAGACGTACCGCAGCCAGTACTTCGAGGGCGGGCGGGTGCTGACGACGGCCATGGCGGCCATTGACATCGCCCTGCATGACCTGGTGGCCAGGAGTCTCGGGGTGCCCGTCTACCAGTTGCTGGGCGGCAAGCAGCGCGACTTCGTGCCCTGTTTCGTCACCACCAACTCGCAGAACCTGGACGACCTGATCGCGGAAGTGAAGGGCTACGTGGCCGAGGGTTGGGAGTGCATCCGAACCCTGGTGTGGGGTCTCTGGGAGACGGAGGGTCAGGTCTTTGAGCCGCGCGAGTCCGTGGCCATCACCGCGGAGTGGCACACGGCGCTGCGCGAGGCCGTGGGGCCGGGACCGGTGATCGGGCCGGACTACCACCACCGGCTGAGCGTGGCCGAAGCGGCCTCCTACTGCCAGCGCATGCCGCCGGGCACCATCGACTTCCTGGAAGAGCCGATCCGCGACGAGACGCCGGCGGCCTACGCGACGCTGCGCTCGATGACCGACGTGCCCTTTGCGATCGGCGAGGAGTTTTCCAGCAAGTGGCAGTTCGCGCCGTATATCGAGCAGGGGCTGACCAACTTTGCCCGGCTGGACATATGCAATGTCGGCGGTTTCACCGAGGCCATGAAGGTGGCCGGCTGGTGTGAGACGCACTACATCGACCTGATGCCGCACAACCCGCTGGGTCCGGTCTGCACGGCGGCCAGCGTGCAGCTGGGCGCGGCGGTGCCGAACTGGGCGTGGCTGGAGGACCGGACTTCCGACCTGGGGGAGCTTTACTCCGATGAGATCTTCCCGGTTCAGCCAAAGCTGGACGGCGTGTGGTACCCGGTGCCTGACGCCCCGGGCCTGGGCGTGGAGATTGATCTGGACGCCGCCAGGGATCTCCCCGTAGGCCAGACGGAAAACCCTCACACCGTCCGCCCCGACGGCTCGGTGACGAACTTTTGAGCGCCGTGGGCACGATGAACAAGACTTTCTACGGCTATATGAACTTCCGGAGAGACCTTTGCGTAACCCGAGGGCGGGTGCCCGGAAGACCCCTCACCGGTTTCGGCCGGGGACGGCCGAACCTGCCTCTCCCCTCGGAGAGGGTGAAGAGCCGCCACACCTTCGAGGACGAGGGGCGTTCTGCAAAGGTCTCTCTCCGGAGCGAACGGGCGTGAAAGTGATCTACGATCCCGCGGCGGACACGGTGGTCATCAGTCTTCGCGAATTGGCGATCGAGGAGAGCGACGAGGTTCGACCGGGCGTGATCGCCGATTTCGATGCCGCAGGTGAGGTCGTGCGCTTGGAGATCCTTGACGCATCGCGCGTCGTTCAGAATCCGCGCGAGATGCGGTTCGTGATCGCCGAGTAGCAACTCACGCTCCGAGTCGCACCGTCGGCTGGCACCATGAGGTCTGCCGTCCGCTCCCGCGTCAGGCGCCGTGATGAAAATTGCCGACATCCAGTTCCATGCCTTCAACCCGGGCTTCCGAAACGTGCAGACCGTACGGATCGAGTCCGACAACGGCTACTACGGCTGGGGCGAGGCCGGCTTGAGCACCCGCGACCTGGCGGTGGGCGGCGCCGTGTCGCACTTTCGGGACTTCCTGATCGGGCAGGATCCGCGGCGCATCGGGCGCATCTGGCAGGAGGTCTATCGCAGCCAGTACTTCGAGGGCGGGCGTGTGCTCACCGCCGCGATGTCGGCCATTGACATCGCCCTGCATGACCTGGTGGCCAAGAGCCTCGGGGTGCCCGTCTACCAGCTGCTGGGCGGCAAGCAGCGCGACTTTGTGCCCTGCTTCGTGACCACCCGGTCAAGCGACCTGGATGACCTGATCGAGGAGGTCAAGGGCCTTGTGGCGGAAGGCTGGGAATGTATCCGTACGTCCATGTACGGTCCCGGCATCAGCGACGGCAGCAACCGCTTTGAGCCGCGTGCGTCCATTGCCGTCACCGCCGAGTGGCACACGGCCCTGCGCGAGGCCGTGGGGCCGGGGCCGGTGCTGGGTCCCGACTATCACCACCGGCTGAGCGTGGCCGAGGCGGCCTCCTACTGCCAGCGCATGCCGCCGGGGACCATCGACTTCCTGGAAGAGCCGATCCGTGACGAGAGTCCCAACGCCTACGCCACGCTGCGCAGCATGACCGACGTGCCCTTTGCCATCGGCGAGGAGTTCTCCAGCAAGTGGCAGTTCGCGCCCTATATCGAGCAGGGCCTGACCAACTTTGCCCGCGTGGATATCTGCAACGTTGGTGGTTTTACGGAGGCCATGAAGGTGGCGGGCTGGTGCGAGGTCCATTACATCGACCTGATGCCGCATAACCCGCTGGGACCGGTCTGCACCGCGGCGAGCGTGCACATGGGCGCGGCGGTGCCCAACTGGGCCTGGCTGGAAGACCGCGGCGCCGACCTGGGACGGCTCTACTCCGATGAGCTCTTCCCGGTACAGCACAAGCTGGACGGTGTCTCGTATCCGGTGCCCGACAGCCCCGGCCTGGGCGTGGAGATTGACCTGGACGTCGTGAACGAACTCCCCGTCAGCCACTGGGAGTCCCCCCACCTCACGCGACCCGATGGGTCCGTCACGAACTGGTAGGGGCGATCCCGGCTCGCAGCCTCAGATCGGTCGCGGTGCCGGCGCGGCCATGAGGTGCGGTCCGTTGGTGGCGGATGATTGGCGGGCCAGGTCGTAGACGCCGTCCTGGAGTTCCAGAATGCGCACAGCCTGCTGGAGCGGGATGGGCGGTGGGTCGCCGTCCAGCAGGGCCTTCAGGGAGCGACTCATGATGCTGGCCATCATGTCGGCCCGCGGCGTTTCGTCGTAGACCTGCACCCCCTGGCTGGTGTGGACCTGCACCTGGCCCACCAGGTCGGCGGTGTACTGACCGACCACGATCGCCCGGGTGCCCACGGCACGGACGACGTACTCGCCCGAGTGATCGCCCAGCGGATAGGCGTAGCTGCATTCCACCAGCCCGGTACTGCCGTCCGCGGCGCGAAAGAGGCCGGCGGCGTAGTCGTCGAACGGACGCTGGAACATGGCGTTGGAGATCACGCCGGCCACCGCCCGCGCGGGCTGACCGCCCATGGCGTCCAGCATGATGTCGATGCCGTGCTGGCACTCCACCGCCCAGCAGCCGCCGCCCGAGATGGACGGGTCGTTGTGCCAGGCGGAGGGCATGCCGTCGTAGCGCGTTGGCGTTGAAGTGCTGAGGCGGCTGTGGAAATGCGCTAAGTCTCCAAGCGTGCCGTCCGCAATTGACTGGCCGATCACGTCGATTACTTTGAGCTCGCGGGTGGGCAGGGTGAGTGCTCCCCAAACGCCCGCGGCCTCGGCGGCCTCAACTGCAGGTCGCAGGCGGTCGGCGCAATCAGCCCAGGGCTTGTCGAACAGACACGGCACTCCGGCGTCCACACAGGCCTGCAGGTAGTCGGGGGCCAGGGTGTGGCGGCCCGACACCAGCGCCACGTCAGGCTTCACGGCCTCCAGGCACTCGGCGGCCGAGTCGAAGACCGGACATCCAAAGGTGTCCGCCATCGTCGTACGTTCGGACTCGAGCGGGTCGAACGCGCCGACAAGCTCGTGCCCCAACGCGACCGCCGTGCGGCCCATCCCAAACCCGTGATGACTGTAGGAAAGCACGACGGCGCGCATGTGGCTGGCTCCGGCTCGCAGAGTGGCGCGTGAGTGTACGGGGCGGTGGGCCGGCGTTCAGACGGTCGCGGGGCGAATGTTTCCGCGTACGCAAGGCTGAGGCCGGTATAGTGGACGCAATTCCCCCAGCTGTTTCTGACGGCTGGGATGGGGCCACCTCCGGGTGGCCCCTGAAATTTTTAATGGCATGGCGTTACGGAACGTCTACATCGATGGGTTCAACCTCTATTACGGTGCGCTGCGCAAGACGCCGTACCGCTGGCTGGACCTGCGAGAACTCTGCCGGTGCATTCTTGGGTCAGGACACGCGTTGCGGCGTATCCGGTACTTCACGGCCGACGTCAAGCCCACGTCAGATGACCTGGAAAAGAACGTGCGCCAGCAGTTGTATCAGCGAGCGTTGCGCACTCTCCCAGAGACCGAGATTCACAAGGGCCGGTTTGTCCAGCGTCCGCGGTGGATGCCGCTCGCTCGTCCGATGCCCGGAATCCTCGAGCGCATCCTTGTCGACCGGGTCGAAGAGAAAGGCTCCGACGTCAATCTGGCGACCCACCTAGTGCTTGACGCTGCGCAGCGGGACTTTCAGGCGGCCTATGTGCTATCGAACGACACCGATCTGGTTGAGCCTATCCGGCTTGTACGTCAGACCTTTAGCCTCCCCGTGCATGTCGTAAGCCCACACCGGATACGCAGCCGACGGATGCAAGCGTCAGCCACGTCCTACGCGTTGCTCGACCACACGTTGCTCCCGGACTGTCAGTTCCCGAGAGAGCTTTCCGATCGCCGCGGCGCGTTCCACAAACCGCCGGAGTGGGACTGGACTTAGGGCGCAGTGCCTGTCTCAGGCCGTCTCTTCGGCCTGCTGGGTTTGGGTCTCGCCGAGGCCGGGCTGGGTGACCAGGATGGGCGCGCTGTCTGAATCCACGGTGTCACGCGTGACGACCACTTTCTTGACGCCTTTTTTGGAAGGCAGCGTGAACATGGTTTCCATCAGCAGGTCTTCCAGCGTGGTGCGCAGGCCGCGCGCGCCGGTGTGCGTTTCCAGCGCCCGGTGCGCGATCGCCTCCAGACCGTCGTCGGTGATCTCCAGTTCAACGCGGTCCATCTCGAACAGCTTCTGGAACTGACGCAGCAGCGCGTTTTTGGGTTCGCAGAGAATCTGCACCAGCGCGTCGGCATCCAGTTCGTCCAGCGCGGCCACCACCGGCAGGCGGCCCACAAATTCGGGGATCAGCCCGTACTTCAGCAGGTCGTCGGCCGTGACATGGTGCAGCACGCTCTCGGCCTTCTCGCCATGGGCGCGCTTGCCAAAGCCCACGCCTCCCGCCTGGCCGACGCGCCGGGAGACGATGCGGTCGAGCCCTTCGAACGCGCCGCCGCAGACGAACAGGATGTCGCGCGTGTCCATCTGAATGAAGTCCTGGTGCGGGTGTTTGCGCCCACCCTGGGGCGGCACGTTGACCTGGGCGCCCTCGATGATCTTCAGCAGCGCCTGCTGCACGCCTTCGCCCGATACGTCGCGCGTGATCGACGGGTTGTCGGCTTTGCGGGAGACCTTGTCGATTTCGTCAATGAAGATGATGCCGGTTTGGGCACGGGCGACGTTGAAGTCGGCCGCCTGAAGCAGGCGCAGCAGAATGTTCTCCACGTCCTCGCCCACGTAGCCCGCCTCGGTAAGCGCCGTGGCGTCGGCGATACAGAACGGCACGTTGAGAATCCGGGCCAGTGTGCGCGCAATCTCGCTCTTGCCCACACCGGTGGGACCCAGCAGCAGGATGTTGCTCTTATGCAGTTCGAAGTCGTCGCCGGAAGCACCCGCCGCGACCCGCTTGTAGTGGTTGTAGACCGCAACCGAGACAACCTTCTTGGCGCGGTCCTGACCGATCACGTAGTCGCTCAGCAGATGGAAAAGGCGTTCGGGCGTGGGGATGCGGCCCGCCAACGCGCGCGGACTCGGGGTCTGCGACTGTTCTTCGTCGATGATGTCGCGGCAAAGATTCACGCACTCGTTGCAGATGTAGACCCCGGCTGATCCGGAGATCAGGCGGCGGACTTGGTCCTGCGTTTTGCCGCAGAACGAGCAGCGGTAGCTCGCGCGGCTTGACCGACTACGCGCCATAACGAATCCGAGGGGCGAAAGTCTGGGCAGGGTACCGAGGTCGGAGCATGCCGCCTAGTCCGCGCCGTCGCCGTCCTGGTTCACGTTCGCCGAGCGTGGCGTCACGATCTGGTCGATCAGCCCGTAATCGCGGGCCTCCTCGGCCGTGAGATAGAAGTCGCGGTCCGAGTCCGCGTGGATACGATCCTGCGGCTGATCCGTCGCGTCCACAAATATCTTCTCGATCCGGTCGCGGACCTTGCCGATCTCGCGCGCGCGAATCTGCAGGTCGGCGGCCTGCACGAAGCCCTCGAAGCCTTGCGACGGCTGGTGCAGCAGGACCGTGCTGTGCGGCAGCGCCGCCCGCTTGCCTTTCGCACCGCCCGCCAGAATCACGCTACCCATGCTGGCGGCCAGGCCCACGCAGGTGGTGGCCACGTCATTCGGCACGTACTGCATCGTGTCGAATACCGCCAGGCCGGCGCTCACGCTGCCGCCGGGCGAGTTTATGTACATGTAGATGTCGGCTTCGGCGTCCTCGCTGGTCAGCAGCAGCAACTGGGCGATGACGGTGTTGGCCACCGCGTCATCGATCGGGGTGCCCAGAAAAATGATCCGGTCGCGCAGCAGGCGCGAATAAATGTCCATCCCGCGTTCGCCGCGGTCGGTCTGCTCGATTACATATGGGACCAAGACCATGTGGTTGTCCTTTCCCTGCCGGCGGCGCTAGGCCTGCGCGGGTTCGGGGCCATCCTCTGGCTCGGCGGCGGCGGCCAGCTCGGGCGAGGGCTCGGGATGGTGGTGATCGTGGTCGTGCAGCGGGGCCGCGCCGTCGGTCACCGCGGTAACCAGCGCCCGTAAGGCCTTGCGCGAGCGAATGGTCGCCGCCACCCGACCGCTGGTTTCGTCGCGCATCAGGTTCGTGCGAATGATGTTGCGGCGGTCCTGCGGGTAGTACTCCGCCACGCGGTCCACCTCGGCCTGCATTTCGTCCTCGTCGGCTGTGATGTCCTGGGCGTCGGCGTACGCGTCAAGCGCCAGCCCGCGATGGATGCGATTCAGCGCTTCGCCGTCGGCTTCTTCCTGCCAGGCGTCGCGCGTCTGTCCCTGCATGGCCAGATACGTATCGACCGGCACGCCTCGGCTGACGAGAGCTTCGGTGCGCTCGCGGAGTACCTGCTCGCGCTCACGTTCGACCAGCACGTCGGCGATTTCGAACGTGGTGCACTGGATCAAGGCCTGCACCGCTTGCTCTTCAAGATCGTGCTGAGCCTCATGCGTCTTGCGCTCGCCCAGCGCGCTTGTAATGCGTTCGCGCAAGCCGTCCACGCTCTCGAACGGACCCACGCTACGGGCAAACTCATCGTCGAGGTCCGGCAATTGGCGCTCGGTCACACCATCGACCTGAATCTCGAACGTGACGTTCTCGCCGCGCAGCGCCTCGTTGGGGTCGTTCGGCGGGATGCGGGCCTCGTATGAAACGTGATCGCCGGCCACGGCACCGGTCACGGCGCCGTCGAACCCAGCAGGAAAGCCGTTATCGCCCACCAGCACGTTGTACGGCTGCGGCTCCTCGGGCTCGACCGCTGCCGCCAGGATGCGAATGCGTGTCTGCACCATGTCCTCGGCAACCGCGGGGCGCTCTACCGGTTCCCAGGAGGCCTGGGTGACGCGCAACTGCTCGATCTCGGCGTCGATCTCGTCCTCGGCGACCTCTTCAACCGGAACGCTGATGGACACGTCGTCCACATCGCCCAACTCGACGGTCGGCGCCACGGCAACTTCGGCCGAGAAGAGGAAGGGCGCGTCCAGCGACGGGAGCTCCGGCACGTCCAGTTCGGGCTGGTCGATCGGGTTGACGCCTGTCTCGCTTAGGGCCGAGGTATAGGCCCGCGGCACCACCGCTTCCAGCAGGTCCTGCATGACCGTTCCCACGCCGGCGGCGTTCTCGACGAGACGACGGGGCGCTTTGCCTGGGCGGAAGCCCGGAACCTTGACCCGGAGCCCGACTCGTTGAATCGCGCGGCTGTACTCCTTTTGCAGATCCTCCGGCGGCACCTCCACCGCGAGCCGAACGCGGCTGCCTTCCAGCTTCTCAGCGGTCGCGGGCATACCGATCCTCTGGGTGGGGTCCACCAGCCGGTCGCGGGGCGGGTGGGGAAGGAGAGATTCGAACTCTCACGGAGAGAAATCTCCACGTGATCCTAAATCACGCTCGTCTACCAGTTCCGACACTTCCCCTTGGAGTGCTCGAACGGACAGAACAACCGCCCGCGCGAACGCGGGCACCGTCAAGTATATGGCGGGCGGCCAAGTCTGCCCGCCGTATTCGGCCGCCTGCGGCTTTAGCAGCGTCCGCCGACGGGCTAGGATTGACTCCAGCCCTCGACCCGCCTGATCGCCGGCGGCGCCGACCCTAGCAGAGGACAGGCAGCATGGCCTACGAACTCCCCGACCTCACCTTCGCCTTTGACGCGTTGGAACCCACCATCGACGCGCGAACGATGGAGATTCACCACGACCGCCACCACGCGACCTACATCATGAACCTCAACAACGCGCTGGATGGTCATGACGACCTGGCCGCGCAGAGCGTCGAGGACCTGATCAGCAACCTGGGCGCCGTGCCGGAGGGCATCCGCACGGCCGTGCAGAACAACGGCGGCGGCCACGCCAACCACTCGCTGTTCTGGACCGTGATCGGCGGCAACAGCCATCCGCACCCACACGGCGCGCTGGCCGAGGCGGTAGACGCGGCCTTTGGCAGCCTGGAGGCCTTCCAGGCTGAGTTCGCCCAGGCGGCCACCACACGCTTCGGCTCGGGCTGGGCGTGGCTGATCAAGCAGGCCGACGGCTCGCTGGCCGTCACCAGCACGCCGAACCAGGACAGCCCGCTCATGGACGGCAGCGGCACGCCGATTCTGGGGCTGGACGTGTGGGAACACGCCTACTACCTGAACTACCAGAACCGCCGCCCGGACTACATCGCGGCCTTCTGGAATGTCGTGAACTGGGAAGAAGTCGAGCGCCGCTTCGGCTAAGCCGACCTTGACGCTGCGGAGCGCCGACGGCCGGTCAGATGGGCCGTCGGCGCTCCGCACGCACGGACTGAGCCAGACCGGCTAGGATTAAACCATGCTCACTATTTATCGGCGCGCCCCGTGGCAGGTGCAGCTGCTGACGATCTTCGTGTTCGTCGCGATCCTGATCATCATTGGGTTCCTGGCGCTGCGGCAGTTCCAGGCTGGCGATCCAACTGTCTCCGTGGAACCGACGTCGGTGGACGTGGGCGGTGCGGCGACGCTGATACCGCCCGGCGAACGCCCCTTCGGTCTGCACATCATTGGCGAGGGCGAGGTGGTTGTGCCGCCCGACCGCGCGATCGTCGCGCTGGGCGTCGAGGCCTCGGCCGACACGGCGGCCGAGGCGGCGGATCAGGCGAACGCCACGGCCGAGAAGCTGATTGAGGCCATTCGCGGCGTCAGTTCCGACGAGAATGAAATCCTGATCCAGACGACCGGCCTCAGCCTGGCGCCGGTATTCCCCCCGGCCGCGCCCGAACAACGGACCGTGTCGCCCGATCCGATTGGCTACCGCTCAGGTAACACCGTCACCATCACCATTGACCGGATCGAGCTGACGTCCATGGTGCTGGACGCGGCCCTGGGCGCGGGCGCCAACACCGTGCGTTCGATCAGCTTCACCCTGCAGGACGACGGGCCGGCGAAGGCCGAGGCGCTGCGTCTGGCAACGCTGGATGCCGCCGCCAAAGCCCGCGCGGTGGCCGACGCGCTGCGCGGCAACGTGCGCGGCTTGATATCGCTGCATGAAGACTCGATCTTCGTGCCGGTGGCGCGCAGCGAATTCGCCCTGTCGAGAGCGATGGCCGCGCCAGCCGCCTCGGTTCCGGTGGAGGCCGGCGAGCTGCGCATCCGGGCCACGGTCCGAGCCAACTTCGCCTACGAGTAGGCGTCGCTCGGGGTAAGCCCGACCGACGGCGCTCGTTAGCCCTGGTGTGGCGCTTCTTCGACTAGCTCGGAATCACTGGCCCCGGCCGTCAGCCCAGGTCGGCGGGGCAGACCGGGAGGCCGGTGCGCGCGGACTCCTCGATGGCCAGCGTGGCTTGCAGGGTGAGCACGGCGTCGGCGTATGTCGAACGGATGTTCGACGAGTCGCCGGTTTGCACTGCCCGTACGAACGCCTCGTCCAGCAGGTACTTCGAGTCGGCGCTGTTGGAGAACTCATGCACTTCGCCCGGCCGCGCGATCCGGCCACCGTCGGTCCAGATCCATAGCGACAGGTCGCGGGCCACGATGGTCAGGCCGTGGTCCCACCGTTCTCCGGGAACTCCATTGAGGCCGCAGGTGTTGAGCAAGGTACCGACCGCGCCGGTCGCGAACTGGAACGTAGCTACCGAGACGTCGTTGATGTCCAGATTCGGGGCGTCGGTCATCAGCCGCGTCGCGGCGGCGGTGTGGATGCTCTCGATCTCGCCCACCAGGTAACGCTGCAGATCGACCACGTGGGTCGCCTGCTCCACCACCTGGCCGCCAGATTGCCCCTGCACGCGCCACCACATGGTGCGGGGCATGCCGCCCAGGTAGGTTCCGATAGCCATGCCCACCGTGCGGTCCGCCAGTAGCTCACGCGCCGTGTCGGCGGCCTCGCTATAGCGCGTCTGGTATCCAACCGCCGTGATCAGGCCGCGCTCCGCGATGGCCCGCTCGATCCCGCGCACGGTCGGCATGTCCAGCCCGACCGGCTTTTGAACCAGCATCGGTACCCCGGCCTCGATGCATTGGTACTCAACCTCGCCATGCGCGAACGGCGGCAGCGTGATGAACACGGCGTCCGGCGCAGCCGCGGACAGCATGCGGCCGGCGTCGTCGAAGGTCTCGATGTTTGGCGGCTCGATGGGCGGCGATAGCCGGGCGGCGGCGCGCCGCAGCGTGTCGGGGATACGTGCGAGGTCGATGTCAGCTAGCGCCACGACTTCAGCTTCCGGCATTTGCAGAAGATTCGTCAGGTGCATGGCTGCGATGCCGCCAACGCCAATCAGGGCGACGCGTACCGGGGGTTGCTCAGGCATAGGTATTCGGGACCGGCAGTTGGCCGCCGAAGCCTAGGGGCCGCCCGCCGGAGCGTCAACGCGGGTCTACACTGCCCGGCTGTGATGCGGTGCAGGTTGACGCAACAGGAGCGCGCCACGCCGCGCTGGGCCGCGGGGCGGCTGCGGCCCGGACGCGCCTGATGCCCGCCGTGCCGCGCCGGCCCGCCGGCGTTCCGCGGCCCCTAGGGGCGGGCGACCGCGTGATCCGCGTTCCGCAGCGGGTCGCCGTCAGCCTGCGCGTGGACGCGGGACTGGTGCGTCGCGGTCCGTTCCGGCCGGGCCTGATCCTCGTCGCTGCCTTCGCAGGCCTGATCCTGGTGGGTACGGGGCTGCTGATGCTGCCGTTCTCGCTGGCCCAGGGCGGTCAGCCTGATCTCCTGGTGGCCCTTTTCACCGCGACGTCGGCCGTGTGCGTCACCGGTCTGACGGTCGTATCTACCCACGATCACTGGTCGCTGTTCGGCCAGATTGTGATCCTGGCGCTGATTGAGGTTGGCGCCCTGGGCTTTATCGTGGGCGCCGTCGTCATCTTTTCCCTGGCCGGCCGGCGGACGGCCACCCGCGAACGACTGATGTTCGGCCAGCACATCGGTCACGGCGAGCCTGGAGGCCTCAAGGGCCTGGTCTGGCGGATCGGCCTTTTCGCGCTCTTCCTGCAAGTCGTGGGCGCGGTGCTGCTGTTTCTTCGAGTTCGCGGCGACACCGCGGTGGACAACCCGGTCTGGTGGTCGGTGTTTCACGCCGTTTCCGGGTTTACCAACGCCGGCTTCGACATTGAGCCTGGCTCGGTCAGCTTCGCGCGGCTGGTCGACGACCCAACGACGGTCGGCGTGCTGGCGGCGCTGGCCATCATGGGAGCGATCGGCTTTACCGTGATCTTCGACGTGATGCGTCGGCGACTGTGGCGACGCCTGGGGCTCGAATCCCGCATTGTGCTCACCGCCATGCCGGCACTCTTGATTGTGGGATTCGTGCTGCTCATGGTTCTCTCGCCCGACTTCGGCGGCGCGGTACCAGCGGACGACTTTGGCCTGCGGTCGAACGCCGCGCTCAACCACGCCGTCTGGCGCACCACGGGCTTTTCCACAATCGATATGGGCCGTCTTCATACCGACACGCTCATCGCTCTGATCGTGCTGATGTTCATCGGCGGCGCTTCGGCCGCGGTCACCGGCGGAATCACGGTCAACACGTTCAGTGTGCTCTTCATCGCGATGGTGTCGCACATTCGGGGCCGTCGTTACCCCGAGGCGTTTGGCCGCCGCATCGCCCAGCACTCGGTCATGCGCGCGCTGGCGGTGGTCGGGCTGTCCGGCGCGGCGGTGCTGCTGTCGACGATACTCATGTCCATCGCGGAGCGCGGCTCCGAGACCGTTCTTTCGAACCTGTTATTCGAAGCCGTGAGCGCCTTCGCCGTCGTCGGCTACTCCACCGGTATCACGGCCGATCTGACGGTGGCCTCTAAACTCGTGCTCATCGGAACGATGTTCGTCGGCCGTCTTGGGGCCTTGACCCTTGCCCAGGCGCTCGTCACGCGCGAGCATCAGCCGTTGGTCCGCTACCCGGAGGAGGCCATCAAGGTCGGCTAGCCGCCGACCGGACTCATGCAGATCCTGGTGACCGGCCTGGGCCGCTTTGGAAGCAGCCTGGCCCGCACCCTGGCGGAGTCCGGGCACGAAGTCATCGTGCTCGACACGTCCGAGCAGGCCATCCAGATTGCCACCGACGTGGTGGATCAGGCGGTGGTGGGCGACGCCACCAACGAGGCGGTGCTACGCGAAGTCGGGGCGACCGACGTGGACTTGGCCATCGTGGCCATGGCCGAGGTGGAAGCCAGCGTGCTGATCACCACGCACCTGAAGAACCTGCGCGTGCCGCGCGTCTTTGCCAAGGCCTCCAGCGAGGTGCACCGGCTGATCCTGGAGCGTGTGGGAGCGGACCGGGTGGTCTTTCCCGAGCGCGACATGGCGTTGCGGCTGGCCCAGAGTGTGTCCACGCCCGGCATGCTGGACTACCTGGAACTGCTGCCGCACCTCGGAATCACGGAGATAGACGGCACGCCATTTGCCGGGCAGTCGCTGGCCAACCTGAACCTGCGCGCGAGGTTCGACGTGAACGTGCTGGTGATCAAGCGCGGCAACGAGCTGATCGTCACTCCCGGCCTATCCGAGCGCGTGCTCGAAGGCGACATGCTGATCGTGGTCGGGCGCGACAGCCGGATCGCCGAACTGCAGACCGCCGCCGGCTGAGCTGATGGCGCGCAGGTGCGCGACGCGCCTGTGGACGCGCGGTGGACAACCTGTGCGCACGCCGGCGAGGTCGCTTGTCGCGCGGACTACCGGCCGCCCGGCCTCTCTTCAAGTGACGGACGGCCGGATGAGCCAGAGGACGTGCCGGGCCTCGTCGCGTAGGACTGTGGATGGCGGGCACTGCCGAAGTGTTGATAAATCTGGTTGACACCCAGCATGTAGGATGCGACGATTTCAGCCCACCTATATGTGGTATGCGACGCCTGCTGGGCGTAGGCTGAGACCTCAGCCTGTGAGGCGCCGAGTCGCCTCACGCACGGTGTCCGAGCGCACGGGTGGAGATGTGCATGCAGACAGGAGCGTGGCGGTGATCAGATTGCTTGGCGAACTGCACCGCACGCGCGACGGGCGGCAGTTCGCCATAGATTTCGCCCAGATCATTCCGTCCGCCGGCGCGTATGACCTGGTGCTCTTTGGCCTGCGTCACGCGGAAACAGAATTTTCGATGGGTGTGGCCTTCCCGCAGGATTCCGCCGGCGCCTGGGGCGCGCACGACGCGCTGGTGCGCGAAGGCCTGGGGCAGATCCGCACCGAACTTGAGCGTGGTAATACTGAAGACGGGTCTCTGGTTGAGATCCCTTCCGCCACGTGGGGGGGATGGCGGCCGAGCTACCGCTTCTCGGTACCATCCAAGACGCGTTATGCATAAGCACGGCACGACGTTTCCGGACCTCTCCGGCAACGCGCTGGCCGTGCTGCGCAAGCGCTACTTCCTGAAGGACCGCGTCGACCACCCCATCGAGGACGTGGACAAGTTCTTCGACCGCGTCGTGCGCGGTGTCGTTGACGTCGAGCGCGAGCGGGGCTGGGTGGACGCCGACGGCCACACCGAGATCGTCGACTCCATGTACGACCTGCTGCGCGGGCTACGCTTCGTGCCCAACAGCCCCTGCCTGATGAACTCGGGCAAGCCCCAGAGCTACGCGCAGATGGCGGCCTGCTTTGTGCTGCCGATCGACGACGACCTGCGCAGCATCAAGACCACCGACATGCACGCGGCCATCATCCACCAGAGCGGCGGCGGCACCGGATTCAACTTCTCGCGCATCCGCCCGCGCGGCGACTTCGTGCGCAGCTCCGGCGGCGTGGCCAGCGGCCCGATCAGCTTCATGTCGATGATCGACTACTCCTGCGGCGAGATTAAGCAGGGCGGCACCCGCCGTGGCGCCAACATGGGCATCCTTAACGTCGATCACCCGGACATCCTCGACTTCATCGGTTGCAAGACCGAAGACGGGCGCATCGCCAACTTCAACATCTCCGTCGGCATCACCGACGCTTTCATGCAGGCCGTGCGCGACGACACCGACTATGAGTTGGTCAACCCGCGCACCGGTGATGTGTCGAAGCGGATGCGAGCCCGCGACGTCTGGGACCGCCTGGTCGATGGCGCCTGGCTCAACGGCGAACCGGGCATGATCTTCCTGGACCGCCTGGAGCGAACCAACCCCACGCCGGACGTCGCCCTGCAGGACGCCACCAACCCCTGCGGCGAGCAGCCGCTGCTGCCCTATGAGGCCTGCGTGCTTGGCAGCCTGAACCTCAACTGGCACCTCACCAACGATCGCACGCGCATCGACTGGAACGCGCTGCGGCGTGACGTGCATCTGTCCGTCCGGTTCCTGGACGACATGGTCGAGGCGTCCAACTTCCCGCTGGAGGAAATCGACGCCATCGTCAAGCGCGGTAACCGCCGTGTGGGTCTGGGCGTCATGGGCTGGGCCGACGTGCTGTTCTACCTGGGTCTGCCGTACGACAGTCCCGAAGCCGAGGCACTGGCCAGCGACGTGATGCGCTTTATCAATGAGGAAGGCCGGCGCGCCTCTGAGGAACTCGCAGCCGCCCGTGGCGCGTTCCCCAACTTCACCAACTCGGCTTGGGACCGCCGCGGCCACGCCGCGCGGCGCAACGCCACGGTCACCACCATCGCGCCGACCGGCACGATCAGCATGATCGCCGACGCTTCCAGCGGCATCGAACCGCTCTTCGCGCTGATCTTCTGGAAGAACGTGATGCGCGACAGCGACGACAACGCCGCCACCACGCTGCGCTACGTGAACCCGATCTTTGAGAGCTACGCGCGACGCCGCGGGTTCTTCAGCGAAGAGCTGGTGGATGCGATCGAGGCCAATCACGGCAGCCTGCGGATCACCGACGAGACGTCCGCCGCCGCCCGTCGAGTACTCGAGCAGGTGCCCGAGTCGGCTCGCCGCATGTTCGTGACCGCCCACGACGTGTCGCCCGAGTGGCACATCCGCATCCAGAGCGCTTTCCAGGCGCAAACCGAGAACGCGGTGTCCAAGACGATCAACTTCCCGCACGAGGCCACCCGCGAGGATGTGGAGCGTGGCTACTTGCGGGCCTACGAACTTGGCTGCAAGGGCGTCACGGTCTACCGCGACGGCAGCCGCGACTACCAAGTTCTGACCACCAGCGACTCCGGAGACAAGACGCGCCGCGACGAAGCCGAGGAGGCGCAGGCCGCCGAGGCCCCCGTGCCTGTCGAAGAGGTTTCCGCACCCGTGGCGGCCGCCTCGGTCAACGGCCACAGCAACGGCCACGCGCCCAAGCTGACGCCTGCACCCGCGACCAACGGCGTGTCGAACGGCCATGCCGACCGTACGCCGCTGCCGATTGTCGCGGCCGTCGAGCGCGAACGGCCCGACCAGATTCACGGCACGACCACGCGCATCCGCACGGGCTGCGGTCCGCTGTTCGTCACGATCAACGACGACGAGCGCGGGCGTCCGTTCGAGACCTTCGCGACGCTCGGCAAGGCCGGCGGCTGCGCCGCCGCGCAAACCGAGGCCATCGGCCGGCTCGCTTCGCTGGCTCTACGCTCAGGCGTGCCGGCCGAAGAGGTGCACAAGACCTTGCGCGGGATCACCTGCCATCGGCCCGCCGGGTTCGGCCCCGATCGGGTGCTCTCCTGCGGCGACGGTATCGCCCAGGCAATGGCCATGCAGCTCGACGTTGAGAACTCCGACTTCGTCCCAATGGTGGACCTACAGGGCGAGGGCACGTACACGTCCCCGTCCGAGCAGCCCGCGGCCACGGCAGCGGCAGCGCCCCGCCAGAGCGCTCCGACCTTCGGCAGCGGTTCGGCGCCGGCGGCTGAGACCTACGTCGAGGGTGCCGCGCGCGACCAGGGGTTCGTTGGCGCCTGCCCGTCCTGCGGCGGCAGCCAGCTCCACTACGCCGAGGGCTGCATGAAGTGCATGTCCTGCGGCTACAGCGACTGCGGGTAGGTGAGCGTAGAGAGCCTCCGCCCGAAATCGACCAAGAGCTACAGAGGCAAGCTGTCGATTGCCGAGATTGCAGAGGGTGTCGAGGCGACATATCGTTCAGCCGAGTCGGCATACGAGGATGCAGTAACTGCCCATGCGGCCGGCAAGTATCGTGCAGCGGCACTTGCTTACTTAGACGTACTGCAGGAAATAGGCCGGGTGCATGCGCTGCGTGGAATGGCTCGGATTCACCCAAGAGACCAGAAGGCGTGGGCGGAGAGCTGGCGGCGCATGAACCGGCACGACTTTCGTATCGCGTACGCGTTGACCGACATCCGTCGGTCTCTTGGAGACTTGAACGATCTGCGGGAGTTCTTGGACGAATCCGCACGAATTGCTTTGTTTGATGCCCCTTTATATGAAGTGCTCCGGAAGCGTCTCAGCTATACCGACTTTGACCCAGACTCACGACAGTGGTCAGCATCGTCTAGGCCAAGCACCGAAGAGTTGAACCAACTCTCGACGCTCGCAGACACAGCTTTGGATCGCGCGCGCGACCTTCGGTCGCTAGGATTGTTGACGCAAATAGCTCTTCAAATTGAGTATGAGGAGCTGTCTTTAATGCTCTTCAAGTTCCATAAATTCATGTATCAGAGAGATAAATCGGCTCTAGCAAGGCTTCCTGAAGATCCGGAAATCATACCCGCCTGGACGCGCTGTTGGGATCGATTCCACAAAGAGTTGGGCATAAGACTAAACGGATAGTGGAAAGCTGGCGCGCGATCCGTCGCTAGCCAAGTCCTCGCAGCACCTATCGGATCTCAGGACTGGTCGGGTTTTCCAATCGTCGAATCTTCCAGACTGGCTGATCTCCCGCGGCTAGGCCTTCGCCTCTAGGCCGCGCAAGATCTGGATGGCTGCCGCGTTGTTCCTGGCTATCGCCAAGTCGAGAGAGGTAATTCCGTCAGGTGTCTTCGCTTCGTGGTTGGCACCGTAATTCAGCATTGTCGACAGGATAGCCGGCTCGCCGTTTAGCATTGCTGCCCAGTGCAGGGGAGTGAGACCTGCAATTGACTTTGCTTCGAGGTTAGCGCCGTGATCAAGTAGCTTTGCCACGACCGCAGGACTTGAGCCAAATACCGCCGCCCAATGCAAGGGAGTCCTGCCTTCGTCGGCCAGCGCTTCCAGGTCGGCACCCTGGTCTAGCAACATCGTCACCACAGATGGCTCGACGCTAGCTGCCGCTGCCAAGTGCAAGGGAGTGGCACCGAGAAAAGCTCGTGCCCTTAGGTTGGCGCCGTAGTCGAGCAGGACCGCGACGACAGCTGGCGTTCCAATCTCCACCGCCAAATGCAGAGGGGTCTTGCTCTCTTCGGTGCGCGCTTCGAGATCGGCTCCATAGTCCAACAGAGTTGCAACAACGCTTGGCTCAGCGCTATCCGCCGCCGCCGCATGAAGCGGCGTTAGTCCGCCATCGGACCTCGCCTCAAGGTTGGCATTGCGGTCCATCAGCAACGCGACGATAGCCGGATCGGCGTTTAAGCCTGCTGCCAGATGTAGGGGAGTGAACCCTGAATTGTCTCGAGCCTCGATATTTGCCCCGTAGTCCAACAAAGTTGCAGCCACGGCCGGATTGGTGCTAAACCCGGCCGCTGCATGCAGGGGTGTCCTCCCGCGAACGGCCTTTGCCTCGAGGTTGGCGCCGTGGTCCAGCAAGGCTGCTACCACGGTCGGTTCGCCGGTGCCCGCTGCAGCATGCAAAGGGGTCAAGCCGTTGCCAGCCCGCACTTCGACGTTGGCACCACGATTCGCCAGCACCGCGATGATAGCCGGTTCCGTGCTGGCTACCGCCGCGAGGTGCAAAGGGGCAATGCCGTCGATGTCCCGCGCTTCGATGTTGGCGCCGCAGTCCAGCGCGACACTAACGACCTCGGCGGAGGCCTGGCGCCAAAACTCCTCGCTAAGCCAGATGGACTCAGCCGTAACTTTGGGACACGGGGTGGCCGTTAGGATCGGGGTTGAAGTCTGTTCAGGCGTGGGGGCCGTTTCTGGCGTCGCGGTCGGTTCCGGTGTTGGTGTCGGCGCGTGCGTTGGTGTCGGCTCCGGTGTCGCTGACGGTCGTGTTACGGGGGTTGGTTCTGGTAATCGAGCGGCTGGCAAGGCAATAGCGGTCGTCCGCGAGGCGGTAGCAGTCTCGGCGATCCTTGATGCAGGTTCCGAAGTGCCGCCGCAGGCAGCCAGCGTGACACTCGCGATACCGAGAAGCAGTCCGCACCAAGCAACCGACCGCCGATTCCATGATCTTGGGACTGCGATAGCTGACCGGGACAGTTCGGCCAGTGGTCGATCTCTAGAGTGCCTCAGGGTCATAGCCGTCAGTTTAGGCGGGAAGACGCCGACGGCCGTTAGGCTCGCTGCCTCAAGTCCAGGCTCGGACGCAATCCGTTCGCTTGCCTTGGCCGCTCAGAGGCCTTCGACCAGCCAGGCCACGAAGTCGCGGCGGGGGGCGTCAAACTTTAGGAGTTCGATGCCGTGGCCGGGGGTGTCGTAGACCGACACCTGGCGGGGTTCGGCGGTGCGGCTGAAGAGGGCCTGCGACTGGAGCGCCTCGGCACGGTCTGACTGAAACAGCACGCCGCGGGGCTGGAAGTTCGGGATGTCCTCGCCCATCAGCACGCGGCCCGGCTCGAAGCGTCCGCTCACGGCCACCGCCCGCCGGACCGCGGGCAGCACGGCGGACGCGATCCAGGCGGTGTTGGCCCCGACGCTGGCGCCGCCGACGCCGATGCGGTCCAGGGCGATATCACCGCGAGCCGTGAGCCAGGCTATGGAGGCCGCCACATCGTCCGGCCAGCCATTCAGTGTGCCGGCCCGATCGGTTTCGAAGTCGAAGCCGCCGTCGGCGCGGACGCGTCGCAGGCTCTCGCCGTGGGCGCGCGCGTCGGGCGCCAGCACCGCCAGCCCCGCCACCAGGAGATGCGGCGTCAGTTCGTTCCACTGGGCACGCGTCCCCTGGTACTGGTGCATCAGCACCACCGCCGGCCAGGGCGGCGCCGTGGCCGGCGGCGTGAACGTGGCCACCACGTGGATGCCGTCGGCCGTGCGGTAGGTGACGTTGCCGCGATCGGCGCTCGCAAGAGGCAGCGGCGGCAGGGCCGGCGGGTCGCCGCAGCCGACGAGCGCGCCGGCACCCAGTGCCAGCCCGGCCGCCAGCACCGCTCGCCGTCTCATGTGCTGGCGCACGTTGGTTTGGTGTTGGACATCATCTGCCTGCATCGTAAGCGCCACCGCGGGTCAAGACACGGGAAGCCCGTCGTGACGTACGGTGCGGCGAGACGTTTGCTGCCTGGAACGGAGGGATCGCATGCGGCTGGCCTTGTCGGGGTTGCTGTTCGACCAGGCGCCGGCCGCCGACTTCGCCGCCGCCGCGCGGGAGATCGGCTACGCCGGCGTCGAACTCCGAGGCACGCGCCATCAGCTGCCGCCGGACGCGGACGCCACCCGCCTCGATCTCCTAAGGGAACTCTTTGAAGGGCTGGAGATCGTCAACATCGCATCGCACGCCGGCAACTTCGCGCTGCTGGACGAGGCGGGGGCCCTGGCCGCGCGCCAGACGGCGCACCGTTTCCTGGAGTGGGCCGCGGCCCTGGGCGCTCGCAGCGTGCGGATCTGGCCGGGCTGGGTGGCGGCCCCGGAAGCGGAGCCTGAGCACTGGGCACGGGCTTCGCGTCATTTGCGCTGGTGCGCCGACGCGGCGGCCGACCTCGGCGTGATGGTGGCGATCGAGATGCACCACGGCTCGCTGGCGGAATCGGCGGCTGGCGCCAACCGGCTGCTGGACGAGGTCGATCGACCTTCTGTAGGCCTGATTCTCGATCCAGCTAACCTGATACAGACGCCCGCTCCATTTGGGCCTCGCGCGGTAGGCCCGATCTGGGACCGCCTGTTGCACGTGCACGTCAAGGATCACTCCATCGTCAGTTCCACCGAGCTGGGGGCCTACCCGTTTCGCCTCTATCTTGAGCACATTGGCACCTGGATCGAGCGCATGGAACCGCCGCGACGCCGGCTGGGTCCCGGCTGGTTCGCCAAGCGGGCGCTGGGTTGCGGCCACGTACCCTGGCCGTCCGTTCTGGCAGAGTTGCGTCGGCGCGGCTATGGCGGGCACCTGATCGTGGAGTCGGAAGTCGGGCCCGGCATGCCGACGGGGCGTACGCTTGCCGAGCGTGAGTTCGAGACACTGAGCCGCTGGATCGAGGCGCTGTGACCGACCTGGACATGCGGCCATTTGAGGCGGCGCACCTGCCCGACGCGGCGGCACTGTGCCAGCTAGAGATTGCCTACCTGCCGTTCTCGCCGGCCATCCTCCAGGAGCGCATCCTGGACGACCCGGACTTCGACCCCGACCTGAACCCGACGGTCTGGCAGGGCGAGCGCCTGGTGGGCCTGGCCTGCGGGGCGCCGCCGAGCGAGGAGTTACAGACGGCCGGCGGCGTCAAGCTGTTCGCCGTCGCCGGTGACATGCGCCGCCAGGGCATCGCGACTCGGCTGTTCGACCATTTCGAGGACCGGCTGACGAGCCTGGGCGCCGCCGAGTCCCTGGCGATCATCGCCGGTAACAACCGCTTTATGCAGGGCCTGGACCTGCGCTACACCGAGGCGCTGTGCTTCCTGGAGGCGCGGGGCTACGAACGCGCTGGCGACGGCATGGACATGGACGTGGACCTGCGCAACACCCCGCTGGATACCTCGGAGACGGAGGCTGAGCTGGAGCGAGTCCACGGCCTGCGCGTGCGGCGGGTGACGATGGACGACTACGACCGGGCCTGGGCATACGTGGCGCGCGAGTTCGAGTATCCCAGCGCCCTGGCCACGGCCCCGGTCGGGCGGCGCTGGGCCTACCTGGCGACTTCGGGCCTGAAACTCGATCCGCCAACGCTCTGGATGGCCGAGCGCGACGGCGAGTTCTGCGGCTTTGCGGTGACCGACGTGGCCGCGCCGGAACGCTTGGGTCCGATGGGCGTGTCTCCCGAGGTCCGCAAGCTGGGTGTGGGCACGGTCCTGCTCAAGCGCGCACTGGCCGACCTGCGCGCACGGGGAGTGGACATCGGGGTGATCTACGGTGCCGGTCCCTACGCCTTCTACGCCCGCACCGTGAACGCAACCATCAACGCCGTGTTCTGGCGCCTGCGCAGGCCGCTGCGATAGGCCGGGCACTCGCTGTGTTTCACGTGAAACATTGGGCGTAAGTCGGCCGGTGCTAGTCTCCCTGGCGCGAGCCACCGGATGGGATCTCTGCACATGAGCGCCAGCGCCTGGGCATACGCGAACGGCGAGATCGTGCCGCTGGAGCAGGCTCGCTACTGGCCGAACGACCTGGCCATCATCTACGGCGAGATCGTCTACGAGGCCACGCGCACCTTCGGCGGAAAGCCGTTCAAGCTACAGGACCACATCGATCGGCTGTACCGCTCGCTGAGCTACTGCCGCTTGGACCCGGGCCTGTCGCCCGAGGAGTTGACTGCGGTCACGCTTGAGGTGGTGGAGCGCAACCGCCCGGACCTGCCGGACGGCAGCGACACCTGGATCTTCCACAACATCACCCGCGGCTCGCACCCGCAGTTCCCGGACGTGGGACGCGGCGACGCCGGGCCTTCGGTGCTGGTGTGGACGCACGAACTGGGTTTCAAGTACTGGTACCGCTCCTACGAGGAAGGCGCGCACTGCGTGACCCCCTCGATTCGCCAGGTCGCCATCGCCACCCAGGACCCGCGCATGAAGACGCGCAGCCGCATGTTCCTGGCGCTGGCCGAGCAGGAAGTTAACGCCCTGGCCCCGGGCGCCTACACGCTGCTGCTGGACACCGAGGGGCGCATCGCCGAGGCGACCGGCGCGAACTTCATGGTGGTGCGCGACGGCGCGATCCTGACCCCGCGCAGCGGCACCGGCCTGGCCGGCGTGAGCCTCTCCACTGTCCGCGAACTCAGCCTGGACCTGGGCGTGGAGATGCGTGAGGCCGACCTGACGCTCTACGACGTCTTCACGGCCGACGAGGCGTTCCTAAGCAGCACCCCCTACTGCCTGCTGCCGGTAACCCGCGTCAACGGCAGCGAAGTCGGCGACGGCAACCCCGGCGAACTCTACGCCCGCCTGATCGACGCCTGGAGTGAAACGGTCGGCGTCAACATCATTGAGCAGGCTCGCAGGCTCGGCGAACCGGCCTAACTCTCAAGGGAGGCTCGGAGGTGAGGCCAGCGGCGATGGACGAAGGCTCTATTGTCCGGGTGGTCCGCGCTCTACGGCTGGACCCGACGTTGTACCGCGAAGTCGCCACCGCAGGTAACAGCACTAACCAAGCCGTGCTGATTGTTGTCCTCACTTCCGCAGCTTCAGGCATTGCATGGGGCGCTCGGACATTTCACTTTCTCGGACGGCACGAACCAGCGCTAGTGCAGATGGACACGCCGATGGCCGAATTCGGCGTGCTAGCCATGCTCAGCGCCCTTGCGCAGGTGGTCGCCTGGCCTGTGTGGGCGGCGGGAATCTGGGCCATCGGTCGACGCCTGGCCCCATCTGGCCGGGCGCTGGGCTTCTGGCCTGTGGCCCGTGTCCTGGCGTTCGCGCAGACGCCCGTCGCATTTGTGATCGTGATTCCGATCATGGCCGGAGCCTTTTGGCTCGGACGCGTCGACCCTGACGGCGTGGGCAAAGCACCTTTGGGGCTGCTGGCCTCCAGTGTTTGGAGCGTGGTCGCCGTCTGGGTCCTCATGGGGACCTTTCTGGCTACGCGCGAGGTCTTGGGACTAGGCAACGGCCGCACCCTGGTCACCTTGTGCGGCGCCGGCGTCGGCGCCGGCGTCGTCGCGGTGCTGGTGGGGGTCGCAGTCACGTCGGTATCTCGCGGCAGGAACCTCGACCACGCAACCGCGTACTGGCGTGGGATTCCCTCCGGCTTTGACGTTGCGTCGGGATTTGACTTCAATCTGGGCCTTGGCTTCGGCAGCGCGGTGATGGGCTATCTGTTCCGTCTCTCCCCGTTTGTCAATGGGTAACACTGACCGCCCGGCAGGGCGGGGCGCCGGGCACCGAGCGATGCCGATCGCGCAGACACGACTGAGTGGCGGTTTTATTCGTCGAACGATCCGCGCTCTGAGCCTGGATTCTGACCTCTACCGCGAGGTATCGGCACCCGGCGCCAGCACGCTGCAGGCGGTACTCATCGTGATGCTTGCGGCGGTCGGTGTGGGTCTTGGCGAAGGCGGCCGGACCTTGCTGTTCATGTTGAGGGCCGGGCAAATTGAAAGTCGGACTGGGCTCCTGTGGTACACGTTCATAAACGAGACGCTTCCACTCGCCGCGCTGAACGCGGTGGCCCACTTAGCAGGCTGGCCGTTGTGGGCGGCGGCCCTGTGGATCATTGGCGGGCGTCTGGTCTCAGCCGGGGGTCGGACGCCACGATTCGGGTCAGTCGCACGCGGCCTTGCGTTCGCGCAGGCGCCGGGCCTGTTCCTAATTCTCTCGCCGGCCCTCGCTCGCGCCCTGGTACCGATCATCAGCTTGGCCACCGACTCTGCGACCGATCCTGCACGCTGGGGTTTCGTGGCCTTCCAGCTTCCACAGACGCTCGACTTTGGATTCCGGACGTTAATTAGCGGATGGGTGCTGATCGGGACCTTTCTTGCCCTCCGCGAATCGCTGCGCTTGAGCAATGGCCGGACGCTTGGCGCGATACTGGCCGCTGGTGTCACCGTCGCCGTGCTCTTGGGCGTTCTGGCGACGGCTATCGCGCTCGCCGTCCCTTCGCCGCCATGGACTTTCAATCTTGCCCTTTCAGGCGATTCATTCCTCGGAATCGGCGGATCCGGCCCGCTGGCCATTTTCTGGATTGAGAATGCGTTGCCCATATCCCTTGGTTTCGACTTCAACCTCGGTCTTATCGACGGCGTCATGCGGGTTTTCGCTGGTGCGTCGTAGTAGTCCCGTCGCGTCCTTTTCGGCCAGGTGCCGAATCAACGAGACAGGGCTTGCTAAGCGCCCGTATGGCTGGCTGAGGTTTAGTCCGAGCCTGTTCTAGCCGCCGACGGTCAGTGAGTTGGAGCCCGGGCAAATGAGTTGTGCACCTCGAACACTGACACGATTCCTACTGACCCTCGAGATGTTCAGACCGGCAGCAGTTTGATGCAGACGGGGTTGGGGACCTGGTGACGTGGCCGGTGGGGTGGAGGAGACCGGTTTGGCTAGCCGGGCCGGGCCCCAGGGCGACAGCCTGCTATTGGTCGCTGTTCTTCCAGGCTTCGTATACCGCCGATGTCAGCGCGGACAGGCGGGCTTTGTGTTGCGTCCATTCGTCGGCGGTGAACGGGAACTTGAGTTCGGTTCCGGGGTCTTCCAACGGGTCTCGATTCCTCGGGTATGTCTCGTATCGGATTTCCTGTACGGGCTGCCTGAACTCGTCCAGGCAGAGTGCCTTTGCGCGGTCGAAGAAGACTATCGTCACGTGCCCCTTCCATGGATCTATGCGTGCATAGGTCCGTCCCCGGAGTCTGATACTTAGTCCATATTTTGTCGGGAATTTGCTGAGCCCCGGCCAATTCGTCTCGAACATGTCTTTCACTTCGCTGAAGGTTTCGGATATGCTGGACTCCTCGATTTTTCGCTTTAGCAGCTCCCGTCTCTCCTCTGGGCTCGGGTATCGCCGTCGCGGACCGGGATCCGAGGCTGGTTCCACTTCCACCTGCCTGGCAAGAAAGGTCTTGCCGTCGTAGGCAAAGCCGTGGAATGTCAGCAACGAGATATCCATGCCGGTGTTCACGGCGAGGAACTTCACCATCCGCTCAGTCCTGTCGTCGGCACCCAAGCCGATCAGGAATAGGCGCAGCGGCCTAAGGGAGTCGAGGCTCTGGCCTTCGGTGTTCTCGCCGTACCACTCCTCGAAATCCTCTATGCGCTCGATGCCACTCACGCCGGAGTTAGCGGCGATGTGCTCGGCCAATGCAATGTCGGTCTTGGCGTCCAGGTCGGATGCGTAGTCGATAATCTGTGCAACGGCGTCCCGCGACAGGGTCCCACGCTTCAACTCGAACACGACCAGCCGGCCGTCCTCGTCCACCCCGAGCAAATCGAGCGGCCCACCGTCCGTCGGCGTCTGTCGGCCGACGAGCCTCAGTCCCGGAATCAGCAGGTCGGGGTTCCTGACGAGCGTCTCCTCCAGCAAGGATTCCGTGTCCGTCTGGTTCTTCGACGCCAAGGGCGTGACGTTCGAGTCACCATCGAGCGCCCAGATCTTCACTTCGTCCATTGGAGACCTTTGTGTAACTCGTTTCGGATCAGGAGGTCCGGCGCCTATCCGGGCGCGTGCAAAGTTGGGCGGCGCCTGGATTTCCGCCTGCAAGGGAGTGACGGAGGGTAACGCAGAGGTCTCACGAGGGAGAACCGGCCCCGCCGCCCGATCGATTCGGGACGACTTCGGGACGGAACCGCAGCGGCCAGCGAGTCGATTCTCGGCGTGGAGTCGCGTAAACACGGCCCGCGCGCCTTGAATGAGCGCTACTCACAGCGGGACGGCCGCAAACGCTATTGCATGACAGACTGACCGCGAGAAGCTGCGCGCGGAGCGGAAGCGGCGGCTATGGGCGACGGCTTGATAAACCGGATACTCCGCGCTCTGCGGCTGGACGCGACGCTGTATCGCGAGGTTGCGGGACCCGGCGGCAGCAACCGGCAGGCCGCAGTGGTGGTAGTTCTCGCGGCGCTGGGGACCGGCGCCGCCGTGGCTACGAGGGCCATCGATTCCTTGGCATGGGGGATCGAGCGGTACGGGAGTTTCGAAGGCGAGGTGCTTCAGACCGTATACGTCGCGATGGTTATAGCGATTGCGCACATGGTTGCCTGGCCGGTCTGGGCCGGAGGATTCTGGCTCGTTGGCGCGCGCCTCGGGGACAGGGATGCTGAAGCGCCGGAGTTCGGGCAGGTGGCACGCGCCATTGCGTTCGCGCAGGCTCCGGGAGTGCTGGGTGTCTTGGTCCCTGTTTTCGTCGCGTTCCTTTGGGGCGTCACGGACATCGAGTCCGTGACCGTAGGCACCCTCGTTGCCAGAGTGTATGCGGTTGCGGGTGCCCTGCGTGCGCTCATTTCGGGTTGGGTGCTTGTCGGGACTTTCCTCGCCGTCCGTCAGATGTTTGGGCTGAGCAGCGGCCGAACGCTGGGCACGATCTTCACGGTGGGCGTTGCCAGCGCAGCGCTGCTGGTCCTGATCACTATTGCGATAATCCTTGTCTCGAAAGGGGTCGTGGCGGCATTTGACTTCTACCCTGATTGGGTAGGTAGGGATTCCTGGGCCGGTCCGCGGTTGTTTGCGTACGGATTCGGGATCCCAGTCGCGCAAGGGCTCGAGTTCAACCTTGGCCTGATGCTCAACAGCATGGCTATGAATCTCGTTGCGCCACTCGCCCCAGCGCTGATCCCGTAAGCATGGAGATCCCAAGCTCCAATTTTCCCTGGGCGGCTATCCGCACGCCCTTCGGAAGGCTCAGGGCCAGCAGGCGGTGATCCAGGCAGCCGACGGCGCGCCCCGACTACGGATCGATAGGCAGCAGTTTGATGCAGACGGGGGCGGGGACGTGGGTTTGGTGGCCGGTGGGGTGGAGGTGGCCGGTTTGTTGGTCGATGTGGAAGGTGACGATGGTGTTGGTGTCCTGGTTGGCGGCCAATAGCCAGCTACCCGAGGGGTCTATGGCGAAGTTGCGTGGGGTTTGGCCCTGGGTGGATTCGTTGCCCAGGCTAGTGAGACGGCCGGTGGCCTGGTCGATGGCGAACATGGCGATGCTGTCGTGGCCGCGGTTGGAGCCGTAGACGAACTTGCCGGACGGCGCGACGTGGATGTCGGCGCAGGTGCTCTCGCCGTCAAAGTCGTCGGGCAGAGTGCTGACGGTCTCGATTTCGCCCAGAATTCCCAGGTCGGCGACGTAGCGCAGCACGGTGATTGACGACGCCAGTTCGTTGATGAGGTAGGCGAAGCGGCCGTTGGGGTGGAAGTCGAAATGGCGCGGCCCCGCGCCGACTGGCGTGCGCACCCAAGGCACATGGTTGGGCGCGAGGGTTCCGTTGGCCAGGTCGAGTTCGTAGATCAACAGCTTGTCGATGCCCAGGTCGGGGGCGAAGGCGTAGCGGTTGGCGGCGTCCAGCATGATCGAGTGGGCGTGCGGACCGGTCTGCCGTACGGGATGAATGCTGGATCCCTCGTGCTGGATGAAGCCGGTGGCGGGAGCGAGCCGTCCATCTGACTCGATGGGCAGCATGGCCACGCTGCCGCTGCCGTAGTTGGCCAGCAGCGCGTAGGCGCCGGTCGCGTCCACGCTGATGTGGCAGGGACCGTTGCCGCATGAGGGCTGCTCGTTCAGATAGGTCAACGCACCGCTCGCCGCGTCGATGGCGAAGGCTTTGACCACGCCGCTGTCCGCGGCAGTGAAGTCCGCGCAGACGGCGTAGAGATGCTGGCCGGACGGCGCAATGTCCAGGAAGGACGGGTCTTCGACGCCGCTGGTCGTGCTCAGGTGCTCAAGCGAGCCGCTGGCCGCATCAAGGCGATAGGCGTAGATGCCCTCGCTCGCGCCGGTGGTGTAGGTGCCGATGTAGGCGAGGTAGTGGTTGGTCATGCGGTGAGTTGCCTCGACAGTTCTCGTCCAGGCATTGGAAGCAACCCGTGGCGGCTTGTCAAACGCGGAGTTCGAGACACTTCACGCCGACAGGCGCTTTCGGGGGAGGCGTGAGGGTGGTCGTTCAACGAGCGCGCTTCAGGACGCGGCATGTATGGCTGTCGAAACCCGGTCCCAGAAGTACGCGAACGATGCGGAGTGACATTTCGCTCTTTCCGGGTCGAATCGTTGCGCGACAGCGCGGGCAAGTCCGAGCTTGCCGCCGCCCGGCGGTCCCTCGTGGCCTGCTCCTCGCCACAGGCGACGAATTGTGCGCTCGGCGCCGACCAGGCCGGTTTCCGGCGGCGCACGGTGTGGAACCGCTGGTATGGCGTGCCGGATGGCTTCTTCGTCGGCGAGGTACCACGACTCAAGTTCGGCAACCGCCACGCGGACGAAGACATTCCGCTTGCCGAGCGGCGTACGCGCCGCGGCGATGATTTCTTGGTCAAAGGCCTGAACTGTCGCCCTCACACACGGATCCGAGTTGCGGTCAACCAGGATTATTGAGAATGGATAGTGAAGACTTCTAAATCCATCGACCAACTCGGCGGCTCGCGCCACCAGCTTGGGGCGACCCTTCAGCGCCTTGATATCGAATCTCACGCCAAGGAACTCGCGGTGCAGAATCGTCTCCCAGAAGGCTAAATCTGATCGACCCTCGACGCACACGCCAATCGTCAGGGCACTCCCCCCATAGCGCCCTGTTCCCACAACTCGCCAAGCGAAAATGACCGCCTAAATACTTCAACCTCTGGCTGCGACGCCGCCTGCGCCAACCGTGTGAACCCGCCAACTTTGGTGCATAGAAAGACTTCGTTCGGCGAGGCTTCGTCCAGGAAGTTTGGGTTGTGGGTGGTCGCGAACACCTGCGCGCCTTCATCCGTACAGTAACGAAAGTGCTCCGCAATCTCGGGAATGAGATGCGGGTGCAGGCCATTCTCCGGCTCTTCGATCGCAATCAATTCTCCGGGAGCGACGTTCAATGTAATCGTGAGCAACACAAGCAGGCGCACGGTTCCGTCGGAGACGGAATCCGGATCGAACGTGCCGGTGATGTTGTCTTCTTCAACCTGAAACGACAGTTTCTCGCCAGTGGAAACAGGGTGCAACTTCGCGAACCCAGGAACCATCCCGCGCAGGGCTGCCTCCGCCGCCGCAAGTGCCTTACCGTTGTGGCGTTTCCATCGATTGAGAGCTACGGCCAGATTCTCTCCTGAACGGCCAAGGCCGGTCCAGGGAATCTCGCGATAGGCCTGTCGCGCCGTGGCGGCGTTTATGTGGTAGAACCTCCAATTCAATATCCTGCCGCGTAGTATGACTGGAACTATGTCGAATGAGAAGTTAGGAATCAATCGTCCAGATGCAGGCTGAGGTATATTTATTGTATCCGTGCTTTTAAAGCTCGGATTGGTTAGGTTACTAGTAACTTCTACGGTGTTTGCACGTCGGGAAATCTCGTGTGAGATTTTTTCGCCTTCGCTATTGCTGATCTCGGCGGTCAGGCGCTCTGATTCGACCTTGAACTGCCCGTCGTTGGGCTGCGCAGCAAGAGCCAACTGATAGTCGTAGGCGTCGAGCCGGTGATTCTCGAACGCGTACGAACCGAGATCCTCAAACACTTCGTCGCGGATGCGGATACGTAGGAGCACGGACGAGTCCTGCTCACGCAGGCGTTTGTTCCACACCTCCGAAACGCCGCCAAACGCGGTGACCGCCGTCTCGACGTCGTGCCGGACGGCCGTTTGGAGGAATTCGAGCGCGGCCAAGAAGTTTGATTTGCCGGAGGCGTTGGGACCGACAAAGAAGGTCAACGGTTTGACATCGACCGTAGCGGCGGGCGAGCCGAAGCTCTTGAACCCCTCGATCTCTATTTGCGTGAGCATCGGTTTACCGCTGTGGCGTTGCCATGCCCGCACGGAAGGGGCAAGCGCTTCGACGACTCAATCCTACGCGACGCGATACAGCAGACGCGGCTCTCAGCCGCGACACCGATCGCTGGCGTGGAGTGTGCGCTAGGCCAGGGACCTCGCCGCCAGCGGAGCCGCGTCGCGGACTGCGTCGGAGACGCCGGCGGCGAAGGGCTTGAAGGCCTTGTGCATGAGGGCGGCGAGTTCGGTGGCCTGGGCGTCGTACCGGGCCGGGTCGGACCACTGGCCGCGGGCGTTCAGGACCTCGGCGGGTACGTCGGGGCAGGCGGTGGGAACCTGGAGGCCGAAGACCTCGTCGGTGGTGTAGGGCACGTCGTCCAGCGCGCCGGACAGGGCGGCGCGAATGATGGCGCGGGTGTAGGGCAGCGAGATGCGGTCGCTCTCACCCGCGGGGCCGCCGGTCCAGCCGGTGTTGACTAGCCAGACGGTGGAGTCGTGGGCGTCCAGCTTCTGGCCCAGCATTTCGGCGTAGACGCTGGGCGGGCGCGGCAGAAAGGGGGCGCCGAAGCAGGCGCTGAAGGTGGCTTCGGGCTCGGTGACGCCGCGCTCCGTGCCGGCCACGCGGGCGGTGTAGCCCAGCAGGAAGTGGTACATGGCCTGGTCGCGCGTGAGACGCGAGATCGGCGGCAGCACGCCAAAGGCGTCGGCGGCCAGGAACACGACGTTGCGCGGGTGGCGGCCCAGGCCGTCGGGAACCACGTTGGTCAGCTGCGATAGCGGGTAGGCGCCGCGGGTGTTCTCGGTGATCTCCTCGGAGTCCAGGTCGACCAGCCGGGTGTCCGGGTCCATGGGCACGTTCTCGAGCACGGTGCCGAACTGGCGGGTGGTGGCGTAGATCTCGGGCTCGTTCTCGGCCGAGAGCTTGATGGTCTTGGCGTAGCAACCGCCCTCGAAGTTGAAGATGCCCACGTCGCTCCAGCCGTGCTCGTCGTCGCCGATCAGCGGGCGGGTGGGTTCCATGGAGAGGGTGGTCTTGCCGGTGCCTGACAGGCCAAAGAAGAGAGCCGTCTCGCCGTCCGAGCCCACGTTGGCGGAGCAGTGCATGGGCAGCACGTTCTGCGCGGGCAGCAGGTAATTCATGACGGTGAAGATGGACTTCTTGATCTCACCGGCGTAGCGCGTGCCGCCGATCACCACCAGGCGTCGCGCGAAGTTGACGACGATGAAGGTCTCGGAGCCAGTGCCGTCAACGGCCGGATCGGCCTGGAACTCCGCAAGGTTGATAACCGTGAACTGTGGATCGTGGTCGGCCAGTTCCTCGGCCGTGGGACGAAGGAAGAGGCTGCTGGCAAACAGGCTGTGCCAGGCGTAGGCCGTGACGATGCGGACGGGCAGCCGGTAGCGCGGGTCGGCGCCGGCGTAGAGGTCCTGCACGTACAGGTCGCGGCCTTGCGCGAACGCGCGGGCGCGGGCGAAGAGCGGCTCGAAGCGCGCTTCGTCAAACGGCTGGTTGTTGGGACCCCACCAGACTTCACCCTCGTTCCCGGAGTCTTGGACGACCCACTTGTCATTGGGCGAGCGACCGGTGTGCGGGGTGGTGATGGCGATCAACGGGCCGTGGCTGCACAGCTCGGCCTCGCCGCGCCGCACGGCGTGCTCATAGAGGGCGGCGGTGCTGAGGTTCCAGTGGATGTCACCGGTGTGCGTAAGGCCGAGGTCGTCGAGGTTCTGGTCGCTTGCCATGGCGGTCGTCTGGCTCCCTTGGTCGGTGTCTGACGGGCAGCGCGCAGCTAGCGCGGGCCGGTGTGTTCGGGTCGGTGCGGAATCGCCTCCTGGGGCGGTCCCTATCTTATTCGACAGGAACTCGGTTGTGGGCGAATCAGACGATGCGTTCGTCCTCGCGCCCGGCGGGACGGCGGCCGGCCGTGGCCTGGCGGGCGGCTTCGATCGACTTGCTTCCAGCCTCCAGGGCGCGGTCGTAGTCGCCGAGGCGGTAGGCCTCCAGGTGTTCGTCCCAGGAGTCGTCGGGCGTCTTGCCGGGCGAGTCCGCCGACGCGAGGTTGGCGCGCGCGTAGACGACGATGTCGTCGACGGCAACCTGCTGCGCCACGCACTGGATGTGCTTGCGGCGCTCGACCGGGTCGTCCAGGGCCACAAGGCGACGGGCAGCGGCTGCCACGCGGTCGATCAGGGTTTCGGCGTAGTGTTCGCCCTTCTCGGGGCTGGCGTGGGTGCGCGGGTCGTCGCCGCCAACGCCTTCGGGCCATTGGTCGGGGTCCGGATCCAGCACGGCCAGGTCCACCGTGTCGGGTTCGAGGTACATCATGATCGAGGTTTCGATTGCGGCGGCATGGTCCATCGGCTTCTCGAAGTCGGTCAGGAGATGCGCGTCGACCGACGCCATCACCAGGAGGTCCGCCTGCCGCATGGCGGTGAGCGCGGCGCGGCGATAGGCCAGGTAGTCCTCGCTTCCACCATGTCCACCCAGCCAGATCACCACGCGGGCGCCATTGCGCGCCAGGTAGTTCAGCACCGTCAGGGCATTGGCTTCGATCAAGTCGGGGGCCACGGGCATTCCGAGTGGCGAGGGAATCTCGTGCGCCCCGAGGAAGATCGTGGGAAAGACCAGCCCACCGGTCCGGTCGGCGGCACGCCGGCAAATCGCGGTCGACTTCACCGCGTCGAGGCCGATTGCGTTCTGTCGGCCGTGCCACTCCAGGGGTCCCGACGGCACGTAGACGCAGGGGAACTCGGCCAGCGTGTCCCAGATCTGTTGGGGACGGCAACGTTCGAGGCGGCGTTCGACAGGGGTCGCCATGCTTACGAGGCCTTTCCGACTCGTCCGACCACGCCTTTTGAGGTGAGGTTTTCGTACACGTCCCTGGCCCAGGTCACCTCGGAATCGTCCTGGGGCGCGTAGCCGATGACGCGGCGGGCATTCTCGAGTCCCCAGAAGGATCGGGTGTTGTCGGAGATGCCGTAGAAGACCTGCCAGGGAACGCCCCACTCGTTCTCGATGTTCTCGGTCTCGATGGACTTGACGAAGAGTTGGGTCAGGTCACGCGGGCTGATGTAAGCGCCCAGGTTGCGGCGGACGGGGTAGCCCTGGATGTCGCCCTGCAGCTCGTTGGGATCGAGCTGGCGGGGAGCCCCGATGCGGATGTGGACGTTTTGCAGCTGGCGGCCCAGGGTTCCGGTGGCGAACACGAACCCGAGGTGCTCGTAGGACTCCTTGGCCCAGCCGTAGTAGTTGTCGGACAGCGGGCGGATGTCGTTGGTGGGCTGCAGCATGTCCATCTCGCGGCTGCGCAGCAGGTGTTCGTAGAAGTCGGCGGCGTGGTTGGAGCTGGCCATGACGACCCGGCGCACGTTTTCTTCGAGCGAGAGCCGAAAGACGTTGTAGGCCATGCGGATGTTGTCCATCTCGCCGTTGAAGTGCTCGCGAACGTCCTCGGTTCGACGAATGAAGGCCAAGTGGATAACCGCGTCGCAGCCGGTGAAGAGCGGGCGCAGCGTGTCGAGGTCGTCGACCAGGAGGCTTTGGACCTGAACGCCGGGGACCTCGCGGCCCTCGCGGTCGGTGGTGGAGACGTCGATGAGGGTGCAGTCGTAGCGTTCGCGGAGAGTGGGCAGCATCTGGGCCGCCACGTAGCCGGCAGCGCCGGTGACGAGAATCTTGGGACGGGCCATGCTGTTCACCTTGAAGCTGTTGCCGCATCGTAGCAACGGCGACACCGTGGTGACTCTCGGAGTTGACGTTCGCTTTTTGTATGGTAGATTGACCGGACCGTGTGAGGACGGTTCCGGCGGCGCGGCAGCCCCGCACAGCCGGCTTGCCGAGTCCTCGCTGCCCGCGGACGGCAAAGCGCCGTCCGCAATCTCGTCGGCCGCGCGCATCCCCTGCCGCCACGGCCGATGGGACCGGTGGCGAGTGGTCGGCGGCCGATTCTCATTCGTGCCGTCGGAGCCTCCTTCGCGCGGTTTTCGGGGAGTGCGATTGCTCTGCGCAAGCCCTTGGCGAGGAATCCGCACCAGCCCGTGGGAGATTCTCGTCTAGTACCCTTCGGGCAAATGGCACGCGCACTTGACGACGCCGAGATTGGCAGGCTTCTGAGCGACCCGAAGCCTGTACCGCAGGATTGGCGTGGTCGTCTCCAGCCTCGCGGTCGGCAGAATGCTGGCCACAAGCGTCGTTCGCTCAGAACAACGACAGAGACCGGAGATGAGTTCCGCGTGGACACTAGGCAGAGCGCTTACAACCATCTAGATTTCTCTATAATCCTTACATTTATTGACAGCGATGGGATGGAATACCGGCTGCTACGTTGCAACGGCGTGCACGCGTCTAAGCACACCAACAAGATTGAGCATAGAATCGGCTATCCAGATGCGACAATTGAGCCGACGTTTCATGTGCACATGGCCACTGAACGTTATCAGGAAGCTGGCTACGCAATCGATGGTTACGCTGAGCCGACGAAGGAATACGTGGACTTTAAATCCGCCGTGGACGAGTTTGCTCGTCTGGCACGCTTGAGAGATCCGCTGGACAGCAAGGCGGAGTTTATATCAGATGCTTGAACCGTCCGGCCGCATGGCAAGAGAATTCAGACGATCAGTGGCTGCCACGATCGAAGTTGAGCCGACCGCGCCGGATCGATACATCGTGCATGTGCCAATGACATTCAGCGACGGCGACCACTATGTGGTCGTGCTACGCGACGCTGGCGGACGCTGGCGCCTCACGGACGAAGGCCACACGCTCATGCACTTGTCATATGAACTTCGCAACCCCGAGAGCGGGAGGGCAGGTCAGATCATCGATAGCATCGTCCAGAAGCTTGGTTTGTCGAGACGTAATGGCGCTCTGGAACTCGATCTGCGGTCAGATAGGTACGGGGATACACTGTTCACTTATCTTCAAGCGATCACTCAAGTCAGCGACGTGTCCTACCTTCATAGAAACCGAGCGACTTCGACGTTTCAGAACGATTTTCGCGCGACAATTCGAGAAGCTGTTCCTTTTGCCGATATGACCTTCATTTATTCGCATCCCGAGCGTGATCCGGATGCGAATTATCCAGTCGACGTCATGCTGCAAGGTGAATCAGACAGGCAGATTGTTTTGTTTGGAATAGCTTCAGAGTACAAGTGTCAGAAAGCAACGATAACGCTGCACCAATGGCGTGAGTGGGGTGAGAAGCTCTGGCGGATTGCTGTGTTTGACGGGGAAACACGAATTAGCCAGAAGGCTCGAGAGCGCCTGTTGGATGTAGCTGATAAGCAGTATGCAGATCTCGAGTCTGCGCGGCGCAATATCGGAAGGGACGTGAGAGGGCTGGTAGGTGAAACGTCCTGAGAATGCGGACGTACCCGGTTAGGCTCCTTCAAATCGGGACAGACTCGGCGCGCGTAGCGGCAGAGAGCGCTCGTGCGGGATGTGAAGGAAGCGTCGGCGTTGGGACGGCCAACTGGTCGGACCACACGGGGTTCTATCCGCGGGGGACGAAGCCGGCGGATCGTCTGCGGTATTACGCCTCGCGGCTGGGTGTTGTCGAGGTCAACACGAGCTTCTACCGCCGAATCGAGCCGTCGGTCTACGCGCAGTGGACCGAGCAGACGCCTGACAGCTTCAAGTTTCTGGTCAAGGCGCACCGCGCGGTGGCCAACCGTCCGCGCGACCACAGGCTGGCGGCCGAGTACATCAGAAACCAGTGGAATGCCGTGCAGCCGTTGCGAGAGGCCGGCAAGTTTGGCGGGTTCCTGGTGCAGTTCGGCGCGAACGTTCGCCCCAGGCCTGAGATGTACGACTACCTGTCGCGGTTGCGGGATGGTCTGGGCGAGGACCCGGTTGCGATCGAGTTTCGGCATCCCGCCTGGCTGGACGGTGAGACGCGCGTGGACACACTGGAGCGGCTGCGGGCGCTCGGTCTGGCCGCGGTGATTCCCGACGAGCCGCGAGCGGCGGCCGCTGGGCTGCCTGAACCCGTGCAGGAACTGACGGTGTCCTCCCTGGCCTACTACCGCTTTATGGGTCGCGACGCTGCTGGCGAGGCCTCAGCTCGCGAACGTAGAGCCCTGCGTGCGGAGCACGCATACACGGACGAGGAGATAGCGGAACTGGCGAATCTGGTAATGGAGCGGCATGGGACCGGGACCGCCAGCTTTGTGATCTTCTACAACAAGAAGGGCCCGAAGCGGGTGGAAGCGGCGATCCGGCTGTCGAAGGAGCTTGAGCGGCGAGGCTACTCGGCGGATTAGCGCATGGTCGACCCAGGTGAAGCAGCGGCCTCGCGCAGGATGTCCAGCAGGCGTTCGGCGGCACGGCGCCAGGTGAACTCCCGTGCCCGCTGTCGACCGCGTGCGACGAGCGTGGCGCGCAGATCCGGCTGGTTGATAACGCGCTCGATGCCGGCCGCGATTGCCTCGACATCCGTCGGATCGACCAGTTCGGCGGAACTGCCGGTGACTTCCGGCAGCGAGGTGGAGTTGGACGCGATCACGGGACAGCCAAAGGCCATGGCCTCCAGGGGCGGATGGCCGAAGGTCTCGGCCACAGAGACGTAGACCAGCGCGTCGGCCTGCCGGTAGAGGAGACCGATGCGGTCGTGTGGCACCGCGCCGAGCAGGGATACCGCGTCGCCGATCCCCAATTCAGCCGCCATGCGCCGCAGGTCGGCGGCGCTGAGATCGGCGTCGGCACCGGCGATGCGCAGCTCGTGCGGGATGGCATTGCGTCGGCGTAGCGCCGCGAAGGCCTGGAGCAGGCGGGGGTAGTTCTTGTGGCCATAGAGGGTGGAGACGGCCAGCAGGTAGGGGCGGGTGGAACGCCGCGGCGCGGGAGGCTCTTCAAGCGCGGCGGCGATGTGCGGGGCCAGACCGTGGGGCACCACGCGGAGGCGAGCCCGGTCGAGACCCAGCAGGCGGACCGCTTCGCCGGCGGCAGCCGACGACCCGGCGACAACCCGGTCTGCGCCACGCAGCGAGCGACAGACCGTGGATTGCAGGTAGCGGCGGCGCAGCCAGCCAAACTGGTCCGGGTGCGTGAGGAATTGCAACGAACGCAGCATGACGACGCGGGGGCGAGGCCCTCCAACTGGCGCGACGTTGACGGTGTGAAGGGTGACGTCGGGGCGGGCGCGCCGGAGAGCGAGCGCGTAACCCGTGTGCTGGTACAGAACGCGGAGTGGGCGCGATCGGGCGGCGGCTCGAACAGGGTGGAGGCGCACGTTTGGGCGTCTGGACAGTTCTTGGAGGACGGCGAACCCGGGACAGAAAACGTGCCAGGTGGAGCGAGGAACCAGGTCGGCCAGCGCGGCAACGAGGTTGACGGTGGTGTGGCGCAGCGGGCCGGCGCCGGGCAGCAGTCCGGCACCGGCAGCCACGACATCCACGGCGACGCGCACTACGAAAGCCCGGACAGAGCCCAAAGCACCGCCAGCGCCCGTGCCTGGAGGCTCTCAGGGGGCGCCACGGCTGGGGTGCCGCGGCGCTACAAGCCCAGCAGCTTGCGGTAGCCCTCGAGCGTGAATTCGGGCGAGGCCGCGAACTCCTTCCGCTTGCCTTCCTCGGCGATGACATCGCGGGCGGCGTCGGCCACCTCGCCGGCGATTTCCGCAGGGATCACGACCAGCCCGTTGACGTCGCCGTGCAGCAGGTCGCCAGTCTGAATGGGCACGCCGTCGATGACCACAGGCTCACCGGCGTCGAAGATGACGGCCGTACCGTGGGCAACCACGGGACCGCGGGCGAAGTAGTGGAGGCCCAGCGCTTCCACTTCCGGCAGGTCGCGCACGCCGCCGTCGGTAACCAGACCGATGCCGCCGAGCGTCCGGATCATCGTGCCCATCACGTCGCCGCAATGGCAGGACTTGGAGGGGTTGTTGCCGGCGTCCTGGATGACGACCACGGCCGGATTGGGCGACTGGTCCAGGGCTTCCCACAGGCCGAACTGCAGGGCGGGGTCGCGCCGACGCGCGTAGGTGGTGCTGTCGCCCTTGGCGGTGACGGCGTAGCCGACCATCGGCTCGTGCTTGCCGGGAAACAGCGCGCGCACGTTGGAGCCCACGTAGCCGAGCGTCTGGTCGCGAACCTTAAAGGGCTCGATGGCGTTGGCGATGGTGGCTGAGTCGAAGGTCTTCAGTTCCGCAAGCTGGGCGTCGCTGAGCGTGGCGGGCATGGGGCAGGGTCTCCAGATCAGTTCGAGCGCAAGCTAGCAGAGGCGCCCGGTGCCGTGCCTAGGCCAGTTCCCTTGCCCTGCGGGTTGCGGCCTCGATGGCCGCGCGCATGGCTGCTGGAAAGTCGAACCCCTCCAGCGCCGCCAGGGCCGCGGCGGTGGTTCCGCCTGGAGAGGTGACGGCTTCGCGGAGCGTCGCCGGCTGGCTGCCGGTGGCTTCCCAGAGCGCCGCCGACCCGGCGATCGTCTCGCGCACCAGCAGTGTCGCCATCTCGCGCTGAAGTCCCTGGGCGGCGGCGGCGTCGATCCAGGCTTCGGCCAACAGGTAGACGTAGGCCGGACCGCTGCCGTGGACGGCGGTGGCGACGTCGATCAGCGATTCGTGCTCGATTTCGAGTTCCACGCCCAGCGCCCCCAGGACCGTACGCGTGCGGCCTCGGTCCGCTGATGTAACGCCCTGGTCAGCGATCCAGACCGAGACGCCGCGGCCCACTTGCGCCGCGATGTTGGGCATCACTCGTACCAGGCGGTCGGTCCCCAGCCCGGCGCGCAGCGTCTCCAGTGTGACGCCGGCCATGATCGAGATGACCAGCGCCGAGCCGTCCAGGGCCGGACTGAGCGTTGGGGCGAGGTCCTGGAAGTTCTGGGGTTTCACGGCCAGGATGACAAGTCCTGCATCGGCCACGGCGGCATCCGCGTCGCCAGCGACTCTCACGCCGAACTCTGCGGCGAGCGCGGAGCGCCGGTCGCCGTCGATCTCCGCCACGGTCAGGTCGGCGGGTGCTGTGCCGCCGCGCTCGATCAATCCGCGCACGATCGACGCGCCCATAGCTCCGCCGCCGACAACCGTTGTTTGCACCGCAGTGCCCCGTTCTGTGGGCGAACTGAGCAGGATCGTACCCGGCAGGGGGCCTCAGGCTGGCCGGTGGACCTCGATTTCGCCTGTCCGCGCCCGGATCGAGACCACGGTTCCGGCAACGATTTCGTGGATACCCGGCTGTCCGTCCGGCTCGATGGCCACGGCGGCGATCTGGGCAAGCGTCGGGTGGGGAATGAGTAGCAGCCGGACGCCCGCGGCACGGAGCGCGCTGTAGTCCGCCGGAGCGAGCGTGCTGCGCCGGTTGAGAATGAGTAGGTCGGATGTCGTGCCCGGCGGTGGACGTGCGGCGCCTGGCGGGGCCACGAGGGCCGTGAGGTCCGTGGTCGATAGCTCGGACCACGTGCCCGGTGCGTCGTCGAGCAACCGCAGCTTGAGGCCGCGGTTGGGTGCGGCGCGAACCTGTGTGACCAGTGCGCGGCGGGTGCCGTCCCGAGAAACGAGCGCCGTGCCGAGCCCGTGCAGTGGCGGGGCTTCCACATGCGCTATCGGTCGCTCAGCCAGGAGGGCTTGGGCGGCGGCGCTGGCGCGTCCGTCGGATCTCGGCATAGCCAGCACGTCGATCGTGGGGTTCCAGGCCGGCAGGGCAGCGTCCAGCACGTAGGGGCGCAGGCGGTCGCCGGCTACGACCAAGCTCTCCCCGGTGTGCAGCGCGTAGACCGTGGGCGTTGAGCCGGCAAAGTCAACCACGAGGCGAGTCGCGCGCTCTTCGAACAGGCGCGGCGCGGCGACGACAGCGAGAACCGGCGGCACGACGAACGCGGCGACACCCAGCCCGACGGCCAGCGAGCGGGCACGGCGTGCCCTGGCCTGCGGGATCCGCCACGGCTGCCGGCCGCCGAGCGCGACCAGCAGCGCGATGGCCGCGTAGACGGCGGCCGCGTGTCCCAGGCCGAACCCGGGGATCGGAACGGACGCGCCCGGCAGCGCCGCGGCCAGGCGCGCGGCGCGGATCAAGTATTCCAGGGGTAGCCAGGCGGCCCAGGCGAGTACCTCGCCGAACGGCCACCCGGCCGCCGCCCAGACGGCCACAGGCGCTCCCGTGGCCATGATCCAGACGGGCGCGGCCAGGGCCAGCAGGTTGGCCGGGATTGCCGCCAGCTGCAGGCGCTCGAACGTGTGGGCGATGATCGGCGTGACCATAAGGCTGGCAGTCGCGGTGACGGCCAACGGTTCGGCGGCGAGACGGGGAACGCGGGCGCGGGTCGTGAGCCACTCCGCCAGCCCCGGCGCGATGAGCACCAACCCCAGCGTGCCCGCGAACGAGAGTTGGAAGCCGACGTCGGACAACGCGGCCGGATCGACGAGGACGATCGCGACCGCTGCCGCGGCCAGGGCGGTCAGCGCGTCGGTATCGCGCCCGAGCAGCCAGGCCAACAGGATCAGTTCGCCCATCAGGGCGGCCCGCACCACGCTCGGCTCGCCGCCGGCCAGGGCGGCGTAGAGCGGCAGGGCCAGCATGGCCAGCAGCACGCTGTAGCGGCCGATCAGCCAGCCGGCCATGCGACGAACGGCCAGAGCGACGAGCGTGATGTTGAAGCCGGAGATCGCGACGACGTGGATCAAGCCGGAGTCCAGGAAGTCGTCGCGCAAGTCGCCGGGCAAGCGCGAGCGCATGCCCACGAGGATTGCCGACAGCAGGGCGCCGTGCGGCTCCGGCAGGACGCCGCGCACGCTGCTATCGATGTGGCCGCGCAGCCGGGTCAGCCAGGGTGCGTTGGTGTCGGGCGGCGGCGACAGGATGCGGACGTCCTGGACGTCGATGCGCCCGGCGAAGGTCTCGTCGGTCCTCTGAAGCTGCGGCGAACCGCGCGGCTGGCTCGGTTCGAAGGCGCCGGTTACCGCCACACGGGCGCCTGGTGGGGCTGCTCCGCCCGGGGCGAAGAACTCCACAAGGCCGGTTGCCTTCACGGCCTCGGCTCCGGGAGCGGCGGCGCGTTCGACGCGCAGCGTGCGGCGCGCCCCGCGGTATGAATCTATGACTTCTCCTTCCAGATGGACTTGCATGCCCGGCGGTGCGTGCACGAGCGGCGCCTGTATCAGCTGGTGGTGGGTGGCGCGCGCCAGGCCCAGCACGAGTGCGGCCGGAATGAGTAACAGAGTCAGGCGGGTCGGCCGGAAGGTGCTGGCCGCCAGCAGACCTGCAGCCAGCACCGCCGTCAGCCAGGCCGGTGGGACGCCCCACCAGGCGGTTGCGGCCATGCCGCCCAGAAACGCGGCGCTGGCGCCGGCGATCAGGGCGCCTGGCCCCAGACCCACCCCGTATGATCTTCGGTGCCAGTTCCAGCGACGGGCCAACCCATGGATCGCCGCAGCCAACGCGCATTTTTCGCCGCCATTTTTTCGATCTTCTTCATCACGCTCATCGTGTTCGTGTGGTCGCTGCAGGCCGGACCGCTGCCGATCGTCGTGGAGGGGGCCCTCATCGGCACGATGGCGCTGCTGGCGCTGCGAGGGCGGCGACTGACCGCGCCATTGCGGCGCAACCTGCGCCGGGTGTTTTGGCTGTTCTTTGTCGCCATTACGGTCAGCGTGATCGTATGGGTGCGTGAGGTTGGGCCGCTGCTCCCAATCGTGATCGAGGCGGTGCTTCTGGTTGTGGCGCTGCTGGTCATTCGTGGAACGCGACCCGAGGACGACCCTACGGTCGAAAGCTGATCAGCGGCAGTATCTGCTTGATCGTCGCGTCTGGAATGCCCAGCGCGTGCAGGTCGGCGGCGGAATGCAGTGGGCCAAAAAACGTGCGGGCGTGGACGATTCGGGTGGCGTAGACGGGGCCGATCCCTGGTAGCTGGGCGGCCAGGTCGTCCGATGAGCGCGAGTTGACGGCGAGGGTTCCCGAGGCCTCGGGGACGGGCGACGGGATGAGCGTCGTAGTGGAGGTCCGGGCCGACTCGGGCACCGCTCCCGTGCCCGCCAGCATGATGCTGAAGACGAGGGCGGCGACAGCTGCCGCGACCGTTAGCAGGCCCAGCCCTTGTCGGCTGGCGCCGCGTTCACCGGCGGCTGACGGAAGCTCGGCGCGCTGCTGGACTGGTGAATCGGGTAGGGCCATCGGACGTTAGCTGTCGCCGCCGAATTCGGCCATGACCTCGCCCATGCGCGCCGTGTCATAGCCGCCCATGGCGTGGACTGCGTCGGTGAAAGTGGGGTCGCGCAGGATGGCTAGAAGGGCGGCGACTGGCGGGTGCGACAGGTGCTCGTTGGGGATGACCAGGTCGTAGCGCTCCATGCCCACGGGGATGAAGTCGGTTCCCAGGGCGCGAGCCGCCGCGCGGATGCCCAGTCCGACGTCGGCCATGCCGCTGTCCACGTCGGCGGCCACGGCCAGGTGAGTGTATTGCTCGCGGTCGTAGCCTTCGACTGCGGACGGCTCGATGCTTGCATTCGTCAGCAGATGGTCAAGCAGCATGCGCGTGCCCGCGCCGCGCTGGCGGTTCACGAAGCGCACACCGGGTTGGGTCAGGTCGCGGAGCGCACGTAAGGCCTTGGGGTTGCCACGAGGGACGATGAGGCCCTGCTCGCGCTGCGCGAAGTGAACCAGGGTGACGCCGCGTCCAGGCAGGACGCGGCGCACGTCGGCCTCGTTGTAGACGCCTGTGGTCGGGTCCAGCAGATGACAGCCCGCCAGATGGGCCTCGTCGCGACGCAACGCGACAAGGCCGCCGTAGCTGCCCGCGTTGGTGGAGGCTAGCCGCATGGGAGGCGAGCGGCGGGAGAGCTCGCTGGCCAACAGATCAAGGGCGGGATCGTGGCTGCCGATGGCGACGGCGGTGTGCTCGATGGCTTCGGCCTCGCCCAGCATTTCCACCTCGACCTCGGAACCGGCGGCCACGCCTTCCGAGAAGCGCGGGATGGTAACCAGGCCGTCGGCCCGCACCAGCGACATGATGACGCCGGCGGCGCGCTCCAGCGGGGCGGCGACGATGCGGTCGCCAACGCGACCGACGCGCACCCGGATGAACTCGTCGTCGCCGGCATGTGAGACGAGTTGGCGCGGGGTGACGGCCCGCACCACGCGGCGCGACTCGGACGGGCGGCCCAGGCATTCGTCGATCAGCGGGCGGACGAAGAGTTCGAAGGTCAGGGCGGCGGAGACTGGATAGCCGGGAATGCCCAGCACAGGTTTGGCGCGAGCTACGCCCAGCACGACGGGATGCCCGGGCCGTACGGCGACGCCATGCACAAAGACGCGGCCGAGGTCGGCGATGACGCGGGCGCTGAAATCCTCGCGGCCCGCGGACGATCCGGCGTTGATGACCACGATGTCGGAAGTTTCGAGCGCGGCCTCGGTGGCTGAGCGGATTGCATCGAAGTCGTCCCGTACGATTTCGCTACGCAGGGCTTGCGCGCCCCAGGTCTCGGCCAGCGCGCCGAGCATGAGGCCGTTGAACTCGATCAGTTCGCCGGGCTGAGGGTTCCGGCCGATGGGGACGAGTTCGCTGCCGGTGGGAATCACCGCCACGCGGGGCGGCGCGACGACATCCACCTCGGCGTGGCCGGCGGCGGCCAGCGCGCCGAGGTCGCGCGGTTCCAGGCGGCGACCCTGGGGGATCACCAGTTCGGAGGCCACGATATCTTCGCCCATCGGCCGCACGTGCTGCCAGGGAGCGGCGGCGGCGATGATCTCGATCGTGCCGTCGCCGCGGTCGTGCACGTCTTCCACCATGATGACGGCGTCGGTGTCAGGCGGCATGGCGTCGCCGGTGTCGATCCAGACGGCGTCGGCGCCCAGGGTCAGCCGCCGCGGGGAGGTCTCGGCGGCGCCAACGGTGTCAGCGGCAGACACCGCCACGCCATCCATGGCGGCGGCGGGAAAGTGCGGACTGGAGAGCGCTGCCCAAACGGGCGCGGCGGTGACGTGGCCGAGGGCCTTGTCCAGCGGAAGCCGGACGGTCCGGCGGGGCGGCCAATCCGGCAGTTCGGCCAGCGCTCTTGCCAGGCGTTCGCGCGCCGTGGCCAGCGGCACGTCGTGCAGGTAGACCTCGCGCTGATGCGGGCTAGAAGGTTTCGACGTCAACCCAGGCGCCTTCCGGCAGCCCGCCGGCGTCCAGCGGAATCCGAATCAGACCCGAGGCGCGCACCAGGGTGGCGATCAGGTTGGACGGGCCGAGCACCGGCGTTGCCCACCACTGGCCATCGCGCTGTCGCAGCGCTGCGGGAACGAAGTCGATGCGTCCGGTCTGGGAGGCCAGGTTCCGCGCCAGGCGCGCCCTTCGGCGGGGCGGCTCGTCGGCGGGGCCAGCTCCGAGCAGCCGCCGAATCGTGGGCACGACCACCAGCCCGAAGACGACCATGGCGGACACGGGGTTGCCCGGCAGGCCGAAGACCGGCTTGCCGTCGGCCAGCGCGACGATGGTGGGTTTGCCAGGCTTGACGGCGATGCCGTGCACCAGTACGCCCGGCTGCCCCAGGGCGCCGATGACGTCGGCGGTCATGTCCCGCGTGCTGACGGAGCTTCCGGCCGAGATGACCACCAGGTCGCAGGTGTCGAGCGCCGCGCGGGCGCGGCATTCCAGTTCCGCCAGGTCGTCGGGCGCGACTCCGAATTCGCGCACCTCAGCACCGGCCTGGCGGGCCAGCGCGGGCAGCGTGGTCGCGTTCACGTCGCGAACCTGGCCGGGCGCCGGGGCCGACTCTCGGGGCACGATTTCGTCGCCCGACGACAGCACGCCAACAACCGGACGCGTCGCCGCGTCAAGTTCCGTAAGACCCAGCGCCGCGAGCGCGCCCAGGTCCTGCGCCCGCAGTTGATGCCCGGCGGGTAGCACCACGTCGCCTGCGGCGAAGTCCTCGCCGGCCTGGATTACGTGCTGGCCGGGCGCGGCGGGCCGTAGGACCTCCACCGAGGTCTCGTCCACCGGCTGGGTGTATTCCACCATCACCACGGCGTCGGCCTGGGGCGGCAGCATGCCGCCGGTGTGGATCAGCTGGGCTGTGCCGGGCCGCACGGGCCGTTCGGCTGCGGCGCCCATTGGCGCCTCGCCGTCCACGGTGAGAAATGCGGGCAGTCCTTCGGATGCGCCGTAGGTGTCGGCGGCGCGAACCGCGTAGCCGTCCATGGCCGAGCGGGCAAACGCCGGGCTGTCTTCGGGCGCCCTCAGCGGCGCGGCAGTGATCCGATCCACCGCGGCGTCCAGCCCGATGCGCTCGCTGCGCGGCGCGCTGCTCAGGCGGTCGAAGAGGCGAGCCAGCGCTTCGTCCGGTGTCACGATCTGAAAGAAGATGTCCGTCGTCATGCGGCAGACGCGGGCGCGGAGTGGAATGCCTGCATTGTCACGCTCGCCGTTACCCCGGTCCATGCCTGAGCGTCCGTATAATTGCCAGACGTTTCCAAACCGTCTGGACTGCCGTGTCATCCGACCCGCCTACAAGCGACGACCGCGAGGTCACGTACATCGAGTTTGACGACCTCGAAGTTGAGGTCAGCGTCTGGAAAGGCATGGCCGGCTGGAACGCCAACGCCGTGATCGACGGGCGCGACTACCGCGCGTTGGGCGGGGCAACCCGCGACGACGCGCTGACGCGGCTGAAATCGTCGATCAGCTTCAGCACCGAGGCGACGTTCGCCCTGGGCGTCAAGAACCGTCGCTACTGGTCCCCGAACCCGTACTGGAAAGGGCGCTAGCCCGGCTCAAGCGCTGTAGGAAGCGCCATTGGGCACAGGTGCGTTTAGCTGAGTTGCGGTGAGCTTGAACGGCTCGCCAAAGGAGTCGCCACTAAACAACGAAGACTCTGCGCATCCTGCTTCTGACGTTGCGACTGGGCTTGCAACCGTCACGGGAGAGCGGAATCGTCCACGTCCTGACAAATCCCGCGATGCCCGATATGGCCAAAACCGGCAGCACAGGGCGCGATTCCGCGGCGCAGCGACTCAGGGAGCAGTATTCGAGTTGCGCGGCGGCGCCGATCCAACGTGAAGTTGCCCCTCGCCTCGCCGGTCCCAAGAGAGTGGAAGCGGCCCACCTCACGGCATTCGGGCCGCAGCCAATCGACCCGCCGTTCGAACTCTTTGAGACCGTAGGTTCGCGAGCGAGGGCCATTCTGGATCTTCTGGGCGGGGAGGACGGAACCACCGGCGGGAGGCAAGCGGCTGTTCGCTTCGCGACCTCCATGACGAGGCCTGCGGTCTGGTCCGAGCGGGCCGCAGGACCACCTCGACGGTCTAACGCGTCGAACCGAGCGGTGCAATCACTCAGCCCGTCCTGCCCATCTGCGACGAGGACGCGGGGGCTTTGGGCGTGATCGTCGACCCAGCGGTCCTTCCGGGACTACTGCTGCTGGCGTCGGAACTGGCCGTGCTCGCCGCCGTGGGGTTCGTCGTCGTGCGCGTGGCGCTAGGCCAGGGCGACGAGCTTTCGGCCCTGGCGCAGGGCCTGGTGGTCGGCCCCGCGCTCTGGGGGCTGATCGTCAACTTCGTCATGTACGCCGTCCCGGGGCTGGCCGGCGCGGCCGTGGGCTGGGCCGTCACGCTCATTCTGGGCGCCGCCCTGGTCTGGCGTTCGCCCGGCCGCCTTCGCCCGCCCGCGCGCGCGGTCGCCGGGTTCGCCGGCGCCGTTCTTGTGCTCGGCTGGGCCGCGCTCGCCAGCCGGCAACTGGTGGGAATTGCCAATCCGCATATCGACCTCGGGTTGGCCGCCTCCATCCGGGCCGGCGGGTTTCCCGTTTCGCTGCCATGGCACCCGGAGGCGCCAGCGTCTTATCACTACGGCGTAAGTCTGCTGGTCGGGCTGCTGGCGCCGCCGGTGGGGCCGGACCTGGCCTTCGTCTGGGAGCTGGGGGGCGTCTACGCTTGGGTGAGTTTCGTGCTGGTGGTGGTCACGGCGCTGCGTCAGCGCGGATCGTGGCTGGCCGCGCTGTTGCTCGCCCCACTACTGCTCAGCTACGGCCTGCACACTTTCGTCTGGAGCGACCCCGGCAAGGTTGCTGGGATCCTATGGTTCCCCATGCCAGTCGGACCGCCGGCCGCGGGCCTGCGTGCCTCCCTTGCCCAAATCTACTGGCCTTCGGTCGAGTCGGTCGGAAGTCGCCTGACTGCCTTACCGGATGTCTGGAAGCCCGCGTTTCCGCTTGGATACGCCATGACATTCGTGGTCCTGGCGCATGCGTCGCGGTCGAGGCGCGCCACGTGGATTGGATCCCTGACGCTGGCGGGCCTGGTCGGCTTCCTGGGTCTCCTGGTGACGACACTCGCGCCGGTGGTCGTTGTTTTGTGGGCCGGCCTGGATGCCTTGCGGCTCGTCCAAGCCCGCGGCGCAGGCGTGGCGAAATTGGTACTGAGGTCGGGCGCGGGGCTGGCGGTGGCGGGGCTGCTGCTTCTGTTTGGTGGGGGTGCTCTCTCAGGGATTCTGGGTGGCGGCGCGGGCTCGTCAGGCCTGGGCTGGACCGGCAGCCTTGGCGCCAGCCACTGGCCGCTGCTCGGCGCCTTCGACGCACGCCGCGGCGGCGTCGGCCTGCTGAGCCTGGGACCATTGGCGGTCGCGGGCGCCGCGACGGCGCTGGCGCGCCGCGACCGGCTGGTGCTGGTTCTGGCGGCGGGGGCCGGTCTGCTGGCGCTGGCCTGGCTGGCGCTCGACTATCCGCCGCGCCCCCAGGACCTTGGCCGCTTGGCGGGACACGCTCGTAACCTGGCGCTCGTCGCTCTCCTGGTGGCACTCAGCGCGCGTCTCGCCAGCCTGCGGTCCAAACGATGGCGCTATGCCGCGGGCGCGCTGCTCGCGGGCCTAGTCGTCTGGCCGACCGTCGCCGCGCCTGCGCGCGGTCTGGGCAGCGCGCTCGGCCAGGGTGTCCACTTGGCCAATTCCGGGTGGGCACGGGCTGCAGCGACTGAGCAGGGAGAGGCGGCCGTGTCCCGGCGGGAGCGGCTGCCGGGCATGTCCAGCCGCGTGGCCACCTACATCCGGGACCACACCCCCGTGGACGCGCACGTGCTCAACGGCGTGGACGCGCCCTGGCTCCATGCCGCGGCGAATCAGATCGTGCTCATGAACACGGGCCGCCCAAACAACCAGGGGTTCGCCGACGCCATTCAACTCGAGCTCGACTGGGGGCCCGAATACTTGGACGCCCGCCACTATCTGGAGCCAGCCGCGTTTAGGCGGCTGGGTCTGGTGTACGTTTACGCCACGGACGCTTGGGCCGCCGCGCTGCCCGCGCGGGCGCGGGACTGGCTGGCGGACCCCGGCTTGTTCGACCTGCTGGCGCGCGACGGCGACGAGGCGTTCTACCGCGTCCGCCCCGCCTTCCTTGCGCTCAAGACCGCCCCGCATCCGGCCTCGTTCGAGGCGCTGCGGTCCGTGCCGCCGGGGACGGTGGTGTACCTGCCGCCGCAACCCGATTGGAGGAATCAAGTGCGCCTGCTGCGTGTAGCGTCAGTCCTGTCCCACGCTCGGCTGGTGGGCACGGTCAACCCGCAGGGCCTGCATCTGCGGACATCCGCCCCCTGGGTGGTGGCGCCGCTGGGCGCGCGCGCGCCTGAGCTCGTGGTCCTGCCGCTGTTACACGAGGCGTGGCTGTTTCCGCCCGCGGCATGGCGGCAGCTCTGGCGGAATCGGCTCGATAGGGTCTCCGTCTACGCGCTGAACGACGCTGTCGACCCACCGCCGGATGCCACGCCGCCGTCGGTCAGCGTCAGGCTGGCCGATGTGCGCGCCGCAGAGGAGGGTCTCACCTTCACCACCACCCTCGACGACCGCGCGCCGCACAAGTGGACTGGGCAGGACTGGGTGCTGGTGCCCACGGACGCGTCTCCGTGGGCTATCCCAGTCATGGATCGTCACGACGGTCTACCCGTGATCGAGCAGTGGTTCGCCGGCCAGGCGGTGGCGGGGCGAGGGACGACGACCCACACCTACGTCTTCGATGCTCGGGCGTCCAGCCTGGCGGTGCGCGGGGCGGACGGCGTCTTCACGACGGTCGAAGCGTCGAAGCGGACGCCGTCGCCGGGTGCTTGGATGCTGGCGCTTCGGCTGAACCGCAGGGGGGACCCCGGGGTGCAAGAAACCGTGTTCATCATTCCGGTGCTGCGGTTTGAGGTCTCAAACGCTGGGACCGTGTCGCCACCTCAGGTTTACGAAGTCTCACGCGGCTGGCGGCTTCCCTAGACCATCCACACCGCTACGCTCGAATTCAAGCAGGCCGCGCCGCCCTGCCCGCCGTGGTCCCGCGCCGGGCGCTCTATTAGCGACATCGATGACGCGACCGACGGTCTGGCCTAAGCGGTCCGCGTGGCCGGGTTGACGCCCTGCACCGGCTGGCGCCGTTTCCGACAGTTCGGATGTTTATTTGGCGCCCACTTTTGGACTTTGCTGCGTTACAATTGCGAGCCGAATGACGGCGCGCCGATGCGCGCCGCTTGGCGCGCGCCACCTACCCCATCTGACTTCACCGCTGGCGTGCGAGACCGCCACGAAGGAGCTTGTCCGGCATGCCTAAAGACCTGATATTCGATGAAACCGCGCGCAGCGCGCTGCTCAGCGGCGTCAACGCTGTCGCCGACGCCGTGCGCGTGACGCTGGGGCCCAAGGGACGCAACGTCGGGCTCGCGCGCAAATTCGGGTCGCCCATCATCACGAACGACGGCGTGACCGTCGCCCGCGATGTCGACCTGCCGAATAATTTCCAGAACATGGGCGCGCAGCTCATCAAGGAAGCTGCCACCAAGACCAACGACGTGGCCGGCGACGGCACCACCACTGCCACCGTGCTGGCCCAGCGCATGATTCAGGACGGGCTCCGTGCGGTTGCCGCCGAGATGAACCCGATGATCATCAAGCGCGGCATGGAGAAAGCGGTTGCGGTGGCCGAGACGACGCTGAACGAGCAGGGCCGCGAAATCAGCGAGCCCCAGGAAATGGAATGGGTGGCCACGATCTCGTCCGGCGACCAGGCCATCGGCAAGCAAATCGCCACGGCGCTCGACCGCGTGGGCAAAGACGGCGCGGTGTCCGTGGAAGAGGGCCGCACCAACGCTCTGGAACTCGATTTGGTCGACGGCGTACAGCTGGACCGCGGCTATATCTCGCCCTATCTCGTGACCGACGAGACCTCGATGTCGTGCGAGTTGGAGAACGCCTCCGTCTTCGTCACCGACGACAAGCTCAGCAGCGCGCAGGACATGCTGCCGCTGCTGGAGAAGATCGTGCAGTCGGGGCGTCGCGACGTGCTGTTCGTGGCCGAGGACCTGGAAGGCGACATGCTCGCCACCCTGATCGTCAACAAGGTGCGTGGAGCGATTAACGCCTGCGCCATCAAGGCGCCGGCCTACGGCGACCGCCGCACGGCGATTCTGGATGACATCGGCATCCTCACCGGCGCCCAAGTCATCTCCAAGGACCTGGGGCAGGACCTGAAGGAACTGGACCTGGACGTGCTGGGCCAGGCCCGCCGAATCGTGGTTCGCAAGGACGACACCACCATCGTGGAAGGCGCCGGGTCGCGGCAGGACATTACGCGGCGTATCGCCCAGATCAAGTCGCAGATGGAGACCACGGACTCTGACTACGACCGCGAGAAGCTGGAAGAGCGGGCGGCCAAGCTGGCTGGCGGTGTGGCGGTGATTCGAGTCGGCGCACCGACCGAGGTCGAGCTCAAGGAGAAGAAGCACCGCGTGGAAGACGCGCTGTCGGCCACGCAGGCGGCCGTCGCGGACGGCATCGTGCCGGGCGCGGGCACGGCCTACATACGCGCGATTCCGGCCGTTGACGCGTTGCTGGAAACGCTTGAGGGCGAGCAGGCCATGGGGGCGCGCATCGTGCGCAACGCCTTGATGGCCCCGCTGCGGCAGCTCTCCTCAAACGCCGGCGAGATTGGCGACGTGATCGTTGAGCGCGTGCTGACTGCGTCCGACGCCATGGGCTGGAACGGCGACACCGGGCAGATCGAAGATCTCCGCGAAGCCGGGGTCGTGGATCCGCTCACCGTCGTCCGGGGAGCCCTGCAGAACGCGGCCAGCGTGGCCATGATGCTGCTGTCCACCGAAGTGTTGATCGCCGACGCGCCCGAAACCAAGAGGCCCGCCGCCGCCATGCCCCCCGACGGTGGCATGGGAGGTATGGGCGGCATGGGTGGAATGGGCGGTATGGGTGACATGGGCGGCATGGGCGGCATGGGCGGCATGGGCGGCTTCTAACCGCGCACACACCGAGATACAACCAAGCCCCGCCGGCCGCAGGCCGGCGGGGCTTGTTGCGTCAGACGGGCGACTCCGCCAGCGTCTAGGTCAGGAAGTCTTTGAGCTTGCGGGCGAGGCGGGGGTGGCGGAGGCGACGCAGGGCCTGGGACTCGATCTGGCGAATCCGCTCGCGCGTCAGCCCGAATTCCTGGCCGACCTGGTCCAGTGTGCGGGGCGTGTCGTCATCCAGCCCGTGCCGCATGCGCAGAATCTTCTGCTCGCGGGGGTCCAGCATCTCCAGCACCCCTTCCAGGTGCTCGGACAGCATCTGGGAAGTGGCGGCCTCGACCGGCTCCACGGCGTCGTCGTCGGGAATCAGGTGCCCGATTTCGGTGTCGCCGTCTTCGCCGATCGGCGTCTCGAGCGAGATCGGCAGGCGAGCGGCCAGCTTCAGTTCGCCGATCTGCTCCTCGCTCATCTCCATTTCGTGGGCGATTTCGTCGTCGGTCGGCTCGCGACCCAGGCGTAGCTGCAAATCGCGCTGCACCCGGTAGGACTTGGTGAGCTTCTCGTGTACGTGCACGGGCAGCCGGATGGTGCGGCTCTGCTCAGCGATGGCGCGGGTGACCGCCTGGCGGATCCACCAGGTGGCGTAAGTGCTGAACTTGTAACCGCGGCGCCAGTCGAACTTCTCGGCGGCGCGCATCAGGCCGGCGTTGCCTTCCTGCACCAGGTCGAGCAACGGGATGCCGTGGCCGGTGTATTTCTTGGCCACGCTCACCACCAGCCGCAGGTTGGCCGTGATCAGGTGCTGTCGGGCGGACTCGTCGCCGCGCTCGATGCGCTGGGCGAGGTCGACCTCTTCCTTGGCCGTGAGCAGCGAGATGCGGCCAATTTCGTTCAGATAGCTGCGAACCGTGTCCTGGCTGGCGGACTCGAGCTCCAGGTCGCGTTCGCGACGCGACTGAATGGTCGTGACCTTGGAGGCGTCGTTGCCTTCGGTGTCTTCCGGTTCCTCGTCGCGAAGCTCGATTTCTTCCTCGGCCAGCTGCATGCGGAACCAGGTCTCGACCTCGCGCGTGATGTGCGTCTCGTCAGGCAGGACCTTCTTGAGTTCCGACTTGTTCAGATAGCCGGGATCTGACCCCAGGGCCACAAGTTCGGCCAGGGCGTTCTCGAGGGTTTCCTCGTTCAGATGCAGTGCGACTTCAACGGCCACGGATCATTCACCATCCCCCTGCGATTGCGCATTCCAGACGAGCGAGCGGCTCGTCCGTCGCCCGACAGCGTCGGATATCCACCGTGCAGCACACGACGATCCGCCCACGCGGGCGGCGTGGTTCCCGACGGCTCGATGCTGCGCGGCGGCGTTTGGAAGAGGACAGGGATGGTTCGCCTGTCAAAGCGGTAGGCGCTTGTGCCGAGAACGCCCGCGCGTGGCATCGTCCGACCAAGCAGTGAGGAAATCACTACTTGACTTGAGTATACGCCGATCCTGCGGCCCCGTAGCAGGCAAGTTCAGAAGGGCAGAGTGAGAGCGATCCTCCGCCAGTCGGTTCGCATTGCGAACTGCGGCACCGGCTGCAACAATCGGGGTATCGGGGCGGTTTCCGGGCGGGCGCGGATATCAGTGCTATGGCCGCAGACACCGAGCCGCTGACTCGAAGAGACCTGCGCGAGGAATTGGATCGGACCCTGAGGCACTACGCCACGAAGGCCGACCTGCACGCTCTTGAGACGCGCCTGACAGTTCGCCTCATCGCAGCGCTCACGGCGCTAGGTGGCGCGCTGGTCGCCGTTGACAGGCTGTGGACCTGACGGCGCACTGTGACCGGTTGACGTAGGCGCGTCGGCCGCAGACGCCAGCAATGAATCGTGCCTACGGCCCGCCGCCACCAAATGCCTTGCGGCGCCCCCGCCTGCTTCCCTAAGCTTCAGCTAATTCCCAAGAGCCCACGGATCACTGTCCCCGCATGTCCCGAGCCCATGTCCACGCCCCGCGTCTGGTTGTGCTACTCGTGCTGACCGCCGTGCTGGCCGCCTGCGAAGTCGGCGTCGTCCAGACCGCCATCGAGAATCCGACCCCGGACCCGGTGACGGCCCTGCAAACCACCTGCGCGCCACCGACCTGCCAGGAGCACGCGATCCAAATCGGCGATTTCGCCATCCTTCCGCCCGTGATTCGCGCTAGCGCTCCGCGCGTACGGTTCGCGATCACCAATATTGGGGCCTACACCCACAGCCTGGAGGTCCGTATGCCCGGCGGGACGGTCCGCTCGCCGCGGATCGGACCTGGACTCACCGGCTATCTGGAAACTGACCTGGAGCCCGGTACGCACGAGGCGCTGGATCCGATTCCTGGCCACGCGGTTCGTGGCGCGCGGGCCAGCATTGTGGCGGGACCAGCCAGCTAGCTGCGTGGCGGGGCGCGCCCCAGCAGTTCCCGTTCGCCCGGCGTCTGCGAGAACCAGCGGAAAAACTTCACGGTGATGACGCTCCACAGCAGGGCGGTGCCGCCGAGCTTCATTATCAACCCGCCGATTCGCTGATCTTCCAGAGCTGACAGGCCACCGGGGTCCGCGGCCAGCAGGTAAGCCGGGTAAAGCGGCTCCCCGGCAAAGACGAATAGGGAGCTCAGCAGACCCGACGGCAGCGTGAGCAGGAACAGGTAGAACATCTGGATGGGCACGCTGGCCGCCGGCGCCGCCGGCACGCGGCTGACGACGGGCCACCACATCAGCAGGGCTGAGAGGACCATCGTCACGTGCGCCGTGTCATGCACGATTCGGTCGTTCAGCGTCCCCTCGTAAAGCGTCGGCAGGTGCCAGCCCCAGAACACCGCGACCCCGACGCCTCCGGCGACCAAGGGTTGCGTGACCCAGCAGACGGCGGCCCGCACCGTGGCCCGCCGCAGCAACGGCGTCACCATCCAGGCGGGGATGCCCAGCAAGAGCAGCGGCGGGGCCATGAACGTCACCATCAGGTGCTGGACCATGTGCACGCTGAAGTACTTGGAGCTGAGGGTGTCGATCGGCGGGTGCAGGGCCGCAAAGAACACAGCCGCGCCGAGAACAAAGAGGCCAACACGCCAGGAGTCAACCCGTCCTGGCCGGTCCGGGTTCCAGGGGCTGACCGCGTAGCCGTAGGCGCCGACCAGCACCACGACGCCCAGGGTGATCTCAGGAACCAGGTAGAAGGTCATTGGACTTCCTCCTCACCTGTCATAGCCGCCGGTCCCAACTGTCCGCGCGAGATCGCGCCCGGCTGTGTCAGCCTGCGCTCGTTCCCGCTCTTAAACCTAGCCGCCGGTCAGCGTGAACATGAGGAAGAGGATCAGCACGATCAGGGAGGCGATGGAGAACGGGAACATGAACAGCGCCGTAAACAGGCGACTGTCGTCCCGCAGGTGCATGTAGTAGGCAACCACGCCCGCGCCCTTGACAAACGAGAGCACCAGCAGCGAGGCCACCACACCGGTCCGGGTGAGCGCGTCGCGGATCTCCGGACGGCTGGGGATCGCAATCTCGACGATGGTGATGATAGTGAGGATGACGCCCACGATGACGTACTTGAGGTAGCCGTGGCGATGCTCGGCGTGGTGGGTCATGTCCCCGCCGTGGTCCGCGTGCGTAGCGTGCGTGTCAGCCATCAGATCAGGTAGATGAGCGTGAAGATCGCGACCCATACCAAGTCCACAAAGTGCCAGTACAGCCCGACCAACTCAATGCCCCACATGTCGCCGCCGGGCTGAAAACGGCCGCGGAAGCTGTAGACCAACGCGGTGCCGAGCCAGAGCACGCCGATGGCCACGTGTGCGCCGTGGAAGCCGACCAGGGTGTAGAACGAGGCGCCGAAGAGGTTGGTGGACGGTGTCAGATCCTCGTGCGTGACGAACGAAGTGAACTCGTAGACCTGACCGCCCAGGAAGACCAATCCCATCAGCATCACGAGCCCGAGCCAGATGCGGCCCCAGCGCAGCGATCCGTTCCGGAAGGCGGCCAGCGACAGCACCATGGCGAGACTGCTGGTGAGCAGCACAAAGGTGGTGAAGGAGGTAAGGACCAGGTCCAGGACTTCCTGGCCGGGCCCGCCCAGCGTGTTGTGCTTGTTGATCAGCATGACCAGGATCAGGCTGCCGAAGAACATCGTCTCGGAGCCCAGGAAGGCCCACATGCCGAGCTTGCGGTTGTCGAGGCCGGTGGAGCTGTGGTGCTCCTCGTGGTGGGCGTGAGCCTCGGAGCTCATGCGGCGGGTTCCTCGATCCATCCCAGAAGCGAGATGGCGAAGAGCACCGCGCCCAAGAGGATGAAGACTTGGTGGAAAATGAGGCCGCAGGCGGCGATCACTAATCCGGCGGCCATCACGATCGGCCAGTAGGAGGGATTGGGCATGTGGATGTCCGGCTCATCGGCCTCGGCGTCGGCCTCGGGAGCCGTGGCCACCGCACCGGTGTGGCCGCCGCCGCGCTTCATGTCCCAGGCCGGGTAGCGGCTATCGACGATGGGAATGTGGGCAAAGTTGTAGACCGGCGGCGGCGACGGAATCGTCCACTCCAGCGTGCCGCCGTCCCAGGGGTCGCTGCCGGACGGCTCGCCGTGGCGGATCGAGCGAATGGCGTTGATGGTGAAGATCAGGAACGAGAACCCGATCATGAAAGAGCCAACCGTGGACATCATGTTCCACAGGTCGAAGCCCATGTCCGCCGCGTAGGTATGAACGCGGCGCGGCATGCCGTCGATGCCCAGCATGTGCTGCGGCAGGAATGTCAGGTTGAATCCGATCAGCATCAGCAGCCAGTGCACCTTGCCCCAGCCGTCGTGCATGAACCGTCCCGTGAACTTGGGGAACCAGTGGTAGATGCCCGCGAACAGTCCGAAGACCGTGCCGCCGAAGAGCACGTAATGCAGGTGCGCGACGACAAAATACGAGTCCTGCACTTGTGAGTCGATGGGGGGCGATCCCAGCATGATGCCGCTGAGCCCGCCGATGATGAACATGGAGACCATGCCCACCGCGAACAATAGAGGCGATTTGAAGCTGATCGAGCCGCCGTAGAGGGTGGCGATCCAGTTGAAAATCTTGACCCCGGTTGGAACCGCGATCGCCATCGTCGAGATCGCGAAGGCCGTGTCGGCGATCGGGCCCAGCCCAACCGTGAACATGTGGTGCGTCCAGACGCCGAATCCGAGTAGCGCGATGGCTGCCCCGGAATAGGCCACCACCGCGTAGCCGAACAATGGCTTGCGCGAGTAGGTGGGCAGGATCTCCGAGACGATCCCCATGGCCGGCAGGATCAGGATGTAGACCTCCGGGTGGCCGAAGACCCAGAACAAGTGCTGCCAGAGCACCGGGTCGCCGCCGCCTGCCGGCAGGAAGAAGCTGGTGGCCAGATAGCGGTCGAAGACCAGAAGCACGAGGCCGATGGTGATGACGGGGAAGGCGAAGATGATCAGGAATGCCGTAATCATGCTCATCCACACGAACATGGGCATGCGGTTCAGAGTCATCCCCGGCGCCCGCATGTTGATGATGGTGACGATGAAGTTGATCGAGGCCAGGATGGAGGAGATGCCCAGGATCTGGAGTCCGAATGCCCAGAAGTCGATGGCGTGCGTGGCTTCGAAGGCCGTTTCGGTCAGCGGCGCGTAGCCGAACCATCCGGCGTTCGGCGCGCCGCCGGCCACGAAGCTGATGTTCATGAAGATGCCGCCGAACAGATAGATCCAGTAGCTCAGCGCATTCAGCCGCGGGAAGGCCACATCGCGGGCACCGATCATCAGCGGCACCAGCAGGTTGAAGAAGGCCGCACTGAGGGGCATGAGCGCCAGGAACACCATCGTGGTGCCGTGCATCGTGAAGAGCTCGGTGAAGCGTTCCGCCGACACGATGTCGGCTTCGGGCCTGGACAGTTGCAGGCGCATGATCAGCGCCTCGACCCCGCCGAGCATGAAGAAGGAGAGGGACGTGACCAGGTACAGCACGGCGATCCGCTTGTGATCGACCGTGGTGATCCAACTCCAGGCGGTTCCGGAAAACGTGCGGGTGTCCGGGGCGGTCGTCGTTAACGTCGCCATTTGATCACCCTCCGTCCGGCGCCGGTGCGCCGCGTTGCGCGCGCCTCACTAGTTTAAGCCCTCGAGGTAGGCCACCAAGGCGTCGAGCTGCTCGCCGGTGAGTTCGGGAATGACCATCGAGTTGCCTGGCTTGACGCCCTGTGGGTCGCTCAGCCAGCGGCGCATGTTCTCAGGCGTGTTATCCAAGAGCCCGGCGGCGATGTGACCGCGACTGCGCATATGGGTCAGGTCTGGACCCAGGATGCCGGCCGAGTCGGTGCCGCGAATGGTGTGACAAGCCACGCAGCCGCCGAGAGTAAGCGTCATTTCGCCTTCCTTGGCCAGGTCGGTGCTCGGCGGAATGCGGTCGGTGAGTTGAGCTTCGGCCCAGGCGTCGAAATCGGCCTGCGACTCGACGACCACGGTGAACTTCATCAGGGCATGGGCCGTGCCGCAGAACTCCGCGCACTGGCCCGGGAAGGTTCCCACTACCTCGGGCCTGATCACGAACCGGTTCGCCCGTCCGGGAACCATATCCAGCTTTCCGCGCAGGCTCGGGACCCAAAAGCTGTGAAGCACGTCGTTGCTCTCGAGTTGAATCTCCACGTCGCGGTCGACCGGCAGGTGCAGTTCGTTGGCGGTCACCACCCCGAGGTCGGGGTACTGAAACTCGAACCACCACTGGTGGCCGATCGCCCGGACCTGCAAGGCGTCGGGGCTGGCGGCACGGGCGTTGGAGAAGATTGCGGGAACGGTGAGGACCACGATTAATACGACCAGGACGGCTGGGGCGATCGTCCAACCAATTTCGAGCGGGGTGTTGCCGTGCGTCTGGGCCGGAAGCTCGTCGCCGCTGCGCCGGCGGAAGCGGATGAGGACGTAGAGCAGCACGCCTTCCACAAGCACAAAGGCCACGACCATCGCCCAGAAGACGAACATCAGGAGATCGCGCGCGGTACGCGCCGCTTCAGTGGTTGGTTCGAGCGTGGTCTGGGGTGTTGCGCCACAAGCCGCGAAGGCAAGCGCGGCCACGGCGAGCGCCGGGACCAGAAGCGCGGCGTAGATGCGGCGGCGGTGGGTCAAAGGTGTGCTGTGCTGCCCTTGCGCGGGACGGCTCTCATCCCCGTTTGCGAGAGTCACGATACGCCGGGCTTTGTGCACCGTTTCACAATCTCGTGGGCGGCGGCAAGCGTAGCACGAGGGTCTACTTGCCCCCATGTCGAGCGGCCGGCCGAGCGGCGATCAGGATGGGGTGGAAACGTCCAGCACGTGAGCGCGCGCGGCACTGATGGCTGCCACGGTTTCCTCGACGGGCACGTCATCCGTGCTGCCCCAAATAAACGTGAACATTCCGAAGTAGTTGCGCTCGTCCAGCATCGAGGTCAGTGCCCCAAAGTCCACCGTGCCGTGTCCTGGCGCTTGGTCGGCGGCCGGGCCCAGCTCGTCCGCGTCGCGCATGGCCGGGCTGACGCTCCAGAGGCAGGTGTGCCCCACGCGCCCATCAGCGGCGTCGGCCACCGCCCGCAGCGTGGTGCTGGCCAGCCGCACGTGAGGCGGGGTGAGGCTCAGCTGCACGCGCGGATGGCCTACGTCGTCCAGGAAGCTGGCGATCTCGGCGGGTTCGTCCAGCCACGTGCCCACTTGGTTGGCCAGGGCCAGGGTCACGCCCAGGTCCTGGGCGGCGCGGCCCAGCGCCCGCACGTCATCCGCGGCTTCGCGCCGCTCGTACTCACGCATTGGGGCGGTGCCGATGACCAGCGGGGCACCGATGGCTGCCGCGAACTCCAGCCGCGCGACCAAGTCGTTCCCGAAGGTCGCATAGGCCGAGATCGACGAGGGCCGCAGATTCAGGTCTTCCACCTGGGCCTTCACATCGCCCGGCGAGTCGCGCATGGGGTCCAGGTGCTCCAGCACGCCCGGCGTGGCCCAGAGGTCCACGTACGTCAGTTCGGTCTGCGCCAGCGCCGTGAGCGCGTCGCCCAGGGACAGCGACCGGAAGAGCAGGGTCGAGCCCGCGAATCGCGTTGAAATGTCAAAGGCGAACATGAGCGGCTCGTAGTCGCTGGCGTGCCGACGCTAAAGCTCCCCGCCTATTCTCCCTTATTTGGGCGGATTTCGGCTATTCGCCGCTCACGACGCGAAAAAGGGGTTGTGCGCCAGTTCCTCGCCCACGGTGGTCGGTGGTCCGTGACCGGCAAACAGCCGCGTGGCCGCCGGCAGCGAAAGGAGCTGGGCTCGCACGGCCGCAAGGTGGTCGCCGTAATAGGCCGGGCCCAGCGCCGTGCGCCCCAGCGACCCGGCAAACATGGCGTCGCCCACCAGCACCAAGTCACGTAACACCAGCGATGAGTGGCCCGGGGCGTGGCCAGGGGTACGGCGGGCCTCGACCTCGAACGGGCCGGCCTGAAACCGCTGGCCGTGGTCGTAGTTGCGGATGTCAGCCGCGTCGAGTGCGGGCAGCCGGGGCTGTTCGAGCGGGTGAACCCAGATCGGAACGTTCAGCGCCCGGTGCACCGCCGGGAGCGCGTCGATGTGATCGGCGTCGGCGTGGGTGACGAGGATCGCGGCGGCGGTCCATTGCTCGTCGGCCAGCACGCCGAGAATCCGGTCCGGCTCAGCACCGGGGTCCACGACCACGGCCTGGCCGGTGGCAAGGTCGCCGACCACGTACTGATAGACGCGCATGGGTGGATACGGAATGACCCGGATGCGCACGCCGCCGTGGTCCAGCGGCACGGGGTCGGGCACGTAGGCGTCCTGGGCAACGGCCAGCAGACGCTCCGGATCGAGGTGTAGCAGCACGGCCAGGCGATCGCTTTCGGCCTTGGTGGGGCTGCGCAGGCAGTCTTCCAGGACCTCCAGGTCTGCCGTCGAGATGCCGACCTGCTCGGCGACGTCCTCCGCCGAGAGGCCCAGCCCAAACCGGGCCTTGCCGATGATGTCGCCGAATTCGTCTTCCAGCAGGTCGGTCATTGCGTCGTCAACCGGGGGAGCGCAGCGTCCGGTGTGAGCTTCGCACGTCTGGCCAATTGCGTGCCTCAGGACGGCGGTTCGGCGCTCTGCCCCGGGTCAGCGGCACTCAGGTGGCGTTGCTGGTCTAACCAGGCGCGCACCAGCCGCAGTTCGTCGTAGGAGTAGTCGTCGCCGAGAAAATCCTTGACTGGCGTGAGGCTTCGCGATTCCGTCTGGGCAAACGCCTCTGTGATCCGAGTCACCCGCTCAGGCGGCGGCAAGTCTCGCTCAAGGGGCAGCGCTTCGCCGCCGGCGATCAGGCGTTCCAGGTGGGAGACGATCGTGGTCGTAGACAGGCCGCGCCGCTGGCTGATTTCGGAGATCGACAGCCCACGCATGTAGAGATCCAGCGTGTGCCGGTGGGTCGAGCCTTTACGACGAGTTTCGCGGCGGCGCCTCGTCGAGTGCTGCGCCTTCGGTCGTTCCGCGAGGCCGCGGGGTTCGGCGTAGCCGCGGATGACGTCCAGGAACTCGTCGGCGAATTCGTTCAGTTTCACTTGGCCGACGCCGGAAATGCTCAAAAAGCTCTCCTGGCGCTGCGGGACGTAGTACGCCATTTCCTGAAGTGACCGGTCGCCGAAGATCACGTAGGGCGGAACGTTGCGATCCTGCGCCAGCCTGAAGCGCACGTCGCGCAGACGGGCAAACAGATCGCGGTCGAAGTCAAGATGGTCGGTCTCGCGCCGGGGTTCGCGCACGTCGCGCTCCGTGCGCTTGATTCGGGTGAGCGTCAGCGTCTCGCGTTGGCGCAGAAAGTCGCGGCCCGCGGGCGTCACCGAGAGCGTGGGGTACTGATCGGCGCTGCGTTGGGCCAGCCCGGCGTCTTCCAGCAAGCTCACGATCTCCTGGAGTTCGGTGCTGCTGCGGTCGCGGGCGATGCCGTAGACCGACAGTTGATCGTGTCTCGCCGTCAGCACCCGGCGCGCCCGCCCGCCGCGCAGAACCTGGATGACGTGGGCGGCGCCAAACCGCTCCCCGGTGCGGATGATGGCTGAGAGAACCTTCTGAGCGATCTCGGTGGCGTCGAACTCCTCGCGCTCGCTCAGACAGACATCGCAGCCGTCGCAGGACTCCCGGTCGTAGGCCTCGCCGAAGTAGTCGAGGATGAACGCGCGACGGCATGTTTGCAGTTCGCTAAACCTGACCATCTCCCGCAGCTTGCGCCAGGCCCGCGCGCGCTCGGTTTCGTCCTCGATCTGTTCAATGAACCCCGTGAGTGCGTGTCGGTCGGACGCTCCGTAGAAGAGCACGCACGTGCTGGGCAGTCCGTCGCGCCCGGCCCGTCCGGTTTCCTGGTAGTAGCCCTCCAGCGTCTTTGGCAGGTGGTAGTGCGCGATCAGCCGCACGTCCGGCTTGTCGATGCCCATGCCAAAGGCGATGGTCGCCGTAACCACTGGGACTTCGTCCCGGATGAACCGTTCTTGCGTGGTCCGGCGGACCGACGGGTCGAGGCCGGCGTGGTAGGGCAGCGCTCGAATGCCTTCTTCGGTCAGGTCGGCCGCCAGGTCCTCGGTGTTCTGACGAGACAGGCAGTAGACGATGGCCGACTCGCCAGGTTGCTGCTTCAGCAATTCGACCAGTCCGTCGAACGCCTGACGCTTGGGACGCACGACGTAGGTCAGGTTTTGGCGGTCAAAGCTGGCGACGAATCGCCGCGCGCTCGAGATCGCCAGCTGCTCCGCGATGTCGTCCCGTACCTGGGCGGTCGCCGTGGCCGTAAGGGCAATCACCGGCGTCTCGGGAAACCGGTCGCGCAATACGTGCAGGTTGCGGTAGTCCGGGCGAAAGTCGTGGCCCCACTCGGATATGCAGTGGGCCTCGTCGATGGCGATCAGACTGACGCGAACGGCACGCAGAAATTCGCTGAAGCCGGCCACGGCCAGCCGCTCGGGGGCGATGTAGAGGATCTTGAGACGGCCCGCCCTGGCCTCCCTGTAGATGCTGCGGGCCTCCGGCGCCGGGACTGTGCTGTTGATGAAGGCCGCCGCCACACCATTGGCGCGCAGGGCGTCCACCTGGTCTTTCATCAAGGCGATGAGCGGAGAGACGACCAACGTCAGGCCCTCCAGGCATAGCGCCGGCAGCTGGTAGCACAGCGACTTGCCCCCGCCCGTGGGCATGAGCACCAGCGCGTCGCGTTCGGCCAGCAGGGTCTGGATGATTTCGGCCTGAAGTGGACGGAAGTCGTCGTAGCCGAAGCGCGTCTTCAGCAGGTTGTGGATGTCGGGCTTTCGCATTGTTCGCCAGGTAGCCGTTCAGGGTCTCCCGCGAGGTTTCCGGCCCAGGCGCGTCCTACCAACCCTGCCAGCCCTAGTTCCCCGGCTACCCGCCGGAGACAGAACGTGCGCAAGACGGCTACCGTAAGGGCGCTGCGCGGCGGGGCGCGCTACGCGCGCACATTTTTCCACGGCGGGCCGAGACGCAGCGCTCATGGTGTCTCGAGCTCGCCGGGTCCGGCCTCACTCAGTCTCAGCCAGCCGGCGTTAGGAAGGGTGGCTGAGCGTGCGCGTGCTGGTTGCCGGACATACCTATCTGCGTCGGTTCAACCAGCGGAAATGGGAGGCATTCGCCGACCTGTCGCCGAGCCACGCGGTGCTGCTGGTCGTACCGAACGGCTGGCTGGATCCGCAATTCGGTCCCGTGGCGCCCGAGCCGCCGGCGCATCCCCGTGTCCACCTACAGGTAACGCGAGCGCTCTTCCGCGGCCGGGGCACGCTGACGTTCCACGTCGATCCACGGCTGCTCGCGGCCGCGCGACGGTTCCAGCCCGAGATCGTGCTCGTCGAACAGGAGCCGTACTCGCTGCTGGCTTTGCAGGGCCGTTGGCTGGCGCGACTGCTATCCGGACGCCCGTTCTTCACATTCTTCAGTTGGGGCGGCCGCGGGGTCCGCCGACGGCCGTTTCCGCTGGACGTTCTAGAACGAGGCGCGTTGCGGGCCGCGCCCCTGGCGTTCGCCGGGAATCAGGCGGCAGGCGACGGGCTGCGGGCGGCCGGGTTTGGCGGCCCGATCCATCGCATGCCGCAAGTGGGCGTCGATCTCCCCGACCGACCAGGCGAGACGCGCACGCGTGTTCGAGCCGACCTGGGTATTTCTGGCGTGGTGATCGGATTTGCCGGGCGGCTGATTCCTGAGAAGGGGATCCTGGATTTGGCGGATTCGTTGGCCGGCCTCGACCGGCTCGACTGGACACTGCTGGTCGTCGGGCGGGGACCGCTGCGCGGCGCACTGCATGACCGTCTGGCGGCGGCGACCCTGGACCGGCGATTGCGGTTCGTAGAAGACGCCCGGCACGAGCGCGTGGCTGCGTTGCTGACCGCCCTAGACGCGTTGGTCCTGCCCTCCTACGCCACCTCGGGCTGGGCCGAGCAGTTCGGGCACGTGCTGATCGAGGCCATGGCGGCGGGTTGCCCGGTGGTGGGGACGAACTCAGGTGAGATTCCCCACGTCATCGGCGGCGCCGGCATTGTTGTTCCGGAACGCGACGTCCCTAGGCTGCGAACCGCTCTGCGGCGACTGATCGAGGACGCCGAGCTGCGGGCTCGCCTGGCCGCGCAGGGCCGGAGCCGGGTCCGGCGTCACTTCACGCACACCCAGGTGGCGCGACGGCTGGCGGCGTGTCTGGAACAGAGACGCCCTGGCGTAAACGGGCCGTCGAACGCATGAGCGGACGGCCAGCACGGCAGATTCGCAAGCGGGCCTACTACCAAGGACCTGGAGTGCCGCCCGCGCTCGTCCGCGACTACTTTCGCCGCATGGGGCACGTCACCCTCGTGCTGGACTTGGGCTGCGGTACGGGTGGGGTGGCGCGGGCGGCGCCACCGGGCGTCCGCGTGCTTGGCCTGGACCACGACCGCGGCGCGCTGGAACTGGCCGCCCAACACGGCCCAGTGCTGGCCTGGGACGCTGCGGCAGCTCGGCGGCTGCCCTTCCCGCGCAACAGCCTCGATGCTGTTATCGCCAGAGACGTGCTGGAGCACCTGGATCATCCCTGGGACGCCGTGCGCGAGGTGCACGAGGTGCTCAGGCCCGGCGGTCTGGCGCTGGCCTCCGTGCCGATGGCGCGGGCGCGCGTGGTCTGGAACGACTACACGCACCGCCGCGGCTTCACTCGCGCGGCGGTACACCTGTTGTTTCTGGACGCCGGATTCGAAGTCGAGCGCGTGGAGCGCATGGGTCCGGTGCCGGTGCTGGCGCGGCTGGGACTAATCCGCGCCGTTCCCTGGTTGCTGCGGATACCGGTGCTGGATCACGTTTGGGCAGCCAGTTGGGAAGTCCTGGCGCGCAAGGCATGAGGTCTCACTATCCCCCGGACGACGCTTCCAGCCCGCAGCCGCGCGTCAACCTCTATCTCGTAAATCCCAGCGACTGCCGGCCTTCCATGGACCGCTATGGCCGGACGCTGGAGCGGGCGCTGCGTTACCTTGATCCGCCGCTGGATGTCCACACCGTCACACCGCCGCCATGGCCGCAGCACGACGACGGGCCATTCAGCCGCCTGGCCGAGAACGTGGGCAAGTACCGGGTGCGCTACGCCGACTACCCGCGGCGTGTGACCGGTCAATCGGCCGCCGTGCATCACGTGATCGACCACTCGTACGCCCATCTGGTGCCCGCGCTGGGGGCACGACGTACGGTGGTGACCTGTCACGACCTGATGCTGCTACGCATGGCTGACGGTCGAATTCCCGGCGCGCGACCATCCCGGATTGCGCTGCTGGCCTTTCGCTACGCGGTGCGTCACCTCCCACGGGCCGCAGGCGTGGTGTGTGACAGCCAGGCGACGGCCGATGACGTGCAGCGCTATCTGGACTGTGATCCGGCCCGGCTGCACGTTGTGCACTGCGGTGTCGCGGACCACTTTCGGGCGCCGCCTGCCGAGCAGACGGCCCACCTGCGCGAACGACTTGGGCTGCCGGACATCCCCTTGCTGCTGCACGTCGGGGGCGCGGACGACTACAAGAACATTGAGGGCGCGCTGCGGGTCGTCCACACGCTGCGCCAGACCCACGGCATCGTCTGCGGGTTCGTGAAAGCGGGCGAGCGCCTGACCGGCGACCAGCGGCGGCTGGCGCGACGCCTGGGCTTGGAGCGCTGGGTCGTGGAAACCGGCTACGTGCCCGAGCTCGACCTGCCCGCACTCTACGCCTGCTGTCAGGTGCTCCTGATGCCGTCGCATTGGGAAGGCTTTGGCTGGCCGGCGCTGGAGGCCATGGCCTGCGGAACGCCCGCCGTGACCTCGGACTGTTCGGCGCTGCGCGAGGTTTCCGGCCCGGCGGCGCTGCAAGCTCCGGCTACGGATACGCGCGGGTTGGCCGCCGCCGCGGCGCGGCTGTTGCAGGACGAGACGGCTCGCCTAAGCGCCCAAACTCGCGGACTGGCGCTGGTCCGACGCTTTCGTTGGGACCGGACCGCGCGGGAGCTGGCCGAGATCTATGCGAGCGTTGCCGCAGCGGCCTAAGCGCGGCCCGGCACCACGCGGTACGGTTCGCGGGACCACCCGGAAAGGATGAACACCGCCCCATGGCTACCGGAACGATCGTGGTGACCGTGCACCGGCCGCTGCGCGAAATGATCTTGAAGACCGAGGACGAAGCCCGCCTGGAAACGCTGGCCGCCGATGTGGTCAGGAACGAAGGCGACGAACCCTGGACCCAGGACGATCTGATAGAACATCTGGATCCCGACGTGCGGGCGGTCATCACCAGTTGGGGCAGCCCCAAGCTGGACGCCGAGGCGCTGGCGGCCGCGCCGAACCTGGAGATCGTTGCCCACGCCGCGGGCACTGTCCGACGAACTGTGGACGAATCGGCCTGGGACAGCGGCATCCGCGTGACCCACGCGGCGGACGTGATTGCCGAAGCGGTGGCGGAGTACACCATCGGCGCCATCCTGCTGGGGCTGCGCGGGTATATCGGTCACCAGGAGACCCTCAGGACCGGCGGATGGAAGCAAACCAGCGGCGGTTCGAACATCGGTGGATTGCTGGCCGAGCGGCGGGTTGGCGTGGTGGCCGCCAGCATGGTTGGACGGCGCGTGATTCCCCTGGTGCGGGCCTTTACACCCGACGTGGTGCTCTACGACCCGTTTGTCGACGAGCAGGGGGCCGCCGAACTGGGCGTGGAACTGGCGGACCTGGACACGCTGATGCAAACCAGTGACGTGGTGACCCTGCATGCGCCGATTCTGCCGGCGACCCATCACATGATCGGCCGCCGGGAACTGGACCTGATGAAGCCCGGCGCGCTGTTCGTGAACTGCGCGCGCGCCTGGCTGGTGGATCAGGAGGCGCTACTCGACGTCCTGGCGGCCGGGCGGATCGAGGCGGTGCTGGACGTGTTCGACGACGAGCCGTTGCCGGCGGACTCGCCGTTCCGAGACCTGCCGAACGCGGTCCTCACACCGCACATCGCGGGCTTCACCGTGGAAACGCGGGCGCGGCAGATGGGCGCGATGGTCGATGAGATCGCCCGCCACTTTGCCGGTGAGCCGCTGCGGCACGAGATTTCGCGCGCGCAGGTGGAGCGAATGGCCTAGCGCGGTCGCTGCGATCTCTGCACGCTCTCAAGCCGGTGCGAACGTGGGTGGCGTGCGTCGAGTACTGACTCTCGACCGGCATCTTAATCGCCCCGTGGTCGTGGCCCTGCTGGTTGCGTTGGGCGCCGCCGCCGCTGGAGCCGCTGGTGCGCTCGTCGTCAGTACGCTGCCGGGCCACCTCGCGACTCCAGTGCTCGCACTCGGGCTGTCAGCGCTGGCTCTGGCGCCTGCCCTGCATGCGCTGGTCACGCGTGGCGACCTGTTTCAGCCGATCGTGCCGATCGGCCTGTTCTTCTTTCTCGACTTCGGGCTGCGAATGCTGCTGGTTGATGCCGGCAGCGACCTGGTGGATCCGTTTGTCTTTGTGAACATCGAGGACACTCGCGGGTCGGCGGTTGCCCTGGCCGCGCTGGCCATTGCGTTGACCTTTATCGGCTACTACGCGCCCTGGTGGCGGCGAGTGGTTCAGCGACTGCCGCCGATATCACTGGCGGTACCTGAGCGTGCGCCGTGGGTTTTCCTCGTTTTGATCTATGTGGTCGGCGTGATTGCCCGCGGCGTCCTGCTGTTGGACCGAGGGGCCACGTTCGCCAGCCTGGACCTTCGAGAACGGCTGACCGACGACTTCAACGTCCTGCTGCAGCTCGGCAGCTTCAGCCAGTTCGCCGTGCTGCTGGCCGGCGTCTATGCGTTTCGCAGGGACCGAGTGCGCTTCGGCGTCGTTGCGGCGGTTCTCGCGGTAATTGCGCCAATCGAGGCGGCCTTCACGGTGGCCTTCGGCGCCAAGCACGTCTTTGTGTTTCTGCTCGTCGGCCTGGCTGGCCTCTACAGCTACCGGGTTCGGCGGCTGGGTGGGTTCCGCTTCCTGCTCGTGGTCGTCGCGGCGGTGATCGTGATGTTCGGCGTGGTGACCATCTACCGGGACCGAATCCATCAGGGCGTGCTGCAGCGACCGACCGACGTTGCGAGCATGGCGACCGCTCCCGTGGAGCTGGCCGGCGAAGTGCTGGCGGCCGGGCCGGGCGAGTTCCTCCAGGTGGCGCTGCGGACGCTGGTGAACCGGCAAACGTCGGGCGAGACGGTGGCGTCGATCCTGGCGTACGGGGACGTGGTGGATTTGGAAGTCACGGGAATCGACCTGGCGCTGATTCCCGCTTTCGCATTCATTCCACGCGCTATCTGGACGGAGAAACCTGCGCCGTTTTCACCGCAGGTCAGCAGTGCGTTCCGGGGCGTGGAGGGCAACCGAGCCTCGTTCGGAATCACGCACGTCGGCGACCTGTACCTGCGCTACGGACTGGCGGGTGTGGTATTCGGGAGCGTGGCCTTGGGTTTGCTCTATCGGCTGCTGTACGGCTGGCTGGTCGACCGGCCAGGCGCCACGGCAGCCGGCGCGGTGCTGTACATAGCGTTGTTCTGGCGAGTCATTTTCGTGAACGCCGAGATCATCCCGGTCTACGTGCAGGCCCTTCGGTCCCTGGCGGTGGGACTTGGCTTGTTGCTGCTGGTCGGCTTCGCGGCTCAGCTGTCGGCCCGTGCTGAGCCGCGACGGTCGTAACCGGCGCGCCGTTCGCACTCAGCGCGGGCGGTAGGTCCCGGTCAGGACTTCGCTCACGCCTTGCCACACGCCGACGGCGCGCGCCGCACGGGCCGAGGCGTCCAGCAGCGCGAATCCGAGCAGGTCGGCTCGTCCCCGCGGCGAGCGCGACGCCAAGCGAATGGCACGACGTAGCGGGACAACCAGCGTGACAATCTCCGCAGCGGTCAGAGCGGTGCGCGCCAGCGCCGCAACCAGCAGGTGGGCGGTGCCGTGGTGCCGACGATTGCGCCGGCTGTAGGCAAAGTTCCTGCCCCGGCGGCGCTGTAACGCCAGAAACGAGCTCCATGTCGTCGGGCGGTGATGCAGTACTTCGATGGTCCGGTCCTCGACGCGCCGGTAGCGGGCCGCCATCACGCGTTCCCCGAACTCGGAGTCGTCGCCGCGCGGCAAATCGTCGCGGAACGGCCCGACCGCCTGGACGACCCCCTGGCGCGCTGAGAACGCCTGCGAGCTGCGCTGCAACTCCGGCGCGGCCATGGCGGCCTCGTACTCGCTTTGGAGGTAGCGCGAGGTCGAACGCAGGCGGTCGGCAACGCGCGAACCGACCAGCACGTAGTCGGCCCCCGCGGCGTAGTGCCGCAGGATGCGGGCCGCGAAATCGTCAGGCAGCGTCAGATCGGCGTCCATGAACACCAGGACATCGCCCGTTGCGATCCGCGCGCCGCTGTTGCGGCCGGCGGCCACGCCGTGCGGGCGCGAGTGGCGGACCGTGCGCACCGGCAGGCCGCCAGCCAACCGCACGATGTTGGCCAACATTCCGTCGGTGGACCCGTCATCCACGAACACAAGCTCGATGTTCCGGTGCGTTTGTCGGTCGATCGAGTCGAGGATGGCGGCGACGCGATGCGCTTCGTTGTATGCCGGCACGATGAATGAGACGAGCGGATCGCCGCTGAGGTCAGGCTCAGACCTCGGCAACTTCGGCTCAGGCTGGGACATGGCGGGCTGAGGACTCAGGTATCGATCCGGGCCACGACCGCGAGCGTGAAGGCCGCCGCACCGCTACTGCGGAAGTTCCAGAAGAAGACCTGGACGGCCTGAATGTCGGGCGGCAGCCGTAGCAACCGCGCTTCACGGCGCCACCCGTCCGGCAGTCCGCCCTGCAGACCGAAGACCGCCGCATCGGCCCGGGTTGGTCCGCGCAGAAATAGCCCGAAGTGCGGCTGGCCGCCGGCCACCCAGACCTCGCTGGCGAACAGGTAGCAGGCATCGGGCGCGGCCGGAATCCACGCGCTGCGCAGACGTGCGGTCCGCCGCGGTCCGTCCAGGTTGTCGATGACCAAGGCGGCAACCGGCTGACCGTCCAGGTCCGCGAACCCTACGTAGATGTCGCCTGGACGGGCCGCGCCGCTGGCTGGCAGTTGCGGGTGCGCCGCATACCCCAGGGGCAAATTGGCGCTGGTGGCGCCCCAGGTGAACGCGCCGTTGGGCGCCAGGTTGCGCAGCAGTCGCATGTCGGTCGCGGCGCGCCCTTCGGACGCGTCCGTCCACTCCAATTCCGCACGAACCGGTCCGCCGGCCGCGATGTCGTTGCGCGAGAGGCGCACCCTTGCCAGTCGGTGTCCGCCTCCACAGGTGTCGCGGCGCGAGTCGACCGGAATCTGGACGGACGCCAGTGACGGGCCGTACGGCCGGTCCGCAACGTCCCGCGTCAACTCGTCCAGCAAACGTAACGCCGCCCGGGGCGCGTTGACGCCGGCGCGCGCGACTGCCTCGCGAACGAGCGCAAGCGCCTGCTCCAGGTCGCCGGTTCGCCGGGCCAGGATTGCATCCAGGTGCAGCCGCACGCTCGATGTGTTGGCAACGCCGCGCGGAACGCCGCCGCGGGCGCGCAAGGCGGCCAGTTCGTCGGCGGCCGTGTCGTAGTCGCCGCGAACGAGGGCCTGCGACAGGCGGAAGTTGCTTGCGGCATGGCTGGTTGGATCGACGGCCGTCGCGGCGTCGAACACGGAAGCGGCGAAGTCGTCCGCCCCGCGCAGCACGGCCAGGTTCCCGACATTTACGAACAACCCGGAGACCCCGCAGCGGGCCGTGAAGCCCATGACCGCTCCCACGAGCAGCAGGGCTGCGGCCAGCGCGACCCGGCGGTGCGGGGTCAGCGCGTTCGCTGCGTCAGTCCGGCCAAGCCGTGCGTCGTCCTCAGACACGCTCCGACTGGTCCGTGGCTGGGGTGGTGGCTGAGTCCGGCGCGCCGTCACCGTAGGCGTAGTCTCCGTAGTACTCCGTGGTGACCCGCCGCTGGGCGGCATTGATGACCGCGCCAAGGAGCACGACGTTCGTGTTCAGCAGCGCTTCCCGCGCCCGTACCAGCGACTTCGGTCGCGTGGCGCCGGCCTGCGCGACCAGCAGCGCGGCGCCGCCCGCAGCCGCCAGGATGATCGGGTCCGACACGCCCAGCACTGGCGGGCTGTCGACGATCACGATGTCGGCCAGCCCGGAGAGCTCGTCCAGGACGTCGCGCATCCGAGCGGAGGCCAAGAGTTCGGCGGCGTTCGGGGGCGACGCGCCCGCCGGAACGAGCGAAACGTTCTGGAAGGCCGTGGGCCGCAGCGTTGCGCGCGCGTCCGCCTCGCGGTTCACCAGCAGGCTGGTCAGACCCCGCGTGTTACGCAGATCAAACAGCTGGTGCAGATGAGGCCGTCGCAAGTCGGCGTCCACGAGAATCACCCGTCGGTCCGACTGACCGAATACAACGGCTAGGCTGGCGGCCGTCGTCGACTTGCCTTCGGCCTGGCTGGCACTCGTGACCAGCAGGCGGACCGGTTCCTTTAGGCCCCACAGGTCGATGCTGGTGCGAATCTTGCGGTAGGCCTCTGCCGCCGCCGGCGGCAGCTTTCCCGGAGCCGTGGGCGCGCGGTCCTCGCCAAGTGGCAGCATGCCGACGACGCCCAGCGAGGCAAGCCCCAGCGGCTGCAGGTCGTCAGGCGATTTGACGGTGTCGTCTCGGTGTTCGAGCAACGCGGCGATGGCCGCCGCGGCCAGTAGGCCCGCCAGCACTCCCACAATGGTGTTCAGGACCACTCGCGGCGCCACCGGCTTGGTGGGCAGCGCCGCCGGCTGTGCGATTCGCAGGGCCTGCGCACCCCGTTCAGGCGGCAGGAACGGTTGCTGTTGTTCGATGAAGACGCGCGCCACGCTGTTGGCCAGGTCGCGCGAGAGCGCCGAATCTGGCGTCTCGGCCCGGACTTCTAGAAGTTGTGTCTGGGCGATCGCCACGCCGTCGAGCAAGTCGTCCAGGTCGGCCGGCGTGATTGCCAGCTCGAGTTCCTCGGCAACCTGCTCCAACACCACCCGCTGTGTCGCCATGCGGGCATACGTCTTGACGAGTTGCTGGCTCAGCAGCGCGTCGCTGTAAGTCACCGTGCCCGGCGCGGCCGACTGGTTGACCACGATGGTGGCCGTGGCGCGGTAAGTCGGGCTTACCGCTTTCGAGACGCCCCAAGCGGCAGCACCGCCGGCCGCAAGGCCGATCAGCAGCACCCACCACCAGCGCACGGCGACCGCCGTCAGCCAGCGAGGCTCCACACGACAACCTTTCGGGAAGAGCTGCGCCCCGCCCGTCAGCTGCGGCTCGTGCTGAACGTATACCGTAGCCGGACGCTAGGCATGGTCGCGTCCGACCAGTGGCCTGAATAGTAGCGGCGCGGCCTGGAGCGCGGCGGTGCCCTCACTGGCCCGGCCCATCCGCCGTGTGCGAATGCCGGCGTAGCTTGACGCCAGGCGTTGGCGCCGACTACACCGTGGCAGACAGTGCGCGCCCGCACGCAAGGAAAGGCAATCGGACATGACGCTCTGGACCGGCGATCTGAATTACCTGGCTGTGGTTGTGGCGGCGGTCATCCCCATGGCGCTCGGCATGTGGTGGTACGCCCCGCGCTTCGGTTTGGGCAACATCTGGCTGCGGCTGATCGGCATGACCGAAGAAGAAATTCGCGAGGGCGGTGGCGGGCAGGGACCCATGATGGGCCTGATGCTGATCAGCGCCCTGGTGCAGTCCTACGTCCTGGCGCTGCTGGTCAAGATGACCGGCGCGGCCGGCTTTGGCGAAGGCGTGGTTCTGGGTGTCTGGCTCCTGATCGGCGTGATCGCCACGACCAGTCTGGGCGTGTACTTGTTTGCCGGTCGCGGACTTCGTCTGTGGGCCTTCAACAACGCCTATCACCTCGTCACGGTCGTGCTGATGGCGGGTCTGCTTGCCGCCTGGGCATAGCCGCCGGCAGCTCGCGGACCCCACGGTTCTGGCAGGCATGGACACGGGCTGTAGGTACCGACTGACTGTCGCCGACTAGCCGGGCTGCTACCGATGCTTGACCGCCTCCGCTCGTACCGCGACGTAACCCTCTACGGCCTGGCGCTGCTGGCGACCGGCCTGCTGGCGCTGGCGCCGGCGGGCCTTATCGACGCTGTCGCAGCGCGCGCTGGACGGCTGGTCTATCGGCGCGCGGGCCCCCGTGGCGCGCGGCTGCGCGCGAACCTGCGCGTGGTGGTGGGACCGGACGCATCGGACGCTGAGATCGAATCGCTGGCCGAAGGCGTGTATGCGGCCTATGGGCAGTACCTGGCGGAGTTTTTCACCATGCACTGGCCCGACCTTTGGGGGCGCCGTCGCCGTCTGGTCGTTGACGAACGAACGCTGCAAGAGGCCAAGCGCCAGGGGCGCGGCGTCGTGCTCTTTGGCATCCACGCGGGAAACTGGGACTTGGCCGCCTCGGAGTGCGCCCGCCGCTATGGTGCCTTCCATAGCGCCGGGGAATCAGTGGAGCCGGCCTGGCTGGGAAGGTTGACCAACCGGGTCCGGCGCGGGGCGGGCACCCGGCTCTACGACCCGATGCGCGCGGCGCGTCCCTTGCTGCGGGCCCTGCGAGACGGCGACATCATCGGTCTCGTCGCCGACCGGCCGGTCGCCGGGCCCGGCGTGGACGTGGAGCTGTGCGGACGCCCGGCGCGTCTGCCGGTCGGACCCGTCTGGCTGGCCCTGCGCAACGGCGCGCCGCTGCTGCCCACGGCCATCGAGCGGCAGGCCAACGGCACGGTCCACGTCGAATTCCTGGAGCAGGTCGACCTTGCGGACCTCAAGCCCAACGCCGAGGGCGTCGCCATCGGCGTGCAGCGCATGGCCGATGCGCTGACGCTCCTGATCCGGCGCGGCTACTCCAGTTGGTTCGCGCTCCAGGAAGTCTGGCCCGACGCAGGGCCGTAGATAGTGACCAGGCGTCGGTGGCCAGGCGCCAGGCCGCTCTCGCGCCCGGTGTGGGCTGCAATAGGGTATTGTTGGGGCACAACACAACCGCTGCGCGCAGCAAAACGACCAGCGCGCGCGAATCTCGGACACCGCGCACCTATCAGCTTATCGAGCGCGCGCCTGACCTAGGGAGTCTCCTCCATTACCAGTTTTACGGACCTTGGGGTCCGCGACGACCTCGCACACGATCTCGAAGCCCAGGCAATCACCGAACCGACGCCCATCCAGGCCGCCTGTATCCCGCTCCTGCACGCCGGGGCTGACGTTGTGGGCCAGGCCCGCACCGGTTCCGGCAAGACATTAGCTTACGTCCTGCCGCTGCTTGAACGCATCGACGGCGGCCGTATCGGGCAGCAGGCGCTGGTGCTCGGACCCACGCGCGAGTTGGTCGAGCAAATCGCTTCCGTCACCGAGCCGCTGGCCGCCCGACGCGGCGCGCGGGTCGTGCGAGTGCTGGGCGGGGTGGGCTATGGCCCCCAGCGCAAGGCGCTGGACTCCGGCGTCCAGATCGTGGTGGCAACGCCGGGCCGTGCGCTGGACCTGGTGGAAACCGGCAGTATCCGCACCCAGGATATTCGCGTCGTGGTGCTGGACGAAGCCGATCAGATGTTCGACATCGGCATGGCGCCCCAGGTCGAGGCCATCCTGCGGCACCTGCCGGCCGACCGGCAGACCTCGCTGTTTTCAGCCACGGTGCCCGCCTGGGTACAGCGCATTGCGAAGCGCCACCTCAGCGACCCGCAATGGACCGAACTCGACACCGAGCCTGAAGACCTCCCCGACATCGACCATGAGGTCTGGATCGTGTCGGAGGTCGAGCGTCTGGCGGCCGTGCGGCACATTCTGGACGAATCACGGGGATCGCCGACGATTGTGTTCGGGCGAACCCGGCGTCAGGTGTCCCGCCTGGGATCACGGCTGAAGGATATGGGCCTGCGCGTGGACTCCATTCAGGGGGCGATGCCCCAGAACGCGCGCAGTCGCGTTATCAAACGCCTGCGCGCAGCCCAGATCGACGTGCTGGTCGCCACCAACGTGGCCGCCCGCGGACTCGACTTCGCCGGTCTGGCCCAGGTCATCAACTACGACGTGCCCGATGACCCGAATCTCTTCACGCACCGCACGGGCCGCACGGGCCGCATGGGCGGCCTGGGACGCTCGATCACGCTGGTCAGCGGTGCCGACCTGAACGCCCTGCACGCCATCGAGCGCATCCTGGGCAACAAGCTGGTACGGCGTAGGTGGCGCGATATGGCGGGCGCGAACGGCGCGGCCCATGGCTCGACCAACGGCGGGGCCAATGGCTCGGCCAACGGCCACACGCCCCGTAACCTGGCGGCCGCCGCAACCGTAGGCCCCGGCGGACACAAGATGCTGCCCGGTGAACGGCTCAGCGCTAACCGGCGTAGTAGCGAGCCGCCGGCGGCTGAGACACAGTCCCCAGCCGCCAACGGACAGTCGGAAAGTCCCCGCCGCCGCAGCCGGAGCAAACGCCGCCGCCCCATCGCCACCCGCTAGGAATCCGTCGCCGGTCGCTGGTAGCCAGTCCTCAGTGGTCAGTCCACGCCTCCGCCATCTCTGCGCCGGCAACTGCCGGCTGACTGCCGGCCACGGTCGTCTGGCCTACAATCCGGCCCTACCGACAAACCCGAGTCCCCGCCATGTCTGACACCCTGCGCGTCGGCCTGATTGCCGAACCGGCCGGCTGGCATCTCGACGGCCTTATCGCCGTCTGCGCCCAGCATCCCGAAGTCGGCGAAGTCGCCGTCGCCGACCGCACCGGCCAGGTCGCCGGCGTCTTCCGGCCCATTACCGGGTCCTCGCCCGACCCCCACTGGCAGACCCGCGCGCACGAGCCCGGTTCCGGCCCGCCGCCCGGTTGGACCAAGTTCGGGCGTGAAGTCAATACCCCGGCCATCCTGGGCGACAAGCTCACCGCCAGCTTCACCGACCACCGCCAGTTGCTGGCCGAATACAAGCCCGACGCCGTACTGGTGACCATGGAACCCCGCAAGATGCCGCCGGTGCTGATCGACTGCCTGGAAGCCGGCGTGCACGTGTTTCACGAGAAACCCGGCTGCGGGCGCATCGAGGACTATCGCCGCGTTGTGGACGTGGCCCACCGCTCGTCCGCCCACCTGTGCGCCGCCTTCAACATGCGCGGTCTGGCCGCCGTGCGCGAAGCCCGCGCCGTTGTGCAGAGTGGCGCCCTGGGTCGGCTCTTCGGCATGCAGGTGCACTACGTGGCCGAACACCCGCGCACCTGGCTCTGGGAAGAAGTGGCCGACGGCTGGATGTACGACCGCGACCGCGGCGGCGGGCACCTCATCTTTCTGGGCTGCCACTATCTTGACCTCATGCGCTACATCACTGGCGCCAACGTGGCCCAAGTCGCCGGCTTCGCCGACAACGTGGGCGGCGAACCCATCAACGCCGAAGACGCCTACGCCATCAGCCTCCGGTTCGACAACGGCATGGTCGGCAGCTTCACCGGCGGCTTCATGACGCCCACCGGCCAGAAGCACGACGGTCTACAGATCTGGGGCAGCCGCGGCTGGCTGCGCTTCAACCCCGAGGCCGACGACGGCTTTGAGTGGTTCACGCGTGAAGGCACCGGCGTCACGGCGCCTCAGCGCCGGCTCAGCTTCACAGATACCGGCGTGAGCGGCGGGTTCGACCAATTCAAGCACGAGTTCTTCCAGGCCTGTCTGGGCAACGGCGAACCGCCCATCAGCGCCGACGACGGCCTCTGGATGCACGAAACCGCGTGGGCCGCCCGAAGGGCCTCCGACAGCGGGCAAACGCAGACGGTCAGCCTGGGCGGCGAGTAACACTCTCTCCGGGTCGGTCGATGGTCGGGGTGGCTTGCGGGCCCAACCTCAGACCCGTTGTCCTTGACGCTAATAGCGTCTCGCGCTATTATTCCGGGTGATAAGGAGTTTCCGGGACAAGGACACCGAAGCGGTTGCCGACCGGCGGCACGTTCGCAAGTTCTCCCGGGACATTCAACGTCGAGCCCAACGGAAGCTGATGATCTTGAACAACGCAACGCGCCTGAACGACCTGCGCGTGCCGCCCGGGAACCGTTTGGAGACCCTGGCTGGCGACCGGAGTGGGCAACACAGCATCCGCGTCAACGATCAGTGGCGCATCTGCTTTGTCTGGGAAGACGACGACGCCTATGCGGTGGAAATCGTGGACTATCACGGAGGATGAAATGGCGGAAGCAAAGAGCCTGCGGACACCGATGACCGCACGACAGCCAGCCAAGCTTCCCACCATTCACCCGGGTGAGATTCTGAACGAGGAGTTTCTCCGCCCTCTCAACCTCAGCCAATACCGGCTGGCCAAGGCCATTGGTGTCGATCCACGCCGAATTCATGCGATCGTGCACGGCCAGCGGGCCATCACGGCTGAGACGGCGCTGCTGTTCGCGCGCTTCTTCGGGAACTCGGCTGCATTCTGGATGGGGCTGCAGAGTCAGTATGACCTGGAGACGGCCGAAGACCGACTGGCCCACCGCTTGGACGAAGTGACGGCATACGCGAGCGGATAGGTTGTGTCACCGTTTCTTGGTGGGTCTGCAAAGTCATGAGCAGGAATGCACCGAGGCATGGCTCCTTGCTGCGGGTCGCCGACGAATGGCGACCCGAGGCCCTGCAGCGATCCGATCTCTTCGAGTCGCCATCCGACCTTGAGGAGTTCTTCCGCGCCTGCGATGCCCTGGAGGGGCCCGAGCGCGAGCCGGACTGGGCCGAGCACTTGCGTGTGATCCAGGAGTCTCGTGGACAGGGCGCGGCTGACTCCTGATCTTTCGTTGACGCGAACGTCGGCCTGTACTGATTCGGATGATCCGCTATACATTCCCTTTGAATCCTCGCGAGCTAATGGTCAGGCAGCGAACCTCCGTGAGACCAGTAGCCGGCTGACTTATTCATGGTCTATATTTGGTCCGAATAGGAGGTGGCGCTTGAGACTTTCCAGCCGGATCAAGCCGATCAGCTACGTCAAGGCCCACGCGGCTGAGATTGTGCGGACGCTCGGGGAGCAGCAGGGGCCGTTGGTTATCACACAGAACGGCGAAGCCAAGGCGGTCCTTCAGGACATCGGCAGCTACGAGGAAGCGCAGGAAACGCTGGCGCTCCTCAAGATTCTGGCCCTGGGCAACCGGCAGATCTCGGAAGGTCGGGTTGAACCTGCCGCTGATGTGATCGCCAGGCTGCGGGAGCGACGACCGACGAGCTGATGTCCTTCGAGGTTCAGTTGACCGCAGACGCGGTGCGAGACCTGGAGGACATCTATCGCTACATCGACCATCACCGATCACCAGTTGCGGCGCACCACGTGCTGGAGCAGATTGAACAGGCGTTCAGCGGCCTATCCGAGCACCCCAACCGCGGACGTTACCCAAGAGAACTGCTTGACCTCGGAATCCGCGAGTACCGGGAGATCTTCTTCAAGCCGTATCGCATCATCTACCGAGTGATAGAGAACACGGTGTACGTATTCCTGATAGCCGAAGGGCGGCGCGACATGCAGACGTTGCTCCAGCGGCGCTTGCTGCAGGCCTGATCTCAAGTCGAGCGACTGGAGGCGGGCTTCGTGGCGCTCGAGGTTCGCTCACTCCCAGTCCCACTCCTCCTGATCGAAGTCTGAGGGCAGCGCTTCGTCAAGTAACTGGTCGTCACCCTGACTTCGGAGCCGTGCCGCCGCCTCGGCCCATCCGGCTCGTACCGGCGACCCGCGCTCGATAAGAATCCCCGACGCAACGACCCGCAACCGGATGTTCTCCCCGAGCCGAGCCTCTTCGATGAGCGTCTTCGGGATGCGAACTCCTCGAGAATCCCCCATTTGCACGATCTTCGTCCGCACAGATCTGTCAGTGCCTCGAGTCATGCCTTTGGCCATTCTTTGCCGTTCGGGCACGAAGCGGTGTCGGCCTCGTCCACCGTTGCCGGTCAACGAGGCCTCAGTTCGTGGCTCGCCGGTACTCGTACGTTGCCGCGCCCACCAGAACCGCGGTGGTGGCCAGCAGCACCCAGACGCCCGGCAGGATGCTGTCCCAGACCCAGCCTTCGATGATGACGGCGCGCACCGCCACCATGATGTACTCGATGGGATTGAGGCCCACGGCCACCTGAAACCAGCCGGTCAGCAGGTCGCGCGGCATGAAGGCCGAGGTCAGAAACGCTAGCGGCATGAAGACCAGCCAGCTGTTCACGGTGACCTGCACGCTGCGGGTGCGCATGGCCACGATCAGACCCACGCAACCCATTGCCACGCCGAGTAGCGTGGTAGCCACAATTACGCCCAGGATGCCCAGGACTCCGCCCTGGAACCTGACCCCGATTGCCGTGGCCACCAGGATGATCGCGAGAACTTGGGCCATGGCTCGCGTGCCCCCGATCAGCAGCGTGCCCAGCAGGATCGAGAAGCGATTCACCGGCGATAGCAGCAGCTTGTCCACGTAGCCCGACATCATGTCCGTAAGCAGCACCATGGCCATGTCGCTGCCGCTGAAGACCACCGCCATCACGATCACCATGGCGGCCAGGAAGGCCTGGTAGTCGTCGGCCGGAAACCCCGGCAGCGCCGTGATCCCGCGCAGCGGCTCGCCAAAGAACAGGAACATGAACGCCGACGACAGCACCGCCGCCACGATCATCCACGGCTGCGCCAGCCACGTCTTCAGGTTCCGAACGTAAATGAAATAGCTCTCACGCAGTACAAGCATTGGTGTACCTCCGGATCACAGCGGTCCGTAAATCGGAAACGACGGCAACGGCCCCTCGGCCACGACGCAACTGCCCCGGCAATCGCTGCAGACTCGCAAGCGCTGAGCGATTGGTCCGCCCATGGCCCGTTCTGCGACGTGGGGATCATGCCGCATTTCTTCGAAGGCGGCAGAGCGACCGGTGTTCGACACGCTTCACGATCTGGTCTTGCTACCACTCGCCACACTGATCGAAGCGGAATTGACGACGGCGTTAGAGACGCCAGTGCGCCTCGACTTCGCGCGGCTGCAACTTGGCAATCTGCGAGAGAAAGCGCAGGTCGCCACGGCACTGAAGCAAGCCGACGTGGGTCTTGATGACGCGGAGATTCTGAAATTGGCACGATTCCGCAGCTAACGCCGCATATGCCACCATCGCAGCAGAGTTAGAATCACACGATGACACCCGAAGACAAACGCATCTCGGAGTGACGAATCGCTACACATTACGCTTTCATGGGTCGGTGCCAATTCGATACTCACTTGACGTTTTATTCGGGCCACTTCATCGGCACGTCTGAAGGTACTCGTGAGTGCCTTTCGGGCAAGCTTAGGACCCCTGGACCGAGCACAGATAACCATTAACACTCCTACAGATACACTTCCCCAGAAGTCTACGCTAAAAGAAATATCCAACGCAACGGATGCTTCAATCGCATACATGAGCCAGTCTTGGTGACACCGAGAAACGATAGCTCGGTTGACCCCACTCCGAAGACCCGAAGAATCGAGCCTGTCCAATGCTACCACTTTATTTGAGGCACGGTCAACGAGATTTCGTTGTCGCTTTTACAGCTGAGAATCACTTCGTGCCAGTAGTCGAAGGCGTCTAGCAGTGATTAGCGCTCTAGTCCGCACGCTTCACCAACGCGTCAATCGCCCGGACCGTGGGCGCGCCGCCCAGCTGCGTCAGAAACGGCGGCGCGTCTCCATGCCACTCCTATGACGGCGCTCTGAGCGCCGGACCTACGTGAACTCGACGACTCGTCGATTCTGCGGCTGGCTGGCCGGGAGCTGGCCTAACCTATCTCCAAGCCTTCCTTGTTTATGAACTCGCGCAAATCGTCGGTTATCTCCGACTCTTGAACTGGTCGAATTGCTGGCATTCCAATGCCCCGCTTTCTCATTGACTCCATATTGATACTGATCAGAGCGAGGGCCAGACAACGCATAATATTCACATCGTATTCTGTGAGCGACCAGTCTTCTCTACTCGCCCTCGCATACTCGTCAAGGCCAAAGTACCTGAAGTGCGAGTATGATGAATCATGCTTCCGCAAGCATGCCACGAGATCGCGCTCGGATATTGTGTCTACATCGTTCTTTCGAGCCTTTGCAATCAGCTTTGATATTGCGTTTGTGCTCGCGACTACATCGTTACGTACTCTTGTACTATAGCCACTCTTGTTCTGCATTATCTTGTATAGCTTATGTATATTGTGGATGGGGCGAACGATGGAGAAGTTTAGAAGAAGTAGCAAGCGAAGCGACTGCTCTACCGATAGCAGAATCATCTCGAACGAAACCGTAAAGAAATAGACATCTTCGATTGTTGGGGGATCGTCACTACGCCTTTCCTTACACCATTCCGAAGCCTGCTGATGAATCTGTGCGGCGGACATCATCCGAGTCGCCGCAAATCCAATATCTTGTTCGGTTAACTTTGGCTGATGCGCTCGTCTTGTTTTCTTACGTCGCCTTCCCATTTGGTGATTAGGACGCAGGAGTGCAAGTTAGTCGAGCGTTCGCCGTTATCCCGCCAAATTCCGCAGTAATCGTGGCTGACCCCCGTAAGGGGGCCGGAGTAGCTAGGGTCCGAAACTGCTCGAATATCTTGAAGACAATTGTGATAACACTGGATAGTATCCTGACCAAGATATGCAACTCCGCAGCTTCTTCCTTCAAGGATCCGCTAGTCTCGATGGCTTGGTGAATTAGGCGAGACAATGATTCGTCCCAATCATTCGGAAGTCGGTCTCATCTGATGCTTCATCTTCGGAGTCGTGCGCCACGGTGACGCGGGCATTCTGACTACCAACTATACCATACAGAAACCGTACGGCGCGGATGCCCGCCAAATGCAACGCCGCCCGGTGATGCTACGACTCACCAAGCGCGTCAAGTATGCGGAGCGCTTCGATGTGGCGGTTATAGCGCGCTGGCATGTCGGCGCTTTGCCATCCATGATGGACTTGAGAAATCGTTGGGGATATACCAGCCGTCGCGTGTCTTTGCGGTGACGCGATTCGATCTCAGTGACTGATGTATTGCTATGGATCGCGGCCTGTGCCGGTCACCGGAATCGGCAGTCGCAGCCACCGCTGCAATGTCGACGTCGATGGCGCAGGGTCCTTTCGGGGCCGGCAGAGACTGGTTTCGCGAAAGACGCGCCGTTACGAATTCAGGCCCCGGTCTACCTCCGGTTGACGCCCATCCACTGGCTCCATATGCGGTCCTCCGCGTCGCCGTCGGCGTCCACGTCGCGGATCTGTCGCCCAGTGTGCTGCAGGAATACATCGTCCAGCGAGGGGCGGATGATGGACAGGTTGGCGATCGCCAGGTTCGCGTCCTGCAACGCGCGCATGATGGCGGGTGCGGCCGCCCCGCCGTCGCTAACCGTGGTGGTCAACCCGCCGGGCGCGGCCTCCGCCTGCTGAACTCCGGGCAGGCTGCGCACGGCGGCCAGCGCCATCTCCACGCGCTCAGCGGCAGCGTCCACCGCGCCGCAGTCCACGTGCACAATATCGCCGCCTACGCCGGCCTTCAGAGCGGCGGGCGAGCCTTCCGCCACCAGCCGGCCGTGGTCGATGATGGCCAGCCGCCGGCAGAGCCGGTCGGCCTCGTCCATGTGCTGCGTCGTCAGGAAGATCGTCACGCCTTGGGCGTTCAGATGTTCCAGGTGCTCCCAAACGGCGATCCGGCTCTGCGGATCCAGGCCCGTGGTCGGCTCGTCCAGAAACAGCACGCCCGGGTTGTGCATGAGCGCGCCGGCCAGGTCAATTCGCCGCCGCATCCCGCCCGAGTAGGACCCAACGCGGCGGTCGGCGACGGACGTCAGCCCCACCAGATCCAGCAACTCCGCGGCCCGGGCGCGGGCCTGGGCGCGCGGCAGGCCGTAGAGCAGCCCCTGCAACACCAGAAAGTCGCGCCCCTTCGAGAGATCGTCCAGCCCCACCTCTTGCAGCGCCACCCCAATGGCCTGCCGCACCGCCTTCGGCTCGCGGGTCACGTCCAGGCCGGCAACCTCCACGCGCCCGGCGCTCTTGGACAGTAGCGTGGCCAGGATCTTGATGGTGGTGGTCTTCCCCGCGCCATTCGGTCCCAGGAATCCGAAGAACTCGCCACTGTCGACCTCAAAGCTGATCCCGTCCACGGCGCGCACGCCGCCGGGATAGGTCTTGGCTAACCCCTCCACCAGAATCGCCGGACCGTTCCTCATCAACTACTCCTACTTGCCGGGTCACTACCCGCCCACAGCCGACGATCCCTGTCGAACCGGCGAATCATCGCGCACGCGGGTCGCTCACGTGGGGATATCCCTTACAAAGCCGGCTGGCAGTACGTGCTTGTGGCTGCGCGATGCACGGCGATCGGTCACCCGCAACTGCCTGCCAACCCCGCTCTGCTACCGTGCCCGCCGAAGCAAGCCTCCGCGCCGGGTCAGCTCCGACGCCAACAGTTGCGATAGGAGTCCACCGTGGCCGACGTAATTCACGAAGCGGCGCGCGATGTGCCGGTGTTGCATGACACCGAGGTTCTGGTCGCGGGCGCTGGCATTTCAGGGCTGTTCGCGGCACTGGAGGCCGCCGCTGCCGGGGCGCGCACCACGCTGGTGGACGAATATTCGGCCGTCGGCGGCAACTATGGCCCGGGTCTGGGCTCGCGCCATGACCTGTGGCAGGCGCCGCAGCAACACGACCGTGGACTGGGCGGCCAGGTTGGCGACTTCCTGGATCAGCTGGACGCGCGCGGCGGCATCAAAACCTTCGACTTCATCAGCGGCGGCGACAACGTGCCGTGGCGCTGGGACGGCATGGCCCGAATTCCCGTCATCGACCGCAATGAGTTCCAGCGGCTGGCTCTGCAACGCCTGCGGGAATTGGACGTGGCTCTGCTGCTTTCCACAACCGTGGCCGGAGCGATCGTGGACGACGGTCGGGTAAGTGGCGTGCTCTTTGAGACCGGCGAAGGCCGGCGCGCCATCACCGCCAAAGTCGTCATCGACACCACCGGCGAAGCCGACGTGGCTGCCGTGGCTGGCGCTGACACCGAGGACAGCCACGCCACCGCTGAGGCCGGGTTCGGGCTGTTCTTCCGTGTGGAAGACGTCGACTGGGAGGTCTACGAGGAGTTTCGAGCGGCCGAACGCGACAAGCCGCTGACCTCCGAGGAACAGCGCTGGGTGGACGAGGTGCTATTCGTCGCCCTGGAGCGAGTATGGGCCAACTACCCGCGCGAATTGCTGCCCTTCATGATGGCCGACTGGGAATCCGGCGAGTTCAAGTACGTGGCCTCCATACCCGGCGGTGCCCACGCCTACAAGATTCCGTTCGCCACGCACGACCAGGACGTCACCACCATCGAAACCCGCTGGCCGGCCCGCACCTTATCGGCGTTGAACGCCATGCAGCACTCCACCATAGAGGCCGCGGCCCGGCTGCACGCCTACGACACCATTGACTTCTACAGCCGCCACGTGCCCGGGTTCCAGAACGCCCGTGTCAGCCAGCTGGCACCCTACATGGGCACGCGCTGGAGCCGCACGATCGTGCCCGACTACACCCTCAGCCGCGATGACATCGTCGGCGAGCGAAAGTTCGACGATGTCGTCCACGTCCTGACCACCCTCTACCGCTACGACGCCGAAGCGCAGCGCGGCGGGCGCACCCGCCAACTCATCAACATGCGGGAGCGCGAAGAAGGCCACCACTTCGACATGCCGCTGGGCCAGTTCCTGCCGCAAGGCGTGGAGGGAATGCTGGCCGCCGGACGATCCATCGGACGTGACCGCACCGCCAGCCTGCGCTGGCGCTGGATCGCCAAAGTCACCGGCGGCGTTGCCGGAATGGCGGCGGCTCGGGCCGTGGCCGAAGACGTACCGCCGCGCCATGTGGACATCCGCGCGTTGCAGCGCGCCCTGGTTGCAGCCGGCTACTACCTGGGCGAGCCGCGGCGTCTGGCGGACTTGGGGGTCGCTTAAAACCCGAAGCGCCGGGAAACCCCGGCGCTTCGGATCAGATGCAGGTCGGGTAATCAGCCCAATGGGCGTGGTCGTCTAGTAGCGTCCGCCGCCGCCGCCGCCGCCGTAACCACCGCCGCCGCCGCCGCCGTAGCCACCGCCACCGCCACCGTAACCACCGCCGCCGCCGCCGCCGTAGCTGCCGCCACCGCCGCCACCGGTGCGGGGCGCCCGCGGGCGCGCCTTGTTCACCGTGAGCATGCGGCCGCCCATGTTGTTGCCATTCAGGCCCTCAATCAACGCCTCGGCTTCTTCATCGCTGGCCATCTCGATAAAGCCGAAGCCTCTCGACCGGCCGGTCTCACGATCGATGATAACCGTGCAGGACGTGAGCTCGCCATATGGCGAGGCCATCTCACGCAGTTCATCCTCGGTGGTCGTGTACGGCAGATTGCCGACATAGATGTTCATACAAGATCGTTCCTGGACGCCGCCGTGGGCGTGCGTCCGTCTACACCCGCCTTCGCGCGGGAGGTCCAGACCATCCGTCAGTCAACAATACGCCGCAGTGAACCAAGTGTCGGAAAGGCCGATTCATGTAGACCGTTCGGAAGTCGAAAGGCTTGGTGTGAACAAGAAACCTTGCAGACGGCGGCAGACGGAAGATTCAATACCAAGGTCACCAAGGGCAATGTAGCACGCAGCCGCCCCTTCAAACCGTCGTTTTGAAATTACTTGACGACTTGGCAGACGTGGTCTCTCGCCGTGCGGTACGGTTCGCCTGCCCGGCAGCCAGCCCGACAGGTCCCTCATGGCGCACCAGCGGCCCAACATCCTGTGGTACTGCACCGACCAGCAACGCTTCGACACCATCGGCGCGCTGGGCAACCCGCACATCCGCACGCCCAATCTCGACCGGTTCGTGGCCGCGGGCACGGCCTTCACTCACGCCTTCTGTCAGAGTCCGATCTGCACGCCCAGCCGCGCCAGCTTTCTGACCGGCATGTATCCCAGCCGGGTGCACAACCCGCGCAACGGCAACGCCTGGGCGCACCGCGAGGTCGCCGCCAACCTGGTCACGCGCCTGCTGGCCGAGGCCGGCTACGACGGCGGCCTGGTCGGCAAGCTGCACCTGGCCGGTGCATTCAACGGTCGCGAGCCCCGCGTCAACGACGGGTACCGCTACTTCAAGTACAGCCACGCCCCGCGTCACGACTGGCCGCTCGATCAGCACGACTATGCGGCCTGGATCCAGGGCAAGGGCGTCGATCCCGGCTCCGTCCTGCTGCACAACTTTGACCGGCGCCATCTGCTCGGTGCCCTCATGGAACCCACGCCGGACCAGGACCTCACGCCGCCCGAGTTGCATCAGACCACCTGGGCCACGGAGGCGTCGATCGACTTCATCACCCAGCCCCGCCCTGCGGACCAGCCCTGGGTCCTCAGCGTGAACGTGTATGACCCGCATCCGCCATTCAATCCGCCCTGGGAGTACTACCGCCGCTACGACGTGGACGCCCTGCCGGGTCCGCACTTCCGGCCCTCCGACCTGGAGCACCAGGGTCGGCTCACAGCCGCCGGTATTGACTTCCAGAGTGAGGCCCAGCCGCCGGAGGACTTCCAGGGCAAGAAGGTCCAGGCCGCGTACTTCGCCATGATCGAGCAGATCGACGAGCAGTTCGGCCGTCTGCTAGCTGCCGTGGAATCCTCAGGTCAGGCCGACAACACGGTCGTCATCTTCACCAGCGATCACGGCGAGTCAGCCGGCGACTACGGTCTCACCCAAAAGGGCTGCCGCTTCTTCGACGGCTTAACCCGGGTCCCGCTGATCTGGCGTCAGCCCGGAGCGATTCAGGCCGGCCTGCGCAGCGACGCGCTGGTCGAACTGACGGACATCGCGCCCACGCTGCTGGAATTCGCCGGCCTGCCCGTGCCAGAGGCCATGCAAGGACGCTCGTTGCGCGCCATCCTGGCCGGCGACGCCCCGCCTGGCACGCATCGCGACTTCGTCCGCTGCGAATACATCGACGCCGTCAATCTGCCGGACCACACCTTCGCGACCATGTACCGCGACCGCCGCTGGAAGCTGAATGTCTATCACGGCAACGGGATCGGCGAGCTGTTCGACCTGGAGTCCGACCCCCACGAGCACGAAAGCCTCTGGGACAGCCCCGACCATCGCGAGGTCAAGCTTGACTTGATGCAGCGCAGCTTCGACGCAACCGTTCTGGCCGCCGACCCGGGTCCCCCGCGCGTCTCGTCCTACTAAAGCGCCGCTACCTCAGCAACAAAGGTGGTGCCCAGCCTGAGACCCTCGAAATTTCCCGTCGGCTCTCAGGTAGTCGGCAGTTCAGGCCCGGCCGTCACCAACGTGTAGGCCGGGTCGGCCATCACGGCGGCGGTGACGTTGCGCACGTCGTCTGCCGTTACAGCGTCGACCAGGTCTGGATACGCGCCCAGGTGATCCAGGCCCAGGCCGTAGCGTTCCATGGTCAGCAGCATGTTGGCGATGCCGTCGTTGCGTTCCAGGCGCAGCGGCAGCGAACCGATCAGGGCCTGCTTGCTCAGGCGCAGTTCCTCCGCGTCGGGCGGAGTGTCGGCCAGCTGTCGCGCTTCATGCAGGCTGGCTTCGATCGCTCGGTCCACGTTCGCGGGGTTGATCCCAGCCCGCACCGTCCACGGCTGACGGGTCAGACCGGGCACGATGTAGCTCGACGCGTGATAGGCCAGCCCTTGGGTGTCGCGCACATTGGTTCCGATACGCCCGCCTAGCCCCATCTGACCAAGGATGAAGTTAGCCACAATGGTCGCGTGGAAGGTCGGGTCGGTTCGCCGGATGCCCAGCCAGCCCAGCAGAAACTCGGTCTGGGTCTTGCCCTCGATAGTCAGGTCTTCGCGGCGAGGCTCGGTGGGAGCGACCTGAGGCGCGTCGGCCGCCGCCAGCGCTTGCTGCCAGTCGGCCGGCGTCAGCGCGTCAGGCTGCGGCGCCCAGGCGCCGATAGTTTGCTCGGCCAGATCGCGAACGGCCGGCGGATCCACCGCGCCAACCACCGCCAACACCAGCGTGGCGGGCGCGAAGGCGCGCGCATGGAACGAGCGCAGGTCGTCCGCCTCGAACTGCCGCACGGTTTTCGCATAACCGTCTTCCGGCCAGCCGTTGGGGTTGGCCGGCCCGTAGAGCAACTCCCGAAACCGGCGGGCCGCCCGCGAGCCGGGGCTGTCCTCGGCGTGCGCCAGCACGGTCAGCGTCTGATCGCGCACGCGTCCCACTTCGTCTTCGGGAAACACCGGGTTCGCGAGGACATCGGTCGCCAGCGTCAGCAACAACGCCAGATCCTCGGCCAGCGCGCGGCCGCCCAGCGCCGCGTACTCCGTGTCGGCGTGGAACGACAGCGAGGCCCCGACCTGATCCAGCGCTTCGCTGAACTCATAGAACGTGCGGTTCGCGGTGCCGCGGTTCAGGGCGTCGGCCGTCAGGCTGGACAGCCCGGCGCTTTCACGGGTCTCCAGCACCGATCCGCCCGCGTGATACCCGCCAATCGCGACCGAGGGCGACGCCGGATTCGGATACACGAGCAGCGTCGCACCGTTTTGCAGCGTATGCCGCGCAACGCTGTCCGCGTTGATCGCGTGGCGGGGGCCGGGCGTCACGCGGCCGCGCCGTTGGCCGCCGCCGGCAGAAACCAGCCCGTCACCCGCGCCGACTCACGTAGATAGGTTCGCGCCACACGCTGGACGTCCGCTGGCGTAACCCGGCGCAGATCGTCGGTCAGCGTTTGAGCCAGCCGCCAGCTGGCGGCCATTTCCAGCATCCCCAGCTGGACGGCCTGCGCCGTGACGCTCTCCAGCGTGATCGCCCGCTTGGCACGCGTCTGCCGGACCACCCGGTCCAGTTCCGCCTCGCTGGGGGCTTCGTCATGCAGCCGCTGGATCTCCTCCTCGACGGCCCGCTCGATCGACTCGGGCGCGCCGCCCGGATGCAGCACCACCAGAATTCGATGCAGCGAGGGGTCGATGTTGACGCCGACGTCCGCACCGACCGACGCGGCCATGCCGGAGGCGATGAAGCGCTGGTAGAGCCGCGATGTCCGCAGCGTCCCGCCTCCGCCAAACGGCCCACTGGGCGGACCCGACAGCAGGGAGTTCAGCACCAACAGCGGGGCGCAGTCGGCGTGCGAGCGTTCCGGGATGTGGTGACAGAGCATCAGCACCGGGAATGGACCGGGGTGATGCACCTCCACGCGCCGGGCTTCCATTTGCTGCGGTTCGCGCTCGGCTACCGACGCGGGAAGGCTATTGGCCGGTGAGCCGCCGAAGTGGCGTTCAATTCGACTCAGCAGGTCGTCGGTCGCAAAATCGCCAATTGCCGAGATCACCGCGTTGCTCGGCCCGTAGTGCTGCTGGTAATGCCCGAAGAGGTCGTCCCGGGTCATCGAGCGCAGGTCGGCCTTGCTGCCGATCACCCCGTGGCCATAGGGATGCACGCGAAACGCCTCGGCTTCCACCGCCTCCATCAGCCGAAACATGGGCGAGGCTTCGTGCCCCTCGCGCTCTGAGATGATGACCGTCCGCTCCGCTTCCACGTCTTCCGGATCAAACACGGCGTTGAGCATGCGGTCGGACTCGATCTCCATCGCCAGGTCCAAGTGCTCAGCCGGCACCGTTTCGTGGTAAGCCGTAGCGTCTTCGTACGTGAACGCGTTGAACGTGCCGCCCACGCCCTCCACCATGCGGCCGATGTCCCCAGGGGCCAGGCGCTGGGTACGCTTGAACATCATGTGCTCGACCCAGTGCGAAGCTCCGCTCATGCCGTGGGGTTCGTCCCGTGCGCCGACGCGGTACCAGACGAAGAAGGCTGCAATGGGGGCGGTGTGCACCTCGCGGGTTAGCACCGCCAGCCCGTTCGCGAGCGTGTGCTCGCGCACGTCATCCATGCTGGCGCGCGGCTCCCGATCCGAGGGCGCGGGATGCTATCACAGGGGCTGTAAATGCCCTCGAAGGGTGGTGAAACCGTGGCGAACCTGACGCCGGCCGCTTTTGAGGACGTCGTGATGGATGCCGTGGCCTCGATTCCCGAGGCGCTGCGCGCCCGCCTGGCCAACGTGGACGTCCTGGTCGAGCACTGGCCCTCGGCCGCCGACCTGGCAGCCGCCGAAGTGCCCGAGGGCTACACCCTGTTCGGCCTCTACACCGGCGTACCGCTGACCGAACGCACCTCCGGTTACAACATGGTGCTGCCCGACCGCATCACCATCTATCGCGGGCCCCTGCTGTCGGCCTTCGACGATGTCGCGGAGTTGAAAGCGGAGATTCGGGCGACTGTCATCCACGAGTTCGCCCACTTCTTCGGCCTGTCGGACGCCGACCTCGAGCGGCTGGGAGTTGCCTAGATGGACACACCGGCCCCGCTGAAGCCAACGCTGCTGCCCGATGCCGCGGGCGGCTGGGCGGCGTTGCGCGACCCGGCCCGATCCGGCGTCTGGCGTCACCGCCCGGCGCTGGGACTGCCCGTCGACATCCCGGAGATCAGCCTGGGCGAGGGCGACACGCCCTTGGTCCCGCTTCCGCGTTGGGGCGCGGCGCACGGGCTGCCCGGGGTGCTGGCCAAGCTCGAATACCTTGCTCCCACCGGCTCGTTCAAGGACCGCGGCGCGGCGACAGTCATCGCCGTGCTGGCTGGCGCGGGCGTCACCTCAATCGTCGAGGACTCCTCGGGCAACGCCGGCGCCGCCATGGCGGCCTACGCGGCCCGCGCGGGCCTGCGGGCGCAGATATTCGTGCCCGAATCAGCTCCCGCGGCCAAGCGCGACCAGATTGCGGGCTACGGCGCCGAGGTGGTGGCCATCGCCGGCACGCGGGAAGACGTGGCGATGGCGGCCGAAGAGGCGGCCCAGGCCGACGACGTGTCCTATGCCTCACACGCCCGCCATCCAGCCTTCGTGGAAGGCACCAAGACCTTTGGTCTGGAGGTGGCGGCGGCGCTCGCCGACGATCCGCCGCTGCACATCGTTCTGCCGGTTGGCAACGGTGGACTGTTGCTCGGCGCGTTCAAGGCCTACCGCGAACTGGCAGCTGCTGCCTATCCGGCACCGCTGCCCCGTCTGCACGCCGCGCAGGCCGAGGCCTGCGCACCGCTGGCCGCGGCCTGCGCCGCGGGCGCCGACGAGCCCCTGTCCATCCAGGCGCGGCCCACCGTGGCCGGCGGCGTGGCGGTGGGCCGACCGGCACGCGGCGGAGAGGTGCTAGCGGCCATTCGCGCCTCCGGCGGAAGCGTGGCGGAAGTCGACGACGACACCGCGCGCGCGTCGCGCGCTGATCTATCACGGCTGGAGGGTCTGGACCTGGAGTACACGTCGGCGGTGGCCTTCGCGGCGGCGGCGCGGCTGCGCGCAGCCGGACTGATCGGCTCCGGCGACCGCGTAGTGATCGCCGCTACCGGCAGCGGCCTCAAGGACGCCGGCGTCTAAGCGTCGGCTCGGGCTAGTTAGCCCGTCGACAAGCTCAGGGCGAACGAAAGCCGAGACCCAGGGTGAGCGAGGGACTACGCGGCAGCACGCAGGGATGATTCACGTGAAACATTCGATTGGCAGCGGCGGCTGCGGATGGCCCTTGGATAAGCGCAGCCGACTGGTGCGCTTGCTGGCTAGGCGGGCCGCATCGGCGTATCGGAATCGACGGGCATCACCCGGATCACCCGCGTCTGCACCGTCAGGTCGTGCAGGCTGCGCCGGTCCGGTCGGTGGATGACCACGTACACCAGCATTACCTGCACCAGGGCCGGGAGGATGGCCCAGCCGGTAGCCTGGGCGGCCCCCAGCAGGGCGCCCAGGGCGACCTCGCGAACCAGAATTCGCAGGGCCCCGGCCGGACCGCCGTCCGCGCCAACGAGCCGCAGACCCAGCGCCAGCTTGCCCAGCGTGAATCCGAAGGCGGATTGCACGGACCATCGGTAAAGCACCTCGAACACCAGCACCCAGAGCGCAAAGCTCGGATCGATGCTCAGTGAGTCCGAATCCATTCCGACCGTACCCGTGCCGACGCCGAGGATCGTTGTCACGATGGCGACCAGCAGCGAGTCGATGACATAGGCGCCCACGCGTCGGTAGACCAACCCGGAATCTGCGGCAAACCCGCCCAGCCCACCGGTCGCCGGCGGGCCGTCGTCCGAATCCCCCGGCTCGGGCCAGTCGCGGCCGGCTGGCGGGTCGTCCGGGGATCCCGGCGGCGGCTCGCGGTCGCGCTCTGTCGGATCCCTCACGCCGCCTCCATACGCGCTAGCGCAACGTCGCCCTGCGGCGCTGGCCGTGATACCCCTCGCGGCAGTATCTCACCGGCACCGCCTCGGCGCGCGGCCAATCCGGCCCGGCACCGCGCGTACACTCGGCCACGATGCCAATTCGCGGAGTGATCTTTGACGTCGGCGACACGCTCCTCACCCAGGAGCCGTTGGTCGGGTCGCCGAGCAACCGGCGCGGCGCCGCCGCGATTGCGCCGCTGGTCCGGCCGTTCCTGACCACCGAACTCACCGACGATCAACTGGCCGAGTCGCTGGGCGAAGGCCTGCAGGAGGCGCTCGTTGAGGCCTTTCGGAACGAGTGCGCCCTGCCGGACGCCCACCGCGTTTTTACCGAGGTGTTTGACGCCTTGGACTGGGAGCCATCGTCGGAGATCGTCGACGTGCTGCTGCCGGCCTATTTCCAGCCCTGGTTCCAGGCCATGCAGCCGCTGCCGCAGGCTGCCCGCGTGCTGCAGCTACTCCGCGAAGCCGGTTTGCGCACCGCCGCCATCGCCAACCTGCTCTACGGCGAGGACCTGCTCATCGAGCGCCTGCGCGCGCTCGGCCTGGCCCCGCACCTCGACACCCTGGTCTTCAGCACGGAACTGGGATGGCTCAAGCCGCATCCCGCCCCCTACCGCGCGGCCGCACAGCGCCTGGGACTGTCGCCGCAGACGCTGGTGATGGTGGGTGACGACTGGGAGGTGGACGTGCGAGCCGCGCAGCGCCTGGGGATTCGGGCCATCTGGCGCCGCTCGGCCGACGTCAGACCCCAGGATGACTCGGCCGCGGCGGTCATTGACGACATGGGCGACCTGATCCCGGCGATTGCGGCGCTGGACCAGGACGAGCGTGCGGCATGAACGGTCGAACGCGCGCCCAACTGCTCGGACTGGCGCGGCGCATCTACCGCGTGCCCAGTCCCACCTATAACCACGCCTCGCAGCGCAACCTGCAGCGTTTCGGCAGCGCCCTCTCGGCACCCGCCCGCCGCGAAGGCGCCCGCGTGCTCAACGTCGGCGGCGGCGGCCGCCAGTTCCCGCCCGGCACGCTGGACGGCTTCGTGCGCGAGGTCATTGTGAACATTGACGTCGAACGGCATCCCAGCGTGCACGTGCTGGCCGACGCGGCTCGCCTACCGTTCGCCTCCAACGCCTTCGGCGGCGCGCTTTCGACCGCCGTGCTGGAACACGTGCGCCGTCCGGGCGCTGCGATGGCCGAGATCGCGCGGGTCTGCGCGCCCGGCGGATTGGTCTACATCGAAGTCCCCTTTCTGCAGGGCTTCCACGCCTCCCCCAACGACTATCAGCGCTATACCAGCAGCGGCGTGGCCGAACTGCTGCGTGACTTTCAGGACGTGGAAGTCGGCGTGTGCGTGGGTCCCAGTTCCGCCCTCAGCTGGGTGCTGCGCGGCTACCTCAAGGGCTTACTCAGCGGGTTCTCCCGCCACCGCGTGCGCGAACGCGCAGCCGAGTTCGTGGCTGCCTGGCTCACCACGCCCGTCAAATACCTGGACCGCATGGTGGCCGACCGCCCGGCCGCCGAAGACCTCGCCTCCGGCTTCTACGCCTTCGCCCGCGCCCCCCGCGACTGACCCCAGTACCTAGGGCGAAGCGCCAAAATCCGGTGTGAGCCCGAGGAATTTTGTGCGGCTTGTCCAAGCCGAAAGTGGAGAATGCCCCTGGCACACGGCCGCGGCTCGGACTAGAGCGTGACCACCCGGCCTTCGGCCGCCGAGGCGTAGGCCGCGTCGATTACGCGCTGCACCTCCAGCCCGCCCGCACCGGTCAGCACAGGCGTTCCGCCGTTGACGCCCTGCACAAAGTCGTCAATCAGCGCCAGGTCGTGTAGTTCGTGCTCGGCCAGGGTGATCGTCTCCGAGCGGTCGGGCCGCTCAATGGTGAACTCCTCGCCGCGCGCGAAGGGCACGTTGATGTGACCGTCCGTGCACCACACCTCGTAGTCCCCGCGCGCCGGGTTGATTGACCAGAGGGCCGAAATGGTGGCCTGGACGCCGGAGTGGTACTGAACGATCACCGAGGTCGTGTCTTCCACGTCGCCCGGGATTACGCGTTGGTCGCTGAACGCGGCCACCCGCGCGGCCGTCCCGGCCAGGCTGTAGAAGATGTCCAGCCGGTGGCTGCCCAGGTCCATCAGCGGCCCGCCGCCACTTTGCGCGCGGTCGACGCGCCAGTACTTGGGGTCGTCCGGGGTCATGGTGAACGGGCCCGAGGTGTTGGCGTGCAGCGCGATCAACTCGCCCAGTTCACCCGACTGCACGATCTCGCGCACTCGTAGGTTGATCGGATAGAAGCGGTGATAGAAGGCGATGCCCAGTTGCAATCCGGCGCGGTCGGCCGTCTCCACCATCCGCGCCGCTTCCGTCGCGTTCATGGCCATGGGCTTTTCTACCAGCACATGCATGCCGCGTTCCAGCGCTGACAGGGTCTGCGGGCCGTGCAGGTTCACCGGCGACGCCACGTATACGGCGTCCAGTCCGCCCGCGGCCAGCATGTCGTCGTAGCTGGTGTACGCGTTCGAGACCTCGAACTCCCGGGCGTATTTGTCCAGAAGCTGCGGGTTGCGGCGGCAGATAGCTATGAGTTCACTGCCCTCGTGGGCCTGAATGGCGGGCGCCACGGCCCTGGCCGCAATGTCTCCCAAGCCCACGATTCCCCAGCGCACCATCGGCCAGCCCTCGCATACAGGTACGCAAGAAACCGTACCCGGCAGTTCGCCCGCGGGCAATCTGAGGCCTCCATCCGACACGTGCGGTGTCGCGCTGGCCCAGCGCCCGATGCGTGTGGCGTACGACGTCACACGGCCTGGGCCAGAGTCAGAACCTCCGCCCGCTGGCCTTGTCGGCTAGCGAAGCTGCTGGAGGATTGCGGTCAACTCCTCGGCCAAGATCCGTCCACCAACGCGCAGCGCTGTCGAGCCGTCGGAGTTGACGAACACCCAGAACGGAAAGCCCGTCAAGCCATATGCCTCGGCGACCTCGTCGCGAGTGTCCACGACGACCGGTGAGGTCCAGCCCTCACGTTCCAGCCAAGCCTCCGGTGGGTAGTTCGGTCGCCCGGAATCTATGCCCGTTGCGATCGAGTAAATGTCCACGTTCTCTGGTACGCCCCCGGCGTCCACCAAGGCCTGCACGACAGGTACCTCGGCCTGGCAGTGCGGTCACCAGTGCGCCAGGAAGACCAGCGCCTTCGTGCGTCCGTCGTTGGTGATCGACACGGCCGTACCGTCAAACGAGGTGCCGCGCACCTCCGGCGCCGGCTGACCCGCCGCGCTATCGGGGACGGGTTGCCTAAATGTGGCCAGCTTGGCGCCGCTGACCTCAGGATCCCGGACGCTCGCGCCGCCGTCCTGCGCTTCACCGCAGGCGGCCACGAGCGGCACGATCCCAACGAACAGCGCAAGAGCCACGAGGCGCACGGCCAGCGCGACTGCATTCTTCAGATTCACTGGTCGGCGCCTCCCCAGGCAAGCGGCTCACCCAGCATAGCCTCGGGTCTCCCGGTTCGGTCCAGCTACCTCGCCCTAGCCCGAATCGTTTGTCTCGGCCAGGCGGCCGACAGCGTCGGAAAGGTCGGAAAGGTCGGCATCGCGGCCGAAGGTGGCATCCACCTCGCGGAACACCTGCGCCGCGCCGGTGTGGAAATTGGGCGTGACGCCTACGTGCTCGAAGGTGTGGGCAATCTCCTCCATTTCCCCAATCCAGCGATAGGCCACGTTCGGCAGACGCCGCATACCCTGCTGCGCGGCGCCAAGGGCGGCGGCCTGGCTGTGCTCCATCTCGGCGATCAGTTCGTCGTACACGTCCAGCCGCCGCGCGGCAACCAGCAGCGCCGTGCGCAGGGCGGTGGTTCCCTTGGTCATGGCCGCGTAGCACATCTTCACGGCCGAGGCCTTGCCGATTTCCGGACCAACGTCGACCACGTCGATCCCACGTCCGTCGAGCTCGCCCAGCAGGTGCGCCGCTTCTCCGGAGGCGTAGACGCGGGGGCCCTGGCCGTTGCGGGGAGGCCCACCCACGATTCCGCCATCGACCAGCGCCACGCCGCTGCCCTGCAGGTCCATCTCGATGGCCTGCACGGTCTGCGGGGCAATGGCGTTGCAGTCGGCCAGCACGGTCGTCGCGCCGGCCGTCCGCGCCGCGGCCCCGACCTCGGCGGCCACGCCTCGCGCACGCGCCGGCACCAGGATCGACAGGATCAGATCGCAGCGCTCGACGAGCGTGGCTAGGTCCGGTACGTCCTCCATTCCGGCGGCTTGAGCCCTCTCGTGCGAAGCCTGGCTGCGCCCAGCCAAGCACGTGAGGACTGAGAGACCGCTTGCTCGCAGCGCGCCACCGACGCCCGCGCCCATTTCGCCCGGACTCAGGATGCCAACGGTATGCACGGCCATGCTCACCCCTTCCACTTGCAACGCACGATCACAGGTGCACGGTTGCATGATGCCGGAGAAGCGCCAAAGCACCAGTCTGGCTGCCGGGGCGCGCTGTCTCCAAGTCCCCGATGCCCGCAATGCGTCTGGGTAGCCCCGCCCGGACTCGAACCGGGGCGCATGGTTTAGGAAACCACTGCTCTATCCACTGAGCTACGGGGCCATAGGACGGCGCCGCCCCGCTAACGATACCGAGTGGCGCCTGAGCGCAGTTCTAGCCCAGCGGCGCTCCCAGGCACAGGCCCGTGTCGCGCGCGGCCAGCATCCAGGGATGGTCCAGAGGCACCGTCTTGCGCTGGCTGGCCACGGCCGCCACGTCGACCAGCGCGGTGCCTTCGCCGCGAGCCGCCACCATCACGCCCCTGGCGCCTGCGGCCACCGCGTCGGCCCCGGCCGTCCCCAGCCGAGTCGCCAGCAAACGGTCAGCGGCCGTGGGCGTCCCACCGCGCTGCACGTACCCAAGAATGGTCAGGCGCGCTTCCAGGCGTGTCAGCACTTCCAGGCGGCGCGTCAGCGCCAAGGTGGATCCGGCGAACTCGAACGCAAGGCTGTCGTCGGAGGCCGCGTCGGGCAACCCCAGGTCCGCCGGAATCCGCGGCTGCGCGCGCTCCGCCACTGCCACAATGCTGAACCCGTGCCCACCCAGGCTGCGCTGGCGGATGGACTCCGCAACGTATTCCACGTCGTAGGGCACTTCCGGCAGCAACACCACATCCGCGCCGCTGGCCAGCCCCGCGCCCAGGGTCAGCCAGCCCGTGTTATGCCCCATGATTTGCACCACGATGATGCGGTGGTGACTGTGGGCCGTGCTGTGCAGCCTGTCGATGGCCTCGGTCGCGATCGACAGCGCCGTGTCGAAGCCGATGGTCGTGTCGGTGTGCGCAATGTCGTTGTCGATCGTCTTTGGCAACGTGACAATGTTCAGTCCGGCGTTCTGCAGCCTATGGGCGCTGGAGTGGGTGCCGCCGCCGCCCAGGCACACGAGCGCGTCCAGATGCAGGTTCGCGTAGTTCTCGCAGGCGCGGGCCGTCATGTCGATGACCTGATCGCCGACCCGCAGTTTGTGCGGCTTGTCGCGGCTGGTGCCCAGGATCGTGCCGCCGCGGGTCAGAATCCCGGCCAGCGACTCCGAATCCATCTCCACCACCCGGTTCTCCACCAGGCCGCGAAACCCGTCGCGAATCCCCACAACCCGCATGCCGTAGCGCCCGATGGCGGACTTGCCCACCGCGCGAATGGCCGCGTTGAGGCCGGGACTGTCGCCGCCGGCGGTGAGGATGCCAATGCGGCGCGGGGTCACGCTTCGACCGCCCTGTCTGCCTGCCTGCGCATTCACCAGCCTCGCCGCACATCCTGCCCAAATACGTTACACCGCGCTGGCGCGAGCCGCCCCACAAGCTCGCCAGCCAGCCGTCGAGCGCCTTCTGGTCACTCGATTTAGGGTGCGCGCCGAGACGCGAAGTTTTCGGCCTGCGAGAGGTTCACCGCTCTCGCAGCTGAATGTCGGAAAGTCATATTGTCTACGTAATCCAGTCGTTTATTATTAGACTCTGCGTCGTAATGTACGAGTCTATTCGACATGCTGTTCCAAGCTCCACCGCTTGACGAGCGCGAGCTCGACGTCTGTGAACGTCTGGAGACGTTGCGCGCGGCGCTGCGGAGCCAGGTCACCCCCGAACGGCGCTGGAGCGGGATGCTGCGGCGTGTCGCGGCCGCGCGGGCAATTCAAGGGTCCAACAGCATCGAAGGCCTGAACGTCACGCTGGATGACGCCGTGGCCGCCGTAGCCGGCGTGGACCCGATGGACACGCCCCCACGCGTCTGGCGGGCGATCCAGGGCTATCGGGAAGCCCTGACGTTCATCCTGCAGTTGGCGGACGATCCGAACTTTCGCTACGACGCGTCGCTGCTCAAGAGCCTGCACTTCATGATGACCAAGGACGACCTGCGCAGCGGCCCGGGTCGTTGGCGGCCCGGACCCGTGTACGTGCGAGACGAGCGGACGCAGACGCTGGTGTACGAGGCGCCTGAGGCGCTGGAAGTTCCCGATCTGGTGGCCGAACTTGTTGAGGAACTTCGAAAGCCGGATGAAGGCACACCGGCAGTGGTGCATGCGGCAATGGCGCATCTCAACCTGGTCATGATTCATCCGTTCCGAGACGGCAACGGCCGGATGGCCCGTGCGCTACAAACCCTGGTGCTGGCGCGTGCGGGTGTGCTCGCCCCGGCGTTTGCGAGCATCGAGGAATACTTGGGACGCAACACCGATGCCTATTACGCGGTGTTGGCCGAGGTTGGCGGAGGCGCTTGGCGGCCGCGGCGCGACGCTCGACCGTGGGTCCGATTCGCATTGACCGCGCACTACCAACAGATACAGACGCTGAGGCGTCGCGCCGCCGAGGCCGAGCACCGCTGGGACCTGCTGAAGCGGGAGATTGAGCGACACAGGCTGCCAGAGCGATCGATCCCTGCCCTGTTCGACGCCGCACAGGGGTTCCGGATTCGGAACGCGATCTACCGGGAACACGCCGAAGTCAGTCAAGTGGTGGCAGGGCGCGATCTACTGGCACTGGCGGCCGCTGGTCTGCTGGAGGCGCGGGGGCAGCGGCGCGGCCGCTATTACATCGCCTCACCGGTGCTCACTGGTCTGGAAGCCTCGATTCGTCACGACCGCACACCGATCCCGGACCCGTTCGAGGCCTGATCAGCCCCCGCGCTACGCTGCGGACGCCAAACGACGGGTGCCGTTCGGATGAGAGGCGTAGACGCGATGTCGAAGGGCCACTGGTCGGAGACCCCCGCCGTCTTGAAGGGCGCCTACGCCTGCGACCTGGCGCCGGACGCCGACGGGCGCGCCTTTGGCGCCTGGGCTGCGAGCGACTGGGCCGAGGAGGCGCTGTTCGCGGCGCGCTCCAACCAACGGGGTGGAGGTTGGCAGCTCGCGTCCGGTCACGACGAGCGTGAATTCATGGAGCGGTTGGGCGCCGCGCGATATCGCGTGTACGCGGGACAACTGGCCGGAGATGACCTCGAGCCGGTCGAGGTGACCGAGAGCCCGACCGTCATTCAAGACCCGGCGGTGGCCGCCCATGGCGATCGACGCCTCGTGGCCTGGGGCGAACGCATCGACAACCGCTTCGTCGTTCGCGCCTGGACCGGAGCCGAGGCTGAAACCGTGGCGTCCACGCCGGCCTCGCTGACCCGGCCGGCCGCGGCCATCGACGCCGATGGTCAGCCATGGGTCGCCTGGCAAGCCTTTGACGGCGATGGATGCGCGGTCGTGGTGAGCCGCCGCCAATCGGCTGGATGGACGCTGCCCGTGGTGGCTTCCGTGCCTGGCCAATCGGCCTGGCGGCCGGCCTTATGCGCGTCAGCAGGTCATGGGGTGTGGCTGGCCTGGGACGCCTGGACCGGGCACCACTTCCACGTATTCGCGCGGCGCATTGGGCCGAACGGGACCCTTGGCCCGGCAATTGAGGTCAGCGACCTGCCGCTCCTGGCCATGGACGCGGATGTCGCGGTGGATGCGGACGACACGGCCTGGATTGCCTGGGAGCAATCGCCGCCGTGGGGCTCGGACCACCGTTTCAACGCCACGCGCCAACTCGTACTGGCGGCCGTAGATGCCAGCGGTCAGACCTTCCTCGCCCAGAGCCCCTGGCAGGCCGGGCAGGCGCCGATCCCGATCGAGACCTATACGCACATCCAGTCGGCCGAGTACATCGTGCCCGTGTCGCCGCGTCTGGTTGCCGGCCGTCACGGCATCGAGTTGTTCTTTCAGCGTTTCCGAAGCCGGCACTACTCAGAGTTCGGCTGGCGACTCGAACGCATGGTCTATTCCGGGTCGACCTGGTCCGCCCCGGAGACGGTGAGCCCGTTCGAGGGGACGCCGGACACCCGCTACGGCGTGGCGGCGTTGCGCGATGACCGGCGGGTCGTGGCGCACCACGCCACCGAGTTTGCTCCGATGCAAACGATCGAGCGATGGGGGCTTGGTCTGCCGTTCCTGCGTCCCGCCGCCGGGCCCGTGGCTCGTGAGCGACTCGAAGTTGTAACGCTGGATCCGCCTGACTCCGCCACTGAGCCGCCGCTGCGGGTGGATCTCCCTCGCTACGAAGGCGTGCGCGCGGAAAGCCCGCGGATTCGCCGGGACGGCCGCACGATCACCGTGGGCGACCAGACCTATCACCTCTACTGGGGTGACATGCACCGGCACTCACACCTCTCGAAGTGCCTGGCCGCAAACGACGGAACGCCGGTGCAGAACTTTCGCTGGGCGATCGACCACAACCGCATGGACTTCTGGGCGCTCACCGAGCACCTGGAGTACATGAGCTACAACGAGTGGCGGCGGGTCGAGGAGACGGTGGCGGCCTTCACCAACGACGGCCGGTTCGAGCCGCTCTTCGGCTTCGAATGGGGCGACAATCCCGGCCATACCAACATCTTCTACCGCAACCAGGAGCTCGGCGAAGAGCTACGCGCGCTGGCCCTGATGTCGCCAAGCCTCGAGGACCTGATGGAGCGCTGGGACACGCGGATACCCGCCGGCGAAGTCCTGGCAGCCCGTCATTATCACGGGCACCGGCAGTCGGATGTCTTCGAAGGCTTTCGGCCCACCTGGGAGCCCTGCATGGAGATCATGCAATGCCGCGGCGACCAGCGGGAGTGGATTGAAACGTTCCTGCGCGAGGGCGCAAGGATCGGCTTTATCGGCGCCACCGACCACGCGCGCTACTGGCATTTCGCCTATTGCATGACCGGCGTCTGGGCCACCGAGCCAACCCGCGAAGCGATCTTCGAGGCCATTTGGAGCCGTCGAACCGTGGGTGCTTCGGCCAAGATCCTGGTGCATACGGAGGTTTCCGGGATCCCCATGGGCGCTGAGGGTGAAGTACAGGGCGATCCCCAGCTGCGAGTGATCGCCGAATGCGCCCAGCCGCTCCGTGAGATCGAGGTCTACCGCAACGGCTCGCTGGCGCACCGGGAAACCGTGGATACGTCCAGCCTCGACTGGACCTGGACGGATCGCGGCAACCCGCGCAGCCAGAACTACTACTACGTCAAGCTAACCGCCCAGACGACCCATCCGCTGGCAACCCCGGCGGTGGCCTATGCCTCGCCGGTGTGGGTGAAGACTCAGGAGTCCTAAGCCGCCGCGCCGTTAGGGCAGGCCCAGTGCCTCCACGGCCTGATGCAGGTCCGGCGCCAGCGGTCCAGCCTGGACGGCCGCCACGCTTTCCTCGATCTCGGCCGGAGTTGCCGCCCCGACCAGGATGGTGGCAATGCTTGGGTCGGCCACCAGGTATCGCAGGGTCAGCGTGACCAGTGACAGCTGGCTGTCCTTTTGCAGCGCGACTAGACGCGCGACGCGGTGCTGCTCTTCAGGCGTCATCCCGCTCGGCCAGATCGGCGGTGTCTGGAGCCACTCTGGACGGATCGTCACCAGCTGACCACGCCTAAATACCCCGCCCAGCGCAATTGCAGTACCGAGTTCTCCGGCAACCGGCAGTAGCTGGCCACGGATGTGGCGGTCGATCAAGCCGTAGCCGAGGGCGCTCAGGCAGACATCCACCTCGGCTTCGCCTGCGGCGCGCAGGATGTGCGCCAGGTGGTCGGGGTTGTTTCCCGTAATGCCGACGTAGCGGCAGCGGCCGGCGGCCTTGGCCTCCCGGAGTACCTGCATCACCGGCGCGTTCGCAACGTCGGGCTCGGTCTCCAGGTCGACGAACAGGCTGTCGCTCGGCTCGTCGGACCACCAGTAGTGATAATCGGCTTCGTGAATCAGGAGCACGTCGACGCTCTCGCGGCGCAGGACCCGCAGGTTTTCCTCAAGCTGGGTGTGCAGGGCATCGCGCGAGCGATAGCGGCTCGGCTGCGCCAGGTGTCCCAGCTTGGTCGACACCAGGTGCGGCTCCGGGCGTCCTTCCAGGGCGACACCGAGAATCGCCTGCGCGACTCCGCGGCTGTAGAGCGGCGCCGTGTCGAAGTAGTTGATCCCGAGTTCCAACGCACGGTGGACCGTTGCCACGCCGTCGGCGAAGGACACTCGCGGCAGACCACAGCCACCCAGGCTAAGGGCGGTTACCCGCTCGCCGGTACGTCCGAAGGGCCGCTGTTCAAGACTGCCCATCGCCAAGCCTATCCCGAGTTGATCTGGGGTAGACGTTCGGGAGAGATGGGCGCGGCGCCACGCCGGGGTTCGAGTCTCTCGCAGGCACCGCGCTAGGCTGACGATGGCGAGCCGCGGGCGCCGTTCGGCAACAAGGAGAAGGCGCGATGACGACAGACGTCTGGCCTGACACCCCCACCGTCTTGCAGGGCGCCTACGCCTGCGATGTGGCGCCGGACCCGGACGGCGGCGTCTTCGGCGCCTGGGCCGGGAGCGGCTGGGGCGAAGAGGCGTTGTTCGGGCTGCGCACGTCTCACCCGGGCGGGCACTGGCAGTTCGCACCGGGTCATGACGAGCGCGAGTTCATGGCGCGCCTGGGAACCGGGCGCTTTCGGGTCTACGCGGGCCAGCTGGCCGGCGTAGACCTCGATCCAGTCCAACTCACGGAAAGTCCCACCGCGATCCAGGATCCCGCCGTGGCCGCGTTTGGCGATCGACGCCTCGTGGCCTGGGGCGAGCGCCTCGACGGCCGCTTCGTCGTGCGGGCCTGGACCGGCGCGGAGGCCGAGACCGTAGCTGCAACGCCCGCCTCGCTTACCCGGCCGACTGCGGCCATCGACACGGACGGACAACCGTGGGTCGCCTGGCAGGCGTTCGCGGGCGACACGTGTGTCGTGGTGGTGAGCCGTCGGCTCGCGGGCGGGTGGACGCCCCCGATGGTCGTCTCGGTTGCCGGCCAGTCGGCCTGGCGGCCGGCGTTGCGCGCGTCGGCCGGTCATGGCGTGTGGCTGGCCTGGGACGCCTGGACGGGGCACCACTTCCAGGTCTTTGCCCGGCGCATCGAGCCAGACGGGGCGCTTGGAACCGCAATCCAGGTCAGCAATCTGCCGCTGCTGGCCATGGATGCGGACATCGCGGTCGATCCCGACGACACGGCCTGGCTGGCGTGGGAGCAATCGCCGCCCTGGGGCGACGATCACCGTTTCAACACAACGCGCCAACTGGTGCTGGCCGCCGTTGACCCCAACGGCCAGACCTACCTGGCCCAGAGCCCGTGGACCCACGGTCAGGCGCCGATTCCGATCGAGAGCTTCACGTACACCCTGTCGCCCGAATTCATCGTCCCCGTGTCGCCGCGTCTCGTTGCGGGGCGTGATGGGATCGAGCTGTTTTTTCAACGCTTCCGCGGCTCCCACCAAAAGGACTTTGGCTGGGGGTTGGAACGCATCGTCTACGCCGGCTCGTCCTGGTCCGACCCGGAGACCGTGAGTCCGTTCCAGGGCATGCCGGATACCCGTTACGGCGTGGCGGTGCTGGACGACGACCGGCGCGTGGTTGCCCAAAACGCCACCGAATACATCCCGATGCATACGCGGGAGCGTATGGAGGCCGGTCTGCCCAGACTGCGTGCCGGCAGCGCACCCGTGGATCGCGAGCGAATCGAAGTTCTGACGCTCGCTCCCCCGCCTCCGGCCGCGGAACCACCATTGCGGGTGAAGTTCGCGAGCTACGAGGGATCGCGTACCGACAACCCGCAGGCTCGACGGGACGGCCGCACACTCACGGTGGGTGACCAGACCTATCACCTGTACTGGGGCGACATGCACCGGCACTCGCACCTCTCGAAATGCATGTCGCCGAACGACGGGACGCCCGTGCAGCACTTCCGCTGGGCCATTGATCACAACCGCATGGACTGGTGGGCGCTCACGGAGCACCTGGAGTACATGAGCTACAACGAGTGGCGGCGGGTCGAGGAGACCGTGGCGGCCTTCACCAGCGACGGCCGCTTCGAGCCCATGTTCGGCTTCGAGTGGGGGAACAACCCGGGCCACACCAACATCTTCTACCGCGATCAGCAGTTGGGCGAGGAACTACGGGCGCTGACCCTGATGTCGCCGAGTCTCGAGGAGTTGATGGAGCGCTGGGACGCGCGCATGCCCGCCGGCGAGGTGCTGGCCGCCCGCCACTTTCAGGGCCATCGACAGCCGGACGTCTACGAGGGCTACCGCGCCACCTGGGAACCCTGCATGGAGATCATCCAGAGCCGGGGCGACCAGCGGGAATGGATCGAGACCTTCCTGCGTGAGGGCGCGAAAGTTGGATTTATCGGCGCCACCGACCATGCGCGGCACTGGCACTTCGCGTATTGCATGACCGGCGTCTGGGCCACCGAGCCAACCCGCGAGGCCATATTCGACGCGATCTGGAATCGTCGCACCGTGGCGGCATCGGCCAAGATCCTGCTGCACACGGAGGTCTCCGGGATCCCCATGGGCGCCGAAGGTGAAGTTCAGGGCGACCCGCAGCTGCGCGTAATCGCCGAGTCCGCCCAACCGCTCCGGGACATCGAGGTCTACCGCAACGGAACGCTGGCGCACCGGGAATCCCTGGACACCCCCAACCTCGACTGGACCTGGACGGACCGCGGCAACCCCCGCAGCCGGAACTACTACTACCTACGCTTGGCCGCCCAACCGGCGCTTCCCCAGTCCACTCCGGCCGTCGCTTATGCCTCGCCCATCTGGGTGCGCTCCAGCAGTCCGTAGGCATCAAGCCGACCGTCCCGCTGGGTCCCTTCTGGCGACCGACCACAGGAAACTGGCTACTCACACTCCCGGACAGGCCAATGGGGACTGTGCCTCTCACTGTCCGCTGGAGCACCCGTATACTTGTCACGACACAGGAACTCGACAGTGATATGCTCTCCTCCGATATGTGGATGGTTTGCTTTCTAGCCGAGGCGAGCCTAGATCAGTGTTAAATCAGCGTATTATCCGACGATTCCGACTTCGGCTTCTCGACATCTTCAGCTTCCCCAATCCCGTCAATGAAGTCGCCGCCAGGATCGTAGCTGGAATGGTAGTGGCCCTATCCCTAACTATCTTACTGTCCGGTCAGTGGTGGTTAATACTCCTCCTCGCCTATGGATTTCTTGCTAGGGTAGCCACCGGACCTACGTTGAGCCCAATGGGGCAGCTGTCGACTAGGTTGATCGCGCCGAGGATAGCTAAGCCGAAGCTAGTTCCAGGGCCGCCCAAGCGCTTTGCGCAGACAGTCGGGCTCGTCTTCTCGATGACCGCACTGGTGCTGCACTTCGTTACCGGATTGTCGGTGGCGGCAGGTGCCGTGCTGGCCGTGCTGACCGTATTCGCCGCGCTCGAGTCATTTCTGGGATTCTGCGCTGGCTGCTTCGTGTTCAACTATTTGATTCGCTGGGGATTGGTGCCGAAGTCGGTCTGCGAAGAGTGCATCAACTTCGACCCGACACGGACTTAGGGAATCCAGCCGAGGCTCTCAAGAGAATCTGACTGCCTAATCTCCGCTGGATCCGCTTGGTACGGATGGCCAGGTGACAACCACGGCACCGCTCTTTAGCCAATGCCTCGAGCGTTCCACATCACACGAGCATTGGCTGGGTGCATCGCGGCTTGACAGCCTGAATCGATCCGCGATGCCCGCGATGCAGACCGCCCGTGACGAGCTGGAGCGCTGGTGCTCGCGATTTCCCGATCAGGACGGTGATCTGCGCTCTCGCTTTCGAGGACCTGACAACAACCACGACGGGGCATTCCTTGAGCTGTTCCTGTACGAGTTGCTTCCACGTCTCGGGCTATCTGTGAAGGTGCACCCCAGGCTGGCAGACAGGAGCCGTCCCGACTTCCTCGTCGCAGGCCCTGATGGAAAAGCCTATGTTGAGGCGACGTATCTGAATCAGCGATCCACGGTTCCTCCGCTCGAAGCCAATGTGCTCAATGCGATCGACGATCTGGATTGCCATGTTCCTACGGACGTTGGGCTGAATGTGTGGGTCACTGGATCTTTGAAGCGAGAACCGAGGCTCAGACCAATCACGGATGATGTCTGCAGCTGGTTGAACCAGCTGGATTCACGGAGCGCGCGCTGTCGTGACGGGGCTGAGAAACACATTCGGCTCGATCCTAAGTGCAGCGATTTAATTCTCACGCTACAGGCAGTCCCACGGACAATAGCCAGCCGTGTGATTTAGGCTTGGTCATCTAGTGGCTGGAGCGGGATCGTCGGTGAGGAGATCTACAACGCGGTCTCGAAGAAGGCCGGCAAGTACAAGGACTTGGACCATCCGCTTGTCGTCGCGGTGCACATCTCCAGCGCCGGTGCCGAACTAGACGAGGAGGCAGCCTTGTTCGGTCAGCAGGCGCTGCGTCTCCGCCGCAACGCAAGTAGCGACGCTTGGACGTCGGCAGGAATCGTACGCACAGGGAAGGCGCTGTGGTTTGACAACGGACAGCGCCGCAGTCGCTACCCTAAGTTGAGCGCCCTGATGATGTTTCACGATCTCGCTCCATGGACCGTCGCGAATGTTTCTGCCTGCCTCTACCTGAATCCGTACGAAGACGACCGCGTGCCGCGGAGCTGCGGACCCTGGGCTACGCCGCGGAGGCGGACGGGCCACTCCGGCGGTACAAGAGAAGTCGTTTAGTCCGGGATGTGCTAGGGCTGCCGGAAGACTGGCCTGGCAGCTTTGCCCTCGGCGACTAGGCTGCCCCGTCACCGAACTGACCGGCCTCCGACGCTTCCCATACTAGGAAGCCCGGCGGCGGACCGGCCTCCTGCCGGCGCGCCGAGACACCGGAACGGGGCTTGGATCGGAAGTCCCGAGCTTAGTGACCACCACATGACGGGACTCGTGTGTCGAGGGCCTCGAACTGCTCGTCCCTGCTCGCTCGAGACGACTCTCCTGGCTCGGACGAGCACCTGGGCGTCACGCTGCAGAGCGCTTTGGTAGGGCATGCGGGATTCGAACCCGCGATCTCCGCCTTGAGAGGGCGGTGTCCTGGGCCGCTAGACGAATGCCCCGTGCGGACCGGCCTCCGACGCTGCCTATGCTACGAAACCTCGCGGTGCTCTGGCCTGCTACCCGCGCTCCGTACAATCGACGAATGCCTGCACACCGCCCCAACACCCGATGTTTGAAAGTCTGACCGAGCGGCTCTCCGGCGTATTTGGCAACCTCGGCCGACGCGGCCGCCTTAGCGAGAGCGACGTCGACGCCGCCCTGCGCGAAGTCCGCATGGCCCTGCTGGAAGCCGACGTCAACTTCCGGGTGGCGCGCGACTTCGTGGCCTCGGTGCGCGAGCGCGCGGTTGGCCGCGAGGTCACCCACAGCGTCACCCCCGCCCAGCAGGTCACCAAGATCGTGCATGACAACCTGGTTGAACTGCTCGGCGGCGAGACCGCGCGCCTGGCCACGGCGCCGCGGCCCCCGTCAGTGGTGCTGATGGTTGGGCTGCAGGGATCGGGCAAGACTACCGGCGCGGCCAAGCTGGCCCTGGCCTTCCGCAAGGACGGCGGGCGGCCGCTGCTGGTGGCGGCCGACACCTACCGTCCGGCCGCCATTGCCCAGCTGCAAACGCTCGGCAAGCAGATTGAGGTGCCCGTGCACCAGCAGGGCACGGACCCCAGCCCGTTGCAGATAGCCAAGCGCGGGCTCGAACTAGGTGTGAGCAACGCCCATTCGCACGTGATCGTGGACACCGCCGGCCGGCTACAGCTGGACGACGCGATGATGGACGAAGTCGAACAGATCAGCCGCGCCGTCCAGCCGGTCGAAACGCTCTTCGTGGCCGACGCCACTACCGGCCAGGAAGCCGTCAACGTGGCCAAGGCATTCCACGCCCGCACCCCCCTGACGGGACTGATCCTGACCAAGATGGACGGCGACGCCCGCGGTGGCGCCGCCCTTTCCATCCGGTCCGTCACTGGGATTCCGGTCAAATTCGTCGGCACCGGCGAGCGCATCGAGCCGCTGGAAATCTTTCATCCCGACCGCATCGCCTCCCGCATCCTCGGCATGGGCGACGTGGTCACGCTGGTGGAACGCGCCGAAGAGGTTGTCGATGTCGAGCGCGCCCAGGAACTGCAGACCAAGCTCCGCAAGGCCACCTTCGGGCTGGACGACTTCCTCGAACAGCTGAATCAGGTCCGCCAGATGGGTCCGCTCAGCCAGGTGCTGGGCATGCTGCCCGGCATGGGCGCCATGGCCAATCGAGCCGAGGTGCAGGCCGCCTTGGACGGCGACGTGGTGGGGCGCTTCGAGGCCATCATCCTCTCGATGACCCCCGGCGAGCGCGCCAATCCCGACGTCCTCAACGGCAGCCGTCGGCGCCGCGTGGCCCGCGGCAGCGGCACCTCCGTTCAGGAAGTCAACCAGCTGCTCAACCAGTTCCGGCAGGCGCGACAGGTCATGCAGATGGTCAGTTCCGGCCGTATGCCCGCCGGTCTGCGCAACCTCACAGGAATGTAAAGCGCGCGATCACTGAGTCTTCACTAGGCGGACGGTCCCCTCGGCATCGCCGCGGCGCCGCCCGCTCGCCTGATTCCTATCCCATCGCGGCTACTTGCTAGACCACGAATCGCTTGCGTGGCGACTGGCAACTGGTCACGGACGACGGGCCGCTGACCAAAGCTCCGGAGCAGGCGGTGGTTCGGGTGCTCCGGCGGCGACCCTGGCTCGTTGTCATCGAGCGGGTTTGGGCCATCAGTGCCCAATTCGCAACAGTGCGGTGCCTTCGTCGGGGAAGAAGCCTGGGCTATCGCTTCCGAAGGCGGGCCGGAATAACGGCCCACATCATAAAGAGACCGGCAAAAGCAACGATTCCCAGAAGCGCTTCAAGCGGCAACGGCAAACCTCCAAAGCCTCGCCGGGTAAGCGGCGAGGCAGCTATTGCCGCCGTCACACCTCCGAACCACCACCTGAGTCCACGCCTAGTTTAGCCTGTCGCGCAGGCCGCCGTTACAGGTACAGGATCTCAATCTGGTCGTCGGTCACTTCCAGGTCCAGGTGCACCCGCTCGATGAACTCCAGGATCGCGCGTAACTGCGCGTCCAGCCGGCGCGGATCGTTGGCCACACAGGCCACCCCAACCCGTGCCCGACCCGGGATCGGGTCGGCATCCAGATCGGCCACCGCGGCGTTGAACGTGTTGCGGATACGCCGCTTGAGCGACTCCACCGTCCGCCGCCGATCCTTCAGGGAACGGGCGGCGTGAACCGCCAACCCGACCTCCAGCGTCCCTACGTGCACGGCTACGATCCCTGGACGGGTTGCCGCCCGGCGGCGGCTAGTCCAGTCTGACAGGCGAGCGCCCACCGGAACGCAGAGCGAGGAGTCGATCCACATGTCCGCCACCCCACGCACGCTTGCCGACATCGATACGCCCGCGGCGATGATTGACCTCGACTTGGTGCGGCGCAACATCCACACCATGCAGCGCCATCTGGACGGCACGCCCGTCCACGTGCGGCCCCACGTCAAGCACCACAAGACGCCGGGCATCGCCCTCATGCAGATCGAGGCCGGCGCGCCCGGCGTCACCTGTGCCAAGGTCGGCGAGGCCGAGGCCATGGTGGCCGGTGGCGTCGGCGACGTGCTGATCGCCAACCAGGTCGTCGGCCCAATCAAAATCGCGCGGCTCTGCGCCCTCGCCCGCCAGGCTCGCGTCACAGTCGCCGTGGACGACGCGCGCAACGTGCGCGAACTCTCCCAGGCCGCCGTGGCCAACGACGTCACCATTGGCATCGTCATTGAGATCGAAGTCGGCATGAACCGCTGCGGCGTGCTGCCGGGCGACCCGGCCGTGGCCTTGGCGCAGTTGGTGGACGCCGCCCCCGGCCTGGATCTCGTGGGCCTGATGGGCTACGAGGGCCACGCCGTCGGCATCGTGGACCGCGCCGAGCGCGAAGCCGTCGCCCGCAGCTCGCTGGCCGCCGTTATCGAAACCAAGGCCGCCTGCGAAGCCGCCGGTCTCGAAATCCGCGAGGTAACCGGCGGCGGCACCAACACCTTCGACATCACCAGTGCCATCGACGGCTGGACCGAACTCCAATGCGGCACCTACGTCACCATGGATGTCAACTTCCGCCAGCACGTCGGCCGCGTGTTCGAGCAGGCGTTCTGGATCCTCTCCAGCGTGATCAGTCGGCCGGCGCCCGGCCGCGCCGTGCTGGACATCGGCCGCAAGTCCATGGCTATGGAACCCGGCGGCCTGGCCCGCGTGGAAGACCCGCCCGGCGTGGAACTGCTGAGCCTGTCCGAGGAACACGGCAGCTTGGCCCTGCACGACCAGGCCCCCGACCTCCAGCCCGGCGACCGCCTCAAGGTCACCCCCTGGCACGGCTGCACCACGTTCAACCTGCACGACACCCTCTACGTCATCCAGGACGACGAAGTCGTAGACGTCTGGCCCATCTCCGCCCGCGGCAAATTCACCTGAGCACGGACGCCGCCTAGGCTTGACACTCAAAATCCCCCGGTGCTAGCGTGGGTTCCGTAGGCATATTGGCTGCTCGGCCTTGAGTTGAGCGGCTGCTTCACCCCCCTGCCCACCAGATTTTCGCCTTTCCGTGTGGGTTCTGTATGCCGCTTGGCAGGGCCTCGGTACCAGAAACAGCCCGTGACTTCGCACACACTGCGGCCCCGACCGCGACCGCCAGCCGAGCTTCGACGCCCGGCGCGACGCGTAGGAGGATCGAATGACTGAGGCCAGTGGACGCTCGGGCGCCTATCGCCGTCCGCGGCGCACCAACCGTGGCCGTCGCACCCCGCGCCGCCCGCGCCAGATGCAGCCGGACCCCGACCGCGAGTTGACCGAGCTCGAAGCCAAGCCCATGGAGGACTTGCGCACCCTGGCCAGCGAGCTTGAGATTGACGTCAACGGCGCCGCCGACCTGACCAAAGACGCCCTCGTCAACATGGTCCTTCAGGCCCGGTCCGAGAAGGACGGGTCCATGTTCCTTGAGGGCAACCTCGAGCTTACGGACGAGGGCTTCGGCTTCCTGCGCCGCAACCCAGGCTGGGAGGCCGGGCCGGACGACGTCTACGTTTCCCAATCGCAAATCCGTCGCTTCGAGCTGCGCACCGGCGACTTCGTCAGTGGTCACGTGCGCCCGGCGCACGACGGCGACCGCTATCACGGCCTCGTGCGGGTAATGGCCGTCAATGGTCTGGCCCCGGACAAGGCCCGCGCCCGACCGAAGTTCGAGCGCATGATTCCCATCTTTCCCAACGAGCAGCTCGTGCTCGAATACTCGGGGGCCGAACTCACGTCGCGCATCGTGGACATCATCGCGCCAATCGGGCGCGGGCAGCGCGGCTTGGTGCTCTCGCCGCCGAAAGCCGGCAAGACCGAGTTGATGAAGCGCCTGGCGCGTTCTGTCGTGAATAACTACAGCGATGTGCGCGTCATCGTGGCGCTGATCGGGGAGCGGCCGGAGGAAGTAACCGACTGGGAGCGCGGCGTCGACGGCGCCGAAGTCATTAGCTCAACCTTCGACGAGCAACCCCACAGCCACACGCGCGTCGCCGAACTCACCTCCGCCCGCGCCAAGCGCATGGTCGAAAGTGGCGAGGACGTGATGATCCTGCTCGATAGCGTCACCCGCCTCGTCCGCGCCTACAACCTCGTCCAGCCCTCCAGCGGCCGCACCCTCTCCGGCGGAATCGAGCCGCAGGCCCTGTATCCGCCCAAGGGATTCTTCGGCGCCGCGCGCAACATCGACGGCGGCGGCAGCCTCACCATCATCGCCTCCTGCCTCATCGAGACCGGCAGCCGCATGGATGAAGTCATCTACGAAGAGTTCAAGGGCACCGGTAACTGGGAACTGATGCTTGACCGGCGGCTCGCCGAGCGCGGTACCTTCCCCGCTGTCAACGTGCTCAGTTCCGGCACCCGGCGCGTGGAACTGATGCTGGACGCCCAGGAGCTAAAGTACTTCTGGACCCTTCGCCGCATGCTCAACGCCCTTGATCCCCACGACTCCTTTGACTCGACGGAACTCATGTTCGACCGCATGAAGCGGACGGCAACCAACAAGGAATTCTTCGCTTCGCTCAGCGATTCGGCCCGATAAACTCGCTGCGTGACTGTGTGGACGGGGAGCGCGTGACTCATGGCTGACGTTCAGGTGGTATTGCTTGAGACCGTGCCCGATCTGGGGGATATCGGGGACGTGAAGTCGGTCACCGCCGGCTATGCGCGTAACTTTCTGCTGCCGCGGCGCCTGGCCGTCCCGGCCAGTGAGCAGCGTCTGGACGACTCCCAATTCCAGGCTAAATTACAAGACCGTCGCGACGAGAACGCGCGTCGTGAAGCCCAGCATCTGGCGGACATGATTCAGGGCATCACGCTTAGTCTCCACGTGCAGGTTGGCGGTCAGGGACGCATGCACGGTCAGATCACCAACCGCGACGTGGCGGCTGCCCTGCTGGAACAGCGCGGCGTCGAGGTCGATCGGCACCTCATTCAGATCGACAGTCCGATCCGCTCGCTTGGGCGCTACCTCGTCCCGATTCGCCTGGCCGCCGGCTTGGAAGCTTCGGTCATGCTGGATGTCCTGGAACAGGAAGCGGAGCCCGAACCGGCCGCCGAAGACGAAGAGGCTGCGGCGCCGGACGAGCTCGGCGTTACTCACCTCGGGCACTAGGGACAGCGCCAGCCCTCCACCCCCACTCGCCCAAGAATTCCGGAATTGCCAGCGGTAACGATTGGCGCCCAGCGGGTACTGGGGATAACTTCCTGACCAACGAGCACGCCGTCCCCAATCAGCAACGGTTGTCTCCCGGTCGCAAGTCGCTGTAACCGGCAGGCGTAAGCTGGAGCTACGAACAACCCGTGTGGATGCCCGTCGCTGTGGATTACGGGGATAGATTGAGCCCGGTGGTCGGACTGCCGAATGCATCCGCCGCCGTTCCCAGCGTCCGTGGTTCAGTGCCGCGTGGTTGCGTAACCATGCCCATCCACCCAACAGAACGCTCCGAGTTGCAATCCTGATACTCCCGCCAAGCGGTCGCCCGGCATGACCATGGCCACCACGGCGTCGGCGACCGACCGCCTGCCGCCGCAGAACATCGACGCCGAGCGCTCGCTGCTCGGCAGCCTGCTCATTGACCCCGAGGCCATCACCCGTATCGCCGGACAGATCAGCGCTGACGACTTCTACCGCGAAGCTCACCGGGCGATCTTTTCCGCCGTCACCACATTGGCCTCGCGCAACGAGAAGACCGACTACATCACCCTCTGCGACCAACTGGGCCGCGACGGCACGCTGGTCGACGTGGGCGGTGAGGACCGCGTCATCGAACTGGCCTCCGCTGTCCCTACGCCGTTCCACGTTGAGCACTACGCCGGCATCGTGCGCCGGACCTCCATCCTGCGGCAGATCATTCAAAGCGCTACCCGCATGGTGGCCTCGGCCTACGCTCCCGAGGCCGCGCCCGAGGAGGTGCTGGACGAGGCCGAGAGCCTGATCTTCAGCATCGCCAACGAGGTGCATACCCGCGACATCCTTCCGATTCGCGAGATCCTTCACGAGGTCAGCGACCAGTTGATGTTCCGGGTCGAGCACCGCGGCACGCCCACCGGGGTCTCAACCGGCTTCCGCAGCCTCGACGTGCTCACCGGCGGCTTGCAGCGGTCCGACCTCGTCATCCTGGCCGCCCGCCCTGGTATAGGGAAGACCGCCTTCTCACTCAACATCGGCCTGCACGCCGCCAAGCAGAACGACGTGCCCGTGGCCTTCTTTGCCTTGGAAATGCCGGCCGAGCAGATCGTCCAGCGCCTGATTGGGACCGAGGCGCGCATGGATGCAATGCGAATCCGCGACGGCAACCTGGACGACGACCAGCTCCAGCGCGTGGTCCGCACCATGGGCAACGTGGCCGAGTACCCCATCTTCATCGACGACTCGCCGTCGCTCAGCGTCCTCGAGCTGCGCGGCAAGGCCCGCCGCATGCATCTGGAGCACAACATCGGACTGCTGGTCCTGGACTACCTGCAGCTGATGACCGCGTCAGGCCACCGCGAGAACCGCGTGCAGGAAATCACTGAGATCACGCGCTCGCTCAAGGCGCTGGCGCGTGAATTGAATATCCCCATCATCGCCTGCGCCCAACTCTCCCGCGCCGTTGAGCAGCGCCCGGATTCCAAGCCCCGGCTGTCCGACCTGCGTGAGAGCGGGTCGATCGAACAGGACGCCGATCTCGTAGCGTTTCTGCACGAACCCGACCGCGGCGACGACGAGGCAATCGGCCGTCCCGTGGATCTCAAACTCGACATCGCCAAACACCGCAACGGGCCGGTGGGTCATGTGGACCTGCGCTTTATCCGCCCGCAAGGCCGCTTCGAGGAGACTTCGCGGCGTGACTACTAACGGCCGGCAACGAGGCACAGACCATGGCTGAGGCGCAAGGCCGGGACTTCCGCGCGCCGCCCGTCATCCACGTAGGGCGCGGCGCGCTCAACCAGCTTCCGGCCGCGCTGCGCGAACTGGGCGCGGAGCGCGCCGCGATCATCACCGACCGGGTAATGGGTGGTACCGAGTGGACGCCCCGCCTTGAAGCGCTGGCCTCCGACGCCGACGTCACAACCCACATATTGGCCGAACTCACCGGCGAACCCACGACCCGCGACGTCGACGCCGCGCTGGCCGCCATTCGCGCGGCTGACGCCGATGTGGTGATCGGATTCGGGGGCGGCAGCGCCCTCGATACCGCCAAGCTGGCGGCCGTGCTGCACACCAACCCCGGCAGCGGACCGGACTACGAAGGCTATGAACGCATTCCGGCCCCCGGGCTGCCGGTTATCGCCATTCCCACCACCGCCGGTACGGGCAGCGAAGTCACCCGCGGTGTCGCCATCACGGACCCGGACCGCGACGTCAAGATGCTGCTGATGAGCGCCCACCTGGTGCCCGCCGTCGCGATCGTCGATCCCGAGCCCACCTTCACCATGCCGGCGTCCGTAACGGCTTCAACCGGGCTGGACGCCCTTACGCACGGCATTGAGGCGTACGTCTCGCGCCGCCGCTTTCCGATCACCGACGCACTCGCCATCGACGCTGTTGACCGCATCGGGCGCTTCATTTCCAGGGCCTATCACAACCCGAACGACGCCGAGGCGCGCGAGGAAATGCTGGTGGCCTCGCTCCACGCTGGCCTGGCCTTCAACAACGCGTCCGTCGCCCTGGTGCACGGCATGTCGCGTCCAATTGGCGCCTATTTCCACGTACCCCACGGACTCTCCAACGCCATGCTGCTACCCAAGGTGATGGAGTTCAGCCTCAGCGGCGACATCCCGCGCTTCGCCCGCATTGCGCGCGTCCTCGGCGCAACCGAGACCGACGACGACGCGGCAGCCGCGGCTGGCGTCGCCATCGTGCGCGACCTGGCGGCCGAGTTGGAGGTCCCAACCCTGCGCGCCTGGGGCGTGGACGCCAGTCGCTTCCGCGAAGTCATGGGCGCCATGGCCCGCGACGCCCTCGCCAGCGGCAGCCCCGCCAACAACCCGCGCCTCGCCACCGTCGACGAAGTCGTCGCCCTCTACAAGGCCGTTATCGCCCTCTGATCCAGCGGCGGTGACTGGATGGTTGCCCGACGCGGCTGTCCTGAAGTCGGTCACTTTGACCTGCAGTTATGTATGGATAGTTGGTTGGTCTGACTTGCGGCGGTTCTAACGGAGCTCTGGGGGCGAATTGTTTGATTTGTTGACCGGGCGGTGGGAAGCTGCCTACTCTTCGTCCAAGGAAATACGGTCCGCTCACGCGGGCGAGAAATGAACGTCCCCCTCGCTCTCCTCGCTGACGCTGCGAATATCTCGCAGGAGGGCAAGCTCAATGTCCTGGGCGCATTCAACAACATTACGGCCTCCAGGTTTCCAGCTGTCCACCCGGCGATGGTGTTAGTTCTCCAACTCAAGGCTTCTCCTGCCGAGTACGGGCAGACCAAACAATTTGAGATCAAAATCCTTGATGCGGATGGCGACCATATCGCTGACTTCATGGCAGATCTCCAGGTTGACAAACCTGAAGACCCTGCGGCTCCGAACAACAACTATGTTGTGATGAACGTCCCGCCCATGCCCTTCCCCCATGCAGGTGATTACGCTGTTCATATCCTTATTGGCGGCGAGGACAAGGCAGAGGTTCCGTTCCGGCTCACGGATGGGTCCATCGACCGAACACAGGAGGAGGGATAGGCAATGGCGATTTATCTGCGTGACGCAATCGGAAGAACTGCAGACGTCGAGCCTCGTGAACGCCTGGAGGTCGCGTCCTCCACATTCGGTCGCCAGATCAAATTCACGAACGTCCGGTGGATGTGCCGTGACCAGGGGGACCTGACAGAGGAAGAAGCCATTGCTGAAGCCCGGGAGATCATGGCGAACCCTGACGCGCACGAGTGGTTGGCGATGGAGCCGGCCGCGACCAAGCCTGAGGCTTAGCCTTGCGTGTCATACGACGCGCTCATTGAACGTCGGGCCCAGCAGTACCTTGCACGTCAGGACAGGCATCTGCGTGACCGCGTTGCTGCGGCTGTAGAGCAACTCTGTCACGACCCTCACGGGAGCGGCTCGAAGGCGGTCGTCGGCAGTCCTCCTCTTCGATCTCTGCGAGTTGGCAGTTTTCGCATCATCTATGCCGTCGATGACGCGCAGAAGTTCGTGCGCGTGGTCAGATTCGCCTCTCGAGGTCACGCCTACCGACCAGGCGCGTAGTGCACGGCCTGCTCAGGCGCTCCTTCTCTTCACCCGTCCTCGGCGGATTCTTCCAGTGCCTTGATCAACATGACAGAAGCAGCCATCGTCCACGGGTGTTCGACGACGGCTGTCCTTGCTGAGCGTCCCAGGAAGCTGCCCGATTTCGCGAAGCTGGTCGAAGAACGGAAAGACATGGCGGACGACCAAGCCCCGCGGCGCAAGGACCACCGCGAGTCAAGCTGTGCAAGTACCGACCTTCAAAGACCCCATAAGGCCTCTCGATATACTCGAATGACGGCCCGCGCCTGCCGCGGCCGCTACGTCACTTAATCGACGGACATGCCGCTGGGACTGCTGAAGCGAATCGTTGGCGACGACGCCGGCCGCACCGGGCGCCGCTATGCGCCGCTGGTCAAGCGCATCAACGCGTTGGAGCCAGATCTGCGCGGCTGCTCGGACCAGGAACTGCTCGGCAAGACGCCTGAATTGCGCCAGCGCCTCGACGCCGGCGAGGCGCTGGACGACCTGTTGCCGGAAGCCTTCGCCACCGTGCGCGAGGCCGTGCGCCGCCATACGGGCGAGCGGCAGTTCGACGTGCAACTCATCGGCGGCGCCGTGCTGCATGGCGGCGATATTGCCGAAATGCGCACCGGTGAAGGCAAGACTTCGGTGGCCGCGCTGGCCGCCTATCTCAATGCCCTGCCCGACAAGGGCGTGCACATCGTCACCGTCAACGATTATCTGGCCAACCGTGACGCCAACTGGTACGGCCGTGCGCTGGTCGAACGGTTGGGGCTGCGCGTCGGCGTCATCCAGCACGGCATGGCCGTCGACGAGCGGCGCGACGCCTACGCCGCCGATCTGACCTTCGGCACCAATAACGAGTTCGGGTTCGACTACCTGCGCGACAACATGGTCCACGCGCTGGACGAGCGTGTGCAGCGCGGCTTGCACTACGGGATCGTTGACGAAGTCGACAACATCCTCGTCGATGAGGCGCGCACGCCGCTCATCATCTCCGGCGCGGCCGAGCAGTCCACCCAGCACTACTACCAGATGGCCCAGGTGGTGCGGCGGCTAGTGGAGGACACCCACTACACCCTTGATCTCAAGCTGCGCACGGCCAGCCTTACCGAGCCAGGCATCGCCGTTCTGGAGCGAATACTCAACGTCGACAACCTCTACGACGAAGCGTCGTTCCAGCTCGTCCACTACGTCGAGCAGGCCCTGCGCGCTCACGCGATCTACAAGCGCGGACGCGACTACGTGCTGTTTCGGGATTCCCGCGTGGTCGAGGGAAGCGACCGCCGCGCCGAGGTTGTGATCGTGGACGAGTTCACCGGCCGCCTGATGCACGGACGCCGCTACAGCGAAGGCCTGCACCAGGCGATTGAAGCCAAGGAAGGCGTCGAGGTCCAGCGCGAAAGCCAGACGCTGGCCACCGTCACCTTTCAGAACTACTTCCGCATGTACGACAAGCTCGCGGGCATGACGGGCACCGCCAAGACCGAAGAGCAGGAATTCCAGTCCATCTACGACCTGAACGTCAAGGTCGCGCCAACCAACCTGCCGATGGTCCGCGACGATCGGCCCGATCTGGTCTACCGCACGGCGGCGGCCCGCGACGCGGCCCTGATCGATGCCCTGGAGGAGATACACACCACCGGCCAGCCGATCCTGGTCGGCACCACCTCCATCGAAAAGTCCGAAGCGTTCAGCCAGCTCATTCAGCGGCGCGGCATTCCGCACAACGTGCTCAACGCCAAGTACCACGCCCAGGAGGCGGTGATCGTGGCGGACGCCGGCCGTGAAGGCGCCGTGACCATTGCTACCAACATGGCCGGGCGCGGAACCGACATCATCCTGGGTGGTAAGCCCACGGGGCGCGACGCCGCCGACTGGCAGGCCGGGCACGACCGTGTGGTGGAGCTTGGCGGCCTCTACGTGCTGGGCACGGAACGCCACGAGGCCCGCCGCATCGACAACCAACTCCGTGGCCGCTCAGGTCGCCAGGGCGACCCCGGCGGCTCGCAGTTTTACCTGTCGCTCGAAGACGACCTCATGCGTCGCTTCAGTTCCGACAAGATCAAGGGCGTCATGCAGCACCTGGGCGTTGAGGAGCACGTGCCGATCGAGAGCGCCATGGTCTCCCGCGCCCTTGAGTCCGCTCAGACCAAGGTCGAGGCCCACAACTACGAGATGCGCAAATACGTGCTGGAGTTCGACAACGTCATCAACCAGCAGCGCGGCGTGATCTACGACCAACGCGAGCGCGTGCTCAACGCCGACGATCTGGCAGCGCTGTTCCTGGAAATGCTGGGTCAGGAAGTCGAGCGGCTCGTGGAAGCCCACGGCATTGAGCCGCATTCCGACATTCCCGAACTCGAGCAGCTCACGCAGGCCTACGCGGTGGCTATCGGCATTGACGGCCAGCAGCTAGTCCCCGCCGCCGAGCTGGAGGGGTTGAACAGCGACGACGTGGCCGAGCTGCTCACCGCGGACGGCGAGGCTCGCTATCAGCAGCGCTTGGCCGACATCCCGCCCGATCTGGGGCCGCGTCTCCTGCGCTGGCTGATGCTGCAGACCATCGATTACCTCTGGGTCGGTCATTTGACCGCCATCGAAGACGTTCGTCAGGGCATCGGCCTGCGAGCCTACGGGCAGCAGGATCCACTGGTCGCGTTCAAGCGCGAAGCCTTCCAGATGTTCAGCGAACTGATCGCCTCGATCCGCGGCGACATCGTTCGCCGCTTCTTTCGCGTACAGATTCACGACCCGGTTGAGGAAGAGACCGTCCTAACCCGCCACCGCGACAGCTTGACCGACACGCCGGCGGCAGCCGACAGCCCACCGGTTGCCGCGCCGCCCGCCGCCGCCACCAACGGTGCCGGCAAGGCGCCGCGCCTCACCCGGCGTGAGCGCCGCGCCCGCGAACGCGCAAGCAAAAAGCGCGCCAAACGCAGCACACGCCAGCGCGTCCACTAACCGGGAGTTCCCGTCCCATGACCGAAGCCATCGACACCGCCGATCTTGAGGGTCGCGCGCGCCGTGCCCGGCAGCGCGTCACCGAGATACGGAGGCATCTTTGACTTGGCGGCCAAGCGAGACGCGCTTGCCGAACTCGACCGTCAGGTAGCCGCTCCCAACCTCTGGGACGATCCTGCCCGCGCCCGCGACGTCATGCGGCGCTACCGGCGGGTCCAGGACGAAGTTGTCCTGTGGGACCAGTTGGACGTCGAAGCGGACGACATGGTCGGCCTGGTTGAGCTTCTGGACTCGGGCGATGCCGATCTCCTGCAGGAGGTTGCCGGCGAGGTCGGCGCGTTGGAGATCCGCCTGGCTTCGTTGGAGTTTCAACTCCTGCTGGGTGACGAGTACGACGAGCATGACGCCTTCCTGACCGTCCAGTCAGGCGCGGGCGGCACCGAATCGCAGGACTGGGCCGAAATGCTGCTGCGCATGTACTCCCGCTGGGCCGATGCGCGCTCGTTTGCACCTGAGGTCGTGGACATCTCGCTCGGGGAAGAGGCGGGTATCAAGAACGCCACGCTGCGCGCCTCGGGCCGCTACGCCTATGGCTACCTCAAGGCTGAGCGCGGGGTACATCGGCTCGTCCGACTCTCGCCGTTCGACGCCAGCAATCGCCGCCACACCTCCTTCGCGCGCGTGGACGTCGTGCCGGTGCTGGAGGATCTGAACGAGGTGGAGATCAGCCCGGATGAGCTCCGCGTCGAAACGTTCAGAGCCAGTGGCGCCGGCGGCCAGTACGTCAACAAGACCGACTCGGCGGTACGCATCCGTCACGAACCCACCGGCATCGTGGTCTCGTGCCAAAACCAGCGATCGCAGCATCAAAACCGTGAGGTCGCCATGGAAATGCTCGGCGCGCGCCTGCTGGAACGGCAAATCGCCGAGCGCCAGGCTGAACAGGCCCGGCTGCGCGGCGACCAGGCCGCCGTCGACTTCGGCAGCCAGATTCGCTCCTACGTCCTGCATCCCTATCGCCAGGTGAAGGATCTGCGCACCGGGCTCGAGGTCGGCAACGCGGACGCAGTGCTCGATGGACGCATCGATCCCTTCATCGAGGCGTGGCTCCGCGCGTCGATTTCGGCCGGAAGCGACGCCCGCGCGTGATCGCCGGGCTGCCATATCGGTCGCCCAGGCGTCTCGCGGCGGCAATCGTCGCGCTCGGCGTGGCCGGCCTCGCCTGGCTCACCGTCGGTGCATCCCCAGTCGGAGCGGCCCCATCGCTTCAGGCCGATCTCGGCGCCGACGTGGAGATTCGGTCCGCTATCACCTTCCGTCTCGATGCGCCGTGGATCGGTCCGCCGCCGTCCAGCGTGTCCATCCTGTTCGGGCTACCGCACGGCACGGTCACTCGGCGCGGCCGCGCGCCGTTCGAAGTTGCCGACGGCCGCCTGACCGCCTCGCACCGCTGGCGTCCCCGTGGGACGCTCCTTCCGGGCGCCGATATCGAATACCGGTTCGAGGTTCGTGGCTCGGAAGGTACCGCGCACACGTCAACCAGCACCGTGACCTACATCGACCGCGATCTCACCTGGCAGAACCAGTCCGAAGGCCTGGTGGACATCTGGTGGTATGCGGGCGGAGAGGGTCTGGCCACTGACGCCATGAACGGTGTGCGCCGCGGGCTGGCCGCGCTCGAGGCCGACTTCGGGTTGCAACTCGAGCGCCGGACGCGGCTGGTCCTCTATGCCGACGATGCCCGCATGCGCGCCGACATGGGCCGCGGCACGCGCCCGTGGGTGGGCGGCGTCGCGGCCGCCCGGTTTAATCTGATCGTGCTCTATGCCTCCGAGTTCGAATGGGGTCGAACCACGCTCCCCTCCACCATTGCCCACGAGTTGACGCACATTGCCATCGAACACGCCATCGGCGAGCCACCGCGGAACGTACCGAGCTGGCTACACGAAGGCGTTGCCACCGTCGTCGAAGGTGCCGTGGCTGAGCGGTTTTCCTACGACGACATCCTGGCTGCATCCGTGGAAGCGAATCGGCTCGTCTCGCTGCGCGGTCTGACTGGGTCGTTCCCGGTACAGGGAAGCCGCGCCGTGTTGGCCTACGCCCAGAGCAATTCCTTCGTCAAGTTCATCATCGACCGCTGGGGACGTTCCGCTATCACGCAGATCCTGGAGGCCTACCGCGAGGGCTCATCCCAGGACGCGGCGCTTCGGCAAGCCGTGGGCCTTGGGCTCAATGCGCTCGAGCAACAATGGCTCGCTACCCTTGGCTTGACTGCGACGAGATCCGCGGCGAGCTCGAGCGTTCCGTCCACCGCTTGGGCATTCGCGCTGCCCCGTGCCCCCACATGATCGTTCTGCAAAACGTCACCAAGGTCTACCCCAGCGGGACGGTGGCCCTCGACGACGTCAGCCTCCAGATCGACGAGCGCGAGTTCGTCTTCCTCGTGGGCCCCAGTGGCGCAGGCAAGACCACGCTCATCCGGCTCATCAACCGGGACACGACGCCTGACAGCGGCAGCGTCTTCGTCGAGAACATCGACATCACGCGCATTCCACGCCGCGCAGTGCCAAAGCTCCGGCGTCGCGTCGGCATGATCTACCAGGACTACAAACTGCTCCCTGACTTCTCGGTGCGGCAGAACGTGGAGTTCGTGCTCAAGTCAACCGGCGAGTTCAACGGGCGCACCGAGAAGTGGGTAGACGAAGCGCTCGACTTGGTGCAGCTAAGCGACCGCGCCGACCATCACCCCCACGAACTTTCGGGCGGCGAGCAACAGCGCACCGCCATCGCCCGCGCCATCGTCCGGCGCTGTCCGATCCTGGTGGCGGACGAGCCGACCGGCAACCTGGATCACGCCACCAGCTGGGACACGATTCAACTATTGGTGCGGATCAACGCGCTCGGCGCAACGGTGCTCATGGCCACCCACAATCGGGATATCGTGAACACCATGCGGCGCCGCGTCATCGAGATTGCGGATGGCAAGGTCGTCCGCGACGAAGTCGGCGGCGGTTATGACAGCTAGGCTCAACGTCCTGCGCTACGTCCTGGGCGCGGCCATGCTCGGTCTTTGGCGCAACCGCACCATGACCCTTGGCGCCGTGGTCACCACGGCCGTCATGCTGGTCACCCTGGCCGCCTTCCTGGCCATCAACGACACACTCAACGAGATGGTCACGGCACTCGGCCGCAAGAGCAATCTGATTGCCTATGTCCGCGACGATGCACGTCCCTCCCGGGTTACCGAAATCATGCGGGACCTGGAGCAGCGGCCCGGCGTTGGCGAGGTCGTCTTCGTCACCAAGGACGACGCCCTCCGCATCTTCCAGGAACGTTTCTTCGACCAGCGCGACGTGATCGACATCCTGCAGGCCAACCCCCTCCCGGCCAGCGTCGAGCTCCGGATGGACGACCCGGCGGTCCTGCCGGCGTTGGCGGAAGAGTTGCGCGCGTTGACGGAAGTGTTTGAGACCGTGGCGGTGCCGCTCGACGTCGTCGAACGCCTGATCTCCATCAGCAACGTCTCGCGCGCCGCGGGCACGGGCATGATTGTGGCGCTCACCGCCGTCGCCTTGTTCGTTATCGCCAACACCATCCGCATCGCGGTCTACGCGCGCCGCCAGGAGATCGAAATCATGAAGCTGGTCGGCGCGACCGACTGGTTCGTGCGCGGCCCGTTCATTATCGAGGGCGCCGTGATCGGCCTGGTGGGCGCCACGCTGGCCGCGGTCACCCTGATCGTGCTCTACCTGCAGGCCGCGCCCACCGTATCCCGGATCATCTCGTTCTTGCCCATCGCCACCGATGTGTCGTTCGTCCGCAACCTCGCCGTCTTCATCGTGCTGGTCGGATTCGTGGTTGGCAGCGTCGGGAGCTACGTCTCCGTGCGCCGCTACCTCGCGGTTTAGGAGCGCGCCTCTGATCGTTGTGCAGGGGGTGAGCAAGAGCTACGACGGCGACTTCGCGCTCGCCGACGTTTCAATCGCGATCGCCCGCGGCGAGTTCGCCTTTCTGATAGGCGCCAACGGCGCGGGCAAGACCACCCTGCTCCGAATTCTCCTGCGCGAGGAACCGTTCGACTCGGGCGTCGTGTTGGTCAACGGCGTCGACGTGTCCAAGATTCGCGGCACCGCGCTCACCAAATTTCGCCGGCGTATTGGCGTGGTGTTTCAGGACACTCGCCTGCTGCCCAACGCCACGGTCCGGGAAAACGTCGGCCTGCCCTTGCAGGTCCGCGGCCACCCCGGCCGGGACATCGACGCCGCCGTCGCGTCCGTGCTCAACCGCGTAGCCCTGTCCGACAAGGCCGAGCGCTTTCCCCGGCAGCTTTCCGGCGGCGAACAGCGCAAGGTCGCGCTGGCGCGCGCCGTCGTCGCCAAGCCCGACATCCTGCTCTGCGACGAACCCACCGACAGCATCAACCCCGCCCACGCCCGCGAGATCATCGGCTTGCTGCTTGAAATCAACGGCGAGGGCGTCACCACCCTGGTCGCCACCCACGACAGCGAAATCGTGAACGATCTTCGCCGCCGCGTGATCCGAATGGACGCCGGCGCCGTCCTCGCTGACGAACCCGTGGGCGTATTCAGCTCGAGCTAACGCCACCCGCACTGCCGCCCAACGGCAGCGTTCTCACCGCCCGCTCACCCCGCTGGGATACCGTGGAATCAGCCGCCTCCGGTCGTACGTCCCATGCAACGCCCCATACGCACTGCCTTGATGCTGGCCGGCTCCGTCATCGCGCTCTGCCTCGTGTTCTCCATCGGCTTCGTCGCCGGCGCCACGGCGCTGGGTCCTGGCATCCCGCCCCCGCAGGTTGTCGCCGGCGACCCGCCGCCGGAACTCAAGGACGAACTCGACGAACTCGACGTCGTCGACTTCGGACTGTTCTGGGAAGCTTGGCGCGTCCTTCAGGACAACTTCTACGACGGCCCGCTTGCGGCCGAGGACTTGCGCGAGGGCGCCATTCGTGGGCTGGCCGAGGCAACCGAAGATCCATACACCCTGTATCAGGATCCCGACCAGGCCCGGCGGTCCAGCGCCCGTCTGTCCGGCTCCTTCATCGGCGTCGGTGTACGCATCGAACTGCGCGACGGGCTGCCCTTCATCACCCAGCCGTTGCCTCAATCGCCGGCCGAGGCGGCCGGCATTGGCATAGGCGAGTTCGTGCTGGCGGTTGACGGCGTCTCGACTGAAGGACTGTCGCTGTCGGAATTTGGGCAACTCGTGCGCGGCGAGCGCGGCGTGCCGGTCACCCTCACCCTGCGTCGCGAAAACGAGACGACGGAACGCGACGTCACCATCGTGCGCGACCGGATCATCGTGCAGTCGGTCACGACCAAAGTCTTCGACGACGTCGGCTACCTGCGAATCGCCAACTTCTCGTCCCGCACGTCCGGCGAAGTCCGCCGCGCCCTCAACGGATTTCAGACCGTCGGTGTCGAGCGGCTCGTGGTGGACCTGCGCAATAACCCGGGCGGGCTGCTTGATGCTAGCGTCTCAGTGACCAGCCGCTTCCTCCCGGAAGGCGAACAAATCCTTCGCCGGGAAAGCCGCAACGAGCCGCCGCACCTCTACAACGCCATTAGCGGCTTCCGCGACCTGCGAATCCCACTGGTCGTCCTGGTAAACGCCGGCTCGGCCAGCGGCTCGGAGGTGTTCGCGGGTGCCCTGCAGGCACATGGTCGCGCCACACTGATCGGCGAACAGACGCACGGCAAGGGCTCCGTGCAGGAACTGCACAAGCTCTCTGACGGCTCCATCATGCGCGTCACCACCGGTATCTGGATCACCCCAGCCGGCGTCGCCCTGGCCGGCAGCGGCGGTGGCCTCACCCCGGATGTCGAGGTCGAGATGTCGGACGGCCCGGTCGGCGGCGACGACGATCCGGTGCTTGCGGCCGGTCTGGACGCGGTTCGCGCTCTGCCGCTGGACGTTAGCCGCTAGCCGTCGGCGCCGGCGTTGGAGTCGGGGCTGCGCCTGGGATCGCCACGATCAGACGCACGCCGAATCCCCGTGCAACTTTGGCTCCCGGGCCCGGTTCCTGGCCGACCACAATGTCGCCGGCGGCGCCCTCGGTCGGGATGCGGCGAATCGAGCCGATCAGCAGACCGTGGTCGAAAAGCGTCCGCTCGGCCGCGTCCACGGCCTGTCCCACCAGCTCGGGAACAACCACCTCCCCGATGCGCACGACCGTGAGCTGCATCTCCGACCCGAGTGGCGCGGCCGCGCCGCTGGCGGGGACCTGCGCGGCTACGATCCCGTTCGGTACCGAGTCGTCCTCGACATACGTGGTCTCGCCAACCGCAAGCCCCACCAGCTCGATGGCTCGTCGCGCGTCGTCTTCCGCGCGTCCCACGACAAGCGGAACCGATACGATCTCGACCCCGCGGCTGATCTGCAAGACGACCACGGAGCGCCGGTCCACCGTGGCGCCCGCCAGCGGCTCCTGGCCCAGCACGGTGCCCGCCGGCACGTCCTCGTTGAAGGCGGCGACTTCGATCACCTGGAAACCCCGCTGGTCCAGACTGACGCGCGCGTCCGCTGCCGGCAGCCCAACGACATTGGGGAGCGGTGCCAGCGACGGTCCCCGGCTGACCGTTACGATCACCGGCTCCAGTCGCTGAATCGACGTGCCGGCCGCGGGTTGCTGACGGATCACCAGCCCCACGGCCACCGTGTCGTCGAACACCTCCTCAACCTGCGGCCGAAAGCCTGCGTCTTCCAGCAGTTCGCTCGCCGCCGCCGCGTCCAGGTTCACGACCGCCGGCACATCCGCCACGTCGGCGTTTGGATCTTCACGGCGCGGGACCAGTTGCTCGTCGCTGCTCGGGACCGGCGCGCCCGGCTGGAGCAGCGTGCCGGCGTCGTCGGCCAGGTACTGCAGTCCGGCCAGCGGATCGGCCACGGCGGCCAGCACAATCATGAACACGGTCGCCGCGGTCCCCAGCGCCAGTGCCAGACCCCACACCGGTACGGTGGTCCGCCGAGTGTGCTGCCGGCCGGGGCGCCGACCCCTCCGCCGAGGACCACGCGGTGCGCGGACACGCGAAACAGGCCTCCGGCGCCGGCTAGCGACGCGGCTCATGCAACTGGATCGTTGAGCCGAAGGGCGTAGGCCGTCGGCTCACGCCGCGCTGGCGGCATTTCGACGCTCCGCTGCGGCCGCGGTCGACGCTTGGACGTGGCCGTTGGTGCGCTGACCGTCGGGCGGACTACCGTCCAGGCTCAGCGACAGCAGTTCGGAGACGCCGTCTTCGCCCATCGTCACCCCGTAGACCGTGGAGGCCGCCTCAACCGTGACGGCGTTGTGGGTGATGAGCAGAATCTGCGTGCGCTGGCTCAGGTCGTGAACCTGGCGGCAAAACCGCAGCACGTTCTGATCGTCCAGTGCGGCGTCCACTTCATCCAGGATGCAGAACGGTGGCGGGCGGATTTTCAGCAACGCCAGGATTAGTGCCGCCGCTACCAGCGCCCGCTCCCCGCCCGACAGCGCGGCCAGTTGCTGCGGCCGTTTGCCGGGCGTGCGCACCGAGAACTCCACTCCGGTCTGCTCGATGTCGTTGGGCGACGTCAACGTCATGTGCGCCTCGCCGCCGCCAAACAGGTCCGTGAATGTCGCGCTGAACGCCGCGTTCATTGTCTCGAACGTCTCCATGAATTCAGCATGCAACTGGTGCTGCAAGTCGCGCGCCAGCGTCTGCAGGTTGGTTTCGGCGCCCTCCAGGTCCGCTATTTGCTGTCGCGCGTCCTCGGCCCGGCCGCGTTCGCGCTCGTACTCCGCCGGCGCCAGCGGGTTGATGGGTCCTAGCCTGTCCAGCATCCGCCGCAGGCCGGCCGTCCGCCGTTCGATCTGACCGATGGGAGTCGCCACCTGTTCCGCCTGCAAACGTTCGATACCCAGATCGTCGCGCGCCTGGGCCCGAATTTCGGCGCGTCGTTCCACCAGCCGCTCGGTCTCGCGCTGCGCCGCCGCCACGTCCGCCGTCGCCCGTGCCTGCTCCTCCGCTCGCCGTTCGGTCTGCATCTGAAGCCGCTGCAGGTCCAGCCGGGCTTCCAGCGCCTCCGCTTCCAGCCGGCGCACGCGCACGTCGTCAGGCTGCTGGTCGCTGTCGGGATCGCCGTCCATCTCGGCCAGGGCGGCGGTCGAGGCGTCGCGCGAACGCTCGGTTTCCAGGCGTTCGTGCTCAAGGGTGTCCGCCTCGGTCCGCGCCTCGGCCTCTGCCGTCGTTCGATGGGCCTCCTGCGCTCGCAATTCAGCGGCGCGGCGCTCGTTCACGCCCAGCGCGGCCTCCAGGGCCGCCAGTCGTGCCTCGGCCTGGGCCGTGCCGGCCGCGGCGCCGCCTGCCTGATCGAGGTCCTCGCTCAGACGCGCGACCTCGCGCTCGGATTCGTCGATCCGTGGCGCCAGCGCCTGCAAGCGTTGCTCAATCTCGACCAGGCGCTCGTGCGTGTCTCGCTGTTGTCCGCCGATGGCCCGAGCTTCGCCGTCGAGCCGCTGGTGCCGTCGCGCGGTCTCGGTAGCCGCGGTGTGGGCGCGGTGGTGGGCGCGCGTCGCGTCGGCGCTGTCCGTCTGCGCGTCGCGTAGGGTGGCGTCCGCGGCACGCAAGGCCGTGGCTGCGGCCGCCGCGGCCGCTTCCATCTGCGGCTGTCGCTGTCGTGCCTCGCGCAGCGCCCGCTCCACGGCGGTGAGCCGCCTGCCGACATTCCGGTCCGCCGAGTCGTGAACGCTCAGCCGAACGGTTCCGTCGACGTCGATTGCGTCGCCGTCCAAGGTGACGATCTGATAGGTGGCGAGGTCGGAACGGTGCTGGCGCGCGTGAAGCGCGGCGCCCAGATTCGCGGCCACCAGCACGCGGCTCAGCAACCGTCGCACCAGATCCGCATCCGGGCCGGCGGTGTCCACCATGTCGGCCAGGGTGCCGTGCAGGCCCTCCGTCCGCTGTTCGACCAGGTCGCCTTCGTACGGCCATCCCCGGAACCCGACGGCTGGGCGCCAGCGCAGTCGCGTCAGACGGAGGTCATGCGCGGCGTCGCGCAGCCCGGACCCGTCCTCCGGAGTCGCCACCAACAGCGTGTCGAGACCGCCTGGAAACGCGGCTTCAAATAACCGCGCGGCGTCTGGGCTGCGTGGACGTATTCGATCGCGCAACCGACCAATAACCGTGGCGGGCACGGCGGCTTGCAACGCTCGCAACGCCTCGTCCGTTCCGCCGGCCTGCGTGTGCGCGTCCTGGAGCGCGTCCAGTTCGCGCTCGAGCGAGGCGCTGGCTTCGGTGGCGGCGTGCAGGTTCGCTCGCGCCCTGGCCTCGGCTTGTTGCGCGGCTCGCGCCGCGTCCGTCGCGGCTCGCTGCGTGCCGGCCGCCTCATCCAGCGTTGTCGTGGCCGCGTGGGCGTCACACTCCGACGCGTGCGCGGACGCTCGCGTCGCCTCGGCCTGCTGGCGTGCATCGTCCGCCTGGCCCGCCAAGCGCGCTAGCCTGGTCTCCAACGTCTCGCGTTCGCCGGACAGGTTCCGTCGCCGCTCGCGTAGCGATGCGCGCCGGTCGCGCGCGCTGGCGAGCTGGCTGGCCATTGTTTGCATCCGCTGCCGGCGTTCACGTTCCGGCGCCAGGGTTTCCAGCAGCCGCTGCTGCTCGCCTTGCACCTGCGCCATGTGCGCGTCCAGTTCCGCCAGCGACTGCCGGGCGACCTGCGCTTCCTGCGCCAGTGCGTCGGCGCGCGCCGCCTGGCTCGCACTCCTCGCGCTCAGGTCGGCGTGTCGGCTCTCCAGGTGACCTTGCCGTTCAACCAGCCGCGCGCGTTGCGTCGCACGCCGCGCCGCCGCTTGCCGAGCTTCCTCAAGCTGCCGCCGCGCGCGCGCAAGTTGCTGCTCTAGTTCACCGCTGTGCAGCGAAGCCTGGGCGGCTCGCCGGCGCAGTTCTTCCGCAGGTTCCGCCAGCAGCGCCGCCAGATGGTCGGTGGCCTGTTGCTCGCGCGTTTCCGCGGTCTCGAGCTGTCGGTTCACCGTGAAGAGCCGGTGCCGTACCAGCTTTGTTTGACCGTCGCGCAGTTCGCGTTGCAGGTCCGATCCGCGCTCGGCGACCTGGGCCTGCTGGCGCAACGTGTCCAGCCGGGACTCAACCTCCGCCGTCAGGTCGCGCAGACGCTGGAGATTGCGCCGCGTCTCCGTCAGGCGGCGCCATGCCTGATCCCGTCGCGCGTAGAACCGGGCCACCCCCGCCGCTTCTTCCAGAAACGCCCGCCGATCCTCAGGACGCTGCTGCAACATCTGATCGACTTGGCCCTGATTGATCACCGAGTGCCCGCCGTGGCTGGCGGCCCCTGCGCTCATCAGGTCCAGCACGTCCCGCAGGCGGACCCGCGCCCCGTTGATCGTGTACTCCGACGCGCCTGACCGGAAGAGCCGCCGCCCGATTACGACCTCGCTGAACTCCGTCGGCAGCCAGTCGTCGGCGTTGTCAAAGGTGAGTCGCACGTCGGCCATGCCCGTCCGCGACCGCGACTCCGAGCCCCCGAAAATGACGTCCTCCGCCCGGCGGATGCGTAGCAGGCGCGGAGCCTGTTCGCCCATCGCCCAGCGGACGGCGTCCGAAAGGTTGCTCTTGCCCGCGCCGTTCGGCCCCACGATGGCCGTCACGCCGGGCCGGAACTCCAGCGTCGTGCGCCGCGGGAACGTCTTGAACCCCTGGAGCTCAATCCGCTGCAGGTACATCCGTCACGCCTTCGGCGTCATCTATCGCCGTAAGGGCCGCGCACGCGGCCGCTTGTTCCGCGCGCTGTTTACTGGAGCCTTGGCCCGAGGCCAGCATCGCGTCGCCGGCTCGAACCGCCATCGTGAACAGTCGGTGGTGGTCCGGACCCTGCACGGATACCAACTCGTATGCGGGTGTTGCGCCCTGCTGGGATTGCAGGAGTTCCTGCAGTTGCGATTTGAAATCCTTGGCCGGGCCTTCCCAGCCGTAGCGGTCGAGCTCGCGGATCAGGATGGGGCTCAGCAGCTCGCGCAGCACGTCGAGCCCCTGATCCAGGTAGACCGCGCCCAGCACCGCTTCCAACGTCCGCCCAAGCACGCTCGCGCGCGTGCGGCCTCCGCTAAGGTCCTCGCCGCGCCCCAGCTGAACGAACTCGCCCAGTCCCAATTCCTCGCCAATCTCGCCCAGCGACGCCAGGTTCACCAGGGACGCCCGCGCGTGCGTTAGCCGGCCTTCCGCGCGGTCCGGGTAGCGCCGGTACAACAGTTCCGCGGTCACCAGGCCCAGCGCCGCATCGCCCAGAAACTCCAGGCGCTCGTTGCAGTCCGCGTCCGCCAGGTCGGCTTCGTTGACGAGCGATCGGTGGACCAGGGCCTGCGCCAGCAATGATTGTTCCTTGAACCGAACGCCCAGGCGCGCCTGCAAACGCTCCAGCGTCGCGTCGTCGAGTTCTAGATTCGCCATAACTCAGGCGCGCGGTGATCGACAGTGCCGGAAGAGTCGGTGAGCTACGGAACTGGCGGCGGAACGGCCCATAGGCGTGGGCTTGTGGAGGCGTGTCGCGTTCAGCGCGGCCGTGCCTCCTTTCGCCTCCCGGTCATGCGCGCTGCGCGGCGGCCTGTTCCTGGACGCTCAGGCACCACCCACGATACTTCGGCGATCGGCCGCGCACGATGTCGAAATAGATGTCCTGCAAGGCCCCGGTCACCGGACCGATCTCGCCGTCGCCAATGATGCGTCCGTCGATTTCCCGCACGGGTGAGATTTGGGCGCCTGTCCCAACCAGGAACAGCTCGTCGGCGATATACAGCTCGGTACGGTCGATCGAGCGCTCGATGGTCTCGATCCCCAACTCGTCGAGCGCGATTTGCATGACCGTGCTTCGTGTCACGCCTTCCAGGATGTCGTCGCTCAGCGGCGGCGTCAGCAGCTTGCCGCCGCGCACGATGAACAGGTTCTCGCCCGAACCCTCGCTCACGTGTCCGTCGTGCGTGAGCATGATGGCTTCGTCGAACCCGGCTTCCAGCGCTTCCGTCTTGGCCAGCGACGAGTTGACATAAATGCCGGTCACCTTGCCCCGCGCCGGGATCATGTTGTCGTTCACCCGCCGCCACGCCGAGATCGTGCACCGGATCGGCTTCTCGATGTCCAGGTAGTTGCCGAAGGGCAGCGCGAACAGCGTGAACCCGTTCTCGATCGGCCGCAGGCCGTCCGGCCCCATCGCCACCATGTTCAGCCCGACCTGCAGAGCGCTCTTGAACGCCAGCGGCCGCACGTAGACGTCCTCGCGGAACTTGCCGGCCCTGAGCACGTTGATGCAGATCTCCACCAGCTCGTCGACCGAGTAGTCGATGCCGATCCGCAGGATTCGGCCCGACTGGTGCATGCGCTCGAAATGCTCGCGCACCCGGAACAGCAGCAACTGCTCCTCGTCGTCGTCCCAGTAGGCGCGAATTCCCTCGAACACGCCGGTCCCATAGTTCAGCGCGTGCGTCATCACGCTGACCTTGGCGTCGGCCAGATCCATGTATTCGCCGTTAAGGAACGCTTGCATGAAGACCCCCGCCGAGGGGCTGACGCCCACCGAACATGCCCAACCGCGCGACGGCTATCTCACCGTCGCGGACGGGCCGAATGGTATCACCGGGCATGTGCCGTCACCGGCGTCTCGAAGACCTCGCGCCGCATGAACACCAGGTCGCCGCGCAGGTCGAAGCTCTCGTGGTAGCGCTCAAATCCCCACTTGGCGTACAGCCGCCGTGCCGTCTCGTTTGGCCGGTCCACCCCGATCGTCACGTGCGTGCGGCCCTGCCGGGTGGCCAGGGCTGACGCGCTACGCACCAGACCCTCCGCCACGCCCAGCCGCCGAAACTCCGGCATCACCACCAGGGTGTGTATATACGCCACCGCCAGTCCGGCCTCGATGGCCGGATCGATGAACCGCAGCCGGACCCACAGCTGGCCGATGAGATTGCCGTTGAAGTCGGCCACCAGGCCACACTGCACGCCGTCCGCCTGTTCGCGGAAATAGCGCCGCAGATGCCGCAACCGCGAGGTGGTGCCCTTGGGCCCCCACAGGTCGCTCAGCCGGCGCAGCTCGTCCACCCGCGCCGACCGTATGGTGACAGGGACGTCGATTCTTATTCGATGCGTACCGTCGGCCGCCCGTTCCACGCTCATGGACTCACTCGCCCGTGGGAGACCTAGGAGCGTACTTGGTTCGGACGTCGCCTGACCGCCAAGTTCAAGAGGCGGACCCCGGCGTAAGGCACGCCGGTCAGAACACCGCTGCCAACGGCGCGCATGACATCCATGACCGTGCGAGCCTTACTCGTTGCTTGAAACGCTGCGACTGAGACGCCGATGCGGATTGGCATGGTCACCCTGTGCTCCTTGCGGGGGCAGATGGACGCGAATCTGGAGAAGATGGAGGCGTTCGCGGAGCAAGCGGCCGCCGCCGGCTGCGACCTGGTGCTCTTTCCCGAGTTCTCCGTGCATGGCCCCTGGGTGACCTACGACGCGGACGCCGACCCCGCCGAGCTGGAACGGCAGTCCGAGCCGATTCCCGGTCCCACCACCCAGCGCCTCACGCGAATTGCCGCAAGCCGTGGCCTGGCCATTGGCGCCGGCATTGCCGAACGCGGGCTCGCGCCCAAGCCGTTCAATGCCTACGTGATTGTGACTGGCGACGGCGTGCGGCACGTCCAGCGCAAGCTGCAACCGACCACCAGCGAGATGGACTTCTACCGGGGCGGCGGCGATGACATGGCGCCGTTTCGACTTGGCGAGGTCTCGATCGGGGTGACCATCTGCGCCGACAACGAGTCGCCGGCCATCCACGACACGCTGGTTGGGCTCGGCGCTCGCGTCATCGTTGAGCCGCACTTCGACTGCATCAAGGACTTCCAGGACGCCGGGACGTCATGGAACCAGATCCTGGACTTCAACCGGCGCGACACGCTCAAGCGCCGCGCCCAGGACCTGGCCGAACGGCTGGGGGTGTTCGCGCTCTACCTGGACGCCAAGGACCCGCGCGGCGAATTCCACGAGCGCCCCGAGTGGCCCCACCGCGTCACCGGCCGCGCCGCCGTCTTCGCCCCCGGCGGCCAGCTGCTCGCGTCAAACGCCGGAAACGAGGAATCCCTCCTCGTCGTCGACATCGAGCCGACGGCCCAGGCAAGGTCCGAACAACTCTTGGCGAACGGTTGAAAGGAGCCCAGCCCATGTCGCACTATCTGGGTAAGACTCGGTAACAAGGGATGAACATGCCGCGAACGACCAAGACCATTACCTTCTCCTTGCCGCCGGAGATGGCGGACCGCGTGGACGAGGTGATGAAGCGGCAGGGACGCTCCAGGAGCGAGTTCCTTCGGGAGGCGGTGCTCCGCTACATCCAGGAGTGCGAGTGGCGACAACTGCTCCAGTACGGCGAGGACAGGGCTAGAGAGAAAGGCATCGGACCCGAGGACGTGGCCGGCCTGGTGGAAGAGTATCGGGCTGAGGCCAGTTCCTCCCGTACGTGAGAGTCGTCCTGGATACCAATGTCATAGTCTCCGGTCTGAACTTTCCAGGCAACGAGCGTCTCGTCCTCAAACTGGCTCTCAGGGGACGGTTCCAGTTGTGCCTGTCCCCCTTCATCCTCGAGGAGGTTGCCGGGGTGCTTGGCCGCAAGTTCGACTGGGCAGAGGAACGCTCGGCTCAGGCCGTCAGGGCGCTGGGCGATGCCGACACCATCGTTGAACCCCGTCGGGTCCCTGAGGCGATCGAGGGCGGCCACCCCGACAATCGCATCCTGGAGTGCGTTGTGGAGGTTTCCGCCGACTACTTGGTGACCGGCGACCGGCGGCATCTGCTGCCCCTTGAGGAGCATCAGGGCGCAAGAATCCTCAATGCTCCCCGCTTCCTGTCATTCCTGGCAGAAAGATGACACCAGACGCTGTTCCGTTTGTGGTGAACCCGTCCTGAGCTTGTCGAACTGTCTGCCCTGAGCCTGTCGAAGGAGCCGTCTCGAACCACGCCCCGTCCAACTCTCAACCTACGCCAACTTTCCACTCGTCTCGCGTCTGGGATCGCCAAGTCCCTAACGGCCCCGTCGAAGCCCGCAGCCGCGAAGCCACCAGAACCTGTACCAAATTCCTCGACACCCTCAGCCGCACGTCGTGTACCTGATGCTAGTCAAAGGATTTTTGCTTTAGACTGCACTGACCTACGAGCCATTGGGCGATGCAGTTCCCGAATTGCGGTTTTGGCATGGATCCGAGATTCCCGAGCGTTGCCTAGGGTGACACTCCTCAGGGCTGAGCTGCTCCAGTATCAGATCTCTGTTCTCCGCACGGTGCTGCCTCGATTCGAAGTGCGGAGATGCGCCCAGAGCAGCCGTGTAGTCGGAACGGCGAGGCACATCTGAGCCCCCCTGAAGTACCGACAGAGACATTGAGAACATCAGAACGAGTTGCACTTCTATACCTTGACGAGACGTATTTGGACGCCAAAGCCCCATCAGCATTGCAGGTAACGTCTTTGACGGGTTTGCTGATTTACGCTGACGAATACTCTATCTTTAGGGATCGTATATTCCGTCTTTTACCTGGATTCAATCGGGGAGTCGATGGTCTAAACATAGAGGTGCATGCGAGCGATCTGTTCCGCGAATTCTCCGACGATGATCACTTTGAGTTCTATACTGGTATAGTTTCGATGGTCAACGAGCTGTCCTGCAAGGTATATCGAAGAGGGTTCAATTTCAGCCCTGGCCATAGGCAAATTAGAAAAAGCCAACGCACTCAGTTCTGGTATTGTTTCAGGTCTATTTTATTCGCGGCATTAGAGTCCGAAGCGGACGCTCAAATCTGGCCGATAGTCGAACTGGATCACACAAGTCATCAGGACAAGAGCTTTGCCGGCTATATCAGGACGACTGATCATGCGACTGCTTACTTGGAGATGATCGGGGATGGAGTAAGAGAACTCGTGGAAGATCATCACATGGTTGATAATGCGAGGCTGGGAGATTTGCACTATGTGAGCAAGATGTCAATTGTCGGATCCGCTGTCGACTGTCTCTCTTACCTCCTTCATTGCAAGTGGGTTTGTGAGAACGAAGGTGAATTGTCGATTTACAAACAGCGGCTCGCCAACATCGCATGTGGTTTGGATAAAGCTTCGACCGACGAGTACATAGGTCACTATCGATGATTTTTCGTTGGCCCCTTCCAATCGGGCCAGTCGTCCCGCTTCTGTGCCCATCGGTTCCTCCGTGGCGAGGGTCCCCGGACCGCACGGGATCGCGTGGGTGGAGGTTGGCGTGCCTTGTCTCTGCTAGGCAGCATCCTGTACCCCATTCATCGGGCGAAACCTAGTTCCCATCTGACCTCTTCTGTCGTTACCGTGACGGCAACGCTGTCGCTGGAGACTTGCTGGCCTATATTGAACGCGTACTCGATGAGGCTGCCTATTTCGTTGACACGTTGTGCTCCAATGCTCTCGTCGCATCTGAATCCGATGAGTCCCATCTGGTGAGCGCTTCGCCGAGTTATGCCAAGTCGTTTCCTTACGATTGGCCTGAAATGTCTGACGTTCCATGTAACCACGATGGCCCCGCGAAGTTCTGCAATGCGCGCGACAGCTTGGTCGCGTGCGCGCGAATTGTCGTCGCGTACATAGATTGTTTCATGGCCTAGGGCTTCAAACGCCTTCGCGGTGGAATCTGGTACATTTTCGTCGATCAGTAACCGCATGGTGCTCGAATCACAGTGCGGCCACCATAGAAGCTACTTTGCCAATGCTGCGGCTTCGGCCTCATGCAGACGAATAGCCTCGTGCACGTCTGCCGGTTCTAAGCGCGGATACTCCTCGATGATTTGTTCTGTTAGATATCCGGCCTTATGAAAGTTCCAAATTGCCGACGTGGGGATGCGTGTGCCAGCGATGACTCGTTGGTTGTGCGCAACGTACCGGTGCCGCGATGTCTGACCGATCTCCTCCGCTTTTCGCTCGCGCATTCGCCGTACAAGGTTCAACATCTTGTCGCTGACCTCTTGCAAGTCAATGGTAAATGTAGTCTGCGACTTGGTGTTGGCAACCATGAACGACTCGTCGTTGACCTCAAAGAATATGGTGGGCTCGCCCTCGCGCTTGTAGAACCGAAGATTGGCCCACGGATAGTCGTTGTACTGGTGAAGCATGCCGGCTGCACCCCGAAGTGCCTGGAGCGACGTGTGCTTGCGTAGGAGGGCCAGCGTCCGCAGTCCAACGACATCGCGGAAAGAGTAGACGCGCGAGTACGGACCCATCCGCAGTGAACCGGCTTCTGGCTTGAAGAAGCCGGTCTTGTCCCAGTAGCGCAGTTGGCTGCGTGACAGTTCGGTCAACTCACACACTTGGTCAGCAGTGAACGCACCAATCGGACCGTCCGGTGGAAACTCAGATGTCATGTTGCTCTACGCTCCCGTCCGGGCCATGACTTGTAGACCGAGAATCGGACTGGTGCGTCGAAACACCACCGTTCGAGACGTTGGTCTCGGTAGTGGTATGACACGGCCGAGACAGATTCGGGATGTGAGCGCTTTGCGAACTCGCATAGCAGACCTTGGGAAGACCGCATCACGCGAGCGGCGGATTGGACACGCATCAATCACCATGGCCAGTAGTCAAGTTACGCCATTGCCCCAATCATACGGGTGAACATCTGGTCGGCGGTAATGCGGTGGTTGTACCGGCACGCGGCCCCGCGATGCGGCGTTGTTGCCTTTTCGACTTGGGCGCTGCCCTGGGCGCCGATTGTAGACCCGATCGTCACGTAGCCCTCCGCGGCCGCCGCCGCATCCAGACCTGAACGCCCAGCCTGCGCCGTGCGCATTACAGCAGTAGTACGGCAAACAGCCCTCGAGCGTCCACCGGTAGCCGGAAACCTCTGGCGCTTTGCCTAATCGCTCCGGTAAGGGACCTTCGATACCGCCGGCTTACTCGGCCTTGGCCGGCAACCGCAGCAGGATGACCTTGACGTCCTTTCGCAGACCGTCCATGTCTGCCTGCAGCCGTTCAACCGAACGCTCGACGCTGGTCAGCCGCCCTTCAACCCGCCCCATGCGCCACGCAACGCCCGCAACCGACAGAAACACGAAAGCGCTCAGCCCCAGAATCGTGCCCAATTCGGCCGTCATGGCGGTTCCTCCGTAGCAAAAGCCCCTGCACCCCGCCGTTCACTTGGCGCGGGCCAGTGGTCAGCAAACAACCGCCCTAGCGAGATTATGCCCGCGAGTGTCCAACATCGGCTGAAGACCCTTAGCACGGCGCGCTTGGATGCCACAGCGCTGCCCGAAATCTGGCGGACCGTGGCTCGGTCGGGCTATGGCGCAATAATCGTCGCAGTCACGTTGAAGGGTTGTGCGACGTTCCTCGGTCCGCACCGGCTGCTCGATATAATCCAATCACGGCCATTCACGCGAAGGGCGCTTCTGTTGGACATCTCAAATGCGTAGCCAGGCGCCCGTTGAATACGAGTCCTGCGCCGAGATGACGGTGGCGCTGAAGGACTCGGGCCTGGAAGAGTCGGCAGACCGGCTTGGTTATCTCCAGCGCTTGGCGGACGAGGATCCAGACGAAGAACCCATCGCGATCGCGTCACTTCGACACGTGACGTCGTTTCTGATGGACGAACGGCATCTCGGGCAGCCCGAAATCGGCGTCAGCCCGCACGGCGTGGCACTTGCGCAATGGCACGTAATGGGCGGCGGAATCCTGGCAATGGAGTTCCTGGGTTCGGGACTCATCAGGTTCGCGGGTACGTCGGGTCCCGGCAGCCAGGATGGTGAATCGTTGCGCGTGAGCGGCACCCTCCCGAGAACCAAAGCTCTACAGGCCATTCAGTCACTGCTGTCCTGACCTTGACCTGTGGAAGGCGACCCGCTTCCAGACGATGATCACGTTGCGCGGTACTGCAAGCCATCGTCGGTCGGCGCGCACGGCTTACCGCTAGCCAGCGCATTCCGGCTTCGAGCCTCCGAGAACTCTCTTTCAGTCAACAGGTTGGAGGCCAAAGGCGTGCCGAGCACGGATGACGCCGTTGGCCGCGTTCGCGCGCTGTTCATTGTCAGGGGATTCGGGCTGCGGGCCAACGGTCGCTTTGCCGTACTCAACGTCGGCGCTGCGAAGGCGGTCGTTCGTGAAGAAGTCGGGCTGTCGCTGCGTATCGAGCATGATCCGCTCCCTGACGACCCGTCGCACGCCGGCATTTCCGGGTTTGCGGCGGACGATCTGGCGGTTGCCGTGGAACTGACGGCCCTCGCAAGCGAGAACGACACCTACCCGGCAATCGCGTGAGCTGCAAGGCCGCCCAGGCGTTGCTGCGCGGCGTGACCGACCTGGGCGTCGCCTTGCTGCCCAACCTGTAGCCGTTACCGAAGTGCAATCCCGCTTAGCTTCCACCCGGTGGACGGCCTACTTGCAACCGTTTGGGTGAAGCAGCTCGTGACCCGCCCACGTGAGGCCGTGGACCCGATATTGTGGGAGTTGGGAGCGCCTGCCGTAGCCCGTACAGCTAACTGGAGGCTACGTCGATGTTCAGCTTCAAGGCAGCCGGTATTGCGTCTGGCCTTGCCACGGCCGGGTTGCTCGTGCTGGTCGACGTGGCGCTCAGCGGTGTGGTTTCGCCCGTTTCGACCATGCAGCCAATCGTTGTCTGGTTGATGATATGCGCGGCAGGCTTGGGGTGGATCGCGACCACTCTGTGCGCCCATGCCCACGCGAGTCACATCGTCAGCGACTAACCCATCGAACCAACCGACCCTAGAGTCGGTGCGCCCTTAGTCCACTAGCCGACTTGTGATGCGCTAGCCGCACGCGTGACCCGACAATCTGCGAACAGCGTGTGGACGGCGTGACTAGATTGCCAGCGTGCTTCGGTGCACAGGCTACAGGAAGTCGGTGAGACCCAATGTACTGTGACGATCCTCCCGACCCGAACGTACCGACGGCCCGCTGACCGCACGGTGGCTGTTGACCCGATCGTCAGTTAGCCCGCCGCAGCTGCTGCCTCACCCAGCCCTGAACGCCAAGCATGCGCTGCGAGGAGAACAGCAGGAAGACGGCGAAAAGCCCGCGCAGCACCGGTCCAGGGAGCAGCTGGGCAATCTGCGCGCCGCCGAACCCGCCGAACACTCCACCGACCCCGATCGTCAGCCCCCGCCGCACGTCCACGTTGCCCAGGCGATAGTGTTGAAACGCGCCCGAGAGCGCGGTCGGCACGATCACGGCCAGGCTGATCCCCTGCGCCACGACTTGCTCGATTCCCATCAGGATCACCATGGACGGAACCATCACGATCCCGCCGCCGACGCCCATGACCCCGCTGACGAGGCCCGCCGCCACCCCGGTGATCACCGCGGCGATCACGCGTTCGCCACCCTCCAGGTGCAGCAATGCGACATCCTGCAGCGGAACGAACATCCGCAGCGCCGCCACCAGCAGCACCAGCGCAAACAGTTGGCGTAGTCGCGGAGGGTTGATGTAGGCCGTCAGCCGCGCGCCCACCGCCGCGAATACCACCGAAGTTGCTGCCAGCGCGGCCGCCACGGTCCAGTCGATGGGGTTTACGCTGGCGTAGCGAACTGTGGCGGCGAAAGCCGCCGGTACGATGATGGCTAACGATGTCCCGTGTGCACGGTGCTGCGTCATCCCCAGCAGGCCCACCATGAGCGGAATCAAGATGATCCCGCCGCCGACGCCGAGAAGCCCGCTGACCACGCCCCCGGCCAGCCCGATCCCGATCAGCACCGGGACCGGCGCCTGTCGCTCCGCGTTGGTTGCCGGGGCGTTTTCCATCGGCGGAGTATATGAAGCGCACTGCGGCCGCCCGCAGCCCCTCGCCGGCTGCCAGCCTGCATCGCGGTTGCCTTTTGTCTGCTATCAGTGTACACTAGACTTGATGTCACCGCAACCTGGATCTCGGATGTCCTCGCTTCACTCGACGCTGCCCCTCGCCGTCCCCTCGCCCGGCGACGCCCGGTCTCGGCTTCTGTTTCCGGCTAAGAGCACCGACGGTGTGCCGCCTCAAGCGATCTGCAGGCGCGCCGCTCCTTCTCCCTCTCCCTCAAGGGAGCGCAACTGTGTTGGGACGTCAAGTTCGTCGGGTCGTCGCCCTTCCTATCCCTCTCCTGGGGGAGAGGGCAGGGTGAGGGGTCTTCCGGGCAAGATCGCCCCCGCACAAAACACGGTTGGGGTCCGGGGCGAACTCTTCAGCAGGGCGCCGCGCTTAATCCCTCTCCTGGGGGAGAGGACTGGGGTGAGGGGTCTTCCGGGCAACCGCCCCCGGGTTACGCAAAGGTCTCCCTTGAGGGAGAGCAACTGTGTGGGCCGTCAAGCGTTAGGTCACGGTCGGATCCCAGGTGGTCTGCTTTTGGCAGAGGGCGTTGCAGAGGACGAGCAGCTTGCGCATGCAGGCGACCAGGGCCACCTTGGGCGGCTTGCCGGCGGCGACGAGGCGCTGGTAGTAGGCCCGCAGGCGGGGATTGAGGCGCGTGGCGGCCAGGGCGGCCATGTACAGGACAGCGCGGACCGGGGCGCGCCCGCCCCAGCAGCTGCGGCGCCCGCGCCAGGCGCCGCTGTCGCGATTGAAGGGCGCCACCCCGACCAGGGCGGCAATCTGCTGGCGGGTGCAGGTGCCGAGTTCGGGCACTTCGGCCAGCAAGGTGGCGGCGGCCACGGGCCCGATGCCGGGGATGCTCCGCAGGCAGGCGGCGCGGGCCTGCAACTGGGGGTCGGCCTGCAGGGCGGCCGCCACCTCCCGGTCCAGCTCGCGGAGCTCGGCGCGCAGCAGGACCAGGTGGGCGTCCCGGCGCGGCCAGCGGGCGGGGGGCGCTTGGCGGCGCCGGTGCTGGGTGGCCACCCGCAGCTCCACCAGCTGGCGGCGCTCCCGCACCAGGGCCCGCAGGTGCTGGACCGCCTTCGAGGGCTGGGGCCGGACCGGCGGCCGCACGTCGGCCGCGAAGCGGGCCAGCACCTGGGCGTCCAGGCGATCGGTCTTGGCCAGGGTGCCGTGGGCGCGGGCGAAGTCGCGGGTTTGGCGCGGATTGACGACGACGACCGGCCGGTCGGCCAGCGCGGCGACCACGGCGCGCTCGTACCCGCCCGTGGCTTCCAGCACGATGCGGGTCGGCTGCAGGGCCTGGACCCGGGCCTGCAACCGACGCAGGCCAGCCGGCGAGCGCGGCACGGTCCACGTGTCCTCGGTCGGCCACACGGCCACGTCCAACTGGGCCTTCGCCACATCGATCCCGAGCACGATGTCCACTGGGGCAGCCATTCGGTACCCTCCACAGGTGCTGGCCGCACGCCCCACCTTGCGGATACGGGCTCGTCATGACGGCCCCGGCAACTGTTCGGGCTCTGGGCCAGCGGCTGGGCCGGGACGACCCCGCTCTCCCACGGTCTCGGACGACCCAGGGCTGGTCGGTCTGTCCCGGCCCATCAGCTCTCACCTTGGACTTTCCAAGGCCCTGGGAACATACAAGGGCTGGGGTGTGGGTGGCTGCCGCCCTTTGCACCCAGGCGCCGGGCACGAGTAACCCATCCCGGACACCGGGTTCAGACCGCCAATCCCCGCCAAAATGCACCCCGCGGTGCCTCAAGAGTTTTTTAGAAAAAACTCTTACGCGCGCAACCCCGCCCCATTTCGCGCTCCAGCCGCCCCCCACGTCGTCCCTCGCATGAGTGATCTGGAACTCCCCGCCGAAGTCTTCACCGGCTCGCCCGACCCGTTGCTGGAGCGCGAGTGGCTGGTCACCAACGGGCTCGGAGGGTTTGCCTCCGGCACGCTGGCAGGAACCGGCACGCGCCGCTACCACGGCCTGCTGGTGGCCGCCGACCCGCCGCCCAACGCGCGTTGGGTGCTCGTGTCCGGGGCCGACGAATTTCTCCAGCGCGGCGACGCGCCCGAAGTTCCCCTCAGCACGCAGGAGTACGAGGGCGGCGTTCTACATCCGCAGGGTTACTCCAACCTCGCCGCCTTCACGCTGCACGGCCAGCGGCCCATCTGGTGCTACGAAACCGACGACGGGTCGGTCGAGAAGACGATCTGGATGGAGCGTGGTCGCGACCGAACATTCGTTCGCTACACGAACCTCTCTCGACACATCCTGCGCTTCCGCGTGCGGCCATTCGTCACCCTGCGCTGGTTCCATGCCCTGCGCCGCGGTGACGACCCGTCCTTTGAGGCCCTGCAAACCGGACCTGGCTCGCTCTCCGTGCGCGCGCAGGGCGGCGCCCCCTGTGTCCACCTTGGCGGCAGCGGATGGCGGCTCGAGTTGCGCCCCGACTGGTACTGGAACTTCCATCGCCGCGTCGAACTGGCGCGCGGGTTCGACGCGACCGAGGACGCCTTCGCTCCCGGCGACTTCATTGCCGAGCTGGCGCCCGGGCGGTCGGTGACCCTACAGATCGCGGCGGACGAACTGCAGTCCTCATCCGAGGTCGATGCCTCTTTGGCCAGGTTCGACGCCCGGTCGGTCACATTGGTCGCCTCGGCCGCGGATCCGCTGGAGCAGCGCCTGCGCTTGGCCGCGGATCAGACCCTCGTGCATCGCGGTCCGTCGCTTCCCGGCTTTGCTCCAGAGCCCAACACGGTCATCGCCGGCTACCCGTGGTTCGGCGACTGGGGCCGCGACACCCTCATTGCGCTGCCCGGCCTCTGCCTGGAGACCGGCCGCGCCTCCACTGCCAAGACAGTCCTGCTCAACTACGCCCGGTCCATCGACCAGGGCATGGTCCCCAACCGCTGGCCCGATGCCGGCGACGAACCCGAGTACCACGCCTTCGACGCCGCCCTCTGGTACGTCTACGCCCTGGCTGCCTACGTGCGCGCCACGGACGACGCTGAAGTCTTGGATGTGCTGGCCACGGCGCTACTCGAAATCATCGAGTGGCACATCCGCGGCACTCGCCACGGTATCCACATGGATCCCGCCGACGGTCTGCTGAGCGGCGGCGCGGACGGACTGCAATTGACCTGGATGGACGCCAAGTTCGAGGACTGGGTCGTCACCCCGCGCCGCGGCAAGCCCGTGGAGATCAACGCGCTGTGGTACGCCACCCTCAAGTTCGCCGACCAGGCCTTCGCCCGCATCGGCTGGCGCGGCGCGTACGACAAGAGTGTCCTGGCCCTGGTTGAAGACTCGTTCGCCACACGCTTCTGGAACCCCGACACCGGCGGTCTTTTTGATGTCGTCGATGGACCTGATGGATCGGATCCGGCCATTCGCCCGAACCAGGTCATCGCGCTGGCGGTTGCCGGCGACCTGCTGTCGCCGCAACAACGCGCATCGGTCCTGGCGCAGGTCCGCGAATCCTTGCTGACGCCGGTCGGGCTGCGCTCCCTGGCGCCGGGCGACCCGGCCTACTGCCCCCACTACGGCGGCGGGCCGCGCGAACGCGACGGGGCCTACCACCAGGGCCCTGTCTGGAGTTGGCTGCTCGGCATGTTCATTCAGGCCAGCCTCAAGGCCGGTGCCCCGGCCGATGAACTCCGCGGCCTGCGCGAAACCATGCTGGCGCACTTGCACGATGGCCTGGTAGGCGGCGTGAGCGAGATCTTCCAACCCGAAGCCCCGTTCGAGCCTGACGGCGCGTCAGCCCAGGCCTGGGGCGCCGGCGAATGGCTGCGGGGCCTCCGCCTGCTACGAGCCGCCAATGGCCGCTGACCCGGGCAACGACTGGGCGCCCCCGCAGGGCCGGCATATCCAGGTTCCCGCGGGCGGCTGCTTTGTACGCGAAGCAGGGCACGACCAGCCGACCATCGTCTTGCTTCACGGGTTGCCGGATGACTCCCGTATCTACGGCTCCTTGCAACCGCGGCTGGCTGCCGCCCACCGCACGGTCGCGCCCGACTTCTTTGGCTGGGGCTCCTCGCTACCCAACGAAGGGCTTTCGCTCGGCTTCGACATGCTGGACAGGACCCTCACACAGGTCCTGGATGCACTTGAACTGACGCGCGTCGTCCTGGTGGCGCACGACATGTCCGGCCCGGCGGCCATCCGCTGGACGGCTATGCATCCCGACCGCGCGCATGCCCTGGTGCTGCTTAACACCTACTACGGGTGGAATTCCGCCCGCATGCCGTTCGCCCTCAAGCTGCTCCACCTGCCGTACGTCGGACGCCTGGTCCGCCGCTTTCTCGATGTCGGCCGCACGGGCCTGTCGTGGCACGTCTACCGCTGGCAAGTCGGTCAAGTCTGGCCCGGTTGGACCGCCGATTTCGATCGCCTGCTACGGATGTTTCACGGTGTATTCCGTCACTCGCGGACAGCCCGCCAAGCCTTCCACACCATCAACAACGAGATCGTGGGCCAGATTCAAGCCAATCAGCGCAGCCTGGAGACGCTGACGGCCCTGGAGACGCCCACGCTCATCCTCTGGGGCGCGCGCGATCCCTATCTCAAACCCGCCGTGGCCCGCCAGTTCCACCGGCTGCTCCCATGCTCCGAACTTCATATGGTGGCCGGTGCCGGCCACTTCGTTCAGCTTCAGGCTCCCGACGAGATGGCCGACCTGATCCTGCGCTTCGTTCAACGAGCCGGCGGCGACTAAGCCGAAGGGCGTCGTCGCGGCGGATGCCGGTCCGAGCGCACGGCGTTGGACCCGCCCCGCCGCAGCTTGCGCGTCTCCGCGCGCGCGTCGTCACGCGGGCGGGCGCGAATTCCCGTCACGGCGCGCACCCCGCCCACGATCGCCGCCCGCTCCTCGTCCTTCAGAGTCTCCCAGCGATAGTTGTGGTCCGACTTGCGAATGAACTCCAACAGCCGGTCCCGCAGGGCCGACCACCCGCGGTGCTGCCTGGCCCGCAGCGACGCAAACCCCGGCCGCCGGCGCAGCGCCGACCTGGCATGCGGCAGGCAAAACGGATCGCCCTCCCGCAGCGCCTCCTCCAGCTCCTTCTGATCAGCCTGCTGCGTCAGCACGTCCAGCGTCCGTCCGGCCGCCGCCGTCTCCGCCTCGCACACGGGACACGTCGCTGCGGTCCTTGGGCTCCGCGACCGACCTCGCGCGAGCCCCCGAAGTCGCGCGCGCATGCCGGTCGATCCGTCCAGACCAGCCTCGGCAGTGCCGTCAAGCTCTTTGACCAGGGTATTCAATATGTCCCGGTACGTAATGGCTACCGCCAGTGCGTCCAGCTTCTCCAGGAAGTGGCCCGCGTGAACCTCGCAGAAACCGCGCGCCTCTCGAATATTCGCGCGCAGCTCCACGTCGTTCACGTGCTCATAGATGTACGAGCCCAGGAACCGGTCGGCCCGCCGCGTTGACAGGCGGCAAATCGCGCAGCCTGGACGCCCCAGGGCATCCACCAGGTCTTCGAAAGTCGCTTCTGTGCTCACGGGTCTACGGTTTTCCGGGCGGGCTGTCCGTATCTCCATGCAAGGTGCCACACGGCCGCCTCGGGCCGCCGCGGCTGACTTCGCCCGTATACTCTTGCCCGCTCGCCTCCGACACCGTTGCCATGTCCACGCACGCCATTGCAGTTATTCCCGGCGACGGGATCGGACTCGAGGTTATTCGCGAAGGCCGCCTCACCCTCGAAACGCTCAGCGAGGTCACCGGCGACCTGATTCTGGAGTTCGAGGACTTCCCCTGGGGCTGCCAGTACTACCTCGACCGCGGCGAAATGATGCCGTCCGACGCCTTACGCACGCTGGAGCAGTTCGACGCCATCTACCTCGGCGCCTGCGGCTTTCCCGGGGTCCCCGACCCCATCTCGCAGCGCGAGATGATCCTGCTGATCAGGCAAAGCTTCCAACTCTACGCCAACATTCGTCCCGTCCGCATCTGGCCGGGTGTCCCCAGCCCGCTGGCGGCCGACCGGCTGGAGGGGATTGATTTCATCTGCGTCCGCGAGAACTCCGAGGGCGAATATGCCGGCGCCGGCGGGCGCGTGCACACCGGCACCCCGTACGAGGTGGCGCTCCAGACCACCGTGTTCACACGAGTTGGCGTTGAGCGCGTGATCCGGCATGCCTTTGAACTGACCGAGCGTCTCGGCCGTCGCCACGTCACCAACGTCACCAAGTCCAACGCCTTGCAGTACGCGCCGGTGTTTTGGGACGAAGTGTTTGATGAAGTGGCTGGCGAATTCCCCGCCATCACGACCGACCGCAACCTCGTGGACGCCTGCGCTGCGCGCATGGTGTGCGACCCTGAAACCCTCGATGTCCTGGTTGCTTCCAACCTGTTTGGCGACATCCTGTCCGATATCGGCGGGGCATTGATGGGCAGCCTGGGCGTTCCGCCCAGCGCCAACCTCAGCCCGGGCACGGCCTATCCGCCGATGTTCGAGCCGGTCCACGGCTCCGCGCCCGATATCGCCGGCCAGGAGAAGGCCAACCCCCTGGCCGCCATCTGGTCGGCTGCCATGATGGTGGATGAACTCGGGAATCCTGAGGCGGCCAACCTGCTGCTGGACGCCCTGGCGGACGTAACCAGTTCGGGCGTTCTCACCGTCGATCTGGGCGGCACGGCCTCCACCGGCGAATTCGGCGAGGCCGTCCGCACTGCCCTCAAGGCGCGCGCGTCGTAGGTCAAACGCTTGTCGGGGTGCCCGCGCCTGCCTACGATTGATCGCCTAGGCCCCTGACCGTCGGCCGCCGCCGGCCGCTGTGATCCTCAATGTTCGGCATAGGTGTCGCCGAGTTCTTCGCTGTTCTGGTCCTGGCGCTGATTGTGCTGGGACCGGAGCGGCTGCCGCTTGCCATGCGCACCCTGGGCCGCTGGGTGCGCCGCCTGCGCGAGATGACCCGCGAGTTCCGCCAGGAGTTCGCCGAAGAGTTCGCCGTCCTCTACGAGGAAATGGACGTGCTGCGCCAGGAAGCCGAGAACACGCGCAAGGAACTGGCCAACATCCGCGCCGAACTCTCGGACACCCTGCAGGGCGCCGCGGACGACGTAAACGTGGCGGGCCGCGGCGTCATGGAGGACCTGCGCGGCGCGGTCAGCGCCCCCGACGGCGCTGCGGAGACCACATCGTCGACGGGCGCCTCGTCGGCGGCAACCGCGGCCAACGACTCGGCCACTTCTTCGCTGCCCGCGCCTGCGGCGACCGCATCGCCCGCGCTACCTGCGCCCTCTGACCCTCTGCCCGCCGCCGATGCCATGGCCCTGGCCATTCAGGACACCTTTGCTCCCGCAGTCAACGGTCGGGCCGTCCCCGAGGCCGCACCTTCGCCGGTCACAACGGCTGAAGAAACGTCCCAGACAGCGCCCGCCGCCGAACAGGCGGCCCCGCAGCCGCCTGGTCAGCGACTCTCGGCTTTTGCTCCCGACGTCAACGGACCGACCGAGCCTGACCCGCCGGCTCCGACTGCGGAACCCTCAGCCGCGGCGCCGGCCCCCGTTCCGGCGGAAACCGCCGCGGCCGTCGCCACGACACCCGACGAGCCGGTGGCGCCTGCGACGGCCCTCGGTCCGCCGACCCCCGGCCTGCAGAACCAGATGGGTGGCTTCATGCGCCTGATGGTCATGCAAGCGCTTGAGGCCGATCCCGGCTTTGCCGATCAGGCCGAGGCCGCTCTGCGCAGCCAGGCCCGCGCCGACGCCGAAAGCCTGGGCGACCTCGAAGACCCCGAGCCGCTGGACATAGCGCAGGCGTGGGCAGCCCGCCGCCGCCATCTCGTGCCGCACGATTCCGTCGAAGTGGACCAACGCGCGGAGTCCTCGGCCGTGATTGAACTCGGAATCTGCCCCTACGGCCTCACGCCGGGCAACGACCATCCAGTCTGCAACGTCAGCAACGTCTACGACGACGAGTTCTTCAAGCAGTTCAACATGAAGGCGACTTACACGACTCGCATGAGCGACGGTGCGTCAAGTTGCCAACTCGTCATCCTCACGCATGCCCGCATGCGCCAATTCGGTCTCAAGATCGACGACGACACGCGCGACCGGGATGAAGCTGCCGCCGAGCACGAGGCTTTGGTCTAGTGGCGCCCCCGCGCGTGGGCTTGGCTGTTCGTTGCACGACGCCATCGACGTGCTTCCCTCGACTGACTACCGAGCCCTGGCCACGAACCTGCGTTTGATCGACCGCCGCACATTCGGGGTGGCCCTGGCGTGCACACTCTTCGCCGCTTGCGGCGAGGCGACCAAGGCGCCGGACGGAGTGCCCCCGGAGCCCGCAGACGCGGAGCGTCGGGCGTACAAGGCGACGGTGGCCGCGATCCTGACGGACGAGCGAGCCGCGTTCGATGCCTTCTTCGGTCCCGAAGCCGACGCCTGGGCCAACCTTGACGACATTTCCGGCGCCGAGCCGTTGGCCGTCGCCTTCCTGGACGCTATGACTGACGCCCAGGCGAGCGCCGTTGAACTGGAGGCTCCGGCCAGGGCCACGCTATTTCACGGCTCGTTTCTCGAACACTTTGACCGCTTCGTGGCTGACGCCGCAGGCATTGTGGACGCGATCCACGCCGGGCAGGCTGAGGACGCGCTGGCGACCTATCACCGGCTCCGCCGCGGCGCATTCGCCCGCCTGGACTTCCTGGCCGACCGGCTGGCGCTTATCGACGCCTAAGCGGCCAGCCGGCTGGCGTCCTGCCCTGCCTTCGCGTCATCCCGCGAGGCAAGGCCCGTAGCTACGAATCCCCCGAGCCGGAATTCCGGTATCTGTCGCGGAGTCTTGTCTGTCGCCGCGAACGACTGGGCGAATCTGATGGTTCACCGTTGCGCCCATTCGATCCGTTGCCGTTGCCGTTGCCGCCGAATGCGTATGGCTGCGGTTCGGCGTCGGAGCCCATCAGCACCCCGCCTTCGGGCAGCGCCTTCAGCCGGTTGCCCTCGGCGATCTGCTCGTCCCAGCGATGCACCATGTCCTCCACGTCCTGGCCGTCCACCTCGTCGTTCGCGATCAACTCCTGCGCCAATTCGTGCATCGCGCCCGAGTACTCCGAGAGCAGCCCCTTGACCTTGCGGTACTCCTGTTCCAGTACCTGGTCGATCTTGCGCTTCATACGCGGATCGGCGGCGTCCACCATCGGACCGAATGGCAGCGACGAATAGAAACTGCCGTCCATGCCCCAGAAGCTCAGCATTTGGAAGACCAGATGCGTGGCGCCCGCGAAGTCGGACGTGACGCCCAGCGTCTGCGACCCGAGAAAGAGCTCTTCGGCCGCGCGGCTGGCCAGGCTCACCTGAACGCTTGCCAGCAACTCTTCGCGGATGAGAATGCGCTTCTCTTCCACCGGCTTGAATGCCGCCAGCCCCAACGCGTCGCCGTGGCGAATGATGGTCACCTTGGTCAGGCGTTCCCACGTCTTGAGCTTGACCTGCGCGATGGCGTGCCCGGCCTCGTGGTAGGCCAGCCGCCGGCGGTCCTCGTCGGTCAGCCCGCGAATCGGTTCGCGCAGCCCCCACTCATGGTTCTCACGCGCTCGGGTGAAGTCGTCGTAGCTCATCGCGTCGCGCCCGTCGAAGTGAGCGTGGATCACGGCTTCGTTGATCACGAACTTGATGGCCACGGGCGTGTACAGGATGGTGTCGTTCGCCATCCGGTCCACCGGCATGTCTTCGTGACGCACCTTGGCCAGGTAGTACTCGATGATGTCCTTGCGCCCGTCCACGTCCGGCAGGTCCACGTGGATCTTGCGGTCGAAGCGGCCCGGCCGCAGTAGCGCATGGTCGAGCGCGGACGCCAGGTTGGTGGCGCCCATCGTCAACACGAGCGGCGGCGCGGCTCTGGTCTTCCGCAGACCGACCGTGCGCAGCAACCGCGATAGCCAGCCGCTGTCGAAGTTCGGCGGGTCCATCTGAAGCAGCAACTCATTCAGCAGCCCGGCTCCAGCCCCTCCGCCCATCATCCCGCCCATCATCATCCCGCCACCCGTCTGCCCGGCGCGGGCCATGCCGATGGCGTCAATCTCGTCAATGAAGACGATGGCGGCGCCGTGCTTGCGCGCCAGCTTGCGCGCCTTGCCGTAGAGCATTCGCACCCGCAGGTTGCCGATGCCCATGAACATGTTCGAGAACCCGGGCGCGGAGGCGTATGCGAAGGGAATACCGGCCTCGTTGGCAATTACCTGCGCCAGGTAGCTCTTGCCGGTGCCTGGCGGCCCCTCCAGCAGCACGCCGCGCGTGACTTCGCCGCCCATGCGCTTGAACGACATGGCGCCTTGCAGCAGTCGCACCACCCGTCGCGCAACTTCCAGCACCTGATCGTTTCCCCGATAGTCGGAGAAATACACCCCCGTCTCGCCTGGCTGGACCCAGTAGACGCGGCCCCGGCCGAGCATGTAAAAGAGTGCGCCAAACTGCAGGACCATGAACATCATTCCGTACAGCATCATCCCGACGAAGCTCAGAAGCCCGAGCATCATTTCGGACGCATTCGTCAGGCCGTATATCAGCGCGCCTGTAAGGAGCAGGTAGATGAGAAGCGCGCGCCAGTGCTCGCGCACGAACGTGAGCGGGCTGCGGCGCATATGCGCTTGGCGCCGAAGGTCAGAATCCATGGAGGCCATCACCACACCTCAGTTCCGGGCCAGTCGGTCCCGGGGGATGCCGGACACCCGGCAGCCGCCCGCAGGGAGTCTTGGAGTATAGCCCCGGGCTACGGCCGCTAAGGTGTCGAACATTACCCGCAGACAAGAACGTCGACTGTCGTGACACGCATGAGCGCCGTCGCTGCGCGGCTGGATCGGCCACCAATCCTCGTCGCGCTAGGACTGGCGGCCCTGGCCTTGGCCCTGACCCTCCGGGCGTTCGAGGGTAAGACCTTCCTCTACGGCGACCTCCAGCACTTCTTCGCCTTCGCCGAGGTCCTCTACACCCCGGAACACTTCAACTACTACGCCAGCGTGGCCGACGAATCATTTACCTACGCCCATTTGCCGCTCTTCCCAATGCTGCTGGCTCCGTTGCAGCGAATCTTCGACGCCCAGGGCTGGGACCGGATTCTGGCTGTCAAGGTCATCGTGCATGCCATTGAGGTCGCGACTGCTGGGCTCCTCATTCTCCTGGCCCGCCGGCAGGGGTTGTCGCAACTGTTAGCTCTGGGCATCGGGATCACCTGGCTCTTCACGCCGTGGATCTTTGAAGCCGGAGCCCTCAACGGCCACGCGTCGGCCGTCGCGGCCTTCTTTCTGGTCGGCGCTTTGCTTCGGCTTGGGGTTCCCTGGCAGGCTGGCGCGCTGATCGGCCTGAGCGTGGTCACACGGTCGGAGTTCGTCCTGCCGGCCCTCGTTCTCGGCGGCTTCTACGCCCGCAGCGGCCGCGGGCTGTTTGTCTCATACGCGGCCGGCGCTCTGGGCATCTGCGCACTCGTCGTCGGCCCATTCCTGCTTCGAGACGCCGCAGCGGTGCACTGGGCCGTCGTGGGCCATCTCCAGAACCGAGGTGACGGCCTCCCTGCTATCCGTGGGGTCGCGCGCACACTCACTGGCGACATGCCTGATGGTCTCAAGGGTCCGCAGGACTGGGCGCTGCTGGCGGTCCTGGCGTCGGCGCCCCTGCTTGGCTGGATGAGCACCGATCCTCGCTCGGGAATCTTTCGGTCGTCGCTCCTCTATGCCTTCGCTCTCACGCTCGGCCATGGCCGCTACTACGTCTTGCCTCTGACGACTGGGCTCATGTTCGCCGCCCGTCCCGGCCGGATAGTCTGGCTCATTCCCGTTTATGTCGTGGAGTTCGTGCTCCCGGTAGCGCGCGACCTCTTGTGGGTTGTGCGCACCGGAGAGGTCTTGGTGCTGGCGCTTTGGTGGTTACACCGGCGGACAGTGGCTCTCCGATCGCCCACTGACCAACCGAACTCGGCGTGACCGGCGCTACGTCGTCGACATTTCGCACGATGATCGCTGCGCTAGTGCTGCTGGCGGCCTGGGCCCTTGTGCTGGCGAACACCCTAGTCGCATTTGAGCCTGAACTCGTGTCGGAGGATCTTCGCGGTTTCCTTGATCCTTCGGTTGAGTTCGGGCCGGCCAACGCCATGTCTGCCAGTCTCTTCGCTCTGCTCGCCGCCGTCAGTGGCTGGAACGCGCTAACGATCGTCCGCAACCTCGGGCCGCGCAACGGGCGAGTGCTTGGATGGGCGGGGATTGCGGTGCTGGCTATGGGGCTGGCGATCGACGAGCTGACAGATGCTCATCTCCGATTGCTCTCCGACGCCTATCTAGCACAGGTTGGCCGCGAACTGGGATTCATTCGCGGATATGCCGTATGGGTTGGTCTCGCCGCGCCGCTGGCTCTACTGATCGCCGTGCTCTTCATCCGCTTTATCCACCGGGAACTGGCCGAGGCGCCACTCTTGCGGCGCGCGGCGTGGATCGCTGGCTTCTTGTGGGTAACAGTCCTCGGGCATGAGGCGCTGGCCGAACACGTGTTCGCAACCCGAGCACCGGCACTCGAGAATTTGCTGGAGGAAGGCGCTGAGATTCTGGGTACGGCCACGCTCATCGCGGTGGCGTCTCTGGCCTTCAACCAAGCACCGCGGACGGCCGGTGTCTCACGGCGGCGCATCGGCTTGGCCCTGGCGGTCGTCGCCCTGTCCGCAGGCGCCTGGCTGGGCTGGCGTGCTGAGGTCCCGCTCAACGACTGGGGGACGACCGACGTGTGGATGGGGCCGTTCCCCGCTGGCACCGCAGCCGCGCAGACCTTGGCGCTTCCAGGCGGACCGCTTGGCCGCGTTGATGTTGAGGCGTCCTACGCAGCCTCAGACGATCGCCCCGGAGTCTTAGCCATACGCCTGCAACGGCCAGACGGCGCTAGCGTCCGCGAAGCGTCAGCAGCAGTCGTTCCAGGAACGATTATGACGGAGCACGTGGCCCGGTTCACTCCAATCGTCACTACGGCTAGTGAACGTGCCGTGCTACAGGTTTCTGCGCTGCCCTCGGTGTCGGGCGCTTTCACTCTCTCGGTCACCAGCGACGATCTCCAGGTTGATGGCGCGGTCTTTCCCAACGGCCAAGACGCCCCACCGGGCCAGGACCTGAACTACAGGCTCTATGGCCCGCGCGACCCCTCATTCGCCAAGCTGGCAGCAGTGGTGCGGCTGGTCCTGCGCGATCCCGTGATGCTCGCAATCCTTGCTGATGCAGCTCTGCTCGGCACTGTGGCTGCCGCCACGACCATGAATCTGCTGACTGCCTGCCTCAGTTTTCGTCGCCGACGTAGACGATTCGCCACAACGCCGCGTCGCCCGCTGTAGGGTCCCCGCCGGCCGGGTGCTCGGGAAACAAATCGAGGAAGTACAGCCCGTCGGGTCCGAACGCAAGGCCGCTGATACTTGACCGGCCCTCGCCCGCGTAGGCGACCAATTCGCTGATTGGCTCGGCCACCACGCTGCCTTCCAGGCTGAGCTGCCACACGCGCTTGCCTGTTGCCTGTGGTCCGCGCACGAAATTACGGCCTGACGTTGCCATGTAGAGCGTGCCGTCCGGGGCCGGGAATTGGCGCCCGTTCAGCGCGGCCAGCCCGGTGGGCGCGTGCGCGGGCGGGCCAAACACGCGCAGTGCCTGCGGCACCAGCGAGGCGTCCTCGCCGTCATACCCCAAGTCCAGCCCGGCCGTGACGCGTGCTATTCGGTCCAGACCCTCTCCATTTTCTGAGATGTAGAGCTGACCGTCGGCTGCGCTCCACGTGGCTCCAAAGGCGTTGCGAATAGCCGTTGCGAAGATGTAGCTGCGCGGGTGCGCGGGTGCGCGGGTCGATCAGGGTCGTAGAACGGGTTATCCGACGGCGCGCTGCCGTCGAGATTCAAGCGGAGGATCTTCCCGTTGAACGTGTCTAGGTGCTGCGATTGGTCGGCGCTGAAGGCGTTGCCGACGTTGGCGTAGAGTTTGCCGTCCGGACCAATGGTCAGGGCGTGAATCTGGTGCGAGGCCGAGGTTGGCGCCGCATCCATTGCCAGAATGCGCTGGACTCCGCCTGCCTTGGCGCCATCGTCTTGGCGCCCAATCCGCACGATCGCGTTGAAGAGCTGGCCGTCGCGCTCGAACACCAGCGACGCGAACAGGTCGCCGCTTTCAGGATCCAGCACGATTCCTGAAAGCCCGTTCTCCCCTGGCAAGCTAACCGGCGGTGCCGCCGGGTCGTAGTTGAGCAGGCCGTCGGCGAACGGCACCAGAGCTCCGGCACGCGTCAGGCCCTTGATGCTTCCGCTTAGCTCTGTGATATATGCCACCACCGCTTCTGCGCCCGCGGGTGCGTCGGGATCGAAAACGAGATGCACTGGGAATCGCAGCCCACCGGCGATACGCTCAACGCGGTATCCCGACCGAGCCAGCCAGCCGTTTGGGGTATGCCGGGCCGGAGACGCGAGCAGCGGCCGGACCGGGCCAACGCCATCGAGCACATCGTCAGGCTCCCAAAACGTCGAGCCCGTGGTGGCCACCGAGAGCAGGATGGCCTGGTTAGGCCCGAGTGCTAGTCCGGGCAGGTGAACATTGACTTCGCGCCCGAGCATGTCAACAAAGCGCAGGGTTGAATCGGGGACAGGCAGCACCTCCGCGTCTCCCGACGTGATCCGGACCACGAGGCTCTCCAGTCGATCGCCGGGCGGCTCAGCCGCAATCTGGACGGCGACACCGGGGTGAGCCGTGATCGTGAATAGCGGCCGGCGACCGGCCAGAATCTCAACCGAACTCGGCTGCGACAGGCCGGCGGGCAATTCGATCGGCTGGCCAGCCGGTCCGGTCCACGTCAACGTGCCGGCCTGGGCTCCGGAGACACGGAGCGGGTAGCTGGAGGGGCGCTCGCCGGTCACCGGGGCGGCCACGATCCGCAACACGGTACTGGACCACGGCGACCACTCCGTCTGGGAGTCTCCGCTGCCGTCGCGCACCCGGGCGCGGATCGCGTACACGCGTCCCATCTCGAGACCTAGCCGGCCGGCAAGTGGTCCGATGAACGTGCCGGATTGCAGGTCCGCTCGTGCCGCCGGCCCTTCCAGCGTCGTGTGCCAGACCGGCGTATTGAGTGTCGCGTCCAAAACCTCGAACTGCGTCGCCGTCAGTCGGTCACTCAAGTCCGGGTCACTAAATGGTCCTGTCTCGAACCAGACGAAGTACGGCGAAATGTCGCCATTTGGGCCGGGAATCGGGTCGGTCAGTTCAGGAGCAGAGGGTGGCGTGTTGCCAGTTGCAGCGGCTTGTTCTACTACCGTGCTCGCGGGTGGGGGATGGCTGACCGGGGTGCCGACCGGGCTTGGCACTGGTGGCACCGTTACTACCGACGTGGTTGCGGCATCTTCCGCCAGAGCGATCGTCGCGGTGTCCGCCCGTAGTAGGGGGCGAGCGAATTCGATTCTCCGCCTATCGAGGACAGACTCCAGAATTGCGAGGTACTGGGTCTCGGTCAGGCTATCCGGGGCATTCATTGGCATGGTGCTCTGCACGTACTTGAATAGGTCAAAGACCGTCTGGAACCCGCGTGTAAATGGCTGGCCGACCAGTGGCGGTCCGCTGCCGCCTTCAAACGCTTCTCCGTGGCACTCAGCGCAATGACGGGCGTACAACACGCCGCCCTCGCTCGTCACGTCAGGTCGCGGAGGCGTTGGCGTCGGCTCGGCGACGGGTACCGGCGCGTCGCTTGGTCCGGGGCTGCAAGCGCCAACGATAGTCGCTCCCGCCAGCAGTAGCGCAGCCAGTCGTTTCATGCAGCCGTAACCACGCGTGGGCCGTCCGTGCGGCGGATTTGGCGGATCAGGTCCGCCCCAATTGCCAGAAACAACAGGGTCCGCCAGGTCACGCTCAAAATCAGCCCTACTTCAGGCGTGCCAATCGCCTGGCTCGTCGGCCGCCAGAACAACTCCATCGCGCCCAGTCCCGCCGCGAGGATGACGCCCCGACCGTTTGGATACGCCACCACCAGAAACGGCAACACCCAGTTCACGAACGACGGGCTCCAACCCTTGAGGTAGAGAAGAAAGGCCAGCAGCGAGAGGAAGGCGACACGGACCTGCGTTCGCGCGTCTTCGACGGGCCGGCGCGCCCGCGCCAGCCAAACGTAGAACGCTCCCAATGCCAGAAGTGGCGCGAACCAGAACCAGTCAGGCATGCGACCTACAAAGTCGTAGTCAGTGGCGAATTCAGGGTTCAGCCGGTATGGATTAGCCCAACCTGTGCCCAGATGGCCATCGAGAAGCGCCCAGGCGGTTCCCCATGCTGGGCGGCTCAGCATGTTGCCTATAGAGGCCTCGAACCAGGGTCGGCCAACAATCCAAAACGGCACGAGACCAAGCGCCAACCATGCTGTTCCCATTGCTGCCAATCCAAGACGGCTCCGCCAGGTGGAAGTAGCGCGCAGCGCGAACACAGCGCCAGCCACAGGCACGATCTTAAAGAGACTCCCGACAATTGCTGCCAACATCGCCGTGTGCCGGCGTCCGGTGACCACGAAATACACCGCCAACAGGAGACAGAAGACTGGGAAGGTCGTGAACCGCGACATCCAGTCGTGCATCGGAACCGCCAGTACCGCGAACCCCCAGCTTGCATGGACGGCCCGCTTCCGGTCCCAGGCTCGCTCCGTCAGCTTGTACACCAGCACCAGCGACCCAACGCCGAAGAGCAAGAGCGCCAGCGTAATGGCGGCGTAATAGCGCTCGTAAGTCACGCCGAAGAACGACACGGCCCGATAAACCCCCGCCGACAGCCAGGGAAAGCCCGGCGGGTATTCCGACCAGCGGTGCAGGTACGGATAGACGCCTTGGTCGGTGAGCGTGGCCAGGTTGTAGAAGGGGTCGAAGGGCCGTTTGGGATCGACGAACCGGGCGGTCTCGAACGCAAAGCGTACGGTCAACCGCAGCAGCGTGTAGGCGATCACGATGACCAGCAGCGGATGCGGATCGTGCCTGATCAAGCGCCGCAACCCGGCCCGCCAGTCCCCTGGTCCGGCCCGCCAGGACACGCCGCCGTCCAACTGCACGGGCAGCAGCGCAACCTGCGCGACGGCAAAACCGAAGGCCACGCCGCCCCACCACAGGCCCATCCCCGGGTGGTACACGAACAAGTGGTTGGCCGTGTCCGAAAAGGTGACGCCAAGCAACAGTGGCCAGAGGAGGAGGAGGGGGCTGAACGACCCGGTGGTGGCGCGCACGGCGTCGCGTAGCGGCCGCCGAGCGATCAGCGCTATTAGCGCGGTCTGGATGCCGAACAGCCCAATCAGCGCCGCGCCAGTCACTGCGGCCACCAGCGCCCAGTCGGCGCTCGGTATCGGTAACTGAGGACGGCCCAGCGGTACCAGCGCAGCCGTACCGCTTCCGGCGCCGACAGCGAACATCCCAACCGCGAGCGCGCCATGCAGGCCCCGTAGCTTGCTCATGCAACGACCTTCGAAATGCCCGAGCGCCTGTCGGATGAGATTACCCGCGCGCTAGTGCGCCGGCCCGTCGTGCCAGCGGCGGGCAAACTGGTCCAGCCGAGCCTGCGCCGCGCCAAGAACCGTGTCAGACGAGAAGCGGCCCACGGCGTTCTGGGCGCCGGCCCTGCGACCGGTCAGGAGTTCGACAGCCTCCGCAACCTGCCCGGCGGCGTGGATGTGAAACCTTCCTTCGTCCACGGCGCCGGCCACGTCCCAGCGCAGCGTCAGATTCCGCACGTTGCTGGCGGGAATCAGCACACCTTGACACCCGGTCAGGCCATGACGGACGCAGAGGTCGTAGAACCCCTCAATCTTCTGAGTCACCCCACCCACGGCCTGCACGTGCCCGTGCTGATTGACGGACCCGGTCACAGCCATGCCCTGGTCCAGCGGATAGTCGGACAGCGCCGAGAGCAGGGCCAGCAGTTCCGCCAGCGATGCGCTGTCGCCCTCCACCCCCCAATACGACTGTTCGAAGGCAATGCTGGCGCTCATGGTCAGCGGGCCGCTGTGGCCATAAACGCCGTTCAGAAACCCGGCCAGGATCATGGCGCCCTTGTCGTGAATGGGGCCTGACAGCTTGGCTTCACGGTCGATGCTTATGACGCCGTCGCGTCCCGCGAACACCCGCGCCGTGATGCGGTTGGGCTGCCCGAACTCGTGCCCCCCCACCCCGATGATCGTGAGGCCGTTCAGCTGGCCGACGGCCGACCCGTCGGCGTCAATCATTACCGTGCCGTCGGCCATGCGATCGCGGATGCGGATTTCGAGCAGGTTCGACCGCCGGGTGCGCTCGTCAGTCGAGGCCCACACGTCCTCCTCGGTCACCAGCTCAGCGCCGCGTCGGCGCGCCCAGTACTCCGCTTCGCGCACGATGTCGCTGATGTCGCCGAAGCGGGTGGAGAGCTTGGCGCGGTCGCCGGCCAGCCGCACGCCTTCTTCCATGATGCGTGCCACCGCCGAGCGGTCGAAGTGGCGCAGATCTTCGTCGGCGCAACGGGCCGCGATGAACTGCGCGTAGCGCGCCGTGTTGTCAGCGTTCAGGTCAATCTCCGTCTCGAACTCTGCCAGAACCTTGAACAGATCTCCGAAGTCCGGGTCGAGTTCGTACAGCAGCGCGTACAGGTCGGGTGGACCAACCAGCGCGACCTTGAGGTCCAGCTGGATTGGTTCCGGTTCCAGCCGCACCGCCTGCGGCAGTCCCATTTCCTCGGCGACACTCTCGATCCGCACCCGCTCGTTGCGCAGAGCGCGCTTGAGGGCTGGGTATGAGGCGCCTGACTGCAACAGATCGTTCGCGTCCAAGACCAGGTAGCCGCCGTTGGCTCGGTGCAGCGCACCGGGCTGGATTAGCGTGAAGTCGGTGACGCTAACGCCCAGTTCCGTGCGGGTTTCCACCCGCCCGAACAGGTGCGGATGGGTGGGGTGGGTATCGCGAACCAGCGGCGCCCCCGTTCCCGGCTTGTGGGTCACCATCACGTTTACGCGGTAGGGCAGGTAGGGATCCGGCGTGGGACCCGGCCGTTGCGCTGGCAACGAGGTTTCGTCGGATTCGAGAAAACTCTCGTGATGCCTTGTGACGTGCGCTTCCACGGCGTCCAGATGCGCCGTGACATTCGGCAGCCCGGCGTACTCCTCCCGCAGGTCGTCCAGAAGAGGCTTCGTCACGCTGCGCGCCACATCGGCGCTCAGGGCGTTCAGCGTGGTGCGCGCCTCGCGCTGGCGCGTTCGCAGCCGCCGCATCAGGCGCGCCAGTCGGTCCTCGAGCTCCTGGTTTGTCGACCGGATGCGCTCCCGCTCGGCCTCGGTCAGTTCGCGCAGCGCCTCCGGCGACATCGGACGGCCGTCCACGACCGGCGCCACGCTCAGGCCCACCGGCGACTGCCTCACGGCAAAGGCTTCGGCAGACGCGCGCTCTTCAAAGCCGCGAAACGCCTCGCGGCGCTCCATCTGTACGGCTTGCGCCACGGCGTCGCGCTGGTTCTGGTACTCCTCCGTGTCGAAGGCGCGCTGCAGATCGTGACGCAGCGTCTCCACCGCTTCGCGCAGCTGGGCGCGGAAGGCTGGTGCCTGGCCCGCCGGGAGCCGCAGCGCGCGCGGCCGGTGGCTATCGGCGAAATTGTGGACGTAACACCAGTCGTCCGGGGTAGGCCGACGCGCGGCCTCGGCCCGCAGGCGCGCCATGATCATCGAGGTGCGCCCGGTTCCTGGAGTGCCGGCGGCGTAGATGTTGAACCCGTGGCTGCGAATGTCCACGCCGAACTCGAGCGACCGTTCGGCGCGTTCCTGACCGATCAGCGCGTCAGGCGGCGTCAGTTCAGCCGTAGAGTGAAACGGCAGATCGGCGGGGTTGCAGGTCCAGCGCACCTCGGCGGACGTGAGTCGCCGCGCCCCGCCGTTCGTTTCTCCAGGATTCGCCACGCCCGAACTGGCCACGCTCCAGCCCCTCGGGCGGCAAGCGCGCGAAGTCTAGCAGCGAATCCCGCTCCCGCGTTCGCCGGAGTTCCTACACTGCGGACGCTCGAATTAGGGTCCAAGCGAATGAAAATCCTCATCTACATGCCCAGCCACTGGGCGGACGAGTGGACCGGGGTGGCTGCGGAATTCTCGGACCACCAGTTCGCCTTTGCTTCCGACGTACGTTCGGCCGTCGCCGAGATTCGCGACGCGGAAGTCCTCATCGTGCTGGGCGCGGCCATCGAGCCCGAGGTGCTCGACTCGGGCGCGGTGCTGAAGTGGGTGCAGGTCGCCAGCGCCGGTGTCGATTCGCTCGCCGCCCTGGGGGCCGATCGCTACGGCCATCTCCTGATCACCAACGCGCGCGCGCTGCTGGCGTCGCATGTGGCGGAGACGGCCGTGGCGCTGCTCACCGCGTTGACCCGCGGCATTCACCACGCGGCCCTGCGACAGACCGAGCACCGCTGGGTGACGGACTACAACTATGACGAAGTGGCCGGCAAGCGGGCGCTCATCGTGGGCGTGGGCGGCATCGGCCGTGCCGTCGCCCGTCGCTACCACGCGCTCGAAATGGAAGTCCGTGGCGCCGACATGTTTGCTGGCGAGCCCGACGACCATCTCCAGTCGATTGACGACGTGTCGGCCTTGCCCGACCTGCTGCCCCAAACCGACGTGCTGACCCTGTGCTGTCCCTACACGCCGCAGACGCATCACATCGTCGACCAGGCGGTCTTCGACGCGCTGCCTGCGGACGCCTACCTCATCAACGTGGCGCGCGGGCCGTGTGTCGATACCTCCGCGTTGATCCGGACCGTGCGCGCGGGCCGGCTTCGTGGTGTGGGTCTGGACGTGGTGGAGGTGGAACCGTTGCCGCCGGACAGCGAAGTCTGGGACCTTCCGAACGTCCTGATAACGCCCCACATGGCCGGATCCTCGCCCCGCCGCGCCGAGCGTGTAATCCCCTTCGTGACCGAAAACCTGCGCCGCTACTTCGCTGGCGAGCCGCTGAACAACGTGGTGGACCTCGCCCTCGGGTTCTAGCCTCCGAGCACGAAGCGGGACCGCGGGATCGGCTCCGAGTAGCCCCCGGCGCCCGGGCTAAATGGCGTGGCTCGTGCCGCCGTCAATCGCGATGGCCGTGCCTGTGATGTAAGCGGCTCGCGGCGAGACCAGAAACGCCACCAGGTCCGCCACCTCGTCGGGGTGCCCAATGCGGCCTAGCGGCACGCCAATCCCGGCCCGGGCGTAGAAGTCCTCCAGCGTGCCGTGGCGGCCGGTCGCTTCCCAGCGGCGTTCCCATTGCGCGCTGCGGATCGACCCCAGCATCACAGTGTTCACCCGCACGCCCGCGTCCGCGTAGTCCTTGGACATGGCCTTGGTCAGGGCGATGCCGGCTGCCCGAGTCACCGTCGTGGGGACTGAGGCTCGCGACGGCTCCCGGCCACCCGTGGACGTAATGTTGACGATCGACCCGCCCGCCCGCCGGAGATAGGGCAACGCGGCCCGCGCGCAGCGGATGGCGCCAAACAGCTTGACGTCCAGGTCGGCCTGCCAGATCTCGTCGCTGGCGCCGTCAAAGCGGTGGGCGCCCGTTCCTCCGGCGTTGTTCACCAGGATGTCCAGGCGCCCCAGGGCCACCGCGGCGGTTTCCACGAATGACCGCGCGGAATCCGCCTGGCTCACGTCGGCCTGGATCGGCAGAACGCGGCGGCCGCTGGCTTGGGCGATGTCGTGCGCGGCGTCTTCCAACACGCGCTGGCGGCGCGCGGCGATGGCGACGTCGCAGCCCTCGCGGGCCAGGGCCGCGGCTATGGCGCGGCCGACACCCTCGCTGCCGCCGGTAACGGCCGCCGCCAGTCCATCAAGCTGAAGATTCACAGCGACTTCGGATCAGTTCGCGGCATCTCCGGCCGCTGCGCGCTCCCGCATCAGAAGCTCGCGCCCCTTGCGGATAATTTCCTCGCGCTGCCGCTGCTGCCAGCTCATGCCGGTCTTGGAGATGAACCAGAGGCGTCGCGGATAGCCCGGGATGCCAATCCAGACCACTTCTTGCCACGGCGGCATGCGCGTGGGAGGCGCCACGCCGTCCCAGTGCACGGGGATTTCATTGATGGTGAAGGCCACGAGCTGCTCCCTGGGCGTCGGTCAGTTGCGAAGCGACCGCCGTAGAATATCGATCAAGCTCCGATGTGCGTCGGGCGCTCGCGCCCGATCCGCCAGTTTCCGCCGCACGGCGCGCTCGCCATAGTGGCGCATGCCCATGTAGGCGGCGGCCGCAATCAGGATGATGATGCCAATCGCCCCGATTGTGTTCTGCAACTCCTCGCGGAAGAACCAGAAGCCGGTGAGCACCCGCAGTCCGATCACAATCAGATAGATCGTGGCCGTCACGGACAACGCATAGGCCAGCCGCCGCCGCATCCCGCTGTAAATCAGGAACGGGACGGTCGCAACCAGCATCCCCAACATAAGTACACGGAACATGGCACGAGATCAGGCGCGCATCGCCTGATCGTAGCATCGGCCCTTGGCCGATCGGACCGACGCAGGGCGCGCAGCACACATCCATGCGCTAGGCTATGCGCTACCCGCATGACGCTGGCCTTGGCGACGCCTACCACTTGATCGGTGAGGTTCGCCCGGACTGGCGCCACTCGAGAGCTGTTACGCCTACCACGCCGATGAACGACCATCGACGGATGACCTGGATTGCCGGGGTCGGGCGCGCCGCTCGTTCACTCGCCGACAGCCCGTCGGCGCCCCGTTAATCGCGCCACCGCGTACCTGATCGAGAGGACCCCTACATTGTCCGCTATGTACGACCCGCGCTACGAGCACGATTCGTGTGGCGTGGGCTTCGTAGCCGACATCCAGGGCCGTCGCTCGCACGGGATTGTGGAGCGCGCGCTCGAGGCGGTGGCTTCGCTCACCCACCGGGGCGCCATTGCGGCCGACGCGCGCACCGGCGACGGAGCGGGCATCCTCACCCAACTCCCCCGCGAGCTTCTGGTCAGCGCCTATACCGACCTGGGATGGCCCAGTGTTGACCCGGCCCGGATGGCGGTCGGCGTCTTCTTCCTGGATCGGCATGACCCGCGCGGCACACACCGGGCCCAGGTTTTGGCCGAATCGGTCTGCGCCGCTCGCGGCTTCAGCGTGGCGGGCTGGCGCGACGTTCCGCTGGATCGGGACGTTCTGGGGGCCTCCGGCGGCAGCACGATGCCGGATATCAAGCATCTCCTGTTGGTGGACAGCGAAGGCACGAACGATGTCCTGGCCACCGAGCGCCGGCTCTTCCTGGCACGCAAGGAACTGGAGCGACGGCTCCGCGCCGAGGCGCTGGAGGCCAACTACGTCGTCTCCCTGTCCGCGCGCACCATCGTTTACAAGGGCCTGATCGTCGGGACCGAGGTCGGCCACTTCTACACGGACCTCAGCGACCCGCGCTACCGCACGGCGGTGGCCGTCTTCCACCAGCGCTATAGCACCAACACCAGCCCGACCTGGCAACTGGCCCAGCCCTTCCGGATGCTGGCGCACAACGGCGAAATCAACACGCTGGACGGCAACCGCAATTGGATGCGGGCGCGTGAAGGCGCGCTGGAGTGTCCGGTCTTCGGCGACGACGCGGCCATTCTCCGTCCGCTTACGGATCACGTCGGCTCCGACGCGTCGGATTCGTGCAGCCTTGACCATGTGCTCGAGTTGCTGACCCTGTCCGGGCGCAACCTGGTGCACAGCGCCATGATGCTGGTGCCGGAAGCCTGGCGCTACGCGGCGGAAATGCCGGCGGAGCTGATGGACTTCTACGCCTACCACGCCTGTCTCATGGAGCCGTGGGACGGCCCGGCTGCGCTGGCCTTCACCGACGGTCGCTGGGTGTGCGGGGCCCTGGACCGCAATGGGCTCCGTCCGGCCCGCTACATCGTGACCGACGACGACATGGTGCTCATGGCCTCGGAAGTTGGCGTGATCGATATCGACGACGCCCACATCGTTTCCAAGGGCCGTCTGGGTCCGGGACGCATGATCGCAATCGACCTGGAATCCGGTCGCTTGCTCACGGACTACGCCGCCAAGCGCGAGATCGTTGAGAACAAGCCCTATGGGGACTGGTTCCGCGGCCAGCGAGCAGAGCTGGACCAGTCGTCGCCTGTCGGCGTATCCAGCAACGGTGCCTGGTTGGCCGGGCCTGAGTTGCAGCGCAGCCAGCGCGCGCTCGGGTTCACCCGTGAAGACCTGACCCACATTCTCGAACCCATGGCCCTCCAGGCCGTCGACCCGGTCTTCTCGATGGGCAACGACGCGCCGCTGGCCGTCATGTCCAACTTCCATCCTTCGGTGTTCGGCTATCTCAAACAGCGCTTCGCGCAAGTCACCAATCCGCCTATCGATCCGCTGCGCGAAAAGCTGGTCATGTCGCTGTTGACGCGTCTGGGCGCGCGCGGCAACTTCCTGGATCCGTCGGCGCAGGCCGCGCACCTGCTGCATCTGGAATCGCCGGTGCTCAGCGACGACGACCTGCGGCGGATCGACGAGCTGGACGATCCGGCGTTTGCCACGGCCTGGCTCGAAGCCGTGTTCCCGGTGGCTGAGGGTCCGGCGGGGCTGGCGCCGGCGCTGGACGAGTTGGTGCGGCAGGCCCTGGCCGCCATCGACGCCGGCGCACGCATTCTGATCATCAGCGACCGTGCCATGGACCGGACGCAGGCGGCCATTCCCATCGCCCTGGCGGTGGGCGCGCTGCACCACGCCTTGATCGAGGCCGGGCGTCGCCTGCACGCCAGCCTCATCGTCCACACCGCGCAGGCCTGGGACGTGCATCACCTGTGCGCCCTCATCGGCTTCGGTGCTGGCGCCGTGAACCCGTACCTCGCGCTCGCAACCGTCAGCGGCTTCAAACCCGCCAGCGACAACGGATCCGAAGACCCCTCGCACACCTACCTGCGCATAGCGGAGGACGGCGTGCGCAAGGTGCTCTCCAAGATGGGGATCTCCACGCTAGGCAGCTACCAGGGAGCGCAGATCTTCGAGGCGGTGGGCCTGTCCGCCGAGGTGATCGAGCGCTGTTTCCGCGGCACGCCGTCACGCGTGGGCGGCATCGGCTTTGAGGAACTCGCGGCGGATGTCCTGGCGCGCCATACGGATGCGTTTGAGCCGGAAGCTCCGCCGCAGCCGGCGGACATCGGCTGGGCGCGCTACCGGCGCAACGGCGAGTTCCACGCCGCCAACCCCGGGTTCGTGAAAGCCATGCAGCGCGCCCTGCGGACCGGCGCTGCCGAAGACTTCGCCGCCTACGACAGCGTGGTCAACGACCGGGATCCGTACGCCATCCGGGATCTGCTGCGCTTCGTGCCCCATGGCGATCCAATTTCCCTGGACGAAGTCGAACCCATCGAAGCCATCGTTCGCCGCTTCACCACCACGGCCATGTCCGTCGGCGCCCTCAGTCCCGAGGCCCACAGCACGCTCAGCAAGGCCATGAACCGCTTGGGCGCGCGCAGCAACACCGGCGAAGGCGGCGAGGACCGTGCCTGGTACACCCCCGATGAGCACGGCAACGAACCCGACAGCCGCATCAAGCAAGTCGCCTCGGGCCGATTTGGGGTTACGCCGCTCTACCTCGCCAAGGCCGAGCAGCTGGAAATCAAGATGGCGCAGGGCTCCAAGCCGGGAGAAGGCGGCCAGTTACCGGCCCTCAAGGTGTCCCCCTACATCGCCGGCCTGCGCCACACCATCCCTGGCATTCCCCTCATCTCGCCGCCGCCGCACCACGACATCTACAGCATCGAGGACCTGGCGCAACTGATCTACGACCTCAAGCACGCCAACCCGAACGCTGCAGTCGGCGTGAAGCTGGTGGCCGAGTCCGGTGTAGGCACCATCGCCGCCGGGGTCGCCAAGGCCTACGCGGACTACGTGCTCATCAGCGGTCACGATGGCGGCACCGGCGCTTCGCCGATCAGTTCGATCAAGAACGCCGGCGTGCCCTGGGAAATCGGGCTGGTGGAGACCCAGCACGTGCTGGTGCGCAACGGCCTGCGCGACCGCATTCTGGTCAAGACCGACGGTGGGCTGAAGACGTCCCGCGACGTGGTGATTGCAGGCATCCTCGGGGCCGAGGAATTCGGCTTCGGTACCGTGGCCGCCGTTGCCGTTGGGTGCATCATGGCCCGCCAGTGCCACCTGAACACGTGCCCCGTGGGCGTGGCCACGCAGCGCGCGGACCTTCGTGAACGATTCGCCGGAGAGCCGGAGCACGTAATCCGGTTCTTCACGCACCTGGCCCAGGGCGTGCGCGAGATCATGGCCAGCCTCGGCGTGGCCCGGTTCAACGACTTGGTCGGCCATGTGCAGTACCTGGAACCCGATCCTGATCGGGACGCCGGGCGAGCGGCTGCCCTTGACCTGCACGACCTGCTGTCCCCGCCGGACGAGACCCATGTGTCGCCGCTGCGACGCCACCGCGAACGCAACGACCGGCCGCGCGACGTCCATCTCGACACGCAGATCATCAACCGCCTGGACATGGCCGCGCTTCCCGACGTGTCCCTGGCGCTGGATCTGCCCATCTCCAACACCGACCGGGCCGTCGGCACCCAACTCAGCGGGGCCATCGTGCGCGCCGGATGTGAAGACGGGCTGCCAGACGAGACGATCCGCCTGACCTTCCGCGGGACCGCTGGCCAGAGCTTCGGCGCCTTCGTCACGCGTGGCCTGCGCCTGGACCTTATCGGCGAAGCCAACGACTACGTCGGCAAGGGCCTGGGCGGCGGCGTGATCACGATCCGACCGCCGGATACCGCGGCGTTCGCGCCCGAAGACAACGTGATCATGGGCAATACGGTCCTCTATGGAGCGACGTCGGGCCGGCTCTTCGCGGCCGGTCGTGCTGGCGAACGCTTCGGCGTCCGCAACAGCGGAGCGCAAACCGTAGTGGAAGGCGTCGGCGACCACGGCTGCGAATACATGACGGGCGGCACGGTGGCGGTCCTTGGCCCGACCGGCAAGAACTTCGCCGCCGGCATGTCGGCCGGCACCGCCTACATATATGACCGCAGCGATGTGTTCTTGAAGCGCTTCAATCCTGAACTGGTCAGCGTCGCCCGTGTCGCCGCTCCTGAGCACGCCGAGGCACTGCGCGGCCTCATCGCCGAGCACGTTAAGGCCACGGGCAGTGCCCTGGGACGCCGAATCCTGGACGCTTGGACATCCGAGGTTGGGAACTTCTGGCAGGTCACGCCCAATCCGCCGGTGGTCGACACCGAAGCGCTGCCCAAGGCCGACGCGGCACGCGCCCGCCGCGCGGTGGAATCTCGCCGCCGGGCCGCCCTGCGACACGGTGGACGTCGCCGGGCGGCGGCCCCACCCGCTAGCTCCTAAGGCTCGCCCAGATGGCAGGCAGCCTGCGCCTGGCCGCCTGGGGCGGAGCGCTGTGTCTGATCGGGCTGATCGCCGTCATTGGCGGCATCGTGGGCGGGCTGATCGGCTTACAGAGCGGCGATCCCCGCGGACCGTTCGACCCCACGCTCAACGGCGGTATGCGTGGCGCCTATGCGGGGCTGGCTGCCGGCGGCGCGCTGGCGACGCCCCTCGCGCTGCTATTCGCCCGATCCGTTCGGCGCTGGGCACGCGCCCCTATCCGCGAACGCAAGCATGCCTGAGCGGCCCATCAACAACCCTGGCCGGGTCCTCATCGCCGGTGAGAACCACATCCTGCGCCTGCGCGCCGGGCGGGACGGTCCCGACGCTGCCCTCGTCAATCACTTTCGCTTGAGGCTCAGTCCCCACGGTCCCGGCCACGCGGTGTTCGTGCTGGCCGACCCAAACGCCGCCGATCCTCGCAACGCCTGCTACACCGACAACCCCGCACTGGCGAACTGGTTGCTGGATTGGTATCTGCGCGGCAGCCCGATCTACAGCGACCTGCAGGGTCTGAACGACCTACCGTTCGTCCCGGCCGGCGGGTTCACCTTTGTGGATGAACTCCCCCGACGCTGGACGGAAACGGTCAGAGCCGGCGACGTGACGATCCGCGCGGTCTGGAACGACTTGGCCGCGCCGTTCCAGGTCGAACGGCACGGACCGACCGGCGAGCCAGGCGCGATGGACGTCTTCTCCGTGCTGCTATCGGCGTCGGACGCTTCCCTCGATATCAACGGGCAAGAGGTGCCCGGGGTCGTCTTCCCACGCCAGGTAGGCCGGCAGCCCATAACCAGCGCATTCCTGGCCTTCGCCGAATCGTGGGTTGAGGTGCCGAGTGCTTCCTGAAGACCCCGCGTCGGAACAGGTGCCGCCGCGGGACACCAAAGGCCCGTCCGTCCGCTGACTCCCTGAATTCGGACGGGTGCCGGTCTGGTGGTCCGGGTTAGGGCGCGAGAACTTCCAGGCGCCGCTTACGCGCGACCTCGCGCCCGCCCAGGTACACGGACACGGTTCTGGCGATGTTGCAGATGTTCTCGGCCGCGTCGCCGTCCACCACCAGCAGGTCGGCCTGTCGTCCCGGAACCAGTTCCCCGGTCAGGCCACCCAGGCCGATGGCTCGTGCTGCCGCGCCTGTCACCAGGTGCACGGAGTCCACCGGGGTGGTATCCAGCGCCACCACCGCGCTGACGACTGACAGCGGGAATTCGTGGAATGGCGTGTCGATCACGCCCGCATCGGTCGACACCACGTGCGGCACGCCACGCTTGCGCATGTAGCGGAAATTTGTGCCAGCCGTGCGGATGCGTTCCCGCTCGTCGGCGGGCAAAGCGTCCAGGTGCGCCAGATCGCGGAACGGTGTGCGGTTCATGGCGGCCAGCGTCATGTGGACCGACTGGTGGGTCGCGTCCACGCGTTCCACGGCTTCTTCGTCCATGGCCGATTGGCCGCGAATCCCGTCGGGCGTGAGCCAGGAGCAGTGCTCCAACGTGTCCACGCCGGCATCTATGGCGTCGCGGCAGCCGTCGGATCCCAGTACGTGCGCGGCAACGTGACGCCGCAGCCGATGTGAATCCGTAACAAGGTCGCGCAGCGTCTCCAGGTCGTACTGCGAGTGCCCGGCCTGCGAGCCGGGGGTCATCATGCCGCCGGTGGCCATGACCTTGATGAAGTCTGCTCCGGCTTGAACCATTTGGCGGGCAGCTCGTATCACCTCGTCTCGCGAGTCCGCCCGCAGCCCGCACCAGTTCAGGTGTCCACCCGTCGTCGTGATTGGCGCCCCGCACACCAGCAAGCGCGGACCCGGCACTCGCCCGCTGCGAAGGGCGTCGCGCACCACCATGTTGAGCGCGAGATACCCGCCCGTGTCGCGCATCGTCGTCACGCCGGTCGCTAACGCGCGCTGACCGTTGGCGATGGCGGTCATCACGCGTTCCTCGTTGGATGCCGACTTGTGGACCGCCAGCGTGCGCTCGTGGCTCTCGTAGGCGCCGAACTGCAGGTGGCAGTGGCAATCGATGAGCCCGGGCATGATCGTGGCGTCGCCGTAGTCCACGACGACCACGTCGTCCGCGTAAACGCCCGCCGGACCAATGTGGGTGATGACGCCGTCGCGAACAACGACGTCGGCGTCGTAGCACGGGTCCGCGCCGGTCCCGTCAATCAGCGTCGCGGCGCGCAGAACCAGATTCGCCATTAGCTGGTGCCCCTATCGCGGACGGCGCAGTCTATCGGCCCGCGCCCGGCTTGCCGGTCGAGTGGAGTGCTTAGCCCCGCCCAATGAATGGCTGGCCGACGGGCAGCACCGTGGCTTCCAGCATGTTCACGTGGTCCGGCATGGCGGCCATCGTCACGGCGGCGGTGGCCAGTTCATCCACGGTCATCATCGGTTCCTCGTCCTCGCGCCGCTGGCTGCCGGTCCGCCGTTCCACCCAGGTATTGCCGGGGTTGAGGCAGCTGCACGACACCCCGTGGGCGCGGCCTTCCAGCGCAATCACCTGGGTCAGGCCCCATAGCCCGAACTTGGAGGCGCTGTAGGAGGCTGACCCCGGGCGCACGCGCTGCGACGAGATGCTGGCCACGTTGATGATGCGCCCGCGGCCGGCCGGAGCCATGACTCGCAGCGCGGCCCGCGCGCACAGAAACGGGCCGGTCAGGTTGACGTCGATGGTCGCCTTCCAGTCGGCCAGCGTCATGTCCACCAGCGGGGCGTGTTGGGCGATGCCGGCGTTGTTGACCAGCACGTCCAGCTGGCCGAACCGCTCTAGGGTCCGGTCAATCAGCGCGTTGACGGAGGCTTCGTCGGTCACATCCGTCGGAATGACCGCGACCTGCGCGCCCAACCCCCGAAACTCATCGGCGGCGTCCTCCAGCAGCGCCGCGTCCCGCGCCGCCAGGGCGAGGCTGGCGCCCGCGCGCGCAAACCCGCGCGCGATGCCGCGGCCGATTCCGCGGTTCGATCCGGTCACGATCGCAACCTTGCCGTCCAATACGCCCATAGGTCCCTCCATACCGCCGCTGCTCTACGCGCATTATCGGAATCAGGCGGCAACCATGGGGGCGGCAAGCCGGCCATGGCTCGGTAAGCTCACGTGGGCTGGTAGCTCAGTTGGTAGAGCAGCGGACTTTTAATCCGAAGGTCGTGGGTTCGAGACCCACCCGGCCCACCAGCCACGCTGGCAAGCTAGTGAAGTTCCCAAAAGGCCCTCTCTTGAAGATGTCGCCAATATCCGCCAGCATTTTTGTCTTTGCCTGGGAGGCGGACTCGCCATTGTGTTTAGCGCGTGAGTCCGCACCTCAATGTCCCTCGTAGAGGCGGTCGAACTCACCAAGCACTTCGAGCGTCGGCGGCCGCCGCGCAGGCCCTGGGAACTGCTGCGCCGGCGTCCGACGGACAAGACGGTCGATTCGGTCGTCGCGGTCGACGATGTTTCTCTTTCTGTCGATGCCGGCGAGGTGTACGGACTGCTGGGCCCCAACGGCGCGGGAAAGACAACCATGGCTCGCATGCTGTCGACGCTGCTCGAGCCAACCTCGGGCAGCGCGCGCATTTGTGGGCACGACACGGTCAGCGAAGGCACCGAGGTGCGCACACGCATCGGCGTTATGTTCGCCGGCGAGCGGGGCGTCTTCTGGCGGCTCACCGGCCGCGAGAACCTCCAGATGTTCGGGCGTCTCGTGTTCATGGACGGCAAGGCGATACGCCGACGCACGGACGAGCTCATGGAGCGGCTTGGCCTCGCCGAACGTACTGATGAGCTTGTCGAGTCCTACAGCACCGGCATGAAGCAGCGACTCAATCTCGCCCGCACCCTGTTGCATGACCCGCCGGTGCTGCTGCTGGACGAGCCGACGGCCGCCCTCGACCCCGCCGCGGCGCGCGCGACGCGCGGATTTGTCGACGAACTCCGGCGCGAGGGGAAAGCGATCCTCCTGACGACGCACAACATGCACGAAGCCGACGAGGTGTGCGATCGGGTCGGGATCATTGAGCACGGCCGTCTCATTGCCGAAGGTCGACCGGCCGACCTGATCAAGCGCGCGGGCGTCGAGCCGCGTCTGGAATTGATGCTGCGGGGTGACACTTCCGCGGCCCGCGCGGCCATCGGCGACGCTGCCCTCTGGTGGGGGGCAGTCCAGGCCGACGGAGGGGTTCAGATCGCGGTGCGAGCCCCCGACGGCTGGCATTCAGCGGAGGCCATCGCCCAGCGCGTGTCGGCTTCGGGTGCCGAGATTGTCCAGTCTCGCCTGCGCGAAGCAACCTTGGAGGATGCCTACATTGAGCTGACCGGCAGCCGTCTCGAGGGACCGTTTGCCCCGGTCTAGGCTCGGCGTGCGGTTCGCCTGGGTGAACGCCGCGGCGACGCTGCAGCTGGCCAGAATTGGCTGGATCATGAAGTCACGCCAGCCGCACTTCTTCGTGAGCAGCGCCTGGATGTCAACGTTTGCCGTGCTTCCCATGGCACTGGCGGCCATTGCCCTGGTTGGCCCCAATGCCAGGCACATTCAACCATTCGTTGAACTCGCCGGTACGGACAACTACATGGCGTACGTGACGATTGGTGCGACGGCGATGATCTGGTCGACTTCGATCGGCGCTAATGTTGGGCTCGTCCTCGAGGCCCAGCGAATCCAGGGCACGCTCGGCTCGATCTGGTTGACCCCGACATCCCTGCTGGCGCGCGTCGCTGGCTTGGGCGCATCCAGAATGTCCGTTGGAATCGCCCGGGCTGTCATTGCCTTCGCCGTTGCCTGGGCCATCCTCCGCTTCCCTGTCAGCTTTGCCCCATTGCCGTTGCTCGGCGTCCTCGCCGCGTCAACTTTTGCCGTAGGAGCCTTCGGTCTCGTCTCGGCTGCGGTGGTCTTGCGTGCTCGCGCGGGCGTGGTGTTGGTGCAGGCGCTCCTGGTTGGGACGGGGATCCTGGCGGGTCCGGCCTACCCGACAACCGTGCTCCCTGACTGGGCCCAATTCGTTGGCCAACTGTTTCCGCCGACGTGGATGATTCGCGGGCTCCGCGCGACGCTCGTCTTCAACGACGACGCTGCCGCGTGGGCATCAGTGGCGGCCTTGCTCGCCCTTGGACTCGTCTTCGGCATTGGGGGAATGTGGCTGTTTGCACGGTTCGACCGCGACGCGCGGCAGCGAGGACATCTTGAGGCCGTCTGAGATTCAGCAGGCCCGTCGCGTAGCTGGGGTGGTGCTGGCTGCCTTTGCACAGTCATGGCGCGAGCACAACCGCTTTCGGATCGTGTGGGCCGCACGAATCGCGACGACGTTTCTGTTTCTCGCGCCCATTCTGTTTATGAGCCGGGCCTACGGTTCCGCCGGATTCGCGGCCAGCGGCGGTGGTCATGACTTCGTCACCTACGCCGCTGTCGGCCTTGTGGTTATCAATGCGGCCATCCGGCCCATGACGGCCACGATGTCGTATCTGTCATCTGCAAATGGCGTCGGAATTCTTCCCGCCCTGTGGTCGACACCCGCCCCACGCTGGGCCCTCTGCCTCGGCGCGTCACTCGCGGCGCTGACAGATGCGGTAATCGAGGGCGGGATCATCATTGCCTTGGCATTCTTGATCTTTGGTCCGTCTACGCAAGCTGTCTCCGCGCTGGCCGTCGTTCCTCTGGTGTTTGGTCTAGCTACGTTCTGGGGGCTCGGTCTCGTATTTGGCAGCGTGTTCCTGGCCACGCGCTCGTGGACCGCCCAGGCAATCGTGACCGGCCTCCTCTTGACGCTGGCCGGTACGGTCTTTCCAATCACGATCCTGCCGTGGTCCGTCCGCTGGGTGAGCTACGCGTTTCCGCACACCTACGTGCTCGACGCCCTGCGCCACTTGGTTCTCGGAACGCCAACGATCGTGCCTTTGCCTGTCGACCTTGCCATTGCCGGCGCCAGTTCAATCCTTGCCGTACTTGCCGGCATTGCCCTGTTTCGTCGCGCCGATCGCGAAGCCGCCCGGCGCGGTGTCATCGGGCTCTACACCTGAAATTGAGTGACCGGCCGTCAACCAGAACCAATCGCATCGGGGCGGCCTCGGTACGTGTGCTCAGGGGCACGTGAAGATACACGAACGGGAGCGCTGCCACGACGGCTTTCAAGCCGCTCGTGTGCGAGTGGCTGCGTTTGTTTCCCCCTGATGTAAAGGGCCGACAGTCTCCTTTCGGACCCGGGCGGATGAGGGTCAACGTGGACGCATCATCCTTCAATTGCCTCGTACCGACCTACTGGCACCCCGAGGAATCGCCCGCCGGATATCAAGCAGCGAGTCGTTTGGGCGGCGTCCACCTAGGCATGGAGGGAGTTAACCCGTGACCGGATTTCTGGCCCGCATAAGTGCCCGACGACCGCTCGTCACCATCGCAATCTGGCTGGTTGTGGCGGTCATTGCAGGCGGGCTCGGTTCCAGCCTGCTCGATAGCGCCACGACCACCGAGTTGCGACTGACGTCCGGCGCCGACTCGCAGCGAGCCGCCGATATGTTGGAAAACAGGCTCCGGGGACCTCAACCGGTTACTGAAATCGTTGTCGTCCAATCGGAAACCCTGACCGTGGACGACCCGGCATTCCGGCACAAGGTCGAGACCGTGTTCAGAGATATCTTTGCGCTGGGCAGCGACACCGTGGCCGCGGGCCGGAACTACTACCAGGAAAACGACGAGTCGCTGGTTTCGGAAGATCGCAAGACCACGATCATGCAACTGGTGCTCACCGGCAGACTCAAAGACGCTGAGAAAAACGTTGGGCACATCCTCGATATTGTTGAGGAAGCGGATGCGGCGGATGACTTCCGCGTGCTCATGAGTGGGACCGCCAGCATCTCGTTCGAGTCCAACGAGCTTGCCCTGCACGACTTGGAGCAAGGCGAACGGATCGGCGTCCCGGTTGCGCTGCTTATTCTGGTGGCGATCTTCGGCACGATAGTCGCCGCGCTGGCGCCCATCGGATTGGCCGTCGTTGCCATCATCGTCGCCCTGGGCTTGGTGGCACTGATCGGCCAAGCCTTCGAGCTGGTGTTCTTCGTAACGCTGATGGTCACGATGATCGGTCTTGCGGTAGGTATTGACTACTCGCTCCTCATCGTCTCCCGCTTCCGAGAGGAAATGGACCGCGGCCTCAGCAAGTCGGCGGCAGCCGAATGCGCGGGATCCACGGCCGGCCGTACCGTGCTCTTTAGCGGTGTCACGGTAATTATCGCGCTCTGTGGGATGCTGATAGTTCCGTTCTTGTTCTTCCAGTCGCTGGCAATTGGCGCCATTCTTGTCGTGGCCGTTGCCCTGGCCGCCACCCTCACGCTCCTGCCGGCTGTGCTTGCACTTCTTGATCCAAAGGTGAACTTGCTGCCGGTCCCCTTCATTGGAAGGTTCAGAGTAAAATCTCCGGAAGCGTCCAAGGACGGATTCTGGGAGTTCATAACACGGAAGGTCACGAGTCATCCCCTAATAAGCATCGTCGCGATCGCCGTGCCGATGATCGTTCTGACAATCTTCTATTTCGATATCAAAACAGGAATCAATGGTGTTGACGCGTACCCCGAAGGGTCCCAGACCAGAGAAGCCTTCTTTGTCTTGGAAGAGAACTTCTCGTTTGGGCTTGTCAATCCGGTCGAAATAGTCATTGACGGTGATGTGAACAGCCCCGAAGTTCAGGGAGCAATTCAACGCCTACAGGCAACGTTGAGCAATGACCCTCGCTTCCCGCTCCCTCCGATCCCGACCGTGAGCCCATCTGGCGACTTGGGGTTGCTGACGCTGATCACGCATGGGGAGCCTAGTAGTCAGGCAACGGTTGATGCTGTGACTGTCCTGCGCGACGAGTACATCCCGGCTGCGTTTTAAGGGGTTGCGGCGGAAGTCTTGGTTGGCGGAGTTTCGGCCGCGTCCGCGGACGTCTTCGACATCGTTGCGACATACACGCCAATCGTCTTCGTATTCGTGCTGGGCTTCAGCTTCATCATCCTGATGCTGGTCTTTCGATCGATCGTCATTCCGATCAAAGCCGTCATCATGAACTTGCTATCCGTCGGCGCGACCTACGGGTTGCTGGTCTTGGTGTTCCAAAAGGGTGTGGCCACCGATTTGCTGGGATTCCGCCACGCCGAGGTCGTGGACGTGTGGATCCCGTTATTCCTGTTCTCCATCCTCTTCGGGCTTTCGATGGACTACCACGTATTCCTGCTAAGCCGCATCCGTGAGCGTTACGATCAGACGGGGAACAATGCCGAGGCCGTGGCCTATGGACTGCGTTCAACTGCGACGATCATCACTGGCGCCGCTTTGATCATGGTTGCCGTATTCGGCGGCTTTGCGTCAGGGGCGACCATCATCAACCAGCAAGTCGGATTCGGTCTTGCCGTAGCGGTGCTGTTGGACGCAACCTTGGTGCGTTCAGTCTTGGTTCCCGCGAGTATGGAAGTTCTTGGCAAGCGAAACTGGTACCTGCCATCGTTCCTTCGCTGGCTTCCCGATCTGCGAATCGAAGCAGGGGAAGAATGAGAGTTTGCACGTCGGCAACGTCGGGATTGGAGTTGATACGGAGGCACGAGTTCGCATGAAAATACCTTCTGACTACACCGACGGTTATGCGAAGGCCCGAAAAATCGCTCCCGAGATCGCGGACAACTACCTCGCGCACGCGGTCATCGGAGACCCGGTAGGCGATGAGATGACGCAGGACCTCGCGGAACTCGGTGCGAGAAAGTCGTGGCAACTCGTTGAAGCGGCTATGGACGACCAAGGCGAGGAGGCTCCACGGGACGCACCGGCCTCAATGCGGAAATTCTTCGAAGAGGCGGTAGCGCCTCCGAAATGGCTCGACTATTCGGCATTCGAGTCGAGCGTCAGGATGTTGCACAGGAATTCGAGTGTGGTACTGGCGGCATTCGTGGCTGGTGTCCTGATAGAAGGATTCACTACAAATATTGCAAAGTCCTTCTTTATCACTGGGCGGGTGCGTGATCAGGGAGTCAGGAGTTTGGGGCAGAACAACCGTCACATGATGGAGATATTTTTCCCCGGGGGCTTGGTTAGACATGGCGATGGCTGGAAACTTTCGGTCCGTATTCGCATCGTCCACGCACAAATGCGGCACCTCCTGAACAACTCCGAAGAATGGGATACTGAAGCGTCGGGAGGCCCGATTAGCGCGGCACATTTGGGGTACGCCATTTCGGCGTTTTCGGCACGATTGTTGAAGCACATGAAAACCTTGGGCGCGGTTTACAATGACGAGGAGCGCGCGAGCTTTATGGCCGTCTGGCGCTATTCCGGTTACCTGATGGGCATTCCTGAGACGATTCTGTTTCAAGATGAAGAAGAAGCCCTCAGACTATATGACATTGGCCTGATGTGCGAGCCGGATTCTCCGATCGAATCGGTGGTGATGGCTCACTCGCTTATCAACTCGGCTCCGTTGATCACTGGAATGACTTCGCCGGAAGAGCGTCGGAAATTGGCCAAGTACGTGTTTAAGATTTCTCGCGGTCTCATCGGAAGAGATTGTGCCGAAGAGCTTATGTATCCTGGATATTCGTCGTTTGGTGCTGTTGAATGGTTCAAGTTTCAACAGCGTTACGGCAGCATGCTGGGCAAATTGTTTCGAGGACGTGCTCGTAGCGAAAATTACACCAGATTCACGTCCTTACTCCATGCTTCGGCGTACGACGATACGGGCATTAGCTACCGGCTGCCTAGCCACGTGTACTCGGAAGAATCGAAGAAATGGTAGCGTGACTGACTTCTGACGGGCCGTCCGTACCCAGGTGTTGTCGGTTTGTCGGATTCGGCCGCTAGGTCAGATCGACCGAGACTTCCCGCTCCAGCCTCACACGACCGCGAGTGCCGGCAAGGTCGTACAGCGGCGCTGATGACTCGCACGCGCGTTCCTGATAGCCGGCGTGCTCGTAGAACCGACGCGCAGGCAGGTTTTCTGCCAGTACATACAGACTGCATGCCGACGCACGGGACTCCGCGCGCTGGTACACCGAGTCCAGCAGGGCGTGCGCTACACCGTTCCGGCGGTGCTTCGCGGTAACGGTCAGATATGGAATGAACCAATGGTCCGGGGGGACGCGCGGACTCGCTCGGATCAATGCTCGCAGTCGTGGGAGAAGCTTGAAAACCCGCACAGGGCCGTAGACGCGCACATAGGCCCACATCGTCGCCCGATAGCGCTGGGCCAGCTCCGTCCATGCCGCGTGCGATACAAGCCCGGCCACCTGTCCGTCGACCTCAGCCAACGTGACGAGGTCATAGCTCCAGAGCGTGCCGGCGCGCGCAAAGAGGCGTTCCAGGTAGCGCGTGGCGCCGCCCTCGACACCCAGACCGAATACGGCGTCCGCCAACCCAGGCGTCAATGCTTCGCGCAGCAAGCGACCTGCGAGTTGCTTGTCGTCGGGTCCGGCGCGACGGAGCTTCAGCCTCGATCCGTGCGGCGATATTCGCGGGGAGCCACGGACGGCAGGGACGGCACGCACTTCCGCTGTCACTTCGCCTTAAATGCCCCGCTCATTGTCCGGTCGGCCTCCCAACGCGCTCCGGATACAGTCATTGTGCGGAGGCTAGTGGTAGCCCATCGAGCAGGTGTGCAGCGGATATGCAAATTCCATGCACGCCACGAAGTCGTCCCTGGCCCACAACGCGCGCTCGCGCAGCTCGCGACGTTGCCTCTCTCTCGATTCGGCCGCTAGGCCCGATACCGCCTGGGCGTTACCACCCCAGCGCGTGCCCGATGATCCCTTTCGGAGAAACCGCCCCCGCGATCACCCCGCCCGGCCCCGCGGCCCGAATGCCCATCGGCTTGCCATTCGACCAGTCGCCCGTGACTTCAACCTCGTGGCCGCGACGCCCGAGCTCCGCCAGCACCTCGCTGGCGATTCGCCCCTCGGCCACCATGCGTCCCGGGTAAGCCTCGCGCGGATAGAACGACGACGGGAAATGCACCGAGTGCACCGTTGGCGCGTCCAGCGCTTCCTGCAGGTTCATGCCGAAGTGCACAAAGTTCAGGAAGAACTGGAGCGTCCACTGATCTTGCCCGTCGCCGCCCGGCGTCCCGAAGACCATGAACGGCTCATCGTTCCGCATCACCAGAGAGGGCGTCAGCGTGGCCCGAGGCCGCTTGCGCGGGGCCAGCGCGTTGGGCCGCGCCGGATTCAGATAGAACATCTGCCCGCGCGTGCCGATTGGGAATCCCAGCCCGCGTATAACCGGCGAGGTGCCCAGCCAGCCGCCGCTGGGCGTGGCTGCCACCATGTTGCCCTCGCGGTCCACGGCATCCAGGTGCGTCGTATCGCCCACGTGCGCGTGGCCAAGCCCCAGGTCGCGAACCTCGCGGGCCGCAACTTGCAGCGCCCGCCGGTTGTTCTCGGCCACGTCAATCGTGGCGTAGGCCGGGAATCCACCGCCCGCGTCGCCCGGCCGCATCTCCAGCGACGCCCGCTCGCCAACCAGTGCCCGCCGCTCGTCGGCGTACGCCTTGGATAGCAGTCGGTCAAACGGCACGTCGTCGATTTTCGGGTCCCCGTAATGGGCCTCGCGGTCGGCGAAGGCCAGCTTGGCGCACTCGATCAGCGTATGCAGGTAGTCCGCCGAGTTGTGGCCCATCGCCGCTAGGTCGAATCCCTCCAACAGCGTCAGTTGCTGTAGGAACACCGGGCCTTGCGTCCAGCCGGAGCACTTGTGAACGTCCAGGCCGTGGTAGTTCACGCTAACCGGCTCACTGAACTCCGCTTCCCACTCCGCGAAATCCTCGTAGCTCAGCAAGCCGGCGTGAGTCGATCCACTGGCATCCTCAACCGGCGTGCTGGTGATGAAGTCCAGAATTCGCTCGGCAATCTCGCCCTTGTAGAAGGCGTCCCGCGCGGCCTCGATGCCGGCCACGCGCCCGCCTCCGGCCGCCGCCTTCTCGGCTCGACACAGGATGCGCAGCGTCTCGGCCCACTCGGGATTCCGATGAAGCTCGCCCACCGCGGGCGCCGTCCCGCCGGGTAGATACACCTCGCCCGTGCTGGGGTACAGCTCGGTGAACTTGGCCACGTTGCTCGCCAGGCTGTTGTGCAGGCTGTCGTAGACCGGATAGCCGTTCTCGGCCAGCTCGATCGCCGGCTGCACGACCTCTCCGAAGCTCATCGTTCCAAAGCGCGCCAGCGCCGCCGCCCAGGTACCCACCACCGCCGGCACGCAGGCCGGCAGGTAGCCGTCGCCGGGAATGAGATCGATGCCGTGCTCGCGGCACCAGTCGATCGTGAACGCTTGCGGCGACCAGCCCATGCCGCTCAACTCGTAAACCTTGCGCTCGCGCGACGAGTAGATCAGCGTCGGCACCTCGCCGGCCAGCCCGTTGCTTTGCGGCTCCAGCAGATTCAGGCAGAAGCACATCGCCGCCGCAGCGTCGATCGCATTGCCGCCCTGCTCCATCATCCGGAACCCGGCCGCCGTCGCCAGGTAGTGACCCGAGGTCACCACCCCGCGCGTCCCCATCACCACCGGCCGCGTCGTAAACCCCGTACGCATCCCCACGCTGCGGTCTCCCAGGAAGGTCGTAATCGTCATCGGTAATCACTCCGGTACCGGCCAGCGCAGTCTCCGCTGCAGCTTAGCCCCAACCCATATCCCGCGCCCCGGGCTGTCAGCAGAGCAGCCTTGAGTCGAGCCACCGGCGCCTTGGGCATCTGGTGACGGAGCATTCGCCTTGTAACGCAAACAGTTACAATAGCCGCATGATCCTTGTACGGGAGTTGGTCTGGGACGCGTGGAACGTAGGCCACATTGCGCGCCACGAAGTCACGCCCGACGAGGTCGACGAGGTCGAAGAGGTCTGTTGGGGGTTCACCCATTCAAGCCGCACGTATCAAGGTCGTCTTCGTGTCATTGGCCAGACAGTCTCCGGAAGGACACTCACGGTGATCCTGGCGCCGGTTCAAACTGAGATCTACTACCCGGTGACGGCGCGACCGGCCAGCCGTCGCGAGCGGCGGACGTACCGGGAATCGGAGAAAGGAGTGACGGAATGAGTGAGGCAAAGAAGCAGTCTCAGATTCCGACGTTCACTAGCCGTGAGGAAGAGGCCGAGTTCTGGGACACGCACGACACGGCCGACTTCGAAAGCGAGTTTGAACGCACCACCGTGCGCTTCGCCAAGAACCTCTCCCAGGGCATCACCGTGCGCTTTACGGCTGAGACGCTGGAAACCCTGCGGGCGACAGCCCATAAGAAAGGCATCGGCCCCACGACGTTGACGCGCATGTGGATTCTCGAACGCCTCGAGGCGATTGACCAAGGGACCGCCGCGCCATAGCCCAGGACCTCGCTGGCGACCTGTTTGACTCGAAGCATGCCGCCGAGCTCTACGCCCGGGCTCGCCCCTACCACCACGACGTCGTCATTCAGCGAATCGCCGCCCAGCTGGATATCCACCAGCGACTCGACCACGCGCTCGATGTCGCCTGCGGAACGGGACTGTCCTGCATCGCCCTGAAGAAGATTGCGGCGAGGATCGTCGGCACGGACCTTTCCGCCGCCATGCTGGGCCAGGCGGATCGCGACCTACGCATCGACTACCTGGTGTGTCCGGCCGAGGCGCTGCCGCTGGCGAACGTGGCATTCGACCTGCTAACCGTCTCCTCCGCCTTGCACTGGTTCGAGCGAAACGCCTTCCTGGCGGAAGCCCGCCGTGTGCTCAAGCCCCGCGGCTGGCTCGTTATCTACGACAGCTTCTTCTCAGCCAACCTGAAGGGCAATCCGGGCTTCAATCCCTGGTTCGGGTCCACCTATTGCCAACGCTTCCCTGCGCCACCTCGCGACAACCGCCCTCTCGACGATCGGTCTGCCAAACAAGCCGGCTTCGAATTGGTCAAGGACGAGAGGTACTCCAACGTCGTCTTCTTCGACCGAAAGCAGCTGATCGACTACCTGCTCACTCAGACCAACGTCATCGCAGCAATCGATCACGGCGAATCGACGCTCGACGGCGCCAGGGCCTATCTCACCACCGAAATCAGCCCATTCTTCTCGGCATCCGAGCAACAAGCCTTCGACTTTGGCGGACCGATCACCTACCTGCGCAAAGCCAGCTAGCCCGACACCACGCTCCGCGCGATGTCCTTCAGCGTCGGCCGCTTGCCGTACATCAGCAGGTAGGCCCTGAATAGCCGCATCGCCAGCCCCAGCGCACCTGCGGCGAACAGCGCCAGCACCAGCAGCGCGGCAATTGCCTCAACCGGGTCCATCGCGTCGATCGCCAGTCGGATAAGACCCGTTACCGGGGCCGTAAAAGGGATGTACGTCAGCACCCGCGCCACCGTGCCTTCGGGTTCCGTAAACAGAATGAAGTTCAGCCAGACCGGGATGAATGCCGGAATGATGACGATGGCCGAAATCTGGTTGGCTTCGCGCAGCGATGTCGAAACCGCCCCCACCGCTGCCATCAACGAGGCGAAGAGCGCGTAGCCCAGCAAGAAGTACGCCGCCGCCACGGCGATGTCGGCTACCGATGGAACAGGCAGCAACTCCGCGGGAATATCCACGATCAGGCCGATCACCAGCACTCCCACGCCGATGGAAGCCAGCCACGCCAGCATCTGCAGCAACCCCGCCGCTCCCAGCCCGAAGAACTTGCCCAGCAGCAGCGCGTCCGGTTTGACCGACGAGAGCAGCACTTCCATCACCCGGTTCTCCTTCTCCTCCACCAGGGCGTTGAGCAGATAGCCCGAACTGAAGAAAAGCGAAAACAGGAGCGAAATCCCGACAACCGCAAAGAACGCCGCTCGGCCGAGATCGAACTCCGACGAGTCGTCCTCCGCCGCGTCGCCGACAGGCCTTACTTCCTCCGTCACCAGCTCGTAAGGGGTCTGCAGCCGCTCCACCAACCCGGCCGGAACCTCGTCCGCGAACAGATTCGACAGCACGAACCCGCGCAGGGCGCCGCTATATGAAGGGCCATCCGGTCCAACGATGCCGCCCCCGTCGTCGGCCACCTGGACCCGCACCACCGTCCCCGTTTCAACAAAGACCGCCGGGAAGACGAACAGCGCGTCGATCTCTTCGCTAGCGAGGGCCGCGACCCCAGCGCCACGGTCCGACACCGGCACGAAGACCGCGCCCGGCTGATCCTGGTGCCGGCCAAACAGCGCCGGCCCACTTGTCAGGTCCACGTAGCCGAGGCGTGGCAGATCCTCGCTTTGCGCTATCCCGGGCGCGGCTTCCGAATCGCCGTCCTCGCGGGTCACGAAGGTAATGACTGCGAAGATAGCCACCGCCAGCGTCACCAGCACCGGGACCGCTGCCGTCGTGATGATGTAAGCCAGGCGCGTGACGGCCATCCGGAACTCGTGACGAGTCACGATGCGCACGCTAGTCATCGGCCGGCGCTCCCGCGTTCGGCGTCCCGTCCGACTCGCCGCCGTCGTCCGCTCCGCCCACGATGCGCAGGAAAATCTCTTCCAGCGTCGGCGCCTCGCGCTCAAAGCGTTCGATCTGCACGCCCGCGTCCAGCAGCGCCCGCAACACGCCCTCGGCGGATCCTTCCTGGTCCAGGCTGAGCCGCCAGCCAGCGCTTCGCGGCTCCATTTCCGCAACGCCGGGCAGGCCCAGTTCGTCCAGCGAAGCCCCCGCGCACTCCACCAGCAGTCGGTCGCTCGCATAACGGCGTCGAATCTCCCGCACGCCGCCGTTCAGCACGATCTCGCCATGGTTGATCATCACCACGCGGTCGCAGAGTTCCTCCACGTCCGTCATCTGGTGCGTCGAGAACAGTACGGCTACCCCGTCGTCCCGCATTTCGGCCACCACGTTCTTCATCAGCCGCACGTTCACCGGGTCCAGGCCAGAAAACGGCTCGTCCAGAACCAGAAAGTCCGGCCCGTGCTGAATCGTCGCCGCAAACTGCAGCAGCTGCCGCAGGCCACGGCTCAGTTCGCCCACCTTCTTGCCGCGGTGTTCCGTCAGCCCCATCCGCTCCAGCGCCGCGTCCGCGCGCCCGACTGCTTCCTGCGGAGGCACGCCCTTCAGTTCCGCCATGTACTTCAGGATGGGCGTAATCCGCAGGCCCGGATACAGCCCCCGCTCCTCGGGCAGGTAGCCAATCCGCCGTCGCGCCGCGTCGTCGATCGGCGCGCCAAACACCTCCACCGTGCCCCGGTCCGGCGCAAAGATGTCCAGCATCATGCGAATCGTGGTGCTCTTGCCCGCGCCATTCGGGCCCACAAAGCCCACCACTTCGCCGCGCTTGATCTCCAACGAGACGTCCCGCACCACGTCCAGCGCCCCAAACCGCTTCCACAGGCCGGTTGCGCTCACTGGTGCGCCGCGCGCGCCGGAGGGTGTCAGGTTCGCCATGACAGCGAGTCTATTCGTTCACCACCGCCGACCACTGTGATGAACACGCCACAAGCGCGCACTGCCGCCACCCTCTACGATGGGCGCGCAACGCTTTCGCGCTGGAGGCCGGACAGATGCCCGTAGGTAGTGGAGCGCATCGCTATGCGCACGTCCAGGGGTGGCCGCAACTGCCGGCGGGCATCACGCTGGGTTGGATCGGCAGCGTGGGTGTGGACAGTCAGGGCCGCGTCTACTGCTTCTGCCGCGGCACGCACCCCATGGTCGTATTTGATTCCGACGGCCGCATCGTCGACACCTGGGGCGACGACCTCCTCAACCACGCCCATGGCGTATGGGTCGACGCCGACGAACACCTATGGCTCACCGACCGCTTCGCCCACGTCATCTGGGTCACCACCACCGATGGGCGCGTTGTGCGCCGCATCGGCTACCCCAACATGACCAGCGCCGAGGGCGGGCACTTCAACCATCCCACCAACACCCACATCGGGTCCGACGGCTCCATCTACGTATCCGATGGCTACGGCGATGCCCGCTGTCACCGCTTCGCGCCCAGTGGAGCGCTGCTCAACAGCTGGGGCGAGCCGGGAACCGGGCCGGGGCAATTCGACCTCCCGCACAGCATCTGGGCGCTCAGCGATGACCGCATCCTGGTGGCCGACCGCGAGAACCACCGCATCCAGATCTTCGATCCCGACGGCGTCTACATGGACCAGTGGACCGGCTTCCGCCAGCCCGCCGACTTCTACGTAGACGAAGCCGCGGGCGTCATCTACCTCGCCGAAGTTGGCAGCCGCGTTTCCCTGCTGGACCTAAACGGCCAGACCATCACCTCGTGGGAGAGCCCCGGCGACGGCGCCGAACCCTTCAACGCCCCCCACGGCATCTGGGTCGACCCCGAAGGCGCCATCTACGTCGCCGAAGTCCAACGCGACGACGCCCTCCACAAATTCCAACCCATCGGCTAACCGAGCCAGGAGCGGCACCGGGCCCCACCTGACAGCGGGCTCGTCCGTTGGCGTTCGTAAACGCTAGCCGTCGGCTTGCAGTTCCGCCAACACCGCGTCCGTCATCCCCTCCAGGTCGAACCTGGGCGCCCAGCCCCAGTCGGCCCGTGCGCTGGCGTCGTCCATGCTTGATGCCCAGCTGTCCACGATGTCCGCCCGCACCGGGTCCGGATCAAACGCCAACCGCACGTCCGGCATTCGCTGCTGCACAACCTCCGCCATCTCCTGCACCGTCGGGTTTGAGCCCATCACTTGATACACCCGGCGCGTCAACTGGCTGGCTGGAGCGTCGTGCAGTTGCAGCAGGGCGCCCACCACGTCCTGCACCCACACCAGCGGGATGCGGCTGTGGGGATAGACCTTGAAGGTATAGCCGCCCTCGCGCACCGCGCCCATATAGAGCTCGCACACGAAGGCGCTGGCCGCGCCGGCCGCCGGCGCAGTGGTCGCCACCATGGCTGACAGCCGCACACAGCGGAAATCCACGCCAAAGCGCTGGTGGTAATACACCCCCAGGCGCTCGCCCAGCACCTTCGTCACGCCGTAGAGACCCGCCGGCCACTGCGGGCTGTCGTCGGTCACAGTGTGGCCCACGCCCATGCCGAAAGTGGCCACGGAACTCGGAAACAGCACACGGCCCACACCATGAATCCGTGCCGCTTCCAGCACGTAACGGATGCCGTCCAGGTTCACCCGCCAGGCCAGGTCCGAGTCCGTCTCCGAACTTCCCGAAAGCAGCGAGGCCAGGTGATACACGGTGTCGGGCTGAGTCTCGGCGACGATGCCATCGATGAACCCCGTGGCCTGCGTCTCCCCCACCCGCACGTCCGCCTGCTCGAACGCGGCCGACGGCGCCACCGGGTCCGGCCGCACGTCCACCACGGTCACCGAATCGCCCCGCTCGATCAGCGCGGCGGCAAGCCGTGAACCAATGCTGCCGGCGCCCCCGGTTATCAGTGCGTGCACGATCTACGCCTCATAATCTCTTGCGATCCCGCGACTATCGCCCATCATTCTGCCCCGCACTCCAAGGCCTCGCCGACCGCACGGCTATCGGCCACGGTCGACAGTCCTAGCTGCCATGACCCGAGCTACTCGACCAGGGCGTCAGCCCAAACCGACCCGCTCGGCGCTCAGCCGCTCGATCGTCGCCGGCGTCGCCTCATGGGCCTTCAGCCACACCAGCATCTCGGCATGAATCCGCCGCGCTTCGTCGCGGGCGCTGTCAATCAGGTTGACCGTCTCACCCGGATCATCGGCGATTCGGTACAACGCCGGCTCACCGGCGCCGTCGTCCTCGTCCAGCAGCAGCTTCCACTCGCCGTCGGTTACTGCTGGCCGCCGGCTCTGCACCCAGCTGCCGTCGATGTTGGTGGTCGTAGCCGTGACAGCCAGCGGACGCGGCCCCGCCGAATCGCCCTCCAGCATTGGAACCAGGCTGGCGCCCTCCAACTCCACGTCGGCCGGCACCGGGATGTCGCACAGTTCCAGCACGGTCGGCATCAAGTCCGGCGCCTGCACCAAACCCGGTAGACGCGATCCCGGCGCGCTGGTGGTCCGGTTCAGCGAGGGCGGTACGTGCATCGACCAGCAGATCCGGTTGATCTCGCAATGGAACGGAAACACGCTTCGGCCGTCGGGCTGGATGCCCGACTTACCCGTGCGCCCGCGTTCGCCCAGGTACATCCCATGGTCGGACATGAACACCACGATGGAGTTGTCCAGCAGCCCGGCGTCCTGAGTCGTCCGCAGCATCCGCCCCACCGCCTTGCTCAGCAGCGTGCACATTGCCTTGTAGCGGGCTTGCATGTTGCGCAGTTCAGCCGGCGTATAGACGTCCGCCTCTCGGTAGTTGGGCTCCGCCATCGGCGGACCGTCATAGGTCGGGTCGTAGCGGTCCAGCAGATACCTCGGGGGAAACCACGGCTCGTGCACGTCAAAGCAGTCGACCCAGAGCATGAACGGCTGCGGACTCCGGTGGCAGTCCTCCAGGAACCGGCACACGTCGTCCGCCATGCGCATGGGCTGCGACTGGTCCTCGTAGCGGCGCCAGTAATTCGTATGCGCATGGATATCGGAAAGCACCGGCGCGTAGGCATGGTTCCCAAACTCCACGCGGGTCTTGCGCGGGTCTTCCACCAGGTGCTCGATCGGATCGTTCAGCCGCAGAAACTTGCCGTCCGCTTCGTGCCCGCGGTTGAAGTGGTGGCGCTCGAACACTCGAAAGAAGTGCGAATTCATCAGATGCGTGGTGTCGGCGATCAGTTGCGTGCGATACCCGTTGGCAGCCAGCACCTCAGGCAGCGTGACCGCTTGCGGGTCCAGGTCGCGCCAGCCGTGGCGCGGGTGAGCGAACCGCCCCGTAAACCAGTCCGTGCGCATCGGAATCGTCGGAAAGCTGGACACCGTGGCCTGATCAAAGGTCACGCTCCGGGCCAGCCAGTCGTCTAGTTCGGGCGTGTACACGTCGGGATGGCCGTTGGCCGCAATGTGGTCGGGCCGGTACGTGTCGCTGACGATCACGATCACATTCGGACGCTCGCTGCTGGACATGGGAGCGGCTCTCGGGGCTACAGCACCGTCGGCCGCATTCTCGCGCATCGCAGTCGTGGCGTAGTCAAGCAGTCAGAGTCCCTCGCGCGCCTGAGACCCCCTAGGGGCTGACCGGCTGCTGCGAAACGTTGAACAAGGAATTCCGCTATTAGGACTTCCGGCCTGAACTTTGAAAAACGAGAACACGGGATGGCAGACGGTCATCGACCGGTCGCGGTCCAGTGCTCCACGGACTCACAATAGGAGCCGTCGCCGTCCACACCAGGACCTCACACCATGACCGCCTTTAACGGCTTGGACCTCCATCTCGGCAACCTGTCTCGCTTGTCCTCGGCGCAGACCCGCTCCATTTCAGCGGAAAACCCACGTGGGGAACGCGGCGGCGGTGCCCGAGCCGAAGCCGATCCCGACGGCCCCTCACGCAATCTGGGCCTCGGCTGGAAGTGCCGTCCCGCCGTCTGGGTTGAACCGGGCCAGACCTTCGAGTTGGCCGATATCGAGGGATCGGGCGCGATTCAAAGCATCTGGATCACCGGGTCGATCAGCCGCAACTTCATCCTGCGCCTGTACTGGGACGACCAGGAACAGCCCGCGGTCGAGGCGCCCTTGCCGGACTTTTTTGCCGTGCCTTGGGCAACCAAAGAAGGCGACCTGAAAGACCATTTCGCCCAGGTCAGCGCCCTGCCCATCGCCGTCAACCCGAACCACGGCTTGAACTGCTTCTGGCAGATGCCCTTCCGCCGGCGCTGCCGCATCACGCTCGAAAACCAGCATCCCGCCCAGCCGCAGCGCTGCTTCTACCAGATCAACTACACCCTCACCGACGTGCCCGACGACGCCGCCTACTTCCATGCCCAGTTCCGCCGCGCCAATCCCCAGCCCTACGGCGAGGAATTCACCATCGCGGACGGCATTCGCGGCCACGGCCATTACGTCGGCACCTCGCTCGGCTGGGGCGTGCTGGACGACCGCTGGTGGGGCGAGGGCGAAATCAAGTTCTACCTGGACGGCGACCAGGAGTTCCCCACCATCTGCGGCACCGGAACCGAGGACTACGTCGGCGGGGCCTACGACTGGAGCGTGACCGGCGAATACCGCACCTACACCACGCCGTTCCTGGGCATGCACCAGGTCATCGAGCCGGACGGTCACATGCTGAACAAGCACCGGCACGCCATGTACCGCTTCCACGTCCTCGACCCGATCCGCTTCCAGAGCGACCTGCGTGTCACTATCCAGGACCTTGGCTTCCACCCCGACAGGGATTTTGACGGCAAGGGTTCGCTGTTCATGGCCCGGCAGGACGACATCTGTTCTGTGGCCTACTGGTACCAGACCTTGCCAACCGCGGCTTTCCCGCCGCTTCCGGATCGGATGTTCCTGACCCTGCCCTAAGGCCGTCGCTGGCTCAGTCCGCTAGGTGGCAGCTGCTCCTGCATGCTTCCAACCAACCGGCTGCACCGCCCGCTTCGCGTGGCACACTCAATTGGTATCGGACATTTGGCTGCGGGAGCCGACTCTCTGACCGCAAGAGATCTGCAGTCAGCCGCGCACGTGCACGACCATGGCGTTGCCTGTCAGTGCGCCGGTCGCTGCGACGCCGCCCTATTCAACGTACCTGGCCTGCGGCTTGCGTCGCGCCGTGGTTTCCTGCGCGCCGCCCTGGCCGGTGCTGCCCTGGCCGGCGCAACCCCACTGATCGCCCGCGCCGTGACCGAAGATGAAATCGCGGCTGCCGAGCGCGAGCAGGCCGAACTCGAACGCCTGGCCCAGGAAGAACAGACGCTGCTGGTGGCCGCCCAGGCGCGCGAAGGCGCGCTCCAGCAGCAACTGGCCGTGATCGACCGCCAGAGATTCGCGGCGGTTGAGCGCCTGCGCGATGTCAATCGCCAGCTCGAAACAGTCGAGCTTGAGGTGTACGACATCAACGCCTCCATCGCCAACCTCAATCGAGCCCTCGCTCGTGAGACCGATAACCTGGGCGACCGCGTCCGGTCCCTCTACAAGGCTGGCCGTACCACGACCCTAGAAACGGTCCTCTCCTCGTCCTCGTTCTCCGAGGCGCTCGACCGCGCCACCTCGCTCGAACGCGCGCTGGCCCAGGATCTTGACGAGATCGAAACGCTGCGTCGCAGCCGCCAGACGGTGCAGTTTCGAACGGCCGACCTGGCCGCGCGGCTCCAGCAAATGGACGAATTGCGCCAGGAAGCGGCCGTGATCCAGACAGAACTCCAGCGCCGCTCACAGGAACAGCAGGACCTCATTTTCGGCGTCCAGCGTGAACAGTCCACGCTGGACGCGGGCATCGACGCCTTCGCGGCCGAAGCTGCGGTCGTCGGCAGCCGCATCTTGGTGCTGCGCGACATTCAACAGCGCGAAATCGCCCAGCTCGAGCGCATCCTCGCTCTGCAACAGGCCCAGGAGCAGGCGCGGGAACTGGCGCGCCAGGTTGCCGAGACCCAGGGAACGTCCGTGGCCGGGATCTACACGTGGCCGCTGTGGGGAGTCATCACGACCGAATTCGGAGGTTGCACATTCGGTCAGTGCCCGCACATCGGCATCGACATCGCCGAAGACATGCTCGCGCCCGTCGTGGCCGCCAACGACGGCATCGTCCTTGCCGCCGGCTACGTCGTGCCCGATAACCGCCAGGCCTCGTACGGATTGATCGTGGTCGTTGCGCACAACCAGAACGAAGAGACCCTCTACGCGCACCTGGACGACTACACCGCCCCGCCGCCAGTCTCGCCCGGCCAGTTCGTCAGCCGCGGTCAGGTCGTTGGCTACGTGGGCCTCACCGGCTGGACCAGCGGCCCCCACCTGCACTTCGAATATCGGGTCAACGGCGTCGCGAGGAATCCTCGTGAGGTGCTGGCCTAGCGGACAGCGCCCGTCCTGAAGTTGGATTCGCTCGGTCCGCGCCGCCTGGCGCAGCCGACTCGGCTCGTATCATGACCATTCAATCTGCTGCTCGATTGGGACGAACCAACGGCCGGCCGCTCCCTGGGAAACGCTACGGATGGACACTGCCACTGAGACAACCGTCGACTTCAAACTGAAGTACGACGCCGCCGGCCTGATTCCAGCAATCTGTCAGGATGCCGTCAGCGGCGACATCCTCATGCTCGGCTACATGAACCGCGAGGCCTTCGCTCGCACGCTGGACTCCGGCACTGTCTGGTTCTACAGCCGCAGCCGCCGGGAACTCTGGAACAAGGGTTCCACCTCGGGAAACTACCTTCGCGTTGTGGGCCTCGTGGCCGACTGCGATCGCGACGCCCTTTTGGTGCAGGTCAACCCGGCAGGCCCCACGTGTCACACCGGCGTACGCTCCTGCTTCCACAACCCGCTCGACGCGTGATTGGGACTTGGAAGTCAGCAGCCGTAGCCGCCTGACAGCCATGTCCGACCTCATCGACGCTCATCTGAACATGCTGGGTCGGCAGGTTTCCGCCCTCCCGCGCGCCGCCATTGAACCCTTGGCCTCGGCCGTGGAAGCCGCCTGGCGCGGGGATCGCACGATATTCATCGCCGGCAACGGCGGTAGCGCGGCCACCGCATCCCACTTCGCGACCGACCTTTCCAAGACCACGCTCAGGGACGCGCCCCGGGCCCGCGGAATCCGCGCGCTGGCCCTCACCGACAACGCCGGGTTGCTGACCGCTTGGGCCAACGACTACGCGTACGAGCACGTCTTTGCCGAGCAACTCCGCAACCTCGCGCGCCGCGACGACCTCCTGATCACGATCAGCACGAGCGGGGAGTCGCCCAACCTCATCGCGGCCGCTGCGGCCGCCTGCGAGTGCGGCATTCGCTCCCTGGCCATGGCGCCACCAGCATCCACACTGGCTGGACGCGCCGATATCGCGATTCCCATCGAAAGCAAATCCGTCCAGGTCGCCGAGGACCTGCACCACATTGTCTGCCACGCCGTCACCGTGCACATGACGGCCGTCTTGGCTACCGCCTAGCCGCGATGCCCACCAGCCGTGCTGGCAAAGGCCCGACCGTTGTCTCCGCCTCCCATGGGGGAGTGGGTCGGGGTGAGCGGGGCCGCTGGCCCCGGCAGCCACGCTCGAATTGGGCAGTCCCGCCGCCCTCCACGACAACATCGTGATCGTCACCCAAACGCCGCTGCGCCTCAGCTTCTTCGGGGGTGGCACCGACTTTCCCGACTACTACCGAGTCGACGGCGGCGCGGTACTCACCACCGCGATCGACAAGCACGTCTACGTCATCGTCAAGGAACGATTCGACGATGACATCTACGTCAACTACTCGATCAAGGAGATCGTGCAATCGGTCGCCGAGATCCGGCATGACCTCGTCCGCGAGGCAATGCGCGTCACCGGCGTGGACCGCGGCGTCGAGATCACCACCCTCGCCGATGTGCCGAGCACGGGAACCGGTCTGGGGTCGTCCGCCGCCGTGACCGTGGGTCTGCTGCATGCACTCCACACCTATCGCGGGCGCCTGGTGGACGCCCGCACCCTCGCCGAGCAGGCCTGCCGAATCGAGTTGGAGATTCTGGACCGGCCCGTCGGCAAGCAAGACCAGTACATCACCGCCTTCGGCGGCCTTCGCGCCATCCGCTTCCATCCTGACGACCGCGTTGAAGTGGATCACGTTCGCGTCGCTCCGGACACATCCCGCCGCCTCCAGAGCCGACTCTTGGTGTTCTTCACCGGCCGAACCCGGTCGTCTTCCGCGATTCTCGACCGCCAGCAGCAGCGCATCGACCAGACGCGGACGGATCTCAACCGGCTCAAGGCCTGCGCCTACGAGGCCCACGACCTGCTGGTCGCTGGCAGGCTGGACGAGTTCGGCGAGCTGCTGGATGCGGCTTGGCGTCTTAAGAAGGCGCTGGCCGAGGGCGTATCGGACGCCGCGATCGACGAGCTATACGCCCAGGCCCGCGCCGCCGGGGCTTTGGGCGGCAAGATCGCCGGCGCGGGTGGCGGCGGATTTCTCGTGTTCTACGTCCCACCGTCCCGCCAGGACGATGTTCGCCACGCGCTTGCGCCCTTGCGCGAACTCCCGATCGCGTTCGACCCGGGCGGCGCCCGCGTCGTCTTCAATATCCACCGCTAAGCGGCGTGGCGCGCCCGTGAGCGACTGAATCCATGCACGTCCTCGTAACCGGCGGAGCCGGATTCATCGGCTCCCACGTCGTCGATGCGTTGCTGCGACAAGGCCACACCGTCGCGGTGCTGGACAGCCTGGTGGCGCGCGTCCACCCCGGCCGCACCTGGCCCGAAAGCCTGGCCAACGTTAGGCGCGTGCGGGGCGACGTGACCGAACGCGAAGACTGGCTGGCGGCGTTGGACGGCGTCGACGCCGTGGTGCATCTGGCCGCCTACCAGGACTACCAGGCCGACTTCAGCCGCTTCGCCCGCGTCAACGACGCCGGTACGGCACTGCTCTACGAGTTGCTGGTGGGACGACGCCAGCCAATCCAGCGGGTCGTCGTCGCCAGTTCACAGGCGGTCTATGGCGAGGGCGCCTACCGGTGTTCCATACATGGGCGGCAGTACCCGCCGCCGCGATCGCTGGAGCAGTTGACGCGCGGCGTTTGGGATCCAGGCTGCCCCGTCTGCGGCGCACGGCTCGAACCCGTGGCCTCTACTGAAGAACATCCGGCCCCCACAAATGCCTACGGGATTTCCAAGCTGGCCACCGAGTCCTACGCGCTGACGCTCGGCGCTCGACACGGCATCCCGACCTCGGCCCTCAGATTCAGCATCATCCAAGGCCCCCGCCAGAGTCCGGCCAACGCCTATTCGGGCGTGCTCCGCGCCTTCGCTGGGCATATCCGGCATGGCCGGCGGCCCGTAGTGTTCGAGGACGGCCGACAGCGACGCGACTACACGCACATTCGCGACGCGGTCGCGGCGGTCGAACTGGTTCTCGAACACCCCGACGCGGTCGGGCAGGCGTTCAACGTCGGCAGCGGCCAGGTCACAACCGTGCTCGAATACGCGCAGGCGGTGCTCGGGGCCATGGGCGCAATCGCCGAACCGGATGTCAGCGGGCGCTATCGCCTGGGCGACACCCGGCACGTCTGGTCCGACACGAAGCGCATTCGCGCGCTCGGCTGGCGACCGACTGGAACGCTAAGCGAGATCATCCGTGACTATCTGGCCTGGATCGCCGTCGCTCCCGAGGGCGCCGATTGGTCGGCCCGCGCCCTCGCCCGCATGGAAGCCGGCGGCGTGGTCCGTCAGGTAGCGCAGCCTGACTGAGCTAACCGTCCTGGCTATGAGCGGCCGGCACCCGTCGGCGCCGCGACCGGAACCGGCAGCTCCTGCCCCGCCTCCGTCGGGTAGCGCTGAAACAGCTCGCCCCAAGGCCCTGTGAGCGCCTGTCGAACTCGCCCTCGCCCGACAGCGTTGTACCAATACACGTCGTGGTACAGCCGCGACGCCGCGTATGACCAGGGCGCGATCACCGTCCGCAGCAGCATCTTCTCCAGCCGCTTGAGCGGGCCCCAATAGATCAACTTCTGGCCGCGACTGGCGAAGGTGTCCTGTCGCGCCGCCACCTGCCACTTCACCTGTTCGATGTCCGCGCCCACGACCTCAATCTCGCGGGCGTCGGCCGTCCCCAGCCCGTCTTCGTGCGCCATGCGAAGGAACGGGATATCGAATGGGTCCAACCCCATCAGACGGGCACTGGTGGCGTCCACGGCAACCTGGTCGGCCCCGGCCAGCATCAGATTCCGCTCCTGCACCTGCATGCAGCGCGGTCCCGGGCCTTCGCCAACGAAGGTGCCGTCCATCACGGCGAACACGCCCGGGTGAATCTCCTGCTGGATCATCAGCAGGTCCACCAGCGTCTCGTGGATCGTCGCGTGGCAGTAATGTCGCTTCTCGAACAGCAACCCGCCAAAGGCGTTCTTCATGGCGCCCGTGATTGTGGTGAACACGTGCGTCTTCACCGTCGGCAGGTGGATGATGTTCGAGCCGATCAGCCGTTGCGGGATGCGCACGCCTTCCGGGTACACCTCGTGCAGCGTGCGCAACCGGCCTTTCGGCTCATAGCGAACCCAGGCGTCGTCCTCGTACAGGTGAACGTTGCGCAGGCCGTGCGCTGTAACCACCGGCAGGTGCTTGTTTGCGCGTTCGCCCACGTGCGCGTCCACGACCACCGTGCGGTTGTGTGCCCCATATAGCGACTCGGGCGCGAACCCGTCGGCCCGCAGCTTTCGGATCACGCCGTCCAACTGCCACGGCGTGGTCGAGCAGGCCGGATACCAGTGATGCCACGAGATGTTGATCTTCAGCGCCGTCTCCGCGCTCCGATCGAGGGCCGCCTCGTAGCCGGCCGAGTCCATGGCCTGGCCTACGTCGTCCAGCACAGTCTCGGGCGTGGTTTGGATGAGCGCGACGCGAGCCATACAAGAGTGTCCTGGACTTGGAAGCGATCCCGGATCTTACGTCCCGGTGCCGGTTGGCAAGGCCGAGCGTCTCGCCACGCCCAACTCAGGCATGATGCGCCTATCCACCGTGCGACTTTCCGGAGGCCGTCATGCCTGCCTACCGCGCCGCTGCCATTGCCGATTCCACGCTCGAACGCGCCTACGGCCATGCCATCCACAAGGCCTTCTACGAATTGCCGGATGTGGAACTAGCGGCGCTGGCGGACCCCGTGGCCGAACCGCGGGCCGAGCGCGCGGCTGAGATTGGCAACCCGAAGCAATACGACGACTACCGCGACATGCTCGCGGCCGAGTCACCCGACCTGGTCGCCATTTGCCCACACCACTTCAAGCACCACGGACGCTGGTTGCTCGACGTCATCGCGTCCGGCGCCAAGGGCATCTACATCGAGAAGCCCATCACGGCCAGTCTCGACGAAGCCGACGCCGTGCTGGAGGCGGCCGACGCCGCTGGCACCAAGATCGCCGTCGCCCACCAGAACCGCTACCGGTCCGGAACCCGCTGCGTGGCCCAGCTCGTCCGCGAGGGCGCCATTGGGTCTCTCCGCTACATGCACGGCCTAGGGAAGTGCGACCAGCGCGGTGGAACCCATGACCTCCGCGTGCTCGGGACCCACGTGCTCGACGCGCTCCGCTACATCGCGGGTGACGTGGCCTGGGCCACCGGCCACATGCAAGTCGAGGGACGCGATGTCGAGGTTGACGACGTCTTTGACGGTCCCGAGGGCCTCGGCCAGATGGCCGGCGACGCCTTGACCGGCTACTTCGCCTTTACGTCGGGTGCAATTGCGCGCTTTGACACCTACACACGCGAGCCCGGCCCCACCCCATGGTTTGGCTACGAGCTATGGGGCGACGCCGGCGGCATCTCGGTACGCGACGGCGGACGATCCATCCTTCGCTATCCCGCGCCAGTCCACCAGCCAGGCGACCCGTCACTCACCTGGGAACCGGTCGAAGTCCCGGCGACCACCTACCCGGACGGCAGTCCCGCCAGCGCAGCGCAACTGCTCGACGCGCTCAACCGTCACGCCGCCGCCGACGTCATCCACTGCATCGAAAACGGCGGCGAACCGGTCTCCAGCGCCCGCCAGGCTACTGCGGCGCTCGAAATGGTCATGGCAATCCTCGAAGGCCACCGCACCGCTGCGCGCGTCCCGTTCCCCATGCAAACCCGCGCCAACCCCCTCGGCGTCTGGCAGCAAGACGGATGACCGTCAGGTTCCCTCGCCCTTGAGGGCGAGGGCTGGAGCTTGCCCCGGACTCGATCCGGGGCAGGGGGTGGATTGCCGGGGGCTGCTTCCAAGCGTCCCGAGCTACAGCCTACAGCGTGATCCGGTTCCCCGACTCCGCCGAGGCATACGCGGCATGCACCACCTGCAGCACCTTCACGCCGTCCGCGGAGGTAATCGGCGGGTCAACCTCACCCAGGCAGCCCCGCAGCGTGCGGTCCACCCAGGTGGTGTATCCGCCCCCGCGACCGTCGTACTCGAAGCGCCGGTCGTTGGATCCCGCCATCGCCGGTGAGATCGAACGCCACTCCAGCGCGTCCTGTTCGCCCTCGTGCGCGCGCACCCAGCCGTGCGAGCCGTACACGGTGAAGCCGTTGTGTCCCTTCTGGTCCATCAGGTAGCCGCTGAACAGCACCCCCAGCGCGCCGCCGGCGAACTTCAGGGTCACAATGCCCAGGTCTTCCACGTCGATCGGCGCGCCGCCCGCCACCGCCGTCATCGCTGACACCTCAACGATGTCCTCGCCCACCAGGTAGCTCAGCATGTCCAGGCGGTGGATGCCCAGCCAGCTCAGGTGCCCGCCGCCGGCCAGCTTTTTCTGAAACGTCCAGTCCGGGTCGTTGAGTCGCCGCTGAATGCGCGTCTGGTCGTCCACCTGCACCGCGCGCACCGCATACAGGTCGCCGATGCCGTCGCTCTGAATGATGCGGCGGGCGTCCTCTACCGTGGGGCTAAGGCGGTTGCTCAGCGCCAGCATTAGGTGTGCGCCGTTGGCGTCGGCCAAACCGGCCAGTTCCTCAAAGTCCGCCACGTTCACGCAGGCCGGCTTCTCGGCCATCACGTGCACGCCCGCTTCCAGCAGCGGCCGGATCACGTCCGGAGCGTGCGCCGCGATCATGGTCACGATGGCCATGTCCGGCTTCCCGGCCGCCAGCAGCGAATCCACCGACATGTGCGTGCCGCCCGCCTTGCTCCCAATGGTGTCGACCGAGGCGGCAAACGTCGTCCCGCCCGGGTCCATCAACTCCGCCCGCTCGATCAGATCGATGTCGCGAATCGCGTCGCGGTACGGCTGTTGGTGGGCGGCGCCCTCCTCGGTAATCAATGCGACCGTGGCCATATCCAAATCTCCAGTGCGGGCTGGCGTCCCGCGCATGGTAGTCGAACCGGGCGGCATTCAAACTGCGCGGGTAGGAGTGGTCGGCCTTTGCCGTTGCATGGCTGGATGTCCTATTGGTCGTGGGTGGAGCGTGGGGCAAGGTGCGTACAATCTGCGTATGGCTGCTATCCAAAATCGATTGCTTGTCGGCCATGGTAAGATTTAGATCAATCTGGGTTCGGCCCACATCGAGCCTTCGGGCGAGCAAGTGATGCTTATTGATCTGGATTGCTGCAGCTGAAAACCTGTAGTTGCACGCGAGTTCCCGTAGTGAAAAGTTACCTTGTATCCGCCGAGGCGACTGGGCAGACAACGCGTGAGCACTAAGCTGCAACAATTCTATATGTGGTGTTTAACCAAGATCGCTACAGTCGTCGCCGGGCCCGCTTGCGTGTCGAGTTTGACGCGATCGAATCATAGCGTGGGTCGGGGTGAGGCATGTTGAATTCAGGGCAAGAGAAACAAGCGCTAGCCAGTCGCTCGCTCCGCAGCGCGCTGCTACGCTTGCTTATAGCGACTATTTTTGCCCTAAGTATCGCCGTCTCGCTGGCTACGTCCTTCCGCCTTTGGGAGCGGCGTCTGGATCTCAGCATTGATGCATCGCTCGGGAACGCATTCGCCGTTCTTCTCTGGCTGGTTGTTACGACCTTATCCGGCACCCTCGCAGTGCGGGGCCACGCTCGGCTTGGCTGGTTGAGTGTTGCAATTCTCGCTGCAAGTGTCGCGATTGGTGAGGCCCGCGACATCAAGGATGCGATACGCCCATTTTTTCTAGCGCCGTACCCCATCGCGTGGATGATAGTAAGCGCTCCGATTGCAATTCCATTGCTGATCCTCGCATTGCGAACCTTGTGGTCCGCAGCTCGAACCCCGGCGTGCCGTGTCCTGCTGCTTGCGTCGGGCGTCTTCGCAACTGCGCCTCTTGTGCTCGAGTACATCCCACTGCCCATTGGCATAGCTGAAGAAGGATCGGAATTGATGGCTGCGGCGGTTCTCGTTGCCGTTCTCATGTCCATACTCGGCTGGGTACCGCTATCGTCAACGTTCGTTACGTGGCGATTTGTGGCCATCGTCGCTGCCCTCACGGTGCTGGCTGCTGGCATCCTGGACGCTCGGGAATATGAAATCCGCGTTGCCGGCACACATGGGGATAGGCCTGAAATCGATCATGGTCCGCTTACGGTCGTTTCGCAGACTCTACCGGTCGATCGGGCGCACCTTTCACATATCGACGTTTGGGCGGAGTCGACTGGCGGTGATGCGGACCTTTTTCTGCGGTTGGCGCTACCTGGACAGCCACCGATCCGCGAAAGTCGAGCGACGACGCGTCATCCACGCTGGAGCGACCAGACGGTGACCTTCTCTTTCGCTCCGATTTCAGACAGTCAAGGACAGACCTACGAGGTCACTATTGGATCCCTGCAATCGTCGCCCTACGTGTTTCTTGGACTGTCAACTGACGACCCGATTCCGGAGAGTGAGGTTCAGATAAATGGATCCTCTGATCCTTGGGGGAACGACTTGGCAATGCGTGCGTACACTCCTGGCCGAGGCTTGGTCGCGTTCGTAGCATTGATTCAAGACCGACCCTATTCAGATATTCTGATCGTTGTCGAAGTGCTGGCGATGTGGCTGTATGGCTTCGTCGTAATCGTGTGGTTGACAGCGTCCCGTGTTCACTCCACCAGTCACCAGCGCCGTGCGGGGGGAGAGCTTGAAACGCCAAGACGAATATGGAGCGCCATTAGGCGCAACCCGTGGACCTATTGACCTTATCCTTCGGAATACCAAGCAGCGCGCGACCGGCTCGCAGCACGGTGACCGCGCCGGTGCAGCGCCTTCGACGAACAGCGCATCTGTTGCGGTGGTCCCGTAGCATTGTCTATCGCATCCCGCGTTGGAATATTAGTGAGTGGTGCCCCAAGTCTCGGTGGCGGTTCCGCTGCTGTCATGTGTCTTGCAGGTGTGCAGTCAATTCACCTGGCCCGGTATTCCGGCGACGGCTGCACAACACGATTTTCTTCGACGTTCGTCCGCGATTGATACTGCCGAGCGCGTTCCTATGTGACCTGCAATACGGATTCTCCACCCTTGCCGGCTGCGCCATTGGCGTCGCGCCCGCCAAGCGGAGCACCGGGCTCCCGGTTGGCCCGCCGACCACACAGGCTCCGGCAGATGCTGGCCGTACAGGCCCTCTGCGGTTAGCGCGCCGGCCTTGGTTCTACCCCGCCGTCCCGTCCTTGCGACTGTGGAGCAGGATCAGGTTGCCATCGGGGTCGGATATCCCAGCCGCGTAGCATGACGCCTGCTCGCTAGGCCCAAGGATGATGTCCACACTCAGTTGACGAAGTTCGTCAACGGCCTGTCCGACGTCGTCGACAGCGAGGGCGATGGCGCCACCCTGAACGTCCGCACTGGCACCTTCCGGGTCCAGGCGAAGTGCCAGCACCGTCTGCGTGTCGCCAACCGCGAACTCGACCCAGCCGGAACCTTCCCACGATTTGAGCGTCAAACCCAGAGTGTTTTCGTAGAAGTCCGCGCTCTTGGCGATATCGCTGACGATGTAGACGAAGAAGTCAATACCCCGTGGTTGCATGGTCCCTCCAAAGTGGTCGGTGTCGGAACTCGATACGCCCCGACCGCGCTGGCACTGCTCATGCTCCTACAGCGATTCAGTGACCGGACGCTAGCGAATGGCTGATCCCCGTGCGCCTGTCTCCAGAGCTCGCCGCCTAAGCGAGCCGACTTGCACCCCGTACGCGGTAGCGTAGGAACACCTCACCCCCGCGCGTGACTGAGCTAACCAAATCCAACCCCTGCAGCAGATCGCTGGGCAGCGCCGCCGGTCCTTCTACCGCCGTTCGCGGCCGCGGTTCCCCGATGATCGACGGGGTCACCGTGATGAAGAACTCGTCCACCAGCCCCGCCGTCAGCATGTGGTAGTTCAAGATCGCCCCGCCCTCGCACACCAACCGCCGCACGCCGCGCTCGGCCGCCAGGTAGCGCAGTAGGTCAGCGAGATCGACGCTCTCGTCGCCGATCCTGACGATCTCGGCCACCTCTGAAAGCCCCGACGTGACCTCGGCAGCCTCGGGAACGACCACCATTGGCGCAATCGGATAGCTGCGGCGCTCAAACACCGGGTCCGCCGGATCAATCCGGCCCGAATTCGACACTACGATGAACAGCGGTGGCTCGTGCCGCCCCCGCCGCTGCCGCTCGCGCTGCAGTTCCGCGCTCCACATGTAGCGGTCGATCCGCATCCCCAGCGTGCGCGCCCCATGCAGCACCGCGTCAAAGTGCATCCGAAACCTTCGGAACGTGCGCTGGTCTGCCTCCAGGCTGATCGGCCAGTAAGCGTCCGTCGGCCCCTTGATCGCGCCGTCCACCGTCATTACCATCTGGATCGCGGTGAAGGGACGCAACGTCCCGCTCGGAAGCTCCAGGTCGTCGTAAACGCCGCCCGTCGGGTCGTCGTCGTGCCCGCTCACCGCAACTGGCGCTCGATCCTCCGCCGCGTAACGCCGCCCATCCCGCTACTCCGGCGGCAGCTTCGCGATGTTCAGCCAGAAATCCTGGATCGACGACACCACGCGCATGAATTGCTCCAGGTCGACCGGCTTCGTCACGTAGGCGTTCGCGTACAGGTCATACGTGCTCAGGATGTCCTGCTCGGCGGCCGAACTGGTCAGCACCACAACCGGAATCCGGTGCAGGTCAGGATCCGACTTGAGATCCTGCAGCACTTCGCGCCCGTCCTTCTTGGGCAGGTTGAGGTCCAGCAGAATCAAGTCGGGCCGCGGCTGATCGGCAAAATTGCCTTGCCGGCGCACGTAAGCCACCGCCTCTTCTCCGTCCGTAACCACATTCAGCCGGTTGCGAATCTTGGCCTCGCGTATCGCCTCCTGGGTAAGGCGCACGTCGCCTGGGTTGTCCTCCACCAGCAGAATCTCTATGGGCGCTCCGCTGACCTGAGCCACGTCACGTCTCCTTTCGCATGGATCTTAGTCGGGCGCTTGGCTCATCCCCGGGCAGGCAGGACGCGGGAACCGGCGGGCTGCAATCTTCAACCCGCTCCTCCCTCAGCCGCTTGCAGCGTGAAGCAGAACGTCGCGCCCTGCCCTTTGGCCGACTCGATCCAGATCGTGCCCCCGTGGCGTTCCACGATTTTGCGGCAGACCGCTAGCCCGATGCCGGTGCCCGCGTAGGTCTCGCGCGTGTGCAGCCGCTGGAACACCTGAAAAATCCGCTCGAAGTGCGCCGGATCGATGCCGATCCCATTGTCCGCAACCCCGAACTCCCACATCGAACCCGCGCGCCGCGCCGTCACCGCCACGCGCGGCCTCCTGCTCGCATTGAACTTGACCGCGTTGCTGATGAGGTTCTGAATCAGCTGAGTCAACTGGATCCGGTCGCCCAGAACTGTTGGCAGCGGATCGTGCGTAACCTCGGCGTCCCGCTCCGCAATGGCCTGCTCCAGGTTGAGCAGCGCGTCCCGCAGCACGGCCTCGCTGTCGGTGGGTTCCGGCTCCCGCCCGCGCGTGCCCACCCGCGAGAGATCCAGCAGCCCGTTCAGCAACGCTTGCATGCGCTGCGCGCCGTCCACCGCGAAGTCGATGAAGTCGTCGGCGTCGTCGTCCAGCTTGCCCCGGTAACGGCGCTCCAGCAGCCCCACGTAGCTGGCCACCATGCGCAGCGGTTCCTGCAGGTCGTGCGAGGCCACGTAGGCAAACTGTTCAAGCTCGGCGTTCGACCGCGCCAGTTCGGCCTGCGTGGCCAACAACGACTCGATCGACTGAGCATTGGCCACTGCGCCCGCAATCTGCGCCGCGATCAGCACGGCCAACGCCTGACTACGGTCGTCGTAGGCATTCGGCGTCCGCGACATAAACCGCATGACGGCAACCACCGTCTGTTCCAGGATCACCGGGATGTCCATCCAGGTCCGCAGACCGGCCGCGATCCCGTCCTGCAGGCGCGGCGACTGGGCCAATATCACGGCTACGTTCCGCTCGTCCACGATCTGCGGCTGCTTGCTTCGTACCACGGACTCGATCACCTGTCCCGCCAGCGGCCTCCACACGTCCAGCGTGGCCAGCGGGACGTCCATCCCCGCGTAGTAGCGGGCCTTGTGCTGCCAGCCGTCCGTGTCGACCACCACAATCGACAGCCGTTCCGCTGGAATCACCGACGTTACGGCTTCGGTAAAGCGGTCGTAGACCTCGTCGATGTCCTCCGCCGACGTGATGATGCGCCCGATGTGCGCCAGCAGCGGTGCGAACTCGACTGTGATCGTCGCGAGATCTGGCTCCGCCCCGCCGTTCGGTCCGCTCAGATCAGACACGCCTGACGCCCTGAAACACGTGGTCGATCGCTCCTATAGCTCAAGGCCAACGGCCTCGGATTCATGGGAACTCCCCGGCGATTGTTACAGTTTGGGCACACTTCGGCAGTGAACGACTTGGGCCGCGTCGACGCGGTCCCCCGCTGGGAGGGAAGCAATGGCCGCACAGACGCTCCGCATCTTGGTCATCGAGGACAACCCCGGCGACGTTCGGTTGCTCGAAGAAATGCTCGTCCCGACCGGTGACGTGCAGTACGAAGTCCAGAGCTTCGGCAATCTCTCGGACGGCCTCGCGGCAGTCAGCGACTTCGAGCCCGCCGTGATCCTGCTGGACCTCGGCCTCGGCGAATCCCAGGGCCTCGAGACCTTCACGGCCGCACAGGCAGGCGCCGGCGGCGTCCCAATCGTCATCCTGTCCGGACTCGGCGATGAGGCGGTGGCCACCGAGGCCGTCGCCCAGGGCGCGCAGGACTACTTGGTCAAGGGCGAATTCACCGAAGAACGGCTGCGCCGCACGGTCCGCTATGCGATCGAGCGGCAACGCAGGTCAGCCACGGCCGAGGAGCGCATCCGCGCGCTTGCGGCCGAAGAACCGGGCTTCGCCGACATCGTCATGAACCAGCCGGACGGCATGATCGTCGCCGATTCCACCCGCAAGGTGCTGTTTGCCAACCCCGCCGCCGCCGAGCTGTTCACCGTCCCGGTCGACGAACTGGTCGGCAGCGAGCTCGAGTTCAACGTACGCCCCGGCGCTTCGCAGATGGTGCAGATTCGCGAGGATCCGCGGAAGCCGAAGTTCCTGGAGGCCCACAGCGCCCAGGCCGTCTGGTCCGGCAGCGACGTCCACGTCCTCACCTTCCGCGAAGGCGAACACGTCGGCTTCTTCCGGCGCATCCTCCGCAACATCGGGTTCTAAGCCCCGGTCGGCTCGGCGTCGCCTACACCAACCCGCCGTAGAGCCGGTCGATCAGCCGGCAGGCCTCGCCTCGGCGGATGGTTGCTTCCGGCCGCTCAGGCGCAGGCACGTCCGGCAGCGCCCCCATCGACATCCGCAGCGGCGACGGGTCGGCCATCCAGCCTCGTACGACTTCAGTGAAGCCCGACCAATTACAGGGCGTCTGGTCGTCGAATAGCCCCGCGTCCACCGTCAACGGACGCCACGGATCCACCGCCCGACGCGTCAGCCAGCCCCAGCGCTGCGCGTCGCCTTGAGTCAGTGGATCGCCCGGCCGCGCGGCGAACTGCCCAAAGAATCCCCGCGCACCCCAGAACTGCGCCGCCTCCGACAGGCCCGCCGCCTGCTGGTCGTATCCCGCAAACCCGCTCGGCGCGATGTCATTGAAGTACGCAATCACTTGACCCCGCGCCAGCAGATCCCGTTGCAGTGCGCCGCGCGGCACGTCTCGCACCCGAACGCCCCGCTCCAGCCCCAGCGCGGCCGCCGTCCCCGCTGCCTCGCCCAGCGCCATCCACACCGGCTCCATGCGAATCGTGCCGTAGCCCAGGTGACTCGCCGACACCGCCACCGGTGTCAGAAGCCCGTCGATCCCCTCCGGAACCATCACCCGATACGGAATCTGGTACGGCAAGGTCTCCTCGCGCAGCCCAATGAACCCTTCCAGCGCCACCTGCCGCCCGTCCGACACTTCGCCATCTCCAAACTCGCCAAGTTCCAGGTCCTCGCGCTGCCGCGTGGCGTGCGAGTCAATCTGGTAGCCGCCGGACCCCACGCTGTCCCAGTGCGTCGGCGAGCGCCCACCTGATGTATCCAGCAGCGCGTCGCTGGCGCTGAACAGGTAACCGCCCAGGATGCGGCAGCCCTCGCGCACATACATCTGCCGCGGAAACCCGCCGTTGTCCTGGAACTCGTCGACCGCCAGTCCCCACTCACGCGCCGCGTCTCGGAAATCCTCCGGAAGTTCCTTGTCGTTCTGGCAGAACCACACCAGCCCCTCGGTATAGGCGCGGTGCGCGGCCGCGATCTCCAGTCGACGCTCCGGCCCGGCCTCCGGATAGTCGAAATTTGCCTCGGCCCAGTCGCTGGACGTGAGGCAGAAGTGGTGGTTGTTGGTGTCGGACTTCCGGTTGGGCATCGGCACCACGTTTAACACGCCCGTGCCGAAGCGCGGTCCCTTGAGTCCCGGCATCCGCCCGCTACGCACGTCGTCAATCAGCGGCACGTACGGCGTCCGGTTGTAGCCCGCCGGTCGCTCCACGTCGCGTCGGTTCGCCGGGTCGTCCGTCAGGCACAGCCGATAGTTGTACGCCTGGATGCGACGGTCCGCCGCCCCCGTGGATCCCGGGTACGTCATCCGGTCGTGGAAGTCCTGGTAGACAACCCCGGCGTGCGATTCGCCCAGCTCGTCCCGTCCCTCGCGTCCAATCCGGTACGCCGCGCCCGCCCCCAGCGCCACGTCCCCTTCGTAGGTCGCATCCACAAACACCCGCGCCGCCAGTCGCATGCATTCGCCGGTGGCCCGACCCTGCGCGTCAACCGCCGCCAGCGTCACCGCCGTGACCCGGCGCTCAGGCGTCTCATCGATCCGCGTGACGTCGGCGCCCGGTTCCGTGTCCACCAGCCAGCGGCCGCCCTCCGGCATCGACGCCCCGCCCTCCCAGGCCAGCCGCCACCCACGCCAGACCTCAAGCCGCTCCTGTTCGCCGACCAGCGTCTCCAGTAGTCGCTCCGCCACCGATGGCTCGAACCGATAGCCGTCATTGCAGTCATGGAACTGCCGAGAGGCCTCGCCGTACCTGGACGCATAGTGCTCGCGCACCAACCCGACGAACTGCCGGAAGATGCCGCCCACCGACTCGTTCGGCCGGATGTCCGTCGCGCCCAGCCCGTTGGTCATCAGCCCGCCCAGGTGCTGGGACGGCTCCACCAGCACTACATTCAAACCCTCGCGCGCCGCGGCAATGGCGGCGCCAATCCCGGCGGGCGTGCCGCCAATCACCGCCACGTCGGCCTGCTTCGCCGCCCTTGATTCAGCGCCCATGTCTCACGTCTTCCTCGGCCGGCCGATCCCCGCGCATCGTTTCACACCGGGCCATCCGGCCGGAAGCGGCGAGCCCTACTATGGGCGCATGGACGGCGGCTTCAACCTCGGCGGCCTCGGCCGCCTGCTCATCATCGCCGGTGGACTACTGCTAGCCGGCGGCGTGCTGCTCGTCCTGCTCGGTCAGATCCCCTTCTTCGGCCGCCTGCCCGGCGATATCGCCATCGAACGCGAACGCTTCTCGCTCTTCATCCCACTCGTCTCAATGCTCATCGTCAGCCTCGTCCTCACCATCCTCGTCAACCTCGCCCTCCGCCTCTTCCGCTAGCCAGGAAAGGGATCTAGACGCGACACTGAAGCGAGCAGTTGGTCATGGAGCCGATAGCCATCCTCGGGAACCGGTTGATGAACAGCGACCTCAGCAGGTCATAGCGTGCCCGGCAAGGTCGTACATGCACCGGCCCACCAGGGCACCCTCTTTGCGCCTGTCGTGCGCCAAGAGCCCGACGACAGATCGTGGCAGCAGTACCTACGCATTGATGATCTGGACCGAGCGCCCTTCGAAGCCATACGCCGATCCCTGTTGCTCTGTGGGGATGCCTGCGCAGGCTTGGCTCTTTTGCCCGCTGAGTCGGTGCAGACCGTCCTTACGTCGCCGCCCTATTGGTCGCTGAGGGACTACGAGGTTGAGGATCAGATCGGCTGCGACGACAGCCTGGATGCATATCTGGCCGCCATCGTGGCGGTATTCGAGCAGATCAGGCGAGTCCTAACTCGTGACGGGACGGCATGGCTGAATGTCGGCGATTCCTACACGTCCGGCAATCGTAGTTATCGCGCCCCGGATCGAAAGAACAGCGCCCGCGCAATGAGCGTCCGTCCGCCCACCCCAGAGGGCCTAAAGCCGAAAGACTTGATTGGCGTTCCATGGCGGTTGGCGTTCGCGCTTCAGGAAGCCGGGTGGTGGCTACGAAGCGAAGTGATCTGGCACAAGCCGAACGCACACCCGGAATCGGTAGCGGATCGCCCGACCAAGGCTCACGAGACGCTGTTTCTGTTGTCGCAACAGCAGGACTACTACTACGACACGGAGGCTGTCAAAGGCCCGCGTGACCGGCGACTTAGAACCGTTTGGGACATTCCTACGGATCCAGTGAGGCGAGCTAACGGCAGTGCCGACAGCCACCCAGCCATGATGCCGATGACTCTGGCGCGGCGCTGCTTGTCGATCACCAGCAAGCGCAGCAGTGTCGTGCTGGATCCCTATGCTGGATCGGGCACGACGCTCCTCGCCGCCCGCGAACTCGAACGCGATTGGGTAGGGGTGGAGATCAAGCCGGCATTTGTGGATCTGATCGAACGCCGGCTGCGCGGACAGTGAACCTCGAAGAACTCAAGGCAACGCTCGACACTTTCTCACCAGTCAAAGTCGCGTTCGTTGCCAGGGTCATGGAGTCCTTGGCCAATCCGCCAAACGCCGACATCAGGGAGCGCGGAACATGGCTCACAGGATCCGAGGAATGGATCGAGTACTTCGGCCTTGCTCTGTCCGTCCACCACAGCGCCACCACTGAGCCGCTAGGTCTGACCGCTTTCGAGAGCGTTTTCAGGAACGCCTGCGAACATCTCGGATGGCCGATCGATCCTCTTGGATCGAGGACTCGCAGGTTCGTTGATTTGACCGTTCAACCGGGCACGGGACCAGTGAGACGGCTTTCACTGAAATCGACGGCTGCACAGAATCTCTCGAAGACGACACTGCACATCTCGAAATTGACCGAAGCTGCCTGGATTCAGGACGCGCGTACAGCAAGCGACCGCCGAAACTGGACGCAGAAGTTGTTCCGGCAGTATCAGTCGGCGGTCACCCACATCATCATGCTGCGGGCATTTCGTGAGGGGCAGGGCGAGGTTTCGAGCCTTTATCAGCTCGTCGAAATCCCGGCCAGTGTTTTCTATTCCGTCCAGAGCGCTCCTCTGGACGCGTTCACGCGGGATGCACCGCTAATTGAGTGCAAAGTCGGAGACGACACGGTCGCAGTCGTCGCCGTCGATAGGTCCGACGCAAAAATAACTGTCAGGCGGGTTCAGCTTTCCGCCTGTACTGTTCACGCCGAATGGAGTCGAGCATGACCGAGAAGCACAAGTAGAGCGAACGCCTCCTTCGCTTCTTCCGCTAGCTACGCCGCGCTCCCGCCATACGCCCCCGGAGCATTCCCCTCCCGCGGCGTCCCTGGCACCATCGGTCCATGCGGCCGCCCCGCCACCAGCATTGACTCGTCCGTAAACTCTTCCGGCCGGTTCTTCAGCCGGTCGATCAGACGCTGTCGCCACGGCCCCAGGTCGGAGGTCGCCGACAGGTCGTTCGTCTCGTCCGGATCGTCCGCTATGTTGAATAGCTGCTCCCGCCCCGATTGGCTGTACCAGATGTATTTGGTCTGTCCGTCGGTGATGAAGTGCCAGGCCGTTTCCGGCCGGCGGCTGCCGCCCGAATGCTCGCCGTGCAGCAGTTCGCGCCAGCTCGGCGACTCCCCGCGCACAAAGGGCATCAGGCTGCGCCCCGTCACCGATTCCGGAATATCCAGCCCAACCCCATCCAGAATCGTCGGCATCACGTCCTGCAGACCCACCGGCTCGTCGCGCACGACGTGCGTGGGATAGCTCTGCGACGGCGGCCCCTGCACCAGCAGCGGCACCCGGGACGCGGCCTCGTATGGCCAGGACTTATGAAACAGCCGGTGATCGCCCAGCATCTCGCCGTGATCCGACACGAACACCACCAGCGTGTCGTCCAGCAGGCGCATGTCGTTCATGTACTGCAACAGGCGGCTGATCTGCATGTCCACGTGGTTGATCAGGCCGTAGTACCCCGCACGGCAGGCGTGCATCTGCGGCGCGTCCAGCTCTAGGCCCTGCGAGCGCGCCTCCTGCATCTCGATGTCGATTCCGCGCGTCGGCGCGTCCACCGGATCCGCCCAATCGCCGATCGCCGGCGCGGGCAGCTCCCGGCGGTCGTATCGGTCATAGAAGAACCTCGGCGGCGTAAAAGGCGGGTGCGGATCGATAAACGACACCTTCAGAAAGAACGGCGCGCTCGGGTCCCGCCGTTGCAGGAAATTGATGGCTTCCGAGACACACCAGAAGGCGTGTGTCTGCTCCTCCGGCAGGTGACTCGGTCGCCCGATCCACCCGTTCGGCGTCGCCCCGTGCGCCATGGCCCATCGGTTCAGCGGCACCTCGCCGTGCAGCCAGTCCAGGTAGTCGTTGTGGCCGCCGCGCGTACTGTCGGCTATCGACATCCGATCAAACCCGTAGCGTTTGCGCTTCGGCGAAAGGTGCAGCTTGCCGCTCAGCAACGTCTCATACTCGGCCGCGCGCAATTCGCCTGCCAGCGTCGCCGGCGGATCCCAGCCGGTATCCGGATGGTTCTGCAACATGCCGTGCGTCGCCGGATCCTGGCCCGACATCAGCGTCCGCCGCGCCGGGATGCACTGTGGGCACTCGGCGTAGGCGCGACGGAAGTGCGTGCCCGTTGCCCCAATCTCATCCATCGCCGGCGTCTGCAGCACCGGATGGTCTTCGATCCCCAGGCAATCCCCGCGCTGCTGATCGGTCACCAGCAGCAGCACGTGCGGTCGCGCAGCGCTCATGCCGTCCTCAGTCCCATTCGAACATGATCTTGCCGGTCGTCGCCGAATCCGCCAGCTTAAAGGCATCCACCGCGTCGTCGATCCGGCAGCGCTGCGAGATGACCTCTTTGACCGGCAACTCGTGTCGGCGCATAAAGTCCAGCAGGTCTTCCCACTCGTAGAGCTTGAAGATCCAGGAGCCGGTCAACGTGATCTCGCGGCTGTTCAACGGGGCGCTCAGCTTGTAGACGGTCTCGTCCCCGATCCCCACTTCCACGAAGATGCCGTGCGGACGCAGCCCTTCCAGCGCCGCCGTCCGCGCGTGTGTGTTGCCGGATGTGTCGATGGCCGCGTGCACCCCGTCGCCCCCGCCGAAGGCCCGCATGGCCTCCACCGGATCGGTCTCCATCGCGTTCGCCGTGGCGTCAATCCCCAGCTTCTCCGCCAGTTCGATCCGGCTGGGCTGCACGTCGATGCCAAGCACCGAAGCGCCCATCGCCCGCGCCATCATCACCGTATACAGCCCCACCGGTCCCAGCCCGCTCACCGCCAGCGTCATGTCGCCGGACGCTTTCGCCTTGCGTGCCGCCGCGAAGGCCGTCCCCAGGTTGCAGGCCAGCAGTGCCCCGTCCTCGAAGTCGAACTCGTCCGGCAGCGGCAGCGCGTTGCGCGCCGGCACCACCACGTACTCGGCGTTCACCCCGTCGCGCACCCAGTTGAACCCCTGCATCTCCCGGCAGAATCCCGGCTCGCCGCGCCGGCAGTGCTCGCAGTGGCCGCAGCCGATCAGGTGATACACCACCACCCGGTCGCCCACCGCCGGATAGGTCACGCCCGGGCCCACCGCGTCCACCACGCCGGACCCCTCGTGCCCCAGCGCCAGCCGGCTGTAGCCGTGTTCGTCGCGCTCAGCCTGGCTCTGCCGGTACTTGTGCAGATCGCTTCCGCAAATGGCCGAAGCGACAATCCGAATTCGCACATCGTCCGGCCCGGGCTCGGGAATCGGCTTCCGCGTCAGCTCCACGGTCCGGTCGCCGGGACAGATAAGGCACTGCATGGTGTCTGAGGTCATCGGGGCGCCTGCTCCTCCTCACTCGCACCGGTGAACCTAACGCCCCCGGCACAATGCGTAAACTTCCCTGCCGCTCCAGGCCTCACTGGAAGACGCGCACCACCCGTTCGTGGTGAGCCTGCCGAAGGGCCGGTTGGAGTCCGTCGGAGAGCCTGTCCTGAACCTGTCGAAGGAACCGTGTCGAACCACACCCCCAGCCGGATCCCACTCCAATCCTCCTCGCTCACTCCTCCCTTCGGGCGTTAGCCTGAGTGCCGCACACACCTGAACCTCAGAGAATCGCGCAGTCACCCGAGAGATCCCACATGCCCCCATTCGCTGAACTCAACAACCGAGTCGCCATCGTCACCTGCCGCTGAAGTAGGCTGTCGTCTTCCCCCTCTCCCTGTGGGAGAGCAACTGTGTGGGCCGTCAAGCGTTAGGTCACGGTCGGATCCCAGGTGGTCTGCTTTTGGCAGAGGGCGTTGCAGAGGACGAGCAGCTTGCGCATGCAGGCGACCAGGGCCACCTTGGGCGGCTTGCCGGCGGCGACGAGGCGCTGGTAGTAGGCCCGCAGGCGGGGATTGAGGCGCGTGGCGGCCAGGGCGGCCATGTACAGGACAGCGCGGACCGGGGCGCGCCCGCCCCAGCAGCTGCGGCGCCCGCGCCAGGCGCCGCTGTCGCGATTGAAGGGCGCCACCCCGACCAGGGCGGCAATCTGCTGGCGGGTGCAGGTGCCGAGTTCGGGCACTTCGGCCAGCAAGGTGGCGGCGGCCACGGGCCCGATGCCGGGGATGCTCCGCAGGCAGGCGGCGCGGGCCTGCAACTGGGGGTCGGCCTGCAGGGCGGCCGCCACCTCCCGGTCCAGCTCGCGGAGCTCGGCGCGCAGCAGGACCAGGTGGGCGTCCCGGCGCGGCCAGCGGGCGGGGGGCGCTTGGCGGCGCCGGTGCTGGGTGGCCACCCGCAGCTCCACCAGCTGGCGGCGCTCCCGCACCAGGGCCCGCAGGTGCTGGACCGCCTTCGAGGGCTGGGGCCGGACCGGCGGCCGCACGTCGGCCGCGAAGCGGGCCAGCACCTGGGCGTCCAGGCGATCGGTCTTGGCCAGGGTGCCGTGGGCGCGGGCGAAGTCGCGGGTTTGGCGCGGATTGACGACGACGACCGGCCGGTCGGCCAGCGCGGCGACCACGGCGCGCTCGTACCCGCCCGTGGCTTCCAGCACGATGCGGGTCGGCTGCAGGGCCTGGACCCGGGCCTGCAACCGACGCAGGCCAGCCGGCGAGCGCGGCACGGTCCACGTGTCCTCGGTCGGCCACACGGCCACGTCCAACTGGGCCTTCGCCACATCGATCCCGAGCACGATGTCCACTGGGGCAGCCATTCGGTACCCTCCACAGGTGCTGGCCGCACGCCCCACCTTGCGGATACGGGCTCGTCATGACGGCCCCGGCAACTGTTCGGGCTCTGGGCCAGCGGCTGGGCCGGGACGACCCCGCTCTCCCACGGTCTCGGACGACCCAGGGCTGGTCGGTCTGTCCCGGCCCATCAGCTCTCACCTTGGACTTTCCAAGGCCCTGGGAACATACAAGGGTTGGGGTGAGGGTCTTCCGGGCTCACACTTCACGGTCAGCCACGACCAGACGAGAGGTGCCGTGCCCCCCTTCGACGAGCTCAAAAACCGCGTCGCCATCGTCACCGGCGCCGCCCAGGGCATCGGCCGCAACACCGCGGTCACCCTGGCCGAACACGGCATGCCCGTCGTCCTGGCCGACCTCAACGACACCCGCGGCCGTAGCGTTGAAGCCGAAATCGTCGCCGCCGGCGGCCGCGCGGCCTTCGTGCACGCCGACGTCGGAACCATGGCCGGCTGCGAACAGATGGTGCAGGCCGCCCTCGATCGCTTCGGTGGCGTCTATGCCCTCGTCAACAACGCCCGCTGGCATCCCCACGACTTGCTGGCGGACGTGACCGAAGCCGACTGGGACCGCAGCCAGGACGTACTAATCAAGTCCCACTTCATGGCCTGCAAGCTGGCTATTCCCCTCATGATCGCCGGGGGCGGCGGCTCCATCGTCGGCATCTCGTCCGCTCACGCCATCCAGGCCTCCGCCGACGAGGGCCCCTACGAGGCCGCCAAGGCCGCCATCAACGCCCTCATGCGCAACGTCGCCGTGGCCTATGGCGAACACGGCATCCGCGCCAACAGCATCCTGCCCGGCGGCATCATGACCGACGTCAAATACCAAGCCGCCGCCCAGGCCCCCACCCCCGACCTCGACGCCCGCCAGGCCCTCCAGAACCCCGTCCGCCGCCGCGGCGACGCCCAGGACATCGCCAACGCAGTCCTGTTTCTCGTCTCCGACCTCGCCAGCTTCGTCTCCGGCGAATCCCTCGTAGTAGACGGCGGCATGTCCATCGAACTCCCCGGCGCCATCGCCGCCCGCATGACAGGCCTCGAGGTCTAACGCACCGGCCTTCCAGGCCCTCAGCAGAGTAGTCAAATACTCTTAGGCACCCATGTCTACTAGGCCAGTTGCTCCCATCGTCACAGCGCTCTGCTCGTGGGTCTCCAGCAGGCCGACGGCGGTGTTAGGGAACGGGCGGATCAATACGAGCAGGCCGCTGCAAGCTCCGTGCGACCAAGCCTTAGTCTGGACCTGGGCCGAGTCATCTTCAGTGTCATACGAAGAGCTGCCAAAGAGCGCGATAATTCACGAACGTGTCCTAGCCTGAAGGCAAGAAAACGGTTCCACCCACCGCCTCGAAGACGGCGCCGGACACGCTCATAGTTCCATGGAAGACGCGCTAGCGCCCCAACAAACTCTTCATCCAGCGCCACAGTCTGTACACCACGCTGCCCCACTTGCGATCGAGCGCGTCATAGTACTCACGGCGACGCTCTTGCTCACGATGCCTCCCATCGGCGATCTCCTCGGCAGTCCACCGAGCGGCCCAAATCACCTCACCGGACGCAATCAGATAGTGCGACTGGCAGGGCTGCTGCCAGTTGCCCACGGAAGGTCGGAGAGTAGGCCCGCTAGCTGTGTCTTTGAACAACCATTCGGTCGGGCCGAGCGGTGTCCTGATCTTCGCGCCACATCCGCAGGCGCACAGGTGCGCCGCCGCATCGAATTCCTCCGCGACGTACAGCACTCCAGGCTCGAGTTCTTTGGGCATGAACTGTACCCGCTGCAGTCTAATCTTCGTCAGGACCTGATTCTCCAACGACACGAAGATCGCCGACCTCAAAGAGAAGGTGTTGGTTAGGGATCTCTTCGTAGTAAAAGCCACGTAGTTGCTTGAATCTAACCACGGCTAAGCATGCGTTGAGTGCGTTGAGTTCACTGATTTGGACGTTAGTGCGGTACATATCGTCCGGGTTTTCCGCCACGGGCGCTAGCCTCCTGACCTGATCCCCGTTGCCGTCTTCTGGCGAGAAGTAGGTCATGCGCAGCAATCCGTTCAGGGGTCCCCTCTTGCGGTTAATCCCCATGCCCACGTCGATGAACGGGATCTGCTTCGAGATGAGTAGGTCGAAGATATCTGCCCTAGACGGACCCCTATCGACGCATACGAAGGCGAATGTCACGCCGTCGAGATCTTCATCGCAAGAGGCGTCGACACGAGTAGGCCTCGCCGTGAAGCCCGTACGGAAATTCTCGTAACGATGATGATAAACGAATGCTTTCGACTGGCCGAGCTCGGAGTCCTTCAGTCGACCCGGAGAACGAAAAGCATTGTGTACATGGAAGGGATCTAGATCGAATGCTCGAATTTCTCGGACAGGCGTCTTCACGATGAAATCTAAAACATACGAACCGGTCCCTCCCAATCCAATTATGGCTATCACGTCATCCCTGAACGTTGCTGCAAGGTCTGCAATCTCGGCCCTGCTCGTGAGAGTGTCGTGGAACTTGAAAACCGAATCGGAGGCGATCTCTTCGGTTATGTGGAACGTGTAGGGGCTAACGTTACAAAGTTCAATTGCTGGACCAGAGATTATTGTTGTGTAGCTCTCGATCTTTTCGAAGAAGTCCGCAAACTTGCCGGTGTCTTTCGGCTTGTTTGAGAAGGATCTTCCCACGACCACGTCATTACAGGCGTCACTCAAGGCTAGTTGCGCAGGACCGCCGCCCAGGTTCGGAATTGGCTTCCCATCCAGCCCGAATGGCATAGAGCCGGCAAAGTAGATCTGGTGGTCGTGCTGGGTGACACGCTCCTGGTCTATGAATTCGAGTTTGGCCACGATCGTGCCGATCTGCAGTTGCCGATCGCTGTCCAGATACGGGATGTCTCGGACAACGAGGTGATTGCTGTCGAACGCGACCGCGTAGCCCTTGTCGACCAGCCGCCGGAGGTCGTCGTTACGATTGACCAGTTTCTGAAACACTGAAGATCATCCCCTCCCTAACCTTGACGGATGCGCCAGGCGCAAGGGTCCCCTCGGGTCTGTTCCGGGGCCCGTTCTTGTACTTCACGGAGTACGTGATCTCGGGATGCTGCGCGTAGTCTGGGACTTCCAGAGTGACCACCTGCGCATAGGTGATGCTCTCGCCCTTCGGCCACTCGTGGGGAGTGCCCTCGACGATGATCGTGTCGGTCTTGTGGTCTTCTGTCACGATCCCTGCTCCTTGGCTTGATCCGGTGCTCCGCTCGCACCGGCGACCGCGCTCTGCGGCCGAACTCCTATGTTTCGTAAGTTAGCTAATGAGCGTAACGCTGTCAAGCGTCGACGCACACTTCCTCCGGAAAGATCTCCGCCGACGGGGGATCACAGGGGTGCCTGGATGGGCCGCGCAGCGCCCGGCCCCGACTGGGGGCCTGTCTTGAAGGAACCTCCCTGACCAGGGGATGTCACAGGGAGTGAGCACGGGGGCTGCTCCAAAGAATCCGCACGGGGTGGCCCCTCCGCGAGGGTCAGGGTGGGGTCTGTCGACCCGCGAGGGGAAAGCGCTTTCCGAGGGAAGGTGGAGTGTGACCTAGATGTCGCGGGTCCTTAGAGCAATTCTGGCTTCCGCTGCCTGTACAACTCGAGCCGGTAGGAAGCAGCTTCGGTAGATACGTGGAAGTGCGCGGCGACTTCGGACGGGCCGAGCTCTATGTACTCGTGCTCAAGGGCCAGCAGTCCGCAGGCTGGCATGAGGAGCGCGCTGGCAAACGCGTTGGCCTGCCATTCAGTGTCGCAATAGGTCTCGTGTACAGCCACTTCGCCACCGCGATGGAACGCCGCCTGCTGCGCTGCGGGCATCTGCGCCAGACGCACGAGCTGGTCCGTGTGCAGCACGCAGTGTCCCAACTCGTGCGTGAGGAAGTAGCCGGCGCGTGGGTAGCCCTCCTCAAGCCAACGGTACGTCCTGGACGACGAGAGGACCTCGATCACCTGTCGGTCGCTGTCGTACCTGGCGAACCCTTCCGAATCCTCGATGGCACTCACGCTGGCACGAAGCGGAATCACCTGCCCCCTTCTATCCTGCACTGCGATGTCGTCGAGTCCTTCGAACAGGTCCAGCGCATCGATGGCATCGGCTGGAGAGAACTCGAGCTGCTTACGAACGTAGGCGGCGACGCGCTCGAGATCCTTGTAGCTATAGCCGCGGTCTGCGCGAACTCCCAATAGTCCCTTGGGCATCGTCCTCATCCTCTTCCCTAGCCGGAATCCTTCAGAATCGTCTTGATCCTCTGGAGCTGATCATCCGTGACTCCACCGCGAGCTAGACCACTGACGAGGCCTCCTACAACGTCGACTTCGAGCGGCTTTGCCTTCGTGATGTCGTACTCAATGACACCCCGCTCAACATCTGCTGCAGCGATGAGCGGGGTTGGATCCGCTTGGATGAACTTGGCGATCTTGAGAATCCGTTCGTTTCTGAACGGCCTTCGATTTCCGCGCTCGACGTCGGATACATAAACCACAGAGACGCCGAGCAGCCTGGCTACGTCCCCAAGGGTCTTCTCCGCGTTGCGTCGCTGCTTCCTAAGGGCATCTCCGAATCGTTCTGGCATGCCCCGCTCCTCCTCAGTGCTTTGCCCCGTTAGCTTATCAGCTAACGCCTGTCAAGTCGTAAACCGTGCCCCGATTGGTTCCACGGACTCGCGCCACAGGGATTTCTCTGGACTTGACAGCGGTCGGTACAGGCCCCGAGACCTGGACCTAGGACTCACGCCAAATGCAAACACCGTTTGGCCGCGACACCAGTTGCTCTTGGGCCGACGTCTCGCGAGACCTCGACGCCCGTCTGGGTAGTGAGTCCGTGGAATCACATTGCCGTTCGCAGGCAAGACACGACGCTGAGCGTCCGCTTCCAGGACTAGCGGGTCACCTTGCCAAACTTTGCCAAGCCGGCTAGCGTTGCATCATGAGCACGATGAACATTTCGCTCCCCGAGTCTCTCAAGTCCTTTGTGGACCAGCAGGTCAGGTCCCGCGGCTACAGCTCGTCTAGCGAGTACGTCCGCGAGTTGATCCGCAGGGACCAGGATCGCCAGCGCCTGCGTGGCCTGCTGCTCGAAGGCGCGGAATCGCCTTCGTCGGTCACCGCCGACGCGCACTACTTCGGCCAGCTTCGCGATAGAGTTCGCGAAGCCGGCAGGCGGTGACCCAAAAGCCAGTCGTCCTTCGCGCGCGGGCACGGCGTGATATAGACGAGGCCATTGAGCACTATTCGACCGTGGCGCCAGCGGCTGTTACGCAGGCCTTCATCGACGCACTGGAAAAAGCCTTCCGCCAAATGGCAGAGCACCCCGCAAGCGGTTCGCCCCGCTATGCGCAGGAACTGGGTCTCCCCGGCCTGCGCTTGTGGGTCGTGAAGGGCTTTACGTACCTGGCCTTCTACGTCGAACGGGAAGAGGACATCGATGTATGGAGGGTCCTGCATGCGGCGCGGGACATTCCGGCGTGGCTGCGGAAGCCGCCCAAGGACTGATCATTAGCACCCCGCGTGGCACCATCCGACCCAACCCATCCCTCCACCAACTAAACCATGACCCCCGACTACGACTGGCAATCCCTGCACCGTGACGCCCTCGTCATCGACTCCCACAACGACACCATCGTCGGCCTCATCCGTCGCGACGGTCAGAGCATGGCGGGTCCGGATGCCCCGGCCCGCGCTGAACCCGAGAGCCTGATCGGCTACCTGCGCGGACCAGTCGACACCGCCGAAATCGGCATCCAGTCCGACCTGCCCGCGATGCGCGAGGGCGGCCTGGACGTAGGCTACTTTGCCATCGACAACACCCGCGCCTGGGGCAACCACCTGGCCTACGTGCTGGATGGCTTCGGCTGGTTCCACGCCGAACTCCAGGCCCACGCCGACCAGATCGCCCTGGCCCTCACCGCCGACGACATCCTGGCCGCCAAGGCCGCCGGCAAAGTTGCCGCCGTGCTTGCTATCGAAAACTCCGAGGCCCTCGAACGCAGCCTCCACGTCCTGCCCATGCTCTACCGGGTCGGCGTCCGCACCATGACCATCACCCACTCCATCCGTACCTACGCTGGCGATGGCGAGCGCGCCCACCACTCCGGCGGCGGCCTGACCGAATTCGGCCACGACCTCATCGCCTCGATGAACCAACTCGGCATGCTGGTGGACGTCTCCCACCTCAGCGTCCCGGCCTTCTGGCACGCCATGCAGGCCACCCAGGCGCCCGTCATCGCCAGCCACAGCTCCTGCCGCGCCCTCAACGAGCACGGACGCAACCTGCACGACGACCAAATGAAGGCCATCGCCGATGGCGGCGGCGTCGTCGGCGTCAGCTGCGTGCATCACTTCGTCGACTGGACCAACCCCACCCTCGAGCGCTACCTCGACCACGTCGAACACGCCGTCAACGTCGCCGGCATCGACCACGTCGGCTTCGGTTCGGACTTCGACGGCGGCTCCTTCCTGCTGGACGACGCCCGCCAGGTTCCCCAGATCACCCAGGGCCTCGCCGCCCGCGGCTGGACCGAACCCAACCTCCGAAAATTCCTAGGCCTCAACCACCTCCGAGCCTTCCGCCAAGCCTGCGGCTAATCGAGGCGCGCGCGTACTCCGCGTCACTCCCGAATCACCCGCACCTCAACCCCAACGTCCAACTCCGCCCAAGCCCGGTCCGCCGTCACCGCCGGCACCCCCCGCTGCGCCGCCAACTGCAAACAAGCCCGGTCGCCCAGGGACAGCCCGCGATGTCGCGTTGCGTCCCGGAGCCCGGCCGTGGCCAGGGCCTGCGCTTTATCGAAGGGTGTGACCTCCAGTGACATATGGGCGATGGACCGTCGCACCTCGGTCCATGAAATTCCAAGGTCAACCATGCGCGAGCCGACCTCGGCCACATTGACCGCCGAGGCCAGCGCGTCGCCCAGGTAGCCGTCGACGATATCCCCGCCGGGTTCCCCGAGCGCGAACGCCAGCATCGCGGAAGCGTCCAGCACCGCGCGGCTCATACGTGATCCTTGGCTTCGGTCTTCCCAGCCTGCGCCTGCCGAGCCTTGATCTGCGCAACGGCGGCCTCCTCGGCCCCGACCTCCCGCCGGCGTTCCTTGAGCAACTCATCCACCAAGCTCACGCCCTCCGGCACGTAACGCGCGAGCGTTTCGCGAAGTCGACGGGTCTCGGTATCGAAGCTCACCATGCGCAGTTCGTCGTTCTCCATTCGAATGCTCACGGCGTCCCCCTGCTCGACGCCAAGCGCCTTGCGGAAAGCCGCCGGGATAACTACCCGTCCGCCAGGCCCAATCACGACCCGCGCCTGTTCCAGCTCGTCCCCCAGGCCATAGGCCGTCATGCCAGCGACGTGCCCACTCGGCGCGCTGACACCGCTCTTGCTGTCGTCGCTTGCCGACCCTCGCTGCGGACGCAGTTGCGTTTCCCTGGTTGGCGTCCAGGTTCGAGTCGGCGTTGTCAGCACCTTGTAGACGTAGTGCGGGCTGACTTCGAGGTGCGCGCCTATTTCCTGGCGGCTATACCCCGCCCGGAACAGCGTCCGGATCTTCGCAGCCTTGCTCGTGAGCCCTGCGGTCACCTGCGCCGCGGGCGGCCGATGCTGGTCGTAGGTGTACGTGGTCATTTGGCCACTCATACGCATATGTGTCATTCAATAAAAGTGTGTCAGAGAAATGGTTATCTGGCAATAAGCGCGTTTAGTGCCATCTGATGATTAGCGGCGCAGGGCCAGCCCTGACCCTCGCCAATTAGACTGCGCCATCGACCCCGGCCCAGCGAGACCACCCATGCAACGACGCCAGCTCGGACGCATAGACCACCACAGCTCCGTCGTCACCCTCGGCGCCGCCGGCCTTGGCCGCGAGGACCTCCCCCAGGCCGAGGTGGACCAGGCCGTCGAACTCGCCCTCGCCGCCGGCGTCAACCATCTCGATATCGCCCCCACCTACGGCAACGCCATGGAGCACATGGCCCCCTGGATGCCCCGCTTGCGCGACGAGGGTTGGTTCATCGGCGCCAAGACCGGCCAACGCTCACGCCAGGACGCCTGGGACAGCATCCGCTCCTGCCAGCAACGCCTCGGCATAGAAACCTTCGACCTCTTCCAGCTCCACGCCGTCGTCGACCTTGACGACCTCGACCAGGTCACCCAACCCGGCGGCGCGCTCGAAGCCCTCGTCGAAATGCGCGAGCAGGGCCTCACCCGCTACATCGGCATCACCGGCCACGGCCCCCTCACCCCCAGCGTCCAGTTGGAGGCCCTCAACCGTTTCGACTTCGACACCGTCATGTTCCCGCTCACCGCCGCCCTTTACCTCAACGCCGACTACCGGCGCGACGCCCAGGCCCTGCTGGCCGCCGCCCGTCAGCGCAACGTTGGCGTCCAGGTCATCAAAATGCTCGCCCGCGGCGGCTGGGGCGAGGGCCCTCGCGAACTCAGCTGCTGGTACGACCCGCATCGTGAACAGGCCCAGATCGACCAGGCCCTCTGGTGGGTCTTCTCGCAACCCGTCCACACCGCCCCCTCCACCGGCGAGACCAGTCTGCTCCCCCGCATCTTCTCCGCCGCCAACCGCTTCCGCCCCCTCAGCCCCGCCCAACAAGCCGCCGCCATCGCCGCCCAACGCCCCCCTCGCCCCGAACCCCGCCTCGGCATCCCAGCCGTCGCCTGAAGAGTGAGTCGGGACTTGATGGTGGCGTGTAGGTAAACGCGTCGGCCAGTTGCCAGACGACTACGAATCGGCGGTGTGCCGTTCAGCCTGTTGCACGTGCTCGCGCAGCGCGCGATTGATGTCGGTTTGATACCCCCGGCCGCCCGGAGCCTGCTGCTTGAACCACGCCACCACGTCGGAGTCCAGTCGCAGCGTGATTTGCTGCTTCACCGGCCGGTAGAACACTCCCCGCCTGGCGCCGGACCAATCGAGCGTCTCCGGGATATCCGTCGTGTCGATCTCGTCGTCCGGCAACCCTTCCAGCGCCTCAAGTTCCGCCCGCTGCGCCTCGGTGAGATCAGAAGTGCCCTTGGGCATACGCTGTCCTTTCACGCGCCGTGGCTTTTCTCGCGCTGATGATCCGGCCCACGTCATCGTCAGTCGGCCAGTCGTCTTCGGGCCACGTATGAACCACCAGCATGACCGCCGTTCCCACCGTTCCTATAGTTCGCCAGCGCTCGTCTTCTGGATAGGGGTCCCTGTGCGTCATGGCCATCGGGTCATCGAAAACACGCGCCGCAGTCGGGAAACTGAGCCCGTGCTTCAGCCGATTCGTGCGATTCTTCTCTCGATCCCATGTCCAGCGAAGTCGTCCAGCCATGCGTAGCTACACTATTGTAGTTACAATGGGCGCCATCAGCAACCCTGGCGGACGGCTCGGAATCATGGGTCGCTCGCCCAGCGCAACCCGATCGGAGACTGAGGATCCCGGTCGGCTTCTGATGCTTCCGTCACGACTCGACAAGCGGCACTCCCTGTGAGCGACATCCCGTTGGCCGCTCGTCGCCGTCGCGCCCCGGTGCCAGCCAGCCTCCACTCCCATTATGAATGGCTCCTCACCCGCACCGGCCAACCCCCCGCGCGCCTCCTCGACGTCGGCGCCGGAGACGGCCACTTGCTCCAGGTCGCCGGCCAGCTCGGCACCCGCCACCTCGTCGGCATCGACCGCAAACGCCGCTGGCGTCCCCAGGCCCAGGTCATCGACGACTGGCTCCGCTCAGTTGGAGGCGTCAGCGCCACCCAACTCGACGACTTCCAGGCCGACCTGCAACACACCGCCCACCGCGGCGACCACCTCTTCACCGTCAACCGCTACGTCTGCGTAGGCCGACCCACGCAACCCTTGTAATCCTGTAGGGGTACCCCTTGTGGGTACCCACGTCCCTGCCCTCCAGCCGTTCGTCCTGAGCCTGTCCTAAGCCTGTCGAAGCCCCCGCCTTGAGCTTGTCGAACCACCCGCTATCGCGGCCGCGGCGGCTTATTCGCCAGCGCCATGGCAATCAACAGCCCAATCGGCCCCAGAAAAAACCCCACAAAAAACCACGCCGGAGCCCAGAACTCGCCCCAATGCTCCGGCTGGTCCTTCTTCGAAGCCACGTTCGACGTAACCCACCCAAACCCAACCGCCGCCAAAAACAGCACAAAAAACAGCGGCCCAGGTTCTGACATCCAACCACCCTGCGCGTCCATTCTCTATAGTCTCGGTCCCCAACGCCCCACGGTCGCTATTTCATTTCGCCTCGCTGACGGAGTTCTCCCTGTTAGTGACTAGTCTTCTGTAGCCTCAGATTCATGGTCGGTATTGTCGCCGCCTAAGGCAAGCGATGCCGAGGCGACAGCAAGGATGTCCATAAAGTAGTTAAGTGCAAGTGCAGGAAAGTGCAATTTGATATCCGGTCGTATATCGCGTGATGGAATGAGATGAAATCGATGAAGTGGATTCAGGCATCGGTCCATGATTGATGTCTCGATAGTCCACCATTCACCGTGGGTCGCACCGCTGGAAGGCTGATAGACGTATCGATAATGGTCGAGTTGTCCGACCTCTTCAGCCATCCTTCGCAAGGATATTCCCGCGAATGTGCTGTCCAAGCTTATCTCTTGGAATTGTTCTGATACCGTCGTTTCTTCCTCCCTAATCGCCTGCGCAATTATGCTCGCAATCGACTCATGAGGCGTACCTGCAGACTGCTCAAAGAGACGCTCCAAATGCATTCGATATAGCTTGCCTTTTCCTTTGCCGTAAGACTGGTACTTCCTGTAGGATCCATTGTCGACATTGGCCCTTAGCCATAAGAGCGAAATCTCGGTTTCAAACAGCATACGAACGATACCAGAGCCATGTTCACTGTTCCAAAGATATGGAGACTTGAATGCTACGAGGAGGGTCCGAAAGATCCGATACACTAGGCCTGTGACGACTTCAAGGCGATCAATGTCTGCCGGATCCAATGCCTTGTCTGCAGTTACTGTATCATTCATAAATGTGCTGAACTCCTGGCCGAGGAGGCGGGAGTAATCTTCCGACGCAGACTGAATCTCTTCGCCATTTACGTCTAATACTTCGGAGTTGTCGGGGCTGGTCTCTCTTGATTGGGATGAACCGTCGCTATGGACGCTTGGTGCGCTCTTCTGTAGGCAATCTGTCATTTGCCAACATTGCAACCAGAATCTGTGTGACCATGCATCTCTATTCGCTGTTGTCGAGTTTTCTTTGTCCATGGCCGATAGTCCACCAAAAATGCTCCTAATGAACGCATCCGTGTTGCTCCGAAGTTCTGGGTTGTCAGGATAGTCAATTAGCTCCCGGGCCGTCCCTTCTTTTACGATTAGCTTTCCGATTCTCGCTTTCCAAATCACTGCTGGAGACTTTGCAAGTGCGTTTCTGTGACTGTCGACCATTGCCAATCCGAAGGCATCGAGAAGTAAGTCAAGGGACTCGCCCGGAGAAGGCACTGCTGAGTGCTGCCAAGGGTCGATCGTAATCCAGTCTCCAGGTGTATTCTCAAATACACTCAGTACTCCTCTGAGTTCCACAGGAAACACACGAGACGGAAGGGACGAAGACTGTAGCGCTTGAATTATCGGTCGCCTGGAGTCTCTCCCAAATGCTTCGAGTGAACTCAAGCGTCCGTCGACAGCAGAGGCTGAGTTTTCACGTATGTAGTTGGGCACTGTCGATATAACAAGATCCTGTGTCTCGCGAAGAAGGGCGATAGCTTTGTGGCCATATAGGTGAGTGAGTATCACGGGCCAGAGAATGTCGGGAAGGTCATTTGCTGTGGTATCTGTTAGCTCGAAGTTAAACTTCGCTACTATTTCCGGATAGAATGTTCTCTTAGATTTGTAATGGCCTTTGAGAATACCTGTGTCGACTCTTCTTCTGCGAGGCAATGTGGGGGTCTCGACTTATGGGTGGTTCACGATTGGTGAGAAATAGTGTAGCGCACCCTGTCTTGCGGGACTGTTCTTTCGTCCGTCGGTAGGGCGAATGTGCGGTGCCTAATGCCCGCTTGCAGCACCCGCGCCAGATATACACTTCGTGATCTTGGTTTACGCGCTGAGGCACATGCACTTCCCCTTCGCCCAATTCACCGGGTCACCGCGAGACCTCGGCCTCCAACACGGCCAGCGCTTCCGCGACCTCGTCCGCCTCCAACTCGCCGAAACCATGCAAGGCGCCGCCGACAGCGGCCTCACCGCAGAGGCCGCCCTGGAATGGACCCGCCGGCAGCGCCCCCGCGTCCAGGCCATCGCCCCCCACTGGATCGACGAGCTGGAAGGCCTCGCCCAGGGCGCCGGCATCAGGTCTGATGAGGCCCTCGCCCTCCAGCTTCGACCCGGAACCGGCGGACTCCCCGAAGGCTGCACCTCCTTCGCCGCCGTTGGCGCCGCCACCACCAACCGCCAAACCATCGCCGGCCAGAATCGCGACCTGGGCGAGCCTTACCTCCACCGCATGTTCATCGCCGTGCTCAGGCCAACCCAGGGCCCCGACATCCTCATGCACTGCGTGCCTGGGGAAATAGGCGGCGTCGGCCTCAACAGCCACGGCGTCGCCCTCTTTGCCAACTCCCTGTGGGGCCGCTCCGGTCGAACCTGGATGGCCCCGCCCATCCTCCGCCGCGCCGCCCTGGAAAGCGCCACGGCCGAAGCTGCTGTCGATTGCATCCAGGCATTGCCTGGCCCGGCCGTCGGCAACTTTCTCATCGCCGACACCCTCCACGCCCGCAACCTCGAAATCCTGGCCGAAGGCGTCCACGTAACTGAAATCGACCACGGCGTCTACGCCCACGCCAACAACTGCACGGCGTCGGTCCTGCTCCCGCACGAAGCCCAGCGCCGCCCACTCCCCCATTCCGAAGGCCGCCGCCATTCACTCCAGGTCGCCCTCGATCGCCACGCCGGCTCAATCGATACAGATGTCTGCCGCACACTCCTCAGCGACGAAACCGGCCGACCCGAACCCGTCTGCCGCCGCCCCCGTTCCGGCGACCCGTTCTCCACCATCGCCGCCCTCATCGCCGTACCCCACACCCGCACCCTCCACCTCAGCTACGGCCCCCCAACCAGCAACCACTTCACCACCTACCGCCTGTAGGTCTTCAACCCTTCGTGATGATCCCTCACGTTCATGGTGAGCGCCCCGTTCGTGGTGAGCCCGTCCGGAGCTCTTCAAAGGACCGCGTCGAACCGTGGACCCGGTGCCTCCCAACACCTTGGGCGGTCTTTAGCGCACCCCACTTAGTCAACCCGCGTGACTATTGACTCATACCGAAGGTTTCGTACCATCGTCCGACGTGTGCTGACCAGCTGTCGACCTAGCCAGACAAGACACAGAAATGTCGCAAGCTCCTGAAGATCAAACTTTCCAGGGTCTACTAGCCACGGGCATGGATTTCCTTGTGGCCGCAGTAAACGATCTGGCCGATGACGTTCCATCTCCTAAGCTCAAGTTTGGCCTCGTTAACCTAGTCACGGGAATGGAAATCCTTTTCAAGGTACGTCTCGCTCGCGAGCACTGGTCACTAGTGTTTAGCAATGTCAACCAGGCCGACAGAGCGCACTTGGGGACAGGTGACTTTAGGAGCGTATCTCTAGAAGATTCAATCAAGCGACTCGGTTCAGTCTGCGCTATCCAGTTCACGCCAGAACACGAGCGGGCATTCAACGTAATCAGAGGAGAGCGAAACAAAGTGCTGCATATGGGTTACGTGAGCCAGCAGTCGCAACTGCGACCTGTGGTTGCCAAAACACTGGACTTCTTGATCTCGTTCATCTCAAACGAGCTTGAGCCGAACGGCCTAACTGAAGAAACCAATGATCTTCTTGAGCAGATTCGATCTGGTCTGGCGCAGATTCGACACTACGTGGACGAGCGCACCCGCACGATCCGTCCTACTCTAGAGACCGCCTACTCTACAATCGTCCAGTGCCCACTGTGTCTTGAAGTGGCAATGATGTTCGATGGTGGTCGAGCGAAATGCGAGTTCTGCGGCTTTGCTGATGACGGAGAGAACGCAGCGAATATGTTTGCGCACAATATCTTAGAGCTTTCGAAATACCGGGTAGTGAAGCAAGGAGGAGAGTGGCCGGTTCGTCAGTGCCCCGAATGCGGACGCAGCGCATTCGTGGAGGGTCTGGACAGCATGTCTTCACACCCCACCCGCTGGGTGTGCTTCTCTTGTGGCACTGAAGCCGCTGACGAAGACGTTTTGCCGTGCGTGCGCTGCAACGAGCCCGTGATCACGTCTGAAGGACCGTATGCACTTTGTGATTTCTGTAGCTTAACATAGTGTACGTAATATGAATCATCGGACAACTCGTACGGTGTGTTCGTGGGAATCTAGGGTGGATTAACTGTGTGCCAGTTCGGGTAACCCCTCCAACCGCGTCACCCACCCATCAAACCGTGGACACTGAACCCGTATCCGCCCCAGCCCCGTCGATTCCGCCACCAGCGGGCCATGCAGACGCTTCCTGTACCTCGGAATCAACGCCTCGATCCGCTTGCTCGGCGCGGTTGCTTGATCGTCGTTGATGTCCTCCGGCGTATCGAAATGGCTTCGAATCCGTCGGAGACTCTCGAGACATGGCTCGTCGACTCCCGGCAAACCCAATGTCGAAAAGCCAGCAACGTCTGAGAAAAGCAGACCTTCGAACTCGTGCCGCTGGATGTATGGAAACACAGCGCGCTGATCCCAACTCCGGCCAATCAACTGGTCTACTTCGTCGAATACCCCCTGTTCGAGCTGGCAAATCGTGCGGTCGTCCTTGTCCCTGAACCCGTAGAAATCGACTAGCGACGTAACGAAGTGATAGCGCTGCCAAAACAGGTTCACCATCTCTTGTGCCAGTCGCGCTACGGTGATGTTGCCGCGAAGGGAGACTGGCCGCGTGTCAATCCCTTTGGGCCGTAAGTGGCCAGCGATCAGTCTGTTGACGAACTCTTCTTCAGTTGGGCCTTCTACGGAAATGGCCAGCTGGATCAAGGACGGCCACCAAAAACGTTCTTCTGCCAGAGCTGGCTCGGCGTGTACTCCTGGTCTAGCCACACCTGGTAGTCGTCGGCCTTCAGCTTTCGGAGCTTCGTCCGCCCATCCTTCAGGTCCAGCACGATGATCTCGTCCAGCTCGAACTCGTCCACGAGCAACGGCGATTGGGTCGCCACAATGATCTGCTTGTCGTGCGATAACTGCTCAATCATGTCAGCGACAAGGCCAATCGCCGCCGGATGTAAGCCAAGCTCCGGCTCGTCCAGCAGAATTACGCTCGGAAGCATCTCCGATGGGAGATTGAGCAGTGTGACCAGCGCGAAGAATCGCAGCGACCCGTCCGACGTGAGATGGGCGCCAAAGGTCTTATCGCTCCACTTGGCCTTCCAGCGCAGCAGAACCTTTCCGTAGCTCTCCTTGATGACGAACCGATCAAAGTCCGGTAGAACCCGCCCGATGTGCCGGCAGATTAGGTCGTAGCGGCGGACGTCTTCACGCTCAAGTCGGTACAGCACTGCTGCCAGATTCGCACCATGGCCGTTCAGACCATAATTGTCGTAGATGTCACAACTTGTCTTCATGCGTGAAGTGTCCGAAGTATCGTGAAACTGGTATACTTCATAGTCGTGAAGCAATCGTATCGATGCTAGGATATCGACACCCAAAATCTGCCCAATAGGTTCGTGTTTAGGTGCATGTGCGTCTTGAACGAATTCTTCGAGAAAGGATTCGCCCTTCATCTGCGTGGGTACGTGCCATCCCTTTGTTTTCTCACCTTCCTGTCGCCACTCAATAGATTCATGGTCAAGGGTGAAGCGGTCTGGCTGAGCAAGCGCCAAAGTGAAACTATATTCGCATTCGCCAATTCCAGTACGCAATACCAATGAAGCTTCAATGTTTGAGGTCGTCTTGCTGCCTCCGAACAACTGATCGTCGGCACCGCCCTGTCGTTCTACAAAGTCAGCAAGACGTCGCGCTTTCAACATCTGACTCAACATCTCAAAAAATCGGATCACGTTGGACTTACCGGAGCCGTTGGATCCAATCATTACAGCGACGTTCGGGAGAGCAGATATCGACACATCAGCCAGTGATCGAAAACCCTTGATGCTAATCGAGTCGATCTTTGTTTGCGGTCCAGTCATGTTCATTATTCGCCGGCGGTTATCAATAGTATAGCCGCAACACGCCTTGCCACCTCACTGAAGTACCCCACCTCTTCCACCTTCAGCGCCCGCCCCAGCACCTTCCGTTCGCGATACGACAACCACTTCTTCAACACCTGGTACCCACCCAGCCGGTAGTTCCACACATTCGCCGGCACGTTCCGCCAGTAGGCGCTGTCGTTCAGGCGGATGTCGTAGGTGGTCTCGCCCAGAGTGTCCGGGGCGGTGTCCAAGGCGCTGCGCTCGGATCCCGTGTACGCGCGCTCCACCGCACGACCCTGCCCCGGCATCACCGCCTGACCCGACCCAAAGTGCCCCCAGCCGGCCGTCAGGCCAAAGTCGTCGCCGAACATGTTGCGGCCGTGCGACGTGGCCGGTACCGCTATGGCGGCGGTCTCGGGCCGAAGCTGGCTGGTGGTGACACCGCGAACGGGTGTTTCGGGATCGAGCAGGGCGGCCAGCTCCCGGCCGCGAGCAGCCGAGTCGGCCAGGGTCTGGGACGCAACTCTCACCATGGCCGTCGCTTCTTCCATCTCGGCGCCGTTCCGGGCGGATAGTTCAGTCCAGTGAGGCAGAGGTATGCGCGGACCTTCCGCACGCAGCGCATCAGCATTCATGAAGTTGTAGGAAGAGCCGTGCAATACGGCCAGCACGTGGTGAAAGAGATCCTCGACGGCCAGTCCAAGACGCTCAAGGTAGAGGCGCGCCAGGTCCGAAAGGTTCGGTCTTTGTCCCAATTCGGTTCCGATAGCTAGGGGCTCACGAAGCCAGCAGGGAATGCAGTACACACCGCTATTCATCTGGTTGAGATCTCCGAGAATTGGCGTGAAGTGAGGCGGTGAAAGGTCGGGGCGGGCTTTTTTCTGGAAGACCATCCACAGATTTCCCTCGAACACATGCAGCCGATATTCCGGGCGGGGACGATCGAGCAATTCGCTTTCGGATTCCCAATAGAGCCAGCGCGTGTCTAATGGGCGGTATGCAAAGTGCATGAAGCCGGACTCCGTCGGGCCTCCGCGCGCTCGCAGTGCGTTGCGCACCTCAGTCGCATTGAATCCTTGCGTGTCTTGCATTGCACGCGAATAGCGCCGCGCGACTTCGGCATGGTCAACGTCCGTGTCGAAGTAGTCGGCCATTCGCGCGCGGAGCCGGTCAGCGTCCACATCGACCAGGAACGCGTCACGGCTGGTCTTTACTCCCGGAAACGAGGTCGGAAACAGGTCAGTCAGCGTCGGCCAGTCAAACCATTTCGGGTTTACGGTCGTTGGCGCAAGTGGCAGCCCCAGCGAAAGTACTGGCTCGATTGCTTCATAGAGCGTTTCTGGTGCCACTTCCGCGGTTTCCGTCAGCAATTCCAACTTCGTCTGACCCCACACATTGCGGAACTCCACGTTGGCGGCGGGCACATGCTTGGACTTGCGCACGAGCGTAGCGATCGCGGTTCCAACTTGGATCCCCACTGGATCGTCGGGCGTCGAGAAAATGCTGGGGTCGGGCGAGCCGTCGGGCGCTACCTTCCCCGTCCGGTACTTGTCGCCGTTCAGGTTGTCGATCCGAATGACGTCAAAGGCGTCCAAATAGCGCTCCCGCATTCCCGGACACGACAGGCTGTCCAGCCACGAGTAGTTGGAAATGAAGCACACCACGCCCTGCCCGGTCTTCTCGGCGATCCGCCGTTCGGCCATCCGGAAAAAGCGCACGTACAGGTCGTTCAGGCCCTGGCCTTCCGGCCGCCGCACACGTCGTGTCGTGCGGTAGGCCTTCGAGAGTTCGCGCTCCTCGTCGACCGCCATTCCGGCAAAGCCGTTGTAGGGCGGATTGCCCAGGATCACCAGGATCGGCCTGTCCTGCTTGACCTGATCGGCCCGGTCGCGTTCCTCCTCCAGTTCGGGAAACGGCAGCGGCTTCTGCGCGTGCGGTTCCCAGCCGGTCAATGCGTTGGTCAGGAAGATGCCTGCCCGTTCCGCCCCGTCCTCGGCCAGCGGCGCGTCCAGGTCCTGCATGGTCAGGCCGACCTGTAGGTGAGCCACCACAAAGGGCGCCGGCATGATCTCGAACCCGAACACCCGCTCCGTGGCGGCCTGCTTGACTCGCGCGCCGGTCAGCGCGCCCAGGCCTTGGCCTTGCAGGTTGACGGCGATGCGGCGCAGCGTTTCGGCCAGGTACGCGCCCGTGCCGCAGCACGGGTCCAGCACGTACACGTTTTCGGCGGCCAGCCCGTCCGCAATTCCCAAATCGTCCTTCAGCGCCCGATCCACCCGCGCCACCATGTACCGCACCACCTCGGGCGGCGTGTACCAGACGCCAAGTTGCTTGCGCAGCGCCGGATCAAAGGCTTGCAGGAACGGCTCATAGAAGTAGGGCACCGCCTCGCCCTCGTTGAATTTGGCGAAGAAGGCGTCGCGGTCCACCCGGTCCAGGGCCGCCGCCGTCCAGTCCAGCACCTCCACCAGGCCCAGCGGCTGCAGGCGGCCCGGATCCGAAATTTGCTGGAACAGCGCTCGCAGCACCGGCGCGCGCAGGTGCCAGACCGCCGTGCGCCAGTCGAACGCGCCCGTGAGCGGCGGCGTTTGCCGCGCCCACAGCACCCAGGCGGAGAAGACGCCGTAGAACAGCGTCTGTACCAGCGTGGAGCGGAAAAATCGGGCGCCTTTCTCGTCCTTGAACTGGACACCCAAGGCTTCCTCAAGCGCAGTCCGCACTTGGACCAACGGAGATGTGCCAGACACTGGGGAGGCTTCGGCGGCTTCTACCCGGGCCAGTGCGTCCCGCGCATGCGAGGCCAGCAGTTCGGCCAGGTCGCGCGGTTCGGCCAACCGCGCTCGGTGGCTCAGCACCCGCCGCAGGTACTCGCCCAGCCCCACGCCCATCCGATGCGCGAAGGCGCGCGGCGTCTGCAACTGCCGGTTGAAGTCTTCCGCGTCCGCCGCCAGCCGGAAGCTCTCCAGCCGCGCCGGGTTGCCGTCCGCGTCTTCGCCTACCAGCACGAAGTCCCGGTAGTTGGTCACCAGCACCAGCCGGTATCGGTCCCAATAGCGGCTCACCTGCGCGCTTTCGGCCGTCAGCCAGGCATCGTCCTGCGCCGACTTCACCTCCACCACGCCATGCTCGGGCAGTTGGTCCTCTTTCGGTTGGCCCCCGCGCTGCACCTGTTTGGCCGCGTACAGCCCGAAGTCGGGATGCCCCGCCCCTTGGTTGGTCAGTTCGCTGACGCAGAACACCTTGGGTTTCAGTCCCGCGCCGATGTCGTTGATCAGATTCGCCAGCGGGCCATACCCGGACCGCTCGCCCGTCGCCCCACCCGAGGCCCGAATACGCCTCAGGTCCCCCAGGTACGTCTCAACGATGCTCGGAAACCCCGTCATCGGTGCCCTTCAGCGATCCCAGCCAATCCCGGCCACGCTACCCCGTCGCCCCACCCAAGGCGAGAGACTGGCAGCGTCCGCCCACCACCCACTGCTCGCAGCACCCCCGCGCTCCCAACCGATCAAAACTTCCCATTCGTTCTCAGATAGTGTACACTAGCCGAGTAAGCCTCGCAACCCGATCTCCAAATGCCCGCCGCCTCGCTTCTGCTCCTGCTGCTCGCACGCCTCCTGCGCTCGATCCCGTCCGCGCTGGGCCTGCTCCCCGTCCTTCTTCGCCCTCCTCCGATGGCCGCCCGCCTCCCCCCGCTCGTCCTGCCCCCATTCGTGCCACGCCTTCCGACATTTGCCCTCCGTCCCCTCGCCTTCCTGCCAACCCCGTCCAACCACGCCCGACCCACACGGCGCCGCGCCCCCGGTCTGGCCGGGCCAACGTGCATCCAGTCGTTGTGCTCCACTGCGCCCCAGTCCCCGCCAAATGACATCCCGCCGCACCCCACGCGCCATTCCGGCGTGTTCAGCCGGAATCCAGTCCTCGCCCCTCGCCTCCAAACCCCGCCAAAAAACACCCCGCGCCGCCTCAAGAGTTTTTTGGAAAAAACTCTTACCGCGCGCGAGGCCCCCAATTTCGCCCGCTTCAGCCGCTGCCGGCCGCTGCCCGCCCCGCACAGCCCTCAGTCCACCGCGCCGAAGTTGACACCCCACCCCACAGCGGCACGATTGACCCAATCCCCGTCCGGGAGCTTTGTTGATCCATGCCCTACCGCCTCGCCGCCCTCACCATCCCCTACGCCCGCGACGGCCTCTCCCGCCGCCGCGCCTACGCCGGCATCGCCCGCGCCGGCTTCACCCACGTCGGCCTCTATGACCGCCATGACGAAGGTCTCCTCTGGCCGGATGGAACCGACGCCGCTGCGGCTCGAGCCGCCGTGCAGCCGGCCCTCGACGCCGGCCTCCAGATCGACCACAAGTCCCACGGCGGCGTCACCTCGGACCCAGGCGAACCCGAACACTTCCTCAAAGCCATCGAACTCGCCGCCGAAGCCGGCGTCCCCACCCTCGTCTGCTGGGGTCCCTACGAGTACGGCCCCGACGGGTTCCCCAACCACCCCAAGAGCGGCCCGGCCTGGCAGGCCGAGGTCGACGGCTTCTACGCCGCCTTCGAACCCGGCGTCCGCGCCGCCGAAGACGCCGGCGTCCTGCTGCTGCCCAAGCCCCACACCGGCGTCGGCAAGCACGGCGCCGCCCTGCGCGAGCTGCACGACCGCTTCCAGTCGCCGGCCGTCGGCGTCTGCTACGACACCGGCAACGTCCACTACTACGAAGGCCTGGACCCCGTTGAGGACATCACCCCCGTGGCCGGTCTCTGCCGGCAACTCATCATGAAAGACCACGTCGGCCCCCGTGGCGCACCAGTCTTCGTCACCCCCGGCGACGGCGACATCGACCACCAGGCCGTGCTGACCAAGCTCGCCACCGCGGGCTTCAACGGCACCCTGACCAACGAACGCGTCGACGTCTCCGGCGCCGATCTGATCGACGCCGAACTCGGGCGCGCCTGCCGTCATATGCTGGCGGTGGCCGCCGCCGCGTTTGAGGAGTCCACCGGTGCCTGAAACCGTCGGCGTTGGCATGCTCGGCTACGGCTTCATGGCCGCCGCCCACCTGGCCGGCCTCGGCCAGATCCCCAACGCCCGCGTCACCGCCATCGCCGGCCCCAACCGCGAGCGTGCCTCCGCCGTCGCCGCCGCCCACGGCGTCCCATCCGTCTACCCCAACGAGCAGGCGCTACTGGCCGACCCGTCCGTTGACGCCGTCGTGATCACGTCACCGGACGACCAGCACTACCCGCAAGCCATGGCCTGCATCGCCGCCGGCAAGCACGTCTTCGTCGAGAAGCCCATCGCCCTCGACGCCATGCAGGCCCGCGACATGTACATGGCCGCCATGGCGGCCGGCGTGCGGACCGGCGTCGGCTTCACCCTGCGTTGGAACCCCTTGGTCGAACGAATCGCCGCCATGGTCCAGGCCGGCGAACTGGGCCAGCTCGTCAGCGTCCATGCCCAGCGCTTCAACCGACGCCTGTTGGGCGACGTTCCGGTCATGGAGTGGCGCTACGACCCAACCCGCGGTCGCAGCGGCGTCCTGGGCGACCTGGGCAGCCACATGCTCGACCTGGCCCAGTACCTGGCGGGTCCGATCACCGCCGTTTCGGCCGACCTGGCCACCGTTAGGCCGCACGCCCTCGACCCCGAAACCGGCGCCGAGCTTCCGCTCACGCTCGACGACGACGCGGTGCTGAGCGTCCGCTTCGCCAGCGGCGCCCACGGCACGATTTCGACCAGCCGCGTCGGCGCGGTGGACTCGCATCTACCGCTGGGACGCAGTAGCTTCCTGATCAACGGCACGGAGGCCGGCGTCCTGACCGACTGTGTCCTCCAGGCCACCATCAACCGGGTGGGGCGCGAGCCCGAACTGGTCGACCCGGGCCTGCCGCTGGACGACGCCGACCACGCCGGCATCCTGGCCTTCTTCGGCGAGCGCATGATGCGCGGTTTCGTAGACTCCATTCGGGAGGATCGTGAAGTCCCGCCAACGCTTATGGACGGATTGCGAACGCAGGAGGTTATCGACTGCGCCCTCGAAGCGGCCCGAACCCGCCGCTGGATTGACGTACCCCCGACCCATGGCTGACCCAAGCGCTTTCACCCAGCTACGCGAGGCAATCCCGGCCATCCGCCACTACCACTGCCTCAACTCCGGCGGCGTGGCCCCAACCCCGCAGGCCACGCTCGACCTGCAGCAGTCCTTCTACGACCGCGAAGCGGTCATGACCACCACGAGCCCCGATCTGCGCGACGTTTACAACACCGAACTTGGCGCCCTTCGCGCCGAGGTCGCCGCGCTGCTCGGCGCCGAGCCGGACGAGATCGCGCTCATCCGCGCAGTCTCGGAAGCCGTCTCGTTCGTCGCCGCCGCGCTCGAGTTGCAACCCGGTGACCGCGTGATCCTCACAGCCGCTGAGCACCCCAGCGGCTACCTGGCCTGGCTCACGCTGCGTGATCGGCTTGGCCTGGAACTGGTAGCAATCGAAGCCGACGGCGACGACCAGGCCTTCCTACGCGACATGGAAGCGGCGATGACCCCCAACACGCGCGCGATCTGCCTGAGCCACGTCACCACCGAACGCGGGATCGTGCTTCCGGTCGACGGGGTCTCGGCGCTGGCCCGCGAGCGAGGAATCGTCACCGTGGTGGACGCCGCCCAGTCCTTCGGCGCGCGCCCCGCCGACATGCGGCAGCTTGGCTGCGACGTCATGGCCTTCCCGGCCTTCAAGTGGAGCATGGGCCCGTACGGCATTGGCGCCATGTACGTCCGTCGCGATGCCCAGGAACGCCTGCATCCCTGGGGCAGCGGGTCCGGCGCGGCGGCCGAGTCCGACTTCCCGCCTGGCCATGTCCGCTTGCACCCAGACGCCCAACGCTACGAGTTCGGCGCTCGCCCCTTCGCGCTCTACGCCGCCTGGCGCGCCTCGATTCAGCTGCTGAACGACCTGGGCCTGGAAGCCATCCAGCAACACAGCGCGGCCCTGGCGGCCGAAGCCCGCAACATCTTCAGCGACCTTCCCGGCGCCCGCATCCGCACACCCGAGCAAGGCGACGCGCGTTCCGGGATCTTCACGGTCGGCCTGGAAGGTGTTTCTGGAACTCCGCTGGCCGACCACTGCCTCCGCGCCCACCGCGTCCTCTGTCGCGCCGCCGACGGCCACACCGCCGTGCGCCTGTCCTTCCACGCCTTCAACGACAGCTCCGACATCGAAGCCGCCGCCCACGCCTTCGAGGACTTTCCCGGCTAGACCCCGCGAATCTCCTTCAGGCTCCGCACCATGGCGATGGCCGCCAGCGCGGCGTCACCCCCGCGGTTGCCGAACTTGCCGCCGCAACGGTTGATCGCCTGCTCCACCGTCTCCGCCGTCACAATCCCATAGATCACCGGCGTCTTACCGTTCAGCGCCACCTGCGCAATCCCCCGCGCCGACTCCTGCGCCACATGGTCGTAATGCGTCGTCTCCCCACGAATGATGCAACCCAGGCAGATCACCACATCCGGCTTCTCAGCCTCAATCAGCTCCCGCGCCGCCACCGGCAACTCAAACGATCCAGGTACCCACGCAATGGTCTGGTCCCCCTCGGCCACGCCATGACGCCGCAACTCTCGCTGACAGGCCTCCAACAGGTGTCCCACGAAGAACTCGTTGAACCGCGCCGCCGCGATGCCCACGCGCAGTCCCTTGCCATCCAGCGGCGGATCGATCACCCGCGCTCCGTTCTCTTGCTCACTCACAGCTCATGCCCCATTCGTGCGCGCTTCGTCTCCAGGTAGCGCCGGTTATGCGCGCCCGGCTCCACCGCCAGCGCCAGCTGCTCGACCACCTTCAGTCCGTAAGCCCGAAAGCCCGCGGTCTTCTTGGGGTTGTTGGTAAGCAGGCGCAGGTCGGTGATCCCAAGCTCGCGCAGGATCTGCGCGCCCACGCCATAGTCGCGCAGGTCCGCGGCGAATCCCAGATGTCGATTGGCATCCACAGTGTCCAGCCCCCGATCTTGCAGTTCGTAGGTCCGCAACTTATTCGCCAGTCCAATGCCGCGCCCTTCCTGCCGCATGTACAGCACCACGCCGCGGCCCTCGTCCGAAATCCTCGCCAGGGCCGCGTCCAGCTGGTCGCCGCAGTCGCAGCGCATCGAGCCGAACACGTCGCCGGTCAGGCACTCGGAGTGAACCCGCACCAGTGGCGGCGAATCGCTGGCCAAGTCGCCCAGGGTCAGCGCCACGTGGTCTTCGCGGGTTGTGGTGTCGTGAAAAGCGACGGCCTGAAACGCGCCATGCGCCGTCGGCAATTGCGCGGCAGCCACGCGGTACACCACCCGCTCGTTGGCTCGTCGGTAATGAACGATCTGGCTGATGCGCACCACAGTGATGGGCGGCACACCCGTGCCGGTGGTCAGCGAGGGTTGCTCGAATATCGCGGGATCCGGCGTGTCAACGTGTGCCAACACAGCCACGGGCGCGAATCCGGCCAGCACAGCCAGATCGACCGCCGCCTCGGTGTGTCCCAGCCGCCGCAGTACGCCGCCCTCGCGTGCCCGGATAGGCGTGACCGGACCGGGCGACCGGAAATCGGCGCCATTGCGATCGGAGGCCAGGGCCCGAACCACGGCGGCTGTCTCCTCGTCGTCTAGTGCCGCGGAAGCGTCGGCCAGTCCCACTGAGGCGGCCAGCGCCGGACGCCGAGCCAACGGGTCGCCCGAGTCCGCTGGCTGCTCCGACAGGCCAAGTTCGTTGAGCCGCCGCGTAGCGGCGGGCGCAAATACTTCGCTGTTACCGAGATCTCGCAGGCGTCGCAGCGTTCGGGCTTCCAGGTTCTCACCGGCTGCTACGAGATCGACGTCCGGCTGTGCCAATCCATCGTCGACCACGGCGACAATGCCTCCGGCTCGGATGCAGGCAATCGCTGCCCCGACCGCATCGCGGGTCATCGTGACTCGTCCAGCCTGTAGCCGGCCGCGCGCAAATGCGCTATGGAGGGGCTGCTTGTTTTCTCGGACTCCGGCACGCGTCCGTACTTGGCCAGGATGTCGACTTCCAGGTTCGCCCGGTAGCCGACGGGCGCCGCGCCCAGGGTGACCGAACGGAGGGTGTGCGGGATCAGGGCCACAGCGAACGTCGCCTCTCGAGGGTCAACCACGGTAAGGCTGACGCCGTCGAGCGCCACGAAGCCCTTCGAGACGATGTAATTCATCAGGTCTGGTGGGACTGCAAACTGCACCAGTTCGGATTCGCCGTCGGGTTGGCGTTCGACTAGTTCGGAAGTGGCGTCCACGTGGCCCTGCACGTAGTGGCCGCCCATGCGGTTGCCATACGCCAGCGGGCGCTCCAGATTTACGGGGGATTTGGCGACGAGCTGCCCGAGGTTGGTCAGGCGCAGGGTTTCGGGAATGGCCTCCACGGAAACCTCGTTGGCAGCCACGTTGACGGCAGTCAGGCAGACACCGTTTACGGCGATGGAGTCGCCGACACGCACACCGTCGGCGCAGACGTCCGACCGAAGCGTGAATCGGCGCAGACCTTCGGAGTCCTCTACACGGATCACACGTCCAAGGTCCTCGACGATGCCTGTAAACATCTCAGTCCACCGCCGGTCCGTAGCGGTGCAGATCGCCCTGGATCAGCCTGTCCGGTCCGAGCTGGGTCACCCGGCGACATCCAAGCACTCGGCGCTCTAGCGACTCGATGTCGACAGGTCCCGAGAGCCCGTCGCCCATGGTCCAGGGCGCGACGAAGACCGCCAGGCTGTCGATGGCGTCGGCGGCCAAAAACGCGCCGGTCAGAGTTGGTCCGGCTTCGAGCAGTACGGTCGTCAGTCCACGCCTGCCTAGGGCGTCCAGCGCCGCCTTGACGTTGACGCGGCCCGCTGCGTCGGCGGCACAGCTGAGCACAACGGCTCCGGTCTTTTCGAGGCGGCGAATTCGATTCGTCGGTGCGGCCGCGGTCGTCACGATCAGCGCGTTGCCGTCGGAACAAATCACACGGGCTGATGGGTCGGTGCGGGCTTGCGAGTCGAAAACTACGCGCACCGGCTGCCGGCCGTCGCTGGGCGCCGGTCGTACGGTGAGGCGGGAGTCGTCGACCAGAATCGACTCGACGCCGGTGATGATCGCGTCGGCGGCATCGCGCATTGCATGGACTCGCCGCCATGCGGCGTCGCCTGTTATCTGACCTCCGCCGGCGGGCTTGGCGACCTTGCCGTCCTGAGTCATGGCCCACTTGGCGGTGACGTACGGTCGGCCGGTTTCAGCGAGCTTGAAATGCCCTTGCGCGATGGCTGCGGCCTCATGTGCGCCCGTCCCGATCGTGACCTTCAGTCCCTGCTGGCGCAGATAGTCAACGCCGCCGCCGCGAACGGCCGGGTTGGCGTCTCGTACCGCGGCGGTTACCGAACGGATTCCGGCCCGCAGGATTGCCTCTGTACACGGCGGCGTCAGCCCGTGGTGGTTGCATGGCTCGAGCGTGACGACAAGTGCGGCCCCCTTGGCTCGTGGACCCGCCGCGCGCAGAGCCAAGACCTCGGCGTGGCACCTACCGGCCGGTTGGGTGGCGCCTTCGCCCAGGATGGTCCCGTCATCGCCAACGACCACGGCGCCGACTGGTGGGTTTGGATGCGTACGCCCCCTCGCCCGCCGCGCGAGTTCCAGGGCGCGAGTCATGGTGGCTTGGTGGGTTGTGGGGGCGTCGGCGCTGCGGCGTTCGCTCAGGGCGGTCGTCACGTCGCGGCTCCCGACGCGTCAAACCGCCGGGGCGCAGGCGTGCACGCGTAGCACGCCCACGGCGCCTTCTCCCTTCCGGACTGTACCGTCGGCTCCGGATTCGCACCGGATCAGCCGACATTCGCCGGCTCGCGGGCTTGGCCATAGGCCTCACCGCCGGTCGGGAATTTCCCGGCTCATGCGCCGGGATCACCCTGCCCCGAAGGCACGTGTGTGCGTGGGTCAGCATACGCCCGCGAATCACGGCGTCCAATTTCCGCCGTATGCTCCAGGAGGACGCGGGACTTTCGGCAGGGGAGTCATGCGATGACGCTGCACCGCCGCCTGGTCATCGGTCTGACCGGGAATCTGGGCACCGGTAAGTCAACCGTCGGGCGGATCGCAGGTCAGCTCGGCGCGCGAGCGATCGATTCGGATCAGACGGTGCGCGACCTTTTGGCGAATGATCCCGAACTCGCGGCCAACATCCAGAACGCCTTTGGCGCCGAGGTCATGCTGGACGGCCGGCCCGACCGGGCGGCGCTGGCGCGGATCGTATTCAACGATCAGGCCGCCCTGGCACGTTTGGAAGGACTAATCTATCCACGGGTCGGCCAGCGCACGGCGGAACTGTTAGCAGAACCGACATCTGCTCCGGCGACAGTCATTGAGGCAATCAAGATCGTCGAAGGACCAAACGTCGAGCGGCTGGACGCGCTATGGATCGTCAGGGCTTCGCCCGACGTTCAAGTCGAGCGCGCGTCAGCAACAGGCCGCATTTCGGCGGCCGAGGCGCGTCGCCGGCTGGCCATGCAATCAAGCGTCGATGACAAAGAACGCTTGTTCAATGCGCGCCGGCCCGGACGTCCGGTATGGCGAATCGACAACCGCGCCGACATGGATGCACTGCGAGAGCGAGTCGCCGCCGTCTGGCGCGAAACGCTGGCGTGCGGAGACGACCCGACGCCCTAGATAACTCGTGAGTGACCGCGCCTGGCGGTCAGATCTGTCGACTCAGGCGCAGAGCTCGTGGCTGTTGTCCCAGCGATGCGCCATGATTGGCTCCGCCTCAGCCGACATCAGCCGGTGGTGGGTGTCCACCCACAACCGTTCCCAGGCTGCGGCGTCGCGCAACTCCGACTCCGGGTTCGCACGGCTGCGCGCCACGAAGCTGGGGAGATAGGTGCGGCCGGTGGACTGGCCGGTTGGGTTGTAGCGCAGGTCAAAGCTCCAGCGCACGTCGTCGCTGTGGTTGGTCAGCGAGGCGTGCATGCAGCGGCGGTGCATGAACAGCACGTCGCCTGGCGACATCGGCAGCGGCCGCACGCGCTCTTTGGGGATCAGTTGCATGGGGATGGTAGTGGCCTTCAGCCCCCGCTCGTTGGGCAAGGTGCAGTGCAGTTGCAGACCCTCGTGGTAGCTGCCGGGCACCACCATCATGCAGCCGTTGCGCTCGGTGGCTTCGGTCAACGCCAGCCACACGGTCAGCATGTCGGTGTCGTCGGCCTCTTTGTGGACCACGCCGTTGTCCTGGTGCCAGCCGGTGGTGGTGACCAGGCCAGTGTTCGCGCGCTGCGTGACATAGCGCTCCGGCGGCTTGATCCGCACGTGCTGGACGGGGTTGGAGGTGATCTCCGGCCCGATCAGGGATTCCACGGCATCCAGCAGCCGCTCGCTGCGCAGCAGGGCAAACACGGCCGGTCCAAAGTGGTACTCAGTGTCCGGGTGCAGATGGGCGGTATTGATTGGAATGGTGATGTCGAACGGCTGCGGGTTCAGCAGCCCGGCTTCGCGCGTGATGGCGATGGTGCGCCGGTCAAAGGGCAGCTCGGCGTAGGTGCTGGAAATCTCGCCGTTCTGGTGCATCCGGGCGGCCACCCGGTCCAGCACCGCGGCGTATTCGTCCATGACCGGCTGCAGGTCCCCGGAGGGCGACAAGATGTTGCGCGCCACGACGTAGCCGTCGCGGTTGAAGTCGGCCAGTTGTTGGGCTGTGAGGTGCATAGCGGTATGTCGGGGTCGAAGTTCCCGGAAGTCTATCCCAAACTGACGGACGAAATGCGGCCTTGGCTTGGCTTTTTTCTGCTTGTTTTGACTAGGTTCGGCTGAGCGCCACCAGCAGGATGGCCGCGGCGAATCCCGCGATGCCTACGACGATTGCCAGCGCGCTGCTGACCAACAGCACGCCAGTGGACTGTCCGCGCTGCTCCGCTGGGTTTGGCGCGTTGAGGGCCAGATACGCGGCCAGTGCGACGATGGCCGCTACGAGGACGGCGCCGGCGGCCCGTACGTTCTCGATCAGGAAGAACGACCCGGCCAGCACCACTCCGAACGCAAGTGCGCTGGCCGCAAGCGTTCGGCGCCAGCGGCCTCTCAGGAACATGCGTGCGAGCTTACGCCAGCCTTGGTCGGTCGCTGGCCGGCTCCAGTTGCCGCGTCGGGTAAGGCGTGCCACCGTAGGGGCGCTCCCGCTTGGAAACGCGTGCGCGGAAGGACAAACGACGTGACTGGCGCCGATGCCCTGGTCCACATCCTCAAAGCCGAAGGCGTGAAGCAGGTGTTCTGCTTTCCCTTCACGCCGGTCATGGAAGCCATGGCCCGCGCCGACCTCCGAGTCCTGCTCACCCGGCAGGAACGGGTAGCCGGCAACATGGCCGACGGTGTTTCCCGCTCGACGAACGGTCGCGAGATCGGCACTTGGACGGTTCAGCAGTCAGCCGGTGTCGAAAACGCCTTCGCCGCTATCGCGCACTCCTTCACAGACTCCACGCCGGTGCTGTTCGTGCCCGGCCATCCTGGCATGCCCAAGGCCGGCATCCCGCCGACCTTCGAAGGTGTGCGCAATTACGCGGCCACCATTCGCCACGGGGCCGTCGTGGGCACGGCGGCTGAGGTGCCGCAGCGGGCGCGTATGGCCTTTACGGCCCTGCGCACGGGCCGCCCCGGTCCGGTGATGCTGGAAATGCCGGTGGAAGTCTGCGCGGAAGAGTTCGCCGGGCCGCTGGACTACACGCCGATTCGGCCGGCCCGCTCGGCCGCCGACAGCGGCGCGGTATCCGAAGCCGCGGACCTGCTGCTCCGTGCCGGATCCGTCCTCATCTGGGCCGGTCAGGGCGTGCTGTACGCGGAGGCTTCGGCCGAACTGCAGGAAGTTGCCGAGTTGCTCGGCGCACCGGTCATGAGCACCCTGCAGGGCAAGAGCGCCATTTCCGAGAAGCACGAACTCTCCGCCGGCGTCGGCGCCTACGTCCGTACGGCCATGGCCGCCCACTACCTGGAGACGGCGGACACCGTGCTGGTGGTCGGCTCCAGCCTCAGCCGCATGTCGTTCACGCCCGACCTGCCCGAGGGCAAAACGATCATTCACGCCACCAACGACTCGGTGGATCTGAACAAGAGCTACCCGACGGCGGTGCCCATCCTGGCCGACGCCAAGCTGTTCCTGCGCCAGTTGGCCGACGAACTGCGCCGGCGCGTCGGTGACGGACGCGAGGCCGAACGCCAGCAGACCGCCGCCGATATCGCCGTCATGAAGCGCAACTGGCACGCGGACTTCGCCGCGCACTTCAACGACGACTCCGAGCCGATCAACGCCTACCGCATGCTGCGTGAGCTCTGGAGCCTGTTGGACCCGGACACGAGCATGCTCACGCACGAGTCCGGCGCGTCCCGCGACATCCAGAGCGTGTTCTACCAGTCCACGGTGCCGCGCAGCTATCTCGGCTGGGGGCAGTCGTCCCAGCTTGGCTTCTCCATCGGCCTGGCGATGGGCGCCAAGATGGCTAACCCCGACAAGACCGTCGTCAATGTCATGGGCGATGGGGCCGTGGGCATGACCGGTATGGACTGGGAGACGGCCGCTCGGGAAAACCTGCCTATCCTCAGCGTCATCAAGCACGACGCCATCTTCAGCGGCTACGACAAGAACATTCCGGAGTCGATCAAGAAGTTTGGTTCGTCCACGCTGCACGGCGACTACGCCGGCGTGGCCGCGGCCCTTGGATGCCACGCGGAGTCGGTGTCGGGCATCGGGGACTTGCGGCCCGCCCTGCAGCGCGCCTTGCACGCCGTGAACGAGGGGCAGCCCGCCGTAGTGGACGTGTCCACCGCCGAGACGCGGGAGCTGTCGATGGCGCCCAAAGCCCGGCTCTACGACCGGTAGCGCAGGCGCTTCGGAGCCGAGATCCTCATAGCCCGGCTCGGCGGACGCGGCCGCGCTATGGATGTGCTCTTTGCACACCCGCCACTGCTCGTCTTAACCCCCGGTGCGCCGGGCGCGTCTCAACCCCCTACACTGCCGTCGCCGTTCACGCCTACGCGCCGCCTGGGAGGGCCGCAATGCCTGAAGTCACCGTGGTTGCCACCATCCATCCCAAGCCGGGACACACCGACGAACTGATCCGCAAGATGCAGGCCAACGTGCGCAACGTGCACGAGGAAGATGGCTGCCTGCACTACACGTATCACCGGGGCATCGACAATCCCGACGCCCTGGTCGTAATCGAGCGCTGGGAGTCGGAAGAGGCCCTGGCCGCGCACGCGGCGGCGCCGCACATGAAGGCATTTAGCCAGCTGGCCGCCGAACACCGGGCCGGCCCGTCTGAGGTCGTCCGCTACCAGATGGTACCGATCGACGGCGACCCCGATAAGTCGTGCTTCTAGCCGTCAGCACCAGGCTCGGTCAGAGTCACCGCCGTGTTGGCTTGAGGATCATCGAACGGATCGATGTGATTGGTCCGGTTTCCCTCCGGTCACGATTGCCATTCGCACTTAAAGGTGCGAACATGGTCCTGTGACCAGCCGTGAGTTCATCAGGCGTGCACGGAGGTATGCTCGCCAGACGGGATAAACGTTCAGCTTCGATCCGGCACATGGCAAGGGCAGTCACGGAAGACTCTACGTTGGTTCCCGCTTTACCACGGTCAAGCAAGGCGAATTGTCGCGGGGCCTGGTGGCCGCGATGCTGCGCCAGTTGGATATCGACCGCGAGGACTTCTGAACCATGATCTACGCCTACCCCTGTGTCCTCACGCCCGCTGAAGACGGAAGTCTGGTCGCCACCTTTCCCGATGTCCCGGAAGCCATCACGGGCGGTAGCGACAAGGCCGAAGCTCTGGCCATGGCCGAAGACGCCCTTGCCGCGGCCCTGGCCGGATACGTCTACGAGAAGTGGGACATCCCCGCACCCAGCGAGGCGGTTGCTGGCCAGGAGTTGGTTCCGGTGCCGACCGTTGTTGCGGCCAAGCTCGCCCTGTATGCAGCGATGCGGGAGCAGCGCATCACCAACGTTGAACTTGCCCGCCGGCTGGGCATCAGCGAGTCCGCCGTGCGCAAGCTGGCCAACCCGGACCACCGCTCCCACGTCAGCCAGGTGCAGAAAGCACTCCGGGTCGTGGGGCAAAGCCTACGAGTCGAGGTCACCGCCGCCTGAGCCAAAAGGCCCATGATGGCGGTGAGGATCAAGACGAGTAGGTTTCTCGCGACGACCCGTCATGTCGCTCCGGCACCGTCATCCCCGCCAGCAACTCGTCCGTGATGTAGCGTCCCAATCCGAACATCTTGCGGTCCGAGTACCAGAAGATCCGCTCGCTTTCGCGCTCCGTCAGGCTCGCGTACATCGAGAGCCACGAACGATAGAACGGCGGCACGCCGACGCCGTTAGTGTCGAAGAGAAGCCGCGGGTCGCTGAACCAGATTGGCTGGTGCGCCTCGGGACGGTACTCACCCAGGGAGATGAACTGCGGCCGTCGGGTGCTCTTGGAGTCCGTCGGCCCCTTCGCCCCATAGCCCCAGCCATCGTGATTCTGGAGCAGCTGTAGATAGCGGCCATCCCGCAGGCGGTAGAGCGGCGCCGGCGACACCGGATTCTCCATTGGCGCTCCCCCGTCCTTGAAGCGCAGCATCTCCGTGGGCCGCCAAGAGTGGCCGTGGTCGTCCGACACCGTGTACCAAATCTGCCCGTTGCGCGTGCGCATCACCGTGAACAGGCGGTCGTCAGGCAGCAGCGCCACCGCCGGCTCCTGGCAGAACGACAGGTCCGCCGGCGCGTCCGGGTCCGTGGTGATCGGCACCGAAATCAGCTCCTCGCTGTCCGGCAGCCAGGTGATCTGCACGTCCCGCGGCTCGGGTCCCTCGTCGATGTTGTCAAAGCGCATGAACTGGCAGCGGCACTCGCTGTTGAAGACCTTCACCGTGCCATCCGGCTTGCGCACGACCAGCGGCCGCCCCGCCGCCGGCGAGGACCACTCGGTGTATCCCACGAGCACGCGGTCCCGCGCGTCCCGGATCGGCTTCTGCCACACGATGGCGTCGGTGCCCACGCTTGGGTCGGGGTGGCTGAGCATGGTGCGCCGGTAGGGAATGTCCACCTTGCCGGGCGTCCAGGTGCGGCCGTCGTCATCGGAGTAGCTGCAGCGCAGGAAGCTGGTCGTATAGGCGAAACCGGCGGCCGTCCCCTTGTTGTAGAAGACATAGATGCGGCCGGTATGGCTGATCACCGGAAACCCGAAGCACGCCACCTGGCCGTACTTTGGACCCGGCGGATCGAACTCGCCGGGCTTGGACCAGGTACGTCCGCCGTCCTCGCTGCGCGCATAAAGCACGGTCTGGTCCGAGGCGTCCGCCTTGGCGCCATAGGTCCAGACGGCCAGCAGATCGCCGCCCGGGGTCACGTCCACCAGCACGTGATCCACCGCCTCCACGAACTGCGGCGGCTGCGTGGGCAGGAAGAAGACCAGGTCAGGGTCTGTGCGGCGCCAATCGTCGCTGAAGCACTCGTAGTCGCCGGCGGCCGGCATGGGGCGCCCCCGCTCGCCATCACCCCGGACATGCTCCGCCCGGGCAGCTGAAGCCTAGATCGCGGCCTGCCCCCGTGCGAACGGGCCGCCCGATGGCGCCGGCCAGCGGGACAGCCGTTGGGATCTGGGCTGTTTGGTAGCCCCGAGCGCGTTCGAGGTCCCGCTGCGGTCAGGTGTCCTTCAGGAGTGCCGTCAGTACACCTAGGCGGAGGTGCATGGGAGTCGAACCCACCTGGGACGCTCACCAGCGCCCCACAACGGTTTTGAAGACCGCGAGGACCACCCGGCCCCGTCCACCTCCGCTTTCACGCTAGCAGGTTTGGAGGGGTAATTCGGGACGCTAGGGACCCGCGCCCGACCGTTGGCGTTAATAGCTAATGGAGAGGCCAGCCAAGCGCCAGATGCTCAGCCATGCGCTTGTGCGGGTGATCCTCGGGCTCCCAATCGGGGTTGTCGGGCCGTGGACCCATACATGACGGCACAGACGCAAGTCGTCGCGCTCGGTTGGTCCGACCTTGCGGCTCAGCTGGAACTCAGACGCTGATCGCCGCTGGTCAGTTTGATAACGAGCCTCTGCCCAAGTAGGCTTATTCGGCTTGGATTTTTTTGAAGTCGAACTGATTGGAAGGATCCCGATGTCACCAACGATGACACGTCGCCGACTGCTTGCTGGGGCAGTGGGTGCAGCCGGTGCCACCGCACTGGCGGCCTGCGGGGAGACCCAGATCGTGGAGAGAGTCGTCACTCAGCAGGTGATCAAGGAAGTCCCGGTCGAGAGGATTGTGACGCAGACGCAAATCAAGGAAGTCCCCGTCGAGAAGATAGTGGTGCAGACGCAGGTCAAGGAGGTTGCAGTCGACCGGGTCGTCACACAGATCGTTGAGAAGGTCGTCGAGGCCCCGGCCCAGGCACGGCCAGTCACGTTCGACTTCAACAGCGATCACGTCTCTGGTCCCAGGGGCAAGTCTCTGCAGTGGGCAATCGGTGCCTACGCGCAGTTACGTCCCGCGACTCGCATTCGCTTCCGCCCACAAGCCGACTGGCGCGAGAAGGTCAACATCCAGGCGGTTGCCGGCACACTTGCCGAGATCAACCTGCTCAGCGACAGGACGTTCCAACAGTGGGTTGAGGCCGGAACCTGGCTTCAGATCAACGACCTGCTAGCCAAGCATCCTGATTTCACGCCCGACGAATACCATTTTTCAGGCGACGTTTATACCGACAACAAGGAGCTGCCTGGTCCGCTGCCATACGACGACACGATGCGTGGACCTCAGTACGGGATGCCCTACCAAGGCGCTGGCATTGCCGGTCTTATGTACAACGTTGATCTGCTGGAGGGCGCGGGCGTCCCAGAACCACAGGATGGTTGGGACTTCGACGACCTCCTCGAGGGCGCCATGAAGATCCGTGATCCGGACGCGGGCGTCTGGGGGCTTCGCTCGATCATCCTTAGCATGCAGCACACATGTTGGGGATATAACGGGCTCCAAAAGTACATCATAGGACCGGAAGGGCACTTGGTGTTGGGCAACTTCCAAGGCGCGGGCAGGGACGCCCTCGAGCGTGTATGGGACTACACCTACACGTACGAAGTGCAGTTCCCACCGGATTTAAGGCAGGAAATTGGTGGCGAATACGGCAGCCCGTTCAATGCCGGCCTGCAGGGCTTCGACCACGGAATGGGCCGTAGCACTGGCTTTTCTCTTTCGACGATTGGGGATCGGTTCAGATGGGCACAGGCTCCGCAGCCGCGGGGCCCACACCCGACGTCGACGGGCGACAACGAGTACGTCGATCAGCCGCATCTCGTGTCTTCCAATGCCGCTAAGAACGGTGTTGCGGAAGAAGTGGTCGATTTCGCGATTTACATGGCTGGCCCTGAGGTCCAGGCACGCAACGGTATCGACCGAGGCTTTTACCCGTGCCGACGCGGCCTTCAGAACTCTCCCGAATCCATCGCGCCGCCTCCGGAGCGGATGGAAGAACTGTATCTGATTTATGAGAAGTGTCTGATGCGCCCCGGAGGCAGTTACATTCCTGGTTCACCCCTAGGACGTGGGGAAGTCGAGGGTATGTGGGTGCGGCCGATTCAGAAATTGTTCGCCGGCGACATATCGATCGACGAGGCGGTCGAGATCGCCGAGCGCGATGTGAGCGCGCAGATGGCGAAGTACAAGGCGGACTTCGATTCTGGTCGCGAATCCCGCTAGCAAGCAGCACCAGCCAGCACCGGCCGTCGATCGCCCGCGATCATGATCACGGCCGGGGTTGGCTGCGTGCAATCACAGGGAGATTGTTACGTCAGGCACTCATTCGAGGTTCGCCATTCCGTATGCGGTGCAGAGGGTTCCGCTAGGAGGATCGCTGCATTGTCACGCCGGTGCCACGTGCGGCGTAGACAGAAGGCTTCGAGGATACGATCAACTTCGCGCCTCTCGCGGGTGCGGTTCTTGCCGCGGTCCGAAGACAAGTGTCCGATCGATTTCTAGGACGTACAGGAGCCGTGTCCACAGGCGTGGCCTTTGGCGACTGGCGCGGGCGGATGGCCACAGCTACATCATGATCACCGCCGCCAGAAGGTGCGATGCCGGATGAACGATCCATTCTTCGAAAACGTCGATGTGTTCCTGCCCGGTCAGGGCGACTCATTGACTCAGGCGCCGGCCTATCACTGGGAGCGGACCGCGGCGCCGACCGAGGTTTCCGCCAAGGAAGGCTTATCCGAGCAAACCGAACGCCCGCAATCCGACGCCCTGCACACCCTGGGAGTGACAGCCAACTTTTTCACCAGCACCCGCGACCCTGATGCGATGCTCGTGGCGGTCATTGGGACGGACCGCTCCGAACGGGCAAAACTGGCGCGCGCGAAGATCACCATGGACTTCACGAACCTTCACTACCACGACTTCGATGGTTTCGGTGTCCATCTTCCCGGACTGCTAGTCACGGGCGCCGGGAGCGCGGTCGCCGTATGCCAGCGGCGCCACGGGTCCATGGGTGACGGCGGCCACGAGAACGACGTCCTCATGTCGCGCAGCGAGGACGGCGGCAAGACGTGGTCACGCCAGCGGGTGATCTTTGCGGAGAAGGGTCAATACACGTTCCTTGGCGCCATTGTCGAGGACCGTATCTCAGGCACGCTCTTCGTTGTCTGTTGGAACATGCCGGCCGGCATCGTCGACGACCTTGGCTACTTCGCCACCTATGCCGAGCAGGGCGGCGGCTTCTGGGTCGTCCAGAGCGCCGATGACGGATTGACATGGTCCGAGGCGCGGCACGTCGACCCGAAGCCCAATCCTGATGGGTGGACCGGCTGGCCCAACAACAGCGTGCACGGGATTCAGCTAGCCGCCGGACCGCACCGTGGGCGGCTGTTGATCCCGGCTTTTCTCTATAAAGAGGGCGAACCCGGAGAAGTACCTGGCGTGCGTGGCGGGTTGCTGTACAGCGACGATCATGGCGAGACCTGGATGGTCGGCGCCGTGCTCCCCGAGGGATCGGACGAGGTGGCGCTGGTGGAGACCTGGGGCGGCGAAATTTACGTCAGCTATCGGAGGAACACCTGCCGACGGGACGGCCGCACATTCGCCCGGAGCCGGGACGGCGGCCAGACCTTCTATGAGCTTGGCGAGCATGAGGACCTGAGCGGCCGGCCCGTCCACGTAGGACTGGCTCGGCACGGCTCGGCTGCTGACAACCATCCGGACATGCTGCTCTTCTCGTATCCCGTGGGCGTGCATCATCTGATCCCCGGCGGGGCGGACATGATGATCTGCGTCAGCCGGGACGGCGGACGGACCTGGCCGGTTTCGAAACTCATTGATGAACGACCCTGTCGATACTCTGATCTGGCCGTGACGGCGGACGGGACGGTTCTGTGCATATACACCGTTGGCGAGATGCGAGACAGCGAGAAGCTCACGGTCGCTCGTTTCAACCAGGAGTGGTTGTTTGCCTAGCCTGGTAGGTAGCCCTTCCGCAATGAAGCTCGGAGTTTCCCGGTACGCGTGGCTTATGGCGTACGCATGCGCCAAGAGGTCACCGGCGCTTCAGCGTGTCTGGCGTTCCGCTCTCGAATCCAGTGGTCCAAGACGATGTTGCGGAGGATGACAATATGCGCTCGCTAGGCAAAGTGACAAGGTTCGTGACCGGAGCCGCGCTTGCGTTATTGACGGCTATGTTGGTTGTGGGTTGCGCCGATAGCGACCAATTCGAGTACATGAAAGATGAGCGACAGATGATGCGTCCCGGTCAGTATGGCCCCGGCATGAGCGACGCCGATCGGCAGAAGCTCCAGGATAGCTACGCGAGTAAGCAGCTGTCTAAAGTGACGCCGACCAGCAGTGGCGCGTCGCCATAGAGTCGGGCGCGGTGGCGAAGCGCTGTGCAAACACCGGACTACCTTCCCCAGGTGCTGCTCGTGCCCCTAGGGCAATTGTCAATTGCATGCCCCTGCATTCCTGTCGACGTGCGCATCAGCAAACGCCAGCCCTGCCAGGCTACGTGCTTCCTGGTTTGATGAAGGAGCCGAACAGTGCCCGCTGAGTTTTTCGAGACGGTGGACGTATTACTTCCGGGGGTTGGCGAGACGCTCAACCAGGCCGTGGCCACGCATTGGCAGGCAAGCGAGAGCGTGAGCGCGCAGATCTATCTGGGGCAGCGCGGACAGGAGGAGGTCATGCTCCACCTGTCGGGCCTGACCGTCGATCAGCGGCGCCTCCTGACCGAACGGCCCGTCGTCGTCGATGCCGGGTGGGCGCATCACGTGATTGACGGATACGGGGTCCGCATACCTGGAATCCTCGTCACGCCTCGCGGCACGGTCATTGCGGTCTGCCAACAGCGTGTGGGCTCCCTGGCCGATGGCGGCCACGCGACGAACGTCCTGGTGACGCGTAGCGAGGACGGCGGCAGAAACTGGACGCGCCAGCAGGTGCTTTTCGCGGAAGCGGGAATCAATACCTTCCTTGGACCGATCCTCGCGGACCGCTTCACGAACGATGTATTCGTGACGTATTGGAAGCTGCCGCAGGCGGAGGGCAATGGCCTGGGCTACTTCGCTCCCTATGCCGAAATGGGCGGCGGGTTCTGGATCGTGCGAAGTTCGGACGAGGGCCAAAGCTGGTCCGAGCCGTATTTCGTCCGTCCGACACCGAATGCGGAGGGCTGGGTCGCCTGGGTGAATAACTCGTCACGCGGTGTGCAGCTGGCTCGAGGACCGCGCGCCGGGCGGCACGTGATTTCGGCGTTCCTTTTCAAGGCCGGCGAGGAGGGGCAGGCACCCGGCGTTCGCGGCGGCCTGGTGTACAGCGACGACCATGGCGCGACGTGGCGCGCGGGCGCCGTTCTTCCCGCGGGCTCGGATGAACTGACCCTGGAGGAGACGGAAGACGGCGGAATCTACGTGAACTACCGGAAGAATCATCCTTACTACAACGGACTGCGCTGGTTCGCGCGCAGTTCCGACTACGGGAAGAGCTTTGACGAACACGGGCAGCACGAGGAGCAGGTGACACCGTGCTGTCACGTTGGGCTCGTCCGCTATTCGAGCACCGACGACGGCGGCGAAAACGTCCTGCTGTTCTCTAATCCCAGGGGACCCAGTCGCAGCAACCTGACCGTCCGACTAAGCCGCGACGACGGCAGGACCTGGCCGGTGTCGCGCACCGTCACCAGCGACCTGGCCGGCTATTCGGACCTCGCGGTGTTGCCGGACAAGACGATTCTCTGTATCTGGGAAGGCGGCACGCAGCGCTACCACGAGAAGATCAGCGCGGCGCGGTTCAATCTGGACTGGGTACTGGCGGGCGACGATTGAGCAGGCGGTCTGCGCTTCGCAACCGACGCTAGTGGGCTGGTGTTGAACCTACGTACGCCGCGAAGATCTTGACGTCGTCGGGCCGCGGGCACTCGCGGCTGACGGGTCCGACATCCACTTTCAGGCGTAGCGGCGTATCGCTGACAGGTAGCGAATCCTGCTTGGCCCAGCGCACTGGCACGCGCAACCCGGATTCACGCAGTGTCGCCGCGTCGTCGCCGGAGTAGCCCGGCAGCGGCCGAAATTGGAGGTCCACCACTTCGACCCGCGCCGAGGCGAACTCGCCCAGGCCGGACACGTTGAGGTGGACTGGTGATCCATCCTTCTCAATGCTAAACGGACAAGTGATGAACTGCGCCTCTGTGCCCGCCGCGTAGGGCTGCACGTAGCCCAGGCGGTCTCGTTCCCACTGCGCCAGCCGCACCTGCCCGTCACCGCGCCAGACCGAATACCAGTACAGCGTCTTGTCGCCCACGTTCTCCATGCCCTGCCCCTGCTGTAGGGCAGGCCCCGCCCCCAGACGCGTGTCGCGTTCCTCGTGGGCGGGAACGAAACGAAACCCGGGAATCGGTTCGTGGAAGTGCAGCGCGTCGTGACTGATGGCCAGGCCCAGGTCGATCGTGACGTAGCGCCGGTCGCTGTAGGGGTACCCGTGCCACTGCCCATAGATGCCCAGGATCACGTTGCCCCAGGAGTGCAGCCCCGCGCCCATATGGATTTCCTCCCAGATGTTCTGCCGGTCTTCCAGGTCCGGCCCTTCCAGCCGCGGACTGCGCGTCATGCTCAATGCGCTGCCGTCCGTCCAGTGTTCGAAGTCGTAGGAGGCGTAGGTCTCCATCTTCCGGCCGGGTCCCGGGTGACCGACGCTGTGCCCGTTCACGAAGTAGCAGCCGTTCCACTTGATCAGGCCCGACTGCTCGAAGGCGACGCTGCCACGAGGGTTGTTGGGGCTGGGCGTCCAATGCAGCCCGTCCGGGCTGTACGCCACGGATAGGCCGCCGCGGCGGGCGCCCGAGGGGCCGCTGCGGTGGCTGAAGGCGATCTTGAACCGTCGATTGGGATCGGGATCGTCAGGGTCGTGGATGATCGGGGCCCACATGAGGTCGATGTGCTGAGGGAAGTCCACCAGGTTGTTGGCCGTTGAGCCTTGATATTCGACCAGGCCAAGTTCGGGCTTCGTCCAGTGGATGCCGTCGCGGCTGACCGCGTAGCAGAGACGGCCGTCGTAGCCCTGGTAGCCGCCGACCCACTCCGGGTTGCAGCCCACGCGTCCGATGTACCACATGTAGAACTCGTCACCCACGCGGACGGTGCTCCCGTAGTAGTGGACCTGCTCGTCGTGCGCGCCGGGCTCGCCATTGGGGACCACGACGGTCGGTCCCGTACGCCAGCCGGGGGTTCGTTTCCCATGAATAAGGTGTAACTGAAAGTTCGTGCGGAAGGGGATGCAGACGTCGTCAAAAGCGAAGAACGTAGCTTCCTCGACTCGCATCTCCGACGATCCAGTGTGGACACGAAGCATGGCTACAACCTTTGGCTCGGCTCAGCGCGGAATCGGAAGCCAGCCAGCCCGGACGATGCAAGCGCTTCAGGCCGGATCATCCCGTTGCTGAACCGACATATGCCGCGTAGAGCTTGACGTCCTCTGGCCGCGGACATTCGCGGCTGACCGGACCGACTTCGACCTTCAGGCGCAGCGGGGAATCGGCCGCGGGCAGCGAATCATGCTTGGGCCAGCGCACCGGCACGCGCAACCCGGATTCACGCAGTGTCGCCGCGTCGTCGCCCGAGTACCCCGGCAGCGGTCGGAACTGAAGGTCCACGACCTCGACCTGTGCCGACGCGAATTCGCCCAGTCCCGAAACGTTGAGGTGAACCCGCGATCCGTCTGATTCCGCGTGGAACGGACAGGTGATGAACTGCGCTCGTGTGCCCGCCGCGTAGGGCTGCACGTAGCCGAGGCGGTCGCGTTCCCACTGGGCCAGACGGACCTGGCCGTCGCCGCGCCAGACCGAATACCAGTACAGCGTCTTGTCGCCCACGTTCTCCATGCCCTGTCCCTGCTGAAGGGCAGGCCCCGCCCCCAGACGCGTGTCGCGCTCCTCGCGGGCAGGAACGAAACGAAACCCGGGAATCGGTTCGTGAAAGTGGAGCGCGTCGTGACTGATGGCCAGGCCCAGGTCAATAGTGACGTAGCGCCGGTCGCTGTATGGGTAGCCGTGCCACTGGCCATAAATGCCCAGGATCACGTTGCCCCAGGAGTGCAGCCCCGCGCCCATATGGACTTCCTCCCAGATGTTCTGCCGGTCTTCCAGGTCCGGCCCTTCCAGCCGCGGACTGCGCGTCATGCTCAATGCGCTGCCTTCGGTCCAGTGCTCGAAATCGTAGGAGGCGTAGGTCTCCATCTTTCGGCCGGGGCCCGGGTGGCCGACGCTGTGACCGTTTACGAAGTAGCAGCCGTTCCACCTGATGAGGCCTGCGTGCTCGAAGGCGACGCTGCAGAGCGGGTTGTTGGGACTGGGCGTCCAATGCAGCCCGTCCGGGCTGTACGCCACGGAAAGGCCGCCGCGGCGTTTGCCCGAGGGGCTGGTGAGAGGACTGAAGGCGAGCTTGAACCGGCGGTTGGGATCGGGATCCTCAAGGTCGTGGATGATCGCGGCCAGAGGCAGATCGATGTCCTGGGGAAAGTCCGCCAGGTTGTTGGCCGTTGATCCTTGATAGTCGACCAGTCCGAGTTCGGGCTTCGTCCAGTGGATGCCGTCGCGGCTCGACGCGTAGCACAAGCGCCCGTCGTAACCCTCGTAGTTGGCCCATTCCGGATGACGGCCCACGCGTCCGATGTACCACATGTGGAACTGGTCGCCCACGCGGATAGTGCTGCCGAAGTAGTGGACGCCCTCGTCGTGTGAACCCGGCTCGCCCTTGGGCACCACGACGGTTGGACCCGTGCGCCAGCCAGGGGTTCGTTTCCCATGAATAAGGTGTAACTGGAAGTTCGTGCGGAAGGGGATGCAGACGTCGTCAAACGCGAAGAACGTGGCTTCCTCGACTCGTATCTCCGACGATCCAGTGTGGACACGGAGCATGGCTACAACCTTGGGCTCGGCTCAGCGCGGAATCGGAAGCCAGCTGGCCGGGGCATCGCGGCTACGCTGGCGGGACAGCGTCTGGTCACGCCGGCCCAGTCAATGCAAACGTCTCAGGCCGGATCATCCCGTGGCGGAACCTACATATGCCGCGTAGAGCTTGACGTCCTCTGGCCGAGGACATTCGCGGCTGACCGGACCGACTTCGACCTTCAGGCGCAGAGGGGAATCGGCCGCGGGCAGCGAATCATGCTTGGGCCAGCGCACCGGCACGCGAAGGCCGGATTCGCGCAGCGTGGCCGCGTCCTCGCCGGAGTAGCCAGGCACCGGCTGAAATTCCAGGTCCACCACCTCGACGCGCGCCGACGCGAAGTCGCCCAGCCCGGACACGTTCAGATGGACCCGTGATCCGTCCGTCTCGACGTTAAACGGACAGGTGATGAGCTGCGCGCGTGTGCCCGCCGCGTAGGGCTGCACGTAGCCCAGGCGGTCCCGCTCCCACTGCGCCAGCCGGACCTGGCCGTCGCCGCGCCAGATGGAGTACCAGTACAAGGTCTTGTCGCCCACGTTCTCCATGCCCTGCCCCTGCTGCAGGGCAGGCCCCGCTCCCAGCCGCGTGTCGCGTTCCTCGGAGGAAGGAATGAAACGAAACCCGGGAATCGGTTCGTGGAAGTGGAGTGCGTCGTGACTGATGGCCAGGCCCAGGTCGATCGTGACGTAGCGCCGGTCGCTGTATGGGTAGCCGTGCCACTGCCCGTAGATGCCGAGGATCACGTTGCCCCAGGAGTGCAGCCCCGCGCCCAGGTGGATTTCCTCCCAGATGTTCTGCCGATCTTCCAGGTCCGGTCCTTCCAGCCGCGGACTGCGGGTCATGCTCAGTGCGCTGCCCTCGGTCCAGTGCTCGAAGTCGTAGGAGGCGTAGGTCTCCATCTTGCGACCGGGACCCGGATGCCCAACGCTGTGGCCGTTCGCGTAGTAGCAGCCGTTCCACTTGATCAGGCCCGAGTGCTCGAAGGCGACGCTTCCACGCGGGTTGTTGGGGCTGGGCGTCCAATGCAGTCCGTCCGGGCTGTACGCCACGGATAGGCCGCCGCGGCGGGCGCCCGAGGGGCCGGTGCGGTGGCTGAAGGTGATCTTGAACCGGCGGTTGGGATCGGGATCCTCAGGGTCGTGGATGATCGGCGCCATAAACATATCGATGTGCCGGGGGAAATCCACGAGGTTGTTAGCCGTTGAGCCCTTGTATTCGACCAGCCCCAGCTCGGGCTTTGTCCAGTGGATGCCGTCGCGGCTGGTGGCATAGCACAAGCGCCCGTCGTAGCCCTCGTAGTTAGCCCATTGCGGATTGCTGCCCACGCGTCCGATGTACCACATGTGGAACTGGTCACGCACGCGGATGGTGCTGCCGTAGTAGTGGACGCCCTCGTCGTGTGAGCCCGGCTCGCCTTTGGGCACCACGACGGTTGGACCCGTGCGCCAGCCAGGCGTTCGCTTGCCGTGAATGAGGTGCAGTTGGAAGTTGGTACGGAAGGGAATGCAGACGTCGTCGAAGGCGAAGAAGGTGGCGTGCCGGACCTGCATCTCTGAGGGTCCGCCGTGAACTCGCAGCATGGCTACAGCCTCAACCCCCGTCTAGCGCGCACCGGCCAGCCCCACTGCTGGGGCTGGCCGGTGGCGTCCGATTCGGCGCGTCGGTACAGCGATCGCTACGGAGTGACCGGATTCGGCTGGCTCGCCGCCCAGCTCTTGAGCTCCAGAAAGCGGTCGTGGTTCTCTTCCATGTACCGGTCGAGAATCCCCAACATTTCCTCGATGCCCTGTTCCACGGACACCTCGCCCAACATGACCTTGCTATTGCTGGCGTACCCGGACTGCTCCACCATTTCCTGCCACGCCGGATGCATGCGCTGCTGGTAGGCGGGGTTGTCGCTTTCCAGATAGTGCAGTTGCTGCACGTGATTCTCGGGCGGTCCCGCCGCGTATTCGGGTGACGACGCCACGTCCTTGCGCCAGGTAACAGAGCCGCGGTCAATCGCTACCCGCGATTGCACCTTCGGTCCCGCCAGGTACAGGAGCCACTCCACCACGGATTCGGTGTTGCCGCGCAGGCCGGCCATCTGGGTGATCAAGTGCGGCTCGTCGCTGAACTTCTGTGGCTGCGGGCCGCGCGGTCCTTCCGGCAGAGGGATCAAGGCCCACGGGAAGCGATCCTTGATGCGGTTGATGGGTCCGCCCACGCCGCCGCCCCAGTGGAAGAACCCTGTCTTCCCGTTCGAGAACGGTTCGCCGGCATCGCCTCTGAGCTCCCGGTACCGTGCGCGCGTCGGTACCAGGCCCTCTTCGAGCACGAAGTCTCGGAGCATCTGCAACCCAACGTGCGCGCCGGAATCAAAGACGGTCCAGCGCGTGGCGTCCTTGTTGTAGTACATCAGGTTCTCTTCGTCGGACAGCGCCCAGCCCCACGAGATTGCATTGCTACTCACAAGCGTCCCGGAGTCCCATAAGCCAAAGGTTTCCGTCTCGGGGTCGGTGATGCGCCGCAAGGCGTCAGGCATCTCGGTCTGGATGCCCCAGTTTCCAGGCGTCGGAAACTCCACGCCCGCGCTCTCCATTAACGCCAGATTGCCCGAGAGGACGTTCAGGTTGCCCTGATAGGGCATGCCGTGGAACGGCCCTCGCAACCCATCACGGTGCGGGAAGGGGCGTTCGTTGACCAGGTTCACGCTGGATTCGTCGGGGCACCAATACCACTCGGTGGGATCGAAGCCGTCGTGCTTTTGCAGCACGTCGTCGATCACCGTGAAGGCGCCCTGCGCCAGAAACTGGGCCGCGAACCAGCCCGGCATCAGCACCGCCTCGGGCTGGGTGCCCGCGGCGATCATGATGGCGATCATTTCCGAGTTCGCGTCCGGCGAGAGGACGAACTTCACGTCGATGTTGGGGAACTCCTTGGCGAAGTTTTCCAGCGCCCATCCCATGGCGGCGCCGCGCGGACCGGACGTGTGGTCGGTGTGAAAGACGAACTTCACAGGCGGGGCCATCGGCGCGACTTCCACGACCTTCTCGACCACCCGTTCGACGACCTTCTCGACCTCGACGACCTTCTCGACTTCGACGACCTGGGTCACAACCCGGTCGACCGGCACCTGGACTTCCTTGGTGACGATCTTCTCCTGGGTCACGATGCGGTCGACAGGAACTTCCTTTACCTCGGTCCTGGTCACGATCGTTTCAACAGGCACTTCCTTGATAACTGTCGTCTCGACCGCCACTTCCTTGGTAATGACCTGGGGTTCAGCTTCACCACAGGCGGCCAGCGCGATCGCGCTTATTGCCCCGGTGGCGCCGATCAGCACTCGGCGTCGTGTGACTGTGGCCCTCATATCGCCCCCGTTCAGGCCGGAACCGATGTGGTTCAGGAATGAAGTGATTCATAACGAATGATTAGGCCATGGAAGTGTTCAGGCGTCAAGTAGGCGGAGGGCAGGACACTGCGAATCAAATGACTACGGATCGGGTCCCGTAGCGTCTGCACGCTCCCGGTCGCCACCGCTGGCAAGACCAGCGTCGGCCCGCGAGCGCTACGGGAAGCGCACGCCGATCTTGATTGCGCGGTTGGGGGCGGCCAGACCATCGGCCAGCGCCTGGGCCGCATCGCGGAAGTCGACGACGGGCGTGACGATGCCTGCGGAACTGACCATTCCGCGCCTGAACAGGTCGATGGCCGCCAGGCGAGCGCGCTCTTCGTCCCAGAGCGGATGGGACCGGTCCGGGTTTCGCCACACGGCCTGGCTACCGATGATTGTCGGTCGGTTGACGTGGAACTCCTCGTCCAGGTGTAGCGTTGAGGCGTCCTTCGGGCCGAAGGGCACGTGCACGATCGTGCCGCACTGGCGAATGGCGCGAATGGCTTCGTGCAGTGCAGCGGCGTTGCCGGAGGTTTCGATGGCCACGTCCACGCCGTGGTTGCCCGTGGCGCGCTTGATCCGAAGCCCGGCGTCCTCGGCGGTCGGGTCAACGGTCAAGTCGGCCCCCAGCGCCAAGGCCCGCGCCCGGCGGCCCTCAATCGGGTCGACCGCGATTACCGTCGTGGCCCCGCTGCGGGCGGCGATCTGGACGGTCATCAGGCCGATGGCGCCCATGCCGAACACCGCCACCGCGTCGCCGATCCGCACGTTGCCGTCGCGAACCGCCACGATTGCCACGTGGGCTGGATCGGAGCACACGGCGTCGGTTTCGGAGAGGCCGCCCAGCAGCCGCCAAGAGTCCGCAGGAAGCTGATGCTCCTCGCGGATGGGTCCGTACCCGAAGACGCGGTCGCCAGGCGAGATGTCGGCGACATCTGATCCGACGGCGGTCACAGACCCAACCACCATGTTCCCGACCGGACGCTCGGTGAGCGGGAGCGATTCGGCCCGGGGGAGGTACAGGCGCAGTTTCTCGTCCCATCGTTTGCGGTGATGCGGGTTCCCCGTGAGCGAGTGAAGCTCGGTTCCATGCTTCGGTGCCGCAAACTCAACCCGCACCCGCACGTCACCGGGGCCCACCGCAGGCAGCGCGTACTCCCGATACCGAAACGACCGTGCATCCGTTGAGGCAATTTCCAGCGGCATGTGGATTCCTCCGAGTCAGCGAGTCGGACGGCCTTTACCGGACAGGTCGATCGTCATCCTGCCTGATCGAATGGATCGATCACGGTCTTGATCACCGCGTCGCTGGCGGTGGCGTTGTGGATGAGGCGCAGGGCGTCGGCGGCGGACGTGAGGGGGAAGCGGTGGGTGACCATGCGGCCGAGGGGATAGCGGCCTGAGGCAGCCAGGGCGATCGCGGCGCGGACAGCGGCATGGTCGTGGCTGTTGACGCCTTGGGCGCGGACTTCCTTGCGCACGAGTTCGTTCCAGGGCAGCCGGACGGTTGCTGCGGCTGTGGAGCCGGCCATCACGAAGGTTCCCAGGGGGCGCACCGCTTCGGCCGCAACCGGGGGCGACTTCTCGCTGCCCGTCACGTCGATCACGACGTCCGCGAGGCGTCCGCCGGTGAGGTCGGCAATGGCTTCGACGGTGTGTTGGTCGAAAGCCAGCGTGTGCGTGGCGCCGCAGTCGCGGGCAAAGGCCAGACGCGCCCGGTCTGCGGCCAGGCCGACCACGATGATTTGCTCGGCGCCGGCCGCGTGGGCGGCAATCACGGCGGCCAGTCCCTGCGGGCCGGGGCCGAACACCGCCACGGTGTCGCCGATCCCGGCTCCGCCGACGGTGTGGACCCAGCGCACGCCGTTAGCCAGCACTGCTCCGATCACCACGCCGATCTCCGGCGAGATGGCGTCGCCGATTCGGTGCACGCGCGCTCGGGGCGGCAGGTAGAGGTACTGCCCGTAGGCGCCCCATAGATGCGGCGCGACGGCGGCTGAAATACGCCCGCCATAGCCCTGGCCGTCCGCGCACATCTGGTAGCTGCCGCGCAGACACAGGTCGCACAGCCCGCAGCCAAAGCTGGCTTCAACGATCACTCGGTCGCCGACGGCTACGCCCCAGCGCTGCGCGGCGTGCTGGCCGACCTGCTCGATCCGGCCGACGATTTCGTGACCCAGGATGGCCGGCAGGTTGCGGCTCACGGCGGAGTGTCCGCCCCAGTGCAGCACGTCGCTCCCGCACACGCCGGCCAGTTCCATCCGCAGCAGCCCGTCGTCGTCGCCGATGCTGGGACGCGCGAATTCGCGCACCTCGAATGCCTTCGGCGCCACCAGCACGGCGCTTACTGTCGTCGTCACGGGCGGCTCGCCAGGCAGCCGATGATTGTGTCGACATGGGCCACGAACTCGGCGGTCACTTCCAGCGTTCGACCCTCCGAGGCGTCGTCATCGAAGACCCAGGAACCGTCGCTGGCCTGGGTGTCGGCGAACCAGTGGCCCAGCTTGATGGCCCAGGCGGCGTAGCGCTCCTCGCCGGTTACCTGGAAGAGCAGGCCAGCGCCCCAACCGCTCTTGCAAACTTGCGGGAAGTCGAATTGGCGTGGGGTGCTCTGGATGGAGAACTGCTGAAAGTCCCGCGCCAGCGATACGTAGGCGGGATTCGGGTCGACCATGTACAGCCGGCAAAGGAACGCCGCCGCCAGCCCGCCGACCGTCCAGCGCTGCGCCCGCGGTTCCTGCGACTCGACGACGTGCCAGAAGATGTCGCTGTCGTCGTACTCGGTGATGACGGCCTGCCTGCGGCGCGAGAACGAGTAATAGAGACGTTCGGGCAGTTCGGACTGGGCCGACCAGACGCGTTCTAGGAATCGGTACACACGGCGCGCCTCGTCGAGGCGGCCGAGGGCGAGGCAGGCCAGGCCGCAGCCGCAGGTGTAGGGGAGGTCCATGACGTCGCCCAGGGTTCCGTCGGGTTCGCGGTCGTTGGGGAAACCGCCCGACGGTTCGTCCTGCATCGCGAGGATGAACGCCAGCCCGCGTGAACTGAGGTCGAATTGCCGCGCCATGTGGGCGCCGTAGACCAGCGTGGCGTTGCGGTAGGCGTAGGCGTCGTAGAGGCGCCGGTGGCCGCGGTCGAAGTCGCCCTCCGGCGTGAGCATGTGCTCGCGAATCCAGCCGCAGACGGCCGTTGCGGTCTGGGTGTGGCCCGCAACCGTGAAGGTCCAGGGCAGCCGGTAGAAGCGAAAGCCCTCGTCGATCGGTCCGACGCTTCCGTCCGGACCGACCCGAGTCAGCAGCCAGTCGGTGCCTCGCCGTTTGGTCGCGGTCAGCCGCTTGATGGCCGCTCGTCGATTGGAAGGCGTCGCGGTGTCCATCATGTCCATCCAACCCCCGGCGCTGCCCGTAACCTGCGACGCCAGCCTAGCCGCCGGCCCGAGCCGATTCTGCGTTAGGCGCGGACGCCCTCGTAGTACACCCAGCGGCGCGCGGTGATGAATTGGACGATGGTGAAAAACAGGATGATCAGAAAGAGGACCCAGGCTATCGCCGAGGCATAGCCCATGTTGAACGCGGTGAATCCGATCTGATAGAGGTGCAGGAGGATGAACAGGGTTGCGTCGGCCGGGCCACCTTCGGTGATGATCAGCGCGGCAGTAAAGACTTGGAAGGAGCCGATGACGCCGATTACCGAGGTCAGAAAGATCTGCGGTGTCATCAGCGGAACTGTGACGTTGCGAACTTTGCCCCACCAGCCGGCCCCGTCGATTTCCGCAGCTTCATAGAGGTGATGGGGTATGCCCTGGAAGCCGGCCAGGAAGATGATCATCGTCGTCCCAACGGTCCAAAAGCTCATGATGATGAGCCCCGGCATTGCCCAGGTGGTGGATCCCAGCCAGTTGGGTCCCTTGAAGCCCAGAGGGACCAGGAGGATGTTCAGGAAATCGTTGAGAAGGCCGTTGGGCTGCAAGACCCAGTACCAAAGCACCGCAGTGGCGACCCCTGTGGTGATGGACGGGAGGTAGAAGCACGTCCGGTAGATCGCGATGCCTCTGACTTTTCGATTCAGCAGCCCTGCGATCACGAACGAAATGATCAGCACGCCCGGCACGTGGAACACCACGTAGTAGGTGGTGTTATAGACCGCCTGCACAAATCGCTGGTCTTCAGCGGACAGAAGCCTGGCGTAGTGCCCCAGGCCCAGCCACTTCGCATCTCCGACAAAGCGCCATTCGGTAAGACTCACGAAAAACGAGAACAAGAACGGCCCGGCAAGAAACACGACAAAGCCAAACAGCCACGGCAGAACGAACAGGAACCCTTGGGTCTCGCGCCAACTCCAGCCAGGCAGCCGGCGGCGGCGCTTGCCCAGTTGTGCTACGGGCTGTTCGGTTACCGCCATGAGCGACCTCGGCCAGCAGGTTGTCGCACGCTGTCATTCAGTTCGACGCCGAATCTTGACGCGCGTAGCATACTTCGGCCCGGCTCCACACGCGGCTATGGGTAATCGCGGCCAAGCCGGAGTTGGTGGACCTCCGTACGCTCTCCGAGGTGTCTCGAGGCTGGCTAGTAGTCCTCGGCGACGGTGGTGCGGATGTAGCGGATGGAGTAGTGGACGTCGTCGGGGTAGCCGTCCTCGGACCAGGCGGGGATGGCGCCCATGCCGCTGACCCGGACCCGATTCGAGGGCGGGATTTCCAGCACGGCGCAGCTCATGCCGGCCACGGGTAGCGCGTGGTAGGAGCCGCCCTGTTGCAAGAGGTCGGCGCGCAGGTGCATGCCCCAGAGGTTGTCGACGCGAAAGCGGGCCGACACGGCGCGCTCGTTCTCGCCGTCATGACGGAAGCTGTCGATCGTGTCGCACTCGACCAGGATGGATCCCGGCGGGGTGCAGGCGCTGCCGATGACGGCTACCTGGACCATCGGATGGTCTTCTTCGATGACGATCCAGTCGGACGAGGTCTGGGTGGTGGCCGTGGAGCCGTCCGTGGTCTTGATCGGAAACAGCTCGATGCCGTGCCGTTCGCCGCCGACCCAGACGCGGTCCACGACCACGTTTGGGTAGTTGAAGGGAAACTCGTACTCGTAGGTGGTGAGATTGAGCGCCTTCCGCTCGCGCGGCGGGTCGTTGGGGTAGCCGGTGATGCGCTTGTCCGCGGCCTCGGTAGCCATCTGTCGCTCCTGTCTTCGGGCAGGCCGACGTCCAACGACGGACGCTCGATCAAGCCTGCCGGCTGCAATGCGAAATTCCAAAGGTCTTATCGCCCGGCAATCCCGGTCAGCGCCACGCCGCGAATGAAGTAGCGCTGGGCCGAGAAAAAGATGACGAGAACGGGAATCAACATCACGACGGATGCCGCCATCATCAGATTCCAGCGGGTGAGTCCGGCGCCGCCGCCGGTTTCGGTGTAGAGAAAGAAGCGCAGATACAGCGCAATCGTGCGCCATTCCTCGCTGTTCAGGAAGATCAGCGGATTGAGAAAGTCGTTCCAATGGTGGATGAAAGAGAAGATGCCAGAGGCGGCAAGGGCGGGCTTGGATAGCGGGAGCATGATCCGCCAATAGATGCGGAAATAGGATGCGCCGTCGACCAGGGCGGCCTCATCCAGCTCGCGCGGTAACTGCAGCATGAACTGTCGTATGAGGAATACGAAGAACGCACCGCCAAACGCGCCACCGCCAAACCACCAGGGGACGATCAGCGGCAGCGGCGTATCGATCCATCCGAGCGTCTTGAAGAGCACGAAGGTCGGGACCAGCGTCACGATTCCGGGCAGCATAAGAGTCGAAAGTAAGATTATGAACAACACCCGCTTGCCAAAGAATTCAAGCCGGGCGAATCCGAAGGCGACCAACGACGAACTAATCACCGTTCCCATCGTGGCGAGGACCGAAATCATCAATGTATTCCCGAAATAGCGGCCCAGATTCGAGGTCTCGAACGCCGTGAGGTAGTTGCCAAAGGCGACCGGGTTCGGAATCCACTGCGGCGGGAACAAAAATTCGCGGCCAAACTCTTTCAACGAAGTTGAGACCATCCAGGCGAGCGGCAGCAGCGAAATCAGAGCCACCAGCACAAGCGCGGCGTATCCAAATCCGTGAGCCAGCACGATCCGTACGTAGGTTCGGAGGGTGCGCTGCCTGGTGCTGGCGTCACCGGTCTGGAAGGAAATCTGGCTCAGCCGCTTCACGCTGCTAGGCCCCTTCGCCTTCGTAGTAAACCCAGCGGCGGCTGACGATGAACTGGACGAGCGTAAAGATCAGGATCACGCCCAGGAGCACCCAGCCCAGGGTGGCAGCGTAGCCCATGCGGAAGTTTTCGAAGGCATGCCGGTACATCCAGAGCACATAGAAGAGCGTGGCGTGCTTGGGCCCGCCGTTGGTGGCGATGAACGCCGTCGCAAATACCTGGAACGAGCCAATGACTCCGAGGACGAGATTGAAGAAGATCACAGGGCTGATCATTGGAACGGTTACGTGCCAGAAGCGGCGCAGCTTGCCGGCGCCGTCTATCGACGCGGCTTCGACCAGTGTCTCCGGAACCGCCTGCAGGCCAGCCAGGAAGATGACCATCTGGCCCCCGACATGCCAGAGGCTCATGATGATGAAGGCCGGCTTGGCAAGGTTGGGGTCGGATAGCCACCCTAGTTTGGGGATGCCGAACCAGCCGAGAATGGCATTGAATATGCCGAACTCGGGGTTGTACATATACACGAACAGCACAACGAACGCCACGGTAGGCGTGACGGTGGGCAGGTAGAGCGCGGTTCTGAACACATTGATACCGCGTAACTTCTGGTTGAGCAGGAGCGCCATGGTGAGCGCCAGCGCAAGCTGAATCGGTACGGCCAGGAGCGTGTAAAAGGCGGTGTTGCCCAGGGCAGTCAGGAACAGATGGTCCGATACCATGCGGCCAAAGTTGTCGAAACCAACGAATTCGGGCGGTCCCAGCAGGTCGTACTTGGTAAAACTCAGGAACAGGGAGTAGATCATTGGGAACGCCGTAAAGAGGGCGAAGCCCGCGATCCAGGGACTGATGAAGGCGTAGCCAATCAGGTGACGGCGCCAGCGGATGGACCGCAGCCCGGATCTGGCAGGTGGGCGGGCCCGCAATTGAGCCGTGCGGCTAGCCACCGGGGCGGGCGCCAGGTGGCGGGTCGATCCGAAACCCGTGCGTGTCGCTGGTGGGTGGACGCGAGGTGGGGGTGGATTCCCGCTTTTGCGGGAATAACGAGTGAGTGGGCGGGTGTGACGGGAACAAGGTGGCCCAATGCCGGGCCGCGTGCGTGGAAGTGAAGCCCTGGCGCCCGCAATCGCGGGCGCCAGGTTTCACAGCCAACATGAGACCTGCCGGCTGCACGTCCGGCCTTAGATCGGCTCGTTGAGCAGCTTGTCGATTCCGGGCGTGATCCGGTCCATGGCCTCCTGGACCGATTCCTCGCCGAGAATCACGCCGTCCACGGCGGGAAGCACGTAGTCCGCGTTGATCTCGTCGTAGCGGACGGGGTGGAAGAACACCCGGTCGTAGCGCTCGACCGCGGTGCGATGGACTTCCGGGTCCTCCCACGAGGCCAGTGAGTTCAGCCATACGTCCAGACTCTCGTGCGACTTTCGCGTTGGCGCCGTGAACCCGACCTTGTACATCTCGATGATGCCGTCGGTCGTCATGTACTTGAGCAGGTCCCAGGCTTCTTCGGGGTTGTTACTCGCCCCGTGGATGGCGTAGGCGTTGGTGGCGTCGCGGTTGGTGTTGGTGCCGTTCGGCATCTTGTACGGCGGCACGATACCGGCATTGATTTCGTTCGGAACCTTCGTGGTCGTCCACTTGGCGCCCCAATAGGTCCGCAGGTTGCCGCTGAGGAACATGCCCTCGGCGCCGCCGGGGAACGCTCGTGAGAAGTCGCGCTGCGGCACCAGGTCATCGCGGACCAGGCGGGTGATGTACTCGAAGCCGTCCACCGAGCCCTGTTCGTTCAGCAGCGTAGCGGTTGCGTCTTCGTTCCAGACGTTGCCGTCGTGGCCCCAGACCCAGAGGTAGTAGAGCTTGAGCGCCGCCGGCACTTCGACACCGCCCCAGATTCGGCTGTCACCCTCGCCGGCGGCACCGCGCTCGAGAATGTCGGTGTGAACGTCGATCGTCCACTCGCCCTTCTTGTCCATCTCCCACAGGTCGCCGATCCCGAGCTCTTCCAGCCGGTCCTTGTTGTAGATCAGCAGAATCGGTGCGTGCTGCATGGGGATGGCGTAGAAGTGGCCGTCAAGGTATTGGTGCTGGAGCAGCAGGCCTTCGTAGAAGTCGCTGAGCGGAAACTCGGCGTCGTTCTCCCAGAAGGCGTCCAGCGGCTGGACAGCGCCGCGGGCCGCCAGCACCGAGTTCGTCTGCGGGTGGACGTAGACGATGTCCATGCTCTCGCCGCCGGCCAGCGCCGTGAGATACTTCGTGACAGCGTCGGGGTGGGGTACTCCGTTAACTTTGATCGTAACGTTTGGGTTTTGGGCCGTGTAGTCAGCGGAGATCTTGTCCCAGGCCGGCTTGGTGTATTCGATCTGGTTGTACCAGGCAACCAGCGTTACCGGCGGCCGCTGCGGCGCGGCCTGGACCTCGACGGTCACGATTTTTTCGACTTCGACCGGTACTTCCCTGGTGACAATCTTCTCTACGATCTTCGTGACTGCTACTTCTCTAGTTACGATCTTCTCGACTTCTTGGGTGACGATGCGCTCGACCTCGACGATCTGCGTTTCGCCACAGGCTGCCAGGGCCATGGCGGCCCCAGCGCCAAGCGCGCCGGAACCTGCCAACTTCAGCAACGAGCGTCTACTTACCTGCCTCTGTCGTTCCATGGCTTTCTCCCTGCGCAACCGGGCCGCACGAGATCAAGTGCTTCGAGGATAGACAATCCCTAAACGAAGCCTTGGTCGGAGGGGTTGTCTAGCACTCAGGAATACTGGGTGTCAAACGGTGGTGGCCCACCGGATGAATTCCTACGGAATCGCGTCGGTTGCGCCGGCGACACTAGGATGCGAGTCAGGCTCAGGTTCGGCTGTCGTGCTGAAAGGCCTGACCATGCTCCTGCGTCTGCTGAGATTTGCCGTGCTGGCGGCCACCGTGGCGTCGGGGCTGGTGCTGGTTGTGAAGCCGGAGAGCGTCAGCGGGTTTACGGGGCTGGCACCGGACGCGGCGCGCGGGGTCACCGAGATCCGCGCGGCAATGGGCGGCGTATTCATCGCGCTGGGGCTGGCGCCGCTCTTCGAGGCCAATCTCGCGCTGCGCCAACGGCCCCCGAGCGGTCGAAACCTGAACCTGGCGTTGCTTCGCCATCCCCTGCTGACCGCGCGCGTGGCGACGTCCATTTACTGGCACGCGCTGCGTCTCTGGCTAAAGCGCGTTCCGTTCGTTCCACATCCGGGGCGCTGACTGGGGCGGAGTCGGTCGACCGGTTCGTATGCTGGCGCGCCTTAGCCCTTCCGCCCTGTGTGACGGCCCGCCATGATGACCCGCTATGAACCGAACTGGCGCTCCCTGCGCGAGCACCGCACGCCCCGCTGGTTCATTGACGCGAAGTTCGGCATCTACACTCACTGGGGCATCTACAGCGTGCCGGCGTTCGGCCCCAACGCCACCTGGTACCCCTACCGCATGTACCGCGAGGGCGAGCCGCACCACGCGCATCACCTGAAGACCTACGGCCATCCCTCGGAATTCGGCTACAAAGACTTCATCCCTCAGTTCACCGGCGCGAAGTTCGACGCCGATCAATGGGCCGACCTCTTCAAGCGCGCCGGGGCGCAGTTCGCCGGGCCGGTGGCCGAGCATCACGACGGCTTTGCGCTCTGGGACAGCGCGCACACCGAGTGGAACGCGGCCCGCATGGGACCCAAGCGCGACGTGGTGGGCGAACTGGCACAGGCGATCCGCCGCCAGGACATGCGCTTCATGGTGGCGATGCACCATGCCGAAAACTGGTGGTTCTTTCCCCACTGGCGCACGGACTTCGACACGTCCGACCGTCGCTTTGCCGGCCTCTACGGTCCGGCCCACAACCTGGACTTCCCCCTGCGGGACGCTGAGTGGGACGAGCAGGACAAGCCGAGCAAGGCGTTCCTGGATACCTGGAAAGCCAAGCTGGTGGAGGTGGTGGAGAAGTACGAGCCGGACTACATCTGGTTCGACTTCGGTCTCAAGGCCGTGCACGAGCAGTACAAGCAGGACTTCCTGGCCTACTACTACAACAAGGAAGCCGAGTGGGGCCGCGGCGTGGTGGTGACCTACAAGTGGGACAACCTGCCGCCGGGCGTGGGCGTGCTGGATATCGAACTGGGCAAGATGCCCGATCAGGCCTACCACGAGTGGATTACCGACACCACCGTGGACGACGGCTCGGGCTGGGGCTACCTGCGCGAAACGGAGTACAAGTCAGCCACCGAGCTGGTGCAGTACCTGGTGGACAACGTCAGCAAGAACGGCCTGATGTTGCTGAACGTCGGACCGAAGCCCGACGGCACGATCCCGGACGAGGCGGTGGTCGCGTTGGAGGGCATCGGCGCGTGGCTAGGCGTGAACGGCGAGGCGATCTACGAGGCCACACCCTGGTGGACCTATGGCGAAGGCCCCACCCAGATGCAGGCCTCCGGCGCGTTCAGCGACACCAAGGAAAAGCTGGCCTACCGGGGCAGCGATATCCGGTTCACGGTGAAGGCAAACGCCCTCTACGCGATCTGCCTGGACTGGCCCGAACCGACCTTCACGATCGAGTCGCTCAAGACCCTGTACCCGGACGAGATTCGCTCGGTGGAACTGCTAGGGGCTGGCGGCGAGTTGGCCTGGCGCATGACTGCTGAGGGTCTGGAGATCCGGCGGCCGGAGCGACGGCCGTGCGAGCACGCGTATGCCTTCAAGATCACGCGGAACACGGGGATGTAGGGGGCAGCGGCCAGTGGCCAGTCGCTAGGGGCTAGGGGCGGCCTTCGACTCCGTCGCTATTCGTGCCCCTGAAGCCAGCGCCAGGCCCAATGAACTTTTTCGTCGCGGTGCGTGGAGGTGCTGGAGTGATCCAGGAACGGGTAGACGCCGATGTCGCGGGTTTCGCAGTTCAGACGGTTGAACGCCCCGAATACCGTGGACGGTGGGCAGATGTCGTCCCACAGCCCCACGCTCACTAGCGTTGGGCAGCTAATGCGCGGCGCCAAGTTCACTACGTCGAAGTAGCTCAGTGTGCGGAAGGTCTCGTCGTAGCGGTCGGGAAAGGCGCGGCAGTAGGCCGGAATCTCGCCGTAGATCGTCTTTACGAGGCCGGGTGGGCCGGCGATCTGCACCGCGCGCGGGAAGTCGCAGAGGTAGGGAACCTCCGGCATGGCCAGCGCAACGCTGGGTTCCAGCGCCGCCGTGGCCAGGGTCAGGCCGCCGCCCTGGCTGATGCCGGTGCAACCCACGCGGTCGGCCCGCACGCGGGGATGCGCCTGCACGTAGCGCACGGCGCGCACGCAGTCCACGTACACCCGCCGGTAGTAGTAGGTGTCGGGCGACTGGATGCCTTGGGTCATCCAACCGAGCGCGTGTCCGCGGGGATCGGCGTCGGGGTCCGTGCTGAAGCCGGTTTGACCTCGCACGTCAACCGCGAAGACGACGAATCCCTGCAATGCCCAGGCCGCGGCGTCGAAAACAGATCCACGGTTGCCCGTGTATCCGTGGAAGATCACCAGGCCGGGGAGTTGGGCGTCGCCCTCGGGGATCAGGAGCGAGCCGGCCACGCGGCCCTGGCCGTAGCCCGCGATGGTGACGTCCTGGACGGTGAGGCCCTCCACCGGGTAGTCCACCGGCGCAATGGTCGCGTCGAAGGGGTGGTCCTGTTCGGCCAGGGTGCCCGCCCAGAATTTGTCCAGGTCTTTCGGCGCGGTGGGCGGCGGGACGTAGACGCGCAGCTCTTCGAGCGGCCAGTCAATGCTTGGCATCAGACTTCACCGTGACCTTTCAACTCCTGGCGAACCACGACTACCCGTGTGCGGCTTCATGCTGGGCGATAAGTTGATCCGGGGTTACGCGGGCGATGACCTCGCCGATCAGGTCCAACGCCGCAGCCTCGGCTCTGGGAAAGCGGACGCACGACTTTCCCATGTTGAGCCGCTTGCCGGTCTGCTTGTAGGTCTCCACAAACCACTCGGTCAGCCCGGGGTCGGCGTAGAGGCCGTGCAGGTAGACCGAGATGTGGCGCTTTTGGGCTGCCAGCGCAGCGACGCCCAGCGCCTGCTTGTTATAGGTGTTCGGGAACCGTTCCAGCGGGATCGCATAGCCGATCATGCCGTACTGCATGCACTCCTGGAACCCGTCCGGCAGGTTGGCCAGGATGACCTCGCGCACCTGCTGGACGTCTGCCCGCCTATCCTCAGGGAGGTTAGCCAGGTACTCCGCCACGGTGGCTGCTTTGCTGGAGACCATGCGTCGATTCCTTCCGGGCTAGAGGCCGATAGCCATACGGGTGGTGAGGGCGCCGTCGACGTAGAGGGTCGCGCCGTTTACATAGGAGGCCTCGTCGGAGGCGAGGTAGACGACGGCGGCCGCGATTTCCGAGGGCTGGCCGACGCGGCCGGCTGGGATGGTCGCTCCGATAGTGGAGGCGTTCATGTTTTGGTCGGCGTAGCGGTCGACCTGAATGGCGCCGGGTGCGATGACGTTGCAAGTGACGCCGTGGGAGGCCAACGCCAGCGCCAAAGCGCGGGTGAAGCCGTTGATCCCGCCCTTGGTGGAGGCGTATACGACATTCTGGTCGAGGTGCACGTAGCCGTGGACCGAGCTGATGTTGATGATGCGGCCGGATCCCCTTTCGACCATGTGTCGGCCGGCTTCCTGGCTTCCAGTGATCATGGCGATCAGGTTGATGTTGAAGATGTCCAGCCAGTTCTGGGTGTTGCCTTCGAGGAAGGGCTCGCTGAGGGTCCAGCCGGCGTTGTTGACGAGGATGTCCAGCTGGCCGTAGCGCTCGATCGCGCCGGTCACGACGCCGCGGGCGGTGTCGGGGTCGCGGAAGTCGGCCTGCACGGTTTCGATCTCGGCTCCGCTGGTGCGCAGCTCATCGCGGAGAGCCTCGGCCCCGGCGATGCTATTGGAGGCCGACACCATCAAGCGGCAGCCTTCTGCCGCCAGCCGCCGCACGATGCCCGCGCCGATGCCAGTGCCACCGCCGGTGACGACCGCTACGCGGCCTTGCAGGTTTGCCATGGTTCGCTCACAGTGCCGCTGGTGTTTGCCGCGCATTCTGGCATTGAGCGGGAGGGATGGGATCGGTTTGCGGCGGCGTGTGACAAGCTTCGGGTAGTGAAAGGGCGACCAAGGCCCATGCCGCCTGACCGGGAGATGGGGTGCCGGATGGCCGGAGCGGGCGCTCGTCTCCTGCGGTGCACGGTCGTGGTGGTGGCGCTGCTGCTGGCGGCTTGCGGGGAGGTGGCTAGCCCGACGCCTGGCGCCGCAGATGGTGCTGAGGACGCTGTGTTTGCCCAGCGGCGCTCGCAGCTCATGTCTGAAATCAGGGCGTCGGATCGCGAGATATCGGCGCCGGTGCTGGCGGCGGTGGAACGGGTGGATCGGCACCGGTTCGTGCGGCCTGAGAACGTCGATGAGGCGTACGAGAACCGGCCGCTGCCCATAGGCGAGGGGCAGACCATCTCGCAGCCGCTGATCGTGGCGATGATGACCGAGGCGCTGGGCATTTCGCCCGGCGACCGGGTGCTGGAGGTCGGAACCGGCTCGGGGTACCAGGCGGCGGTTCTTGCGGAGATGGGTGTCAAGGTTTACAGCGTGGAGATCATTCCGGCCCTGGCTGAGTGGTCGGAGGGGAACCTGCGCGGGGCTGGCTACGAGGAAGTCAAGCAGCGCACGGACGACGGATATTTCGGTTGGGAGGACGAGGCGCCGTTCGACGGGATCATCGTGACGGCTGCGCCAGATCACGTGCCGCAGCCGCTGATCCGGCAGCTCAAAGAGGGCGGTCGGATGATCGTGCCGGTAGGTCCGCCGGGGTTCTACCAGACGCTTTGGATGATCGAGCAGACGGCGGACGGCGTGGTGGCCACGAACCTTGGGCTGGTTCGATTCGTTCCGCTCACCGGGGAGGGGTCGGCGGATGATCTGTAGCGCGCCAGAGCGGTACGGCGACGGCGTAGGCCAGGGCCGCGCCGAGCATCGTCCAGCCAAAGCCTATGGAGACGATCAGGATGGCGGCCACGAAGGCGGCGGCGACCGAGGCCGTGCCGTTGACCGCCCAGGCCCAGGAGATGGCCGACCGGTCCGTGGCCAGCGCGCGGATGGCGGACGGCATGACGGTTCCCAGCGCCAGTGACGGCATGGCTGCCAGGACACCCACGGCCACGCGAACGGCGAGGGGCGCGCCGAGGGCCAGGGGCGCCGCGAGCAATAGGCCGCCGAGCAGCGCGACGCTGAGGGCCGCTGTAGTTGCGGCCACGCCGGGTGTTGGTCGCCACCAGCGCGAAGAAAGGCTGCCGAGGCCGGCCCAGGCCAGCATGGCGGCGATGCCGGTCGCAAACGCGACGGTGGGCGAGTCGAGAACCAGGATCAGGCGCTGAAGCAGCGCGATCTGCGTTGCCGTGAATGCGACGCCGACCGCCGCCACGTAGCCGAGGCGACGTAGACCCACGCGGCGCGCCCCGCGTCTACGCCGGCCCATGAGTGGCGCGATCATGGTGAGGACGGCCGCGCCAGTGGCGGCCGCCGCCAGCGGGACGAGCACCAGGAAACCCGCGCCGCCGAATGGCTGCCAGGTTCGGCCGGTCGTCGACAGGATTTCGCGCCAGCGGGTCCAGTCGAAATAGTGAAAGAAGTAGGGGCGGTCGTCGGCGACTGGCTCCCAGGCATCCGGGGTTGGCTTGCCCCGAACCACGGCTCGAAACGCGCGGTGGAGCGAGGTGTCCGGCAGGCGGTTGAATCGGTTCGAGTCCGCTTCCTGAAGTTTCACGTGAAACACCCAGTCGAATCCGTCGCGCGCGAACCGGTCCGAGAGCGCCTGACGTTCCTCGGGTGTGAAGGCGGTGGGCGAGGCGACCATGGTGATGACTCCCAGGGAACGCCAGACCAGGACGTGAGCGGCTGGGTCGGCGACACCTGCCTGACGGAGGGCGTCCAGCAAGGACGCCCACATGCGCACTGACTCGGAGGGTGTGGCTTGCAGCCAGCGGGTCACGACCAGGCGGCCGTTGGGGGCCAGGGCGCGCCAGCCATCGGCCAGGGCGTCGCGGGTGAGGGCGTAGGTCTCGCGGAGGCCGAAGGTGCCGGCGGCGACGCCTTGAAAGGACTCGCGCAACGGCCAGATCACCAAGTCGTAGTCAGTGGCCGACCGCAGGGCCGAGCGGACGCCTTGCTCCACCACGCGGACACGGTCATCGTTCAGCACTGTGGCGTCGCCAACGTCGTGCCAGGCTTGGCGCAGGGCGGCGTCGGGTTGGATGAGGTCGACTTGGTCGACGCCGGCGCGCAGGAGGACAGCGGCGTCGAACGCGCCGATTGGATCGAGTAGCAGGGCCGATGCGGCGGGTCGTATGCCGATGGCGTGGGTGAGTGGGACCTGGTCCAGGGCCTCGGCAACGGGGACGTCCAGCGCCGCCGCGTTTCCGCCGTCGACCGTCACTCCGATGCGGGGCCTGGGGATGGGTCCGGCGTAGTTCAGGCTGAGGCCAGTGGTCGTCCGGAAGCCGGCGTTCTGGAGGATGTCCACGCGCGAATTGGCGGACAGCTTGGTGTCGAGGCGGCGCGTATCGGGACGCTGAAGGGCTTGGGCGAGCTGCGAGTGGATCGAGACTCGCGGCCCCGCGGGCGCGATGACGATGGCCCCTACAACGAGGGCAATGCTGGCCAGGCCGGCGCCGATGGCCGCTAGCCGAGGCGCCGCGACGACTGGCGCGGCTGCGCCCAGGGCGGCGGCCAGCAGGATGGTGGCGGCCGATCCGACCTGGGCGAGCAGCGGCAGAGCCAGGGCCGCACCGGCGGCCGACCCAGCCAGACTCGCGCCGTAAGTCGCGCCCGCGCCCTTGGGGCTGTGGCGCAACGCCGCGACAACAGCCACTCCAGCGCAGGTGAACGGCACTGCGGCCACGATGAAGAAGAGCGCCAGCCACACCAGCTGGCTGGCGTCCGCGCCGATTCGGTAGGTGTCGAGCGGAATGCGGTCGGCAGTGACGTATGCGCCGACCGCCGTGAGCGCGAAGAGTGCGCCGGCCCAGCCGATCGCCGTGCTCGGGGCTGCTGCTGCCACGCGCCTGGAGGTTGCGGTCAACGTACCGGCGGCTCCGATACCGAGCAGCGCCATGGCGATGGCAACAAATGCGAAGTGGTGGCCTTGGGCGATGGCGTACACACGCGTGAGCGCGATCTCAAACATCAAGCTGGCCGACGAAACCAGCACCAGACCGGCGACGAGCCTGTACTTCACCGAACCTCGACTGTCGCGATGTACTGCTCGGTAGATCGTCACACGCGAGGTGGCCCTTGCCTGCGCATGGTCAAACGACTCGAGCTAGCTCATTCGGCACGAGCCTTGCCCACCTCACCCTCACTTGCCGGCGCTAGCCGCCTCCTTCAGCGCATCTGAGTTCAATCTGGTGCCTGCCGGCCGAAACCCGGACGCTGACGGTCGTGGGCGTGCGTTGCACGCCGGCGTCAGGGTTTTGGAGGTCGTGGATCCGATCGTTGACGACTAGCGTTTGCGGCCGTTTCGCATGCCGATCCAGTGTCACGTCGGCGTCCACGCCGTCGGGAAGTTCGGCAGTCAGCACCAGGCTCGTCGCGGTTCGTTCCCAGGCCGTCTTGAGGTCGCCGTGGGGCGTGGGAACTACGCCCCTGGCCCAGTCCAGTACGCCGGGCCGAGGACGGATCCGGCAGGTCTGAAACCCCGGACCGGTTGGGGTCACGCCCAGGAGGTCGGTGGTAAGCGCCACGCCGGCTCCCACCGCGCCCATATGCGTGAGGCTGCGCGGCGCCGCCCGACGCATCTGGTGGCACGTGGCCACCTGATCGTCCGAGGTGATGGGGTCGTGATGCGACAGAAAGGGACCCCACGCTTCCCAGACCGTGGGGTTGTCCATGAGTTCGAGCATGGGTCGATAACGCTCGCGCACCCCGTTCAGGGCCTGCTCCGACAGCCCGCCGCGCAGCAGCGCGGTGAGGACGTCGCCGAAGTACGGGGGAGTTGCTGGCGCCAGCGACGGATCCTGCGCGTGGAGCCTGGAAGCGATCCGCTCGGCCTGTTTGGACGTTGACAAGCCGTGGATCACGGCAAGCGCGTTGCCGTGTTCGCTGGCAATCCCCGTCAGCGCCCCGTGGTGGTGGCTGTCTTCGAACAGGCCGCGCTCGGGGTTCCAAAAGACGCGGCGAATCTGTGCCCGAACCGATTGAGCGATTTGGTTCCAGCGGCGCGCGTCCGCCGACCGATCCAATTGCTCGGCCAGCCAGGCGGCAGCCTCCAAGCCAATGGCGTAGAAGATGTTGGTGGCCAGGTTGGCGCCGCGCAGGTCCACGGGCGCCCAGTCCAGCCAGTTCCAGGCGGGCAGGTCTCGCAGCAGGCCCAGACCATCTCGGTACGGTTCGTACCAGTCGATCTGCCGCTGCACGCTGGGGTACAGGTCTATGGCAACGTCGCGTCGCCCCGTATAGAGGTAGTGCTCACGCGCGTTGAGGCTCCAGGCCAGCAGGTGCTGGGGGATGAAGTTGCGCGGATCGGTTCGGGCCGGCGGAAAGTTGATCGCGAGCTTGCCGTCGCCATGATCCGTGGCTGGAAAGGTTCGTAGCAGTCGGTCGGCCAGCGGCAGGTCACCGTAGGCGACGTACATGCCGGGGATGCCATGACGCGGGTCGCCGGCGGCATATTGCGCGCGCTCGCGCCAGGCGTCGGCCGTTAGCGTGTCCTCCATGTTCAGATAGACGGTGTCGGCGCAGGCCGTCCACAGCTTGGTGAGCAGGCGATCGGCGCAGGCGAATGCGCCGCGGCGCTCGGCCGGGTACTCGTACGCGTTGAGCGAGATGCCGTTGATGCGGACCGGGGTGTCGGGGCTGCGGAGGGTGAGGTGCAGGTAGCGAAATTGGCGATAGGTCGCCACCTCCCAAACCTGCTCACCGGCGCGGGTCAGGTAGCGGTCCGCAAGCGCGAGCCTGGATGGTACGCGGTTGTCGACCAGCAGTTGGTCGTAGGTCAGGTCCAGCTTCGCGCCCGGTTGGGCGTCCAGCCGTATACGTGGAAAGCCGAAGACCTGGCGACCAAAGTCAAGCACCAGGAAGGGCTGGCGGATGCCGTGCCCGGCGACGAGGGCGCCCTGGAACACGCCGGCGGTGTCGTCGCCGCTGAGGACGGCTTCCGGCCGCTCCGCACAGGCGTGTTCCAGGGGAAGCCGGAGCTCGGCGGCCAAGAGGCGCGCCACGTCGAGCCTGGATCGGCGCCTCTGTGGCGTGGGCGGAGCGTAGGGGAACGCGGGCGGTTCCTGGTCGATCACCTCGCCGACCGTCACCAGCCGGGCGGGCAGCACCTCGCGCTCCCGTAGCAGCGGTGTCGAACGCGGCTCTAGCAGGAACCAGTCCAGTTCGCGGGGCGGAATCTCCCAGGCCGGGGCCCAACCCGAGTCGTCGAATTCCACCCGCATCCAGTCGGGCGGGTCGGCGCTGGCGTCGTAGACCTCGGGGCTACCGAACGTTCCCTCGAGCGGCGGCACATCCCGATTCCAGGCCGTGGCCGGTCGCAGCTTCCAGTGGGAGTCAGATCCCAGCACGTCACACGTGCCGTCCGGCCGTGTGATCTCCAGTTCTGCCCACAGGCCGGCGCGTTCGCCCACGGCGTAAGCGTTACCGCTCTGCGAGTGCCAGCCGTCGCCCTGGTCCGCCGCGCCGTAGTGGTAGGCGCGCACCGCGATGGCGTTTGCTCCGGACCTGAGTCTGGAGGCCACGTCGTACGTGTCGTAGCTCTTGCGCCTGGGATCGCTGCGCGCCGGGCCTCGGCCCATATAGGCCCCGTTGACGTACAAAACGTAGCGATCCGACGCCGTGACGTGCAGGCGGGCCCGGCTGGGCTGCTGGGCGAGCGTGAAGCAGCGGCGGGCGTACAGATAAAAGTGATAGGGCTTGGGGTCACCCTGACACCAAATCCAGACCCCGGCTCGTTGACTCGACGGGGACACCCTGGCCGTCATCCGCAATCCTCCAGGTAGCTGCGACTGCGGCCGACGGCGCTAACCATAGAGCATGGCGGCGATGTCCGCCCGGAGCGCAGCGTGTGACAAGCTGCGAATCGCAGGTTCCCGACCGCTACGGATTGCAAGTGTTCTGGAAGCGGCGGCGCGGGCGCGAGAAGCTGATGGCCGAGATTCGGCGGGCCGGCATCGTGCAGTCAGAGTCGGTGCTGGAGGCCATCGAGCGGGTGGAGCGTCGGCACTTCGTGCGTCCGGATGACACGAATCAGGCGTACGACAACCTGCCGCTAGCGATCGGTCGGGGACAGACCATTTCGCAGCCGCTGGTGGTGGCACTGATGAGCGAGGCGCTGGCAATTGGTTCGGGCGACCGGGTGCTGGAGATCGGGACCGGCTCCGGCTACCAGGCGGCGGTGCTAGTGGAGATGGGCGCCAAAGTCTTCAGCGTGGAGATCATCCCGCAGCTCGGAGCCTGGGCGGCGGGCAACCTGCGGAACGCCGGATATCACGACGTCGAGTTGCGCACCGCCGACGGTTCCTTCGGTTGGGAAGAGCACGCGCCCTACGACGCGATCATCGTCACGGCGGCGGCCAGCCGGACTCCCCGTCCCCTGATCCCTCAGTTAAGGATCGGTGGGCGCCTGGTGGTTCCGGTGGGCTCGAGCGCCTGGGATCAGATCCTGTGGGTGGTCGAGCGGACCGAGGAAGGCGAGACGTCCACCAACCTGGGGCCCGTGCGCTTTGTGCCGCTCACTGGCGACGGGCAGTACGCGGCTGGCTAAGCGCCGGGTTCAGCCTCTGGTCACACTCCCGGCTCGTCGCCGAAGCGGTCGTGTTCTTCGGGCGTGCCGTCGAACTCCAGCGCGATAACCGTATCGATGGAGTCAGGGGCGTAGGCCGGCAGGCCGCGCAACCAGACGCGGTGGCCCCGTTGCTCCACGGCGACCGGGAGGTCGGAACCCAACAGGCGCGCGCTGAGGATGCGTCCCCCGACGCCGCCGACCACGATCTCCTCGCCCGGCCAGCGCCAGCAGTGCAGGTAGAGCGTGTTGCCGATCTTCGTGTGCGTTCGGCCAGCGCTGCTGATGCGCAGCCGGTCGGCGGTCGCTTCGCTGCCGTAGATCGACTCGCCGTACACGTCCAGCCAGCGGCCCATGGCGCGTAGCCGCTCCACCGACTCGAACGGAATGCGGCCGTCGGGATCGGGCCCCACGTTCAGCAGGTAGTTCCCTCCGCCGTTGGCCGCGGTCACCAGGTTGTGAATGAGCTGCCGCGGGGACTTCCACTCCCGGTCGATGGTGGAATAGCCCCAGGTCGTGTTCATGGTCATGCAGCTCTCCCACAGCCGATCCGGGGAGGGCGTGACGTGCTGCTCGGGGGTATCGAAGTCCTCCGGCTGCATGGAGCGGTTGTTGATGAGGATGTCGGGGCGCAGACGTCGGACTTCGGCGTTCAGCGGGGTCGAACCCCAGTCCTCCGGCGTGTAGGGCCAGCCGCCGTCGTACCACAGAACCGAGAGGTCGCCGTAGTTGGTACACAATTCCAGCACCTGCGCGTGCACGTAGTCGAGGAACTCGGCCCAGCCTTCCGGGTCGCGGGCCTTGCCGCGGAAGTAGGCTGGGTAGCGCCAATCCAGCAACGAGTAATAGAAGCCGTAGCGCATGCCGCGTTTCTCGCAGGCGTTCACGAACTCGGCCAGCAGGTCGCGGCGCGCCGCGGTCTTGGGGGCCGTGAAGTCCGAGACCTTGGAGTCCCAAAGGCAGAAGCCTTCGTGGTGGCGCGAGGTCAGGATCATGTAGCGCATGCCCGCGTCCTGGGCCAGGGCCACCCACTCCTCGGGGTTGTAGTGCTGGGGATTGAAGCGATCCGCCAGCCCGCGGTATTCCTCCGGCGGAATGCTCTCCTGGTACATCGTCCACTCATGGCGGGCGAGGAGGGCGTAGAGCCCCCAGTGGATGAACATGCCGAAGCGGGCGTCGTGCCACCAGGAAAGCGCGGCGGGGGTTGGCATTGGGGTTTCCTCGGAGTGCAGTGTTGAACAGACCGAAGCATGCGACGGTCTGGTCGGATTGAGCAAAGGCTGACGGGTCGTCTGGTGTGGGCGCCAGCCTGGGGTAGCCTCGGCCACGACTGGCCACCTCTGCCGACTGACCCATGCCTGACCGTCAATCGCGCCTGACGCGACTGCTCAACCCCATGCCTCCTGAAGTCGAAGTCGCCTTGGAGAAGGCCGGCCTATTGGAGGTCTATGGGGCGCGCCCGCCGTACCAGCGCAACGACTATCTGGGCTGGATAGACCGCGCCAAACGCCCTGAGACGAAGGCCCGTCGCCTACAGCAAATGCTGGACGAATTGGAGCAGGGCGACGTGTACATGAAGATGGCGTGGCGTGCGCGACGTTAGCGCGTGCTGGCACTGTGGCGCCGAGGATTCCGACAGCTAACGGCGACTAGGCGTCACGGCGGCAGTGAGGCGCGGCAGCGCCAGGAATGCCACAACGTGGGCCGCCGCTGTGACGGCCCGGGATTCAGCTTCAGGGAACCGGTCATGCCGGTGTTGGCCTGGAGGAAGAAGTGGGTCGGCGGTGCCGAAGACCAGCATGGGTTTAGCGCGGCAGGGAAAGTGACTGGACGAGGGAACGAATGAATCGTTTAGTGCGTAATCTCTTGCAACGGATCGAAACGTACCGGGCCACCTAGTGCGCAACCGCCCCTCGAAGCGAATTCAGTTTCGCGGTGTGCTGCGGGCGGTCATTCCAGCCCTGGCGTCGCTGGCACTTGTGCTGGTTGCGGCCGTGCAGCCCGTGGCGCAGGCCCAGGGACCGGCACCGGGCCCGGCGCTGCTGCCAACAGTTGCTGCTGAACCTCCGAAGCCCGACCAGCGGTTCGTGATGGTGAGCAGTGGCAACTTCCATACCTGTGGACTGCGTGCCAATGGAGAAGTCCTGTGCTGGGGGGCCGGTCTTCCTGGCGAGCTGACCGAACTCGATCAGGTCGACTTCGGCCAGGCGTCGCCGCCGGACGGGGAACGATTCGCGGCCATCAGCAGCGGCGGCTTTCACACCTGCGGCCTGCGGGACGACGGAACCGTGGCGTGCTGGGGCGCCGGCCTCGACATCCAGACCGAGAGCCTGGGGCAAGTCGGATATGGCCAGACCACCCCGCCGGATGGTGAGGTCTTTACCGCCATCAGCAGCGGAGGTGAGCACACATGCGGACTTCGCGACGATGGCTCGGTGGCCTGCTGGGGGAACGACGAAGCTGGTCAGGCCTCGCCGCCCGACGAGGAGCGGTTCACGGCCATCACCAGCGGAGCCAACCACTCCTGCGGCCTGCGGGAGGACGGATCCGTCGTCTGCTGGGGGCCGGAGCCGCGCCCGGGTCCGTTCGGAGGCTGGGAAGTCCCACCGGAAGCAGAGTTCGCGTCGATCGACGGGGCACACGGGTATACGTGCGGCCTGCCCCTGGAGGGCCCGCCAATCTGCTGGGGGAGCTATTCAGCGATCCCCAACCTTGCGCGCTACCCGCCGCCGGACCTCTGGCTGATGGCCATCAGCGGTGGTGGTGGCCATGCCTGTGGGCTCAATAAGGACGGGACCCCGGTGTGCTGGGGAGATCTGACGGGCAGTCCGCCGCCAGGTCAGCGGTTCGCGTCGCTCAGCAGCGGGGTGGGGCACACCTGTGGGCTGCGCGCCGACGGCACGGTGGCCTGCTGGGGCGACGATACGTATGGGCAAGCATCCCCGCCCACGCGTGCGCGATACCTCGGGGCTGAGCCCAGCCCGCCCGATCCCTACGACCCGGGGGCGCCGTTGGTTGCGCTGAGCAGCGGCGGTCGGCACGTGTGCGGCATTACCAGCGAAGGCTTCGCCTGGTGCCTCGGGGACGACGAGCACGGTCAATCTTCGCCGCCGCCCGGCCTGAAGTTGGCAACCATCAGTAGCGGCTGGACGCATTCCTGCGGCATTCGCCTGGATGGCGTAGCGGTCTGCTGGGGCGACGACGAGGACGGTGAATCTTCGCCGCCCGCCGGCGAGCGGTTTACGTCGATCAGCAGTGGCACCGTACGTACCTGCGCCCTTCGGGAGGACGGGACGCCCGTCTGCTGGGGCGGCGAGAGCGCTGAAGAGGCGGCGGCGGTGGAGGGCGAACAGTTCACCGCCATAAGTACCGGCTGGTCCCACACCTGCGCGCTGCGGGCCGACGGGACAGCCGTCTGCTGGGGGACCGACTGGGATGGCCGGGCCACGCCGCCGGAGGGTCAGAAATTCAAGGCGATCAGCAGTAGCTGGCAGCACACCTGCGGGCTGCGCGAGGACGGGACCGCGGTTTGCTGGGGCCGCGATGAGTCGGGGCAAGCCTCGCCGCCGGCGAACGAGCGATTCGTCGAAATCAGCACGAACCTGTATCACACCTGCGCGCTGCGGGCCGATGGCACGCCCGAGTGTTGGGGCGCCGCAAATCCTCGAACTGACCGAGGCCAGGCCTCGCCGCGTCCCGGCGAGCGGTTCGAGACAATCAGCAGCGGTTTGGAGTTCACCTGCGGACTCCACGCCGACGGCACCTACGCCTGCTGGCGCTTCAATCCAGATGTTGAGCCGCCCGACTTCGTGTCTTTCAACCGCGATCTATTCGAGACGTCATTCGTTGGCGGTGGTGAGGTCCAGATTTGCGGTCGTCTGCCGGACGGATCTTTCGGATGCCGGAACATTCGCGGCGGGAGCCCGTTTCCCGAGGACGTAAGCAGCTATGGCTTCAGAGCTGCTAGCAGCCGAACACTTGCGACCATCAGCAGCGGAAACCGGCAAACCTGCGCGGTCGATCCGGACGGCGCGGTGATTTGCTGGGGCCTCGACGACTACGGCCAGGCTTCACCACCCGCGGCGGGGAGTTATACCGCGGTGAGTAGTGGGGAACGACATACGTGCGCCCTGCGCGATGACGGCAGGGCCGTCTGCTGGGGAGACCCGGCGGATGGACGGACCGAGTCACCGGCGGGGGAACGCTTCACGACCCTCAGCAGCGGCTGGGCTCACACCTGCGCGGTGCGCGATGACGGTGTGCCCGGCTGCTGGGGCAGGGACCACGATGGCCAGGCTTCGCCGCCGGCCGACGAGCGCATGACCGCCGTCAGCAGCGGAGCCGCCCACACCTGCGCCCTTCGCCGCGATGGTTCGGCTGTGTGCTGGGGCCGGGACGGCGATGGCCACGCCACGGCACCGGAAGGCGAAAGATTCGTGAGCATCGGCAGTGGCTGGACGCATACCTGCGCGCTGCGTGAGGACGGGAGTCCGCTCTGCTGGGGCGATCCGAAGAATCCAGCCGCGGCGCCACCGTATGTCAACCGGTTCGTCTCGATCAGCAGCGGCGAATATCACACGTGCGGAATCCGCGCCGACGGCACACCGGTGTGCTGGGGCGATCGACATGCCGTGGCCCCACCCGGCGAGAGCCTGAGCGCGATCAGCATCGGCGTGGTGCATACCTGCGCGCTGCGTCAGGACGGTCGGCCTGTCTGCTGGGGCATTGGCTATGACACGAAGACCGAATCGGCCAAGCAGTCACAGTTCGAGACCATTAGCTCGCAGAGCTTTGTGGCGATCAGAAGCGGCCAGCGACACGTCTGCGCGCTGCGTGAGGACGGATCGGCCCTGTGCTGGGGTTCGCGTGGCTCAGGCAGGATCGAGGTTCCCTACGGCGAGACCTTCTCCGCGCTGAGCAGCGGCAACGCACATACCTGTGGGATACGGGCGGACGGCTCCGTCGTCTGCTGGGGAAGCGACGAGCACGACCAGGCATCGCCGCCGAGTGGCCAGCAATTCACAGCGCTGAGCAGCGGTGCCGCCTATACGTGCGGACTGCTTGCGGACGGCAGAGCTGTCTGTTGGGGCAACGATCACAGTGGCCAGGCATCGCCGCCGGATGGCGAGCGGTTCACGGCTCTCACGAGCGGCGGATCTCACACCTGCGGACTGCGAGTGGACGGTGCAGCGGCTTGCTGGGGGAATAACGAACACGGGCAGGCATCACCGCCTCCGGGTGAACGACTTGCGGCGTTGAGCGGCGGCTCGGGTTACACGTGCGGGCTACGCGCGGACGGAACCGCCGTGTGCTGGGGTGCGGCCGGTAGCTCGACCTCACCGCCGCACGACATGGCGTTCACGGCCCTCAGCAGCGGTGGTGGGCATACGTGCGCTCTGCAGGCGGACGGCACGCCGGTCTGCTGGGGCGCAAACGAATTCAGCGGTGGTGGCTACGGCGGACAGGCTTCCCCGCCGTTTGGCGAAACCCTCACCACGCTCAGCAGTGGGTCCGACTACACGTGTGGCCTTCGCACGGACGGTTCGCCGGTTTGCTGGGGCTCCTGGTTCAAGACCGCCGCGTCACGCAACCCACCCATCGACGGCGGTCCATTCGTGGCGGTCAGCAGCGGCGAGCTACACACCTGTGCACTACGCGAGGACGGCGCGCCGCTTTGCTGGGGTGACAACACGCACGGCCAGGCGTCGCCGCCCGAGGTCGAACGATTTGTGGCGGTCAGCAGCGGCGAGCAGCACACCTGCGCGTTACGCGAGGACGGCACAGTCGGGTGCTGGGGTTCCAATCGCAATGGCCGGTCCACGCCGCCGGACGGCGAGCGATTCGAGTCCCTCAGTAGCGGCTCAGGCCATACGTGCGCGCTGCGGTCCGATGGGTTCGTTGCTTGCTGGGGGCGCGACTATGAAGGCCAGGCGTCACCGCCGGAGGATGAGCAGCTCGTGGCTCTGAGCAGCGGCGGTAATCACACCTGTGGGTTGCGTAAGGACGGGTCCACCGTCTGCTGGGGCGAGGGCGACCGAGCCGCCGGCTGGGGCAACCTCTGGCCGCCCGAGGATGAACGATTCATTGCCATTAGCGCCGGTCCCGACCTGACCTGTGCGCTGCGTGCGGACGGTTCGACTTGGTGTAGCAGCGGCTTCAGTTTGCGAGTCGCAGACTTCGAAAACACACGACTGGTCTCAATCAGCAGCGGACGCGAGCACTTCTGCGGTACACGCGAGGACGGGTCGGTCGGCTGTTGGGGTGAGCACGACGGCGATGGCCGCTCGTCCCCGCCGCTTGAAGGTCAGTTTGTATCGGTAAGCAGCGGCGCGCGGCATACCTGCGGGCTGCGCGACGACGGCACGATCGTTTGCTGGGGCGATGACTCACACGGTCAGGCAACGCTGGCGGGTCCACTCAGAACCTCGTTGTTCGGCGAGGCGTTTATTGCCATCGATGGCGGCGGCGCACAACCCTGTGTACTTCGACAGGATGGGACGCCCCTGTGCTGGAAAGCGCCGGGGCCAACCAACTTCTCAATTGGCGACGTGCCAGAACCGCCAGACGAGCGACTGACCTCTATCAGCAAGTCGGGTCACGTCTGCGGGTTGCGTGACGACGGCCGGCCGGTCTGCTGGGGTAATGATCGGCAGGGCCAGGCTTCGCCGCCGGACGACGAGTTCTTCAAGGCCATTAGTACCGGCGCCTGGCACACGTGTGCCCTGCGCAGTGACGGCACTCCTGTCTGCTGGGGTAGCAACACGGACGGGTGGGGTGAACATGGCGGCCAGGCGTTGCCTCCGGAGGGCGAAAAATTCGCGTCCCTTAGCAGCGGCGCCTGGCATACGTGCGGGTTGCGCCATGACGGAACTCCTGTGTGCTGGGGAAGCAATAACGATGACTACGGCCACTATCGCGGCCAGGCGTCGCCGCCGGAAGGTGAGCGCTTCGCGGCCCTCAGCAGCGGGACACTCCACACGTGCGGACTGCGCGCCGACGGAACGGCTGCCTGCTGGGGAGCGAACACGTACGGTGAGGCTGAGCCGCCTACGAACGAGTCCTTTCGCGCCATCAGTAGCGGACGCCGCTACACATGCGGCGTCCGCGCAGACGGTTCAGCAGTCTGCTGGGGTACTGACTGGGATGGTCAGGCTTCGGCACCGGCTGGTGAGCGATTTGTGGACATCAGCACCGGTGCGAGAAGCACCTGCGCCCTGCGCCAGGATGGAAGTGCCGTCTGCTGGGGCGAGGGTTACCCGCAGTTGCACTCGACCACCCCGCCGTATCGGCCGCAGCCTCCGCCCCTGCCCAGCCCGCTCCCGGTTTTCACGGCCGTCAGTTGTGGCAGCTATCACACCTGTGCGCTCGGCGTGGATGGCGTCGCGGTGTGCTGGGGTGGCCGAAGCTTGTATCCGCCGTTCTGGCCTCCCGGCGATGAGCGATTTGCCTCGCTCAGCAGTGGTTCCCATCACACGTGCGGGTTGCGCGCGGACGGCACGGCCGTGTGTTGGGGTATCGGCGCTGGCGTAAACACGGCACCACCAGCAGGGCAGACGTTTACCGCCCTCAGCAGCGGCTCGGGTCACACCTGCGGTTTGCGAGCGGACGGGCTTGCCATCTGTTGGGGAGCCAACAGACATGGCCAGGCCTATCCGCCCGACGGGCAGCGCTTCACCATGCTCAGCAGCGGGTTTCGTCACACCTGCGGGCTGCGCGCGGACGGGACGGCGGTCTGCTGGGGGGACGATGAGGACGGCCAGGCGTCGGCGCCGGCCGAGGAGCGCTTTATTGCAATCAGCAGCGGCAACGATCACTCCTGCGGGCTGCGCGAGGACGGGATCGTCCGCTGCTGGGGTGACAAGTCAAGGTCGTATGCGACCCCTCCGGTCGACGAGACTTTTGTTGCCATTAGCGCCAGCGAATACCGGACCTGCGGACTGCGCCTCGACGGGACGGTCGCGTGCTGGGGCCCCAAGGTTCCTGGGAAAGATTCGCCACCCGACGACGTTCCGCTCACGTCGATCAGCACCGGCCACTCACACACGTGTGGGCTGCGCACGGACGGAACCGTCGCTTGCTGGGGATCGGATGACGACGGTCAGGTGTGGCCGCCACGATGAGATCGAGGCGCGGGGCTGACCACGTCCCGAGACCTCAAGGTCCGGACGCTTGGCACGCGACCCGTCCCGACTCTTCAAGGACAGCGGCAATGGCGAGGCGGGCCGTGCGCGGCCTGCGGCGGGTTGGCGCCTGGCCTCGGTTCGTTGACACGCGGCCCAGACTTGGCGCTGCCAGACCTTGGTGCCTGATCTGGGTGGCCAGACCGCTCCTGCTTGTGGTCTTGGTTGCAGCGCTGCTGTCGCCAGGTGCACGCCTCGCTCCGCGCCCCGCCCATGCTCTTAGCCGGTTCCCACCGTGCGAGGACGGCAGATTCCTCGGCGTTCAGGCCATCAATGCGCAGAACTCGGTGCAGTGGACGCGGAGCGGCATGGCCGTGAAATTCATCCATGGCGAGCAGGTCTACGAAGCGGCCGCGAATGGGACGCGAGTGCAGCGCGCGTTCGAGGCGCCGGACGAGGCACTCATCGAGTCGGTGACGTACCGCAAGATCTACATGACCCACGCCGATGTCTCCCCCGACGGGACGCGGGTGGCGTACTCCGTCTGTTGGGACTCCTGGGGGTATGGCGACGATTCCGAATCGGGCCCGACAACCCAGGAGCCCCGCACGGTGGGTGTTCCGATCGGAGTGGAATTCTCCGAGATCGCCGTATGGAGCGAAGCCACCGAGAGCGTCGAGTACCCCGCGGTTGGCAGCGTACCGGTGTGGTCGCCCGACGGGGCACGAATTGCGTTTGTTTCCGACCACAGCTACGCCGACGCGTCCGGCGCCGGCCAGACAGGCAACCGGGCCGAAACCGGGCTCTACACCATGGCCTCGGACGGCTCTGACATCCGCCACCTGGCGCCTACGGACGATTCGTACAACAGCTTCCCGCCGCGATGGTCGCCAGACGGCGAGCGGCTGGCATTTGTGCGGCATGTGGGCTCAGCGGACCAGGCGGTCTACACGGTGCGCGCGGATGGCTCGGACCTCGAGAGGATCTCGTCAACCGCAAGTCTTCCTTCGTGGTCCCCTGACGGTGAGCGGCTGGCGCTGGCGCTGCCTGATGGCGAGGACGTGGCGCTATACGCCATCGCCGCCGACGGCTCGGATCCGCAACGGCTGACAACGATCGAGGGCTGGCAGAATCAGGGTTGGGGCTCATCGGAGCCGACGGGTGCCTGGGTCGAGTCTGTCGCCTGGTCGCCGGACGGATCGAAGATTCTCTATACGTGCGGATGGGCGGTCTGCGTCGTAGATCTGGACGGGAATCCTATTGGCACCTCACCCGAGGATCCAACCGGCGCACCGGCGCCGGCCTGGTCTCCGGACGGTTCCACAATTGCCGTCGGGCGTTCCACGTCTTCGGAAGACCGCTCGTGGGGCTCGGACCGAGTCCTGTACCGCATGTCGTCCGATGGCACCGATATACAGGACCTTGTCCGCGAAGGCCTAGGCCTGGTGGCCGAGCACACCATCGACGATGACCTCGAGACCCGACGTGCGGCCTGCACCGCCGGATATGTGGTCTCCGATCCCAGCGCTCGTGCAGGGCTGGTGCGCGATTGCCAGACGTTGATGCAGTTGCGGGACGGGCTGTTTGGACGGCCCGTCAGCAACTGGGGCGCGGGCACTCCGATCACTCAATGGGTGGGTCTTACCGCCGAGGGCGCGCCGCTGCGGGTAACGGGACTGAGAGTCGGAGGCCATGCCTACTACGACTCCATAACCGGAGCAATCATTCCGCTCGAGCTCGGGAATCTATCTGAGCTGCGGACCCTCGACCTCTCCAGCAATGGAATGTCAGGGACTATTCCGGCGACGCTTGGTCATCTCGCCAGGCTGGAGACCTTGGACCTTGGCAACAATCAGTTGTCGGGACATATCCCGGCAGGACTTGGCAATCTCAGCAATCTGCTGAGCCTGCGTCTGGCCTCCAATCGACTCTACGGTCGAATCCCACCAGAGCTAGGCCGTCTTTCTTCCCTGAAAGCCCTGAATCTCCACCGAAACGACCTCACGGGCGGCATTCCGGCGGAGCTGGGCAACCTCGGCGGTCTGCAGCGGCTATTCCTTGGTGAGAACGAGCTTGAAGGACCTCTGCCCATCGAGCTTGGCGGGCTGGCCAATCTCCAGGTGCTGGACGTCTCCATGAACGGTCTCAGCGGCAGCATCCCGCCTGAAATCGGCGAACTGTCCGAACTGCAGAGGCTGGACCTGTCCGGGAACGACTTGTCGGGAGACATTCCGCTGGATCTCGGTGGGCTGAGAGAGCTAACCGAACTGAAGCTCGCCGAGAACCAGCTGTCGGGTGTTATTCCCTGGGAGTTGGGCTGGTTGCTAAGGCTCCAGAAACTGAACCTGTGGGAAAACCGCCTCACCGGGCGCGTCCCCGTAGCTCTGGGCGGTATTCACAGCTTGAGGGAATTGCGGATCTGGGGAAATCAGCTGGAGGAGTGCCTCCCGTTTCACCTCGCTCGAAGCCCGGGTCTGCACATTGACATGAAAGAGTGGCCGGTCTGTCAGGCGGGCGTTTACGCGTTCAACATCCGTGACGACGCAGTCGGCGGCGCAAGCGTTGGCACGGTCGTGATTCCCGGCCAGCAGGAGGTCGGGGCCAACTATCGGATCGAGGCCGGAAACGAGGCTGCAGTGTTTGCCATCGATCCCGGGAGTGGCCGGATCACGGTGGCGGGCGAACTCGACGCTGCCTCTGTCGAACGCTATGCGCTGACGGTTGAGGCGGAGGATGGGGCCGGTGGTCAGGCGACGGTAACGATACGAGTCCTGTCGGTTCCGTCACCTCCAACCTGCACCAGCGGGATCGCTATACAGAGTCCGCAGGAACATCCCGGTCTCGTCAGCGACTGTCGTGCTCTGTTGCAGATGCATCCCGTACTGGCGGCGAGATTGAACTGGAGCGCCGACGAACCGATGGAACAGTGGGAAGGGATCGAAATCAGAGGTGCCCCGCGCCGCGTCCGTACGTTGGAGATTGAATCGGGCCGCAGCGGGGGGCGCCTGCCGCCGGAAATCGGAAGTCTCACCGGCTTGCGGCGGCTGGTGATCACGAACCACGAGTTACGGGGTCCCATCCCTGCGGAGCTTGGCCTCTTGACCGAGCTCCGGGAGTTGAACCTCTTTGCCAACGCTTTGTCTGAGGCGATTCCGCCTGAACTGGGGCAACTGGGCAACCTGACGCGGCTCAACCTGGGACACAATCGGCTGACCGGCCCGATCCCGGCAGAATTCGTCGAACTGTCGAGCCTTCAAGAGTTGGACCTTCGGACCAACCGTCTGTCGGGCCCAATCCCGCCCGAACTTGGGCAACTTGCAAGCCTGTGGCGGCTGTGGCTTGATCGGAATCACCTGGTGGAGTGTCTGCCGACCGGACTGGCCGCCCGCACGCGGGAGGGTGTTGTGCTACCCGATTGGCCGACGTGTCCGGCGGATGGATAGAACTTGATGGGCTCAACCTAGCTCGAAGTCTCCGGCCGAGAATCTCCACTTGTAGCAGAAACGCGGCCAAAGCCAGCTGCGACGCGTCGTGCGGCTAGCGGTTAGACCATGAGTTCGCCGCCGGTGATGTCGAGGGCGGCGCCGGTGATGTAGGCGGCGCGGTCGGAGGCGAGGAAGCAGACGAGTTCGGCGACTTCGGAGGGTTCGCCCATGCGGTTCAGGGGGATGGACGGGATGTATTCCTGGATGCGCTCTTCGGACCAGGCGACGCGCAGCATGTCGGTGTCGATCATGCCCGGGCAGACGGCGTTGACGGTGATGCCGTAGGGCGCTAACTCCTTGGCGGCGGCGCGCGTGAGACCCAGCACGGCGGCTTTTGAGGTGGTGTAGGACGCGCCGCCCACGGTGCTGACGTTCTTTCCGGCCGTGGATGAGAAGTTGACGATGCGGCCGTAGCCGTTGGCCTGCATGGCCGGGATGACGGCCTGGGTGCAGTAGAAGACGCCGTTGACGTTGACGTCCAGCACCCGCCGCCACTCCGACTCCTCGATGGCCTCGAAGGCCGTAGGCGAGACGATGCCGGCGTTGTTGACGAGGATGTCCAGGCGGCCGAAGCGCTCGGTAACGGCGGCAACCATGGCCTCAACGGCGGCGCGGTCCGCCACGTTGGCGGGAAAGGCGGCGGCGTCCGCACCGAGATCGGACGCGACGGCTTGGATCTGGTCGGCATTGACGTCGTTTACGGCAACCTGCGCGCCGCCGGCCAGCAGGCGCTGGGCGGTTGCGCGGCCCATGCCGCGCGCGGCTCCGGTAACCAATGCGACGCGGCCCTGGAACTCAGCGGTCATCTGGGCGATCTCCTCTGGTGACCCGTTGGGCATTTCTGAAGCGTCATCCTGCCAGGGATGCGGCTATCCGACCGCAACATCAAACCACAGGCCCCAGTGGTCGGAGGCGTAGAGATCTCCATCGTAGTGGGTCGTTCCGAACCGCCCAGCGACATCCACCTTCAGTGGTGATTGCGGGCCACGGCGGACCAGCAGGTGGTCGATCCGAATCGGCGGCGCCTGCGGGTGGATGGGATCGCCGCTGCCGTCGGCCAAGGCCTGCCGGTTGATCATGGTGTTGCCGGTGGGATACGTCGCCGGCGCTTCGTTGAGCGGTGGTACCGACTCCAGGCCGACGGCCTGCATGAGCCGGTAGAGCTTGGGGCTCTGCGGCATGAGGTTCAGGTCGCCAATGAGAACCAGAAGGTCGGCGTCGGTGGTCATCGGCTGAATGATCTCAACGAGACTGTTGACCGAGGCGTCCAGCGCTTCGGTCAGTCCGAATCTGGGCAGGTGGGTGGTGGCCACGACGAGCTGGGCTCCGTGGAAGTCCCATTCCGCGGTCAAGAGCCAAGGCTCGTGGTAGCCGAGATTGGCGACGGAGGTCCGGTCGGCGAGTTGGTGGCGCGACATCTTGACTGGCTGCCGGTTCGCCAGCAGGGCCGGCCCCATGCGGGTTCCCGGATGCGACGTGGGGGCGTCGATCCAATCAACCACCGACAGGCCGCAATCGGTGGCGATCTGCGCTGGCGTGGACTGACCGTTCTCCCACGGACGCCGGGCGGCGCGCGCCTCGTGCAAAAAGACGGCGTCGGGCTTGAGGTCGGCAAGTTCGGCGGCGACCAGCGGGCGCCGGCGCGGCCATTCCCACGAGAAGCCCCAAATGTTCCAGCAGGCGATGCGGACTTTGGGCGGGGGGCCGGAACCGGATGGCGGCGTCACGGCGAATTGCTTGGAGGCGCGAGCTGGCGTCAGGCCTTGATGGCGGTCAGGCGCCCCTCGAACAGGAACCGGTCGAACAGGTCGTCCAGGTTCATTCCTGCAATGTCCTGCAGCACGTCGTCGGCCGCGCGTGTGCGCAGACGGGCTTGTGTGAGGGACAACGCTTCGTGCTGACCGTCAGCCTCAAGCTGCCGCAGGAAGCCAACAAGCGCGGCCAAATCCAGCGCGCCTATGGGTAGAAACGTAAGCCCGGAGTGGCGGTAGGATCCGTCGTCGTTGACCGAGCGCACCGCGAACTGGGTCACGCGGCGGCGCTCCTCGTACTCCAGCTCTACCAGGTCGACGGGCCGGCCCACCGCCGCGTCTTCGACGACGACGAGCACGCAGTTATTCGAGCCTTGCGAGGCTTGGAATTCTGCGGTCGGCTGCAGCGGGTGCTCGGCAACCAGTAGTTCGACCTCTTCGGTGCGCGGGACGGCTCGCAGCAGGCCGCAGACCTGTCCCTCGCCGGGGTTCCAGTCCTGGACCTGCAGACCGGATTCCGCTGAAAAGGCGTCGGGATCGGCCGTGATGACCGTGATGTCGTCGGCGCCGATGCCGCGCAGGTGGTCGACCGTGGCGTCCAGTTGCACGCCACCGCCGTCTGATGCGGCCGCCCCGTCCGCCGACCGCCCGTTTCCGACAAAGATCACGCCCCGCAGGTCAGCCATAGCACCGCCGAAATTTGCCGCTCAATCGGCATACAGTACGGCATATCGGAGATACCGCCAGAAAAAAGCCACCTTCAGCGTGGAGGAATGCGGCTCGGCGACGGTTCAGCCGATGGTCGACCCCGCGGGCAGCAGGTGGGCCAGCCGCGATTTCAGGTTGTCCGGGGCCTCGTCGTAGACCTCGCTGGGCAGGTCCTCGACGAACGAGTCAATTCCGTCGCCAACGATGACCTGGCGTTCGACGTGTCCGCGGCGGGTCGGATTGAGATTCAACCACCACGGCGCGAAGCGGACGACCACGGTTACGCGATCCTGCTCGGTCGTGTTGGGTGACACGGCGTGCCAGAGGCGGCTATCCACAATTGCGACCGAGCCGGCCTTGCCCAGGAGGCGGGCCTCGTCGTCGCGCGGGGCCATCCAGTCGCCGTGCGGGCCGTCGGGACGTGGATGGTCCTGCTGGCGGTGGCTGCCGGGCACCACGTAGGTCGCGCCGTTTTCGGGCGTGAAGTCGGTCAGCATCCAGAACGTGGTCAGGTGCATGGCCACGTCCGGGTAGGGCGCGGGGATATGGGCCAGGTTGCGCTGGTTGTAGGGAAAGTCGGCGTGCCAGATGTCGCGATCGGTTCCCGGTCCGGTGACGTAGCCCGTGACAAACGAGATGCGCCAATTGGGACCAAGCGCGCCTTCGGTGACCCTGTCCACTGTTTCGTTGCCAAGGTGGGGCAACAGCGCCTGGTCGAAGCGCAGCAGGTTGGAGACGCCGTAGCGTGGCGCGGGCGATCGGGAGTGCTCGATGATCGACGCACTCACCTGCTCGCGGACCTCGCTGAGAGCCGGCTCGGAAATCACGTCCGGCAGGACGCACCAGCCACGCGTTTGAAGGTCGTCAACAGCGGCCTCAAGGCCGTTCGATGCGTTCATGGTCATCTCCACCGGTGGACGCCTCGGCCCGGCCGGTCTGCTGATCGCCTGCGTCGCGCCGACGATAGCTGCTGTCCGCGAAATGCTAGCAATGCCAGTCCGACGTTCGCACTGGACTGACCGACAAGGTCGGGATCAGCAGGTCACGTTGCCGCAGCGGGCGTTCGGGTCCTTGTACGGGAACGGATCGTCGCGGGTGCCCGCGGTTGCGTTCGAGTCGCCGCCGCAGGCCGGGCCGAGGCCGACGGTCATGACGACGAACGCGCCAAGCAGCGCTCCGCCGAATCGGCGTCGAGTCAACGACCGTCGGGACCGTTTGTCCATTGCGCTGCCCCCGCGACTGTTCGGCTTTTGACCATTAGAACGGTTGTGCTCGTCTAACGCAAACAAGCGGTCCGGCCGTTGCCGCCCCCAAGCGGCCCGAGGCTCGCCGAGACGGAAAGCAGTCGTTGCTCACCACTCGAAGACGGTGCCCATGAGCTGCGACGAGTCGTCGCGCAGCGTGGCATAGATCCGGGACGCTTCCTTCGCCGGGACGACGTCCTGGATGAGCGGTGCGATCTTGACCAGGCCCCGGCCGACGAGACGGCAGAGGTTCTGCAGATCGTCCCGGTCGAAGTGGCTGTTCTGCTTGATCGTGATTTCCTGGCCCTGGCCGGTCCTGAAGGTGTAGTTCACCTCCCAGCGGCCCGCGACCAGGATCACGCGACCCTGCTGGCGGACGGACATAATCAGCTTGTCCTCCATGCCGGGCACACCCGCGAAGTCGATGACGGCGTCGAAGGCGCCTTCGCCGATGTCTCGATCCCAGCCGTCGCCGGAAACATCCACGACGGCTTCAGCCGCGCCGATCGCGCGAGCAAGTTCCAGGCGCCGGCCGGCGACGTCGCCCACGGTGACGCGGGCGCCCATGACGGTTGCAATCTGCGCCGCCATTTGCCCGATGCAGCCGGCGCCGCCGACGATCAGCAGACGATCGCCCATGCGCAGGCCGGCGTTGCGGCAACTGCGCATGGCCACGCCGCCCATGCCGAACAGAGCGGCGTGTACTGGATTGATGTCCGAGGGGAGCTTGAGGACCAGATCGTCCTCGGCGATGGTGACGAACTCCACGTGGCCCGCAGGACTGCGCTGTGTTCCGGTGTGGGCGCCGATGAACACCAGGTCGCCGATGCTCAACTCGGAGACCTCAGGCCCCAGCGCAATCACCTCGCCGACGCTCTGATAGCCCTCGTTCGATGGCAACTCGTGGTCGGGGCGCGAGTAGTTGCCGCCCAGCATGTTGTTGCGTTCGGTGCCGTTGGTGACGCCGCTGTAGATGGTGCGGGTCTTGACCTCGTTGGCTATGGGGGATTCGGTGTACTCGGGCCAGTCGTCGACAAGCCGCTTCCCTCGCCGCCCATCCGATTCCAGCACGGTTACCAGCGCGCGCATGGCCGTCCCTCCCTACCGCTGACCTAAAGGGCCCCGGCGGCCCAGCGGATGCCGCGGTGCAGCACGGTGCGGAAGCCGCGATCCGCATATGTGGCGTTGTCGTGGCCCGACTGGAAGCAGAACACACGCGCCTGTCCGAACTGACGCGTCCAGGCCAGGGTGCGCATGCTCAGCGTGTGGTTCGTGGTCAGCAGGATGCGGCTGCCTTCGGCGGCGTTGCCCATCGTGTAGGTCTCGTCGGGCAGCACCCAGTCGGCCAGGCCGGTCGTGATGGGGTGCGTCGGATCGGCCACCTGAACCCGGACGGCCTGGTCGTGGTGGAACCCGAACGTTCGGTCGTCGATACCGCAGATCTCGGACCAGCGCGGCCACTCGGGGAAGGCCAGCAGCGCGTGGTGCAGGACCACGATGCCCTGCTGATTCTCGCCAAGCGTCGATAGCGCCTCGGCTGTTCTGGCATCAGGTGCCGGACGGTGGAAGTTGTAGAAGACGAGCACGTCGTACTCGTCGCGCACGCCGCCTTGATCCGCGACGAAGTTCTCCAGGGCCTGCGGATAGGCGTCGACGTCCGTCATGCCGCGGAAGGCCGCCTGGAAGCCGGGGACGTCAAAGTTGTGCTCGCCGGTGATCACCGCGGCCGTGATGGTGTTGTCGTCCTTGGGCAGGCGTCCCATTGCGTACCTCTCAGGCCACAGCACGGCGATCAGGCCGGTCGTGCATGTGAGGGTCGGCCGACCCCATCTAGCCTTTTGCCGCTTTCAGCGCCTCAACCTGCTGGCGGATTCCAACCTCAGTCGGCAGGCGTTCGATGCTGGAGGCGCCAAAGAATCCGGCCACGCCTTCGGTGTTTTCCAGCACGTAGCGCACGTCGTCCGGGTCGGCGATCGGACCGCCGTGACACAGCACCACAGCGTCGGGCTTCTCGGCCACGGCGGCGTCGTGAATGGCCTGGACGCTGGCCACGGCGTCGTCCAGCGTCAGCGCGGTCGTGGCGCCTATGGACCCCTTGGTGGTCAGGCCCATGTGCGGCACCAGCACGTCCGCGCCGGCCTGGCTCATGGCCACCGCCTGTTCGGCGTCGAACACGTAGGGACAGGTCAGCATGTCCAGCTCGTTGGCTTGGCGGATCAGTTCCACTTCCAGGCCGAAACCCATGTTGGTTTCCTCGAGGCCCTGGCGAAAGATGCCGTCGATCAGGCCCACCGTCGGGAAGTTCTGCACGCCGTCAAAGCCCATGGCCTTGAGCTGCCGCAGGAACGTGGGCATGAGCCGGAACGGGTCGGTGCCGCAGACGCCGGCCAGCACCGGCGTGTCCTGGACCACCGGTAGCACCTCCGACGCCATGTCCACCACGATGGCGTTGGCGTCGCCGAAGGGCATCATTCCGGACAGCGACCCGCGGCCCGCCATCCGGTAGCGGCCGGAGTTGTAGATGATGATTAGGTCCGCGCCGCCCTGCTCGGCGAACTTGGCGGTGATCCCGGTACCCGCGCCGCAGCCGATGACCGGCTGACCCGCATCCAGCGTAGCCCGCAGGCGCCGCAGGGCCTCAGCGCGTGGAATGTACGGCATGAGCGTATTCCTTTCGTTCGGTTGAGGCGCTGCTGGGAGACCCTTGCATAGCGCCCCTGGTCATCGATGCTGCGGCCGTTCTTACTCCCTCTCCTGGGGGAGAGGGTTGGGGTGAGGGGTCTACCGGGCAACCGCCCCCAATGACGCATAGGTCTTGGCTGAGCGGCCCGGTGCAGGTACGCATCGTCAGGCCAGGTATTCCAGTAGCTTGTCCGTCATGGCGTCGGCGAATGCCTCGTCGTTGACGTTGTGGTCCACCTCATAGATGGGGATATCGTCGCGCAGGTGCCGCTTGACGGCGTCGAACAGCGCCTGGTCGGCCTCCGGCCAATGGAACTCTTCGCCGGGCGCGCCCAGCAGTGACAGGCCCTTCAGCGGCAGGAATATCGCCGTGCGCGCTGACGATCCGTTGGCCTTTTCGGCCAGGATGCGCCCCAGTTCGGCGTTTTCTTCCGGGTCCGTGCGCATCAGGCTCACGTTGGGATTCCAGTAGTGGAAGCGGCGTCCCTCGAACTTGTCGGGGATCGTCGCCGGCGCCTGGAAATTCACCATGTCCAGGCAGCCGGGCGCGATCACCTGCGGCACGCCCTGTGCCGCCGCGGCTTCCATCCGGTTGGGACCCGCCGCCATCACGCCGCCCACCAGTTCGTCGGCCCACTCGGTGGTCGTCAGGTCCAGGACGCCCGAGGCGAAGCCGCCGGCAATCACGTCTTCCATGGTGCGTCCGCCGGTGCCGGTGGCGTGAAACACCAGGACCTCGTAGCCCAGCGCGTCCAGCCGCTCGCGGCAGCGTTCCACCGCCGGCGTGGTGTTGCCGAACATCGAGGCGGCAATCAGCGGCTTGTCCTCGATCTCCGGAGCCGCCGTCTCCACCATGCCCACCACCGCGCCCACGGCGTTGGCGTAGATGCGGGCACTGATGCGGTTGACGCCCGCCACGTCCACGATCGACGGCAGCATCATCACGTCCTTGGTGTCCACGTAGCCGCTGGTGTCGCCCGACGCCACTGTGCTGACCATCACCTTGGGCACGCCCACCGGCAGCGCGCGCATGGCCGCCGTGCCCACCGCCGTTCCGGCGCTGCCGCCCATGCTTAGCACGCCGTCGATCCGGCCTTCGTCGAAGAGCCGACGCACAACGGCGGCGCCGCCTTGGGCCATCACGCCGATGGCCGTGCCGCGGTCGCCCTGCGCCCGCAGCTCCGCCAGGCCGGTTCCACCGGCTTTCGCGACTTCGCCGGCGGAGATGTCGGGCTCCAACGTGGGCTCGCCGATGACGCCCGTATCGATCACCAGCGTCCGATGTCCGCGCCGTTCGATTTCGCGGCGGACGAAGGCAAACTCGCTGCCCTTCGTATCCAGCGCGCCGATCACCGCGATGGTCTTCGACATCCCGTCCTCCTGTGCGCGCTTGCTAACGCTTGCGCCTACGGCCGCGCCTCCGCCAGATACTTCGCCACCTTAACCGGTTGGCGGGGCGGTTGCTCGTCATGTCGGGGCTGCGGCGGCAGAATCAGCGGCAGGGGTATATGGCCGCGCGCTAATACTCTTCCGCTCCACGTCATGCCCACGCGTTGTCCACACTGTCCACAGATTGTCCACAGTCGCCCAACTCAAAATGACCCACTACCCAGGGCTGCGCTGCCAGATCGTCCACCACCAGCCGCGCCGCGTTCAGCGCCACGGCCGCCAGGGCGTCGTGTCGCAGCGGCCAGTCCGGCGGGAGCTCGGCGAATACGGCGTACGTGCCCGGCGTGGCCGGTTGCACTACCAGCGCCTGGCCTCGGGTGACCGCCTCGACGGGCCGCCAGACTCCGCCGTCCAGCCGGTACACGCTGGCCGGCGCTGCGCCGAGTTGCCTGAACCTCAGCCGCGCCGCGTCCGAGAGCCTCGTCGCCCTGCCGCTGGCATCTCGGGCCGTGATCGTGATCGCCGGGGAGATGCGCAGCAGGTTCGGTCCTGCGCTGGGCAGCGCCACGTAGGTCGGTTGCGCCAGCAGCGTGAGGTCCGCGCCGTTCGCGAGCGTCGCTCGGTCCTCCTCCAGCGCCGCGCTCGAGAGCCGCAGCGTCAGCGGCGTGCGACCCGCGCTTTGCCCCCTCGGCGGCGTTGGTGTTGGCGCTGGTTCGCGCAGCCGCACGTCGGGGGCGGTCTGGGCCCGTGCCGTCGGCGGCGCTGACGACCAGAACGCGGCGACCGCCAGCATGACAACCACTGCTGCGGCCATTCCCGCCGTCAGCCAGCGGCTCATGGCCCGGACAGTAGTCGCACGGTCGCCAGCACGTCGGCCGAGCCGATCCCGCTCGCCTGAATGTCCACGGCCACCAGCGGCCGTTCCGCCGGCCATCGACCCGCGGCCAGCAGGGCGGATGGCGGCGCGCTCGTCGGAATGCCGGCCTGCCGTTCCAGCATCTCCTGGTACCAGGCGAACTGAAGAAGACGTCGGTCGACGATCGTCACGTCCTTGCGGCCGCCCGGTGCATAGCGCGCGTACCAGAGCGGGAAGGTCGCGCGGTCGTCCTCCGTCAAGAGCACGCTTCCGGTCTCGGCCTGCGCCAGCGCCGCGTGTGCGAAGGCCGCGGCGTGCGTTGCGTGGCGCATCGAGACCTCCGGGGCGAGTTCCGTGCCGCGAATGACCGCCGCCGTGATCAGCACCGTCGGGATCACTGCGGCGACCACGCGGCGTGCGCTGGCGCCGCCCGCCGCCGCCAGCCGTCCGACCTCGTAGACACCGACCTCCGACCACACCGCCGCCACGGCCAGGGCCGGCAGGACGAACACTTGGTCGTCGCGCGAGCTGTAGAGGGCGCTGACGATCAGGGCGCTGATCGCCAGCCAGCCCGTCGCGAGCGCAACCCACCCATGCCTCCGGGTCAGGGACGCGCCGCCAACGGCCAGCAGTGGCAGCAGGACCCATGTCAGTTGGCGCACGGGTTCGCCAAGCAGCCAGGCCGCCTTGGCGGCCGTAGTACCCACGTCACTGCCGCCCAGGCGCGAGCGGTAGATCTCGCCACTGACGACCGCCCAGAAGCGCTCCGGCGTCGTCGGCGCGCCCCAGTTGATTGGCGGGTCCAGCGCCGCCGCGATCGGCAGGTAGACGTAAACCGCGCAGCCCGCTGCGAAGCCCACGGCGGCCAGCGCGGCAAAGCGCCAAGCCTCACGCGAGCGCGGACGGTGTCCAAGCAGAACCGCTGCCAGCGCCGGCCCGCCCAGTGCCACCGTGAGATGCGCTCCTACACCCAGGCCCAGCAACACCCCGGCCGAGGCAGCCCACCTGGCCTGCCGGCCGCTTGTTGCCTTTTCGGCCCGTGCGCGGACCGCCGCATAGAGCGCGCTCCATAGCAGGAGGCTGGCAAGCGCGTAAACCTCCGTCACGATCGCGTTTGACCAGACCAGCGGCGCCAGCCCGTAAAGGATCAACACGGCCGCTCCCGCTGCTGCCTCCGGCAGAGGCAGCGCCGTGCCGGCGCGTGGACGCAGCCGCGCGGCCAGCAGACCCAGTGGAATCATCGACCCGGCCGCCGCCAGAGCGGTCAGCACGTTCAGCCGCAGGGCCAAGTCACCCAGCGGGATGGCTCGTACCGCCAGTCCCAGCAGCATCAGCGTGGGGTAGCCGGTCGGATGCGGCACGCCGCCCACGGCCACGGCGGCGACCAGGTCCCCGCTGTCGATCCCCGCTCCGGCCCACACGACGCCTGGCGCCAGCGTCAACAGGTACGCCACCAGTACGCCGGCGGACGCGCTCAACCCAACAACGGCGCCCGCGTAGCGGTCGGCAATTCGCTGCACGCGAGCGGGGGCCTAGGTCAATGCCCGGCGACGAAACACCCGACCCAGGCGCGAAAGGTCCGAGCGGGCGTCCGGCGCTTCCAGCAGCGAAATCCCGGCAAACGTGGTGAAGATTGGGTCGGGGACTCCGTGGTCCGCGAACACGAACCAACGCTCCACGCCCAGCTGGCGGCCTCGCGTTTCCAGCCAGTCGAGCGCTTCGATCAGGAATCGCTCGACCAGGTCCGCGCGGAACCGACCCGCCGGCGCGACCAGGAGTTCCCCTTCAGGCCCTTCCGTGAAGCGCCAGTCGTCGTAGCCCCAGATGATGGCGAACTCGGTCAACCAGATCGGGCGGCCACGGTGTTGGGGAATTGCGTCCAGGTATGCTCGCAGGCCTTCCAGTTGCGCTTGCATCACCGATACGTCCGTCATCGGCGGCTCGAGCCAGTCGATTTCGTAGGCGTGGATGCCCCAGATATCGATCGGCGGCTCTGTGCCACGCAGCTCCCGGTAGGCGGCTCGAAACCCGTCGATCCACTCGCGCCCTGTCAGGTCGTCGCCCGCGCAGCCCCGGCAGCGGAAATCGAAGTTCAGGGTGTTCGGCGCCACGATCCGCGCCGACGGGTCGCCCGCACGGATGGCCGTCACCACCCGGTCGAAGAAGGCCGCGTACGCTGGCGGATTCAGGTTGTCCTGCAAGCTCGTATTCGGCTCGTTTCCGATCACCCAGGCCGTCCCCGGATGCCGCGCCGCCCGCGCTCGCAACTCGGCCGCCGGCGGCTCGTTCCCAGGCCGCACCATCGCAACCATCTCAGCCCCCGGCGTGGCGCCGTCGATGTCAGCTGTGTAGTCCAGGTAGCTGCGGGCGCCGGTTCGGGCCAGCACGTTGCGCACGCTGCCGGCCACGTGCTTGTGCAGGGTGATCACGCCGTAGCGCTCATCGCCCGCAGGTGGCCGGGCCGCCAGACGGGAGGTCGGTTCGAAGGCATCCGTCAGGTCCGTGCCCGGGATCGCTGCGGGACGCCGTGCGCCCAGCGGCATTCCCGGCGCGTATTGGCGCAGCAAGGGACTGGCGGACGCCGCCGCGGCCAGGGACGCGCTCAGCCCGTTGCCCGTAATCAGGGACTTCAGGTGGTCGCCCAGTAGCAGCCCGCCGGTGGTGCCGGTGGTCGCCGCGAAGTGCATGACCCCCCGCTGGAACCGTTGATAGATGAAGTTGGCGTTGGCCGGATCGGGCATTGGCCGGCTGAGCGGCAGGCCCCAGATCTCCAGCGCCGCCAGCTCCCGCAGGTGCGCTGGAATCGCGGCCGGCGCGGCCGACAGAAACTCGCGCAGGAAGCCCACGTTGTGGGCCCGCCAGTCATCCGGTACGTGCTCGCGAATGAACGCTCGCACGGCGCGGGCGTATCCGGGCGAGCCAACCTGCGGGGCCGACGCGGCCAGGCTGTTTTCGAGAGCCGGAATCGTTAGACCGCCGAACCGTCGATATTCCAAGTAAGGCGCCTGCAAGATGTTCAAACCCCGCGGCGCCCCGCTTGGTCCGATCTGGATGCCCTGCCGCTGGAAGAGTTGAACGTCGAACCCATAGAGCGTGAACACGTTGCTGATCGGATACCCAAACGTCTCCACACCGCCGCGAGACTCGAAGTAGGCTCGTATCTCCGGATTCCAGACGCCAAAGCCCGTCTCCGAATAGAAGAGGGCGTCGTCCGAGTCCGCGGCGGCTGAACCAGCCGCCACGAGCAGCACCAGCGCGGCGACGGCCAGACCGGCCAGATACGTCGGCCTAAGCAGCCGCCGGCCACGCTGTCGGGCTCTGCGGGTCGGCAAGCTGTCGACTATGGGACTTCGGCGCCGCTGCGGCGGTTGGCCGCGATGGTCATGAGGAACTCGCGGCCGATTGGGCGGATGGTTACTGTTTCGGTCGCGTTGTCCATCCGCAGCTTCAGGTGCTGGAAGTATTGGTCGGTGAATCCGGGCGCCGCAGGCACCGCCTCGGTAATCGGGTATCCCAGCACCTCAACTTCGCCTAGGGCCAGGAACGAGGTCAGGAACGCGCCGCTCACGTTGTGGCCGGTCTGTGGGAAATACCGGCCCTCGTCCGAATTCGTCGCCGGGGGATCGGGTCCCGCGAACCGCCCGTCCTCGCCCCGCACCCAATGCGTAGCAAGCACCGGCTGAATCTCATATCCGGTGCCCGCCAACTCGGGGTAGTGCCCCAACACGCCGTTGGCGCAAACCTGGATGTACAATCCCGCGCCCGCCGGGGCCTCCACGATCGTTCCGGCTGGCCCCACCGCCGCAAAGAACCCGTGCGTCAGGCATGGTCCCCAGGTGGCCTCGCCGCCGGTGGACGCGTAGAACGTCGCGAACTCGGGAATCACGGCCTGCGTGCCGGCACCCACAACGAAGGTGCCAGCCTCCGTGAACACAAAGTCCACGCAAACCGTCTGGCCGGCCAGGTGTGCCCCGATTCGGCGCCCCGGGCTGACGGTCAGGTCCGCCAGACCCACGCCCGGCGGTTTCATCGAAGCCGGGAAACACAGCCGCGACTGTTGTGCCCGAGTCAGTGATCCGGGCAGCGCGCCCTGTCCAGTGGCACCGACGCTGATTTGGATGCCCACAATTGGCTGCCCGCCCGACGTTGCAGCGACGAACTGATCGGCTGCCGTCGTGGCTGTCCGTGGTAGTCGCCGGCGGCCTGGGCTCGACTCCAGCGTGGAAACATCCAGCACCCGCACGGTCGCTCGTGAGCTAGCAGATGCCTCCGCGCCACTTGTGAATGGGCTGACGGAAACCGCAATTTCCTCGGACGGCGGTGCCGGCGTCGGGGTGGCTGGGGTCAGCGCAGGCCCTGTCTGACCTTTCACGGCTGCCGCACGGGACGTACAGACCGTCGCCGCAATCGCAAGCGCGGCTGCGACGATTACCCAGCAGACCAGCATGCGGTCCACGCGCGCCAGCTGCATCGCTGCCGCGCGCATCAGGTCGTGGCTGCCCGTGTCATGCCGCACGGGTCGCTCTTAGCTTGGCTTCAGTCTGAGCGAGCCGCGCCAGCAGCCTCTCGCCCCAGCCATTGTTGGGCTGGCTGCCCCACACCAGAACTACGGTTAGCACGGTCCGGGAACGTGTGACCGTCCACGTCTCGAGCGTGGTTGCCATGCGCGTTCCATCCGGGCCAGTCAGCCAGCCGGTTCTGATCGTGCGGGTGCCTGTCAGATCGGACGCCAGGTCGTGGCTGGTCGGCGGGGATGCTGCGAGTGCCGCGGTCAGCCCCAGTGCGCTCGCCGCGCTGCTGGAATCTGGCAGTGCAAGGCTTTCGGCGACGCTGGCCGCCGTCGCGAATTTGGTCGCGGACTCGGTGCTGGGGTGCTCGGTTTTCCGTGCGACCGCGGCCAGCGGGCCACCGAGTTCGATCCGCTCGTCGGGCAGCTTGGCGCGCTCGCTGAACCCGAACCCGACCACTGCGGCGCTGACGCCATTGGCAGGGCCTTCGTCGGGACGCGCGTCGGCTGTTGCGGCGAGCACTTCGAAGTAGTTCGGTCCAAGATCGGAGGCGACCGGCAGCCGCAGTCCTGCGGTGTCGCCACGCGCCGACGGGCGTGCAGGTGGCGCACGCAGACCGCTGGTGCGTTGCCTCACCGGCGGCGCAGCACTCGGAGCCTGTGTCGCGGGCGCGAATGACGTGGCGACCGGGTCTTCCGAACCCACTGGTCTTTTGGGCGGCTCGGACTCCAGCGGTGTACACGCAACGAGCAGCGCAGCCCCGCCGAACGCGGCCAGTAGGCGGCCTGTTCGCTGGCCGCTCACTGACTCCGGGCCCCAATAACGACATCGGTCGTCAGCCTTCCGTCAAAGACCACGTGCTGCGGCGTCTCGACCACCAGCCGGTGCCCGTCGGTTCCCGGCTGTTTCGGCACGTGCAGTGCGTAGCCGCTCGCGCTCCAGCGTGCCGCCAGATGCGGCGGTAGCCAGTACTCGAACTCCACCCGCTGCCGTCCGCCGCCGGACAAATTCAGAAAGCCGCCAAACTCCGTCAGCCCGTCCACCTGGCGTGCCGGCTGCGCGTCCTCCAAGCCCGAAGTCGAGGCCAGCCGGCTTCCGCTCGGCACGTATACGCGCAGGTAATCTGCAAGTCGCCCGTCTGCGTCGCCCGGCGAATTGCGATTGACATAATCGATCGCCAGCGCCGCGTGTCCGGTCAGAGGGTTCGCGCGGTAGTGGATGGTCTGTTCGACCGACCGGAAGGGCGCGCCGTGGTCCACCTGGGCGTCCACCACGTACAGGACGTCATCCGACGTCGCTGGCAGGCGTCCATCCGCGCCCATGCGCTCCGCCAGGCGTTGCAGACCGGCGTGCTGGAACGCGGTCAACAGGTGCTTCTCCGCCACCATCGCCTGGATCGCGCCCAACACCGCACGCGGATCGGCCCGCAGGCGCTTGGTTGTCGTCTCCAGCAGGGCGTTGCTGAGCGCGGCATAGAACGGACGCGCGCTGAACCAGGCCCGCCGGTTGCCGGTGGAGTGCGCGAAGTGCTCCAGCACCGTGTAGGCGTTGGCGCTGGTGACGCGTACGCCGGGCCCCGGCACCTCCACGGGCCCAATGGCGGCCAGCAGGATGCCCAATGCCTGCTGATCGAAGGCCAGCACGCCGTTCACCGGTTCCAGCCCGTTCAGCGCCAGGAACCGCACAATCTGGTCGGCCGACGACCGGAAGTCGGGATGCCAGTTGGCGTCGCGCAGATTCCAGTCGCGCATGCCCTGGTAGCGGCGGAACGGCGCCGGCGCCGGAACCCGTGGCCGAGTCGGGTCCTCGACCAGGTAGCTTCGCAGGTAGGTCAGGTCACGCAGTTCCCCGTTCGCGACGGTGACGAACGCCACGTTGCCGATGAAGCCGCCGGTGGGCCGTAGCTCGTCGCTCTTTTGTGCCAGCAGGAGATAGCGCATCGGTTTCGGAGAGCCGAGCGCTTGCGGCGCCAGCAATGCGGCCTGAAGCGCGGTGCGCAAAGTCTCGGTCGTGTCGCGCAGCGCTGCCTTCTGACGGTCGTTCAGCAAACTGCCTGCGGCTTGGGGCATGGCGTCTAGCTGACGGCTGGCCCGCTCGACGGCGGCCAGCTGCTCGCGAATCGTCTCGCGCTCGGATTCCAGCATGTCGACCAGCGCCGGCAGCGGCCCTTCCGGAGCGTTGGCCTCGCTCGCGACCTGCTCCATCACGCGCGCCGTCAGACCCAGCGTTTCGGCGGCCGCCGAACTAAGCGTCAGGTGGATTGCCAGCAGCGCCCGCGCACCCTCGATCCGCCGCGCGAGCGGAGGGACGATGGATGCCAATACGAGTCCGGGTCTGTAACGGCCCAGACGGCCCTCAGCCTTCACAAGCCGCGCACTCGCGGCTGCCAGGGCCTCGCTGTCGGCGCGCACTTCAGCAGCGTCGAAGCCACTGCCGAGGACCCGCCCACGAACGTCGCCGATCGAATCGACGGCCGCCCGGGACTCCAGCGTTAGGCCGGCCAGGTCGAAGGCCGCCAGACCAAACAGCACCAGCGTCGCGGCCACCGCGGCCACCACCGCCACCTGCCGCCGGTGCCTCAAGGCACCGGCGGCGGGTGAGGGGACGGCCCGTCCGGGTCTACGCGGCGCCACGGCGTGAGAGGACGGCGGGGATGGTGCGCAGCAGGATGGCGAGGTCGAGCGTGAAGGAGCGACGGCGGACGTACAGCAGGTCCGTCGCCACGAGACGGCAGAACGAAGCGCGCCCGCGCGAGGTCACCTGCTGGAGGCCGGTGATTCCGGGTCGAACCGCGAGGCGACGCCTGGCTCGGGAGTCGTAGTGCTCGAATTCGTAGCTCAGGGGCGGACGCGGTCCCACCAGGCTCATGTCGCCCCGCAGCACGCTTACTAGTTGGGGAATCTCGTCCAGGCTCCAGACGCGCAGCCGGTGTCCCAGGCGGGTTACGCGCTGGTCATTCAGCAACTTGGCCTGGGCGTGCGTCCCTCGGATGTAGCCGGCGGCGAACGCTTCGTGCGCGGCCGTTGGCGCGTCGGCCCGCATGGTTCGGAACTTGTAGTACCTGAAGGGGCGGCAGCCCCGCCCATGCACCACAGCGCTGTAGAACACAGGTCCAGGTGAGTCCAGCTTGATCAGGCCCGCGATCAGCAGCCAGAGCGGCAGGCCGCCGACTAGCAGGAATATCGCGAGCGCAATGTCCAGCGCGCGCTTGGCGTTTTCGTAGGTCACTCGCGGGCGGCCTGCGGCCGCCGTGGTAATCCACCGCGCGCCGCGTGGGGTGCTGGCTCGGCCGCCCGAACATCCGCGGTCGGATGTTGCCCTGAACCGGTCGGGTCCGCGGCCAGTGTGTCACATTCGCGGGCGGCGAGGGTCGATGGTTCGACTTAGGGGTTCCAGCGGCGCCTTCGGGCGTGCCGGTGACCAGGCATCAATCGGCCGTCGCGCGATGAATCGCGCCAGGCCGGCGAGCGCCGCCAGGTTGGCCAGCAGCATGTAGCGCGCCAGTTCCCATGCGCGGAGGTGTCGGCCGCGGGTTCGGGACGCCAGCAGCGCCGCGACGAGGCCGAGAGCTGCCACTGCTGCCCATGTCCGGGGAGGCGCACGTCGCCCTGGTACAGCCAGCGCGAGAGCCCCGGCCGCCATGACCGGCGGCGTCGCAATGCGCAACAGCTTGTGGCCGGCCAGCTTCCACCAGAGGTCACGGCGCCAAGGTCGGAACAATCCGGGCAGGCTTGCCAGTGCAAACAGTGCGCCGGAAACCGTGCGCGTTCGGGCCGCGACCGTGCCGGCCACATCAAGTGTTGGCATTTCAATTGACCGTGCGTCCGGCGCGAAGACGATTCGCCCCGCCGTTTGCGCCGCTCGGAGGGAGATCAGCAGATCGTCCGCGGCACCGGCCCGGGCCGAGGCGTCGACGGCTGTTGCCCGGACCGCGTACAGCGCGCCATCGGCGCCGGGAATCGAACCGCTGGAGCCTTCCCGCGCCCGAATCCATCGCTCGTAGCGCCAATAGGCGGCTTCGGGGCCGCCGCACACCTGCTTTGCGCCGGAAACCACCGCAACGGTGGAATCGGCGAACGGGGCAACGAGGTGGCTCAGCGTGTCCTGTTCGAGCATCGCGTTGGCGTCCGTGAGCGCGATGATCTCGCCGCGGGCGTGCGGAACGGCGGCGCGAACGGCGGCCAGCTTGCCCCGCTGTCGCGGCAGCTCGATGACCTGGAGGCGGCCGTTGCCTGCCCGGCGGGCTTCCCCGGCCGTACCGTCGTCGCAGCCGTCGCACGCAACGATGCAGTCGATGCGGTCGGGCGGGTAGTCCAGGTCCAGGATGTTGCGGACTTTCGCGCCGATCAGCGCCGCCTCGTTGTGGGCGGCGATCACGAACGTCACGGGTGGCCGATACGTTGGGTCGGTGACAAAGGGCCGAGGTCGCAGGATCGACGCAGCCCAGACGAGCGCCGGATAGCCGACGTAGGTGGCGAGGGGAAAACCGATCAGCGCTCCCAGGCCAAGCCGGCGGCGGACCTTCACGCCGGATCCTGGTGTTGGCGGGCCAGACGGACGCAGGCCAGCGCCAGGCCCAGGACCATCCAGAAGAACAATCCGCCGCGTGCTCCGGGCGCAATGGTGTCTGTGAGTCCGTACACGAAGAAGGCGGCCAGCGAGCTTCCCAGACCCGCCGCGAGCAGTTGCAGCGAGGGGTCGTCCGACCGCCGCACCACCGTGATCAGACCACGTACGGCGACCGCGATGAGAGTGGTCAGCAAGACGGCCCCCGGCAGTCCCAAGTCCAGCAGGGTCTGGAGAGTGAGGTTGTGGGCATGGGGGATGTGCGGGGCGAGCGATGTCGCCAGCTCGGGAAAGGCCGCGTCCAGCGCCAGCGGAAACTGGCCCGGTCCAACCCCGGTGTACAGGTGATCGCCGATGAGGAGGATGCTGGCAGTCCAGATGCTGAGGCGACCGGTTAGCGTGTCGGTTGTGGAGTCCAGCGGCGTTAGCCACGTGACCGCAACGGCTGCGACGAGCGCTGCCACGACGAAGCTAAGGGCTGTACCGAGCGCGATGCGGCGGACGCGGACTCTGCGCGTCCACGCGCGGCGGCTCAGCCACCACCAGCCAACCAGGGTCAGGCCGACGACTGATCCCACGTAGGCGCTGCGCGACTGGGTCAGCACGATTAAGGCAACCGCCAGCGCCAGCACGACGGCGGCCAGTCGGCGGATGTTTGGGCTGCTTCCGGTCCTGTCCAACGTCAGGGCCAGTCCCAGCGGCGTGAGCAGGGCCAGCACGCCGCCTATCTCGTTGGGACCGATCCCGCCGATCCGGCCGCCGTGATCTACCAGGCGCGGTCCCGTCGGAAGGGCGGCGTAGAGGCTGTCCAACGGAAGGAGTTTGCGCTGCGGCCATTCGGTCAGGAACAGCGCGGCGACCGCGATCAGGCCCGTCATACCGATGGCCAGGCCCGTCCAAAAAACGCGGATCCTCGAGATGGAAGGGGCGTCGACGCTGATTGCGTACACCAAGGCCAGCCCCAGCAGCACGCCGAACAGCTTTGGGGCCGCGGTCTGCCAATCCCTGACCGCCAGGGCGGTCACTCCGGTCCAGAGTGCGCAGGCCGCCAGCAGACCGTCCGTGACTCGCGGCACAACGGGCAGCCGGCAGGCGCGCCGCGCGAGCAGAGTCAGCGGAACAAGGGCGAGGGCGATGCCTCCGGGCGGTCCGCCAAACCAGATCGCCGGCGCCGCGCCTAGCAACGCCAGCGGTCCGCCAATCTGAACGTATGAAGCCAGCCGCCCCCCACTGGTCTGGCTGGCGTCCCGGCGCCTACGTACGCGGCGCGCGGTTACCGCTCCGTCAGCAGGTGCGGTAGCCGGGCGGAAACTTTGTCTCGGCGGTGGGTGCGGACGTACCAGTCGATCGTGGAGCGCAGCCCGTCCGCGAAGCGCACTCGGGGGCTCCAGCCCAGAAGCTCTTCCGCAAGCGACGGGTCCGCAACTCGATTCATTGGGCCTGTGGGCATGTCTTGGCGCAGGCGGATCTCTGGCCTGTGCCCGGTGTAATTCAGCACCTGCCGTACGGCGTCAATCACGCGAATCCGTTCGCGCGTGCCCAGGTTGACCGCGCGGGCATCGTCGATGCGCGCGGCCGCCCGCAAGGTTCCGTCCACGATGTCGCTGACGAAGGTCCAGTTGCGTACCTGCCGGCCCGAGCCCCAGACCTCGAACGGGTCCTGCCGGATGAAGGCGCGCGCGATCATGGCCATGACGGCGTGGTTCTCGTGGCCGCGCGGGCCGTAGACGGTGAAGTAGCGGCAACTCACCGACTTGAGGCCGTAGTCCCGGTGGTAGGCGCGCAGACTCAGCTCGCCCATCAGCTTGGCCCAGCCGTACATGTTGTCGGCCTCGTAGGGCGGGCCGACCTGGTCCTCGGTGAGGTACAGCCATTCGGCTGCGTCCGTCTGCAGGTAGTTCGGATACACGCAGCCGGACGAGGCATAGACGACCTTCTCGACGCCGGCCAGATGGCATGCCCGGAAGAGGGCGCCGTCCAAGAGGAGGTTCGTCGCGCAGGCCGCCTGGTGGAGATCGACGTAGCCGCGCCCTCCGTGGTTGGCGGCCAGGTGGAAGACGGTGTGGATGCCGGCAACCGTTTGCGCAGGAACTTCCGGGTCCAGCAGGTCCGCCTGTACGAGCTCGACGGCGCCGGCGTCGACGTGGCGCTGGATGTTTGCCAGATTCCCGCTGCTCAGGTCGTCGACGACGCGGACCCGCGCGCCGACCGCGACTAGAGCGTCCACTAGGTGTGAGCTGATGAACGACGCGCCGCCGGTGACCAGGACCGGCTGGCGGGCAAAGGTCTTAGCTACGTCTTCCGGTAGGTGACAAAGGTTGTTCACGATCCACTCCGTTGCCGGCTAGCCCGGTGGGCAAGCGAATCGAGGATGGCGGCTTGGCGGGCAACGACGGTGGGGCGGTCGAATTCGCGCGCGGCGAACGAGCGTCCGGCAGCGCCGAGTTCGCGCCGCCGGGCCGGGTCAGCCAGCAGTTCCGACACGGCGCCACGCAAGGCATCGGGCGCTTCGGGTTCGACGACCAGGCCGCAGCCGGCCTTGCGGATCAGCCGGGCGGCCTCGCTGTTGGTGTGCACGGACGCTACGACCGCAAGGCCTGCGGCCATGTAGGTGACGAGCTTTGAAGGGATGACTGCCTCGATCACCTGTCGTCGTTGGGTCAACAGCGCCAGGTCGGAAGCGGCCAGAACGTCGGCCAGTTGTCGACGTGGAAGAAACGGCAGAAAGCGCATGCGCCCGGCCGGCGCGGCGCGCTCGATGGTTTCCCGTTCGGGGCCGTCACCGACAAACAGCCAGCACGCGCCGGTCAGATCCCCTTCCGCTGCCTGAACGGCGACCTGCAACCCTTGCTTCCGGCCGATGCTGCCGATGTGGGTGATTAGGGGGCGATCCGGGTCGAGGCCGTGGCGCTGCCGTGCCTCCTGGCGTCCGGTCGTCGGCGTCAGACCGGCCAGGTCTTCGGAGTCGCGAACGATGTGCAGCTTGCGTTCGCTCAGTCCGTGGCGGGTGAGTTCCTCGGCGAAGCCCTCGGTGAGCACCAGGAGCGCGTCGGCTCGCTTGTAGGTCGCGTACTCGACGGTGCGTAGCAGCCTGACCAGCGTTGGGTTTCGAAGCATCCCCACGGCAGTCGCGGCGTTGACGGCCAGGTCAGCGACTTTCGCGACCCAGGGCCGGCGCCTGATGCGTGAAACGAGGGCGGTGGCCAGGGCTGCCGCGGGTTGGGCCCCAACGTAGAGATACACGTCGGCGCGTGGAACACGGAGGGCTGTCAGGGCGGCGGCCACGGCAAACGACGCGTCGTAGAGCAGGCGTTGGACGAGTGCGCCGGGACGCGCCGGGATGTAGGACGGCTGGCGAAGGATCCGCACGTCTTCGCGCTTTTCGCGAATGAATCTTTGGCGGCGGAAGCCGCTAGAAACTCGCCAGGCTGGGTAGTGGGGCCTTGCAGTCAGCATGAGTACGTCGTCGCCGCGGGCGGCGAGATGGCGGCAGAGCGCGGCGGTTTGGGGCGCGATGCCCGCCACCTCGGGCGGGTAGTTGATGCCGATTACGACCACACGCATGGCTGCACCGGCTAGCGCCGGGCCACGACCTTCAGCGAGTTGCCCCAGCGGCCGACCGCGAGGTTTAGCAGCCGGTGGATCAGGACAAATGCCGCAAACACACGGGAGTGGTTCGCCAGCCGGTAGATCCCGAAAATCCAGCGCTGGTAGTAGACGAGATCACGAGTCGATCGAACATGCCGCCAGCCGCGTGCCCGAATGCGCGCTCGACAGCACGCGGCGTTGAGCCGGCGCACGACATTTCCGGCCGGCTCTATGTCGGCTGCAAGACCTACGGCCACGGCCAGCCTAGTCAGGGCTGCGCGGGACGGCTCCAGCACCACGAGTTCGTGGCGCGCCACGCGCGCCATCTCGTCCAGTCCGCGGTAGGGATCGTCGAGGTGGTGCAGCCCGTCGTGGACGAGCGCCATGCCGAAACTACTTTCGCTGAAGGGAAGGCGAGCTGCGTCGCCTCGTACGAGCTTCACCGTGAACCCATGCCGCCGGGCTCGGATGCGAGCCCGGGCCAGCGCGTCGGGAGAAACGTCGAGAATCGTTGGGCGGATGCCGAGGTGGGCGAGCCACTCGGCATCCATGCCGGACCCGCCGCAGACGCAGAGGGCGTCGGTTGAGGCTAGGGGCTCCAGCAGCGCAAGCGCCCGACGCAGCTTTTCCTCGAGCAGGAAGCGCACGGGCCGTGGATAGTGGCGGGGCCGCTCGATTTCTTCTTCGGCGTCGAGCGACGCATAGAATTCGACCTGCCGTGCGCGCGATTGCAATGCGGCCTCCATGGCGCCCTGTTGGCCGCAGCAATTTCTGGCGCCCCACCCTGGCAGCCGCGCGCGACTGTCACGTGAACATCTTACGAAGGCGGCCAGCGTGTGTGGAATCGCCGGGGCGTGGATATGGGGCGAAGGCGGGTCGGCGCGCGCAGGAGTAACGGCCGCGACCGACGCGATGGCGCACCGGGGGCCTGATGACGGCGCCGTTGTGGAGGTGCCGGCGCCGCACGGATCGCTAGCGTTTGGCGCGCGTCGCCTGGCCGTCCAGGACCTGTCATCGCGCGGCGCTCAGCCCATGCGAAACCCGCAGACAGGCAGCGTCATCGTCTTCAACGGTGAGGTCTACAACTTTCGCGAGCTAAGGCGGCAACTCACCGCACGCGGCCACGTTTTTCGGACCGAGACCGATACGGAGGTCGTGGTCCACGCCTACGACGAATGGGGCATGGACTGCCTGAAGCGCTTCGTGGGGATGTTCGCCTTCGCGGTCTGGGACGGGCGAGCGGGCCGACTGGTGCTGGCGCGCGATCGGCTGGGTGTGAAGCCGCTGTACGTGACGGCGACCGAACGGCATGTTGCGTTCGCCTCGGAGGTTCGGGCGCTGCTCGCCGGCGGCTTCGCGAGGCCGAGGGTTTCGCCCGCCGGTCTGGCCGGTTACCTGTCGCTGGGCGCGGCGCGTGAGCCGGGGACGCTGATCGAGGGCATCAAAGCTCTGCCACCGGGCACGGCTTGCGAATTCAATGGGCGAGCGTCGCGCGCTAATCGTTACTGGGACCTGCGGGAGCAGGTGGCCCGCCGCTCCGATGTGGGCTGGGCAGGGGAGCGGGCGGCACTGGAAGTTCGTGAACGCCTACGACAGGCTGTGCGGCGGCGGCTGGTCAGCGACGCGCCGCTGGGGGTGCTCCTCAGCGGCGGGATCGACTCGGCGACGGTAACGGCGCTGGCAACGCGCGAGTCGAGCCGACCTATTCGGACCGTCTCGGCGGTATTCGACGAGCCAGCGTTCTCCGAGCGGGACGCGATGCGGGCGACATCGGCGCATTGCGGAACCGAGCACGTAGAAACGACCCTCCGTCCCGACGAAGCGCGGGCCAGCCTCGATCCGTTTTTCGCGGCGATGGATCAGCCCACGTTCGACGGTCTCAATACGTACCTGGTGGCGCGAGCCGCGCGCGCTGCTGGCCTCACCGTCGTGCTTTCCGGTACCGGCGGCGACGAGCTCTTTGGCGGCTATCCCTCGTTCAGGTTTGCGCCGGTCCTGCGGCGTCTGCGTCACGTGTTGCCGGTACCGGCCGGACGCGTCGCGGGAGCCACGCTGCGCCGTTTGCCTTCAGCATCACTGCGCAGGCGGCGGCTGGCTAGCTGGCTGGCCCGTTCCGATCCGGAGTTGCCGGCCGAGTACGCAACCCGTCAGCTATTTGGCCGGGCGGATATTCGGGAGTTGACATCGACGGCGGCCGAGCCCTTTGATTCGGCGCCCTCTGAAGCCAGCGCGTTCAACCGGGTGGCGTTTGCCGAAATGGACGTCTATTTGCGCAACGTCCTGTTGCGCGACGCCGACGTGATGGGGATGGCGCACGGGTTGGAGATTCGGGAGCCGTTGCTGGATCACGAACTGGTGGAGACCGTGCTGGCGCTGGGGGATGACGTGAAGTCCCGCGGACCGGGGCCCAAGCCGCTGCTAGCGGCGGCGGTGGGGCGCGAGCTTCCGCCGCACACGCTGCGACGCGCGAAGCAGGGCTTCAGCCTGCCGCTGGACCGGTGGATGCGGGGTGCGCTGCGCCCCGAGGTCGAGTCGGTGCTGTGCGAACCGTCGGTGGGTGGACCGGTCGGCGAGGCGCTGGCCCCCGAGGTCGTTAGGTCGGTCTGGTGTGGATTCCTGGCCGGGCGGCGGCACTGGACCGAGGCGTGGGCGCTTTACGCGGTCAAACGCTGGGGCGAAGACCTGCGGGTTTGCCGCGTTCTATGCGTGTAGGCCGACCAGTCCGCGCCGGATGGCGATGCGCTCACACCTGGCGTAGGCCCATGCTCCACCTGCAACGCTCGCCAGGGCGATGGCGCTGACGATCACGAACTCGATTTCAATTGCAAATAGCGGCGGAGTTCCGATGGTCGTCGAGCGCAGGAGATCGATGATGTAGGTGTAGGGATTGACGTAGGTAATCCAACGCACGCTCCAGGGAAGGATGGCAATCGGGTAGGTGCTTCCGGCCATGACCATGGCTAGCGCGCTGACGGCACTGGGCAGTTGGGCACCTCTGGCTACGAGCCCAAGGCCGGCGAATCCAAGGCCCATACCGAAGAATGCGACCAACGTAATTAGCACGGCGGCGACCGCCGATACGGAGATTGCGAAGCCCTGGACCCGAAACAGCACGCTGGCGAATAGGAGTACGAGCAGGCTCTGGAACAGCGCGAAGCCAACGTTGATGATCGTGGCGCCGACCAGGGCGGTCCAGCGGGGCGCTTCGGCTACCCAAACGTGCGCCAGCGTCCCGGTCACGTTGGACCGCCTGAGGAACTCAACGCCGCGCCAGAGGGCGCTCCCGGCAACGTTTAGCGCGACGTAGCCGGTGACGGCATAGGCCAGAAAGCTCGCGCCACCCCCGCTGGCCTCAAAGCCAGCGTCGCCAAAGGCCGCGCCAGCGAGCGCGAGGGGCACGAAGAACAGGAACGCCCAACCGATCCGGTAGAGCCACATGGCCTTGAAGCGCGCGGTCTCAAACCACTCGGCGCGCGCATGCGTGAGGCTGATTCGCAGAAGCGCGGCGACTTCAGAACCGTGGCCAGTCATCTAGATCCACTCCAATTCGCCCTTGGCCCGAGCCGCTCTATCCATGACGTGCAGCAGCACAAGCCCGACGGCGCCATAAATCACAGCCATGCCGAGAAGCACGGCGCACGAGAGTTTGACGTCCCGCTGTTCACTGAATATGAGCGCGTCGCGCAGACCGCGGATCATCCAGGTTGGCGGCAGGAGTCCCGAGAGCCATTGCGCCCAACCTGGAAGCACGGCTACCGGGTAGGCAATGCCGGCCAGGATGCCGGCCGCCATCACGAACAACTGCACGAAGAGATAGCCCTCGCGGTATCTGAGCAGGATGGCCGCCCACGGTAAGGCGATTGCTGTGGTCGCCAGCCCGCCGCAGACAAGGACGGCCAGCGCGGGCCCGACGTTGGGCTCCAAAGGGAATCGAAACAGTGCCCAGGCAAGGCTAAACGCCCCGGCCGCCATGACGGATGGTGTAAACGTGCGTCCGATCGCTCCGCCAGAGATCAAAACGAAGCGCGTGGGCGCGGTCGCCCAAAGCGTGGGCAATGTACCCAGACTCCTGTCAAAACGGAGATTGTTGGCGAGTTCCGCCGTGATCCAGGCGGTCCAGAGGAATGTCGTTGCTCCGATCACCGAATAGGCGAGGTAGGAATCTGTCCCGGCAAGACGAGCGAAGCTCTCCAGGCCGGCGTTGTTTGGCCCGGCCAGCGCTATCGTGGCGAGCACGATCGGCAGCACCCAGTCCAACACTACAAGCAGGCTTGCTGGTAAGAAGAATGGGTGGCGTCGGTCAATCCTCCAGCCCTTGCGAGTGAGCGCCAGCAAGGCCCAGAACTCGCCGCGTAGCTGCGAAACGCTAGCGTTCAATGAAGGGCCGCTCGATGCGTGATCCGGTGATGGCGATGTAGGCGTCTTCCAGATCGGGTTCGCGGAGCCGGGCTTCTTCGACGACGATGCCTTGGCTGGCGAGCGTGCTGGTTAGGGCATCGCTGCTGCGCCAGCCCTCGGGCGCGCGAGTGGAGACGGCGAACTCGCCGTCTCGGTTCACCTCCCCCCACCACAGCGCATCGGACCCGATCGTTGCCTTGGCGGTGGCCAGATCGCCGCGCAGCAGGAGATCGAGGCGCGGGACTTCGCCGGCCTGCCGGATGAGATCACCTGGCCGACCTTCGGCGACCAGCGTGCCGCCCTGAATGATTCCGACGCGGTCACAGATCTGTTCAGCTTCGTAGAGGTTGTGGGTGGTGAGCAGGATGGCGGTACCCGATTCGGCGATCTGCCGGATGAGGTGGCGGGCCTCGCGGGCCGCGACGGGGTCGAGGGCGGCGGTGGGCTCGTCGAGCAGTAGCACGGGCGGCTCGTGCAGGGTGGCGCGGGCGAGGTTGAGACGCTGTTTCATGCCGGTGCTGTAGGTCTCGACGAGGTCGTCCATTCGATCCTGCAGGCCGAATTGTTCAGCGGCTCCCGCAATGCGCTTGTTTATTTGCTGCTTGGGCATGAAGGACAACGTTCCGAAGAGCTCGAGGTTTTCGCGACCGGAGAGCCGCCAGTACATGCCGCGCTCGCCGGCGAACAGGACGCCGAGATTGCGGCGCACCTGGCGCGACGAGCGGACGACATCGAACCCGGCCACCGAGGCGCTGCCGGCGGTGGGCTCCAGCAAGGTTGCCAGCATCTTGACGGTGGTGGTTTTGCCGGCGCCGTTCGGACCCAGGAGACCGAAGCAATGGCCGGGGGCGATGTCCAGGTTCAGGTCGTTGACGGCGACAATCCGCTTGCGTTCAGCGGGCTCGGCTCGAAAGCGCGGCAGCAGACCGCGCAGGCCCCGGCGCACCTTCGGCTCAAATACGCGTGTCAGCGACTGCACCGACACGGCAGGGGCATCCTGTTTCACGTGCGGTACATCGCTCTCAGCCCAGGTTTGGTTACGAGGCCGGCTAGCCGCCCCCGCCGCCGCCGGCGCGCACACCCGGCTCGGTCATCGGCGCCGGGTCCAGGGCCGCGGCCAGTTCCTCCGCCGGGAGGTCGGTCAGGCGTGCCGCCACGACTGGGATGGTCTCGCCCGTGGCGACGGCCTGCTTGGCAATTTCGGCGGCGGCCGCGTAGCCGATCTTGGGCGCCAGCGCGGTGGCCAGCATGGTGTTGCGCTCCAGCCAGTAGCGCAGCATTTCGTCGTCAGTTTCCAGTCCGTCCACGCCCTTGCGCGCGAAAGCCAGCGAGCCGGTGCCCAGGATTTCGATTGACTGGCACAGGTTGTGCGCAATCAGGGGCATCATCACGTTCAGTTCCAGCTGGCCGGCAGTGACCGCCGAGGCGATGGCCAGATCGTTCCCCTGAACCTGGAAGCAGATCATGTTCAGGCACTCGGCCATGACCGGGTTGATCTTGCCCGGCATGATTGAGGAGCCGGGCTGCACCGGCGGCATGCGTAGTTCGGAGATTCCGGTGCGCGGCCCGGACCCCAGCAGGCGGAAGTCGTTGGCGATCCGGTTCAGGTCCAGCGCCAGCGTGCGTAGGGTGCCGGAGAATTGGGCGAAACGTCCCATGCTCTGCATGGCGTAGAAGTAGTCCGTGGACTGCCGAACCTCGAACCCTGTCAGGTCGGCGATGACGTCGATCACCTTTGACTGGTAGGCGGGCTCGGCGTTCAGCCCGCTGCCGACGGCAGTGCCGCCCAGGCTCAATTCGAGGCTGGCGTCGGCGGCATCGTGAATTGCGGCGGCGTTGCGTCGCACGGCTTCCGCGTAGGCCCCGAACTCCTGGCCCAGGCGAACCGGCGTGGCGTCTTGCAGGTGCGTGCGACCCGACTTGACGATGCCGTCCCACGCGGTGGCCTTGGCTTGCAGGCTCTCGGCCAGGATGTCGAGCGAGGTGTAGAGATCGGGCAGCAACTTCAGCGCAGCCAGGGCGATCGCGGTGGGGATCACGTCGTTGGTGGACTGCGCCATGTTGACGTGGTCGTTGGGGTGGATCGGGTCGTAGTTGCCGCGCGGCTGGCCCAGCAACTCGTTGGCGCGATTGGCCAGCAACTCGTTGGCGTTCATGTTGTGCGACGTGCCGGCGCCGGCCTGGAACACGTCGACCACAAACTGGTCGGCGTGTTGCCCGTCCAGCACCTCGTCGGCCGCACGGACGATGGCGTCCGCCAGGTCGCCGTCGAGACGGCCGGTCCCCTTGTGGGCCACAGCAGCGGCTTTCTTGATCAGGACGGTGGCCCAGACAAACGCGTGGTGCGGTTGCAGCCCACTTATTGGGAAGTTCTCGACGGCGCGCTGCGTTTGCACGCCGTAGAGCGCGGATTCCGGTACTTCCAGTTCGCCCAGCGGGTCTTGTTCGATTCGCGTCTGCATCAGGTTGTGCTCCTTCGTGGCCGCGTGTCGTGGTTAGTCGGTGGTTGAGTTCAGGCCCCGGATCAGGTTCAGGTCAACTCCCTTGCCCTGGGTGAGCACCTGGAAGCGCCCGAGGTCGGTCGGTGAGACCAGCTGAAATACAGCTTCGCGCTCGCTCCGATAGGTTGCCAACGTCGCGTCCGCGCGCGCCTGGAAGCGTACGAGGTGGTCGCCAATGCCCAGCGCCGCCAGGAAGTCGGCTTGGAGGCCCTGTCGATGTTGGGCAAAGCCACGGGACCGGCCCGCGTCGACCAGGTGCGTGAAGTTTACGTGGGCGGTCAGATCGGCATGGCCGGGGTTGGCGAGCACGTCCTCCGAAGCTCGATGCCGACGATAGGCCAGCAGGGTGCCAGCGGCCAGACGGTCCGAGTGCACGTCCGAACTGCTTCCCCCGTAGTCGATGCCCGTCATGACGACCCGCGAAGCGAGCCGGGCGGCGTGCCGGTAGACCGACTTCACGCCCTGCCGGACTTCAATGCGCCCTCCCACTGGCGTGGCGCGTGCGTAGCGGTTGGCATAGGCGCCCAGCGCGGCGGGCGCCGGCTGGTCGGTGAACACTGCCGTCGCGCCCTCGAAGGCCACGCACTCCTCGACCCAGCCATCCTCTGTCCGGCGCGCCAGTCGCACCGGTAGTGCGTCGAAGAATTCGTTCGAGATGATGGCCGTGGCGTTGGCGGCGGGAACTTCCGCAATCGAGGTGCAGAGGGCATCCAGCGCATCCGCGGTCTGCGGACCCGGGGCGCGTTCGACGCCTAGGTATTGCAGCGCGCTTCCCCAAGGGAACTCGTCGGCCCCGGCTCGAATCTGGCGCGCCAGCCGGCCATCGGCCGCGCCAAGCTCGACGACGCGGAACGGATCGGGACGCCCCAGGGTCTGCCAGGCGTCGTCCAGATGAGCCGCCAACATCTGGCCGAATAGCGACGGATGCGCGCTGACGCTGGTGAAGTAGTCCGCATACGGCGTGCTCCGGCGGGTGTAGAAGCCGCCACACGGGTCGTAAAGCGCGTGCTCCATGAACACGCTGAACGGCAGCGGACCGTGAGCGATGGCCTGGACCCGGAGGCGTTCGGTTAGTGCGTGACCGGTCGACACTACGCGTCGATCAGCAGCAACTGGTCTTGAAGCCGAGGTCGAAACTGCGGGTATGCCGGCCGCTTGTGATCGCTGACATTCGATGTCCCTGCAGGAGCGATCGGCGGAGATTGGCGTGGACTCGCGGTTGACTCTGAGGCACCAAACCGGGTTAGGCCGGGGCGGTTGCGCCGGGCCGGCCGGCGATTATTGCAGCGCTGACATCGCGTAGACGAAGGCGACTAACAGGAAGATGACGACCCCCCAGGCGATGATGGGGATGCCAAGAATGCTCCCGGTGGCGCCTGCCGAGGGCTGGGCGGGTCGTTGGCGCGCGCGTTCTCGCTCGGTTCGGTCACGTAGTTTGCGCAGGTTCTCGCTGATTTGCGGCGCGAAGCGGCTTGGTTCCTCGCGATCGGCCGTAGGCTCGGCGGGCTTGCTCGAGGAGTCCGCAGACTGCTCCGGGTCCTCCGGGCGAGGTAGCTTGGCCCCGCAGTTGATGCAGAGCCAGGCGCCTTCAGTGTTCTGGTGGTCGCACTCTTGACAGCGCATCGCGCTCCGGTCTGACCAGTCGGTTACAGATGTTGAATCATGCTAGCACCAGCCCGGCCCAGTCTTGACGTCCCGTAACGCTTGATTCGCAGGGCGCCGGTCCCTTGCGGCGCGTCACAGCGACGCCTTCGCCTCCGTATACTCGAACCTGGCGCTTGTTGATTCGGAATGCGCCGATCCGTTGCTTTCGGGGGATGTAGTTTCGTGCCGACCTACGAGTATGAGTGTTCGGATTGCAGCCATCGATTTGAGGCTTTTCAGAGCTTTCAAGACGCGCCGTTGACGAGTTGCGAGAAGTGCGGTGGAACGCTGAAGAAAGTGTTTCATCCTGCCGGCATTATTTTCAAGGGCAGCGGCTGGTACGCGACCGATAGCCGGCCCGAGTCCGAGAGGAAGAAGTTCAAGGACGACGGCAAGCCACCGGCGTCGTCGGATTCCAAGCCCGTAAAGTCCGACGGGGCCAAGAGCAACGGCAGCGGGTCCGGGGAATCCAGCAAGGCCAGCGCCTCCGCGGGCGGGTCCGACAAGGCGTCAGGCTCCGGCGACAACTCCAGCTAGCCGGTCTAGCGCAGCCCCGAGCCCGGAGATGCGTGCGGTCATCCAGCGTGTCACGAAAGCCAGCGTTTGCATCGGTGGTCGCGAACACGCCGTGATCGGGCCCGGGTTCGTCGTGCTGGCGGGCGTCGCGCGAGACGACGACGAAGCGGATGTGGCTTACCTGGCCGACAAGGTGGCCAATCTGCGGGTGCTAGCTGACGACGCGGGCCGCATGAACCGGTCGGTGCTGGACACGGGTGGGGACGTATTGCTGGTGTCGCAGTTCACGTTGATCGCCGACACGCGCAAGGGCCGGCGCCCAAGTTTCATCGGCGCCGAAGCGCCTGAACGGGCCGCCAGCCTGATCGACGACCTTGAGCAGGCCCTCACCGCGCGCGGCGTGTCGGTACGCACCGGACAGTTCCAGGCCGAGATGGAGGTCGAGCTGGTGAACAGCGGACCGGTGACGATCATCATCGACAGCCGCGACCGCCGTACGCCGCGGCGGCAGGCGTAGGCCCGGGCATGTCCGATTCGACGGGCCGTTCCAGCGGGTGCTCGGTGCGGATTGTGCACGGGGCCGACGAGGTGCGGCGCACGTTGTTGGCCCGGTCGCCGGACCTGGTCACGATCGACGAGTCGGCGGTGCGGGCGGCCTCGCGAGTCTTTGGCGAAACGCTAACGCCGGTTGCCTTCGTCGAACGTGTGATCCAGGAGGTTCGGGTCGAGGGCGACGTCGCGGTGCGCCGCATTGCCAGGGCGTTGGGCGACCATGTGAGACCGACGTTTGCAATTGCACCGTCGGAGTTGGCCGAGGCCCGGAGTCAGGTCGATCCGGTGCTGCGAGCCGACATCGAACTTGCGGCGGAGCGAATTCGCGAATTCCACGAGCGCGAAATGCCTGCCGGATTCGACATGCCGGACCTCGGGGTCGGTCAGCAGTGGGTTCCGGTGGACCGAGCCGGACTGCACGTGCCGGGGCAGGCGGCGCCGCTGGTTTCCAGCCTGCTGATGGCCGCGGTGCCGGCCCGCGTGGCCGGCGTGGGCGAAATCGTAGTGACAACGCCGGTCCGTTCGGATGGGATTGCGCCGGCGCTGGCGGCGGCGGCGGAGGCGGCCGGCATTGATCGTGTCCTGGGTCTGGGCGGCGCCCAGGCAATTGCGGCGCTGGCGCTGGGCACACAAAGCGTGCCGCGCTGCGACGTGGTGGTCGCTCCCGGCAATGCGTGGGTCGTCTTGGCCACACGGGCGCTCTACGGCGTAGTGGGTGTCGATCTGCTGCCCGGTCCGACCGAGACGCTGGTGATTGCCGACGCCGCGGCGGACGCCGCCGAGGTGGCCGCCGACCTGATTGCGCAGGCCGAGCACGGCGGTCCCGCCAGTCCGATTGCGCTCACGACCGACCCGGGGCTGGCGGCTGACGTGACGCGCGAAGTGGAGGCACAGCTGGCAACGTTGCCGCGCGCGGAGGTGGCGTGGGACAGCTTCGTGCGGCGCGGCGGCGTGGGCGTGGTGGACGATCTGGCGCAGGCGGTCGAACTGTCCAACGCTTACGCACCGGAACATCTGTGCCTGCTGGTGGAAGATCCAGAAGCGCTGCTGCCGCTGGTGCGCCACGCCGGCGGCGTATTCCTCGGCAGCGCTTCGCCGGAGGTGCTGGGTGACTACGTGGCGGGGCCCAGCCACATCATGCCCACGGGGGGCACGGCCCGGTTTGCCTCGCCGGTCGGCGTGCGCTCGTTCCTGAAGTCGGTCTCGGTGGTGCGCCTGTCGGCCGACCGGGCGGCGGCGCTGGCACCAGTGGCGGCACGTCTGGCGCGGGCCGAGGGCCTGGAAGGCCACGCGCGGGCCGCCGAACGCCGCGCGGGCGCCTGACTACAATGCCGGGACACCCGTCCAATCGAGACTTTCATGGCTGAGCGACGCGCCAGCGTCACGCGCACCACGTCCGAGACCGAGGTTGACGCGACAGTCGCCATCGACGGCGCGGGCGACTTTGGCGGCACGACCGGCATTGGGTTCCTGGATCACATGCTGGCGCAGGTCGCCAGACACGGGCTCTTCGACATCGACGTTCGTGCCAAAGGCGACCTGCACATCGACGCGCACCATACCGCCGAGGATGTTTCGATCGTGCTGGGCCGGGCGTTCAACGATGCCTTGGGCGATCGGCAAGGCATTCAGCGCATGGGCGACGCCACCGTGCCGATGGACGAGGCGCTGGCGCACGTGGCGGTGGATCTGGCCGGGCGCGACTTCTCCGCCTTTCACGGCGACTTCAGGCAGGACCGAATCGGCGGCCTGGAGACCAGCCTGCTGCCGCACATCATCGGGTCGCTGGCACGGCACATGGGCGCGGCCATTCACGTCCGTGTGCTGGCGGGCGAGGACGACCACCACAAGGCCGAGGCCGTGTTCAAGGCCTTGGCGCGTGCCCTGGACCAGGCGACGGCGCTCGATCCGCGCCGCGCCGGGGCGGTGCCCAGCACAAAGGGCACGCTCACCGACTGACGTGGGCGATCAGCCCGCTGGTCGCCGGCTGCGGCTCGACCACCTGCTAGTAGACCGCGGCCTGGCGCGCAGCCGCAGCGCGGCCCGTCAACTCGTGAGGGACGGTGTGGCCTATGTCGCTGGGCGAGTCGAGACGCGTCCGGGGCGGCGTGTCGGTGACGAGGCGCAGGTCGAGCTTCGCGGCCGCTCGATCCAGTACGTCAGCCGCGGTGGGTGGAAGCTGGCCGCGGCGCTGGAGCACTTTGGGCTGGCCGTTGAAGGGGCCGCAGCCCTGGACGTGGGGGCCTCGACGGGCGGCTTCACAGATTGCCTGCTGCGCGGCGGCGCGGCGCGGGTCACGGCGGTGGACGTGGGTCGTGGACAGCTTGCCCCGAGTCTCAGGGCCGATTCACGGGTCCGTGTGCTTGAGTCCACCGACGCCCGCGATTTGCCGGCTCTTGATCCACCGCCAGACATTGTGGCTGTCGATGTCGCTTTCATCCGCCTGCGGGACGTTCTGCCTGCCGTGCTGGGCGCGACGCCGCGCGCTCGCTGGGCATTGGTCTTGCTGAAGCCGCAGTTCGAGCTACCGAGTCGGCGGGTGCCGCGGGACGGAGTCGTCAAGGACCCGGCCGAGCGAAATTCGGCGCTCTTGAACTTCCTGGCCTGGGCCAGGCGCAACGGGCTGTGTGTGACCGCATCCGCGGCGAGCGAGCTGCCGGGCGGGGATGGCAACCGCGAGACATTCGTGCTGCTGCGGCCGCCCTGGCCGGACCGGCGGCTCCCGGGCAGCGACTATGATGAGCGCGACGGCAATATAGCGAGTGGCTGATGCGGGTTGCCCTGCTGTTTCAGCCGCGCATTGCCGCATCCGTATCGCACGCGCAGCGCACGCAGCAACAGCTCCAATGTCGCGGGGTGGACGCTTGGTGCGTGTCATCGTGGGAGATCACCGAACGTCCGGCGGATCTGGCTGGCGCCAATCTCGTTGTCACGTTTGGCGGCGACGGTACGTTGCTGCGGGCGGCCCGCGCGGCGGCGCCGTACTCGGCTGTCTGCCTGGGCGTCAACTACGGGCGCCTCGGGTTTCTCACCGAATTCACGCCGGACGATTTCGACGAACGTCTGGACGAAGTGCTTGGGGGGGACTACTGGATCGAAGAGCGCGTGCTGATCGACTGGACGCACCACAGCGTTGAAGACGTCGTTGCTACGGGGCTGGCGGCTGGCGATGTGGTGGTGGGTCGAGGGCGGATGGCCCGAGTCGTCGAGATAGAAGTGCGCATCAACGGTGTGGTGCTGACGACATACACCGCTGACGGGGTAATCGTAGCTACGCCAACCGGCACCACCGGTTACGTGCAGGCGGCTGGCGGGCCGGTGCTGCACCCGGAAGTGCGCGACTTGGTGATAACGCCGCTGGTGCCTTTCCTCACGCCGGCCAACTCGATCGTGGTTGGCCATGACGAGCGGGTGGAACTGACCACGTACACCACCCACGAAGCAACACTTTCCATCGACGGACAGACCGATCAATTGCTGACCTCGGGCGACCGCGTGGTCTGCAGGGCGTCCGAGTATCTGGCCCGCTTTGCGAGATTTCGTGAGAGCGACTATTTCTACGCCACGCTGGCCGAAAAGATGCGCTGGCGCGTTCCGCGGGAGATGCCGCGCCCGGTTCACGGGTCGGGCTAAGCGCGCGTGCTCAGGCACGTCAGCGTTCGCGACTTCGCGCTGATCGATGCGGTAGACCTTGCGCTTGAATCCGGACTTAACGTTCTTACCGGGGAAACGGGTGCCGGCAAGTCGATCCTGATCGATGCCCTGGCGCTGGTGCTCGGTCGCCGGGCGCATCCAGCCGACATCCGGCCGGGCGCGTCGCGCGCGTATGTGGAAGCTGTGTTCGAGACCACGTCGGCTCCGGCTGCCGGAGTTCTCGAGGGGTACGGCGTGGAGGCCGACGAGTCGTTGATCTTGTCACGCGAAGTTCGGGGCGCCGGCCGTTCGACCGCGCGAATCAACGGGCGTGCCGTACCGGTGCGCGCCCTGGCGGACCTGGGGCGCCGGTTGGTTGACGTGCATGGGCCGAGCGAGCAACAGTCGCTCTTTCGCCGTTCGCAGCAGCTCGAGTATCTGGATCGATTCGCCGGTTTGATGCCGAAGCGTGACGCCGTGGGCGAGCTGGCGCGCGACTTGCGGTTCACCCAACGAGAGATAGATGACCGCCAACGCGCCACGAGGGAAACCGCGCGCGAGATCGATCTGTTGACCTTTCAGGTCAATGAGATTGACTCAGCGGGATTGACGGTCGGGGAAGACGAGCGACTGCGGACCGATCGGATGATCTTGGCCAACGCGGAACGGTTGCGAGACCTGGCCAGCCAGACGGCTGCCCGGTTGCAGGGGGAAGCGCTGGATCCGGCGCCCGACATCTTCGGCTCGACTCGGGAGGCGGCAGACGAGATGGCGACGTTGGACCCCGCCGTGCGTCCCCTGGCTCAGCAAGCCGCTCAAATGCAGGAACTGGCCTCCGAACTGGCGCTCATGTTGCAGTCGTATGCCGAGAACGTGGAGGCGGACCCGGCGCGTCTGCAGCAGATCGACGAGCGTCTGAACCAGATCGAAATGCTGATTCGGAAATACGGTGACACCCCCGAGGACGTGCTCGCCTACGGCGAGGAGGCGCGGGCCCGGCTGGACGAACTCGATCGCGGGGATGCCCGTATCGAAGCGCTGCGCGACCACGCGGCTCGGTTGCGGGACCGCCTGACTCCCGCGGTCGCAACGCTTTCGGCAGAGCGGCGGCGGGCTTCCGGTGAGTTGGCGGACGCCGTGGCTGCCCAGTTGGCCGACCTGAATATGCTGTCCGCCAAATTTCAGGTCAGTCTGCGTCGGCAGGCCGATGCGGATGGCCTTCCGGTCGAAGGTGAGTCTGAACCGGTCGCCTTCGATGAATCGGGCATAGATCAGGTCGACTTCCTGCTCAGTGTGAATGTGGGACAGCCGCCGCGGCCGCTAGCTGAAGTGGCGTCCGAAGGCGAACGCTCGCGGATTCTGCTGGGACTCAAAGTGGTGCTGGCGAAGGTGGACCAGACGCCTACGCTGGTATTTGACGAGATTGACGTCGGCGTGGGGCCGAGGGCTGGCGATATCGTTGGACAGAAGCTGGCGGCGTTGGCTGCCTGGCGCCAGGTGCTCTGTATCACCCACTTGGCCCCGGTGGCGGCATTTGGCGACACGCACTTCGTGGTGGCGAAATCGGACGCGCACGGAGATTCGAGGACCGGTGTCTCACGAGTGGATGGGCGCCAGGTCGTCGAGGAAATTGCGGCCATGAGCGGCGTGTCAACCGCCGCCGGGCGCCGAGTGGCCCGCGACCTGATGGCCGCGGCCCAGTCGTGGAAGCGCGACGGATGATTCTTGGAAGGGTCCGGGCGCCGGCCTGCCAAACCGAGGTCTGGCGGCGACTGACTGGTCCGGTGATAGGCTGCTCGCGCTGTGGGGGGCGGCCAGCTGGGTTTCACCCGCGCGTTCCGCAGGGGCGCCGTGGGGCCTGGGTAGGCCCGCAGCGTGGTCGCAATGCAAATTGAACTCACGCACCCGTTTGCTCGTGACACTTCGTGGCCCGCGTTTCGGGCCACGGCGTACGGGTCTGACGCGTTTCAGCAACGCCTCGTTCCCCTGGCTCGCCGCTGGCAGCGTTACCGAACGTTGCAGGCCGCGCCGCGGGTTCTGACCTTTGGCTTCGGTGTGGCGTTGCTTCTTGCCGTTGGTGTTTCGGTGTTGGGCTTGCCGAATCTCGTGGTGGGCCTGGCTCTGAGCGCGGCGCTGGCGCCACTGGTTCCATTGGCCGCGCGATCACTGGTGGCGCCCTCGCCGCTGGCCGCGGCGCTAGCCTATGACCGGCGGCTGGGGATGTTCGAGCGCTTGTCCACGGCGGTTGCCGGCTCGCAGGCGGACTCGCACATGCAGGACTTACAGCGGCGCGACGCGCTACGGGCTCTGGCGAATGTCAATGCCGCCTTCGCGTTTCCCTATCGCGTGTCCCGAGGCGACTTGGGAATCCTGGCGGTTGCCGCAGCGGCCTTGGCCGCCGGCCTGTTGGCCTCGACCGCCAACTTGCTGCCGCGGGTCGGTGAGCGCGTGCCGGCATCAGCGCTGGCGGCGAGCGCGGGCGCCGCGGTCGACGGCTCAGCTCCGGCGCTGGTGGATCCAGCCGCGCTGGCTCGGGTGGACGAGATTCGCGCCGCAATGGCGGAACTCGAACAACAGCGCGATCCCGATGCCGCTCCGGCGGCGTTGGCCGCCGAGGCCGCCGGGGAGGCGCTGCGGCGGACATCCGAGGGACGCCGACTTGGACGCTCGCTCGACAGCGGTGACTTCCAGGCCGCAGCAGCCGAAGCGCGCGAACTGGGCGGGCAACTTGCGGAGATGAACAGCACTCGAATGGACGAGTTGGCGCAAGGACTGCGGCAAGCGTCGGATCGCGCCGCGGGCTTCGACCCAGGTCTGGCGGAACAGTTGCGCGCGGCTGCGGCGGCGCTGGATCGGGGGCAGCTGGCCGACGCCCGCAGTGCGTTGGAACGACTGGCCGAGGAGATCGAGACGGTTGGCGGAACGATCGAAACCGATCGTGCGCTCGAAGCGCAACTCGATCAGCTTGCCCGCCAACTGGCGGAGGCGGAAGGGGCAGCCCAGGGCACGATGCCCGGCAGCGAGAGTGACTCGCTCGGCGCTGCGGTCGCTGGAGCGGCGGAGGCCGCGGCGCCGGCCGACGCCGGTGCCGAGACTGGCGACGGTATGACCGGCGGCGGTGACTCAGCGGCCAGCGGACGCGCGCTGGAGGGGACGCTAGAGACGCTTGCGCCCGAACAGCGACTCAGCGTCGACGGTCAGCTCGAGATCGTTGAAATCAAGCCGACCGAGGAAGGCACCGAGCTGGTCGAGCGACCGGTTCTGGAACTGGGTCCCGGCGGTTCGTCCGGATTCGAGGCTTCGGCCGGCGACCGCGGATTCGCTGTCGGGCGGCAGGACGTTGCCCGGAATGTCCCACTGGATATGCTGCCAATGATGGATCGTTACTTCGCCGCGCCATGACACTCGCCGTTGACGGGTCTGAAGCCACGGAACGCCAGGCCCAGGACTTTCGCGACCTGGCCGCCGCCATTGTCGGCGAGGTGGGCAAGTTCATTGTCGGTCAGCGCGAGATCGTGCGCGACACCGTCGTCTGCCTCATCGCCGGTGGCAACGTGCTGATCGAAGGCGTACCGGGTCTTGGCAAGACCGAGCTCGTGCGCACCCTGGGCCGGGCGATCGATCTGCGCTTCAGTCGCATTCAATTCACGCCCGACCTGATGCCGGCCGACATCACGGGCACGAACGTGGTGATGGACGGGTCGGACGGGCAGCGCACGTTTCGATTCGAGCCGGGCCCGGTGTTCGCCAACCTGGTTCTGGCCGACGAGATCAACCGGGCCACGCCAAAGACGCAGGCGGCGCTGCTGGAAGCGATGCAGGAGCGGCAGGTCACCGTGGCACGCGATGTTCACGTGCTGGAGCCGCCGTTCTTCGTGATGGCGACGCAGAACCCGATCGAAATGGAAGGCACCTATCCGCTGCCGGAGGCTCAGGTCGACCGCTTCATGTTCAAGCTGGTTGTGAACTACCCCTCGGCGGGCGAGCTGACCGAAATCCTGGACCGGACCACTGGGGCGGACCAGCCAGACGTCGCTCACGTGGCCACGGGCGACGATTTGCTGGCGATGGGCGCGTTTGCCAGGCGCGTGGCCCTGGCCCCGCACGTTGGGCGGTACGTCGTTGATCTTGTCAAGGCCACGCATCCGCACGACCCGACCGCGCATGACCTCTGCCGCCAATACGTGCGTTATGGCTGCTCGCCGCGCGCCGCCCAGGCAATGGTGCTCACGGCCAAGGTGTACGCCATGTTGGATGGTCGCTACAACGTGGGCTTTGACGACATCCGCGCTGCGGCCCGCCCCTCGATGCGCCATCGGCTGCTCCTGAACTTCGAGGCCGAGGCCGACGGTGTCGCGTCGGAGCACATTCTGGACGCCATCCTCATGTCAACGCGCCGGGCAGGTGACTGACCGGACGGCTGGTGTGGCGCTGCCGGCATTTGCGCCGGACGCCGCGCTCCGCGCGAAGCTGGCCAAGCTCTCGCTGGTTTCACAGCGTCCACACGGTCATCTGCACACGGGTGGGCGACGCAGCCGGGCGACCGGCTCGTCGCTTGAATTCGCCGACCACCGGTCGTATAGCCCGGGCGACGACTACCGGCAGATTGACTGGAACATCTACGCGCGTACTGACGAGCTGTTCGTAAAGGTCCGTGAGTCGGAGGAGACGCTGGTTGCGCATCTGCTGCTGGACGTCAGCGGCTCGATGTCGTACGGCACGCCCGCAAAGTTTGATACCGCGCGCGCGGTGCTGGCCGCACTTGGCTGGACGGCGCTTGCCAGCCGCGACGTTGTTGCGGGGGCCGCCCTAGGCGCCGACCTGGGCGAGACGTTTGCGCCCCGGCAGGGCGAGGCCTATGTCAGACGCTTCTTCGAGTTTCTGCAACGCCAGCACCCGTCGGGCGAGACCGGGCTCCCGCGTGCAGTTTCCTCTTACAACGCCCGCGCACTGCCCCACGGCGTTGCCGTTCTGGTCTCAGACCTGCTCGCTCCAGACGCGCCGCGCGCCATTGGCGCACTCGCCCAACGCGGGCATGAGCTAACGGTGATTCACGTGCTTGACGATGATTTCGTCAACCCGGAGTTCGCCGATGAGGTCGAACTCATAGACGCCGAGGGCGGTGGCACGCTGGAAATCCTTGGTGACGTTGAACTTCTGCGAGCCTATCGGCAGGCCGTCGGCGATTGGTCGAGCGACCTACAGCGGTTCTGTCACCGACGGCACGTGCGCTATGTGCCGATTCGATCGAACTGGGCGGTTGAGGAGATCGTGCTGCGGCGCCTTCGCGAGCACGGAACTTTGGCGTGACCTGGGTTGCGCCGCTCGCTTTTGCGTGGGCGGGTCTGACCCTGGCGGTGCTGGCCTTCTATGTGTTGCGACCGCGCCGTCAGCGCATTGTTGTTGCCTCCCTGCTCGTCTGGCGGCGAACGATTCATGCGCGGGCCGACGACACGTGGCTGGCCTGGCTGCGACGCCATGCCCTCCTATTGATCCAGTTGCTGACCGTGGTGGTTTTCGCGCTGGCGCTGGCGCGTCCCGAGCGCCTGGCGACGGTCCGACCTGGTCCGCCGGTGGCGCTGGTTATGGACGTCTCGGCGTCAATGGCAATCAGCGACCAAGACGGGACCTCGCGGATGCAGCGTGCCCGGCAAGAAGCCGCCACTCTTGTTGACTCGCTCGAAGAGGACCGACGCGTTTCGCTCATCACCGCGGGAGCCGTTCCGCGAACGCTTGTCGCGGAGTCAATCGATCGCGCGGAGGTGACGCGTGCGCTTGATGGGATTGAGCCCGAGGCCTCGCATGGTCGAATCGACGCGGCGCTCGATTTGGCGCGCTCGCTGGCTAACCCGGCGGCGGGCGGTATTGTGGCGCTCTTTACCGATCAGGCGTCCGCGGGCGGTCCGAATCCCGCCTATGCCGGAGTGCGCCCGGTGATCGTCGGCGAGCCGGCGCCGAATGTTGCGCTGGTGTCGTTCCAGGTTCGACGGCGGCTCGACGTCCCGAACGCGGTCCAGGGCGTTGCCGTCGCGCGTAACGACGGACCGACGCAGGTCGAAGCCGCAATCTTGCTAACAGCCGGCCGCGACTCGCCCACAAGCAGAACCGTCAATCTCGCCCCGGGTGCGCGCCAAATCATCGTGTTCGACGACATGCCGGTCACAGCAGGCTACAAGGCTGAGATTCGCGCTCCGGACGACGCCTTGTCGGCCGATGACCTGGCGTTCGCCTCACTGGCCGAGCCCTCCCCGCTAACAGTCGTGGTCGTTGGCGACGAGCCTTGGCCGATTGTTCGGGCGTTGCAGGCCGTGCCCGCGGTGACGGCGCAAGCCGTAGGCGTCGATTCTTTCGACCAAGAAGCCAGTCCCGCCGATCTCTACGTATTCCAGGGATTCGCTCCCGAGTGGCTGCCGCCCGCCTCCGCCGTGTTTGTACAGCCTCCGGCGATGCTCGGCCTGGGGATCGACGCGCCGGTCACCGCCGACACACTCCCGCTGGCGCTGCCGGACAGCCCGCTGCTGCGTTCGGTGGACGTTGGCGACCTGCTTTCCGGCGCGGACGTGACGTACGCGCCGCCTCCCTGGGCGCTGGTTGACCTCAGCGTTGGCGACCGCGCCCTGCTTGCCCACGGCGTGCTTGAAGGCCGTCGTACGGCTGTCATCGGGTTTGACGTGGCCGGTCCTCGTGTAAGCCAGGCGCCGTGGTTCCCGTTGTTCTGGTCCAATCTCGTTCGCTGGGCTGATCCGTTTTCGCCTCTGCCGGAAGGCGCTCAACTCGAGCCTGGACGTCCATCGCGCCTGTTTCCGCATCCCCGTGCGGATCGAATCACCGTTACGAATCCAGCCGGTGACACAACTGAGTTTGCCGCACCCGGGCCCGCGATCCTCGACGTGCGCTCGCCCGGCGCCTACACAGTGCGTCAGTTCGTGGGACCGGAACTGATGGCCCAATCGTCGATCGACTTCGTCCCGCGCCTGTCGACTCGGGCAGCGCGAGTCGGCGTGCCCGCCGCGTCGGTTGCCACAGGCGCGTCGGCCGCGAGCATTGGGAAGCAGATTGAGATCTGGCCGTGGCTGGCCGGATTAGCTCTGGCGTTTCTGCTGATCGAATGGTGGGTGTTTCACCGGGTTCGGGGAGTCCGCTGACCTGTGGTTCTTGACCGTCCCTGGCTTCTCATCCTGTTTGCGACGCTGCCAGCCGCTGTCTGGCTGTCGTACGCGAGCGTCGCGCGTTATTCGGGAATTCGGATGGGTCTGGCGACTCTACTCCGTCTGATCGGACTGGCCGCGATCGTCCTCGCTCTGGCCGGCTTCGCGATCGGTCGCGACACCCGGCCGGCTACCGTCTTCGTCGTCGATACATCCGACAGCGTGCTACTGGCCGAACGCGCCAACGCGCGTGCGATCGTTGACGCCTTTGTCCAGACGTTCGGGTCGGATACGCTGGTTGGGGTCGTGCAGTTTGGAGCCGGCGCGGCGGTGCTGGCAGCCCCACAGCGCCTGAACGAGGCGCCGTCCTTGCGCTCCGATCTGCCCGGAGATGACAGTAACTACGAGGCAGGGATCCTGGCGGCGTTGGGTCTGCTCGATCCTGACATCGGCGGGCAGCTCGTGCTTCTGTCAGACGGCGCCGGGGCTGGGCTGCACCTGGAGGCGGCCGCACAAACGGCCGCGGCGCGGGGTGTACCGATCTCAGTTGTGCCCGCCGCTGCGACTCGCGGAGCGGACCTTGTCGTGAAGGCCGTCGAAGTTCCAGAAGCCGTCCACAGCGGCACGGCCATTCAGGCACGCGTACGGATCGCATCGCAGCGGCGCACGACGGCGCGTCTGCGGCTTTGGGACGGTGAGCGTCTGATCAGCGACGGTCCGATTGTCGTCGCGACGGGCACGCGCACGTACGGGGTGGAGTTGGCGGGGTTAGAGCCCGGATTTCACCGTCTTCGGGCCGAGCTGCTGGAGGACGCGGATCCCCGTCTGGCCAACAACGTTGCCGAGACATTCGTGCGCGTGGCCGAGCCTGGGCGGGTGCTCACGATCGGCGACACGTCCCAGATCCGGGCGGCGCTACGGGCCGCGGACTTTGAGGTCAGGGAGGTCGCGCCCAGCGCGCTGGGCGGCGTCGACCTGTCGCAGTTCGAGGCCGTCGTTGTGTCCAACGTGCCGGCCGACGCGTTCGAGCCCGACGCGCTGGAGGCCCTCCGCGCGCACGTGGCGGGCGGACGGGGTCTGGTGGTGCTGGGCGGTCCCGAGAGCTTCGCCGCCGGCGGTTACCAGGGCACCGCCATGGACGAGGCGTTGCCCGTGTGGTCGGATCCGACCGAGGAGACGCCCGAGCCGCGCCTGGCGTTGGTGCTGGTCATCGACCGGTCATCCAGCATGTCCGAGGGCGCGAGCGAAGGACACGCCAAGATCGACATGGCCATCGAGGCGGCCATAGACGCCGTGGATCTGCTTGAAGAGGGCGACATCCTCGGAGTGATGACCTTTGACATCGACTCGCAATGGGTCGTGCCGCCGCGCGAATTGAGTTCCGCGGCGGACGTGGCCACGGCGATCGACCGAATCCGCGGGATTCAGATTGGGACATCCACCGATCTGGCGCGCGCGATGTTCTTTGCGCGGTCGCGCCTGGACCAGGTCAGTGCCTCGGTCAAGCACGTGGTGCTGCTGACCGACGGGCGCGCCCATTACGGAGATTTCGACGGCCTCACGCGCTCACTACGTCGGCGCGATATCACGGTCTCGTCGATCGCGGTCGGCGAGCAATCCGACCAGGAACTGCTGGAGCGCATCGCTCGCATCGGCAACGGCCGCTACTACTACGTCCCTGACCCACGCGCGATCCCGCGGGTTCTGACGCAGGAGACCCTGACGGCGGGCGAGTTCGCCGTGGTCGAGCGGGAATTCCAGCCTCGGATGGACGCGCCGAGCCCAGTGTTTACCGGAGCGCTGGCTGGGCAGGAATTACCGGACCTGCGGGGCTACGTGCGAACCCGCGCCAAACCCACGGCCGAAGTGGTGCTGAGTTCCGACAACAACGACCCGATCCTGGCTCAGTGGCAGTATGGCCGGGGTCGAGCCATTGCCTGGACGTCCGACGCGGGCGCGGACTGGGCTGAGGAGTGGCTCGCCTGGGATGGCTTTGCGCCGTTTCTGCGTCAGGCGGTTCAGTGGGTCAGCCCGCTGCCCGGAGCCGTGGCCGGCAGCCCGCGCGTAGCAGCCGTGTTCGCTGACGGCGCTGCGGTAATCGAGGTCGACGCGGTCGACGTGGCGGGACGATTCCTGAATGGGCTTGACACAAACCTGGCCGTGGTTGGCGCGGACGGCGCCAAACAGACGCTGGTTGCCGAGCAGTTTGGACCCGGTCGTTACGAGGGCAGGCTGGATGGTCTGTTGCAGGGGGTGTACGAGGTCGAGGTCACGCAGCGCGACGCCGCCGGCGTCGCGCGAACGGCGCGCTCGGGGTTCGTCGTACCCACGCCTGACGAGATCGGCCACATTACGCCCGACCACCGCGCGCTGCGGCGCGTTGCCGCGTTGACCGGCGGCGTTAACGTCGAGTCCAGCGGTGATCTGGCCTCGCTGGCGCTCCGCGGTGACCGCCCAGCGCAGTTTGGCTGGGCTCAGCTCCTCACGATCGCGCTGCTGGCGTTTGTGACTGATGTCGGGGTGCGGCGGTTGCTTGGCAGTCCACGCGACATTCAGGACCGAATCGGCGAGCGTGTAAGATCGTTGCGTGCGGCGCTTGGCGCGTTGCGGCGCTTGCACTGGCCGATTTCGCGCACCGCCTGAACCTGGCGACGCCTCGAATTCATGAACCCCACCGGGCGCCTCGCGCGCATATTTCGACAAGCCGGCTTCGACCTTTACCTCGTCGGCGGTCCGGTCCGCGACCGCATCATCGGGCGACCGTCGCACGACCTGGACTTCACCACTAGCGCCCGCCCGGATCGGGTCAAGGTGCTTGCACGCCGAGCTGGCGCTGAGAGCATTTACACGGTCGGTGAGCGCTTCGGGACCATCGGCGCGGTTTTTGAAAGCGGTCCGGTCGAAATCACCACGTTCCGCGCGGAGTCCTATCGCCCAGGTTCACGTAAGCCCGAGGTGCAGTTTGGCGACTCGCTCGAAGCCGATCTCAGCCGGCGCGACTTCACCATCAACGCGATGGCGCAAGATGTCCTGACCGGGCGCATCATCGATCCCCACGGCGGTTTAGCGGATCTGGTTGCCGGACGAATCCGGGCGGTGGGCACAGCGGACGACCGTTTTAGGGAAGACCCGTTGCGGGTCCTACGTTGCGTGCGCTTTGCGGCGCAACTGAGGTTCGACATCGAGCCAGGCACGCTGGCCGCGGCTCGGCGTACGGCGGGCGAACTCCGTCACGTCAGCGCCGAGCGTATCGGCGCTGAACTCAACCTCGTTCTCCTGTCGCCGAGCCCGGGTCATGCCCTGGTCATCCTCCTGGAAATTGGGGTGCTCGGCCTGGCAATGCCGGAGCTGATACCGCTCCAGCAGACCGAGCAGGAAGAGCGGCGGCAGCACAAGGATGTCTTTGCCCACACGATGCGCGTCCTGGCCTCGGCGCCGCCTGAGCGTGAGACCCGCTGGGCCGCCCTGCTGCACGATGTCGGCAAGCCGAAGACCAAGTCCATTCGCAGCGGGCGCATCCGATTCTTTGGACACGAGGAGGTGGGCGCGCGTATTGCAAGACGGATCATGCGCCGACTCAAGTTCGACGGCCGGCTCACGGACCGCGTGACGCACATCGTCCGGCTGCACATGCGTGCGAACGCTTACGAGCCTGACTGGACGGACGGGGCGGTGCGCCGGTTCATCCTGGAAGCCGGCGAGGACCTTAATGCGTTGATCGCCCTGTCACGCGCCGATATCACCAGCTATCGCCCGCGGCGCATTGAGGCCGGGCTGGCGCGCGTCGCGGAACTGCACGCGCGCTGCGAGCACTTGCAGGCCGAGCGCGATGTGGCCGCGCTGGACTCGCCGCTGGACGGCCATGCGCTCATGGAACTGTTCGACCGGCCGGCGGGCGTGTGGATCAAGCCGATCAAGCAATACTTGCTGGACTTGGTACTGGACGGCGAACTCGAGCCGGACGATGTGGAACGCGCCCGCGTCCTTGCGGAAGAGTTTGTCCGGCGTCACACGGAGGCCGCTGACGCCATTGAGTCGGGAGCGCAGCATGCCCAGCGCTGAGGCTGGCGAGTCATGGACGCGTCTGCGAAGCTGGCTGCGGCGGCGTATCGATCAGATGGCCGCCGGCGATTACTCCCGTTTGCCGTCGTCGTTTGCCAGCGATGATGGTCATGTAGCCCGTGAGGCGTATGCGACAGTGTTGATCGCGATGGACGTGATTGTGGGTCGGCGCACGACGCTTGGACGTGGGCGTGCCAACCGCAATCCCAGTTCGCCGATTCCGGGTCCGCCCTAGTGTCCGAACCGGGAGACTATTTCTCGCACCGAACCCTCGGCACGACCGGGCTGCGGATCACACCCATGTGCGTTGGCACGGCGGCCCTGGGCGACATGCCCGAGGCCTTTGCCTACTCGGTGCCCGAAGACGATGCCCTGGCGGCTGTTCGGGCGACGCTAGACAGCGCGATCAACTTCATCGACACGGCGGCCTCGTACGGCGACGGTGAGAGCGAGCGGCGCATTGGGGTTGTCCTGCGCGAGCGCGGCGGCATACCCGAGGGCTATGTCGTCGGCACCAAGGCCGACCGCGACATGATCACGGACGATTTCAGCGGCCCGCAGATGCGCCGTTCGGTTGAGCGCAGTCTTGATTTGCTGGGGCTGGATCGCCTTCAACTCGTACACCTGCACGATCCGGAGCACACGACCTACGACGCCATTACGGCGCCTGGGGGTCCGCTGGAGGTGCTTCTGGACTTGAAGGCCGAGGGTCTGATCGAGCACCTGGGCGTTGCGGGCGGACCGGTCGACCAGGAAATTCGCTACATCGAGACTGGCTGCTTTGAGGTGGTGGTTACGCACAACCGCTACACCCTGCTCAACCGTTCGGCCGAACCGCTGCTGGAAATCGCGGCGATGCGCAACGTGGCCGTGCTCAACGCGGCGCCGTACGGCAGCGGCATCCTGTCGCGCGGACCGGAGGCGTATCCGCGCTACGCCTATCAGACCGCGCCGCCCGAGCTCGTGGCACGCGCACGCCGGCTGCAAGCAATCTGCGACCGCTACGGAGTTCCCCTGGCCGCGGCCGCGCTGCAGTTCTCGCTGAAGGATCCGCGCATCGTCTCAACCATTGTGGGCGCTAGTCGGCCTGACCGCATTGAGAAGACCTTGGTTCTGGCCGCGTTCGAGATTCCCGACGAGCTCTGGGCCGAGCTCGAGACGGTTCCGTCGACGTCCATCGATCCCGAAACGCACCGGTGGAATTGAACACAGCTCGATCCCGGGGGCTGGCCAACGAGTTGGCATCTGGCCCAAGTTCAACGCACCGCCCGGAGCTGACCTGATGAGGAGCGGAAATTCAGGGCGGGTCATGATCGGTCTGATCGTGGTGGCGGTCGGCGTGCTGCTGCTGCTCGCCAATCTCGGCCTTGGCGACTTCAGCCCGTGGGAGTACGCCCCATCGCTCCTCATCGTGCTGGGACTTTGGGCGTTGATTCGCAGTGGTTTTCGAGGATCGATCGGTCCTTGGGTACTGATCGGCATCGGGATCGCTGTCCAGCTGTCAGTGCTGGACGAGGTGCCGGACGTGGTTCAGGGAGCCGTCTGGCCGGTATTCATCATTGGCATGGGGGTGGTGCTGATCGTTACGCGCGCGTCTTTCGGTGGTCGTGAGTCTTCCGCCCGCCGCTCCAGCGGTGGGCTCAGCCATGTGGCCATCTTCAATACCGTGAACGATGTTGTGGACGGTCCGTTCAGCCGTTTGCAGTCCACGACGCTTTTCGGCGGGGCGGACTACGATCTGCGTGACGCCCGCGTTGAGCGTCCGCCGGCAGTCATCGACGTGACCTGCCTGTTCGGAGGCGTGGAGGTGCGCGTGCCGGAGGACTGGACGGTCCATAACGACGTGCTGGCACTGTTCGGGGGCGTGGACGACAAGCGCCGGGGCTCAAGAGCGGACGGCGAGGTGACCGTGAGTATCCGGGGAACGGTTGTCTTTGGCGGGCTGACGATCAAGGACTGACGCGTAGCCGCACGGCTCGTATGCTTCTGGCGGCCGAGTCTGGATGACGATGCGATGGCTGCGCCAGAACGCGATTCCGATGTCCTGATCGTCGGCGCCGGCGCCTCCGGAGCCGCCGCGGCGTGGTCACTATCGCGTCGAGGGTTGCGCGTTACCTGTCTGGAGCAGGGTCGCTGGGTTGATCCCTCCGAGTACGCGCACTCGCGGCAAGATTACGAACTCGCCCGCCAGACCTCGTTCGCCAAGGATCCGAATGTACGCGACTGGCCTGAGGACTACCCGATCAACAACAGCGGGACGCCCATCTATCCGCTTATGTTCAACGCGGTCGGCGGCAGTACGGTGCATTGGAGCGGGCATTTCCCGCGAATGCGTCCCTCCGATTTCCGTGTACGCACGCTGGATGGCGTGGCTGACGACTGGCCCTTTACGTACTGGGACCTGGAGCCGTTCTACGACCTGAATGACTCGATGGTGGGCGTGTCAGGTTTGGCCGGCGATCCCGGCAACCCGCCGCGCAGTCCCCGGCAGACGCCGCCGCTGGCGTTCGATGCAGGATGCGAGGCCTACCTGCGCGGCTTGGAGAAGCTGGGCTGGCACTGGTGGCCGTGCGACAACGCCCTGATCTCCGAGCCGTTCGGCGAGAACCGTTCCCCCTGCAACTGCTGCGGGCCCTGTGACATCGGATGCCCCATCGGCGCCATGTCCAGCGCCCACGTTACCTACTGGCCCAAGGCGGTAGCTCAAGGCGTCCAACTGATCACGCACGCGCGCGTCGAGCAGATCACGGTGGACCGGGCCGGTCGAGCCACCGGCGCGCTGTACTACGACGCGCAGGGCGTTCGCCAGAGCCACACCGCCGACATCGTTGTCATGGCCGCAAACGGCGTGGGCACGCCGCGGCTGCTGCTCAACTCAACGTCGGCGCGTTTTCCCCAGGGTCTGGCTAACAATTCTGGGGTGGTTGGCGCTTTTTTGATGTTCCATCCCGTTGCACTCGTAAGCGGGGTCTTTGAGGAAGTCGTGAACGGACAGCGCGGTCCGATTGGCGGATTGATGAACTGTCAGGAGTTCTATGAAACCGACGAGTCCCGAGGCTTCGCGCGAGGTTTTGAGCTGCAGCTCAGTCGCAACGTCGGACCGCTGTCGGTCGCCGTGGGCGGCATTCTCGGCACGTCCGTACCCTGGGGCGCCGAGCACCATGACGCGCTGCGCTCGCGCTACGCGCATACGATGACAACGACCGTGATGCTGGAAGATCTTCCGGAGCCTGAGAATCGCGTCGCGCTCGATCCGGACCTGACGGACGCCCACGGTATCCCGGCGCCGCGCATCGAGTACCGTCTCGGCGAAAACAGTGAGCGCATGCTTGACTTCAGCATCGCGCGCGGCCGCGAGCTTTTTGAGGCTGCGGGTGCGGCGGAGATCTTGGTCGACCCGCTGGTACGGGAGTCCGGCTGGCACTTAATGGGCACATGCCGGATGGGCGACGACCCCGAACGCTCGGTCATCAATGGCCGTGGCCAGGCGCATGAGTGTCCAAACCTGTTTGCTATCGACGGCAGTACGTTCACGACGTCCGCCGCGGTGAATCCGACCAGCACCATCCAGGCCGTCGCCCTGCGTTGCGCCGATTGGCTAGGCCGCAACTACCGTGCGGTAGCGACATGACGACTCGCATTCTCACGCTGGCGGAACTGGAACTCTTGACGCTTGTGCAGAATGAACTCGTTCCTGCCTTCGACGCGCTGCCGGCGGCCGGAACGTTGGGCGCGGCGCTGACGCTTGACGGGTACCTTGCTGAACGCTCCAAGTTGCGTCGTCCGGTGCTGACCGCGTTGCGGGCCATCGAAGTCGCCGCCGGCGGAGAACCGCTGGCGGATCGCACTTCGGCGGACCGCGTCGCCGTGCTCCGACAGGCAGAGGCTGACGCGCCGGAGGCGTTCGCCGAGCTTGTTCGCCAGACCTACAACGCGTACTACACGCGCCGTGACGTGCAGGCAACCCTGGGAATTGACGGGCCGCCGCAGCCCGTAGGGTTCGAATTGCCCGCGTTTGACGAGTCGCGGCTTGCCCGGGTGCGGGCTATGGGCAAACTCTGGCGGGACGCCTGAACCGTTCCGCCGCCAATACGTGTCTAAAGCGAAAGGCCGCGCCGGAGGCGCGGCCTTTCCACAGAGCGCAGGAGATTAGCTTTCCTTCTTCACTCCCAGGTCGCCGTTACGCATCTCAAAATTCACTTTGATACCGGCCTGAACGGCGGCTGCCTGGATCCGACCGCGGAGCGTCGGCTGACGCTTCTTTTCGTCGTCGGACAGGCTGACAACAACCCACTCGCCGTCCTTGCTGCGCCTGGCGGCGCGAACGATTTCTCTGATTTCCGGGCTGACGCGCCGCATGCGCTGCGGTCGGCTCGTCCATTCACCACCTGAAACGACTTCCTTAAGCTTCATCTATCGTCCTCCTAGCTACGGTGCAACGGATCATGCACCAAATAAGTTTGCTACATCTCTATGTGAAGCGCAACTGACAATTGTCGATCCACCGATGTGACGTTAGGCGTCAAAGTTTCCGAGCAAAGATAACTCTTTGCTGACTATGGGCAGCTTTTCCAGTGCGCCTGACGGGACATATCAGGATGCAACTCCTATAGCTTTCAGCGCGGGCACAATGCAGTTGGACATGATTCCGGATTCGATCCAAGCGTCAACGCTAAGGCTGCGTCTGGGCTGAAGGCGATGGTGAGGGTCGGCTATGTCGGGCGGCGTGGCACCAGCTTCCACTAACGCAGCGTCTCAAAATCCACCGGCGATCCGCTCCGCTCCCGAAGACCCGTCGCCGACATGCTTTGCATGATGACGTGCCATTGCGCGTAACGAAGTCGATCCATGAAATCTGAGACAGCCGCGCACCGTAAGGCGGCAGCGCTACGTGCGCACGGCTAGCGTCGTGCCGAAGGAAATGTAGATAGATCCAAAGTCATCACGTGCTATCGGAGCACGAAACGTACGCGGTCTAGGCGGGCCCGTTAGCTAGTCGAGGTGGGAGCGCGGTGGGTTATCACGCTGGAATGTGGACCCAATTCCAAGTGAGGGTGGATTGGGGGAAGACAGGGCCGGTGTGGCAGACGCGCTGCGGACCGGTGGTGGTTTGGACGACGCAGGAGTAGCAGACGCCCATGGCGCACCCCATGCGGGCTTCTAGCGAGGTAAACGCGGGGCGCGGGCCGTGGATGGAGGTGAGTTCGTCCGTGAGCGCGGCCATGGCCCGCATCATGGGCGTGGGGCCGCAGACGAAGATCTGGTCGCACCAGCCGAAATGGTCGGAAACCAGGTCGGTTACGAAGCCGTGATGGCCGAGTGCGCCGTCGTCGGTGGCAATTAGGTAGTCCACGCTCTTGTCCAGCCAGGCGGCCGGCGTGATCTGATGGGCGTCGCGTCCGCCAGCGAGCAGGCGTACCTGGACCCCTTGCGCCGGCGCCAGGTCGGCCAGCGTAATGAGGGGGGCCAGGCCGATGCCGCCGCCGACCATCAGCGCCCGCCGGCGGTTGGGCTGGAATATGAAGTTGCTGCCCAATGGCCCCAGCATGTCGACTTCGGCCCCTACCGGTTGGTCCACCAGCCACGCCGTGCCTCTGCCGACGGTGTCGATAAGGAAGGCGACCCGTCCGCGGTCAGGCTCGATGCGGCTGAAGCTGAGCGGCCGGCGCAGGAGCGGGTCGAGTTGATCGGGCGCGCTGCACAACACGTGCGCGAACTGACCGGGGCGCGAACAGGCGGCGATCTGGGGCGCTTCGTATTCACACCACCAGAGACGTTCGGTGATGCGCGTGTTGCACAGCACGCGGGCGGATTCGATCCGCCGAGTCATGCGCGGGACGCGCGGTATTCGTCGATCGTGCGCACGTCGAAGGAACCGCGGGCCTGGCGCAGGGCGGCCGCGAGGGCGCGGGCCGTGTCCAGGGAGGTCAGACAGGGGGTGCGGGTCTCGGCCGCGGCCCGGCGCATGTAGTGCCCATCCTGAATGGCCTCGCGGCGTCCGGTTAGCGTATTGATCACCAGGGCCGCACCGCCCTGGCGGATGCAATCCTCGACATTTGGGCTGCCGCCGCGCAATTTGCCGACGCGCCGGACCGGCAGTCCGAGGTGGGATTCGATGAAGGCGGCGGTGCCTTCGGTGGCCAGCAGGCCGAACCCGAGGTCAGCGAAGTCGGCGATGATCGGGGCGGCCTCGGGCTTGTCGCGATCGGCGATCGACACCAGCAGGTCGCCGCTGGCCGGCACGTCGATGCCTGAGGCGATCATGGCCTTGTGGAGGGCTGCGGGGAATGTGGCGTCCAGGCCCATGACCTCGCCGGTGGACTTCATTTCCGGGCCGAGGTAGGTATCGACTCCGGACAGCTTGGCCGTGGAGAACACCGGCGCCTTGACGGCGAACAAGGGGCGCGACGGGACCAGTCCAGGCTCGTAGCCGAGGTCCGACAGGGTCGCGCCAAACATCACGCGGGTGGCCAGCTTGACCATCGGCACGCCGGTGGCCTTGCTCAGGAAGGGCACTGTGCGGCTGGCGCGCGGGTTCACCTCCAGGACATAGACCTCGCCGCCATACAGCACGTACTGAATGTTGACGAGTCCGTGGGCGCGGAGGCCAGCGCAGATGCGCTGGGTGTAGTCCAGCAGCACGGCCTCTTCGGCAGGGCTGACACTGACGGGCGGGTAGACGGCAAAGCTGTCGCCCGAATGCACGCCCGCGCGCTCAATGTGCTCCATGATGCCGGGGATCAGCGAGTCGCGACCGTCGCAGATCGCGTCCACCTCGACCTCGCGCCCTTGCAGATATTTGTCGATGAGCACGGGGTGTTCGGGTGAGGGCTGGGTGACTTTTTCGATGTAGCGTTCGAGATCGGCTCGGTCGTCCACAACTTGCATGGCGCGGCCGCCCAGGACGTACGAGGGGCGGGCCACGATCGGGTAGCCGAGGCCGTCCGCGACGTCCAGGGCGTCGCGCATCCGGGTGACCGTCGCGCCGGGAGGGCGCAGGATGCCCAAGCGTTCCAGGAAGCGATCAAACTTGTCGCGGTTTTCTGCCTCGTCGATGGCGGCGACCCCGCTGCCGGCGATCTGGAAGCCGGCGGTGTAAAGCGGGCCGGCCAGGTTGATGGCGGTCTGGCCGCCGAACTGGGCCACGATGGGCGGTGCGTCGCCGTTCACCGCTTCGTTGCGCAGTACCTCGGCCACGCTCTCCTCGTCCAGAGCTTCGAAGTAGAGGCGGGTCGAGGTGTCGAAGTCGGTGCTGACCGTCTCCGGGTTGGAATTGATGAGCACGCTCTCGCGGCCAGCGTCGGCCAGCGCCCAGGCCGAATGCACGGAGCAGTAGTCGAACTCGATGCCCTGTCCGATGCGAATCGGGCCGCTGCCGAGTACCACAGCCGCGGGCCGGCCGCTCACCACGGCCTCGTTTTCGGACTCGTAGGTGCTCCAGAAATAGGGGGTGGCGGCGTCGAACTCAGCTGCGCAGGTGTCCACCATCTTGAAGGTTGGGCGGATGCCGGCGGCTTCGCGCAACTCGAGGACGCGCTCCGGCAGCGTGTCGCCCAGCGAGGCGATCATGGCGTCGGAGAAGCCCTGGCGCTTGGCATGCCAGACCAGGTTGGGCGTCAGCGGATCGGCCAGCAGGCGGCGTTCGGTGGCCAGAATGTTGGCGAGCTTGTCGATGAAGAAGCGGTCGATGCCGGAGCGGCTCGCGATCTCCTCGGCGGTTGCGCCGCGGCGCAGGGCGGCCATGATGGCCCAGAGCCGCTCGTCGTGGGCGTGCTCGATGCGCCACCAGATGGCGGATTCGTTGGCGGCCCACTCGGGGTCTTCCCAAAGTAGGGTGCGGCCGCCGTTTTCCATGCCGCGCACGGCCTTGTTGAGGGAGGCCTCGAGAGTGCGCTCGATGGCCATCACCTCGCCGGTGGCCTTCATCTGGGTTCCCAAGCGCCGGTCGGCGCGGGCGAACTTGTCGAACGGCCAGCGCGGAATCTTGGTCACCACGTAGTCCAGGGCCGGCTCGAAGGCGGCGGAGGTCGTTTGGGTGATGGGGTTGCGGAGGTCATCCAGGCGTCGTCCCAGCGCGATGCGGGCGGCGATGCGCGCAATGGGGTAGCCGGTGGCCTTGGACGCGAGCGCGGACGACCGGCTGACCCGCGGATTGACTTCGATCACAAAATAGTCGAACGAGTGCGGGTCCAGGCCGAACTGGACATTGCAGCCGCCTTCCACGCCCAGCGCGCGAATGATTTTGAGCGACGCGCTGCGGAGCATCTGGTACTCCTTGTCGCTCAGCGTCTGCGAGGGGGCGAAGACGATGGAGTCGCCGGTGTGGACGCCCATCGGGTCCAGGTTTTCCATGTTGCATACGGTGATGCAGTTGTCAGCGCCGTCGCGCATCACCTCGTACTCGACTTCCTTCCAGCCGATCAGCGAGCGCTCGACGAGCACCTGGTGGATCGGGCTGGTTTGCAATCCGAGCGAAACGATGGCCTCGAACTCGTCCTCGTGGCGCGCGACGCCGCCGCCGCTGCCGCCCAGGGTGTAGGCCGGGCGGATGATCAGCGGGAACCCGCAGGTCCGGGCGAAATTCCAGGCTTCGGGCAGCGAGGTGACGGTGCGGCTCTGCGGGACCGGCTCGCCAATTCGCTGCATCAGGGCGCGGAAGCGCTCGCGGTCCTCGGCGTCGCGGATGGCCTCAATCGGCGTTCCCAGGACACGCACGCCGTAGGTGTCCAGCACACCGGCATCCGCCAGGTCGATGGCCATGTTCAGTCCGGTCTGGCCGCCCATGGAGGCCAGCAGGCCGTCCGGGCGTTCGCGGGCGATCACACGCTCGATGACCGACAGCGTGAGTGGCTCGATGTAGACGCGGTCGGCGATGTCCTCATCGGTCATGATCGTGGCCGGGTTGGAGTTGACCAGGATTGAGCGGACGCCTTCCTCGCGCATGGCCTTGCAAGCCTGGGTGCCGGCGTAGTCGAACTCGGCGGCCTGGCCGATGACGATCGGGCCGGAGCCGATGATGAGGACGGATGAGAGGTCAGGCATGGGGGAGGCAGGCGGGGACGGGTCGGTCATCGGCGGGGGTGGTCGTCGATAAGATCAAGGAAGCGGTCGAAGAGGTACTGGTTGTCCTGGGGGCCGGGGCTGGCCTCGGGGTGGTACTGGACTGAGAAGACGGGCAGGGAGTCGTGGGCCAAGCCTTCCACCGACCCGTCGTTAAGGTTCACGTGGCTGACGCGAAATCCGCTGCCGGGGGGGATCGAGGCGGCGTCCACCTGGAAGCCGTGATTCTGCGAGGTGATGTGGGCGCGGCCCGAATCGAGGTCCTTGACGGGCTGGTTGGCGCCGCGATGGCCATAGGGCAGCCGGCTGGTGGTGGCGCCAATCGCCAGACCCAGAATCTGGTGGCCCAGGCAGACGCCCATCAACGGACGGCGGCCGATTAGATCGCGGACGGTATCCACTGCGTGGTCGGCCTGTTCCGGGTCGCCCGGGCCGTTGCAGACGACGACCCCGTCAGGGTCGGTTGCTTCAACCTCGTGCATGCTGGCGCCGTAGGGCAGCACGTCCACGTGGCAGCCGCGGCTCACAAGGGAGCGCACGATGTTGGTCTTCACGCCAACGTCCAGCAGCGCAATTCGGGGTTCGCCCAGGCGTTGCGGCGGTGAGGGCCAGGGGGCCCAGCGCACCGGGCCTGCCACATGGCGGTCTGGAGTGGTGACCTCGGCCACATAGCGCTGCTCGCTGTAGGGGAGCACGCGCCGGGCCGCCTGGACCTGCGCGGCGGCCCAGGCCGCAGCGGCGGGCGCCTGACCGCGTATCCAGGCAAAAGGATCCAGCCATTCAGTGACGTCTGCCGGGGCCCGGCGCAGCACGCCGCGCTGGTGGCCCTTTGTGCGCAGGGTGCGGGTAAGGGCCCGCGTGTCAATGCCCTGGATGCCCGGGATTCCATGCCGCGCCAGGAAGGTGTTCATGTCGCTCTGCTGCCGCCAGTTGCTATGGGTTGGGGCCAGTTCACGGACGGCCAGACCGGCAATCCAGGGCCGGCGGGACTCCACGTCGTCCGGGTTGACGCCGTAGTTGTCGATGAGGGGGTAGGTCATTACGACGATCTGCCCGCGATAGGAAGCGTCGGTGGATATCTCCTGGTAGCCGGTCATACTGGTGTTGAACACGACCTCGCCAGCGCCGGACGCCTCCGCGCCGAAGGCGAAGCCGAAGAAGGTATCGCCGGTCTCCAGAGCGAGCACGGCGTAGTCGCTAGCCGTCACGCGCGCCTACCGGCCCCAGCGACGCGCGGTTGAAGACTTCAACGCCGTCGACAAACGTTCGATGCACCACGCCGTGCATGGGCAGCCCGGCCAGCGGCGTGTTCTTGCCTTTCGACAACAGCAGCGAGGGCTCGACGACGAAGTCTTCGTCGGGATCGAAGACGGTCACGTCCGCGGGCTGGCCTGGTTCGAGGGTTCCGCCGGGCAGGTCGTAACAGCGGGCCGGCGCGATAGTCAGGCGCTGCACGGCTTCGCTGAGGTCCAGGCGGCCGGCATGAACCAACGTGAGCACCAAGGGCAGGGCGGTCTCCAGCCCCGTGAAGCCCACGGCGGCGTTAGCAAACTCCACGTCCTTGTCATGCAGGGCGTGGGGGGCGTGGTCGGTGGCAATGCAGTCGATGGTGCCGTCGCGCAGCGCCGCGAGCAGCGCGTCGCAGTCGGATTGCTCGCGTAGGGGCGGGGCGACCTTGGTGTTGGCGTCGTACGGCGCCAGCGCGGCGCTGACGGGGTCGGTTCGACCAGCCACAAGGGCGTCGGTGAGCGTGAGGTGGTGGGGCGTGACTTCCGCCGTGACGTTGACGCCACGGTCCCTGGCGCGTCGGATCAAGTCGACCGAGCCGCCGGAGGTGACGTGAATGCAGTGGTAGCGTCCGCCGGTCAGTTCGGTCAGCAGCAGATCGCGTGCCAGCATGATCTCCTCGGCCTGGCGCGGGGTCCCGGGCAGGCCGAGCCGCGTCGAGATCCTGCCCTCGTGCATGGCGGTGCCGGCGGTGAGCGCCCGGTCCTCGGCATGGTTGCTGATCGGACGTTCGAGCTGCGCGGCGTATTCCAGGGCGTGACGCATCAGCTTGGCGTTCGCCACTGGGATGCCGTCGTCGGTAAACCCAATGGCGCCGGCATCGCTGAGATCGCCCATTTCCACCAGTTGTTCGCCGGCCTGCCCGATGCTGATGGCGGCCAGGACGTGGACGCGGACGAGCGCCTGGGCGGCGGCCTGCTCCAGCACGTGCTCCAACACGCTGCGCGAGTCGATGACCGGGTTGGTGTTAGGCATGGCGCAGACGGTGGTAAAACCGCCGGCGGCGGCCGCACGCGTGCCGCTGACCAGATCCTCCTTGTATTCGAAGCCAGGCACGCGGAGGTGGGTATGGATATCCACGAATCCTGGCGTGACCACGAGACCGCGGGCGTCGATGACCGTGGGGTCGCCGAGCGGAAGCTGGCCGTCGGGTGGATCGATGGCGGCCACGCGGCCGTCTTCAATCAGTACGTCGGCAACCCGGTCGAGGTGCTGGGACGGGTCTATCAGACGTCCGCCGCGGATGACGAGCGGCCCGTTAGCCGTCACCGGCGGACTCCAGATAGGTGGCCAGGGCAACCTTGGCCTGGTCCAGGATCGGCTCGCCGTGGCCAACGGCGATGCTGGTGAAATTCAGATCGAGAAGCTTCGCTAGCGGCTCGGGTGGGCGCATGCGCGGATGGGCGCCCAATTCGCCCTCGCCGTGTGTCCAATAGCTGGTGGTGCCAAGTGCGTCGCCGACGAAGAGTACCCCGCGGTTTTCGCTTGAAAACAGCGCATGTTCGCCGGCGCTGATGCCGCCCAGGCCCACGGCCTGCAGACCGCCGGGAAGTTTGCTTTCAGCCGAATAGACGTGATCGGGGGTCAGCGTTTCCAGATCACCGACGTCGCCGGCTGGCGCCCACACGGGCGCATCGAACCGATGTCGCCAAATCGCGGCGGCGCGCTCGTGATAGTGGTTGGTGAGTATGACGTGGCGTACGCGGGACAGGACGTCCTGTAGGGCGGTGGGCGACAGGTCTTGTGGATCAATGGCCACCACGCCATCGTCCGTGTCGACGAGATAGGACTCCAGCGTGTAGCGGTGCCAGGCCACGGTCCACTGATAGACGCCAGGCAGAATCTCGCGCGGCGGACCGGCGGAGTAAGGACTCATCAGTGCGCTCCTGTCATCAAGAGGTAGAGGATGGCCATGCGGACCGCCACCCCGTTGGTGACCTGCTCGGTGATGACTGACTGTTCGCCGTAGGCGACGTCGGACGAAATCTCAATGCCTTGGTTCATTGGTCCAGGATGCATCACCAGAACCTGCCGATCAGCTCGGCGCAGGCGAGCGGGCGTGACGCCCCAGCGCCGCGCGTATTCTCGAAGGTCGGGCAGCATACCGCCGGCCATACGCTCCTTCTGGATGCGCAGGGCCATAACCACGTCGGCTCCTTCAATAGCGCGGTCAAGGTCGTATTCCACGCGCACCATTCCGTCGCCGTTGAGCAGGTTGCCAAAGTCCGGCGGCAGCAGGGTGGGCGGGCCGCTGAGGTAGACGTGCGCGCCCATGCGGGCGAACGCCCAGATGTCGGAGCGGGCGACCCGGCTGTGAAGCATGTCGCCCACGATGACCATCTTCAGTCCTTCCAGGTCGCCCGTGTGTTCGCGGACGGTGAAAAGGTCCAGCAGCGCCTGGCTGGGGTGGCCTCGCAGGCCGTCGCCGGCGTTTACGACTCCGCAGTTCAGGTGTCGCGCAGCCAGGTCCGGAACTCCCGCACAGGCATGGCGAATGATGACCATGTCGGCGCCGAGCGCCTGGATGGTGTGGAAGGTGTCGACGAGCGACTCGCCCTTCTCAAGGCTGCTGCCCGAGGCGGCAACGTTTACGACATCCGCGCTCAACGACTTGCCGGCCAGTTCAAACGAAACCCGGGTACGGGTGCTTGGCTCGAAGAACATGTTGACGATCGACTTGCCGCGCAGGGTCGGCACGCGCCGGATAGGACGGTCCAGCACCTGCCGCATGGACACGGCGGTGTCGAGGATCGTGTCGAATTCGTCGCGCGAGAAATCGGCGACGTCGATCAGGTGCCTACGATGCAGCGGCATTGGCGACCTCTGGAGCGGCGACGACGCAAACAGCGTCTTCGCCGTCGAGTTCCTCGAGCCGGACTTCCACGCTCTCGTAGAGCGCGGTGGGAATGTTTTTGCCGGCGTAGTCGGCACGAATAGGTAACTCGCGGTGACCGCGGTCTACGACGACGGCCAACTGGATCGTGCGCGGGCGCCCAAAGTCGGTCAGGGCGTCGAGGGCCGCGCGAGCCGAGCGGCCCGTGTGGAGCACATCGTCTACCAGCACGATGTCGCGATCGGTCACGTCCACCGGGATATCGGTTGGGTGCATAGGGGGCGTGGTGGCTCGGCTGACCAGGTCATCGCGGTAGAGCGAGATATCAACCGCGCCGGTGGGGACGCGCACCTCTTCAAACGCCGCCACGGCGTCGGCCAAGCGACGCGCCAGGATAGGGCCGGGCCGCGGCACGCCGAGAAACACGAGGTTGGTTGCGCCGCGGTTGCGCTCGACGATCTCGTGCGCGATGCGGGTCAGGGTCCGACGCAGATCGTCGGCCGACATGACCAAGCGGCCCGCGCCGCCGTTCAGCGCCACGTTGCCTCCCATGGCGTACCGGGCAAAAAGAAAGGGCCCGGTAGGCCCTAAATCCGCGAGACGTGGCACGCCGCGAGATGCAGCCTTTCCGCCTCGCTGGACTGGATTAAAGGCTGGGAGATTATAGCGGGCGGTTAGGAGTGACGGAGGGGTGGCTGTGCGGGGCTGGTCCGTTCGGTGGCGCCTCAAGTCCGAAAGCCGAGTGCCGCGGCCACGGCTTGCTGCTGCCTGTCAAGCGTGACGAATGCAATCTGCCCGAGCTCCCGGGCAACATACAGCGTTGCCGCAACGTGCCACAGGTCGGCACCTCGCAGGTAGCGGGATTCAAGAACGGTCGCAAGCTCGGGAGTCAGCGGCCGGTCTGGTAGCACCCACCTAATGTCCGCCACGAGGCATGACTCGAAGTCAAGCTGCTCACGCGCGAACGCCGCGCGCAACTCCGCTTCGAGAAGATTCGAGGCGAGGAGAGGCGTGAACCCATCCAGTCGACTCGCGACGGCCGTCGCGAACGATTCCTCGAGGGCGATAGCAACCAACGCGGAGGTGTCGACGTAGGCAACGCTCAATCGTGGCGATCGGCGAGGAAGCGCCGTAACGCTCCCGGCCGGCGGACTACCGGTTGGATTCCAGACCGCGTCCTGGCTGGCCCAGTCAGCACGCCAAGCCGCTCCAAGTCCGCCAACCGCTCTTCGATTGTTGCGGGTTGCGGCTGGATGGGACGGATCTCGGCCACTGGTCCGCCACGGTACGAGACCGCAACCGTGTTGCCCTCACGCACTTGGCGGAGGACTTTCGCGCACTGGACCCTAGCTTCAGATGCCGAGTAGGTAGTTCCCATGTACGGCAGTGTTGGCTGCTCGACGGGTCAGGAGCGCGTGTTCGTGCCAGAAGTTCGTGAGGCCCACACTGCTAGAGATCAATGTCGAGCGCTGCCAGCACGTCGTTGACGTGTTCGCGCGGGTCGACGTCGCGAAAGATGCGGCGGACGACGCCGATGCGGTCCAAGAGGAAGGTGCTACGGCGGAAGCGTTCGCGCGATATGGGGCCGAAGCCCTGGCGTACCCGAACGCCGTAGGCCGCGGCTACGGCGCCGTCGTCGCTGAGCAGCTCGAAGGGCAGCGAGTGGGTCGTCTGAAAGGCCTTCAGGTCATCAAGCGTCGCCTTGGCGATCCCGACGACCGTGGTGCGCTCGGCGGCGAAGACTTCGCTGGCGTCGCGGAACGAGGCGGCGATCTGCGTGTCCGTGCCGCCGGACGCGCTGTCGAGGAACAGAAGAACCAGGTTGGCGCTGCCGCGTCGTTCCATCAGCGAAAACGTGTCGTCGCTGGTGGAGGTGAGTTTGAAATCCGGCGCTTGCACGCCCTCGGACACCGTGGCCATTGGTTCGTCTCCGCTGGGGCGGGTTGGTGGCCGCCAGCCTACCGAACGATACGGCTTGGCCTACGCCGCTTTGAACGGATCGCGCAGGATGATGGCGGCATCACGGTGTCGGCCGGTGCCGATCAGGCCGAGGGGAACGCCGGTGATCTGGCTGATGGCTTCGATGTAGCTGCGAGCGTTGGGTGGCAGGTCGTCCAGATCGGCGATGCCTTCCGTGGATGTCATCCAGCCGGGAAACTCTTCGTAGATGGGGTGGGCGCGGTCGAACTTTCGGGTGTCGGGGGCCAATTCCACGCGCTCGCCATCCAGTTCGTAGGCGACGGCTACTTTGATGCGCTCCAGACCGTCCAGGCCGTCGACCTTGGTCAGGGCAAGGCAGTCGATGCCGCTGATGGCGGCGGCAGTGCGCACGGCTACCGCGTCGAACCAGCCGCAGCGGCGCGGGCGGCCGGTGGAGGCCCCGTATTCGCCGCCGGCGACTTCTCGCAGGTGATCGCCGGTTTCGTCCAGGAGTTCGGTTGGGAACGGTCCCTCGCCCACCGAGGAGCTGAAGGCCTTGGCAACGCCCCAGACCTGATCGAGTTCGCGCGGTGGAATGCCCGACCCGATGCAGGCGCCGCCGGCGGATGGACTGGACGAGGTGACGTAGGGGTAGTGGCCCCAGTCCAGATCGCGCATGACGCCCAGCTGCCCTTCCAGCAGAATCCGGCGGTCCTCGGCCAGCGCCGCGCCCACGATGGGTAGGGTGTCCACGATGTGGGCGGCCAGCGCCTCGCCCCAGTCCAGGGCCTGATCGACCAGCGCCTGCGGATCCTGCGGCGCCACGCCGTAGCCGTGTTCCAGCAGTCGATTCTTGGGTTCCATCACCGCGGGGAGCCACGCTTGCAAGAAGTCGGCGTCCAGCAGGTCACCCATGCGCACCCCGGAGCGGGCGGCCTTGTCGGCGTAGGCAGGACCGATGCCGCGCAGGGTGGTGCCCTGGACCAGGTCGCCGCGCTGGGCTTCCTCGGCGGCGTCCAGCGCCACGTGGTAGGGCATCACGACGTGGGCGCGCTCGGCGATCCAGAAGCGGTCGAACGAAAGGTTGGCGCGGGACCGCAGTTCCGCCAATTCCTCCATCAGGGCGTCGGGGTTGATGACGGTCCCCGGTCCCAGAATGTTGGTGACGTCCGGGTTGAAGATTCCGGACGGCGCCAGGTGCAGGGCGAACGTGCCCTGGTCGTTGATGACGGTATGTCCAGCGTTGTTGCCGCCCTGGAACCGGATCACCATCTCGGCGTGTTGAGCGAACCGGTCAACGACCTTGCCCTTGCCTTCGTCGCCCCACTGGGCGCCGACTACGGCGACCGTGCTCATGGCGACCACCCGCGGCGCGTCGTGACTGTGAGAGATCCGATGGGTTTCTGCATGTGTGGGGTTGGGACCGTTAAGTGACGGCTTCGGGTTTGGATTCCAGCAAGGGAACTGCGTGGCGGCCCTCGGCGTGACGGATAGCTGCCTGGAGCAAGCCCGTAAAGAGGGGATGCGGTCGGTTTGGTCGCGAGGTGAACTCGGGATGGAACTGGGATCCCACGAACCAAGGATGCCCCTCGAACTCGATGATCTCGACCAGCTTGCTGTCCGGCGACAGCCCACTAAACGTCATGCCTTCCGCGCGAAGCAGCCGACGGTACTTGTTGTTGAATTCCATGCGGTGACGGTGGCGTTCCTTGATCGAGGCCTGACCGTAGGCCACGCGTACCAGCGTGCCCTCCACGAGTTCGCACGGCCAGAGGCCGAGCCGCATCGATCCGCCCATTTCGGAGACATCGTAGTACTCGGGCATCGGGTGAATCACCGGATGCTTGGTGTCGGGGTTGAACTCAATGCTATTGCATTCGTCCGTGCCGAGGACCTTGCGCGCGAACTCGATGACGGCGACTTGCATTCCCAGGCAGAGACCAAGATAGGGGACCTTGTTCACCCGGGCGTAGTGCGCGGCCTGGATTTTACCCTCGATCCCTCGGGGTCCAAATCCGCCGGGAACGATGATGGCCGCCGCACCGTCCAGCAGGTCGGCCGGGTCGCGATCTTCCAGGTCCTCGGAGTCGACCCAGCGGATTACCGGATCGATGCCGAGCGCGATACCCGAATGCCGAACCGCTTCGATCACGCTCAGATACGAGTCGGCCAGCGAGACGTACTTGCCAACGATCGCCACTTCGAGTTGGGGCCGGGGTTCGCGGAGGGCGGCGACGATGCCGCGCCACTCGTCGAGGTCGGGCTGGACGTCGGGAAGCTGGAAGCGCTCGGCGATGAAGGTGCCCAGGCCGGCTGCCTCAAGCGCCAGGGGAACTTCGTAGATGGTGTCCACGTCGATGTTGGAGATCACCGCGCGCGAATCGATGTCCGCGAACAGGGCGATTTTCTCCCGAAGCTCTAGGGGGAGCGGCGCGTCGGACCGGCAGATCACCACGTCTGGATGGATGCCCAGCCCGCGCAACTGGGTGACGCTGTGCTGCGTGGGTTTGGTTTTCAGTTCGCCGGTGGCGCCGATCCGCGGCACGAGTGTCACGTGCACATAGAGCACGTTGTCGCTGCCGACTTCCCGGCGCATCTGACGGAGAGCCTCGACGAAGGGGATGTTCTCGATGTCGCCGACGGTTCCGCCGACTTCGACGATCACGACGTCCGCGTCGTGGGTCTCGCCTACGTCGTGGATGCGCGCCTTGATTTCGTCGGTGATGTGGGGGATGACTTGGATCGTTCCGCCCAGGAAATCGCCACGGCGTTCGCGGCTGATTACGCGGTCGTAGACGCCGCCGGTGGTGAGATTGCTAACCGCACGGAGGTTCTCGTCGATGAAGCGCTCGTAGTGCCCGAGGTCCAGGTCGGTTTCGGCACCGTCGACGGTGACAAAGACTTCGCCGTGCTGGAGGGGACTCATGGTGCCGGGGTCCACGTTGATGTAGGGGTCCAGCTTCATGACCGAGACCTTGAGCGACCGGCTCTTGAGTAGCCGTCCAATGCTGGCCACGCTGACGCCTTTGCCAACGCCGCTGAGAACGCCCCCGGTGACGAAGATGAACTTGCGCACAGCGCCGCCAGTCATGCGGTGGGTGTACGTCGGCGGGCGGGCGGCGCCGCGGTGGAGGCTGGGGGCCATCAGGCGGCGCGCGGCGACAGCACGCGCGTCGCTACCGGCTCCGGGAGGCTGGACACCGAGATGTTGACCGAGGTCTCGAGGGAAGGCTCAGCTTCGCTCAGGGCCCTGGCCGCGTCGAGCCACGGGGTCTTGCCGTTGGCGGCGCGGCCGTACGGGACCACGATGTTGGGTTCGATCCGATTGACGAGGCTCACGACGCGTTCAGCGCCGTCATCGGCGTTGACTATTAGCACCTGTGCGGCGCCCAACTCCTCGAGTATGTCGTTGGTCATGTCCGTCGCCAGGCTGGTGATCACGGCCACGGTGACACGGTCAATGTCCAGGGCGAAGAGGGTCGGGCCGGGAAGTCCGTCGGGCGTCCGCGGACCGGATATTCCGTGCAGGTAGACGCCGGAGACATCGTATTCGCCGGGACCGGTGGCTACGTAGGGTTCGCGACCGTCGCGGTTGGGTAGGACGAGACGCTCAACTCCCGGAGGAATGCCAGGGTTGCTGATGGCGACGAGGTCGGCCTTGGGGAAGGTGGACTTGCGAGTTCGGCCCGAGGTCTGCGGGTCGGTGACTAGTGCGCCGTCGCGTCCACGGAATCGAAAGCAGTCGCCCCCGACCCACGTGATTTCCATGCGCGAGGCAGGCTCCACCGCCTGTCGGACTCCGAAGCGTAGCACGGTGCCCAGCCGACGGCCGCCGCGTGGTCGTCCGCGCTAGACTGGTCTGCCCCTGTGTCGAGGGGGGCTTTTTTATGGCCACCGTTGCTGCAAAGGGGCGTCTCGCCCCGGCCCGACACGCCCTAGCCGCCGCGCGCGAACTGATTGCGTACGCCGACCTGCTGCGAAACCTGGTTGTGCGCGACCTGAAGGTTCGCTATCGCGGATCGGTGCTTGGGTTTGCCTGGGCATTGCTGAATCCCCTGTTGATGATGGGGGTTTTCACGCTGGTCTTTCAGGTCTTGGCCAAGTCCGACCCGATCGAGCGCTACCCATTCTTTCTCCTGAGCGCGCTGGTTCCCTGGCTGTTCACCCAACACGCGCTGACGTCGGCGATGCGCAGCGTCACCTCAAACGCCTTGCTCATCAAGAAGGTCTACTTCCCGCGGGAACTCCTGCCGCTGAGCGCGGTGTTGGCGAGCTTCATCAACTTCGTGCTGGCGTACATGGTGTTCTGGCTGGTGGCGCTGCCTTTCGGCGTGGGTGTGACGCGGACCATGCTGGTGGTGCCACTCGTGATGTTGCTGCACTTGGCCTTCGTTCTAGGGCTGGGCATGTTGCTCTCGGCGGTGAACGTGTTCTTTCGAGACACGGAGCACATTGTGGAAGTAGGCCTACTGGCCTGGTTTTTCCTGACGCCCATTTTCTACGCGATGTCCATCGTGCCGAATAGCACGGTGCTAGGGCTGGACATTCACCGCTGGGTGTTCATCCTCAATCCGATGGCCACGCTCGTGACGGACTACCGCTACGCTTTCATGTGGGGATTCCCACCAGTGCGGCACACGCTGGTGACGATCGTGACAGCGCTGGTGTTGATCAGCGTGGGATGGTGGCTGTTCCGACGGCTGGCCGGCCGCTTCGCCGAAGAGCTCTAGCCCTAATGGGAAATCTCGGTTAACCATGTCACGGACTGGTGCGAGACCCGCCGAGGTCAGGGTTCGTGCACCGCGTTTCAGCGTCCGGGAGAGACAGAACCGCAGGGTCGTCGCTCGCCGCCGATCAGCGCACGGGGAAGAAAATGTCAGTGCGCCATTTCGACGGGTCGGGCTCTGCGCCGGGGTCGGTGGCGTAGACCTCCCAGGGCGCACCCGCGGGTTGGAGACCCTGCGACCCTATCCACTCCGTCAGGGCGGCCCAGGTCTGCGGGAGGTCGTCGTACGGCCCCACGTGCGTGACCGTCGCCACGGTTCCGGCGGGCAGCTCGCCCGCCTTGACGCGGCCCCGACCCTCCGTCGGCGAGGCCACGGGCATCCCGCATTCGAGGTCGATCGCGTCACCGTCCATCGAGTGGTAGATCGAGAAGGGCATACCGGCCGGCTCCTGCCCATTCTGTTGGATGCACCCGTACACCTCACCGAACAGGGATCCCATGACTTCCCCGATCTTGTCCATCGTGGTGGCAGCTCGGATAGCCAAAGTGGGCCGCGCATCGTGATGCGTGGTCTCGAAGTTCTGCTTCATCGGCTGTTCCTGTCGGTGCGTCGCCGGCCGCGAATCAAACGAGCACGGCACCTTAGTAGGTTACGTGGTCGATGGGTTATCGGGGTCTAAATGCCGCCCGCTATTGAACTGCGTGGCGTACGCAAGCGCTTCAGGATTCGGCACGAGGCCGCTCGTACGTGGCAGGGCATGGCCCTGGCGCTGCTGGGTCGGCGGCGCGTCGAGCACGAAGAATTCTGGGCGCTCGCGGGGGTCGACTTTGACGTTGCGGCAGGCGAGACGCTGGGAATCATCGGTCCAAACGGGTCCGGCAAGACGACCATCCTCAAGCTGCTGGCGCGCACGATTGAGCCCACGGCCGGCGAAGTCTTGACGCGCGGCAAGGTTTTTGGCTTGCTCGAGTTGGGCGCCGGGATGCACCCGGACCTGACGGGCCGCGAGAACATCTTCCTGAACGGCTCGTTTCTAGGCATCCAGCGGAACGAGATGCGGCATCTCTACGACCGCATCGTGGCGTTTGCCGAACTCGACCGATTTATCGACACGCCAGTTCGCCACTACTCGTCCGGCATGTACATGCGTCTTGGGTTTTCCATTGCGATCAACGTCGACCCGGAAATCCTGCTGATCGATGAAGTGCTGGCGGTTGGCGACGCGCGCTTCACGGCCAAGTGCTATGAGACGCTGGCCGAAATCAAGGCTCGCGGTCGGACCCTGGTGTTCGTATCGCACGATCCGATTCAGGTGCGCCGCTTCTGCGACCGCGTGCTCTGGATCGACCGCGGCGAGATTCAGGCTCTGGGTGACCCGCGGGACGTGATTCAGCAGTATCTCCAACACATGCGCGGCGTCGCGTCCTCCACAAGCGTCGAGCGGGGGGGACCGACGCAGGACCTCGGCGGCGACACCCTGCGGATCCGGGCGGCTACCGCCGCCGACGGCGCAACCGGAGCGGAGAGCTACGCCTATCTGCCGGGCGGCGTCGTTCGCCTGCAACTGGAGGTGGAGTCCGACGCTTACCTGGACGATGTCGTGATCGGCTGCGCCGTTCGCCGTAGCGACGGTCTGCTGCTGCACGAGACCTCCACGGCGGCATCTCTGGGGCCAACCGCGGTGCAGTCGGGCCGAACGCGTGTCGAATGCTCGCTGGGGCCGCTGCCGCTTGGACCAGGGAGTTACCAGCTATCAGTCGGCGCCTGGCCGTTCGAGGATCGTTTGCACCCGTATCACATTTGGCCTGACGCCATCACGCTGTTCGTGGGTAAAGCCGCAGCTTCTCAACGCGGCGTGGCGGTGGTTCCGTCTCAGTGGCGCGTGTCCGTCGCGCCAGTTCACGACGAACTGCGGAGTGCATCCGCGCCGATTGCGCAACCCGACATGCTGACCGAACCGGCCGGCCCGTTCTGGGCGACACCCCCCGAGCAGCTGGCGATGGGCGCGCGCGACGCGGAATGGCTGGGCGAAGGCTGGTTCCCGGCCGAGAATTGGCCGCCGAGCGTGCGGTGGACCAGCGAGCGTGCCGTCGCGTACCTGCGCCAGGACGTCGGCCAGGGAGCGTTAGTCCTGTCCGCCTGTCGTCCCCTGCACGGCCGGGCACCGGCGCGGGGCCGGGTGTGCGTGGACGGACGACATATCGCGACCTTCCGGCTGCACGGCATGGATTTCGAGGATGTGGTGATTCCACTGGACCTTGTCACGGCGCCCACGACCCACGAGTTCGTAATCGAAGTCGACGACGCGTTGGTACCCGCCGAAGTCGGCCTGGACACGGATACTCGACCGCTCGGTATCGCCGTGCGTTCCATCCGGGTGGAATGACCACGGATCAGCCGCCCGTTCGGGTTGTCGTCCTCAATTACAACGGCGCCGGACGTATCGAGCGCTGTGTCGAGCGGTTGCTGGAAACCCGCTATCCCGATCTGCGCGTGACCGTGGTGGATAACGCATCAAGCGACGGCTCTCCGGCGCGAATCGAGCAGGCGTTTCCCGCGGTCGAGCTGATCGAGAACGGCGCAAACCTGGGGTTTGCGCGCGGCAACAACCGGGCTCTGCGAGCGGCGGATGAGCCCTATCTGGGACTGCTCAACCCGGACACCGAAGTCGAGCCGGACTGGCTAACGCCGCTGGTGGCACGCCTCAATAGCGACCCACTGGCCGGCGGCGTGGGAGCCAAGCTGCTGCATCAACATGACCGTCTCCCGCTGAGACTGACCGTACCTACGTTTACGCCGCCAGCACCGGACGCGCGGCAGTTGGGCGTGAGGCTGTACGGGGCTCACGCGAACGCCGGCGGGGCCGACGTGACCGGCGGGGCCTATGGCGTGGAGCTCAACGCGTACGGCCATCCGTTTCGCTGGACTGAGGCGTGTGTTGAGCTTGCCGTACCCGTGAGCGGCGACGCGACTGCGCTGCGCCTGGACTTAGCTGCCGGCGATGGGCGGGAACCGGTGCCGCTCACCGTCCAGGCTGGCAACCATCTGCTGGGCGAGGCTCAGGTGACGAGCGCCCGCGCGACGATCCAGCTTGACCTGAGCGCCGATCTGGTGCAGCGCCTGGCGCAACCCGCGATCGAATGCGCCGGAATCACGCCGCTGAGCGACGGCTCAATGCGCGATCGCGGAACGCACATGCTGGCCGGCGTGCCATGGTCGGCATGGGACTCGTCCGACTATGACGAACCGTACGAAGTCTTTGCCCTCAAGGGCGCGGCCGTGGTCTATCGGCGCACGATGCTGGAAGCACTCAACTATTTGGACGACGGCATCTTCATGTATTACGAGGACGCTGACCTGGCTTGGCGCGCCCGGCGACGCGGCTGGCGATTCTGGTTCGAGCCCGAGTCCATCGTGCGCCACGAACATGCCGCGCTCAGTCGGGAATGGTCGCCCGGGTTCGTGCGCAGCGTTGAATTCGGCAAGCTGCGAATGCTCGGTAAGAACGCTCCGCGGTCATGGGTGGCCCAGCACGCGGCGGCCGCCTTGAAATTCACATCGGGCGACATCCGGCATGCGCTTGCTCTGCGCGACGTGGAAGCGGCGCGCCGCGTGGCGGCGCGGCTGCGGGCGCTGCGTGACGTCGTCGTAGCTGGGCCGCGGACTTGGCGGCTGCGCGGCGTGGAAGCCCGCCTGGCCCCGCTGGACGGGCGCGAGCTCCGTCCGTTCATCGAACTATCGTGAAAGCGGCGGTTTACAACCGCTGGCTTCATGAGAAGGGCGGCGGAGAACGGCACGCCGTGATGGCGGCCCGGGTTCTGGCCGAACGCTTCGAGACCGAGCTCATCACGCACCGCCCCATCGAGCGGGACGAACTGGCAGACGCGTTGCACATCGATCTGGACGGGATTGGAATCCGCGTGATACCGGCGCTGCCGCCCAACCGATTCGCCGAAGTCACCCGTGAATACGACCTGTTCGTGAACGCCTCGTTTATGACCAATCAGCCGTCGGCCGCGCGCCACAGCCTGATGCTCGTGCTCTTCCCGTCGCCAATCGACCGCGCCTGGCACGAGCGGCTGCGCCAGGCCGTTGGTCGGTTTCTGACGCGACAACTGCTCTTGCCGGAATGGAGCGACGGCTTTTATGACGTGCAGGAGTTGGGCCGAGGGTGGTTTCGGTTCGCCACCGACCACGCACGCGTCCGGCTGCACGTGCCGGCCGGCCGCCGGCCCGTGCCGGTCGATATCGTGGCCGGCAATTTTCGTCCCGATATCAGCCTGCCGGTTCGTTGTCTGGCGGACAGCCAAGTCATCGCGGAGCACTCGTTTGAGCCGCGTCCAGGCGCCTTTGAAGCCTGGCGTATCCAGCTGGACCGCCAGTTCGTGCATGACGGCGTGGCTGAATTGGCGCTGGAGTCGCCAACTTTCAATCCGACCGATCAAGTGGCCGGTGCGGATAACCGTGAGATCGGATTGGCTGTTACCGACGTACGCGTCCGCCACCCGCGACACTTTCTCTACGAATTGCTCTTCCGTCGCGCGTTTCCGGAGCTTGGCTGGCGTCTCGAATGGCTGCCGGGGGTCTATTCGCTGGCCAATCTGGATACGTACGATCTGATCTGTCCGATTTCGGAGTACAGCCGCGCCTGGATGGAGGTGTACTGGGAGCGCAGCGGGCCGATTCTCTATCCGCCGGTTGACACGAGTTGGGCCAGTCCGCGGGCCAAGACGCAGACGATTCTGAGCGTGGGACGCTTCTTTCGCGGCTCGCACGAGAAGAAGCACGGCGTGATGATCGAGCAGTTCAAGCGAATGTGCCGCGAGGGCTTGGAAGGATGGACACTCCGCCTCGCCGGCCACCAGAGTCAACGGGATGTCGATCTGGCGTATACCGACGACCTTCGCCGGCGTGCCGAGGCGTATCCGATCGAGTTTGCAATCGATGCGCCGTTCGAAGACTTGCGGCGCTTCTATGGTGAAGCGCCGATCTATTGGCATGCCGCCGGCTACGGTGAGCGGGTCACACGCAATCCGATAAAGTTCGAGCACTTTGGGATTTCAGTTGTTGAGGCCATGGCCAACGGCGCCGTTCCAGTAGTGCTGAACCAGGGTGGTCCGCCCGAGTTGGTGCACGCCGGGCACGATGGCTTTCTCTGGACGACGACCGCCGATCTGCGTTCGCGGACCTGGGACCTGGTGCGAAACCGCGAAGTGCGCGCCAACATGGCCGAACGTGCCCGCCACGCGAGCGAGCACTTCAACACGTCCGCGTTCCGGGACCGTCTGAACGCGCTGGTGGCCGAGCTCATCGGTGCCTAGCCGCACCCGGAGCCGGGCCGCCACATGACGAGAGCACGTCGCCTGATGCGCTGGGGCCAGGCGCGTCCGGCATTCCTCCTTTTCGTGTTCACGTTTGCGCTTTACGCCCTGAGCATGGGCGCGGCCCGCAACGGCGCGGGCTACAGCGCGGACGGCACGTTTGCGTTCGAAATGGCCAAGAGCGTGATGGTCGATCGCGGCCATGCGTATTTGCGCGATCAGAACAAGAACTTCGCTCGCTGGGGCGTGGGACTTCCGACGGCGTTCGCGCCGATCGTGGCTTTCGCGGAGCCGCTGGCGAAGGCGGCCCCGCAGCGGGATCGGATACCGCTGGGTGACCACGACGTTCTGCTGGTGAGCCATCCCCCGCTTGGCGGCACCCCGGGATTGAAAGTCCGCAGCGCGCTCGACCTGGGTATTCCACGGGGCGTCTACGACACGCTCACCTTGGTTTCTCACAGCGGATTGAGCGCCGGGTTTGCGCAGGGGACTGAAATTGCGCGGCTCCGCCTGACCGACACCTCGGGGCAATTCACGGAGCATCCGATTCGGGTCGGCATTGAGACTGCTGAATGGGCCTACGACCGCGGCGACGTGCGCGCCGTGGTCCGGCACGAGCAGCCTCCGCCGGTGGCCCGACACATCGGCAACGCCCGTGCCTACTACTACGCGGCGACCTGGAAGCTGGATCGGCCCCGCGAGCTGGCGTCGGCGCGCATTACGTACGTGCAATCCGACGGCAACTTCTACGTGGACGGTTTGGCACTGCGAACACCGGACGGGCCGTGGCTTGACGGGCCGGGCGTCGGCCGGGTGTGGTCGGAGCGCCAGAACCGCGAATTCTTCCGGCGAATCTGGGTGGCGGCGGCCAGCGCGCTGGTTACGGCCCTGGGTGTGGTTCTGGTCTTTCGGATCTTGCGGCGGCTGCACTACGGCGAGCGTGTGGCCGTGATCGGCGCGTTGATCTACGCCGGCGGCACCATGGCCTGGCCCTACGCGAAGTTCGACTTCTCCGAGCCGCTGGTGACGACGCTCCTGTTGGCGTCGGTGTGGCTCTCGCTGGTCTACGGCGCGACTGACCGACAGCGTTACGTGCTGCTGGCCGGCCTCGCCGTGTTCGCGGCCGTACTTACGAAGTACGTGAGCGTGATCGCCGTCCCAATCCTGCTGGCCGGGCTGGTGCTCGGCGCCAAGTCAGGGCGGTCCTGGGGCGAAGTCGTGCGGCAGTCAGTGCGGCCGACGCTGCTGTTCCTGGCGCCGTTCCTGTGCATCCTGCCGCTGGCGCTGGTCGCGGCGGCCGTGCTTTTCGACTTCCGCCTGTTATATGAGCAGGAGTTGATCGGCGGCCTGCAGCGCGGCTGGCTGGAGCTACCGTTCGGACTGGGACTCGGCGGGCTGATTACCAGTTGGGGCAAGGGGGTGCTCTGGTATAACCCGATTCTGCTGGTCACGTTGCCCGTGCTTCCCTGGTTCGTGCGTCGGCACGGCTGGCGATCGCTCGTGTTCATAGCCATCCCCGTCGCGTACGCGCTGCTCTACAGCCGCAAACAGGTCTGGTACGGCGGCAACGCCTGGGGGCCACGCTACCTGGTGCCGGCGTTGCCACTACTGGTGATTGTGGGTGCTCCGCTGTTCGAGCGTGTTCTGGAGCGAGCGCGAACCTGGCTCCCCGGCGCGGCGCTGGCCGCGGTGGTCCTGATCAGCGCCGGCGTGCAGTTCATGGGCGTAGCCAAGGACTTCATCGGCTACCTGAATCTCTTCGACCAGCAGGTCGCCGGCGCGGTACCGCTCAAGGGCGCAATCTACGGGGGCGCCGACTACCAGCCGTGGTCATCCATCCAGCCGGAAGGCGACTTCGCGGCAGTGTTCTACACCTACCAGTTTTCGCCGCTGCTGGCCCACGCCTGGCTCCTGCGGGCGGACGCCGTCAATCTGCTGGCGCCCGACCGCACGGACTGGCTGGCTGACGCTCTGGGCCGCACGCCGTGGTCCAGATTCGGCATTGAGGCGGTTCCGCCGCGTCCCGAGCATGGCCTGGGGCTGGACTTCTGGTCGCTGAGCCTTGTGGAGAGCTTTCTGGCCTATCCGGGCTTTCTGTTCTGGGTGGGCGGGCTGTTGCTGGCCCTCCAATTTGTCGCCCTCTGGGCATGGGTTGGCTTGAGTAGCCGTATCTGGCCGTCTGGGCGCAGGGTTTGGTCTGTTCGGTTCCTTGCGATTGGCGCATTTGCCGCGCTGCTGATTAGCTTTGACACGCTGCACTTCATGCTCTAGCTTCGAAGTGAAGGGAGCAGGCGTTACCGATGACTGATTCGGACGCGGATTCCGCGTCGCCGCTCATTCCAGACGACTTCCTCGCGATTCTGCGCTGTGTGAACGACGACCATCCGCGCGATGACGGCGTGTTGCACACGGACCGCGACCATCTGGTCTGCACGGTGTGTGGCTACCGCTACAAGGTTGAGGACGGCATTCCCAACATGTTGTGGGAAGACGTGACTGCGCCGGACGCCGGCGAGGCCGCTGCCTCGTGAACTCGATCAGCCAGGCCAAGGATCTTCTGGTCAAGTACCGGCGGCACCGCGCTGTACTGAAGCCGTCGCTGGGGCGTTTTGCCTACCACTGGATGCGCGGTTCGACCGAAGTGCCGTACGGGCCGATCAAGCTGCACATCGAACCGACCAGTTTCTGCAACCTGCGCTGCCCGATGTGCCCGCAAAGCGTGGGCGCGAACAAGCACAACGGGTTCATGGAGATGGACCTGTTCCGCAAGATCATCGACGAGGCACAGCCGTCCGTGCAGGAGGCCAACCTGTTCTTCCGCGGCGAATCGCTGATGCACAAAGACATTTACGAGATGATCGAGGTATGCGAGCGGGCCGGGATCGCCGCCCACATCAATACCAACGCGACCCTGCTGCGCGACGAGAAGATTGAGCAATTGCTGGACGCCGCGCCGAGCAAGCTGACGATCAGCTTCGACTCCGGCGAACCCGAACAGTACGAGGTGATGCGCAAGGGCGCGCAGTTCGACCGCACACTGGATCGGGTGCTGCGCTTGCTGGAGTCCAGAAAACGACGCTCCGGTCCGAAGCCTTACTTTGTGATGCAGGTGATTCAGCTCTGGGACCCGAGCTATCCCAAGGGCGCCGCACCGGTCGTTCCCGATCACTTTCGCCAGCGCTTCGCCGGACTGCCGGTGGATGAATGGGACACGTTCTGGGCGCACGGCTGGGCGGGGCAAATGGACTCGTCCGACTTTTATACCGCGCGTCCCCACGGTCCCAACTACTACCCCTGCAACTGGCTCTGGAAATCCATGGCGATTTACTGGGACGGAAAGGTTCCGTCGTGCTGCGCCGACTTCGGCGAGGACCAGATCATGGGTAACCTGGCCGACGAGTCGCTGCTGGAAATCTGGAACAACCCGGCGTACCGCGAGATTCGGTCCGCGCACGCGACCGGCAAGCTGGACAACTACAAGCTTTGCCGAGGGTGCGACGCCATCTGGCAGGAGGGCGGATCGGCCTGGAACCTGTTTGCCGGCGCCCGGGCAGTGGTGACGGGGGATCCGCTGCCAGTTCTGCAGCCCGGGGCCAACGGCTCGCACGCAACCAACGGGACCGAGGCGCCGGGCAGCTAATCGTTTGGCGGGGCGGCACGCGCCGCCCGATGGGTTCGCTGGGTGCCGTTGTCTGCTGCCATGCCCGGTGCTAGCGTCCGAACGATGCGCATCACCTTTGTATCGAACATCTTTCCGCCGACGGTTGGCGGGCCCGCGACGCACATCTACAACCTTGCGCTGACCCTGCATGGCCGCGGCCACACCGTGCGGGCGGTGGTTTGCCCCGACGACCCCGAGGGTCTGGTGCGCCCGCCGTTTCCAACCGTACGCGTCTCCTGGAACACGCCGGTCCCGCTGCGCTATGCCCTCGTGTTGTGGCACACGTGGCGGGCCGCGTTGCGGTCCGACGTGATCTACATCAACGGCATCGAGCTGCCCTCAACGCTGGCGGCGCTGCTGGCGGGGCGGCCGCGCGTGCTGAAGATTGTTGGCGACTGGGCATGGGAGTCGGCCCACCGGCGCGGCATGACCACATTGGGAATCGAAGAGTTTCAGCGGACACGTCACGGGCCGCTGATCGGTTCGTTCCAGTTGATCCAGCGGTTGTACACCGCCCTGGCCACGGTGGTTGTGGTTCCGAGCGGGTATGTGGGGGCATTCGTGCGCGGCTGGGGAGCTAGTTCGGAGAAGATTCGTGTGGTGCACAACGCGCTGACCGAGATCCCGGAGATCGAGGTGTCGCGCGAGGAGGCGAAACGACAGCTCGGATTCCGAGGGCCACTGGTTTGCACCGTGTCGCGGCTGTATGGATGGAAGCGAGTCGATGACCTGCTGCGCATGGTCCCCGCGTTCGCGAATGACGCCGTGCTGGCCATCGTGGGGGACGGGCCGGAGCAGTCGGCGCTGGAACGCTGCGCGGCGGAGCTGGGCCTGGGCGAGCGCGTGCGGTTCCTGGGCCGGGTTCCGCACCGGGACGTGGGCATGTACCTGCGCGCCGCTGACGTGTTCGTGCTCAATACGGCCTATGAAGGGCTGTCCCACACGCTGGTGGAGGCGCGCGTGGTGGGAACGCCAATCGTCACGACGGATATCGGCGGAAACCGCGAAATCCTCACCAATGAGCACAACGCTCTGCTTACACCGCTTGGCGACCAGGCGGCGTTCGTCGCCGCCGTGAACCGCCTGCTGACCGACCGCGACCTGGCCGAGCGCCTGGCGCGCGCCGGGTCGGAGGGTCTGGATCACTTTGCCTGGGATCGGCTGGTGGAGGAATCGATGGCGATCCTGTCGGAGGTGACCGCCTCTGCGTCGCGCGGGCGTTCGTGAGCGCCCGCTTGCTAATGCTGAGCGGCGACCGGGATGTCACAGCGGGCCGTCACGGGCCATTCCATACGACGCTGGAAGGGTTGGCGGGCGAGTTCGAGCGGATCGACGTGCTGGCGTCGCGCGCGGACGGCGCGACGACGGTAGCCCCGTACCAGGGCGTTCGAGTCGAGCCGGCGCCGGTTTCGCGACTGGGCCAGTCCCGATGGATGCGGCGGCGCGGCGCCGAACTGCTGCGGCGGCATGGGCACGGTCTGATCGTTAGTCACGACTACGGAATTTTCGCGAACGGCCGCGCGGCTGCGTGGCTGTCCCACCGGTACGGGACGCCGTACGTTAGCGAAATCCATCATGTACCCGGTCACCCGAAGCGCGCCCAATGGTGGGAGCCGCTGGAACAGCTCGTCTACCGCGCGTACGCGACGCGTGTAGCGAGCCGAGCCGTCGCTATCCGCGTGGTCAACCGGCGGGAAGTCCCCGACCTGCTGGCGCGCTGGGGCGTGCCCACGGAGCGGATTCTGGTGCTGCCCTCGGCGTATATCGATCGGAAGGTGTTCGCCCCGGCTGAGGTCGAAGAGGACTTCGCCCTTGGGTTTGTTGGGCGCTTGGTGGCCAACAAGAACCTTGGATACGTCGTGCGTGTATTTGCCGCCGTTGCGGCGAAAGTGCCCGGCGTGCGATTCGCGATTGCGGGCCAGGGACCCGAGGGGGACTCGCTGCGCCGTGACTTGATGCGCGCCGACATCCTGGATCGGGTCACGCTTATCGACTGGCTTGACAGTCCGGCCGATCTGGCCAATCTCTATCGGCGGATGAACGCACTGATCGCGCCTTCGCTGAGCGAAGGAGGTCCGAGGGTTTGCCTGGAGGCCATGGCCTGCGGGACGGCGGTCTTTGCCACGCCGGTTGGTGTGATGCCGGAAACCATCGAGCACGGCACGAACGGCTGGTTGCTGCCGTGGGACGAAGGGGCCGGGGCAGCGCTGGTGAGCGATGCGCTGCGTGACCCCGCCGGGCTGCGCGCCATGGGGCGCGCGGCGCGGGCGGCCACAACGCAGTACGAGAAGCCAGCCGTGCTTGGGGCTTACGCCGCGGCGTACCGCCGACTTGCTGAACGTGGAACATCTTGAACGGCTCTTCCGGCGGCGACCTGCGCCTGCTGTTCGTGACTCAGGAACTCGATCTTTCGAGCACCAATCTGGCGGTCGCGCATACTTGGGCAGAGGAATTGGCGCGACGGGCCGCGGCCGTGCACGTGGTGGCGGCGCGGGTCGGCGAGGTTGACCTGCCGCCCAATGTGGGCGTCCACGGCCTGGGGCGCGAGCGGGGAAGGTCGCGGTGGGCGGCCGCATTGGGGTTCGGGGCCGTTGGCGCCCGGCTCATTGTCCGTCGGCGTGTGAACGTCGTGCTGGCCCACATGGTGCCGGCCTACGCCGTGGCGCTGGCGCCCCTGACGCGCGTTACCCGGACGCCGCTCGTGCTTTGGTACGCCAGTCACGGGTTGACCCCGATGCTTAGACGGGCCAACCGGCTGATCGACGCCGCGGTGACGGCTTCGCCCGACAGCTACCCGATTCGCAGCGAGCGAGCGTTCGTGCTGGGACACGGGATCGACACCGAACGGTTCCGTCCGTCGCCTGACCGCCGGCCGGGACTCGGACCGGTGATCGGGATGGCTGGGCGGCTGACGCCGCTGAAAGGTTTCGAGCAAGGCATACACGCCCTGGCGGAGTTACGCCGCGCGAGGTATTCGGGCGCCAGGTTGCACATCGCCGGCGAACCCTTTTATTCATCGGACCGGGCCTATGTGGGCGAACTGGAGCGTATCGCCGATACGCTGGGCGTGCGTAACGCGGTGGAGTTTGTAGGCGCTGTACGCGGTGACGCGATGGCGGAGTTTTATGGATCGCTGGATGTCTTTGTGAACTGGCGCGCGCAACCGGCGCTGGACAAGACCGGCTTGGAGGCTCTGGCCTGCGCCACGCCGCTCGTTTCTAACAACACGGCCTATCGCGGCGTGCTGGGCGATCTTGCGAACGACTTCCTGGTCGGGGACACGGGCGCTGAGCTGGCCGCTGGTCTGGATCGCGTGCTGGGTCTGCGCACCGACCTGCGGCAAGCCACGGTTGAGCGGCTGCGTGCCACGGTGGTGCGCGAGCACGGCGCGGCCGGTTTGGCTGAGCGTCTCGTTTCGGTGTGCGACGCGTTGCGCGGCGGTGGACGACCCCGGTTTCCGTCGGTGGCCGAGGCCGGGACCACGCGATGAACCTGGACCCGCCGCGTCAGCTTGCTCGGCTCGTCGGACAGCTGCCTGACGTGCACGTCGTGCCTTCGTATCAGCGCGCGCTTTGGCGAATCCGGGCGATGCTGCTGCGACGCTCCGCCGGTGTGACCTGCGGCGACGAGGTTCGGATCGACGGACATTTCTACTTTCCGGCCGGTCTGCGGCTGTTCATGGGCGACGGTGTACGCATAAAACGCGACGTCAGGGCGGGATGGGAGCCGGGACACGATGAGAGCGTTGGCTTGACCATCGGCGCCGGGACGGAGGTGCTGTCCGAGACGCGCCTGGACTGCACTGGCGGGATAGCGGTGGGCGAGCGCTCGCACATCGGGCGCCGATCCGCCATCTACACGCACCGGCATGTGCTGGATCGGCGCGATATCCGGGCGCTGGACGCGCCCATCGAACCCGCGCCGGTGACGATTGGCGACGACGTGATGCTCTATAGCGAGGTAGTGGTGCTGCCGGGTGTGACGATTGGCGACGGAGCCGTGGTGGCAGTGCGCGCCGTGGTATCCGACGACGTGCCGCCGTACGCCATGGTGGCCGGGATGCCCGCGCGCGTCATCCGCGAGCGGACGTAGCGCAATGACGGTGACTGCCGTTCAGCGACCCGCGCTGACGCCGCGCGCCGCCTGGGTACTGGCGGCGGCGTCCAGCGCGTTCGAGCGGTTGCGGGACAACCACGGCTACACGCGCTGTCCCGAGCACGGCGTCGATCATACCGGCAAAACGGCCCGTAGCATCGTTATCAACTGCGCGCTGCACGCGCACACGAACCAGGACCGCTACCTAACGCGGGCAATCGCGACGGCGCGGCGCGTGGCAGCGCGCCTGGCGCCCGATCCGGCCGCCGCTGGCGCGTGGGTGTTTTTCCCTGGCCGCCACGACCCCCGGAACAACTCGACCAACATCATCGACGCCGGTGAGTGCGTGGATGCGCTGGCGTCGCTGCTGTCGCACGCGGGCGATGACCTGGCGGCGGAGGACCGGCAATGCATCGAGCAGGCGATTCGGCTGTGCTGCGACACGTATCTGCTCACGAACGTCGTCGACAAACCCGTGGTCAATCAGCGGCTCTGGGGGGCCATGGGTCTGGCGGCTGCGTACGCCGCACTGGACGAGCCGTCTTGGCTGAGGGCCGTGCAGGACTCGGTGGCGGGCTCGCTGGATGAAATGCGGTCGGATGGCTCATTCGCGTACGTGCGAGACGAAGCGCTGCTTGGCGAAGGCGCCGGGATCGCCGATCTGACCGTGTATTACCACAGCCGCTGCGTGGCCTTTGCGCGCTACGCGCTCAGGCAGATAAGCGCGGAAGCGTCGTTCGAGGACCGCTTGCGCGACGGCGCCGACTTCCTCGCCTTCGTGCTCCGGCCCGATGGGGTGAAACCCTTGGGACTGGAGGGCAAACGGTGGTTCTGGGACGCGGACGCGGAGATCGGGTCGGCACCTTACGACGCCTACGTGCTGGCCGCCGACGGCCGCAAACCGTTGTTGCCGTTGGCCGGGCGGGTTGCGGCGCAGAGCGCGGCGGCGCTGGGCGACGGCGGGCTGATTGACGCCACTTGGGGCACCCCGGCGTTTGTGTGCCGGGTGATGCACACGGGCGACCTGGCCTGGCTGGCGCGGGCGCATGCCGAAGCTGAGCTGGATGATCTGCCGAGCAACCCACCGGCGGCAGGGCGAGCCGCTCCGGCGGTGGCGCCAGACGCCGGCGTGGCGCGGCTGGAAGCGCCGCGCGTGTGTGCGCTCGTGCGAACGAACAAGCGTCCTTGCGACCGATTGGTCGGGGGACGCATCGGGGGCGGTGGCCTGGTTTACGTCGGGAACGCCAGACACGGCTGGCGCAACCAGCTACATTTCCGCTCAGAGCCGGAGGTTCCGGAGGGAACCTGGCAGGTCACAGCGGACTCCGAAACCTCGGAGCTGCCGAATTGGCGGCAAGTACTGGCGCGTCGGGAGTCGCGATTCCTGCTGCACATTGCACGTTCCCACCTGCGGGCGGGCCGTCGGCGGTATGCACTCATGTTCCTGTGGCGCCACTTCGGTCCGCCGAGTTGGCGAGCGACCCGCCGGTGGCTGTCCAGTCACGCGCTCGAAGGGCGCACTCAGGTTACGAACGATGCGCTGACGGTTGAATCTGGCGTGGCCCGTGCCGACGGTCGCGCCCTGACGGGCGTGCGAACCCGCCGTAGGTATCGGGTTGACGGGGCCGCGATTGCGGTCTGCGACCGGCTTGAGACTTCCGCACACCTGTCTGACGTTCGATACCGGCTGCCTGCCGCCGCCCGGAAGCTGGAGGTCCATCGCGACGGTTCCTGGCTCGAGCAGGACCACGTCGTGAAGTTTGGCGCGCTTGCGGATCGAACGACCGTGCGCATCGAATTCCGGATCTGACGAGTGGGCCAGCCGCCGCGTATCGCGATCGTCGCGAACGCACGGATTCCCAGCGAGCGGGCGCATCCGCTGCAGATCATGCACATGGCCGCGGGATTCGCGGCCGGCGACGCGACAGTTCGGCTCGCCTACGCCCGCCGGGCGAACACGACAGCCATGCGGGCGGTCAGCGATCCGTTTCGCTACGCCGGCGTGCCAAGGACGTTCGCTCTCGCCGGGCTACCCACCGTCGATGCCATCAAGCGCGTCACGATCGACTGGCCGGTGTTGAATCGCGGTCCAATCAGGCTGGGCGCACACTTCTTACAGCTCGGAAGCTTCGCCGTTGCCGCGCTTACCGTCGTGCGCCGCTGGCGGCCCAACGTGGTCTACAGCCGCGACCTGCTGCCGTTGACGGTTCTGCAGCTGCTGATGGGTCAACCGGCCCGTTTTTGCTTCGAGGTGCACACCGTCCCACGTTCGCGTCTCTCAGCTGCCCTTCACCTCTGGGCGGCGCGTCGCATGGACGCGGTAATCGCCATCACCGAGGGCCTGCGGCGCTGGTATCTCGACGCGGGTTTCGATCCTCAGCGACTGTTTGTCGCGCCGGACGCGGTGGACATTCGGGCGTTCGCGGACCGCGACCGCGACGCCGCCCGAACTGAAGTGGAGATTCCGGCTGAGGCTCGCGTGGTCTGCTACCTGGGTCACCTCTATCCCTGGAAGGGCGTCGATACGCTCGTGGACGCGGCGCGCCACGCCGATCCGGACGTGCAATGGATCATCGTGGGAGGAGTTTCGCCCGATCTCGGTCGAATTCTGGCGGCGGCCGCGGACCGACCGAACGTACACGTGCTGGGGCACATGCCGCCGGACCGTGCGCGCCGGTACCTGATCGCTGCTGACGTCGCGGTGATTCCCTTTAGCGCCCGTCAGGTCATCGCGCGCGAACACACGTCACCGTTGAAATTGTTCGAGTACATGGCCGCGGAGCGCCCGATAGTGGCCAGTGACCTACCCTCAATGCGCGAGGTCTTGCACGATGAGCGCAACGCCCTGCTCGTCGCGGCGGACGATCCGACCGCACTGGCAGGAGCCGTCACTCGTTTGCTGACCGACACGGCGTTGGCCGCCCGCCTGGCCCAAGCCGCCCGCCTGGAGGTGGAAAGCCGCACATGGATGCAGCGCGCCGCGGCGATTCGCGAGTTTCTCGGATCGACTCCGTCATCCTGACCAGGCTGGGTGGGGTGTGGGCCCACCTACTTGGCAGGGTCGATGGCGCCTCGATTGTGCAGCGCCGCGCGCTGGTGGCTGTCGGTCTGCTGGCTCCGCTGCTTGTGCTGTACCGCGATCTGCTCTTCGCCGGTGCGCCCTGGCTCGACCTGGACCTGCTGCTTAGCTACCAGCCCCGCTACGCCCTACTGGCCGAGGGCGTGCGTGAAGGACGCATTCCGCTTTGGGCCGACGGCATGCTGGCGGGGTTTCCGGTTGCATTTTCCGAATTCGGCTGGTTCTATCCGCTGACCTGGGTGCTGCTGCGCATCTTCGAACCGTTGCGCGCCTATTTCATTGAGTTAGCGCTTGGTCTGGCGCTGGCGGCCGGGGCGGCGTACTGGCTGGGGCGCGTGTGGGGGTTGACGCGGCCCGGCGCGTATGTGGCCGCCTTTCTTTTCACCTACGGCGGGTTCGTGTTCGCGACGTCGCGATTCCTCAATTACTCGGACATATTCTTTGCGCTGCCGGCCGGGATTGGGGCGATCGAACTGATCGCCCGTGGACAGCGCCGCTACAGCGTGCTTCTGGGAGTTAGCGCCGCGGTGACGGCACTGGCCGGCCATCCCCAGATCGCATTGCTGTGGGGCTTCGTCTGGCTGCTGTTTGCCGTCACGCGCCTCTGGTGGATCGGGAGCGATCTGGGCATCCGGCAAGCGGTGATGGGACTTGCCTGGATTGCCGTGTCCGGCGTAGCCGGGCTGGCTGTCGGCGCGGTCCGCTTGTTGCCAACGATTGAAACCACCGGTCTCTCAACCCGCGCCGGGGGGCTGGACTTTGCCATCGCATCACAAGGCTCAATCCCGCCGTGGAGCCTGGTCCTCGGCTACCTCTACCCGTCGTTCGAGATCCCGCGTGTGCTTAATGAAACCCTGAACGCCGAAGAGTTGCTGTATCTCGGGTTAGCCGCGCCTGCCCTGGCGCTGATCGCGGTCGTGGTGGGCTGGCGTCAACGACTGGTCTGGTTTCTGGGCGGCCTGATTCTGCTTACCTGGATTCTGTCGATGGGATCGTTCAGTCTGGGATTTCCGCTCCTCCACAAGCTACCGCTCTTCGAGTTCTTTCGGCAGCCGGCCCGATTCGGAATCGCCGCTTCCTTCGGACTGGCATACCTGGTCGCGATTGGAATCGAGCGGCTGCGCACCGATGACCTGCGATCCAGCCTTCTGGTTGGCTGGATCGGGCGCGTCTGGGTCTGGATCGCGGGACTGATCGGGGTCGGCACCGTCGCTGCCACGATCGTGCTGACGGGCTTTGCCTTCCTGATCGTGCCCTATGGCTACGACTACATCGATCGGGCCATTGTTGGGTCGGAAGGCCGCTTTCTGACTGCCGAGCGCTACTACCGCACGTTCGATCAACTGTATGAACGCATGACGGCGGCGTTCAGCCTGGAGTACTGGGCGCCCCGCTGGACGCTGCTGGCGGCCCTCCTGACGGCTCTGGTCCTCTGGCGGTACCTACGTGGACGGATGTCGCCCGTCAGTGCGCAGGCGGCGCTGGCCGGCGTGCTTGTGTTCGACGTTCTCTTGGCCCCGGCCCACGCCATTGCGACCGTGCCTGCGGAGTGGTACGCCCGGGAGCCGCAGGCCGGCGCGGTGGTTCCGGCCGACTCCGGGGGCGAATGGCGCCTGTTTTCGTACCGTGGCCTGGCGCAGAAATTCGAGCTGTCCACGGCCGCCGGCACGCAACTGGATCGAACGCGACGAGATTTCCTGGAGTACGTATTCCTGAATGAGACGCTGACGCCCAACCTGGCCATGACCGGCGGGCGCGCTTCGCTGGACGGCTACGAGAATCTGATGCCGCAGGCTACCGCCGACTATCTGGCCTACGTTGGGAGCGAGCGCACAACCGTTTCCGGCTTTGCATCCGACGCGGCCCTCGACGCCGACGCGCGCGCCGATCTGCTGCGGCGTCGGGCGCCGGCCTTGGCGGCCGCCAACGTGCGGTTCGTGACGTCAGGCGCGCCTATCGACGTCCCGGCGCTGCGACAGGTTCAGGCCGACGCGCTGGAGCTTCCGGCATGGGCGTCCGTGGACCAGACGCTGTACGTGTACGAGCTACAGGGCTGGGCGCCCCGGGCCTGGATTGCGCGGAACTGGCGGGTCATCGAGGAGGAGGCCGAGCCTCAGGCCGTGCTGGACGCGATAGCCAGCCGGCCCGACGTGGTACTGGTTGACCGTGACCCGGGCATCCCTGCGACCGCAGCCTCCGGGCCTGACGTCGTACATGCGCCGGAACGCGAGGCGGAACGCGTCGCCGTACGGGTCGAACTAAGCGCGCCTGGCCTGCTCGTGTTTAACGAGGCCAGGTTCCCGGGCTGGGAGGCGACGGTGGATGGGCGCCCAACCGAAATGGTCACGGTCAACACCCTGATGCGCGGTGTGCCGATCGATAGCGCTGGTACCCACACCGTCGTCATGACGTACACGCCGCCGGGCTTTGCCGCTGGTGTCCTGATCTCATTCCTGGCGCTGGGCGTGCTCGCGGCGCTGGCCGCCGCAGGACTCTGGGCCGACCGCCGGTGAAGCTGGCGCTGGTCAGTGATGCGCTTGATCCAACCAACGGGTGGGGGCGCTATGCGGGCGAACTTGCCCGCGAACTCATCGCCGCCGGCGTGGATGTGCGTCTGGTGAGTCCTCGCAGTCGGGCGGCGATGACTGACCTGCGCAACTACCCGGACCATTGCGAGATCCCATCGTTCCAACACGGCCGGCGTCATCCCCTGCGCGTGTTTCAGCGCACGCTGCCGCCGCTGCGGCGGGCACTGCGCGGCGTAGACGTGATCCACTGCATGGTGGAGCCCTATGCGCCGGCCGTGGCTGTGGCGGCCGGCCGGCGGCCGTATTTCGTGTCGCTCGTGGGAACGTATTCACTCCCCTCGGGTCGGCCATGGGTGGAGCGCTGGCCGCTCCGCTGGGCACTGGGACGGGCGCGAGGTCTGCCGGCTATCAGCGGCTACACCCGGCGGAGAGTCGAGCGCGACACGGGCGTGCGGCGCGCCAGCGTCGTGCCGCTGGCGGTTCGGGCCGACGACTTTCAGCGAGACGATCCTTCGCCGCGCGAGCCGCGCCTGCTCCTCTCGGTCGGAGAATGCAAGCCGCGTAAGGGCTATGACCTGGCGCTGGAGGCATTCGCACGCCTTAGGTCCGAGGGCGCTGCCGACCGTTACGTGATCGTTGGCCCAACCAATGCGTCGTCGCCCTACGTGGCACGCCTGCGCGCCAGAATCCGCGAGCTTGGGCTTGTTGGGTGCGTCACGCTAACCGGCGCGGTCAGCCAAGACGAGCTTGTGGACTGGTACTACCGAGCGCGTGTCGTGACGATGCCGTACCGCGTGTGGGGCTCGGACTTCGATGGATTCGGCCTGGTGTTGCTGGAAGCCAACGCCTGCGGCACCCCGGTGGTCAGCGCCCGCGATTCCGGGGCCGAGGAGCCGGTCATCCACGGCGAGAACGGCCTGCTCGTTCCCGCGAATGACGTGCCGGCCCTGACGGACGCCCTGCGTACCGTGCTGGCCGACGCGGATCGCTGGCAGGGGCTGGCGGCGGGCGCGCGCCGCCGCGCGGACGCCATGACGTGGCGTCGGTCGGCGGAACAACTGCTGGACGTGTATGCCCAGGCATTGGGCAGGCGCATTGACGTCGCAGCATGACTGGGAGCGCCTCGACAGCATCCCGCGACGGCAGCTTGGGGGATCGTGCCGTCCGGGGGATCGTTTCGCTGGGGGTTCGCGAAGGCGGCATGAAGCTCGTGTCATTTGCGGGCAGCATCGCCCTCTTCCGTCTGCTGACGCCGGCGGACTTTGGCGTCATCGTCCCTATCGCCACGTTTGCCGGCCTGGTCAAGCAGTTTGCGGATATGGGGTTGCAACCCAGCCTGATCCAGCGTGGCAGCGAGCCTGAAAGCCGCGACTTGCGGGCGGTTTTTACCGGCCAATTGCTGCTCGTGTTGGTTGGCGGGGTGGTCGTATTTTTGGCGGGGCCGTTTGTGGTCGACGCGCTGCTGAACGATCAGATCGATCCCTGGATGACGCGGGTGTTCGCGTTCTCGGTCTTCTTCACCGCATTTCGCATCGTCCCGGCAGCCTTGCTCGAACGTCACCTGCAATTCGGCCGGCTGGCCGTGGCCGATATCGCCGGAACTTTGTTCTACTACACCGCCGGTATCGGGTTCGCCATCGGCGCCGCCGGCGTCTGGAGCCTGGTCATTGCGCACGTTGGCGCCAGCTTGGTTTCCACGTTGGCGGTTGTGATGGCACGACCGTGGTGGCCCGCACCCACGCGCAACCTGCGGGTCCTGAGGCCTCACGTCGGTTTTGGAGCGCGCTTTCAAGGGTCGCGGCTGGCGATCACGCTGAAGGACTCGCTCATCCCGCTCTTCACGCCGCGGGCGTTCGGGGCGTCGGCTACGGGGTATCTCAGCTGGGCCAACAGGGTGTCCGCGCAGCCGCTTGCCCTGACGCAGTGGGTGGCGCGGGTGAGCCTGCCGACCTTCGCACGCATCCAGGATGCGCCAGAGCAGGTTCGCCGCGGCGCCGAACTGACGCTGAAGTGGAACGCGATCGTGACGCTGCCGGGATTCGTTGCGGTGATTGCGTTCGGGCCTGAGATCGCCGGCCTGATCTACGGCGAGCAATGGTTGCCGGCGGTTCCGGCCCTCTATGTTCTGGCAATCAACAACGCGCTGATTCCCATCAACGGTCTCATCACGCCGATTTTGAACGCGGTGGGCAAGACGAAGATCGTTCTGGTGGTGTCGCTCGGTTGGGCCGCCGCCGCCTGGGGCTTGGCCGCCGTCCTGACAGCCTTGGGTACCGGATTCCTGGCGGTCCCGATCGCCTTGGCTGCTTCGCAGGGGCTGGCGGCGCTGGCTCTGCTGCCGATTGGACGACGCGAATTCGACCTGCGGCTTGCGCACCACTTGGTGCGTCCGCTGGTGGCGGCCGTGGGTGCCGGTCTCTTCGGACGGTTCATCCTGCTGCCCCTGCTAACCGACGCGGTGTTGCTGATCCAGGGTGGCGTGGTTGTCGTGCTGGTCTACGTCGCGCTCCTGTACGCCATCGACCGCAAGGCGCTGCGGTCCGAACTCGGCGCGCTGTGGCAGCGGCGCGCGGCAGCGGTATGAGCGGGCCATGCGCGTCCTGCTGATTGGCCCGCACTGGGACACCGGACGCTGGACCGAGTACTGCGCGCACGGGCTGCGTGACACTGGGCATGACGTGCGGATGTACCGCTACAGCCAGCGGCTCGAGCGTCGGGTGGGGCTTTGGAGGCGCGTGCAGCGGCGGCTGGCGGGGCCCGACCAGTTCCACATCGCCAGGATGTTTAGGGCAGCGCAGGCGGACAATCTGGGTGTACTGCGCCTCGCTGCCGATGTGCGGCCGGACTTCACGTTGGTGCTCAAGGGCGAAGTCCTATTGCCGGAGACCGTCGAGCGCCTACGGAATCTGACCAATGGCCCCGTTGTGCAGTGGTGCGGCGACGATCCGAGCTGGTTCCCGAACATCATCGGGGCGGCGCATCTGTACGACCGGTTCTATCTGGCCGATCCGACCTACGCTCCAGATCTTGAGCCACGCGGGGTACAGGCGAGGTTTCTGCCGCACGCCGTCCACCCGGCGGCCTGGGCCGGTCAGGACGCGGATGCCGAGTCGGTGGACGTGATTTTCGTTGGCGACGCACGACACAACATGGGGCATCTGCCGGCGAGTCGATCCAGAGTTGAGATCCTGGAAGCCATTGCCCGATCCGGGGTCGATCTTGCCGTCTGGGGCCGAGGGTGGGAGAAGCTGGAACCGAGCTATCGGGTTCGCGAGGCGCATCGCGGCCTGACACTGCTGCCCGCGGCTGCCGTGGCGCGGGCCTATCGCAGCGCCAAGGTCGTGCTGAACGTTCACCACGCCCAGATGCGCCAAGGGCCAAACATGCGCACGTTCGAAATCCCCGCGGCCGGCGCGTTCCAGCTCGCGGACTACAAGGCACGAATGGAAGAGCTTTTCGAAGTTGGAACAGAGCTTGCGGTCTATCAGGACGCCGGCGACGTGGTCGAGACACTTCAGCGATATCTGGATGACGAGCCGGCGCGGCGCGCGATTGTCCAGGCGGGCAAGGGTCGGGTTGAGCGTGACCACACCTACTCAGTTCGCATGCGGCAACTGATCGACGACGTGCTCGATGGATGAAGGACGCTTCCCTACCGCTCTCGTGGCGCGGAGCGACGCCGAGATTCTGCGACTGGCGCTACGCGCACATCCTCACCAGCCAGCCATCGCGCTCTGGCGCGCCACGGAATTCGCCATGCTGCGCGACGCGACCTTCGCCGCGCCGGTGCTGGACCTGGGCTGCGGCACCGGCGAAGTCGCGCGCTGCGTGCTGCGGTCGCACTGGCCCGTCGATGGGCTGGAGCTCGTGCCCAGCGAGGCTCGGGTCGCGCACGCGTCAGGCATCTATCGGGCGGTGATTCGCGCGGACGGCTCTTCGCTGCCCCTGGCGTCCGCGACCTATGGCGCCGTCTACAGCCATAGTGTGCTGGAACACATTCCGGACGACCTGGGCGCGGTTGCGGAAGCCGCCCGGGTTCTGCGTCCCGGTGGGCGTCTGGTGTTCACGGTTCCAGCGCCCGCCTTTGCCGCGCGTATCGAGCGTGAATCAGGCGCCGATGCCCTGGCGTCCACGAACGCGCGTCTGGGTCACTACCACTATCGGGCGCTGGAGGAATGGACGGCACGACTCGACGAGGTTGGATTGGAGGTCGTGACGAGCCGCGGGCATTTGCCGGCCGCAACGCAGCGAACCTGGCGGCGGCTGGATGAACTGATGGTGCGGCGGGTTGGCGGCCGCCGCGTACTGGACTGGTTCCGAGGTCTTCAGCGGCGCCGGCTTGTCCCGCTGCCGCTCTGGGTTGGCTTGTGGTCGGCGCTGCTTTGGCAGCCACTGCGACGGCCGGTTCAGGAACCCGGGGGCTATCTGATCGTGGCCGAGCGGCGCGCGTGAGCGAGCTGCGCGTTCTGCACCTGTCGCCAACCTGGTTCGGCGACGAGTCGGTGCGCGGCGGCGGTGAGCGTTACCCGCTCGAGCTTGCGAGCGCGATGCTGCGTCGCACGCCCACGCGTCTCGTTTCGTTTGGCGACCGACCCGGGACGCGCCGGGTTGACGGGTTTGGCATCGAGGTCCATCGGACCTGGCGGCGGCTGCGCGGACGGACGTATGACGCGATTGGCCCGGGGTTTTTGCGCGCGCTCGCTTGGGCAAACGTCGTCCATTGCCACCAGGCCAGGTCGGGTCTCACGGCGCTGGCCGCGCTAATCGGCCGACCGCTCGGCAAGCGAATTTTCGTCACGGATCACGGTGGTGGGGGTGTGAACTGGCTGCGGCGGTTGCGGATCGGTCGCTGGATCGACGCGCAACTGGCGCAAAGCGAGTTTGCCGCCGCGACGCTCCCCTACGTGGGGCGACGGGCGGAGGTCATCTATGCCGGCGTTGATACGGCGAAGTACTCGCCGGGGTCTGAGAAGACGCTCGGCCGGGTCGTGTTCGTGGGCCGATTGCTGCCGCACAAGGGCATCGAGACGTCGATTCGAGGTCTGCCGGCTGGTGCAACGCTCGAGATCTACGGGCGGCCCTACGACGCCGCCTACCTGGAGTTCATTCGTTCCGAGGCGGCGTCCCGTGCCGTGCGAATCCATACGGGCGCGTCGGACGAGGAGGTGATTGCCGCGCTGCGGACGGCCTGCGCGTTCGTGATGCCCTCCGTCTACGAGGATTACCGCGGGCGTCGCCAGGCGCTGCCGGAACTGGTGGGCCTGGCGCCGCTGGAAGCCATGGCGTGCGGGACGGCGGCTGTGGTTTCGGACGTTGCTGGAATGCCTGAGATCATTCCGCCGATTGGCGGCGCGATTGTGCCGCCCAGCGATCCCGACGCGCTGCGGCGTGCCCTGGCGCCGCTCACGGCCTCGGTTGAGCAGGCCGGGATCCAGGGCGCCGCCGCCCGCGAGCACGTGGTGCGCCGATTTACCTGGTCCGCCGTGGCCGATCGTTGTCTGGCGGCGTACACCGCCTAGAATCACTCCATCTCTTCTTCGGGCCGCTCCCAATGCGCATCGCCCTGCTTGCTGATACGTATCCCCCCGACAATCGGGGCGGGGCGGGGGTGGTGGTGGAGCGTCTGGCCGGCGCGTTCGTGCGTGCGGGGCACGAGGTGTGCGTGGTCGCGACGACCTCCGGGTCACCGTCGGTCCGTGAGCAGGACGGCGTGCGAGTTCGTCGGCTGCGGTCGCGCTATCCGGAACGATTTCGCAATACGGTGGCCATGGCCAACCCGACCGTCATTCCGGGCGTCCGTCAGGAGTTGGCCGACTTTAGGCCCGAGCTGGTTCATGCGCACAACGTGCATCAACACTTGTCGTTCGCGGCGTTGTCCGAGGCCGCGCGCGTGGGCGCGCCGGTGATGTACACGGCGCACGACTACCTGCTGTTTTGCTGCATCAAGTTCATTTGCACCGGTGGCCCGGTCGACTTCCGCCAGCGCTGGTTCAACTGCGCCAAATGCCAGCGCTTCCGCTGGAACCCGGCTCGCAACGCGGTCATCAATCACCATATGACGAACCACGTGGACCACCTGTTCGCCATCAGCCGGACGCTACAGACTGCGTTGCGCGCTAACGGGTACGGAGGCGCGGAGGTCGTCTACAACGGCGTGGACCTGGACTGGTGGGGCGGCGGCGATGGGGCGGCGTTCCGGTCGGCGCAGGGGCTGAACGGGGCGCCACTGGCGCTGCTGGCGGCCCGAGTCTCGCGTGAGAAGGGCGCCGAGGCGGCGCTGCACGCGCTGGCGCGTTCGCGACACCCCGACCTGCGCTTGCTGATCGCCGGCGAGAACCCGCGCTACGCGCCCAAGCTGCAGCGGATGGCTGACGACTTAGGTGTGGGCGAGCGGCTGCTGCTGCCCGGCTGGATGGAGCCTGAAGCGCTGCGTGACGCCTATGCGGCCGCTACTGTCACTCTGGCGCCCTCCACGTACCCGGACCCGTTCAACTTGACGTTGATCGAATCCATGGCGGCCGGCCGGCCGGTCATTGCGTCCACACTTGGCGCCGGTCCCGAAATCGTGGCCGACGGGGCCTGGGGGTACACCGTGGATCCCAACGACGGGTTGGCCCTGGCTGATCGGCTGGATCTGATCGTGGGCGATCCTGAGCACGCGCGCCGATTGGGCGCAGCTGGACGGCGACGCGCGGCCTCTGCGTTTTCGCTCCATCGGCAAGTCGATCAGACGCTCGCGCGCTACACGGCTCTGCTGTCCGCTCGGACGTGACGTCCCGCCGGCCGCGCATTCTGCAGATCGTCACGTCGCTGGCGGTTGGCGGTGCGCAGCGCCACCTGCTGGAACTGCTGCCTGGGCTGGGCGAGTTTGCCGACGTCGACATGATCTACTTCCGCGATCACGACCTGCGTCCCGAGTTCGAGGCCTGCGTCGGCCGCGTGACGTATCTGCCCATGGCCGGACCGTTTGGCGCGGTGCAGCTACCGCAGCTGGCGGCGCACATCAGGCGGGGGCGGTACGCGCTGGTGCATACCCACCTGTTGCGAGCCGACATGTACGGCGCGCTGGCGGCACGCGCGGTCGGCGTCAGCGCCATCGTTTCCACCAAGCACAACATCGAAGCTCGGCTGGCGGCGCCGTTGGCGCGCGCGCTGCACGCGCTGGCCACCCGCCCCGCGCAGCGCACGATTGCCGTCTCGGAAGCGGTTGCGGGCTGGGCGCACGAGCGGCTCGGAGTTCCTAGTGACCGGATTCGGGTGATCCGATACGGTTTGGACCCTGCGCCGTTCAACGGACTGGATCGGGACGCCGCACGCAGGGAGCTTGGTATCGAGGCGCAGGCGCCAGTCGTACTATGCCCGGCCCGTCTTGACCCGCAGAAACGGCACGACGTGCTGCTGCGGGCCTTCGCAAGCGTGCGCGCCGAGGTTCCCGACGCCCAGCTGCTGTGCGCCGGCGAGACCCAATTGGGCGGACCCGCGTACCGTGCGCGAATGCTCCAGCTGGGTGATGACCTGGGCCTTCGCGACGCCGTGCATTGGCTGGGGGTACGGTCTGACATTCCCAACCTGATGGCCGCCGCCGATGTGATTGTGCTGTCGTCGGATTGGGAAGGGCTGGGCCTCGTGATTATGGAAGCGGCGATGGCGGAGCGGCCCGTCGTCGCGACGGCCGTCGGGGGCGTGCCCGAGATCGTCGAGCACGACGAGACCGGGTTGCTGGTTCCGCAGGGTGATGAGCGGGCTCTGGCATCGGGGTTGACGGAGCTGCTGCTGGATGACGGGCGCCGAATGTGTATGGGCACCGCTGCGCGCCGCCACGCCGCCGCGGCGTTCAACCTGGAGAGCATGCGCGCCGCGACGCGTGCGCTCTATGCCGAGGCCATCGAGGAAGTCGCTGCGTAACGCCGGGTTAGACCCGCCGATATACTTTCGCAGCGCGCGGTCGGCGCGCTTTCTTCACGCGGGGCATCAATGCCACAGGCCAGCAGCCGCCCTGTGTCGCTCGTCACCGGGGCGGCCGGGTTCATTGCTTCCCATCTCTGCGAGTCGCTGCTGGCGCGCGGCCATCGGGTAATCGGGCTCGACGGCCTAACCGACAGCTACGACCTCAACCAGAAGCGGGCGAATCTCCAGATGCTCTCTCAGCACGAGGGGTTCGAGTTTGTCGAGGCCCATCTCATGGACGCGGATCTGGACATGGACCCCATGTTCGAGGACGTGGAGTACGTGTTCCACCTCGCCGCGCGGGCCGGCGTCCGCGAGGGCTGGACGCCCACGAACTTCGAGCGATACATGCTGGACAACAGCCGTTCGACCCAGCGGCTGGCCGACGCCGCGCTGCGCGCAGGCGTGAAGCTATTTAGCTTTGCGTCGACGTCCTCGATCTACGGATTCAATCCGACGATGCCGACCCCCGAGGATCATCCGCTGGAGCCGCGCTCGTTCTACGCGATGACCAAGCTCCTGGACGAGCACCTGCTTAGTTCGTACCACCGCCTTTTCGGTCTGCCGGTGGTCATGGTGCGGTACTACACCCTATTCGGGCCGCGCCAACGCCCCGACATGCTCGTCCACATTGGCTTGAAGGCGATAGCAACCGGCAAGCCGATCACGATCTACGGTGACGGCGAGCAGACGCGGGAATTGACCTACGTGGCCGACGCGGTCGACGCACAGGTGCGTGTATTGGACGCGCTGCCGATCGGCGAGACGTTCAACATCGGGAGCGGTCCCACCGCTTCGGTGAACGAGTTGATCGACACGATGGAGCTCGTGGTGGGCAAGCCGGTTCAGCGCATCTACGGGGAGGCACATCCCGCCGATCAGCTCCACAGCCAGGCCGATACCTCCAAGGCGCGCCGCGTGCTCGGGTTCGACCCGTCCACGACCATCCACGAGGGAATCGCGGCGGAGTTCGCATGGATGCAACAGGCGGTGCTGCGCTAACGCCGCCGATGTCCAGCCGGCCGATTCGAGTCCTTCACGTCATGGAGGCCACGATTGGCGGCACCAAGCGCCATCTGCTCGACCTGGCGGCAGCGGCTGATCGTCGGGACTTTCAGATCGAAGTGGCATGTCCGCGCGTGCGCTCCGAGCCGCGCGGAGACACCTCGTTCTTCGACGACATATCCACGCTGGACATCGCCGTGCATGTCACACCGATGGTCCGGGCCATTCGTCCGATCAAGGACCTGCGTTCAACGTGGGAACTGCTGCGGCTAATCCACCGTGGACGCTTCGACATCGTGCACACGCACAGCACCAAGGCCGGGGTGGTTGGTCGTGTGGCCGCAATGATCCGTCCCGGCGTGCGAACCGTTCACACGCCGCACGGGTTCTATTTCCTTAACTTTCCCTCGCCCATCGTGCGTGCGCCGCTGCGATGGCTGGAGTGGGTGCTGGGGCGTGTGACGTCGGTCCTGATCGCCTTGTCGGAGAGCGAACGTCGCGTGGCGGTCGGGATTGTGCCGGCGCGCAAGCTTCGCGTCGTTCCGCTGACCTTCGCGCCGTTCGAACCCGTGCCGCGCGCTGAGGCCCGCCGCCGACTGGGCTTGCCGGCCGATGGCCCGATCATTGGCGCCACAGCGCGCTTTACCGAGCAAAAGGCGCCGTTCGACATCGCCGGGACGTTCGCCGAGGTCCTTCGCCAGCGCCCCGATACTCGCTTCCTGTGGACCAACGACGGCGAACTCCGCACGCAGGTGGAAGAGCGCTTGCAAGCGTTGGGCGTCCGCGAGGCGACCTCGCTTCCGGGATACGTGACCGACGCGCGCACCCTGTTAACGGCGATGGACGTTTACCTGCACTTGGCCCGTTGGGAGGGTGTTCCGTACTCGATCATGGAGGCCATGACGGCGGGAGTCCCCATCGTTGCCGCCCGAGCTGTGGGAACGACTGACCTGATTGAGCATGAGCGAACCGGACTCCTGGTCGAGCCAGGCGACATTACGGCTGCCGCGTCGGCGGTGCTGCGCTTGTTGACACACCCCGGAGAGGCTCGCACCCTTGCAGAGGAGGCCCGTGCGGCCGTAGCGGTGTATCACGACGCCAAGGCGATGGCCCGCGCGACCGAAAAGGTGTACCGCGAATTGGTGAGGAAGCGCTGACGTGAGAGAGCGGGCTCGCCTCTTTGGCGGCTCTCTGGCCATTGTCGACATTGCCCTCACGCTGCTGGCACTCTATCTGGCCGACCTCCTGCGGCACGCCCTGCCCATCGGCGCCGGCGACGCCAGCCTGCTGCCCTGGCTTGCGGCCCGCGAATACGTGGTGGTCGCAGTCGTCTGGGCGTTCTTCTTCCGCATGGTCCACCTCTACGACCACAGGCGACTGCTGAGGGTTGTGGACGAACTCCGGGCGCTGATTCCGGCAATCCTGTTCGCGACCATCGTCCTGTTCGCGGCCTTCTTCATCCTCAAAGTCGAGTTCCTGTCGCGGCTGCTCTTCATCTATTTCATTGCGCTCGACGCGCTGCTGCTCATCAACCTCCGCTGGCTGCTCAATCTGGTGGTGCGAAGTCGTCGCATTTCAGGACGCGGCGCCACCCGCGTGCTGGTGGTTGGCGCGGGACCGGTCGGGGAGCGTGTCGCGTCCATGATTCGGGACCGTCCATGGTCGGGGTTCCAAGTCGTTGGTTTTGCCGACGATGATCCGGAAAAGCGCGGGGAGCGCATCCACGACGCGCCGGTACTCGGCGGATGTGGCGAGCTGACGGACCTGATCCAGCGCTTCGAAGTTGACGACGTTTTGATCGCCCTGCCCATGCACGCGCACGAGCGAATGCGCGAGATCGTGGTTGCGCTGGATGCGGCGCCGGTCCGGGTCAGGCTGGTCCCCGATGTGTTCCATCTCGTGGCCGGCCGGGCGATGGCCGAGGATGTCTGGGGCCTGCCGCTTATCAGCGTCCGCGCTCCGGTGATCACCGGATTCGATCGGTTCGTCAAGCGGATGTTCGACTTGGTTCTGGCCGGCGTGGCGCTGGTGCTCATGGCGCCGCTGCTCGCGGTCCTGGCGCTTGCCGTCTACCTGGACGGCGGACGTCCAATCGTGTTCGCGCAACGCCGCGTTGGGGAGACCGGTCGCATGTTCACCATGTACAAGCTGCGCACGATGGTCGCGGACGCCGAAAGCCGGCAGGAAGAGGCGCTCCAGCACGGTGCGGCCGTCGATGCCGTCTATAAGCCGCTGAACGACCCGCGGGTAACGCGCGTGGGACGCTTCCTGCGTCGCACCAGCCTGGACGAACTACCCCAGCTCTGGAACGTGCTGCGCGGCGAGATGAGCCTGGTGGGTCCGCGTCCTGAGCTCCCGTGGGTCGTCGAGCGCTACGAGTCCTGGCAGCGACAGCGGCTGGCCGTGTTGCCCGGGATCACCGGCTGGTGGCAGGTGAACGGGCGCGGCGAACTTCCGCTGCACGAGAACGTCGAGTACGACCTGTACTACATCCAGAATTACTCGCCGATGCTCGACCTCACCATCCTGCTGCGCACCCTCTGGGTCGTGGCGCGCGGCCGGGGCGCCTACTAGCAGGCGGCGCGTCCGCGAAACCAGGGCCAGACGCGAATAGCCGGAAAGCCTTATCGCCCGGATTCCGTTCCAGCTAAGCTGTCTGGGACGGTGGTCAACCGCCCGTCATGCGACGCGGAATCGTACCGCTCGGCGGCGGGTCATCCTTCGGGAGCTTCCGACCGTGAGTCAGGCGCCCTTCAAAGGTGTAGAAGGGATCGTCCTTGGCCAGAGGCAGGGTGACCGTCTTGCCGGATTCCTGCGACTTGTAGACCGCGCGCGTCAACTCGGCGTGGTGGTGGGGCACGCGTAGAGGCGCGGGCGTGTCCGAATCGCCCAGGATCGACTCCAACCAGATCTGGCTTTGGTAAATCTCGGTGGCGCGCACGGGTGCGTCGGACACCTCGGCTTCGAGCGCATCCAGCCGCTGAACCAGCGAGGGATCGTGATTGGACCCAAACTTCACGTTGGCCTGCCAGCCGTTCTCGCGCGAGCCGAGCATCACCGACGGCAGGCTTGGCTGCGTGTACTCCTGGTGGAGGACCATCGAGGCTTCACTTCCAATCACTTCGATCTTGTTGTTTGGAGTGAGTGGATTGGGGTGATACAGCAGCGTGGACTGCACGACGCCGCGCGCCCCGTTGGCGAATTTCACCAGCGAAAGGGTCATGTCGTCGGTCTCGATGTGGCGAAGCATGGCGCCCGCGTAAGACGTCACTTCGACAATCGGCGAGCCAACCACGAACAAGAACGGATCGATGATGTAGCGCCCATGGTGGAAAACCGACGTGCCGCCTTCGCCGTCCCAAGTGCCATGCCAGTGGCTGGATCGGAAGTAGGGCGACTGCGGCCGGAATATGTTCAGTTCCACCCGTGCCAACGCCATCTGGCCCATGAGCCCGCTGGCGACCGCGCGTTGGGCGTGACGCAGGCCGCGGCTGTAGCGCGATCCGACCTGGACGTGCAACTTGATGCCCGACGCCTCCGCCGCGTCCAGCATGGCGTCGGCTTCCTCCACGCTGCGAGCCATCGGACCCTGCGTGAACACGTGAACACCCTGCGCGGCGGCTTCCACCGTGGGCCCACCGCGAACCGAGGGCGCCGTGAGCAGCACGATGGCGTCCACGTCGGCCTTGGCCAGCAATTCCGTGTGACTCGAAAACTGCTGGATCGTGTTGGAGGCCGCATCTTCGGCCGACTCGGCGCGGGCCAGGGCGTCGTCACGTTCGGCCTCGCTTCGCGCGCCCGTGGCGATGGCGTGCTCGCGCGCGGCCTCAGCCTGATAGCCATAGGTGAGTCCGGCGGCTCGATCGCTCGCCAACTCGGGGACAAGATCCGCCACGGCGACGACGTGCGCCAGCTCGTGGAGTCCCAGGTAAATGTCCGTATACAGGCGGGAAATCCCGCCGCAACCCACAAATCCAACTCTCAGCGGTGCCGTTGCCATCTCTTGATCCCCAGGAGCCCGGCTCCCGCCGTATCGTATCCGAGCCTAGGCGCACCGTACGCCGGCCGCGACCAGCACCGGCCAGTCGAACCAGCGGGCCCCGTCGGTCTCGCGCACGTCAAACGCGGCGCGCACCTTGTCGTTTTCTGTGAACGCGCGCCACAGCCGGCGTCGAACGGCGTCGGACACCCTCGTCCTTCCGCACCAGGCGTCAAAGTCCTGCTCGGTACGTGTGTGCACGGAGCGCTCGAGGTCAAGCCCGGCTTCCGCAATCAGCTCCAGCACCTGGGCCGCGTAGCGATTGCAGACGTGTGAGGGGTCTCGCAATGACTCAATTGCATGCATGGCTTCCGCCACTTCAGCGTCGTCGGGCGAGATCGTGTCGGTAATCACCACCCGGCCGCCGGTTCGAACCACGCGCGACATTTCGGCCATTGCAGTTCCCCCGTCAGCGTAGTGATGAAACGCATGACGGCAAGTGACCACGTCAAATGTCCGGTCGGCGAACGCCAGGCGGTGGGTGTCGGTCTGAACTACGCGCAGGGCTTTGGGCGCCGTTGCGCGTGTGTGCCGCAACATGTTGGGGGCAATGTCCGCTGCCACCACACGCGTCGGCGTGGCGGCCATGGCGTGAGCAGTGAATCCAGTGCCCGTGCTCACGTCCAGCACCAGGTTCCCTGGACGCGCGTTCGCCAACTCGAGCGTGAGGTCCAGCGTCGGGCCTTCACGATGGCTCCGCGACTGCGCGTACGCAGCCACGCGCTCGTCAAAAGCCGCCTGGCTCACTCCTCGAAGGTTTCCAGGGTCTCGGCGATCGACGCGTCCAGGATGTCCAGCATTTCGTCGATCTCTTCCTCCGTCGAAACCAATGGAGGAGCGAGTACGTAGGTGTGGTCGCCCATGCGGGCGATCAGCCCATTTCGCTTGGCGGTCTGACCCACCGCGCGGCAGAGGAGGTTTGAAGCCGGATAGGCCGAGCGCGTGGCTCGATCGCTGACAAACTCCACGCCCTGCAGCATGCCGTGGCCGTCCACGCGCCCAATCTGCTCATAGCGGGCTTCCAACTCTTCCATGCCCGCGCGCAGTTGCTTGCCCCGTTCGCGGCCATTGTCCAGCGCGCCCTCGTCCACAATCTGGCGCACGGCTTCCAGCCCGGCCGCGCACGCCACCGGGTTCCCGGAGTACGTGTGACCGGCGTTGAAGTGCACGCCGTCGGCCAGGTCGCCCCAGAAGGCGCCGGCGACCCGCTCCGTCAACATCACCGCCGCCAGCGCCGCGTAGCCGCCGCTAATGCCTTTGCCGACCGACATGATGTCCGGACACGTCTCGTAGACGTCCGCCGCGAACATTTCCCCGAGCCGACCGAAGCCCGTGATGATCTCATCGAAGATCAGCAGCACGTTGTGGCGGTCGCAGATCTCGCGCAGGATTTTGAAGTACTCCAGCGGCGGCGCCATCAGACCCTCGGCTGACATGACGACCGGATCCGCCACCAGGGCGGCCACCGTGTTGGCGCCTTCGCCAAGGATCACCTCGTCCACGATCTGGGCGCAGCGGACCTCACAGTCGGGGTAGGTCATTCCGAACGGGCAGCGATAGCAGTCCGGCGGGTGCACGTGCACGAAGCCGGTGGGAAACGGCTCGTACGGCAGCTTGCGGGCCGCGCCGCCGCTGGCGGCCAGCGCCCCAAGCGTGGCGCCGTGGTAGCTCTTGTAGCGCGAGATCACTTTGTACTTGCCGGGGTTGCCGGTCTGGGCGTGATACTGCCGGGCCAGCTTGAACGCGGTTTCGTTGGCTTCCGAGCCGCCGCTGGTGAACTTGACGTGCGTGAGTGGTTCTGGTGTCACCTCGGCCAGCCGCTCGGCCAGCGCGATGGCCGGCTCGGACGCCGCATAGAGCGGCAGGGCCAGGGCAATGCGGTCGAGCTGCGCGCGCATCGCCTCGATGATGCCCTCGTTCCGGTGTCCCAACTGCACCGCCGCGACGCCGGCCAGGCCGTCGATGTACCACCGACCAGTGTGGTCGCGAACCCGGACGCCGTCGCCCTCGACGAGCACCAGCGGTTCGTCCAGGAAGGCTTTCATCTGGTTGAAGTCGACAACCAGGTTGTTCAGGCCCGGGTAGGTGTCGGTGATCGGCGTGTCCGGCAGCTTCACGTCTTGCATTTGTGCCTCGATACCCGTGCGTCGTCGGTTGAGACTACGCGCCCCGCGGCAGGTTGTCGCGCTGGCGGGCGGGCTGATCGGGTACCGTGAGGCCGCGTGCAGCCTGGAGGACCGCCATGCCTGACAGCGATCGATTCCTGGCGGCCGCCCAGAGTGTGGCTGACAGCATTGCCGCGCTGGCGCGCCCAGCGGTCGGCGGCGCGCGTTGGGAGACTCACAGCTACACCGGCCAGCCGCAGTATTCCACCGCGATCTTCGCCGGGACGGCCGGCGTGGTGTTCCTGTTTGCCGACCTGTTCCGCGTGACCGGTGATCCGAAAGCCCGCGAAGTGGCCGAAGCCGCGGCGATGTGGGTCGAAGCCCAGTCCAAGGCCGACCTGAGGAACTCGAACGCCGACGCGGGCTTGTATTTCGGCATGTCGGGCCACGGCCAGATGTGTCTGCACCTGTACGAAGCAACCGGCCGCGAACGCTGGCTGCGCGACGCCCAGGCGCGCGCCCGCGCCGTGGCCCGTGCGAGCTGGCCCGATGCGCACGTACTCAGCGGATCTGCTGGCAGCCTGATCTTTCTCCTAAGCCTCTACCGGGCGACTGCCGAGCAGGGTGCGCTGGATGCAGCAGTGCGGGCCGGCGACCACATCGTTCAAACGGTCACGCGGGACGCCCATGGCACCCGCTGGGCTTGGCTGCGCGAGGAACAGATCCGCTACAGCGCCGGTTTCGTGCACGGCGCCAGCGGCATCGCCTATGCGCTGGCGGAACTCTGGCGCGTTACCGGCGACGGTGCGCTCAAGGAGCTCGTGTACGACATCCAGGCATGGATCGAAGCTGCGGCGCTGGAAAACGAGCAAGGCATCTGCTGGAACCGCTGGCCGGGCGATCCGCACCGTCCGCGCGTGCAGTGGTGCCACGGCGCGCCGGGCATCGGGCTGTTTGCGGCCCGCGCGGCCGAAATCTTCAACGACGACGGCCTGCGTCGGTTCGCCGAACGGTGCGCGCATGCGACCCTCGCCGCCGGTGATATCCGCAACAACCCGAGCCAATGCCACGGCCTGGCCGGGAACGCGGAGCTCTTCATTGAACTCGCCCGGGTGGCCGGGGACGCTTCCTGGCTGGCTCACGCACACGCTTTCGGCGATCAGGCCCTCGCCTATCGCGAAAAGCACGACGGCGAAGTGCGTTGGCTGGGCGACGAGCCTGGCAACTACAGCCCGGACTTCATGCTGGGCTCATCCGGACTAGGCCACTTCTTCCTGCGACTGTTTCAACCAGAGGAGGTTCAGATGCCGCTGATGGTTCAGCCGCCCGCCCCAGTGGAGCGTCCGACGTGAACAAGCCGCCCGTGCGCCTGGGCGTGCTCGGCGCGCAGCATTCGCACGCGCCCGGGAAGCTGCGATGGCTGCGGGACCTCGCGGAGATTGACCTGGCCGGCGTCTACGAACCAAGCGCCGCGACGCGCGTTGCTAACGAAGCCGAGCCCAACTCCGCAGGCGTTCCCTACCTGGACGACATCGACCGGTTGCTGGGCGACGCATCGGTTCTCGCAATCGTCATCGGCGGCGCCGAACGCCAGAACCCCTCCTACGCCCGCCGCGCCATCCAAGCCGGCAAACACCTGCTGATGGAAAAGGCCTGCGGCTGGACCCATGCCCACGTGGACGAACTGACTGGCCTGGCCGAGTCATCGGGCCTGCTCTTCCAGATGGGGTACAACAACCGGCTGACACCGCACTTTCGCCGCGTGCTCGATATGGTGGATCGCGGCGAATTTGGCGACATCTACCGCGTGCGCTCGCACATGTGCAGCCCCTATGACCCGACGGCCGACACCTACCTGGGGCGCGACCGCTATTTCAACGGCGGCATCTTCTACAACCTCGGTTCCCATGCCCTGGACATGGCGATGGCGGTGCTTGGGACGCCGACCCAGGTTCACTCATTTCTGCGCTGCGATCGCTTTATCGAATCCGGGTACGTGGACAACGCCACGGTAGTGCTCGAGTACCCGAACGCCATCGCGACTCTGGAAGCCAGCCACCTTGAGACCGAGCAGATTCGCCCGCGCAGTTTCGAGGTCTACGGTTCCGAGGCCCAGGCCATCGTCTCCCCGTGGGCATCCATTGGCGACCGAGCGCCGGCCGTGGCGATTCACCGCGGCGGACCCGGCGCCGGCGCCGATGGCTGGAAGGTCTACGGCACCGGCCGCGAATCGCCCTTCCGCGACGACATCGAGGAGTTCGCCGCCTACATCCGCGGCGAGCGCGAACCCCGCTTCAGCTACGCCCACGACCGAGCGGTCCACCACACCCTGATGGAAATCTGCGGCGAGACCGATGTCGAGGAAGAGGTCGTCTAGCGCCATCACCGCTTCGCGGCCATCGAAGCGTTCGACTGGGAAACCGCGCTGGTCGAACGCTCGGATCGCGAAGGCGAGGTGCGCTACGTTGCCATCGGCTACATCGACGTCCGTCTCCACTGCATCGTTTTCACGGAACGGTGGACTCGGATTCGAGTCATCAGTCTTCGCTAGGCCAGCCGACGGGAGGAACGGAGATATGCCCAAGCTTGAGCCGGGCCACGTAAGCCCGACGCCTGACGAGGACTACGCCATCAACGCTGCTGTCGCCGCCGACCCCGAGGCCTCCGAACTGGACGACGCGTGGTTCAAGCGCGCCCGACCCGCCAGCGAGGTCGTGCCCCACATCGTGCGGCGTTACCGGCGCACGCGCGGCAAGCAGCGGGCGCCCACAAAGACCCAGATCACCCTGCGGCTCGATGCGGACCTGGTGCTCCACTTCCGCGAAACCGGGAAGGGCTGGCAGACGCGCGTGAACGACACGCTGCGCAGCGCGGTGTTCGACGAGTAACTCCGCGCTGCGCGGTCGCTGCGTGCATTTCGCCACGCTAACCGCACAGCTCTCTCGCCGGGTTTCCGGCGCCCGGCCGTGCCTCGCACCCATCTGGCCAGTAAAGCTAGTTGATCTCGTCCCTGGCATAAACGAGCGGGCGACGGATGTCGTACGCGCCCGGGTAGCGAACCTTCAGCGCGCCTTCGTTGATCGCGGCTTCCAGCGGGGCTAGCTTCGTCTGAATGGGCACGTGCACGAGTGTGTGCGTACGCGCGCTCTCGTAAAGCCCTATCAAAATTGACTGCGACTTGATCGCGTGGTGCCCGTCCTGCCGGTGGCCGTCGATATCACCGTTGAGCCAGGCCACGAGCTCCTTGGCCTGTTCCTGCATGAAATTCGTTTCCACGCCGTCCCACGGCTCATTCAGGTCCTCGCGGTTGCCGGATGTCAGCTTGATGCCGAAAGACATTGAGATCGCGGGATCCGACGGTTCGACGATCAGCACACCGTCGTCGCCGGTTACGACGAACGCGCGGTTGCCCAAATCGCCGTGCGGGCCGATGTCGTTGTCGTAGATGATCCGCGCGCCGCCTTCAACGGCGGCAATGCAGAAGCACAGGTCCTCGCAGTAGTAACCCCGCTCGTAGCGGTCCGTCTCGCGCTGCACCTGGCCCAGCACCCAGAGCGGTTCCGGATCCCCAAGCAGATACAGAGCGCGGTCGATGAGATGCGAGCCCTGGTTGAGCAAGCCGCCCTCTTCCACGCTGACCTTCACGGCCAGAGGCTTCCCGATGGCGCCGTCGGCGATCAGGTCGCGTGCCCGTCCAAAGGCACGCATGTGGCGGCCCTGGTAGCCGCAGAGCAGCTTGATCCCCGCCGCGTCGCAGGTTGCCAGCATGGCGTCGGCTTCGCCCATCGAGTTGGCCAGCGGCTTCTCGGAGATGATCGCCTGCACCGGGTAGCGCGCGGCCAGCAGGGTCATCATCGGATGCAGCGCCGCCGGAGTGGTGACGCTCACGATGTCCAGAGACTCGGTTTCCAGCATGGTCGTGGCGTCGGTGTAGCGACTTGGCACGTCGTACTGGTCTGCTACTTCCTCAAGGCGTTGCTCGTCAATGTCGCAGACCGCCGCGACCTCGACGCCGTCGGCCTCGTCGAACCCGCGAACGTGCGACTGCCCGAGATTCAGTCCGATGACTCCAGCGCGGTATGTGGTCATGTCAACGGCCCTTATGGTGTGGCGGATTTGTGCCGGATGTCGTAGTGCCCCGGGTAGCGAACCGGCAGATCGCCCGAGTCGATCATGGCGGTAAGTGGCGACCCCTTGGTATCCAGGGGCAGCCGCGCCAGGCTGTGCGCTCGGGCTGACTCGTAAATGCCCATCAGGATTTCGAGCGTGTGGATGGCTAGGTTGGCGTCACCGCGGTGCTCGTCGATCTCCCCTGAAGCCCAGGCCGCCAGTGCGTCAAGTTCGAGCGTGCGTGCGTCGCTGAACTCAGCCTCGCTGGCCTCGATGGTTTCCCAGCCTGATCCGCCATGGCGCAAGAGCCGAATGACGTTGCCGGCGGTCCCGCCGCTGAGCCAGATCACGCCTTCGGTTCCGGTAATCACGCGCAGGTCGCGCTCGAGGCCTTCGGGTGGCGTGTCGCTCTCCATTGTCAGGCGAATGCCGCCCTCGAACTCCACCAGGAGCCCCGCCAGGTCCTCGGCCGGCCAGCCGCGCTCATAGCGGTCGGTCTGGCGCTGCACGTTGGCCAGCACCCACAGCGGCGTGGGGTCGCCCAGCATGTATTGCCAGTAGTTCAATTGGTGGGTGGCGATGTTCATGAGGCCGGCGTCCGGCTTGGGCGGACCCGCGAACCCGGTGAGCACCTGGCCAATCGCGCCATCGGCAATCAGTTGCCGGACCTTCTCGTGCCGCGGCATCCAGCGGCCCTGGTGCCCGGTGGCCAGCTTCACGCCGTGCCGCTCACAAGCAGCCAGCATGGCGTAACCCTCGCCCGTGCTGCTGGCCATGGGTTTCTCGGAGACGATGGCCAGCGGCGTGTAGCGCGTGGCGGCCAGGATGGTCATCCAGGCGTGATGCTGTTGCGGGGTGCCGATGCTCAGCAGGTCCGGCTCTTCCTCGCGGAGCATGGTTTCGTAGTCGGTGTAGCGGTTCTCGACGTCGAACTCGTCGCCGAACTCTGCCAGCGTGTTGGGATCGAGGTCACACACGGCGACGAGATCGGTTCGTTCGCTCTCCAGGTAACCCTGGGCGTGGCTGCGGCCGATGTGGCCGCCCACGATTACGGCGCGTAGGGGTTGGGCGCTCACGAGTTTCCTCCGGCGTAATCAAACGGCGCAATTTTCATGCCGTGCCGGATGTCGTGCCAGCCCGGATTGCTCACCGGCAATGCGCCGCTGTTGATCATCTCGACCAACGGCGAGGACTGGGTCTTCATCGGAAGCTGCACCAGGCCGTGCGTCCGTGCCGACTCGTAGATGGCCATCAGAATCTCCTGCGTCTGCACGCAGAAGTGGGCGTCCTGGTAGTGCCCGTCCAGTTCGCCTGCGGTCCAGCGAGCGAAGGCGTCGATTTCGCGATGGCGGGCCGCCAGGTAGGTGTCGTTGTGGAACTCGATGTCTTCGACACTACCGTCGCCGCGCTGAATCCGAATGCCAATCGGATCCTCGGCCACCGTGCCCGGCGGCCGGACTTCGCCTTCGGTGCGGACGTAGAGCGTGCCTTCGTCGCCGACGAAGGTCAGCCGGTGTTTTTCGACTTGCGCGCCGCCGGGCGTCTCACCTTCCAGGATCAGGCGCGAGCCGTCGGCGAACCCGACGATCCCGACCGCCATTTCCTCGCACGGCCAACTGCGTTCCCAGACGTCGGAATTGCGCTGGATGTTGCCCATCACCCACTGCGGCTCTGGGTCGCCGAGAATGAACATGGCCCGGTCGCAGCCGTGGCACATCTGGTTCAGCATCCCGCCCTGGTCGTACCAGCCGTGAACCAGGCGCACCTTGCCGATCGCGCCGCCGGTGATCAGCTCGCGCGCTTCCTGGATCTGGGTCAGGTAGCGCGATTCGTGCCCGATGGCCAGCTTCACACCGTTGCGGTCGCAGGCAGCCAGCATGGCGCGGGCCTCGCCCATGTTGTTGGCCATCCCCTTCTCGCAGAGGATGCCTTTGGGCGTGTACTGCGTGGCCGCCAGGACGGTCATCTCGGCGTGCAGCGGCTGGGCCGTTGCGATATTGATGAGGTCGGGCTGCTCCTCGCGCAGCATCGTCTCGAAATCGGTGTAGCGGGCCTCGACGTCATTCGCGTCGGCGACCCGGTTGAGGGGAACTTCGTCGATATCGCACAGCGCCACCAGTTCGGCGGCGTCTGAATGCGTGTAGGCGTCGGCATGGTTGCGCCCCACCCCGCAACCCACCACGACTGCCCTCAGCGTCTCAGCGGCCATGCGCACGGCCTTTCGCACCTCTGGCGTGCGCCATATTGATCAGTTTGAGCCCCTCCGGTCAACCGGCCCGGCCCGCGGAACGCGGTCCATGAGCGTATTGATGCCTGGGGGTGAAGGGGGGAACCCTCTCTCGCCAGCCCGGCCCCGTAGGGGCCGGGCTGGCGAGAGAGGGTTTTTGGCGGATTTTTTGGGTGGATTTGCGAAATCTCGGGAGTACGGGGCGCGAGGCGGGGTAGGGCGCGGAAGCGACGCAAGACAGCGCGACGCCAAAGGCAGCGGCACTCCGGCGAGGACGCCAGAGAGGCGAGGAGAGATACCGGGTGAGGGGGAGAACTGGTAGCACGAGGCAGGCAGGGGCATGGAGACTCCAAGGGTGGGGGCGGTGGGCACACGCCTAGTGTACATATAGTGAGTACGAATTGCAAGGTCGTGCGCGGGGAGGTAGCGGGTCATTTTGAGCTATGGGCAGCGAAGTCCGCTCCGACAGCGAGAGGGGCACGGGGGACCGAGTTGGCGCGTGGGGCCTCGATCGGAAGACCCTCACCCGAAGGAGAGGAGCGAGGGGTGAGAGCGGGCAGGACGGTGGGGGTGGCAGGGGGCGTTTCGGTTGCGGGGGATGCCGGCGCGGGAGTTCTTCAGGGGGCGCGACAAGCGCCTCGCATTGGGAGAAACGTCCAGGTGGCCGACTCGAACATTGGTGGGGCGTCGCTGACGCGGGCTGAGTTGCGCGAGGAATTGGATCGATTCCGCGACGAACTGTTGGGCTACTACGCGACCAAGGCCGACTTCGCGAATCTCAAGACCTGGATCGTTGGGATCTTGCTGGTCGCGGTGCTGGATGTGGTTGGGACGGTTAGGGCGATCGTGGCTGCTGTTCTGACTGGATAGGTCGCGTGGCTGAGCTGGATGCGCGGCGGGAGCGTGGCTTTGAGATTCCTGAGCGCTTTGGCCGAGCGTTTCGTGACCAGACGGCGGAGGAGATCGAGGAAGCCGTAGCGCAGGCGGTCGCGGAAGTGCGGGCTGAGAATCGAGGCGGGGCGGAGGGTCAGCTTGGGCCTGAGTGATTCGGGTCGTCGCGGACACGAATGCCCCGGTGTGTGGGCTAGCGGGCTACCCAGATCCGACGAGCCCATCGACTCTCGACCATAACCCGGAAGACTGGAGATACGTCCTGCACTCCAAGAAAGCGAGATCCAATTCACACAGCCACGTTAGGCGTGCTTCCGCACGTCGTAGGGTCATGAGGCCCAATCCGCTGAAACGATCCTGCTAATATGTCGCCGCGTGAAGATGCCGGAACCGGGGGGAGTCGCTGCAATGGTTCGCGCACTCTACGACCCCCTCTTCATTCCCTCCTATCACCTAGCTCCAGTAACTAGGACGGAAACCTAACCCTCGTGGCTAAGCTACGGTGCGTGAGCGATAACGAACCAATCACCCACGATTACCACGCTGATTTGAACCGCACCTCTGGCTTTGAGCAAGGCGGAATCCACCGAATGTTTGCTGCATGACCGAAACACGCGACATGTTCGATACGCCAGCTGACGCGGGCCAGAGATCCAACCTCACCAGCAAGCTGACCACGCGCAAACGAACAAGACCCCAATCGCACACAGCTTACTACTCGACAAAGCTAGGCGATATCTACCACGCCGACAGCCTCGATGTAATGAAAACGATGGAGGACGGAAGCGTTGATCTCGTGATGACGAGCCCACCGTTCGGACTCACTCGAAAGAAAGAATATGGCAATATGCGCGAGGAACAATATCTAACGTGGTTCCGCACTTTTGCTGCGGAGTTCCACCGAGTATTGAAAGATAGCGGAAGTCTAGTAATCGACATTGGTGGCGCATGGAAGCCCGGTGCGCCTATTCGGAGCTTGTACCACTTCAAGCTTCTTATCATGCTTTGCGATGACTTTGGATTCCATCTCGCGCAAGAGTTCTACTGGTGGAATCCGTCGAAGCTTCCGTCGCCTGCCGAGTGGGTGAACGTTCGCAGAATTCGTGTAAAAGACGCCATAAACCCTGTCTGGTGGCTTTCAAAGACTGAATGGCCAAGGGCCAGTAATCGGCGCGTACTTCAGCCGTATAGTCCCAGCATGGAGACCTTGTTGGATAATGGTTATAGAGCGAAGCTCAGACCATCTGGACATGATATAAGCGAAAACTTTTCCACCAACAATGGCGGTGCAATTCCTTCGAATCTTCTTGCCATACCTAACACAGAAAGTAACAGCACTTACTTGCGTTATTGCCAACAACATGAACTAAAACCTCATCCAGCCAGATTTCCTGGCGATCTGCCTGAGTTTTTCATTCGCATGCTCACTGATCCCGGAGACTACGTGCTTGATCCGTTCGCAGGAAGTTGTATGACCGGAGAGATTGCAGAATGGCTGGGTCGCCGATGGAGATGCGTGGAGTTGATGGAAGATTATCTCCAAGGCGCTCTGGGACGCTTTCAGTACAGCAGTTCCTATGGCCGTCCAACGACAAAGAACGCGAATGACTACTATAGAATCCCACGGCCAGGCCTCTTTTGGGACAGCGGCATCCAAGACCCCCTCGACCCCGATGGCGGCAAGAAGCGGCTGAAACCATCGCGCTTCGACGGGTGACAGGCTTCGCAAGTGGCCAGACTGAATAAAGCTCAGCTGTTTGGCCGTGTTGAAGATGGGATTCGTGAGAGCGGATGGAATTTACTATACATTTCCAGCCCGGGGGAGCATCCAGGACGCTATAGGGTATACCGTGATAGCATCGCCTTTTCGATCTATGTCTATATTTGGAACATCAGCCACGGTGGCGGGATCGAGCGTGCCACCAATGAGTTTCGCATCCAAGTCACTGGAGTTCCGGGCAACACCTTCCTCTCCAGCCCGGGCAGCAAGACGCTTATACTGGGATGGTGGCCGAATCACGAGATTCTTGCAGGCTTTGATTATCGTAGGCATAGAACTCAACTAGGTTCGTCGTCGTCTTTTCAAGTTGGGCGCGACGCGCTGCAAGACGCCGTCACAAACCGAGTCGGCACGCATCGTAAGAGCACCGGCGAGTTGGTGATCACTTTTCAGCCGGAGTTTATTGGCACTTATGCCCAAAACCTTGAAGCGCTTCACGACACTGGCCAAGTCACGGAGGAAGTCGATCTCTTGAATAGAATTGCCGCTGCGTCCGAAGTCGTGGCGCAAGACGAAATCACTGGTCACGTCGGTCAGCCAAGGCGGTACGCCGTCACGCAGACTCGACGTGCCCTTCGATCTATAGACTTCAGAGCCCGCGTGCTAAGCGCGTACGAACATCGATGCGCAATGTGTGGTGTTCAGTTGAAGCTCGTGGAGGGAGCGCATATCCTGCCCGTCCAGCAGCCGGACAGTACCGATGACACATCGAACGGGATCGCGCTCTGTGCGCTTCACCACCGTGCATACGACCGAAGCCTAGTTACGTTTCAGGCCAATTACGAGATCCGCATTAGTGAATCGACGGTATCAGAATTGCGTGAAGCCGAGCTCGTTGATGGGCTGCAGGGGTTTCGTGAGCATCTAAGGGATATCATCATATTACCTGCGGAGCATCGGAGTCGACCAAACACCACCTTCGTGGAATTAGCTAACAGGCTACGTGGTTGGATGTAGAGGCGGATATGAAGCTAATGTTCATTCGTTGCTAGAGACTTAGCTACGTTGTTTTGCCACCTCGCTTCGTCGAACTCTGGGCCTTGCGTTTAGGAACCTGGCTCGGCGTGGACAGCGACCCGCGTTATACGCCCACTACCACCTTTCAGACCTTCCTGCTCCCCAAAGGGCTGACGCCCGACGTCCCCGCCGCCGAATACGCCAACGACCCCCTCGCCCTCGCCATTGCCGAGCCCGCTCGCCGGTTGGTCGAACTGAGTGACGGGTGGCTGAATCCGCCGGAGTGGGTAGAGTAGGTGGAGGAGCCGGTCGCGGGGTATCCGAAGCGGGCTGTGCCGACGGCCGCGGCTCCGTTCAAGCGACTTGGGCGGCGGACGCTTACGAATTCGTATAACGAGTGGCCGCAGTGATTGGTGGATGCGCATGCGGAGTTGGATGCGGCTGTCGCGGCTGCCTATGGATGGGGAGTTGACATCACCAATAGCGACGCGCTGGCAACGCTGTTGAAAGAGAACCAACTGCGTTAGCCAACACACAGTCCGATCATTCAGCACGCTCATCCTCAGCGCCAGTACCAGGAGACATACCCGGACTTCACGCCCTGCCTGATACAATTTGCCCGACATCAGCGCATTAACCAGAAAATGCCTAGCTTCGAGCACCAGCGGCTCCGAGAGACAATTATTGAACTTGACACGCCACCCACGAATCCTGATGCATATGATAATTGGATCAGAGCACAAAGTCATCTAGCATTCGTTAAGGCAAATTCAGAGGAATCTGAATTATTGGTATTCGCCTACCATGACTGCAGATTCATTGGGCATGACCGAACTTACATCGATTCATTCATCATCGACCAATCTATTCTTCAGAAATTAGATATGTCAGTTCTCAGAAGTCTCTCGGAATCCCCCGATCCACTACCATGTAATTCATCAGGAATATACATCGAAGACGGAAACTCTGCAGCCATAAGGCGCGGTCTACAAGTGGATGTGAACGGAGCATTTCGAGAAGCAAAAGCACTCGTCTTTGATCACACTCGAAAGATCACAGTTAATAAAAAGGAACGATATCTAGAAATTCTACAAGACTACATCCATCTATCTGACGCACACTGGTGGCCAGAGCAAAATGCCTACTGCCGCATCGACGACTATGGAGACCTCGAATCTGTCGTTTCGATTACTTGTGATGAATCTGAAGAACATATAGTTCTTGCATCCTTCAAGCGCGGACCGCTGGAGCAGTACCTTGCAGTAACAAATTCCGTGCTAGTTCGCCTATTCACCTTCGAGCTCTATGACGATGCCACAATCGAGGCTATTAGCAATGGACGACTCACTAGTGAACAAGAGAGTCAAGACTTCTTTAGCGACGATATTTTCTATCGCCAGAAGGTTCTTCCTAGCCATATAGGGAAAACAATAGGTGTGCAAATTGTGAGCCTGAGCCGTTCCAGAGAGGAACTTATTGACTCGCTCTTTGGTCGTAAAGAGGATGGGAATGAGCACATCGAGTTCGTAGGTTGGGATTTTCGCAACGATCCAAACGTGAAGATGATATCAGAATTTCCGGGAGAGCTAGTTGCCACCGACTTATCAGACTACCCAGGTACATCAATTCCAATCACAATGATATCCACTGATCCAAATGAAACGACGCATTACTACGCGGCCAAGGGCAATCAACTGCCGTTCGATACCTCTCCCATGTTCTTCCGACCTGAGGTTCTTCTAAAGTATAACGGAGATCACGATAAGTATGCAGTGGAATCTGGACAGGTGACCTGTCGGGCCGACTGGAGTATCAGCTATGATTTCAACAAGGCTGGACAGGTGCATACAAATGTCCGTCGTCTCAAGCGCCTACCGTATAACGAACAGCTTTACTGGAAGAGCTTCAATGAATCTCCTAAGGCTGAGATGTCAGAACGGGCGTTCCACCATTGGTTCAAGGCAGAGAAATTTCCTGGCAGTGAACCGCTCGCAGATGTAGTCAGAGTTCTTTCCAGGTGGCACGAGGAAGATGTTGCTTGGTGGAAGATTCGCAATGACAGTCTTATGTCGCGCGATATTTCACCTCGCACAAGCAGTCGGGAAGAGTGGGCGAGGTCGTTTATGGACTTCGCTAACCTAGTCACAGCTGGTTTCCGGACCAAGGCGATTAGGAACAGGCTGCGGCAAACCAAGGTTGATTTCCCGGATGAAGATCAAAGTCTTGCACTTTTGGAACGGCTTCGCGCCGGCCAGGAGAACTCTGACGAACCGTCAAGCCTGAAAGGCCTGCGAGAAGTTCAAGCCATACGTAATAAGGTAGCGGCCCACATTGGCGGTAGCGAGGCTGAGAGTTTGTCACGAAATGCCCTGGAGATACACGGTTCATACGCCAAGCACTTCAATCACGTTTGTCGGACTGTCGCAATGGAGCTCAAGATCATCGAGGGTTTGTTTAGCTGACACCTTGAAGCTGTGGCCGCGGCAGTCGGGCAACCACAAGAGTTGCTATAACCTTCGGCACGAGAGCGGGGGGCGACTGAGGGCTGCCTCGGAGGCTTGGGTGCTGGGGGCTGTGTGGTTCGACACGGGCCGCCGGGTACGGCGCCCCGGCTCACCACGAACGGGGTGGGCGACGGCATGGATGCGCCGAGGATCGCCTGGGTAGGTTGGGTGGTAGAGGTTTGTGGTTCCCTTCGACAAGCTCAGGGCAGGCTCTCCGGGACGCGGGTCGGCACACCACGAACGGGGGGTGACCGACGGACTGCCTCGGAGGCTTGGTTGCTGCTGGCTGTGTGGTTCGACACGGGCCGCCGGGTATACGGCGCCCCGGCTCACCACGAACGGGGTAGGGCCGGCGGCGAGGGTGCGCGGAGGACTACGTGGGTGGGTTGGGTGCTGGGGGCTGTGTGGTTCGACACGCCCCGCCGAGAGACTCTGGGGCGGCTCACCACGAACGGGGTGGGCGACGGCATGGGTGCGCCGAGGATCGCCTGGGTAGGTTGGGTGGTAGAGGTTTGTGGTTCCCTTCGACAAGCTCAGGGCAGGCTCTCCGGGACGCGGGTCGGCACACCACGAACGGGGGGTGACCGACGGACTGCCTCGGAGGCTTGGTTGCTGCTGACTGTGTGGTTCGACACGGGCCGCCGGGTACGGCGCCCCGGCTCACCACGAACGGGGTGGGGGCGACGGCGGGGGTGCGCCGAGGACCGCCTGAGTGGGTTGGGTGCTGGGGGGTGTGTGGTTCGACACGCCCCGCCGAGAGACTCTGGGGCGGCTCACCACGAACGGGGTGGGGGGTTCAGTCCTTGGCTGAGGTTCGGCGGGCTAGTTGTTGGAGGCGCGGCCAGTCGCGGTTGATGAGGGCTTGTTTCTTGGCGCGGGTCCATTTCTTGATTTGGCGTTCGCGTTCGAGGGCGTCGATTCGGGTGGGGAATTCGTCGGCGAAGACGAATTGGACGGGGCGGCGCTTGCGGGTGTAGCCGGGGATGAGGCCCTGGCGGTGGGCGGCGACTCTGACGTCAAGGTTGTCGGTATGACCGGTGTAGTAGGAGCCGTCGGCACATTTGAGGATGTAGACGTAGAAGGGCATGGGGGTGGGGAGGGGCGGGGCCTGGCGGACTGCGACGCAGCGTAACGCGGAGTAGGAAGCAGACTGCGTCGCGAGCTTGGTTGCTGTGGACTTTGTGGTTCGACACAGTCTTCCGGGGACTCCAAACCGGCTCACCACGAACGGGGGGCGACGGCGAGGGTGCGCCGAGGATCGCTCGGAAGGTTGGGTGCCGGGGCCTGTGTGGTTCGACACGACCGTCCGAAGACTCCCGGTCGGCTCACCACGAACGGGGTAGGGGGCCGGCGATTGGCTCGGAAGGTTGGGTGTTGAGGGCTGTGTGGTTCGACACGACTCCTTCGACAGGCTCAGGACAGGCTCTTCGAAGACTGCCGGTCGGCTCACCACGAACGGGGTGGGGCCAGCGTCGCTCGGCGGGTACTGGAATGTGCGACCCGGTGTTTCTTGGCCTGGATGTCGCGCGCGACCAGTTGGAGGTGGCCGACTGCGCGGGGAGAGATGAGCGGACGGCCGTCCGGGGTTTGGCAGCAGGGGTCCACTGGATGCGGAGCGTACGACCGTGGGATCAGGAAAAGTGGACACTTGGTTGGCAAAAGTGGACACATTCCGCCCCGGAGTTGACACATTCGGGGGCAGATTGAACACCTGTCCACCATTACATCCGATGCGCCGGCGTCGGAGGCGGACGGGTTGAGGTTCGTGCGGAGGCGCCTTCGGCCGAGGGGTTGTCGGTGGGGCATGATTCGTCGGATCTGGCCAGACCTGCAGCAGACGCTTGAACTCGGTGTCGTGGAGACTGTGTCTGGTCGGGACAGCGGGAAACTAGTGCAACCCAGAGCGCGGCCACAGAGCGCCGAAGGTGGAGTCGATTGAACGACCGACGTCGAGTCGCCGTCGTGACCGGAGGCGCCAATGGGTTGGGGCGGGCCTCGGCCTTGCGCCTGGCCGACGACGATCTGACGATTGCGATTTGGGACCGCGACGCCCCCGCCGCCAAACGGACGATAGCGGAGCTGAATTCGCGTGATGCGAGGGCAATGGCGGTGGAGGTTGACGTGGCCTCGCTGGAGTCGCTGGAGGCCGCACACGCCACCACCGTCGACTTCCTGGGCCCGGTCGACATCCTGGTCAACGCCGCCGCCATCATTGGCGTGGACGCCAGCGTGCTCGAAACTCCGCTGGACGAGTGGGAGCGGGTGCTGGCGGTCAATCTGACGGGGACGTACCTGGCCTCCCGGCTGGTGGTGGGCGACATGGCTGAGCGGGGTTGGGGGCGGATTGTGAACTTCACCTCCGGCGCTCGGCACGGTGTCCCTGCTCTCATTCCCTACTCGGTCAGCAAAGCCGGCGTCGTCCCCATCACCCGAGCCTTCGCGCGGGAGTTCACGTCGCGCGGGGTGCTGGTGAACGCTGTCCTGCCCGGCCGGGCGCTGACCAATATGGTGCTTTCGCGAGTCCCCGAAGAGATCGTGCGCAACCCGCCCGTCGCCATCGGCCGCTACGCCGATCCTGAGGAGGTGGCGGAAGTGGTTGCCTTCCTGGCCAGCGAACGCAATACCTACATGTCCGGCGGAATCGTTCCCGTGGACGGCGGAGGCTGAATATGCGGCTTGGTATTTCCGGCACGTTGCTGCCCGACGACGTGCGAGACCTGACGCCCGAGACGGCGCGCACGCTGCGCTCGTGGGGCTACACCGGCGTGTTTACCCGGCTCGGCGGGAACGATCCGCTTGTTCCACCCAGCGACGCCGACTGCCGACGCTTCCGCGACATCCTGGGTGACGCCGGACTGGAACACATCATGGGCACCGGTTACTGGCAGAACCTGGTTCATCCCGACGCCGAGACTCGGAAACGCAGCGTCCAGGTGCTCTGCGCCGGGCTGCGGCTGGCTGCCAAGCTGGGCGCCGCCTGCATCGACACCGGCCCCGGCAGCATGAGCTCGGCCGGTCCCTGGTCGCCGCACCCGGACAACTGGGCGCCCTGGGCCGAGGCCAACCTGATCGACTCGCTCGGACAAGCCGCCGAGGTCGCGGCCGAGGTCGGCGTGCGCATTCACCTGGAAGGCCATCAGCTGGTCACCCTGCGTGACGAGGTCGTTACTCGCCGAGTCGTAGATGCCGTTGGGTCGCCCTGGGTGCGCGTAGACATGGACCCGGTGAACTGGATCACGCTGGATACCTACTACGACACCGGCGCGGCCATCGACGATATGTTTGACGCGCTGGGCGACCGCATCGGTAGCGGCCACAGCAAGGACATCCTTCTGTGGGACAGACATACCCTGCACTTGGACACCGTCACCACCGGGCAGGGCGCTATTGATCACCAGCGCTACATGCAGCGGCTGGAAGCGCTGGACTCGGACATCTACCTCATGGTCGAAGGTTGCTCGACTGAGGACGCGCCGGGCGTCTACAAGTTTCTGGCGGATCAGGCAGCGCAGGCCGGAGTAACGATCAAGTAACTCGGGCTTGGTCGTGTCCGGCTAGCTCGTGATTTCCAGCATCGTGTCCCTGTAGAACGGTGACGCCACTGGCCCATCTAGGAGTGGATCTCCGGTCCCGTGCATCCAGTCGATCACCTTTGCGCCGAGTTCGGCTTCGATGGCGGCGGTCTCTGGACGGCCCGCAAGGTTGGTCAGTTCATTCGGATCGGACTGCAGGTCGTAGACCTCGACGGATACGTGGTGCGACGGGTCCAGGCGGCCGGCCAGGTCGCGGTAGGCCCCGCTGCCGGCGATGTCACTGGGTATTTCCACCCCCAGGCCCGTCTCGAAGTTGCGGATGAACTTCCAGCGCTCCGTGCGCAAGCCCCGCATCGGGTCGTAGTAGCTGTGGTACGTCTTTTCGACGAAGAGTTCGGAGTGGCCGGACGACGTGCCGGCGGCCATCGGCAGCAATGAGTCGCCGTGCAGGTCGGGGGGCGCTTCGGCGCCGGTCAGCTCGATAAGGGTCGGAACAACGTCCAGGTTGCTGACCATCCCGCTGGGCGCTACGCCGCCGCTGAGCGCGCTGCCGGGAAGACGCGCGATCAGGGAAATCTCGATGCCGGGGTCGTACAGCGTGCACTTGGCCCGGGGGAAGGCGATGCCGTGATCGCCGACGTACAGCACGAGCGTCTCGTCCAGCAGCCCTCGGTCCTCCAGGATCGTGAGCAGGCGACCGATATAGGCGTCGGCCCGATTCACGCAGCCCTGGAAGTCCGCCAGGTCGGCACGAGTGTCCGGCGCGTCCACGAGGTAGGGCGGGACCGTGATGCCCTTGGCCTCATACGGTTGGCCGCCGAAACCGTGGCCGCCGACGCGGTGGGTCTCGCCGAAGCCAACCTGCACGACGAATGGTTGTGTGCTGTCCGCGTCGATGAACTGCGAGACGCCGGCAACGATCGCCTCGATGTCGCGGGTCTCCACGTAGACGTCGTTGCCGATGCGCCGCGGGTCGCGGGCGGCGTGTTCGACGCCCCAGTGGCCGCTGCGGTAGCCGACCGTGCGCAGGATCTGCGGGATGGTGCGCTCGTTGGGGTGCAGGTCCCAGCGGAAGTCGCGGTGCGTCAGGCCCATCGTGCCGTTGGCGTGGGGATAGCGGCCGGTGGTCAGGCTGGCGCGGCTGGGCGAGCACTGGGGGGCGGTGGTGTAGGCGTTGAAGCGCGCGCCCGCGGCCGCCAGCCGGTTCAGGTTGGGGGTGTCCACCGTGGTGACCCCGTACGGCTCGATGAAGCGGCCCGTGTCGTGAGTGGTGACGATCAGGACGTTCGGCAGCATGGCGCATCGTGGGTGGGCCTGGGACGGCCGAGTCTAGCCAGCCGGCAATCGGGCCGGTGCCATAATCGCCGCGGATACCGACAGCCCGCGAGGGAATCCGATGCCTCACTACATCAGCATGGTCAGCATGGCCGGCAATGAGCCAGCGGAGCCTGGATCCGTCAGCGACGCCATCAGCGAGGGCGCGCCCGAGACCCGCAAGGTGATCGAATCCCACGGCGGCACGCTGCACGAGGTCTACCTGACCATGGGTGCGTTCGACGTGCTGATGGTCATGGAGTTCCCCAGCACCCAGGCCTGCGCCCAGGCCATGCTGGCCATGCGCGAGCAGCTTGGTGGGGTCACCCAAACCATCGAGGCGTTCCCCGAGAGCCAGTGGTCGGAGATTGCCAGGGGCGTCTGAGTGGCGACCTTGCCACCTGACCTGACCGGGGCCGGCGAGCGGCCGGCCACGATCCCGGACGAGCGGACGCTTGATGAGGTGATGTCGCGTCCCAGTGCCGGCCTTATCGAGTCCATCGCCCGTGGGTCCGGCGACCTGCTGGTGCTGGGCGCCGGGGGCAAGATGGGTCCCACCGTGGCCCGAATGGCCCGAGCGGCATTCCAGGCCGCTGGGCGTGACGGCCAGGTCATGGCCGTCTCGCGCTTCAGCGATCCCGCCGCCCGCGCAGGGCTGGAAGCCGCCGGCGTGCGCACGCTTACTGGCGACCTGCTGGACCCGGACGTGCTGCGCGCGTTGCCGGACGCGCCCGACGTGGTGTTCATGGCCGGGCGCAAGTTCGGGTCCACTGGCGCCGAGCACCTGACCTGGGCAATGAACGCGCACTTGCCGGGACTGGTCGCGCGGCGTTATCGAGAGGCGCGCTTCGTGGTCTTCTCCACCGCCGCCGTCTACCCGTTCACGGGGGCCGACGGGCCGGGCGCGGACGAGGGCGTGGTTCCCGAGCCGATTGGGGAGTACGCGCAGTCGTGCCTGGCAAGGGAGCGGATGTTCGAGTACGCGGCGCACACCTGGGGCACGCGCTCGGCGCTGATCCGGCTTTCGTACGCGCTGGACCTGCGCTATGGGGTGCTGCACGACATCGGGGCCAGCCTGCGCGACGGTCTGCCAGTGAACCTCGGGATGAGCCGGGCCAGCGTGATCTGGCAGGGCGATGCCTGCGATCTGATCCTGCGGACGCTGGAGCACACCTCGGCGCCGCCGTTGACGCTGAACGTGTCCGGCCTGGAGCCGATTCGGATTCGTGACGCGGCGGTTCAGTTGGGGCGGCTGCTGGGCGTCGAGCCTGAGTTTTCGGGTGTCGAGTCGGAGAGCGCGTTGTTTGTGGACTGCCGGCGGATGGCTGGGTTGGTGGGCGAGCCGATGACGCCGCCGGCGTCGGTCCTGCGCTGGACCGCCGACTGGCTGCGGGCCGGCGGCCGCACGCTGGACAAGCCGACCCACTTTGAAGTCCGCGACGGGAAGTTCTAGGCGTCGCGGAACTGGTTGGGGGCGGGAGTGCCGCCGGCGATGGGGCCGCGCTTGTTGATGACCGCCAGGCCGCCGCCGGCTTCGATGCGTCGAGCCTGATCGGCCTTGGCGGCGCGGTCCACGGCCTCGGGGTCCACGACCGTGCGGAGATGTCGTTCGAACTGTTCGAGTAGCGGGGCCGACTGCGGGTCGGCGGCGAGATCGCGGGTTTCGTTGGGGTCGGCGGTCAGGTCGAAAAGCTGTGGCGGGTCGCCCACGTGGCTCACGAACTTGTGGGTTTCGTCGCGCAGCATGTACATCGCTTCGCGGCAGCCCGAGGCGTGGTACTCGGCGAAGACCGTGCGGTCAGGCAGCGGGTCGCCCTGCCCGGCCGGCCAGAGCGACATGCCCGGAAGGTCGGCGTCCGCGTCGGCCAGCGGGGCGCCTACGCCCTGAGCGATGGTCGGGAACAGGTCGACTAGAGAGACCGGTTGGCAAACGGTTTGGCCGGGATCGATGTCCGGTCCAGCCATGAGGAAGGGAACGGCGGCGGCGCCCTCGTACATCAGGTTCTTGCCCCACATCCCGTGGTCGCCCAGCATCTCGCCGTGATCGCTTGCGTAAATGACCCGGGTCGAGCCTTGCAGCCCCTGCTCGGCCAGCGCCCCCAGCACCGACCCGATCTGGCGGTCCAGGTACGTGCACATGGCCAGGTAGGTGGCGATGGTGCGCCGGACGACCGCCTCGTCGAGTTCTTCGTCGGGCGACTGGATGCGCTGTTCGCGGATGTAATCGATATGCGGGTGATGCGGCCAATCGGGCGAGCGGAAGTTGACGGGGAGTTTCATGTCCTCAAGCGGATACCGGGCCAGATCCTCAGCCGACGCGACGAACGGTGAGTGCGGCAGCGTGTAGGAAACCCACAGGCACCACGGCGCCGAATGCTGCGAGGCCTCCGTTGCCAGCCAGTCGACCGCTTTGCGGGTGATGGCGGCGTCGTAGCGCATGTACTCCGAATCGCCGACGCGTGGGTTAGCGGCGGCGTTCAGGTAGTTGCGCTGGCGCGGGACATTGGGACGCAGCGAGCCGTAGAGGTCTCCAACGCCCTGCTTCACGTGCATGGGAATGCGCTGGTCGGGGAACCCTGAGTCGTCATCGGGCCGCCGAAAGTGCAGCTTGCCGATCGTAGTCACGGCGTGGCCGTGCTCGACGAGGCGGTGGCCCCAGCTGGGTCGCTGTCCGATGTATGGCGCGGCGTTGTCCCAGACGCCCAGTTCGTGCGCGTAGCGGCCCGTGGCCAGGCTGGCGCGCGACGGCACGCAGATGGGGAAGTTGCAGTACGCGGTGTCGAACCGGACGCCGCGCTCGGCCAAAGCGTCCAGGTTTGGCGTGCAGGCGAGCGGATGGCCGTAACAGCCACTGGCGGTGCGCCGGTGCTGGTCGGACGTGATGACCAGGAGGTTTAGTGGATCGACGGTCGACATGTGGACATCCTCGCCACGCTCGGCCCATCGTCGGGCGCGGCCAATGCTAGTCCCATTCGATGCGGCGGGCGGCGAGGATCAGGATTGCGCGCCAGGCGAGGAGCATGGCGGCGACGAGGGCGATGGAGGCGATGGTGAAGGCCCAGGAGAAGGTGCGGTCGGTCAGCCAAACGCGCAGCACGACGGCCACGATCCCGCAGCCGAGCCAGATGAGGGGGATTCGCCAAGCGGCCAGGCGCAGACGAGTCAGGGTGGACACGCGAAACGCGCCCAGCCATGGCGACACGAGGATCCAGATGCCCGCGAAGGGCAGACCGGTGCGTCCGAAGGCCTCGATCTCGACGCTGCCGTGTTCGATGGGGGTGAGGGCCACGAACAGCACGAACACCAAGGCATCGCCAAGCACGGCGACAGCGAGAAGGGTGTTCTTGCGGTCAGTTAGGAAGTTCATTCGAAAGGATAAGCGGCGACGATGGGGTGCAAGGCTCTCAGGTCCGGGGTTGGTCGCGAAACCAGGCAGCCACCCTTACCCTCCAGCTTTCTTCCTCAAGGGCGAGGGGCAAGAGGCGCAAACGGTGGCCGGGTTGCTGGCTCCTGGTACCGGGGGTGGGATTCGAACCCACACGACCGAAGTCCCGGGATTTTAAGTCCCGTGCGTCTACCGTTCCGCCACCCCGGCTCGAGGCGAGCGGCGCTTGCGCCGTCCGCCGCACATGCCGTCGTGGGTCGCTTTAGGCTGCGAGGAACGAAGACCCTCACCCCAACCCTCTCCCCCAGAAGAGGGGAAGAGCGAGCCGTGCCGGCGCGTGGGACCGGGACCGGAAGACCCCTCACCCCAACCCTCTCCCCCAGGAGGGAGAAGACGAAGACCCCGCACCCAACCCTCTCCCACGGGGAGAGGGGGAAGGCGACGGCTTGCTCCAGGATAGGAGCGCGGACGAAAGCGACCCATTGCCGTTCATGCTAGCGGGTGAATTGGCGATCGGCTGATGGGCTAGTCGAAGGACTAATGGAATGTCTGTGTGGTGACCATTCAACTACCACGCGACCGGCTTGGTGATCACACCGTGCGCGTCGGTGATGGTCGGGGGTAGCTGGCTTTTCCTGAGATGGCTCTTCCAGAGCCGCTTTACGTACGTCGCGGACTGGACGAGGTCGTTGTGAGTGCTGGTCTTGGAGTCGGGATTGACCACGACGACGCGCAGCCCCAGGTCGTTGTTCACGTACCGGATCGGGGCGGCCAGGTCGGAATCGTTCGACACGACGACGGCTTGCTCGTAGTCCCCGGTGAACCCGCCGACCAGGAGACGGGTGGCGAGGTTCACGTCGGACCCCTTCTCCTCCGTGTCCCGGATTCGCACGTACGCGGGACGTCCCGGTTTGGGACTGGCCAGCGGGCGGTGCTTGATGCGCTCCCGGAATTCGCCAAGATGGACTTCCAGGCCCGGCAGCGTGCCTAGCGCCCGCAGATACGTTGCTTGCCGCTCGGTCTGGGTAGGGTCGTTGGGGCGTGACCTGACGAGGGCGGTGAAGTAGCAGATGCGCTGAATGTCATCGCCGGGAAAGAGCGTCGCGGCCAGCTTGCGCAAGTCCAGCCACTTGAACGGGGTGTTCTTGACCGCGCGGTTGTAGAGATTGAAGCCGTCGACGTAGAGGTTGGTGATCACACGGGCGCCTCAACGAGACCGCCCGAGAAAGACAGAGACCGCCCGGTGGGGCGGCCTCGACCCTGCCACCGAAGCAACAGGGGGGGTATGTCATGTTTGTACGCGACCCAGGGCGGACTGTCAAGAACTCTGTGCGCCGTCCTGGCGTTCGCTTTGCGAGAGGCTTGCGCGTTCGATGAAGGCACCCACAGGGACACGGCATCCCAAAACACCACGGAACCGCGAGGGGGCCTTCGAGATGTGGGAGCTCGGTCGTCGAATTTCAGTTGATGTCGGGCGTAGACTCCGAGCGACGGCGCGCTAGCCAGGGGTGATGGAAACGATGGTTGCGCCGACGATTGCGGTGGTGGGGTGTGGGGGCATGGGGCACAACCACACGCGGGCGGCGGTGCAGGCGCTGGGCGCGCGGGTGGTGGGCGGCTGCGACATCAGCCCCGAGGCGCGCGAACGTTACCGGCGGGCCTGGGGGACGGACGCCGTCTATGAAACCTGGGACGAGCTGTATGACAAGACGCGCCCGGACGTGGCGTTCGTGACGACGCACGGCTCGTTCCACGCGCCGGCCACGATTGCCGCGGCGGAATACGGCTGCAACGTGTTCTGCGAGAAGCCGATGGCCCTGTCGCTGGCTGAGTGCGACGCGATGATTGAGGCCTGCGACCGAAACGGGGTCAAGCTGGCCATCAACCACATCAAGCGCGCCAGCGGCTACAACCGGCTGACGCGCCACCTGATCGCCTCCGGCGACATTGGTGACGTGTTCGCGATCCAGGCCTACAACAAGGGTGCGCGGCTGGCGGCCACCGAGATGACCGAAATGGGCACGCACATTGCCGACTGGTCGCGGGTGTTCGCGCCGGACGTGCAGTGGGCGCACGGGCACGTGACGGTGGGCGGCCGCGAGGCCACGGCGGCGGACATTACCTCCAGCACGGAGATCCAGGGCGCAGCGCGCGACAGCGGGACGGTGCTGGGCGAGCGAATGTTCGCCACCTACGGGGCGGCGGGCGGTATCAACATCAGCATCAACTTCTGGATGGAAGCCGACAACGACGACCGGTCCTACGGGTTGGACATTTTCGGCACGCAGGGTCGCTACGCCCTGCGGCAGAGCGTGGACACGCGCCTGTTCCGTCACTATGGCTCGCACATGTCGCCGGTCTACAACCACCAGTGGGAACACGTGCCGATGACTTCCGAAGACGCGCCGGACGGATACCCACTGACCAAGGCGGAGGGGCGCGACCGGCTACAAGGGATCATGTTCCAAGACCTGTGGGAGGCGATCCAAGAGGACCGCGAGCCCGAGTCCAGCGGCCGCCAGGGCCGGGCGGCGATGGAGATGATGCACGCGGCCTGGGAATCGCACCGGCGCCGGGCGCGAGTGGACCTGCCGATGGCGCTGCGTGAGAATCCGCTGGACGTCTGGGCGGCCGACGCGGCGCGGGGCGTCTGAGCAGGGAGGGCGTAGGGTGACGCTGGCGGTGGACCTGGATTTTCGGCCCGAGGTTCCGGCGTTTGACGCCAATGCCGCGCTGGGTCGCCGGCACGACCGGCGGGTGTCGAAGGACAGCGCCGCCGAGCTGCTGGCGGAGATGGACCGCGCCGGCGTGCAGCGCGCGCTGGTCTACGCGCCGCACGCGGCGGCCTACGACTCAACCGAGGGCAACGCCGGGTTACTGGAGGCCATCGGTGACGAGACGCGGCTGGTTCCGCAGTTCGTCTGCAATCCGGCGTTTGACGACTTCGAGGCCACCAAGGCACAGATCGAGGCGGCCGACGTGCGCGCGGTGCGAATGCTGCCCATGCTGCACCACTACCCGTTCCGTCCATGGGTGGTCGGCGAGTGGCTGACCTGGCTGTCGGCGCGCCGCATCCCACTGTGGCTGCCAATGAGCTATGAGACGAACTGGCTCGACGGCGACGGCGCGGAACTGGACCCGCACGCGGTGTACGAGACGGTCGGCGAGTTCCCAGATCTGGCGGTGGTGCTGAGCGAGGTGCACTATCGGCAGGCTTCGTGGGCGCCGCCGCTGCTTCGGAGTCTCCCGAACCTGTCGATTGAGGTTTCGCGCTACGTGATCGTGGACGGAATTGCGCGGCTGCTGGATGACATCGGGCCGCGGCGGATTCTGTTTGGCTCGCGCTACCCGGAGCAGGCCATCGCGCCGCAGCTCTATCACCTGCACCGCATCGGGCTGCACGAGACGGACCTGCGCGCCACCTGCGGCGGCAACCTCGCGCGGCTCCTGGGGATGTAGCTCTATGGATACCCCAGTCATCGACTTCCACTGCCACGCCGGAAGCTGGGGCCGCTATGGGGTGGACGCCGACTGTGACCTATACCTGAAGGTGATGGACGCGGCGGGCGTGGACCGCGCCTGTATCAACTGCATCTGGTTCGGCGACGCCAGGCGCGGCAATGACCTGGTGGCGGAGTACGTGGCGCAGGCGCCGGAGCGCTTCATCGGGGTGGCGTTCGCGACGCCGCACTACCCCGAGGAAGTTGTGTCCGAGCTGGAGCGGGCGGTGCATGGGCTGGGCATGGCCTACGTGAAGATCTATCCCGACTACTTCGGGCTACCCAACGACGATCCAGCCTACTTCCCGATTTACGAGTGGGTGGACGAGCGGGAGATGGCGGTGATGTGTCACGCGACGTACCCGTTCGATCCGCCGGGAACGACCATCCAGGGGCGGTTTACGGCGCTGAGCGAGCGGTTTCCGAATGTTCGATGGGTCATGGCGCACACGGCGGGCACGCTGGACGCGGATGCCGCAGAAACCGCGCGGACTCTGCCAAACGTCTATATGGAGACCTGTAGCTCGCGCACGGCGCTGGGGGCTACCGAGTTCAATGTGGAGCGCGCGGGCGAGGACAAGGTGCTCTACGGCTCGGATATGGCGCTGATGGACGCGCGGCAGCAGATCGCCAAGGTCGTCACCGCCGACATCCCGCGGCGGGCCAAGCAGAAAGTCCTGGGATTGAACGCCATGCGCCTGCTGGGGTTGGAAGGCTGACCCGGCGCTACCGAAGAGGGGGAGCGGCGTGAGCGAACGAGACGCGGCGCAGACGGGTGACAGGGCGGAAATGCTGGACCTGGGAGCGACCCACGACTTTGGCGACGACGACATTGCGGCGGTTGCCGAGGTGCTGCGGTCGGGTCAGGTGGGGCTTGGCCCGAAGGTGGTGGAGTTCGAAGAGGCGTTTGCGGCTAAGCACGGTGCAAAGCATGCGGTCACGGCCAGCTCGGGCACGGCGGCCATGCACGTGTGTATCGGCGCGCTGAACCCGGAGCCGGGCAGCGAGATCATCGTGTCGCCATGGACGGCGGGCGGGTCGATTATCGGAGCGATCCTGCACAACTGCGTGCCGGTGTTCGCCGACGTGGACGACACGTACACGCTGGATCCGGCGGACGTGGAGGCCAAGATCACGCCGCGCACCCGCGCCATCATGGCCGTGCACCTGTTCGGCAATCCGTGCGACATGAATGCGCTGCAGGCGATTGCCGACCGGCATGGCCTGGCGCTGATCGAGGACTGCTGCCAGGCGCATTTCGCCGAGTCGCAAGAGCGGATCGTGGGGACGGTCGGCGACATTGGCGGGTTCAGCTTTGGCGGCAAGCACCTGTCGGCGGGCACCGGCGGGGCGGTGCTGACGAATGACGACGCGCTGTGGGAACGCGCCATCCTGTTCCGCGACGCGGCCCTGCCGCGCGACAACGGGCCGCTGCACGGGCAGCCGTACGCCAACTACTTCCTGGCGCCCAACTACAAGATGGGCGACCTGATGGCGGCGGTGCTGTCGACGCAGCTGAAGAAGGTGGACGGGTATATCCAGCGGAAGATCGAAACGGCCGAGGCGATCATCGACGGGCTGTCGGATATGGACGAGATCACGCCGCAGCGGGTGCGGCCCGGTGACCGGCACAGCTACTGGGTGCTGGGTTTAACACTGGACACGGACACGCTGGGGTGCTCGGCCTGGGAGTTCGCCGAGGAGGTCAGCCGGGCCGGGGTGCCGCTGGGCGGGCCATACGTCGGGTCGGGACGCCACGGGCCGCTGTATCGCAATCCGTTCCTGGCGGGGCCCCATGGTTACGGTCAGAGCCGGTTTCCGTTCGACTTCGACCGCGAGACGCCGGTGGACTACACGCAGGTGGAATGCCCGCGCGGCGAGGACGTCATGGGGCGCGGGGTTTCGCTGCAGATGACGCCGAACATCAGCGAGGAGGCGGTGGAGACCATTGTTTCGACGATCCGAAAGACGGCGGCGGGGTATCTGGCGCGTCGCTAGGTCGGTCGGGTAGGCAAAGCTGACCTGCGCGGGCGGCCTGGAGGGACCGGCGTGCGGACGTTTGTGTACGAGTCGTGCGTGTGGCTGCCGCGGCCGCTGGACGAGGTGTTCGAGTTCTTTGCGGACGCCTCGAACCTGGAGGTCATTACTCCGCCGTGGCTGAAGTTCAGCGTGGTGACGCCGGCACCGATCGAGATGCGGCCCGGGACGTTGATCGACTACCGGTTGCGGTTTCGGGGAGTTCCGCTGCGCTGGCGGAGCGAGATCATGGTATGGGACCCGCCGCACCGGTTCGCGGACGTGCAGGTGAAGGGGCCGTACCGGCAGTGGAGCCATGAGCATTCGTTCGTCGAACAGGACGGCGGGACGCTGGCCGGGGACCGGGTGCAATACGCTGTGTGGGGCGGCGCGCTGGCCAACGAGCTGGTGATACGGCGCGACGTGGAACGCATCTTCGACTACCGCAAGCAGAGGCTGACGGCGATGTTCGCCAACGGAGAAGCACGATGAACCGACGTACGCAGAGGACGCGCTAACGGATGCGCCTGGCGATCATCGGCGCGCAACACGGGCACGTGCTGGGGATTACGCGGCAGCTGGTGGCCGAAGACGGCGTGGAACTGGTAGCCGTGGCGGAGCCTGAACTCGAGGTACGCGAGCGCACGGCGGCGGCCTTTGGGGTGCCGGGTCTGGCTGACTACCGTGAGTTGCTGGACGGCTCCATTGACGCGGCGGCGCTGGCGCCAATCAATAACGCCAAGGGCGAGGTTGCGGTGGCCTGCCTGGAGGCCGGCGTGAGCGTGCTGCTGGACAAGCCGGCTGTGACAACCCACGAGGACCTGGACCGGCTGGAGGCGGCGGCCGGTGGCTCGGCGGCGCTGAGTTGTGCGCTGACGCTGCGGTTCAGCGGTCCGTACCTGGCGGCGAAGCGAGCCATCGAGGTGGGCGAGATCGGGCAGGTGGTGACATCCATGGCGCAGCGTCCCCACAAGTGCGGGCCCGAGCGGCGGCCGGCCTGGTTCTTCGACCGCGAGCTGAACGGCGGCGCGCTGCTGGACCTGTGCATCCACGACATCGACGGGGTGCGCTGGCTGCACGGCTGCGAACCGGTGGGCGTGGCGGCGCAGCACGGGGCCGCGCGCTTCAAGGAGTACCCCACGTTTGCGGATCACGCCGAGGTCTGGTTGCGGCTGGCGGACGGCGGGTCGGCCTTTGTGCGGGCCTCGTGGCTGACGCCGGACAGCGCGCCGTATCACGGCGATTGCCGCATGCTGATTGAGGGTACGGACGGGTCGATCGAGATTCGAACGACGGCGGAAACCTCCTTCACCGTGGACAAGGGCGGGCGACAACGCACGCTGACGGACTTCGAAGGGCCTTCGCTGGACACGCCCACGGCGGACGCGCCGAGTGCGCTGGCGCGTGACTTCATCGCGGCCGCGCGCGGCGAGACCGACCTTGCGATTACCGCCGCGGACGTGATCGAGTCCCACCGCTGGACTCTGCTGGCTCGTGACGCCGCCGATTCCGGCACGCTGATTACCGGACGCTAAGGCTGGCGGCGACGGCTATGGTTCGACGAATCTCACCTGGTCTGTAGAGCACAAGGGAGCGCGTGATGGCCTGGAATTTCGATTACATCGACGGTCCGTACGGCAACGTCACCGAAGGTCCGGCCTGGGATGGGGAAGCGCTGCTGTTCACGAGCATCCAGCAGAGCCGGATCATGCGCTATGACCCCACGACGGGTGAATCGACGGTCTACCGCGAGGGCACCAACTACTGCAACGGGTTGATGTTCGACCCCGACGGCGTGCTGTACGGCTGTGAGGGCGGCGCGCGGCGGGTGGTGAGGTACAACGCCGACGGAACGACGACATCGCTGACGGAAGGGTTCGACGGTCAGCGGCTGAACATCCCGAATGACCTAGCGATCGACAACGTGGGTCGCATTTGGTTCACCGACCCGTATTACGAAGGCGCCGCGGGCCCCTCGACCGAGGATCGCGCAAACAAGGATCTGGACCACGATTCGGTGTACCGGCTGGACCCACAGGACGACGGTTCGTGGGCGATCAGCCGGGTCACGTTCGATACGACGCGTCCCAACGGTCTGTTGTTTTCGCTCGATCATTCCGTCCTCTACGTGGCCCAGAGCGGTCGCAATGCGGACGAGGACCGGCAGCTGCGGGCCTATCCCCTTAACGACGACGGCTCGCTGGGCGAGATGACCGTTCTGCACGACTTCGGCGCGCACCGGGGCATCGACGGGATGTGCCTGGACACCGAGGGATACATCGTCGCGACGGCCGGCTGGGATCAGGGCGGACCGGGTTCGTCGATCTACGTGTTCGCACCGGATGGGGAGGTGCTGGAGCGCCACGACGTGCCGGTAGCGAACCCCACCAACTGCACCTTTGGCGGGGACGACCTTTCGACCCTGTACGTCACCAGCATCGGCGGCTACCTGCTGCGCGTGGAGACGGAGCGTCAGGGGCGGTTGCACTTTCCGCCGGCGGGATAGCGGCCGATCGGCTTCGATGGTCGTATGGCCTGGGTGACCGGCCGGCGCGTTGATTCCGGGTTAGGACCGAGTCGGTGAGTGTCGGAATCGTGCGGCGGACCGTGCTGGTCGTCGTCGCGAGCGTGCTGGTCCTCGCTGCCTGTGAGCAGGGGAGTGCAGCAACACCCGAGGTTCAGGCATCACCAGTCGCGCTCGCATCGACGCCAACACCTGAACCCACGCCCACTGCGGCACCACCGCCTACGGCGGAAGCGACGCCTAATCCCGCGCTACCACCGCTCCCTGGCGCTGGGACGGATGGCCAGCCGATTCAGACCCAGGCGTTTGCGCTCGACGACTATGCGACCGAGGTCGCAAGCGATGGCAGCCGAACCCGGCGCGGACAAGGCTCGGAGAGTTCGATCGTCTCGTTGCCGCTGGGCGAAAGTTTCTTTGTGACCTTTAGCGTCACCCTCAATTTTGGAATCGTCCAGATTGTCTGGAGTTCCGTTGGCGATAACTCGGGGGCAGCAACACCCGGAGCTGGCCAAGAGTCCTCCTCTCCCTCGGAGTCAGTCGCAAGCGGCACAGCGCAATTCGCCATGGATGACGGAACTACGCCAATCGGCCCAGTCAAGACCGCGATTGCTCTTCAGATTCTGTCCAGTGATAGCGGGAGCCAGTGGGCACTGAGGTTTTCCCGCGCTGAAGGTTGACTGCGACGACCGGACGGCGGGGAAGCTGCGCGAGCTTAGATCGCGTAGGTGTGGGTAAATCCGACTGCCACGCTAAATTTCATTCGTCTTCGCCGTGGAGCCACCTCAATGCAGCTGGCCAACCAGCAAGTGATTCATCGAAAATGCTCAGGTTGTAGGCGTCCGCCTTGGACTCAGTGAAATCGTAATCGGTGAATAATTCTGGGCCATAATTGACCAAGAAGACGTTGCTAAACAACCCGTTGTAGGCTTCCGCAGCGGCGGCGTCTGCGATTGTGTCAATTGCGATGGATTGATCGTTCACAAGATCGCGTGCCGATGCTGGCCGTCCATCGCTGTGCTGAAAGACGTACCCATGGACGGGATCCGCACATGCCCAAGACCCGTCGACATAGGCCTCAATGATCTGATGATCGGAATAAGCTCGATCAGTGTCGAATAGACTAACGAGCCGGGCGGCCGCACCGGCGATGTGCAGCATGACGCATCCGGCTCGTGCAAGGTCCGTACACCAGTCCGTTCGCCGCGTGACAATGCTCTCTTCCGTTCCGCCAAAGACCAATTCCCTTGGGTGAATGTCATCGGCGCTCAATGCGATTTGCGATAAGAAAGTGACGATCTGTCGCAACGTGTCCATGCTCTCTGCGGATGAATCCTGACCGCTAGCTGACAGAGCGTGTTGAACGACCAACTCCATCTCCAGCCTTGTCCCTGGTTCGTAGAGCGCTTCAGTTGGTGTGTAGTTGCAATAAAGATAGTCACCGCTTGATTCGGTCAGGCGAATCATCTCATGCATAAGCACACGGTCCACTGAATTGAATGCATGGACGTCGCGTCTCAGCATGCGCTGATATGCGACAGGCAAGCTCTCAGGCCCTCTGTCCAGCTATGGCCTTGACGATTGATCTACAGGCTGATTCAAGTTTAGGATCTTACTTATCTGAATGCCCACACGTTTATGGTCGTTGTGATGGCGTTCAGGTCGACGTGGGTTGGGTGAACGCGGATCGCCGCCGTCGGATAGCTTATTACTCAGGCCGGATGGAACGTCACTTTCCATTCGCCAGCGGCTATAATGTCCAAATAGAAATGCTGGCGATCTAAGACAGTCGATGTCGTCTCCCAATTACCAGATGTGGTCACGGTCTCGACGAGCACTGACGGCATTCCAACGACCACTGTGTAAAGCGCAACGATGAATGCCCCGGGGCGCTCAGATTGATCACTATTACCGCTAACATTGATTGAGATTCGATACTTCCCAGGGTCGAGAATGAAACTATCCGAGACAACATCACCACGACCCTCGGTGGTAAATGGCATCTCTGGTGGCGCAGACTTGGGAGACGTGGCCGATGTGCCGCGCGACGAAGTGTCGCAGGCGCCAAAGACGGCGATGGCAACTACGAAGACGACGGCGATAACCGTAAACGCAGGGTAGCTATTCCGCTGTACGGCGGGGGTGTGGCGGGCACCTTTGTCGGCTGAGATCATCTTCGTTCGGTCATTCAACGTCCGAGGCCGCGCCTACGCTCGCCAAACTTGCGCATTCACTCAGAAGAACGAAGTCATCAGGGGTGCCAAGGGCTTGGTTGGGACTCAGGCCTTCTTGGTTACGTGCACCTGGCCGTGTGGGGGACCGTTCCAGCGGGGGGAGTCGCGGAGGGCTTCGAGGATTTCGGTGAGCTCGTCGATGGAGGACTCGATGAGGCGTTCTCCGACCTCGCGGGTGCCCTTGCGGGCGTCGCCGAGGGCACCGGAGGGGGTGTGGGCGTTCATGGCGTTGGGCCATTCGAGTTCAAGTTCCGTCAGCGACGCCAGCATGGCCATGAAGGCGTCGTCGAGCGTGCCGCGGGCCAGCGCCTCCTCGCGGATGAGGTCCGGCGCCAGGTAGTAGTCGTGGGAACTCTCCATCTCGCAGGCGTGCCCGCCGGGGATCTCGCCGGCGATGGCCTTTAGGGACGAATCGTCTCCCAGCGTGTAGTGGCCCACGCAGCCCAGGAAGTCGATGTCCATCCGGAAGCCGAGGTCCTGCACGGCGACCGACATCAGCGCCCGGTTGCCGCCGTGGCCGTTGACGATCAGAAAGCGGCGGAAGCCGTGGTGGCGCATCGAGACGATGATGTCTTCCAGCAGATCCAGGAAGGTCTCGGGTCGCAGGGTCATCGTGCCGGGGAAGTTCATGTGGTGGTCGGAAATGCCCCAGGGAATGGCGGGGAGGGCGAGCAGGCGCGGGGCCAGCCGTTCGGCGGCGCGCTCGCAGTAGGCGTGTGCGATCAGGTGGTCCTGGCCCAGCCCCAGGTGCGGTCCGTGCTGTTCGGTGGAGCCGATGGGGATGAGCACCAGTTCCACGGTCTCCGAGGCCTGGGCGACCTCCGGCCAGGACATCTTGTGCAGCGCGTAGGTGGTGAGGTCGCTCATCGGCTGGCCAGTTCGTGGCGCCAGCCGGGGATGCGGCCGCGGGCCAGCAGGTCGTCGGGCGAGTCGAGCAGGGTCGTGATGAGCTTGTCGGCGCGTTCCTCGATCACGGTCAGCATGCGCCAGCCGTCTTCGGCGGTTGCCAGGGTGGCGTCGCCCACGGCGCCGTTGGCGGAGAAGTCGGAGAAGTCGTGGTTGCGGCGGATGGAGCGTCGCCAGAAACGCTGGCGCAGGCGGCTGCCGCGCGGAGTCAGGTCTCCCGGGGCCAGGCTGTCGGTCTTGACGCGGTCCGGGCGCAGGGCCATCAGCTCGGCGGTTTCCAGTTCGCAGGCGTGGCCGGAGGTGGGGGACTTGACGATCTCGGCCTCCAGTTCGTCGTCCTCCAGGTTGTAGAGCGAGATGGCGGCGAGGAAGTCCAGCGGCAGGCGGGTGGGCAGGGTCTGCATGGCCAGGGTCATGATCGACGTGTTGCCGCTGTGCCAGTTGGTCAGCAGGAAGCGTTTGAAGCCGTGATGCAGCAGGGATGCCAGGTTGTCTTCCAGCACGTGCAGGAAGGTCTGGGGCCGCAGCGTGATCGTGCCGGGGAAGCCCATGTGATACGTCGACATGCCGTAGGGCATGGTCGGAGCCACGAGCAGGCGGGGATGGAAGCGCTCGGCCAGCCGCAGGGTGAGGTCTTCGCAAATCACCAGGTCGGTGTCGAGCGAGGTGTTGGGTCCGTGCTGCTCAATGGAGCCGATCGGGATCATGACCAGCTCCACGCCGTCGCGGGCGCGCTCGACTTCGGGCCACGTCATGTGGGTGAGACGGAGCGGAGACGGCAGGTCGACCATGGGTGCGAGCCTGGACATAGACAGCGATATGATAGCCGCGACGGCTAGGCGAGCATTGTCCATGGTTCTGGTCGTCGACGTCGGCAACACCGACACCAAATTCGGCGTGTTCGATGGTGAGGATCTGGGCGCGCGCTGGGCGGTGCATAGCGACCTCAACCGGACCGGCGCCGAGCACGAGGCGCTGTTGCGCGCCATGCTGGTCCATCACGGCGTGACGGGGATCGAAGCGGCCGTTGTCGGCTCCGTCGTGCCCGCCCTGACGGAGCGCATCGCCGCTGCGGCCCGTTCCGCCACCGGCTGCGAGCCGCTGATTGCCCGTTCGCGGGACGTGCGGGTTATCGAGCTGGCCGTGGACCGCCCGGCGCAGGTTGGCATCGACCGGGTGGCGAACGCCCTGGCGGCCCGCGAGTTCTACCAGGCGCCGGCCGTTGTGGTGGACCTGGGCAGCGTCACCACGTTCGACATCGTCAACCCAGCGGGCAGTCTGGCCGGCGTGATCATTACGCTTGGCATGCAGAACACCGCGCGGGCGCTGACCGCCGCTGGCGCGCAGCTGCCGTCGATCGACCTGGCGCGGCCGGCGCGTCTGGTCGGAACGGAGACCAGGGCTTCCATGCAATCCGGGGTCTACTGGGGATACGTCCAAATGGTGCGTGGGCTGATCGAGCGCTTGCAGTCCGACTTGGGCGCCGACTACCGGGCCATCGCCACCGGAGGGCAGGCGCCCATCGTGGTGGAGGACGTAGGGCTGTTCGAGATCGTGGACCTGGACCTGACGTTGCGCGGGCTCTGGTTGATCCAGCAGGCGGAGGCGTCGGCGTGAGCGTGCTCAACGGCGCGCGGGTGGTGCTGTACGTCACGGGCGGCATCGCGGCCTACAAGGCGTCGGACCTGGCCAGCAAGCTCACGCAGGCAGGGTCCAAAGTCGACGCGGTGCTGTCGCGGGCGGCCGAAGACTTCGTGGGTCCGCTGACCTTCCAGGCACTCACACAGCGGGCGGTGTATTCGGCGGACGCCGCGATGACCGCCGAGCATGAAATCGCACACGTGCGCCTGGCTCGGGACGCGGACGTGGTGGTGGTGGCGCCGGCGACGGCCAACGGCATTGCGCGGCTGGCGCACGGGCAGGCCGACGACCTTGGATCGGCCATTGCGCTGGCCACCCAGGCGCCCATCGTGGTTGCGCCGGCCATGGAACCCGGCATGTACGCCAACCCCGCCACGCAGGACAACCTGGCGACGCTGCGACGGCGCGGCGTGCGCCTCATCGAGCCCGCCAGCGGCCGGCTTGCGTCGGGCGCGCAGGGGCAGGGCCGGCTGCCGGACACCCCGGTGCTGCTGGACGTTATCCGCGAGACTCTGGGACGCAACGGGCCGCTGAAGGGTCGGGTGCTGGTGGTGTCCGCCGGCGGCACGCGGGAGTACATGGACCCGGTGCGCTTCATCGGCAATCCGGCCAGCGGTCGGCAAGGCGTTGAACTGGCGCGCGCGGCTATCGAGCGCGGGGCCACGACCCGGCTGGTGCTGGGCTCGGGAACCGAGGACCCGCCGGTCAGCGCGGAAACCACGCGGGTCGAATCCGCCGAGGAAATGCTGGAGGCGCTGCGAGAGGCCGTGCAGGGGTGCGATGCTCTGATAATGAACGCTGCCGTGGGCGACTACCGCCCGGCCATGACCTCCGACGTGAAGCTGAAGCGCGGCGGTGAGCCGGCGGGCATCGACCTGATCGAAAACCCGGATCTGCTGCAATCGCTATCCGGCGACTTCCTGCGCATCGGATTCGCGGCGGAAACCAACGACCACCTCGAAAACGCCAGGGCCAAGCTGCACGCGAAGGAACTAGACTCGCTGGTCGTCAACGACGTGGCGGGTTCAGACCGAGGCTTCGCGACGGAGACCAACGCCGTCACGATTATTCGGCCGGACCGTCCAGACGTGGAGATTCCCCTGACGAGCAAGGCGGAAGTGGCGTCGGCCGTGCTGGACGTTGTGGTCGAACTGATCGGCGGCCGCTGACGACCGTGACGGCGCGACTGGCGGGCTGGCCATCGGACCGGCTGGCCGGCGGAATGTACTTCCACGCGCTGCGAGCGGCGCTGGGCGCGATGGGGATCGAGCGGTCGGTCGACTCGCTGGTCACGCGCTCGGGCGAGGCGTTTTGCCTGCCCTGGAGCGAGACGCTGGACGCCCGGACGCTCCGGGACACCCGACCGATATCCACGCTGTTCGCCGCCGCCGAATCGGCTGGGGTCACGCTCGACGTCGGGGCCGATCGCGAGCCAGCCAGCGCTGTGGCGGCACTCCGGAAACATACGGCCGCAGGGCGGTTCGCGCTCGCTCCCGTCTTTGGAGACGCGGGGGTTGGCGTGATTCAGGCCGTCGATTCTCAAGGTATGGCCCGGGCCGTTGGCCCGGATCAGCTGGAACCAATCGACATCGACCTGAGTCGTGGCTGGAGCGGCGCGTTTCCAGCCATCGGGGATGCGTTCTGCTTGTATGGCGTCTTGCGGCCCGACCCCCCGACCGTGAGGCTTCGACCTTCGGTTCCGGCTTTGGTAAACGTCGTGTTCGTGACGGACAGGGACGCGCGCGGCGCGAATGACGTCGACTTTGGCCTGGCGGCCGTGCGCGCGGCCACGAAATTCATCCGCGGCGGTGCGGCGCTGCGCGACGCGGAGACGCTCGAGCGGCTGCTCGTCATTCTCGAGCAGGCAGAGTTCGGGTTCGGCTGCGCGGAGCGTTGGTTGGTCTCGGCGGAAGCCAGGCATTTCTGGTATGCGGCCGACCTGGCGCGGCGGGCGCGCAGCATGCGGGCGGCAAGCGGCGAATTGGCCGAACGTCTCTGGGACGCCAGCGGGCGGGCCTCGGCGCTGGCGCTGGGGCGGGCCGTGACGGGGCGCAAGTCGGTGGTGTTCGAGCTGCCGTCAGACCTGGACCGCGCGGTTCCAGGTCCGGTAGTCCAGTTGGAGCGGGGCCGGGCCGTGATCGTGGACACGCGCAGCCGCCGGGCGGCGCTGGATCGTCTGGCGGACGTGGTGGAGCAGGCTGCTGCGGCGTTTGCGGAGGCCGCCGCGCGCGCCGCGTAGGTTCCTGCCAGTCCGCCGTCGCCAGTCCGACCAAACCGGGACGGGTGGTAGCCTCCGCCATGCCTGAACGAGGTCGCTGGGCGTACGACTTCCGGGGCTGGGCGATCCCCGGTTCCAGGGATAACGCGACCGCGCGCCGGGGCGACTCATGCGGAGCTGGCTACTTGTGAGTCAGCAGAAACCGGTCATCGAGCCGCTATCGCCCAATCCGGCGTCGCTGCGTCGCGAGGCGGCGCCCCGGGCGCCGCAATCATCCGCGCCGGGCGGCAGCGCCATGTGGCTGTTGGTTGCGATTGTTTTCGGCGTAGCCATCGGCGTCGCGATCGGCGCGGGCGCCGGCCTCTACGTGTTTGGCTGGTTCGGCTAGAGCGCGGGCATCTCGCTCAGCGGCACGCAGCGGGCCTGCGAGCTTGCGGACCGTTCGGCCGCCGCCACGACCCGGATCACGTCCACCATTTCCTCGTTGCTGATGGGTGGCTCGCCGCTGTCCAGCATCGCCAGGAACTGCTTGATGGTTTCCAGGTACATGCGACGGAAGCCGTCGATGGTGTCGTCCTCGTGCATGTCGGCGTGCGTCCAGCCGTTCTCGCCAATCGCCACGCAGAGCATTCCCATCCAGGCCTTGCGCATCTGGTTGGCGATACCCACTCGGCCGTCGGGCCAGCGGATGGTCACCACGTCGCCCGACTCGTTGCGGACCGACGTCACGTCCACCGCGCCGACGCCAAACACCGCGTGCATCACGTCCACCGCGTGGACTCCGTACAGCTGCCAGTTCTGGGGCAGGGTGAACATGATCGAGCGCGTGCGGCCCAGGCCGGGAAGGCGATCAAGCAGTTGCCGAAAAGCGCTGTCGTAGCGGACGGCCGAGGCTGACATCAGCGGCACGCCTGCCTTGGCGGCCGCTCGCACCAGCGTGACCGCCTCCCGAGGGTCATCGCACAGCGGTTTGTCCACAAACAGGGGCAGCCCGCGCTCCACGGCCTGCATGGCCGGCGCGAAGTGGTCGGGACCCCAGCGGTTGAGCACGAAGACGGCGTCGACGCCTTGCATGACCGCTTCGGGCGCGCTAACCACCTCGTCGACCCCGGTGTCCGCCGCCTTGGCGCGGGCCTGGGCGGCGTTGACGCCCCAGAGTTTGGTGACCCGCATGTGCGGGCCGGCCAGCCCGCGGTTGATGATTCCGGCGAAGTTCTCGGTGTGCGTGCTATCGGCGCCGATGATTCCGAAGTTCATGCAACCACTCCAAGGGCGGGCCAGTCCGCCGCAGCGTATCGCGCCGCGGGCGGGCGACTCGCTAGGCTGACGCCGTGTCCGTCACTCGCCATGATCCCACGCGCAGTCTCACCGGGGCGGTCTGGGACATCGCGCCGCGTGCACCGGCCGCACTCTTTGGCGCGGTGAGCGAACTCCCACCGCTGGCCGTACAGGTGCTGCACAACCGCGGGCACGACACGGCTGCGAAGGTGCACGAGTTCCTGCTCGGACCGCTGCCACCGCACGATCCGTATCTGCTGGACGAGATGGACCTGGCGGTGGCGCGAATCGCCCAGGCGATACACCAGCGCGAACGGGTCTGCATCTATGGCGACTACGACGTGGACGGGGTCAGCGCGACCGCCATGCTGCTGGAGACCGCCGAGGCGCTTGGCCTGGACGCCTTTCCCTACATCCCCGAGCGCATAGCCGAGGGCTACGGGCTGAACGCCGGCGCGATCGACGCCGTGGCGGCTGACCGCGCGACGCTGGTGATCACCGCCGACTGCGGCGCAACGGCGCACGACGAAATCGCGCGCGCCGCCGCGGCGGGTCTGGACGTGATCGTGACCGACCATCACCCAACGGACATTCGGCCCGCACAGGCCGTGGCCCTGCTGAATCCCAATGCGCCGGGCTCCGGCTATCCGTTCGGCGGTCTATCCGGGGTGGGGGTGGCCTACAAGCTGGTGCAGGCGCTGGCCGAGGAGTTTCCCGAGCAGTTGCCCGATCCCGAGCGGTTTCTGGACCTGGTGGCGCTGGGAACCGTGGCCGACGTGGCGCCGCTGCGCGACGAGAACCGGTCGTTCGTCGTGGATGGCCTGGCGTGGATGCGGGCTTCGCCCCGTGCGGGCCTGCGGGCGCTGGCCGAGGCGGCCCGGCGTCCGGTGGAGACGATCACGTCCGACGATATTGCCTTCGCGCTGGCGCCCCGGCTCAACGCTGCCGGGCGGCTGGCGCACGCGCAGCTTGCGCTGGAGTTGCTGATGGCTCGGCATCCGGTGCGGGCTGGCGAGCTCGCCGACGAATTGAGCGATCTGAACGCCGAGCGGCGGCGCCTGACGCAGGACGTGGTTGACGCGGCGCGCGCCATGGTGAAAGGCAGCCCGGTCATCTTCGCCGCCGATCCGGGGTTTGCCCCGGGGGTCTGCGGGCTGGTTGCTTCGCGTCTCTGTGAAGAGTTCGGCGCTCCCGCGTTCATTGGCGCCGAGATCGACGGGCTGGTTCGCGGCTCGGCGCGTGCTCCGGATGGTTTCAACCTCTGCGATCTCCTGAAGCGACAAGGCACGTGGCTGGAGAACTGGGGCGGGCACGCGGCTGCCGCGGGATTCTCGGTGCTGCCGCACAACGTTGAGGCGTTGCGGCGCGGATTGGCGCAGGACCTCGACACGGGCGAGACCCCGGCCGTTACCGGCCCGCGGATACGAGCCGATGGTCGCGTTTATCCGAGCACGATCACCTGGGAGACGTACCAGGGGCTTGATTCGCTTGGTCCCTGGGGTCAGGCGCATGAAGAGCCGCGGCTGGTCGTAGAGAATGTACGTATCCAAAACACCCGACTCGTCGGTGATGACCACGTGGCGTTGCGATTCGAGGACTTGGCGCGCAATGTGGAGGCCATCTGGTTCCGGCATGGCGAACTGCACGGGGCGCTGGCCAGCGGCCGCTGCGTGGACGTGGCGTTCAGGCTGGGTCTGCGTACCTACCGTGGCGAGACCCGGTTGCAGATGCTCGTGGATGACATCCGGCTGCGGCCGGTCTAGCGGCGGATAGAGGAGTTACGGTGCCCTCATCGGTCACGGCCACGCTGGCGCCCATGGTCGGCGCGGGCCGGGCGGAGACCACGCTGGACGACCTGCTTGAGGCGGTTCGGTCCTACACGCCGGCCGATGACCTGCCCGCCGCCGAGCGCCTGATCCGCAAGGCCACGGCACTGGCCGAGCGCGCCCACGAGGGCCAGTTCCGCCTTACCGGCGAGCCATTCGTGCAGCACCCGATGAGCGTGGCGCGAATGCTCACGAACCTGTATCTCGATCCCAACACCATCGCGGCTGCGTTGTTACACGACTGCGTGGAAGACACCGACGTGGATATCGGAACGATCCGATCCAGGTTCGGCGCCAACGTGGCGGAGTTGGTGGACGGCGTGACCAAGCTGGACGACATCACGGTCGTCAGCCTGGACGACCGCCAGGCGCAGAACCTGCGGAAGGTCTTTCTGGCCATGGCGCGCGACATCCGGGTAGTGCTGATCAAGCTGGCGGACCGTCTGCACAACCTGCAGACCGCGTCCGTCTACCGGCCCGAGAAGCGTGCCCGCTATGCCAGCGACACCCTGGAGATCTTCGCGCCGCTGGCGGGGCGGCTGGGAATCGAGGAGTGGCGCTGGCAACTCGAAGATCACGCCTTCAAGCTGTTGCAGCCCGAGCGCTATCGCGAGATCGCCAGCTGGCTGCTGGCGGAGCGGGCCGCTCGCGAGGAGGTCGTGCAGTCGGTCACTGGCGGGCTGCGCCAGGCCCTGGACGAGGCCGGCACCGATGCGCTGATCCAGAGCCGCATCAAGCACGTCTACAGCATTGAGCGTAAAACCCGGCGCAAGAACGTCCCGCTGGACGAGGTCTACGACATCCTGGCCGTGCGGGTGATCGTGGACGACGTGCACGACTGCTACTCGGCGTTGGGCGTCGTCCACGGCGCGTGGCGACACATTCCGACGGAGTTCGACGACTACATCTCGTCGCCCAAGGAAAACGGCTACCGCTCACTGCACACGGCGGTGCTGGGGCCGGACGCGCGGCCGATCGAAATCCAGATCCGAACCCACGAGATGCACGCGGCGGCCGAGTTCGGGGTGGCGGCGCATTGGCGCTACAAGTTCGGCGACCAGGACGGCGAAGAGGACTTCTCGGAGAAGCTCGCCTGGGTGCGGCAGATCCTGACCTGGCAGGCCGACGAGGAGACGGCCGGGTCCTTTGTGGACGCCGTGAAGACCGACTTCTTCAGCGACACGGTTTTCGTCTTCACGCCGCGCGGCGAGATCAAGGACTTTCCGGCTGGCAGCACGCCGCTCGACTTCGCCTACCGCATCCACACGGACATCGGCCACACCTGCATCGGCGCCAAGGTCAACGGCCGCCTAATGCCCCTGGAATACCAGTTGCAGAACGGCGACGTGCTGGAGATCCTGACCAGCAGCAACAGCCAGGGGCCCAGCCGCAACTGGGTGTCGCTGGTCCACACGGCGCACGCGCGGGACAAGATTCGGCAGTGGTTCAAGCGGCGCCAGCGCGCCGAGAACATCGAGTCCGGCAAGGAGCTGCTGGAACGCGAATTGCGGCGTGTTGGCCAAGGCCGCATCTCGCAGCTTCCGGGCGAGGGTCTGCAACCGGTGGCCGCCGCGCTGGGATACCTCGACATCGACAGCCTGCTGGCTGGTGTGGGCTACGGCGCCACCACGGTCGCGCAGGTTATCAACCGGCTCAAGCTGACCGAGGAAGTCGAGGAGGCGGACGTTGAGCCGCTGCCGACCGACGAGCCGGACGTGCGCGACGTGCAGCCCCTGGTCCGGGTTCTGGGGGTCGGCAATCTGCTCACGCGCGTGGCGTCGTGCTGCAATCCCCTGCCCGGCGACGACATCGTGGGATTCATTACCCGCGGCCACGGGATCAGCGTGCACCGACTGAGCTGCGCCAATGTCCAGAACGTGAATGAACCCGAGCGCCTGGTCGAGGTGGAGTGGGGCGGACAACTGGTAGGCGCGGACCTGGACCTGCCGATCCGGCTGGGCGCCTGCTGCAAGCCGAGCCCGGGGATGAAGATCAGCGGCACGGTTGTGGACGATGCGATCGAAGTCCATCGGCCCCGCTGCCGGATCGGGGCGCGGCTGCCTGGCGCGAGTGTTGGAGTTTGGTGGATCGATGAGACGAGCCAGTTGCTGCCCGTGCATATTCGCGTCCAAGCCGACGACCGGGAGGGTCTGGCCCACGACGTGACCGGGGTGATCCGGGATGAGGGATTGAACATCTCGTCGGCACAGGTGCACACCAACCGGCGGCGCCAGGCCACCATGCGGATCACGGTGGGCATGGGCAGCGTGGGCCAGATGGCGCGTCTGATGCGGCGCCTGCAGACCATTCCCAGCGTGTACTCGGTCTCTCGTGACAGCGTTGGCGTGCGTGGCAACCGGACCCGCGAGCCGGCGGCGCCCCGGAACGGCCAATGACAACCCTGCTTGCGGTCTTGATCGCCTATGTCATCGGGTCGGTGCCGTTCGCGTACCTGGCCGGCCGCCTGGCGGGACATGACCTGCTGGCGGAGGGTTCGGGCGGCGTCAGCGGGTCCGCGGCCATTGAACGGGTGGGCATGGTGCGAGGGGCGATGGCGGGCCTGGCCGACGCGCTCAAACCGGCGCTGGCGATCTTCATCGCGCAGCGACTGGCCACCTACGAAGTTTCAGCCGTCGCGGGCGTGGTGGCCGTGGCCGGGCACGTGTGGCCCTTCACGTTGCGGTTTCGCGGCGGGCGGGGTATCGGGCCGGCCGGCGGCGCGCTGGCCGCGCTGGGCGCCTGGCACATGGCGCTGGCTTTTGCCGGGCTGGTGCTGGGTAAGGCGATCCTGAAGGACTCCGCCCCCGGCGCCCTGATCGGGTTCTTTGCCACGGCGATCGTGCTCAGCCTGACCGGTTCGGACATAGCGCTAAGCCTCACAGCCTGGACGCTGGTGGGAGTCCTGATCACCGCCCGCCTGGTGGGATACCGCAAGTCGAACGCGCCGGACGACGTGTCCACGGCCACGCTGCTCTGGCGGAGGATCCTGCTTGACCGCGACGGACCGTGACCTCGTCCGGCGCGTCCGGCTCGTCACCGACTCGAGCGCCTGCCTTCCCGCCCATGAGATCGAGGCCCATGGCATCGCCATCGTGCCCACGGTGCTGGTTTGGAACGGCGAGGAACTGCACGACGGCGTTGACATAACAAACGAGGCGTTCTGGAAGCGCCTGGCCACGGACCCCACGCTGCCAACCACCAGCTCCACATCGCCCAACGCCTACGCCGCTGAGTTCGTGAAGGCGCACGCCGCCGGAATGGACGTTCTGTGCGCCACCATCCCGCGGCGCATATCCGCGATGACCGAGGTGGCCGAAATGGCGGCCCGCGACTTCAACAGTCCGCCGGAGGTCCGCGTCATCCAGACGGGCGCGGCGACCATGGCGCATGGGTTTCCAGTGCTGCTGGGCGCGCGTGCGGCCAGCGCCGGGGCCGACCTGTCCACGGTCGAGCAGACGGTGGCGCAAGCGGCCGACGACAGCGGGATCGTGGCATTGCTCGGGTCCCTTGAATATCTGGCGCGCGGTGGCCGCGTGCCGTGGGTGGTGGCGCGGGTGGCCGACGCGTTGCCGTCCACGCCGATGTTTGGCATGCGGCACGGGCGTATCCGCTTTCGGGCCGCGTTCGGTTCGCGCGCGCGAGCTCTGCGCGCCCTGGTGCGGCACGTGCGGCGGGCGGCGCGGGGTGCGAGCTACCTGGGCGTAGCCGTCCACCACGCGGCCGCCGTGGATGAGGCGCATCAGCTCGCTGAACAGATCCGGCGGGAAATGGCGCCGGACGATCTCTACGTCACCGGATTCACGCCAGTCATGGGCGCGCACGTCGGCCCGGACTTGGTCGGGCTGGCGTACTGCGCGCGCTCGGCCTGAAGCGCTGCCTACACTGGTTGGGGTAGCTGACGGAGATGGAGCCGCCGCCCGTGCGTGACGAACGGATGCGCGCCACGATCATGGCGATCGGGCGGGCGGCCATTGCCGCCGTGGATCCCGCGACCGCCGTGCACGAGACCGTTGCGCTCACCGACGGCGGAATCCAGGTCGGGCGTCTTCACGTTCCCGACGACGACGTCCGTCGCGTGATCGTGCTGGGGGCGGGAAAAGCCAGCCCGCGCATGGCGGCGGCGCTGGTGGACATCCTGGGTGACCGCGTACAGGGTGGACTGGTGGTGACCAAGGACGGCTACGCATCTCCGGCGAGCCAGGTCGAGATCGTGGAAGCGGGTCATCCGGTACCCGATGCGCGTGGTCAGGCGGCCACTCGACGCTTGCTCGACACGGCCTGCGCAGCGAGCGCCGGGGACCTGGTGCTCTGCGTCATATCCGGTGGCGGGTCCGCCCTGACGCCATGTCCGCCGGAAGGAATCACCCTGCGCGAACTACAGGACGTGACCGACCAGCTGCTGCGCTCGGGCGCCACGATCAATCAGATGAACGCTATTCGGAAGCACCTGTCCGAATATCACGGTGGCCTGCTGGCGGCGGCCGCCGCCCCGGCACGGGTTATCGGGCTGCTCGTCAGCGATGTGGTCGGCAACCCGATCGATGTCATCGCGTCCGGTCCCACGGCGCCAGACCCAACCACCTACGCCGACGCGTTGGCCGCGCTGGATGCATTCGACCTGCGGGCCGCAGCGCCCGCCTCGATCCGCGAGCGGCTGGAACTCGGGGCACGCGGTGGTTTGCCCGAAACACCCAAACCCGACGATCCACTGTTCGAACGGATGACCAACCTGGTGATCGCCGACAACGCCCGCGCGGGCCTGGCCGCCGCCGCGGCGGCCAAGGCGGCGGGGTTTGACGCGCAGTTCCTTACGTCGCGCGTTGAAGGCGAGGCGCGGGAGATTGCCAAGCTGATCGCTGGCGCTGCGATAGACATTGCGCGCAGCGGACGACCGGTGCGGCGGCCGGGTTGCGCAATCTTCGGCGGCGAGACCACGGTGACCGTGCGTGGTGACGGCCGTGGGGGCCGTAGTCAGGAGCTCGCGGTCGCGGCGGCCCAGGCGCTGTCCGGCGAGCCCAACACCGCCGTATTTGCCCTGGCCACGGACGGCACTGACGGACCTACCGATGCCTGCGGGGGGCTGATCGACGGCAGCACGCTCGAACGCGCGCACGCCGCCGGCGCCGATTGTGCACGTGCGCTGGCGGCCAACGACTCCTACAGCTACCTCCAGTGCTGCGGCGACCTGGTCCAGATGGGGCCAACCGGCACAAACGTGAATGATCTGTACATGGCATTCGGATGGTGAGCGACGTCGAATCCGGCGCACCCGCTCAGCCCGAATTGCGCTGGGCCAAAGTTACGGGGCCAGACGCCATGCAGCCGCTGGATCGTCACTGGGTTCGCTATGTGCGCCTTGCGCTGCTGCTGGCCGCCGTCCTGATCGCCTGGCGGATTCTGGCCTGGCAGGAAGACGGCTATCGGGCTGCCGCGTCGGCGGCCGGCAGCACGACGGCCGGGCAGCCACTGTGGACCTCGGTGCCGGTCCCCACGTCAGACACCACGCCGGAGGCCGCGCAAGTCGGGGTTCCGATCGTGGTGCTATCACCCACGCCCACGGCCAACTCGACGCCGGTTCCCACGCCTACGCCAACGCCGGCCCCTACACCGGCGACCCACGAGGTGCGGCCCGGCGAGACTCTCACTGGCATCTCCGAACTCTATGACGTGCCGATCGCCGTGATCGTGGATCTCAACGACATTCCCGACGCTGACAATCTGGTCGTGGGCCAGCGTCTGCGCCTGCCCGAAGGCACCGAGGTTCCCCAGCAGGTGGATGCCCCAACTCCGCATGCGGTTCAGCCTGGCGACACCCTCAGCGCCATTGCCGTCGCGTACGGCGTGAGCATCGACGATCTGATGGCGGCAAACGGCCTTAACGATCCGAACAGCATCTTCATTGGCCAGGAGCTGCGGATTCCCGCCGGACCCGGATAACCTTGGAATGGTTGTCTAGGGCCAGCGCCGCTGCGTACACTGCGGATAGCCCCGATGGTCGCGCACTGCCCCATCGCGGGCCTTATGCTGCGGGCGTCTTATCGAGAAGGTGTTGATTCGCCGGGGCGCCGGCGGCGCTTTCCACTTCGTTAATCCGCGAGTCCGGAGGCTCTAACGCATGGTTGAAGTCGAAACCACCGACCAGGCCGTCAATCGCTGGCATCGTGTCGGTGGCCAAGAGGGCGGCACGGTGACGTCAATCGCGATGGCCTCGCATTCCGACGGCCGTCGCCTGTTTCTCGGCACCATGTCCGGTGTCTTTCTGTCCGACGACGACGGCCAGACCTGGCGTATTTCCAACGCCCAGCTGACCAGTCCGTACATCCAGGCCATTACGGTCTCGCCCGACTACGACCGGGACAACAACGCCTTTGCCGGCGCGGTTCAGGGCGGCGTGTTCAAGTCGTTCGACGGCGGCGAGACCTGGAACCGCCTGTCCTTCTGGGGCGCGATTCCGAACGTCGTGGCTTTGGCGCTCTCACCGTCGTACGCCACCGACCGCATCGCCCTGCTGGGCACGGACGGCGACGGCGTGTACCGCACGACGAACGGCGGCCGCAGTTGGAACCCTTCCAACGTCGGGCTGTCAGGGCTATCCATTCAGACGCTGGCCGTCTCATCCGGCTTCCGCACGGACCAGATGGTCTATGCCGGCATTGTCAACGGCGGCGTGTGCCGCTCCAGCGACGGCGGCCGCACCTGGGAACAGTTGGGTGGAGACGAATTTGGCACGGCCACGGTGCAAACGCTGGCGCTGGCGCCGGACTTCACGGCCGACCGGACTATCGTCGCCGGCACCGAAGAGCGCGGCTTGTGGGTATCCAAGGACGGCGGTCGAACCTGGGCCCAGGTCCCGGAGGTCGGCGACGAGGCCGTCAACGCCGTGTGCATCTCCCCGGCTTTCGCCGACGATCAGACGATCATTGCGGGTACCGGCGCTCAGGGCGTGGTGGTTAGCACCGACGGCGGCGAAACCTGGGAAACGCGCGCGCTGGACGACATCTACGGGTCGATTCTGACGCTCGCCCTACTTCCAACGGACGACGCGACGATGCTCTGGGCCGGAACGTTCCACACCGGGCTGCTGTGTTCCAGCGACCTGGGCGTGACCTGGGAACCCCGTAACACGGGAATTACCAGCCAGAACTGGGTCACGCTGGCCATCTCCCCCGACTTCAAATCCGACCGAACGATGTTTGCCGGCGGCTCCGGCAGCGGCGTGCACGTCTCGACCGACGGCGGTGTGACGTGGGAAGCGCGCGGCGAGGACTTGAACGATCTGGACATCGCCGGCGTCGCCGCCTCACCAGAATTCGCGGCGGATGGCGTTGTGCTGGTAGCCACGCAGGCCGGGCTCTTCCGGAGCGCCGACCACGCACACACCTGGGACGAAGCGGTCGAGGGCTTTGATCTGGACGACGTGCGCGCTGTGGCCTTTTCCTCCAGCTACGCGACCGACCGAAGCGTGTTTGCCGGCGGGGCCTTGGGCTTGACCTACCGCAGCGCCGACGGCGGCGAGACCTGGGAGCGGCTGGCGCACGACTTCGACGGCGAGACCGTCGTGGCGCTGGCCACCGGACCCAATTTCGAGGTCGACCGCGCGGTCTTTGCCGGCACCATCGGTCAGGGTGCCGCTGCCGTGCATGTCAGCTACGACGGCGGGGATTCGTTTGAGCGGTTCGTGGAGCACGAGACCAACACGCCCTGGGTGTCGCTGGCGATCCCCGCCACCTACACCGATAGAGACCGCTCGTGGCTGTTCGCCACGGCCAGCCAGGTATTCCGCCCGACGGCCCGGTTCGAAGACGTGTGGTCCGGAACCTATCCGGGCGACGCCGAAACCGCCGTGCTCTGGATTGACCCCACACCCACGTTTGCCGACGACACGACCGTGTACGCCGCGACCAGTCGCGGGGTCTTCCGGTCGTCCAACGGCGGCGCCGGGTGGTCGGAGTTCAACCCCAACCTGCGTAACCGGGCAGTCCTGCGCGTGGCCGCCTCGCCAAACTACGTGGAAGACCGGACGGTCTTCGCGATGGCGCTGGGCGGCGAAATCTGGCGGCTCGTGGATGATCCGGCGACGCGGCTCGGCGAGGCGCTGTTGCCAACCGACATCATCTAGTCGTCTGCGGCTTGGCCTCCGACTCGAGAGCGTCGGGGGCCGGCGTGTCCAGTTTTAGCTAGGGGACGACCGAGTACAGCCACGTCCCCAGCACCAGCGACAGGGCGGCCAGCGTGAGGACGACAATCAGGGTGCGCGCCGTGACGCGGGATCGACTTGGGCGTCGCAGCATGGGGCGATGGGGTCACCAGGCGCGGACCCGGCGGCCCGTCGCAGGGCAAGCCTAGAGCCGCGCGCCGCCGCTCCGCAACACGCCGAACGGCGCCGCGACCTGTCGCGCTGGACTGGCGATGGGCCTTTGCTAAACTTCCGACGCGGAGAACGTGAACATTTTCACAAAGTCGTGAGGGCTGCGTGGCCTGGTGGGTGCGCTACGATCTGCGGCGCTTGCGCTCGAGTTCGGATTCATCGTGGGCGCGTTCATGGTCGCCGGCATCCTGGGAGGACGCTGGATTGATGACCAGTTGGGCACCGCACCCATCTTGTTACTCGGGGGAATTCTGCTTGCTTTGGCGTCCAGCGTGTACGTGATGTACCTGATCTATAGCTGGCAGCGCGCGGAGAATCGCTGAGCATGGCCGCCGAGTCGGGACACGCCGAACTCGCCCCGCATGTCAGTGCGGCCGCGGAGCCGCTGGCCGGCCCATGGTCTACACCCCTTGGGCTGTTCACGGTGACCAACTCCATGTTCACCATGTGGCTCACCATGGCCGGCATTCTGGTGCTGGCTTGGTTCGCCACCCGGCGCATCCGCCGCGACTCTGACGCCGCCCTGGTCCCAAGGGGCCTGCAAAACGTGGCGGAGATGGTGACCGAGTTCCTGATGGATCTCGTGGAGTCCACCGTGGGGGCGCGCTATGCCAAGCGTGTGTTTGCATTCGGCGCCACCTTCTTCGTCTTCATCACCGTGTCCAACTGGACCAGCCTGCTGCCGGGTATCGGGACCATCTGGATCAAGTCCGAAGTGGTTGAGGACGGCCACCTGGAGACCATTGCCGCCCCGCTTCTCCGTCCCGCCACCGCCGACATCAACATGACCATCGCGCTGGCCGTGACGGCCTTTGTGGTTATTCACGCCTCCGGCATCGCGTCGCACGGCCCACTGGGCCATCTCCGTGAACTGACCCAGGTCGTCTTCCTGGCGCCGGTCTTCATCATCATTGAACTCTTTGTGATCATTTCGCTATCGTTCCGACTGTTCGGCAACCTGTTTGCTGGCGAAGTGCTGCTCAACGGCCCCATCCTGGGTGCCTTCGCTCTTGGGCATTTGCCGCTCGTCGGGGCGGTGTTTCTAATCTTGGAGATCCTTTTCGGTCTCGTACAAGCCGTGATCTTCTTCATGCTCAGCATGGTGTTCACGGGCCAATCGGTTGGGCCGGATACGGCCGAAGCGCATTGATGCGCGCAGGAGGAGAGTGACCTCGTGGAACAAGCAATGGACCTCACGCCGCTGGGCGCGGGCCTCGCAATCGGGCTAGGCGCTATCGGGCCGGGCCTCGGCATCGGCTTCGGTGTTCAGGCCGCCATGAACGCCATTGGGCGTAACCCGGAAGCCTCGGGCGACATCCGCAACACGATGATCGTCGGCCTCGGCCTCGCTGAGGCCATCGGCATCTACGCATTCATCATCGGGATCCTGCTGGCATTCGGATAACCCCGACGCGTCAGACGGCTACGGAGATGTGGGTATGAGTGAGCCTGCGCCGCTCGGCATTAGCTTCCCGAACATCCTGTTTCAGGTCGGCAACTTCCTACTGTTTCTGTGGGTGCTGCATCGGCTGCTGTTCAAGCCGCTGGTCGCCATGTTGGAGCGGCGGCGGCAGCGAATTGCCGAGAGTCTGGACGAGGCCGAGAACTTGCGGAAGCAGGTCGAGGCGGAGCGCGCCGAGTTCCAGGCCGAACTCGTCAGCGCGCGGGCCGAGGCGCAGCGCATCCGCGAGGAAGCTGGCCGCGCCGCGGAGACGCTGCGCGCGCGGGAGTTGGAACAGGCCCGCGTCGAGGCGGACCGCATGCGCACCGAAGCGGCCGCCGAAGTCGACCGTAATCGTGCGCGTGTTGCCGCCGAGCTCCGCGCCCAGACGGCCGACCTTGTGCTCGGCGCCACCTCGCGTGTCCTGGGTCGTTCGATCGACGATCCGGAGCACCGGCGGCTGGTCCAGGAGGCGATCACGGAAGTCTCCGGAGGGCCGAGCTAGCGATGCGAGGCAGCCGCCGCCGGCGCGCCGCGCACTATGTGGAGGCCGTAGTGGCCGACGCCCGGGCCGGGCAGGCCTGGGCTGTGTGGGAGGCCGACCTGGAGATCTTGAGCGTGGTTACGGATGACGATCCGGCGCGCCACTTTTTGCGGAGCACCTCCATCGGCCTGGATGACCGAATCCAGGCCGTGCAGCGTGCGGCCGGTGAGGCCGTCTCAACCCGTGGGCTTGGCCTGCTGCGTCTGCTGGCCGAGCAGCGTGCGATCGACCTGACCCAGGATATTGCTCGCCGCTTTCGGGATGCCGCGGATGAGGCGCAGCACGTCGATCGGGTGCACGTCACCACCGCCGCGGCGCTTGATGAGGCGGAATTCCGCGACCTGCGCGACCGCCTGACGGCGCCAGGCCGCACGCTTCGTCTCACCACCGATGTCGATCCCGCCCTCCTGGGCGGATTCGTCGTCCGACGCGGCGACGACGTACTTGACCTGAGCGTCCACGCCAGGCTGCAAGCCTTGGCGTCCACCTTGCGCTAGCGGGAGACCCGAATGGCTATCAGCCCACAAGAGATCGCAGACGCGCTCCGGCAGCAGATCGAAGGCTTCCAGGCCCAGGCCGAGCAGGCCAACGTCGGTCATGTCCTCGAAGTCGGCGACGGCGTGGCGCGGCTGTCCGGCCTTTCCCAGGCCATGGCCGGCGAACTGCTGGCCTTCCCCCACGACGTAACCGGGATGGCCCTGAACCTGGAAGAAGACACCGTCGGCGCGGTCATCCTGGGCGACTACCTGCAAATCCAGGAAGGCGACGAAGCGCGAACCACCGGCCGCGTCGCCGAGGTTCCGGTTGGTCCTGAGCTCCTCGGGCGTGTTGTCAACGCAATCGGCGAGCCGGTGGATGGCAAGGGTCCGATCAACGCCGCGCGCTCGGACGTACTCGAGAAAGTCGCGCCGGGCGTCTCGCAGCGCCAGAACGTGGACACGCCCGTGCAGACTGGGGTGAAGGCCATCGACTCCATGACGCCCATCGGCCGCGGTCAGCGCGAACTGATCATCGGCGACCGGCAGATCGGCAAAACCGCCATCGCGCTCGACACGATTGTCAATCAGCGCGGTGGCGACCTCGTCTGCATCTACTGCGCCATTGGACAGAAGGAGAGCGCGGTCGCGCAGGTGGTGGCCACCCTGCAGGAAGCCGGCGCCATGGAGCACACCATCGTGGTGCTGGCGTCGGCCAGCGAGCCTGCGGCCTTGCAGTTCATGGCGCCGTTCGCCGCCTGCACGATCGGCGAGTACTTCCGCGACAACGGCCAGGACGCCCTGGTCATCTACGATGACCTGACCAAGCACGCGTGGGCCTACCGGCAAGTTTCCCTGGTGCTGCGCCGCCCACCCGGGCGCGAGGCGTACCCCGGCGACGTGTTCTACCTGCACTCGCGCCTGCTTGAACGCGCCGCTCGCCTGTCGGACGAGCACGGCGGCGGCAGCCTGACCGCGCTTCCGATCATCGAGACTCAAGAAGGCGACGTCACGACCTACATTCCGACAAACGTCATCTCGATCACGGATGGTCAGATTTATCTGGAAGCCGATCTCTTCAACGGTGGCATCCGTCCCGCCATTAACCCAGGCATTTCGGTATCGAGGGTCGGCGGCGATGCCCAGATTCGCGCCATGAAGTCCGTGTCCGGCGGCCTGCGGCTGGACCTTTCGCAGTACCGCGACGTGGCGGCCTTCGCGCAGTTTGCGTCGGACCTCGACCAGGCGACGCGCAACCAGCTTGAGCGCGGCCAGCGGGTGACCGAGCTGCTCAAACAGGGCCAGTTCATGCCGATGGATGTCGTTGACCAGGTCTGCGTGATCTATGCCGGGACCCAGGGCCTGCTGGACGAGATTCCTCTGGCGGATGTGGGCCGGTTCGAGCAGGAGATGCTGGACTACCTGCGCGACGCGCATCCCGGCCTGCTGCAGGGCATTCGCGACAGCGCCGACCTCGACGATGACGCCGAAGCGACCCTGCGTTCGGCTATCCAGGACTTTAAGACAAACGCGTTCGCCGCCAGCGCGGTCGCGGCCGGCTGACGTATGGCCAGCCCGCTTGAGTTTCGGCGCCGTATCCGCAGCGTCGACAACACGCGCCAGATCACCCGGGCGATGCAGCTCGTGGCGGCGTCGCGCATGCGTCGCGCCCAGGAAGCCGTTCAGGCGGCGCGGCCCTATGCCACGCACATCGCGGGCATGATTGAGCGGCTGGTGCTGGCCACCGGCAACGACCGGCTGCCGCCGATTCTTCAGCCACGCCCCATCGAGCGCACGGCGTTCCTGGTGCTCACCACCAATCGTGGCCTGGCCGGCCCTCTCAACACCAACATCGTCCGAACCACGGTCAGCGAGATCGACACGACCGACGATGCCACTGAAATCAGCGTCGTGGTCGTCGGCAAGAAAGGGCACCTGGCCCTGCGCGGCCTGTGCACGCTTGCGGCCGTCTTCACCGACATCAGCGACCAGCCAACCGTCAACGACATCGCACCACTGACCCGCCTGCTCATCGACGGGTACGAGCGGGGCGAGTTCGACGAAGTCCGCATGGTGTACCCGGAGTTCGTCAACATCCTCACGCAGCAACCGCGCGTCGTCCGACTGTTCCCCGTCGTTCTGCCCGAAACGCACCACGAAGCCCGGGAAACGGACATCATCTTCGAGCCGGACCCGGCCTCGGTACTCGAAGCGCTAATCCCGCGATTCGTTGAAATGACGGTATACCGGGCCATGCTGGAACTGTGCGCCAGCGAGCAAAGCGCCCGGATGGTTGCCATGCGCGCGGCCACTGACAACGCGACCGAACTAATCGAGGGGCTGCGTTTGGCTTACAACAAGCTGCGACAGTCCCGAATTACCAGCGAGATCATCGACATTGCCTCCGGCGCCAATGCGCTGGCGGACGCCTAGGGCCCAGGGGAGTTAACAGATGGCTGAAGGCCGTATCGTCCAGATCGTCGGCGCGGTCGTCGACGTGGAATTTCCGCAGGGCGACCTGCCTCCCCTGTACAACGCTCTGCAACTCGATACCGACAGCGGCGACCTCGTGGTGCTGGAAGTCGAGCAACACATCGGCGACAGCAGGGTCCGCTGCGTGTCCATGCGCCCTACCGAAGGCCTGCGCCGCGGAACTGCGGTCCGTGATACCGACGGACCAATTCGCGTTCCGGTAGGACCTGAGACGCTGGGCCGCGTTTTCGACGTCACCGGCGAGCCGGTCGACGGCAAGGGCCCTGTCGAGGTCAACGCGACCTATCCAATTCACCGGCGTCCCCCGGCCTTCACCGACCAGAGCACCTCGGCTGAAGTGTTCGCGACCGGTCTCAAGGTCATCGACCTTATCGCGCCGTTCACGCGCGGCGGCAAGACCGGGGTGTTTGGTGGGGCCGGCGTGGGCAAGACCGTGATCATCATGGAGATGATCAACAACATCGCCGTCCAGTACGGCGGATACTCGATCTTCTGCGGCGTCGGCGAACGTACGCGCGAGGGCACGCAACTCATAGGCGAAATGACCGAAGCCGGCGTTCTGGGCAACACCACCATGGTGTTCGGTCAGATGAACGAGTCCCCCGGCGCTCGCCTGCGCGTGGCCCTGGCTGGAATGGCGATGGCCGAATATTTCCGCGATGAGGAAGAGCGTGACCTGCTGGTATTTATCGACAACATCTTCCGGTTCACCCAGGCCGGCTCCGAAGTCTCGGCGCTGTTGGGCCGCATGCCGTCCGCGGTCGGCTACCAGCCGTCGCTGGGCACGGAAATGGGCGAGCTGCAGGAGCGCATCACGTCAACGACCCGTGGGTCCATCACTTCGCTCGAAGCGATCTACGTTCCCGCGGACGACTACACCGACCCCGCGCCGGTCACCACCTTCGCGCATCTGGACGCCACGGTTCGCCTCGAACGTTCAGTCTCCGACCGCGGTATTTACCCGGCGGTTGACCCGCTGACCAGCACCTCGAAGATCCTCGATCCGCGCGTTGTCGGCCAGCGTCACTACAACGTGACCCGTGGTGTTCAGCAGGTGCTGCAACGCTACAAGGACCTGCAGGACATCATCGCGATCCTGGGCATCGAAGAGCTGTCGGAAGAAGACCGGCTCACCGTGTCCCGGGCGCGCAAGATTGAGCGCTTCCTCTCCCAGCCCATGAACGTGGCCGAGGTCTTCACCGGGACGCCCGGAGAAATCGTCCCACTGGAAGAAACTGTCACTGGGTTTGAATCGATCCTGAATGGCGAGCAGGACGAGCTGCCCGAGCAGGCGTTCCTGATGGTCGGCAATATCGAGCAGGCCGCCGCCAAGGCTAAAGCGCTTGCAGTGTCTGCCTGAGCCGTCCGCGCAGGCTCCCAAACACCCTCTGATAGACTCGATCTGGAGGTCGTGATGGCTGATTTGACCCTCACGGTCGTATCCCCTGAGCGCGAAGTCCTGCGGGAAGACGGCGTGACGCTGGTGCTGGCGCCGTCGGTTGACGGCCAGCTTGGCATCCTGCCGCGCCATGCTCCGCTCATCACCCAGTTGGCCCCCGGCACGCTGGAGCTTCGGCGCGGCGCCGAGACCCAGCACTTCTCGATCACTGGCGGGTTCCTGGAAGTCATGAACGACACCGTGACCGTGCTGGCCGACGCGACGGAGAACGCGGCGGAGATCAATCGGGAGCGCGCCGAGGCCGCTCGTCAGACTGCATTGCGCGATCTGGACGAGGCTCGACGGACGCATGACGACATGCTGACCACACAGGCGCGGCTGGCGCTTCTGAGCGCGCTGGCCCGCCTCCGAACCGTCGAGCGGGCCCAGCGAGGCTAGGGCCGCCGTGGATCCCGAAGCCGGACGGGGCGCCCACGACGAGCAACGAGTCCGCGCGACGATCGTAGGCGGTCGCCCGCTGCGCGGCCGCTACCGGACGCCCGGTGCCAAGAACGTCGTGCTGCCGATGATGGCGGCTTCCTTGCTCACGGACGAAACCTGCGTCATCCAGAACGTTCCCATCATTTCGGACGTCCTGGTCATGGCGGACTTGCTCCGCCAGCTTGGCGCGGAGGTCTTGCTGGACACGGACTCGCGAACCGTAACGATTACCGCTGCCACCGTGCGGTCAAGTTCCCCCAGTCCTGATCTCGCGCAGCGCATGCGGGCGTCGTTTCAGGTCGCCGGTCCGCTGCTGGCCCGCTTCGGCCGGTTTGAATGCGCGGCGCCCGGCGGCTGTCAGCTCGGCGCCCGGCCCGTGAGCGTGGACATTGCCGGATTCCAGCGCATGGGCGCAACCGTGGCGCTGGCCGAAGGCGTGTTCCACGCCGAGGCCGACGCGCTCTACGGCCGCCGCATCTACCTGGACTATCCCAGCCACACCGGCACGCAGAACCTGCTGATGGCGGCAACCCTGGCCAACGGCTACACCACGATCGTGCATGCCTCGCGCGAACCGGAGGTCGTGGCGCTGGTGCAATTCCTGCGAGGCATGGGCGCTGAAATTCATGGCGAAGGCACCAGCCTGATCGGTGTGCAGGGGCGCAGTCACTTGTTCGGCACCGTGGCGAGGGCTATTCCCGACCGCATGGTGGGCGGAACCATGGCCATCGCCGCCGCGCTGACCGGCGGCGACGTCGAACTGCTGAACGTGCGCCCCGACCATCTCGAACCTGTAACCGTGCAGCTCAGGGAGATGGGCGTTGATGTCGTCGAGACCAACCGTTCCGTGCGTGTGATCGCGCCTGAGACGCTTGGCGCCACCGACGTGCAGGTCATGCCGTTTCCGGGATTCCCAACCGACGTGCAGGCCCCCATGGGCGTGCTGATGACGCAGGCCTACGGCGTGAGCACCATTGTCGAGCGGGTCTTCGACAGCAGCATGGGTTACATGGACAGCTTGGCGGCCATGGGCGCGGACGTCACGGTGCAGGGCACGCGGGCCGTCGTGCGCGGCCCGCGCCGTCTGCGCGGCCGAAACATCGATCTGGAACACAGCATCCGCGGCATGACGGCCCTCGCGCTGGCCGGTCTGGTCGCCGAAGGTGAGACGGTGCTCGACGGGTTCGAGTTCGTGCGGCGTGGCTACGAAGACCTTGCCGGCGATCTGCGCGAGCTCGGCGCCTCCATCACCACTGAACCACAGGGCTCGCCCGTGCGTCGCGCGGCCGCGGCGGTCTAAGTGCCCTTCGGCTTTAACGCACCGCGGTTGGGCATCGACCTCGGAACCGTCAACGTCGTCGTCAACCGCATCGGCCAGGGCATCACCATCAATGAGCCCTCCGTGGTCGCCGTCAGCATGGATCGGCGTATCCAGGCCATTGGGCACGCCGCGCACGCCATGGTCGGCCGCACTCCCGGCAGCCTGCGAATCATTCGCCCCATGCAGGACGGCGTAATCGCGGACTTCCTGGTAACCGAGGCGATGCTGCGCTACTTCATCGACCGGTCGTGCGGCCGCTTTCGTCTTATTCGACCTGAAGTCATGGTCGCCGTGCCATCCGGGATTACGACGGTCGAGCGGCGAGCGGTGCTGGATGCCGGCCTGGCGGCAGGCGCGCGTCGGGTGCATCTCATCCCCGAATCGCTGGCGGCGGCCATCGGCGCCCAGGTGCCGGTCTCCGAGCCGTCGGGAAGCATGATCGTGAATGTCGGCGGCGGTACCACGGAGATTTCCGTGATTTCGCTGAATGACGTCGTTGCCGATTGCTCTACGTCGCTGCGGGTGGGCGGCAACCGAATTGATGACGCGATCGCCGCTTACATCAGGCGAAAATACAACCTGATGGTCGGTGACCAAACCGCGGAACAGATCAAGATCGGGCTCGGTAGCGCCATCGTGCTCAACCCCGCCGAGACCCTGGAGGTTCGCGGACGTGATCACGTGCAGGGTCTGCCGCGCACGGTGACCGTCACGTCGGACGAGGTGACCGAGGCTATCGTCGAGCCGCTGGGCCAGATCGTGCGCGGTGTGCGGATGGTGCTGGGGAACACGCCGCCCGAACTGTCGGCGGATATCATCGACAAAGGCATTGTCATGAGCGGCGGCACCGCGTTGCTGCGAAACCTCGATCAGTTGCTTTCGCAGGAAATCGGCATCGCGGTACATGTGGCCGATCAGCCCCTCATGTGCGTGGCGCTGGGCTGCGGCATCGCCATTGAGCACACGGAAGTCCTGCAGAAAGCGCTGACGTCGAGCCCGTAACGCACGATCACCTGGTGGTACCTATGGACAGAGTCCTGCAAACGTTCCCAATACCCGAGGCGGTGGAGCAGAAGCTCCGCGCCCACAGTGAGGTTCGACAGGCGTTCTTCGTCGAAGGCGACGAACTCGTCCAGGCGGCGCGGGGCTGTCGGGGCGTGGTTGCGGGAACAGAATTGTGGCCGCGGTCCGCCCTCGCGGCGGTTCGCGGCGACCTACAGGCGATATCGCGCGTTGGCACCGGCGTGGACAGCGTGGACGTGGCGGCGGCCACTGAATTTGGGATTGCCGTGCTGAACGCGCCGGGGGAAAACGCCCAAACCATCGCCGAACTCAGCGTGGGGCTCATGTGGTGCCTGGCACGTCGCATGGTTCTGGCGGACCAGGCGATACGCACTACCGGATTCAAGATGCGAACCGAACTGGACGGATTCGAGATGACCGGCAAGACCGTCGGGATCATTGGCTTCGGCGAGATCGGACGGCGGGTTGCCGCGATCTGCCGGCACGGCTTCGCCATGCGTGTACTCATCACCACGGCTCATCCCGATCCCGCACGGCTCATCGCGGCAGGCATCGAGGCGCAGTTCGTCGAATTGGACGAACTGCTGACCGAGTCCGACTTTGTGGCGCTGCACGCGGCGGTCACTCCACAGACCGAACGCATGATTGGCGCGCCGCAGCTCCAGGCCATGAGACCCGATGCCTATCTGGTCAACACGGCCCGCGGGCAACTGGTGGACGAGGATGCGCTGGTGGCCGCGCTTAAGTCAGGTGAAATTGGCGGCTATGGCGCCGATGTGTTCGAGGTCGAACCGCCGCCGCCCGACCACCCGCTGTTCGCCCTGCCGAACACGGTGCTCGGCCCGCACTTTGGTAGTGGGACCTTCGAGGCGATGACCCGCATGGGCGAGCGGGCCGTTGACAATCTGATCGAGTTCCTGGCCGGGGGCCGACCCGCGCGGACCGTCAACCCCGAGGTCTACTCCAGCGACTAGACGCGCGAAACCCGCGCCAAACCTGGCGCGGGTTTCGCAGCGATTCACGTAGATATCGCCCGGCCGTCACGGTTCGGATTCCCCGGCCTGCGCCTGCTGACGCCTGGCATTCGTCTAACTGGCGCGCTGGCTGTTCGTGGGTGTCCTGAATCCGCGAGACCTGCTGCCCCGTCAGCTTGTTAGGCCGCGGGGCGTAACCTGTCGACTTGCCATCGCCCTATGAGCACCCGAATGTTCTGTCGGCGGGCTCCGTCCTGCCGGCGCCGACGGTATGCAAGCGCGACCACGCGCATGGTGAAACCTCCCGCCGCCGAACTTCAAGCAGCGTTGCTTGAAGTTAATAAATCATATATGATTTATCGGGCATAGTCAACGTGCCAGGGGCGGATCGGCCCGCGATTCCAGCGGCGCGCTGCGCGCTACCCCGGCGCGCCGCAGGTGATCGCGAACCAAGGACTCCACGCCCGCCGTATCACCTTTGAGGACTGCCGCAACGATCTCCCGGTGCTCACGCTGCGACGCGCGGCCCCGCGCTCGGGCCGGGTAGGCCGTGCGCACCCGCTCCTTCGTGGCCCACAGCTGTTCCACCAGCATCAGCAGGTGAGCCGACGGGCAGCGCGCATACAGCGCGCGGTGCAGTTCCTGGTCCAGGCGGGACAGCGCCTCGACGTCGTCCGAGGCAATGGCGGCGTCCAGGTGATCCAGGGTCGCCCGCAGGTGTTGCCGGTCGTTGTCGGTCATGTGCGGCGTGGCCAGCGCGGCCGCCGCGCCTTCGACGATGGCGCCGGCCAGATACACGTCCCGCACCTGCACGGGGTCCAGACCGGCCACCGTGGCGCCCACGTGCGGCTCGTTGTCGATCAGCCCCTCGGCTTCGAGCTGGAATAGCGCCTCACGCACCGGCACGTCGCTGACCCCAAGCTCGAAACTGATGCGGTTGATCACCAGGCGGTCGCCAGGCCGCAGGCGCCCGGACTGGATGGCTTCGCGCAGCGCGGCGTATACCAGTTCGCGCTTGGTGCGGTAGGCCCCCACGGGCCGCAACGTCCCGGGCGCTGGCCGTGTCCGCCGGGTGCGCGGCGCGGTGTCCGGCTCCGGCGTCACGGCGGTGGACTTACTTGCGCTGCACCGCGTCGAAGAACTCGGCGCGGGTGGCGGGGTTGTTTCGGAACGCGCCGCGTGTGACTGACGTGACCATCTGGCTGCCCGGTTTCTTGACGCCGCGCATGGTCATGCAGGTGTGCTCGGCCTCAATGGTCACCGCAACGCCCACCGGATCCAGCACCTGCTCAATGCGGTCGGCGACCTGGCAGGTCAGGCGCTCCTGCACCTGCGGGCGGCGGGCCAGGTGCTCCACGACGCGCGCCAGTTTGCTGAGCCCGACGATGCGCTCGTTCGGGATATAGCCCACAGCCGCGCGCCCAAAGAACGGCAGCAGGTGGTGCTCGCAAATCGAGTAGAAGGGAATGTCGCGCAGCACGATCATCTCGTCGTGCGCGTGCTCGAAGGTCGTTTCCAGATACTCGTCCGGTTCGCCGGACAGCCCGGCAAACAGCTCCTCGTACATGCGCGCCACGCGCGCCGGCGTCTTTACCAGTCCGTCGCGGTCGGGGTCCTCACCGATGGCGATCAGGATCTCCCGGATAGCAGCGGCGATGCGCTCACGGTCCGTGGGTGGTGTTCCGTTAGGCGAAACCTGCAAGCCATCGGTTGTGTGCGCCACGGATGACGTTGCCGATCCGTCGTGCATGGGCGTTGAACTCATGCGTGAAACTCGTTTCTTCGCTGGGTTGGCTGGGTCAGCCCGCTGCGGCGGTGGGTTCCAGCCGGTCGACGCAGGCTTTGTCGTCGGGGTCGTCGCCCAGCGCCGTGTCGAACCAGGCCGTCAGAATCTCATCGGCCAGCGCCGGGGTTGTGAGCCGCAGGCTCAGGGCCAATACGTTTGCGCGGTTCCAGAGTCGGGCGCCGCGCGCGGTCTCGGCATCCGCGCAAAGCGCCGCGCGAATGCCGGCGACTTTGTTCGCCGCCATGCTGACGCCTGTGCCTGTCCAGCACAACACGATGCCTTCGTCGGCCGCGCCGTCCGCTACGTTCTGGCCGACGCTGCGTCCGGCTTCGGGCCACTGCTGGTCCAGCCCGGCCAGCGGACCAAACGGTGACAGCGCATGCCCGCGCTCGCGCAGGCGCGCCATGATGTGATCGGTCAGGTCCGTCCGTTCGTCACTGGCGATGGCAATGCGCATGGGTGGCGTAGCAAAACTCCGGTCAGCCGAGTATACGAACGGTGACCTGCGGAATCGTTAGCGTCCCTACTGGGATGTAGGCCGGTTGACGCAAACCCGGGCACCGGTGCCGACGCCGGCCAATCGGTCGGGTACCCTGTCGATTGTTGCCAATAATGCCGAACGTCGGCTTTGCCAGGCCGACGGCTAACCCGTGCCTATCGCTGCCCAAGCCTGCGAGTTGCGCTGGCTCCTCAGCCACGCAGTCAGGTCCGTGCTGGTGAATGGTGACGGAATGCCGGTATGAGCGAATCGACCGGTTCCGAAGTTTCGAAGAACCTGCCGGGCCGCCTGTTCATCGTCGAGGGCATCGACGGGTCCGGTAAGAGCACCCAGCTCGATCTGCTCCACAAGTGGCTCGTCAGCCAGGGCTACCTGGTGATTTTCACCGAGTGGAACTCCTCGCGGATCGTTCGCCGCACCACCAGCCGCGGAAAGCGCCGCCGCATCTTCACCCCGCTGACCTTCAGCCTCATTCATGCGGCTGACTTCTCCAGCCGCGTCCACGAGCAGATCATTCCGGCGCTACAGGCGGGCGCGATCGTGCTCGCCGATCGCTACGTCTATACCGCCTACGCTCGTGACGCGGCCCGCGGCGTAGGCCCGGCCTGGCTGCGGCGGCTCTATTCGTTTGCGCCCGATCCCACGCTCGCCTTCTACTTCGATGTGCCGCTGGATGAGGCGATCCGCAGGATCGAGCTTGGTCGGGACGAACTCAAGTACTACGAAGCCGGGCTGGACCTGGGTTTGAGCCAGAATCCGGCAAAGTCATTCCGACTCTTCCAGGGCATCATCCGCGGCGAATACGGCCGGCTGGTCGATGAGTTCGGCCTTTCCCGCATCGACGCCACCGACACCCTCGTGAACCAGCAGGAACAGATGCGAGAGCTGGTGCGGCCGCATCTGGACGGCGCGATGCGCGCTGAAGTGTCTGGTCTGCAGGAGGCGCTGGCGGATACGGGCCTCAGCGGCCGGTACCTGGCCGACATGTGGCGGTCGCTATGAGCCAGCCGGTCAGTCGCCCGCTGCGGTTCTATGGCGAGCCGCCGCCCGGCATCGATCCGAGTCCACTGCCGGGACGTCTGATCGTGGTTGAGGGGCCCGACGGATCGGGACGCTCAACCCAGATTCGTTTGATGAAAGAGTGGCTCGAAGACCACGGATTCGGCGTGGTGGATACCGGGCTGACCCGCTCCGAACTGGCCGGCCCCGGCATTCGGCGGGCCAAGTCAGGTCACGATCTCGACCCAACGACCCTCAACCTGTTCTATGCCACCGACTTCTTCGACCGCGTTGAACGGCTGATCATCCCGTCACTGCGGGCCGGCATGGTGGTGCTGGCCGACCGCTACATCTTCTCAATGATCGCGCGCGCCGCCACCCGCGGCATCGATCCCGCCTGGCTGGCCGACGTCTACAGCTTTGCGCCGGTGCCGGACTCCGTGGTCTATCTGGACGTGGATATCGAGCACCTGTTGCCGCGCATTCTGATTAACGGGGGATTCGACTTCTGGGAGTCGGGTCTTGACGTTATGCGGGGTCAGGATGTGTTCGATAGTTTCCTGCGCTACCAGGCGCGGATCAGCGCCCACTTTCGCGAGCTCGCGCGGCAGCACAACTTCACCGTGATCGACGCGCGCAGGCCGATCAAGCATACGTTCGGCGCCATCCTTGTTGAGGTTCAGCGAGTGATGGACGATATGCGCTCGACATCCAAGCCTGCGACAACTTAGCCAGACATAGGCCCGACTAGTTAGCTTGCCACGCTCCTCGTTGACCGACGATCGTCGGTTGCGTGGAGTCTGGCGCTGCAGCTAGCGCAGCAACCGGTCGATGAGTTCCTCGTCGAGTTCCAGGCGCTCGTCGGCAGTCTTGAACAGCTCGAAGGAATACGTCGGAAACCCGTGATTGCCTTGTGGCGGGCCATGAACTAGCCAGACGATAATGCCCTCGTTTTTTAGGACTCGAACTGCAGGCACAAAGTCGCCGTCACCAGCAACCAGCGCGATGTGCTGAACGTGGCCCTTGCCCGCCAGCAACGCCATATCGAGACCTAGCAGCAGGTCAACCTGCTTTTGCTCGAAGATCGGTACGCCCGACTCATCCATGCCCGACATACGCAGGTGTCCAAGGCGGACCTCGAAACGCGACAGGTAGCGAAGCGCATCCTCGAACCGCCGGGAGTTTGAGTACCGGTCCATTTCGTCAGGCGTCGGCGGGTCGCTGCGATACGGACGGCAGTGGTAGTAGTACGCGCGTAGAAGCTCCACTGGGTCCGCGCTCTCGCTCTCAACGTGCCGCTGAACCTCGTCTACAAGCTTCTTTACGTCCAGCCGAACGTCAAACTCATGCTTCTGCAGAGCTTCCAGATAGCCGCCGTCGATAAAGACTGCCAGGTTTGCCATATCACAACCTTTCGAGCAGGAAACAATGTTGGCGCGAACTTGCCGGACCTTGAACAGAAACTGTGCTGTGCGCCGCCGGCGCGGACGCGCTTCTTGATGTGCGCTTAGCCGCCCCTATTAGGCATGTTGGAACGATTCCCGGTGTACGTCAAGTAACGGGCCCATGAATGCTCGACTGGTTGGCGGACGATCCGAAGCGCTTCCCGCTAGCTGCGAATATCGTTCCTTGCGCGGTCAAGGGTGACCGCCGCCTCGCGGAGTACCGATCCCGCAATCGCCACGCCGGGCTTCGCAATGCGCACGCGCGCTCGTTGAACCTGAGGAAAGCGCTCGAACACCGCCCGGACGATCCGCTCTCCCAGCGTCTCCAGCAGGTTCACCGGCTCGCCTTCCACCAGCTCCGCCACGAGCGCGTACACCTCGCTGTAGTTGACCGTCGCATCCAGATCGTCCGTTGCGCCGGCGTTGCGCAAATCGGCCTCGAGGTCCACGTCCACAACGAACCGCTGGCCGAGTGTCCGTTCTTCGGGCCTGGCCCCGTGGTAGCCGAAAAGCGTGATTCCGACCAGGCTGATGATGTCACTCGGCACTGGCTTCGGCCTCTCGTCGCGAACGGACCGCGTGATACATCACGATCGCGCCGGCCACGGACACATTCAGCGAACCCACGCCGCCGTACATCGGAATCCGCAGCCCGGCGTCGCAGGCCTTGCGGACCGCTGGCCGCACACCGCGGGCTTCGCCACCTACCACCAGGCAGGTGGGGCGGTTGTAGTCCGCGTCGGTGAAGTCCGTGTCGCCCTCCTGGTCCAGCGCGTAGACCCAGGCGCCGGCCTCGCGCAACTGGTCCAGCGCCCGCGCGATGTTGGCCACCTGGACCAGCGGCGTGCGCAGACTGGCGCCGGCCGAGGACCGGGCCAACCCACCGGTCAGCGCGGCCGAGCGCCGGGCGGGCACGATGGCGCCGGCGCCGTCCACCGCCTCCAGGGTCCGCAGCAGCGCGCCCAGGTTGCCCACGTCCTGTACCTGGTCTGCCGCCAAAATAAGTGGAGGTCCGCCCGCGCTGGTGCCCTCAAGCAGGTCATCGATGGCTGCGGGCGGCGGGGGACGCACGGCGGCCACCACGCCCTGGTGCTGCCCGCCGAAACTCAGTTTGTCGAGCTCCGATACTTCGGTAAACGTAACCGCAACAGCCCCGGTTGCCGCCAGCGACCGAATGTCGGCCAGCGCTTCGGCCTGGGAGCGGGCAATGAACACGCGTTCGACGCTCACGCCACGGCCCAACGCCTCGGTCACGGCGTGCCGTCCCCAAACGCTGGCCTCGGCGGGAAGTTGTGGGCGACCTACACGCGACGCCAGTCCGTGCCGTCGGGCGTGTCCTCGATCACTACGTCGAGCGCGACCAGGTCGTCGCGAATTTGATCGGCGAGCCCCCATTGTTTGGCCTCTCGCAGTTGCCGGCGCACGCGCACCAGCAGGTTGATGAACGGCGTCGCGTCGTCGGACGCCGCATCAGGTTCACGCAGCTCGATTCCAAGCACGCCCAGCAGGCTGGTCAGGATCCCCTGCGCTTTCTCGACGTCATCCGAAGAGGACGTCGGCGCCAGGCGGTTGATCGCGCGCCCGAAGTCAAAAAGTGCTCCGATGGCGCGCGGCGCGTTGAAATCGTCGTTCATGGCAGATTCGAAGGCCTGTCGGACGGCCATCACTTCCGAGTTCAGGTCGGTTCCATCCCCGTTGACGTTGCCACCCCGGGCTCGTGTCACGGTCAGCAGGCGCTCGTAGCCGGCCCGCGTCTGCTCGATGGCATCCGGGGAAAACTGCAACGTCGAGCGGTAGTGCACACCCAGCAGGTAAAGCCGCAGCACGTCGGGCGGCACGCTGGTCAGCACGTCCGCCGTGGTGGTGAAGTTCCCCAGCGAGTGCGCCATCTTCTCGCCGTCGGTCAGCACCAGGCCGGTGTGCGTCCAATACGACGCGAACGGCTGATGTCCGGTGGCGGCTTCCGCCTGGGCCAGTTCGTTCTCGTGGTGCGGAAAGATCAGGTCCGCGCCCCCGCCGTGGATGTCTATTTGCTCCCCCAGCGTGCGGCGGATCATCGTTGAGCACTCGATGTGCCAGCCCGGACGCCCGCGGCCCCAGGGGCTCTCCCAGGCCACGGAACTCTCGTTATCCAGCTTCCACAGGGCCCAGTCGCGCGGGTCGCGCTTTTCTTCGTCCACCTCGATCCGCGCCCCCGCCGCGCCGTCTTCCTGGGTCCGGCCGCTGAGCGATCCGTAGTCTTCAAACGTGGCCGCGTCGAAGTAGACGCCGGTGGAGGTCGGATAGGCATGCCCCGCGTCGATCAGTTCCTGCACGTCGTCGATGATCGCCGGAATGTTGTCGGTGACCCGCGGATACTCGTCGGCCCGGCGCACCTGCAGGCGGTCCATTACCTCGAAGTAGGCCTCGGTGTACTCGCGCGCCCAATCCAGCGGGTCGCGGCCCGCCGCGCGCGCGCGGTCGATGATCTTGTCGTCGATGTCGGTGAAGTTCTGGATATGGCGGACCGAATAGCCGCGGTATTCCAGGTAGCGCCGAATCACGTCCATGTGCACAAACATGAACGCGTGGCCCAGGTGCGGCCGGTCCTTCGGCGTCATGCCGCACACGTACATCGTGACCGGATCGCCCAAGGGCTTGAACGGCTCTTTGTTCCCGGTGAGGGTGTTGGTGATCGCGAGCGTCACTCTGCGTGACCCCGACTGGCGCGCGGCAGCGGCATTCTACGTAGGATCCTGACCGATCCCGCGGGACACCAGCACCACCGCATGGCAGGCCACGGCCTGGCCGGCGCCCACCGCGTCGACTCCCTCGTTGGTCTTGGCCTTCAGGCTGACGCGTGCGGCATCCGTGCCCAGCGCCGCCGCCACGCGCTCTCGCATCGCGTCGGCAAACGGTGACACCTTGGGCCGTTCCAGCACGATAGTGAGGTCGGCGTTCACCAGCTCCCAGCCGGAATCGCGCAACTCGGCGATGGTCTCTGTCACGAAACGCGAACTGTCGGCGTCGCGGTTGGCCGGGTCGGTGTTGGGATAGCGACGTCCAATGTCGCCGCCGCCGGTCGCCCCCAGCAGGGCGTCCACCAGCGCGTGCATCGCCACGTCCGCGTCCGAGTGCCCGATCGCGCCGCCGTCCGGCGCAATGTCCACCCCGGCGACGCGCAACGGCCGGTCGGCGCCCAGCCTGTGCAGGTCATAGCCGTTGCCGACCCGGTAATCCGGGAGCGTGGGCTTGGCCGGTGGCGACTCCGGCCCGTCCGATTCGCCTACCAGTAGTCCTCGGTGATGACCTGGGACTCGCGACCTTCGGTCAAATATCCCTGCTCGGCCAGCACGCCCTTGGCGTCCGCGATCATGTCCGGGTTGCCGCACAGATAGACCGCCGAGCCTTCCAGCGTCAGGCGCTCCTGCAAGGCGGCCAGCGGTTCGTCGGCCAGCCAGGGGTCCACGCGCCCGCTCTTCTCCTTGCCGCAGATCAGGCGGACGGTGTCGTTGGCGCGCCCGCGGCCCATGCCGTCCGCGAAGTTGGGATCGCTGTCCGGCCGGCTGATCGTCGGAATGTAGACCAGCCTAAAGCCCGGATCGGCTGCCATGCGCTCCAACTCGTCCTTGTAGCCCAGCTGATCGGCGTACGAAACGCCGTGCACGATTGTCAGCCGTCGGTCCACCTGGCCGGTCGCCTGGTATTCGCGCCAGGAGGTGCGCGCCATCGAGACGAACGGCGCCAGCCCTGTACCCGTGGCCACGCACACCGCGTCAGGCTGGCTGGTGCGGGAGAGCGTGAAGCGACCGGCCGGCCGCGGCATATACAGGATCTCGTCGCCCGGCTTGTGCCCCCACAGCTTGCCTGTGAACACCCCGGGAATGTTCGATCCGTCCTCTCGCGAGTCCCGCACCAGGATCACGTAGAACTCCAGGTGATCCCGGTCCAGCGGGGTCGAGGCGATGGAAAGCTGACGCGGCCGCGGGTCGTCCGCCGGTTGGTCCCAGAAGGCGAGCAGGGTGTACTGGCCGGTCTCGAACTCCGGAAAGTCGCTGCCGTCCGGCCGCCGGATCGTAAAGAGCGCGATGTCCTCGTCATCCAGCAGTTCCCAGCGGTCCAGCACGGCCCGTTCCATCCGTTCGCGAATGTCGCGGCGCTTGCGCGTGGTGCGGCGTGGCTTGGTCGGAGCGGATCGAGCGTCGGACACGCGGAACTCCATTGTGGGGCAGGCAAGTAAGGTGCCGCGCCAGGTAGCAGTGGGCGACGGTGGGTGCCCAATAATACGCGCCCGGTGATGCAGACTCGGTGTCTTCTGGCGCACGACCTATCGTGCGGACTTCCTGGCATACACCAGCGCGCCTCGCTTGGTGAGCATGAACGGCATCGGCGCGGTCTTGGCGAAGTTCGCGGCCCTTTCGGGAATGGCCCCACGGCCGAGGGTGTATTCCAAGAGCGCGTCTCGCGTGGGCAATCGGACAAACGGTCCATCCCACCGCTCGACTTGGAGGTCCGTGAATACCTGTCCGACGAGATCAGGGGCGTTTTCGCTATTGAAACTGGCCGGACCGCGACTCGGCAGCACATCCGTCAATTCCGGGTCGTTGTCCCGGCTCGGGGCCGATGCGGCTATGAGGCCGCCTGGTCGCAGAACGCGCCGAACCTCTGCCAGCACGCCAACCGGGTTGCGGAAAAAGTAGAGCATGCAGAGCGCTGTTGCGGCGCTGAAGACGTTGCGGCGAAATGGCAGACATCGCGCATCGCCCCGTGCGACGTGTGCGTGGATAGCTGCGCGCGGCGCCAGTTCGGCGGAAATGTCCACACCAACCGGTTGGATGCCCTGGGTCTTGAGCAGGTCCGAGAGCCTTCCATCCCCACACCCCACGTCCAAGGCCAGGCGGATGCCTTCGGCATGGAAGCGCCGTGCGACGTCCGCGTGCTCCGATTCTCCCAGAGCATGACGTTGCAAGAGCTCGCGCTCGCGCCGAAATCGCGCGACACGCGCCGGTAGTTTCCACTCGGATGTCATAGGTAGGTTTACAACCACCGACAGTCGGCAGCCCGAGGTTCGACTCTAAGTGAACTCCGCCTTCCACGCCCGCGCTGCATTGGTTTGGCCGTGAAGTCGCGCGTGGCGCCGTTGGCAGTGCTACACCCCGCCGTTGGCCAACGCGAGAGCCGTCAGCGACCAATCGCACAGGTTGGCCAGTCGCAGCGGCAGCGGAGCGCCGTCTTCCATTCCCGGCCAGACGGTCAGGTCCACGCTGCCGTCCGCCTGTTGGAGCTCCAGGAAGCGCTGCCCCACGGCCTCGGCATATCCCGTGAGCGCGGGGTCGGGCCGGTTGACGTTGAGTTGCAGCGCTGCCCAGCCGGTCTTGGAGGCGAACGGCGAGTCTGACGGCTGGCCCTGGTGCGACAGGATGACGTTGGTATAGGCCCGAGCCAAATCGAAATATCGCGCCTCGTCGGTCTGGCGTCCCAGCCAGGTCAGCCCTGCGATGGCTGTGGCGAACATGGCGGGTCGGCAGGGTCCGTTCAGGTCGAAATAATTGCGGCCAGTTTCGGCGTCGGAGTCGGTGATCACAGCGCCCTGGGCATTTAGGCCAAAGTGGAACCGTCGATCGGGCTCTGGCTGCAGTTCAAGCAGGCGGGCCATGTAGGCGGCAGCCCCTTCGGCGGCCTCCACTTCGCCGGCGGCGGCGCAGCCGGCGGCCGCGGACGAGCTGTTGAGCACGCCCTGCTCGCGACCCTGGTCGGTCTCGTTCCAGAATCCGCCCAGGTTCGGGTCCTGTTCCTGCATGGCCCGTCGCGCGATCCGGCGCGCCAGGTCAAAGCGGCCGAGCGCCGCGCTGCTCCAGGCCAGCCAGCCGGCCTGATACAGGAACGCGCTGGCCGGACCGTTGAATCGGTCGTCTTGAAACGCCCCATCGTCCGCCAGCAGGTTGTGCTCGATGTGATCCAGCACACGCAGCGCCAACCGGCGCCGGTCGCCGTATAAAAACACGTAGGGCAGCTTGAAGTGCAAACCCGGGTCGCTGGGGTCGATGCGGCTGCGGCCATCGGCGTCGACGTGCGCGGCCAGGAAGTCCAGGGCGCGCTCGGCCGCCCGCCGGAGCGCGGTCGTGTCTGCTGTCATGTGTTCTGCCCCCGCCGTTTTGGCGTCTCAGCCTACGCCTTCGTTGCGAATCCGGCCTACGCTGCGGACTCGACCGCCCGCCGCTGCCGAATGATCCGCGCCGCCGCATCCAGGTCGTCCGGCGTGGTGATCTTCAGATTCTCGTGGCTGGCCTCAAACACCCGCACCGGCAGACCCTCGGCTTCCAGCACTGAGGCGTCGTCGGTGAAGCGGTCCAGCATGGCGGCCTGCCGTTCGTGCGCGGCTAGCAGGTCCACATAACGCGCGAACTGCGGCGTCTGCGCGTGCCACACGGATGACCGCAAGGGCGTGCGCACGACCAACCGTTGGCGGTCAACGATCTTTAGCGTGTCGGTGGCTGGAACCGCAGCCACCGCGGCGCCGTAGACCCTCGCCGTCCGCAGACCCTCCTCGATCAGCGCAGGCGTTACCAGCGGACGCGCCCCGTCGTGAACGGCTACGTACTCCGGCGGTTCACCGTCCAGCGCCCTCAGGCCGTGCAGCACCGACTCGGCCCGTGATTCGCCACCGCGCACGAATGCTCGAACTTTCGTCAGCGCGGCCCGTTTCACCGCATCGCGAAGGCGGTCCTCGTTGTCTTCGGACGTCGTCACTACTACCGAGCGGATGCCCTGGCAGGCCTCGAAGGCCCGCAGGCTCCAGACAATGACCGGCTCGCCTTCCAGGTCGGCCAGCAGCTTGTCCGTGCCGCCCATGCGGGCGCTGGAACCCGCGCCCAGGACGACAGCGTCGGCGCTCACGCTAGGGCCGCGTCCAGTGCCTGCCGCAGATTGGACACGGGTACCGCCGTGGTCTGACGGCCGTTGGTCTGCGCGCCGGCCGGGACCACGCAATGGGTGAAGCCCAGCCGCGCCGCTTCATCAACCCGTTGCGCGGCCGAGGGCACGGCACGCAGCTCGCCGGCCAGGCCGACCTCGCCCACCGCCGCCGCGCCCGGGCGCAGCGGCTGGCCGCTATGACTGGAGGCCACTGCCAGCGCCACGGCCAGATCCGTCGCCGGCTCGCGCAGACGCAGCCCGCCCACCACGTTGACGTAGACGTCATGCGCCGAGAGCCCAACGTCAGCCCGGCGGGCCAGCACCGCCAGCAGCATGTTGAGGCGATTCAGGTCCAGGCCGTTCGCCAGCCGCCGCGGCAGGCTGTAGGTGGTGGGGGCGACCAGCGCCTGAATCTCGACCAGTAGGGGCCGCGTACCCTCCATCGCCACGGCCACGGCGGACCCGGGCGCCGTGGCGTCGCGGCCCGCCAGCAACATGGCCGACGGGTTGGTGACCTCCCGCAGCCCGGACCCGTCCATTTCGAACACGGCTACCTCAAAGGTCGGGCCGAAGCGATTCTTGACTGAGCGCAGCAGCCGGTGGGCGTGGTGATCGTCGCCTTCCAGGTAGAGCACCGCGTCCACGATGTGCTCCAGTAGCCGCGGCCCGGCCACCATGCCTTCCTTGGTCACGTGGCCCACGATCAGCACCGGCGTGTGTGTGGTCTTGGCGTACTGCAGCAGGCGCAGCGTGGACTCGCGGACCTGCGTCACGCTGCCGGGCGCCGAGGCCAGCCCGTCCGCGCGGACCGTCTGAATGGAGTCCACCACCATCACGCCGGCCTGTAGGCGCTCGGCTTCCGCCAAGGCGCCGTCCATGGCGGTTTCCGCATAGACGAACAACCCTTCGCCCCCGATGCCCATGCGCTCCGCCCGCATCCGGATTTGGGCAGCGGATTCCTCGGCGGCCACATACAGGCAGGGACGCTGGGGTGACGCCAGGTCAGCGGCCAGGCGCAGCACCAGCGTGGACTTGCCCACGCCTGGGTCGCCGGCCAGCAGCACCAGCGAGCCGCGCACCAGCCCCCCGCCCAGCACCCGATCCATTTCGCCCATACCGGACGGCATACGGTCGTCGGCTGAGGTGTCGATCTGGTCCAGCGCGACGGCCTGCGGCGTGCCGCGCGAACTGGCCGAACTCTCCGTCACCCTCTGCTCGGCCAGCGAATTCCAAGCCCCGCAGACGCTGCACTGCCCGATCCACTGCCGATGCTCGGCGCCGCAATCGGCGCAAGCAAAGAGACGGCGCGGTTTGGCCACGGGACGTCAGCCTCGGATCAAGTGCCCCGAATGGTAGCGCCGGGCAGAGAAAGCGCTTCGCGAAGCGCCTCTACAGGGCGCGGGGTCTAAGCCTCGACTGGCGAGCGCGAAGTAACGGCGATCTCGTCGCCGTCCCGGTCCACGATCACCTGGGCACCGGATTCGAACGCGCCGCGCAGCAACTCTTCGGCCAGCGGATCCTCGATCAGGTTCTGGATCACGCGTCGCAGCGGGCGCGCGCCGAAATCCGGGTCGTAGCCCTTCTCCGCCAGTAGGCCTTTGGCTTCCGTCGTGACTTCCAGTTCGAGATCGTGCTCGCTCAGTTGCAAGCGCACGCGCGCCAGTTCCAGGTCCACGATGTCGGCCACGTCGGCGCGCGTTAGCGCGTGGAACACCACGCTGGCGTCGACCCGGTTGAGGAACTCGGGCCGGAACACCTTCTTCAGCTCGTTGAGCACTTTGGATCGCATCGTGCGGTAGTAGCTGTCTTCCTCCGCCGCTTCGTTGCTATGGAAGCCCAGCGTGGCGTTGCGCTTGATGTGCTGTGCGCCCACGTTGGAGGTCATGATCACGATGGTGTTGCGGAAATCGACTGCTCGTCCCTTGGCGTCGGTCAGGCGACCGTCGTCCATGAGCTGCAGCAGGATGTTGAAGACCTCGGGATGCGCCTTCTCGATCTCGTCCAGCAGGATCACGGCGTACGAGCGGCGGCGCACGGCCTCTGTCAACTGGCCGCCCTCTTCGTAACCCACGTAGCCAGGCGGCGCGCCGACCAGCCGTGACACCGCGTGCCGCTCCATGTACTCCGACATGTCAATGCGAATCAACGAGTCCTCGCTGCCGAACATGAAATCGGCCAGCGCCCGCGCCAGCAGCGTCTTACCCACGCCGGTGGGTCCCAGGAACATGAACGCGCCGATCGGACGCTTGGGGTCCTTCAGTCCGGCCCGCGCGCGGCGCACGGCCCGTGAGATGGACTCGATGGCTTCCTTCTGACTCACCACGCGCTGCGCCAACTCGTCTTCCATGTGCAGCAGGCGCTCGGATTCCTCTTCGCGGATGCGCGTGACCGGAATGCCGGTCCACATGGACACGACCTGCCCCACCTCTTCCTCGGTCACGCGGGGCGACTGGCCTTCGTTGGCCTTGGTCCAGCTTTCGCGCAAGTCATTGGCCTTCCCGCGCAGCTGCTCTTCTTCCTGGCGCAGGGTGTTGGCGGCCTCAAAGTCTTCCGCGTCAATCGCCTTGGACTTCTGTGCCGCCACCTCGTCCGCGCGGCTTTCGAGTTCGCGCAGTCCCTTTGGCGGCATTCCGTAGCGAATCTTCACGCGCGCCGCCGCCTCGTCCATTACGTCAATCGCCTTGTCGGGCAGGAATCTGTCGGTGACGTAACGGCCGGCCAGTTCGGCGGCCGCGGTCAGGGCGTCGTCCGTGATCTCGACATTGTGGTGGTCCGCGTAGCGGCTACGCACGCCGCGCAGGATGTCGATGGTCTCCTCGATCGACGGTTCCTGCACCATCACCGGCTGGAAGCGTCGTTCCAGGGCGGCGTCGCGCTCGATGTACTTGCGGTACTCGTCCAGCGTCGTCGCGCCGATCACCTGTAGCTCTCCCCGCGCCAGCGAGGGCTTGAGGATGTTGGCGGCGTCCACCGCGCCTTCGGCGGCGCCGGCCCCTACCACCGTGTGCAATTCGTCGATGAAGAGCACCGAGTCCGTGGAGCTTTTGATCTCGTCGATCACCTTCTTCAGGCGTTCCTCGAACTCGCCGCGGTACTTCGTGCCGGCCACCAGCGTGCCCATGTCCAAAGTCAGCACCCGCCGGTCGCGTAGCGAGTCCGGCACTTCACCCTCGACGATGCGCTGGGCCAGACCTTCCACGATGGCCGTCTTGCCCACGCCCGGTTCGCCGATCAGTGCCGGGTTGTTCTTGGTGCGGCGGCTCAGGATCTGAATGACCCGCTCGACTTCGTCGTGCCGCCCAATCACCGGGTCCAGCTTGTCGGCGCGGGCGGCGGCCGTGAGGTCGATTCCCATCTGATCCACGACCGGCGTCTTGGACGTGCGCTTGGATGACGCTGTCGTGGCCGCCTCGGGCGTTCGCTCACTCTGGCTCTGGCTGACCACCTGCACAACTTGGGACCGGACCTTCTCCAGGTTCACGCCCAGGCTTTCCAGCACGCCGGCGGCGATGCCCTCGCCCTCGCGCACCAGGCCCAACAGCAGGTGTTCGGTGCCGATGTAGTTGTGGCCCAGCCGCCGGGCCTCTTCGATCGACAGCTCAATGACCCGCTTGGCACGCGGGGTCAGCGTGATGTCGCCCACGACCATGCGCTCGCCACGGCCGATGATGAACTCGACTGCGCTGCGAACCTTGTTCAGCTCGACGCCCAGATTCTTGAGAACCTGGGCCGCGATGCCTTCGCCCTCGCGCACCAGACCCAGCAGCAGGTGCTCGGTCCCGATGTAGTTGTGGTTGAAGCGCGTGGCCTCGTCCTGCGCGTAGACAAGAACCTTTTTGGCACGCTCCGTGAACTTATCGAGCCTGTCGTTCACGGCAACCTCCGGTAACGGTGTCCCAGAGCCTACGAACTGCTCGTGGTCTCGCCGTCTGCTTCTATTTTCGCATCCATATCGACGGATTCTGTAGCAATTGCCGCATCTTCCGGCGCCGCGGCTTCCAAATCTTCGTCTGCGGCGACGCTGGAATCCTCGTCCCCCGCGGCGTCAAGTTCCTCGTCAACCGCGACGTCGAGATCCTCGTCCCCCGCGGCGTCAAGTTCCCCGTCCCCCGAAGCGTCAAGTTCCTCGTCCCCCACGGCCTCAAAGTCGTCATCCATTGCGGCGTCGGGGTTCTCGGCCACCGCGGCCAGTTCGCCTTCGACCTCTGGCGACTCGTAATCCTCTTCCTCGGGCGCGTAGATTTCAACCGGCGTCAACCGGATGCGGCGGCGGGCGGCGTCGATGCTCAGGATGCGGAATTCACCAATATCGTCTTCGTTCACCATGTGAAGCGCCGCGTTGCCCAGGTCGGACGAGTGGGCCAAACCTTCCACCCCATCCTCAAGCCGCACGAACGCGCCGAACGGCGCCAGCTTGGTTACGGTACCGGGAACGGTCTGGTTTTCCTGGAAGCGTGACCCCAGGTCGGCCCACGGGTCGGTGGTGGCGCGGCGCATGCTCAGCGCGATTTTCTTGTCCACGCGGTCCAGGGCCAGCACGTAGACGTCGACTTCCTCGCCGGGCCGCAGAATTTCTTCGGGGCTTTCCACCCGGCTCCAAGAAAGCTCGGAGATGTGCGCCAGGCCGTCGGCGCCGCCCAGGTCAATGAACGCGCCGAAGCTGCAGATGTTGCTGACCATGCCCTTGCGGACCTGGCCGACCTGCAACTCGTCCAGCAGTACCTCGCGGCGCTGCGCGCGCATCTCGCGCTCGGCGACCCGCTCCGACAGGATGAGGCGATTGCGGCGCCGGTCGAGTTCGATGATCTTTACGTAGATCGTCTTGCCCACCAGTTCCGACAGCTTGGCGTTCAGTTCTTCTTCCGTCTCGTCGGCCGGGCCGCGCCGCAGGCTGGTGAGCTGGGAAAGCGGGACGAAGCCGCGCGGCCCCACATCCACCAGCACGCCGCCCTTGTTGTATTCCTGGACGGTGGACTCGATGATGGTGCCGGTCTCGAACAACTCCTCGGTCGCGCGCCAGACTTTCTCTTGCGCCGCGCGGCGAACCGAGAGAATCGCGGGTCCGTCGCCTTCCGGTCGGACGACGTACACGAACGCGATGTCCCCAAGGCTGAACACCGGCTTCGGCTCCTCCGACCGCGAGTCCCACAACTCCCGCTGCGGAACCACGCCCTCGGACTTGAGACCGATGTCGATCAGCAACTCGTCTGAGTCAACCCCTACGATCAGGCCCTCGATCACGTCGCCACGGGAAATGCCCTGCATCTGGCCGCCAGGCTCGTTGAGCAGGTCTTCCATCGACTCAAGCTCTTCGAGAGGTTCTGGTTCGGCAACCGCAACGTCGGCTGCGGGCATGGCATCGTGAGTCGCGCTCAAGCGGAGAGGCCTTTCAAAATATCGATAGCGCCGCCTTCAGATGTCGGCGGCCTTTCTGAGTATATCAGCGGCATGGGAATCATCGGCAGATCCGAAATCCGCCTAGGGCATCACCATGCCGCCGTCGTAGCTGATGTTCTGGCCGGTCATGTAGTCAGGCGCATCCGAGAGCAGGTAGGCCACGAAGCCGGCCACGTCCTCGGGCGTCTCCACGCGCCCCAGCGGGATACGCGTAATCGCTTCGGCAATCACTTCGCCCGGCTGCTTCCCTAGCAGCGCGGCCCGTTCCCGGTCGACCAACTCCCACATCGCTGTGTCCACCACGCCTGGGCTCACGGCGTTCACCCGCACCCCCAGTGGGCCAAGTTCCGTGGCCATTACCCGCGTCAGCCCGTGCAGCGCCGTCTTGCTGGTGTTGTAGGCGTTGGTGGCGAAGGACCCCAGACGCGACGACGCCGAGGCAATGATCACGATGCTCCCGCGCTTGCGCGCCGCCATCCGCTCGGCCACCGGATGCACGAAATAGAACGTGCCGTCCAGGTTGACCGACATGACCTGGCGCCAGATCTCGGGCGTCAGGTCCAGAAAGGGTTGCACGCGCATGATCCCGGCATTGGCCACCGCGCCGGTCAAGCCCCCGAGTTCGTCATCGACGTCGTAAACCCAATCCCGTACGGCGGCGTGGTCGGTCACGTCCAACTGGGCCGATAGCGCCGTGCCGCCGCCGCTTCGGATCTCCTCGGCCACGGCAGCCGCAGAGTCGCCATCTAAATCGGAAACCGCAACGTCCCAGCCGTCGGCGGCCAGCCGCAATGCCGTGGCCCGGCCGATTCCGCGTCCCGCGCCGGTTATCGCGACGGCCCCTGCCATTAGTTTCGCCGCTATCCGTCCAGCGCCGGCGGCACCGCCACCGAGGCGCCGCTGGTCAGGGCGCGCACGCCCGCGTCAATGATGGCCACCACTTCACGGTTGAACCGGAAGCTCCCGCGACCATCGATCGGCAGCCCCTCCCGGACGCAGTGCGCAAAGTAGGCCACGCCGCTGCGTCTTTCGGGGGGCGCCGGCGGCGTCTCAATCAACTCGCCCTCGCGCCGCTCACCGCCGTCGTAGATACGCAACTCAACGCCGTCCCCGCCCGGTGTCATCACCAGCACCCCCGTCTCGCCGCTCACCTCGATGTGCAGCATGGTTCCTTGGGGCCCTGGATACCCGACTTGGACATGCGAGGTCTGGATGGTGCCCAGCCCGCGCGCGAACTCCAGCACCGCCGCGGCGGTTTCGTCCGCCCGTGCGTTGCGTTCGGTGACGGAGGCGCCACGGGCCGCCAGCCGTCGCGGCCGCCCCATCCAGAGCAGGCAGGGCGCCGCGCCATAGCCCCCGTAGTCGATCCACGACCCGCCGCCCTGCGACGCGTCGAAGAGCCACTGAAACCAGTCGGGCTGCTCCGCCTTGCGCGTCGCGATGGGGTTCCCGCCGCGAAAGACGAATTGCCGCGGTGTTCCGATCGCGCCTTCCGCCACCAGCTTCGCGCCGGTCTCGAACGCCGTCTGACCCAGCGTCGGCCAGTTGATCAGCGCCGGAATCCCCGCCGCCTCCGCTGCCTTGACCATCCGGTCCGCGTCAGCCAGCGCGCTTGCCATCGGCTTCTCAATCAAAACCGGCAGCCCGCGCGCCGCGCAGGCGTCCACGATGTCCGCGTGCTGGGTGTTGGGCAGGGTTGACATCACCACGTCCAGGTCCTCGGCCTCGAACATCGCGTCCCAGGTCTCGTGGATCGACGGGATGCCCCAGGTGTCGCCGGCCAGCGCCCGCGCGCTGGGCAACGTGTCCGCCGCGGCCACCACCTCGGCGTCCTCGATCTCCCGCCATTGCCGGACCAACGTGGGCGTATGACTGTGGCGAACGCCGGCAATCCCCACCCGCAGGCGTTGTGGCATGGCCGCTTAGCCCTTCGGTCTAGCTGACGCATCCGAAGTCTGCGGCCCGCCCTGCTCGGACGCAACCTGGGCGTTTTCGTCCACGCGCACCAATGGAATCAGCCCCGTGTCGAACTCGCCAATGCGATCCCGACCCAGCCGTTCCAGTTCGTCCCGACACCGCAGCGCCGCCGCCCGCAGACCGCGCACGTCCACGCCCCGGCAGGCCGGCTCAAACGGCGCCAGCCGGTCCATCCCGTACGTCAGCAGGTTGCGCGCCCCGCGAAAGTTCTGCCGCTCCAGGTGGTAGAACCCCACCCCGATCTGCAGGATGCCCCGGTACAGGTCGCGCACCGGCTCCGGCTCGGCCAGCCAGGCCTCCTCCAGCGCCTCATGCTGCTCAAAGAAGGCCCGCGCGTTGAACAGCCGAAAGCCCTCCAGCACCTTCGCCGGCAGCGGGCCCTGGCAGGTCGCCGCGCCGCCCGGCGGTTCTTGCTTCTGCTCGGCGTGCATCGCCAGCGCTCCCTCCGCCTGCCACGGGCCTCACCGCCCGAGCCTACGTCGGTCGGCGCCGGGCGCGGGGCTATAATTCAACGGTGAACCGGAGGGGTGTCCGAGAGGCTTAAGGAGGTGGTCTTGAAAACCACTAGGCGGGTCACCGTCTCGTGGGTTCGAATCCCACCCCCTCCGCCAAGTCCCTGTCCTGTCTCACCAACGCCTGGAGGAGTCGCATAGTTGGTCTAGTGCGGCCGCCTGCTAAGCGGTTACCGGGAGTATTCCTCTCGGTCGTGGGTTCGAATCCCACCTCCTCCGCCGGCCGCGTCGCTGTGGCTTGTCGCCGTTTCTTTGCATTGACGCTACCGTAGACGATCGCTAGGCCCACTCCCAGTATTCTGGTGATAAGTGCCATCTCTTCGACGCGGTGGCCAACGGCAACCGGCACTCTGGCTGTTGTATACGTCTACTTTCCCCTGCGTCCTCATATGTCCGTGCGACCGATCGTGGCGAAGGATCGACTGGGCGCGGAGGGGGGGTGGAGGCCGAACAGTCTGTCGCTAAAGCTGGCCGAACATCCGCGAGAGCCAGCTGACGAATCTCTGACAGAGGTCGCCGTCGACGTCTAGGTCTCCGGCTCGTACAGCTAGGCCCATGTGCCTGGGTCGCTCCCTTGCCGCCAGCCAGGCATACAGTTGGGCCCGCAGAGTCTTGCGCGCACTGAACGCAGGATTGGGTATTCCGACGACATACCGCTGCGCAAGCGGCCAAACGGAATCATTCGGCGGAATCATCTGGACCACGAAGTCCTCCAGCTGGCCTGCTGAAGAGTTGTCAGGCATAAGCCAAACGCCCACCCGGGGCCTGCCGTCCCCGACCGTGACAATCGTTCCTGAAGCTTCAGGTGAACTTGGAATCCCAAAATTCTCAGCGGCGAGCCTGTTTCTCACGGCCGCCCAGCGACCCGAGACGTTGTCATTGGCGTCAACGACGATCCCGACGGACTGACGGCCTGGTGCAAGAATGTCTGCCCCAAGATCATCGAGCAGCGTGTCAATGCCACCCTTCGGTTCAACATGAAATGACATTGAGGATTCGCAGCGATCACGTATTCGCTGCACGACATGCATTTCGTCGGGACCTTCGACAATGAGAACGTGGCTCATCGACGCTGACTTGGGAAGGGACACAAGCTATCTGACTTCGATACCGCTTCTCGCTGCGGCCCTGAGGTTTTGCTCGGAGTATTCGATCGCACGGACGATATCACCGTCCTTCTCAAGACGCACAAGTGCAGCTTCCACCTCATCCACGTCCTCTGCTGCCTGAGCGAACCCCCTTACGCAGTCCCAACCATGCGTCGTGGCTAGGACTTGCACATTGTTCGCCTGCGCCGTCTTCAGAACCATCGTCCAGAAATCTCGCTGTACCGAGTGATGGATTCCGTTCTCGACTTCGTCGATCACTAGGAAGCCACCCTGACTATTGGCAAGCGCCAAGGCAGCCCCAAAGATACGCAAGGCTCCGTCGCCCAGGCTCTTCAGGGGAATGGGATGGTCGCGACCCATAATCCTTGCAACTGCGCGCCGACGTTGGCGGCTGCTCCGGTCGTCGCCAATCACCGCGACTCGCTCGACGTGATTTCCGAAGATTAGCTGCAAGGCACTCACCGCTCGAGTCTCATTGTCTGTAAGGGCAATATTGTCCCAGAACCTAGCCATATCGTTGTTGGACATCAATCCTGGGCCCAATGACTCACACAGAACTTCAGATGCAAACCCTTTGTCATCCTTCTGATACATCCGGAGGGAATAGCGACTTGGGTACGCGCGCCTCGAGTACATATCTGAATATGAAATCGGTATCATTCGACTCATATCGTTGTAGTCTATGCGAAGGCAAGGCTCATTGGTCTCGTCGTCTGACAATAGCCTAAACATAGCGCGTTGCCGCGGCAATCCCTCTGTTTCCTGCCGGCTCAGCGTACTGAGTTCTATGGTGAGAAAATCTCCGTCGACTGGGGAGCCTATTGCGATACCAGCATCTGGTGAAATAGGCCAGCCAAAAAAAAGTGACTTCCAATCGGGTGCAGGAGATTTGTCGCCTTCTCCATTGACGGATTCGATTAATTCTTCCCTTGCATCTAGTAAATCTGTAAAAATGTGATAGCTGCCCCGTGCTGCGTACACTCTTATAGCCTCGAGAATCGTAGTCTTGCCGACGCCGTTCTTTCCGGCAAATAGAGTTACGCGGCCTAGGCGCGAAATGTCGAGCTGTTGGATTCCTCGAAACCCCTGAATCGAGAGGCTCGGAAGATGCAGGTGGGTGCTAGGTGTCGGGTCGGTCGACATGTTCCCGCTCCTACTTTGCGTCAAGGGTGCACCTGCGATGCCACAAATGGCAGCTTACAGCCTAGGAGGTCCTCATGAGCCTTCGCTGGGCCGTCGGGATATGACCGGCGTGGGAATCGTCGAACGGCAGCGGCGCGAGAAAGCTGGAGGTGCGGATGTGTATCGTCAGTTGGTCGGTAGCGTGCCAGGACGAGAATGGGTCCCGTGGATCCTATCCTTCCGCTTGAGAGCTTGCGCTTGGTCGTCAGCGGCCTGTAACCAGAACGGGTGGCGGCGTCGCCGCCGAAGGCCTTATCTAGGCGGACTGCCAGGTCGGGTGAGATCGCGGAACGATCGTTCATGACGTCTGACAGCTGCTTGCGGCTGATGCCCATGCGTCTCGCCGCGTCCGTGACACCAAGCATTAGCGGCGCCAGCCTGTCGAACCGCACCGGCAGACCCGAATGCGGCGCACTCGTCATAGGCACGAGTCCGTCCTTCTAGCGGTAGTCAATGAGATTGACAGTCCTGCGTCAGGAGCCTTGGGTCGCTAGACGGCAATCCGCATTCGCATACCCAAGGCGCGCGCAATACGCATTACCGTGGCGAATGACGGGTTGCCTGTCTCGGACAGCGCCTTGTAGAGCCCCTCGCGCGTCATACCGATTTCTCGTGCCAACCGGCTCATGTTTTGCGCGCGCGCGATGTCGTTGAGCGCTGCTCGAATGAGGCTGCCATCACCCGGATCCTCGTCCGCACAGGCTTCCAGGTACAGCCGCAAATCAGCCTTGCTCTGCAAGTGATCGGTCGCATCCCATCGAGTGAATGTCTCTGCCATTGGATCGCCTCTTGACAGCGGCCACCGGAGCAACTGGTGTGAACTGTGGTTCACACACTAGCAGAGCGAGGGCATACGCGAATCTATGCCTTGTAACAAGCCACCACCTGCCCCTCCCCCTTCTCCTCCAGCGGCGGGTGCGGATTGTCCCGACAGAAGTCGTCCGCGATGGGACAGCGGCTGTAGAAGCGGCAGCGGGCCGGCGGGTCCAGCGGAGTTGAGACTCCGCCGGCAATTCTGACCGGGGGGCGGGTGATGGTGGGGTCGGGGACTGGCACGGCTGACAGCAGCGCCTGCGTATACGGGTGCTTGGGCTGCTGGAGCACCGCCTCCGTGTCGCCCATCTCCACGATCTTTCCGAGGTACATCACCGCGATCCGCGAGCACATGTACCGGGCCACGGCCAGGTCGTGCGTGATGTAGAGATAGCTGATCCCCAGCCGGTCCGCCAGGCTCTCCATCAGGTGCATCACGCCGGTGCGGATCGAGACGTCCAGCATCGAGGTCGGCTCGTCCGCCACCACGAAGATCGGCTCGATCACCAGCGCACGCGCGATGGCCACCCGCTGCCGCTGTCCGCCCGACAGTTCGTGGGGAAACCTGAAAAGATAGGTCGAGGGCGGCGCCAGGCCCACCATCTCCAGCATTCGCGACACTCGGTCCAGGCGTTCCAGCGGCTCGCAGGCGTTCTGCACCTTCAGCGGCTCGGCCACGGTGTCGAAGATCGTCCGCCGCGGGTTCAGCGACTCGTACGGGTCCTGAAAAATCATCTGTGCCTTGCGCCGAAAGGCCTTCAGCGCCTCCCCGCGCAGTGTCGTGATGTCGGTCGGCGCCCCCGCGCCGTCGTCGAACAGCACTCGGCCGTCCGTCGGCTCGGTCAGACGCACCAGCAGTCGCCCGGTCGTCGTCTTCCCGCAGCCCGATTCGCCCACCAGCCCAAAGCTCTCGCCGCGCGCCAGGTCAAAGGAGATGCCGTCCACCGCGTGTACGTAGCTGTGACTGCGCCGAAACCAGTGCGACGCCACCGGAAAGCGCTTCTGCAGCCCCTCGACCTTGATCAGGGGCTTGGTTCCCGCCGCGACCGCATCCGCCTCGCCAATCGCCATCCCGCCTACGCCTCCAGCGGGTGCCAACAGGCCGCCCAGTGCGTGTCCGAGCCCTCGACCTTTGGTGGCTCTTCGGTCCGGCAGATATCCGTCGCGTATGGACACCGCGGATGGAAGCGGCAGCCGGACGGCGGGTTCAGCAGGTTGGGCGGTTCACCCGCCAGCATCGCCAGTTCGTGCTTCGGCCCGGTCACGCTGGGGAACGCCGACATCAGGGTCTGCGTATACGGGTGCATGGGGCTGCGGTAGATGTCCACCGTCTCGCCCCACTCCACGATCCGGCCCGCATACATCACCCCCACTACGTGACTCACCTCCGCGATCACCGCCATGTCGTGCGAGATGTAGATCAGGCTCATGTTCAGGGCCTGCTGGACGTCCCGCAGTTCCTTCAGGATGCGGTCCTGCACGATCACGTCCAGCGCCGTCGTCGGCTCGTCCGCGATCAGCAGGTCTGGCTCGCAAGACAGCGCCATCGCAATTCCCGCCCGCTGCTTCATCCCCCCGCTGTACTCGTGCGGATAGCGCCCGATGAAGCTCCGATCCAGGCTCACCAGGTCGAACAGCTCCTCGACACGCTCCATCGAGACATCCGGACTCGTCTTGATGTGCACATCCAGCGCTTCGATGATCTGATCCCCAACCTTGTACACGGGGTTGAACGAGTTCATCGCGGCCTGGAACACCATCGCGATGCCGTTCCAGCGATACGCCCGTATCTCGTTTTCGGAGAGCGGCGCCAGGTCCGTGCCGTTCAGCAGCATTTGGCCGCCAACGATACGGGCGTTCTCCGGCAGCAGCTTCAGCAGGGTCATGGCGATGGACGACTTGCCGCAGCCCGACTCTCCCACCAGCCCAACCGATTCCCCGCGCCCTACCGCAAAAGAAACGCCGTCAACGGCCTGCACGTCGCCAGACCGCGTCGCGTAATACATGGTCAGGTCTTCGACGGCGAGCACCGGATCAGCCTGGGAGCAGTCGCTCACAGGAGCCGAATCCTTGGTCTGACCCGGTGCTTCCATGCCCTGATCGCTAGCTGACCTGGATCGGATGCGGGACAGGTTGATTGAACAGGTAGCCCTTCTCGTTGAATGGAATCGCGTCTGGCTGCCTATTGCCCGCGGCATCGGTGGCGCAAGTCATGATCGTGTACGAACCGCGCGCCGGATCCCACGCAAACTCAAACCTGGCCCAGGAGTACTGCACCTGGGGCGTGTGGAGCGTCGCGTCTTGCCACGTCCGTCCGGAATCCAGGCTCCATTCAACGCTCCGAATCGGACCGTCCGGCGAGTGTGCGTATCCGTGAATGCGTCGCGGCTCTGCAAGCAAGTCGGCCGGCCAGGGCAGCGCCAGGGCGCTCTTGATCACCTGACAGTGCGTAACTTTCCCTTGCGCTTCGCCTTCAGGTGGATATTCATCGCCGATCAGCACGTAGGTCGTCGTGTTATTGCGCGTCCAGACAGCGTTCGACGAAACCTCATTCCGGCCCAGCCACTTCACATTGGAGCTGCCCACCCATCCAGGCACCAGGGCGCGCAGCGGAAACCCGTGGTCCTTGGGCAACGCCTCTCCGTTGAGTGCATAGGCCAGCAGCGTGTCCGGGTGCAGCGCCTTTTCCACTGGAATCACGCTGCGAAAACCCTTCTCCGGTGACTCGGTGTCGAGGCCAACCAGCAGCACGCTCACCGCGTCTTCGGTGATTCCGGCCAGCTTTAGCACGTCGCGCAGCGGCGTCCCGACCCACTCGCCATTACTCACGCCGCCGGTTCGCCACTGAGTGCCCTCGGTCTCCTGTCCATTCACCAGATCAAACATCGCCCGCTGGTTACCGGCACAGTCCAGATACGCGACAACCGTGCGGCTGGGCAGCGCCTGGATGTCGGCATAGGTGAGTGCCAATGGCTTGCTGACGGCGTCGCCCTCGATCGAAAGCCGCCAGTTGTCCAGCCCCACATCAAGGCTGACAGAATTGTTGCGAACAAAGAATTGGTTGGTGGGCGTTATCACGCCGCACATGTTCTCCAGGCGAGATTCCAGGCACCTGCCGTTATCGTGCTTGATGAATGAGCTCGTGTCCTTGAACCAGTGTCTGGGCGTCCCAAGTGAATCGTTCGTTACTTCGTCGTCTGCGCGCTGTTCGTTCGGCCCGGCGAAGTCCATGCATACCGCCAGCGCCGCGGTCAATCCCCCGTCAGAGAGCGCCTCCAGAAATCGTTTCCGATCCATTCCTCGTTGCTGCGCAAAATGCCACAGTTGCGCAACTTCCTCGGCGTCCCTTTCGGGACCCGTACACTCATGCAAGTCGGTCATGCTCCCCTCCTTGGGATGGCTGCTCAGATACGCCGCAGCCTCGGGTTGACGACTTCGTCCAGCGAACGGCCAAGTAAGTAAAACGACGAGCACAGCAGCGTGATCGACAGGCTGGCCGGGAATATGAGCCACCAATACTTGCCGACTTGCAGCAGATAACCGGCCGACTCGGTCGTGTGGATCATCAGCCCCCAGCTCATTCGCACATCCAGCAAGCCCAGGAAGCTCAGGACGGCCTCCGAGAAGATCGCGCTGGTCACGGTGAACATCATGTAGAGGAATGACAGCGGCAGCAAGTTCGGGACGACGTGCACCAGGATGATGTGCAGCGTCCCGCCGCCCGAGGTTCTGGCAGCCTCGATGTACGGCTTGACCACGACGGAAAGCGCCTGCGACTTGAGCACGACACCGGTCCCTCCGAATCCCGACAGAATGCCAATCAGCAGCGCCAGCTCCAAATGCCCGACCTCGATCAACGCGCTCAGCACGATCAAAATGCTGATCCCCGGCATCATGATCATGATGTCGGCCAGCCGCATCAGCAGCATGTCGATCCACCCGCCAAAGTACGCGGCTACCGCCCCCACCATGGTTCCGATGCACACCGTCACCACTGCCGCCAGCAGCCCCAGCAGGAACTCCGACCGGGCGCTGAACATCAGCTGGCTCAGGATGTCCCGTCCCAGCGGGTCGGTGCCCAGCGGATGACTCAGGCTCGGCGGGGCGGGCTGCACCGTCTCGTCAAACGCAAAGCCGATGACCGGGTCGTAGATCCGTTCGTCCCAGACGGTGTTCATCAGGATCGGGTGAGCCAGCGCCAGCAGCATGTACAACAAGATGATCGCCAGGCCCAGCAACCCGATGCGCGTCCGGAGAAACAGCGACCAGTTCTGCTTCAGGCCCCGGGCCGCCAGCCCCAGGCGCACCCGCCACAGCGAGGGCGCGTTCCCAACGGGCGAAGACTGGGAAACCATCAGTACCGAACCCTCGGGTCCAGGTAGGCGTACAGGATGTCGGCCGCCAAATGGGCCAGGAGCACGAACAATCCGACGAAGACGAAGGCGCCCACCGCCAGCGGCAGGTCCTCGCTCACCGTGGCCGCCACCAGGGTCTGCCCCATGCCGGGCCAGGAGAAGATGGACTCGATGATCACGCTGCCGTCAATCGCGAAGGCCAGGCTGAACACAAAGCTGGTTACCACCGGCAGCAGCGCGTTGCGAGCCACGTGCCGGTCGCGAACCGCCTTGTCCGGCAGGCCTTTGGCTCGCGCCGCCAGCACGAAGTCCTCGCGAATCACCTCCAGCATGCTGTTGCGGGTCAGCAGCATGGTCCCCGCGAAACTGATCAGCGTCAGCGTGGCAATCGGCAGGATCATGTGCTTCACGATGTCCCAGGCCAGGTGTCCGACGCCCGACGCCAGCCAGACGCCGACCGCGGCCAGCACGGCAACGGCAATGCTCCCGGTGCCTAGCAGTGGCGCCATCGTCAGCCGCTTCTTCCTGGTCACGAGGAAGACGCCAAAGACGATCACCGACAAGATCACGGCCGTCGCAATCATCAGATTGAAGACGGTGTTTGAGTTCGTCTGGGCGGCCTGCCACACCACCGGGTCCAGGAACTTCCCAATCGGAAGCCAGCCGGCCTTGAAGGCGAATAGCCAGATCATCATCAGGCCAAACCAGGGCGTGAACACCGTGTACAGCGTCACGCCGCCCACGGTTGAGGTGTATTCCACCCAGCCGCCCCGGCGCCAGGCGATGATCTTGCCCAGCCCAAACCCGAGGTAGAACGAAACCACCGTCGCCGTCAGGAACAGCACCAGCGTTCTGGGCAGCCGCTCCAGGATTACGTCGGCCACGGTTCTGGGATAGAGGCTGAACGAGACGCCAAAGTCTCCGGTCAGCGTGTTTTTCAGGTGCACGAGGTACTGCTTCCACAGCGGCTCGTTGACTCCAAACAGCTCCTGCAGCTGCGCCCGCGTCTCCGGCGGCAGATTCGGATCCATCGAGTACAGCCGGCTGATGTCCCCGGGCTGCGCGTTCACCAGAAAGAACACGATCGTCAGAAACACGAACAGCGTCAGCACGATCTGCAGGACTCGACGGAAGAGATACGCCCCCATCGCAGTTACCCGCGGATTTCCATATCGCCCCCGATGCCGGAACTACGCCGTCCCGGTCCACGCAACGGACGTGTGGCCAAGCGCTACTTGATCAGCACGACGTGTTGCAGCCCTTGTTGCTGCGCCATTCCGCCAAGCACCGACGTGTACGGGTATTCCACCTTCGAAGGCCTGAACACGTCCACTTTGGGGGTCGTGAACAGCGTCACGTACGGCAGGTCGTCAGCCAGCAACTCCTGCATCCGATAGACCTTCTCGCGCGCGCCCTCGATGGTGGTTTCGGACAGCAACGAAAAGGCCAGCTCGTCGAACTCGGGATTCGCGTAGCCGCCCCAGTTCGAGCCGCCGTCCTCGACCTCGGGCGAATGCCGGCTGTGGAAGATGTTCTCCAGGTAGCTGGGGAAGATCGTGAAACCCCAGCCCAGGATCCACATGTCCAGGTCCTTGTGGACCGTTTCGCTGAACAGCTTGTCCACGATGACGTTGAACCCGATCAGGCGCGCCTTGGTCGGGATCCCCAGGTCGTTCAGCCAGCGCTCGATCCAGATGGCAAAGGTCGATCGCAGCGGGTCGTAACCGGCGCTGGGTGCAATCAGCTCCAGTTCGGGAACCTCGGTGCCATCCGGCATTCGCAGACCTTTGCCGGCTTCCAGGACGAAGCTGCCGTCTTCACCGACCACCGGCTCCTGCTCGTATGTGAATCCGGCGCCTTTCAGCAGCTCAACCGCCGTGGCAATCCGTTCGCCCCGGCTCAGATCCTGCCCGATCTTGGCCGTCGCGGTGTTGTGCCAGAACGCGTTGCCCTCCGGAACCATGGCGTACATGGGGATCGCCGCGTCCTGCAGGATGGTCCGGGTCACGAACTCCTTGTCGATAACCGTCGCCACGGCCTGCCGGAACACCTGGTTGTTCATGGGAGGCTTGCGCGTGTTGAACCCCAGGTAGAACACCCCGTTGTCCAGGTTTTCGACAACCTGCAAGTCGGGCGCTGCACGCACCCGGTCCAGGAATCCTTTCTCCAGACCCAGCGGATTGAACAGGTAGTCGATGTCGCCCTTGGTCAGGGCCAGAATCGCCGAGTCCTGGTTGCCGTAGATGCTGAAGATCTCCGACTCGAAGTGCGGGCCGGTCTCGAACTCCAGCACCTTGTCGCCCGTCGCTTCCCCGTAGAAGACTTCGTCGTAGCCCAGCCGTTCGTTGGTCGCCGCGTACGCGCCGTTGGCGTACTGGCTGACCAGCGTGCCCTGGCCGAAGTAGTCCGGCACGGTCGCGTTCTCGAAGAAGGCCCCCGGCTCCCACCGGCTATATTCCAGGCCGTTGGCCGTGGGCTCCCCGTCCGGCACGTGCGCGAACAGGGCTTCGATCTGCTGCGCCGCCTCGCCCGCCTGCTTGGCTTGCTCGACCACGGGCGCCCAATAGTGCTCGGGCAGAATCGGCATGAAGGCCAACCCGAACTGCCACACGCTCAGACCCGGCGTCTGCGCGTTTCCTTCGTCGTTGGTCGCCTTGAAGAAGATCTTCAGCCGGTGGCTGTCAAGCGCTTCCGCTCGCTCCACGAACGCCGGATGCACCAGCTGCGCCCAATTGGAGCCGAGGTTCAATTCCAGGACCGTGTTCACCGTGAACACGAAGTCGTCGGCCGTCAGGTCTTCGCCGTCGCTCCACGTCACGCCCTCTTTCAGCGCAACCTCGGTCGTCCAGAACTCCGTGCCGTCGACCGTTTCTTTCGTCAGCGCCGTGGGCAATCCGTCCGCAACCGCCGGAACCCAGTCGAACCGCTGCGCCGAGTAGCCGTACAGCGACGTGTTGTAGCCGCTGATCACGTACCCGGTCCACACCGACCCGGCCGGCCCGCCCAGGTAGTTCCAGACATTCCTGGAGATCGGGTCCTCGAACAGCCCCATCTTGTAGATGGCCGGCCCGGTGCGGGCCGCGGGCGTGCTGTCGGCCGCTTGCGGTTCTGGCGTCGCCTGAACGACCCGCTCGACTTCCACGATCTTCTCGACCTGGACCTCGACCGGAACTTCCACGACCCGCTCGACTTCGACGATCTTCTCGACTTCAACTGGGACCGTGACGATCCGCTCGGTCGGTTCCTGCGCCTCGGGGCCGCAGGCCAGCGCCGCCATCGCGATCACAAGTCCAACAACCACCAATACCGCGCGCTTACTCAGAAATCTGACCACGACGACCGCTCCGCCCGTGGACCTGGAACCACTCTTCAATCTACACGCTGCCAACGCTCGGCTGAGAGCAACTGTGTTGGGGGGCAAGGGTTAGGCCATGGTGGGGTCCCACGTGGTCTGGTGTTGGCAGAGGGCGTTGGCGAGGACGAGGAGCTTGCGCATGGAGGCGGTGAGCGTCAGCTTGGGTGGCTTGCCGGCCGCGCGCAGCCGGCAGCGGAAGGCGTGGAGGCGGAGACTGCCTTGAATCGCCGTTAGGGTGGCCATCTAGAGGATGCCGCGGACCGAGGCGCGCCCGAGCCAGATGCAGCGCTTGGGCTAGGGCCCCAGCATCGCCAGGCTCAGCCCCGTCACCCGCGTGGGCGTGCCCCCCGTAGTTATCCCCGTCCAGCTGCTCATGGCCGTGCCGGTGCTCCAGTTCAACGTGGCCGTGCCCCGCAGCGTGTCCTTGGCCGCCAGCAGCGCCTCGCAGTCCTTCACCAGCTCGCGGTTGTCGGCCGGATCCGCAAACACCGTGCCGTTGGTGCAGGTCGGCGCCGCCGGCGGTTGCGCCGGCGTGAACGTTGTGGTGGCCCCGTCACCCGGCGTAATGTCGGCGTAGGCCAGCAGCGTGGTGCGGTAGTGGGTCTGTAAGCCGCCCACCGTCGTCACCCGCGTCGTGGCATGCCCGTCGCCGGCCGCCGCCGTCGTGATCCGGCTCGTCAGGTTCGCCAGCGTCTGCGTGTGCTCCGGGTCGCCCTCGGGCGTGTCGTCGCGGATGGCCTGCACCACATCGTCGTCGTCGGTGACCACGGCCCACTGCGCCACCGCCTGCCAGGCCTCGAACCCGATCGCGTTGTGCGCGCCCATGGGCGCCAGGAACACCACCGCCTCGCGCCCCCCGATCTCATCGCTCAGGGCCTTCTCGGCCGCCACGATCTGCGCCTGCAGGGCCGCCTCGTATTCCCCCCGCGTCTGCAACGCGTCGCTCCCGTACGTCCCCGTGTCGTGCTCCCGCACGTACAGGTCGTACGAGGCCGCCTCGTCCATCCGGTCATACGCCACCGTCACCGTCGCCGGCGTCGTCCCTGACCCTAAGAGGAAGTTGGTCACGGCATAGTCGGCGAAGCAGGTCAGGAAGAGGTAATCCATCGACTCCCCGCCCCGCGCAATCGCCAGAAAGTTGGCCTTGGCCGTCTCGCGATGCGGCGGGTCCAGCGCGTCCAGCACCACGGCAAACAGGATTTCCAGGACGCCGACGCTTGGAATCGTCTCGGTCGCGTCCAGGCGCAGCCAAAAGCGAATGGCGTCCTCGCGCTGCTGCGCCGTCCGCGTGATCCCGCGCCAGCTGCACCGCACCGAGTCCGCCGCCGGCGTGCCCCGGATCGCCAGGTGCACCGGCGACGCGCCGGCCCCGTACAGCCCGTCCTCCAGCAACTCCTCCACCGTCGATGTCGCGCCGCTGGTCGTTGCTTCCCCCCGTCCCCGGACAGCTTCGAGCCCCGCGGCCTGCGCCGCGGGCGCGGTGGCGACTGCCGGACCGCGGGACGACGCGATTGGGACGCGAGGCGTAGCGACGGCCGCCGGAGATGTGGCGTCAGGCGCGGTGACTTCGGACACCGACGACGAGTCCGATCCAGCCGCCGCGTCTTCCGAAATTCGATCCGAGGCGACCGACACCAACCCTGGCAGTGACGGGGGGCTCGCAGGCGTAGGACTTGCGCCCACGCACCCCACACTCAGCGCCACCAGCGCGCAAAGCAGCAGCGCGATGGCCTTGCGCCCGCCCGGCGCGATGCCGGCTCGCGGGTCATGCAGTCGTCGCCGGCCGCCCATCACGCGCCCGGCTCGCAGGTCGGAAGGTCCAGGGCGTCGCGATCACGGATCGGCAGCCCGGGCGGGACGCAGCCGGTGAACTGAGTGCCCGTCAGGGCGATCTCTTGCAAGTTGGGCAGGTCGGCGAGCTCTCGCGGAATGTCGCCGCTCAAGCTGTTGTGCGCCAGGTCCAGCGTGCGGAGCCTGGTCAACTGGCCCAGTTCGGGCGGGATCGGACCCATCAAACGATTGAGGCCAAGATTGAGATGCTCAAGGTTGGCCAGGCCGCCCAACGCGGCCGGAATACGATCCCAAAACAGGTTGTCGCTTAGATCCAGCGTGCGCAGCCCCGTGAGCTTTCCAAGAGCACCCGGCAATCGCGCATCCATGCTGAGGTTCGGCAGAATCAGGGCCTCGACGCGCCGCGGCGTCCCGCCGACACTCACACCGTCCCACTCATCGATACCCTGGTCGGCGCTCCAGTTGGGCCGCGACCGGCGCTCAAGCGCCTGATGAAACTCCAACAGCGCGACGCAATCCATCACCAAGTCGGGATTCCCGTCCGGGTCCGGCACCACGACGCCCGCCCGGCACGCCGCCGCGTCCGCCACCTTGGGCTGCCCCGGCTGCCATGGGGCGAATTCCTCCTTGTACGCCAGCACCTGGGCATCCGTGCCATCCGCCGTCAGCGTCGCCACGAGGTCCGGTCCAGGTGACTTGCTGTAATCACGGGCGACCAGCACGATGCGCGCGCCGTCGGGCGACCACGCGGCGGCCAGCACCTCGTCCACCAAGCTGTCGGTACGGCGGTTGCTGACGATCCTCAACGGCGTCGTTTCACGCGATTCCAGCCTGACGACGAACGGCGGGGAATCGGGATTGGACCTGACGAGAATTCGCGTCCCGTCCGGCGACCAGGCCACAGTGTCAATCCAGGCCTCGGTCGGATCATCCTCCGCGGTACGCCCATAGCCTTGCGGCGCCTGCCACTCCGGGATGTCGGTGACCCGAATCGAGTTCGTTTCGGCCATCCCCACGGTGTGCAGCGCGATCCCGCCGTCTTCTGCTTTGGCAAACGCCAGTCGCTGGCCGTCCGGCGACCACGAGGGCCTGCTGACCACGTTGGACGCCACGCGCCACTGCTCGGAGCCATCAGCGCCGACGACGTACAGCTCGCGGAAAATCTCTTCGAACTTCACAAAAGATCCAGTCCCTACTCTTCTATGGGCGAAGTAGCGAACAACGGCCAAGTGGCGGCCGTCCGGCGACCATTGCGGCGGCTGGGGCAGCACCGCGAATTCCTCGTCGAGCAGGCGTTGCACGTCCGTGCCGTCGGCCGCCATGACGTTCAGACCCATGCTCAGACCTGTGGCGTCGGCGTCGGCGAGGAAGGCAATGCGCCGCCCATCCGGCGACCAAGCCGGATAAAAGTCATCGCCCACGTTCGCCGTCAGCTGCTCGACACCTCCGCCGTCACGCCGCACCCGGAGGAGCTCGAGGCCTGATTGGTCGGTCAGGACTCGCGTGGCGCCGTCAGGTCCGGTGGCGGTCTCCGGCCGGCAGCCGGCGTACACAAGGTGGCTCCCGTCCGGGGCCACGGCGAATGACGTTCGCAGAATCTCCGTCGCAATCAGCCAGATTCGCGCGCCGTCCGACGTAACGCCCCGCAGGTCCACCGTATCCGTGAAGTAGATCTCCGAGCCGTCCGGACTCGACGCCGCAACGTCGAAGCCAAACTGTGGCCACCAAGACATCTCATTCGGCCAGCATTCGCTATTGCGTGGAAAACGCGTCGTCGGGAGGAGTGGGTAGACTTCCGTATCCGCGGTGACAATGGAAACCACCCGCGGAGTCCCAGGCCCCTTCACCAGACGCTGGACACCAAGATCCACCAGACGCCAGACGCCGACGAATGCACCTATCGCAACCACCACCAGCATCGCGCGCACGACAGGCCCACGACGTCTGCGCAACCAGCCAATCACTCGCGCCCTCATCAGCGTGTCTGGTACAGCGCATAGAGCGCCATGATGTCGGCCGGGTGGGGTGCACAATCCGCCTCATTGCTCCGAGCGTTCACAACCGACGCCACGTTAGGCTCAGAATGCCCACCCTTCGAATCCTCCGAAAAACCAGCGTGATTACCGCCGATACCCAGAGCATGACCGGCCTCATGCAGGAACGACTTGAATGCGCTATTTGGATTGTCGGCGGCGTTTCCACACAGGTTGAACATTGAGTCGGATTCCGGCCGCAAAAGAGGATCCGACATAAACTTCGACCGACGAATAAAGATGTCGTCCGAAGCAACCTGCTCAACAGACCCGTCGCCCAGTTCCGCCGTGCCACCGCTCGGTGCGTGGCACATGAGCACATTGTCTCTGAATACCCATGCGTTACCTACTCTTTCATACCAACACTTCGTTCGATGCCCAATGGCCGAAGCTATCTCCGCGAAAACCTCCTGCTCCTTTAGATACCCTTCCACCCCGTAAACGTCATTAAACATCTTAATCTCGTTGGTCGCCAGGTCGTCAAACCGGAGTCTGAGCACGCGTTGACCAATTGCCGTATCAATGAAGTGTTCGACTAGGTCAACCAGATCATCATGGGTATAGCCGCTAAAGACCGGATTCATCTTCAGAATCAAATAGTGGTCTAGTATATCGCTAGCAATTGTGTGGTAGTCGGTGCATGGGTCGCTGATTTCCTTAATGCTTAGGAGATTGCTGGTCACCGCAGCCTGCCATTCATCGAAGGCTGCATTGATGAGGCTGGTCCAGGAATCGAGCCGATTATCAAGAGCAAATGTCGCTGCGCAGATCCTGTACGTAAAGGCGGTCCCTTTGACCCGGCTGGTCACCGGTACACCAGCAACTCGACTGTCATCCGGAATCGGCTCGTCGGATACCCAGGCGTACGCGTCCCTTGCGGCAAACACCCAGATATCGTCGTCGGCCGTGGTGGCCGATGGCCCCTCAGCCCGATAGACGAGCTGAATCGCGTAAACAACATTCGTGGCGAGATTACGAATTGCAAACGGGCTAGCCTTGTTCTCCGCAGGGTCGCCGGTACTCTCAAAGAAATTGGAGATCCGTGGGGAGTAGGCGTTGTAGATGGCGAGGGATTTGCGGTGGCGAAGATCGTACTCACCCTGGCTGTACGCATCGCCCAGGATATCCCCTACCGAATTCCATTCAACCAGGACTTTGCCATTCCCCTCACCTGACGTGCTCTTGCCGTCGGCCTCGGTAATTGGCGTGTCGATGATAATAATCATGTCACTTTCATGAGTCACACTACTGCTCGTTTGTGTCGCCGTCACCTTGAGGCCGAATGCTCTATGGTTGCCAAGGCCGACTTTGGGAGTCCCCGAATAAATGTCGTCGAGATGGACTACAAGATGGCTGGTCGATCCATTTGAGATTGTCTCAATGGTGCGAAAGTTCGGACTTCCAGTGGTGGGCTCGTGTTTTGCAGAAACTGAGTATCCATCGGCGCCCGTTACAGGCGTCCAGCAGAGGGTAATTTCTCGCCCCTCGTGCGGCGTGACGTCGAGGTTCTGTGGCTTGCCCCACGCCGTCTTAGTTTCGGTCGTATACGGGCAATTGGGCGTAACGGGATCCTGCACCACAGGTCTCGTCCCGGTGTTGGTTTCGACCGCGGTGGTGGTCACCCGGTGATCGCTGGACCAGGCGCTACAACTGCTTTGGCCGTTGGCACCGTTGCAGGACTTGATCTTCACCACGTAGGTCGTGTTGGCATCCCGGCCTGTCACGCTGTAGCGATGCGGCGGATCCTCATCAACCCAGATCGTCCGGTTCTCGTCCCAACTCGACCCGCTCTGCCGCACCAGGATGCCGAAGCGCGTGAGTGCGGAGCCCCCGGTCTCCGCATGCGGGCTCCAGCGCACCCGGAATGAATTCGCACCGATCTGGTCGGAGAGGATCGAATGCGGCGCCGTGGGCGTGCCGGGGGCGGGCGTGGCCGCCGTCGTGGTCGCCTCGAGGACAGCCGTCCACCACCCGCAACTGTCGGTGCCGTTACACGCGTGAATGCGGAATTTATAGGTGTTGCTGGGCTGCAGCCCGGTAAAGGTATGGTTGTCCGTGACGCCGATGCTGGCCGCTTGGTTATACGGCGGCTGCGTCGTGTCTTCGTGCCAGATCAGCAGCCCGTAGCCGGTCAGCGGCTCCCCGCCGTTGCCCGCCGGCGGCGACCACGTGATCTTGAATGACGTGGGCCCTCGCTCTGCGACTTGGACGTTTTGCACAATGCCGGGCGTCCCAACCCGCGCCACCGCCCCGGATGTCGCGCGCGCCGCGGCCCCCGACGCCGCGGGCGCCGGCCGCTCATCCGCCGGCACATAGTCCGGGATCGGCAGCACGGTGACGCCCTGGCTGGCCGAGGCTGCGGCGGTGCTTGACCCAGAGCGGCGCACCTCGGCCGTGACGGTGCCGCCGTCCACCGCACAGGCATACACGAACAACTCAAGGGTCTTGGCCGCCACGCCCGTCACCTTCTGCGTCTGCGACGCCGTCCCACAGGCGCCGATCCCCAGGCCGGCGTTGTCGCTGGACACGATGACCTGGTAGGCCGCCGTCGCGGTGAGATTGACCACCTCCACCTCAAACCGGTCGACCGTCGTATGCGTCGGATAGTCGCTCAGGTCCACCAGCCGGATGCCGGGCCCAGGGGCCGACGCCCCGTCGGCCGCTTCCTGCGCCTGCAGGGGTGCCTCGCTAGCGCGTGGCGTGAGGACCGCAGCGTCGATCATCGCGAGTCCTCACACACCCCTGCGTAGGTGGATCGGAAGTAAGGATGTGAGCACCGATCGGCGGACCTGTCAACTGCAAAGAACGTGAATAGTGGTTCGTGGCTAGGACGAGGTGGACGGATTGGGGCCGTGCGGGAAGAAAGATTAGGTAAGAGGAGTTCGGTTGCATGGTTGATGCGTCCGACCTTTAGCTCCACGCAAGCGGCGACGTCCTAGGCGGAGCCCTCCGCCCACGCCCGGATCAAGTGGTGTGCAATCGCAATCGAAGCCGGCACCCGCAGTTCATCAGCGTCTCCGGCCAAAGCGCGGCGCACCGTAGCCCGCTCGAACCAATGCACGGCTTGCATCTCCACGTCGTCCGGCCGCAGGTCCGTCGTCAGCGCGTCGGCGTGGCAGCCGATCATCAACGACGACGGAAACGGCCAAGGCTGCGACGAGTGGTACCGCACCGCGCCCACCTGAATCCCCGCTTCCTCCGCCACCTCCCGCCGCACGGCCTCCTCGATGGACTCGCCCTGGTCCATGAATCCGGCCAGCGCCGAGAACATGCGCATGCTCGACAGCCGCCCGTGGGACTGCCCTAGCAGGCAGCGCTCGCCGTCCGTCACCACCACAATCACCACTGGATCCGTCCGCGGGAAATGGTTCGCCCCGCACTTCCGGCAGGTCCGCTGCTGGCCGCCGCGCAGCGGCTCGGTCGGTCCGCCGCACGCCCCGCAAAACCGGTGCCGCGCGTGCCAATCCACCTGCGCGCGTGCCTGCGCCGCAATCCCGGCATCCTCCGCCGACAGCAGCGTTGCCGCCGTCCGCACGTCCACGAACCGCCTCTCGTCGCCCCGCGTCAGGTCGTCGCCGTCACCCGCAACGTCCACCGCAAAGTGCGCCACGCCGTCCCGCAACCCCAGCAAATACCGCGGACCTTCCAGACCCGTCGCGGCATCCCCACGCACCCACGCCAGCCCCGCCGGATCCTCACCTTCCAGCAGCACGTCCAGCTGCCGCAACGGCAGCAACCGGCAGGCCGGGTCCCGCTCCCGCGCCGCCAGCCACTCCGGATCGCGCCTCAGGTATTCGGCTCGATCCAGCGGGTTTCCGGCGAATGTATGTGGACGATTCACGGCTATCCGCGCATGCTCCCAGGCGTCGTAGGCCTCTCCTGGAGCGCATCATGCAACGCATCGCCTTCGCCCTGCCCATCAAGCCCGACCGCATCGACGACTACCGCCGCACGCATTCCGCCGTCTGGGAGGAATTGCAGGCCGAAAACACCACGGCCGGCATCAGCAACTTCACCATCGTCCTCTTCGCCAACCACGCCATCGGCTTCCTGGAGTGCGAGGACTGGGACGCCGCCGCCGCCTACCTGGGCAAGTCCGAGGTCCAGGCCCGCTGGCAGGCCGAGCACGAGGACATCCTCGACGTCGACACCACCACCGGCCTCGTCCCCCTCCAGATGCTCGAGGAAGTCTTCCATCAGGACTGACTCCGAATGGCGGATGATGTCGCCATCCTCGCCTGCGGTCGATCAATTCTGACCACGCGCCGCGTACCCTCACCAACCAACGAACCCCGGCCATAGTAGAGCGGCGCCTTCGGCCGGGCACCACCTGCCCCTGGGCTCAGCAACACCATCGCCAACCGAAAGCCGACCACTGTTCACTGGCCACTGCCCTAGGCTTGAATCCCCACGCCTCCGCCCCCACCATGTAGCCCGACACCGCTTCCGTCCCCATCACGCGAGGACCCTCCATGTCCGATCCGCGCAAGCGCAACAGCGCCGCCATGACCGATGGCCCGGCCCGCGCCCCGGCCCGCTCCCAGCTCAAGTCCATCGGCTTCTCCGATGAGGACCTGGCCCGGCCCATCGTCGGCGTGGCGCACGAGTGGATCGAAACCATGCCCTGCAACTTCAACCACCGGCGCATGGCCCAGCGCGTAAAGGAGGGCGTCCGCGCCGCCGGCGGCACCCCCATGGAGATCAACACAATCTCCGTCAGCGACGGCGTCTCCATGGGCACCGAAGGCATGCGCGCCTCGCTGGTCAGCCGGGAAGTCATTACCGACTCCATCGAAGTCGCCGCCATCGGCCACTCCTTCGACGCCCTCGTCGTCATCGTCGGCTGCGACAAGACCATCCCCGCCGGCGCCATGGTCCTCGCTCGCCTGAACATCCCGGGCCTGGCCCTCTACAGCGGCAGCATTGCGCCCGGCAAGTTCCGCGGCCAGGACATCACCATCCAGGAGGTGTTCGAAGGCGTCGGCGCCCACGCCGCCGGCAAGCTCACCGCCGACGAACTGATGGAGATCGAAAACGCCGCCTGCCCCGGCGCTGGCGCCTGCGGCGGCCAGTTCACCGCCAACACCATGGCCACCGCGCTCGACTTTCTGGGCATCAGCCCACCCGGCGCCAACGTCGTGCCCGCCATGGACGGCGGCAAAGCGGATACCGCCTTTGAAGCCGGCCGCCTCGTAATGGACCTGCTGGATCGCAACGTCCGCCCGCGCGACATCATCACCCGCGAATCCGTCGAGAACGCCATTTCCGCCGTCGCTGCCACTGGCGGCTCCACCAACGCCGTGCTGCACCTCATGGCCATTGCCCACGAGGCCGGGGTGGACCTCGAGTTGGAGGACTTCGACCGCATCGCCTCCCGCGTCCCCATCCTGGCCGACCTCAAGCCGTGGGGGAACTACGTCGCCACCGACGTATTCGAGGCCGGCGGCTTGTCGCTGGTGGCCCGCGAACTGCTCAAGCTCGGCCTGCTCCACGGCGAGGAACGCTATGTGGACGGCCGCAGCATGGCCGAGGTTGCCGCCGCCGCCCAGGAAACCCCCGGCCAGAAAGTCATCTACCCCGGCGAAAAACCCCTCAAGCCCACCGGCGGCATTCTGATCCTGCGCGGCAACCTGGCCCCCGATGGCTGCGTCATCAAGGTCTCCGGCCAGGCACGCAACACGTTCACCGGCCCGGCCCGCGTCTTCGACGGCGAGGAAGCCTGCTTCCAGGCCGTCATCGACCAGGACATCGAAGCCGGTTCCTTCATCGTCATTCGCAACGAAGGCCCGGCCGGCGGCCCCGGCATGCGCGAAATGCTGGCCGTCACCGGCGCGTTGCAAGGTGCCGGGATGGGTGATTCGGTGGCGCTGATGACCGACGGCCGCTTCTCCGGCGCCTCGCATGGCTTCATGATCGGCCACGTTGCGCCCGAAGCCTTCCGCCGTGGCCCCATCGCCGCCGTGCGCGACGACGACCTGATCACCTTCGACGTGGCCAAACGCCGCCTCGACGTGCATTTGACCGACGACGAGATCGCCGAACGCCTGGCCGACTGGCAACCCCCGGCCCCGCGTTACCCGAGGGGCGCCATGGCCAAGTACGCCGCCCTCGTCTCCTCCGCCAGCCTGGGAGCCGTAACGACGGCGTAGCCATGTGCCACGTGGCCCAGGCTGCGCGCAGCCTGGGACCCTCGGCGGACGCCTGGAGTCCGACTCGCGCTGTACCCCTAGCCACCCGCCACCGGCTGAAACTGGATCCACAGCAAATGCCGCTGGATGGAGGGAGCGCGACTCGTACTGAACTCGTGTCACCCGCCCCCGGCTGAAACTGGATCCCTAGCAAAGGCCGCTTGCGGTTACATGAGGGGGTGCATTGTTAGGGCCAGCGACGTCTCGATGTCCCAGACCGCCTGTGTAACGGCCTGGCCAATCAGGTCCAGCTTGCGCACCTGCTCGATGCGCGCCGTCGCGTGCTCCAGTTCCCGCCGGGAAAGCAGCTCGCGGAAGATCCCGCAGGCCTCCGCCAGGCACACGATCACGATATCCCGCGGGTCCGGAATCTCGTCGCTGAACAGCACTTCCATGATCCGCAGCTTCACTTCCCGGTCGGCCTTGCCGTCCACCGCCGGGTACCGCCGCGACTGGAACACCCATAGGAAGCTGTCGTCCCGCACGTGCAGGATTCCGTGGTCCACGAGACGTTCCAGCACGCGCTCGCGAATCTGATACGCCCGCTGCGCCGTGTCTTGAATCCAGAAGCGCGTGTCGTGCGCCTCCGTGGCCTCGGCAATTCTGGCCAGGGTCGGGTCCAGCAGGTCGTCGCCCACCGGCGTCGAGTCCACCAGGATCAGCTGCTCCGTGTCCGTGTCGATCCGGTTCTCCAGCGCCAGGTCCATCAACACCGCGCCCGCCAGCGCGCACTGCATCGACCATTCCGGCACGCGCACAAAGTTGCCGCCCTCGTCGTCCAGCAGCAAAAGGATGATTTCTTCAGGAAACCTCAGCACTGGTCTCGCTCCTTGGCGTCCCGCCCTCAAGCTCGCGCGCCTATCGCCAGCATACCCGCCCCTATGCAGGGCCTAGTCCGGACGATTCGCCAAATCTTCGTAGAAACCGAACAGTCCAGATACAATGGAGTTCGCGGCCAGACGAGCCGCAGGGGACTGAAACTGGGTTGCTGTGACGGTTGACAATACCAACCTGACGCTGGTTGTAACCCTGCGATACTGGCAGGAAGACGACTGCTGGGTTGGACGATGCGATGAACTGGGCGTGTCAACATTCGACCAGTCGTTGGACACGCTGGTTACCGAACTGCAGGAAATGACTGAAGACCATATCGCCCTGTTAGAACAGACGGGAACCCTAGGTGAGTTCTTCGATCGGTTCGGAATCAATCCTGAGCCTGACAGCACGACATCGAGAACGTTTGAGTTGGCGGTCAACTCAACTTCGGATCTTGTTCAGTTTTACAAGCTATCTATAGGCCAGCCGGCGCACGCAGTCTAGGCCTCAATGTTGAAGATTACCGCCAGGGAGTTAGTGCGCCTTTTAACGAGCGATGGCTGGAAGGACGAAGGTCCGTCCCGGCCTGGAATCAAGTTGTCAAAAGTGGATGGTGACAGGAAAAGAGTGACGCAGATACCGACAAAGAAGTACCGCTCAAGATTATCGATACTTCCCCAAGGAACATTGAACTCAATCCTTAGCGATCGACAAACAGGCTTAGGCAGGCAGGGTTTTCAGAGACTTATCGATAGGTTGGGCTGACGGACTGCCGGCGAAGACCCTCAGGGGTCTCCGGAGTACCACGTCTGCGGCGGCTCCCCTTCCAGGTACGTCGTATGCGCCGCCGTAATTGCCGCCGGAATCGGAAACACCACCATGATCTTTGACACCCCGTCACCCGCCCCAACGAACCCATGCGGCGTATCCGCCGGAAACAGGCACACGTCCCCAGACGAAACGTCGCTCCACTCGTCCTCGATCCGCACCCGCAGCCGCCCGCTCAACACCAACAGCGCCTCATCCACGTCATGCCGGTGCAACGGCGTCAACCCGCCTGGTTCCACCTCAAAGTGCTGCATGGACAACGAACTCGACCCCTGCGCCTCGCCAACCACCTCCCGCACCACCTGCCCCGGCCGCCACGGCCCCGCCGCCTGCTCCCCAATCCGCACAATCGGCATGTCGGACTCCTCTCGAACGTCCTTTCGCGGCCCGGAAGCCTTCGCGGTCGATCCAGTCTCCAGCGCCTGCCTGATCAGCGGTAAACCTGGTCGCGCCGACTCACGCGCACCACTAGGACTCGCAGCACCCGATCCTGGATGTCGCAGATCACGCGGCAGTTGCCAATGCGGTACCGCCACAAGTCGCCCAGCGGCCCGGTCAAGGCCGCACCGCGTTGGCGTGGGTCGTCCAGCGCCGCCACGCGGAATTCCATGTAGTCCAGGATCCGCCGCGCTGTCTGCCGGTCGAGCCGCCCAAGCTCTCGTCGCGCCGTCTCGGTGTACTCAACCGTCCAGGCCAAGCTCGGCCCTCACGTCCGCCCCTGTGTGCACACGTTCCTGGCCCTTGCGCACGCGCTCCAGCACGTCGGCGGCCAGGTAGTAGTCCTCCAGGTCCGCCAGTCCGTTCTCGATCAGCTCCCGCAGGTAAAACGCCTTCGACCGCCCCGTCTGCGCCGCCAGAAAGTTCAGCCGCGCCTCCGTCTCATCCGCCAACCGAATCGAAGTAGCCAAGCGTGTGTACCCGCGTTTGAATGCTTGTATTCAAAGTATCGCAAAACCTCTTGCTTCCGCCACCAGTCGACCTCGAGCTTGCCGACTGGAGGCGTCTGTCGAATTGCGCATCCCCGACTAGCTGCCTACGCCTTCCCGCCCCCGCAGTATCATTCCGCCCAACCCCCGCCAGCCCCGAACCAGCCAGAGGAACGCCAGGATGCCACTGCCCCCACGCATGAAGTTCGGAATCTTCCTGGCCCCCTTCCACTGGCTCGGCGAAAACCCCACCCTCGGCCTCGAACGCGACCTCGAGACCCTCCAGTGGCTAGACCACCTGGGCTACGACGAAGCCTGGATCGGCGAACACCACAGCGCCGGCTGGGAAACCATCTCCTCGCCCGAACTCTTCATCGCCACCGCCGCCGAGCGCACCAGACACATCAAGCTCGGCACCGGCGTCATCAGCCTCCCCTACCACCACCCGCTTATGGTCGCCAACCGCATGATCCAGTTGGACCACATCACCCGCGGTCGCGTGATGCTGGGCGTGGGGCCCGGCGCGCTGGTGACCGACGCCTACATGCTGGGCATCGAACCGCTCACCCAACGTCCCCGCATGGACGAAGCCCTCGGGATCATCATGCGGCTGCTCACCGAAACCGAGCCGATCACCTATGAGGCGGAGTGGTTCACGCTACAGCGGGCCATGACCCACCTGCGCCCCTACACCCAGCCCCACTTCCCCATCGCCGTCGCCGCCGCCCAGTCACCCTCCGGCATGCAGCTGGCCGGCAAGCACGGCGCCGCCGTCCTCTCGCTCGGCATTCGGCCGGGCAGCACCGAAGCCGTCAAACTCGATTCCTTCTGGCAGATCGCCCTGGATGTCGCCGAGCAGCACGGCAAGACCATGGACCGTCAGGAGTGGCGGCTGGTCATGCCCGTCCATATAGCCGAGACCCGCAAGGAAGCCATCGAGCAGGCCCGCACCGGCGCCGCTAGATTCCAGCGCGACTACTTCGAAGACACCATGGGCTTCGAAAAGACCTTCGACGGCCCGCCCGAGCAGCTCATCGACGCCATGGTCGACAGCGGCGCCTGGTGCGTGGGCACACCTGATGACCTGATCGCCGCCATCCATCGGCTGGACGAATCAAGCGGCGGCTTCGGTGGGTTGCTCATCATGGCCACCGAGTGGGCCAACCGCCAGCAGATCCGCCACAGCTACGAACTCATCGCCCGTTACGTCATGCCCCAATTCCAGAACTCCCTCACCAACCTCACCGCCTCCCAGGAATGGGCCGCCCGCGACCGCCACGACCTCATGGCCCTCCGCACCAAATCCCTCGACAAAGCCACCAAGGACTACGAGAAGGCCCGCTAGTCCTAAGACCCCCGAATCCTTCGCGCCACTACCCCATCTTGGGTGACCACGCGTTCGTCGCAGGACTCAACCTGGCATTCGAAAGGGCTCTGTTGGCGGCGCTGGAGGCGGAGAACACGGACAACCCCCAAATCCGCTCACTCATCCGCAAGGACCGTCCGGCGAGCGAGTCTGCCTTCCGAGCGGCTAACATCCGACATATGGACTCCGAAGCAGCCTTGCTGTCAACGTTCGAACCGTACGTCGCCTCTGTCGAGGACTTGGCGACTGCGGCCTTGCGCTCTTCGTCCATTTCCAGGTCGGAGCAAGCCGACTTCGATCTCCTCGACGGCCAGGCGGCTGTCAGATTGCGCGACACTACCGCTCTGGATGTCCGACGATCGCGGGGAGCCTTCTTTAGTAGCACAAGGCTCCGATATGTCGCGCTTGCCGAAGAATCACCGAGTGGCGACGCGTGCACTGCAACTCTTGATCCGGCAGTCGGGGCTGGTGACCTCCTGATTGAAGTTGCGACACGGATGCCCGTCAGCCATGACCTGGTGCGAACGCTCCAGCGATGGGGCTTGCTTCTCCACGGTCGTGACTTGGAGCCAGCCTTCGTCAGACTTGCCAAGGCCCGGTTGGTGATGTTGGCGGTTTCGCGTGGGGCAACAATGAACAGCGACACAACCACTGAACTCGATCAGTTCTTTCCCCAGATACGAGTTGGAGATGGCCTCGAACTGCTTGGCAGCGGCTGGCTCGGCGGTCACGTCGTTATGAACCCGCCGTTCACGTACCATCTCGCTGACGAAGGAATCGCCTGGGCCAGTGGTCGAACAAACCTAGCTGCGACCTTCTTGGCCGCGTTTTTCGAGAATTCCCATCCGGGAACAAAGCTAACGGCTATCCTTCCGGACGTTATACGTACAGGTTCCAGGTATGGCCGACTCCGATCACTCGCCTGTGAACGAATCCACATCAGTTCAGTCGAACCATTTGGCCGGTTCGATGAGTGGGCTGACGTAGACGTCTTTGTACTGCGAGGTATGGCTCGGGCACCGCAGCTAAACGCTTCAGAGGTGCAGTGGTGGCCTAGAATGTCTGGGCAAACACTGGGCGACAGATTCGACGTGCATGTCGGTCCTGTGGTTCCGCACAGAGACCCAGAATCAGGTCCCAGGCATCCGTATTTGGACGCCCGGTCCGTTCCCCTAGGGGGGGAATTCGACTCGTCAAAGGCCGACCTCGCAGGCTTTCGGAGACGGTTGTTTCGGCCACCGTTCGTCCTCGTTCGCCGGACATCGCGCCCAGGAGACAAGTCGCGGGGTCTCGGGACCGTGGTTGTTGGCTCGCAAGAAGTGCTCGTCGAGAATCACCTTATTGTCCTCACGCCCAAAGATGGTTCAATTGGCACTTGTCGACTCGCCGCCGACCTGCTCGGATCAAGGCATGCAAAACAATGGCTTGATGAGCGGATTCGATGCAGACATCTGACAGTTCGTGCGCTCCGGGAATTGCATTGGTTCGATTCATGAGTACCGCAACGTTCCGATTCTCAACCGACATCCTGAGAAGACTCGGTGAGGAACTCATCACGAGTTTCGATCAGGGCATCGTGGAGTTGGTTAAGAATTCATACGATGCCGATGCAATCGAGTGTGTTGTGGAGTTAGTCAATACCGAGACACTCGGTGGAACTGTCAAGATTACTGACGACGGTGACGGAATGACGATTGAAGATATTCGTGATGGCTGGTTACTCTTGGGTCGATCTCGCAAAGACCCGCGTAAGCGGACCCGGCTAAATCGACTCCCAGCCGGTAGCAAGGGGCTAGGACGTCTTGGAGAAATCAGGCTGGGTCATGAGGTCGTGCTTGCAACTCGACCTCGCAGTCAGCCAGGAGTAGAACACACAGTTCGCATCAGCTGGAGTGACTTTGATCGGCGCCAAGTTGTTGAAGATGTGGAACTGCCGATCGAATCAGCTCGCTCTGACCAGCGACCAGGAACTAGGGTCGAGATCCGCCTTTTGCGCCGCACTGTGAGTATACGTGAAGTGCGACGCCTGGCACGCGAGTTCCTGCTGCTTGCCGACCCGTTTGGCGATCCGTCAGGCTTTCGACCGAGGTTGGTTGCACAGGAATTCAAATCTCTTGAGCATCTTGTTGGCAGAGGATACTTCGATGACTGCGAGTGGCGCCTCCTTGCCGCGCTTGATCACGAGGGACGTGCGTCGGCTAAGGTCTTTGATCGGTCGGGTCGTGTTCGATGGGTAGCCGAAAATGACGACTTCGACAGAATCTACAGTGCCCCTGAGGCAACATTCGAGCTCTGGGCATTCCTACTGCAGGGAGATTCATTTGTCGGACGTACGGCTACAGTCGGCGAAGTGCGTCAGTGGCTTCGGCAGGTCGGCGGCGTACACCTTTATCACCGTGGCCTTCGCGTACGACCCTATGGGGATGTGGGACACGACTGGTTGGATATGAATCTATCTCGGGCGCGAGATCCCGAGTTGCGCCCCTCAACCAATACATCAGTTGGTCGAGTTACTGTACTGGATGAAGCAGAGGAGCTCTTGCAGAAGACAGACCGTACAGGCTTCGTGGAGAATGAAGCCTTTCGTGAACTTAGGCGATTCGCTGTCAATTCACTTGAGTGGATGCACGTGCAGCGTCTTGCCGAGAGGGAGAGGCGCAGGAACGAGGAAAAGAAAGCAGCAAGAAAGCGCAATGAAAAGGCCGCTGAGGATCTGAGGCGTGCGATTAGGAGACTGCCGTCAACAGATGCAGCGGTGATAAACAAAGCAATTCGCGAAGTGTCACTTGCAAATAGGGCGGCGCGGCTACAGATGGAGGACGAGATTAGTCTCTATCGAACCTTAGCTAGCGTAGGCACTTCCGTGTCTGTATTCGCTCATGAGATAGACGGACCAGCAACTAACGTAGTCCTCTCATCTAGCGCAATAGAAAGACGCGGAAGAAGGTCCTTGGCCGGACGTTATGAGAAAGAAATTGGACGGCAAGTTGAGGCGGTAAAGAGAGCAGCAACATTGCTCTCCAAATTTGCTAAATTGCCGTTGGGAATGCTCAAGCGTAGTAAACGGAGACGTGCGATGCTAAGCTTGAATGACACCGTGCGAGACACGCTCGTGCTATTCGAGCCATACTTGACCGATGCTCACGTGGAGTTTTCATGCGAACTGTGTGATGAGGACGTCCATGTTCTCGCTTCAATCTCATCCGTAGAGTCAATTCTGTCGAATCTTATCACCAACTCAGTCAAAGCATTCAAGCGTCAGGATGGACGGCCTGGGCGGCGCAAACTCATAGTACGGACGCAAGTCGTCGGCGACACAGTTCTTATTGTCGTTCTTGATAATGGCCCGGGTATTCCGAATCGCATCGCCTCGCGGATTTGGCTACCGGGCATTACAAGTGACGAGAATGGGACTGGACTAGGCCTCACGATTGTGAGAGATACTGTTATTCAGCTAGGTGGTCGAGTTGAGTCTAGTCCCAGTGGCGAACTTGGCGGCGCCGAATTCACTATCGAGTTGCCTCGAGCGGCGGTGACTATATGATTCAGGAGAGTGCTCTTGTCGCCGTTGTTGACGATGTGCGTGACAGTGCGGAGATGACGGCCGATATTGCGGAGGAAGCAGGATTCGAGCCGGCAGTGATCACCGAGGCGGATGAAACGTTTCAATATAGCGAAGAGTTGGTGGACCGTATTCGATCGATGCATTGCGCAGCAGTGATCTGTGATCATCGCCTATCCCAGAAGCCCTTTGCAGCCTTCACGGGCGCTGAACTGATGTCTAGATTATATCGTGCCACAATACCAGGATTACTAGTGTCGACATTCACTTCCATTGACGGCGATAGCTCGATTCGGCGCTTCCGGGCAGACATTCCATCGCTGATCCCGCGCGAGCGACTTAATCCAGATCACATACGGGATGGTCTCCAGATCACATACGGGATGGTCTAGCGAAATGCTCTGATGAGTTGGCTGGTACGATGAGACCGGAACGTCGTGCGCGCCGAACCCTTGTGCGTGTTGTTGACGTTTCCTCCTATGGTGGCGACCTGTTGGTGGATGTAATAGTGCATACATGGAACCCCGATCAAGCAGTTCGTTTTCCAATCGACATAGTTGACAACGCGTCGGTGCGCGAATCGTTGAAGACTGGTGTATTTGGGAACAACAGATTATTCGCGGCTGTGAATGTCGGTTGTGCGTCGGATATCGATCTGTTTTTTCGAGAATTTGAATTTGCTCCGGAGCCTGATGTTGAGTCGCTCAGGTAGTGGCCTCTGGATCATTGACGTTGGTCATGGGAATGCTACGGTTCTCGAAGACGGTGACCGAACAGCTGTAATCGACGGCGGGCGTGGTGATACTCTTGTCCGTTTCTTGGATGAACGCGGCATAACACGGATCGATACAGTTATAGTGTCGCACGTTGATGCCGATCATTTCGGTGGTGTATCGCTGTTATTGTCGGATACGATGTTTGAAGTTGGCAGCGTGTTCGTGAACCCGGATTCGCGAAACTCGGACTTATGGCGCGATTTCTTGACCGTGATGTGCGATGCGCAACGACGCGGTACGAAATTCAATCTTGAATTGACATGCATCAATCCGGGGAAGATTTCCTTGGGATCGGCGCTCTTGGAGGTACTTGCTCCATCACAACAGCTTGCTTATAGAACTCCGCAGGCGCGACGCGGCGATGGCCGACAGGTTTCTCCAAATGCCATGTCTGGCGTGATACGTGTTTCGGCCGGGGAGTCGATGAGGGTCCTTCTAGCGGGAGACATTGATCAGGTTGGCTTGGACTCGCTCTTGGCCGACTGTAGCGATTTGGCCGCAGACGTTCTAGTGTTTCCTCACCACGGAGGGCGTCCAGGAAGTGATCCGGCATGCATGTTCGCAAGGACGTTGACTAGGGAAGTGAATCCAAGTCTCGTAGTGTTCTCCATATCACGTGGGCATACTCAGTTCCCAAGACCGGAGATAGTGGCTTCGGTTCTCGATAGCGTGGATGGTGTGCACGTGGCGTGTACCCAACTCTCACAGCTATGCGCTGCGCATGTACCAGTGGAGAGAAGTAATCTGCACTCCGGCATAGCAAAAGGTGCTAGCGAAAACTCATGTTGCGCTCGTACTATTTCTATTTCCCTTGAAAGGGCTAGCGCTTTGTCGCCATCGCTCAGCGCGCATAACGAGTTCATTGACAAGCACGCACCGTCGGCTCTTTGTAGGCGTCGTTAGGTGGAGTCAAGTGACTAGGATCGACAGTCGTGGCGAGGATGTTTCTCGAGATCCTTGCCCAATCTTTGTACCCTTCAGTTGAGTCACGCGCCCGAGCGCCCGCGACAAGTCGTAAGCCGTCTGCATCTCCAACCATGTCTCCGGACTCGACCCGAAAGCCTTCGACAACCGAATAGCCATCTCCACCGACACCGGTGTCTTCTCGTTGACGAGCTCTGACAACGCCTGACGGCTCACGCCCAATCCTTCGGCGGCTTTGCTGACGGACAGCCCAAGCGGCTCCAGGCACTGACGCCTGACAATCCCGCCCGGATGCGGCGGCGCCACCATCCCCATCGCTCAACTCCTCTCAGTCCCAAAGATCATCCGCGTCGTCCACATCCGCCGTATGCCCGTTCTTGGACCGCAAGGCGAAACGTCACCCCGCACCCCAAGGCCGCCGCCTTTTCACCTCGTCCTGCTGGAGAGGATTCAGAGCCTGTTACAGACACGAACCTGGACTCGGCCGTCCGCACCGGAACCCGGTGTAGAACTTCCGCCCTTCAGCCCGCGGTGGCTGCATGCGCCGTCACTAAGACGACCGCCGGCCCGCTCCATAGTGTCGCCTACCGACAATATGGCCACCCTCACCCTTCCATATGTTCACTTACCGACAATATGGCCGCCGCAAACCGCCATATGTATTCCTAGTGAACATATGGCCCCTCATCTTCGCCTGGCGAAGCCATCAGTGGCCCAATTCACCCTGACCTCGCGAGTCCCCGAGCCTCTTGGAATACACTGAAGCTAGGGAGCCGTGATCGAAGAGTTGAACGTGGACGCGAATTCGCCCGCAGTTCACACGCACTTGACAATCGTGCAGGCCGTCATCGCCCGAATGGCCGAGGGCAGCCGCTCGAGCAAGACCTGGTGCGTCATTGTTGTTTCGGCGATTCTCGTATTGGGCGCGGGCATGACATCCTTCGATCACCTCTGGATTGCCTACGTCCCGCTAGCCCTGTTCCTTGGCCTTGACATGTATTACTTGGCGCTGGAGCAGCCTTTCAGAGAGTCCTACAACACCTTCCTGGAGAAACTCAGAAACGGCGATGTCGCTGCTGCCGACCTGTACGAGGTAAGGCCTGCGGGATCGCCCATCACGTCATGGGTTGCGACCTTGGCCTCACCTTCGATCTGGCCGTTCTATCTCGTGCTCGCCGCTGTCATCGCCTTTGTCTGGTGGCGAATAGGTGCCTAAGCTGGCAATGCTGGCGGCCTGCAACTCCCAGGGCTACCCCTCGTACTCGATGTAGAGCCCCGCACGCTCCCGAGAGGCCAGCATCGCCTCCGGCACATCCACCAAAATCTCATCCGTCCTCTGCATCGCCTGCGCCATGTCGTACGCCGCCTGCAGCTGATACCAGGTGCTGGCGCCGCCGCCGAACGCCTTGTCCAACCGAATCGCCATCTCCGGCGAAATCCCCGCCCGACCATTCACCAACGCCGACAACTGCTTCCGGCTCACCCCCAACACCCGCGCCCCGTCAGTCACGCTCAGCCCCAGCGGCTCCAGGCAGTCATAGCGAACGGACGCCCCCGGATGCGGCGGGCTGTGCCTAGGCATCGCTACCTCCCTCGTTTCTCGGACCTCAGTGGTAGTCCACCAGGTCCACATCAAGAACGTTCCCCGCCACGAAGCGGAAGATGATGCGCCAGTTCCCCGAAACGCTGACGGCCCAGAAGCCCGCCAGATCGCCTCGCAGCGAGTGCAGTTGGAAGCCTGGCAGGTTCATGTCGGCCGGCTCGCCCGCCACATCCAGCCGCGCCAGGATCCGTTCGATCTTGGCGCCGCGCTGCGCCGGAACAAACCGTCGATCCCCTCGCTCATAGAGCCGCCGCGGCCCCTCGTACCGAAACCGCACGATCATCCCCGAATTGTAACCTGATACGTCTCAGGTATCAATCCATGCCCAACTCACTCAAACACCGGCGGATCTCCCGCTGCCGTCCACCTCGACACGCCGTGAATCCGGCCCGGAACCCCGCCATCGCTCCACACCGTCAAACACCCACGTGGGTCCACTCCCCCTCCCATTCTTCTCTCACCGCTCACTTCCCTCAGCTCACTCCTTCTCCACACCCCTTGCCATCGGTACTCAAATAGAGTACCATAGTCTCCATGGACACACAACCCCGATTCCCCACCCCCGGCACCTACCCGCCGCCCCGGTCGCCCCGCTTTCCGCGCAACCACAGACACCTACCCGTTCGTGGTGAGCCGGCCCGAAGTCCCCGAAGGGCCGTGTCGAACCACCCGTGGGATGCCGCAACCAAGCCCATCCTCACCCCGTCATCCCGGCGTCTTCAGCCGGGACCCAGCAGCAACCAACACCCCAGGCCCACCGCCGTACCCCGGCAATCCGCGCCCCCCAACCCACCGTCTCCTCGCCTCCCAACCCGCCCATCCCACCTGGTCCGAACCGCCCCCTCAACCGCCCCGGATTGGCCCAAATCGAACGCCCCGCGCCCTCAAGAGTTTTTTGGAAAAAACTCTTATGCGCGCACAGCACCCCCCGTCATCCCGGCGTCCTCAGCCGGGACCCAGCAGCAACCAGCCAGCCGGGACTTCCATTCCGCCCCGTCAGTCCAATCACTCAGGCTCACCGACCGCTCCCTGCGCCACTTCCCGACGCCAAATGCTCGCCAATTCGCCGAAAAAAACCGCCTCAAGCTATCTCTGGCCAGCCGGTCCCCTCTGGGGACCGGCTGGCCAGAGATAGCTCCCCCCTTCTCCCCCAGGCCGCCGCAGGAGCGCATCGGCGCCCGACCGTTACACTCACACCTCGAAGCCCGAAGGCCCGCGAAGGAATTGCCGATGGCCGTCGCAACCACCGCCCCCGTGGCTGAGCGCGCACTGATTCTGGGCGGCCAGCCCGTCGAAACCGGCGACCTGCTGGAAGTCCGCCGGCCCTACGACGACAGCTTGGTCGCCGTCGTGCATCGGGCCACCCCCGAGGTCGCCGAGCAAGCCGTCCAGCTGGCCGTCGATACGTTTCAAAACGTCACCCGCTTCATTCCCGCCCACCGCCGCGCCGAACTGCTGCACCGCCTGGCCGACCTGGTGGAAGCCAACCGCGAGCGCCTGATCGCCGAGGACATCGACGAAACCGGCAAGCTCCGCAGCGAGGCCCACGGCGAAATTGACCGCACCGTCGCCACCCTCCACTGCGCCGCCGAGGAAAGCCTGCGCATCCCCGGCGAAATCCTCACCCTCGACGCCGTCCCCACCGGCGTGGACCGCACCGGCCGGGTGCAGCGATTCCCCATCGGGCCGATCCTGGGCATCACCCCATTCAATTTCCCGCTGCTGCTGGCCGCCCACAAGCTGGGGCCGGCCTTCGCCGCGGGCAACAGCATCGTCATCAAGCCCGCCAGTAAGACCCCGCTCACCACCCTCAGCCTGGCCGAACTCGCCCGCGAGGCCGGCTTCCCCGACGGGTCGGTTTCCGTCCTCCCCATGAGCGGCGCCCGGGCTGAAAATCTCGTCCGCGACGACCGATTCAAGGTCGTCACCTTCACCGGCAGCGCCGAAGTCGGCTGGGGCATCAAGGCCAACGCCGGCCTCAAGCGGGTCACCCTGGAACTCGGCGGCAACGGCGCGCTCATCGTCCACAACGACGCCGACATCAACGCGGTCGCCGCCCGCATCCCCTTCGGCGGCTTCCTCTACAGCGGCCAGAACTGCATCTCCGTCCAGCGCGTCTACGTCCACCGCGACGTGCATGACGACTTCGTCAACGCCGTCCTGCCGCTGCTCGACGACCTCAAGCCCGGCGACCCCAACGACCTTGAGACCACCCTCTGCCCCATGATCGACGCCGACGCCGTCACCCGCATCATGTCCTGGCTCGACGAAGCCCAGGCGGCCGGTGCCACCGTGGTCACGGGCGGACAGGCCGACGGCCCCTTCATCGAACCCACCATCGTGGCCAACGCCGACAACGGCATGCGCATCGTGCGCGACGAGGTCTTCGGCCCCGTCGTGGCCGTGATCGCCTACGACTCGATTGACGAGGCCATCGAACTGGTCAACGACTCCGACTACGGCCTGCAGGCGGGTATCTTCACCAACGATATCCGCATCATCGAACGCGCCTACCGCGACATCGAAGTCGGCGGCCTGATCGTCAACGACACCAACCGCTGGCGGGTCGACCACATGCCCTACGGCGGCGTCAAGCGTTCCGGCTTCGGGCGCGAGGGTCTGAAATACGCAATCGAGGAGATGACCGAGCCCAAGCTGCTGGTCGTGAACCTGGAGGACAACTAACCCCGGCCCGACGCCGGGAACTTGCCGGAACCCCTGAGGAGGGAATCCTGATGGAACTTCGCCGCGTTCAGCTCGCCAGTCCCGGATCCAACCTGCGCATGCTCGAGCGCGGCAGCCAGAGCAACGCCGACCACGTCTTCCTCGACCTCGAGGACAGCGTCGCCCCCAACCAGAAGGTCGAAGCACGCCAGGTGGTCGTCAAGGCCCTCAAGGACTTCGACTGGTCCGGCAAGATCGCCTGCGTCCGGGTCAACGGCATCGACACTGAGTGGTTCTACGGCGACGTGATCGAGGTCGTCGAAGGCGCGGGCCAGCAGCTGGACACCATCATGCTGCCCAAGGCCAACAAGCCGCATGACGTCTACATGCTCGACATGCTGCTGACCCAGATTGAGATGCATCGGGGGCTCGAGCTCGGCGGCATCGGCATCGAGGCTCAGATCGAGATGGCCGAAGGCATGATGAACGTCAACCAGGTCGCCTTCGCCAGCCCGCGGCTCAAGTCCCTGATCTTCGGCCCCGGCGACTACTCCGCCAGCGTCCAGGCCCGCGGCCTCTCCATCGGCGCCACCGAAAACTACCCGGGCCACGTCTGGCACTACGCCATTCACCGCATCGTCGTAGCCGCGCGCGCCGCCGGCCTGCAGGTCACCGACGGACCCTTCGCCGACTACCGCAATCTCGAGGCCTACCGCCAGTCCTGCGAGATGGCCCTGGCCCTCGGCTGCGACGGCAAGTGGGCCATCCACCCCGCCCAGATCGACGTGGCCATCGACGTCTTCTCGCCCTCTGAGGCGGACGTCGAAAAGGCCCGCCGCATCATGGTCGAGTACACCCAGGCCTTGGCTGACGGCCTCGGCGCCATCGCCATCGACGGCGACATGGTCGACGCCGCCACCCTGAAAATGGCCGAAATCGTCTCCGCCAAAGCCGACGCCGCAGGCCTATAGGAGGCTGCTCGGACGACGCGCTGCTAACGATCGACCGCTCCTAGGACGCGCCCTTCCGGCTGCCGGTAATAGCCGCCAGCAATTCGCGCTTTTCGTCGGTCCTGGCCTGCCGCTCAGCCGCATGCAGCGCCTCGTGCGCCACGCGGTCAGCGTCGATGGCCCCACGCACGGCACGGATGTCCGCTCGAAGTTCGGCGTCCTCAGCGCGCAGACCAGATTCCACGGCGCGAAGCTCAGAGCGCATATCACGCCAGAGCGCCACGTTAAGACCGGCCAGCCCGACACCGACCGTCAAAACGGTCGCAAGTGTGGCAGCGAGTTCCGCGCTCACGGTGCGCCCTCCCGGCTGGCGACAAAAGCCGCAAGCAGCTCGCGCCTTTCGTCGGCCCTGGCCTGCCGCTCAGCCGCATGCAGCGCCTCGTGCGCCAGCCGGTCCGCGTCGATGGCCGCGCGAACGGCGCGGATGTCCGCACGTAGGTCGGCGTCCATGGCGCGGATGTCGGCGCGCACATCACGCCAGAGCGCCAGGATCAGGACGGCCAAACCGACACCGACAGACAGCACGACCGCAAGCGTGGCGGCTAGATCGGGGCTCACGATGCTTCGGGAGCCTTCGCGCAGTAGGTCTTTAGGTAGGTCACGCGCATGGGCATGCAGCCTCTCCGAAGTGCCGCCCAGTCGTCTTTAAGTAGCGTACCGCACGCCAGTAGGCGGGCTTCCGGCTACCGCCGCCGCCCCACCGGCATCGGCGGCTGATCTTCGGCCTGCCGTATCTCCTCCAGCGAACGCACGCGCTTCCGCGCCGCGCCCTGCCACTCCCGCGTTTTCACGTCCGAGGGTTCACGCAACCGCTCCGCTGCCAGCGGAATCTCGCCCTCGTATTGCGGCAGCCACTCCGCCTGCGCCACCAGCATCTCGTCCGCCATCTGCCAGATCTCCGGCGGATTGCACACCGCCCCCACCAGCGGATCGTGCAGCATCGCCTGCTTCAGCAACGTCGCGTCACCGCTGGCGGCGGCCCGGGCGCCCATTCGCTGAACGTCAATCGAAGCGCTGCAGGTAGCCGCGCAAGCCAGCGGCAGATCGCCGACCCGCGGAATATGGATGCCCAGCGCGTCCACATAGCCCGGTACTTCCACAATGGCGTCGTCGGCCAGGTTGCTGATCGCCCCGTCGTTACGCACGTTGAAGAACCCGCGATACGGCCGGCCGGTCTCCAGGGCCTCGATTATCCGGCTGCCTCGCTCATCCGAGCGATCCGCCGCATCGATCGGCGGATCGTCGGCTTCCATCCAGGCCGGGAAGTCGGTCTCAAACCAGTTGCGCTTCTCGGTGCTGATCCGCAGGTACCCGCCGGTTTCGCCGTATCCCCAACTCGAGAGGTCGATCCAGCGCCGGATCTCCTCCGGCCGCTTCCGGTACCACGGCAGGTACTCCGACAAGTGCCCGTTCGACTCGGTTGAGTAGTAGCCAAATCGCCGCAGCACGTCGATGCGCACCTTTTCGGTCTTCGAGCAAACCGGGTGCGCTTCAAAGGCCGCCAGCAACTCCTCGCTGCCGATCTCGCGGCCCTCGTGCTCGATGCGGGTGAACCAGGTCTGGTGGTTGATGCCGGCGCAGATGATGTCCACGTCCGCGCGGCGTTCCGCGCCCAGCACCTCCGCGATCTGGCCCCAACCGTGCTCGATCCCGTGGCACAGCCCCACCACATTCACGCCGTGGTCCAGCAGCGCCCAGCAGTTCATAGCCATCGGGTTTGCGTAATTCAGCAGCAACGCGCCTGGCTTGGCCACATCCATGATGTCGTCGCCGAATGCCAGCAGCTGCGGGATCGTGCGCTGGGCATACATGATCCCGCCGGCGCAGATAGTGTCGCCCACGCACTGATCCACTCCGTATTTCAATGGAATGTCAATGTCGTACTTGAAGGCTTCCAGCCCGCCTACGCGCACGCAGCAGATCACGTAGTCGGCGTCGCTCAGCGCCCTTCGTCGCTCAGTAGTAGCCGACACCTTCGCCGGCAGCTTGTTGGTGCGAATGTCCTTCTGACAGAGCTGCGTGACCAGGTCCAGGTTGGGTTGCGAGATGTCGGTCAACGCGAAGTGCGTGTCCTGCAACTCTGGAACCGACAGGATGTCGCGCATCAGCTTGCGGGTGAACCCCACGCTTCCGGCGCCGATGACTGCAATCTTCAGGGCCACGGCGCGGTCCTAGCGCTTGAGCGGCTGGCCGGTCGGATCGAGTTGCCCGATTTCCTCCAGCAGCCTCACGGTGTGAATGACGTCGTGGATGTTTGTGAGCGGTTGCCGGCCTTCGGCAATGGCGTTCAGGAAATCGGCGTGCAGCGCGTCCACCCCGTCATCCAACTTACCGCGAGGGTGACCGGGGATGGGCTGGCCCTCGATGATCTCCGGCTCCGGCCGGTCATCCGCGTAGATCTGACCGTGGATGGGTGGCAGCAGATAGGCGCTGACGCCGTTGCCGTGCATCTCAATACGGTAGTGGCGCGCGCCCGCGTGCCCGGTCACTGAGTGGACCGCCACGGCGCCGCTGGTGAAGTGGATGATGGAGTTGTAGGTATTCATCCAGCCCGCATAGGTGTCGTCGCCGCGCGTCAGCACCTGGTCCCAGGTCCCGCCGCAGAGCCAGCGCAGCCAGTCCACCATGTGGATGTCCTGCTCGTAGAGTCGATTGATCGAGCGGCCGCCCTGGTCGTCCGCAAGCAGGTTCTTGCTCATGCCGGCGCTGACCAGCATGACCGGACCGTTGACTTCCACCCGTGCCCGCGCCGCTCGAATCATCGGCGTCCAGCGGCGCTGCAGGCCCACGCAGACGATGCGGTTGTTGGCTTCCGCCGCTGCCGCAATGCGTTCGGCGTCGGCCGATCCCACGCCCGGCGGCTTTTCGATAAAGAGATGCGCGCCGGAGGCCAGGACTTCCTCCGCAATGTCGGCGATGTCGGGCGGCCGCGTGACCGCATAGACCACCTTTGGGTTCTCTCGCTCCAGCATCTCGCGGAAGTCGGAATAGCGACCCTCGACGTCATACTCGTCGGCGGTAGTGGTGAGCCGGTCCTCGTCCAACTCGCACATCGCCGTAAGGTCGACACGCCGATAGGCTCGTCCGAGCGCTGGGTAGTGCGCGCTGGTGGCCCGTCGACCGGCACCGATGAACGCTGCGCGAACCATAGTCCCCTCCAAGCATGCCGCCGGTACGCCAGTCTAGCCGTCAGCAGCCACCCTGGCGTGGGTGTTCCTGGCGGTCGAAAGGTGACGCCGCGCGGGCTTACATAGGCTCGTTCTTGACCAGACCGATGATGTGACCTTCGGGATCGGCCAAGTGTCCGATGGTCACGCCTTCCATGACGTTCATCTCCGGCATCAGGATGCTGCCGCCCAGGCTGGCGGCCTTTTCCAGGGCGGCGGTGACATCGTCCACGCCTACGTAGAACGTGACGAACCCGGACGAGCCGTCAAATGTCTGGCCAATGCCGCCGCCGATGCCGGGACCTTCGCCGGATGGACTTACAACTCCGTAGCTCATCGGGTTGTCGGTGGAGACGTCCCAATTGAAAAGGTCCCCAAAAAACTTCTGCAACGCTGGGCCGTCCTTGCCGTTGACTTCCCAGTGCACCACGTTATTCGCCATCCGTTTGCTCCTTAGGTCCTGCACGCGACGGGCTAGGATGCCAGACGCGGCCATCGCAGCACCGTCGCGAACCTTCCTGAACGTGAACGTCCCCCGTGGCATAACCTGAACCCTTGATGTCGAACACGACACCGACCACCAAGGGATCCTCAATGAAAGTTCTGGGTATTGACTACGTTTACTTCCCCGTCGCCGATCTGGAGAAGGCCACCGCCTTCTACCGCGACGTGCTGGGCCTCACGCCGGTCTTCAGCATGGGTGGCATGTGGGGTGAACTGCAGGCGGGGGAGACGACGGTCGCTCTGCACGTGGCGGACGATGCTCCGGTCGCGCCGTCGGATTCCGGCATGCGTCCGTCCGCAGCCTTTGCCTGCGAGGACGTGGAAGCAATGGCCGAGCGCGTCCGCGAAGCCGGCGGGAGCGTGGCCATGGCTCCGTTCGAATCCCCCGTGTGCCACATGGCGATCGTCAGCGACTTGGACGGCAACCCCGTCATCCTCCACCAGCGCAAGGACGGCTCCGTCGGCTAACCCCGTATGAGGCAGCCCGGCGTCCGCTAGGCCAGGGCCACCGCCCCGGGAGGCAGCAGATGGCGAACCTGCGGCCGCACGTCCGCCGGCAGACCTAGGTAAACGTCCTCCGGCAAGTCGCCGATCCGCGACCGGTGGTACGACGGGTCATATTCCTGTGAGCTAGTCCGGGTCGGGTTGAGGTTGAGCCACCAGGCGGCGTAGCGAATCACGACGGCCACGCGGTCTTCGCTGGTCACGTTTGGGGACACCGCGTGCCAGACGCGGCTGTCGACAATGCCCACCGAACCGGCCGAACCAATTAGCCGCTCTTCGTCGTCGCGGGGCGTCATCGCGTCACCGTAGGGTCCGCCGTCACGCGGATGGTCGTTCAGCTTGTGGCTGCCGGGCACGATGATCGTGGCGCCGTTTTCGACCGTGAAGTCCGTCAGCATCCAGAACGTCGTGAGGTGCAGCGGAATATCGGGATACGGCGTCGGAATCCGCGTGTTGTGCTCCTGGTTGTAGGGCCAGTCGGCGTGCCAGACATCGCGCTCGCGCCCGGGGCCGGTCACGAATCCCGTAAAGAACGACAGACGAAAGCCCGCCCCCAGCGTGGCGTCCAGCACGGCCGTCAGTCGCGACTCGGCTAGGTAGGGGGCCAGGTCCTGGTTGATCCGCAGCAGGTTGGAGGTCTTGCCCAGCGCCGGGATGTCGATGTCGTTATTGGCCAGGATGTCGGCCCGAACGCGCTCTTGGACTCCGGGGAGGTCGTCCGGTGGAATCACGCCTTCGATCAGCGTGACGCCGCGCTCGAGGAGTTCGTCGGCGTGAGGGTTGGACATGGAGCTTCGGGTCCGCTGGCTTCGGCGGGCTGATTCTGGCACTTGTCCGCCATCGGGAACAACGGCGGCGGCCGGCTGATACCGTAGGCGGCGGTTCGCCGATCACCGGGAGCGCGATTCCAATGGCCGATGAGCAGGCCCTGGGCTACATAGGAATTGACTCGGCCTCGACAGCCCTGACCGAGGGCAGCCTGACGGCGTTGGACCTGACCGAGGCCGTACTTGCCCGCATCGATCGGCTCAACCCAACGCTTAACGCCTACGTGCGCGTCATGGCGGAGTCCGCGCGCGCGGACGCGCGAGCGGCAGACGCCCGCGCCGCGGCCGGAAAGCGTCTCGGACCCCTGGACGGCATCCCCATCGCCATCAAAGACGTGATCGACACTGCCGGCGTCGTAACGACCTACGGTTCAATCAACTTCCGTGACCATCGGCCTGACGCCGATGCCCACGTGGTGCGGCAGCTGCGCAACGCCGGTGCCGTCATCCTGGGCAAGACCAACACCCACGAGTTGGCCCGCGGCATCACCACCGACAACCCGCACTTTGGACCGACCCGCAATCCCTGGGACCTCACCCGGCATCCCGGGGGATCGTCCGGCGGCTCGGGGGCAGCTATCGCCATGGGCATGGCCCTGGGGGCGCTGGGCACTGACACCGGCGGATCGGTGCGAATTCCTGCGCACATGACCGGCATCAGCGGCCTCAAGCCCACCTTCGGCCTGGTCGGCCGCTCGGGCGCGCGACCGCTCGTCCGTAACTTCGACCACATCGGACCGATGACCCGCTCGGCCGCCGACTGCGCGCTGATGCTGGAAGCCATGGCCGGCCCGGATCCGAACGACCCCGACGCAGTCACACGACCCACGGGAGGCTTCGCCACCGCTCTCGAACACGGAATCGGCGGCTACCGCGCCGGGATCGTCCAGGATTTCGCGGACGACGCGCTGCCGCGAATCCGCGAGCTATTCGATGACGCCGTCCAGGTCCTTCGCGACCTCAGCGTCGAGATCGACTCCTGGTCGCTGCCCGCCATGCTGGAGCCCATGGCCGCGCAGGTCGTCTCACGCTCCGAGGGATACGTCAGCATCCACGAGATGTTCGAAGGCGACTTCAGTTCCATTGCCGAACCGATTCGGGACCGCCTGAACGTTGGCGCCAACGCCTCCGCTTTCGACTATCTGCGCGGTCTGGAGGCGAGGGCCGCCATCGAAGATGCGGTCTCGGACGCCCTGGAGTCGCGCGACTTTCTGCTAAGCCCGGCCTTTCCGTACCCGGCCGAACAAATCAAGCCGTTCGATGCCCGCGCCAACGACACCATGCACGCCTCGCTGTTCAACGCGGCGCACCATCCCGCGCTGGTCGTTCCGATGGGCCTCTCCGAAGGCCTGCCGGTCGGTCTGCAGATCGTCGGCCGCATGCACGACGACGCCACCGTCCTCCAAATCGGCCACGCCTTTCAGCGGGTAACCGCGCACCACAAGCAGCGGCCGGACTTCCCGGTCCTGTCAGCCGTTCGCTAACCGCGAGCAGCCGAGGACAGAACGGACTGAGCTAAGCGCTCTCCGCCGGACTCGCGTTCGTCCGGCCCCGCTGAATCAGGGTAATGATTCCCAGCGTAAGCCAAGCTGGCGCCGAGAAGACCAGCGCGTAGGCCACGATGCCTAGCGGACCGAACAGCCCCCCGACCAACGCCCCGAAAACCGTGACAGGACCAAGCACCGCGCCGCACACGTAAGCCAAGACGCGCACGCGCCGATACAGAAAGGTCACCGCCAGGGTCAGCGGAAGCGCGGCAATCCAGGTGAAGAGGACCATGGACCCGATCATTAGGCCGGCGTTGGGTATTCCGCCCACTTCCGCATCTGTGGGCAGGCCACCAAAGCGAATGACCGACAGCACCAGAATCGCCAGCGGGAGCCAGAGAGGTAGAACCAGGAGTCGTATAACGCGTCGTACCGTTGACCGTTGCATGTGCCCACCATTGCGCCACGCCGTCTAGGCATTCTAATGGTCACCAGGTGGGTGTTGGCGGTGAGATTGCCTACACAAGCTGCCGTGCCGTGCTAGCTGATCCGCATTGGCAGTCTCGCCGTCGGGGGTACGCCCCAGCCGACGTCCCCGCACCCGCTGGCTACACGCCGTAGATGCGTGCGGTATTCCCGCCCATGATCCAGGCGCGGTCATCCGGCGTAATGTACGGGCAGTGGTCCCGCAGGTAGTTGACTTGCTTGGCGTAGTACTCGGGCGAGCGCGCTTGTGCATCCGTCAGGGAGGTGGCCTTCGTGAACTCGGACCCCCAGATCAGCTTGCGCGGACCGAATATCTCATAGAGCGCGCGAAGCACAACGTCGTCCGGCCCCCACCACGCTCCCGGATACCCGGCCAGGATCTCAAGGTTCACGTCGTAGTTCTTGACCAGGTCAACGATGCCCTGATCGAACGTCACGCGACCGTCCAGTTCGATCAGTCCCTCAGGCGCCTTCCAACTTACATACAGACCGTGCACCACCGTGATCGTCAAGTCGGGCCACGCGTCCAACAGCTTGATCAGTGCCTGAAAGTGGTCTGGGGAATCGGTGCCATAGGAGACTGTGCACACCGGCAGCTTCATCTGATCGACGAGCTCCCAAACGGGCCAAAACCTCGGCGCATGAAAGTTGGCAAACGCGTCGTCTGACGGAGGCCAGGGGTCGTAGTACAGTCCCTTGAAGCCCTCATCTGCAACGTGCCGCTGTATAGCTTCCAGCGCCGGTGGCAAGTGCGCCGTCCCGCCTTCAACCTTGACCACGGCAATGAAGCGATCGCCGTGCTCGCGCACCATCCGCGCCGCGTACTTCATGCCCCAGACGTTGCAGGTGTGAAGCACCGCAAAGTCAACCCCGGTGGCGTCCATGCAGGCCAGCATGTCGGCCTCGGATTGCCCGTTCTTGCCCTCTGGCCAGTAGCCGGGCATGTGGTCCTGCGGTTGCTGTGTGCCGACGTGGGCGTGGGCGTCGATAACCGGAAGACTGCCGTTGGTCATGTGTCGGCGCTCCTTGAGGCTGACAGCAGGTCAACCAGGCGGTCGCGGGCGGCGTGCTGCATGGCTACGCGGGTGGCCAGGTCGATGATACCCGGCGTCTCGGTGGTGATGAAGTCGCGGATCCCGCGATCGTAGAGATAGAACGGCAGCGGCCATTCGCCGTCCGCCATGTATTCACGAAACCGTTCGTCCCGGGACTCTTCATCGCCATGCGCCACTACCCCGCCTTCGACCGGATGGTCATCGGCCTCGGGCGTGGCAATGATAGGCCCCTGCTCAGCCACGGCTTCCACAATCAGGCCCGGCCACGACTGATCGCTGAAGAACGCATAGGCGTAGAACCCGACTTCCTCCGGATCCTCATGGGCGTCGACAAACGTGTCGAAGCTGTCGTTCGCCACGGCGGCGCGCAGCACTCGCGCTTCGGGCACCTCGTCGCGCGCGAACTGGCGATTGATGTCGATCCCATCCGCGTTTTCACGCGTTCCCAGGTCATAGCCGGTGGGGTTCAGGCAGGGGAACACGCTGAAGGCGACCGACGGGCTTCGTGCCCACATCCGCTGCTCCAGGAAGTCCAGCGCGGCAACAACCGGCGCCGGCTCATCACCGTGCGTGCCGGCGAACAGTGCAAGTCGCGCGACGGCGGCTTCCTCAGATCGAATGTCGACTCGCAATAAGTCCAGACCAAGTTCAGCAATCGGGTAACGGGTCACCGTCAATCCCGATGTGGCGGCAGCGGACTCCACGCGCAACTCAATCTCGGCGTAGTTGGCTGGCTGCCTCATGGTCACCTCACTCTCCAGAGGGCCGCTCAGCGTAGCGCGCACCTGATTGCTCGTTGGTGACAAGACGCACCTTTGCCAGGCATCGGTGTGACACCATGCCGCCACGCTCACGCATCGAGACACCACCATGTTGAAAGGGATCGATCCGCTCCTGGGCGCGGATCTGTTGCGCGTGCTTGCGGCCATGGGGCACGGGGACGAACTCGTGATCGTCGATGCCAACTTCCCGGCCGAAGCCAACGCCCAGCGACTGGTCCGGCTGGACGACATACGCGCGACTCGGGCCGCCGAGGCCATCCTGTCGCTGCTGCCGCTTGATGAGTACGTGGAAGAGCCGGCGGCCGTGATGGCTGTGGTCGGCGATCCCAATGCCGAGCCGCAGGTCGTGGCGGAGTTTCGCCGCATCGCCGAGGCGGCTCATGGCGGGCCGGTCGGGTTCGAGCGCGTCGAGCGTTTTGCGTTCTACGAGCGGGCGCGCCGGGCTTTCGCGATTGTGGCCACCGGCGAACGTCGGCTCTACGGCAACCTGATCCTGACCAAGGGCGTGCTCTAGGCCGCGGCTACCAGTCCCGCCGGTCGTCGTCTCTGGCCTGGCGGCTGGCGGTGAACAACAGGTACCCGACCAGTGCCAGGATCAGCGCCACGCCGGCCGCCATGATGGGATGGCGCAGGCTAAATGGCAGCAGCACGGCCGACACGAACAGGAAGGCGTAGCGGGTGATGACGCTTGACAACACCCGCCGTGCCAGTTCGCCCATCAGCACCATCACGACACTTGACCCTGCGGCCCAGCGAATCCAGTGTACGGATACGCTCGTGGGCACCCGGGTCAAATCCAGCCTGACCGCGGTCTCGTCTACCCGCGCTCGGCCGCCTGCCAAAGCTGATCCCGGGTATTGAGCGGCAGATCGATCCAGGCAATGTCCAGCAAGGCTGCCTCGAGCGCGTAGAGCGCCAAGACCGTCACCTGCCTCGGACGCGCGGACCTCAGCCGCCGATAGGCCTCAACCGAGCCGAGCGCGTCGAGATCCTCAACCGTCGTGATCCCAAGGTCGACCAACCAGCCGGCCGTCGTCGGCCCGATGGTGCGCAGCCCGGTCAGGTCTCTCAGTTGAACGCTCGTGCCGTCGCCGCGCCCTTACGCCGGGTTCTGGAACTCCAGGTATTGGCCCTGCACCCAGTTGCCGTCCTCGATCTCGTACCAGAGCGCATCGTCGGCCTCCACCGTCTGACCGGTGAGAACCAGCTCTTCGCCCTTCAAAGCAACGTACTGAACCGCGCCGTCCGCCACGCTCGGCGCGTCGCGCACATTCAGGCCGATCTCCGGGACGACGACGCCGATCGTTTGGACAGGAGCTTCCGGCGTGGCTTCGGGCGTGGCCACCGGTGTGGCCACCGGAGCTTCCTCAGTGATCTCCAGGTACTGTCCCTGCGCCCAGTTCCCGTCGGCCAGTTCGTACCAGACGATCCCGTCGCTCTCCGAGGTCTCGCCTGTTAATTCGAGCTCCTCGCCCCTCAGAGCGACGTATTGGACGGTGCCTTCATCCACGCTCGGCGCGTCGCGCACGTTCAGGCCCACTTGCGGCTGCACCACGCCGATGGCCGAGGCTTCGGCGGGAGCACCTATTGCGTCAACGGCTGGTGCGGGCGTCGGGTCAGGGCTCGCTTCCGACATTGAGTCGGGAGTTGGCGTCGGTGCCGGCACTGGCCGTGGGGCTGGCTGGGCCGTTGGCGTTGGCTCTGGAGTTTCGGTCGGAATTGGGGCCGGACTGGGTGACCTGGCGGGCGCAGTGACCAGCGGCGGTGCAATCGTCGGCGCTGCCGTCGCCGCGGGGGGCGGCGTTGCTTCGGTCTCGGCCTCGCCACAACTGGCAAAGCCAACAAGCACCACGCTTCCCATCAACACGGTGACGGCCAGCATCCGCCGTCCGGATCGTGTCCAAGTGCCGAAACTGCGGCTCACGTACGGTTCAACCCCGGCGTACTCTGATAGCACCGTACCGACCATGGGCAGTTGCGTCCAGTGAATCTCGGTTTACAGCAGGGGTGAACATTCCGCCCCACGGACCGTCCCGGAGACCAAGCCATGACACAGCCGACCATCAGCGACGCGGCCGTCCAGGCCAAGACGGGCCGCGTCTGGACCGAGTGGTTCACGCTGCTGGATGCCAAGGGCGCGGCCGGCCTGGCACACCGCGAGATAGCCGTCGCCCTTCGAGAGCAACACGGTCTCTCCGGCTGGTGGAGCCAGATGGTTACCGTGGCCTACGAACAGGCTCGCGGCCGCCGCGAGCCGCACCAAACGGCCCGCGGCTATCAAGTCGGCGTAAGCAAGACCGTGCCCGTGGCCGTCGACGCGCTGTTTACGGCCTGGGAGGACGAAGTGTCACGCCGGCGTTGGCTCGGCGACGAACCCATCACCATCCGCCGCGCCGCCCGTCACAAGTCCATGCGCATCACCTGGAGCGACGGCCAAACCAATCTCGACGTCAGCTTCTGGGACAAAGGCCCCGCCAAGAGCACTGTCCAGGTCCAGCACTCCAAACTCGACGACCGCGACGACGTGGAGACCAAGCGCACCTTCTGGCGCGCTGCACTGGCGCGGCTGGCTGGGCAGCTTTCGCCATAGCGACCTGGCAACTTGCAGCCGATCGCCCGCGGGCGCGTGATGAGCCATGGATGTCCCACGCGGTCCCGGGTTGACACAAACCCACGCGGCTGGCTGTACTGCGGAGAACCTGTGCCCGGGAGCCAGCCATGTCCATTGAACTCGGCGGCCACATCTTTTCCACCCCGCACCTGAAGCTGGAAGAGTCGGTCCGTGTCTGGCGCGCGCTTGGCATTTCGGTCATGGACCTGGGCAACGGCGCCGACCTGGATCCCGACGTCGTAGGCGCGAATCCGCAGCGAGAGGCGGAACGCGTCCACGCCATCGGCGAGCGCCACGGCATGCGCTTCCATGACGCCTTTCCCCAGGCCACCGACAAGCACATCACCAACACGCCCGACGAGGAGGAGTACGTCCACCAGCGCGAGGTCTACGCCGGCTGGATCGACTTTGCCGCCGAGGTCGGCTTGGACGGCATAACGCTCAGCCCCGGCAAATACTGGCTCGGCCTGGACGCCGAGACCGCCTTTGCGCGCGGCCGCGACCAGCTGCTTCCCTTGGCCGAGCACGCCGCCACGAAGGGAGTCCGGCTGCGCATCGAGCCGCACGTCGAGAGCGTCACCTGGAGCCCCGAACTGGCGCTGCGGATGCTGGACGAAGTGCCCGGGCTGTCGCTCACTGTCGATCACTCCCATTTCGTATTTCATGGCATGACCTACGAACAGATCGCGGTCATGCATCCCCACGGCACCCACTGGCACGCGCGCCAGGCGGCCCTGGGACAGCTGCAAGCCGGCTTTGACGATGGCGAGATCGACTTCGCCCGCATCGTGCGTGACCTGAAGTCCGCCGACTACAGCGGAAAAATCGCGCTGGAGGTCGTGCATGTCGGCTGGTTGTCGCTGGACCGCCAGGACGTGCTGAGCGAAACCGTGCGCCTGCGCGAACAGTTGCGTGCGCTACTTTAAGTCGCGGGGTTCCGGCGGCTCACTTTGGCGGCAGCGCGCCTGGCCCTCACAATTGGAGACTCAATCCACGCCCCGGTCGTGACCTGATGCCCAACCGCCTCGCTGCTGAGTCCAGTCCCTACCTGCTCCAGCACCAGCACAACCCGGTGGACTGGCATCCGTGGGGCGACGAGGCCTTCGCCGCCGCTCGCGCGACCGGCAAGCCCATATTTCTCAGCGTGGGCTACGCCGCCTGTCACTGGTGCCACGTCATGGAACACGAGTCGTTCGAGGACCAGGCAACCGCGGACGTCCTCAACGAGCACTTCATCTCCGTCAAGGTCGACCGCGAAGAGCGCCCCGACGTCGATCAGATCTACATGTCGGCGGTGCAGCTGCTCACACGGCATGGCGGATGGCCGATGTCAGTGTTCATGACGCCCGAGGGCAAGCCCTTCCACGGCGGCACTTATTTCCCACCGGAGCCCCGTCACGGTATGCCCTCGTTCCAGCAGGTGCTGACAGCCGTACACGAGGCCTGGACGAATCGCCGCGACGAGTTGGAGTCCGGTGCCGGCCGTCTCACTGAAGCGATTCAGGCCGCCGACAGTCTCGATCTGCCCGCCGCGCCGGTCACCGACGACGATCTGCGCCGCGCCTCGCAAGCCCTGGCCGGTTCTGAGGATCGTACGCACGGCGGCTGGGGGGATGCACCCAAGTTCCCGCAGTCGATGGCTATCGAATTCTTGTTGCGCCGCCACCTGGCCACCGGCGAAGCGCTGCTGCTGGACATAGCTGACCGCGCACTGCACCGGATGGCCCGCGGCGGCATTTACGACCACGTCGGCGGCGGCTTCCACCGCTACAGCGTGGACGCGGCCTGGCACGTCCCGCATTTCGAGAAGATGCTCTACGACAACAGCCAGCTCGCCCGCGTATACCTGCACGCCTGGCAGATCGGCGCGGACCCGGCCCACCGTCGCGTCGTTGAGGAAACACTGGACTGGGTGCGGCTTGAAATGACCCATCCACAGGGCGGCTTCTTCAGCACCTTGGACGCCGACTCCGAAGGCGAAGAGGGCAAGTTCTACGTCTGGTCGCTGGACGAGCTTCGCGAGGTCCTGGGCACGGACGCAGATTTGGTGGCCGACGCTTACGACGTATCCGCTCGCGGCAACTGGGAAGGCGTGAACGTCCTGCGGCGGCTAAAGGACCTCGATGTGCTGGCCTACCAGCACGACACGAGCAGCCAGGACATTCAGGCGGCGCTGGACCGCGCACGGTCTCCATTGTTCGAACGCCGCGCCGGTCGGATACGACCGGGGCTTGATGACAAGATCATCACGGCCTGGAACGGCCTCATGATTGCGGCTTATGCGGAAGCCGCCCGCGTCCTCGACCGCGACGACTATGCCGCCGTCGCAACGGCCGCCGCCGAGTTCTGCCAAAGCGAACTCTGGCGCGACGGCGACCGGCTGTGGCGCACCTGGAAGGACGGCCGCGCCCGCTTCAACGCCTACCTGGAGGACTACGCCTGCCTGGCCGAAGGCCTGCTGGAGCTGTACCAGACCACCTTCGACGAGCGCTGGTTCGTCGCGGCCCTGGCGCTTTGCGACGCCATGCTCGAACACTTCCAGGATCCGGAGGGCGGGTTCTTTGATACCAGTGACGACCATGAGACACTCGTCACCCGCCCGAAGAACCTCCAGGACAACGCCACACCGTCAGGTGGAGCAATGGCCGCCACTGTCCTGGGCCGTATGCACGCGTTGACAGGCGATGGCCGTTACCTGACGGCTGCCGAGCAGGCCCTGGCCGAGGTTGGTCCCGGCGCCACTCGCTACCCTAGCGCGTTCGCCCAGTGGTTCAGCGCCGCCGACTTCCTGGTTGGCCGGCCCGCCGGCATTGCGCTCGTCGGCGACGGACCGGGACTCGACAACCTAACGCGGGCCGTTCGAGATTCATACCGCCCGCGCAGCGTCGTGGCGGCGGCTGCCAACGGGGATGACGCGGAGATTCCGTTGCTCCAGGGCCGTCAGACGCTCGACGAACGACCGGCGGCGTACGTGTGCCACGGCTTTGTGTGCAAGCTGCCGACCGGCGATGCTGACGTGATCCGGCAGCTGCTGGCGGAGAGCTAACGCGCACCGCGTTGCTGTGCCATTCTTGTTCTGGCCGCCTTGCCCACTGACAGTCTGACCGCCTGATGGACGTCCTGCGTATCACACCCCGCGGGTTTTGCCACGGCGTGGTCGATGCCATCCGGCTCGCCAACGAGGCTGGAGCCGCCCACGAGGGGCCCGTCTACATGTTGGGTTACCTGGTGCACAACGCCCACGTTGTGGATGAGCTGGCCGAGAACGGCGTGAAATTGGTCGACTTTGACGACCGCATCGCCGGTCTCGAAAAAATTGATCACGGCACCGTAATCCTCACGGCGCACGGCGTCTCGCCGGCGGTGAAGCAGCGCGCGATCGACAAGGGCCTGACCGTTATCGACGCCACCTGTTCCGACGTGTACATCACCCACGACCTCATCATCGACCTGGCCGGCCGCGGCTACGACATCATCTACGTCGGAAAGCGCGGGCACCCCGAGCCCGACGGTGCAATGGGCGAGGCGCCCGGCCGCGTCCACCTGGTCTCCATGCCCGAAGATGTCGACACCCTGCAATTGGATAACGACCGCCTGGCAGTCACCACCCAGACGACCCTCAGCATCTGGGATACCCAGGACGTCATCGACGCCGTTGTTGCCAAGTACCCGCACGTCGAGGTGCACAACGACATCTGCCTGGCGACTCAGGATCGGCAGGAGGCTGCCGTTCAGGCAGCCGATGTCTGCGACCTGGTGATCGTGGTCGGCAGCCAGCGCAGTTCCAACTCCCATCGCCTGGTCGAGGTCGTGCGCAACGTCAAGCAGACCCCGGCCCACCTGGTCGACAGCGCGGCCGATGTCGATCTCTCCTGGTTGAAGCCCGGGATGCGCGTGGGCGTCACGGCGGGAGCATCCACCCCGGCGCGCGTGACACGCAGGGTCATCGAGCTGATCGAGGCCTACGAGCCCGAGCCCGAGCCCGTCGCCGTAGCCTGAGCCGCTGGTCGGCTACAGCCGGGTCGGCGCTCCTTTGCTCGCGGCGACCGCGTTTAGATCGGCGATGATCGGTTCCAGCAACGCCACGCCCTTGGTCTGCGCCTCATCGTAGGCGCGCCATTCCAATTCGCCGGCCACCAGCAGTTCATCCACGCCCTCGGCCGTGGCCGACGTGTGGAACTCGCGAATCTGAGCGTCCAGCCGCTTCTTGAACGTCTCCACCGGCATAAACGCCGAGATGTCCGTGGCCTGAAACATGTGGGAGACGGTCCCTTCTGGGCCGTCCACCCGGCTCACTGAGCGACTGAATCCAGACCCTGACAGCACGCCCGTCATCGCGTCCACCACCTGGGCCAGTCCAATGCCCTTTGGGCCGCCGATCGGGGCGCCGGCCCCGCCGTCGGCAAAATCCTTGGGGTCGGTCGTCGGCAATCCGCGATTGTTCAGCGCCCATCCCTCGGGTATTTGCTGGCCCAGGCGCTCGAAGATGGCGATGCGGCTATTGGCCGACATCGACATTGCCATGTCCAGCACCAGCGGCCGCTCGCATCCGGCCGGAATCGCGTAGGCGACGGGGTTGTTCCCCACGACCCGCTCGCGGCCCCCGAACGCGAACATCGTCGGACCCGCGTTGGTCGTTGCGAAGCCCACCATGTCATGCGGAACCGCCATCAGGGCAAAGTGAGCCGCCGCGCCGAAATGCCGGCTGCGGCGGGTGATTCCGGTCGCGGTGCCCGCCTCGCGTGCCTTCTTGATTACGGCCCGCATGGTCAGCGCCCCGGCCACGTGACCCGGTCCGAAATCCCCGTCCACCAGCACCGTGGCGGCTGTTTCGCGCACAACGCGGACGTTGGGCCTCGGGTTCATCTCGCCCTCGTCCAGCCAGCCCGAGTAGCGTCGCAGCAGCCAGTGGCCGTGCGAGGTCACGCCCCGCATATCCGCTTCCACCAGGTTGGCGGTCATGATCTCCGCGTGCTCCGGCGTCAGGCCGTGGCGCTCCAGCAAATCGCGCGTGAACGCGGTCAGCACGTCAACCGGCACGCATCGCTTGTTGGCGTCATACATGCGACTCGTCCTTTCGAACCCACCGCCACCGTGCTGGGACCGGGCCATGCTACGCGACCAACCGACAGCCGGCCTTGCTACCATCCCTCCCGGCACAACCCTGGCTGAGACCCTGACTGCCCATGACCGCCGAACGCGACCTCGAGCCGATCGTCCGCGGGCTCTACGACCATCCCCAACACCGCCACGCCGTGGATGTGACCTCGGAGGACGATGTCGGTGCGTTGCGGGCCAGCCTGGAAGCCACGGTCGCCCGTCTCTTTGGCGAAGACGCTCTGTGGGGCCGCGGCGTACGCGTTCGCGTGGAACGCGACGACGCGGGCACGCCCCGCCGGGTCTGGCTCTGGCGCGCCCTCGTTGGTGCCCAGCGCACCGACCGCGAAGGCTTCAGCGGCCGCCAACGCCCCTTCCGCGCCTAACGCATTCGCATCCCGGGCTCACCCGGTCCGGGAGTTTCAGCGGCGTCGCGTTCAGCCGCCTGTGCGAACGCAATCTGGGCAGCGGCGTCAAACTGGGCGCGCGGCCCATCCGGGGTCGCATGGCCGCCGGGTCCATACGTGATCGAGTGCGAGCCTCCGGCCGCGCGGACGGCGGCATCGAATCGCTCGAGGTCGCGGGGCGGCGTCACCTGATCGTCACGCCCCTGCCAGGTACGCAGGGGCAGCCACGTGAGATCAACCGCGAGGTCGACCGGATTCACCTGCGGGCACACGTCCCGAATCAGCTCGGCCTTGTTCTGGATCCCATACGCCTGGTTGAGCGACTGGGAGCGGCCCGCCAGGTCGTAGAACGGACCCAGGTTCATCACCGGATTCATCCCGAACCACGCCACCGGCACACCCGGATTGCGGTGTGCCCAAACCAGTGCGGTCAGGCCGCCGCGCGAGGAGCCGCAGACAATCGGCCGCCGGATCGTCCAGCGCTGGCGCGCCGCTGCCAATAGCGCGGTAAACGTCGCCACTCCAGCGTCGGCGCCCCAGGTGTAACGGTCATCCTTGAAGTCATACGCGGCGATCGCAAAGCCGGCCTCCTGCCACGCTGCGGTCCAGTCGCTGAATCCCTGAAGCAGGGTGGACGACTGCAAACCGGCCAGGAGCAGCCCGACGGAAGCACTGGCCTCGGACGCCCGAGCCGGAAAGAACAGCGCCTCGCATTCGTTGACCAGCCCTCGCTCAACATCCATCAGTTCACGTTTCCGCACACGCCGTGGCTGCCAAATCCTGCATGCACATGACCTGGCGGGCAGCCGTCAATTGTGGCGGCTGGTCATGAGATAGAGCCGCCGTTTCGAATCCGCAATCGGATCCGAACGGAGAATCCAGAAGCTCCGGCTGAACGCTGCTTCGAATTCCTGCTGCGTGTACCAAGGAAACGTGTGATTCCGCATTGCCAGCAGGCGCCGCACCATCGGATCCTCCGGCGGTACAAACTCGATGAGCAGCTTGGGCCCCAGCGACGCGAAGAATTGGGCCAGCCGCTCAAAGCGCGTGTTGTTGCTGATGGCCAGATGGTGAATCAGCGCCAGCGCCATCACCAGCCCGGCGGGCCCGCGCTGGGTCAGTGATCTCACCTCGCGGTTGTCCCAGCCCAGCGCGGGGCTTGGACTCGTCAGGTCCGCCACGATTGGATACACGTTCCGCTCGCCGTTGTCGACCATCCGGCGGTAGTTGAGATCGATCGCGCCCGGATCGCTATCGATCGACACCGCCGGAACATCGTTGGCTGCGGCAATTCGGCTGAAGATGCCAACGTTTCCGCCAAGGTCCCATACGGAATCGGCGTCAACCTGCGTGAGGTACTCGGCCACCAACTGTTGCTTGTCGCATTGTCCGGCGTCGCTGTAGCTGGACTGGTCGCCGTAGCTGGCCCAGGGTGTACTTCCCGGATTCCACGACAGCCGCCGCACCGTCGATTCCAGGCTCTCCAGCAGCGCCTCAAGCCGCCGCTGGCTCATGCGGCCCTTCAGGCTCGCCCGGGTGTGCTCGGAGTCGGCGTGTCGAACCTGGGCCCGGCTGTGCAAGTGGAGGTGCATCAGCAGGCCGGGTCGGAGTCGCGTCCGCCAGGGCAGCAACCGTGCGGCCATATCCAGCGGCAACCCGTCCAGGTGACTCTGCAGCAGCGTTCCCAACCGGACGTCGCGGTAGGCCATCAGCGCCAGCGGGGCCAGGAAGTGCTGGCAGAACTGTCGATAGCCCACCCACGGCAAGCCCGGTTCGTACGGCTCGAACGACAACGTGTCGATCAGCGTGGACCGCCCGTTGTGCAACTGGATGTTGTACGCGCTGGCGTCCTTGAGCGACAGGCCGTACGCCAGTGCCTGGCGTTGCACCTGCAGGGTCGTCAGGGCCGAGGCCCGGAGTTGCGAGAAGGACCACTCGAACGGGTACGAGACGAATCCGAGCTGTTCCGGCCGGATTACGGCGGCCGCGTCCGGCTCGGGAGCAAGGCTCAGCTCCGCAGCCTCATGGGGAATCAGCCGCCCCTGCTCGGCGAGCTCCGCGTACAGCCCCGAGTTCACCAGGATGTCGAACGTCGCGGCGTAGGGACGGTTCACCTGCCGGAAGAACGTGCCGTCCCTCTGAAACATGAAGCCCGCCGGATCGCGGAACGAACCCGGCAGGCGGGCGCTAGTGTCGCCGGTCATCCAGCCTTACCGGTCGGTCTCCTCGCCAGAGGTCGGGTCTTCGGACTTTGTGCGCCGCCCGCGCCCAACGATCCGCCAAAACATATGCCGCAGCCACAGCCGCGCCGTCAGAATCCCGCCCAGAACCGCCGCAATAATGATCTGAATCGCAAAGCTCCCGCTCCCCGGATCAATGTACCGACGACCGGCCAGTTGGACTGTGGTCAGCAGCGCGGCACACAGGCCAAGGACAAGGAAGGCTCGGCTGCCGGCCGGGGCCCGCGGCTCTGGTTCCCGAGTCAACCGGGCGTCTGAAGCGCGCCGAAGCGGCCTGCCCGCCTGCAGAATGTTTGCCATCGGCGTACTGTACACTGCGCCTCCCAGCGGTGCATGAACGCGCTTCCAACCTCTGCCTTGCCCATCTCTTGCGCGACGTGCCATTTCACCACGCGGTCCGAGGGGTTGTAAGGCGCTAGGTAACCTTTGAGCCGCAGTTCGTCGTGGTACAACCGTCACGACGGTTGCCCACGCACTGTATGCGCGTGCGTCGCGCAAACTCAGTTCGCGTTCACATCGCGAGCGACATCACAGGTCCCACATGCTCGCGAGAGGCTCGTAAGCCGTGATTAGGCTTGGCTGGCTGGCGTTGGTGGCGCTTGGCCTGTGGGCCAGCCTTGTTCCTCAGGTGACCTATCCGTCAGCCACGAGCGGTGAGCCGTCGAACCATGTGCTGACCGCCTGGCCCGGGTGGGGCGTACAGCAAGACTTGGGGCAACTGAGTGGAGTTGTGGGCCGTTTTGTGATCTGGATGGCGAGTGAGCCAGACGCGGACACTCGCCTCACGGTGATCGCGTCGCTGTTGGACGCCGAGAGTCGCGGCGTGCTGCGGCAGACGACCAGCTACGTCACGCCGTCGGACATTCCGGTGGCCCGCACGCTGAGCTTTCCGTCGTATGTCGTACCAGAAGGACAACGCCTGGTTTTGCAGCTGCAACTTGCGGACCATGAGAGTTATTCCGTGAGCTATCGCTTGGCGCATCGGCAACCTGCCTATGGAAACGTGATGCTCAACGGCGTGGCAGATTCCGGCAGGGGGCCGTTGGCCTTTGCCCATCACGTCACCAGCAGCGGACTGCGAGCAGCGCTGCACGGCGAGCCGGACGCGCTCATCCGACTGGTCCTGGCGCTCGTCCTGAGCGGACTGACGGTGCTGATGCATCCCCTCGCGTGGGGCGGGGCGGTCTTGCGGCGCGCCGGCGTCGCGGGAGAGCGCCTGACGCGGCGAGCAACGACTTGGCGGCGTCGGGTCGCCGGGCCAAACGGCGAACCTGATGCCGTCGGTCGGCGCACCGCTCTTGTCCGCGTGTTCGCGGCACCGTGGTATCCGTGGCCGGCTGCGGTCATTCCAATCCTTCATTTCCTGGCAAGCAATTCGCTGCACTTCGCCGTGCCTGAAGCTATCGTTCCGGTGAGCGGCGCCTTGCTGGTCGTAACTGTCGCCTTGGCTGGCCTGTGGCTGGTGCTGAAGGGCTGGCATCAGGCTGCTGCGGCGGTGACGGCCGTCATCGCCGTCTTCTTTGCATACGGGCATGTCGAGCGAGCGCTCGACGGCCGACTTGACGAACACGCGCTCTTCCCTGCTGCGGTCGTGCTTGCCGCCGCTGCTGTTGGGATAGTCGTTCGAAACCGAGTCCTGGTATCTAGCTGGGCACCGTTTCTAAATGTTACAGCTGGCATATTGCTTCTGTTTCAGATCATGACCTTGGCGGAATCGGCGTCGGGGGTTTCCGCGCGCACGTCGCTGTCTGATCCCTTGATAGCGAACGCTATCACGTCCCATCTGTTTTCCCAGTTCCCTCCAGACGTTGGCGGCAATCGTCCTGATATATACTACATCATTCTGGACGCATACGGACGGTATGACGCTCTTGGCGAGTTCGACAATACGGACTTCCTGAAGGAGCTTGAACGACGTGGTTTCTTCGTTGCCTCGGATGCAACGAGCAACTATAAATACTCGATACAGTCGCTGGCTTCAAGCCTGAATCTCGCGTATCTAGACGGACTTGAACCACGCGCTCCGAAGACGGACAGAGACGGCATCGCACTCGTGCAAAACAACGCGCTTGTGGCAACACTCAAGGGCCTTGGATATACGTATGTACACCTTGAGTCAGGCCAGGCGGTCAGCAGCGAGGCTCCGCTTGCTGATATCGTGGCAACATTTACTCCTGCGGGTGTGGTGGTCTCCAGCTCGGAAGAGGAAACCCGGCGTTCCTACTATGTGCGGTCGGCGAAGGACACGAAGACTCGTGACAGCGCCTTCCTTCGCGCTCTTCTGGCGACCACCGCGTTGCGTCCGGTGGCTGGCCAATGGACCCGTCCCGTTGATGACAGCCCGTACGAATGGTGGGCGCCCGAACGTGCGCTTCAGATGTTCGAGTTTCTCTCTGAACCAATAGATACGTCTGGTCCGAAATTTGTGTTCGCGCACATCATTAAGCCACACAAGCCAGCAACCTTCGATCGCCATGGCAATATGTTTCTCAGCAAGGGGGGAAACGTTGGATTTAACGACGCACATGATCCAGCCGTACCTGACTCTTATATCGGGCAGCTGATTTTCGTCAATTCGCTGGTCCTAAGAGCGGTTGACGGTATCTTGGATAGTAAGGATGATAAGCCAATTATAGTCATTGCTGGTGACCACGGGCGATCTGACGGGTACCCTCGGCACGCTATTCTAGCGGCATTTCACTTGCCAGACGGTGGGCACGACGCTTTGTATCCATCCATTAGTTCAGTGAATCACTTCCGGGCGATTCTGGACTTCTACTTCGGCCTGGATCTTGGTCTGCTCGAGGATGTTGAAGTCGAGCACGCACAAAATCAATTTGATGTGAAAGTATTGGGGAACGATGATAGGTAGGAAGCTGTACCGCTTCCTGTGATATGGCTGATGGTTGGTGTCTTCTAGTGGCTGTGGCTGGCTGGCGCTTTTGTCGGCTGGCTAGAACAGGGCTAGGAGCACGGATTGGCTGTACACGGTCACGGGCAGTAATTGGGTCTTCGGGGTGTGGTTGAGTCACATGCTCGGAGCGATCGCTGTGGCGTTTCGTGAGAGGTGAAGAAGGCGGATAGGACGCGAAGGGGCGGATCAGTCTGAGAGGGCAATCGCGGAAGTTATGGTGCCGAGGGCGGGATTCGAACCCGCACGAGCAGAAGCTCACAGCCTCCTGAGGACTGCGTGTCTACCAATTTCACCACCTCGGCCTACCCGGTAGCGGAGGCAGGAATCGAACCTGCGGCCAAGGGCTTATGAGGCACTCGGTCGGCCCCTGCGGACCCCGCACCATGTGGGGCAAAAGTAGGGTGAAACCCTGGCGGTTTTCGTTTCCATCAGGTTGGCGGGTGGGGTGACCCGCTCACGACCAGATATTGAGGCGCAGGCACTCGCGCACCGCCATCGACGGCGCCACCGCCAAGTCCACCCTGAGTCGCTCGGACCGCCGCACGATGCGCAGCCGACTATCGTCGGTGAGCTTCGCATTGGCGTTGACAAGATGGTCGCGGATCTCCGGTGGACCGCAGTGCGCGAGTCGCCGATCGCGGATCACGTCGTAGAGCGTCTTGTCGGCGATATTGCGCGCAGCGCCCTGGCTGAACTCGCGCCTCCGCACCGACACGCGGCGGCCTATCTCGGCCATGAACTCGTGGGCCTGGTATTCGTCATAGGCCACTTCCACCACGTGGTAGCGCTCGACTAGCTCGCATAGAGCCTTCACGGGCTCGGCGAAGTCAAGTTTGCCACCTTCCGGCGGGTCCCAGACGCACCAGAGACGCACGGCGACCCGACGCTCCGGCAGCTCATAGGGGGTGACGCCCACGATGGCGAACGAGCTCTTCGACAGACCCGCGTCCACGCCCAGGACGAGCGGGGTACGGGCATCCAACTCGGGGATGTCTTCCACACACGCGTCCCACCACTCGATGGGGACAAAGGCCTCCTCGCCTTGCGACCACTGGTTGAGGTGGAGGCGGCGAAACTGTGACGGGCGCAGCGTATGCTCCTGTTCGCCGTAGTACCGGGCGCCCTCCTCGCCCTGCTGCCAGGGCATGCGGCGCGCGGCCAGCCCCTCATCCCAATACATCACGAGGCCGGCGGCCTCGTTGACCCAGATCGGCACCAGGCTATCGTGATTGGGCGCCTCGACGAAGGTCATCAGCGGGGTGTCGGTGAGCGCCGCCAGCTCACCCGCGGTCAGCTGCCGACCCTCCATGCCCAGTTCGTACAGGTCGCGCAGGAGCTCTGATTGCCCCTCGTATCCGGCCGAGGTCTCGACCAGGCGCACCGAGTCGACGGTCGGGATAGGGGTGAGCTCCTCGTATAGCCGCCGCGCCGCCTCATGCTCGATGCTCCATAGCTCAGTCCACACGGTGCGACTGGGATTCGCGCCCGCTTCGCCGCGATAGTCGTTGGGAATGGCCCGGATGAAGGTCCCGTTGGGCGCGCGCAGCTCGCGCTCCCGAATCTCCCAGCCGTTTGGCCCCTGCGGGTCGAGCAGGATGCTCTGTCGGATCGCGTGCAAGACGCGATTGGCCGCTTGCTCCCGGTCGTTGGCGGCAAGGTAGATCTCGCGCATTGGCGGCCCGCTCTCAGCGTCGTGCCGCGTCAGGATGGCCGCGAAAGTGGTCTTGCCGCTCTTTTTGATCGTTGAGCAGAGCTGGTTGCGGAATCGATAGCGATCCCCATCGCGCGAGCCCAGAAGCCGCACGATCGCCACCTGATGCGGCAACAGCTCGATGGTCCGTCCGGGCGCGATATAGAAGTGCTGGCGCGCCCATTCGTCAATCGGTAGATTCCGCTGCGCCTCCTCGTGCTCCAGCGCCTCAGGCAAGGAGCTCTTGAAATGCGCGAGCGCAGCCTGCTTCGAATACCTGGGCGCGCGTTTCCGGGCTGTCATGTGCGTTCGGCTCCCCAAATACGGCGGCCATCACGCTGACGACCGCCTGCACAAACTCCGCCTCAACCGTGCCGCTGAGATGCCTCGCGGCGGCTTCCTCGACGCGGGCTCCTCCGGTGACCATCCGGACGAGATCCGCGGCCTTCAACTTGCGCAGACCTCCGCGCCCATCCCCATCGGACTCGACGAGGCGCGCCAAGCCAGCCAGCCCAACGGCCTGCAGCCGCCGGCCGGCATCCATGTGGCGCTCGACCCAGTCCGCCTCGATCCGTGAGACTTAGGTGGAGCGCAGGCGCGCCTGCGCCGCGTCCCAGGCGCGCGTGCGAGCCACCCAGCGCCAGCGGCTGGAGTAGCGCTCGATGAGCGAGAGGGATCGGCCGAGCTTGTGTGCCACCGCCCGCAACGAACGACGCGGGGTCGGCGTTTCTCGGTACACCACGTATCCCGCGAAGGAGGTCCCAGGCTCGCCCGGTTGCGGATCCCCGGGTTCTCGCGGGGTATCGCCACGGGAGGAGGCATCATCGAGGGTGTCGGGCATCAGGGGGGCAGCTCCCGTTCGCGTGTGGCCAGGTACGCGGCGGCCATGCGCACGAGAGCCCGTCCACGCCGATTGCGGCCCTCGAGGTCCTCAGCGGCGCGTGCCACCGCCGCCTCAACAATCGGCGCGTCCTCCGCGTCTACCGCGAAGCTGAACAGCTGAGGTCCCGCGGCGAGCTCGGCCTCGGCCGCCGCAGCAAAGCTCGCGAGGAGTTCGTCGAGGTCGGTGTCGATGGCCTCAGCAGCGCGCTCGATCTCATCGCCGTCCTCGGGCAGGCGCAGCGCCAGCTCCTCGACCGGTAGCAGTTGCGTGAGCTCGTGCAGCAGGGCGGCCCGGCGCCACGGCTCGTCGGCGCCTTCAAGCCGATTGAGGGTCGCGACCAGCGTCAGCGCAGTGGCGTCGTCGCACGGCCACACATAACAGCGCGCCGCCGTGTGTCCGAGTTCGGCCAGGACGGGCCACCGCTGATGCCCGTCTAGGACCTCGAATGCCCCGTCCTCGTCCGGGTGCGGGCGGACAATCACCGGTGGGTAGTCGCCCTCGGCGGCGATGTTGGCGCGCAGTTTGGCTCGGCGGTCGGCGGACATGACGTTCGAGTTGAGCGGGTGCGCGCGTAGGCGGTCCAGCGGAATCTCGACTAGAAGGCCGGTTACGCGCGACGCGTCAGGCGTTGGTCGCGACAATGAGGACCTCCCGGTTTACGAGGTTCTTGCGCCGGGTCGCGAGCGCGCCCAAGTGCCGGTAGGGGATCTCGACGGTCCGTACTATGCGTCGGCTGGACTTGGCGACGAGGCGCTCGAGCTCGGCGGTCGTCATGCGGGTATTGCCGTAGGACAACACCAGGTGCGGAACGTGCGACGTCGCCTTGAGAAGCTCCGGCAGCGGCGATCCGTCCTGCGAAAACGAACTGACGGTTCGGGTGCGGCCCTCGAAGAGCAGATCGAGCGCGGCGTACGCATGCTCGTAGGCCGTGGTGCCGGCGTACGGCGGATCAAGGTAGACCACATCGCCCTGCACCCGACCCAAGAACTCCGTGGCGTCCAGGCAGGAGGCTGCGCCGCTTCCCGGGATCACCCCGCGGTTGATGACCTCGGCGAGGCGCAACAGCCTTGTCGGCGTCAGGGCGCCGCGGGACCGCACGAAATGCGCGAGGCGCGGATCGCTGAGATGATCGAAGTCGTCGGTGTTCGCCGCCTTGGCATCGCTGGCATCGAACACGCCCATAGGCTGCATACCCACCAGCGCCTTCATGAGGAGGGCCATCGCCAGCGAACATTTGGGTTCAGGCAGGCAGCGTGCCTGGTGCAGCATCCGGTCGACGCGGCGGGTGTCCACCAGACGGAACGTCCCTGGCACGAGGTGCTCTTCGCATACGCGGGCGTTCGCCCCGGCTGGTTCGCGGCATAGGAACCCGACGTCGATGGGTGTGATCCACACGGAGCTGTTCGCGATGTACGCCTTGGCCAGGACGTGGGCGCGTTCAGCGGCGTCATTCGCAAGAACGCGAAAGCCATGCGCGTTCGCGGCTAGCGCGATGCTGCAGCTGCCGGCAAAGGGATCGACGAGCGTCGAGCCGAACCACCGGTCCTTGGGAATGACTTCCGCAACTGCCGCGAAGACCAACTCGACGAGTTTCCGTTTGCTCCCGAGATTCGTCGGGAGAGCGGTTAGGGCCTCGAGAGGCCCCCTTGCTTTGTGGGTGGCTGTGATGGTCGAACCCACGGTGGACTCAGGACCTTCGATCGCTCATGGCTCGGGTGCCACTCGGAATGTGTGGTTCCAGCCGTCCGGTGTCCGTTCCAGCAGCGCCAGCATCGGCGGCGCGTCTTGAGTCGCCACCCACCGACGCACGTGAGGTGGATCCGCACCGAATCGATACGACTTCCCTGACGCGTAGCCGCGAAGCGTAAACGCCCCTACGGGACGGCCCAGGTACTCCATGAGGATCTGGTCGTACTTCCGAGCGATCAGATCGATCCGATCCTCGAGCGGCAGGTCCTCGCGAGCCATCGTCGCCGCGGTCTCCCGAATGGCCTGCTCGGTGCGGTCAAACACATCCAGGACGCTATGCACAACGCGGGCGTCGGTGTTCACGCGTTCCGCGTGCTCAATGGCCACGATTGCCTGTTGCGAGCACCCGGCCTCCTTCGCCACGCGCACCTGGACGAGGTTCAGCCGCCGGCGGTGAGCGCGGATGGCCGCGCCTGTGGTAAACATTTTTGGAATGTTACCATTTCTCGGATCGTACCAAGCCGGCGAGTTGGGACGGACGGGGTCAATGGTGGTGAAGGGGCTTAGGACGGAAATGACCAAGGCCATGCCACCACGTCTTGAAACTGGCCGTGTATGAAGAGCGATTCCGTCGCTGATGCCTGCGTTCCCGCTGACGGCCGAGCAGTGGGTGATCCTCACCCACAATCTGACGTGGCACGCATAATTCGCCCCGACTCCAGAAACCGGCAAGCGAGCAGTCGAATCTCAGGATTCAGTGCCTGGCGCACCGTGGGCCCTGCAACTTTCAGCGGCTCGCCTCGGGTTTGGAAGCGGTTTCAGCCTAGTGCCCAAGGCGCGGGCGGCGTCGACAAGGCTACGCTACGCGTCCCACAAACCGCTTGACAGACGATAGGAGCATCAGAGCCCCTCGCGGCGGCCCGGTCGGCACAAGCGGTCGTACGTTGAGGCGTGCACCCCTATGACCCAGCCGGCGGCGTGCACGTTGCCCAGCTCGTTGGCCAAGGCAAACAGGCGCACCCGCAACCGGTGGAGTACGTCATCATGGCCCGTGAGCGGTGCCTCGCTTCCATATCATCGATTGAACCCGACGACACGAAGCGTGCACCGCTCCCCTGTCTCAGCCGAAGCGGCTGCCAGGTGTCGCGTCTACTCTGAAAGAGGACAGGCTAGGAGGAGAGGATCAATGGGCGACCATCGCTTCAAACTCGGCATGTACCTGCCCGAGCTCCGTTTGCCATTTTACGAGGCGTTGGCTGCGGCCCATCAGATGGGGGTCGAGTACGTCTGGTTCGACGGCGTGCCGGGCGCCACCTCGACGGCGAAAGTGAGCGACTTCGAGATCGACCGCATGGCTGGGGACGTCGCCGATTACGATCTCGAGCTATTCCTCATCCAAGTGGGCAGCCCCTTCAAAAAGATCGATCTGATCGACCTGTCGCTTGATTCGCTTCAAGACGATCCGGTGTTTCAAACGGATCTGGCCGATCTCGAGCGCGCCATGCATATCGCAGCACGCACCGGCGTCGGTGCGGCATACGCCTTCACCTTCGCCTGGCCCGGCGAATACCGCGCGGGCCGGCCCACCTGGCCCATGCGCTGGCTGACGCGCGGGGGCGTAATCTCCGACGGAGAGTTCGACAAGCTCACCAAAGCCTTCGAGCTGGCACTGGAGAGGGCGGAGAAGCTTGAAGTTGACCTGGTGATGGCGATGATGCCGTGGAACTACACGAACACAACGGCGAATTTCCTCCGCCTGGTAGAACGTCTCGGGTCGCCGAGGCTCAAAGTCATGTGGGGACCTGCGGACAACTTCAACGCCGGCGAATCGGATGTCGCGACGGCCGGCTTCGCCAACGTGCGGCCTTTCCTGCACTCGCTCCACCTGAAGGACTTGCATGTGAACGAGGGACAAGCTTGCGACTTTGAGTACCGCCCCATCGGCCGCGGCGACATTGACTATCCGACCGTGCTCCACCGGCTGCGCGAGCACCAGGTTGACGCCGTCCTTGCAGTCGCCACCCACTTTCGGCCGCCGAGCGGCTCTCCACGCGACGCCATGCAAACCAATGTGGCGAACCTCAAGGCGCTCATCGCAGACATCCAGTCGGCGGCTGAGACGGGGGATGCCGACCAGGCTCGATGAGCGGACTCAGCGAGAGCGCCCAGAGGTGCGAGGGGCGTTCTGGCCTGTTCGCATCTAGTGGCGGACTGCCGAGCAAGCACCCAGTGGACGTTCGCAGGGCGAGCTCGCACGGTGCCGGGGCGCTAGCGACCCGGCCAAAGCGCAGGGGCTGGCCGAGTTCGATAGCGTCGTCGTCCTGGCACCGCGGCGTAATGCCCTGCCCACGAAGGCCACTCCAGATTCGTTGTGAACTCTGCTCGTAGAAGGGGTCAAAGATGGCCTGCAGGCGATGCACGGGAGCAGATCATCAACAAGCTGCGTGTGGCCGAGGTAGCACCGGCCCACGGGCAAACGGTTGCGCAGGTTTGCAAGGCCCTCGGCGTGGCCGAGCAGTCGTAGTACCTCCGGCGCAAGCACGTCCTGCCGTGGGATTGGGCGCTTTGTGGACCCGGCAGCGCCGACCGCCGCAGATGCCCAACCGCACGCCGCCCTGGCTGGTGCAGCACATCCTCGGCGTCACTCTCGGGTAACCCGGATTGATCCCGAGCGATCGGCGGCCGAGCTGTGCCGCCCACCCGAATCGACGCCTCGACGGTTCAGATCCGCGTTCCCGGCTTTTCCGAACAGGAGGCCGCGACAGTGGTGACCGTGATGGAGCAAGGCCCCTTTGCTAACCTGTCCCGCCTTGAGCGCGGGGTCCTGACCACCGTGATCGACGGCGCGATCATGCGCAGTCAGCAGAGCCCTGAGGCGGCCGTGCTGGATTCCTTCCGGCAGCGTGAACGCGCACGCCAGGGGCGAACCGAGGCGAGCGCAACCTGAACCTGATCCGCCAGCTTAGATCTCAGACCACGGACCACACGGAGTCGAAGTACGCCTGGATCGACGCTTGCTAGCTCGTTGGCATGCCCGCGATCAGTCCGCGCCAGCGCGCAAGGAACAACCGCCGCTCCTCTGCCAGGGGGACGTAGTTGCTCTCTCGACGCCACATACGCAAGTACTGGTGCGTGCGGCGGCGAGACGGTCCGCACATCCCGCTCGCCGAAGAGCGAGGCCTTTTCGTCACGCGCTGGCGCTGGCTTATCGCAGAGCTCGCGTCAGCGTAGCCAAGGTGGTCTTCGGGGTTCCCTGCTCGCAACCTTCGGCAATCTGAGATCTGATCACAACCGTGGCGATCGCTCTTCCTGGAAATCGTCCGCTCTGACCGCACTTCCCGCGTCCGGGTGGATGGCCGTCGCGGGCCACCCATCAATCCCCGATCGACGGAACTCAAGAAGACCGTCCATGGCGGCACACACATCGCGGCAAGTGGGCGCTGCCGGGACCCGGCCCCTCGTGCACGGCTACGCCTTGGAACCTGAAGATGTCGCGGTGCTACTAGCGCAAGGCATGCGATCTCTACCGCGCCCACGACCGCTAGGAAACTGTTACGCAAGGGTTCACAATCCGAACCTGCGGTCGCTGACGCGCGTCCCTTGCCGCCGTTGCAACTCGTGCTACAAGTGAACCTTGTGCGCGTCAGGCCCGCGACGAGGCAAAGGATCGTTTTGCGCCCGGGGCCCTGGTAGTGTGACGCGGACCATTCTCGAAGGCGCGCGAGGGCGGCGTCGGCTTGCGAGCTACGGAACCAGGTCCGCCCGAGCGATCCCGTTCGTCGGCTTCCCAGGGGGTCTGCTGTGAGCACTGATGCCCCGGACGCGGATCAGGTACGCCTCATCACGTTCGACGGCCCAGGGGCGGACCCGGTGCTGCGGCGTGTCCCGAGGCCCAAAGTATCTGCCCGCAGCGCGCTGATTCGGATCGAGGCCTGTGGGGTGTGCGGGACTGATCTGCACATCCTGCGCGGACACTGGCCGGGGGAGCTCCCCTGGCCGCTGACGTTCGGGCACGAGCTGGCCGGCGTCATCGAGGAGATCGGTCCCGAATTGACGGCCGACTACATGGGCCGGCCGCTCCGAGCTGGCGATCGGGTGATGATGCCGCCGCTGATGGCCTGCGGGGCTTGCTACTACTGCGTCCACTTCCCCACCCGCGCGAATCGGTGCCTGAACCCGACGTACTACGGGCGCAAGATAAGTTCCCAGCGCCCCCACACCTCTGGGGCGGCTGGGCCGAGATTGTGTTTATTGACTACGACGCCTTCCCCGCCACGAAGGTGTTTCGGCTGCCCGATGACATGTCCATCATGGTCGGGACTCTGGTCGAGCCCTTCGCCTCCGTGACCCGGGCTTTCAATCGCGCGGCATCGCTCGGGCTGGAGGGCTTCAAGGCCGGCGATTCGGTGGTCATTCAGGGCTCCGGTGCGATCGGCGTGCTGGCGCTAATCGCCGCCAGGCAGCGTGGGGCCGGCAGGATTGTGGTGGTGGGAGCGCCGGAAGAGCCGCGGCTGGCGCTCTGCCGCGCATATGGGGCCGACGCCACGGTCTCGATCGATGAGCACCGTTCGTCAGAGGAGCGGATCGCGGCCGCGCGCGAAGCGGTGGGCGGGTTCGGAGCCGATCTCGCGCTGGATTGCAGTGGCGACCCGCGAGCGGGGCCGGAGGGGATCGAGATGCTGCGCGACGGCGGTACCTATGTGGAGATGGGGCAGTTCACTGATGCCGGCAGCATCGAATCCAACTGGCACCGGATGTGCGTCAAAGAGGTGCAAATTCTCGGGAGCTGGGTCTTCACTCCGGATGAGATCGCCCAGGCCATGGCCATCCTGCACGGCATCCAGGACGACTACGACTGGTCGCGGATGCAGCGGCCGTTTCCGCTATCGGAGGCGGGCGTGGCGCAGGCGATCGAGAGCGCGATGACGATGAACTGCGTGAAGGCCACGATCGTGCCCGCGGCGTGAACCCGTGAACCTCGACCCCGGGCCGCATTCCAAGCGTGAAGCCGGATGGCGTTCGCATCCGCACCAGGTCTCGGCCACCGCGTCTGGCTACCTTCCTGTGCCATCGCGACGCGGCTGGTGTGACCCCGAGACGCCGCGCGGCCGGTCGCCGATCGGTCACGCCACCAGGAACCTGAGCGCCGCGCTATGCGACTTCGTGAAGCGGCGGATGGGGCCCGCGGAGGTCGACCAGGGGCACGCGGAAGTCGCCCAGTCCCTCAATCGACGCGTGCAGCGTGGCACCCTCGGCGAGCTTGTGGTCGGCGGGGATGACAAGCCACTTACCGGCTGCGCCCAGCGATACGACGTCGCCCGGAAGGAGAGTGATCTCCTTTGAAAGGAAAGAGATCACCTGGCCAAAATCAAGGAGGTAATCAGACGTTCGGGTCACGACCTCCCCCACGCCATTGAGGACCAGACGCATCTCGCGGTCCCCCACGGCGCCATTTGGGCCCAACGGCTTGAGGTCGGGCTTGACTGCGTTGAAACCGTCGTACCAGCGGCCAAAGATCTCAGCAAACGGGATCTCGCGCGAGGTAGGCGATTCCAGCTCCGCGACAAGCCCGTTGTCACGCATACCCACCATGATGGTCAGACCCGCGAGATACTCTAGCGCCTCGTCCGCCGCCACCCGGCCCACTGGACGTGTGCCAATCACGGCGGCCAGCTCACAACTCACATCAATCCGCTCGCCGTGGCGGGGAATCTCCACCGGTTCGCCGGTGGAGAGCGAATTGCGCGGCAAGATCTCATAGTGCCGTGCTAGGTCGGGGCCACCGTCCGGGCCTTTGGCGGTCTCGCGATCGTTGTAGCGGACCGACCAAACGCCACGCGTGCCATGCGGAAACGGCTGAGCGTCGGGACAAAAGGCCTTGGCGAGATCCAATCCTCGATGGCGGGTGATGAGACCGTAGAAGGCCTCGCCCGGGTCGCGTTGCAGGTCGCTATCGCCTTCGCACCATATCGGGTTGCTGAGCGTGCCCCCGCCCTCCAGACTCACTTCCACCGCTTGGCCGTGGACGGCCTTGGGATCGGGCAGCATGCCCACCCCGTCGACGCCAGCCGCGCCGAGCTGGAGGATGGATCCCGGCGGGAGGGTCATGAAGCGCGACATATATCCCAGGGCATTTCGTGGACCCATGATGTACGCCCACGTGTGCGCGCGGTCGTACCCGCCGTCGGGACCCCAGGCGTGCATGAGGAGCTCCAGCGGGTCGCCGATCTCGTCGATCGTTGTGATCCACGGGCCGGCCGGACAGGCGGCGTCCGAGGCCCTTCCTAACCGCGCTCTGGCGTCTCCGATGTGCGGACCCACCCCCCCGGGCGACTGGGGAAAATGTTGAGCCCAGGTGAAACGGGTCACGTCGTCGCAGTTCATAACGCCCCACACATGGTCGTCCGCGTCCTCGTATGAAATATTCTTGCCGCCCGGCGCAATCACCACCCCCAACTCGTTGCCATATTGCACAGAGTCGCCCTCGGCGAAGATCAGCGGCTCCAGGTGCCCAAGGTTGGACGTCACCAGATGCAACCGGCAGGCGGGCACCCGGCTGATAATCGGCCGGTCCGCCATTCCGACCGAACGGTCGCGCCACAGCCCAACGGAGTTGCCGTGAAATGTGATGAAGAGCGGTGAGTCTGGGATCGGCGGCAGCCAGTACACGGCATCGGGTCGCACGAGTGCACGACCGAAACGCTCCTGCCCGCCTCCGGCGATGGAGTCGAGCAGCAGATCCTGCAGCCGCTTCAGATTTTCGAGCGCGGACGGGCCCGCCCGAATAATCCCGAGCACGCTCGCTGGAATCGGTTCCACCGAAAGGTTCGCGGTCGGGTCGCTCGCCAGGGCGTTGATCTCGGCCAGATCCACACACCACTTTGCTCGAAGGCCCTCATTCGTGACAACGAGCGCAGGGCGTGCCTGCCCATCACGTCGGATGGTAGTGAGCTTCATGTACAAAGCCTCCGAATATCCTTACGGGAAGTCACGCGCGCCCCCGAGCCCAAAGCCGACCAGATCGGCTCGCAGTTCTCTGTGTCGTCTGGACCCAGGGGGACTTGTCTCACCAGAGTCTGGGTTTCTGTCGGACATAGGCGTTGAAGGACGCACAGGCATCGCCGGCCGTTGCCCTTACGCACAGAGCACCCCTACTTGATATCGAACTCGACCTGGCGGTCTTGAGTTGACCCCCACATCGTTTGCTGGCATTTTGCCCCATATTCGAGTGGTCATGCAACTGGATCTCAATGCAGGTCGTCGAGAGGACTTCCTCGCCGAGCGCAAGCGGCCTTCCATTCGATCGTGTCGCGCGGAAGGGTAACGACGGACGCTGTGCTCACAGAGATACGGCGTCAAATGCTGCTCGGGAGTCTGAGCCCAGGCGACCGGCTGCTGTCTGAGCGCGAAATGGCCGCGCAGTTTGGCGTGTCCAGATCAAGTGTGCGATCGGCGATTGCAGCCCTCGACCAGATTGGGGTAGTAGAAGTCCGACACGGCGTGGGCACGTTCGTGTCGGTGGATACGACAAGGCTCCACAACGGAATTCTCCCTTGGGCGATCGTCCGTGGCGTTGAAGGCCTCCATGACCTCTATGAGGTGCGCCGGCATGTCGAAGTCCAAACAGCCGGCCTCGCGGCCGAAAGCCGGACGAGCGATGCGCTGACGACGCTTGGACAAATCATTGCGGCCATGCGTGAATTTGAACAGGGTCCGGAAGAGGAGTTCCTCCGATGGGACATGCAGTTTCACGTCGTAATTGCCGAGTCCACGGGCAACAAAGCCTGGACTTTCCTTTGCAGGGAGCTCCTTGAGATCGTCTGGGACATGAACGCCACCTTCGACCTCGATCTTCAGCGCTTCCCTCTACACATGTCGTCAGCATGAAGCGATTCACGTGGCGATCGGGGCACGGGACCCCGACTCTGCGCGGCGGCGAATGAGCGACCACCTGCGCTGGTCGGAAGACATCATCGGAGCCGCGATCGCCACGACGGGCGGCTCCACGTTTAAGGAACGACGGGCGTCGCGGGTCACCGGTGAGGGACGGTTATCGGATGGTTAGGCAGGATGATGCTGCCGCCGTCGGACTAGGCGGCTGAATATCGGGAGGTGCAGATTCAGAACGAGCGAAGTGAGTCTGTGATAGTATGGCTCCGTGCAGCGAGCCAAATGCATTCCAACGAAGGAGAGGCTTGCACTTATGTCAGTGACGAGTATTTCGGCAATGACTCGCCGTAGATTTGTTCGACTCGCCAGCGTGGCCGGACTTGGCACAGGCACGGCTGCCGTGTTTGCCGCCTGTGGCGATGCGCAGGTGGTCACGGTTGAGAAGATCGTCACCAAGGAGGTCCCGGTCGAGAAGATCGTGATCAAGGAAGTGCCGGTCGAGGTCATCAAGGAAGTGCAGGTCGAGGTCGTCAGGGAGGTGCCGGCGCAGGGCCAAGTTGCAAAGATTGAGTTCGCGACTGATCACGTGTCGGGACCGCGCGGCAAGGCCATGCAGTGGGCCATCCAGAGGTTCGAAGCTCTGCGGCCTGATATTGCCGTGCGCATGATTCCGCAGGATCCTTCCTTTTACGAGAAGGTCGCAGCCCAATTCGTAGCCGGCGCGCTGCCGGACGTCGGCCTGCTGAGCGGCGCCTTCTTCCAGACGTTCGTCGACATCGAGGGTGGATGGCTCAAGATCGATGATCTTCTAGCGAAGAATCCAGATTACGACGCCGATCAGATCTGGTTCACTCCGGACGAGGCTTCGGACAATAGGAATCAAGACTTCCCCTATGACGCGACGCCGCGTGGTCCGTGGTATGGGCTGCCGTATCAGGGGGGTGTTCGCGGGCTCATCCATAACATCGATCTCGTTGACGAGATGGGTGCCCCAGAGCCCAAGGAGGGCTGGCGGTGGGATGATCTGCTCGAAGCTGCGAAACAAACGACGGATCCCGAGAACAATCGTTGGGGTCTTTACATCGACGGGGTCATCCCTACAGTACTTGCCTGGGGCTATAACGACTCCCAGTATCGGCGGATGGGGCCGGACGGCCACTTGGTTTGGACCGAATATGAGGGTGACGGTATTAAGGGACTGCAGTGGGCCGCGGACCTCGTCCACACACATGGAGTCCAGTTTCCCTCTGAGATTAGAGCGGAACTCTCGGGCGACAGTGGCAACCCATTCCAAGCAGGCGCGCAGGCCTACGAAGTCAGCTCACGGCTACGTAGCGCCGGATTCGCGAACCCGAGGATCGGAGGTCGATTCAGCTGGATGATCGATCCAACGCCGTGGGGACCTGTGCGCGACTCGGTAGATGGTCAGTCTCCCGGTAGTCAACCGCACATCGTGGCCCAGAGCGCCGAGCGAACTGGCGTTGCCGAACAGGCCGTTGCGTGGGTTGTGTGGATGGCCGGTCCAGAGGTGCAAGGCCGCACTGGCATCGATCGGGGTTTCTTCCCGGTGAATAAACTTGTGTCTGAGCAGCCGGATGCGCTCGCCCCACCGCCTGAGGGAATGCAGAATCTCTACAGAATCCCCGAGGTTGGTCGAATTCGGCACTGGCAGAACTACGTTCCCGGAGCTTTTTCAGGCGTGAGTGAGGTGGGGGCTGTTTGGAACCCGCTTAAGTCTCGCGCCTTGCTCGGAGAGATATCCGCCGAGGAGGCAGTGGCGACCGCCGAACCACAGTACAACGGACTGCTACGAAAGTGGCAAGAAGAACTCGACTCAGGCACGTCTCGTCGCTAGAGGAGAGATGCGGGCATCAAGCGCGAGCACATTGACCCAGCTTTGCTCCGGCGAGAGCACCACCGCCGATGGGTGGTGCTCTCGCCGAGCGTCACCATCACGCTGAAGGGCTCAGGATGCCTGTCTCGCGCTGCGCTTACCGAGTCCTCGTTCAGGCGGTTCCCAAGTTCCGCCAAAAAGCGTGGGGAAGTGTAGAAGGCACGTCGCTCGCGGAGAGGCTCGCTGGATCACAGGCAGAACGGCACAACGCGCAATCCCAGTGGTTGGATGGTCGGCGGGATTGCGGGCTGTCGGTACGCGGGCGGAACTTGTGAACGGCGAACTGATCCGCGAATTCGAGCAACTCGTCCACCGCCTCGCCGAGCAGAGCCTTGCTCTGCAGTGCCAAGCGTCGGTGCGCCCTGGGTTCCATCTACCGAGTAGGTGTTAGCTCGACCCTGGGTCTTCACCTGACCCAAGGCAAGGCGATCGACCAGTAGCACTTCGATGCAGGCACACTACTACCGACGTCGCCGTCGTCCACCACGTCTATGCAGACGGCACCAGCGTCTCTCGAAACGCCGGCCAGTTCTCCGCCTCACTGCCGGTGGCGGCGCCGTCGGATGATCCGGGAGATTCTCGCCACACGTGACTGGGCTCCGGCGCTCCCAAGCGCCCCCCTCGGCGTCCTATCTTCCTACTGGTCCGTGGCTGCCCGACAGCAATCCCGTCGCGCCGCAGCGACGAATGGAGAACGACGATCACCGGTAGGCGAGCGATCGCGCAAGCCTTCACGGTTGCTTCCGCGTCTTGAGCGACTTTCACGGATTCTCCGGCGGCCGAAGGCCTAACGTCTAGCCTGCCGCGCCCCGCTCGTCACCCTCGATGCGCAGTGTGAAAAGCTTCGCTCTGTCCAGGAGGATTCGGAACTTCACAGGTCGACCCTCCAGTTCGGCCAGTTGTCGCGTCGCCCATTCCGGTCGATAGTCGACTGCATCGCCAGCAAACGGCGTTGAATCGTCAAGCGCGAAGCCATCGATCGGCCGATCGTCGGCGTCCAGCGCTTCAACCCGGATGCTGCCGCCGACTTCCACCTGCGCATTGAGCACGAGCGCTCGCCCGTCGAACTGCATCGAATGGGTCGTGAGTTCACCAGAGCCATTCGTCGGCGTTGCATAGGCCAGGCGACCAGGCGCGATGTGCGTGAAGAACGGGTAATAGCGCATCTGCTGTCCCCGGCGCCAGAGCGTTTCCCAATCGACAAAGAACGGGGACTCACTGTAGTGCGGATTATCTGCCTGCAGCCGTTCCAATGCCGCGTAGCGAAATCCAACAGTGTGGTGGTTGTGGCGTGACGAGACCGCGACGTTCGACAGCCACCAGGCGTCCCGGCCGTGCTCGTCCTTGTACGGGTAGAAGCTGAGATCTTGAAAATACATACCCCAGTTGTAGTCCCCGTCCTTCTCGCCCAGATTCACCAGCGGGGCACGGTTGTGGGCGAAGCGATGCCAGTGCATCAGGTCCCGCGACCACATCAGTTCCGGGTATTGGCGCTGCAGTGCGCCGTCGTAGCAGCGAAGCTCCGCCACGTACATTTCGCCGCGCTTGACGGCCACGCCCGGCGACGAGCTGTGCCGCAGCATCGTGCGACCTTCGAACGATGCCGGCAGCTCCGTGATAAGACCCATGTTGTAGAACTGCATGCCTCGTGGATCGAATTCGTCAGGGGTCACGCAAAATCTCTTGTGAAAGTGGACGCCATCATCCGTCCACATCACCGCCAGATTGCGCAGCGGCCCCTGGCTGTTGTCCCAGGGCATGTTGTGCGGTGGGTACCCGGGCGAGCTCGGTCGGTAGTACCAGAAGATCGTATGGTCATCCAGGCGCTCGGCCTGGTGCCGAATGGTTTCGCTGCTGTGCATGAGATCCATCCCAGGGCCGAGGTGGATCAGCGGCCGATCACTGAGGAACAGGTATTCGTCGTTGCCGGCGTACAACATGGGGTAGTAGCTGCGCAGCACCGGCGTGAACCCCAACGTGTCCTCTGACGAAGCGAAGTCGTCGGGCCACATGAAATCAATTTTGAAGTTGCGACCCTGAGCAATCAGCGCCATGAACACTTTGTCCATGTCCACCGGACCGTCGCGTGCCGCGTCGTACATGCGAAACCGGAACTCCGCTCGGGTGGCCTCCAGCGTGATGGCCGCCGTCACATCCTCGTATGCGGCATCCCGAATCACGTCCTCGATGGCTCCCAAAATGTTGTTGGCCTTTGATCCATGAAATTCGACGCGACCCAGCTCAGGCTTATGCCAATGAACCCCGTCGCTAGAAGTTGCAAGGCACACGTATTCGGGTCGGTTCAGATCCTCCGGGTACATCGCGAAGACTTGAATGTCCGACTCGTCAATGTCGTCGGGAAACGGGAGCTCGTCGTCCGGATTTGTGCTCGGAACGGCCAGCATCACGTGATTGGTCTCTCGCTCGGTCACAGGCCGTGGGTCATTGAGAATCGCGTAGGCGCATCCCTCCGGTGGGACGTTGAACTCCTGCACCGGGGTTCCCGCGACCAGAAGCCGCTGGAGCATGTCCTGGTAGGCCGTCTCGAGCGGATCCTCGGCGCGGCCGCCACCAACCGGGTCGCGCTGCGCAACACTCACGATGCGCCTGCGCACACCCGAGCCCAGCCCTCGCCGTTGATCGGTCCGCTGGCTTTCTTCGCTGGCCAGGTCGTGCGCCAATAGGCGCCAGCCGAAGCCCCGACGTCGGTACACCATCGGATTGCAGGTGTACTCGAGTCGGTACAGCTGCTCGTCGTGGTCGTACCTCAAACCACCCATCTGGAACGCTCCGAACTCCCAGGGCTTGTCCATCACGACAGCCGGCTGGTTGGGATTCGGGTCGTAGCTCATGGGCCGGAAGTCAATGCCCTGTACCTCCTCAAACAGCCATCCATCCACCAGGTACTGCAGTGAGTTGCCGATCCGGAGCGGCGGTACGGGTGCGACGTCGGGCCCGATGACTTCCTTCCAGAACTTGCGAACCATGTACGGTCCGACAGTCTGGCCACCTTCGACCACCTGTACCCGGATCCAATACTCGCCGCGCTCCCAGCCGGCGTGTTCGAACGTGACGATCTGTGGCTCATCTCGCAGATCGAGCTCTACCGGCTCCACCAGCGAGTTCACACCATGACGGGTCGCCACATCTATCCGAATCCGACACGTCGGCACACGTTCGGTCTTCAACCGAACGCTGATGGGTATCTCGTCGTGATCGATGCAGATCGTGCGGAGCGGCGCGCACTCGATAAAGCCTGGTGGGAAGTCGTGGCGCAGGCGGCTTGTCGAGCTGTTGGCGTAAAGCTGGTCCTGATCGAACTCGACCGTCTCAGCGACGATCGGCGAGCCGTCGCTGAGCAGCTGGACTCGGAAGCTGTAGGTACCCATCTCGAAGTTGGGTGTGGCCTCACTGAGGGCCGACTTGGGCTGGTTGGACTGCTCCCACGCGCCGTCGTCCATCAACGGATAGTGGAGAGCAACCTCGACATGCTTGCCCCGTATGTCGACCGCGGTTTCGAACTGCTGGGCATAGCCACTGGGCTGCGTCGCGTTTACCCGGGCCGTCAAGTGGCCCCAGTGCGCCAGATCGCCCGGCATATATAGCCTGAGGACTTGGGTCATGTAATCGCTCTGTGTCACCTGCATCGCACGGTCCCCCCCGTCACCAGCGCCTCGTTGCCCCAAAGGTACGTCGGCCTCGGCAAGTTCGCAGCATCAGGCCATTCTGTCGCGCGGCTGCGCCGTTCTACACCACCTCGTAGAGAGGTGGGTGCGGGCCGCGCTTGTCGATGAGTGGCACAGATAGTTCACCGATGCCTTCAATGGAAGCCTCGAGGGTTGCACCCTCAGACAGCTTCTGGCCCTTGGGTAGTTCCAGAAACCTGCCCGCGCAGCCCAGCGACACCACGTCGCCCGGCAATAGCGTAATCTCCTTGGTGATGAACGCGATCACCTCGTTCAAATCCATCAGGTAGTCGGCACTACGGGTGACGGCTTGGCCCATCCCAGTCAGCGTGACGCGCATCTCCAGGTTGTTGAGGTCGCCTGCTTCGGCGACCGAAACAATCTCGGGACTGACCGAGTTGAAACCATCGCCCCAGCGGCCGAGCAGGCCGGCGTCGAACGCCTCCCAATCCGTGGGAGCCGTGAGTTCCGTCAGAAGACCGCTGTCACGCATCCCGACCATCACCGTGACCCCGGCAAGCAAAGCGGGGACATCCTCTGCCGCGACGCGTGCTATCGGTTGGGTTCCGATCACGGCCGCGAGCTCGCAGCTCACGTCGATGCGATCCGCGTGCACCGGGATCTCGACAGGCTGGCCGGACGCCAAGCTATGGCGCGGGAACGTCTCGTACTGGCGTTGGTGTGCACGTGAATAGGCGGGCTCTTCGGCGGAATAGCGGTCATTGTGCCCGACGGCCCAGATCGAGCGGGTGCCGCGTGGGAATGGCTGTTCCTCCGAGCAGAATGCCTCCGCGGTGTCCAGTCCGCGGTGACGCGTGATCGAACGGTAGAAGCCCTCGCCCGTTGCGCGCGGCACGCCGCTCCGCTCTTCGCACCAGATGGGATTGGACAGGGTCCCCACGCGCTCCATGCTGACTTCGAGGTGTTGGCCATGGATCGGTTCGGGATCGTCGAAACGACTGATCCCATCGAGCCCGGCGGCGCCCAACTGCAGGGTCGTCCCCGCCGGCAGCGTCATGAATCGGCTGAGGTAGGCGATGGCGTTGTGCGGCGCCATGATGTAGGACCAAGTATGGGCACGGTCGTAGCTGCCGTCCGGTCCAGCCGCGTACATCAGCAGATCGAGGACGTTGGGCACCTCGTCGATTGTCGTGATCCAGGGGCCGGTCGGGCAGGAGGCGTCGGAGGCACGACCCAGACGCGCGCGCGAGTCACCTTCGTGACGCGGCATCTGGTTGAGCGAGCTACCGAAGTGGGTCGGCCATACAGCCGACCTGGTCACATCATCACAATTGGTGATGCCCCAGACGTGGGCCATTCCGTCGTCATACGAGATGTTTTTTCCACCAGGGGCGAGGACAACGCCGAGTTCGTTGCCAAAGCCAAATGGCTGTCCTCTCGAAAAGATCAGGGGTTCCATATGTCCGAGCGTGGCGGTCTCGGGGTGTATACGGCAGGTCGGCACACGGGAGAGAATCGCACGGGCCGGCATGGACTGCGGGAGGTCGAGACCGCCACCGCGGTCGCGCCAGATGCCAATCGCATTTCCATGAAAAGTTATGAAGAGCGGACAGTTCGGAATCGGCGGCAGCCAGCAAACCTCCTCCGGTGGGACCAGCGCAGGTCCGAACGCCTCGCCATCACTCCGGTCTATCGCACTCAGGAGTACGTCCTGCCATCGCTTGAGATTGTCCAGAGCCGGCATACCGCCTTCGACGATCTGCCTGACGGACGGCGGTGCAAGCTGCACGGGCCACTCGCGTCCGGCGGAGTTCAACATGGTGTTGGCCTCCGACAGATCCAGGCACCACTTGGCCCGGAGACCTGCATTGGTGATGACGAGGGCTGGACGCGCCTCGCCGCGGCGCAGAATCGTGGCGAGCTTCATTGGCGGTCTCCAAATACAAAAGAACGGCGGGATGGCCGCCGGTCGCGGACCGTTATGCCCGTCGCGCACCTGACCGCTGCGCGAAGCGTGACTCCGATCGGCAACCAACGCGTTGAGATCGGAATTGCCGGGTGCCGGAGGATGTGCACTGTGGGACGACTACGCGAGCCCAAGCCGCTCGAGTCGCGCCGCGTCGCCCAGTACATACCCCTGCTCGAGCATCGCTCGTTGGAGTTTCTTGACGTCGATTGCCCGCGGTGGGAGATCGTCGCTGACCGCAATCGCCGCCGCGATCCCCGTGGCTTCGCCCAGGGCCATCATGACGGGACGGGCACGAAATCCACCGGGGTCATGTCCCCGCCTGATGTAGCTCGCCACTCGACCGGTTGCGAGCAGTCCGTCGATCTGCTTCGGCACCAGCATTCGATACGGCATGTCGAAGCCTTCGTTGTGGGCTCGGTTCATTCCGACTTCATGTCGATTCACAAAAAGAACATCGTCGAAGCGGCGACCGTCCGCCGCGTCCTGTGGCTGTAGGACGTACTCACCTTCGATACAGGGCCCACCGCGGGCGCCGAAATAGGCGGACACGGTCAAGAGGTAGGCCTCCTCGAACCCCGGGAAGCACTTTCGGAAGAAGCGCGCGGACTCGAACGCATGGGCCCGTACGGCGGTTTCCAGCTGCGAGTGCTGCTTGAAGTCGTTCTGACGTATCGCACCGCCCAAGTTTATCCGACAGCCGAAAAGTCCCGCGCCGTAGAACCACAGTTTCCCCGACGTTCCGACGTGGACAAGCGGCTCCACATCCTGCTGAATTCGGAACTCGCCGTCGTCCCAGGCTTGCTTGATCGGCCGTACGACGGCCTGCGGGAAGCCAAAGCTACCGGGAACGAACGCGCGCCGATCGCGAACCCAGGCCTGTTCCTCCGGCGTCAGCTCAACCCGCTGCCGGGTTGCTTGCTCAAAAGCCGCATGGTCGACATTGGCCATCAGGAGGTACACGCCGGTGTCGTTCCAGGGCACGTAGGCCTGACTCAGATACTTCTCGGAGATGACCGGCCCGTACGATGGGCTTGCCGGAACGTCAGTGATGGTTGGCGCGCCGGATCGCAAGGCGATGTCACCGTCGCCGGACGCGTCGATGACGACCTTGGCCTTGACCGCCACACGACCGGATTTGGTCTCCAGGAACACGCCGGTCACGGCATCGTTCTCGACGATGGGATCGGCCGCCCACACCGCCAGGATGAGCTCGACGCCCGACTCCTCGGCCATTTGAGCCGCCACGTAGCTGGCGATGCTCGATTCCTCGGCGTAGGTCTCTAATGGCGCGCAACGCAGCGCGTCTAGGCGGTCGAGAAATGCCTTGAGTATCCCAGCCGCACCGCCCGGGAGCGAGGTTCGGGCCTGCGAGTGATCAAGCCCGCCACCGATGATCATGGCCGGTCCGATGTTCCCGCCTAGACTGCCGAATCGATCGATCAAGACGGTACGGGCACCTTGACGCCCGGCCGCCAGCGCTGCAAACAACCCGCCCATGCCGGCGCCGACGACCGCGACATCCACGTCGTAAGTGACTGGAATGACTTTTTCAGGCTCGATAACGTTTCCTAGGGACGCACCGTTGGACATGCTGCCTCCATCTCGCAGATCCGTTCGCCAGATTACACCACAGCTGTTCTAGCGTCACGCGTGCATCGAAAAATGGCTAGGCAATACCAAGCTGCTTGAGCCGTACGTCATCACCTAAGACGTACCCCTGCTCGAGCATCGCTCGTTGGAGTTTCTTGACGTCGATTGCCCGCGGTGGGAGATCGTCGCTGACCGCAATCGCCGCCGCGATCCCCGTGGCTTCGCCCAGGGCCATCATGACGGGACGGGCACGAAATCCACCGGGGTCATGTCCCCGCCTGATGTAGCTCGCCACTCGACCGGTTGCGAGCAGTCCGTCGATCTGCTTCGGCACCAGCATTCGATACGGCATGTCGAAGCCTTCGTTGTGGGCTCGGTTCATTCCGACTTCATGTCGATTCACAAAAAGAACATCGTCGAAGCGGCGACCGTCCGCCGCGTCCTGTGGCTGTAGGACGTACTCACCTTCGATACAGGGCCCACCGCGGGCGCCGAAATAGGCGGACACGGTCAAGAGGTAGGCCTCCTCGAACCCCGGGAAGCACTTTCGGAAGAAGCGCGCGGACTCGAACGCATGGGCCCGTACGGCGGTTTCCAGCTGCGAGTGCTGCTTGAAGTCGTTCTGACGTATCGCACCGCCCAAGTTTATCCGACAGCCGAAAAGTCCCGCGCCGTAGAACCACAGTTTCCCCGACGTTCCGACGTGGACAAGCGGCTCCACATCCTGCTGAATTCGGAACTCGCCGTCGTCCCAGGCTTGCTTGATCGGCCGTACGACGGCCTGCGGGAAGCCAAAGCTACCGGGAACGAACGCGCGCCGATCGCGAACCCAGGCCTGTTCCTCCGGCGTCAGCTCAACCCGCTGCCGGGTTGCTTGCTCAAAAGCCGCATGGTCGACATTGGCCATCAGGAGGTACACGCCGGTGTCGTTCCAGGGCACGTAGGCCTGACTCAGATACTTCTCGGAGATGACCGGCCCGTACGATGGGCTTGCCGGAACGTCAGTGATGGTTGGCGCGCCGGATCGCAAGGCGATGTCACCGTCGCCGGACGCGTCGATGACGACCTTGGCCTTGACCGCCACACGACCGGATTTGGTCTCCAGGAACACGCCGGTCACGGCATCGTTCTCGACGATGGGATCGGCCGCCCACACCGCCAGGATGAGCTCGACGCCCGACTCCTCGGCCATTTGAGCCGCCACGTAGCTGGCGATGCTCGATTCCTCGGCGTAGGTCTCTAATGGCGCGCAACGCAGCGCGTCTAGGCGGTCGAGAAATGCCTTGGGTATCCCAGCCGCACCGCCCGGGAGCGAGGTTCGGGCCTGCGGGTGATCAAGCCCGCCACCGATGATCATGGCCGGTCCGATGTTCCCGCCTAGACTGCCGAATCGATCGATCAAGACGGTACAGGCTCCGTGACGCCCGGCCCCCAGAGCAGCGAACAACCCGCCCATGCCGGCGCCGACCACCGCGACATCCACGTCGTAAGCGACTGGAATGACCTTTTCAGGCTCGATAACGGTTCCTAGGGACGCGTTGTCAGACATGCCGCCTTCGATTGCACTCAGGGTCCCAGGAAAATACCATATTCATCCACAACATGGTTCCGACCTATGGCGAACGATCCCGCAAGAATGCGCGAAACTAACGCGCTTTAGACACTGTCTTGGCCGAGGATATAATCATTACCCATCAGATTTTGTTCGAAAAGTTCGAACGTCCATGGTCGTTCTCCGTTCGGCATATTTGGTTCAATAGTACAGTCGCGCTACACGACCGTAAGGCCACCGTTCAAGGTGTGTTGAAGTCCAGGTTCAGGATGAATGACGACGGACATCGTATTCGTTCCTTTCCCCGATAGATCCTTGTGCATTCTAGGCAGCCACTGGTGTTCCCACCGGCCGGCCAACGCGCACAGGCGTGCCATCCTCATGACCGTAATGAGCGTAAAGGTAATGTGTCCTCTAGTCTAACGGTCTCACTTCGTAGTGAGGGGTTTACCCTGGCCGAGCACGTAGCTCAGGGACTAATCGAAGATCGAGGTTCCGCGATGGTTAGGAAATGTCAGTCGTGTGTGCGCAGGGCGCAGGCTTCGTCGGTACCGCAGCGGCAAGCGACGCTTGCGGTAGCGTCCGCTGTTCGCCTGGGCGGTCCCAATGCCGGTGTGCCGAAGCGTGGAACGCTGGCGGGTTCAAGCATACGACGCCCATCAAAGCGCGACGTCTATCACGCGCAGATGGTCGCTGGCAGTCTCTACGATGATGAATCCCTGCCCGTCGTCAATCGGCTTACCACGGTCGCAGCCAGACGTAGCCCAGGTAGATGGAACCGTGTGCAGCACCAAGCTCCCGAGCGACAAGACCTTTCGCTGGTGGACGTGCCCGGCGATGACCGCTGCTACATTCCCCGCGCCTTCCACCACGCTCGCAAAGTGGGCGCCGTTGTCCATCTTGAGCTGATCGAGCCATTCGATGCCGATGTCCACGGGAGGGTGGTGGACGAGCACGAGAGTCATCGCGCTGCGGTGACGCTCTAAGTCGTCCGCGAGCCATGCGAGCTGCTTGGCAGCCACATGACCAGCTACGTGTCCTTCGACCCGCGAATTCACAGCGACGAGATGGAGCGGACCCCAATCAAAACTGTAGTAGCCGTGGGGCGCGTCTAGCGGGGCAATGCGATCCGGGATAGGCATGGCCCTGGTTAGCAAATGGAGTTCGTCGTGATTTCCGATGAGCGCGAATTGCGGGCATTGAATCGAATCGGCGATGCATGTGAACTCTCGGTACGCATCCTGGCTCGCATCGCCTACGAGATCGCCCAAGTGCACGACGAATTCCGGAGGCGGTTCTAGACGCGTCACGCACGCCACTGCCGCTCTAAAATTGCGTGCCGAATCGATTCCGCGGAGCGGCTGCGCCGAGGCCGGCACGACGTGCGCGTCGCTCAGAACGATGAAGCGCATGTCTGCGTGTGCCCGGGCACATCATCCGAAGTTCCTAGGAACTCGGGGCCACACCTAGCTGGCGTCACGGGGTACATCCGGATAGATCCAAATTGGCCGCGCGCGCGTCGAGTCGTCGGAAGTCGGATAAGGACCGGCCTGCCAAAGCACGTCCGCTATTCGGACGCAATGGCGGGACATTGAATCTGGGTGTCGCCCATTATTTGCCCACCGCGACCGTCGTACGGATGAAGCGGATCGAATAGTGCACGTCGTCCGGATAGTTGTCCTCAGACCAGCCCGGGATCGCACCCATCCCTGAGACTCGGACGGTGCGGGACGCCGGCACGTCAAGTACTGCACAGCTCATGCCTGCCACTGGTAGTGCCTGGTAGGTGCCGCCTTGACCCACCAAGTCCCCGCGCAGGTGCATCCCCACAGATTGTCCACACGGAAGCGCGCCGTCAGAGGAGCTTCCTTTTCACCGTCGTGGCGGAATCCCTCGACTGGATCGCATTCGACGAGGATGGAGCCCGGCGGAGTGCACGCGCTTCCGATCACCGCGATCCGGACGATTGGCTCATCTTCTTCAATGCTGATCCAGTCAGAAGACAGCCCGCTTGTCGCGGATTGGCCGTCAGTGGTCTTGATCGGAAACAGCTCGATTCCGTGGTGCTCGCCGCCGACCCAGACGCGATCGACCTTCACATTCGGGTAGTTGAACGGGAACTCGTATTCGTATGTCTTGAGATGTAGTTCCTTCTTCTCGCGCGGCGCGTCGTCTGGGTAACCGGTGATCCGTCGATCGTCAAGTTCGGTCGCCATCAGCCTCTCCAATTCCGGCCACAACACTGACCGCAGAGTGTATCCGAGAGCAAGCCGCCCCGCGGAAGCGCAGGACCCCAGCTTTCACGACGATATGGCATCCCCAGCGACTTGGGCTTTAGGACGGCGAATTTCCATGACACTAGGGGCACGTCGATCTAGCGGGCGGCTCCGGCGAGATCCCCAGTGTCGTCTGTGTGAGTGCAAATGTTGCTCTGAGCGATCGTAACAATTCCAAAATGGTCCACTCGAAAATGCGGCGACCTGAACCGCCCCGGGTTTGATGGAGACTCATTTCATTGAGTCCCAGCCTCGGGCTGGACCTGCGCACGATACGGCGTGGCTTCGTACTCGGCGGGCGGGACGTCGCCGATGGTGCCGAAGAGCCGACGGTGGTTGAACCAGTCGACCCACCCGAGCGTCGCCAGCTCGAGGTCCTCGACCCCGCGCCAAGGACTGCGGCGGTGGACCAGCTCGGCCGTATCGAGCCCGATCACGGACTCCGCCAGGGCGTGGTCGTAGGCGTCGCCCCGGCTCCCCACCGAGGTCACCGCGCCCGCCTCGGCGAGCCGCTCCGTGTAGCGGATTGAGCGGTACGGCCCGCCACGATCGCTGTGGTGGACCAGTCCGTCATAGGGCCCCGGCCGCGCCCAGAGCGCCTGCGCCAGCGCGTCGCGGGCCAGGTCGGTGCGCACCGACCGCGCGACCTGCCAGCCGACGATGGACCGGGAGCCGGCGTCGCTGCTCAGGGCCACGTAGGCGTCGCCCGACCAGCTGCGCGCGTAGGTGAGGTCGGCCACCCGGCTGTGTCAGATCTCAGACCACGAGACGCAGCGAGGCGACGTACGCCTTGATCGACTCTCTCTAGCTCGTCGCCATCTCCGTGATCAACCCGTGCCAGCGCGCAAGGAAAAGCCGGCGCTGGTCGGGAAGCGGGACGTGAGGGCCGCCTCGACGGCGCACCCGGAAGTACTGTCGCAGCTCGTCAAACGCCGCGCAGAATCGCGATGCTGACTCGAAACGCCCGAAGCCCAGCATCGGGTAATAGCGCTGCTTGATGGCGCGATGGTCCTGCTCGGTCAAATTGTTTCAATCCTGGCTGCTCCGATGGAGCACCTTTCGCCTCAGGATCCAGCGAACCGCCTTGCGGTAGGCCGGGCGATGGCCGGTGGTGACGCGTAGCGGCTTGCGACCTGAATGACCTCACGTGTTCGAAAGCTGATTGACAGGGCTGAAGGCCGCGTGGGCCGTGACCGCTTGCTCCGACGAATAGGTGCGCGCGTAGCGCTGCACCATCGTCAGCGACGAGTGCCCCAACAGGATCTGCACGTCGATCTCGCGAGCCTGGGACCGGATCGCCCAGGTGGCGAACGTGTGCCGAAACCGATGCGGATGCACCTTGCGCAGGCCCACCCGCACCGCTACCCGCCGCATCATCACGTTGAGTGCGTTAGGGCGAACGGCGTGACCTTTGCGCGACCGGAACAGCGCCCCAGGGCTTCGGCCCCTATGGCGCGCGAGGTAGTCCCGCAGCGCCTCAACTGTTTGTGCGCCGATTCCCACCCAACGCTGCTTCTTGCCCTTGCCGTGCAGCACCCGCACGCGTCCCTCCGCCCAGTCCACGTCCGCAAGCTGAATCGCCACGCATTCAGAGACTCGCACCCCGGTGTCGAGCAGGAACAGGAAGATCGCGTAGTTGCGGCAGCCCAGGTACGTCGCGCGGTCTTGGCTGTCCAGGAGCCGCTGGACGTCGGCCTGGCTGAACGGCTCGATGATCTGCTGCTCCAGCCTGACGAGCGGCACCCGCGCGACGACGTTCGCCTCCACGTAGCTCATCCGCCGGCACCAGGAGAAGAAGGCTTTCACCTCGCGGTGCCGGCGGTGTTGGTAGGCCGGCCGTGCACCCCGGGTGCGGAGGTCCTGCAGAAACGTGTAGACGTGTGCCACGGTGTAGCCATCGGCAGCCGAAGGGAGTCCAACCTTGCGTCCGACGCGTCGGAAGTCGGCCAAGGAGGCGCAATAGCTCCTGACCGTGTGGGCGGTCTTGCCCTCCACCTCGCAGGCCGTGAGGTACGTCGCAATCACGTCGTCGATCGGGGCCATCGTGATCTCCCGTATGTCTGCGCCGTCGGGACATCACTCACTCACGCGCGCCAGCAACGCAAGTCCAAGGTTTATTCAGTCCCTTGCACCACGGGTCCTGGTGGCCACCGTGAACCAGAAATCGTCCACTCGGGCCGGCGGGGCCGCGACCTTCCACGACACAGGCGCTGAGCGACGATGAGGTCGGTCCAGCCGCCCATGACCCGGACAGATGGGCGGCACGCCGTCGAGCTGATGGCCGCCCATGTAAGGGAAGGCCGACGTCGGGCGCGTGGCCTGCGGTGCCGAGGGCGGGAGTCGAACCCGCACGAGCCGAAGCTCACAGCCTTGTGAGGATTGCGTGTCTACTAATTTCACAACCTTGGCCAGCTCGGTATCGGAGGCAGCATGCGAACCTGCGGCCAAGGGCTTATGAGTCCCCTGCTCTATCACGAAGCTACTGCGCCGGTGCCACCGTCCGTCCGGCGTGTTCAGGTGGATTCCAAGCAGGGAAGCAGGCAGTTATGATCCGACGGCGCTGACAGTTGAGTCATGGCTGACGCGCGGGCCGGATCTTTGGGCTTGTGCGGGTTGAGTCTGCGGTTGTTCGCTGTACGTGGGACTTCAGGGACCGATCCGTCTCCGATGTCCATCAGGGCATGAGACGAAGCGACAGTCCCGACGGAAGTCCGTCCAACACTGCTGCAATGGTGATCCGATTTTCAGGACTCCCCCTCCCATGGTTGTGTAGCGGCGGCCATGAAGCAGGACGATGCTCGGCAGCGCAGTACTGAATCTTTGCATGGCTATGCTGCGGGCGGTTCCAGAATGGGTCGCGTTTGGCAGCGTGTCCATTTCGGTTGTTGGCACCCGTGGCGGAGTGGCTCGTGTGTCATGCGGTCGCTTGCCGTCGGTGTGCTGTACACTCCGCAGCCTGCCGGCGCAGGGGCCTGATTCTGATCACTGCATGGTCCAGCCGGCTGAAGCTTAGCCTTGGCAACGAAAGTTGCCCCGGGATCACGCGCTGAGCAAAGGCGTACGCGTCGTCGGCTGCCGAGAGAGCATGAGAGTTATGGTCACGCAGTCGGTCACCGGATGTAGCTTCTTCAAATGCCGGGTTACAGCCGTCGGAAGCGGTGCTGAGAATGTTGTGCGTGCCACCTCAGAATCTCGCGGTCCATGTTGAAGCCTCTTTGGCTAGCGCTGGCGGCGCTGGGGCTATGGGCAAGCCTGCTCCCGCAAGTCACGTATCTATCAGCTTCAAGCGGTAGGCCTTCGGGTCAAGGATTGGTCGCTTGGCCTAGTTGGTTCGTGCAGCAAGACCTTGGGCACTTGAGCGGCGCTGCCGGCCGTTTTCGAATCTGGGTTTCAGCCAAGGCGGATGGAGACCGCGTCACTGTGCAGGCTTCGCTCGCGGACGCTGCCACGGGCGAGGTGGTACGTAGAACGTCCTTCGATACCTTGCCTCTGACCACTAGACCTCAAACGGTGGAATTTCCCGTCTACGTTGTTCCGAAGGGCCAGCGATTGCTCCTACAGCTTCAGGTCGCAGAGTACGAGGACAACTATGTCGTCTATCAGCTCGCTGCTCCTCAGTCGGGCTATAGGAATGTAAAGGTTAACGGTCTTCCGGATTATGCTGACGGGCCGCTGGCCCTTGCTCATGTCGAAGCAGGAAGTGGTCTTCGCGCCGCGATAGTGGGAGACCCGTCCGAGCGCATTCGCCTCGTGCTGGCTGCCATTTTAAGTGTGCTGGCAGTTCTCGTGCATGTGCGCGTTGCGGCGAGGCTGCGCCAAGCGGGAGCCACCGTGCGACGCCTGTCCCGGCGAACTAAAGGCCGGGGACGACTTCTCGTGGGGTCTGGAAGCGAGCCGGACGCCGGCAATTCACCCACGATGTTGGGCCGAATTCTCACGGTACCGTGGTATCCGTGGCCGGTCGCGACGGTGCCGATCTTGCATTTCCTGACGAGCAATCCCCTGCATTTCTCCGTGAGCGAAGCAGTCCTTCCGCTCGCCGTGGCGCTTGTGGTGGTTACAGGCAGCATGGTAAGTCTGCAGCGCGCTCTCAAGGATTGGCACCGGCCAGCCGCCGCCACGGCAGGCGCAACTGCACTTCTCTTTGCTTACGGCCATGTCGAACGCGCGCTGGACGGTGCTGTTGATGAGCGCATCTTGTTTTCGGCCACTGTTGTACTTGGCGCCATTGTCGCGGCCGTTATTCTGGGGGCTGTCGGCCTGGTCTCCCGAGGCTCGCAGTTTGCGAATCTTACCGCCGCTGCGCTGCTGGTTTTTCCTATCGTCAGCCTCGTTGGTGGAGCGGTTACGGACCCTGTCAGAACTCCAGTTTCCAATGCGACGCCGGATGCGCTCACGGCACACTTGCCATCTTTGAGTTTCTCGAGCGCGAGTGGCCTGCGGCCTGATATCTTCTACATCATCCTGGATTCGTACGGGCGGCATGACAAGCTGGGCGATTTCGACAACAGAGATTTCGTCCAGGAACTTGAACACCGGGGTTTCTACGTAGCATCTGAGGCCACGAGTAACTACAGGTCGTCGATTCACTCAATACCATCGAGCCTTAATCTTTCGTACCTTCACGAACTCGGCGAGCGAACGCCGGCGATAGAACGAGACTTGCTCAATGCTGCGCAGCAGAGCGCGCTTGCTTCAATTCTCCAGCGCCTCGGATACGCCTACGTGCATCTTGAATCGGGATATAGAATCACTGATACATCTCCACTTGCAGATATATCTGTGACGTTCACGCCTGCCGGTGTAGTTATCAGTGACCGCGAGGCTGCAACGTCGCCTACGCGCTATGGTTCCAGGTCTTTAGGTGATTCATTAATCCCCGGCAGATTCCTGCGCGGACTTGTGCAGACAACCGCGTTGCATCCAATACTTGGGCAACGAGTCTTGCCCGGACAGAATGATCCTTATGATTGGTGGGTTGCGGACCGCGTGCTACAGATGTTTGACTTTCTTTCCAGTCCCATCAATGCCGGCCGTCCTAAATTTGTGTTCGCGCACATTGTCAAACCGCACTTGCCGGCGACGTTTGATCGTTATGGTAATAAAGTCGTCGGCCAGTCCGAAAATTCGGAGTTTAGCAACGATCATGATCGAAGCGTTTCTAGCGCGTATATTGGCCAGCTCATCTATGTCAACGAATTGACCCTGAGAGCGGTTGATGCTATATTACGAAACAGTGGTGATGATACGGTCATCGTCATTGCCGGTGATCATGGAAATGGTTACTCGCATGAAATTCTGGCCGCACTCCGCTTGCCTAATGGTGGAAACAGCGGTCTATATCCATCGGTCAGTTCGGTTAATCACTTTCGGTATATTCTCGACTATTATTTTGATCTAAATATCGGATTAAAATCTGATCAGATAATTAATCTAGACGTGTGGACACATGACTTTCGAAGATTGGGCGCAAATGCAGGCCAGTAGGGGGTTCGGCCTGTAGGCATCACTTACCCATTGGGGAGACCGAGTAGGCAGTTGGGGCTACACCTGCGCGGCGCTGGGACAGCGGATCGGCAAACGGAGCCGAGCTTCGAAGGCAGCTTGGGCCAAGAGGCTGGGCAGCCGTTGCCGATTTGGCGGTCCAGGCCTGGGACGAGTGGCGTAGGGTGCTTTGAAAGGAAAGGGTGCCGAGGGCGGGATTCGAACCCGCACGAGCAGAAGCTCACAGCCTCCTGAGGACTGCGTGTCTACCAATTTCACCACCTCGGCCAGCCCGGTAGCGGAGGCAGGAATCGAACCTGCGGCCAAGGGCTTATGAGTCCCCTGCTCTACCTCTGAGCTACTCCGCCGTTTCCGCCGTCGGTCCGGTGGGCCCACCTGGATTCGAACCAGGGACCTACCGGTTATGAGCCGGCTGCTCTGACCGCTGAGCTATGGGCCCACGGCGCCGCGCGGCGGTCGCGCCGGGCGGTCCCGACCGGATTCGAACCGGCGATCTCTTCCTTGACAGGGAAGTATGCTAGGCCGCTGCACTACGGGACCGCGTTGAGCCGGGCGCGCCGGACGCCTGATGGTAGCGTACGCACCTTCGCGCGACGTCCGGTGGGCCGGGTAGGATTCGAACCTACGTAGCCTTGAAGGCGCCAGATTTACAGTCTGGTGGTATTAGCCGCTCACCCACCGACCCGCATGACGGCGCGCCCCGACTCTGCACTTGTAAACGATCAGGCGGACCCTGGACGACTTGCGCCAGAGCCCGCAGGCTGCGGTCATCGTACCAGCCAGGCCGATTCCCCTAGCGCTGCCGTATGGCGGACGCGAGGTTGGCCGCCTTCCATGAGCCGCCGCCCTTCGGTGGCTGTCCGGACCGATTGACGCCCTAGCCGCGCCGCCGGACCTGCTGCGCCAATTCCTTGTCGCGCCGCATCCCATTGCAGTGGCGGCGGCCCTGGCTTTTGGGCTCTTCTGGGGCCGTGCGGGCGCGCCCTTGCTGCTCGGGCGGCCCGGGGTGTGGTTTGGGTTGCTGCTGGGCGTTGTGGCGTACCCATTCACCCAAATCTGGCTGCGCGATGAACTCACACGCGCCGTGCTGGACATCGTGGCCGAGAACGTTGGCGCGGCCGCCATGCATGACGCCGTGGCGTTGGTTGGGCTGATCTCGGCAATCGTCGCCGCCTTCGGCGACGAATTCGCCAAGCTGATCATGTTGCTGGTCGTGGCCTTTGTGATGGCCCGGCCCTCCAATCCGCGTGCCGTCACTGCCGCGGCGGTTGCGCCGGCAGCCGGCTATGCGTTGTTTGCCGCCCAACTGAGCCTCAGCCACTCGCTCGACTCCCCGGCGCCGACGGACGTCTTGGCCTTTGCATTCATTCGGGAGTGGGCTTGGGTGGCATTGCAGTTCGGCACGGCCTACCTGTTGGCGCGCGGCTGGTTGGCCGGCCGACTGGCTGCGTACGTGCTGCTGGCTGGTGTCCTGCACACCGCCGCCGCCTATACCGGCACGCTGGACGATCTGGGGTGGCATCCGGCTGTCGTCACCCTGATCCTGGCCATCGTCGGATTGCTGGCGTTTAGCTGGGGCGCGTCCGTCGTTCCTGCCGGTCGCCGCTGACACGACGACCGCGCACGGCCAGAACAGCGGTTCCTGCCAGCATGGCCGCCAGAGCGCCCAGCGACGCCACGCCTAACCAGTCGCCGGTCGCCGTGTAGAGCGTGCCTGGCGAAGCCAGGCGCACATCGGCAACCAGCAGCACCTTCTCGGCCCGATCCAGCGATGTGCCCGCCACAACCTGACCGTCGGGACCAATCACAACCGAACCGTAGCGCCAGTCGGCCTTGGCCACCGCTAGGCGGTGTTCGGCGGCCCGCAGACGCAGATGCTGAATGTGCGGAGCTGTGTAGGCGGCCCAGTCATGGGTCGGAATGGCCACCAAAGCGGTTCCCATCCGCGCCAGGCGTGCCAGCGTGTCCGTGTAGGTGCCGTCAGGTCCCGCCGCCAGCCCCAGCCGAGCCCCAGCCACGGCATACGTTTCGTACAGGCCGCTGGTCACGCTGCGCTCTCCAATCGCGTAGACCGGGTGATCCTTCGTGGTCGGTCTGGACATCCGGCCGTCGGGAGTGACAACCACCACCTCGTTACGAGTATGGTCCGGGTCGATCCTGATGAAGTAAGACCAGGCGATGGGCACCCCCGCCCGCCGGGCCGCGTCGCGCACCCCGTCCAGTTGCGCCGTGGCGTCCGGATCGTCAGGTGCAACCCAACCCGACGCCTCCGGCCACACGATCAAGTCGGCGCCGCGCTGCGCGGCCTCCAGCGTCGCCGATGTGTGCATTTCGGTAATGGTGTCCGTCAGTTCGCGATAGCGCACCGTCGTGATCAGGGGCCGGGTCTTCGGATGCGACGGCACATGGTCTCCGGTCTGCACCGCGGCCACGCGGAGGGACTGGGCCTGCGGGGCACCTTCGGCGGCCGCCAGGCCCAGCCCCACCAGCCAACCCAGAGCCGCGACACCGACTCCAATAACCAAGCCTCGCGTCAGCGGTAGACGGCAAACGGCCACCAGCGCGATCGACGCAATCGCCTGCCCCGTCGCAATCGTGAGCAAGGCCACCGGCCACATACCCGCCACCGGAAGCCAGGCGCGCAGCGGGGCAACATCAACTTGCGTTGTCGCCAGCATTCCCCACTGGTGACCCGCCGTTGTGACTAGGCGCAGGTACTCGATGCCAGTCCAGGCGACAGCTGGTACCCAGACGCGCGACCACGGTCCCAGGGCCTTGATCACCCGCTCCGGACCGACCGGCACATCCAGCAACGTCGCCGTCAGACCCGCCAGGACGCCAATGCCGATCGAAATACCAATCCACGCCACACCGGTCGCCACTTCGGGCGGGTTCACACTGGTCGCAATCGCCGCAAACAGCACGCCGAGAAAGAGCCCGCCCAGCCCACGGCGCACCCATGGCCCGGAGCCTGCCTGAGCGAACAGCAGGGGAACCCAGGCAACGAACGCCAGCCCTGTCCACTCCAGTGGCGGGAACGCCGCGAACAGCAGCAAGGCCGACGCAACCGCGGCCGCGGACCGCTTTCCGGACGATATCCACGCGGCGCTGGCTACCATGCGTACTGGAGTCTCCGAACGACCGTTGGCTGAGCTGACATGCCGGAAGTTTGGCAATTCGCCCGTCATGCGTTCAACGCGTGCCACGCATTCAGGCTGGCTCTCGGTCTGCGTGCGACCAGCCCAAGGTCCCTTCGTGTTGAGCCGGTCGAAACATATCCATCGACAAGACCCAGGCTAGTGGCTTGGGCGGGCGATAACCGTTGACCGATCGGGGCGAGCGCCGCTTTCATCAGCTGGTCATCGCCGGCGGCTTCGGCTTGGCGCTCATCATCGCCTGGACCCAGGCCGCCCCGTGGCTCGTTACCCTCATCGTGCTGGTCCTTGTGGCTGGCTCCATCAGCCCCGGCTGGAGCCTCACGCGTTGGATCCACCGCTACTTCATAGCCCCGCTGGCGCCCAACGGACCGGCCGAGGACGCAACCTCGTTCCTGCGCGCCGACGGCCTCCTCGGAGTCATCGCCTTCGCGGGCGCCGTCTTCGTAATCGCCGGCGTCCCCCCGCTCGGCTGGGCCCTCGTCGGCCTCACCACGCTCAATCTCCTCATGGACGGCCTCGCCGACGCCGCCCCCCTCCGCCGACTGCTGGATCGGGCCATCCAGCAATCCCAGGCCGCCGAGTGACCCGGCAAGTTCGTTGCACGCCGGCTCGTCCGTGATCTGGTGACCCAGGAACCGCTGGCCGGCTACCCGCCCACAGAGTTCCCACGTTGATGAGGCGTGATTCGCCAGGCAATGTCGACGTCCGCGTCTAGGCCCGAGCCGCTGGCATGAATCTGGATCCCACAGTCTCGCCTTGGATCGGAATCTTCGCGTCCACCGGCGTCTGCCTCTGGATGGTCGCCACTGGCGTGCCGCTGGCGCAGGCCGCGTTCGGGGATCGACCCCGCCCGGTCTGGCTCTTCTACGCGCCGGCGCTCGGCATCGTCGCGGTGTTGCTCACGACCAACCTGTCGGCCTACGTCATACCCGGCGCGCCCAGTGCCTGGTTCGGCCTCGTGGTCCCGTCGGCACTCGCGGCATTCGTCGCCTGGCGCGTCCGTCGGATCCACCTACCTTCCCGCCGCCCGGCAATGGCGTCACTGGCGCTCTTGTTGATATCGGCCGGCATATTCGTCCTGGCCTTTGCCAATCGCACGCAGGTGCGGGCCGGCGAGGAGACGTGGCACTTCGCGCTGGCGCTGCGCATGGCTCGGGGCGTCTTTCCACCAGTCACGCCCTATGGCCAGGACGCCGGCATTGGCTACCACTACGGCCCGGATCTGCTGGCTGCCAGCATCGTCAACACGGCCGGCGTTCCCCCCATGGACGGCAGTCGCGGTCCTCACCGCACTCTTGGTCGTCGCGTTAGTTCTGGCGGCTGTCGGATTCGCTTGGGATGTTGGCGCGCCGCTGCCCCTGGCCGTCGGGGCCGGTGCGGTGCTGGGTCTGATCGTCCAACCCGTCCATGTGGGGCTGCCCCCCTACGTCGTGACATCCGGAGATGCCGGCGGCCTTCTCGGGTTAGTCGCCGGGTTGGCGCCCGATCGAGGGGGAGTACCGTTCGAGTGGGTGCACAAGCCCCATTGGGCACTCGCTCTGTGCATCGTGCTTCTCGTGGCCGCGGCCCTCGAAGCCGGCGCCGGTCGCAGGCAGGCGGTCCTGATCGCTGTCGCTGCGGGTGTAATGGCCCTCGCCGAGGCTGCCGTGCTGGTGTTCGCAAGCATTGCGCTGGGTGCGGTGGGCGTCAGTCGTCTTTTCCGGCTCGACGGCCGCCAGCGACTAGTTCTGGCAAGCGCGCTCGCAATTGCCGCCCTTCTGGCCGCGCTAGCCGGTGGTCCTGTGTCCGATGCGCTCTTTCAGCGCGGCGGTCAGGTGGGAATGGCGCGGCTCATCTTTGAGCCGGACAGAGTGCGGCTCGCACTTTTCGACCTCACAGGACCTGCCCTCGTGCGCGTAGGGATCGTTCCGCTGATTGCCGTTGGAGCTCTTGCCACGTACCAGCGGAGGAGCTGGGGGATTGCCTACCTCACGGCGGCCAGCGTCGTCGGACTGGTGGAGGCAGTTGTCCTCCAGTCGGCGCTCTCGTTCAACGACGCACGGATTCTCTTCTTGGCCTGGGCAATTGCCAGCTTTGCTGCTCTCGCCGGTGTCGGTGCACTTACCGGCGGGCTACGGGGCTGGCGGCGCAACTGGGCGATCCTCGCCGTCGTGCTTCTCGGCGTTCTACCAACGGTGGTTCCGCGCACAGTATCCGGCGTGCGCCTGGCGGCCGCCGGGTTTGCGGTAGAGCAACCTGTCATACAAGGCCAGGGCTACCCGTACGTGGGCCAAACGCAGTTTGGTAGGGAGCTTGACGAGAACTGGGACTTCTATGCATTTCTTGCGCGCACGCTCTCCAACGACGCGCGCCTGCTAACCACGCGCCCTGCAGTGGTTGCCTCCGTTGCGGGAGTGGCCGCACCCACCTCCGGGCGCAGCGTCCAGGTCATCTCCAGTAGCTCGATGCCCGTGTATGACGACGCACTCCGTTTTCTGCATCGCGAAGACCTCGCCGAGATGGAGATCACCCATCTGCACTTGACGGACGAGTGGGCGCAGGTACTTACGCCCGAGGCACGGCGCCTTCTGGACGATCCGGCGCAAATGAAGCTGCACGCTGACCTGCGCTCGGTCTCAGGGCAACGCCATCGTGTTTTCGAGCTGCTACCGGGTGCCGGAACGCGCGTGCTCGCACCCGAGAGCTACCGATTTCTGCGCGAAATCGCCCCATCGGACGGACCTCTGATCCAGCTGGAAGGGATAACGGATCACCAAAGTCGGATGCTGCTGTCCAACTTTGTCGACCGAGACGACCTGCGGGCATCAACAACATTCTTCAATCAGCCTGCGGTTCGCTTGCCTCGTGTGCGTCCTATCGACGAGATCCCCAACCGCGGCGTCGTAGCCCTCCTCGACCACGTGGAACCCACAGCCCTCGGACTGACTCGCGACGACGCCATCTGGGCCGGCTACGGCATGCGGGTCTACGACTTGGCATCGGCCTGGTCGCCCGTCTGGCGCGTCGGACCGGACTTCACCGCGCTTCCGGCGTCACTCCTTCAGACCTGTGAATCGTCGGTCGACGGACAGTTGGACCTTCGGTTGTTGGGCGAACCCGGCAACGCCATAACGGCCGGACCGGGTGATGCCGAGTTGAGCGGTGCTCCGCAAATCACTGAGTTGGCCGTTCGCGACTGCCAGAAACTGGCCTTCGCTGCCCATGCCGCCGTGGCGCCCTTCGCCCAGCTTCGGCCGTCGTTCCCCGCTCCCGACCACGCGTCGCAGCCGAAAGTTGCCGGCCTCGGTTTTGACGGTGGCACCGATGGCGATGTCGCCATTGTCAATCTGTGGTACCGAAACCCCCACCGCCTTCCATTCACATCCGGGACGGAGTTTCGCCTCTACAGGGCCGGGCGTGCCGGGGTAGTTCCGGTCGAAACCGACCCGCGCGATTCAGTTTGGTGGTGGTCCGCTCCCCTGACCCTGGCCGTGGATACGCAGATGGACCGCATTGAGTTCGACCCTCAGCGGCTGACAATCAACGGGGACGCAGGGGTCCGAACGTCGGACATCGTTGCCGGCCGGTCCTATCTCCTGACGCTGAACGTGTCACGCTTCAGTCCCGAAACCGCGAGCCTCTGGGTCCAGCAGGTCATCCCGCTGGTGCGAATCGATGTGCATGATGCGGGCGTTTCAACCGAGGTGCTCTCAGGCATAGTTGGCATCGAGCACCGCGAAGTCGGTGCCCAGAGCCGCTGGCTCGATTACAGCGGTGTCATCGGCTGGGAGATTGACCTAACCCCATGGCCCGAAGCACCTGAGGCCTCGCCCTGAAATGCCGCGACGGAATCTGGTTCTCCTGTTCGCTGGAGTGCTCCACTCAATCGCAGCGCCTTCCGCCCTCGCCCTCAGCCCCTCCACCAGTCCCACCGCCACCCCATCCGCCGATCTCTCGGCTACCGATCCCGGCCTCATCCTCGTCGTCGTCGTGATCCCCGTCGTCCTGGTCGCCCTCATCTGGCTCGGCTACATCTTCTGGCTCATCTTCCACGAAGGCGAGAACATCGGCTCAGGCTCCCCGCCGCCTCGAGTCAACCAAGCTGAGCGACCGTCCGACAGGAGGCAGGAGCCGCCGGAACGGCCCGGTAGCGTAGGCTAGGCGGCTCACTCTTAGCGTCGGGCGGTTACCTATGGCGACAGCGCAAGACGCTGTTTCGCTCACCATCGACGGTCGCCCAGTCACCGTGCCCGCCGGCGCCTCCATCCTCCACGCCGCCGCCGAGTTGGGGATCGACATCCCCACGCTGTGCTACCACCCCAACATCGCGGCCTCCGCCAACTGCCGGCTTTGCTTGGTCGAACAGGTACCAGATGCGCACGCCGGCCCCCCTGCCGCCGACGCCTCGCTCAACAACGAAACCAAGCTGCTGTCAGCCTGCCGAGCGCTGGTGGAACCTGGCCAGACGCTATTCACCGACAGCGAAGGCGTCCGGCGGTCACGTAAGGGCTCCCTGCGCGCGTTGCTCTCTGGTGTGGACCTCAGCGAAGCCCCCGATCTTGCCGCGCTGCTCACCGAATACGGCATCCAGTCAAACGGCCCAGCCGCCCGTGCCGACCTGCCCGTCATCGACGACAACCCCTACTACATCCGCGACTACGCCAAGTGCGTCATGTGCTGGCGCTGCGTAGACGTTTGCGGCGACCAGGTTCAGCTCACCTACGCCATCGAACCCGGCGAGCGCGGCTTCCACGTACGCATCTCCACTCTTGAGTACGACGGCATCATGGACACCACCTGCGTCTACTGCGGCAACTGCGTGCAGGTGTGCCCGTCCGGCGCGCTCAAGAGCCGCGCCCAATGGGAGCTCGAAAAGCAGGGCATCGTCAAGGACGACCGGGTTGTCCAAACCACCTGCTCCTTCTGCGGCGTGGGCTGCGGGCTGGAAGTTCACGTGCGCGGCGGCCAGATCACCCACGCCATGTCGCCCGAGGACCATCCCGTCAACCAGGGCTGGCTGTGCGTCAAGGGCCGCTTCGGCTGGGACTACGCCCAGAGCGACGACCGCCTCACCCATCCGCTCATCCGCACCGGCGAGCGCGGCGCGGGCCAGTGGCGGCGGGCCACCTGGGACGAGGCGCTGGACCTCACGGCCCGGCGACTGACCGACATTCGCGACACCCACGGGTCGGATGCCCTGGCCGTCTACGCCTCGTCCAAGTGCCTCAACGAAGACAACTACCTTCTGCAGAAGTTCACGCGGGTCGTGCTGGGCACCAACAACATCGACAACTGCACCAGGCTTTGTCACGCCTCCTCGGTGGCCGCGTTGGGCCTCAGCCTGGGGACGGGCGCCTTCACCAATTCATTGGACGAGATCGCCGAGAACGACGTCATCTACGTCACTGGCTCCAACACCACGGAGACCCACCCCATCACCGCGCTCAAGATGAAGGCCGCGATTCGCAACGGCGCCAAGCTGATCGTCGCCGATCCCCGCGCTATCGAACTCACCCGCTGGGCCGACGTGCATCTGCAGTGCCGCACCGGCGCCGACGTGCCCATGTACAACGCGCTGCTGCACGTCATCATCCGCGACGGCCTGGTGGACGAGGAGTTCGTGGCCAGCCGCGTCAAGAACTTCCAGGCCGTGGCCGCGGCGGTGCGCGACTGGACGCCCGAACGGCAGGAGGCGCTGACCGGCATTTCACCGGCCACGCTGGAACGCGCCGCGCATTTGATCGGCAAGGCCGACAAGACCGGCTTCTACTGGGGCCTCGGCATCTCCGAGCACACCCACGGCACCGAGGCCTGCCTCACCCTTATCAACCTGTGTTTGGCCACCGGCAACGTCGGCCGGCGTGGAACCGGGCTCAACCCGCTGCGCGGCCAAAACAACGTCCAGGGCACCAGCGACGTTGGCGCCATCCCCATGTACTTCACCGACTACCGCTCGGTGGAGGATGAGACCTTCCGCGGCTTTTTTGAGGAGCAGTGGGGCGTGCAACTGCCCGCCAAACAGGGCCTCACCACCATCGAAATCGGCGCCGCCGCCGGCCGAGGCGACGTCCGCGGCATGTTCATCATGGGCGAAAACCCGCTCATGGCCGACCCGGATCTCCACGCCTCACGCAGACACTTCCGCAATCTGGACTTCCTGGTCGTCCAGGACATCTTCATGACCGAGACGGCCGAAATCGCCGACGTAGTTCTACCGGCGTCCAGTTGGGCCGAGAAAGACGGCACCTACACCAACACCGACCGACGGGTGCAGCGCGTGCGGCCGGTCCTGCCCCGCCCGGGCGAGGCCCGTGAAGACTGGGCCATCATCGACGACCTTTCGCGCCGCATGGGCCGCGACTTGGGACTGCACAGCCCGTCGGAAATCTTCGACGAAATCGCGCGTGTCACACCCAGCCATGCCGGGCTTAGCCACGAGCGTCTGGACCGCGAAGGCGGGCTGCGTTGGCCCTGCCTCACCCCCGACGACCCAGGCGCACTCTGGCTGTTTGGCGACCGCTTCCCCACCGCCGACGGCAAGGCCACCATGCACGCCGTCCATTGGCGCGAGAACGTGGAAATCCCCGACAGAAACTATCCGTTCATCTTCAACACCGGCCGTGTGCTCTACCACTGGCACACCGGCGCCATGACGCGGCGCTCGCGCCTGGACGAGGCCTACCCTGAACCGCTCGTGGAGGTCTCGCCCGAAGACGCCGACCGTCTGGGCATCCCCAAGAGTGGCTTGGTGCGCGTCAGCACGCGCCGCGGCGCCGTCGAGGCCCGTGCCTGGATCACCCGCCGCGTCGCCCCCGGCACCGTCTACATGAGCTGGCACTTCGCGGAAGCCGCCGCCAACCTGCTCACCATCAACGTCCTCGACCCCATCTCAAAAATCCCCGAATACAAGATCTGCGCCTGCCGCGTTGAACCCCTCGAAACCCGCGCCAGCCGCCAATCCCGCTCCCTCACCAGCGCGCAGGCATAGCAGACTAGTCGGCGATAGGAGCCTGAATCAGCGTCGTCTGCCCTGTGCCCGGAAAGCTCGCAACGCAACGACTGCGAATCATCTTCACTCCAAGCCTCCGAAGTAGTTAGGAAACGAAAAGGGGGGTTCAGTGGCCGGCGCTAGCAGCCGCACGAAAAGGGCCAATGACGAAGGGGATAACCTGGCGAAAAGCCTCGGATACAAATACACACCACCTAAGCTCGGCCCAAGGGAAACCGACCACAAGAACAGTACTGAGACGGAAGACTACTTCTCGTATTGGCCTTCCGACAATGCCCTATCAGGAAAAAGCTGCTTGCGTGTACCACACGTTCGACCATTAGCTTCTCTAGATTCCATCTGTGGATGCGAAACCAACAAGCCAGATCTCCTGACGCTTGTCATCTCCGGTGAGATCGGCTAACCTTGCAACCGAGCGACTGAACCCTAAAGGCTCAAATGGCGCAAGAAATCGATATCTCACTGCCCGAGTCAGACGTTGAAGATGAGGCGGCAGAAGCGGAAGCATCTCCAGATGCTTTGAATGTTCCGAGATATACGATCAGCTCCTACGGGGTAGACTATCCGCTGGATGCACTTTACAAGCGTCTTACGTCAAGAACCGATGGAGAGCTGCCAGATATTTTTATCCCGGACTTTCAGCGTGGATATGTTTGGACAAAGAGGCAGGCTGATCGATTCATCGAGTCCCTGCTTTTGGGGCTCCCAGTGCCCGGTATATTTCTTTCGCGCGACGAGAAGACCAAGAAGCTCTTTGTCATCGATGGGGCGCAGAGACTACGGACAATTAAGTTCTTCATCGACAACGATATGGATGGAAAAGAGTTTGTTCTCAATCGGGTAAACGATGCCTTCGACGGCAAGTCTTATGAAGATCTTTCAGCAGAAGACCGACGACAGTTCGATGACTACGTAATCCATGCGACGGTAGTCAAACAGGACTTACCAGAAGAAGACAACACGTCGATATACCATCTCTTTGACCGCATTAACACAGGTGGGACTGCTGCTCAGCCGCACGAGATAAGAAGGTCACTTTTTGGCGGCACGTTTAACGACCTTATCGAGGATTTAAACGACAACAAGGATTGGCGATCAGTGTATGGTCGACGATCCAAAAGGATGAAGGATCAGGAGCTCATATTACGCTTCTTGGCACTTCTGTATAACAGGCGAAATTATTCTGGCACCATGAAGAACTTTCTTACGGATTTTATGGGTAGGAATAGAGAGATCGATGGGGACAAGAGTAAACAGTATCGACGGACATTCGAAGACACCATTAGGGTGGCTTACGAGAGTGTCGGAGAGGGAGTGTTTCGTCCTAGAGGGGCCATCAACGTTGCAGTGTTTGATTCGGTTATGGTTGGGATTGCAGCAAGGCTCGGACAAGGAGAGATCGATGACCTCAAAGGTCTGAGGAAGCACTACCGAGATCTTCTCAGGGATCGTGAGTATGAGCAGGCAACCCAGTCTGGAACATCGCAACAGAATAATGTGAGACTTCGGCTGAGCAAGGCAATTCAAGCATTTTCTGATCGGCGGTGAGAAATCGCTATGTTCACGCCCTCACACAGAAGTTGGATGCTACGTTTGATCGTGCCGGACTCTTGGGTTACGATTCTGAGTTGCAGGCTGATTTTGCGAAGTACCTGTGTATCTTGGTCTCTGGATTTTTGGAGCGATGCGTCGAGAGCATAGTCGTAGATTATGCTCGGGAGAACGCGAATCCCAGCTTCGCCCGTTACGTCGAGGTCACCATTAGGCGGCGCCTGAGATCGCGCAGTGCGAATGCTCATCTCCTGGCCGTCCTTGTCGCAGACTTTGGTGCTGAGATCATTTTGGACGAAGAGAGTAAGGAGGTCATCGCGAGTGTGTATGGAAGCAGGAATCAACTTGCACACGGGACTGATGTAGGTATCACATTAACGCAGGTGCGTGAGTACTACGATGTTGTGAAAGATACTGTTTGGAAACTTGATCGTGTGCTTACTTAACGGACGTTGGCGCGAGCATAGAATGAGTGTTGCAGTAGCGGGTCGATGTGGCCAGCTTAGTTGAGACGGTATTCACAGGTTCAAGTCGCAGCGCGCAACGTCCCGCCCGTCAAAAGGATTCGCCGGATAGAGGTCGTGCAGCGTCGGTAGGCGGTTCCAGACATCCAGGCGCTGACCGTCAAAGCTCAGATACAAATCGCGTTCAGCGCCCGAATCACTCACCATGAAGACGGAGCGCCCTGAGCTGACGGTTTGGGCGCCGTTCGTTACGGCGCCGTCACCGACAGCGCCTATTGGCTGCGCCACCCAGCGGGTGCCGTACCGGTGGACGAACCAGAACTCGTTCACCGGCGGACCGATCGTCCGCGTGCTGTGGCGGCTGAGCGAGACGACCGCCTCCATCGCGCCGTCGCTGTTCAGATCGGCGACGGCCACTCGTCGCACCTCCACGCCTCGTGACGACAGCCGGCTGACGAGCGCGGCCTCCGAGAGTTCGCTGGCCCCGAGTCCGCGCAGCCCAATCTCCAGCGCCTTGCCCAGCGCCAGCACCAGCCCCGGCTCCATGGGGAACTCGATCGCTCCGTAGGCGCCGGGTGGCGGTTCGCTCGCGAGGTCCAGCTGCTGCAGCGCCGCAAACATTCGCAACGGATCCGCGTTTGCCACCGCCTCCTGCATCGTTTGGGCGATCAAGCCAATGGCGCCCCCGCGCTCGAGCGCGGCGTCCAGCCGTGCCCGGTCGAAGGCCTGGATCTTGAGTAGCCCAATCTGCGCCAGTCGGAGGCGAGCCAAACCCTCCCAGTCAGGTTGAGAGCTGATCTGGTCCCCGCCGCCGGCCGGAGTCTCGATCACGGCCCGATACGCCGCCTCGGCGTCGTCGTACCGACCCGCCCAAAACGCCGCCTCGCCGCGATTGATCTGATCGTGTCGTGACACCGGCGAATCGAGGCGCCGCGCCACCTCGTGAAACTGCTTGCCGTCCCAGCCAAACGTCCGACGCAGTCCCGGATGCGGCAGCAGCGCGGCGTCAAAGTGCCCCAGCGCTGGGCACACCGTCTCGATCTCGGCCGGCGAGGTCGCAGCGCGCAGCTCCCACCCCGCCGGACCGGACCCAAACACCACCGCCACGTCAAAGACCCGTCGCGGTGTCCCGTCATCCCATGTGTACACACGCACGTCCTCGGTTTGGGTCGTCGCGCCGGGCGTCGTGCTCACCAGCAGCACGTCCGCGACGCCGTCGTCGGTCAGGTCGGACATCGAGCGCACGAAGGTCATGCTGCGCGCCGTCGCAGCTGACGCTCTCACCGGAAACGCATGGGCTATGAATCCCGCGTCGCCCTGATCGAACCAGACCGGCGGCACGCCGATCAAGTGCCACGCGGCGATCAGCTCGTTCTGGCCATCGCCGTCCACGTCCGCCGCGGCGATCCGCGCGCCCTGCGGCGCCAGGTCGTACACCAGCGGCGGCAGTTGACCAATGGTGACGTCCAATCGCGACGCGGCCTCGGGATCCGGCCCGTAGCGCTCCAGGAACTCCAACGCCGCCGCTTCCAGCAGCACCCGCAGGTCCGGACCGGCCCGAAGCGCCGCCGGCGATCCCGTCACGCGCTCGATTAGGCTGGCGGCCTCCCGAAGCCGCGCGTTCACGGCCTCGTCGTCCAGCGGCTCCAGTGGCGGCGTGGGTGTTGCGCTAGGTGTCGCGGTAGCAGTTACAACTGGCTCTGCGGCCGCTGGCTGGGGACCGTCTTGGACGGGTGCGCGAGCTGTCGGCGCCGGCGTCCCGGTTCGCGCAGTCGCCGCCGGCTCGGCTGCGGCGGAAGTCGGACTCGGTGGCGCCTCCTGCGCGGCCTCCATCACCGCCACCTCGATCGCGGACGGCGTGGCAATCAGCGGTTCTGGCGATTCCTCACAGGCGGCCTGGACTAGACCCAGCAGCGCCGTCACGGCGCACAGCAGCACGACGCGCCGCAACGCGCGGAGGGCATGCCTCGGCAACCGGCGATTCCAGGGCATGCCGCCATCGTACGCGCAGTGCCCCGTGGCCCCGGCTGCGCGCAGCCGGGGACCCGCGCAACCTCGCGCCCTTATCCCCGCCCCCATCGATAGACTTCCGGCATGCCCCCGAGGCTCCGCAAGCTAAAGACGCTTCGCCGCGTCCACGTCCGTGACGCCTTCTATTTCGTCACGGCGTCCACGCGACGCAGGCAACCCCTCTTGGTCGATGCTGCGGCCGACGCTGTGGTTCGCGCCTTTAGTCGGCTGCGCGACGAGAAGCGTGCCGGTGTACTCGCGTACGTCGTAATGCCCGATCACCTTCACGCCCTCCTGGAGCCAGCCGGCCACGCCGAGATCGGAGCTGTGATGAAGTACGTCAAGCGGATTGCTGGCAACAGAATCCGTCGCCTTGGGCACGCAGGACGGCTCTGGGAAGCGCGTTTCTATGACCGTGTCATGCGGGACGAAGTGGAACTCATGAGCGCGGTTCGGTACATCCACGAGAATTCAGTGTGAGCCGGGCTATGTCCACGCCCTGAGGACTGGCGCTGGGGCACGGCGTCCCCCGCTGTGGAAAACGATCTTGAAGATGTGCAAGCCAGATGGGCGGGCCCACGTGATCGCGAGTCCGTATGGACGCCTGAAGGCACCCATCGACCACCGCAATAGCAACGCCACCCCGTGCTCCGTGGCCCAGGCTGCGCGCAGCCTGGGACCCGCGCTAGGTCGTCGGATGGAACCGTGCCCGCGCTACCTTGCGCCCCTACCCCCACGCCTGTCGCCCGCCCCGCTCCAACCTGCCGCCTCAACCCCCTCCGTTAGTCTTTCCCGAGAACATTCAAGGGCCCGACTGAGATCTTCGCCGCCCAAAACGCAAACCGACCCACCACCCCCGGTTGCGCCCACTCCTTCTTGCGGCCACCATGCCCCCAAGCTAACGAGTGGGCCTTCTGTGCCCTCAGCCGTGAGGGAGAGCCGTATGCGAATCGACCGCCTGGACGTCTATCACGTCAGCATGCCGCTCATCTATCCCTGGCGAACGGCCTACGGCGAAGACCACGCCATCGACTCCGTCCTCGTCAAGGCCACCTCCGACGGCGTGACAGCGTGGTCCGAGGCCACCCCCTTCCGCGCCCCGCACTACGTGCCCGAGTCGGCCGGCTCCGTCTATCACCTCGTCACCGAGATCTTCGGACCGCTCGTCGTCGGCCGCGAGTTCGACACCGCCGTCGAACTGGACGCCCGCCTGGCCGCCTTCAAGGGCAACGGCTTCGCCAAGGCGGCCATCGAAGTCCTTTGGTGGACCCTCGAATGCAAGCGCACGGGTATTCCCCTGCACACCCTGCTGGGCGGATCCGACGCCGACGTGATCGCCGGTGCTGACTTCGGGATACTGGACTCCTTCGACGACCTGCTCGCCGACATCCAGAAAGCCGTGGACGCCGGCTTCCCCCGCATCAAGCTCAAGGCCCGCCCCGGCTGGGACGTGGAAATGCTGCGCGCCGTACGTGGTTCGTTTCCCGACACCATCCTTCACATCGACTGCAACGCCGGCTACACCCTGGACGATCTGGACACCTTCAAGACCATCGACCAGTTCCGCCTGGCCTTCCTCGAACAGCCGCTGCAGTGGGACGACGTAGTCGACCACGCCGAACTCTCACGCCAGATCGAGACGCCCATCTGCCTGGACGAATCCGCCCGCGAGTTGCGCACGATCCAGCAGGCCCTGGAAATCAACGCCTGTCAGTACGTCAACATCAAGCCCGGACGCTCCGGCGGCCTCACCCGTTCACTCAAAATCCACGATATGTGTCGTGACTACGGCGTTCCGGTTTGGATCGGCGGCATGCTCGAAAGCTCCGTCGGCGCCGCCCTCTGCATCGAACTCGCCACCCTCCCCAACTTCACCTACCCCGGCGACCTTTTCCCCTCGTCCAAGTTCTACGTCCAGGACCTCGCCGAACCCGCCCTCGAGCTCACCGACAACCTGACCTTCAAACCCCTCACCGACGGCCTCCCCGAACCCGTCCCCGAACGCCTAGCCGCCATGACCATCAAATCCACCGCCGTCACCCAGTCCCACGCCCTCCCCGACCACAGATGAACCGCTGAAGCCCCGCTCATCCCCCGTTCGTTCCCGCGAAGGCGGGACGGCACCTACCCCTACCGCACTCGCCCCACCTGTCACTCCGAGGTCCCCCGAGGAGTCCCGCCTTCCGCTCCCGCCTCGACATCCCGATGATCTTCCCCTCTCCAAGGAGACCTTTGAATAATGCGCCCTGAGCAGCGCCGAGGGGCGGCCGCCGGGCCGCGACGGGGTCGCGAGGGGTGGGGTAGCTCGGGTCGCCACCCGCCGAGGGCTACCCACAGCCCACCGCGCCGAGGTGAGGGCGCAGTGCGCCTAGGGCGAGGCGGGCGCGCCGGCCAGCAAGCGGTCCGCGCGGCGCAGGTTGTAGGCCAGCAGCTTGAACCACATCTCGGTCGTATTGCGGGCCAGGCCCCGGTAGCGCACCCGCTGGTAGCCGTACGAGCGTTTCAACGTGCCAAACACGTGCTCCACCGGCCGCCGCACCTGTTCGATCCGGGCGTGGCGGCGGCGCGCCGTCGGGCCCAGCCGGGGATGATGTTTGTTGGGCCGCCGCATCAGCCGATCCGCGATCCCCAGCGCCCGCAGCCGGGTGCTGCGCGCGTGCGTGCCATAGGCCGCATCCCCATACACCGCCCCCTCGTCCCCCGCGATCAGCCCGTCCGCCACCTCGGTCTCGTTCACGTTCGCCGGCGTCAGCATCGCGCGCCGGATCAGTTCCGAGTCGGCGTCCACGCCCAGGTGCAGCTTGTAGCCGAAGCGGGCGGGCGGGCCCCGGCGGGCCCAGGCCGCGTCCGGGTCCCTGGGGCTGCCCGCGCCTGCGCCGCCTCCCCGCGGGCGGCGCACCTGCGCGGCCACCAACGTCGCGTCCACCAGCGTGCCCTGCTTGACCAGCATCCCCCGCGCGGCCAGTTGCTGCTCCACCGCCGCGAACCGCGGCTCGGCCACGCCCGCCGCCGTCAGCCGCGTGCGGAACCGGCTGATCGTCGAGTGATCCGGCGCGTCGTCTTGCAGCCCCAACCCCACGAAGCGCCGGAACGACAGCCGCTCCCACAACGCCTCTTCCATCGCAGGGTCCGAGGCCTGGTACCACTGCTGGAGCAGCAGCACTTTCACCATCAGCAGCGGCGGATAACTCGGCCGCCCGACCGGCGCGGCGTGCAGACCCGCCACCAGCGCCTCCAGCGGCGCCCAGTCGATGAGTTGCGTCAGCCGCTCCAGCCGGGCGTTGCGGCCAACCCGCGGCGGCAGCCAGGCGTCGATGAGTTCCGGCGAATGGGTGGAACGGTGCATGGCCACGACCCTCGGCGGCGGGGGAGATGGTCTTCACCATGCGCCTCACGCCAGGGTTTTGCAAAGGTCTCTCCAAGGGGAGAGGCAGATTCCGGTGTCTTCGCCGGAAATCGGTGAGGGGGCTTCCGGTCTCGGCGCCCAGGCAGCAGCACCCGCGTCCCTCGGTAATCCCGGCGTCCGCGACCGGGATCCAGCGGCAACCACCGCCCCCGGCGCGCCATGCCGCCCCGTTCACCCCTGCATCCCGAGCCGAATCTTGCGTAGGCCCCCGCCGCAGACCCGCGCGTCTTTCGCTGGATGAGTCCACCTTACCTGTCGTAGGCTTTGCGTAAGGAGGCCTCTCATGCTGGTGAAAATCACGTCCAAGCGCCAGGTCACCTTTCCCAAGCACGTGCTGGATGCTCTGGGCGTTGGCCCTGGTGACCGGCTCGAACTACTGGAAGGTCCCGAGGGATACACCCTGAAACCAAGGCGAATCGACCATTCCAAGCTGGGGGCCTTGTGCGACGTGATCGACCCGAACATCGAGCCGCTCGACATCCGCAAGTTCCGGGACGAAGGATATGATCCGGCCAAATATCGGGATTGACACCTCGGTTCTCGTCCGGCTGGTCACCGGCCAGCCCCCTGACCTCTTCACGCTCTGCGTCGAAAGGCTCAGCGCCCTCTCAGCAGCGGACGCCGAGATATTCGCGTCCAATCAGGTGATTGGCGAGGCCTACGTCGCCCTGCAACACCACTATGGCGTCTCGAAAGAGGACGCCCGCGCCGGGCTTCACACCACCCTCACCAGTGGCCTCGTCGCCCCGCTGAACGGGCGCGACGTGCTGGACGCCCTTGCCGCCTCCGGCGGCCCCGGCCTGTTCGACCGCCTAATTGCCAACGACTACGCGCGCGCCGGAATGGACACCCTCACCTTGGACCGCAGAATGGCCTCTCTCCCCCAAGCCCGTCTCGTCTCCCAATAAGCCCCCAGCCGCCACCGCCCCGTCATCCCGGCGCCCGCGGCCGGGACCCAGCAACAACCCTCGCTCCCCTCGTCATACCGAGGTCCCCCGAGGAGTCTCGCCTTCCTTACGTGTTCCCCGGGCCCGGCCCGTTCGTGGTGAGCCATTCCGGAGTCCTCGTGCGCCCCGTCCTGAGCTTGTCCTAGGAACCAAGTCAAACCACGCGCCCAGCAATCAGGCAGCTCAGAACGTCCGCGCTGTCGTGACCCTAAGTGCAGCAAGGCGAAGCCAATGTCGACAGCCGATGACACGCCGACGAGTGGCTGCTCGACAGATTCGACACGAGCAGGTCACGAATCAGGAGGTCTGGACCGAGCTGGACCGAGCCACTCGGTGCCACTTTCGACCCACTGATACTGGGCCATTGTAAATATAAAGGAGTCCGCCCAATTGTGTGCATCGTTCACTATCCGAAGGTCCCGAAAATGTCGTTTCTTCAATTCTATGATTGGCAACTCTTGTCAGTGTCTTTGGTATCGCCAACGTGTAGCAACTTCACCGAACTCCGCCTGAGTTGCCTGCTTACTCTGCCAGCCCTTGTCGAAGTCAACGTCGTGGGACCGAGGAATCTGGTGGCTTGGCAGTGATCTAATCATTATGCGGGAGGGGAGCATTGCGGCTTGCCCGACAAAAATCGCCTCCTGCCTCCGGAGCGCCGAGAGCATCCTTGCCAGACCAGCCATTGAATCGGGCAGCATACCTCTGACGTGCTCCCTATCAGCATCGTTCGTGATACGTAGCACTATCCACGAATTACACTGCGATAAGACAGTGGACTCGAGCTCGCTGGGACGCTGGGACACCAACAGCAAGCCTAGCCCATACTTGCGCCCCTCTTTAGCGATGCGACGAATAGCGTCCTGAGCGGCTTCGTACTGCGCGTCTCCTCGATTCGGAACGTAGCGATGGGCCTCTTCACATACTAGAAGCACAGGGTTGCTCTCGCGCTCGTCGGCTGTCTGCCACAGCTTTAGGTTAAACAAAGTGCGAGCGATGACGGCACTTGCCACACCGGCAACTTCGTTGGGTACGCCTGAAAGATCGACTACACGCGGCTGAGCACCAAGCCCCAATAGCTTAGCAACGACGTCCGGGAACGGATCGCTAGTGTCGGCGTTCCACGCCGTCATCAAGAATCGTAGCCGTCCATCAGCCTGAAGAACATCAAGCTTCTGAAGGATGGAGTTGTGCGACTCCTGACGACTAGCCTGTCTAGGCTTATCTTGGTTGATATATTGGCGAAGCCTCTCAAGGTCGTAAGGTACAGGTGAGTCGACTGTGATCGACTCAGTTTCCAAGCCAAGTTGTCGCGCGCCTTCGGTACGTGCGTCGAGCAAAGCGCTCTTGATGATGTTGGACTGAGAGGTTGCAACAAATTCCGTCTTGCCAATAATCAGATTGATGGTCTCTTGGAGGTTCAATAGCCAATACGGTAGCTCCAATGAGCCGTCGTCAGTCGAGAGCCGCGAGTGCTCACTGAAGGCCGAGCCGTACTCGTTATGTGGATCCAGAATGACGATCAGAGGATTCCAGTTTTCATAGTGTCTTTGCTGTCCTCGTTCGAGTATGCTGTGTAGGATAGCGGCTACCGCGCCCGATTTGCCCGCCCCCGTTGAGCCTAGAATCGCCGTGTGCTTACCAAGTAACTCGTTCAGATCCGCAAGGCATGGGGATCCACCTGACCCTACATGCTCGCCAAGCTCTATGACTGTTCGATAGGTATGGCCGTAGATAGACTGCAAATCTGTCTTTGGCGTCAGATAGACCGTCTGCTGCGGCAGTGGGTAGTTCGCCACACCGCGCTCGAATCGCAGCTGAAGGATTCCGGCTCGGTCGCGAATCCACTCACCTTCGCCAAAAAGCTCGGCTTCGACGACTCGTTCATCAGATGTGGCGGTCGACGTTGACCCGAGCTCTAGCTCGTAGTCGGCCTTCATTCTTAATCGGCCCACAAGTGCATAGATCATTCGGCGGCCGAAATGGATTCGCAGTATGGAACCGAATTGACCGATTGCATATGTCTCCCCACCGTATACCCTTGACAGTTCTGTGAGGCCAGGATGGAGCTCGGCAATGATGTGGGATCCGTCTACCTCAATAATAGTCCCGATAGAAAGATTCTCTATAGGCTCGGACGATGCCGGATCGACCACGCTCATAAATCGCCCGAAATCATGCGTGCGATGTTCTCAAAGTGCCACCACAAAATATCTGATTCGGAGGAACATACAGTATCACCGTGATAGAAGCCGCGATTTGCGTAAATCAGCACCTGCTCACGTACATGCGGATCCGTGTGCCATTTTCGAAGTATTCCGTGCGGCTCGTCTTCGCTTGTGAATGCGATGATCGTCAGATCGCCGTCCGAGTTTCTTAGTGCACGGTCCAATTCAGTGTTTATATGCGAGTCTCCGTAGCTAACCCCACATATGATTAGGACACGCTGTTCACCATGTGTCGGACGAATGGCCGTCCGCGCCCGATCTGCGAGTTGAGCGTATGGATCTAGCTGAGTCTCGCGATATTTTGTCGTGGCGGGCCAAATCAAGACGTGGCGTCGCGTAGAGTCATCCAGCTCGACCCTAGGTGCGATACGCCTTGGCAGGGGGTCATTGGGGAATTCGTACCAATCAATCGATCCATGAAGCTTGAGCACGCGAGCTGCTAAACTGTCTCTGTCAAAGCACGCGGGATTCCACCATCCCGTTCGTCCGCCGTCTATGCCATCTGCATATGCTATTCGCTCAAGCGCGAGGGAGTCCTCTATAGCTGTGTCATAGTTCAATACTAGATAGTCGACCAATTGGCCAGCCAGTGGCTTGCCGACCCGGATTGGGCGGTGAATGGCGGAAACGAACTTACGGTGAACATCAAGCGAGATGTTTCCGTCGATGATTTCTGCGATGGTATATTTGATTTCGTCGGCGGCGGAGACTAAGTCGTCTTTCGTATACGAATTACCGTGCAATATGATTGTGTTGTTCGTCGCTCCTCGTTCGGATCTGCGTTGCGCGATTGCAAGTAGATCGATCAGCTCACTGAGGTAGTCTTCTATTTGGGATACATGCGCACCTTGAAAATCCTTGCTGATTGTGTTCAGCAGTTTCCTACTAGTGGCGCTAAGTGTCGTGCTCTGCAGAACTTGGTTGGTTAGTTCAGCAGTGAGAGGCAGGCCGGCACTTTTGCTGCAGTCAGCACCTATTAGGAATGCTCGCCGGCTCTGCAGAAGCAGGTCGCTGAATTTGTCTATTGCTTCGGTTAAATATGGTTCGTGAAGAGATTGTAGTACGTCGGAAGTGGTCATGCGTGTGATCCATTGTAGCGATTCTGATGTGTAGGATACTTGGACTGCAAGTACGGCTGTCCGAATCGGGTTGTATTTTGGCTAAACACTATAGTGGCCCAGCGTGACCGCTGCAGTTATAATGAAGAGTTAAAGATTCTTCGGTGTCGTCGAATCCACCTATAGAGTAGCAGCCGATGCTGGATTGTCAAGGTGCTACCAGTTGCTTTCTCTTGGGTGCTTTCGGAGTGTCCTGTGGGCGACTTGGCGGTCAAGGTGATGACATTGGTGCACCAGTTGCACAGTGATGTATCAGGAGAATCTCCTTTCTCTAATCGAACGGATCATTGAAGGCCTGATTGCTGGACGTGATCCCGGCAACTACGCCGTCGAGGCGACCGAGTACCCGTTGCATTCGACCTGCAGAGTCCAATGACGACCAACCGTCCGCGCGGCGGGTTCGAGTTTTGGGCCCGTGCCCCCCGAACTCATCGGTATCTTGGCAATGAGTGCGACCTTGGCTGGGTTGATGGTGGCCGTCTGGCGCGATGCGCGCGTTTATACCAACCAGGGCTTGGCCGAACTTCGCGCCGAAATCCGCGACCAGGGGGCCGACATTCAGAGTCTGCGGCAGGAAGTCCGGTCCGACATCCAGGGCCTCCGGGAAGAATCCCGCACCGACATGGGAGAAGTCCGTACCGATCTGGCGGCCATGCGCAAGGGTGTCCTGGCACTGACCGAGCCCATGTCCCGCCTCGAAGGCGTCATCGAAGGCCTCTTCGCCGGCCGCGATCGCCGCAACGACACCGCCTGACCCACCCGAGCACCAGGCGCGAGAGCCCGTGCTGACTCCGCCTACGACCAGCTATGCAGACGGGTCCCTGGTTCCACGCCTCGTGCTACCGTTTAGGTCACACGGGCGGCGACGACACAGACCAACACCAAGGAGCCGACCGTGACCCCGGAACTCATCGGAATCCTCGCCGTGGGCGCGACCGTAATTGGTCTGCTGCTCACGTTCAAGCGCGACGCGCGTGCCGACAACCAAGCGTTGCGCGCCGAGTTCCGCGCGGACAACCAGCGTCTCCGCGCGGAACTTCACGCCGGCATGGAGTCTCTGCGAACTGAATTTCGCGCCGACATGCAGAGCTTTCGCGAGGAAGTCCGTGCTGACTTTGCACAAGTCCGCGGCGAATTGGCCGACCTCCGCAAGGACGTGCAGGCGTTAACCGAGCGCATGTCTCGCGTCGAAGGCGTCATCAAAGGCCTCTTCGCCGGTCGCGACCGCCACAACGACGCCGCCTGACCGACCCGAATCGATCGTCGGGCGCCTCTATCCCAGCGCAAGCTCCTCGCTGCCCGTGCCCGATCCCCAAAGCCGTCCTGCGCCTCCCCCTCGTCACAAACCACTAGTCACTGGCCACCGGCCACTAGCCAGTGCCACCCGATTGCCTATCGTGCTCATATAGTGTACAATAGACCTGATGTCCCCGCAACCCATCCCGCAAATGCCCGCCGCCCGCCTTGCTCAACCCGTTTCGCCTCGGTGCGCTGAAGTCCGCCTCAGCGCCGCCGTCCCCTCGCCCGGCGCCCCACAGTCACCAACCCCTATCACGCCGGCGCCGTGCCAGCCTCAGCCTGCCCCGAATGTGACCCGTCGCACCCCATCCGCAGCCCGAGCTCGGCCGGTCGTCAAAGCGCCCCCTCCGACGCCCAAGAGCACCCCGCCGCGCCATCCGTCCTACCCGCGAAGGCGGGTATCCACCCCCACCACCCTCGCACCCCAATCTCAGCCAAAAAACGCCCCGCCGCAGCCTTCCGTCATACCGGCGGACGCCGGTATCCAGTCTTCGGGTCCCACCGTGCCCCAAACCACGCGGAAGAGTGCCCCGCCGCGACCGAAGAGTTTTTTGGAAAAAACTCTTATACGCGCGAGGCCGCCACATTTTGCACCCCAGGCCGCCCGTCCATCCGCCCCTGCGTCGCTCAGCAATGCCAGCCTCGCCAGCCCGCCGTTCGCCTCTTGTTCGGCTAGAATGCTGGGTCATGTCCTCGGCTGATCCGGTCTCCACAGCGCACATCGCCACCGCCCCGGCGTTTCATCCCCTCGTGGCCGACTGGTTCGGCGCGACGTTCGAAGCGCCAACCGACGCCCAGACCGCCGCTTGGCCGGTCATCCGCTCCGGCCGCGACACCCTCGTCGCGGCCCCAACCGGATCCGGCAAGACCCTCGCCGCTTTCCTGATCGGCATCGACCAGCTCATCCGCCGCGGCGAGGAGCAGGAACTCGATCCCGTCACCCGCATCGTCTACGTCTCGCCGCTCAAGGCCCTCGGCCACGACATCGAGCGCAACCTCCAGGCCCCGCTGGCCGCCATCCGCGAACTGGCCGAGTCACGCGGCGAGGCGCTTCCCGAGATCCGCGTCGGTGTCCGCACCGGCGACACCAAGCCCTCGCGCCGCCGCACCCTCGTCACCCGGCCGCCGCACATCCTCATCACCACGCCAGAGTCCTTCTACCTGATGCTCACCTCCCAGCGGGCGCGCGAAACCCTGCGCTGCGTCGACACGGTGATCGTCGACGAGATTCACGCCCTGGCCCGCGACCGCCGCGGCAGCCATCTCGCCCTCTCGCTCGAACGTCTCAACCACATCAGCCACAGCCGCCCTCAGCGCGTCGGCCTGTCAGCCACCCAGCGCCCCATCGAGGAACTGGTCGCCTTCCTCACCGGCGCCGACGAGCAAGGGAATCCACGCTCCTGCGTCACCGTGGACTTGGGGCATCAGCGGGATTTGGACCTCGGCATCGAAACGCCCCCCTCCGACCTCGAAGCCGTCGCCCCACGCGAGCAGTGGGACGACATCTACAACCGCCTCGCCGATCTGATCGTTCAGCACCACACCACCCTGGTCTTCGTGAACACCCGCGCCCTGGCCGAGCGCGTCTCCCACAACCTGCGGAACCGTCTTGGCGAGGAAGGCGTTGCCAGCCACCACGGCAGCCTCTCCCGCGAACGCCGCCTGCACGTGGAACAGCAGCTCAAGGACGGCCAGCTCAAGGCGCTCGTTGCCACGGCCTCGCTCGAACTCGGCATCGACATCGGCAGCATCGACCTCGTCTGCCAGATCGGCTCGCCGCGCAGCATCGCCGTCTTCCTGCAACGCATCGGCCGCTCCGGCCACGCCCTCGGCCTGCGCCCCAAGGGCCGCCTGTTTCCAACGACTCGCGACGAACTGGTCGAAAGCGCCGCCCTCATGCGCACGGTCCGTGCTGGCGAACTGGACCGCATCGTGCAGTTGGTCGCCCCCCTCGACGTACTCGCGCAGCAGATCGTGGCCGAGGCCGCCTGCGAGGATTGGTCGCCGGACGCCCTCTTCGACCTGTTCCGCCGCGCCACGCCCTACCGATCCCTGACCCGTGACGCCTTCATCGAAATCGTGGATATGCTCGCCACCGGCATCGGCGACGGCGGCGGTCGCGCTCCCCCGCTCATCCACTTCGACCGCATCAACGGCGTCGTACGCGGACGTCGAGCTGCGCGCCTCACAGCCCTGCAGAACGGCGGCACCATTCCAGAACTCGGCGATTACCGCGTCCTCGCCGAGCCCGATGAGACCTTCGTGGGCTCCGTCAACGAAGACTTCGCAATCGAGAGCATCGCCGGCGACATATTCCTGCTCGGCAATACGTCCTGGCAGATTCGGCGCGTCGTCCAGAGCACGGTGCGGGTGGTCGATGCCCACGGCGCGCCGCCTACCATCCCCTTCTGGCTCGGCGAAGCCCCCGGCCGCACCATCGAACTCTCCCAAGCCGTCGGCCGCCTGCGCCGCGACATCGCGTGCCGTCTGACCGATCCCGATTTGGTCGACTGGCTGCGCGCCGAGTGCGACGTCTCCGAACTCGGCGCCCACCAGATCGCCGACTACCTGCGCGCCTCCCACGACGGCCTGCGCGTCATGCCGTCGGACCTGGACGTGGTGTTCGAACGCTTCTTCGACGAATCCGGCGGCATGCAGCTCGTCGTGCACGCCCCCTTCGGCCAACGCATCAACCGCGCCTGGGGCCTCGCGCTGCGCAAGCGTTTCTGCGTCCGCTTCGACTTCGAACTGCAGGCCGCCGCCAACGACGACGCCATCCTCCTGTCGCTCGGCCCGCAGCACGCCTTCCCGCTCGAGGAGTCCTTCCGCTACGTCACCCCAAACAACGCGCTGAAGTCGGTCGAGCAGTCAATCCTCTACACCCCCATGTTCCCCACCCGCTGGCGCTGGAATCTCACCCGGGCCCTGGCCGTCCCCCGGCTGCGCGGCGGGAAGAGGGTCCCGCCCAACATCCAGCGCATGCGGTCCGACGACCTCATGGCCGCGGTTTTCCCTGAACAGATCGGCTGCCAGGAAAACGTGCACGGGCCGCTCACGCCGCCGGACCACCCGCTAATCCGCCAGACCCTGGACGACTGTCTCTACGAGGCGATGGACGTGCGTGGCCTGGTCAAGGTGCTGGAGCGCGTGTCCGACGGCGAGATCACGCTGCACGCCCGTGACACCACCGAACCGTCCCCGCTGGCCCACGAGATTCTCAACGGCCGGCCCTACACGTTCCTGGACGACGCCCCGCTCGAGGAGCGCCGCTCGCGCGCGGTGGCCACCCGCCGCGCCCTCCCCGAAAGCGCCCGCGATCTCGGCCGCCTCGATCCGGAGGCGATTGACCGCGTGATCGAAGAGGCCTGGCCCCAGCCGCGCGACGCCGAGGAAACGCACGACGCCCTGCTGGGCTTGGTAGCTGTCGACGAGACTGTCATCGCCAACTGGCGCCCCTGGTTGAGTGACTTGGTGGCCCAGGGCCGAGCGGCGCGCTGCGAAATCGGCGGGCACACCCTCTGGTTCGCGTCGGAGCATGTGGATGTAGTGGGTGCCCTCTTCGGGGCCGACGTCGTTCCCAACCTGGCGCTCCCGCCCGGCGTGGCCACCCAGGTGGCCAACCGCGAGGAAGCGCGCCGCCTGTTGCTGCGCGGCCACGTTGAAGTCTGCGGACCCACCACGCCCGACGAACTGGCCGCACGCTGCGGCCTGAACGCCACGGATGTCGCCCGCGGGCTGATGCAGCTACAAGCCGGTGGCTTCATCCTCCCCGGCCGTTTCCGGGACCCGAATGTCGAGGACATCTGCGATCGCCGCCTCCTGGCCCGCATCCACCGGCTCACGCTCGACCGCCTGCGGCGTGAGATCGAGCCGGTGGCCGTCCGCGACTTCATGCGGTTCCTCACCCGCTGGCAGCACGTGGCGCCTGGCCACACCCTCTACGGCAAGACCGGCCTGCGACAGGTGCTCCGGCGCCTGCAAGGCTTCGAACTGCCCGCGGCCGCCTGGGAGGGCGCGGTGCTCCCTGCCCGGGTCCGCGGCTTTCGGACCCAGTGGTTGGACGAACTCTGTCTGGCCGGCGATGTGGTCTGGGGCCGCCTCAGCGAACGTCACTCCGACCCCGAGCGCCGCAGCGCGCCGGCAACCCGTGCCACCCCCGTCACACTCGGTCTCCGCGGTGACTTTGACCTGCTCCTCCAGGCCGCCCGCTGGCCGTCGAACAATCTGGATGTCACCGACGCGGCCGCGGCCCCTGTGGGGCTCGCCGGCGCCGCCCGCTCTATCGACGCTCTATTGCGCGACAGCGGCGCCCTGTTTTTCGAGCAGATCGTCATGCGCACCCGGCGTCTGCCCGCCGACGTCGAGGACGGCCTGCGCGACCTGATCGCCGCCGGCCGTGTCACCTCCGACGGCTACGAGGGCCTCCGCGCAATCGCCTTGGGCTGGTCCAGCACCGGCCGCCGCCGCTGGCGCCACACGCGCCGCGCCGGCCGCTTTGCCGTCGGCGGACCGCCCGGCCGCTGGTCGGTGCTCGAACCGCCTGCTGCTGGTCTCGACGCCGACGACGTAGCCGAGGCCGTCGCCAGAACTCTCCTGGACCGTTACGGAGTGGTTTTCCGCGATGCCGTGCGGCGCGAGAGCTTCCGGCTTCCCTGGCGCGACGTGCTCCGCGCGTTGCGCCGCTTCGAAGCGCGCGGCGATGTGCGCGGCGGACGTTTCGTGGCCGGCTTCGCCGGCGAACAGTTCGCGCTACCCGACGCTGTCAACGCCCTGCGCCGGACGCGTCGCGAGCCATCCGCTGGCGAAACGCTTCGCCTGGCCGCCGTCGACCCACTCAACCTCACCGGCGTCATCACACCGTCGGCCCGCATCCCAGCCCAGCCCGGCCGCGCACTAACCCTCGTAAACGGCTGGCCCCCACCCCCCGACCCCGCCGCCGCCGACGTAGCCGCCAGCTAGACCCTAAGCGTGGTGCCCGTGCGCGTAGTGAGCGGCCAGCAGGTCCTCGCCCCAGTCGCCGGCGTAACTCCGCATCACCGAGTGGATGTGGTTCGCCTCGTTCTGGGTGTTGTCGTACTCGATCACGAACGCGGGACCAGCTAGCGCGTAGTAGTGGCCCTCACCCCGAGCTTCAGGGCCGGCCCATAGGAAACGGACGCTGTCCAGCTCGTCCTGTTCGATCTTGCGCCACTCGTTGGCCGCCAGGTCGGGCGCCTTCCGCTCGACATAATGTCGAAGCAGCCCAATCAGTCCGTCCCGCTGTCCGTCACGCAGCTCCGCCAGCGTGATTCCCCCGTCGGGAATCTCCTCCGGGTCGGCAACCCGGAAGTTCTTGGTCAGGATGTCGTCCGGCGCGACGGGGTCCACTATGGCGCGCGCCTTTTGCCCGGCGTCCAGGCGACCCAGCAGGTCGCGCGCCAGATCCTCTTCCTCGGCCAGGGTCCGCAGGCCCTTGTGCTCGCCGTGCCGAACCTCCGCCGGGTTCGCACCCAGGAACAGCGGCAGAACCGACACGTAGGTGTTGGCAATGATGGTGGCGTGAATCCCGATGTGATGCCCGCCGGCCCGCCAGCCCCACGGGCGCTCGCCCCCCGGTTCGCCGAAAACGCTGAAGTAGTAGATCTCCGGATCGCGCAGCCAGTGCATCCGCGAGTTCTGGATACCTTCCCACTCGTCAAGAATGGCCTCAAGGTCGATGATCTCGCGGGCCTTGCGTGCTCCGTGCGTGCTCAGCGCCGTGTTTAGCATTCGGAACGCGGCAGTGCGCTGTACCCCTGTCATGTCCTTCAGCCGCAGCCCGTTCCGTTCCACCGGCGTGTAGTGCCACTTATAGCGTTCGTCGCCCGCAAACGGAAACGTGGCAACGTCCCGCTGGGCGACATCCAACGAGTCAACAAATCCTCGGGCCGCGTCGGCCATCTCGGCGGCGATAGTTACGGCGCGCGAGGCCGTGGTGATGTCCGTCGTCGTCATCGGGGCATGCTCCCTCTCGCCGCCGTCGGCTCGCTACCCGGCATAGAGGTCCAGTATCCAACGCTGCACCGGCAAGAGTTTCCGAAACCGCTCGCTGCAGTACTCCACAAACTCAGCCGTATGCGCCTCAAGCGGGAACGATTCCTCGATCCACGCGTGCAACGAGTTATAGCGCAGCAGGTCGGCCCGCGCGTGATCGGCGTCAAACCCGCGCGGCACTCGCTTGTAGTGAGCGCCGCCCACCTCCGCGCCTTTCGCTCGAACTTCCTCCAGCGCCCGTTCCAACGCCGTCCCACGACCTTCGTCCGCCACCGCTGCGCGAAAGGCTTCCAGGGTCGCCTTGTCGAACGCATACCGCCCGGCGCCTAGCAGCACCCGGTCGGGCGTCAGCCGCAGGAAGTAGCCCGGGCAGTCCCGGCTGTGTCGGTCGCCCTGCCAGAACCACAGGTCGAAGTGGGTCTTGTAGGGCCGCTTGTCCCTGCTGAACCGGGTGTCGCGATGAATGCGAAAGATTGACCCGCTCACGCGCGGATCGGCATGAATCCCCGGCGCAAACTCCGACAGCGCCATCCCCATCGCGCTGACGAACAGCCGTCCTGGCCCAAGTAGCCCCTCGTCGTATCCGCGCCTGTTGGCCTCGAACCACGTCTTGTTGTTGTTCGTGGCCACGTCCCGCAGGAAGTCAAAGCCCTCGCGCGGGAACCCGCCGAACGAATCCGACATTCGAAGGCTCCCGGCGGCTGCCAACCGAACCGTACCAGCCGCGGCTATGGCTCCGCCGCGCGATCTGGCGGCCGCTTGACCAGCGTCTCGGGAACGAACAGGCCGAACGTCAACGCGCCGGCGAGTCCCAATCCGGCCAGGAAAAACGGGGCCAGCATCAGCCCAAACAGGTCGGCCACGCCGCCCACGACCACCGGCCCGCCCATGTCGCCAATCCCGCCGATAAGTCGCCACAGCGCCAGGAACTCGCTCGGCCGATTGGATGGCGTCAGGTCGGACCCCAAGGTCAGCATCGAGCCTGACCCGATCCCGTTGGAGAACCCGATCAACAGCCCAATGAGGATCAGCCCTGTGAAGTCCCTGGCCTGGCTCAGCAGTGCCATCGAGGCGCTAAACAGCGCAAACGACGGCACGATGGCGAACTTCCGGCCGAAGTGGTCCATCAGGTAGCCGGCCAGCGGAAACAGCGTCATGTCGATGGCTGCAGAGGCGCTCACGACAACGCCGATCTCCACCGCGTCCAGCCCCAGCACAAAGGCGCCGTACAGCGGCAGTACCACCGGCCGCCCCGAGCGGATGGCCTGGGCGAAGATGTGGCCGGTACCCGCCCTCAGCAGCGCGTGTCGGCGCACTCGCAACGTCTCCTGAAGACCGCGCAGCAGGCTCACCGCCGACTGGGTGTTTGCGTCGCTGCTGTCGGGAGCGTCGCGAAACAGCAGCGCGGGGATCAACCCGGCGGCCATGAACGCGCCGGCGATCAGGAACAACGGCTCGTACCCCAGCGTGCTGGCTACGGCGCCGCCGACACCCGGACCGATGAACATGCCGATCCGGTTTGTCCCGCCGAAGAGCGACATGATCCGCCCGCGCTGGTGTCGGGGCGTCACCCGTCGCATGTATTGCATGCGCGACAGGGCCCACAATCCCATCCCCGCGCCCATCAGCAGCCGGGCAACCAGCAGCACGGCGTAGGGTGGCGAAATGGCCAGCACGACTACAGCCGCAACCATGACGACTAAGCCCGCAACCTGGCCCGACCACTCGGTAATGCGGGTCAGCAGCAGGCCCGAAGGCAGGGTCCAGAGCAGCGTGCCCAGCGCCGCCATCCCCAGCGCCAGCCCGACAAGCGTGATGTTTTCCTGGCCTGTGACCGGGTCTCGTACCAGATCGGCCACGAACAGCGGCAGCGTGGGCACCAGCATGCCCATGCCGATCGAGCTGACGAAGATCTGAAGATAGACGCGCGGAACTAGGGACTTGACGGTGTTCAGCGCGCGCTCGGATTGCACGGACGCGCATGTTAAGGCACGGTGCCTTGCTCGAACGTGGACAATGGCTCAACCAGTCACGCTGCAGGGGAATCCGATGCAGGCCATTCGAGTCAACCAGCCGGGCGGACCCGACGCCCTTACGTTCGAATCCGTCGACGACCCGACGCCAGCCGCCGATCAGGCCCTCGTCCGCATGCAGGCTGTGGGCGTCAATTTCATCGACATCTACCAGCGCAGCGGCCTGTATCCGCTCGATCCACCCTTCACCCTGGGAATGGAGGGTGCCGGCGTCGTCGAGGCCGTGGGTTCCGACGTGAGCGGACTTGCCGTGGGTGACCGGGTAGCTCACGCGATGCATCTGGGCTCCTACGCTGAGTTGCAGGCGGTTCCGTCCGCCCAACTGGTCAAGCTGCCCGAGGGCATCGACACCCACCAGGCCGCCGCCGCCATGCTCCAGGGCATGACCGCGCACTACCTTGCGCACAGCACCTTCCCGTTGGCTGCCGGTCACACCGCCCTCGTACATGCCGGCGCCGGTGGCGTGGGCCGCTTGCTGAGCCAGATGGCCAAGCGCGCTGGCGCGCGCGTCATCGCCACCGCTGGAACCCCCGCCAAGGCCGAAATCGCGGCCGCCGCTGGCGCCGACGACGTGATCATCTACACGGAAGCTGACTTCCTAGAGGAAGTCAGCCGCCTGACCGACGGCGCCGGTGTCGAGGTCGTATATGACGGCGTTGGCGTCGCCACGTACGAACGCAGCTTCGACTGCCTCAAGCCGCGCGGCCTGCTGGCCCTCTACGGCGCGTCCAGCGGCGCGGTCCCTCCGCTGGACGCGCAGATCCTCAACGCGAAGGGCTCGCTCTTCCTCACCCGCCCCAGCCTCGGCCACTACACGCTCACCCGCGACGAACTGGAATGGCGTGCGGGCGATGTGCTCTCCTGGATCGAGGCCGGCGATCTGGTCCTCATGATCGACCGTGAAGTCCCGCTGGCCCAGGCCGCCGACGCCCACCGTGCCCTCCAAGGCCGCGAGACCAGCGGCAAAGTGCTCCTGATTCCCTGAGCGCCACACCGTCCGACGCCGACCTGCAACGCCGGGTCGAGTTCCTGCTGGAACTCGACCAGGCCAAGGGCGTCCTCCGCCGCAACCTCATCCCGTCGGCGGATCGCCGCGAAAACGACGCCGAGCACGCCTGGCACGTCACCATGTTCGCGCTGGTGCTGGCCGACTACGCCCCGCCGGAAACCGACATCACGCTCGTCATCGCCATGCTGCTGGTTCACGACATCGTCGAGATCGACGCCGGCGACGCCTTCGTCTACGACGAGGAAGCGAGGGCCCTACAACCCGAACGCGAGCGCGCCGCCGCGGACCGCCTGTACGGCCTGCTGCCGCCCAACCAGGGACGCAGCCTCCGCGCGCTTTGGGAGGAGTTCGAAGCCCGCGAGACCCCCGAAGCCCGCTTCGCCGCCGCCCTGGACCGCCTGCAACCCCTGCTCCTCAACTTCCACACCCAGGGGAAAGCCTGGCGCAAGCACGGCGTCACCAGCGCCCAGGTCCTCCAAGTCAACGCCCAAATCGCCCACGGCTCCCCAACCCTCTGGACCTTCGCCCAAACCCTAATCAACCAAGCCGTCACCCGCGGGTACCTTCGACCGTAAACGCCGCTCGGTCACGAGCGGCGGATCCTTTTCAGCAGACGCACTGGATTGAGAGCAAGCCGGGTAGCTCCTGCCTGTGGCCGGTCTGCACTTGACTTATTCCGTTGATGGAATACATTGGTCGGGCGATGTGGGAGGTCGAGTACACGAACGAGTTTGGCGGGTGGTGGGATGGCTTATCTGTCCAACAGCAGGCGCTCATTGGTCCGGTGGTCGATCTGCTCGCCCAGCTTGGTCCACAGCTACCCTTTCCATATTCGTCGGGCGTCATTGGTTCCCGGCATGAACACATGCGCGAGCTTCGCGCCCAAGCCGCTGGGAGGCCAATGCGTATCTTCTATGCCTTCGACCCGCGCAGGACGTCGATCTTGCTTATCGGAGGCGACAAGAAAGGCGATGATCGGTTCTATGCGAGGTATGTGCCAATAGCTGACAGGCTCTACGACGTGTATCTGGAGGAGTTGCGAAGGGAAGGATTGATCGAATGAGTGGTCATCGTCCGTTCAGCGAGCTAAAGAATCGATTCACGCCGGAACAAAGGCGCATAGCTGCTGCACGTGCAGCGGAACTTCGCGCTGAAATGGCTCTCCACGACCTTCGCAAGGCGCGGGCACTGACGCAGAAGGCTCTGGGCGAGGCGCTGTCGGTAAATCAGCCGGCCGTGGCCAAACTGGAGCGTCGCGCAGACATGTACGTGTCGAATCTGCGCTCCTACATCGAAGCGATGGGCGGCCACCTGAAGATCGTCGCTGAGTTCCCGGAAGGTGAAGTCACCATCACGAACTTCTCTCAAGTCGGCGATGAGCCGGCGTGACTTCGGCCTAACTAGCTGCCCAGCCCAAACAACCGCGCCGCATTCCCCCCATAAATCTTCGCCCGCTCCTCGTCGCTCACCGGAATCTCGTCCACGATCGACCTGATCACGCCAGCCCGCCATCGGCCCAGGTGTAGACTCGATTCGCAGCGGATGGGCGTCGCGGCACTTGGGACGGTGGTTGCTCCACCTCGACTGTCGCGTTGAGGAGCGTTGTCGGTGGCAAGGGAAATTCGAGGCAGATATTCCGGCGGAGTTGTCCTGCCGCTGGAGGATCTTGACCTGGAAGAAGGGGCGGAGGTCGTTATAGCCCCTATCGACAACCCAGAGTCGGAGGCGCCTTCGGCTGATGACGTCGCTGAGGCCGAACGGAAACGAAAGGCATTCCTGTCAAGCTTCGGGGGCTGGAAGGGTATGCATGATCCAGACGAGTTGATTCGTATGATCTATGAAGCCCGCAGGACTGGATCTCGCCCCGCCTGCCGGCCGGGGCGGATGTGAAATATCTCATTGATACGGATTGGTCGATTCAATGCCTTCACGCTATCGAGCCGTGGGCGTATCGTGTTCGCGAACTGGAGTCGTTTGGAATCGGTTTGAGTGTTATTTCTTTGGCTGAGATTTATGAGGGGGTAATCTACTCGAAAGATCGTCAACGCAGCGAAATAATACTCCAGAACTTTCTTGAGGGTATTAGCCTTGTGCCTATCGATACCGATACTTGTCGTATCTTCGCTCAGGAGCGCGGCCGTCTAAGATCCCAAGGTAACCTCATTCACGACCTCGATCTCATGATCGCGGCTACTGCCATTCGCCATGATTTGACGTTGCTCACCAACAACCGCCGGCACTTTATGCGAGTGGAAGACTTGAACGTCGTTTCCGCATAACTTTCCGACGATCGCGCGACCTGCATGTTCCTTAGCTAGTTCTCCGCAACCAATTCATTCACGTAGCGGTTCCCCTAGCCCAAACAACCGCGCCGCATTCCCCCCGTAAATATTCGCCCGTTCCTCGTCGCTCACCGGCAGGCTGTCCACGATCGGGCTAATCACATCCGGTTCCACCCACGGGTGGTCGCTGGCGAACATCAGCTGGTTCGGCCCCACCACCTCCAGGCCGTAGCGCACCGCCGCTGGCCACGGCGAGACCGTATCGAACCAGATCTGCTGCAGGTATTTGCTGGGCGGGCGGGTCAGGTTTTCGGCGCCGCGTTTCAGCACCATCGTCTGGTGATCAAGCCGTCCGATCAGGTACGGCAGCGCCCCGCCCACGTGCGGACAGACGATCGTTAGGTTGGGATAGCGGTCCATCAGCCCGCTCACGATGATCCGCGCCAGCGCGATGGTCGTGTCGAACATCAGGCCCAGCGCGCCAATCAGGTTTCGGCCTTCCACCTGGTCGATAGTCACCGGACAGGCCGGGTGCAGGTAGAGCGGGATGCCCAGTTCCTCGGCGCGCCCGAACAGCCACTCATATATTGGCTCGTCCGGGTGCCGTCCATCCAGGTTGGCGTAGAGCAGCACGCCCCGCATGTCCAGGTCCTGCACGGCTCGATCCAGCTCCTCGCGAGCCGCCTGTTCGTCCTGAAGCGGCAGTACACAAAGGCCCGCGAATCGCCCGGGGTACGCCCGCGTCTGCTCGGCGATGTAGTCGTTGAACAGCCGCGCCACCATTGGCCCGTCGTCGCCAAACCGCTCGGGACCTGGATCGTTTGGCGAGAGCACGGTCAGGTCGATACCCGCCGCGTCCATCGTCTGCACCTTGGCTTCCATGTCCGAATGCCCCGGCATCGCCCGCCGCCGCCACTTCCCCGTGTCGATGAACAGCGCATCACCTTCGCGGAACGCCAGTGGCTCCTGATCGCGGGTCTGCAGGTAATCCAGGAACGGTTCCGGCCAGATGTGGCTCTGCGTGTCGATTCGCATTCGGACCTACGGGTTCGTGCGCAACCGTCGCGCGGCCGCGCCGGGTGTCCGCGCGAGCGGCTGCCCCCGCGGACTGATCGAGCGTCACCGAATTATGCGGGTTTGCCTGCCTGGACATGGATCGGCAGGATTCGCAAGCCGTGTGCGCGCGAGACTCAACCATGGATCAGGCCGCGCTCGAATCAATCGTGGGTCGGAGAGTCTTTGACCTGGGCACGCCCTTCACGATGGGCATGCCCGTGCACCCGTCCCATCCGCCCTACATCTTCACCCTGCAGCGACGGCATGGTGACACCACGCGCCCCGGCGGCCTCGGCTCGGCCAACGAGCTGATTGTCATGTGCGGGCACACCGGCACGCATCTCGACGCGCTCGCCCACTTCGCTCGTGATGGAGTCATGTGCGGCGGCCTCGAGGCAGCGACCGTCCAGGCCGGCGGCCGCGGCATGCGTGAGCACGGTATCGAACGCGTTCCGCCCATCGTGCGCCGCGGCATCCTCTTAGACGTGGCCGGCGCCGAAGGCGTGGACACCCTGCCCAACGACTTCGCCATCACGGCTGATGTCGCCCAGGCCGTCGCCCGCGAGCACGGCGTCAAAGTCCGCGCTGGCGACGCCTTCCTGGTACGCACTGGCCTCATGCGCCGCTGGCACGACCCGGCGTTTCTCGATTTCGAAAACGGCCAGCCCGGCGTCACCGCCGACTGCGCCGAGTGGCTGGCTGAAGTCGGCGTGTACCTTGGCGGCTCCGACACCATGACGTTCGAGTTCATCCCCGCACACAAGGACGACTTGCCGGTCCACGGCATCTTCCTCGTGGATCACGGCATCCACATCCTCGAGAACGCCGATCTCGAGTCCCTGGCCGCCGCTGGGGTCTACGAGTTCCTCTTCGTCATGTCCCCGCTCAAGATCGTCGGCGCCACCGCCTCGCCGGTCCGCCCCATCGCCATCGCGTAGAACCCGCCCGCGGTTTCGCTCTCTTGGAGTTTCGAATGAAAGCCGCCTACCTCGAATCAGCCCTCCAGATCCACACCCGCGATGTCCCGACGCCTAGCCCGAGGCCCGGCGAGGTGCTGATCCGTATCCGCTCGGTCGGCGTCTGCGCCTCCGATATCCACTACTACGAACACGGCTGCATTGGCCGCTACGTCGTCCGCGACCCGCTCATCCTCGGCCACGAACCCTCCGGAGAAGTCGTCGCCCTTGGCTCTGGCGTCACCTCGCTCGCTGAAGGCGACCGCGTCTCAATCGAGCCCGGCGTCCCCTGCCGCGCCTGCGTTCACTGCCGCGCCGGCCACTACAACTTGTGCGACGACGTGGTCTTCATGGCCACGCCGCCCGTCCACGGCGCCTTCGTCGAGTACGTCGCCCATCCCGCCGACTTCGCCTATCGCATCCCCGACCACGTCTCCTACGACGAGGCCGCCCTTATCGAGCCGCTGTCGGTCGGACTCTTCGCCGCCCGTCGCGGACGCGCCCGCCTGGGTGATCGGGCAGCCATCTTGGGGGCGGGACCCATCGGCCTCATGACCCTCCTGGCCCTGCAGAGCCAGGGCATCCGCGATGTCACCCTGGTCGACGTCGAACCCTTCCGCCTCAAGAAGGCCCTGGATCTCGGCGCCTCCGACGCCATCGACGCCCGCGCCGAGGATGTCGGCCAGACCCGATCCACCCAGTTCGACCTGGTCTTCGAAACCGCCGGCAACTCCACCACCCTCACCCAGACCACTCGAGTCGCCCGCCGTGGCGCACGAGTCGTGCTGGTGGGCATGACAGACGCCGACCTGACACCCATCGACACGAATGAGCTGGTGGACAAGGCGCTCGACGTAGCCGGCGTCTTCCGCTACGCCAACACTTGGCCGCTCGCGGTCGACCTCCTCTCCCGCGGCGCGGTCGACATCAAGCCGCTCATCACGGCCCACTACCCGCTGGAAGCCGCCGGCCAGGCTCTCGAAAGCGCCCGAACCCGCAAGGACGCCAACATCAAAGTCATGGTCACCCCCTAGCGATGGTGCTGGCGCTCCCCTGGCGGCCGTACTGTTTCCCCGCCGCGAAATCTTGACGTAGGGTTTCGACCATGCCGCGCGCCGAAGGTTCGACGACGCTCGCACCCGGCGATCCCGCGCCGGACTTCGATCTTCCCGTGGCGGGAACCGACGCTCACGCCACGTTGCGGGATTTCTCCGGTCGGTGGCTATGCCTGGTCTTTCTGCGGCATACTTGGTGACTGAGTTGCCAGGGCTACCTGGCGCGGCTCGAGGTCGAGCTGGACGAGTGGACGAGGCGAGGCGCGGCCGTTGCCTGCGTTTATGGGCAGGGTCTCGACGCCGTGGCGGGGTTCGCCACGCGTGAGGGCATCCCCTTCCCCCTGCTGGCGGATCCCGACCGCCAAATGGTCCGCGCCTACGGCGTGTACGTTCGGATCAACTTCGAGTCCTGGAACATGGCGCGGCCAGCCGTCGTCCTCATCGATCCCGCGGGCATCGCGCGCGAGGTGTGGGTGGGACGTCATCAGCGCGAGTGGCCGGTGACCGAAGACCTCTGGGCGGTGATCGACAGCCACGAACGGGGTTTCGAGCACCGACCGCAGTAGGCAGCTCGAGTCCCAATTCGTCCTTCATCTATACTTGAAGTGTGACGCCCGGAACGACCAAACGTCACACGCAGCGGCAGGGTGGACCGTTCGCACCGGAGGGCCACCATGACCACAGGCGAGATCAGCGCCGACCCTGGAATCGAGACCGCAGGGCTCGGTCACCGCATGAGCCGGCTCGAAGGCGCCTACGAGCACCTCGCAACCAAGGCTGACCTCAAGGATCTTGAACTGCGCCTGACGCTGCGCATGCTCAGCATCGTCGGAGCAGCCACCGGCCTCATCATCGCCGTCGATCGACTCTGGACGTAGAGAGACGCCCGCCGCCCGACTTGCGTCGCCTCTGCGTCCGTAGGCCTGCAGATAAGGCAGCGGCTGGACCAGGGTTCTCGCAGTCAAGCCGATGAGTGAGTGGAACGCTGAGACGGCCGAGTGGTACGCCCGCAGATATGGAGAGCACGCCACGAACAGTCTTGTCGTGCAGGATCTGGATCTGTCTCCCTGCTCGGTCATCGTGGATGTTGGTTGCGGGACTGGTTCGGCCCTGCGGCACGCTGCGGCCAGAATCACGAACGGGGCATTTGTCGGAATCGACCCGGTCCCGCGGATGCTTGAGATTGCACGTGACAGGGCGGCTTCCCATCCCAGCGGCGCTCGAATCGAGTTCCGAGAGGGCTCCGCTGAATCCTTGCCTGTTGAGGATGACGTGGCCGATCTGGTCTTTGCGTTCGACTCCTTCGATCATTGGCAGGACAAAGCGCGCGGGCTGGCCGAGGTGCGGCGCATTCTTCAACCTGGGGGACGACTCGTGGTTGTCAAAGACGGCGCTGTCCCCGGTGGACCCAGGGCGCGCAAGGTCTTCCGCGATGCGCTGGCGCTGGCGGGTTTCGCTGAGTGCAGTAAGCAGAACATCGCGGCAGACGGCGTGTCCTTCACGCTGTGGATCTGCAGGGTCGCGGCTTGAGCGCGGGCTAGGGTCGCAGCCGCACGGGCGCAAACCTCTGATTCGAGGTCACGCCTCAGCCAACCGCCAGCCTCAGCAACTCAGCCAAGTGCATCGCCCGCCCGGCCCCATCTACTGGCGGCCCCTCTTTCAAGTGCAACAGGCACCCCGGGTTATCCGCGCACACCAGTTCGGCGCCTGTTGCCGCAAAGGCCTCCAGCTTGCGGGCGCGCATGCGGCCGGCGACCTCCGGGTGATCGAACGAAAAGGAGCCGCCGAACCCGCAGCATTCGCCTGAAGGCGGCGCCTCCACGACCGTATACCCCGCGTCGGTCAGCAATTCGCGCGTCTCGGGACCCAGCTCCAGCCCGTGCTTCGACTGGCACGCGTCGTGAATCGTTACCACGCCACTCGCCCGACCGCGCATGTCGTCGTTCAGTCCCCGCTCGGCCACAAAGCTCGTGAAATCCCGCACCTTGGCGGCCGCCGCCCGTGCTCGCTCGGCCCACGCCGGATCGTCCTCCGTCAGCCGCGCGTAGTCGTGCAGCATCGCCCCGGCGCAACTGGTTGAAGTGCTCACCACAGCGTCCACGTCCAGTTGTTCGATGGCCTCAACCGTCTGCCGCATCATCCGCGCCGCCTGATCCTTGTACCCCGCGTTGATGGCCGGCAGCCCGCAGCAGGACGGGAACTGGATTGGTTCCACGGCTACGCCCAGCGCCTCCAGCACCGCCACCGCCGCCTCCCCGGTGTCCGGCGACAGCCAGTCGGTCAGGCAGCCCGGAAAGTACGCCACCCGCGTAGCCGCCTTGGGGTTGGGCGCCGCCAAGTCGCCGATGCGGTCCCGAAACGGCCGCCCCTGCACGCGCGGCAGCGGTCGTCGCTTCAGCGGCGAACCCGGCAGCCGTCCCGCCAGCGCCTGCAACCAGGGCGCCCTCGCGGCCAGCCGCGCCCCGCGCTCCAGCAGCCGTTCGTCGGCCAGGGCGCCAAGTGCGCGCTGCTTCAAGCCGTTGCTGGAATGACCCTCCGCCACTGACCGCTCGCGAACGTCCAAGATCAGGTCCGGAATCGGAATGCCCGCCGGGCACACGCTCGCGCAAGCCCCGCAGCCGGCGCACAGCGACTGCGGCCCCGCCACGTGTTCCGAGCCGTGGTGGTACGGCGTCACCAGCAGCCCGATCGGACCCGTGTAGATGTGCCCCATCGCGTGCCCGCCCACCTGCTGGTAGACCGGGCAAACGTTCGAGCAGGCCCCGCAGCGCACGCACTGTAGGGCCGCCCGCATTCGCGGGTTGGCGCGAATGGCCTCCCGCCCGTTATCCAGCAGCACGATGTGCACGTGGCGCGGCCCATGCACACCCAGCGAGAGCGACAACTCGATGTCGGCGCTGCGGCTCGGACCCGAAATGAACGAAACGTACGTCGAGATCGGCTGGCCGGTGGCACTGCGCGGCAGGCTCTCCAGCATCGTCGTCGCGTCGGCCAGCGAGGGCACCAGCTTGTCGATCCCGGCAATCACGATGTGAACCGGCGGCAGCGCGCTGGCCAGCCGCGCGTTGCCCTCGTTGCTGACCAGCATCACCGTCCCGGTCTCGGCCACCAGCGCGTTCGCGCCCGTGATCCCCGCGCCGGCGTCGATGAACCGACTGCGCAAATGCCGTGCCGCTGCCCCCACCAGCACGTCCGGATCCGGCGGCAGGTCCTCCCCGGTGGCCTTGCTGATCAGCTCAGCCGCGCGCTCGCGCGTGATGTGCAGCGCCGGCGCGATGATGTGCGACGGACGCTCCCCCGCCACCTGCACCAGAAACTCGCCCAGGTCGGTCTCTACAACCTCGATCCCGTCGCCTTCCAGCGCCGGGTTGAGCTGGATTTCCTCGGTCGCCATCGACTTGCTTTTGACCACCATCTCCACGTCGTGGTCGTGCAGCACCTGCAGCACCGCCGCGACGGCCCCGGCAGCGTCAGTTGGCCCATGCACGACCGTCCCAACCGCTTCCGCAGCCGTCGTGAACTCCTCCACCAGCTCCGGCATCCGCTCCAGCGCCGCCTGCCGCCGGCCGCCCAGGTCGGCCTGGCTACCCTCAAAGTCGCGAACCCGAAACGCCGCATCGCGCCGCTCGCTCAGTTGCGGCAGCGAACGCCCCAGCGCCACCGGCAGCGACTCCGAATCCAGCGCCTCGCGCAGCCGCTCCTTGAACGGCGGTATAACATGGCCCGCGCCGCCGGAAGCCATCAGCGCGTCATCGCTTGTGGAACCGGGCCCTAACCCACGCGCCTACCAAGGCATGCGGTGATAGTCGGTCAAGTGCACCTCGCGGCCCGTGATGCTTGAGGTCTCGGCGGCCTGCAGGACTTCGACGATGTGGCGGCCGTAGTGGCTGCTGGTTTGCGGACGCATCCCCATCGCGATTGATTCCGCGAAGTGCCGGTACTGCTCGCAGAACCCGTGCTTGCCGTCGTGCTCCACCTCGCGCCACTCGTTGTTCACGCCCACGCGAACGGAGCCGCGGATGGTGTACTGAATCTCGCCCAGCGCGCAGTGCGCCTCGATCCCGTCCGTCGCGCAACCGTGCGCGCTGCCTACCACCACCAGCAGGCCCGGAATCCCGTTGGCGTACTGCACAAACGCCGTCGTCGCGTCGTCCGCGCCCTGGTAGTGCATGGAGGTGCTCTGCTTGGCCTTCACTGCCACGGCCTTCGCGCCAATGCAGTGCGTCAGCCAGTCCACCGCGTGCACGCCGTTGCCCATCCACATGCCGCCGCCCATCCAGCGCGTGCGGTACTGGTAGCGGCGCCCGCCGTAGCCCCAGTTCTTGTTGAAGCGTGAGAGCGCCGTAACCACTGGACCCAGCTGGTTGGAGTCCAGGATCTCCCGCGCCTTGCGCGTCGCCGGGTGGAACCGGCCCGTCAGCCCGATCTGCAGGATCTTCCCCGAGGCCTGCTCGGCCTCGATCATCCGGTCGCATTCTTCCAGGGTGTTGGCCATTGGCTTTTCGACCAGCACGTGACGCCCGGCGTTCAGCGCGTCGATTGTCAGGTCCGCGTGCAGGTGATGCCCCAGGATGATGGCCACCGCGTCCACGTTCGGGTCTTCCAGCAGCTTGTGGTGGTTGGGGTAGACCGCCGGGATTTCCCACTCCTTGCGGTGCGACTCCCGCAGCTCCTCCACCAGGTCGGCCGCGGCGACGCAGCGTGCGAACCCCTCGTCCTCGGCGATCTGCAGTGCCGTCAGGTGCGATTTCGCAATCCCGCCCAGTCCGACCACTCCGATACCAAGCATCAAGCCCTCCGAATTTCGGATCCACTGCCCTGGCCGACCATGGTGCCAGCGCCCCGCCCACTCGGCATCCCGGTCGGGCAGTCGGGAGTGCGACGTGGGGCGTCTTCGTGCGCGTAAGAGTTTTTTCCAAAAAACTCTTGACCTGCAGCGGGTCGCATTTTGGCGGGAACTGGGGGGTGGGCCGCAACGATCAGATCGCGACGTCCGCCGGCATGACGGGGGCAAAGAGCCGCGCGCCGTCGGGCGAGGAAACGGCGGCGGGCCCTTCGACAAGCTCAGGACGAACGGAAGGAGCGATGCGGGCGCTGGGCATTCGGGAATGGGGTTGCGTAGACATCAGGTCTAGTGTACTCTGACGGAGAACGAAAGGCAATCACTCTATCCGCCAGCAGTCGGCGAGGTCTGCCGGCGGGAGTGGTGGCCATTGCTGTGGAAGGTCGCGATCACCCATTGACGACACAGATAGGGCGCCGCGCCTCCAGGAGCAGCCCAGGCGACGGGTCCAGGTTGCGCAGGCCTCGGAGATCCGGGCTGAAGGGCATCGGCGTTCCACTCTCGGCTTCGAACGACAAATTCCTGCGACATTTCATCCTTACCTTGAGCGGCATCGGAGATTTCTCACGGAAGATGTAAAACGATGATTTGCAAGAGCGTGTTGTCGCGGAATTCCTTGGTTGGATCGGTCCTGGGGGCTATGTTCGCCGCGGTGATCGTTAGCGGCTGTACGGTCGACACCGGTGACAGAGACGGCCGCGATTCCGACCGCCCGACAGTAAGTCAGGACATCTCCGAACGGGAAGGTCGCGAATCTGGCGGTGAGCATGGCGGTAGACGCGAAGGCAGCGAATCCAGCGGCGAGCACAGTCGGGGCAATGGTGAACACGGCCCTGCCGGCGAGGGGAGTGGTTCAGGATCTCAGGGCGGTGGAGAGCGCAATGAAGCCGCGATGTCGAGCCCAATCACGCCGCTTGGACAGTCGTGGAATGGTGTTCTTGGAGGACTCGCCGTTGCGATGCGCTACGACGCGGAAACCCGGTCAGTCCAGGGAACGGTGCGGAACACGCTGAATCAGACCCTGTGCTACGTACAGGCCGAACCCCATCTGAAGTCCGGTACGAAGACCGTAGGAGAGCTTGGTCCCCAGAAGCTCGGGAACCTGAATCCCGGACAGGAAGTTTCGTCAAGCTTGTCGGTCGCCAGTGAACCCAAACTCGCAGGCGTTGCGTTCGATGGATACGTCGTTCACATGGAGACATTCGACTGCGGCGGCCCTGGCCCTGTAGCTCACACTGGAGGAGAAGGTACTGAAGGCAGCGGTGAACGCGGCGCCGGTGGCGAAGAAGGTAGCGGTGCCAATGCGCTGGCACTGGATGCGACCTTTGATGCAGTTCGTGGCGGCGCCCGCCTGATCCTGAAGTACGACACTCCCAGCAACTCCTTCAAGGGCACGGTAGAGAACACGACCAACGGCGTCCTGAACCGCGTCAGAATCGAAATTCACCTTTCGAACGGAACCGAGCTTGGACCCACAACGCCGACGGACATGGCGCCAGGCGAGCTGTTAGCAGTCAACCTGCCTGCGACGCCGGCTTCGTTCACTGGCTGGACAGCGCATGCCGAGGTTGGCGAGGGAGGTGAAGGCAGCGAGTCGGGCGGTGAGCATGGGAGTGGCAGGGAGTCTGGCGGCGAACACGGCGGCGGTGGCGAGCGCCGGGGTGACGGCTAGAGGCAACCGGAATCGACCGAGGGCAGATGTGGAAACTTCATGCGCGAGAGCCGGATCATGGACGTGTCTGCTCGCTAAACGCGGTTTTTCTGAAAGGCGCCGCGTCCAGGGTGGATTCGTAGAGGACCAGCGATGAGCGCCACCGTCCTGATAATCGAAGACGATGCGCGGATCGCGAACTGGCTCAAGGTGTACTTCGAGCGCGCCGGATACGCCGCCCAGGTCGCGAGCAATGGCGAGTCCGGTCTGGCCCTGGCCCGTACCCTGACTCCGGACCTGATAGTCCTCGATCTGATGCTGCCTCGACTCGATGGGATTCAGGTGTGCCGGATCCTGCGTCGAGAGTCGGACGTTCCAATCATCATGCTCACCGCCCGGGAAGCCCACGCCGATCGAGTCATCGGACTCGAGAGCGGAGCCGACGATTACATCGTCAAGCCATTCGATCCCGGCGAAGTTATCGCCCGCGCGGAGGCCGTGCTTCGACGCGCCAATGGCAGAGTTCAGCAGGTTCTGACACGCGACAACATCACGCTGAATCAGACCACCCGGAGCGTGACGATCAATGGAGAAATCGTCGTCCTGAGCCAGAAGCAAATTGCTCTCTTGGCAACCCTTATGCGACATCCCAACCAGGTGCTCACCCGCGATCAGCTGATCTCGCTGACCTACAGTGACGAGTTCATTGGCTTCGACCGCGCCATCGACAGCCAGATCGCTCGCTTACGCAAGCAGATCGGCCTTCACGGGAGCCAGCCCATTCAGACGGTCTACGGTGTCGGTTACAAGTTCGTGGTTAAGGGCGAATGATGTCGCTGCGCTGGCGAATCATGGCGTCCATGGTCTTTGTCATCCTTCTCACCGTAGCCGTCACCGTTGTGTTGGGCTATTGCACCTCGCAGTCACGCCTGGGCGTGTTCGTGGACGAGTTAGGCGATCGTCAGGCGAGCCGCTTAGCTCAGGATTTGAGTCGCGAGTTCACCACGGCCGGTGGTTGGCAAACGGTGGACCGGACGCTATCCGAGGCCGGATACATCTACGAGGCAGAGCTGCCGAGAGAACGATCTGAAGAACATGAGGAAGAGTCCTTCGAGCTCTTCCACAGAGATCCCATACGAGTTGTCATCGTCGGTGCTGATGGGCGCGTAGTGACGGACAACGCATCCGAGCTGTTATCGGGCGCCACTGCGCCCCAGCTGGGCGGACGTCGCGAGACAGTGTTCGACTTAACGACGAACCAGCCGGTAGGCCACGTCTACGTGGATGTGAACCATGAACTCCTGTCGACGGAGTCGCACGGTTTCCTCAATACGCTCCTGTTCATCACCGGTATCGGCGGCTTGCTGACCGTTGGCATTGGAATTCTGTTGGCCGCCTGGCTATCCAGGCGTATCACGCAACCCGTGGCGGTCTTGACCAGGGCAACCCGGGCAATTTCCCAGGGGGAGGCGACCCAACTACCCGTCACATCTTCGGACGAGTTGGGACAGATGAGCGCGGCCTTCAACCGGATGTCGTCCAGCCTGGAGACTCAGCGCGACCTCCGAAGGCGGTTGGTCGACGATGTCTCACATGAGCTGAATACGCCGCTGAGCGTCATCCAACTCGAAGCAAGAGGTCTGCGTGATGGTCTTCAGACCCCTGAGGGAGCGTCCGACCACATCATCCGGGAAGTAGATCGGCTTCGCGGTCTCGTAACTGATCTGAACTCGCTGGCGGAGACCGACTACGGCGAGCTCACGCTCGCGCGTGACGAGATGTCGATTTGCGATCTGCTCGCCGCCGAGCTTGATCGCTGGCGGCCCCAGGCCCAGGCCCGACAGATCGACCTGTCGCTCGACGCAGGCCCGCACCTCCCGAACCTGCGCCTCGACCGGATGCGGATGAGCCAGGCCTTGAGCAATGTCCTGAGCAACGCCATCGACTGCACGCAGGACGGCGGAAATATCGTGCTGAGGGCGCAATTGGAAGGCGACGCGGTAGTGGCTATCACCATCGTTGACGACGGGGTGGGCATCGACGCGGCGGACTTGCCCCACGTCTTCGACCGCTTCTACCGCACCGACGACGCTCGTCTTCGCCGCAGGCAAGGTCGCGGCCTGGGATTGTCCATAGCCCGATCGATTGTCGAAGCGCATGACGGCACGATCGACGTCACAAGCGACGGGCTGGGGCAGGGAGTTACGGCGACGATTCGCCTTCCCATTGATTGATAGGGACCATCTTGCTCAGCCATGGATTCCGCCGACGATTCGGGAGTGGAACGAGCATTGGGTACACGAAACAAAGGGACCGGGGGGCATATTTCCGAGGCGACGGGCAGTGAAACGACGGTTAGGAAGCCTGCGCTCCGCCGCTAGCCAGAGTCGAGGCGAGACGCGCTGTGGCGTCACGAACCGCTGGATCAGGCGGCCCGCGGTAGCGTCGATCGGGATGCGTTTTCCCGCGTCAGCCGCCGGTGGGGGATCTGTGTGACCTGGCGTTCCTCACGGCGCTCGGCTCCGCCCGTCGCGTCTGCTATCTCGATCAAGGCAATGATAGGCTGAGGAATCATTGCGTTGGCCTTGAGGCATTGCTCGGCACATGAAGGAATTCACCGCTACCACCACCCAGCGAAACCAGGTCACCATCCCGGCCGCGGTTCGACATCTGCTGGGCATCAAGCCCAGGGACAAGGTCGCCTTCACCATTGACGACACGGGCTCGGTGCGACTAAAGGCTGCTGAGTTCAGCCTCGAGTCGGCCTACGGCTCCGTGCGGCCATCCGCGCGGCCCGAGGACTTCGAGCAGCTGTCGCGAGACGCCAAGGACGAGAAGGCAATGGCCACGGCACGGGAATTGCGTGGGGAGTGAAGTTTCTAGACACCAACATCATCCTGCGATTCCTCACCCGCGACGACGTGGAGAAGGCCGACGCGTGCCTCCGGCTATTTCAGCAGGTCCAGCTTGGCGAAGAGGAGCTCCTGACCTGTGAAGCGGTCGTAAGCGAGGTCGTGTATGTCCTGTCGTCACCACGCGCCGGGTATCGCCTGAGCCACGAGGCCATCCGCAGTCGCCTCGTTCCAATCCTCACGCTGCGAGGGCTCAGGCTTCCCCAGAAGCGCGTCTATCTCCGAGCGCTCGACGTTTACGCGTCGTCACCATTCCTCGACTTCGAGGATGCGCTGGCCGTAGCTCACATGGAGCGTCGGGGCGTTTCGGAGATCGTGAGCTACGACCGGGACTTTGACCGCCTGGAGGGACTCCACCGGGTGGAGCCGTGATGGATCGCCGAAGCTGCCAGTCACAAGCGTCCTGACCCGGCGTACTGGTTCCGCCGGTAGGCCCGGTCGTGGGCTGCGACTCGTATCCTCCGAACGCCGGGCCAAAAGCAAAGGGAGCACAACGTGATCGGCGCGATCATTGGCGACATCGTCGGCTCGGTCTACGAATGGGACCAGATCAAGACCAAGTCGTTCGAATTCTTCAACGACAAGGGCTTTGTCACGGACGACTCCGTCTGCACCGCCGCCGTCGCCGACGCGCTGCTGCACGACCGGGCGCCGGCCCCAACCCTCCAGGAATGGTGTCGCCGCTACCCGAACGAGAGCTACGGCGGCTCATTTCGAAGCTGGATCTCGATGGATCCGCCCCGGCCCTACAACAGCTTCGGCAACGGCGCCGCCATGCGCGTTTCTCCCGCGGCCTACCTGAACCGCGACAACCTCTCCGCCGCGCTGGAGGCGTCCGACCTCGTCACCGCCGTCACCCACAACCACCCGGAAGGCCTCAAGGGCGCCCGCGCCACCACCCACGCCATCTGGCTGGCCTACCAGGGCGAGCCGGCCGCTGCCATTCGAGCAACCATCGCCGCTGCCTACGGCTATGACCTCTCCCGCACCGTCGACGACATACGCCCTGGCTACGAGTTCAACGAGATCTGCCAGACCACCGTGCCCGAAGCCATCACCTGCGCCCTCGAATCCGACAGCTTTGAAGACGCCATCCGCAACGCGATCTCCCTCGGCGGCGACTCCGACACCCTCGCCGCCATCGCCGGCCCCATCGCCGAAGCCCTCCACGGAATCCCCGCCGACATCCAGACCACAGCCGAAGCTCGCTACATCCCCGCCGACATCCTGTGCATAGTCCGCGAGATGTACGGCACGACCACTCGCTAACCGAAACCACGCCACACGGCGGCTCGGTGCCCCCGCAGCTAACGCGTCCCCGTCAGACCGTCACGCGCCGCTTACTTACTTCCCCAACTCCTCCAGCACCACGTGCGCCGCATTGTGCCCCGGTGCACCCGTGACTTCGCCGCCCGGGTGCGTCCCGGCCCCGCACAGGTACAGGCCCTGGATGGGTGTCCGGTAGTCCGACCAGCCGGGGAGCGGACGCCTCGACATCATCTGCTGCGGAACCATGTCGATGTGCCGGATGTTTCCGTCCGTCAGGCCGATGCGGTCTTCGATGTCCTCGGGCGTCAGCAGCGTCCAGTCGATGATTGCGTCCCTGAAGTTCGGCGCGTAGCGGCAGAACTCGTCGATCAGCCGCTCCCCGAACGCCTGCCGCATCTCCGACCACGAGCCGTCCTTGAGGTGCGCCGGCACGAAGAACACCCACATTGACAGCACGTGCTGCCCCTCCGGCGCCACCGTCGGGTCGTAGACGGTCGGAATCTGCACTTGGATGATCGGCGTCTCGGGAAGCCGGCCGTTCGTCGCGTCATTCCAACTCGACTCGCAGTAGTCCGTTGAGGGGGCGAGATTGATCATCGACAGGTGCTTGGGGTCGTAGTCGTCGCCGAGGTGCCGCGAGAAGTCGGGCAACTCCCGCAGCGAGCACAGGAACTTGACCGAGGCCGACTGCGTCTTCAGCGTCTCGACCTCGTCGACGACTTCCTGGTCCACGTCAGCCGCGTCCAGCAGCTTCGTGAAGGTCCGCTTCGGGTCGGCGTTTGACAGCACCAGGTCCGCCTCGATCACCTCGCCGTTGGCCAGTTCCACGCCGGTGGCCTGCCCGTCCTGCGTCAGGATGCGTTGCACTTCAGCGCCGGTCCGGATGGACACACCCGCCGACTCGGCGGAGCGTGCCATTGACTGCGTTATCGACCCCATACCGCCGCGCACGATCCCGTAGTTCTCCGTGTCCTTGCGGTACGCGCTGAACCGGTAGAGCGCCATGATGTAGGCGCTGCCGGGCGCACTGAGGTTCCCCATGTCGATAGCGCCGATGCTCGCCATCGCCTTCATCTCCTCCGAGACGAACGTGCGGTCGATCAGGTCGCGCAGCGGAACCGTCAGCAGCGTTTCCAGAAGCTCCTCTTCTTCCTCGTCTTTGAACCGCTCCGTGAGCTCGGCCAGCGAGGGCGGCGGCTGCAAGTAGTAATCGCTCAGAATCCCCACGGCCCGATGCCAGAAATCAGCCCAATCTAGCCACGCCTCGGCGTCCTCGGGCGAGAACTGGCGAATCTCTTCCGCCGTCTTCTCGTCGTCGTGCCACAGCCTGATGGCGCGACCGTCGGGAAACGGGTGCAGGCGGCCCGGGTCCAGCGGGTACACGTGAAACCCGTGCTTCCGCAACTCCAGCTCGTCGATCACCTTCTGCTGCAGGATGTGGCACACGTAGGAACAGGTGGAGATGTGGAAGCCGGGGAACCACTCCTCGGTCACCGCCGCGCCGCCCACCACGTCCCGGCGCTCCAGCACCTGCACGTCCAGCCCGGCCCGACCGAGATACCCGGCGGCAACCAGCCCGTTATGCCCGCCGCCAACGATCACGACTTTCCTGTTCTCGGCCATGGCTAGCTCCTTCTTCCACTACCCCTGTGCCGTCTGGCTCGCACTCCCGCGCCTCTAAGGACAGGCGCTTGCACCGTCACGGTTGTTTCTGGGCGAAACACCGCGTCCGTGCCCCGCCTCCCTCCAGCTACCGGGCTAGAATCCCAAGCCGTTGGGGGACGGGTACGGAGCTTATGACACCGGACTTCAGGAAGCCGCTCGGTCTCGACGATGTCTTGATCGTCGACTGCGATGTGCACGCCAACGAACCGCCCGAGGCGCTCGCTCCCTACATCGACATGCCCTGGCGCCGCTCGCTCGAGTTACTGGGCCGCGGCCCCCAGCGGTACCTGGACATTCCGGGCTACGCGCCGATCCTCAACATCGATCCCCCGTTCCCAGACCGCGGCCTCGGCAACCGCACCGTTACCACCGCCCGGCAGATGCGCGACGACCTGGACGAACTGTCCATCGACGTCGGCATCCTGTTCCCCGACAACCTGCTCAAGATCGCCGTGTTCCCCCACGTCGACTACGCGGCGGCCCTGGGACGCGCCTACAACGCCTGGCTGGCCGACGCCTGGGTCAGCCGCGAAACAGGCCTCTACGGCGCCGTTCTGGCCGTGCCCCAGGACCCGCAAGGGTCCGCCGAACAGATCCGCACCTACGGCGCCGACGACCGCTTCGTCGCCGTCTACCTCCCCGTTGCCGGCCTGCGTCCGCTCTGGGGCGACCGCATGTACGACCCGATTTACGAAGCGGCCGAGGAGATGGGCCTGCCGGTCATGCTCCACAGTGTCGGCATCATCCACCCCACCTTCCCGTTCAACCTGGAGCACGTCGAGTCCCGCCTGGTTCGCCACCCCATCAACCATGAGTTCGCCCTCATGGCCAACCTGTTCACCATGATCAGTACCGGCGTGCCGGTCCGCTACCCCGACCTCGAGATCGTATTCACCGAGGGCGGCGTCTCCTGGGTGCCCTTCGTGATGTGGCGGTTGGACAAGGAATACGCCGAACTCCCCACGTCCGCCCCCTTCCTGGAGCGTCCCCCCAGCGACTACATCAGGAAGATGTACTTCTGCACCCAGCCCATCGAGGAACCCGAACGCGCACGCGACCTGCTGACCATGATCGACTTGTTCGACGGTCGAGAGAACGTCATCTTCGCGTCCGACTGGCCGCACCACGACTTCGACCATCCGCGCAAGGTCATGAGCATGCCGTTCGATGCCGAGCTCAAGCGCAACATCATGGGCGAAACCGCCCGCCGCCTCTTCAAGCTGCCGGTCCCTGTTCCCGTCGCCTGATGCCGCGCATCCGCGTTGGGCCGGCGGACGAGATCCAGCCCGGCCAGCCGGCCTTTGTGCAACACGGCGAAATCGAGATCGCCGTCTTCCGCCTGGACGACGGCTTCCGCGCCTACCGCAACCGCTGCCCCCACCAGCAGGGCCCCGTTTGTACCGGCCCCGTCAGCGGCACCCTGGTCGCAACGGCCGACACCAAATGGCGGTTGGCCTGGGTCCTCGAAGGCCGCGTTCTCATCTGCCCCTGGCACGGCATGGAATTTGATCTCGACACCGGCCGCCGCATCCGCGGCCGCCGTGAACGCCTGCGCGCCTATCCCGTCGAAATCGACAACGGCGAAGTGTTCGTCCAGGTCGGCCCGCGCTCGCCCGCGGTTACCCGCCAGCCGGTGTGACGATCACCTCGATCTCGATGGGATCGATATTGAACCAGGCGACCAACTCAATCAGCATCGAAACACGTACGACGTAGCGGCCGGGCTCGTCCGGCGCTCGCAGGTTGCCGGCAAACGCATATCCGAGACCTGGCGGAATGTCGTTGAAGAGGTGGCCAAGCAGGACAACGCGGCCCTCGTATTTGGGCTGTTCTGTTTCGCTCCCGTCCTCGCTGACCTTCCACCAACGCCAGCCCAAACGGACATTCGCTTCGTCAACCCATCTCGTCTGCCCGATGTTGTGTGCATCGACGTGAAGGGGTAGTAGCTCGGTGGGCCGCGCGACAAATCTGGCCGGCGTCCGCAGCGTCAGACCCGCCAGCATGCCGTCCGCGCTTCCGCTGAAGTCCCAAGTCGAAATGGGCTTCACCTGAACTGTTCGCTCAAAGATGCGCTCGCCGTCCGCGCTGGCACGCAGCACGTAGCTCCCGTGCGCAGGCGGTGAGAACTGATGCACCGGCACCGAATGAACCTGCCCAGGGCGAAGAAACGGAGGCGGAAGCGCGTCAGTCTCGTACGCAAGCTCCACAGATCCGTCGGACCGAACCCACTCCATTTGCAGGCGACGCACCCTTGCGTCGCCCGGGGGTATCCAGGGATCCGCACTCGGATTTCGCAGCACCAGAGTGCTGATGAAGCCGCTCGCAGGCTGCGCAGCATCCAGTAACACGGTGGCTTCCAAGTCGATCCATTGGTCGGCCGGCAAACTTGTTCGTTCAGCTAGTTCGATCACCAAGTGACTATCGACCCGCTGCAACCTGGAGACCCAGGGCCCGCGCCCAAACTCCTCCCAAAGGACGCTGGCGCCGCCTATCTGTTGCAGATCCACGGCAATCGTTCGAATCCCGTATGCGCTTAAGCCCGCCGCCAGACCTTCCAGTTCGCCGGCTATCAGCTTCTGGGTCGTATCCACGAAATACCAGTACTGCTGCCAGATGTGACCCGAGTAACCGTTGACGATTGGTCCAACGCTGCCCTCGGTCACCATCCACATCCGCCAGACCTCGTCCTTCCCCGACACTGGAACCAGGAGCGTGGGACCAGGCGCCGACTCCTGGAGCGCGGTCTGAAGGGTTGCGTCGCTCGGGATCGGGTACGTGGCCAGCGGCTTGGGGAGCGCCTCGATCAGAACCAGCCCGGTGGCCAGCAATCCAACGAGTGGCGCGGCCAGCCAGGCTTGCGGCAATCGGCGAGAGATGGCGTACACACCGATGCCACCCAGTACGGCAAGCGCAAAGTGCGCCAGCAGTGAGAACCGCGCCACGACCCGAATGGCCCGAAACACCGGCACGTGCTCAAACAGCAGGAGGTACGGAAGTTGGTGCTCGCTGACGACTTCATGCTGCTTCCAATGCGTTCCGAGCGAGAACAGCACCGCGATCACGGCCAGTGCCAGGAGCAGACCGCTGACTCTTCGCAACTCCCGGCGCTTGTGGGTCCATCCCAGCATCCCGACCGCCGCGCCAACGCCGGCCAAGAGCGGCGGCACGAAGCCGGGGAATACCCGTCGCTCGCCGCTCGGCACTGGAAACCATTCCATCAGCGCGCCGTACCACTGAAGGCGTCCATTCGGCGACAAGTAGTCGCGAAGCTGTACCGACCAACCCTGAACTTCCGTGATATCGCGGTCCGCCCGCCAGGCGTCGGCAAAGCTCAGGTACCCGTGCACGACGGGAGCGAAGGGAACGCTGGCGACTATCCCGGCGGCAAGCATGGCCAGGCCCAACCGCGCGTCTCGCGTGGTCACGACCCGGTGAACGGCCGGAGGCACGACGAACGCCGCGTAGACCATGGCGGCGATCACGCCCAGATGCACGGCCGTGGCGAACTGCACCCAGACCATCAACGTCGCCAGCCCGAAGTCCAGCCACCCGCCGCCCCGCCACAGGCGAATACCGAACAGCAGCACCAGCGGCAGGTACCACGCGCACAGGAACTGGAAGTGATTCGCATAGGCGAGCTGCAGGGGCCCAAAGGCGTACACCGCGCCGGCCAGCAGGGCCCCGGAACGAGAGCGGGTCAGGACCAGAACGGTCGCGTACATAGCGCCCGCATTGAGAGCGAAGGCCGCAATGTGCGTGATGCTGTAGGCCAGCACCGGGCTTTGAGTGATCCAGGCCAGCGGGCCGTAGATGGGCAGAAACCCGAGCAGCAGGTCGGACCCGAACAGCGCCCCGCCCGAACCGAAGTAGAAGTTGCCGACGAAGAATTCGCCGGGCTTGCTGAACAGAGCCGTGCGGCTCCACTCGAGGATGCTGAGCAGGAAGAGCTGGTCGCCGCTGGGTTTGTACGTGATATGCGTGCCGGCAACCAGCAGCAGCGGGTACGTAAACACCAGCGCGGCGGCCAAATAGAGCAGCGCGGCAACCGCGTGCCACCAGCGCCTATCGTCAATCCACCACGCGGCGGTCGCAGCCAGCCAACCCCGCGCCGATACGCCCGGGCGCGGTCCGGGCCTCGCTGTGTCGGCTGCGTCCCTCAAGCGTTCCCGCATCCTTCGTGATTCAGGTGGACCCGCTCCGCCGCCTGCGACGAGCGGCTCACCATACTGGCAGACCCTCGGGCTAGCTCAGTGCCGTCCTCGGCGCGCTCAGCGGCTGCTGGTGACTCCCAGGCCCGCAGGGGTCTCCCCCCGGCATGTAGGCTGGAAAGTATGAGGGTCGCTGGGGCATGCACCGGATGAAATTCGTCTCCGCCGTCTCGCTTGAGACCGAGCCCGAACGCATTGCCCAGGACATCCACGACCAACTCGCCGCGGACGAACCCTTCGACTTGGTTGTGGTCTTCGTCCGTCCGCAGACCGATCCGGATGGTGCTGCCACCCTGGCCGGCCTACATGCACGGCTTGCGCCCGGATGCTTCGTCGGCTGCACGGCTGGCGGCGTCGTCGGTGCCGGCCGCGAAATCGAGGACCATGCTGCCACCGCCGTCTTGGCCGCCCGGCTGCCGGGGGTTCAGGTCGATCCGCTTCCCGATCTCGACGACGAGGACGTCAACCTTGCGCCCTCCGACCTGCGCGCCTGCATCGTGCTGGTCGATCCCTTCTCAACCGCCACCGAAGCCTTGCTACGCCGGCTCGACGAGCTTGCGCCGGGAGTTCCCGTCATCGGCGGCGTGGCCAGTTGGGCGTCCGCGCCCGGTCGCAACCGCCTGGCGCAGGACGGCGCGGTCACGAACGCTGGCCTCGTCGGGGTCACGCTCCGCGGCAATGTGCGCGTGAGCACCGTTGTTTCGCAGGGGTGCCGGCCGGTCGGCGACTTGTTCACCGTCACCAGCAGCCGCAGCAACCTGATTCAGGAGCTTGACGGCACGCCCCCGCTCCGGGTGCTCGAACAAGTGTTCGCCCAGGCCAGCGCGGAGGACCAGCAACTCATGCGCTCTGGCATCCTCATTGGGAGAGGCGTCGCGAATCGAGCCGATGATCTCGGCCACGGGTCCTTCCTCATCCGCGTCGTACTGGGTGCGGACAGGGAATCAGGCGCCATCAGCGTGGCCGACCGCGTGCGTGAGGGTGAGTTCGTCCAGTTCCACGTGCGCGACGCCCAGAGCGCGCGCGACGACCTGGAGATGCTGCTAACCCCGCAAGTGTTTGAAGAGACTGCCGCCGGCGCGCTGCTCTTCACCTGCAACGGTCGTGGCGAACGCTTTTTTGGTGAGCGTGATGCCGATGTCGAAATCATCGGAAACGCCTTGGGCGAGCAGGTACCGGTGGCTGGATTCTTCTGCGGCGGCGAAATCGGCCCCATCGGCGCCGCCAACTTCGTTCACGGCTACACCGCCAGCCTGGCTGTCTTCCGCCCCGCACCCATCGACGGTCCTCCGACGACGACCTGAGTCAGTCCACGTCCCAGGCTCGCCGAAGCAAAGCGCGGAGCGCTGGGGCAAGCCCCGCTGCAGGACTCAGGCCTGCGCCGGTCTCCCGCCAACCACCTGGTCGAACGTCCGCGTGCGGTCCTCGGCTGGCGGAGCGGAAAGCAGTGTGGCAACGACTGCCGCAACCGTGCCTGCTACGAATCCCGGCATGGCCGGCATGACGTCGAACATTCCCTGAGGACCACCCGACAGGACGAACTGCCAGAGCGTCGCAACCGCAAACCCGACCACGACCCCTGCGATGGCACCGCCCAGATTGAACCGGCGCCAGTACAGCGCCAGGATCACCGCGGGACCAAAGGCCGCCCCCATCCCGCCTCCCACGCCTTGCAAGGGGTTCTCCGTCGCCAGGATCACGGTTGCCAGCATGATCACAAAGCCAACGAATATCTATGCGGCCTGAAACACGTCGGTCCTGGAAACTGCCAGAAATCCTCCGATGAACGTATACGAAGATACGGCGATCAGCGTAAGAACTATTCCCAACGCCGAATCGAGTCCGAATTCTGAGTTGAGAAGCTTCGATCCAGCTACGAGACCTGACGTGACGTAGAAGATGACGAAAAATATCGTGAATGCCGCACTGATCGCACGTAGGGCTCCGCCGCCGTCCCCAAACCGCCGCTCGAGAAATTCCGGCACCGTCAGCGAGTCATTGGTAGCAATCGTGTAGCGACGCAGACGCTTCGCGATGAACGTCCAGTTGATCCACGATCCAATGACGAGGAAAACAACCAGCCAGAGCTGATTGGCCCCACTCGTGAACGCCAGCGCTGGAAAAACCAGCATCGTCCAGCCGCCGGCGTCCGAGTACGTAGTCCGACATTGCCGACATATTTCGCACGCGCACGACGGCAATCCCGATCAAGACCGCGAAGTACGCAATGAATACCGAAATGACCCAAACGTCATGAAACGTGTCGTGCGTCATGCAAGACCCGCGGGCGTCATCGTGGCTGGCGTGGGCCTACGGCCGAGGCGCTGGCCCCAGCACGACGTACTTTCGGTCCTCCGTCCGCTCGGCCGTCGGCAGGACCTCCACGACCACGCGCGAAAGACCCACCACCTCGCCCTGCTCGTCAAAGCTGTAGTTGTCGCCAATCGCGCCGCTCCACGTAATCTCGTACATGCAGTCGCGGAACCCGTCCGCGTCCTGATCGTCGCCGGTCCGCTTGAGGCACTCGGCGGCGATGTAGACGTCGTCGTAGGCGGACCCCAGGTGCCACGGCAGCGTGACGTACTTATAACGCTCCCTGAAATCGGCCAGCACTTCCTGCGCCTTCTCGTTGTCGGGATCCAGATCGGCCGCAATCGCCTTCATGCCCGTCGCCGCGTCGCCCGCGATTTCCAAAGCCGTCGTTCCCACCGACACCGTTTCCGCGTAGATCGGACCCCCATAGCCCAGTTCCCGCGCCTGCTTGATAATGGTGCCCGCCGCGAACTCGGACTGCGGCGCCACATGCAGCGCGTCCGGATTCGCCGACAACAACTTCTCGAGTTGCGACCTGAAGTCCGTCACGTCCGTTGCGTACCGCTCCTCCGCTACCACCCGGCCGCCGCGCTCCTCAAACTGCGCCACCGTTGTCCGCCGAACCCCCTCGGCGTAGTCGGTGGTCTCCGTGATGGTCGCCAGCATGCGAATCCCGTCGGCCCACAACACGTTCCCGGTGTCGATACCCACCTGGATGTCGCTGATCTGCGTGCGGAAGATGTAATCCCCGGCATTTGCAATATCCGGGTTGCTCGCCAGTCCCGAAAACAGAATCACCCCGTCCGCTTCGGCCAGCGGCGCGGCCCCCAGCATCGCGCCGCTGCACGAGGTGCCCAGAATGATCTTCACCCCGTCCACCTCGGTCAGCTTCTTGTAGGCGGATATCGCGTCCTGCGCGTTGCACTTGGAGTCCTCGACAATGAACTCAAGCGTGCGTCCGTTCACGCCGCCCGCGGCGTTGATCTCGTCCAGCGCCATCTGCTTTGCCTGGTTGGCCACTGTGCCGTAGGTCTCGCCAGAACCCGTCAGCGACTCCATCACGCCAATCCTGAACGGAGCCTCCGGCTGGCTCGTCGCTTCCCCGCAGGCCAGCACCGCCAGGGCCAGAATCGGCAGGCAGCACAAGACCAGAATTCGGCTCCTATTCATCAACCGTATGTGCCGTCTCTCCGGGCGTGCGCCGCACCGGACTTCGCCCCCTCGCCGCATAGCTGGCAACCACGTAAACCTCAGGTCCTTGAGCGCCGGTAACCACATCAATCCATAGGCCTGACAAGAGAGCTGCCCAATGGCGCTACCGCTGACTCTCCACCATCACCGTCACGATATCCATGCCGTGATACTTCTGGTGTTGTACCGACGACGCGTAGTGCCACAGCAGGCGGAACGACACTTCGCGCTCATCCGGAGCAGGAGGCAGTTCGCTCAAGTACGCCAGCTGGTCCTCCATGTTCTCCCCCTCGAGAGACCTTTGCAAAACCCTGGCGTGAGGCGCATGGTGAAGACCATCTCCCCCGCCGCCGAGGGTCGTGGCCATGCACCGTTCCACCCATTCGCCGGAACTCATCGACGCCTGGCTGCCGCCGCGGGTTGGCCGCAACGCCCGGCTGGAGCGGCTGACGCAACTCATCGACTGGGCGCCGCTGGAGGCGCTGGTGGCGGGTCTGCACGCCGCGCCGGTCGGGCGGCCGAGTTATCCGCCGCTGCTGATGGTGAAAGTGCTGCTGCTCCAGCAGTGGTACCAGGCCTCGGACCCTGCGATGGAAGAGGCGTTGTGGGAGCGGCTGTCGTTCCGGCGCTTCGTGGGGTTGGGGCTGCAAGACGACGCGCCGGATCACTCGACGATCAGCCGGTTCCGCACGCGGCTGACGGCGGCGGGCGTGGCCGAGCCGCGGTTCGCGGCGGTGGAGCAGCAACTGGCCGCGCGGGGGATGCTGGTCAAGCAGGGCACGCTGGTGGACGCGACGTTGGTGGCCGCGCAGGTGCGCCGCCCGCGGGGAGGCGGCGCAGGCGCGGGCAGCCCCAGGGACCCGGACGCGGCCTGGGCCCGCCGGGGCCCGCACGCCCGCTTCGGCTACAAGCTGCACCTGGGCGTGGACGCCGACTCGGAACTGATCCGGCGCGCGATGCTGACGCCGGCGAACGTGAACGAGACCGAGGTGGCGGACGGGCTGATCGCGGGGGACGAGGGGGCGGTGTATGGGGATGCGGCCTATGGCACGCACGCGCGCAGCACCCGGCTGCGGGCGCTGGGGATCGCGGATCGGCTGATGCGGCGGCCCAACAAACATCATCCCCGGCTGGGCCCGACGGCGCGCCGCCGCCACGCCCGGATCGAACAGGTGCGGCGGCCGGTGGAGCACGTGTTTGGCACGTTGAAACGCTCGTACGGCTACCAGCGGGTGCGCTACCGGGGCCTGGCCCGCAATACGACCGAGATGTGGTTCAAGCTGCTGGCCTACAACCTGCGCCGCGCGGACCGCTTGCTGGCCGGCGCGCCCGCCTCGCCCTAGGCGCACTGCGCCCTCACCTCGGCGCGGTGGGCTGTGGGTAGCCCTCGGCGGGTGGCGACCCGAGCTACCCCACCCCTCGCGACCCCGTCGCGGCCCGGCGGCCGCCCCTCGGCGCTGCTCAGGGCGCATTATTCAAAGGTCTCCCTCGAGCGCCGTCACGAACTCCAACTCTGCCGAACGACCTTCCATGCGCGCGGCAATGGCCAGGCGCCGTCCGCTGTCGGCAGCCTCGTCAGGCTCCTGTAACAGGATCGACAGCGTCTCCTCGCCTGCTGAAGCCAGCCGGTCCGTCGATACGGCAGTCCATCCATGCCTCGACGCGAACCCGCGCAGGAACTCGTCGATCTTCGGCAGCTCGGCCATCTCCAATGCAACCTCCAGCCGCCGGCGCCGTGGGCTTGTCACCTCCATGAACACCATCAGGATGATCGCGACCAGAGCGCCCGAGGTCATCCCGTTGCCCAGCATGACGCCGATAAATCCATCGCCCAGCAGATCGGCAAAGATCAATTGATTCTGGAATCCCACACCGATCCAGAACGACAAGCCAACGATGGCAGCCTTTCGGTGATCCACACCGTCCTGAACGACGATTCGCATTCCCTGGACGAACAGGATTCCTATGAGGAACGCGATGTACGCGGCCGCAACCGGCGAGGGAATCGCGATCAATATGGCCGCGACCTTGGGGAAGAACGCCAGCGCCACGAAGATGACGCCTATCACCACGCCCACGCGCCGGGCAGCGATGCCTGTCACCTCGGTAAGCGGAATGCTGCTTGAGTACGTGGTGTTGGGCAGCGTCCCCGCCAGACCCGAGAGCAGATTCCCCACGCCGTCGGCGTTGAGCGCGCCCTGCACCACCCGGAAATCGGTTGCTCGCGGCCGGCGTCGGGAAACCCGCTGAATGGCCACGCTGTCACCAATGGTCTCGATGGCGCCTACGATCGTCACCACCACGAATGCTGGCAGCAGCGCCCAGAACTTCACGTCCGGGGTCAGGTCAAATCCCGGCCACCCGCCCAGCGGAATGCCTACCCAGGCCGCGTCCAGCACCGGTGCAAGGTCGTATATCCCGAAGAGCCCGGATACCGAGCACCCCACCAAAATGCCGATCAACGACGACCACAGCCGCCACGCGGGCGGAGCGCGCAACACCAGCGCAGCCACCGTCGCCAGAGTCGCAAGCGCTGCCACTGGAGCGGCGGCCTCCGGTGCACCCTCGGGCACGTCCTTCAATTCATCGAAGAGCAGCGGTACTACCGTGACGGCGATCAACATAATTACCGTGCCGGTGACCATCGGCGTGAAGATGCGTCGCAGCAGGGCCAGCCGCGAGGCCAGCAGGAACTGAAACAGCGACGAGATAACGATCAGGCTCGCCATCATGGCCGGACCGCCCGTCACCAGCGCCCCGATGCAGACCGCGATGTACGCGCCTGATGTGCCCATGAACAGCACGTGCCCGGACCCAATCCGCCGGAACCGGACGGCCTGCAGAATGGTCGTCGCACCGCTGACCAGCAGGGCTGCGAACACCGCCCACGCCGTGTATTCCGCGGGCTGGCCGGCGATCTGGAGTACGACCACAACACCCAGAATCACCGGTGCCAGCATGATCAGGGCGGCCTGAAACCCGGCGCCAATGGCCAGCGGCGGGGGCGGCTGCTCATCCGGCTCGTATCGGATGCTCTCGTTTCCGTGCGCTGCCGCCATCAGCCACACCTCAACATGCCGCCGCCGGCCCATGCTGCCACAGCGGTTCTCGACGCTGCCCAGCGTGCCCACCCCGTGGCCTGGGCGACAAAAGCGCGGCGCTCCCGGGGGCCGAGCAATCGCCCCTATTTCGGCCACCACGTGGATTCAGGTGCTGCTGCTGCGCCGTGTTCCAAAGGCGTGAGTGAATGCCGCAAGCCCTGCAATTCGCGCCGTAAGTTGTGTGCTAGCCTCCCCGTCGGCAATCAAACTCTGGGCGGCAGAGCAAAGGGCACGTTCGGGACGCCTTTCACTCGACGGCGCCCGGCCGCAGTGTCAGACGCGAACCTCTCAAGGGGCTTGGCGCTGTCGGCGCGAGCGGATCAGGTTGCATTTCGCCGTGTTCCCGCTTTGCGCAGTTCTCACTCGAATGTTGCAACAGATCAGCACGGAAAGCGGAGGTAGCTAAGTGTCGAATTATGTGACTGCCGCAATTGCTACGGCAGTCGCGATCATCGTAGCGGCTGTTGTCGTGATTGTTGTCGTCGTGGCGGGGTCATCCAGTGACACGGAGCCAACCAAAGACAATCCCGCCGCCTACACTAAGGCCTTCGTACGCGAGGCCATCGAACGCTACCAACGCGACGGACGCGAGGCGACTATCAACTACTACAACTCCGTCGACAGCGTCGACGGCCAGTGGTATGTCTTCATCGTCAACCCGGATGGCATCACCATTGCCCACCACAACCCCCAGTTCCGCGGCCGCGACCCCAGCCTCCGCGTGGACGCCACCGGCTACTTCTACGGTGACGACCTGCTCGCCGCTGACGAAAACGGTCGCTGGGTGGACTACGTCCTTCTGAACCCTGAAACCGGGCAGAACCAGCAAAAGCACACCTGGGCCGTCCGCCACGACGGCCTCCTCTTCGGCTCCGGGTGGTACGAGAAATAAGTAGGATCAAGCCGCAGCAGGGGCCTGCTGACGGAACCAGGGCTTTTCGATTAACACCCCGCGCTGTCGTTTAGACGGTAGCTGTAAGGAGATATGACACACTCGCTCCGCGAACGCGCCACCTGCGTCGTAATCAGAGACGGCAAGCTTCTGCTTGTAAGAGGCGAGGAGCCGACCTTCATGCTGCCCGGCGGCGGCGTAGATCCCGGCGAGTCCGTCAAGTCGGCCGCCATCCGCGAGCTCCGTGAGGAGACAGGTCTCGTCGCAGCCAGCACGGAATACTTGTACGTTCTGGAGACGTCAACAAACCGGCATCAGGTATTCGCGGTCGAAGCTAAAGGTCAAGTAAAGGCACGAGCGGAGATCCACGGGTTCCTGTGGTGGGATATGGAGGAGGACTTACCAGTCCATGCGCACGTCACGTCAATCCGCGGATGGCTGCAATCCGCATAGGTGACAGGCAGCGTAAGCACATGATAGTGTTGAGGGATAGCCAAGTCGTGAACGAGAGGCTAGGTGCGCTTCGGCAAGACAGAGAAGCAAACGACTAGGAACAGTGATCAAGTTTCCGAAGCCTATACTGGCCTCTTGCATCTCACGTTGATCAGCATCTCATGCTCGCCGTCTCCCTCGGGCCCCTCGCGTTGATCTCTTCTCCCTAGCAGAAAAGGGTTGGAGTGAGGACCGATTTCGGCGGCCGCTTACCCTGTAGGACAAAGTGCCCTACTATCTGAAGCGGAGCGACCTTTGATGTTCATCGTCTCTTGCGGCAGAACTGAAGCGCAAGTCTCATGCGCGCCTAACATGCCGCTGTATGGCTGCGTACTTCCGTAACTGCAAGTCAGAACGTCAGGCTTAACGCGAACCCTTGACTTTAACTGTCACGATATCGATGCCGTGATACTTCCGATGGCGCACGGAAGACGCGTAATGTCGTAACAAGCGGAACGACATCGAGTCTTCGTTCAGAGTCTCGGCGTGTTCCCCCAGGTACGCCATCCAGTCTTCGATATTCTGATCCTCCAGGACCGCCAAGAACTCCATCTCCACCGTCCCGTTGTTGGGGCGCGCAATCAGAATCAGGCGCGTCTGGCTATCGGCCGCGTCGTCGCCGCCTAGCTGTAGGAGGCTCGACAGCGTCTCTTCACCGGCGGCGCGCAGCCGATCCCTTGAAGCATCATTCCAACCGATCCTGGACGCCAGCCCATGCAGGAACGCATCGATCGTAGGCAGAGCCGAGCTGGCCAACTCAGTGTCGAGGCGTTTGACCCTCGGGCTAGTTAATTCAATAAACGAGGTCATCAGAATCGCAGCCAGAATGCCGATCGTCATGCCATTGTCGAGCGACGCGCCCAATGTCCCGCCCAGGAGCTCTCCGAAGATTTTTTGATGCTGGAGGCCCACGCCAATCGAGAGCGCTACGCCCGCCACCATGGCTTTGCGATGATCAAGCCCGTCTTGGACGACCATCCGCATACCCTCCACGAACAGCAGTCCCATAATGGTCAGTAGGAAGACCCCCATCACGGCGCTGGGAACGGCCAGCAGGGTGGCCGCTATCTTGGGTAGAAACGCCAGCCCAACCAGGATGATTCCAATCGCGTATCCAACGCTGCGTGCTGCGACCCCGGTGAAGTTAATCAGCGACACGCTGGACGGCGAGTAGGCGACCGTCGGCGGTGTTCCTGCAATTCCGGATAGCAAAATGCCGATCCCGTTGGCGTTGAGAGCTCCCTGAACCAGGCGAAAATCGATTGCTCGCGGTTTGCGCCGCGAGACTTGCTGGATGACAACGCCATCGCCGCTCGTCTTGATGGCAACCGTTAGGGTCACGATCACGAACACCGGCAGCAGCGCCCAGAACTGCACGCCCGGTGTTAGGTCGAATCCCGGCCACGCGCTGAAATCCGGCGTGTCAAACCAGGCTGCTTCTATCACGAGCTGAGCGTCGTAAAGTCCCAACAACGCGGCGGTCGTGCAGCCCGCTGCGATTCCGATGAGCGGCGCCCACAGTCGCCAAACCCCTGAAGCGCGCATCGCCAGCGCTACGGCAACGGCCAACGTCACTCCGGCCACGGACAGACCCGTGGCCAGCGGCCTGCCCTCGGCGACCTCTGTGAGCCTGTTAAACGCAATCGGCATAACCGTGAGTGCGATCAGCATGAGCGCCGTGCCCGAGACGACCGGCGTGATGATTCGGCGTAACAACGGCAGCCAGGCGGCCAGTGCGAACTGGAACAGTGACGAGACCACAATGAGAATCGCCAGCAGGGACAGCCCGCCTTCCGTCAGCGCCAGAACGGAGATTGCGATGAAGTGGGGCCCGGCGCCTGACATCAGGATGTGCCCCGCCCCCAGTCGCCCGAACCGACCCGCCTGCAGCGCGGTAATGACCCCGCCGATGATCAGTGCCGCGAAGACGGCCCACGACAGGTAGCGCTCGCTCTGATCGGCCGCCCGGACGGTAATGGTCACCATCAGCACCGTGTTCGCCAGGACGAGCATGATGCCCTGAAGCGCGACCCCAATCGACACGAGGGGCGGACACCGCTCGTCCGGCTCGTAACGGATGTGTTCGTTCATGGACGCTGTGTTCAAAGAAGCTTCAGGCGAAGGTACGACCCGTCGGCATGAACGTCGGCGCGTGGCGTGCCAGGATCATCCAATCGCTCGACGTCGACTGCCCGGCACGACGCGGCGCCTGGGAATCGACTGAGCGACCGGTGGTGGAGACGCCACCGAACTGCGACTGGAGTTACACCCCCTCTACCACGATCACCCTGGCAGTGGCGGACTTGACCCGGAACCTTTTCAGTTCGGTGTATTCCGGGGAGTCGAGCCACGTCCTCGCTTGCGCCACGCTTTCAAATTCCAGCACGACCATGCGATGAGGCGTCCAGTTGCCCTCAATGGCCTCGGCGGCCCCGCCACGCACCAAATACCTACCGCCGTACGTCTCAACCGTCGTTGCCACCCGTTCGCGAAACTCGGCGTAGACCTCCGGGTCCGTTACGTCATTGTCCACAATTACATAGCCTGGCACTGTTCCCGCCTCCATTCGTACTTACGCGTCCTCAAGCACTCGGGCCATCCCAAACACGATAGTAATGGCTCAGCCAATGCTTCGCTGAACGTTCAGTTCCCCGTAACTCCAACTCCATGCCTGAAGACAGCCTAAGAGAAAGCTGGCACTTCGCGAAAGTCGTCCTCTACGTCCCAACGCTGCCTACAGCGCGCGTAGGCCGCAATTGGCACTTGTATAGTATAGCCGGACCATGCCTAAAGGCATCACCCTCACCACCCTTCGCCACGCATCGGTCACCGTCAACGCTCGCACCCGGTGGAACTTCGTCGAGATAGGCGATGACCAGGGCCTGTGCGCCGTTGCCGAGACAACCTCCGGCGGCGACGTGGTCAGCCGTATCACCCCGCTCATGCAGGCCCTCAAAGACCGACCCATCCACGACGAGGCTGACCTGGTGGGCATAGCTGGACTCGAGCCGCGGCAGCTCCACCAAGACTTCGCGCTCGCCACCGCCGTCAGCGCCCTGCGCACCGCGCTGGTGGACATCCAGGCCCAGCGCGACGGCGTATCGCTCACCCAGGCGCTGGGCGGCCCGCCCGCCGCCGCCGTCGAGCTCTACGCCAACACCAACCGACACCTGTTGGGAACGGACCGGCGCCCCCGTGACTTCGCGTCCACCGCCGAACGCGCCGTCCGCGACGGCTTCCGCACCGTCAAGTGCACGCCATTCGACGAGGTGCATCCCGGCGCTCCCGCTGCCGACCTTGCAAATCTCGCTCGCCCCGGCCTCGACCGCGTGGCCGCCGCGCGGCACGCCATCGGCCCCGACATCACCCTGCTGGTCGACTGCCACAGCCGCTTCGACCTCACGTCCGCCCTCGCCGTGGCCGAAGAACTGGCTCAACTCAACGTCGGTTGGTTCGAGGAGCCGGTCAGTCCGCAGCGAGACCCGGAAGGCTTGGCCGAAATCGCTTCCCGTGTCCACATGCCCGTCGCCGGCGGGGAACACGCCTACGGCGCGGAGTTTTTCCAGCGGCTGGTCGCCTCACGTGCCGTCGAAATAGCCATGCCCGACGTCAAACACTGCGGCGGGGTCGCAGAAGCCGTCCGAGCGGCAACACTGGTGGCTCTCCAGGGCGGCCGAACCTCCCTCCACGGCCCCAGCGGCCCCGTGTCCATCCTGGCCGGCGCCCACGTCACCGCCGCCATGCCGGCGGCCCTGCCGCTCGAGTTCGGCGTCTACGAATGCCCCTGGCGCGCCGACCTCATCGACCCACCCGAACGCATCCAGAACGGCCGTCTCCACCTGCCCCCCGGCCCCGCCCTCGGCGCCCGCCTCAACCCCACAGCCCTCCAGCGCCACGGCCAAGCCTGGTGCAACGCCTGCCTCTGATGTCTACAGGGCCTCTCCGGAACCCCGATGTGTCACTGGCCCTTACTGTTCCGAACCTGCAAGTGGCTGACGCACGTTTAGGTGAGTAGTAGAGTGAGTCGCAGTGACTCACTTAGTGACTCACACGGAGCGTAAACGTGCAGCAACTCACGGTCCGCGGTTTCGACGACGATCTGAGCTCCGCGATCCAGCGCCTCGCCAAGCGCGAGGGGATCTCGCTAAACCAGGCCGTCCTGCGACTCCTTCGCAAAGGTGCTGGGCTGGCCGACCATGGCGCAGGCCGCGCCAAGGTCGGCTCTTCGCTGGACCACCTAATTGGAACCTGGACCCAGAAGCAGGCTGACGAAATGGACGAGGCGCTGCAGGAATTCGAAACGATTGACGAGGAACTCTGGCGGTGAGGCTGCTCCTGGACTCCAATGCGTTCAGCTTGCTCGCGTACGGACATCGTCACGTCGCCGAGCTCGTGCGGGGAGCCGAGGAGGTATTTCTCTCTGCGATTGTGATCGGTGAGTTGCTCGCCGGATTCCGGCGCGGATCGCGCTTCGAGCAGAACATGGCTGACCTGAACGCTTTGCTGGACAACTCCTTCGTATCCGTTGTTCCCGTGGGTTCCCTCACGGCGGACCGCTACGCTCGAATCTCGGCTTCCTTACGAGCTAAAGGCCGCCCCATTCCGACAAACGACATCTGGATCGCCGCGCACGCGATGGAAACTGGAGCCGACCTCGTCTCGGCCGACCGCCACTTCGAACACGTCGACGGCATTGCCTGGGTTCGCCTGCTGCCTGCCTGAGTTGGCGGCTCGGACTCGTTGCCCCCGTAACTCCAGACCCGAAGCCCGTAGGCCCAGGCGCGTCCTGATCATCGTGGGATCGCCTCTCGCGGTCACCCGCCAGATCAGACGCTGGCTGATGCCAATGCTCCTCGCACTCGCGCTTCTGGTCCTTTCGTCCTGCGATGGATCGGCAGCGGGCCAACCCGTCACCGCGACCGAAGCCGAACGAATCAAGACCGAGCTACGAGGTCGCTCATTCCGCCAGTTCGAGCCTTCCATCGACGCCAGTCCCCGCAAGGCCGTCGTCCTCGACTTTGCCGACCGCATCACCCTCTGGGCGCAGTACGCCGAGGGTGATCATGCGGTGCGGGAATGGGAGATTACGGCCAACGACTACCGCATCGAACAACTCGGTGACACGTCCGAAATCACCATCTACTTCGAAGACCCGCGATCCGTCCAAACACTCCCTGTCAGTTGCGACGACTGCATCCAAACCGAAGGCGTGTCCATCTCCATCCGAAACGTCTTCGACAGCGACAATCTGGCCCTCAGATTGAATGACCCCACTGAGTCGCTGCCCTCACCCTTCCCCGTCTTTCAGTCCTGGACCCGGTTCACCGAAGACGAGGTCATGCACTAGCGTCGGCCAGGCCCTTCATGCGCCGCGCCCAGTCCGCCCGCGTCGCCATCCGGCAACTGAGTCTGCGGCCGCACCAAGCCGGAGATCAGGTGCCGACAGGTTCTCGCAGGCGCCCGTCAACGATGAACGGCTACCGGAGAATTCGGACTGGCGCTTGGTTCAGACAGCTGGCGGGGCCAATCGCTCGAGTATGCGCTGAACGTCCCGCCGCACCTCGCGAACATCCTGTCGGACGTCATGAACATCCCGTCGGACGTCGCGAACATCCTTCCGAACTTCGCGAATATCGGCGCTCAGCCGCTGATCAAGGCCCTGAATATCGGCTTGGATCTGCTCGTCGGCCTCTTCCAGGTTGGCAATGCCCTTCTCAACCTTCCCGAACCGCCATGCCGCCCCGGCAACGATCCCGATCAACCCGAGCATCAGACCAAGTAGTGCCCAATCCATCGCTGCCCCTCAGATCGCCCGTTGCTCGGCAGCCGCCCTCCAGCCGATTTATGTCCTGCAAACATTCTACGGTCCACGCCCCGGCTTGTTAAGCGCCAGAGGCTTCGGAAACCGGGGCCGTGCGTTCCGGCTTCCCTGCCGGCTTTGCCGAGTTCACCCCGTCAAACAACGCCACGACCTCCCGCGACGGACCCGGTGTCATCAGCGTCAGCGCCACCGACGCACCAACGCTGGCCACAAACCCGGGAGTGCCCACCATGATGTTCCAGACGTCCCCCGGCCCGCCCGCAGCGAACCCCAGGCCGACACCCCCCAACGAACGTCTTCAAGACCGCGGCCTCGCGGAATGGTCCTTAACGGAGTGTTGTGGATGCTCAATCTCACCGTGGTCGAGCACGTACATAACATTGAGTTTGGAGCAAGTGTGGCGATCAGCAACGGCCTGCTCTTGATCGGCGCAATCTGGCTGCTGATCATCGGTGTCGGCCTCTACCAGGCTCGTGGCGAACTGGTCCCAGAAGAGTCCGCGGGCTAACCCAGCGCGCCTGGACGAAGTTGGCGACCAAATAGCGCTCTCAACTTGCTCCGTCAGGACCAACCAATAATCGTCCTCGCCACCAGGCGCCCAACCAGGACCATGCAGCCAGAGCTGCCAGTCTCTGGTGGAGTTGCCCTGCCTTGCCGTAAGTGAAGCTCGCTGCGCCCACCGGACACTTGGGCATCCGCGGCGGGAGCAGCTATGGGCCGCTCGGATGGACAACGGCGCTCCAGGCTGATCGAATCGGGTCATACTGAGGGCGCCCCACGCACCGACCCCGTCTGAACGCTGCATTGGAGTAGGGACCGCATGGCCGCAACAACACTTCCAGGCACACTCCTTGACCTGCTCGAATCGGGCGCGCCGTCGCACCCGGCAATCGTGGCCCCCGGCGGGCCCGTGGTGACGTATGACTCCCTGCGGCGCCAGGTGCGGACGCTTGCAGCGCAGCTCCGTGCCGTGGGCGTGGACCGTGGAGACCGGGTGGCCATCGTCCAGCCCAACGGCATCGAGGCCATCGTGACGTTCCTGGCGGTTGCGGCCGCTGGCACGGCCGCGCCGCTCAACCCCGCCTACACGGCTGCGGAGTTCGAGTTCTATATGGACGACACCAACGCCACGGCGCTCATCACCCCCTCCGACGGGGGCGAGGAGGCCCGCAGGGCGGCCCCGGCTTCGGTGCTGGATATCCGGTCCGCGCTCGACGACCAGGGCCGCGTGAGCCTTTCAGGGCCCGAAGGTGCGGCCCAGGCCGAAGGCGAGGGTCTTGCACCCGACCTCCCTGACCCCGACGACGTGGCGCTGGTGCTGCACACCAGCGGGACGACCAGCCGCCCCAAGCGGGTGCCGCTGGCGCACCGGAATCTCACCACATCCGTTGAGAACATCGTCAAGACCTACGACCTGTCCGCCAGCGACGTGTCGCTCTGCGTCATGCCCCTGTTCCATGTGCACGGGCTGGTGGCGTCGACGCTCTCGACGCTCCGTTCTGGAGGGACCGTGGTCGCGCCGCCCGGCTTCAACCCCATGGGGTTTTGGCCGATCGTTCACGAGTGCGAGGCCACCTGGTTCTCGGCGGTCCCCACCATGTTCCAGGCGCTGCTCGCCCGGGCCCGGCGTGGCGGCCTGCCCGCCAATGTCGACAGCTTGCGCTTCATCCGCTCCTGCAGCGCGGCTCTCTCGCCGGCCACCATGAACCAGATGGAATCGACGTTCGGTGTGCCGGTGGTCGAGGCCTACGGCATGACGGAGGCCGCACACCAAATGGCCTCGAACTCCTTGCCTCCGGGCAGTCGCGTCCCCGGATCAGTCGGGCATGGGACCGGCGTGACAATCGGAATCATGGACGAAGCCGGCGTGCTTCAGTCGCCGAGCACGGTTGGCGAGGTGGTGATCAGCGGCCCCAACGTCATCCGGGGCTACGAGTCCAACCCCGAGGCAAACGCCTCGTCCTTCGTTGGCGCCTGGTTCAGGACCGGCGACCAGGGCGAGCTTGATGAGACCGGCGGGCTCACCCTCCGCGGCCGGCTCAAGGAACTCATCAACCGCAGCGGCGAGAAGATCTCACCGATCGAGATCGACGAAGTGCTGTTGTCGCACCCCGCTGTCTCGGAGGCCGTCGCGTTCGGAGTTCCGCACCCGACTCACTCCGAGGAACCGACCGCGGCGGTTGTGCTTGGCGCCGAGGCGACGGAGCGAGAGCTGATCGGCCACTGCCGGCAGAGCCTGGCCTCCTTCAAGGTCCCGCGCAGAATCCACATCGTGGATGCGATCCCACGCACGGCCACGGGCAAGGTGCAGCGCCGGATCGTTGCGGAGGTCATCACCGGCGGGCCCTCCACGTGAGACTTGCTCTGGTTGGCGCCGGGGCCATCGGGGCCTACCTGGGCGCCAGGCTCAGCCTCGCCGGTCACGAGGTCTTCCTGATTGCGCGCGGCCCGCACCTGCGAGCCATGCAGGCGGACGGCGTCCGCGTGCGGAGTCCGGAAGGCGACTTCCAGGCCCGACCCGTGGCAACGGACGACTACGATCAGGTGGGCGAAGTCGATGTCGTCTTCCTCACGGTCAAGGCCCACGGCCTGCCGGAGGTCGCGCCCAGGCTGGGACCGTTGCTCGGGCCGCGGACGGCCGTGGTATCGGCCCAGAACGGAATCCCGTGGTGGTACTTCCAACGGCACGGCGGCCCCTGGGATGGCAGGCCGATCGAGTCGCTGGACCCGCACGGGGTCATCGCCTCCGCCATACCCGCCGAGCGTGTGATCGGGTGCATCGTCTACCCCTCCGCCTACATCGCCGAGCCGGGGGTTGTCGAGCACGTCGAGGGCGACAGGTTGGCGATCGGCGAGCCCGACGGCGCTGCCAGCGACCGGTGCCGAAGGCTGGCCGACGCGCTGAAGGAAGCCGGCCTTCGCTGCCGTGTCAGATCCCGGATACGTATCGACATGTGGGTCAAGCTGCTGGGAAACGTTGCCTTCAACCCCATCAGCGCGCTGACTCGCGCGACGCTGATCGAAATCGCCAGGCATCCCGAGGCCCGCGCCCTGGCCTGTTCCGTCATGGCGGAGGCCGACGCGGTGGCGCGCGCCCTTGGCGTCAGGATGCCAATCTCGGTCGAGCGGCGCATCGCCGGGGCCGCCGCCGTTGGCGCCCACAAGACCTCGATGCTCCAGGACCTGGAGTCTGGAAGGCCAATGGAGCTTGATGCCATCGTGGGCGCCGTCATCGAGCTTGGCGAAATGCTCGACATCCCCGTGCCCAATACCAGAAACGTCTACGCCGCCGCCAAACTCCTGGACGAGATCGCGACGCGGAATAGGACCGTCTAGCCGGCGCGTCTCATCCGGACCTGCCGGAGTAAAATCCGTCGCGAGCAGCGTCGGCCACGGTCTCGGCGGCCACTCCCCCGGCTTGTCCGAAGGCCAGCGTCCGCAGACAGTCCGGAATCAGCGCCGGCACTGACCTGTCCAGTTCCGCCGCTCGAATCCAGACCCGCCACCACGTCCCTTCGTCACCCGAAACGGTATTGTTTCCGTGATCCCACAAGCTCACGGATACCGAGGTCCATGAACTTCAATGTCGAGGAAAACCTGAGCGCCGTCGATCGCTCCGTGTCGTCGCTCGAGCGCGACGGACAGCCCGCCCACGCCGTCATCCTCTCCCGCGGCTACCCCACAACGCTTGAGGATCTTTGGGACGCCGCAACCAACGCCGACCGCATCCCCCGCTGGTTCCTGCCCATCAGCGGAAACCTCGAACTTGGCGGCAGCTATCAGCTGGAAGGCAACGCCGGCGGCCGCATTACGGCCTGCCAACCCCCGTCGCATTACGCTATCACCTGGGAGTTCGGCGGCTTCGTCACCTGGGTGGATGTTGATGTGTCGGACGATGGATCCGGCCACGCCCGCTTCACCATCACTCACACCGCCCACCACTCCGAGCAATGGGACACCTATGGGCCGGGCGCAACCGGCGTAGGGTTCGAGATGGGACTGCTCGGGCTCGCCATGCATCTCGCTGACCCGAACCAGCCAAAGCCCGACCCACTCGAATTCGCCATGTCGCCCGACGGCAAGGCCCTGCTCACCGGCAGCAGCCAGGCCTGGGGCGAAGCAGCTGTAGCCGCCGGAACCGACCCCGCCCTCGCCCGAGCGGCCGCCGCGCGCACCATCGCTTTCTACACCGGCGAAGAGACCTATGCCGACTGACCTGCGGCCATCACTAAGCACGCGACCGGTGAGGAGGTAACCGATGCGAATCGCAATGCTCGTTCTGGCCTTCGTCTACGCGGCGCTGGCCATGCTCACCGCGGCCGTGGGTTCCTTCGCCGACGGGGGTGACATCTGGTCGCGGCTTGTCCTTGTGCTGCTCCACCCATTGGCGGCTGGCGCGCTCTTGTTGCTTGTCCTCCGGTCCACAGCCTCACGCAAGCTCGTGCTGGCCATCGCCGCCCTCCTGCTGGCCACCGTGGCCGCGGATCTGTCACTAGCCGCCGCCATCGCCGCCGGCGCGATGAAGGGCGACTGGGAACTTCCTGTGATCTTCGCCGTCGTTCCCACCCTTGGGTTCCTGTTCGCCCTGCTCACGGCGATTAGGTCGCTCCGCCCGGATCCCAGCTAGCGCTTCGCGGCCCCAAGCGGACACCCACCGCCATTCCGCGCGCCGCCGTGATCGGCGTGCTGCAAGTCGTCAGTCTCGACGCTTCTGCATCCAATCGCCCAGTCCCCAAGGCACGGTCTATCGACGCCGTCTAATGGCATACATCACGACTCCGACAGGTACAAGAACTGTCGCAAACGTCACCAGCAACGACCGCCACACGCCAGCCGCGAACCAGTTCTGTGGCTGCTCAGCCTGCGGTCCCTTCGTCCCGGCAAGCGGAGTCTGGCCCTCGCCCAGCGCGTCCAGGTCAGCTTGCGCCTGCCCCAGGGGAGCGGTTCGGCTACAAATGCTGGCGGTATAGCTACCGTCGCCATACGCGCTGTCGTACGCATACACGATGTAAGGCTCGCCTTCGGTAAACGTAAACCCGCAGCTCCCGCCGGTTGGCGGTGTGGTGATGTACATGCGTGCATGCACAACGCCCTTCCACACCGCGCTGACCTCAAAGCCGACTGTCGTGCGGTCGTCAGGTGTGTACGGCGTCACATTAGGGTCGAAGGAATGTTGAACCGATATAACTTTCCCCGCAAAAACCGCGTCAAACTTTCCCAACTCTTCGGAAGGCGAACCAGGCACCGCACACTTGCACGCGTGAACCTCGCCTGCGTTCGCCAGGAACCAAAGGGCGCTCGCCACTAGCGCAATAAGTACGACGCGTACGAACACGACCGTATATCCCAGCCCAAGGCGCTCGGCAATCACTGTCCGCATGACCTCAATTCCTTCTGTTGCTCCTTTGCGGAATAATAAGCCTTGATTAACCAGACTCTAAGCAATGCTCCACGTACTCGCATATGCCACCAACCCCAGCTTGCGCGCAACCGCCATCGAGGCCTCGTTCGACCACGACGTGCTGTACAGCGGAATCCGGCCAGAGGCTCGCACCGCCAAGGCCCACGCAGCCGTAACTCGCGGACCCAGTCCACGTCCTCGAAACTCCACCGCCGTTTCCACCCCCGCTTCCGCCGCGACGTCAGAACGCCGAGCGCAGAAACACACGCTCACGGCCTGCCCGTCCTCCACGACGCCAACAATCGGCGCGCACTCCGGAACCTCACTCGCTTGCCACCCAGAGAAGTTGTGGTCAAGCAGCGCGACGTCGTCGACACAATCAGTGCCTGAAGGTTTAGCAATCGCCTCCGGAAACACGAATGAAGGCCCCGAGTCAACCGTCCCCTCTACCAGCGACATATGCCGCTCGACGTGCACCGGAGCCACCCGAAAGTCCGACACCGGGGCCTCTTCCCGCGCGAGACCGTCTAGCGCCTCGGCTAGATCCCTCGCAACGTCCGCTCGCACAGCCCACGTACAGCTCGCCGTTCCACGGATCAGCGAAAACACCGGACCCGGACTCGGCTCCAACTCACGCGTCCCACAGATTCGACCATCGCTGTCAAGCAAGTACAAGGTCTCGAGCTGAAGCGCGGGCGTACTCACCGAGTCATGCCGAACATGGCGTCGTGGTCGCGGTTCAATACCAGGCCTCTGCGCCTCTGGTGCCGAATAGCCGGCGGAGCGCCGTCACTGGCAGCCCGGACTTTCTGTGACTTGTGAGTCGAACGAATGCGCCCAAGCATGCCGGACCGGCTAGTCACCCGACGCTCGCGGCGGAGTGCCTCGCCCCCAGCTGCTTTTCGCCGTGGAATCCATGACCTCTTCAAACGTCTTCGTCAGATCCACGGGTTCAAAAAAGATCAGACGATAGCCGTCTGGATCAGTAACGACGATCTCCCGTGTATTCCAGGGCCGGTTGACTGGACCGTCTGTCAGCTCCACCCCCTTCGCCGCAAGGCCGGCGAACATGTCGTCGACGCTCGTTGGCCCTGCAAGAAAGGACAGCGCGACTCCCAGACCCTTGGGACGCGCCGCTTGGGGCCCGCGGGCATCCGGGACCAGAAGCAGGTCCGCGTACTTCCGCCAGCGCAGGTGGGCCAGCACAGTCTCCCCGTCGGTCCCCGGCATGGCGAACACCAACGCGAATCCCAGGGTGTCGGCGTACCACTCCACCGACGTGCGCACGTCCGCAACCGACAGCGTCGGGAACATCGGCATCGGGTAGATCTCAATCTTCCGCTCCATCGCGCCGTTGTTCCCCTTAGTCCCTGCCCGACCCGGCGGACCGTTAGCTGACACTTGGGAACGTGCCGGCCTGCAACCGTGGCGGCTTCGACTCTTGGCGCCGGCGTCTAGCTTGGCTTGCTTTGCTGGTGCGCGGCTCATTCCTAGAGCAGGAGGACTTCACGGCCGGACCCTCAATGACTTCGACACCCAGCCAATTTCCCTTGTGATCAGACATGTTGATCCATCAGGATTAGATTGCCGTCTGGGTCCTGAATCACAAAGCTGGCCGGCCCCGTGCTGCTCTCATCGGCCTCGCTAACCAGATGCACACCTGTTGCCTTGAGCTCCCGTTGCAACTCGCGCACGTCGGTAAACGTATCAAGTGGTTGCGCTTTGCCATCCCAACCTGGATTGAAGGTTAGGATGTTTTCTTCAAACATTCCTTGAAAGATCCCTATCGTGTGATCGCCATTCCTGAGAATCTGCCAATTCTGTGATGCATCTCCTCCAACGACCTCGAATCCAAGCTTCTCGTAGAAAACCCTTGAAGCTTCAAGGCCCTCTACCGCCAGGCTAATCGAAAAAGCACCGAGTTCCATGCGCTAATCCTCCCTTGGTATTCACCGGCGTTTCGCAGTCGCCGTCCCCATTGTCGCGCAGGCCTTGAAGGGCGTCGGTACGGAAACGTACCTGATGCGTTCCTACGCCGATACGGCCTCGGCGCGACTCTAGCCCTTATCCACGGGGTTCGTCCTGAAGTCCATGATGAAACTGTCGAACTGAGCGTCGGGAAGCAGCGGCAGGCGGGACACGATTATTCGAGCGGTAGCCGGTGGCCGTTCGCTGCCCATCACTCCGCACGCAGCTCTTCAACGCGTGACGCTCCGCCCTCGGCATCGAGCACGAAACACGGGGGTGGTGAAGCTGTTTAGCACATGGAACGCCCGCCTGATCCGCCAATGGAGTCCCGAAGCGCTAGATGCGTCTCTCAGCTGACGATCGGCCACTCGGGGTCCAAATCGACACCGAGCCGCTTCGCTCGCGCAACCACTGAGTCCGAGACGGCCCGGTAAGCGTCGGCCTCGTCCACTCGAGTTGAGCGACCTCCACTGAACACCACTTCGCCGTTGACCAGAACCGTATCCACACTTCCGCTGCCCATCGTTAACGCCAGCACGTGTATTGGGTTGTTGGCGGGATAGGCTTCAGCCGCTCCTGCCGATCTCACCACCACGTCCGCCCGCTTGCCCGGCTCCAGGCTTCCCAGCTCGGCGTCCAGCCCGGCCGCCGCCGCCGCGTGAATCGTCTGCATTTCCAGCAACGCCCCGGGCGAAAGGGGGTCCCCGTAGCTCTGGGCCGCAAAGTGCGCCGCCTGCATTGTGTCGCCCGGCGTGCAGTCGAACGCGCCGTCAGTGCCCAGCGAGACGCCGACGCCTCGGCGATATCGCTCCGCCATCTTGAAGCGCGCACCTCGCCCGATGCCCAACGAGAAGAATGCACAGGGACACCAGACGATCTGGCAGCCCGACTCGTGCACCGCGGCTTCCTCCGCCTCGTCCAGGACATTTGCATGGACGATCACCGTGTGCTCATCCAAAACGCCCAGCTCTTGCAGGTGCACCAGCTGGCTTCTGCCGGTCATGGCCCGATAGATCTCGGCCTCTTCGGGAACGTACCCGGCGTGCAGATGCAGCGGCACATCGTTGTCGCGAGCACAGGCGTGGGCCGCCTGCAACAGCTCCGGCGATCCGGTTCCCACCCCATAGACGAAGACGTACCCGCGAACCAACGAGTCGGGGTCCCTGTTGCGGTGAAGCTCCGAATCCAATTGCCCTACGGACCGCGTGCGGTCGATGGGCGCCCGAGCCATCAGGCTCGAACTCTCCAGCGCCGGCATCGCATCAAAGCACTCCCGCCTGTCCCAGAGATACAGCGGCGCAAAGAGTGCTCGCAGGCCAACCCGCTCCACCGCCTCTGCCCCCGCCTCGGTCGAGAACAGCGACCCCGGCTCTATGAACATCGTAAATCCGCTCCGCAGCATCTCCAGACAAGCCATTGCCGTAGCCGCGGCTTCGTCGTCGTCGGTGACGCCGGCTTTCCAATCCGCGAAATTGATGGGCGATGAGCCTGTGTCATGGATGTTGCCAAACACCCCCCGACACGACGTATGCACAATATGATTGTGAGCATCGATAAATCCGGGGTGCACGATGCCTCCGTTGGCATCCATCTTCTCCCGCGCATCAAAGCGCTGTGTTAGCTCGGCATCCGTGCCAACCGCCACGATGCGTGAACCCGTAATCGCCACCGCCCCCGGACGATAAATCCTCCGCTCCGAATCCATGGTGAAAATCTGCCCATTGTGAATCAGAAGATCGCACGTATCTCTATTCATTGAGCGCAACTCCAGGACCGTCGCAGGGTTGGTGCCCAGCGGGAAATCGCAAAACCACGAGGACACTGAGCAATGTGGAGGCCCCGAGAGCAGATGGCCAGGTCTACAGTCCCCTGGCCATCTGCTCCTTCTGCCAGCTGTAGTCCACGTCGCCTTCGTAGAACCGCTCCGGGTTCTCAACGGCCCAGATCTGCTTGCGGATCAGGTAGTTGTTTGGGTTCAACTGCATCCCTTGCCGCCAGCGTGCCAGCGCCTCCCCAACCTTGCCGGCCCTGTATAGCTCCTGGCCTTCGCGGAAAAAAGCGTTGGCCTCCGAGTGCTCGGCGCCTAGAACGCGTTCCGGCCCCTCGCCGGCCGCTTTCTGGTCTTGCCCTGACAGCCAGCCTTCCAGGACCTCAGCCGTCTCCGGCTGCCCGATGTCAAAGCCGCCGAGTTGGCTGAAACGCACGATTCCCTGTTCGTCGATGAGGAATCCGTTCGGAACGGCCTTGAACCCGTACAGGTCGCTCAGGATGTTCGCCTGATCGACCAGCGTCGTGAACGTTACGCCGGCCTTTTCCACATAGAGACGCGGCCGGTCGGTCGACTGCGCGTCCATCGCGACCGATAGAACCTCAACGCCCCGCCCTCGGTTCTCGTCGTTAAATTGCTGCCAACCTGGCAGCTGCTCCCGGCACCCTCACCAGGACGCCCACATGAACAGGACCACCTTCGTGCCCTTGTAGTCGGAGAGCCGTACCGAGCCGCCTGTCAGCGAGGGAAGCTCAAAGTCCGGGGCCGCATCCCCTGCCACGATCGGTCTGGAGGCCACGCTTTTCATGGTTGATTCTCCTTGTGAGGCAGGTTGGATCTCTGGCTGACGGTCAGCTCGGTGCGCCACGCGCCTTATCCTGCGGCGCGAGTTCCCGCAGCTACACCGATCGGACTATCGTATCAGCCTCCGACCAAACAAGCACCTGATCAGAATCGATGAAGTCGTAGGCTATCGCTTCCGTCCCGTCAACACTGATCCGTCACTCGCGCCCGCAATAGGTTGCCTGTGTTGCTGTTCCTGACACCCTCTCCTCACATAATCAAGCTGTGCATTCAAATTACGCTGACGGCGTCAACTGCAATGCCAACATAACTGCCATGCGAGCCTGACCAAACTCCGCGTTCAAATACACCACCATATGGTAGACCTACACGTACGGATCCGCGAACCTTGTGCTGGAAGGCATCACATAGGGACGCTGTGGACGAGCCGTCGATCCCAGACAATTCCCCCGCGGGCCGTTGGCGCTCCGGGTTATCCCGATCCAACGACCACCTCGCCGGGTTGCCGAGGTGTATTCCCGGATCCGGTTCAGATCCCCCACGCTCCGAAGGACATGCTTGTTATACCCCGCCTCCACACCGCCACCCCCAGCGTCCCCCGCAATTCACTCACCCGCCGCCCTGAAAATCGACTCAAGCGCCCGTACAACCTCCGGCAACCCATGCCGCCGGGTTCCGCCCCCCTTCGTGGCGGCATCCGCTTCCGGACCGGGCGGGACGTCTCCTCTCAGCCTCAGCCCGAGCGGCATCCCGGTCGTAGAGCTCCTCTCGAGCCAGACTTTCCCGCGGGTCCAATCCCACTCCCGCGCTCATCGAAGTCCGCAATCACCTCGCGTAGCAGTCGGCCTTTCAGTTCGGCCGTGGTGTGCCCGAGTTGCCCACGCTCCGCGACTCGTCTAATCGTCCTCCATGGCGGCCATTCGCTTCATCAACTCGTCCATGCCCACGTCCTCAACGTGGCTGGCAATTGACCAGACGTTGCCCGAGGGATCGGCCACCCGGGCGATGCGGTCGCCGTAGAACTGGTCGGCTGGCGCCGCCACCGCAGTGGCGCCCGCCTTTACCGCCTGGGCATAGACGACATCCACGTCCTCCACGTAGAGATGAATCTGCGAGCTGCTGACGGGAAAGTCGGGCGGGGCCGCGTCGGACAGCATCACCGCCGCGCCCCTAACCTCAACCTCGGCATGGCCAATCAGGCCCTGCCCCATCGGAATGCGCAGCCGCTCCACCGCGCCGAACGCGTTCGTCAGAAAGTCCAGAAACCCGGCCGCATCCTCCACGATCAGGTACGGGGTGACGGCCGTATAGCCGTCCGGAATTGGCTTGACCTCGGACATGGGTACTCCTCGCTGGCTGCCGGACCTGGTTTGACGGTCGATGAACCGATCTTCCAGATCCGCATTGGACTGTGAGTCTGTACCCGGAACTTCAGCCGGTGGTGCTCGGTCATGCCGACCGCCGTCCCGACATTGTGGACCTCGATCAGGTTAACGTGCTGGTTGTGCTGGCGAAGACGCAAGTATTCCTGCCGAGGTCAGGCGGCATCGACGCCTTGAAATGGCTCGCCAGCCCTTCGTCCAAGTCGATGACGTCGGAGAGCGTCGTTCGGCATACGCTGTACCGTCCTGGTCAATGGATCTTGGTCCGGACCTCCTGATTCCCAAGGCTGGCCCTGGAACGCCTGTTCCCTCAGCCTGCGGCCCCTTCTCGGCGAGACCGGCCCCGGCCTCACCGTTATTGACGCGGCCGAAACGCCCCTTTACGGTATTTCTGTGGCTAATCAAAGTGCGGTGCCAGATCCGTCTCGCATCCCGATTCCCACGGTCGGAATCCCTCAGGAGATCCTGCGGACGGTAGAAGGCGCCGACCCCAGCCGGATCATCAGCGACTCCTACCCCTATCCCGCCAGAATGCGGCGGCGTAGGTACGAGGCTCGGAAGGCCGAGCTACAGGTCGAGCTTCTGAAGCTGCAGAACTGGGTAAAGGAGACCGGACAGCGAATCGTCGTGGTGTTCGAGGGGCGGGATGCTGCCGGCAAGGGCGGAACCATCAAGCGCTTCATGGAGCACCTCAATCCTCGCGGCGCTACGGTGGTTGCGCTGCCGGCCCCTACCGAGAGGGAGATCGGCCAGTGGTACTTCCAGCGCTATGTGCAGCACCTTCCAACCAGGGGAGAGATCGTGTTCTTCGACCGATCCTGGTACAACCGGGCGGTGGTCGAGCCGGTTATGGGCTTCTGCACGCCCGCTGAGACGGTGCGCTTCCTCCGCGACACGGTCTTGTTCGAGGACATGCTGATCAATGAAGACCTGCGGCTGTTCAAGTTCTGGTTTTCGGTGAGCCAGGAGGAGCAACTCAGGCGAGTCATGTCCCGCGCCCAGGACCGCCTCAAGCAGTGGAAGCTGAGTGACGTCGACAGGCGGTCGTTACCGCTCTGGGACGAATTCACCGAGGCGAAGAAGCTGATGTTCGCAGCTACCGATACAAAGGCGTCGCCCTGGGTGGTCGTAAAGTCGGACGACAAGAGGCGCGCCCGCCTCAATTGCATGCGCTTCGTGCTGCGGAGCTTCAACTACGACCCCGAAGTCTTGCGGCGCGTGCGCAAGCCCAATCCGAAACTGATTGGGCCTGCAAAGACCCTCTACGCCAAGGACGAAGTCTGGTAGCTCCAGTCCGGGCGCCTACGGCAATTGCAAAGTTCAAGGATCTCGAAAGTCAAGGCCCGCCTGCGAGCAAATGAACGCACAGAGGGGCAGTGCTCAATGGCAGCCGCACCTTATGTCACTTCCCGCTCCCGCTTCGGATCGATGGGTTGCATAGCCATCTCGCCTCCACCAGTCCAGCCCACCGATCAATTCGCTCACTTGAAAGCCAAGCGTGAGAAGCTTCAGTGCCGTCTTCGTCGACGCATTGCATCCGATACCGTCGCAGTAACAGACATAGATCTTCGACGTGTCGAACGATTCAGTCGAGTTGGCGTTGATTTCCCTATGAGGAAGACTTATGGCGTCTGGGAAATGCTCGTGTGCATAGGCACTCGCCGAGCGTCCGTCAACCGAAAAAGACGACTGACTGCTGCCGTCAGATGCGGTAAATCTCCTCGGCAGTCCCGGAGAAGAGCGCTGTCTGCTCGTCCCTGCTGAAGCCCGAGATGATCGCCGTGTAGGCGTCGATCAGTTCGTCGTACGTACTCCATAGCCAGTCCACCGGCCAGTTGCTGCCGAAGAAACAGCGGTCGACGCCGACTGTCTCGATGGATGTCAGCACGTACCGCCGGATGCTGTCGACCGTCCAATTGTTGTCGCTCATTCCCAGGCCTGAGATCTTCCAGCGGATGTTGTCGCAACTCGCCGCCACCTCCACGCCGCGCTTCCAATCCTCGAAGTACGCATCCGTGCGCTCTTCCGGCGTACCGGTGTGATCCACCACGATCAGGATGTTTGGAAACTTGTGTGCCAGGGCCCGCAGCTTCTCCATGTCCCCGCACGCGGCCGGCATGCTCGACACCAGGTTGAACTTCTCCAGCAGGGCGAAGCCCCGGTGGTAGTCCGGCTCAACCAGGTAGTCGCCGTAGGAAAAGTCCCGGATTCCCCGCATGTTGGGGGATTCGCAGTGACGCTCCAGCACCGCCTCTACGCCGGGATCCCGCAGGTCGGCGTACGCGACGATCCCGTGGGGGAATCCTGTACGGTCCGCCGCCTCCTGTAGCCACTCGGTCTCGGACACCGGGTCCGGGCTTCCGATTGCGGCCTGCACGTGCACCGCCTTGGTAACGTTCGCGTTCCGGGTCTCGGCGATATAGTCCTCGGCGATGTAGTTTCTCTCGGCCAGCTTCTGTAACTGCCACCCCAAGGTCCGATGCGGAACCCCGGGCTGCCAGTGGCCGTACACCAGTTCCGGGTGCTGCAGGTCGTAGAAGTGAACGTGCGAATCGACGAACGCAAGCTTGTCCATGATCACTCGTACTTCGCTTTCGCTTGATGCGGTGGGGATCAGGGTCTGACGACAGGTCCAGAACGAAGCCTAACGCGAAGGAACCAACGAACGTCCCAGTTGCTGCCAGCCGTGGCACGACCCCGCTCAACCCTGCGGCGTCGCCGATCCTCTCCGGTTCGCCAGCGACCTCGGCGTCAGTTCAAACAGCGGCTCCTCGCCTCGGAAGAACCGCTCCAGCTCATCCACCATCAGAGTGAAAAAGCGCTCGCGGCTTGTCAGCGTCACGCCCGCGATGTGCGGGCTCAGGAAGGTGTTGGGGAGCCTGATGATCTCACTGTCCGGTGGAATCGGCTCCGGATCGAACACGTCCAGCCCCGCCACGATGTCCCCGCGCTTCAGCCGCGCGATTAGGGCGTCGCTATCCACCACGGCGCCACGCGACACATTCACGAACACCGAGTTGGAATGGATCAGGTCCAACTCGCGCCGGCCGATCATTCCCTCCGTGGCGGGTGTGTGAGGCGCCAGGCAGACAATGACCTCGGACCTCGAGAGCACGTTCTCCAGCGAGGTCTTCACCACCCCAATCGCGTCCGGCATCTCGCTGGCCATATAGGGATCGTAGACGCGAATCTCCACCTCGAACGGTCGCAGCAACTTGACCAGCCGGCGCCCGATGTGGCCGCATCCGATAAGCCCCACCCGTTTGCCGGTGAGCTCACCGTGCACGTATCCAAAATCGCTGTGAGCCGGTTTGAAGGTGTCTCCCGCCAGGATCCGCCTGAAGCTCTCGCCCGCATTGCGGAGCGATATCAGAATCAGGCCAAGCGCCCATTCCGCAACTGGATAGGAGGAACCGTGGGTCGTATCCACGGTGCGGATGCCGCGCTCCCAGGCCGACTCCACGTCGATCCGGTAGGCGAACCTGTCGCCCTCCAACTCGCCAACGATCTTGAGCTCAGGGGCGCCGTCCATCACCTCCGCGCTGACAATCGGCGAGCCATGCGACACCACGACACCGTCAACGTCCCCGACCTTTTCCATCAGCCGCCTGACAGCCCCACGATCCTCATTCGGCCCGAACGCGACCCCGCCCTCCGACTCCAGCCACTCCCAGTCCGCGATCGCCGCTAGCCGGTCCAGGTCCACGGGCAACAAACTCGCCTCGCGCACCTCTCGGTTGCACACGATCAGCACCCTGGGTCGGGAAACTGTCATGTCGAGCGACACTGCACGCTCACCTTCGGCCGTATCCGCACTCCCACTGAAGGTCGGGATGCCTGGACTATCGCTTCTCGGTCAGCCTGCCGGACAGGTACTTGTGGATGACGCTGGAAAGTAGAGTCTGATAGGGGATCCCCTCTTCCCTGGCCCGCGAGTGCGCGAGATTGAAGTCGCGCTCGGTTACCCGCAGGTTCACTCGCTTGGTCTTGTTGAACGTACGGCGAGCAGCTTGGCGGGCCGCCTCGATCTCCTGTTCGGTGCCAGCAGCGGGCCGCAACTCGCCCCGCTCGAACCGGTTCAGTATGTCGCGCTCTTCCGCGCTCAACTCGTCGTTCACGTCGATCGTCTCCTCCGATAGTCCCTCGTCGCCTTCCGGCTGGGAATGATCGTCTTCAGGAATCGAGTGCCGTCGGCCTGCATCACCAACGGTACGAGGTGAATGTACTGGCCGATTTCCACGGCGTAGATCAACTGCCCTGGATAGCGGTCCTGATTGGGATGCTCAAACACATCGACCAGTCCGCCTTGCTCGATGGCCGAGACAACACTCTCGAATGAGATCCGTCGCTGGTCGATGAGCCGTTGGTTCTTCTCCGCGCTCCATTCGAAGCCTGCACCCATGCGCCAATTGTCATGCAACGTGTGCATTTTGGCAACACATTGCTCCTGTTTGGGCGTAGCCAGACCAACGAGGACGGCGTTTGGCCTTGGCAGGCTAGATAGAGCCGACCGTCACAGCGTGTCAAACCCAAACCACCCCGGCAGCTCTGCCGCCTGCCGCACCCACGTCTCCATCTGCGCCTCGTCCAGTTCGCCCTCGTGGATGTCGATCCAGCGCGAATCCGGGTCCTTCGCCGGTCCGGGCGGCAGCGGATCCAGCCGCATGCCATTCGTAAACGTCACCTTCACGTAGCGGGTAAACACGTGGTAGCTCACAAGCCACCCTTGGCCCTCGATGCCATAAAACGGCGAGTTCCACCGCACCGCCTTCCGCACCTCCGGCACCGTGCGCTCGATCAGCGCGTCCAGCCGCCGCCCCACGTCCTGCTTCCACTCCGGCATCGCCTCGATGTAGGCCTGCACTGGCGCGTCTCCATCCGCCTTCGCGATCTGCGGATTTCCACCCGACAGCAGCACCGGCTTGTCGCCCGCCCTGGCCTTGCGCCGCGAAAACGAGTGCTCGATGTTGTAAGCCACCGCCTCGCGCAGCAGAGCCTTCAGCGCCGACCGGTCGATCCGGTCGCCCTCGAAAATGTCAATCGCGCGCCACTTCTTCCCGCCCAGGCCCGCGTTGAACACTTTGTCGGGGTCGCGCAATTGGGCGCCGTTCGCAAACGTCACCTTCACCTTGTTCTGGTAGGCGTTGCCAACGGCGATCGTCCCGTCGTGCGACCAGACCGGGCTCCCCATGTACTTCCACTCTTCCACCACCTCGGGGTCGACCTCGTGAATAAGCTTCCGGATTTCCGCCAACCGCTCCCCCCGCCAATCGCCCAACTCCGCGATCGCCTTATCAATCAACGCCGAAGCACTCAACTCGCCCGACGACATATCCCCCGCCTTCTCCGCACTCCGCCCAGCAGTTCGCACTACAGTAAGCCACGGCCCGAAGCGGAGTATCTCGGATGAGCGACTTCAACAACTACCTCATGCAGTCCTACGAACTCCGCGAAAAACTCGTCGCAGACAAGTTCCGCCCCCGCTACCACTTCGTCCCGCCCGAGGGCCGCTGGAACGACATCAACGGCGCCATCTTCTGGAACGGCCGCTACCACCTCGGCTATCTACAGAAAATAGCCAACGGCCCCGGCCAGCTGGACTTCTCCAGCTGGCAGCACATCAGCAGCCGGGACCTCCTCCACTGGCGCTTCCACAAGGCCTCGCTGCGGGAGCCCTTGGAGGGCAAGAAGGGCGACTACTTCAACAGCGGCGACGTCATGGAAGGCATGCCCGTGCCCACCATCATCACCAACATGCCCAGGCGCGGCATCTGCATCTACCAGTCCCACGACGACAACCTGGACCACTGGATCCCCCTGCCCGAGAACCCCGTCATCCCCCTGGACCCGGCCCCCGCGGGCGATCGATCCATGGCCTCCAGCCAACTCCCCGAGTGCGTCATCTTCGATCCCAGCGGCTGGAAAGAGGGCGATGTCTACTACGCCCTCATCGGCAACAAAAACCACCGCCCCGGTTACGAAGGCGACTCCACCAGCCTCCTCAAGTCCACCAACCTGCGCGACTGGCAATACCTCGGCCCCTTCTACAAGTCCGACCGCAAGTGGACCGAGGAGATCGAAGACTGCGCCTGCTCCAACTTCTTCCCCTTCGGCGACCAGCACATGCTCCTCATGCACACCCACCAGCCCTACGGCCGGGCCCAGTACTACATCGGCCGCTACCAGGACCAGCAGTTCTACCCCGAGGTCTACGGCCAACTCAGCCACCTCGGCAGCCTCCTGGCCGGCCCAGAAACCCTGGTCGACGACAAGGGTCGGAGACTCTTCTGGGGCTGGATCCGCGAAGCCCGCGACGATTGGGCCGATCACGGCTGGAACGGCGTCATGTCCCTCCCCTGGCACTTCACCCCCGCCGCCGACAACACCCTCCGCATCGACCCCGTCGCCGAGCTACGCAACCTCCGCTACGACGAGCGCCGTCACCCCGACCTCACCCTGTCGCAAGGCGAAGAGCGCACCCTCCAAGGCTTCCAGTCCGACTGCGCTGAAATCACCCTCACCATCCACCCCAACCAGGCCACCCGCTTCGGCCTCAAGCTCCTCTGCTCACCCGACGGCCAGGAAGAAACCCTCGTCACCTACGACACCCAGCGCCAGCACTTCATCGTCGACTTCGACCGCTCAAGCCTCGACCCAAACCTCACCTACGGCCGCAACGCCCGCGATACCACCACCGGCGTCCGCCAGCAAACCGTCCCCTTCCCCCTCCCGCCCAACACACCCCTCCACATCGACCTATTCGTCGATCGCTCCGTCATCGAGATCTTCGTCAACTCAAAAATCTGCATCGTCCAGCGCGTCTACCCCACCTGCCCCGACAGCACCCAGTTCAAACTCTTCACCCACAACCACCCCATCCACGTCACCAACCTCACCAAATACCAAATGGACGCCACCAACCCCTGGTAACCCCCAAACGACCCCAATCCCATTGTCATTCCGAGGTCCCCCGAGGAATCTCGCCTTCTCCGCACTCCGCCCCCCGTCATCCCGGCGTCCGCAGCCGGGACCCAGCGCCCCGCTCAATCCAGGCGCACCCTGTCGCCCCGTCAAACCCCCAAATCCCCAGCTCGCCGTACCCTCCGGTCCGTCATTCCCGCGCAGGCGGGAAACCACCCCGACCTCGATCGGACCCTAAATTTTCTTCCCATTCGTGGTGAGCCTGTCCCGAGCCTGCCGATGGGCCCTAGACCGTTCGTGGTGAGCCGGGCCGAAGTCTTCGGAGGCCCGTGTCGAACCACAAGCCGTCACCACCCCAGTCCCCAGGCAGTCCCCGTCCGTCATCCCGGCGTCCGCAGCCGGGACCTAGCACCCCGATCAGTCCAGGACCACCGTAGCCACCCCGACCACCAAACTATCCCCGGACTCTTCTTCCATAAGAGCGCCGTCCAAGCCCCGCCCACCTCGAAAGCGCCAACCCTGCTCGGCTAAGAGGTGCCCGCTTCCGTCCCATCCACATCAAACCAATCGTCCGGAAGTCGTGGAACAGACCAACTCGCATCCGGCCGCCAATCCGGCCAACCGTCGCAAAACGGCCGCCCAACGCTTTCGATGGTGCGCACCATTCGAGCCGCCTCGTCTCGTATCGGCGACTCCTGCTCAACGCTGAAGAGCCTTCTTTCAATCAACCCCTTAACCTCGGCCGTGTCCTTCAATGTCTATGACATGTCCGGACTCAAAAGACCATCGGATGCATAGGGGCGAGGAACGGTTTTCACGCGCCAATGCCCTCACTTCCTCCCTAACTCAAAGTCACGAGGTTGAGTCAGCAACACCTCCAGCACCCAAGATTAGGTCTCCCCAGTAGTCTGGCTCTCCCTCGCTGAGCAGCTTCAGGATTCCCCGACGACACAGGTCTTGAGCGTCCGAAAGCAACTCTCGATTCTCAATGACTTCGTCCACAGCGCCACTGTGTACTGCACCTGATGCCCTGTCGTATGCGTCACGTATCCTTTTGCGGATCCATCTTCTTTCGTCAATGTCCGAGCCCAAGTGCCATGCCCCGAATAGGGGAAGCCTGAATCTCATCTCTTGGCTGTTCTCGTTGATGAAATCCTTGAGATACAGTGATTCCAGAGCAATCCTTAAATCAATGAATCTGTCTTCCAGCAATTGGTCAGTCTTGGATTTGATCCACCGATTGATGGGCACTTTCAGCGCCTCAGGCGATCCGGTGTTGGGCTTCTGTCGAGCTTCGTATAGCGAAACCGCCTCCTCCACGCTGCTCGCGGTAGCTTTGACCGCACGCCACGAACGCGGCGCAAACGGGTAGCGAACCTCGCCGCCCGTGTAGGGCCTCTGGGCGATGAAAACGGCATCCGGGTCTACGTGTGTCCAATGTGCCACGCACGCGATCGGTCCGTTCTTGGCCAGGGACAGTGCGTCACAGAACTGGTGAACGTCGAAGTTTGGGAGGTCGGAGCACTCTTGCTGACGCTGGAAGAAATCTTCATGGAGCCCCGGTTGGTCGGGATCAGCATAAGTCGATTGTACCGTGCAGTCGATCACCAAAAGCGTTTTCCCCAACAGGTCTCGAGCAGAGTCTCTAAACGACATATAGGGGAAGTAAGAAGGGAGGTCAGCCGTGGAGTTGGGAAGTGGAATCATGCGAATTCCCACTCGCACGGGTACTTCAACTTCTAACTGGACGCCATTGAGTAGCGCAATCAACCGGTAAGCGGCGCGGTCTTCATGGACACCCTGATAGAAGGCACGCGCCGCCTGCCAACAGCCTCGTCCGATGGCAACTTCGATCAATCGACTAGCAATGTCCGCCAAAGCGATACCTCGCCCATCGCCCCCAACAGTCACTATGGCAGCCGTTTGAACTCTGTTCTCACGCACGTGCTGTTTCAGTTCTCGACTCACGGTCTCAAGAAGCCGTTCCTGCAGTTCGTCGCTCGCTATCGTGGGCGTGTAGCACGTCGCGTGACTCTGGTCTAAGGCTGGCCAGTGTCGATCCCAATGTCTTTGCAGTTTTTTCCGATAAGTTGGTACGTTAATCTGCTGCTTCGAGTAGTCGTGCGTTACCACTACGCTACCGACGGCGCGTTCGAGGAGGTCGGCGAGGCGCTCTACTTGAGGGTCACTCACTGTCCGTCATCCCTGTGGTCGAACAAGTGGATGGCCGAAAGGCAAGGTGGACTTGAGACGTCGAGAAGCAGTCTATGAGATCGAAAGTAGCCACGATCATGGAATGGTGAACCGAATGGGATTCGAACCAGCGACCTCCCCAATACGAGTGCAGTACCCTCCCGACTGAGCTATCGGCTCAGGGTTACCCGGTGGGGCTGGTCGCTACACGCCGATGACCCGCACTAGACCCCTTCACGTTGGTCAGTTCGCGGGCCTCTGGCGAGCCGCAATCGGCCTCTCGATCTCCTTTAGCACTTCACGGTACAGCCAGATGGCCTCGTGAGCCAAGGCGCACGCCTCCGCATTTGTCTCCAAGGCCGTCATTCCATCCGCTAAGGTCGGAACATGTGCCTCGAGACTCGTCCGCCCCCTGTCGACGTGGCATCAACCGCTACGGCCTTTGGCTCCCAACCGCCTCCACGTACAACGAGTACAGAGACTGGCTACCGGTCATGAACAGACGGTTCCGTTTGGCGCCGCCGAAACACAGGTTTGCGCAGGGTTCAGGAAGGATGATCCGGCCGATCAATTCACCGTCAGGCGTCAAGCAGTGCACGCCGTCCGTTCCCGGTCCGGCCCAGCCGACGCTGGACCACAGGTTGCCGTCGCGATCAGTCCGCATGCCATCGGCAAATCCGGGAGACATATCGGCGAAAACCTGGCCACCACGCAGCTTCCGCCCCTCCACCACTTCGAACATCCGGATGTGCCCCGGTCCATCGGGATCGTGCGAATTCCCGGTGTCGGAGATGTACAGCCGCGACTCATCCGGGGAAAAGCAGAGCCCGTTCGGCTTGACCAGGTCCTCGGCCACCACCGTGGCGTCACCGGTCACAGGATCAAGTCGGTAGACCCGCGTAGGTAGTTCGGCCTCGGCTCGCTCTCCTTCATACGACATCAGAATTCCATAGCCGGGGTCGGTAAACCACACGGCCCCGTCGGAATCGACAACCACGTCGTTTGGCCCATTGAGGCGTCTGCCATCGAAGCGGTCCAGCAATACCGTGAGACTCCCGTCCTGCTCGGTTCGGGTCACGCGGCGAGTCAAGTGCTCGCAAGTAATCAGCCGGCCCTGCAGGTCTCGCGTGTTGCCGTTGCTGTAGTTGGAGGGCTGACGAAACAGCGTGACCTCATCCGTGACCTCGCAGTAGCGCAGCATCCGGTTGTTAGGTATATCGCTAAAAACCAGTGACCTGAAATCGCCAAACCAAACCGGCCCTTCCGCCCAGCGAGCCCCCGTATACAGTCGCTCCACGGCGGCATTCCCCAGCCTGTAGGCCCCAAATCGCGGATCCAAAACCTCCACCGCCGGATCCGGGTAACGAACAATCCCCTCGTCCCACCGCCGCCTCAACTCAGCAGTCCACCCATCGTCACTCATGCTTGCCTGTCCTCAATCGGCGGTCACTCTGGTGCTGTACAGGCACCTCAGACCTCCGAGGCTTCCCGAAACGGATTGATCACCCGCATCCCGCCATAATCCTGCTCAAAACTCAAGTCTTCCGAATACATCGCATCACACCCCAGTATCCGCGCCGCCGCCAGGATTGCTCCATCCCAGTAAGACAGCCCGAAGCGCTGGCAATTGGCAACGGCAGCACGAAAGAGGTCCAGATTGATTTCCTGGACAGGAAACCTCAGGAAAGTTCCCAGGAAGGCCACGGCGTCATCGTGGCTCATCTGGATCGGACGTCCGGGGTGCGTCGCCTGGTGATAGAACTCTTGAAAAACCTGAACTGACACCGCCAGGTCAGAACGTCGCAAAACGTTCCTGGCTTGGCGGCGCTTAGTGAACTCCTTCGGCAGCGTGCTCACGGCGTAGAGCAGCACGTTGGTGTCGACGAAACGCATCATGCTCAGTCCGAGCCCAGGCGTTCCCGCTCCCCTTCAGCTGCCGCTCTCGCAGCATCGCGGTCGTACAACTCATCCCGCGACAGGTTGTCCGACATTCGCAACCCCACGCCCCGCGCGTCGAAATCCGCCAGCAACTCATCCAGCGTCCCGGGCCGAAGCTCATCCACCGTCTCCGGCACATCTGCACGCGCAGCCGTGTCGTCGCCCTCATTCCTATCCAGGTTCTTGAGGTAGCTGCGCACCAGCGCCGACACCGACGTATCCAGCTCCGCCGCCCGAATCCGCGCACGCCGATACGTCGCGTCATCCACGGAAACCGTAATGTTCCGCACGTCCACATTCCCACAGAATCTGTGAATCACAGTATACGAGACCGATGTGTCCGCAGGTTGCCGCAACCCCCCGCTGAGTCAGTCCACGTCCGCCGGAAACGCTGTCCGCCATCCAGTGGTGATTCAGCGCAGGTGCAGTTCGTACGCCGAGTGCCGGATCCACCACCCCATAAGCCTGAATCCGAAATCCAAGACCTGCACGGCGGACAAACCTGGTGGCCCGAATGGGATTCGAACCCACGACCACCGCAATGCGAGTGCGGCCCTCTACGACTGAGCTGCGTATCGGCGAAGTCCTGGGAAACGTTGCGAAACGCTTCGAAGTGCTGTCTAAGTTGATCGATCGTGAAATCGATAGCCCGCCCAATGGAGAACGACAGCTTCAGTCGTGCCTGTTTGGAGCTCCAACAAACCAATCACGTGGCCGAAGCACTCTGGATCTTCACGTCCCCGCCGGCCACTCGCCGACAGGGTGCGGTCGGGGAACTACATCGGATCCATGAGAAAGTCACGCAGGGCGCGGGCGGTTGCCTCCGGCTGCTCGATCCACGGCTCATGCCCGGCTCGCGCTATGGTCGCGTGGCGGCTGTTTGGAATCATCTGAGCGACCTGGGCTCGTGCCCATCGTGGCCGCGGGTCCCCCTCACCGTCCAAAACAAGCGTGGGCGCCCTGACCTGGGAGACCTTGGAAGCTAGCCTCCCCGCTTCCTCCATGTGGTTATTCTCCGCGTTCAGCGCGGAGTTCAGCGAATGGTTGATGGGGAAGCGGTCAAATCGAGCAACATCGTTTAGCCGCGTCACGTCATAAAGCTCGGTCCTTCCGCGCAAGGAAGACTCCTCCTCCTCGATCCGCTCAAGCTCCTCGCCTCTGGCCGTCAACCGCTGCGTGTTGAGGAGCCGGAAGCGTTGGCGTTCGGCGGGAAGCAGCTTCGCTTCCCGGTTCCGGCGATATTCCTGGTGCCAGGCCGGGTCGATGCCCGTACCCGACATATACACCAGGCGCGCGGTGCGTTCCGGGTATTGGATGGCATACATGAGAGCGAGGTGCGCACCCCACGAGTGACCGATGATCGTCCAGGCCTCGTAGCCCCAATAGGCTCGAAGGGCATCCAGATCATCCACAAACGTTGTGCTGTCGTAGGGCCCAACGTCTTGCGACCGGCCGCATCCCCGCTGGTCGTACCGGTGCACCGTCGCGACATCATCGATCATGGCCGCAACGGGCCCCAGGTAGTCATAGATCCCCGGACCGCCGTGACAGAGCACAACGGGCGGCCCGCAGCCCTGGGTCGCCGTCCAGATGGAGACCCCATTCGCAGATACGTGCCGTTCAGAAATGGACATGCTTTGCCTTAGGACTCTTTAGTGCCCGGTCGCTGCCGAGAACGTATCGGCCCCGTATCCAGTTTGATTTGAACGGGACGTGAGTCGAGAAGCACCCGTCCTTCGTCGAAGCACCCTACTCGGAAGCCGAAACGCCCACAACTCCCAGGACCAGGCAGCAAAATGTCGAAGAAAGAGAACCTCTCAATGTCGAAGAGGCATCCCTGCCTGGCTGTACGGAATCGCCGCTATTGTTGCGACCGTCGTCTACGTTCCGTACCTGGCCATTCAGCAGGTCTTTCGGGGCCAGCCCGGCCCGCCCAACGCGACTCCACTTCGGAACGAATCCTCTCGACCACGAGGTCGATGCCGAGAGTTCCCTCAATGATCAGGTCGGAGTCTGCTCGCATCCGCTCCTGAAAGTGTTCGTGGATCGGCCTGGCCCGAGTTTCATATCCAGCGAGCTCAGCTATCACATGCTGAACGGGTTCGTCCGCCAGCTCAATGTCTCGCAGAATTCGACGTGCCATTGCAACGTCCAACGGCGTGTCGATGAAGACCAATAGGTCAATCAACCTTCCTGAATCCGATAGTGCTCGACCCAGTGGCGCATCGGCGACAACGTAACGTGCGGGCTCGACGATTGTGCCGCCAATCGGATAGGAGATTCCGTGGCCAGCTTTCAATGTCTGTAAGTGACGAGTAAAGAGAGGGGTTTCATAGGCATCGTAGTCGGCTCCGTCGGCGAACCAACGTTGAAGGTCAGCGGGATGTACGTTCGTGTCGTCGTAATCATCGAAGTGAATAGCGACGGCGTCGCCAAGAACCCCTGCCAGGCGCCGGGTCACCGCCGTTTTCCCGCCACCGCCGACGGCGGTGATGCCCACGACTCTAACGTGGTTCATTGTTCCAAGCCATATACCTCAAGTCCGAACAGCACATGCTGAAGATATGAGCGGCTCAGTCATGACGTACCCCAGCAGTCATATCCAAAGTAGTGGAGCAAATGGGCTTCCAACCCCCGACCTCGCCAACGCCAGTGCGGCGCTCGTCCGACCGAGCCATCAGCCCTCGTCTCCGTCCAACCCCTTATCCCCGCAAGTCCCGTCTACTCTTTGACTTCATCTTCTCCGCTCTCACTACTCTCCCCTTCTTCATCCCCTCTCACCTTCCCCCAGCGCCCTTTGCAAGCTGGCGCAGCGAATCGCCAACAACACGGAACACCCGCCACTCAGGCAGCATCTCCGCCCCCAGGTCCTCGTAGAAACGGTGCGCTTCCGTGTTCCAGTCCAGGGCCACCCACTCAAAGCGACCGCAGCCACGTTCCACCGCTATGGCCGCCACGCGCCGCAGCAGCTGTGTGCCCAGTCCACGGCGTCGATACTTCGGAGACACGTAGAGGTCGTGCAGGTACATGCCCCTCCGCGCCAGGAACGTGGAGAACGTGTGGAAGTACACCGCAAATCCCGCCGGCTCGTCATCCGCAAACGCCAGCAGAGCCTCCGCCGCTGGCGAGTCACCAAACAGCGACGCCCGCAACGTCTCCTCCGTCGCCACCACCTCATGCGTCAGCTTCTCGTACACCGCCAGGTCCTGAATCAAGGCCAGGAGCCGAGGTACGTCTTCGTCCGTGGCCGGCCGTATCGTGAACCCGGTGTCTTGCGGCATTGATGTCACCGTCCTTGCGGGTCTTCAGAGCCCTGCGGCCCCGCCACTCCACGTCTGGCGGACCGAATGGGATTCGAACCCACGACCTCCGCAATGCGAGTGCGGCGCTCTTCCGACTGACCTATCGGCCGCTGGCAAACTGCGACTAGAGGATAGTCGGGCTCCACGGCCTAGCTGGTGAAATCACCTAGACCTCGATCAGCTCGTACGACTGCGGAACCGGGACCGGCTGCCCGTCCTCTTCCAGCGCCTCCACGTAGAGCTCGATCGCTTCCCGGATCAGTGCACAGACCTCCGCCTTGGTCTCGCCGACCGCCACGCAACCCGGCAAGTCCGGCACATGTGCCCCATAGCTCAAGGGGCCTCGTTCGATCACGACGGCGTATTTCATCGCGCCCCTCACTTCAGGCCAGCCTGCTTGAGGATACTGTTCCAGGTTCCCTTCGGAATAAAGAAGCTCGGTTTCCCGGCCACCACCACGATCCCTGGCTTCTCCGGGTGCTTGAAGATTCGGTGGCTTCCTCGTGTTCGTGCCTGTCGCCACCCGTCTTGCTCCAGGACCCGAATGGCCTCTCGAACCGTTGGCACGCTTCCCCTCCGGTCCGCCCGTAGCTATGAGCAAACCTGCGCGAAGTGACACGTGACATTGCTCGTGTGGCCCTGAGATGCACTCGAGTCAACGTCCGCGTGCTTCACCTCGCTCGCGAGTCGCTACGCGTATCGCGCTCGCCAAGTCTGGTGGGCCTATTTTGACCGAAGTCCGAACCGTCCCCAGAATGCGGCTGGCCGATCTGGCACCCCAAATTGGACAGTAGGCCGGACAATCTTTGAGATGCAACTGGGAAGCCTATGAACCCGCCGGTTAACAGCCGGCTGCTCTACCACTGAGCTACTGCGGAGCGCCCGGGAAGCATGGCCGCGGATCGAATTGTCCTTATGGTAAACGAGCTCCGATCATGAAAACTCGCGCGTTATCAATTCAGGCAATTCTTTGACACTGGGTATGACGTGCGTGTGTCGATACTTGCCCCAAGCATCGACCGGTCTGGGCCCGCTCAGTACGCCAACAACACCGCGACAGCCCGCATTGTAGCCTTCCAGCATATCGGCTGGCGTGTCGCCGATCTTGACAACCTCGTGCACGCTCTGAATATTCAACTGTGTCATAGCGTAGAAAATCATGAATGGCGCAGGGCGTCCGATCTGTCCGGGGATATGCTCCACGTCCACGGCGATGTCCACCAGCCCGTCGCTCACCCAGCCGAGGCTGTCCATGATTGCCTCGGTTATGGCACGATGAAAGCCGGTATTAGTGGCGACCTTGATGGCATGTTCGTGGCACCAGCGAAATGTGTCGGTGGCTCCAGGCACTTCTCTGACCTCCCTGCGATAGTGCTCGATCATGAGCTCCTCGTAACGGTCAAACACCTTCTTCGCCTCTTCGTAAGTATCAAGAGTTCTTGTTTTCTCAAAATCTTCAATGTCGATTCTGTCTCCTCTCGACCGCGCAATGAGAAACTGGTAAAGATGAATCTTGTTCGTTCCCATGTGCAGCAGGATCTCATCTGGTGTCGTGTCTAGATTATGTTCCTGCGCAGCCTCGTACAGGCAGTCTCTCACACCAGTGTCATCATGCACCGTCGTCCCAGAAAGGTCGAACATTACCATGCTGATCTTGCTCATTGGCTCACACCTTCCTTCATGTATGAGTTGCTCACGGTTTCACTATGGGTCGCATACCCTCGTGCTTCTCCAGCGATTCGAGCGCGGCGGTCACGCCTTCTGCGGTGAGTGGGAATGCTGGGCCGCCAAGTATTTTGTACGGATATCGGTGGCGGCTTCGGTAGACGAGGTCCAGAGCTCGGCCCAGATACCGAGAGTCGTAGTTGTGGAGGCCCGCGATTGTGAGGCATTTGGTAATCACATCGTGTGAGGCAAGCATGAAGTTGTCGTCGGGGTACAAGCTTCCCTGCATCAGATAGCGCCCGCCGATGCGCAGCATCTTGACTCCCAACGGTATCACCCTGGCGAAACCAGTCACTTCAACGACCACGTCCGCGCCGCGCCCGCCGGTCAGGTCATTCACCTTTAGGACAAGCTCTTCATCATCGTACTGGCCGGCGTTAATGACGTGGTCGGCACCGAATTCACTGGCGATCTCTAATCGCTTGTCGAGTACGTCGACCGTGATAACTTGTCCGGCACCTTGCTCCTTGGCGATGGCCGCGGCATAGATCCCCAACATACCCGCACCCTGGATCACGACGTTCTCGCCCGGCTGCAAACCGATCCTGGCAAGACCCGCGGTCACGGTGGCCGCAGCGCACATCAACGGTGACGCCTCCTCGTCGGACATATCATCTGGAACTCTGAACACGCTTGTGCCGGGTCTAACGTAAACATATTCGCCGAACGTGCCCACGAAATGCGGCGGTACGTCGCTATTTCCATGTCCGTACTTGAAAAGGCTAAGACACTTCTGTGGCAGATCATATATCCTGCAAAAGCAGCAGCGGCCGCAGTTGGCCATGATGCTCCAAGTTATTCGGTCACCCTCGGACAGGATATTACCGGCAGTATCCGTCCTAACGCTCGGCCCGAGTCGCACGATTGCTCCCAGACCTTCGTGCCCCAATACGGTTGGCACTGGGAAGGGCCGCCGGCCTCGCCAGCTATGCACATCAGAGCCGCATACCGTTGCCATCGTCGTCTTGACCAGAATCGCGCCGGGCTCCAGTTCTTGCGGCAACGGGAAACAGCGTTCTTCCAGTGATTCTCCAACACCCATGAAAAGCACTACTTTGCCCGTCTGCTGTGCCACTTCAACGCCTCCGTCCATCCCGTAAGGCTTTGTAGATATAGCATAGGTGTCTCCAGCGAGCAATCATAGTGAGGGTAGACCCGGTTATTTGGACAGAATCAGGGCGGAGTTAAGCGAGAGTCCCTGAGCTCCTGCCAGTAGTCCTGGTCCAGTGCCGGCTGAACACATCCCGCCATTAGACTCCTCGTCCGCTACTCCCAACTCCCCATGGAACACCTCGGCAGGGGTCCGGTAGCCCAGGACCTGATGGGATCTCTGGTCGTTGTAGAGCCGAAAGTAGTCTTCAAGTCCCCTCTGGGCCTCGAGGACGTTGGGGTAGGCCTTCAGATACACCTCTTCGTGCTTCACGTCCGCCACAGCCGCTCCACGAAGATACTGTCGGAGTACCGCCCCTTCCCGTCCATACTGATCCTCACACCACGATCCTGCAGGACCGCGGTGAACTCCCAACTCGTGAACTGGCTTCCCTGGTCGGTGTTGAAAACCTCCGGCTGGCCCTTGCCCAGAGCCTCCTCGAGCGCCCCAGCGCAAGAGCCGACCTCCAAGGTGTTGGACAGCTACCACGTACCGGCTGTGCCAGTCCATGATCGCCACCAGGTAGAGAAACCCCCGGGCCCTGGGCAGGTAGGTGCGCTGCCCACACCTGGTTGGGCCGGGTGATCCTAGGTCCGGTGATCGGCCGCACTAGCGGCCAGGAAACGGCTCACCACTTGCATGGTGGACCGAATGGAATCCCAACCCACGACCTCCGCAATGCGAGTGCCGCGTTCTTCCGGCTGAACAAGCGGCCTCAGCGTCCAATACGGAGTACGCAGAAACCGCCGCCCTGCGTTCCAGCGGCCTAGACCTCAGTCAATTCATACGCCTGCGGAGACGGAATCGTCTCCCCGTCCTCTTCCAGCGCCTCGAGGTAGAGCTCAATTGCCTCCCGGATCAGCACCAGAACCTCCGCCTTCGTCTCCCCAACGGCCACGCAGCCCGGCAAGTCGGGCACGTGCGCCCCAAAGCTCGTCGGTCCCCGCTCAATGACGACGGCGTATTTCATCGCCCCACTCATTTCAGGCCAAGCCTCTTGGGACTGATGTCGGCGGTCATAGCGCCAACCGGCCGGTTTTCCTACCTCGAGTAATGCGGCGGGACTCCCGGTCGGTTGAAGACAACGGCACGATTCTGTTCCGGTGCAAATCAGTTTCCTGACGTTGCCTCCGTAGGCCATGGCAGCCCACCTTGTTGCAGACATCTGCGCCACATTTCAAAAGACTCCGGGAGATAGTAGGTAGAAGCATCGAATTCCAGTACGAACTGGTGCAACCTCTTTGTGCTTGCTGCCGCCTGCCAACGTTGCAGGTGTCTTTCAACGTCCTTCCCGCAGTAGTACTCCGTGCGCTCGTCGCGTGGATCACCTGCCTGCTTGGGCCATTTGGGGTGAGCCAAGAAGAGCCGGATAGGCACGATGACGGCGTAAGGAATTCCTTGATCTCGGCATCGTTTGATTGCCTCGGCATTGACGCCGGCGTGGACGATCACCTGTGCATCAGGCGGCCGTGCCGGGGCATTGTCTACCTCTGGTTTCCACACACCCTCTAAGGCTCGGTCGATCTCGCACTGCTCCGCTACTGTCCAGCCCATTGAGTCAGACTTGGTGGATGGAATGTCTGTCTCCGCCCGAGGCGGGTCGTGCCGAAATTGTCTCAGATCCTTGCTGTCCTCCCAGTCCGCTGGTCGCCCTTCGATGATCATGTCCTTGAGGCTCGCCCGAAGCACATCCTCAGTATCAGCGGTCAAGGTGGCCAACTCTGAACGCCGCCTATCCTCCTCGGCAAGAGTCAGCACCCGAGGTACTTTTCCGTGCACAATATCTCATCGCTCACCATAGAAGTCCTTGAGTCGGATCCTGATTTGCTCTCTCTCCTGAAGCGAATGCGAAAAATACCAGGACGCTCTTCTTGAGACAATCTTCTTCTGGTTCCACTGTTCGCCCTCCATGAATAGGGCTTCAAGGGCGATTGACACATCGATAACTCTGTCTTCAAGTTCAATCCTCTCAGTGCCATCTCGCAGCCGCTGAAGTGCCAAGTAGAGCACACGCTGTGTCTGCGTATTCAGGGCAGCATAGTTGCCTATTAGATCTCGAAGTGCCTCGTTATTGAGAGGCCGTTGAGTTGTGTTCCTACTGATACCACCCAGGATGACCAGGGCCGGTTTACTGCCCCAGCCTTTTGATACATCAGCCCGCCAGAATGGGAGCGTGGCGGCGACCGGATCGGGGACGCCATGGCAACTCCCAAATACGCGAAAACCTGTCCCCCAAACTAAGCCGAGAATGAGCACCAGCATATCGGGCCCACACTCCAGAAGAGGACTTATACGGCGCTCATACTCGCCAGCCTTCAGACCTCTGCGCTCGAAGCTCCTGGTTTCCAGCACAGTGACGTCTTCGATGCTCTTGGGAGGCCATCGGAGGTCCTTCGCGGAAGTCAGCTCTGATGAAGTCTCTCGTATCGCCTCAAGCGCTTCTGGGTATGGGAGAAGGGTGCAGTAGTCGTCCAGCGGTCTTGCGCTCGTCACCGGCAGCCCGTTCAGCAAGTAGAAGCTGCGGCTCTCAATCATGCCGTGGGCGGCAAATGTCCTAGCAAGTTTCGCCACGGTGCCAGTGCCGTGCTCGGTGGAAGCCACGAGCAGTTTTCAAGCGGCGCTTGAGGCATCGAGTTGAGCTTCACCAGGCTGCCTTAGCGCACCGGGATCGGTGATAGTGGTAGGTGGCGGCTGCGTCGGACGCTCCGTATCCCAGTGAACTGTGACCCAGTTCTGTACGTCCTTGAAGGCTGGCACAGCGGCTAACCACTGACTCCAATTGTCAATCACGTTCTTAACCGCTTGTTCGAGCTGCACGCTGTTCAACGGAACGCCGCCAACTCGCCTGTTCCTTCCCGTCAGGGCAAGAAACTGCGGTAAGGCAATATCCAGCCGCGCTTTAAAGCTGTCGAGGCTTGTTGCGTGCGTCATGGTGGTCGAACCGTCCTAAAGCGATGGATGGAATCGCGCCGCCGGCAAGTGAACGCGAACCGGCTCAGATGACGAATTCGTCAATAATGCGGACCACGAACAACGTAACTTCAAGGCTCCGGTGGGCCGTGTCAGACTGAATTGCGAACTTTTCGGTGGGAGATTGCTATGTGAGGACTGCGCGTTCCGGCAGTGTGCAGAGCTACCGAAATTCCTCCCTGAGCATCTCAGCCGCCAGGGACTCATTCCTGAGCTTCAAGTACGCCTCGTCGAGCGGGATATCGGCAGCGCTTCCCGGTGCGAAACCGCAGTCGGGGTGCAGCAGTAACCGCTCAGGCGCGACGTATTGGGCGGCCCGCCTGACGCGGGCGGCAATCTCGTCTGGCGTGTCTATATGGCTGCTGCGGCAGTCGACGCATCCCAGACCGATATCGAAGCGTTCTGGTATGTCGCGCAATACGGCGAAGTCGCCCGCCGCCGGTATCGCAAACTCCAACATGAGAATATCGACCTTGAGACCGGCCAAGGCTGGAAGAATCGGCTCGTATCCACCCTCGCCGACCCATCCTGCGCGACCCTTATTGCGCCGACACAGGTGGACCGCCAACCGGACTCCGTCTACTCCCGTGACGACGCGGTTCAGTAAGTCGACGCAGTAAGCCAACTCGGCCTGCGGATCGTCGTAGTCCGCCCGCACCTTCGGGTCCACGAACAGGCACAGGTGAGGGTCGTCAAATTGCGCTATCGCTACCCCTTCGTCGCGTAGGGCTTCGAGCTCTTGCCGAAGCACGGGCACCAGCGCCTCTGTGAAGTCACGTCGAGTGGGATACGCGGCTCTTGACAGTTCGGGGTCCCACATCCGCTCACCTAACAGGTATGGCGATGGTATGGCGACCTTGACATGGCGTCCCGTATGCAGTTTGAGGAACCTTGCCTCCCTCGCTAGCAGGCCGGGGTTTGCGACTTCGATTTTCGAAGTGACGACGTGCCACGTCTGGCGCTGTCCGAGGACTTCCTTGATGGACAGATCGAACCCGCTGCAGATATCCGCAATCACCCCGACGTATGACTTTCTACGCCATTCCCCGTCGGAAATGATGTCGATGCCGGCAAGCTCCTGCATCTGCGCGACGTATGGAATGGCGGAGTCCATCATCCGCCGAAAATCGCCCGAAGAGCCGCTCCCTTCGACCTGTGATTCAATCAGGTCTCGCACGTATTGAGGTCGCGGCATGGAGCCGACGACGGTGGTTGGGAACAGGCCTCTTTCCATTTGGCTTTCAGGCAAGATGTCGTGCGTTTTCTCTGCTCTTGGTCAGACGTGGCTCAGGAACAGGTTTGATCGCGAACCGCATCCAGTCGGCGGTGGCTAGGTGGTAGTCCTGGATGGTGTCGACCTCATGGTAGTCACCGGGTACTGCGACGCAGTGTACCGGGATTCCATCTCTGATCATCCGGTCGAGTAGAAGAATTACATACGCCATGCGGAAGGGCCTGCCATCGGCGATGACTTGCTCATCGCCAAGTTCGGCGTGGAGTTCGTCGTAGAATTGCAGGAACTGAGAAGCGCCCTCGGCCGTCATCTTGAGAACGCCCGAATACTCTCCGGATGCCTCGTGCGGCTTGATCGTCCGTGAGACCTCGACCACGCGGACGCCGTCCACGAGAATTTTCTCGGCGTCCGACTCCGGGTGCATACTCCGAAACACATACCTTTCACGCCAACGAGTGTCCATGACGAGCGTGATGTCGTGTGGCGAATCCTGAAGCGCCTTCACTGCGCCGCCGAGGTACAGCGTATCGGTGTATGTCGCATAGAAGCCGCGGGCCATGTGTTCACGAGCACAGACGAGGGAAGCGAGGATGTTGGTCGTGGGCCAGGCGGGATTTTCCACATAGGAGAGATTTGGGTAGGCGTCCCGAACCACGTCCATGAGGTACCCGCCTACGAAGACAAACCGGTCCAGACCATTCTGTCGAAACGCACTTAGCGTCCAATCGAGAATTCTGGCGCCCGCTACTTCAGTAAAGCACTTTGGTTGCGACGCGGTGAAGGGCATAAGGCGTGCGCCCCGTCCGGCCCCGAGGAGGATGACGTTCATGCCTTGGCGTTGCTCCGTAGTGCTAGTTCCCGCTCAGACTACCGCGCCGAACCTGCGACCGTCGTGGAGGGTGGTGGTGGACCGAATGGGATTCGAACCCACGACCTCCGCAATGCGAGTGCGGCGCTCTTCCGACTGAGCCATCGGCCCTGTGGGCGACAAATATGGAGTGCCCGGAAACCGCCGCCCTGCATCCCAGACGGCTAGACCTCAGTCAGTTCGTACGCCTGCGGAGTCGGAATCGTCTCCCCGTCCTCTTCCGGTGCCTCCAGGTAAACCTCAATGGCCTCCCGGATCAGCACCAGCAAGTCCGCCCTCGTCTCCCCAACCGCCACACACCCCGGCAACTCCAGCACATGCGCCCCAGGGCCTCTCGCTCCCCTTGAATGGGTGTACGGTATATCGTACACGTCAGCCATGTACACAATCCTGCGGAGCGCGACGTTCGACCGATGGCTGAGGAGTATCGAAAGTTCGATGCATCGGACTACATAACGACCAGAGAGGACTCGCAAGGGCTTCTCAGCGCGGCGACGGACGAGGACGTCGGGGACGGCGTCGTGATTCGCGCTGTCCTGAAGCATGTCGCTCGAACCCACAACATGAGCGCTCTCGCTCGTGACACTGGGCTAAACCGGGGCAATCTTTACGGGGCGCTCTCTGAAGACGGCAACCCCACCCTCGCAACGCTACTCAAGATCACCCGAGCCTTGGGGCTAAAGCTGCGTCTTGAGCCTGTCGAGAATCCCATTAAGGTCGGGGAACCGTCCAAGCACTCGAATCTCCCGGCAGAGTCGACTACGACCTAGCCTCGGCCACCGTCAACGCTGGCCAACTCGCCAATCTCCGATGGCTTCGGCGAATCGAGCAAAACCAAGACGGCGTCGCCTCGATTGGAGACTGAGGGAGAGACAACCAGGAGAAGGCGTTGAAGCCGCTCCGCCTTGTCGACCGCAACCGAATAACATTCGAACCCACCACCTCCGCAAGGCAAGCGCGACGCTTTCTCGGTGCGGCTGGCGAACGTTGCCCACCGTGGACCTGTGAATTCGCGACTGCCACTGCTATTTCGGTCAGGTCGTCGAATCCTCAGTTGTCTCGTGGGCTCCCGCGAGCCGGCACCGCCTGCCCGTCGCCCTCAAGCTCCTCAATGTAGAGTTCAATCGCTTCCCGAATCAGCCCACACACCTCCGCCTTCGTTTCCCCAACCGCCGCGCACCCCGGCAAATCCGGCACATACGCCCCATAGCTCCTTGGCCCCCGCTCAATCACGACGGCGAACTTCATTGCGCTAACCATTTCAGGCCGCTCTGCTTCAGGATACGGTTCCTGGTCTCCTTCGGAATAGCGAAGCTTGGCTTCCCGGCCACCACCACGATCCCTGACTAGTCCGGGTGCTTGCAAATGCGGTGACTCCCTCGTGTTCGTGACTGTCGCTACCCCTCTCGTCCCAGGAGCCGAATAGCCTCTCGAACCGTTAGCACGCAACCCCTCCGGTTCGTCCGCGCTTTGACCAAACCTGTGCGACGTCAGTCTCAGCACCGCTTGTGTGACCCCGTCAAGCAGTCGCATCAAAGTCCGAGTGCCTGATTTCACCGGGAGTCGCTACACGTATTGCGCTCGCCAGTTCTGATGGGCCCACCTGAATTCGAATCAGGGACCGGCCTGTTATGAGCCGGCTGCTCTGACCGCTGAACTATGGGCTCATGGCAGTCCCGCAACAGGCATGTGTGGCGGTCCCGACCGGATTCGAACCGGCGATCTTCTCCTTGACAGGGAGATATGCTAGGCCTCTGCACCACGGAATTAGCGTTGCGGGCGCGCCGCCCACCACGGTATCCGACGCCACGGTGGCGGTTGGCCGCCAGAACTTCCTAGCCTCGGGACTAGCATGGCTCTTGCACGGCTAGCTCTTTAGACCAACTCGAACGGAATCAGCCGAAGCGAAGCAGGCTTCAGTGCCCCTGCCTGACGAATTGCGCACCAAGCCTACAGCCGCCAGAGAACTACCGAGAAGTCAGGAAGGCCTCAGTTCGTCGGTGCGGAAACAGTGAAGAGCGTTGCATTGACGTCAGCCTTCCTTGCCGGACACCACTAGCCGCGACGGAAATGGCGGATAGAGTGATTCAACTTCCTGCAGAATCTCATCGACAAGATCAGCTGCACTCTCTACAGTCTCACTTAGGCTGTTCCTACTTGGTATACGATGGAGTCTATGCAGGGGGTTGGCACAAGTCTCCAACACTGTTTCTCTCACCGCACTCCATGTACCATGAATGAAGCTCGAGTTTGGAGGATAGTGCTGATCGTATAGCTCCTTCAGCCCAATCCGCTCACTCATTCTGCGCAAATCGATACCGCTCCAGCCAGCCAAGTTTATATTTACAAACTCCGGCCCCTTGTCCTCGTATGCAATCTGCTGAAAACTCGACAGATCTATGTAGTCCGGTGCCTCAATTTCATCCTCGTATTTTAGGGCGCTTAGCTTGGCCTGACCTGAGCCATATCCTCTCCACTTTGACCACAGTTGTGGATCGCCTTGCAAATTTAGATATCGTAGACTTAAGCGCGCTTCAAGAATGGTGCGCAATCCCATTCTACCTAGGGTGCTGGAGCTAATTCCTATCCCCAACATGTCTTCGAGTACCCTCATGCAATAGAGAGCTAGGCCGAACACGGCGTCATGCTTTGATTCGGGCGCGGTGCTCGGATGGGTAGCTCGCCAATGTTGCATTAGAAGATCGCGCACTTCATTTACTCTTGGACGCGTTACAACATCATCAAGTGGAGGCATATTATACTTTTGTTTAGGTGGAATACACTCTGTGCGCTCCCATGATTCTCTCCAAAATGATTCAGTCCATGTCCGTTTTGATTCGGGAGCTAAGTTCTGCAACCCTTGTTCTGTTGCGCGTATTGATGGACGCGCCTGATGTAAATCGCCATCCGGATAGGTGACAATGAGCTTGGCTGTTTCACTGGTTTCGTGGTTAAAGCACATTCTCCCAGCGGCTATGAGCCCCATCACTCGTACCCACCGACAGGCCGTCGAGCTCTCGGACTGGTGCCAAGATACGCTTTGCACGGCAGTCAATAGCAATTGCAGATCCTGTGGTGGATCTAGATATAAGTCCCATTGCTCGCGGATGGGAAGCGATTCATATCTGAGAAGTTCTCTCAGTGCCTCTCGTTGCGCGTTGGAGCGCAGTGTGTATTGGAGGAACTCAGTGCGAAGGGGCTCCGCGATTTCGGCGATTCCTGATAACGTTAGCTCGCCTAGTTGGTCCTTTTGAGGATGGTCGGCAATGAATTTAAACAAATGTTGGAAATACGAAAAGGCTGCGTCCTTGCATTTGGTGAAGATAAGAGCTGCCCAGAGCATTTCTGGCATTCGCTCGTGCAGCCATGAACTCGATTCGACGGGTACTTTGTCGGCTATAGCCATCAGGGGGGGCTTTAGCGTTTTCTTGAATCGCTTATGTTGCGCAAGGGTTGACCTGCCATGTCGGGCCTTTCGACGCCGGCGATTACGTCGCTTTCGCATAGTGAGTAGTGGCCTTTCCTTATTCGTGGCCTATGTGCAGCCAAAGCGGAGGGCGGGAGAATTTTGATTCTCTCCGACCTGGTGAGGCCACCTGGATTCGAGCCCATGACCTCCGCAATGCAAGTGCGACCCTCTTCCGACCGACCTAGCGGCCGCTCCTGAGCCCGTCTGCCCATTTGAACCAAGAATACCTAGCACGCCCCCGGCAGCCGGAACCGCCTGCCCATCCTCCGCCAATGCCTCAATGTAGACCCGAATCGCCTCCCGACTCAGCGCACACAGCAATGCTCTATCTCGGTCGAGTTGTGGAGCATTGGCGAGCACAGTTGGAGTCGCTGCAGCAGCTCTTAGCTGCATTCGGTAGAAGTTGGCCCAGGCCAGCAGTCTGCGATCAGCTTGGCCATTCGTCTGCTGCGTATCCGAATCGTCTCTTCACTCCAAGTGCACTCATTCCGCAATTCGCTGTTCAGCGTCATGACGCTGTATTCGAGCAAAGCCTCCCGCTTCTTCTCCCAAGGGGCATTCGACAGCGACGAGTTGAGCTTCTGATTGACAAGAGTGAGGTTGCCGATTGTATGCACGATGCGATTCCGATACTCCCGTGCCGGCTCTTCATCAACTCCGTCGGAAAGGGCCCAATTCGCCTCCCAACTCAAAGGCATCAGGTGTTCAATCGTCAGATTCTTCGGAACATCACGTTGTTCGGCCTTAGGTGACCTTAGACGGCTCTCGATTCCTTCGAGTACCAGTCTAAGCCGGCCCCGCGTGAGCAGGCGATATAGAGGCGACGACTCCAGTGAATCGGCAACTATATGGTCTGTTGGCCACTCTCTCGAATACGCCTTCTGCTCTTTCAGAAAGTCGGTGACAACCTTGTCGGCCTCATCTAGACCGTTTTCTTCAAGCTTGATTGAGAGATCCAACGCCAGGCGGTTGTAGTCTTTTGTGGTTTGTCGGCACACCATTCTACGAATAAGAAAACTCTCCAAAGCTCGAAAGGCACCTATTCGCGGTCCGTGGTCGCCTGACAGCAGCAGCAATAGAACCGGTGTGAAGACACCTACCTGCATTACGCCCATGCGATAATGGAATAGCTCTTCCTCCGGCGTCCTGGGACCTCTTTCAAATCGTCGATAGTTCGCAAGATTGAGCTGTACTCTTGACATTATTCTATCGATCGACCGATCGGTAGCGTGGCGCTGAAATGAGCTGAATACCCTGGAAGGTGAGATGTCGGTCCCGAGCCTCATGGCAAGCCAGTAATTCAGCAGCATATCTAGACGCGGTCTGTAGAGTCGTCCTTGTCTGACCGTGTCGCGCCACCAATTCTCGTCCAAGCCTTTCCATAGGTCGATCTTGCCGTTTAGCTCGTTTGAAGACCGTGACAGGACGTAGTTCTTAATGAGGTCAGACTGCTCGAGCGGAGTTCCGCGAGCGTTCATGGTCTCGAAAATCACATTCGGATCATCGTGGGCACTGAGGTCTATCACAACCATTTGGAGCAATGTGGTTGCAGCCGTCTCCAGCGCGTCAACGCTGTCGATCTCAGAAGCCAAAGAGTCTTCGAGCCATTTCTTCAGTTGCTCTTGGAAGAATTCGTGGGCCTGAACGATTAGAGAATTCTCAAAGTCGCTAACGGCCAGGCCGTTGTCCATAGCGTGTCTGAAGGCCTCTCTGTCACTTCTCGTAGGCCATAGCTTGAAAATCTGATGGCTCTTGTCGCCGACTAGATCTTTGTCATTTATGACAAGCTTTGAAAGCCGCGTGGCTACAGGTCTGAGTCCCTTCTCTTCACAGATCTGCTGAATGGCATCCAATAGGAGCTGAAGTGTAGTTACTCGCTGCTGGCCGTCGATCACTTCTCTTTGTTCGATATCTCGTGCAGCGGTCGGCACTTGCTGAAGTACAACTGCTCCAAGAAAGTGCGGCTGCGTCCGTTGTTCGGCCTGAACGTGGTTCTTACCGCATCTCTCGAGTTCTTCCAGGTAAGTCTCAGCCAAGTTCCTCACGTCGTTCCAGAGTGGCTCCTACTGTTCGTCGTGGGTCCATACGTACGGCCGCTGAAATGTCGGGATTGTGTAACAGACGGTCTTCATAAAGAGATCTCTTGGATTCAGAATACTGGTGGTTAGCATTATGTCCTCCTAGCTGGTTGTTGATACGTGACGCAGTCTGGCTAACAGAAACCTGTGGTGGACCGAATGGGATTCGAACCCACGACCTCCGCAGTGCGAGTGCGGCGCTCTTCCAGCTGAGCTATCGGCCCTCGAAGGCAGCTAAGCGGAGCGGGCCTGCGAATCTTCTCCCTCTTCCTTGAGGGAGAGGGCTGGGGTGAGGGTGGCTGCTACCCCTTGCTACCAAGCCGGGCCTGAACGGTCCCGACCATCCGCTCCCGCTGTCAAGACCCAAGCATCAATTTCCTAAGCCGCCGGCGCAACCCTCACGCGCTTCCGCCCCCGCACCTGCTCAAAAACCAGCGTCCCGTCAGCCAGGGCAAACAGCGTGTGATCCCGACCCACCCCCACGTGAGCTCCTGGAAGCAGCTTGGTGCCCCGCTGCCGGACGATGATCTGACCCGTCCGGATCGCCTCGCCCGCGAACTTCTTCACCCCAAGCATCTTGGGATTGCTGTCGCGACCGTTGCGGCTGCTGCCCAGCCCTTTTTTGTGTGCCATCGCTTGCTGTCCTTCCGAGTCCTGAGCCTGGCGGCCGTCTACGCCGGGCTGGCAACCGGCTGCGCGCTGATCGAATCGATCCGCAGCCGCGTCAGTTCCTGGCGGTGACCCATCCGCCGCCGGGTGCGCTTACTGGCGCGGTACGTAAAGATTCGGATCTTCGGTCCGCGAAAGTGCTCCAGCACGCTCGCCTCGATCGAGGCGCCCTCGACTGTTGGCTGACCCACGCGCACCCCGTCCTCGTCGCTTACCAGCAACACCTCGTCAAGCGTCAGCGACCCCGACGCTTCCGCGTCCAGCCGCTCCACCTCGATCACGTCCCCCGGCGACACGCGGTACTGCTTGCCCCCCGATACAAAAACTGCGTAACCCATAACGATCCCGTCGCTGGTTCTACTGAAGTGCGGCGTACCAGTCGCGCACCGTCCGTCCGGCGCGCCACGCCATCAACACACCCATGCTAGCAAAAACCATCCCCACATCCCCGGCACCCGAACCGTTCGTGGTGAGCCGGGCCGGAGTCCGTCGGAGGACTGTGTCGAACCACCCCGACCCGTCCGTCTGCCTCCCGGCTCGCAGTCCCTCCATCTCTACCCTCTCCAAGGGGAGAGGCAGAACCTGTCCTGAGCTTGCCGAAGGATTCGGGCGTCTTCGGCCGAAATCGGTGAGGGGTCTTCCGAGCAACCAACTCGAGGTTACGCAAAGCTCTCTCAAGGGGCCTACCTCAGTCGAGAGTGCCATGGCCGCCGCACGGCCGCATGCGGTGAACGCTCGCCTAGATCTGCAGCCCGTCCATTGCGATAGGGAAGGCGTCGGCGTTGCGCAGTGTGGCCCCTCGTGCTTCGACCTCAGGTGTCAGCCGGCGATTCGACGCGAATGGCACGGTCACTTCGTGCAGGCCGCCGTGGGAGCGCAGGCGGGAGGCGCTCAGGACCGATAGATCATGCGCGCCGGGCGCTCGGCCCAGGACGGAGCCGCGATCGCTGAGCAGAACGATGTCGCCGATGCGGTCGCCCGGCAGCTCGTACTTTCTCGCGGCTTCGGCGCGGGGCAGGGCCTCGTCGATGCGCGCGTCGTCGCGCAGACGCCGGATGGCCGCATCCACCTGATCGGGCGGCAGGTGGACGGTGGCAAACGACCCGAGGCCGGCGTGGTGCGTCACGTGCGGATCGGTCACCGGCAGCACCACCCGGAACGGCCCGGGCACCGCCCCGTCCAGCAGCGTTTCCAGGTAGACAATGTTGGGCGTGCCGTCGGGATGGCACTTGTCGTTCATGCCGTGGTCCGCCGTCAGCAGGATCACGGCCCCCAGCGCGTCGAGCTCGGCCAGGCGGAGGTCGAGCGACGTGTAGAAGGCGTCGGCTTCGGGCGAGCCGGGCGCATGGGTGTGCTGCACGAAGTCCGTGAGCGATAGATAGAGCAGGTCAGCCAGGCGCTCGCGCACGAGGTAGACGCCGCAGGCCATGACGAAGTCGCTCATGTGGCCTGAGTAAATGTCGGGGTTGTCCCGGCCCATGCGCCGGGTGACACCCGCAATGCCATGCTCCTGCTCGGTTGTCTCGTGCGCCAATTCGCCGGAGAAGCAGATGCCGCGCCATCCGGTAGCCAGCATGGTGCGCAGCTTGTCCTTGGCCGTGATGGCGGCCACGCGGCGGCCTTCCTGGCTGTAGCGGGCGAACAAGGACTCGCAGCGCAAGAAGCGCGGGTGGTCCATCATCACTTCCGCCTCGCGCTTGGCGTCGTAGAAATAATTTCCGGAAATGCCGTGCGCCGCGGGCGGCCGGCTGGTGACGATGGTCATGTTGTTGGGGTTGGTGAACGAGGGAATCGCCGCCGGGACCAGGTGATACGCGCCCTCACGTTGGAAGCGGGCCAGCGTGGGCATGCACCCATGGTCGATCGCCGCGTCCACGTAGGCTGGCTCTGTGCCGTCGGCGCAGATCACCACCACGGGCGACCGGGATTCAGGCAACGGCAGCCTCGCATTCAACGTTCAGATCCACGCCCAGTCTAGAGGCGATCTCGGCTCCCGGTGGCCTTCCGGCCTGGGTCGAGTATGCGTGTTCGGGGCTCAACGTCGTGGCCGAAGCATATGCGGTCGCTGTACCGGGCTCCCGGACCCTGACGGCCAACACAAGACTCCGAGCGCAGCGCAGCGGAGCCGAGAGCCTGGCCTGAGCCTCTCGAAGAGCCTTCCCTGAGCTGATCGAATGGGGAATCCGGCCCTCTTGCCGCGCCCGATCCCCAATCAAGGCGCACCACAGACCGAACCCGGGCTCCTACCCGCGCTGAGCCCATCGCCCACAGCCCGGCGGACCCTCAATCTGGGCCGGCCCCGTGTCGGGTGCGAACCCGGCGCCCCACGCCATTCACTTGTCACTTGCCATCGGTACTCAGAAAGAGTACCATAGGCCCCATGACCACGCAACCCCGATTCCCCGATCCCGGCACCCGGGCGCCGGACCGGTCGCGCCGTCGGGTGGCCGACCGCCCCGTCGCCCTCCGCCCGTCTTCCTGGCGTCCCCGGCCGGGGCCCGGAGGCAACCAACACCTCCGGCACGACGCCGCGCCCCGTCAGCCCGTGCCCCCCACCCCGGCCTGCCCGACTCAGCCGCTCCAGAACGCCCCTACAACCGCCCCGTTTCAGCCCAAATCCGACGCCCCCCGCCCTCAAGAGTTTTTTGGAAAAAACTCTTACGTGCGCACAAACCGCTCGCCGATTGACTCCCAAACCCCGCCCCGCCATAGTGCGGCAACACCCCGCTAGGGAACCCAAACATGCAATACCGCAAACTCGGCAACACCGGCCCCGAAGTCTCCGCCCTCGGTTTCGGCGGCTGGCCCATGGGCGGCGCCCGCTACGGCTCCATCGACAACGACCAGGCCACCGCCGCCATCGGCCGCGCCCTCGACCTCGGCGTCACCCTCTTCGACACCGCCGTCGCCTACGGCCTCGGCACCTCCGAATCCCTCATGGGCAACGCCCTCCAGGGCCACTGGGAAGACATCGTCGTCGTCACCAAGACCGGCATCGTCCCAAGTCCCGACGACCCCGATGTCTTCCTGCGCGATGGACGCGCCGAGACCATCAAGGCCCAGTGCGAGTTCAGCCTCAAGGTCCTCGGCGCCGACCACATCAACGTCTACCTCATCCACTGGCCCGACTACGAAACCCCCATGGACGAAACCATGCGCGCCATGGAAGACCTCAAGGCCGAGGGCAAGATCGGCCACGTGGGCGTCTCCAACTTCTCCACCGCCCTCATGGACGAAGCCCTCGCCGTCTCGCCAATCGTGGCCAACCAGGTCGGCTACCACATGCTGGACCGCCGCCACGCTGACGAAATCATTCCCTACTGCGCCGCCAACGGCATCGGCGTCATGGCCTACGGCTCCCTCGCCCACGGCGTCCTCACCGGCGCCTTCAAACCCGACCACCGGTTCGAAGAAGGCGACTGGCGAAAAGCCGGCGACGCATTCGGCCTCCCCCTCTTCCATCCCGACTACCTGCCCGAGACCCTCGAGGCCGTCGACGAAGTCACCGCCGCCGCCGAGCAAGTCGGCCTCACAACGCCGCAACTCGCATTGCGCTGGGTCCTGGACGAACCGGCCATCTCAACTGCCCTGATCGGCTTCCGCACCCCAGCCGAAGTGGACGCCGCCGTCGCTGCCCTGGAAGCCGACCTGCCCGAGGGCCTGATGACCGGGCCAAACACCGCCACGTTCGAGGCCTACCAACGCCTCCTCGCGGCTGGGGAGCCCACCACGCGCAACGTGGGACCGTCCCGCCGGGACTAGGCTTCGACGACCACCGCCCCCAGCAGGTTCGCGCCGGCCTCCCGCAGGATTGCGCGCGCTCGAATCGCGTCGTCCCGGTTGGATCGCGCATGCACCACCGTCAGCAGCACGCCATCCGCCACCGCCGCCAGTGCGCGCCCATCCGGCACGTCCAACAACGGCGGTCCCGCCACGATCACCAGGTCGTGCCGCTCCGACTCGGCCCGCACCCAGGCCAGAAAGGCCGTACCCGAGAGTATGGCCGGGTCGCCAGCCCTCACGGCCTCCGCGGTGACGACCGAGAGCCGGTCCGACACGGCCGTCGGTTCGGTCGGGCTGTCGCGGCCCGAGCCGTCCACGTCGGCGTCCACCAGCTGCACGCGCCGCCCCGTTTGCGTCAGCGCCGCGGCTAAGTGCGCAGCAACATGACGTCGCGGTTCTTCGCTATGCGGACTCGTCACCGTCACAACGGCATGCGGCCGATCGCCCAGCGCCACCAGCGTGTTGGCGCGAAGCTCGACAAAGCCATCGGCCAGTGCCTCGCCGGATGGCAGATCAGTCAGAATTCGGGAGTCAGTCACGGGACATCCGCGTAAGCGGCCAAACCAGCCAGATCGCCGCAACGCCCAACACCGCGCCCAGAACGGCGGCAATCGGTAGCGCGACCTCAGCGCGTGGCCACACCGGCGCCCCCGGTGGACGCGCCGCGTCAATCACGGCCACCTCGAGTCCGCGCTCGCGATCATTCAGTCGCTCAGGCGTCGCCACCTCCGCTACCAGCAACGCCGCTAACCCGTTTACCGTCGCGGCGGCTCGCGCAGCATTGGAATCTTCGGACTGAATCGTCACCAGCAGGCGGTCGGCGTCGCCGTTCGTGCGCACGTTGCGGACGATCTCCCCGTCGGACAGCCCACCGCGCTCCTGGTCCGGCAGTCGCGCGGCGTAGGCCTCTGAATCAACCCAGGCGGCGTAGTTGCGAATCAGCCGCGCCGACGCCTCGGCGGCTCCTAGGTCGGCAATCCGTGGGCGGATCGATACGTTCGTCGACGCGCGGTAGACCGGAGTTGCCACCAGCACGACCACCAGCGCGATCACGGCGGCGACGATGGCCGCCACCGCGCCACCAACCAGATAGAGGCGCAGCGGCGGTTGTGCCGGCGGGGACGGGTTCGGCGCGCTCACCGCACGGTTCCAATCACCGTTGTGTCCAGCAGGTCGGGAACATCGTCCGCAAACAACCGATTCACCCGCCAGTCCACCACCAGCACGATCAACACCGCTGCCAACACCGCCGCCAGCGTCGCCAAGGCGGCATTTAGGACAACCAGCACCAGGCGCGGCCGGCTGGCTTCGTCCGTCTTGTCGATCAGGCGCAGCGTTGCCAGTTCACTCAGGCTGGGGTACAGCCGGGTCTGATCTTCCACCAGGAGTTCGACTGCGGCGTCGATGATTGTCTGGGCATGCCGATCCCCCCAACTCAGTTCGATCCGAAGTCCGCGCGCCAGCGGGAATACGTCAATCGTCCTGGCCAGTATTTCCAGATCAACCTCGACGCCATCCTCGGCCACGGCCTCCACGACCTCGCGCAACAGGCTGCGACCTCGCGCCAGCCGGACGAGGTCCTCGATCACGACTGACGAGGCTTGCGCCCGGCTGTTCTCGATCCCGAACTGGCGGTCCTCGCTGTCCGGTGGCAGTTCCAGCACCAGCAGCAACTCGGCTTCAGCCTCGTAGTTCACCGGACCGTAGGCTTGCCAGAACAGCGACCCCACCACTGTGGCGACCGTCACGGCGGCGATGAACCACCACCAACGGCCCAGAATGCGACCGACCCTTTCCGCCGACATCAGGCTGCCGAGACCGGTGGTCGGCCGTGTGCGCGCAGGCAGTCGTTGACAGCCTCCAGCAAGGCGCGCCGAAAGTTCTCGCGGCTAAATCGGCCGGCGTTGGCGACCAGAGCGTCCGTATCGAAGGTCGTGGTCTGCACCCTCCGTAGTGCGGTGCCAAGCGAGGCGACAGTCTGCTCGCGAAAGAGAATGCCTGTTGTGCCGTCTATCACCGTGTCCAGCGCCCCGCCTGAGCCGTAGGCCACGACAGGCCGGCCAGCCGCTTGGGCTTCCACCGGGGTGATGCCGAAGTCTTCGTCACCCGGGAACAGAAACGCCCGGCAGCGGGCCATTTCCTCGCTCACGTCGCGGTCGGGCAGCCTACCAAGAAACCTAATGGTTGGCCCTGCCAGCGCCCGCAGATCAGCTTCGGCGCGTCCGGCCCCCACGATTCGCAGCGGCAGGCCCAGCTCGGTGCACGCGCGAACCGCCAGATCGATTCGCTTGTAGGGGATCAGTCGCGACACGATCAGAAACGCGTCGTCAATCTCGGTCGTCGGTCGGAAGCGGTCCACGTCCACGGGAGGGTGCACGACGCGGGACGAACGGCCGTAGAAGCGCCGGATGCGCTCGGCCACGGCCGTCGAAATGGCGAGGAACTGCGTGACCCGTCGCGCCGCCCGGCGGTCCCAGCGGCGCGCCCAGGACAGCAACGGCGGCAGCAACAGGCGTGACCAGACGGGTGCCCGTTCGCCGGCCATATAGGTGTCGGGCATCCACAAGAAGCGCGTTGGTGTGAGGCAATAGCACACGTGCACCGCGCCGGGTGTCGTACGCACGCCCTTGCAGAATGCGCTGCAGTTGCTCAGAACGAGATCCGCGTCGGGAATCCGCAGGGTGCCGAATGCGAGCGGATAGAACGGAAGTAGCGCCTGGTGGTTGGTGCGCCATAAGGGAAACCGCTCGAGCCAGGTTCGGCGAATGTCCAGTCGCTGGAAGGCCGAGTCCACCAGCGTCGGCTCGTAGAACGACGTATAGACGGGTGCGGACGGAAACATGCCGTGCATCTCCACCAGCACGTTCTCGGCGCCGCCCTGCTGGTTCAGCCAGTCGTGAACCAGCGCCGCGCGCGCATTCGTCACCGCCGCCGCCCCCGGCTCAATATGCGCCGCGTCCGCTCAGGACGGTCGGAATCGTCTGCAGCAGGATGCGTAGGTCCAGACCCAGAGACCAGTTGGACACGTAAAACGTGTCCAGCATTACCATCTCGTCAAAGCCCAGGTCACTGCGGCCGCTGACTTGCCACAGGCCAGTCAATCCTGGCAACACACGTAGGCGGTGACGTGCCCAGGTGTCGTACTGAGCCACTTCGTCGGGTACCTGCGCCCGCGGGCCAACGAGGCTCATGTGTCCCAGCAGCACGTTCAGTAGTTGCGGCAGTTCGTCGATGCTCAGTCGCCGCAGGAGCCGGCCCACGCGCGTGCGGCGCACGTCGTCGGGTTCTTTGAAGAGCAGCGGATGCGTCTCATCTTCAAACAGTTCGTGCTTACGCGCCTCCGCGTCCTGCACCATCGACCGGAACTTGAACACGCGGAATGACTGCCCGTCGCGCCCGATGCGCGTCTGGCGAAACAGTATTGGCCCAGGGGAGTCCAGCCGGATGGCCAGCCCCACCAATACCCACAACGGCGTGGTCACCAGCAGCGCCAGCAGGCTCACCGCCACGTCCAGTGCGCGTTTCTGCAGGTACCGGAACCCGGTGATCTCCGGTTCACGCAGTGTCACCAGCGGAATCCCGGCCACCGGGTGAATGTCGATGCGCCCAAACTGCGCCTCCAGCAGGTCGGGCACGACCCGAAATTGCACGCCCTCCCGACGGCAGCGCTCGATCACGGGGCCGAGTTCGTGCTGCACGCTGGACGGCAGGGCGGCGTAGACCGCGTCCACCTGTTCGGCTTCGATAACCGCAGCGAGGTCGTCCACGCAGCCCAGCCGCGCGAAGCGACCGAACGCGGCGCTCGTTCCGTTGCCATTCGAGTCCAAATAGCCGATAACCCGGTTCCCCAGGCTGCGATTGGCCGTGAGTTGCTGCATCAGAAACTTGGCCACCGCGCCGCCGCCCACAACCAGGATGCGTTGGTTGTCGTAGCCGGCCCGGCGCAGCAGACCCAAGCCCAGGCGTCGCACGAGCACCCAGAGAGCGGCAAATCCCAGGCCAAATGCGCCCAGATATAGAAACATCAATCGTGAAAAGAACACCGGACGCGAGACGAAGAACACCACGATTACGGCCGCCGTGCCGATCAGTGCTCCCATCGCAATTCGGGCTATGTCGTCCAGCAACGAGCTGGCGCGGCGCGGCTGGTAGCGGCCCAGTCCGGCGAAGCTGAGCAGGGTGACAGGTATGAAGAGCCCGGCTACCACCCAGTAGGGGTCCAGCGGGGTGAACTGAAACTCGTTCAGCGCCGGACCCAAGCGCCATGTGTAGCGGGCCGTATACGCCAGCAGGAACGCGCCAAACAGCAACGCCAGGTCCCCAATCGCCAACACCCGTGGTGAGGCCAGAAAACGCCACGCGGCGTGGTGATGGCGTCGCCGAACCACCGGGCGCATGCGCGGCGTCGTCGCCGGCTCTGGCCTGGTCCCGGATTCGGAAGTCAGCGCGGGTCGAGTGCGCGTTGATAAACGTTGAGACATTGCTCGGCGGCCACCGTCCAGTCAAAGCGTCGGGCCTGTGCCAGTCCGCGTTCACGCATCGTCGCGCGCCGTTCGGGCGATGCCAGCACCATAGTCATCGCGGCCGCCAGTTGCGGTATGTCGCGAGGGTCCACGGTCAGCGCCGCGTCGCCGGCGACTTCGGGCAGCGACGACCGGTTTGAGGTGATTACCGGAGTTCCGCTGGCCATGGCTTCCAGCACCGGGATGCCAAAGCCCTCGTAGCTGGAGGGGTACACGACCAGATCGGCTGCACAGTACCAGTACGGCAGGTCTTCCTGCTTAACATAACCGATGCGCCGAATCCGGTCGCGCACTGGGCTTTCGGCCAACGCAGCGTCGATAGCCTTGGTCCCCCAGCCGCTGCCGCCGGCCAGCACCAGGTCGCCGGCAAAGCCGTCCCGCGCCACCACGCCAAACGCGCGCACCAATACATCCACATTCTTGCGAGGCTCCAGCGTGCCTACAAACAGAACAAACGGCCGCACCAGCGCGTTGTTGTGCCGAAACGCCTGTACTTGGGCTTCCGAGCGTGGATGAAACGCCGCCTCGCTTCCCGGGTACACCACGTGTACCCGGTCCGGGTCAGCGCCCAACAACTCAACCACGTCGTTTTTCGTCGCGTGCGAGTCCGCCAGCACCGTCCGCGCGCGCCGGGCCGAGAGCCAAGTGGCGGCGGTCAGATACCAACGGCGGTGCGTCGGGTGCGCCCCCGGCGTTCGCATGAACGATAGGTCATGAATCGTCACCACGTGGCGCGTCGGGGCCGCCAGCGGAACGACGTTCAGCATTGAATGCACCGCCTCCAGGCGCGCCGCGCCAATGTGCCAGGGGGCCAGCAGGTGCTCCCAAAGCACCCGGATACTCGTGCGCGACGTGGGTGCCCGAGTCCGCAATACCCGTACGGGCTGCCCCGGCCTGAACGGCAGCGCCCGCACCTGCTCGTTCAGGAACAGCGTGAAGTCATGCCCGCTCGGCTGTGCCAGCACCGCCTCCACCAGATTTGTCGCATAGCGGCTCGGTCCCGCATTGCGGTACGACGCATCCGTCCGCAGTACCAACGCATTCAACCCAACCCGCGCCACCGATCCTCCATTGACTTCAGACCTGAATGGACAGGATGTTCAGCATATAGAACGTCAGCTCAGTCGCCGATGTGATCCGGATCTGCCTATGAACCCATAGTCTGCGCCTGCATTTCGGCCATGAGGACGTCGATAGCGGCTTTTCACGCGCTTAGCTGAACCAGACGTGCGATTGCGCGAAGCGGTGTCAGTCACGATCACTACCGGCGGTCTCTGCGCGGCACGCTGAATTGGCCCAGGGGTGCTGCCGCAATCAAGGCGGCGAACCCCAGGGCGGCCACCGCGCCGGTTAGGGTTTGGTAAGCCATGCCAGCGGTATCGCTGTGGTTGTCGAACGGCTCGTACCAAGCAAACAATCGGCTCCGGTAATCGATAAAGTCCCACTCGCCGCTTGGAAGGTCGAAGGGATTCATCCAGAGTTCTGGCGCGTTAACGTAGATGTTGGCAGCAAGCAGGCTCCCGCTCTGGTTACCGTGATGGAATTCCTCTGGCGTGCCGAGAACGTAGAGGCTCCCAGCCACCAGATATACGGCTGAAGCTACGCCGACTGATCGAAGTACAGAGTACAGGACTCTCCTGCACTGAGTCAGCTGGGCCGTAGCCGTGATGCCGACCGCGGCTAGCACCGCAACCACTGGCATCGGATACGCGATATGGCGGACGAAATCATCAGTTAGATGCGCTCGAATATCCGTCGTATTGTCTCCTGTGATTGACAGCGTTATCACAACATTGAGGATAACTGCCGTCGGCAAGGCAGCCAGTGCCCAGCGATGGCGTGAAGCGCGAATTGCGCCAACCGTGAAGAGTGCCAGGATGGCCGCGATGAGCAAGGGGAAACGTACGTCATCTAGGAGCACAACCCGAGAGATCTTGGGCCAGGTGATCCCACCGATCACTCCGGCGTGATTGACGAGGCTCGCGTATGCGAATTCCTGGCTGACCGTTGGCCACGGCCGGCCAAGCTGAACGAAGCTGTACACAACCAGCGGCAGAAGCAAGGTACCAAAGATCGCACCGCTTGCCACCGCCCAGCGCGACCGGATGGCGACCAGGGCAACCAGCATCAGTCCGCCATAGAGTGGTCCTTCCGGTCGCGTGGCAGTGAGCAGCGCCGCAAGCCCGCCTAAGACGAGTAGTGAGTGGCGTGGCTGTGGATTCCTAAGCGTGTGGGCGAATGCCCATACGTTGGCTGCCAGTAGGGCAATAAAGACCGGGTCAGGTTCGGCCGATCCTAGGCTGTAAATTTGGATGGGAGGAAGGACTACTGCCAAGATAGCGGAGGCGAATGCAGGTGCCTGTCCCGCGCCCATTGCTAGCGCTCCGCGGTAGATAAGCCAAGGGAGTAGTGTGTTCGCTAGGAACATTGGCGCTAGCGCGGCCGGGTAGGTGTGTCCGAAGGCTGTAAATGCCGCCAATAGCAATGCTGGCAGGACGGGCAGGCTGGACCAGTTTCCGGCCCAAATGGGGTATTGCCAGTGGTCGGCTAGCCTGTCGGCCACAAGCCAGAATCGACCCAAGTCATCAATGGTGACCGCAGAGTAGGATGCTGCTTGGAATCCACCCACGAGAAACAGTGCGAGGGTGGCGATACTGGGAGCGAATTGACGCATTGCCAGACGGAATACGACCCAGGGACGTTGAGCCGTTGAGTTTCCTTCTCCCCACCAGAATGCTAGAGACGCCACTAGCAGACCAGTGGCGACGGTCACCGCCAGTACTTGGGCGCCGGCGGATGTGGAGAGTTCGTGTCGGGGAGCGGCTGGAACGGCGGTGATGATCGCCATAACCCATGCGGCGACGAAGGGCAGCGTCCGCCAGGTCGGACCGAACGGCGTACGCAGCGCCGGCTGCGGCGGAAGCCGCCCGACTCCGCTTATCACAGCAGCGCCAAGGGCCCAGCCGGCCAGCGCCCAAAGTGGACTGGAGTCGGAAGCAGCCGACACAGCCACCTGAATCAAGGCTGCTCCGCTGAGGCCCACTAGCCCCCCAAAGGCGATGTCCACTCCCGTATCAGACCCGCCCACACGGCGTGCGGCAATCGTGGCGGCGAGAGGGAGGACCGCGACAAGCACCCAACCGAGCGCGCTGGTTTGCGTGGTTAGGTGTACGAAATCGCCGCTCGCGTACATCGCGACGACTATGCCGATGAGTGGCAGCGTTGCCAGAAGGTTCACCGTTGCAAACGCCAGACGAGCAGCGGGCGGCAAGCGTCGAGCGAGAAGTACGACGATTGCTGTCAGAAGGCTGCCAGTAGTGACTGGCGCAAGAGTTGGGGCGCCTATTCCAACTGGGCCGCCCACCAGAACGGTACCCACCCATCCGCTCGCGAGGGCGCTCAACCCGACCCAGCAAATCGACATTGCTCGGCCACCCATTGGCACGGGATGTGGGCTACTGGTGTTGATCAATGGCTGGGAGATTCCTTGGTGGGCACGGAATGCTGGACTCGGTTGCTTCTGCGAAGTGCCGAAGTTGTGAAGGCTGAGCTGGATGCCACGGGGTGTGCTGTGATCTCCTGTGCGCCAAGCCTAGCCGCTGGCCAAAAGCTGTACGGCTCGGCTTGCAGGCGGCATGGCCTTTGTACGAAGGCCGAACGCAGAGCGGGGGACGGTGATCCACCGTCCCCCGCTCTGCTCGCCGCCAAGTGGCGGCTTTGCAGGCTCTACCGGTCCTTAGCGGATGGCTTCCTGTGTGGCGCGGTCGAAGAGCTGCATGTTGCTCATGTCCAGCACCAGGTCGAACGCCTGACCGATGTGGGCGGTGGTCCGGGGGTCAACCCGAGCGATGTACGACTCGTCGCCGGCCAGCATGTAGAGGTAGACCTCGCTGCCCAGAGGCTCGGTCACGTCCACGTCCGACTTAATGGTTGCGTCGGTTGGAATCTGGTCCGGCTTGTAGTCCGGGTCAAAGATGTCCTCGGGACGGAGGCCAAACACCACGTCCTGGTTCAAGTAACCGACGTAGGGGGCGCGCTGGTCGGGCGGTACCGGGACCTTGAAGGCCTCGGTCTGGATGTACATGTCGTCCGCCGTGCCAACCAGGCGCGCGTCGAAGAAGTTCATGGCCGGGCTGCCGATGAAGCCGGCAACGAACATGTTGCCTGGTTCTTCGTAGACCTCCTGGGGCGGGCCAATCTGCTGAAGCACGCCGTCGCGCAGCACGGCGATGCGGCTGCCCATCGTCATGGCTTCCATCTGGTCGTGGGTGACGTAGATCACCGTGGCCTGCAGTCGCTCGTGGAGCCGGATCAGCTCGGCACGCGTCTGCACGCGCAGCTTGGCGTCCAGGTTGGAGAGCGGCTCGTCCATCAGGAAGACCGCCGGGTCGCGTACCACGGCGCGACCGAGCGCCACACGCTGGCGCTGACCGCCGGACAGGGCCTTCGGCTTTCGGTCCAGCAGCTCGGCGATGTTCAGCATCTCGGCGGCTTCCTGCACCCGGCGCTCGATCTCCTTGCGCGGGGTGTGCCGCAGACGCAGCCCGAACGACAGGTTGTCGTACACGCTCATGTGCGGATAGAGCGCGTAGCTCTGGAACACCATCGCGATATCCCGGTCCTTGGGCGCAACGTCGTTGACCAGGTCGTCGCCGATGTAGATGTTGCCGTCGCTCAACTCTTCGAGGCCGGCAATCAGGCGGAGGGTGGTGGACTTTCCGCACCCGGACGGGCCAACCAGCACGAGGAACTCGCGATCCTCGACTTCGATCGATACGTCCTGCACGGCGGTGACCTCGCCGAAGCGCTTGGTCACACGGTCTAGGGTGACACTAGCCATGAACTCACTCCTTCGTCTCTCTCGTTGAGCCGCGACGCGCGTTAGGCCGCTGGCTCTTCGACCGTCGACAACGGGCCGACGATCCGGCGGGAACAGAACTGTTCGGCGAATGCCGTTTCTCACCGAAGAGCGGGCGCGGCCATCCGACCGGCCCGGATCGCCTGGTCATCCTCGATAGGCGTGACTCCCTGCAGATGCCGCAACTGCGGAGCGGACGGTAGCAACGGCGCGCGGACATGGTCAACCGGCACCTGCGTCACACCATGCCACGCCATGCCGGTTCGGTACGAGGGGGGATTCCCTAGCTTGCACCTTCAGAAGCGGCGGAGGCCGGCAAGGGTCGACTGTTTTCCCGGGTCGATCCCGCCACTTCGGCCCCGAATGCGGCTGCGCCCAGCACGATCAGGCTGCTGTAGTAGAGCCACAACAGAAGGACGACGATGGTTGCCAGCGGGCCATAGACCGCATTGAAGTTGCCGAAGGTGGCGACGTACCAGACGAAGACGTTTTTTCCGATTTCGAACAGTACGGCCGCCAGCGCACCGGCCAGCAGCGCCGCCCGGCGGGGAAGCGGCTGCGCGGGGAGAACGCCAAACAGCAGCGCGAAGATTGCCGTGGTCATAAGCAACGGGATGACGACGGCTAGCAGTCGAAGCAGCGCGCCGAGCGTGGCCAAGGGGCTTTCGGGACCCAGGATTTCGGTCTGTTGCAGGACGGTGAGCCCCGCCGTGAGTGTTAACGAGACAGCCAGCATCGCCCCGGTCATTGCGCCAACTCCGAAGTCGATCAGCCGGCTCTGCAGATACTTTCGCCGCTGCTGCGCGCCCACGGCCACATTGAGGCCGCGGCGCAGCGCCGCGAAAATGTACGAGCCGGTCCAGAGCAGGCCGAGCAGCGACACGACACCAACCTGGCCGCGCAAATCGGCTACTGACTGAACTGTTCGCCCCAGCAACGACTCCGAGTGCGGCGCGATGAAGCCGGCGGCCTCCAGGATCTGTGCGGCCAGTGCCTCGGGGTCCACAAAGAAGGACACGCCAACCGTGACGACCGCCAGCAGGGGAAAGAGCGAGATCACGAACTGAAAGCTAACCGCCGCGGCAAACGTGGGCAGGTTTCCGTGGCCGATCCGTTCCGCTGTTCGTGCGGGCACGCGATACCAGCGATGCTGCTCCAGCCGGACTCGGGCTCGCCCTGGAAAGTCGGCCAGATCCCGCGCCCGCCTGCCAGTGGACCTGAGGCTCGGGCGCACCCGCCGAGCCAGGTTGCGACCCACTTGCACGAGCGTGGGCGCGACTCCGGTCAGCGCGCCGTGGCGGCGCTCATGCCACCTTGGCAACGATAATCGAGTGGGTACCCGGACCGATGTTCCAGGTGCCCACGTAGGCGTCGTTCGCCGCCTCCCAGCGCGTTGATTCGGTCACTCGGCCGTCGACGAAAACAATGATGTTGTCCCAGTTCCTTGGAATACGTAGCGCCACCCGGCCGCCAGTTCCGGTGTCGGCTTTGATGTCCAGGAAGATGAATGCCGGATAGGCCGCTTGCACAACTTCAATTTGGCCGCCAGCGGGCCGGATGGCCCGCAACCCGCCGCTGCGGCTGCCCAGCCGGCAAGTTATTCGGTAGTGATCCGGTGTGACGTCCACGCCGAACATGCCGCGGATCACGGCTTGAGCCATCGTGCCGGCTGCGCCGGCGAATTGGGTTGACCCCTGTCCGGTCTGACTGGGGATGTGAAACCACTCATGGACGCCGTTCACGGACTCCCAGGCCTGCGCGACTGCATCCAAGTGATTGATCGCCCGCTCAGCCTGGCCGTGCTCAAACTCGCTGACGATCTGGAGGCCTCCCCACCAGTCCCACACGGCGCCGTTCTGGTAGTCCCCGCCCGCCATCCGGCGGCTCAGGAAAAAGTCATCCGGGTACGGCGGCGAGAGAGTCAACCCGGCGCGATTGGTGCCTGCGGCGGCTTCGGCCCGCGCTGCCGCGTCAAAGATCGGCGCAACCTGCTCGGGCGAGGCTAGACCGGCAAAGATTGACAGCACGCTGCTGATGGGCACGACCGCGTCTTCGTCAAACGGGTCGGTCCAGTCCGTGGCGTGCGCATGCACGCGGTAGTGCCCGCGGTCGGGCTGCCAGAGCGCGGCGTTCGTTTCTGTCCGCACCTGCGCCGCGCGCACACGCTGGTCCTCGGCAGCGGCGGGCTGGCCGATGGCGTCCAGCATGGCCGCGTAGTCGTAGAGCGCGCGGTAGTGCCACGCCTGGTCGAAGGGCGACAGCGTCAGCTCGTCCCCCGACTCCAGATCGGTCGGCTCCGCGCCCGTGCTGCGCTTAACGTCGCCCCAGTCCGTTGTGTGACCGCGAAACAGGAGGCTGCCGTCGCCCCAGCGGCGTGTCTGCCACAGGTAGTCCAGCGCGTTGCCCAGGCGGTCGATCACGGGGCGCCCTTCGACTTGGCTGTTCAGCCAATCCGCGCCGCCGTACGCCCGGTAATAGGCGAATGCGGCGTGCACCGCGCTGGTTTCCTCGTCGCTGACCACCGTGGCTTTGTCCACCTCGCCTTGCGCGTTCAGGGTGGCGGCCACCCCGCCGTTGGAGGTCGCAAAGCGGTCCTGCGAGGCGAGGAAGCCTTCCACAGGGCTTTGCATGTAGGACTTCGGGAGAAAGTACGGTAGCGCTGGCTGAATGGTCGCCATGTCGCGCACGAAGATCGGCGCGTACAGACTGCCGGCCGAATTGCCCCGGATGGCGCGCCCGTGCCACGTCAGCTCGCGGGAGGTGGCGGACAGCGTGTCGCGGATGCGCGCCGCCATCCCGTCGATCGTGGGAACGTCATTCACCCACCACGTAGTTTCGGAATCGCCAGTGTCCGGCGCCGCCAGCGCCGGCACGGCACCGGCCGCCAGCCAGGCGCTGGCGGCGCCGGCCAGACTGAGGAAGCGTCGCCGGCCGATGCCGGACAGCGGCCGTGCCCAGCGGGGACGGCGGGGGGCGAGGGAAGGCTGAAATGGCATGGGCATAGCTCGAGTTTGAAGTGCCGGCGGATTGATCCCGGCGTGGCCGGACGTCACACGTGGGACGTTCCGACGTTGGTCAGTCAGAAAATCATACGTGCCAACTCGATGCTAGGCTGCCCTCCGTGGCCCAGTTGCTGACTCGCCGTGTCCTCGGTGCCTCGGCTATTGCGGTTCTCCTGTATTGCCTGCTGGTCGGCGTGGCCCGTGCCGATGAACATCAGGGCGAGTTTTCGGCCGCCTGCGCCCCAGATTTCGCTATTCCTGGCGGTTGGTTCTACACCCAGACTGGCGGCGAAGGCATCGGCTTTCCGGTGTGGGATGACGCCGACGCCCGCTTCTGGTCCACCTTCCAGGACCTGGGTGGGATACCTGTCGTCGGCTACCCCGTCTCGCAGCGGTTCCAGCAACACGGCTTTACCGTTCAGGCATTCCAGAAAATGGTCTTGCAGTGGGACGTCGGCGCGGACCGCGCCAACGCGGCCAACACGCTCGACGGCTTGCACCAGGCCGGATTCGACGCTTGGTTACAAGCGTTCCGGCAGGTTCCCCCACACCAGGCGCTGCCCGCCGACGCCGGCCAGCCGTTCGATGTCATTACGGCGAACCACCTGGCCCTGCTGGACGCCAATCCAGACATCCGGGCGGAGTTTCTGGCCGCGCCCAACTGGTTGACCCGCTTCGGCCTCCCCATCGCGTATCAGGACTTCGGCGCCGTGCGTGTGCTGCGGGCACAGCGCGTGGTGCTGCAACAGTGGACCACGGACACTCCGTGGGCGCGGGCCGGCGAGGTGATTTTCGCCAACAGCGGCGACCTGGCGCGCGAGGCCGGTCTGTTCACGGCCTGGGCCGTCACACCGGCACCGCCCGGCGCCGCCGCGCCCGTGGACCTGGAGCTGACCCTGGACCAGTCGCCTGTGGTGCAGGGCGCCACGGTTCTGGTTGAACTAGCAAGCGGCCGGCCCGACCTTCGGCTGAACCTTGACGGTAGGTCTTTGCCGCTGGCCTGTTCAGACGGCGCCTGGCACGCGCTGGTCGGCCTGGCTGCCGACGCCGAATCTGGCCCGCGGCAGCTCCGGGTGGATGTCGGGGGGCTGACGCAGGGGCATGAGTTCCAGGTTGCCGCCGGGACGTTTCAGTCGATTGAACTCACCGTCGATCAGGACATCGCTCACTTGTTAGACCCGGTGACGGCGGCGGACGAGCGGGCGTTCGTACAGACCCTGGTCGACCGCCTCAGTGGACCGCCGCTCTGGACGGGGGTCTTCGGTATACCGGCCAGCGGGACTTCCACGTCGCCGTATGGACAGCGGCGCGTTTTTCATCCGGGCGCCATCCCCTATCTGCACGAAGGCGCAGACCTGGCGGCGCCGCTGGGCGCGCTGGTGGCGGCGCCAGCCGCCGGACGCGTCGCCTGGGCCGGGCCGCTGGCGATCCGCGGCAACAGTGTGGTCCTGGATCATGGCTTCGGCGTGTACTCGGCCGTGGTTCATCTGGACCGCATTGACGTCGTCGCCGGACAAGAGGTCACGCCCGGACAGGCGATTGGCGCCGTTGGGTCGAGCGGCCGCTCAACCGGGGCGCACCTGCATTGGGAAGTGCACGTCGCCGGCGCCGCGGTCAATCCCGCGGTCTGGACCTGGCGCGAATTTGCCGCCATTCGCAACGGATCCGGTTTCCTGATGCCCGGCGACCAGGCCGAGTCATCGCTGCCCGAGGCGCCACCACAGGTCGGCGCGCCGTCCGCCGGGGAGACCGGCGTTCCCCCTGAAGACGTCCCAGCCGGCTAGCCATCTCGCCTCGCTGAAGCGAGCCCCCGAACCGCTAGGCTGTGGTTGGTTGACAGTCCCGCCGATTCCTGATGGCTTTGCTCTGGCTGACACGTCTACGCCGCCGACTGCTGGGTGAACCGTCGAGCGAACGCGTCATTCGCACGGCCCCTACGCGCGCCGTGGCGGATCTTTGGGTGAACCTGCTAGGCGACCATGGCGTCCCTGCCCGTGCCGCTCCGGCCCTGCCCGCCAGCTTTATGGGCGATGGCATCCAACACAGCCTGATCGTACGGGCCGAGCACGCGGACGAAGCCGAGCGTATTTTGCGGGCGCTGTGGGACGACGCGCGCCTATAACTGGCTATCCGGTGTACAGTACGCCGTTGGGGCCCGTTGTTCAGGGCCCGTTGTTCAGGGCCAGTTGAGGGGGGTTCATGGCCGACCGACGGTCCATCATCGTCGAACAGACGTACGTCATCGCCGCCGAGCCAGAGGCTGTTTTTGACGCGCTCGTCGATCAGGACATCCTGTCCGAATGCCTCACGCCGCTGCAACGCCTGCGTTTCGCGTCAGGCTCCGGCGGGCGTATCGGGTTCCGTGACCCGGAACTGGGGCCGGCAATAGGCCGCATTGGAGAATACGACCGCGGCGTGCGGCTGACCTGGCGCATGGTGCAGAACTGGCCCAGCGTGCTGTCTTTCGACTTTTTCGGTGAAGAGGGCGGCTGCCGCGTTGACGTTATTCAGTCCGGCTTCGGTGCCTTGCGCGGCGACCGCCGTGATATCGACCAGGTCTTCGCCGCCCGTTGGGAGGCCTGGATGAACGCAATCAAGGTCCGACTGGAGGCGTAGTCCTCCTTTAGCTCGTGGCAGGTCGGGGCACGCCTCGGTCTGCGGTGCGCATGTCGAGCCACGAACAGCGAACGAGCACCTCCTCGAAGCGGCCGCGCGTGCTGTCGTTCCGCGAAGGTCGCTCGAGTTGGGCACCGCGTGGGTTGAGGGCCTTGCTTGGCGTGTCAGGCCGCTAGACTCGCCGGTACACGCGCCCGTAGCTCAGCGGAACAGAGCACTGGTCTTCGGAACCAGGGGTCGGGGGTTCGAATCCCTCCGGGCGTGCCACCCTCCCAAACCTGTTGAGCGAGCATCGGTGGGACCCACGGCAGCCAGCCGGCCGGCGGCTGCCCATGTTTTGGATCGAAATCTCTTGCTGGCCAGCCTGCGGGAGACGCTGGCCGGGGCCATTGGCGCAGTGTTTGTGCTGGTGGCGATCGCGCTGGGCATTTCGTTCGTGGTGACGATCTTCCTGCGCGAGATTCCGTTGCGGGGCCGCGGCGCCGGGCCGAGGCGTTTTGAAACCTTGTCGGAATGACGATTCGGCAGCGGACGCTGGCTAAGCAAGCGCACATCGCTCGCGGGATGCTCAGCTTTGAAAGCGGCCAGCACAGTTACTGACCGAGGCGTCGAATGCTCCGGAAGATGGCGATGACTGTCCGCTGCTGGTCGGCGGTTAAGTCTTGTCCATAGAGAGTGAGTTTAGGACCGCCCAGCTCCGCGAAATAGACGCCCGTGAACCCGCCCTTGGAGGCGTCGACGGGAAGGTGCAGCTTCGCTTCATGGCCGCCGATGGTCTCGTAGGTGACGACATAGCTGTGTTCGGGATCGTCCGCTGGATTCAATGTCCACGAGTGGAGGCCATAATCGAATGTGAGGCGTACGCCACCGCCGACGACCTCACCGACGTATGAGTCGATGCCCTGAAGTTCGTTCAGCTCCCAGCCAGCCGGCAAACGTAACGAGAAGCCCAGCGCCTCGACCAGCCTCCAATCTGGCGACGGCTGTGCATCGGGAAACGGCTGGCTTGCCACAGCCGGCGTTCCCGCCAACGTCGCAACCGGCGATGGTTCTGCACTGGGACTGGCCGGTTTGGCGACGGTGCAAGCCACCAGTGCAAGGGCCGCCAGTCCAAGAGTAATAGGCCTTAGGACAGTCAAGGTGTTATCGCCACATTGCTGACCCCTGAGTGCGCTCATTTGGTAAGACGCTGTTGTCCAAGAAACCGTTCCCAGTGTCTTCTACCAGCGTCGCCTGACATCGGTAATCTCCGTCGCCCGTACGAGACGACCTCCGATTCCTCTTCGTGGTGAGCCTGTCGAACCAAGAACAGGATCAACGCGCTCGTGACGGCGCACTGGACTTGGCACCAGCATGACAGACGGAGTTGCCAAAGTCCCGAGAGGGCGTGCTGAAGCGGTGGTGGGCACTAGCCGTCACCCCGGCTCGCCTAATGACGGTCGACGCGCCCCTCGCGCCCACCTCACCAACCGGCCACGTGGTGAGGCTGCCGCAACATACAAATGACGGAGGGGCATCCCCGTTGTGATTCGACCCGCACGACCAGGCGCGCCATCGAAGGGAGGCAGGCCGTGGGCAGGCTTTCGACATGGCGGCCTAGCTTTCGAGCTTGGTCGCTAGATCGCCGGTGCGGATGGCGCCTAATTGGACGACCCGGGGTGTAGACGCCGCGCAGCGAACCGAACGCACCCAAGATGGACGCCCGCACCACTCCGCCAATCCCGGAGATCAAGGCCGACACCGCACCCGTGATGACGGAGGGGCCGGTGGGCTCGGTGGTGCTCTGGCACGCCAACAGGTTGCACATGGTGGGGCAATAATCCTTGAGCGACGTGATCCGCCAAGCCACCATCTACGACTTCGCCAAGACGCCCGAACCGGTACCGGATGAGGTGGTGCTGCGCGATCCGAGCGGCGATCTGTGGCGGGATTGGTCGGAGGAATTGCGCACGATCGAGGCGGCAAGCTAGCTGTAGTTCCCACAGACACCATTAAACGATGCCGATTCGACCATTGCCGAGCCTCGACTTCGAGAGCGGAGCGGGGGACGGGGCTCGAACCCGCGACATCCAGCTTGGAAGGCTTGCGCTCTTTTAGGAAAGCCGAGCCAATCTCCAAAAAGTACGAGTCCTCCATGTCAAACCTGGAATACTGGCTTGAGTTTTGCAATTCGACTTGGAAGCCCGTCGGGGACCGTGTTTGGGTGCGGGGCCTGGCTCTCCAATTTGGCGGCTCGTGATTCCCTGGTGTGTGCGAGGCCATATATCAGGCCAAAGCGTGCCGTCGCAAGATTTCGCCGACTGTGAATGTGCCGACCAGTCAGAAGGCCGTAGTCCTTCGTGGGATTGCCCATGTTTCTGCCCATGTATGTGGTCGATTCCGGTGGGACGACGTCTGACGACATCGGATGGCTTACCGGGCTAATCAGGATTGGATCGGTTCAGATCGGACACTGTCGGGCGTCACCAGATGGCCGGATCGGGTCTTCGGAACCAGGGGTCGGGGGTTCGAATCCCTCCGGGCGTGCCACTGCTTGAACTTTAGTCGTTGACCGTCGGACGAACGACCCAGAGTCTGAGCACCCGCGCGCCGCCCAATTTCGCCATGGTGTCCGTGCTGCCTGGCCCGCTCCCCAGTACGTGGTCCGCCGGCGGCCGTGCGCTTCAGGATTGCGCACGCTGGCCGGATTTATGATACTTCGTATCATCGTTGATGATCCGCGGTGTCAACTGATGATGACGACACTCTCTATTGAGGATCGCGTTGACGCCATCCTGGAGGATCTGGGTTGTCGCGTGACCGGACCCAGGCGCGAGGTGGCACGTCTCCTCGCCAGCAAGCAAGGCTCGTTCAGCGCCGAGTCGATCAATGAGGAACTCCCGGACGTCGGGCGCGCCACCGTCTATCGAACCCTCAAGCTGCTGTCCGATGCCGACGTCCTCTGTAAGACCATCCTTCCCGACGGATCGCCTCGCTACTCCTTTGACCACTCCTGGCACCACCACCACCTGATCTGCACGTCGTGCGGGAGGGTCGAAGAGTTCCGCAATTCGGAGTTGGAGCGATTGCTCTGTGAGTTGGCCACCCAAGTCGACGGGGAAGTCCTGGAGCACCGTGTCGAGCTGTACGTGACCTGCACAGATTGCCTTCGACTTGTGACGTCTCGTGCCGACCAGGCTGGTGCCGCGCCTTGGCGAGGACTGTATTGAGATTGCGTATCAGATCCTTCTCTCTCTCGTGCTTCCTCCTACTTTTCCCTGCCCTGGTTGCTGCCTGCGCAGGCAGCGATGGCGGCAGCGACAGCAGGGCACGCCTCTCGGTGGTCGCCACTGTCTACCCGCTGGGCTACTTCGCCGAGCGTATCGGCGGGGACCTTGTCGATGTCGACGTGCTGGTCGGGCCCGGTATGGCGGCCCATGGATTCGACCCTACGGCATCCGATCTACAGGCACTCGCCGCCGCGGATGTGATTCTGATGAATGGGCTGGGGCTCGAGCCTTGGCTTCGGCGGGCGCTCGACGCCCTGGATGCGGGCGCTTCAGGGACTCTCGTGCAAGCGGCGGACGAAGCGCTGGCCATGGAAGGAGTAGCCCACGAGCACGGCGAGGACCATGCCGAGGAAGGCGAGCACGACGAACTCGATCCTCACATATGGCTTGACCCGACGCTTGCCGTGCACCAAGTCGAGCGAATTCGCGACGCCCTCGCCGCGGCGGACGCTGCAAGTTCGGACGCCTACCGGAAGGGCGCGGATGAGCTCATCGCCGACCTGCTCGTGCTGCACAAGGATTTCGTGAAGGGCCTCGGCGCCTGTCGGCACGACCGCTTTGTGGCCTCGCACGCCGCGTATGGCTACCTGGCCGCTCGCTATGCCGTCGAGCAGATTCCTATCGCCGGACTGTCTGCCGAAGCGGAACCTTCGCCGCAGCGGTTGGCCGAGATCGTCGATCAGGTGACAGCGCTGGGCCTGGGTCATGTGCTGGTCGAGCCGGTGCGTAGCGACCGCCTCCCCCAGACGATTGCCCGCGAGACGGGCATTGCGCTCGTACCCATCCACGCCATTGGGAGCGTGACGGAGAACGAACTCGACACGCACGGCGACTACTTTGGCCTCATGCGCGACAACCTGACCAGTCTCAGGCTTGCCCTGGAATGCTCATGACTCCATCGTCGTCACCTCCGCGACCTGTGATTGAGTGGGACCACGCGACGTTCGCTTATGGCGAAACGATTGCCGTGGAGGATGTGTCGCTGAGCGTTCACGAAGGGGAGTTAGCGGCCGTGCTAGGCCCGAACGGCGGCGGCAAGAGCACGCTGATTCGGATGGCTCTCGGGCTGTTGCGACCGACCTCGGGCGCCGTGCGGCTCTTTGGACGCGATGCGGCGGACTTCGGCGACTGGGACCGCGTGGGCTACATGCCGCAGGTGTTCGCCGGGGCGTGGCGCGACTTTCCGGTCACCGTGGCCGAGACGGTGGCCCATGGCGCATATCGTGGCATCGCTGCGCTGGCGCTGTTCCGCCGGTCCGAACGCCCGGACGTCGTGGAGGCCCTTGAGGCGGTGGGCATGGCTGGCAGCGTGGGTCGGCGTCTGTCCGAGCTTTCGGTCGGCCAGCAGCAGCGGGTGCTGCTGGCCCGCGCGCTCGTTCGTCAGCCCGAGTTGCTCGTGCTGGACGAACCAGCGGCCGGCGTGGACGTCTCCGGCGAAGAGCAGTTGTACACCGTTCTCCGTGATCTCAACCGCGACCGGGGTATGACCATTGTGCTTGTGTCGCACGACATCGGGGCCATCCTGCGCCAGGCCAGCACTGTCGCCTGCATGGACCGCTCCCTGGTCCGCCACGGCCCGCCGCACGAACTCACCCGCGAAGAGATATCCATCCTGTATGGCGCGCCCGTCGACGTGCTCGTCCACGATGCGTTCCACGAGCACCGCTAGCGATGCCCTCAATCCTCCAGTACGAGTTCATGGTGCGGGCGTTTGCCGGCGGCGCGCTCGTGGGCGTTCTGGCGCCCACGCTTGGCATCTTTATCGTCCTGCGGCGCTTCTCGCTCATCGCCGACACGCTCGCGCACGTTGCGCTGCTCGGCGTCGCCATCGGACTTGCCACCAACATCTTCCCGTCGGCGGTGGCCCTTGTGGCGTCATCGTTGGGGGCCATAGGCGTCGAGCAACTCCGCTCGCGCGGCCGGCTGCCGGGCGACGTGGCCATGGCCGTGGTGTTGTACGGCGCGCTCGCCTTCGCCGTAGTCGTCATCGGCCTTGCCGGCGGCTTCAACGTTGACCTCTTCTCGTTCCTCTTCGGTTCGATCCTCAGCGTTTCGCCTCTGGACTTGTGGCTCCTCGCCGGGCTCACCATGGCGGTTCTGCTGTTCGTGGGTGTTTTCTTTATCGACCTGGCGCAGATCGCCTTTGACGACGAACTGGCGAAAGTTAACGGCGTACCAACCGGCCCGCTCAACCTCGGGTTGGCGATTCTGACCGGCGCAACCATCACGTTGTCGATGCGGGTCGTCGGTGTGCTCCTGGTCGGGGCGATGCTCGTAGTGCCGGTGATGATTGGGTTGCGTCTCGCGCGTGGTTTGCGGGCCGCCATAGCCACGGCAATCGTCGCCGGGATCGTAAGCGCCATCGTTGGCTTGACCCTCGCGTTCTACGCCGACGTGTCCGCCGGTGGCGCCACCGTGCTGACGGCGCTTGGCCTCCTCGCGCTGGCCCATCTCTGGGTCGGTCTGCGACGCCGCCGCCGCCGGTGGCACGTATAGAATCGCAACTGAGCCCGATCCCCACCGCTGGCATCCAGCCGGCGGTCACTTGGGAACGATATGTCCAGCAAGTTGCGAGCCGGCATCGTTGGCTTGTCCGGAATAGCCGCGCGGCTACCGGAATGGGCCGAGCAACCTGGAATGGGCGTCCGCCTGCCGGCATCGCACGCCAGTGCCTACTACTGGGTCCGGGACACTGAACTCGTGGCTGGTTGTGACCTCCGGCCCGAACGAAGCGCGGAGTTCAAGAAGCAGTGGTCTGACGTTCTGCCGGATCTCCGCGTATACCGCGACCATGGCGAAATGCTGGCCGCGGAGAATCTGGACATCGTCAGTGTCGTAGCCAGCGACGACGCGCATGCCCAAATCGTGGTTGACGCCGCCGAGTCGGGTGTTCGAGGCATCCTCTGTGAAAAGCCGATCGCAACCACGCTGGCCGAAGCCGATCGCATGATTACCGCCACCGAGGGTGCGGGGATCCCGATGCTCATTAACCACACCCGTCGCTGGATGTCGCCGTGGTTACAGGTCGCGCGCTTGATCCGCGAAGGAGTGATCGGCGAGGTCGAACGTATCGTCGCCAGCCAGGGCGGGCCTCGGGCGATGCTGTTTCGGACCGGCACGCATATATGCGACAGCATTGTGTGGTTTGCCGCCGCGCGGCCCTGTGCGGTTTATGCCGTTCCCGAGCCGGGCCTTGAGCTGTATGGACCACGGTATGCAGGCGACGGCGGGCATGATCCCAGCACCGATCCTGCGCTGAGCGTGCTGATCGAATTCGAGAACGGCGCACGCGCGTTCTGGAACATGTGCAAAACGATGCCGCAGGTGTTTGACATCGAAATCTACGGTGAGAAGGGATGTATCCGAGGCCGGACGTTTCCCGGCGACGAGATCTCAATCACGGTCGATGTTGGCAACCAGCGCTTGCTCACGGAGCCGCTGGATCGGGTTCAACACTCGCATGGATGGTTTGCTGGTTGCGTTTCGGAACTCGCGAGTCTCATACGCAATGGCGGTGCTCCATCCTCCGGCGGTCGCGAGGCTCGCAAGTCGCTGGAGATCATGCTGGCCGCCTTGCAGTCCCAGGCACGCGGCGGCGAGCGTGTCGTGCTGCCGATCCAGGACATGTGACGCGAACGTGAGGAGATCCGTCTCGTGGCCAGGCTTAGCCACGCACATGGCCATCCGTTCCCGTATCCAGCCGGTGGTAGGTGCTGGACCGGCCCGTTTGACGTGCTTTAAGTAACTTCCGCCTTACCAAAAAAATCGTTGGTAAGCCGGTACTCGTGGGGCAGACTTCGGGGCCAAGCGCCCGGGGGTCTGGGAGGACGCGGCGGCAGTAGCTCTGCCTTGCCGTGACTCGGGCTGTTCGAACGGAGAAAGCGGCAGCTAGCGCGCCGCGCCCTTGACTCTCAACTTTCAGCGGCGGGGTCTGCTCGGCCTTGTGACCGCCGCCCTCAGCCTTGTCTGCTTTTCCCATGTCGTTGCGGCGGCTGGACCACCGGACTTGGTCGTTCCAACATCGGATGGGTCGCGCCTGGATGGCGACGGGGTTGGCAGGTGGCAGACAGTGAGGGCGTCGGGCTACGGCCCGCCCTCGGACTGGGATTGCGGGCACGTAGTCAACGGTCGTTGTGTGGGCTACTACGGGTTTCGTACGGCCTGGGGCTGGCGCTGCGACCCGGAGGCCAACCACGCATGGGCCGTGCTCGACCCGCAGCGGTCCTTCGGCGTGGCGCACCAGTGGCTACCGCTGGGCAGCTGGGTTGAGATTCACCCCATCGAATCTGGCTCGACGACAGCTAACCCAACGACAGCCGGACTGTCGCTATTGGCGCCCGTGACCGACCGCGGGCCCTACGCACCGTGGGGGGACTCAGGCGGCTTCGACCTGCAGGCGCCGGCGGTTGAAGCCATGAGTTGGTCGCTTGAACTCAATTGGTACAAGATGCGCGTGTTGGACATTCCGCGCTTCTGCCCGGCCCAGGGCGCCGACATGCCCGACTGGCGACGGTTGATCAGGCAGATGGATGGGGACGACCCGCGAGCCGAGGCGCTTTACGCTGCCGCGTCCGAATGGCTTGGGGTCCCGCTGACGCCGATGCCGTAGCCTCCCGGAGGCGCGCGCCGTCCGTCAGAGGATTGGGTCGAAAAAGGTCAGCTTCTGGCCGAAGTTGTCCATCGCCGTCACTTCGTCCCCGCGCAGGCGTACCCGGATGTCGTGCGTCCGATGGCGCAGCAGCAATTCATTCGCCGGCGGATCGAGCGTGAAGCTGAGGCGCCGACCCACCGGCGGCATTGCCAGCAGCAGATAGCGTCCCGTCCGCCGCGGCGGTGCGGGAAAGCCGCGCACGGCCACGCCGGCCGCGTCTGCCCAGGCCGGAATGCGTACGAACAGCGGCCCGGGTCGTTTCAGGGTGACGGCGAGGCCATCGCCGGTGTAGGGCGACTCGACCTTGATCGCGTCGGTCTGCTGGTCGAACAGCAGGTTGACCCAATGCCCCGTCGCGTCATGGCGGGTCGCGTCGCGGTACGCCTCGCACAGCGAGGCCACGGCACCGCCGACGATATCCATGTTGAACGCCACCCGCGGCAACCCAACCGGTCGGTGACCGTAGGGCGCGGGAAACCCGAAGGCGCCCCAATGCCGCTGGGCCACGTCGCGGCGCCCGTCCTCGCCGGCCGGGTTGTCTGGCTCGGTGATCCAGGAGATGTCCCGCAGCTGGCTGGGCAACAGATGGCCGCGCAGGATGCGCTCGGCATCGTCGTAGGCCTCGGCGTAGCCCCAGCGGCCCAGGATGAGGGCGGTCTCCAGGATGTCGCCGGTGTTGTTGGCTTCGCCGCGTTCGGGCGGGGCGTCCGGCGCGCTGCTTTCGATCACCCAGCCCAACTGGTCGCGGATTTCCCACAGGCCGCTTGTGTAAAACGACCTGACGCGCTCCATCAGCGGGGCGTCGTTCAGCAGGTCGGCCAGCTGGGCCAGCGACGACATGACGCACGTGGTGGAGTGCGTGTGATCGCCGAACCGATCCGTGTCGTAGCTGCCGTCGGCCAGGAAATACTCCGCGACGGCCTTTTCCTTCATCAGGATGGCCAGCTCCATGGCTGGTCCGTAACTCGTCGCACGGTAGTACTTGACCAGAGGACCGATGGCCCGACCCAGCCCCGTGATGAACGTGCCCTGGTGGTGGAAGTTGATCCCGTGCTCGGCGGCGATCCGATCCTCGGTCCAGCCCCGGTCGGGATTCCAGAGCCGACCAATCGTCGCAAGGCTGGCCTCGGCCAAATCCCGCGCGCGTGCCGAGTCGCGAAAGCGCGCCAGCGCGTAGAGCGCGTGGAATCCTTCTCGTACGTTGTGCGGGCGGAAGTTTTCCAGCGGTCCGTCGATCCGCTCGCGGTTCAGCGGCAGAGGCAGCGGACCGTCATACGAAAAGAAGGCGGCGCGAGCGTGCTTCTCGACGGCCTCCTGATCGATCGGAAATCCAAGGGACTCCGCTGTCAGTAGCGCGTTGAGATGCCGCCCTGGCACATGCGATTCGGAATGCACCGAAGTGAAAGCCAGATGCGGGTCCGGCCAGACCTGCGATCCAAAAAAGGGAATGTCGTTGTCGTCCGCGTTGAACACGCTGGCCATCGTTCGGCAGCCCGCTCGAATGGCGCTGCCGATGTCCGTGGTGTTGACGTGGCGCTGCTTCATGGCGCGGAGCTCCTACGGCAAAATTGCTGCGGTTCGTTCGTGCCTAGAGCTTGAGCTCGGCCTTCAGATCCGCCCACGAGACGCGCTCCGGCGCCCGCAGCGCGGTCAGCGCGTCGACCAGATCGATCTCGTCCTCAAGCCGTTCCAGTGTTTGGTGGTCGTCGATCGGCACGATGGCGGCAGCCGGCTTGCCGTGGCGCGTGAGCACGATGCGCTCATGCCCGTGCTGGACGCGGCCCACCAACTGCCCCAGCACGTCGCGCGCTTCCGTAATCGGCACTCGACCGTCGTCAGTCATCGAATCCTCCTGAGAGCTCAACCCTATTGTCCACGAGCAACGGGGCGCTGTCGGCCTCAAGCCACACCTCGTCGGCGAGCAGGGGGCTGCTCTCGAAGCTTTAGCAGGACTCTCGGGACCGGACTATGTGGATTCAGCCTGTACCCGAACCAGTTGCTTGCCGATGTTGGCGCCGCTGAACAGGCCGACGAAGGCCGCTGGCGCGTTCTCAAGGCCGTCCACGATGCTTTCGCGATAGACGATCTGTTCGCTGGTCACCCATTTACTGAGGGCGGCCATGGCCTCGTCGTCCTGGTCCGCGAAGTCGTTGACGAGGAAGCCCTGCATGCGGGCCCGGCGGCGGTGCAGGGTTCGCGAGTGCGGCGGAACCAGGGGAGGCTCAGCGGTGTGGTACTGGGCGATTGCACCACAGAGGGCAATGCGGGCGTGCAGGTTGATCTGCCGCAGCATTGCTTCCAGGATTTCGCCGCCCACGTTTTCGAAGATCACGTCGATCCCGTCCGGGCAGGCCTCAGCAAGGTCGTCATCCAGCGACTTCGTGCGGTAGTTGACGGCGGCGTCGAAGCCGAGGTCGTTGACAATGTGCGCGCACTTGGCGTCGGTGCCGCAGATACCGACCACGCGGCAGCCGTGGATCTTGGCGATCTGCCCGACGGCACTACCCACGGCGCCGGCTGCCCCGGTAACCACCACGGTCTCGCCCGATCGAGGCTGACCGACCTCCAACAAGCCGTAGTAAGCCGTTAAGCCGGGCATTCCCAGCACGCCGAGCGATGTGGATAGTGGCGCGGCCTGCCGATCAATGCGTTCCAGCTCGTCCGTTGGGGCGGCAGCGTACTGCTGCCACCCAAAGTATCCGCGCACGGTCTCGCCCACGGGCAGGCTCGGATCATTCGAGGCCACAACCTCGCCCACGCCCTCGCCGATCATCACCTGCCCAATCGCGACGGCGTCACCACGGTGCGGCTGTTCCCAGAGACGACCGCGCATGTAGGGGTCCACCGAGACGAACTCTGTGCGAACCACCGCCTCGCCAACTCCAGGTTCCGGGACGGGCGTCTCCACGACCGCAAAGTCCTCCACAACCGGAACTCCGACCGGCTGCCGCGCCAGCACCACTTGCAGATTGGATTCGTTACCCACTGCTCGTCTCCACCTGACGCGTCGCACGCCCGCACCCGGTCACGGTAGGCAGCCGCCGCTTCGCGCGCAACAGGCGGTCAGACCGCTGGGATGCCGATGTCCGAGATTGGCCGGTTGTGTCGCGACGCGCGTCCTCGGGGCGCGACGAAGGGTGTCCGTTCCGTGCCCACGAACCGGTTCTCGCTGTCTTTCAGCCGCGGGTCCGGCAGCGCATCCAGGCGGGCGCGCAGGTCGGCCAGGCGGTCGGCGTAAGCCGGATGGTCGATCAGGTTGAGTGTCTCGTCGGGATCGCGCGCCAGGTCGAAGAGTTGCTCCGGGCAATCCGGACCCAGTCCGGGGGTACCTTCGTGGCCGTCGAAGCGGAAGAGCTTCATGTCGCCGTGCTTCACCATCACGGACGGTCCGTTGTGCACGGCCCAGAGCTCGCTGTAGACGTCATCCGGCCAGTTCGCGTCCCGGCCCTCCAGCAGCGGCGCCACCGAGCGGCCGTCCAGCCCTTCCGGTATCGGCACGTTGGCGATATCGCAGAGCGTGGGGAATAGGTCGACCAGCGAGACGTTGCGTTGAATGGTGGCGCCGCCCTGCGGGTACCGCTGCGGCCAGCGGACGGCGAAGGGTACGCGCGCAGAACCCTCGAAGTACTGCTGTTTCTCCCACAGGCCCTTTTGTCCCAACATCTCGCCGTGATCGGACAGGAACACGATGGCGAAGTCGTCCAGTACGTCCAATTCGCGCAGCTTGTCGATCACCCTGGCGAACTGCGCGTCCATCCATTCGATCATTCCGTAGTACGCCGCTGTGGCCCGGTGCGCCTCGCGGTAGGTCACGTCTTTCCCCACCTCGACCTTGAAGAAGTCCGGGCACTCGAAATGCTCCGGCACGTCCTCCTCGTAGGGCTTGACCCGGCGCAGGTAGTAGGCGAACAGGTCGTCCGGGCACTGGTAGGGGTAGTGCGGCGACCACAGGCTCACCGCCATCAGCAGCGGGGCGGGGTTGGTGCGGTCGTAGGGCTCGTTGACAAAGTGCTCATCCAGGTACATCAGCGCGCCGTCCACTGAATAGCGGTCGTGCTGCAGCCAGTGCCCGCGTCCGGCGCGTGCGTACCTGACTTCCTGCTTCACCTTGTCCGGCCAGGATCCGGTGCCCGGATCGCGCTCGATCAGGGCCTGGTGCGTGGGATCGTCCACGGGTTCGTAGCCGTTGCGGCCCACGATGTCGCGGCCGATGCGCTGATGCCATCCGTGCATCTGGTCCGGCCCCACGAAGTGCATCTTTCCGGCGGCGCAGGTGGTATAGCCGTAGCGCGAAAGGTGCCCGGGAATAGTCAGCACTTCGCTCGGCATCGCGTCGCCGAAATTTACGCAGCCGCAGTTCCTCGGGTAGAGGCCGGACAGGAAACTCTGCCGCGCCGGCACGCAGATGGGCGACGGCGTGTAGGCGTTGCGGAAGTAGAAGCCCCCGTCGATCATCCAATCCAGGGTGGGCGTGCGGATGTGCGGGTTGCCCTCAACCGGCATGACGTCGGGGCGGTGCTCATCGTTGATCAGCATCAGGATGTGCGGCTTGCGCTCGGGCATGGCGGTCACCGAAGGGACGTGAGCGCGTGAGCCTACGCCATTTGCACTGCCGCTATTCAAGCCGCTCCCGTTAGGGGCTGCTGGCGGCCCGTGCAGCGGTCAGTCACACTGCCCGTGTCCGCTGACATTGGACCGACATATGCCTTCAATGCGACCGAACCGAGTGAAGCACAAACTGGCCGCCGGTGAACTGGCTACGGGTGTGATGGGCACCGGGATGACGGCGGACCTGATCGAGTGGCTGGGGCCGCTGGGGTTCGACTCAGTGTGGCTGGAAGGCGAGCACGGGCCGTTGGACTATCGGGACATCCCCGACATGAGTCGGGCCACCGACCTCTGGGGCATGACCTCCATTGTTCGCGTCAACGAGAACCGCTACGGGCCCATCTACCGCGTGCTGGACCTGGGCGCCCAGGGCGTCTGCGTGCCACACGTGGACACTCGCGACCAAGCCCAGGCCGTGGCCGACGCATCGAAGTTCTTTCCCGTGGGCAAGCGGGGTATCACGACCTCCCGCCAGGGTTACGGGGTCTCGGACTTTCTGGAGCGGGCGAACGACGAGTGCCTGGCGATCATCCTGATCGAGGACATCCTGGCCGTGAACAACCTGGACGAGATCCTTCAAGTCGAAGGCGTGGACATCTTCTATGTCGCGCCCGGCGACCTCGGGCAAAGCCTGGGTCACATGGACTCCACACACCCCGAGGTGCAGGCAGTGATCGACCGGGCGTTGGCGACCATCGTGGCCTCAGGCCGCCACGCCGGGACCCTGGTCACCTCCGCGAACGTCGAGCGCTATGCCGACATGGGTGTCGGTTTCGTAACCACCGGGCTCAATGCCTGGATAGCCGAGGGCGCGAAGGACTTTCTGGCAAAGGCCAATGGCGGCTGAACAAACTTTGGATCGCAAGGTCGACTCGCAGGAAGCGCAGCCGGGCCTGGTCTTGGTCTCGTGCGTGGCGGGTAAGGAAGCGTCGCCTGCTCCTGCGAAGGACCTTTACGTCTCCGCTCTGTTTTGCAAGGTCCGTGCTTATGTGGAACACATAGGCCAGCCGTGGTTCATACTTTCCGCTCAGTACGGCCTCGTGCATCCCGACGCGGTGATTGAGCCTTACGACTGCACTTTGAACGGGATGCGAACGGCAAGTCGCCGTAAGTGGGCTTCCGAGGTGCTTTCGCAATTGACCCCACGACTGGAGGCCGTTGCTTCGGTCACGTTCTTAGCTGGCCAGTGCTATAGGGAATTCTTGGAGCAACCCCTGCGGACTCGCGGTCTGATTGTGAACGTCCCAATGCGCGGGCTAAGGATTGGCGAGCAATTGAGGTGGCTCAACCAGAGGCTCGATGGCTGATCGCACTACCGCCACATACCGCTTCTATGAGCTGATGGACCGGCTGGCGGAACAGGTTGACGGCCCTCGCCGTTTGCAATGCTGCAGCGCAGCGATGAACTGGCCGACGCGAGGCATCTACTTCTTCTACGAGCTCGGAGAAGACAGGTGTTCGTCGGGGCAGAGCCTGCGGGTCGTTCGGATAGGTACGCACGCGCTGAAGTCCGGTGCCAAGAGCACGTTGTGGGGACGGCTGTCGCAGCATCGTGGAAGTTTGCGCAGCGGCGGCGGCAACCATCGAGGTTCGATTTTTCGACTCTTGGTGGGATCTGCGCTCGCCAATCAGTGCAGTACTGCGCTTCCTAACTCCTGGGGTGTCGGCTCAAGTGTCAGAGAAGCCGCGAAGAAGCTCGGTGTCGAGCGTGCCGCAATCAAGGAAGCTGAGGCGGACCTTGAGAGTCGAGTAAGCGGCTACATCGGCCAGATGCCCTTTCTGTGGCTGAACGTCGACGATGCGGCCGGACCAGAATCCGATCGGGCTGTGCTTGAAAGAAGCTCCATCGCGCTGCTTAGTTGCTATCGCTCACCTGCCGCCGACTCCCCTTCGCCAGGATGGCTGGGCAGTGGTAGTGACAGGGAACGCGTTCGTCGTTCTGGTCTATGGAATAGCGATCACGTGGACGCTGCGTGCGATCCGTCGTTTCTTGATCTTATGGAAGCGTGGATTGAGGCCTCGCCCAGGTGACACTGGACTGAAGCCGGCTCGCGCTCCTCTCACGCCTCCAAAGCCGCCTCGGTGTCGGCGCTCAGGTCGCGCAGGTGGGTGGGTCTGACGTAGACCTCTTCAATCAGCGTGCGGCCGGGCAGGCAGGCGCAGAGGCGGACGATTTCGGCCAGGTCTTCGGACTGCATCATGGTTGCGCGCGCCGCGGCGTCAGGGACCAGCTTGCGGCGTTCCAGGATTGGGGTATCGACTTCGCCCGGGAAGATCGTGCAGGCACGCAGGCCGCGACTGCGGAGTTCGTTGTTGATGCTTTTCATCACGCTTGCGACGGCCGCCTTGGCGGCGCCGTAGGCGACGCCGGCCATGGGGCTGGCTGTGACGGCTGCGAATGACGAGATGGTGATGATGGTGCCCGTGCCGCGAGCCAGCATTCCTGGCAGGGCCGCCTGCGTGAGCACCAGCGGGGCCGTCACGTTGAGCCGCTGCACTCCCTCGAAATCGTCTGGTTCGATCGTGCGCACGCTTCGCGACCGGCTGCCGCCGCCGGCGTTGTTGACGAGGACGTCCAGGCGGCCGAGCTCAGACTCGGTCTGAGCCACGACGGCCCGCGCGGCTTCGGGATCGGTTATGTCGGCCGAGAGTGCCAGCGCAGTGCCGCCTGCATCCCGAATCGTGGCCGCAGTCTGATCGAGTAGGGACTGACGGCGGCCGACCAGCGTCACGTCCGCTCCTTCGCGGGCGAGCGCGATCGCGCTGGCGCGACCGATTCCGGTTCCGGCGCCGGTGACCAACGCGACTTGACCATTCAACTGTTGCATCGGCGCATCTGCCTTTCGCGGCTGCTGGATTCTCGGTATTGGGTCACGTTGAGCTACGGCGGCCCGTCCGCCGCATAGCGACGTCGATCACCGTGTCGTTGCGTGCCTCGATCACGCCCATGATGTCATCTATGGCCCACGGGGCTTCGGCCAATCCAGCCGCTTCGGCCGACCCCGTCACCTTGGCTGCACGCAACTGGGAACCTGTTAACGTCGAGAATACGCCCCTACCGTCGAACCACGAGCCGCACTCCCAGCACCCAACGCCCCTGGCTGCCCGTCATCCCGGCGTCCGCGGCAAGCCTGTCCTGAGCCTGCCGAAGGGCAGGCACCGTGAGGGGCACGCGCGCCTCCCAAGACTGGACACATTCGCCGAAAAACTGGACACATTGCCCGCCAAAGTGAACACATTGGGCCGGAAACTGGACACATTGGGCAAAAAACTGAACACATTGCCCCGACCCACTGAACACATCCCAAGCCGCGCCCAACCCCGCCCTCCGCCCTCCGTGCCCCATCCCGTACCGTTCATGGTGAGCCGGGTCGGAGTCCGTCGAAGACCCGAGTCGAACCACATACCCGCGAAGGCGGGGACCCAGCGGCAACCACTCCTCAGGGCGCACTCAGCGTTTCTGGTGAGCCTGCCGAACCACAGCCCGTAAACCCCTGCATCCCCGGCTCTCTGACCCTCCGGCCCGCCTCCCTCTTATCCCTCCCCGCCTGCTCTCACTTCTCACTTCTCTCCGCTCACTCCTTTCCCCTGCCTCTCTTGCCCTTCGTAACCATTTCGTGTACACTAGAAACACTCTAGCCGCGTCCATCCCCCGCAACCTCCATGCTCTCCATGCTCGCCCGCCTCGTCCGACTGCTCGCCGCTTGCGCCACCCGTCGTCCCCGATTGTTCCTCACCTTGGGTCGAGGCCGGTCTCAGACCGGCCTCGACCGGTCGAGACGCCGCCGCCCCATCCCCTCGCCACGTCCGCGCCCTCAGCGTCCCTGGCGCCGCCCAGCCGTCCCCGCACGGCCCCAACCTTCCTCGCCGACCCGCCGGAAAATTCGGCCCAAGCTATCTCTCGCCAGCCCGAATCCCCGGAGGGGATTCGGGCTGGCGAGAGATAGCTCCCCCTTCACCCCCGGCCCTTGCCCACCGCCCAAAACACGCCCTCAGCTTCGTCCGATCCCCGCGACCGCCGGCTGCGGTGCCGTGGCGCGCCGCCCGCGACTTAGAGTCACCCACGACCGGAGTTTCGCGCCAGCTGCGGCTGAGAGGTTTGGACGTAGGCTAGAACTTCATCGCTGCGGCGATGTCGGCTTGCATGTTGCGCAAGTGAGTAGGGCGGACGTAGATCTCCTCGACCAGCGTGCGGGCCGGCATGCGGGCGCAGAGCAGGATGATCTGGGCCAGGTCGTCGGCGTGCATCATGGTTGCGCGAGCGGAGGCGTCGGGTACCAGCGGGCGGGCGTCCAGCATCTCGGTGTTCACTTCGCCGGGATAGATCGTGCAGGCGCGAATGCCGCGGTTGCGGTACTCGGTGTTCACGCTCTTCATCAGGCTCATCACGGCCGCCTTGGAGGCGCTGTAGGCCGTACCGCCGGGCGGCCCGGGGCTTACGACCGAGTAGGACGCCACCGTGACGATCACCCCGCCGCCGCGTTTCAACATTCCTGGCAGCGCGGCCTGGGTGAGCGTCAGTGGTCCGGTCAGGTTCACCCGCATCAGCTCGTCGATGTCGTCCGCACTGGTCGTGCGCACGCTGCGTGCGGCGGTGTTGGCGCCGGCGTTGTTGATGAGGATGTCGAGGCGGCCGAAGGCTGCTTCGGTTTGGGCGACTGCGTCGCGGGCCTCGTCGGGATTGGCCACGTCCGCTGCCAGAACCAGCGCGCGGCCGCCGACGGCTTCGATCATTTTGGCAGTCTTTTCCAGCAACGATCGACGCCGACCGACCACCGCCACCGACGCACCCTCGGTGGCCAGCGCCAGCGCGGCCGCTCGGCCGATCCCGCTGCCGCCGCCGGTGACGAGCGCGGCCCGACCCTCGAGTTCTCCCATGATCGTTGCGTTTCCCTTCAGGCAGGCGGCGTTGACTACTGGCTCCGTCCGCGTGCCGAAACTTCCCAAACGTCTTGGACGACGCCGTCGCGCGCAACAAAGGCGTGGTCGTAGAGGTTCACGCAGGGGCAGATGTGGTTGGGAATGATTCGGAGGGCCTCGCCGATCATGTAGCTCCCGGCGTCCGGGACCGAGAGCACGCCGTGCTCGTCGGACAGGCTCACGATGGTGGCATCGGGGCGGCCGACGACCATCCCGAATCCGCTGTTTTCGAGGATACTGGGGCCGCGTCGGTCGGAGGTCAGGGCCTTGGCGCCGGCGTCCACCACCACGCGGTCGGGCGCGGGCCGGTTCACCACCGTGGCCAGCACCGTGGCCGCGCACCAGTTGGTATGACCCAGGAAATTGGCGTGGGATCCGTCGTTGAACACCGCCGTGCCTGGCCGTAGTTCGTCGATGCCTGGGTGAAACACGCGGCCGTAGAGCGACGGCGTTGAGCCCATGCTGACCTCGCAGGTTGCCCCGGTTGCGTCGCGGATGGCCTGTGCGGCCTCGAGCATTTGGCGTTGGGCCTGGTCGGCGATCACCGCCAGGTCGGCGGCGTCGCGCGCGGCGTAGTCGTGGCCCTCGTGGGTATAGACACTGCGCAGGGCCAGGCCTGGCGCGTCGAGCACGTGTCGGGCCAGATTGACGGCCTCGTGCGGTTCGACCACGCCGGTGCGGCGTTGGCCCACGTCGATCTCGATGCTCAGATCCAGTGGATCGGCGCGGCGAAAGGCCTGGCTCAGCAGTTGGATCTGGTCGGGATGATCCACGCCGACGGCCAGCCGGACCCGCTCCGCCAGCGCCCGCAGCCGCCGCAGCTTGGCGGTGCCGACCACCTGGTTGGCGATGAATATGTCGTCGATGCCGCCATCGGCGAAGACCTCGGCCTCACCGGTCTTGGCGCAACAGATGCCCTGTGCGCCAGCCTCGATCTGGCGTTGGGCCACTGCGAGCATGCGGTGGGTCTTGATGTGCGGCCGCAGCCGGGCGCCAGCGTTTTGGGCGATCTCCGCCGTGCGCGCGATGTTGGCGTCCAGGATGTCCAGGTCCAACACCAGCGCCGGCGTGTCCAGATCCTCGACCGGCCGGCCAATCGCCGTCGACGGGTCGCGTGTCGAAAGCGTGCGTGCGCCTATCACTGGGTGCCGCCTGGATGTTTCCCGTGAAACACTCGAGCGGGACACGCTGAAACCGCAAGTGCAACCATAGGAGTTCGCTTCCAGATGAGCGCGACAGTCTACGCGCGGTCGGGCCGGTGTCGTATCGTCGCGTAGGGCTGTACGCAAGGAGGACCGCGACATGGCTGCGGAGGTTGAGACTCTCCGAAACTGGATCGCGGGCGAGTGGTCCGCCCCGCGGGGCACGGATGCCGCCGAGGTCACCAACCCCGCGTCGGGCGGGGTGGTCGCGGAGGCACCGATGTCCTCCGTCGAGGATGTAGCCGACGCCGTACAGGCCGCCCACGACGCGTTTGACGGCTGGCGCGCCACTCCGGCCGTGGATCGAGCACGATTGCTCTTCAGGCTGCAGGCCCTCGTCGAACAGCACTTCGAGGACCTTTCGCGCACCATCACCGTCGAGAACGGCAAGACCCTGGAGGAAGCGCGCGGCGAGCTGCTGCGCACGTTGGAGAACATCGAGGTGGCGGCTGGCATTCCGACGCTGCAACTGGGGGACTTCTCGGCCGACATTGCCAGCGGCATCGACGAGTACTCAGTCCGCGAGCCGCTGGGCGTGTTTGCCCAGATCGGTCCGTTCAACTTTCCGTCGATGGTGCCTTTCTGGTTTGCACCCTACGCGTTGGCTACAGGGAACACCTACGTCATCAAGCCGTCGCCGCAGACGCCGCTGAGCCAGGCCCGCATGATGGATCTGATAGCCCAGGCCGGTTTCCCGGCGGGCGTGGTCAACCTCGTGCACGGCGGGGCGGAGACGGCCGAGGCGCTGATTGCGGACCCACGCGTGCGGGGCGTGTCGTTCGTCGGGACCACGCCGGTTGCGCGCCGCATCTATGAACTGGCTGCCATCCATGGCAAGCGCGTGCAGGCGCAGGGCGGTGCCAAGAACCACCTGATCGTGCTGCCGGACGCCAACCTGGACGCCGCGATTCCCAACATGATGGGCTCCACCTTCGGCTGCGCCGGACAGCGGTGTCTGGCAGGGTCCGTGGTGGTGGCCGCCAACGATGTGTACACGGAATTCCGCGACCGGTTGCAGGCCGCAGCACAGTCCTTGCGCCTTGGGGACGGGCTCGATCCTCAGGCCGATATGGGACCCGTTATTTCTCAGGACTCGCGCGATCGCATCCTGGCCACCATCGACCAGGCCGCCTCGGCCGGGGCGCGTTTGGTGGCCGACGGACGCGGAGCGACGGCCGAGGGTCTGCCGAATGGCTATTGGGTCGGCGCCACGGTGGTCGATGAGGTGACGCCGGACATGCGGATTTCGCAGGAAGAGGTCTTTGGTCCGGTTGTCAGCCTCCAGCGCGTGGGCACGCTGCGAGAGGCGATGGACCTGATCGAGGCCAGCCCCTTTGGTAACGCCGCCTCGATCTATACGAGTAGCGGTGCCGCCGCCCGCGAGTTCGCCTCCGGCGTCAACGTGGGGAACGTGGGCGTGAACGTCGGAGTGGCCGCGCCGATGGCGTTCTTCCCGTTTGCCGGGCGCAAACAGTCGTTCTTTGGCGACCTGCACGGGCAGGCCGGCGACGCCGTGCGGTTCTTCACCGATCCGAAAGTCGTCGTCTCGCGCTGGCCGCGCTCGACCGATGGCCGCGACCCCTGGGACTGAGTCGCCTATGTCCGCCCGCCGACGCCAAGACACTGACCGCCCCGCACGTGACTGGGCCTATCTGCAGAACGTTCATCCGGCGATCAGCCCTGTACAGGCTCGGATCGAGCGAGAGGCCGAGCAGGATCACGAGCCGATTACGGAGCGGGAGTCGGCGCGTTTGCTCGCTTCCTTCGTGCGCGCCTGCGGCGCCCGAACGGCCCTGGAAGTCGGCACAAACCTTGGCTACTCCGCGACCTGGATCGCCGGCGCTCTTCCGCCCGACGGACGTCTGATATGCCTGGATATCGACGCCGAACTGCTGGAACGCGCTCGCGAGCACCTGGAGCACGCACGGCTCGCGGACAAGGTCGAGTTGCGCTGTGGCCGCGCGTTGGACCTGCTGCCGGACCTGCCCGGACCCTTCGACTTCGCCTACATCGACGCCAACAAGGACGACTATCCCGCCTACCTGGACGCGGTCGTGGAACGGCTGCGTCCGGGCGGCGTCGTCTGCGTCGACAATCTCTTGTGGGGCGGTCAGGCAGCCATGGAGACCGACGACCCGAACCGTCCGCGTCAATGGACGCCGATCATCCGGGCATTCAACCGGTCGTTCCTTGATCACCCCCAGCTGGATTCGACGATCGTGCAGGTGGGCGACGGCGTCGGCATCGGAGTGAAACGGGGCTGATTCGTCTCTAGCCGGGTGTTCGCGGTGGGCCCGTACGGCCGCGTGGGCGACCGCAATTGACGTAGCTGCCGCTGCCGCCTAGCGTCATGTCCGACACACAGGCTCGGTGGGAACGGAGCGCGAACTCATGATCACGAACACGGCAAAGCAACGAATGGACCAGGGCAAGGTTGCCCTTGGTGTCGGCTGCGGCCTGGGCGTCCCGTTTCCGGCTGAGATGCTGGCGAGCATGGGGTTCGACTGGGTGCTGATCGACAATCAGCACGGCAGCTGGGACCGCTACTCGTCCATGCTGGCCTTCATGGCCGTGCGGGCCGGTGGCTCGATTCCGATTGCGCGCGCGCTCGTCAACAGGTATGACGAGATCGGGCGACTGCTGGACGAAGGGGCGCTCGGCATCATCGTGCCGATGGTGGACACGGTTGAGCAGGCCGAGGCGGCGGCTTTCGCCTCCCGCTTTCCGCCGGCCGGTGGGCGTTCCAACGGCGCGGGCGGCGCCAGCGTCTACGGGCCCGACTACATCGATAGCTTCAACGACCAGGCTTTCGTAGCGATCCAGCTGGAGTCGAAGGAAGCCATCGAGAACGCCGACGACATCATGGCCGTGGACGGTATCGACGGCTGCTGGCTGGGTCCCGCCGACCTGGCGAACTCCATCGGTTTTGCGCGCGATTCGGCCGAACACGACGAAGCCGTGATGCGCATGATCGAAGCCTGCCAGAAGCACGGCAAGGCCCCGGGCATTGCCGCCGGCAACGTGGAACAGGTTGAGAAGTGGGTCGCCGCCGGCTGCACGTTCATAAGCGCGGGCAGCGACAAGGGCTACATCTCCATGGGCGGCATGGCGGAGATCGAGGCGTTGCAACACTTGCGGGGGTAGGTATTTCCCGGCGAACGCCTAAGACATCGCGATCGCCGGCCGTCGTAAGGGCATGTCCATGAAGATTTCTGATATCAGCGTCCGCCTGGTGGATGTCCCGCATCCGTATCCGTATTTCCGTGCTTGGGGGCCTCCGGGCCAGAAGGAGTATTCGCGCGCGGCGTTGATCGTGAAGGTGGAGACGGACGAGGGACTGACCGGCTGGGGTATTGGTGACCAGCGAAGCGGCGCCACGATCCGCGACGTGGTGGCTCCGGCTCTGATCGGTCAAGACCCGCATGCGCTGGGGCGTCACGCCGAGGTGATGCAGCGGGCCGGGTCGTTCCTGGTGGACATGGCGCTTTGCGACATCGTTGGCAAGGCGGCCGGCCAGCCGTTGCACCGCCTGTGGGGCTACCGCGAGACGCGCGTGCGGGCCTATGCCAGCACCATTGTGGCGTCCACGCCGGAACAGCGTGCCGAGGATGCGCTGCGCTACCTGGAGCAGGGGTTCACCGCGATCAAGCTGCGCACGGCGTTTCCGACGCTGGCCGAAGACGTAGCGCTGGTGGCGGCGGTTCGCGACGCCGTGGGCGACCGCATGGAAATCATGGTGGACGCGAACCTGGCCGGCGGCTCGTCCGGCGACCATCGCCCGGCCTGGGACTACGAACGAGCCCTGGCGGAGGCTCGCGAGCTGGAACAGCTTGGCGTGTACTGGCTGGAGGAGCCGCTTCCGCGGGACGACTTTGAGTCCATCGCGCGACTGACGGCCGAAACCGATATCGCGATTGCCGGCGGCGAGGGCAACGTAGGTATGTCCGACTTCATGGAGATGATCCGGGTGGGCGCCTACGACATCCTGCAGCCAGACACCTGCGCCAACTGCGAGGGCCTGTCGCAGTTCGGCAAGATCGCGGCGGCGGCGGAGTTCGCCGGGCGGTTGTTCGTGCCGCACCACGGCGTCACTGGACTGGGGATTTCCGCGCACATGCAGTTGAGCGTCTGCATTCCCAACTGCCCGTACATGGAGTTCATCCTGGACGAGCCGTACCGCACCGTTGAGCACTATCAGCAACTGGGCGGAATCGTGGACGAGCCGCTGCGGATCGACGCCGACGGCTATCTGCCTGTGCCCACGCGTCCGGGCCTGGGCCTTGGCGTGAACGAAGACGCCATCGCTCAGTACGAGATCGAAATCACCGACTAGACGGGGGGGCGGTCTCGCCGGCCTGTCGAGCTGGACTGGGTCGGTCTGACGGGCGGTCGCCGGCCCAGCGCGAGGGCCCGTGACGCGCTCGTTCGCCGTCCTCGCCCGCAATCGGTCCGGGCCGCACGTGTTTGGCCGTCAGCGCGCCGACGGCCAGGGCGGTCTTGGCCGACGCGCCGGCCTGTCGAAGGATCGTCTCGGTGGATTCGCGCACGTGGTGGTAAACCGCGTCGCTGTCACCCATGCCTGAGGTCGGGCCGTCTCCCGCCTGCCAGATCTTGGCCAGTCGGTCGGCCAGCAGGTCGCTGACGACCATCAGGTCGCGGGCCATCCGGCCTGCGGATTCGTCCTGGCTCTCGCGGTGGCGGCCCATCTGTCGGCCGATCCAAATGCTGGCCGCCGCGGCTAAGGCGGCCGCCGCGGCCGCGGCGGCGATTCCCAAGATGATCGAGTCGTTCATAGCAGCCTGATTCTAGACGCGGAGCGACGCCGCCGCACTGGGTCGCCAAAGGGACACCCTTGATGTCGACATGAGTCTACGGCGACCGTACGAAGGATTCTTAGGCTTGAGATTGTGATGTGGCGGGGGGACTGGCCTTATGGTTTACAACACTGGCCCACTGGGATCGAAGACCTGTATCGCTCTATAGGATAGTCAATACCATTGTCTGAACTTTAGATATCAGCATTGACTTTTCCTGCATTTCGACTGTAGTTCTATTTTCCGAACCTATGTATGAAGCCTCTTGTATAGCTGATATGCTTATGATAGTTTTCTAAAACGTCGTCACGCATGACCTGACGAGAGAGACGTGCGAGACGTGTCCGCAATCATGGTTCCAAAGCACGCTAGGGCGGTCATCATCGGCGCGGGGATCGCCGGTTGCAGCGTGGCGTACCACCTGACGAAGCTCGGCTGGCGAGACATCGTGGTTGTCGAGCAAGGACCGCTGTTCGAGACCGGCGGCTCGACGTCTCACGCCCCTGGGCTCGTGTTTCAGGTCAATCCGTCGAAGACCATGACGGGCTTGGCGCGCTATAGCGTGGACTTGTGGACCCGGTTGACACTCGACGGTGATCCATGCGCAAAGACCGTCGGCAGCCTCGAGGTGGCCTGGACACCGGAGCGACTCGTCGATCTGAAACGCAAGGCCGGATACGGCTTGAGTTGGGGCGTGGAGGCCCATCTGCTCAGCCCCAACGAAGCACGCGAACTGATCCCGATGCTGTCCGATCGCATCTTGGGCGCGTTGTACGTCCCGTCCGACATTCAAACGAAGGCAACCAGACCGGCCGAGGCGATGGCGCGTGAGTCTGAGCGGAAGGGCGCGACGTTCCACGCCAGCGTTAGGGTCACTGGCTTCGATATCGGCGACGGACGGATCAGAGGAGTCCAGACCACCGGCGGCGACATCACGACAGACCTGGTTGTTGCCGCCACAGGTATCTGGGCGCCGAAGGTAGGCGGAATGGCGGGGGTGCCCATACCGCTGTCCCCAATGCAGCATCTCTACGCCGTGACGACCCCGCTTGCGGAACTGTCCGGTGCGACCGAGGAAATCTCGCAGCCGCTGTTGCGCCACCAGGACGAGGCGATGTACTTCCGGCAGGAAGGCGATTGCTACGGCATTGGGTCGTACCAGCACGAACCCCTCCTGGTTGACGCCAACGACCTTCTCGACTACGACAAGGCGCCAGTCTCACCGTCTGAGATGCCGTTTACCCCGTCTCATTTCGAGAGGGCGATGGCGGCGGCGGGTGAGGTGCTGCCCTGCCTCAACGGCGTTGGGTTGACGCGCAAGTTCAACGGCATCTTCTCGTTCACCACCGATGGGTTTCCGGTCCTCGGCGAATCGCCGCAGGTCCGCGGATTCTGGTCGGCCCAGGCGGTCTGGATTACCCACGCCGGCGGCGTTGGCAGGGCTGTCGCCGAGTGGATCGTGAACGGCGAGCCGACGACCGATCTTCGAGAGTGCGACATACGGCGTTTCCACGCGCACGCCTACAGCCGCTCGTACGTTCGGGCGCGAGCCGCTCAGCAGTACCGTGAGGTGTACGACATCATTCATCCGCGGCAACAGATAGCCGACCCTCGGAATCTGCGACTGTCGCCGTTTCATTCGAGGCAGCGGGAACTGGGCGCCGTCTTCTTCGAGAACGCAGGCTGGGAGCGTCCCCAGTGGTACGAGACAAACGAAGGTCTGCTGGACCGCCTGACCGTGCCGGGAGCATCGCGTGACGGCTGGGAAGCCCGCGAGTGGTCGCCCACGGTGGCGGCCGAGCACGCGGCCACACGCGAACGCGTGGCCATGTTCGACCTAACGCCCTTCGCCACGTTTGAAGTCACCGGCCCCGGTTCGCTTGCTGCGCTCCAGCGTCTAACGACCAATGAGATGAACAAGCCGGTCGGAACTATTACCTACACGTCAATGCTCACACCCCGGGGAGGGATCAAGTGCGACCTGACGGTCACACGCCTGGGGGCGAACCGCTTCATGGTGGTCACAGGCGGATCTATGGGACTCCACGATCTCGGTTGGATCCAGGCGAACCTGCCCGACGACGGCTCGGCTACGGTTGTCGATATCTCGGCGGGGCAGTGCTGCGTCGGCCTGTGGGGACCGAGGGCGCGCGATCTGCTGAGCCGTGTCTGTGAGGACGACGTGACCGACGCGGGATTCCCGTACATGACCGCGAAGCCCTTAGCGATAGGCGAAGTCCCCTCGCTGGCGCTGCGCATTTCATACGTCGGCGAGCTCGGCTGGGAGATATATGTGCCCGTCGAGCAGGGGCCGCGGCTGTGGGACATCCTGTGGAAGGCGGGCCAGCCGCTCGGCGTCATCGCGGCGGGCGGCGGCGCCTTCGACTCGCTGCGGCTAGAAAAGGGCTATCGGCTTTGGGGGAACGACATCCATACCGAGTTCAACCCATATGAGGCCGGTACGGCATTCGCTGTGCGGATGCGGAAAGGCGACTTCATCGGCAGGGATGCGCTCAGGGGCTTTCGAGCGCGGGGGCTGAGGCGCAAGCTGTGTTGCATGACCCTGGACGACCCCGACGCTGTCGTGATGGGAAAGGAACCGATCATGCACGGCGAACGTGTGCTGGGCTACGTGACGAGCGCCGACTACGGCCACTCAATCGGCCGAGGAGTCCTCTACGGCTACCTGCCCGTGAGCCATACGGATCCGGGGACGAGCGTTGACGTGCTGTACTTTGGTGAACGCCTCAAGGCGACGGTTGCGAAGGAGCCGGTCTACGATCCGCAAGGCAAGAAGATGAAGGCGTGAATCGAAAAACGAAGGCGTGAGCTACTGGTGGAACTTGACGGAAGGATGAATATCATAAGAATAGTCGCAGGACAGACAACGCTGAAGTTTCCAACCACTGACGTGGCGATCGCACGTCAACGTCAAAGCAATAGAATTGCCAAACGACTGGAGGTCGTCCGATGGCTCAGAATCTCGTAATCGACGGTCTCAAACGGCGCGAATTGCCGATTAACCTGCGGCAGAGTGGGAATAGCGACGCCCGGATGCTTATCTCCACCCGAATCAGAAAGTCTCCGTGGTGGCATCTGTCAAAGGCTGCCGGGTGCTGGGCCTATACAACCTACAACCACATGTACCACCCGCGGGCCTACATCAAGCCCGAGGATGGAGGGATGCTTGAGGAGTACAAGTACCTGACGGAGCACGTCAGCATGTGGGACGTGGCGGTCGAGCGACAGATCCGGATCAAGGGTCCCGACGCCGCGGACTTCGTGGACATGCTGATCACCCGCGACGTCCACACGCGCGTGCCGACCATGCAGGCCCGTTACGTGATTCTCTGCAACCAGTACGGCGGTGTCATTAACGATCCGATCTTGCTGCGCGTGGCCGACGACGAGTTCTGGTTCAGTATCTCCGACTCTGATGTTCTGCTCTGGGCGCAGGGCGTCAACTCCTACGCCAAATTCAACGTTGACATTCACGAGATTGACGTGTCTCCAGTCCAGATCCAAGGTCCCAAGTCGGTGTTGCTGATAGAGAAGATGTTTGGGTCGCACATCAGGAACATCCCGTATTACGGCCTGATCCACGACACGCTGAACGGGCATGCGGTCACGATTTCCCGCACGGGATTCTCCGCTGAAGTCGGGTTCGAAATCTACCTGCACGACGCGATGCGTCATGCCGACGACGTGTGGCCGCACATCCTGGAGCAGGGACGAGAGTTCAACCTGCAGGTGATCGCTCCAAGTCACATCCGTCGAATCGAGGCTGGAATCCTGTCCTACGGTCAGGACCTGGACATCGAGAACAATCCGTTTGAAGTTCGGCTTGGCTGGCAAGTGGACCTGAACAAGGGCGATTTCATAGGAAAAGACGCTCTGGCCAGAATCAAGGCCGAGGGGGTCGAGCAGCGGCTGGTCGGCCTGATGGTGGGTGGCCAGCCACTGACCTGGTACAACGAAGACTTCTACCTGGTCAAAGACAACAACTCCGGTGACGACGTCGGCTACGTGACCAGTGCGTTCTGGTCGCCGAATCAACAGTCGAACATCGCCCTGGCCGTTATGCCTCGGTCCCACTGGCGACGGGGGACGCGCGTGCAGGTCCAACTGCCGGATGACGGCCTCGTCGACGCCGAAGTCGTGCGTGTGCCGTTTGTCGACCCGACCAAGGAGCGTCCCAAGACGGTTCTGTGAGGGATCGCCCAGCCGCTGGCATCCCGGAGATTCCAAGGCGGTTCCAACCGTCCTGTGTCTTGAACTTTCGGGCAAGCAGTTGCTACGTCGACCACCCATCCAGAATCGACGAGCCTGTTTGCCGACCAAGTCTGGGATCCTCCGAGCGTAGAATTTCGGTTCCCACTTCCACGTATCGAGGGTGAAGCGTATGCGGAGAGTTCTGATTGACAGCGATCCCGGCACCGACGATGCCCTGGCGCTCTTGATGGCGCTGAACTGTCCCGACTTGCTCATTGAGGGCATCACCACAGTTGGCGGAAACGCAACGTTGGCGGAGACGACCAACAATGCGCTCCGGCTGGTCGACCATGTCGCTGGCGGGCGTGATATGCCGATCGCCGTTGGCGCCGAGCGGCCGGCGCGTGGTTCGTTTACGCATGCGTACCATGTTCATGGCGCGGATGGGCTGGGTGTCCATTTGCCCGCCGCGACGTCGAAACCGCATCCAGCCGGCGCGGTCGACTTCATTTGTGACCGGGTTTCAAGGTTGCCGGGGCGCTTGACAGTGATTGCTCTCGGGCCGCTGACGAACGTGGCCGGGGCGCTGGACGGTCGCCCGGACATTGCGAAGGCCGTAGCGGAGATCGTCGTCATGGGCGGGGCAGTGGAGGTTCCGGGGAACGTGACACCCCATGCGGAGTTCAACATCTATGAAGACCCGTGGTCTGCAAACGCGGTCTTCACGACGGGGGTGCCAGTCACGCTCGTAGGTCTTGATGTGACCCACCGGACATTCATGCACCGTCGCGACGGTCCGGCGTGGTTCGAGGGCACGTCCAAGACCGCCAAATTGGGCAACCGCATCTTGGCGGATAGGTTTCGGGAGCGAGCTGACGCGCAGGAGTTTTATCTACACGATCCGCTGGCCATGGCAGCGGCCATCGAGCCAGACATCCTGACGTACCGACAGGCTCAGGTATCGGTTGTGACGGAGGGGGACCAACGAGGTCGTACCGTCGCCAGATACGGTGACGGGCCGGTCAACGTGGCCGTCGGGGTGGATGTCGAGCGAGCTGTGGAGGTCGTTCGGACGCTGATCTCTGCGTAGGCCGAGCGAGGCGGCCGGCGGCCAGCTCAGGCAGGAAACGGACACCCCGGGAGGAATTGTCGGGCAACACTCCGTGTCGAGATCGAAGATCTTGGGCTCGACGGCTCTGGTGACAAAGGCTGCTCGCGGGCCGGCGGAGAAGCGCTACCGCTTCGGCCTCGCGGTCTGGGCAAATGTGGATCAGCGTGGCCGCACGCGTCGGGCAATTCGTCCCGATTGGTGGGCGCGATAGGACTCGAACCTATGACCTCGCGGATGTGAACCGCGCGCTCTAACCAGCTGAGCTACGCGCCCGAGGGATGCATCGTAGCAACGCTTGGCGTTTGTCCGTCAGAGTTGGAGGAGCGCTTGCGGGTCGAGGGCCAGGACTTCGACGGGTTCGCCGGGCTCGATGGTTTTGCCTTCGCGGAGGACGGCCAGACCGTTGCCGGTCACCAGGGACGACATGCGGTAGGAACTCTGGTCGCCCGCTGACGTGCACACCAGGTCGCCGTTTTCGCGCCGGACCTGTACACGCAGGAAGGTGCGCTTGCCCTGGGCGCTGCGCAGCCGCTCGGCGGCCACGGCCTGGACGGAGGGATGGGTCAGATCGCGGTGACCCATCAGACGGAGCAGGGCCGGGCGAACGAACAGCGCAAAGCAGACCATGCTGGAGACCGGGTTGCCGGGCAGCCCGATGACGGGCGTGCCATGGACTTGGCCGAAGGCCAGCGGCTTGCCGGGCCGCATGTTGATCTGCCAGAAGTCCATGCGGCCTTCGGATCCCAGGACGTTGGTTACCAGGTCGTAGTCGCCCATGGAGACGCCGCCGATGGTCACGATGACGTCGGAGTCCGCGCCTGTGGTCAGGGCGGCTTGCAGCGCTTCGACGGTGTCGCCGGCTATGGGCAGACGATGCGGCTCGGCGCCGAGCGCGCGGGTGGCGGCTTCCAGCGCCCAGGCGTTGCTGTTGCGAACCTGGCCGGCGCGGATGCTGGCGCTGATCTCCACGATTTCGTCGCCGGTGGGCACGATGGCCGCGCTGGCACGGGGATGGGCGCGGACCGTGGTCACGCCAACGGATCCGAGTACACCGATCTCCGCCGGTCCCAGACGACGGCCTGCCTCGACCACGATCGCCCCCGCGCTGATGTCGCCGCCGGCAGGGCGAACGTTCTCACTCGGATCGGCGCGTTCCAGCACCGCGACCTCACGTCGGTCGGTGTTGCTGGTCCGAGGGTCCGTGCCCAGGTGGCCCCAATCGGTTCGGTCCGTGTCCTCGAAAGGCACGACGGCGTCGGCGCCGGCGGGGACGGGGGCGCCTGTCATGATCCGTGCTGCTTCACCGGGTTGCAGCGTCACCGGGCTCACTCGGCCGGCGGGAATTTCATCCACTACCCGCAGCTGCGCCGGCGTGGCCGCGGACGCCTGGGCTAGGTCAGCCGACTGGACCGCGTAGCCGTCGAACGCCGAGTTGTCGAACCCCGGCACGTTGTCGCGGGCCAGCACGTCCTCGGCGGCGATCAGCCCCAGGGCCTGCGCGAGCGGGACATCCTGGGCCGGCAGGGGGGCGAAGCCGCTGAGGATGCGTTCCAGCGCATCGTCCACGGAGAGGAAGGTCTGCAGGTCCGTCATGCGGGCGACCCGGAGAGGTGGTCGGGCAATTCTAGCTGCGGGATGACGGACGGCGGTCCGTCCAAGTCGGACGTTGGCTGGCGCCCGGGGCGCTTCCAGGGAATCGAAGGGCGCTCTGCTATTCTCGATAGTCCCCTATCAGTCGGTCACCCACAGGCAAAATCCAATGATTCGAAAGCTGGGAGTGCTCGCGGTCATCCTTGGCGTTCTGGCAGTCGCGTTTCGAAAGGCCAAGAGCCTCATGGGCGTCGACGACGAGTCCGAATCGGGCGCCTGACGATACGGCGGCCACCCGCAACGCGGGCCGCTGCTGCAAGGCCCTGAGCTAGGAACGCCATTCCTCGGTAGCTCAATGGTAGAGCGTGCGGCTGTTAACCGCAGGGTTGCAGGTTCGAGTCCTGCCCGAGGAGCCAAGAGGCTGTTTCAGGGGTCGTTTCGGGACCGCTACGTAGGCCCGGGAATTGAGAGTCTCGCGAAATCCCGAGCACTGGTAGTCGCCATGCTCCGCTAGAGGACACATGTTCAACCTTTTGGTCAAATCAGGGGGCTGGAATGACAGGCGCGACACGATGCCCAGCGACCGAGTTTTCGAATTCACCCCTGAGCAGCTCGAGGATCAGGTTAGGCTCGGAAACCAGCTTGACGTGGATGCCGTCAAGGAGATTCCTGCGCTCTTTATGGCGGAATCCGCTGGCGACAGCGATCAGATTGCTCGCGTTGGCAAGATCACAATGGCAAGGGTCCAGGGTAGAGACATTCTGATTGAGTACGAAATTGATTCGCATGATCCGACCATAACAAATGAGTTTATAGAAAGTATATCAGAAAGCTTGCGCATCGATGGTTTTGAGTTTCACAGAACGCATTGGGCAGTAAAAGAGCCAGATATCTATCAGGTTCTTATGCAAACTGTCCAGCCTAGACGTGTGCAGCCAGAGATTTTTCAACTTGCTGATCCTGAAAGTGTTGAATCTGATCTAGTTTCCGTTATGATGCCATTTGGCGAAGGGTTTAGTGATGTATTCTACGCGATACGAGAGACAGCAAGAGAGTTGGACTTGCGATGTTTCAGGGCGGACGACATTTGGGAAAGCCATACAGTACTTCAAGACATTGTTTCACTTATTGACCGGTCTCGGGTTGTCATATGTGATTGTTCTGATCGGAATCCCAATGTATTTTACGAAATTGGAATCTCGCACTCAATTGGTCGTGACGTGATTCTTATCTCCCAGTCCTCGCAGGATATTCCGTTCGATCTGAGGCACTTACGATATGTGGAATATCTCAATAATGGCGAGGGAATAAGTGAGTTAAGGGAGAAATTGTACGATAGATTACAGTATCTAATAAGCTAGAGGATATCCCCTATATAAACCTGAAGTGCCGTCTATGGGGAAATCGGGTGTGTCGGTGGCAACGGACTCTCGATATGGTGACCCTGTATGAGGGCAAACGGCGAATGGCACTTAGCGCTCGAAGTCTTTGCGCGCGGGATTTGCGTGCAGCGCAGCTTCACGCATCCCTATCTGGCCGAGCGCGTGGAGGGGCTGTGGGTGACGCGCGACGCTCCACGTCGGAACGACCGGTATCGCCGGGAGGAGTGGATTGCGCAGGGGGTGGCGCCGGAGAAGGTCGTGCGGATTGTCGGCCGACACACGCGTGGCCGGTATGCCATTTGCGCGATCTGTGCGGCGGGGGAGTCCGATGAGTCGCTGCGCGCCGGCTACCGGGCGCTGGACTACCGCCTGGGGTTCACCGAGCCGATCATGGTCCATCGCCTGCGACGAATTCCAAGGTTCGCGCCACCGACCGAGATCGTGCGAGTGCTAGACCCTGCGCTGGCGAACCAAGTGAACACGGCGGTCCGGCGGCGGCAGATTCTCCCCGAACACCTCACGCCGGGCGCTCCGTTGCGCATGTACGCCGCACTGATCGACGGCGATCCGGTGGGTTGGGTCAGCGGCATCGAGGTGGCCGGGATGACCTGGTGCGCCAACCTGTATGTGAAGCCCGACTATCGGCGTCGCGGCATCGGCAGGGCGCTGATGTGTCAGATGCTGCGAGACGACCTGCGGCACGGCTCGCAGTTGGCCGTGCTGGCTGCGAGTCACACGGGAGCCTTGCTGTATCCAATCGTGGGATACGAGCAGATTGGCACCCTGCTGTCGTATACGCCGAGCCGACGGTAGGCGCTGGCGGAGCTGGTTAGACGGAGACCTCGGCGACTGGCAAGTCGAGCCGCATGACGTGACGGCGCTTGCCCAGACGGCCGATGTCGCGAAAGCCGGCGGCGCTGAACCTTGGCCGAAGTCCCCCGTACCGGTAGCTGGGCGACTCAGGGTCCACGGGATAGGCCTCCAGGGCTCCGGCGCCCTGCGTGCGCGCCCGGTCGATGGCTGCGTCCAGCAGGCGCGCAGCCAGCCCGCGGCCGCGGAACCGCCGTGGAACGAAGAAGCAGGTCAGGGACCAGACCGTCGCATCGTTCGCATCGGCCGCGCCCGTGACGCTGAAGGTTCTGAGCCGTGGAAACGTTGGACGTGGTGCGACGGAGCACCACCCGATGGGGGTGTCGCCGTCGAAGGCAAGCAGCCCCACCGGTTCGCCTTGTCGAATTCGCCGGGCCATGCCGGCCTTCAGCGTGGCGCGGTCGCGCTGCCGAGCCTCTTCGCGCGTGGCCCGATAGGGCAGGCACCAGCAGTAGTGCGGTGCGCCGCGCGACGAGAAGAGGCACTCGAAGTCAGGCCAGGTGGACGGCTCGACGGGTCGAAACGTGAACTCGGCCGGCAGGTCGGTCATGCGCGGGTGGGTGGATCCGGAAAGGCCGCCTGCGTCCAGCACTTGCGTGCCATGGGCCTGGTCGCGGCACACGGCTTACGAGGGGAACCGTCGGCTCCCCTGTGCTAGCGTACGAGCCGTGAAGGAGTGTAGCTCAGCTGGAAGAGCAACGGTCTCCAAAACCGTAGGTCGGGGGTTCGAGCCCCTCCACTCCTGCCAGCGCCGAAGTGGCGGAACTGGTAGACGCGCTGGTCTCAAAAACCAGTGAGGTTCATCCCTCGTGTCGGTTCGATCCCGACCTTCGGCACCTAATGGTCAGACGCTCCCGCGCGGGCGCTAGTCCGATTCGATCTCCGGGATATCCAGGTCCATGCCCGGATAGATCGTGTTCGGGTCGCCGTCTTCAAACCGCCACTTGTTCTTGTTGAAGATGATCTCCCACTTGGTCTGGTCGCCGTATTCGCGCTCGGCGAGCGTTCTCAGCGTCTCGCGGGGCATCACCTTGATCGTGTGGCGGACGACCGTCTGTTTCTTCTCACGCTTCAGGAAATCCAAAAGACCCATGTTTGCCCCCAGCGGTTGGCACCTTGCAGCGTTTTGCGCGGGGCCGAGTATAGGACTGGGCTGCTTCGGTCTCAAAGCGCGCCCCTACTGGTTGGGAGTATGACCCCCGTGACGCGCACAGCTGACGAGCCTGCTGAAACGTTTGCCGCGCGCCTCTGGCGCGAGGCAGAGGCCAAACGCTCCTGGGTGTGCCTGGGATTGGATCTGGACTTGGAGCGGTTGCCGGAGGGTCTCCCACGCTCGGTGGACGGTGCGCGCGAATTCCTGTGCGCGGTCGTGGATGCCTGCGCCGATGTGGCTGTGGCCTTTAAGCCGAACGTTCCGTTTTACCTGGCGCTGGGCCCCGACGGCTTGCAACTGCTGCGTGACGTGTGCGACGGCATCGGTGACCGCGCCTTGCTCATTGCCGACAACAAAGTTGGCGATGTCGCCGACACGTCCGAGCGGTACGCGAGTTTCCTGTTCGACTACCTGGAAGCTGATGCCATCACCTTCAACCCCTGGGGCGGCCGGGACGCCGTCCGGCCGCTGATAAAGCGGCCGGAGCGTGGGGCATTCGCCTGGCTGCGCAGCAGCAATCCCGACGCCAATGACGTCCAGGGCATGAGAACGGCGCAGGGCGAGCCGGTGTACCTACGGCTTGCCCCACGACTGGTTGAATGGAACGAGCTTGGGAACCTGGGCGTGGTTGTTGGCGCCACGCGTCCGGACGACGTTGCAACGGTTCGCGAACTGACACCCGGCATGCCGATCCTGGCGCCCGGCGTTGGCGCTCAGGGCGGCGCGCTGGAGGCCACGGTGAGGGCTGGCTTCGGGCCTGAACCGGCGGGCGTGCTGGTGAACGCCGGACGTTCGGCGCTCTGGGCGGGCGACGGCTCGGACTATGCCCAGGCGGTCCGCGCGAAGGTCAATGACATGCGCGCGACCATCGAGGACGCGCGCCCGTGCTGAGGCCGTCTGACCCGACGGCTAGGCGGCCACCGGCCAGGCGCCGAGGACGCGCGTGAGGACGGTCGACTCGCCAAGTTCGTGTAGTGCCTGACCCACGATCGCATCGTCCGGATGCCCCCGGAGTTCCAGGAAAAAGACGTAGTCGCCCGGCTTGAGTCGTGAGGGTCGCGACTGGATGAAGCTCATGTTGAGGTTGTGCGCGCTGAGACAACTCAGTACGTCGCGCAAGGCGCCCACCCGGTCATGCACGGCCACCATCAGCGCCATTTTGTCCCGGCCCGTGCGCGCCGCAGGCTTGTCGGCGATCACGTAGAACCGGGTTCGATTGGAGGCGACATCCTGAATATTGACGTGCACGGTTTCCAGACCGAACGCTTCAGCCGCGATGAGCGGTCCGATTGCCGCGGTCTCCGGCTGGTCGGCAGCACGGCGGGCGGCTTCCGCGGTGCTTGCTACCTCCATGACCGGCGTTGAGCCCATATGGCGCTGAAGCCAGCCGCGGCATTGCGCGATGGCGTGCGGGTGCGAACAGATACTGGTCCAATTCGACGAACCCGGCGCCGCCAGCAAGTTGTGGGACACCGGCATCTGAATCTCCGCCTGCACGTACACGGAGCGGGCGACAAAGAGATCCAGCGTTTCGCCGATGGTGCCGCTCGTGGTGTTCTCGATCGGCACGACGCCCCAGGCCATCGTGGAGCGATCGACGAAATCGAAAATGTCGCCGAACGAGTTGAGCGGTGTCAGGTTCGACAGACGTCCGAAATGTCGCTGGGCGGCCTGGTGACTGAAGGAGTGGGCCGGCCCGAGGTAGGCGATTTTCGGAGGTTCCTCGAGGCTGCGCGAGGCCGACATGATCTCGCGAAAGATCGCGCGGACATGCTCATTGCCGTACTGACCGGTGTTGAGCATCGTGACTCGGCGAAGCACGTTTTGCTCACGTGCCGGGTCGAAGACCTGCGTCCCGATGCTGGTTTTCATGTGGCCGATCTTGCGGACGAGTTCGGCTCGCTGACCGAGCAAGTTCACTAGTTGCTCGTCTACGGCGTCGATGCCTCGCCGCAGATCGTTGATCGACTCGGACACCTACGACACCAGACATCGTGAGCGGGAGGCGATGCTAGCACCGCACCATCGTTGGCTGACGGTAACGACGTGGACTAGAGCCCGTGGATCGATTCGCCGAAGGCGGCGATTGCCTGGGTCAGGTCCTCCTCGCTGTGAGCGGCGCTGACCATGGCGCGAACCCGGGCGGCGCCGCGCGGGACGGTTGGGAAGACCACGCTTTGGACGAAGACGCCGCATTGCCGCAACCGGTCGCTCAGGGCATGGGCCCGTTCGGCTTCGCCCACGATTACCGGCGTGATGGGCGTGGCGCTGCGTCCAAGATCCATGCCAAGGTCGCGCAAACCCTGCTTGAAGAAGCGCGCGTTGGCCCACAGGCGATCGACTCGCTCCGGTTCGCGGCTCAGCACGCGGATCGCGGCCCGCGTGGCCTCGACCACGGCCGGCGGATGCGAGGTGGAGAACAGCAGCGGGCGTGCCGTGTGCGTCAGATAGTCGCGTAAGCCTTGGCTACCGGCGATGTAGCCGCCCATCGACCCGATGGCCTTCGAGAGCGTGCCCAGCTGCACGTGTACGCGCCCGTGCAGGCCAAAGTGGTCCACACTGCCGCGTCCGCCGCGACCCAACACGCCGCTGCCATGCGCGTCGTCCACCATCACCATGGCGTCGAACGATTCGGCCGCCTCGCAGATATCGGGCAGCGGCGCGATGTCGCCGTCCATGCTGAACACGCCGTCCGTAACCACCAGCTTGCGCTGGTCGGGGGCGCAGGCGGTTAGTTGCTCGCGCAGCGAATCGGCGTCCGCGTGGGCGAAACGGCGGATTTCCGCCCGGCTGAGTCGGCAGCCGTCGATGATGCTGGCGTGGTTCAGTTCGTCGCTGAGGATCACGTCGCCGCGGCCCACCAAGGCCGGAATCGTGCCCAGGTTGCCCGCGAAGCCCGACTGGAAGACCAGGGTGGCTTCCGCGCCCTTCCAGGCGGCAAGCTCGACTTCCAGCGCCTCGTGCACGTCCAGCGTGCCGGCAATGGTGCGCACGGCGCCCGCGCCGCTACCCCAGGCGTCGGCCCCGGCCTTTGCCGCTTCCCGCAGCTCTGGATGGTTGGCGAGTCCCAGATAGTCGTTGGACGACATGTTGATGAGTTCACGGCCGGCAATGCGGATACGCGGCCCCTGCGGCGTCTGCAAGACTTGGAAGGGCCGGAAGAGGCCGCGCGCACGCAGGTCGCGCACATGTGCGTCAACAAATCCCAGCGGGTCCATCAGCGTTCCTCGGGGCGGCTCGCAGCCGGTACAGGTGTAGCGTAGCGTCCGCCAGGCGAGGTTCCCGGCGGGCGGCGTAAGATACCGGATGCGCGGGCGGGTTGACCGTGCGCGGCCGGGGTGAGGAGCGGTCGGTGATTGAGGAAACCGCGAACGTCGAGTTGAACGCGCCAGTCAACACAATCTGGCAGCTGGTGAGTGGAATCAACGACTGGGGAAAGTGGAACGCCACTATCGAGTCGGCCGAGCGCTTGACGGCCGGGAACTGGACGTCCGGGTATCGGTTCCGCCAGAAATCCGCTCGTGAGCGGATGGCCTTCATCTACACCTTCAGCGAGGTTGATCTGGGCCACGGCGCTTCATGGACCGGCTCCAAGGCCGGACTTACCCGGAGCATGTCGATTGAATTGCGTTCAGTGGAAGGCGGGACCGGCGTGCGGCTGCGACAGACGGCCGCCGGGCCGCGCACGCTGGGCCCGCTGGGCTTCTTCGTGCGATTCAGCGTGCGCCGCAATCTGCGTGGCTGGACCGAGGGCCTGCGCAAGGCGCTGGCCGAAATGCCGACCACCGGCTGATCATGACAGGCCCGAACGACCGGGCCGGGCTGCTGGACATTGCGGAGGCGGCTGCCCGTGCAGCCGGAGCCGAGTTGCTACGGAGCTTCGAGTCCGAGCTGCTGGGTGTGCAATGGAAGACCTGGCAGGGCGAGCGCACGGTGGTGACCGACGCCGACTTTGCGGCCGATCGCGCCATTCGGCAGGTGCTGGCCGAGCAGGTGCCGACCCACACGGTTTTTTCGGAGGAGTTTCCAGACGACGAGGAAGTGGATGGACCGGACGTGTGGGTGATCGACCCTCTGGACGGCACCGACAATTACTCGCGAGGGCAGCCGCAGTTCTGCGTGAGCGTGGCCCACACACGCCACACCCGGCCCGATGCGGCCGCGATTTACGATCCGGTGCGCGACGAAATGTTCACGGCGCTGGCCGACGGCCCGGCGCGGCTCAACGGCCGGCTGATCGAGGTGACCGGAAGGACCAGTCCGTCCGAGAGCACGGTGGCGTGGGCGCAACGCGGAGTCGACGCGGAGGACGACCGTCGCTTCAACGCGGCGTTGGCCGAGGCGGCTCGCACGTTTCACCGCGTGCGCCTAACGGGCTCCGCCGCGCTTGAAACGGCCTGGGTGGCGGCGGGACGCTATGACGGCGCGATGTTCAGCAGCGTTAAGTGGTGGGACCACGCGGGCGCTGGGCTACTGGTGAAACGCGCCGGCGGCCATGTCACAAACGTTCGAGGCCTTCCCACCGGCCCCGACAGCCGTCGCTGTATCTTCAGCAACGGCGGGATCCACCAGGCGATTTTGCAGATCGCCGCTGCTCACGGCCTGGAACGCGCCTTTCCGCTTCACGGGTAGCCCGGCGCCAGCACGACACGTGGCAACGTCCGGGAGTGGCCGACTGGCTAGCGGCCGCTTACCAGTCGCCGGCAAAGACGCGAGTCGGTCTCGCGCCTAGGCTTGGGCGGCTTCCTCGCGCTGGCGCAGGATGGCGCGCGGGAGTTCGCTGCGGACGACCTCGCCGGAGATGATGCGGGCGCCACGGTCGGCGAACGGCAAGTCGACCGGCTGGTTGCCGCGCCGTTCTGACTCGCGGATGGCGATCGCGATTTCCAGCGCCTCGCGGGCGTCCTCGCCACTACACCGCGGGTCGTCCCCGGACTCGATGCAGTGGATGAGGTCATAGACCGCATTGACTCCGCCGCTATGGCGTCGCACCGGCGGCGGGAAGTGGCGCCGGACGAAGCTGCGGCGTTCCCGAAGCTGCCGGTGGCCTTCCAACGCCTCGTAAGCCGTCCATATCTGGATGCTGCGGGCGTCATTGATGATGCGGATCATGCCGTCTGTGCCCACGATGTCATGGGAACTCTCGTTCGGGCCGTTGTCGTAGGCCCGCACGTAGCCTCGAACATTGCCGGGAAACCTGATTAGACCGACGCCCGAGAAGTCGTTGTCGGGGTTGGCCTCGTCTAGTTCCGCCTCGCCGACGACAGAGACTGCACGCTCGGGCACATACATGGTGAGCGTCGTAATCAGGTGGCTGCCGTTGTGGGAGAGGCCGCAGCTGGATCGGGAATCCACGGACACCACATCGCCAATAGCGCCGTCGTCGATCAGGGCATTCACCTGCAGGTAGTCATCCTGCCATCGGCGGGTGCAGTTGATGGCCAGCGCAATGTTGGCCCGCTTGCAGGCGCCGATGGCGGCATCCGCCTCGGCCAGGGAGAGCGTGATGGGCTTTTCTGCCCATATGGCGCGGACGCCGTAGCCGCCGTTGGCGATCTCCAGCAGGATGTCGCCGCGCGGCTTGGCGGAGGTGCACACGCTGACGATGTCCGGCCGGGTCTCCTCCAACATCTGGCGGTAGTCCGCGTATAGCGCCTCGAAACCCCATTTGGCGCCAGCGGCTTCGCGCTGCTCGACCCAGGTGTCGGACATGCCGACGACTTCGACCTCGGGCATGGACATGTAACAGGGGATGTGGCCGTAGGGGAACTCGACGCCGTCGAAGTCGTCGAGTTCTTCGTCAATTGTGCTGGCGATGCGTCCGAGCCCGATCACCGCCGCTTTGAGCCTGGCCATCAGGACGCCGCTCCAGTCCGGGCTTCGGCTTCGCGCCGCCGGAGAATGGCGCGGGGTAGTTCGGATACCAGGACTTCGCGGGAGACGATGCCGAGGCTTCGGTCCTCAAGCGGAAGGTCGACGCGGCCACCGCCCTGTCGATGCGATTCGCGGACGGCGATAGCGATTTCGAGAGCTTCGCGAGCGTCTTCTCCGGTACAGCGGGAGTCCTGGCCGGTCTCGATGCAGTTCATGAGGTCGTACAGCACGTTCACGCCGGCCGCCCGGGGCGTGTGGCTGGGTCGGAAGAAGTGACAGACCGGAGAGGGTCTGCGCTGGCCCGCCACGCCGGCTTCCAGGCGCCACAGCTCGGGACTGCGGCTGTCGTCCATCAGACGGATCATGCCTTCGGTGCCGGTGATGTCGTAGGAAAGTTCCATACCACCGGTGTGCATGCCGCGAAACATGCCGCGCACGCCGTTCTGGCAGACGAAGTAGCCATTGCCGGCGAAATCGTTGTCGCCGGCCACGGCCTCGTCGCTTTCGGCCTCGCCGGCGACCCACGCCACCGGCGCACCGGTGAACATCGTGAGGCGTGTAATCAAGTGGCTGCCGTTATGGGAGAGGTTGCAGTTCAGGCTGCCCTGCACGTGCAGGACATCGCCGATCAACCCGTCGTCGATCATCTCGCGAGTCTGCGTGAAGCTGTCGCGCCAGCGGTGGGTGCAGTTGACGGCCAGGTGAATGCCGGCCCCGCGACATGCGACGATCACTTCGTCGGCCTGGGCCAGCGAATAGGTCAGGGGCTTTTCGGCCCAGATCGCCTGGACGCCGTAGTCGCCGTTCGCGATCTCAAGCATGATGTCGGTACGGGGCTTCATGGAGGTGCAGACGCTGACGACCTGCGGGCGCGTCGTGGCCAGCATCTCGCGATAGTCCTCGAAAAGGGCATCGATGCCCCACTTGGCGCGGGCCGCCTCGCGCTGCTCGACCCAGGTATCCGAGAGACCAACAATCTCGATCTCCGGGACGGCGGCCATGCAGCCGATGTGGGCATGCGGGAGGTGCCAGCCGTCGTACTTGCTGCGCTCTTCGTCCCAGGTGCTTGCGATACGGCCAAGCCCGATCACCGCGGCTCGTGTCATGGGCGGATGCCTTTCCCTGGACGCCGTGGGGCAGAGTATGGCGTATGCGCGCACGGTTCGCATCTTCGGTGGGGCGCCGAACGACCAAGCGAGGATCCTGGAGGCCCGGGCTGATGCTAGCTGGGGTGGTGGCGCTTGTCCTGGCGGCCGCCTGCGACGTCACCGAGGACCCCGAGCCGACGGCCACGCCCAGCGCCATTGCACCGTTCGCGCTTACGAACCCGGATGGGCTCGTGGCTCACGCGGATCCCACAGCCTCGATTGGGCAGCAGGTTGTGTTGCGGACGCGGGTGTGTAGCGTCGCCAACACAGCCAACGACCTCGTGCTCTGCGCCTAGGTCGACTTCGACAACGACCAGCTTTCGACTGTGTTTCGAATCCCCGGCGTCGTGGAGGGCGTTGAGCGGGACGAATTCGTTTGGGTCGAGGGGCTGGTTACGGGGGTCGCTGAACCCGAGGACGCGTGCGGCGATGCCGGCCAGCCGGAAGTTGAGGTCAGGCATCTGCCGGTTACCGACCGGATCGGCGTGCGGCCCGCACTACGGGTGGAGCAGGTAGGGCAGGTGAGGGATTCAACCTGAATCTGCCGCTGCCGCCGCACATGGGCATCGACGCCTATGTGGATGAGTTGGACCGGGGCTGGGTCGCAATTGCCGACTTCGACCCGCAGACTCTGGTGGTGCCGCTGGGTTTTGACACGCATCGAGAGGACCCGATCGCGATCCTCGGACTGCGCAGCGAGGACCTCGGTCGTTTGGCCGAGCGGGTTGCCAGACTGGGCAGGGCGCAGCTGCACGTGCTGGAAGGCGGGTACGCGCTGAACCGGTTGGGCGAGTCCGCCGTGGCCTACGTGCAGCGGCTGGGCAGCGCCTAGGCCTGGGCCGCCTCCTCGCGCCGGCGAAGGATTGCGCGCGGGAGTTCGTAGCGGACGACCTCGCTGGAGATGATGCGGGCGCTGCGGTCCGCCAGCGGCAGGTCAACCGGCTGATTGCCGCGCTGTTCGGACTCCCGGATGGCGATGGCGATTTCCAGAGCCTCGAGCGCGTCCTCGCCACTGCAGCGTGGGGCGTCCCCGGACTCGATGCAGTGTATGAGGTCGTAGACCGCATTGACTCCGCCGCTATGGCGTCGTACCGGCGGCGGGAAGTGGCGGCGGACGAAGCTGTAGCGTTCCCGAAGCTGCCGGAGGCTTTCCGACGCCTCGTAAGCCGTCCATACCTGGATGCTGCGGGCGTCGTCGATGATGCGGATCATGCCGTCGGTGCCCACGATGTCATGGGAATTCTCGTTTGGGCCATTGTCGTAGGCGCGCACGTAGCCGCGAACATTGCCGGGAAACCTGAGAAGACCGGCGCCCGTGAAGTCGTTGTCGGGGTTGGCCTCGTCTAGTTCCGCCTCGCCGACGACCGAGACGGCGCGCTCGGGCACATACATGGTGAGCGTTGTAATCAGGTGGCTGCCGTTGTGGGAGAGGCCGTTCCTGGCTCGGGAATCCACGGACACCACATCGCCGATCGCGCCTTCGTCGAGCAGGGACTTGACCTGCAGGTAGTCATCGCGCCAGCGGCGGGTGCAGTTGACGGCCAGCGCAATGTTGGCCCGCTTGCAGGCGTCGATGGCGGCATCCGCCTCGGCCAGGGAGAGCGTGATGGGCTTTTCTGCCCATATGGCGCGGACGCCGTAGCCGCCGTTGGCGATCTCCAGCAGGATATCGCCGCGCGGCTTGGCCGAGGTGCACACGCTGACGATGTCCGGCCGGGTCTCTTCCAGCATCTCGCGGTAGTCCTCGAAGAGGGCGTCGATCCCCCACTTGGCGCGAGCCGCTTCGCGCTGCTCGGCCCAGGTATCCGAGAGACCGACGATCTCGAGCTCCGGAACGGCCGCCATGCAGCCGATGTGGGCATGCGGGAGGTGCCAGCCGTCGTACTTGCTGCGCTCTTCGTCCCAGGTGCTGGCGATGCGTCCGAGGCCGATCACAGCCGCTTTTGTTCTGGCCATCACGACGCCTTCCCCGCCTGCGTGGCGGCTACAGCTTCGCCCCGGCGGAGAATCGCTCGAGGCACTTCGGACACGACTACTTCGTGCGAGACGATGCCGAGGCTCCGGTCTTCAAGCGGAAGGTCCACGCGGCCACCGCCCTTTCGATGCGACTCGCGGACGGCGATGGCGATTTCGAGAGCTTCGCGAGCATCTTCGCCGGTACAGCGGGAGTCTTCGCCGGTCTCAATGCAGTTCATCAGGTCGTACAGCACGTTTACGCCGGCCGCCCGCGGACTGTGGCTGGGGCGGAAAAAGTGGCAGGCCGGCGTCGGGTTGCGCTGGCCGGGCAGGCCCTCCTCCATCCGCCACAGTTCGGGGCTGCGGCTGTCGTCCATCAGGCGGATCATGCCTTCGGTGCCGGTGATGTCGTAGGAGAGATCCAGAGCTCCCGCGCGCATGCCGTGAAACATGCCGCGCACGCCGTTGTGACAGACGAAGTAGCCGTCCCCGGCAAAATCGTTGTCGCCGGCCACGGCCTCGTCACTCTCGGCCTCGCCGGCAACCCAGGCGACCCGCGAATCGGTAAACATGGTGAGGCGGGTAATCAAGTGACTGCCGTTGTGGGAGAGGTTGCAGGTCCGGCCGCCCTGCACGTGCAGCACGTCCCCGATGAATCCGTCGTCGACCAATTCGCGGGCCTGGATGAAGCTGTCCTTCCATCGGTGGGTGCAGTTGACGGCCAGGTGAATGCCGGCCCTGCGACATGCCGCGATCACTTCGTCGGCCTGGGCCAGCGAATAGGTCAAGGGCTTTTCGGCCCAGATGGCCTGGACGCCATAGTCGCCGTTTGCGATCTCCAGCATGATGTCGGTGCGGGGATTCATGGAGGTGCAGACGCTGACGATTTGCGGCCGGGTCTTGGCCAGCATCTCGCGGTAGTCCTCGAAGAGGGCGTCGATTCCCCACTTGGCCCGGGCCGCCTCCCGCTGCTCAGCCCAGGTGTCCGAGAGACCGACGATCTCAATCTCCGGGACGGCAACCATGCAGCCGATGTGGGCGTGCGGTAGGTGCCAGCCGTCGTACTTCCTGCGCTCTTCGTCCCAGGTGCTGGCGATTCGGCCAAGCCCGATCACAGCGGCTCGTGTCATGGGCGCGTGCCTCTTCCTCGACGCCGTGGGGCAGAGTATGACGCGTGCGGGCGACGTTCGCATCTTTGCCGGGGGACGGGATGACCATGCGGCGGGTCAGGGCGCTGTGGCTGACGCTGGCTGTCGGACTGGCGCTGGTTCTGGCCGCCGCCTGCGACGCCGCCGACGCACCGGAACCGGCAGCGACACCCGTCGCTACCGCGCCGGTCGCCCTGACCAATCGCAACTGGGCGGTTGCTCATGCCGACCCCGCGGCGGTCGTGGGGCGGCAGGTCGTTCTGCGGGCGCGCGTGTACAGCGTCTCTGCGGTGGCCGACGATCTGGTGCTTTGTGCCTGGGTCGATTTCGACAACGACCAGCTTTCCACCGTCTTGCGGATTCCCGGCGCCTCGGAGGGCGTGGAGCGCGACAACTTCGTCTGGGTGGAAGGGACCATTAGCCGTATCACTGAACCGGGGGACGGATGCGGCGACGCCGTGCAGCCGGAGGTAGAAGTCGCGCACCTGACGGTTACGGACCGCCTGGGCGTGCGGCCGGCGCGTCGGGCGGTTCAGGTCGGACAGGCGCTCGAACGTCGAGATGTCCGGGTGGTTCTGGAGCGTGTCGAATTCGCCGACGAGGAGACGCGCATCTACTTCACGCTGGAAAATCGCCGTACCGAGACCCTGCTGGCCTTCGCGACGGGGCTGAGAATCGAAGTCGACGGAACCGAAATCCAGGCAGTCATCCCTATTGGAGAGGGCATCCCCGCACCGCGCGGGCGGGTTGCACCAGGCGCCATCGAGCACGGTGGCTTTCAATTCCCGGCTCTGGATCCGGGTGGCCCACCGATCACGGTGCGCTGGCAGGGCGCGCGCATGGCGCCGTCCGGGGAGAGGATTGGCGAGTGGACGTGGGTGGTGGATCCGGCAGGTGCGGTTGTGCCCGAGGGGTAGCCACAGCGCCGCGCGGTTCCGGCAACGAGCGGTTGCATAGGGTTGCCGGCGATGCTTAGCGGATCTCCGGATTGAGTCCAGCCTTGCTTCGTGCCTGGGCCAGATGAATGCAAGCCCACGCCCGCCCGCATCCTGCTGGTTGAAATCACGCCACTACCATCGAGGCCCAAAGCGAACCGCCCCGCCGGCACAGGCCGGCGGGGCGGTTGAGCGATCCGGTTTGTGGACCTAGTAGTCCATGGCGGGCGCGGGTGCCTCTTCCTTCTCGGGAACGTCGGCGATCAGCGCCTCGGTCGTCAGGATCATGCCGGCGATCGAGGCGGCGTTCTCGAGGGCCGAGCGCGTCACCTTGGCCGGGTCGATCACGCCGGCCGCCACCATGTCGCAGTACTCCTCGTTCACCACGTGGTAGCCCCAGTTGGTTTCGCCACGGTTCCTGGACTGCCGGCGAACCTCCTCCACGACCACCGAGCCGTCGGCGCCCGAGTTTGAGGCGATCCAGCGCAGCGGCTCTTCCAGCGCGCGGCGCAGGGCGCGAACGCCCACGACCTCGTCGCCGCGGCACTCCGTCTCCACGCCCCCCAGCACGTGCGCGGCGTTCAGCAGGGCCACCCCGCCGCCCGGCACGATGCCTTCCTCGATCGCGGCCCGCGTGGCCGACAGCGCGTCTTCCACGCGGTGCTTCTTCTCCTTCAACTCGGTCTCGGTCGCGGCGCCGACCCGAATGACCGCCACGCCGCCGGCCAGCTTCGCCAGCCGTTCCTGCAGCTTCTCGCGGTCGTACTCGGAGGTGACTTCCTCAACCTGGCCCTTCAGCTGGTTGAGTCGCGCCTGCACGGCCGCTTCCTTGCCGCCGCCTTCCACGATGGTGGTGTTGTCCTTGTCGGCCACCACGCGGCGGGCGCGACCGAGGTCCTCCAGGATGACGCCGTCGAGACGGCGGCCCATGTCCTCGGAGATCACCGTGCCGCCCGTAACCACGGCCACGTCCTGCAGCATTTCCTTGCGGCGGTCGCCGTAGCCCGGCGCCTTGACGGCCAGGCAGTTGAGGATGCCGCGCAGCTTGTTCACCACCAGCGTGGCCAGGCCTTCGCCTTCCACGTCCTCGGCGATGATCACCAGGTCCTTCTTACCGGCCTGCGTGACCTTCTCGAGCGCCGGCAGAATGTCGCTCACCGCCGACAGCTTCTTGTCGGTGACAAGGATCAATGCGTCCTCGATCACGGCTTCCATGCGGTCCTGGTTGGTCACGAAGTACGGCGAGATGTAGCCGCGGTCGAACTTCATGCCCTCCACGTACTCGATCTCGAATTCGAGGCCCTTGGACTCCTCGACCGTGATGGCGCCGTCCTTGCCGACCCTGTCCATCACCTCGCCGATCAGCTCGCCGATCTGCGTGTCGTTGGCGGAAATCGAGGCGATCTGCGCGATCTCGTCCTGGCTGCGAATCTGCTTGGCTTGGGCGCCCACTTCCTCGACCACCGCTTCCACGCCCTTGGCCAGGCCGCGCTTGATGATCATCGGGTTGGCGCCGGCGGCCACGTTCTTCAGGCCTTCCTTGATGATGGCCTGTGCCAGCACCGTGGCCGTCGTGGTGCCGTCACCAGCGATGTCGTTGGTCTTGCTGGCGGCTTCCTTGATGAGCTGGGCGCCCATGTCTTCGAACGGGTCTTCCAGGTCGATGTCCTTGGCCACGGTCACGCCGTCGTGGGTCACCGTGGGACCGGAGTACTTCTTGCCCAAGGCCACGTTGCGGCCCTTGGGCCCCAGCGTGGTCTTGACGGCGTTGGCCACCACGTCGATGCCCTTAACCAGCTTCGAGCGGGCCTCTACATCCAGCAGGATGTCTTTCGGCATATGTGTCGTCCCTTTCGACCCGGCTAGCCGCCAGCAGGGCGCTGCGGCGTACGCATGGGGTCGTGCCTGGTCCGCCAGTCAGTCACGGCGCACCGAAGAAGTCGGGACGCGCGCTGACGCGGATTGAATCAATCGCGTTAGCGGCCCATTGTAGGGAGCGCGCAAATCGAGCGTCAAGAGCTTTCAGGGGCTCCCGAGCCGACGCTCAGCCAACTTGGTTGGCTCGTGAAGACCGAGCCGAATCGTCGGCTGCGGCAGGCGACTCCAGGCTGTAGGAGCCGCAAGTTCAACTCCCTGATCTCCTGACTTCCGCCTCAAGTCCCTTATCGTTGGGCCATGTCTTTCCATCTGAGCCGCGCGCAGTACGACCGGATCGTGGCGCAGGCACGCGCCGAGGCCCCGCTGGAGTGCTGCGGTCTGATCGGCGGGCGGGAAGAAACGGCGCTGAAGGTGTACCCCACTCGCAACGCCGACCAGAGCCGCGTGCACTACACCATCGACCCGCGCGACATGTTGAACGCCACCCGCGACATCGAGGATGTGCAGGGCTGGGAGATCTCGGCCTTCTACCACTCCCACCCACGCAGCGACGCCTACCCCTCGCCCACCGACGTGAGCGAAGCCGTGCAGTCCGGCTACTCGGAGTACAGCCGCTTCATCATTGTTTCGCTCATGAACCCGGATCGTCCGGTGATGCGCTGCTTTTGGCTGCGCGGCGGCGCTATCAGCGAGGAACCGCTGGTCATCCTGGTCATCACCGACCCGCCGGACGAGCCGGCCGAGTAGGATTTGGGCATGGCAACCGCCGTCTACCAGCCGTCCATCGATCTCGAGGCCCCGCTGGAGGCCAAGACGCAGTTCTTACAGCGGACGCTCAGCGGCCTGGATCGGGCTGTCGTCGCCTATTCCGGCGGTGTGGACAGCACGTTCCTGGCCAAGATGGCCTACGACGCCCTGGGCGGCCAGGCGATGGCCGTGACGGCCGTCTCACCCAGTCTTGCCAGAGCCGAACGTGACGACGCCACCCGCTTTGCCGCGCAGATCGGCATCCGGCACGAATTCATCGAAACGCGCGAGCTGGACAATCCGGCCTATCGCGCTAACGACAGTTCCCGTTGCTTCCACTGCAAGGCCGAGCTGTTCGACCGCCTGCGCGAATTCGTGGCCGAACGCGGCGTTCAGCACATGCTCTACGGGCCGGTCATCGACGATCTGGGTGACTTCCGCCCCGGCATGGCCGCCAGCCGGGAACGCGGCGCCCGCGCACCACTTGTCGAGGCTGGCTTGCGCAAGGCGGAGGTCCGCGAACTCTCCAAACGCCTCGGCCTCTCCAGTTGGGACAAACCGGCGGTAGCTTGCTTATCCTCCCGTGTCGCCTACGGCAGCCAGGTCACGGTGGAGAAGTTGCGCCAGATCGAAGACGCCGAGGCCCTGCTGCGCGCCGAGGGTTTCCGCGAACTCCGTGTCCGCCATCACGGCCCTATCGCCCGCATCGAAGTCCCCGAATCAGAACTCGCCCGCTTCACCCAAGACTCGGCTCGTCGCCAGCGAATCATCCAAGGCCTCAAGACCCTTGGCTTCACCTACGTCACCCTGGACCTCCAGGGCTTCCGCTCCGGCGCCATGAACGAAGCCCTACCCGTTATTCCGCCTCCAGGTTCGTCCGGCTGACGACCAATCGCGGGACTCGGCGCCCCCTCACCCCACTCCTATCAGGTGAGCGGTAGGCTGAGCAACTTGACGAGGGGCCCCCATGCCAGCGATTGAACACATCTCCGTCCAGGGGTTCAAGAGCATCAAGCATCTTGACAGATTAGCCCTGCGTCCCATCAACGTGCTGATCGGCCCGAATGGCTCGGGGAAGTCCAACTTCATTGGCGTGTTCGCATTTCTTCAGGCCATCCGCGCGGAAAGGCTGCAGGACTACGTGATTCGTGCCGGCGGGGCTGATCGGACGCTGCACTTCGGCGCGAAGGAAACGGAGAATCTACGGATTCACGTCGCGTTTAAGGGTGAAGCCAGTCAAGACCAGAATGAGTACGAGATTGTTTTAGCTGCGACAGCCTCGGACGGACTCTACCCTAGTAAGGAGACGGTCTCCTTTTGGGATGATGCGAGACTCAGGCTAAGCACCGTGAGTCTAATGTCCAGATCCGGTGAGAATCCAAAAACCCTCTTCGAAATCGGTCCGAAGCAAGGACTCTTACCTCTTGGGAGCAATTTAGAAGCTGGAATCAGCAATCCATCGGTCAGCAAGCCCGTTCAGAACGTGTGTGACCATCTCGAAAACTGTCGCATCTACCACTTTCACGACACTAGCTCCAGTTCGCCAATCAAACGAACCGTTGATCTGCATGACAACCGTTTCCTGCGTCCCAATGGTGCCAACTTGGCGGCTTTCCTCTACCGCCTACGACTAAAGAACCGGACTGAGTACGGCCAAGTCCAGGGCACCGTCCGACAGGCCGCGCCGTTTTTTGAGGACTTCCAGTTAGAGCCGCTGGCGCTGGATGAGGACAAAGTCCGTTTGGAATGGCGGCATCGAGGGTCCGACGCCTATTTCGACGCTGCCTCTCTCTCCGACGGAACCCTGCGCTTCATCGCCATGGCCACCCTGCTCTTGCAGCCGGTGCACCTGCGACCGTCGGTGATTCTTCTGGACGAGCCGGAACTGGGTTTACATCCCTACGCCATCACGTTACTGGCCTCATTGGTCAAACAGGCGTCGGTCGAGACGCAGATCCTCCTTGCCACCCAGTCACCGATCCTGCTGGACCACTTCGATCCAGAAGACGTTCTAGTGGCCGACCGGGTGGATGGCGGAACGCGGTTCACCCGCCTCAACTCGGAGCAACTTGCGGTTTGGCTGGAGGACTACAGCCTCGGCCAACTCTGGGAGAAGAACGAACTGGGCGGTCGTCCCGCCCATGAGTAGACGCGGCAGACACCCTGCGATTCGGCTGCGCGTCCACGTCGAGGGACAGACCGAAGAGACCTTTGTCAACCAAGTGCTAGCACCCCACCTTTATGTTTGTGGCTATGTCGACGTCAGCGCCCGTCTGCTAGGGAATGCTCGCCAGCGTACGCGCCGTGGTGGGGTCAAGTCCTGGTCGACGGTGAGAAAAGAAATCCTGAACAACCTGTACGGCGATTCTGGCTGCTTCGTTACTACCATGGTGGACTACTACGGCTTGCCACCAAGCTGGCCCGGTCGGAGCGAAGCTCTCCAGCGACCCCTGCCCGAGCGGGCAAGCTCTGTAGAGGCGGAGCTACTGACGGATGTTCGCCGACGCATGGGCAGCGGATTCAACCCCGACCGGTTCATTCCCTATCTGATGGTGCACGAGTTTGAAGCCATGCTCTTCAGTGACTGTGGCCGCTTTGCGGACGCGATTGGCCGACCCAACATGGCCTCCAATTTCCAGGCGATTCGGAACCAGTTCACCAACCCGGAGGAAATCGACGACTCGCCTGAGACCGCGCCCTCCAAACGCATCGGAAGCCTTGTCGCTGGCTATCAGAAGCCCCTCTCGGGCACACTGGCCGCCCTGGCAATTGGTTTGGATGCCATTCGCGCAGCCTGCCCGCACTTCCATGCTTGGCTGCAACGCCTCGAAAGCCCTCTGAGCCACGCTGGTCCGTGAACGGGGTAGATGGCTGCATGGTGACGTCATAATGGAGTTTCCGTCGGTACACCAGAGGCTGCCGCGATTCCTCCGACGAGAAGAGGCTATCCCGTGAAGCAGAACAGTCCGCAGGGAGGCTTGAATAGGGAGTGGCCATGAACGTAGAGACTCGAGACGAGCGGTTTCGGCAGGTGGTTGGCGACGACGCTCCGGTGGAAGAGTTAGCGAACGGCTTCGACTTCACCGAAGGCGCGGTCTGGAACCACGTTGACGGTTACCTGATCTTCAGCGACATGCCCGGCAACGTCATGCGCAAGTGGACGGCCGCCGATGGGATTCAGGTCTTTCGACGGCCCAGCAATATGGCCAACGGCAACTTCTACGACTTGCAAGGCCGGCTGATCACCTGCGAGCACGCCACCAGTCGCGTCACACGGACCGAGCAGGACGGCTCGATCACGGTCCTCGCCAGCCACTACGACGGCAAAGAGCTGAATAGCCCCAACGACGTGATCGTGAAGAGCGACGGCTCGATCTACTTCAGCGATCCTTCGTTCGGGCGGATGGAGTACTACGGGGTGGCACGCGCAGCGGAGCTCGATGTTCGCGGCGTCTACCGGCTGGATCCCGACAGCGGGGACCTCACGCTGCTGGTCGACGACTTCGACCAGCCAAACGGCCTGACCTTTTCGCTGGACGAGCGGCACCTCTTCATCAACGACACGATGCGAGCCCACATCCGCGTGTTTGACGTCGCGGCCGACGGCGGGCTGTCCAACGGGCGTGTGTGGGCCGAGTTGACCGGTGAGCGCGATGGCCTGGCCGACGGCATGAAGATCGACAGCGAGGGCAATCTGTACACGGCCGGGCCCGGCGGCGTTCAAGTGTTCGCGCCGGACGCAACGTGCCTTGGCGTGATCTACGTTCCCCAGGGCGTCGCCAACTTCACCTGGGGCGACGCTGACCTCCGCAGCCTCTTCATCAATGCCGGGACGTCGCTGTATCGAACGCGGGTCAATGTCGCGGGGCGCAAGCTGTTCTAGTTTCAGGACGACTGCGAGGCCGGTGAGTACGTGGCCACGAACCCAATGCACTGTCTGACCCGGCCCTTTCGCGCATCACTGCGCGCCCCCACCGCTGCCCGGCTGCTGGCGGCGGTCTTGCTCCTGCTGAGCCTGACCGCCTGCGGCGAAGCAGCCCCGGCTGAGCCGCTAAAGCTCGGCTTGCTGACGTACATCAGCGCCGGGTCGGCCCAGAACGCCCAGGATCGGCAGCGGGGGTTCCATTTGGCCGTCACACACCTCAACCAGGCCGGCGGAGTGTTCGGCCGGCCGGTAGAGACCGCCGTGGGCGACACCGCGCTCGATCCCGACACCGCCGTGGCCGAGGCTCGGCGCCTCATCCAGGACGAAGGCGTGCACGCGCTGGTCGGCCCCAGCACCAGCGCCAACGCGTTGCCCGTGGCCGAGCGCGTGGCCGGGCCGGCCCGCGTGCCCCTCATCAGCCCCTCCGCCACGTCTCCGCGCCTGACCGACGCCGCGGATGACGACTTCTTCTTCCGCGCCGCCCTCTCCGACCTGGCGCAGGGACCTGTGCTGGCCCAGATCGCCCGGCAGCGTGGGTTCGATAACGTGGGTCTGATCTATCGCAACGACCTCTGGGGTCGGGGCCTTTCCCAAGCCTTCCAGCGCGCCTGGGACGGCTCCATTCGCTCCGTTGCCACCGAACCCGGCCAAGCCAGCTTTGCGGACGCCCTGCGCGATTCCGCGGCGGGCGGCGCGAACGCTCTCATCGTGATCTTGTTCCAAACGGAGGCCATTGCCGCAGTTGGCCAGGCTCTGGACCTCGGCGTCTACGACCAGTTCGTCTTCGGCGACGCCCTCAAGAACACTTCGTTGATCGAAGCCATCGGAGCGGCCTCGCTGGCTGGAATGTATGGCGCCGGAACGGCTGATCCGCCGGATAGCGAGTCCTCTGCCGCCTGGAAGGCAGCTTGGATCGACGCGTACGGCGGGCCGCCGGAGGGCTCGTACGTCCGCGAGGTCTACGACGCCACCATCGCCCTGGCGCTGGCCGCTCAGGCAGCCAACAGCATCGACGGCGGTGCTATCCGCGACCAACTGCGCACCATCGGCGTCGCCCCGGGCCGGCTGGTCATCGCCGGACCCGAGGGCATCGCCAGCGCGCTGCGGGCGCTGGCCGACGGCGGCCAGGTCATCTACCAAGGCGCCTCCGGCACGCTCGACTGGGACGCCAACGGCGATCTCCGCCAAGGCCACGTCGGAATCTGGCGCTTCACGGCGGACGAGCAGATCGAAGACGTAGAGACCGTCCCCTACCAGCCTTGACGCCCCGTCCATGTGGCCAGCCTGCCTTCACTGATGATGGGAGAAGTAGCTTGAGTGACGCTGACAATCAAAGCCGGAGCGAGGACAAACCGATGAGGCGCCCGGTCCTTCAACTATCCGCTAAGCAGGCGAGGGAGTTCTTTCTGAAGCAAGAGAGTTACTCCAGCATAGAGCTCCCAAGGTACTTCAAATTCGGGGAATTGATCGACGGCGTGTATGATGTCCTAAGAGACACTTCACTATCAGACCTATGCCATAGTCGTGCGCGTGACTACGAGGGCGTCAACCATGTCGTAATGCACAATAAGGACGGTCGATATGCATGGCGCCCATTGCAGCTCATCCACCCGGCGTTGTATGTCTCGCTTGTAGACAGCATAACTAAAGAGAATTACTGGGAGGAAATCCAGAATAGATTTGAAAATTTCGATTCTTGCGGCAAGATAGAGTGTTTGAGCCGTCCTGTCGAAGCGTTGAGAGATGAGAAAGACAAGGCTCAACAAATAATGCAATGGTGGGAGTGCGTCGAGCAGCGAGCTATTGAATTATCGCTGGAGTACCAATTCGTCGTACACACTGATATCGTCGACTGCTATTCCGAAATTTACACACACTCGATTGCGTGGGCCATTCACTCCAAGAAGAAAGCGAAAGATGAGAGGGATAACAAGGATCTCATTGGGAATATCATAGACCGGCACATTCAGGATATGCAAAATGGTCAGACCAACGGGATTCCACAGGGATCTGTGCTCATGGACTTCGTTGCTGAGATCGTGCTAGGCTACGCTGATTCAAAGTTGATGGAGCATGTTGGTCGAATAGGAATCTGCGACTATAGGATTCTTCGCTATAGAGATGACTATCGTATTTTTGTGAATAATCCTCAGGATGGGGACCGAATACTCAAGTGTCTTACAGAGACGATGATTGACCTGGGGATGAAATTGAGTCCTCACAAGACAGGCACTAGCAGTGAAGTCATACGTTCGTCTATCAAGGATGACAAGCTTGACTGGATGTTTCGAAAGCAGCGTGATAGTACCCTGCAGAAGCATCTGTTAATCATTCACGACCACAGCATTATGCATCCTAATTCTGGTAGCTTGCTGCGGGCGATGCAGGACTTTCATCGGCATCTTGAAAAGACTGAGTCAGACTCATCGCCAATGCCGTTGATCGCGGTCGTTGTTGATATCGCTTGGCGTAGTCCAAAGGTCTATCCAGTTTCCGCTGCTGTACTGAGTCGACTGATCAGTCGTCTTCGATCCGACAGTGAGCGTCGCGCGGTGGTGACGAAAATCAGGGATAGATTCGCGAGGCGTCCAAACACCGAGCACATGGATACTTGGCTTCAGAGAATCAGCTTTGCGTTCGACCCGGGCATGGACTTCAGGAGTCCGCTCAGTGCGCTGATTCTTGGGCGTGATGTTCAGTTGTGGAATTCAGATTGGATATCTTCGAGAAACTTGCGGGCGGCCGTTGATCCGAGTCAGATTGTTGACCGTCAAGCCCTTGCTGATATGCCGGCTATTGTTCCGCGTGAAGAATTCGCTCTGTTTTCGTCGATGTATCTGTGATCGTGGTTCTTTTATGGTGGCTGGTGGTTGTGTCATCGGTGCTCTTTGGATTATGGTTCGTGGCATCAGCAGTGAGTGTTGCAATCGTTTGGGGGAGCTATTCCCGTAGACATTGCAATGTGTGGTGCGATGACCGTTGGCCATTGACGAACACTACGGTGGTCTCAGCGTCTATGTTTAGAGAATTGTTGGCTAGATTGATAACCAGACCTATGAGTTCACCGCGCGTCGTCCTCGCTTGGCTCGTTGCCTTTACTGACTTTGCTCACGGCTCGGCGCTTTAGCCCTGTGCCCCCGCTGTGGTCGGTGGCGGAAGCGTGGTGTGCGCTCTGAGGTCATTGCGATAAGTAGCAATGCTCCGGTGCCATCTCGCGGCGGCTCGGTCGTCGTCTATTGGGCTAGCAACGGCGCGGTACGAGTTGACGTCCAACGGCAAGATGAGACGGTTCGGCTATCCCAGCGGGGTATGGGGCGGTATTTGCCCCGACTCACGGGAACATCCTGATGCATTGGCGAAATATGGTCGTCGCTCAGGAAGTGGACTTCGCGACAAGGACTAAGGAATTCCTGATGTTTCGGACCGAATGTGCACGTCGGGTCAGTTGCCGCATCAGGCACTTCACCCCGGACGCCATCGTCTCCGTCGGATAAAGCGTCAATTCTCGGCGCGGCGTGCACGTTTTCCGATGAGTAATCCGCACCTTGAGCCACCACTTGGTCCGCAGCTTCACTCTCAACGAACGCGGGCTCGGGTCTCCCTGGACTTGCTCGCCGACATGATGTGCAACCGGACGCCAGAAAACGGCGTCACGTTGAGAGGCAGTGCTGCCAAGGGTGGTCTCCGCGGAACGTAGCCTGAACTACTTGGTCACCGCATGTGGATCGTCGCCTGCCAGGGCCGGTCGGATCGTTCAGCCTCAGATGGAGCGATGGCCGTTTTGGGAAGAACGTCGGCGGAGAATCCAGTTAGGCTGACTTCCAAATCTGTGATCGAACCGCATCCTGCTGCGAGAGGAGCCTGATCCTGTGACTCATTCACCTTTGCGATTGGTTCAGTGGGGGACCAAGCATCCCCACGCGGCCGGATGGCTGAGCGTGATTCTGGACAACCCGGACGTTGAACTCGTTGGCCTCTTTGAGGATGACGCCGACCGTCGGCAAGAGCTTGAAGCCGGGGGCGACGGGCCGTGGAGCCGGACGACCTGGCTCGACGACCGCAGCGCCGTGCTGGAGGACGCCAGCATCGACGCCGTCGTGGCCGAGGGCGACAACTCAGAGAACCTGGAGCAGGCCGAGGCCGTCATTGCGGCTGGCCGTCACCTGCTGCTCGACAAGCCTGCCGGGCACGACCTGCCGCGGTGGGAGCGCGTGCTGGACTCCGCCGCCGAGCAGGAGCTGTACATCCAGCTGGGCTACATGTTCCGCCATCACGACGGCTATCAACGCATCGCCAACTGGGCGCGCGGCGGGCTGCTGGGCGACATCTTTGCCATCCGCGCCCACATGTCCACCTACGCCGAGCCGGCCACGCACTCCCTGCTCGTCAGCTTCGATGGCGGCGTGTTCTACGACCTCTGCGGCCACGTGCTGGACCAGGTCGTCTGGACTCTGGGTCGACCCGAGCGGGTGACGCCCTTCATGCAGCGCGTCAGGCCCGACAGCAGCTTCGTGGACAATGGCGTGGCGGTGCTGGAGTACCGGGGGGCGCTGGCCATCGTGGACATTGCGGGCATCGAGGTGCCGCCGCGTCCGCGTCGCTACGAGGTCTACGGCTCGCGCGGCTGGGCCATCATGGAACCGATGGAACCCGCCCAGACCGTTCGCCTGGCGCTGGACAGCGCGCGTGACGGGTTCCTTGAGGGCGAGCAGACGATGACGCTTGAGGCGCGGCCCCGCTACGTTGCCAGCCTGGAGGCCTTCGTCCGCACGCTGCGCGGCGAGCAGGCACCTGAACGTTCGCTGGAGCACGAACGCATCGTGCAGGAGACCATCCTGCGCGCCACTGGCGCTATCGACTGAACCGCCGGGCTGCGCTGCGGCCCTAGTTCCCCAGTCCGAGCGCTAGGCCGCCAAACAGTGCTTGCAGCCGCTCTCTGTCCCGGGCGGGCAGTGGGCCGCGCGCCATGGCGGCCACGTTGTCGTCAAGGTGATCCGGATTGGCGGTGCCAGTCAGTACCGTGGAAACCGCGCTCGGCTCCAGTACGTATCGGTAGGCTGCTTCGGGCACCGACTCCACGTCGCCGTGCACCAGCCAGCCCAGCGGGTCGTCGGCGGGAACCGCGCCGGCTGCCAGATGACCCTGCGCCTTCAGCTCGGCAATCACTTCGTGGAGGCGCTCCGGGTTCGCCATCGTGCGGCGCACGGCGATCATCACGATCACGCCAATGTCCGCCGCCTGCGCCGCCTCCAGCACCTCCTGCTCCGCCGTCTGATGCAGCAGGTTGTAGCCGGTCATCACCGTGTCGAAGTGCCCGTCGCACGCCATGCGCTTGAACATGTCGTGGTGCACGTCGTTATGCCCTTGTTCGGTCACACCCAAGAATCGAACCTTGCCGGCCCGTTGAGCCTCTTGGAGAACTGGCAGGTGATCCGCCACGATCCGGTCGTAACGCTTCGGCGCCACGCCGTGCGCCTGCAGCACGTCGATGTAGTCCAGCCCCAGACGTTCGAGGCTTCGGTCGATCGAGGCCTGCACGGCTTCCGGGCCAATCAATTCACCTTCTGCGGCGGGGCTGTACTTCGTCGCCACGATGAAATCGTCGTGCGGCACACCGGCCAACCCGTGCCCCAGCAGGATCTCGCTGTCGCCGTAGCTGGCGGCGGTGTCGAAGAAATTGATCCCGTGGTGCAGGGCCCGCCGGACCAGCCGTCGCGCGTCGTCCAGCGTGGCGCCGCGGTTCTGGCCCATCTTGCTGGGGCCGCCGGTTCCCAGGCTCGTTAGCGACACGCGCAGACCCGTACGGCCCAGGTGCCGGTACTCCATCGCGGTGACTCCTCATTCCCAAGGTTGGCTTGCAACATAGCGCGCTCGGCTCGCGCGCGAAGGCGAACGACCTGGCTTGACTTCCGACGCACCCGGTGTACGCTTTGGAATACCACCCCACCTGGGGTGGGGTAAGGGACAGGGCAATCCACCCAGGAAAATCCGATGGACCAGGAAACCCGCAATCTCCTCAACCGCTGGAAGTCAATCCAGGGGCACGCCCGTGCCGTAGAGAAAATGCTCGAAGGCGACGCCTACTGCGTGGACGTTCTCAAGCAGACCCTGGCCATCCAGGGCGCGATAGAGAAGGTCAACGCCGGTGTCCTGGAACGCCATCTCAAGACCTGCGTTACCACGGCAATCGCATCGGACGACCCCGCCGAGCGCGAGCAGGTAATCGCGGAACTGATGGACGTGTTCAAAGGGACGGGTCACCTACGACGCGTGGCCTCGGCCGGCGAGGCCATCCAGCGCGTGGCCGCCAGCTTGAGTGCCGGCGAGGAGCCGCCGCACGCCCACGGGAACGGTGAGGTGTCGTGACCGTCGCAACCGAACGTTCATTCACCCTCCCGCTGGCGGGCTTGCACTGCGTCGCCTGTGTCGGCCGGGTCGAGCAAGCCGTCGCGGAAGTTGACGGCGTTGTCGAGGCTGCGGTCAATCTGGCGGACGAGACGCTCGCCGTCCACGCCGATTCGCAAGTCAAGGCCTCGGATGTTGCCGCCGCTGTACAGGCCGCTGGTTATGACGTGCCGGCGGCGGAATACACGTTGCAGGTCGAGGGCATGCACTGCGCGTCTTGCACCGGTAGCGTCGAGAGCGGCCTGGCCGAAGTTCCCGGTGTGTTGGACACGGCGGTGAACCTGGCTTCCGGCCAGGCCCTTGTTCGTCACGCGCTTGGCCAGGCTGACCCCGACGCGTTGCGCGCGGCGGTCGAACGGTGCGGCTTCACCGTGCTTGAAGCGGCCGAGGCCGATCAGGCGGCTTCGACCGCCGCCGATTCGCTGGAAGACCGCCGACTGCGCGAGCGCCGGAAGCTCGGCTTGCAGGCAGCGTTTGCCCTCGCGGTCGGCGTGCTGGCGTTCTGGGGATCGGCGGAGTTCATTCCGTGGGCCCCGGACGTGTTGCGCAATCCCTGGACATTGCTGGTGCTGGTTACGCCGGTGCAGTTCTGGGCCGGCTGGCGCTTCTACCGGGGCACCTGGCTCGCGGCGCGGCGTGCAACCACCGACATGAACACGCTCATCGCCGTCGGAACCAGCGCGGCCTACGGCTACAGCGTCGTGCTTACCGTCTGGCCGGGGCTGCTGAGCGGCGTGGCCGGAGCGGAAGTTCTGTATTACGAAGCCTCGGCGGTCATCATCGGGCTGGTCCTGCTCGGCCAGTACGTCGAGGCCGGCGCCAGGGCCCGGGTGTCTGCCGCGATCCGGCGTCTCCTCGATCTCAGGGCCAGGACGGCCCGCGTCGAGCGCGACGGTCAGACGCTTGAAGTCGCTCTGGAAGACGTGCGGCATGACGACGTAGTCGTGGTGCGCCCCGGCGAAAAGGTTCCGGTGGACGGCCGGGTGCTCGAAGGCGCTTCGGCCCTGGACGAGTCGATGATCACCGGCGAGAGCGTGCCAGTGGAGAAGGGCCCCGGGGACGACGTGATTGGGGCCACGCTCAACACCACAGGCAGCCTGCGCGTGCGCCCCACGCGCCTGGGCCAGGACTCGATGCTGGCTCAGATCATCGCGCTGGTTGAGCGCGCTCAGACTACGAAGGCGCCCGTGCAGCGACTTGCGGACTGGGTGGCGGCGCGCTTTGTGCCGGCCGTGATCCTGATCGGCCTGGTCACCCTGAGCGTGTGGCTGGCGATCGGGCCTGAACCGAAGCTCACGTACGCATTGGTGGCCATGGTCACAGTGCTGATCATCGCCTGTCCCTGCGCCCTGGGCCTGGCCACGCCAACCGCCATCATGGTCGGCGTGGGCAAGGGCGCCGAGTTGGGCGTCCTGGTCCGCAGCGGCGAAGCGCTGGAGACCGCCGGCCGCGTCGACACGGTCGTGCTGGACAAGACCGGCACCATCACCCTCGGCCAGCCGGAACTGACGAAAGTCATCCCGCTCAACGGTGCGACGGAGTCTGAAGTCCTGCGCCTTGTCGCGGCCGCGGAACGAGATTCCGAACACCCCATCGGCCAGGCCATCGTGCGTGGCGCATCTGATCGCGGTATTGGGCTGGCGCCGGCCGGGCAGTTCCGGTCAGTCACCGGCGGCGGCGTCCAGGCCTTGGTTGATGACCGCCAGGTCGTAGTCGGAACCTCCAAGCTGCTAGGAGAGGCGGGCGTGGCAGTCGATGCGGCGGCAAACCACGGTTCGGATATGGCGGCTCGAGGTCATTCGGCCGTCTACGCGGCGATTGATGGCCGGCTGGTGGGCTTGCTGGCCCTCGCCGACACCCCGCGGCCGGAAGCCGCCGAGGCTATCGCCCAGCTGAAGGAGTTGGGTCTCCGCGTGTTGATGGTCAGCGGCGACCGCGAAGCGCCGGCCCTGGCCATGGCTCGCCGGGTCGGCGTGGACGACGTTCGCGCCGAAGTTCGGCCGGGCGGCAAGGCGGCCATCGTGCGCGACTTGCAGGCTGAGGGGCACCGAGTGGCCGTTGTCGGGGACGGCATCAACGACGCTCCCGCGCTCGCCCAGGCCGACCTGGGCATCGCGATGGGCACCGGGACGGACATTGCGATGGAAGCCGGCGACGTCACCCTCGTAGGCGGCGATCTGCGCGACGCGGTCACGGCGATTCGGCTCAGCCGAGCCACCATGCGCACGATTCGGCAGAACCTGTTCTGGGCCTTCGCCTACAACGTGGCGCTGATTCCGGTCGCGGCCGGCGTCCTGTTCCCGTCCCTTGGGATACAGCTCAACCCGATGCTGGCGGCGGGCGCCATGGCGTTCAGCGACGTCTCGGTCATCGGCAATTCGCTGCGACTGCGGGGCTTTGTCCGCACAGTGCCGACTCGCCGGCGCTCGCAGGTAGCCCATCCAACAGCAGGCTGACAGGTCGCGGCGTTAGGCTTGGCCGGAAGGGCTGACCAAGGGAGGAAGTGGCGATGAACATGCAAAACAGCCTGGCAAATGCTCTCAACGACCAGATCAACCGCGAGTTCAGCGCGGCCTACGTCTACCTGGGCATGGCCGCCTACTTCGAATCACTGGACCTGGAAGGCTTTGCCGGCTGGATGCGCGCGCAGAGCGAGGAGGAGTGGGCCCACGGCATGCGGATCTACGACCACCTGGCTGCCCGCGATGTCCCGATCACGCTCGGCGGACTGGCCGAGGCGGAGACCGAGTACGGCGATCCGCACACCGTCATCGCTGCGGCCCTGGACCTGGAGCGGGGCACCACACGCTCGGTCAACGCCATCTACGCCCAGTCGATTGAAGCCGGCGATTACCAGGCCAAGGCGCTGATGGACTGGTTCGTGAACGAGCAGATCGAGGAAGAGGACACCCTCCGCACCCTGCTCAGCCAGCTCAGAATCGCCGGCGACGAGGGAGCCGGTCTGCTGATCCTTGACCGCGAGTTGGCAGCCCGTCAGCCCGCGGCTGCCGCCGACGAAGGCGATCCCGCCGCCTAGTCCCCTGCCTCCAGCCGTCGCGCCAGCGCGTCCGCGGCGTTGCGCAGCCCGTCGCTGATCGCCACCGGATACGGCGGCTCAGCCGGCATCAGGCTGCGCAACCGATCGGGCAGTTCCGCCAGCGATCGCTCCGCGTGCTCGCGAATCGCGTCCAGGGTGGGCTGTGCGCCGTCGAGCCGCCTTCCGCCCACCATCACCGGTTGGAGGATTGGATATCCCTCCAGCTGTTCGTCGGCCGTTCCCAGCACGTCGCAGACCGCCACGCCGTTCTCGACACGCCGGAACACCTGCTTGCGTCCGGGCCACGTGCGCTTGGAGGCGGCCAGCTTCATCCGTCCCTGCCCCGCGTAGGCCGCCAGCTTGTAGGCGGTGTCCAGGTACGGCGAGTCGGTGGATACGGCCAGCGCCGTTCCCACTCCGTACCCGTCGATCGGCGCTCTGGCGGCGACAAGATTCGAAATGCTCTCGGCATCAAGCTCGCCGCTGACGATGATGCGAACCGCTTCAAGGCCCGCCGCGTCCAACATCTCGCGCGCCATTCGGGCGTTGGCCCCCAGGTCGCCTGAATCGATCCGAATGGCCGCCACGTCAAAGCTGTCACCCGATTGTGCCGCCAGATCGATTACTCGCTGTACACCGCCGCGGACGTCGTAGGTGTCCACCAGCAAGGTGGTCCCGCGGTGCGTGGCCGCGAACGAAGCCAGCGCGTCCGACTCGCGCTCGTGCGTCTGGATGTAACTGTGCGCCATCGTGCCGCTGACGGGCACGCCGAACTGCCGCCCGGCGGCGACGTTTGAGGTGGCGGCGAAGCCCGCGATGTAGGCAGCGCGGGCGGTGTCCGCGCCGGCCGCCGCGCCTTGTGCGTGCCGCGTGCCGAAGTCGACAACCGGCGCGCCCCTGGCGGCAACCGCCAGTCGGTAGGCGGCGGACGCGGCCATGGTCTGGTGATGGATCGCGCTGAGTAGATACGTCTCCACGATCTGCGCCTCGGGCAGCGGCGCTGTTACCTCCAGGATCGGCTCGTTCCCGAACACCGGCGTCCCCTCCGGCACGGCGCGCACCTCGCCCTGGAATCTGAGCCGTTCCAGCCGGTCCAGAAAGTCGCTGGAAAAGCGGTCCAGCGAGGCCAGGAACTCCAGGTCCGCCGCCGTGACGGCAAGGTTCTCCAGGTAGTCGAGTGCCGCTTCCAATCCGCAGGCGATCAGCAGGTTGCGGTGCGGTGGCAGGCGGCGACAGAACAGGTCGAAGGTCGCGGGTTCCGTCAGGCCGTGTTCCCAGTACGCCTGCAGCATGCTGAGCTGGTAGAGGTCGGTCAGCAGCGCGTCGGCGGGCGCGGACGCGCGCGCCCGAGTGGTCATGCGGGCGCGGCGTGCTCCAGGGTCGCACCGGCTGCGCGCATCGCTTCCAGCGCCGCCTCGCCATCACCCGGCGCCGCGTCCACGGCGCGGATCGCGTTCGTGATGACGCGCACTTCAAGTCCCGGCAACTCCGTCGCGTCCAACACGCTGGCCTTGACGCAATAGTCCGTGGCGAGACCGCCCACCCACAGCCGCTCAATGCCGGCTGCGAGCAACTCGTCGGCCAGTTCGCCGCTGTCGAATGCCGAATACGCCTCGCGTTCGGACTGGTCGGCCTTGGTGACGACCACCGCGTCGTCCGGTAGCTGCAGGTCCGGGTGAAACGCTGCTCCCGGGGTGCCCTGCACGCAATGCAGCGGCCAGATACCGCCGCGCTCGGCGAAGCTCATGTGGTCGAGCGGATGCCAGTCGCGCGAGGCGAAGACCCGCGCGCCGCCCTGCCGCGCCGCCGCGATCCAGGCGTTCAGCGCCGGAACCACCGCGTCGCCATCGGCTACGGCCAGTGCCCCGCCTGGGCAGAAGTCGCTCTGCACGTCAACCAGCAGCAGCGCGTCGCTGACCGTCAGCTTGATTGCCATACATACCCTTGGCCAGCGGGCTTGCGTGTAATGTTCCGCATCGCCCGTTCGGCTCCGGGCCGGCGGAATCCGCGCGGTGGTGATGGCTGGGGTAGATGGATTCGAACCACCGCTTCACGGTCCAGAGCCGTGCGTCCTACCACTAGACGATACCCCAAAATCCGGCCGTCTCGGGCCGGATTCAACCCTACCACCCGAGCCGATCCCAACAGCATCAGCCCAGCCTGCGGCGGACGACGATTTGACATAATCCGCGCACGAATCCTTGCCACAAACCCGTTGAATCAACGAAGCCCCTGTTGTCTCGACCTCGCCTCAGACGCCCAAACGTCGTCCCCTCACCACAACCCGGCGTCAGGCGCGACAATGAGCCCATGAACACCGTCGCCCAATCCCCCCGCCCGCTGCGCGGCCCCTACCGGACCGTCTTCGTCGACATCGGCGAAACGGTTGTGCACATCGATCCGCCGTTCGTAGAAACCGTCCTGGCCATTGCCGCCGAGTTTGGAGTGCCGTGCCCGCCGGATGACTTCGAGCACCAGGCCGACCGCATCTGGCGTCAAGACGTGACGGCCAGCCGCTCCCGAGGTCAGACCATCACCACCTCGGCCAGTTCCGACTACTGGCACACCCATTACGCCCGGCTTGGCGGGCTGCTGGGGATGCGCGATCCGGACGACTTCAGCCACGCGCTCTATCAGCGCTTCAGTTCCTTTGAGGCCTATGCGCCCATGCCCGGCGCCGTCGACGCCCTGCGGGCGCTCAACCGAATGGGTCTGCGCGTGGTTGCCGCCTCCAACTGGGAAGGCTGGCTCGGCCGCCTCCTGGTGGTGCTTGACCTCGAAAGATTCTTCGCCGCGCAGGTCGTCAGCGCCGATATCGGCGCTGAAAAGCCTGACGCCCTGTTCTTTGAGCGCGGGCTCGCCATTGCCCAGGTCGACCGACGGTGTGTCCTGCACGTCGGCGATGGATTGGTCCCCGACGTTCGCGGCGCGCTGGGCGCGGGAATCGATGTCGTCTGGGTCAATCCCGACCGGCCTGAGGATTCGCCAGTACCCGTGATCGCCTCCATCGCCGAGCTGCCCGACCTGATCAGGCCGCACGTTGCGCCGGTGCCCTGGGCGCTGCCGTAACCTCAGCGAAGTGATTCGCGCCGTGGTGCCGCCAGACCGGGAGCCGTAATGGACCTGAAGTGGGATGTCATTTCCTCCAAGCTGGCCTGGCGGGGACGCTTTCCGGTCGTCATTGACCGGCTGCGGGCGCGCGAAGACGGCCGCGAGATGGACTACACCTACCTCAAGCTGTCCGGCGGCGCGGTCACCGTGCTGGGACTCGACGAGGAGAATCAGGCCGTCTGCGTGCGCCAGTATCGACACCCCACCGGCCAGGTCATGCTCGAACTGCCCGCCGGCCACGTGGACCGCAACGAAACGCCCGCCGCCTGCGCCCATCGCGAGTTCGAGGAAGAAACCGGCCTGCGTATCGGCGATCTGCAGGACCTCGGATCATTCCTTCCCGTCCCCGCCTTGAGCGGCTTCCGCATGCACATGTTCATCGGCCGCAACCTGTCCCAGGGCCAGGCCGCATTGGAAGAAACCGAGATTCTGGAAGTCGTCCGCATCCCGATCCAGCAACTGCGCCAGCAAATCCTGGATGACCAATACGACCACGCCGGCATGATCAACACCGTGCTCATCGCCTGGCAACGGGGCCTGTTACCGGAGTGATCGCACGCGCGCTCATCGGCCACGGCCCGACCGGCGCTGTACGCCGGGCCGCCTACGCGTCAGTGCTGGGCGAAGAACGGGTGGACTGGCTGAGCGCCGACGCCAACCTGGCGGACGACGTGGTGGTTGACCTGGACGACCCCAACGCCCTGCCCGCGGCCCTGCGCGACCAGCTGCTGGCCTCCGACGCGCTCGTCGTCGCCGGTGCTCCCCTGCCCGGCCCCCAGCGCCCGCGGGTAATTGCGGCCTGGCTGGACCTGCTGAGCGGCCCGGTTGCGGCCATGGCGGCGGACCTTGACTCGCTGGGGCCGCGCACCATGTCCAAGTCCATCGTGGTCACCGAGGCGCCCGGCCTCGGCCCGCCGACCTGGCAGGCGGTTCTGGCGCTTACCGCGTTGGGCGGCGGCCTGCGGCGAATCGCCGCCAGTCGCCAGCCGCGCGGTGCCGGCTTCGAGGCCATCTACGGCGTTGGACGCTTTCGTGACGACTCAATTGCTTACGTGGAGGCAGTCGCGGGTGCCCCTCAAGGCGCCGGACTCCGAATCTACGAAGCCCTGGGTCGTGGCGGGATTCGCGAGTACGACTCGCGCCGCTCGATCAACCGGGTCATCAGTGGCGGCGCGGCTACCTTGTTGCCCGCCGAGCGCACCCATCCCTACGCTAGCTTTGCCGCCGGCCTCTGCCGCGCCGTCTGTCCCGGGCCGCCGGCTGAAGTGGCCCCCAGGTTGACCGATGCCCAGGCCGCCTACGCCGCCCTCTTGCGAGCCTGCGAGTCAGAATCGGCGGTCACCGTATGAGCGCCCCCGTTCGCGTCGCCGCGGTCAGCTTCGACCACGGGCATCAGTTCTCGTACCTGCGCGCCATGCTGCGGCTGCCCGAAATTGAACTGGTCGCGGTGTCGGACCCCGACCCCGACCAGCGCGCCGTCGCCGAACGTCTGCTTCGCGAGAGCGGTGCCGGCGACTCGGTTCGTGTCCACGCCAACCACGCCGACGTCTTCAGGGCCGAGGACATAGACGCTGTCAGCATCTGCGCGGCCAACGCCGCCCATCACGACCTGACCCTGGCCGCCGCCGAGGCTGGGAAACACGTCTTGTGCGAGAAGCCGCTGGCCGTTTCGCTGGCCGAGGCCACGGCGATGGTCCGTGGTTGCGCCGAACATGGCGTCACCCTGGCCACCGCCTACCCCGTGCGCCACGCCGCCCCCGTCTGGGAGGCCAAGCGCCGTCTCGCCAGCGGCGAACTGGGCGCTATCCGCGCCATGTCCCTCACCAACGTGCTGCGCGCCCAGACCACTGGCTGGTTTATTGACCCGGCCCGCTCCGGCGGCGGCGCCATCCGCGACCACATCGTCCACGCCACTGACCTGATGCGTTGGTTCAGCGGCGCCGAGGTATCGCAGGTCTACTGCGAGGCCGACACCCTGGCCCGCGACATTCCGGTCGACGACACCGGCGCCTTGATCGAGGTGTTCGACTCAGGGGTGATCGGAACCTGCGACCCCAGTTGGAATCGTCCGCGCACCTGGCGTAAGTGGGGCGACGTGAGCGGACGCATCCTCTGCGACGGCGGCGTTATCGAGTTCGATGTGACCGACCACGTGATTAGGGTCACGTCCGCCGACCCCGCGATTCCCTACCAGGAGACCTCATTCGCCTCCGACATGAACGCCGCCCTGCTGCGCGACTTCGCGTCAGCCATTGCGGCAGGCCGCTCGCCCTGCGCCGACGGCCATGACGGCTGGGCCGGCGTCGCCTGCACCGAAGCCGCCTACGCTTCCGCCCGCCGCGGCGAATTCGTCAACGTTCCGCGTTTCCAGTAGGCGCCCCCGCGCCCGATCCTCCGGTTGCTGCGCGTACCGGCGGCCGGTTCCGGCTCACTCGCTCGGACTTCATCTACGATGCTGGATAGGCGGCGGACGAGGAGCGGGCGGCAATGAACGACGAGGCAGCACAAGAATCCACCTACACCATGGGCTACAGCGACGACTTCCAGCAGTTGCTCGATCGTCGCAGCGTTCACACCCACGCCGCACATCTACTCCCCCACCTCAAGCCCGGCATGCGCATCCTGGACTTCGGCTGTGGGCCAGGGACCATTTCGATGGGTCTGGCCGAGGCCGTGAATCCAGGCGAGCTGCACGGCATCGACATGGAAGCCACGCAGATCGACCTGGCCCGTGCTGCGGCGCGAGCCGGCGGACACGCCAACGCGACCTTCCACGTTGGGGACGTGACCGATCTTCCCTTCGACGACGACTCCTTCGACGTCGCCCACTGCCACGCCGTGCTGATGCACGTGCCTGACACGTCGGCCGTACTGGCCGAGGTCAAGCGGGTCCTGAAGCCGGGCGGCATCATCGCCTGCCGGGAGTCGATCATTTCATCGTCCTTCCTGCATCCGGGCGATGAGGAGACCAACAGGGCCTGGGCCACGTTCGCAAGGCTTCTAGCGGGAAATGGCGGGCATCCCGATATGGGGCTGGAGCTCAAGTCCCGGCTCCTGGAGGCCGGCTTCTCCAACATCCGGGCTTCCGGGTCCTTCGACTTCTTCGGCACGACCGAGGATGTAGTGTTTTTTCACGGATTCATCAACGACTGGTTCTACTCGCCGAAGGTCACGGCGGCCATCGTGCAGTTCGGTTTGGCGTCCCAGAAAGAGCTCGATGGCTGGCAGGCTCGAATCGATGAGTGGAAGGCCAATCCCGGCGCGGTGGGCGCCATCGCCTTTGGCGAGGCTGTCGCGTTCAGGCCCTAGATGTGGGCGCTTGCCGGCGCGCGCATCAACATATTGGGTCCGAGACCTGCGATTTCGGGGTTTTAAGCGGCTGTTGAGGGTCTTACCGGTTGACGCTCTGGCGCGGCCACGGCTACGCTGACCACCCGAAGCTGTGGCTTCATGGGCGCTGATTCGTAGCTTGGGGAGGCCGAGCCTGTCGAGAGCCCCGACGGGACAACTGTATTTGGCGTGCGCCATCCGCATGGTGACCGCTGTAGCGTCTCGACGCGTCCCATGCTGAGGAACGCGAATTACCGACTGCCCCCGGCTGTCACCCTGCGGCGGTTTCTCATGGCGTCCGCCATCGCCGGTCTGGCGTTGCTGACGGCCTTGTGGAGCGTCGCGCCGCCCGCCGCCGCCAGCAGCCATCCATGTACAACGTCGGGTGACAGCGACGCTCAGAAGCGGGACTGTCGGACTCTGCTGAATCTCAAGGGCGAGCTTGATCCCAACGACCGCTTGTGGTCCTGGTACGAGGGCAACCCGATGGTGAACTGGGAGGGGCTCTTCAGCACGCCGGAGCTGGGCGTCACGTCAATTGAGATCTACGAAACGATGCGGGGCGACCACAATCCGCTGACGCTGGGCGGAACGGTCCCCGCGGGACTGGGCAGCCTTCCCAACCTGCGGTTTCTCAAGATGTGGCGGCTCGGCTTGACCGGCTCGATCCCCGCCGAACTGGGCAACCTGTCGAACCTGGAAGAGCTGCGCCTGGACCAGAACAAGTTGACCGGCAGCATTCCCACCGGGCTGGGCAGCCTCAGCAACCTGAGGTACTTGGGTTTGGCCATCAACCAGTTGAGCGGTGGGATTCCCAGCGACTTCGGCAGCTTGAGCTCGTTGGAGTACCTGTCGCTGGACCGAAACTTCCTCGGGCTACAAACCCATCCCACGGCAGGCAGCTCCACACCAGATTCCGTCGAAAACCCCATCCCCGACAGTCTGGGCAATCTGAGCGCACTGGAAGGGCTGGACCTTGGCGACAACAACTTTTCGGGGTCCATCCCGGCCGCGTTGGGCAACCTCAGGGAATTGGAAACTCTTGGGCTCAGCGGCAACAACTTCGACGGGAACATTCCCTCGGCGTTGGGCAATCTCACGAAGCTGGAGTCCCTGAGCCTGTGGGGAAACCAGTTGAGCGGTTCCATCCCGTCACAGCTGGGCAACCTTGCCGCGCTCGAGTTTCTCGACCTGGCGTACAACGGCTTGCAGAACAGCATCCCCGCTCAGCTCGGCCGGCTGAGCAAGCTGCGGCACCTGAGCCTGAATGAGAATCAGCTGAGCGGCTCGATCCCGTCGCAGCTGGGCGACCTTACGCAACTCACGCAATTGTTCTTGGACACGAACCGGTTGAACGGACCCATTCCGGCGGACCTTGGCGACCTGACACTCCTCAGGGATTTGGGCCTCGCGCGGAATGAGTTGAGCGGCGCCATTCCGGCGGAACTGGGCGACATGACCAGCCTGGAGAGCCTGAACCTGAACGACAACGCGTTGAGCATGAATATTCCGGCCGAGTTGGGCGACCTCCAGAACGTGGACTACATCAGCCTCTCGTGCAACTTCCTCACCGGGAACATCCCCAGTGAGCTGGGGGACCTGCCGAACCTGCGAATCCTGTTACTTGACAACAACAAGCTGAATATCGAGGCGGCGGACGTGCCCGCCAGCCTCGACAACATTGGCTTCGCTCGGTTGACCAGCGGCAATGTGTGCCCCCGGGGCCAGCCCGACGCGGACCCGCCGTCGACTGACGAAGTGCCGCCGACCTTTGAAATGGCGGAGCTTTCGCGCGACGGGCTCACGATCGTTCTGACCTACAACGAGTCCCTGGACAGTTCGAACGTGCCCGCGACCACCGACTTCACGGTCAAGGTGGACGGCCAGGCGGTGACGGTTTCGACGGTGGAAGTTCGAATTCGAGAGGTCAGGCTGGATCTGGGCGGTGCGGTGACCGAACACCAGGGCGTCACGGTGGCCTACGAAGATCCGACGTCGGGCGACGACGAGAAGGCAATTCAGGACCGCTCAGGCAATGACGCCGCCGATCTGACCGAGCGGACGGTCACGAATGAATCCACGGTCGACGACGAGGTTGCGCCCACGTTTGAGAGCGTGGCGATGTCGAGCGATGGGAACACGATCACCCTGACCTACGACGAGATTCTGGACACGCAGGCCGGGCCGGGGACGACGAACTTCGTGGTGACGGTCGAGGGCGAACGCCGCGATGTCTCGCGAGTGAGCGTCAACGACCGGTCGGCCGAGTTGCGTCTGGTCAGCCCGGCGACGGTTAACCAGACGGTGAGCGTGAGTTATTTCGATCCCACCACGGGCGATGACGACAACGCGATTCAGGACCGCGCGGGCAACGACGCGGCCACGCTCGAGAACGAGCCGGTTCCGAACGATTCCCAGGCCCAGGACAACCGCGCGCCCCGGTTTGAGCGGGCGGCGATGTCCAGCGATGGCCTGAGCATCACGCTCGTCTATGACGAGGCGCTGGACGATGCGGCCGGACCGGCGGCCAGCGACTTCGCGGTTGAGGTGGACGAGGAGTCGGTGGACCTGTCGACGAGTTCGGCGGTCACGGTCAGCGGCCGCACGGTCGTGCTGCGGCTGGCCAGTGCGGTGCGGGCGCTGCAAGGCGTCACGGTGACCTACACCGATCCGACCAGCGGCGACGACACCAATGCGATTCAGGACGCCGCGGGCAACGATGCGGTTGACCTGACCGACCACAAGGTCACCAACGCCTCCACGGTGCTCGACCAGCAGGCGCCGCTATTTCAGAGCGTGGCGATGTCAACCGACGGCGCCACCATCACCTTGACCTATGACGAGATCCTGGACGGCGGCAACGGGCCGGCGACCGCCAACTTCCAGATCATGGTGCAGGGCGAGCGCCGGGACGTCTCCACGCTCACCGTCAGCGGGAAGACAGTTGAACTGGTGCTCGCCAACGCGATCACCACGGGCCAGTCGGTCACGGTGACCTATCACGATCCGACGAACGGCATTGACGACCTGAACGCGATTCAAGACCGCTCAGGCAACGACGCGAACAGCCTGATCAATGAGCCGGTCACGAATGCGTCCACGGTCACCGACAGCACCGCGCCGACGTTCGTGCGAGCGGTGATGTCCAGCAATGGTTTGTCGATCACCTTGACCTACGACGAGGCGCTGGACGACGCGAACGGACCGGGGACCACCGACTTCACGGTCACGGTTGACGAAGTGTCGGCCGAGCCTTCGCAGGTGACCCTGAGCGGCCGGACGGTCGTGCTGGGGTTGGGCACGGGGGTGGAATCCCTCCAGGACGTCACGGTGAGCTACACCGATCCGACGGGCGACGATGACGCCAGCGCGATTCAGGACGCGGCGGGCAATGATGCCGTCAGCTTGGTCGACCAGGAGGTTGCCAATGCCTCCACCGTGCTCGACGAGGTGGCGCCGGTATTTCAGAGCGCGACGACGTCCGGCGACGGCGCCAAGATCATCCTGACCTACGACGAGATCCTGGACAGCGCAAACAAACCGGCGACGGCGAACTTCGAGATCACGGTGCAGGGCGAAGCGCGGGACGCCTCCACTGTGACGGTGGTCGGGAAGACGGTTGAACTGGGACTCGGCACTGCGATCACGGCCGCGCAGGCGGTCACTGTCGCGTACACCGATCCGACGGCCGGCGTGGATGACACCAACGCGATCCAGGACCGGGCGGGGAACGACGCGGCCGACCTGACCGAGCGAGAAGTCACCAACGCCTCGGGGACGGCCGACGGCACGGCGCCGCAGTTCGTGCGGGCGGTGCTGGCCAGCGATGGCTGGACGATCACCCTGACCTATGACGAGGTGCTGGACGACGTGAACGAACCGGCGACCACCGACTTCGCGGTCACGGTGGGTGGCGATTCGGAGACGATTTCCTCGCTGGACGTCAGGGACCGGAGGGTCCTGCTGTTCTTGGCGGGGAGGGTGCCGTCGCTCAAGGCCGTCAAGCTGACCTACACGGATCCCAGCGCGAGCAACGACGCGAACGCGATCCAGGACCCGGCCGGCAATGACGCGGACAGCCTGGTCGACCAGGACATCACCAATGCCTCCACGGTGCTCGATGAGCGGGCGCCGGAATTCGAGGACGCGACGACGTCCACCGACGGCACTAAGGTCATCCTCAGCTACGACGAGGTCTTGGACAGCGAGAACGAGCCGGCCGCCGGGAACTTCGAGATAAAGGTGCAGGGCGAATCTCGAGACGTCTCCACGGTGAGCGTGAGCGGGAAGACGGTTGAGTTGGATCTCGGCAGTGCGATCACCACCGGCCAGGTGGTCACGGTGTCCTATACGGATCCGACCTACGGCGTCGACGACACCAACGCGATCCAGGACCGCGCGGGGAATGACGCGGTCGACCTGTTCCAGCGTGACGTCACGAATCCCTCGACGGTTGCCGACACCAGGGCGCCGAGATTCGTGCGGGCGGCCATGTCGAGCGACGGCAGCACGCTGACGCTGACCTACGACGAGGTGCTGGACGACACGAACCGGCCGTCGACCAGCGACTTCGCGGTGACGGTGGCCGGACAATCGGCTGATGTCTCGTCGGTGGATGTCAGCGGCCGGGCCGTTTTGGTGGAACTGGTCAGCGCGGTTACGGCGGGCCAGGACGTCAAAGTGACCTACACCGATCCCAGCACGGACAACGACACCAACGCGATCCAGGATCCGGCGGGCAATGACGCGGCGACTCTTACCAACCAACCGGTTGCCAATACCTCCTCGGTTCCCGACGAGCGGGCTCCCGAATTCCAACGTGCGGAGGTGTCGAGCGATGGCCTGACGCTGACGCTGACCTACGACGAGGCCCTGGACGGCGACAATGGTCCGAGGCCCGCCGACTTCGTGGTCTCGGTGGAGGGTGAGCGGCGGCCGGTCTCGACGGTCACGGTCAGCGGGACTGACGTGGCGCTTCGGATGGCCAGTGTGATCACCTCGGATCTGACCGTCGCCGTGACCTACACGGATCCGACAGTCGGTGTGAACGACACGAAGGCGATCCAGGACGCGGCCGGCAACGACGCGGCCAGCTTGTTGAGTTGGTTGGTTACGAATGGCTCCGCCGTTGAGGACAGCACGCCACCCGGCTTCGTGCGGGCGGTGGTGTCCAGCGACGGCGGCACGATCACGCTGACCTTTGACGAGGTGTTGGATGCCGACCAGGGACCGGGGATTAGCGACTTTTTGGTCAAGGTTGATGGCGAGTCGGTGACCCTGTCGGTGACTTCGACGGGCGATGTGCGCGGCCGGACGGTGGTGGTGGGGCTGGACACCGCGGTGAGGACAGACCAGGACGTCACCGTGACCTATACGGACCCGACTTCCGGCAACGACCAAAGCGCGATCCAAGACCCAGTAGGCAATGACGCGGCCACGCTCACTGACCAGATGGTCACGAACGCCTCCACGATCCCCGACGACCGGGCACCGAAATTCGTGAGTGCTACCACGTCAGTCGATGGGCTCTCGGTCATCCTGACCTTCGACGAGGACCTCGATAGCCAGAACGAGCCAAGGACCGCCAACTTCTGGATCACGGTGCAGGGTGAACGGCGGGATGTCTCGACGGTGGACGTCAGTGGCAAGACGGTGACGCTGGGGCTCGGTACAGCGATCACAGACGGTCAGGCGGTCGCGGTCAGCTACACCGATCCGACCGCCGGCGTGGATGACCGGAATGCGATTCAGGATGAGGCCGGCAACGACGCGGCCAGCCTGAGCAACACGGTCATCAATGCCTCCACGATCGCCGACACGACGGCGCCGAGATTCGTGCGGGCGGTGCTGTCGAGCGACGGCGGCACGATCGTCCTGACTTACGACGAGGTTCTGGACGCTGTGAGGACTCCTTTGGCCAACGACTTCGCGGTAACGGTGGATGAGCAAACGGCGGCTCTCTCGTCGAGCACGCCGGTGAGCGTTCACGGGCGGACGGTGGCCCTGGGCCTGGGCAGCGCAGTCACGGCGGACCAGGACGTCAAGGTGAGCTACACCGATCCCACCGACGGCGTCGACGACACCTACGCGATTCAGGACCCGGCTGGCAACGACGCCGCCAGCCTGACCGACCAGGCGGTCACCAACGCATCGGCTGTTCCCGATGAGCGCGCACCGGTATTTCGAAGCGCGGCGACGTCGACCGACGGGCTCATGGTTGTCCTCACGTTTGACGAGGATCTCGATAGCGGGAACGGACCGAGAACTTCCGACTTCGCGGTCACGGTGCAGGGCGAGCGGCGGAGTGCTTCAACGGTGACCGTAAGTGGCAAGACCGTGACCCTGGGTCTCAGCAAGGCGATTGCAGGCAATGAGACGGTTGCTGTCATCTACACCGATCCAACCGCCGGCGTGGATGACCGGAACGCCATTCAAGACTCGGTCGGGAATGATGCGGCTAGCTTGACCGAGCCGGTTATCAACAATTCCTCCGTGGTCGACGCGCAGGCGCCAAGCCTGGATAGCGCGGAGACTTCGACCGACGGCGGCCGGCTCATTCTGACCTTCGACGAGGTATTGGACAGCGACAACATTCCGCCGGCCGACGAGTTCGAGGTCACGGTCGACGATGCGGTGGTGAACCTGGCGTCCACCTCGTCGGTCACGGTGCGCGGACGCACAGTGGTCCTGGGTCTGGAAACCGCGGTCACTGCCGATCAGGACATCAAGGTGACCTACACCGATCCGACCGCCGGCGATGATGTGAACGCGATTCAGGACCCGGCCGGTAACGACGTCGCGACGATTACCGACCGGACGGTGACGAACAGAGTCGGACAGGAGCCGTCGCGGCCCTCGACACCAGGAGGATCGGGGTCGTCCGGCTCCACGCCCGGATCATCGACGCCGGGCACTACGCCGGGAACTCCACAGGGACCGCTTGTTTTGACTATCACGGTGTCCGGAGCACCGATCGAGGTTGGCCAGACCCTGAATTACACCGTGACCATCGTCAACACGGGCACCGAGCCCTTGACCGGGGTGACTTGGCGCGACGTCACGGCGGGAACGTCGTCGCAGTCGCTGAACGACATCGCGGTGGGTGGGTCGACTTCGACCACAGGAAGTTTCGGGACGGTGCAGGCCGGCCACATGCCTGGAGTCATCCTCACGGTGGCGTCCGATTCCGACCAGACCTCGGAGCGGTCGGCCAGCCTGTTCGTGCAGGTGGTTGCGGCGACGCCACAGCCGCAGGGTTCGGGCGAGCTCTCCGGCCAGCCGCCGGGATCGGGCACCCGGCCGAGAGTCCCGTCCTCGCTCGTCTTGCGGGTGGTGCGCGTGCAGTTCAACGTGCCGGACGTGCACCTGGCCCACAACATCCCCGACCTGCTGCTGACGCTGCCCGACGGGTCCGAAACCACCTGTAATTTCCTGACGCATTACGAAAACACCGGCGGCCTTACCCGCTGGGGCCACACGACCTCGGAAGTGCTGGAAGAGCGCCCCGGCTCGCTCACGCAGTACTACCAGCGCGGCGTGGTGGACTGTCACGAGCGCGAGGGCGATTGGCTGATGGAGCGTCGCCTGACCTGGGACCACTTTGGCGGAGGCATCGACGGCTCCGAGGATCTGGGCGTGGAACCGCACCTGCTGAGCGAGCAGCCGGGCGAACTGCTTGGTCCCTGGGGCCACCGGGTTTCCAACTACGCCGTGGACGGGACCTACATCGGCTTCCTGGACTTCTTCACCGCCTTGGGCGGCGTGCCGGCCTTCGGTTACCCCAAGAGCGAGGCGCGCTACGACAACGACCCACGGCGGCAGTTGGGTATTGCGGTCTCTACCAAGGGCTTTGTCCGCCAGTACTTCCAGGCGGCCGTGATGGAGTACCACCCCGACACTCTCTCCTTCGTGATGCTGCGGCTGCTGGGTGACGACTTGCGCAATCGGCGCTACCCCAATGAGTCGTACGAGACGTTCTCCAGCTTTGGATCGGTGCCCCCGCTGCGCTTCGGGCAGATCTACGTCGCGGAACTGGTGTCGGCCAGTCCGGGGGCGGCCCCGACCCTCGGGCCGCCGGTAGCCGTCACGCCGTTACCCGCGACCCCGGCCAAGCCCTCCACGCTCAAGCTGCGCGTGGACCGGGTGCTGTACCACGAGCCGGATGTCCACATGGGTCACAACATCCCCGACTTGACGCTCTTGCTGCCGGACGGATCCGAGAGCACCTGCAATTTCCTGGCCTACTACGAGTCCAACCACGGCGTGGCGCGCTGGGGTCACGCGACATCCGAGGTTCTGGAAGAGCGTGACGGCGTTCTCACCCAGTACTTCCAGCGCGGGGTGCTGGACTGTGAGGAGCGCGACGGTGCGTGGGGCGTGTCGCGTCGGCTGGCCTGGGACTACGTCGGGGGCGGCGCCGCGGGCGCACCGGATCTGGGCGTTGAACCTGCCCTGGTCAGCGAGCAGGCGGGCGACCTTGTCGGTCCCTGGGGCCACCGGGTGTCCAACTACGCGGTTGACGGGACCTTCATCGGCTTCCTGGACTTCTTCAGCGCGCTGGGTGGGGTGGAGACCTTCGGATATCCCAAGACCGAAGCCCGCTACGACGACGATCCGCGGGCCGAGCTCAGCGTTCTGGGCGCGGCGCGACGAGTGATCCGGCAGTACTTCCAATCCGCGGTGCTGGAATATCACCCGGCCGATACAGCGCAGCCGGTCAAGCTGCGGCTGCTGGGCGATGACGTGCGCGACCGGTTGTATCCCAACCAGACGTACAGGGCGTACAACAGCTTTGGGCCATCCATTCCCCTCGCTAAAGGCCAGTTCTACTCCCCCGAGCGAATCACGCCGCCTGGAACGGGGGGCGCACCGGTACGTACGCCGCCTCCGCCACCGTCAGCGACCAGTCCGTCGGTGATCCCGAGTGCCCCGTCCACCCTGGGGCTGCGTGTGAACCGGGTGCTGTTCAGCGCGCCGGACGTGCACCTGGCGCACAACATCCCCGACCTGACCCTGACCCTGGCCGACGGGTCCGAGGCATCGTGCGAGTTCCTGACCTATTTCGAGTCCACCTATGGCCTGGCCCGCTGGGGTCACCCAATTTCCGAGGTCCTTGAAGAGCGGACCGGATCGCTGACCCAGTACTTCCAGCGCGGCGTGTTGGACTGCCACGAACGTGACGGCGAGTGGCGCGTGGAGCGCCGCCTGGCCTGGGACCACATCGGCGGTGGCGTTGACGGCGCGCCGGACTTGGGCGTGGAGCCGGACCTGCTGAGCGACCAGGCGGGCGAGTTGCTGGGACCCTGGGGTCACCAGGTGTCCAACTACGCCGTGGACGGCACGTATGTCGGCTTCCTGGACTTCTTCACCTCGCTTGGCGGCGAAGCGACGTTCGGCCTTCCCAAGACCGAGGCGCGCTACGACGACGATCCTCGGGCGGCACTGCGTGTGCCCGGTGGCGCGGCAGGGGTGATCCGGCAGTACTTCCAGGCGGCGGTGCTGGAATACCACCCAAACGACGCGGCGCAGCCCGTGAAGCTGTATCTCCTGGGCGACACCCTGCGCGACTGGCGCTACCCCACGTACGGAGTGTTCATCACCTTCGGATCGTTCGGGCCGCTGACCGAAGGCCAGCCCTATTACCCGGTCGCCACGTCGAGCGTGCTCCGCCCCGCCGGCTGAGGCTGACCGCGGCGGCCGCGCGCAAACCACTTAGACTGGTCGCATGATCACGCAAGCTCGCGCGCAACGCATTCCGGGCCGCTCGCCGCTCCTGGCAGCGGTGGCTGTGGGCCTGTTCACGGCGGCGGCTTTTGGATTGAGTGTTGGCGTAATCACCGGGGCCATCGATACGCCGATCTTCGAGCGGGCGACGCCCGCCTACGCGATCGACTACCCGATCTGGACCCTCAACGCGTTGCTGGTGGGGGCGCTGGCCGGAGTCAGCGTCTACGCCATGCGACAGCGGCAGGCGTTTGGCATCGGTCCGCTCTACGCGGGTGGCTTCCTCTCGGCCTTCGCCATTTCCTGCCCGCTGTGCAACGGGCTGCTGGTGGCCGCGTTCGGCACGGGCGCCGCGGCAAACCTCTTTGATCCGGCACGCCCATTCATCGGTGGGGTGACGGCCCTGTTCATGGGCTACGTGCTCTACCGCAGGGTGCGGACGCTGCGGGCCGGCGGCGGTGAGTGCGAGCTATCGGCCGAGTCGCCGGGCAGCCTCGCCGGCTGAGGATTTCGGCCTTAGTAGCGGTCGGGCCAGTAGCAGTAGGCGTCAATCGGCGGAAAAAGCGCATCCAGGATCTCGGCGTCGTGGTGCGACAGGTGCAAACCGTGAATGTCCCGCAACTCCTCAGCCGTGCGGTAGCCGAACAGAATCTCGGCCAGGTGCGCGGCCGGTAGACGAACCTGCTGCGGAGGCAGGTCGCCCCCGAGCGGTAGTTCACCCGATCCGAGCTCGGTGTCGATCACTAGCCGCGTCGGTCGCTGGCCGCCCAGCGCAGCAGCCTGTTCCCGAGCGTAAGGTCGCAGCGCGTCAAGCACCGCGCCGGGCAGGCTGAGCCGCACCATCTCCGAGCGGCCCACGGGACGCTCGGAGCTGACAGTCACCTCAAAGTTGCGCAGATAGACGCCCGCTCGGCTCTCCGGATGAACATGGAACGCAATCTTGCCCATCCGACGTCGCACCGCCTCGTCCGCCACGGCCCGGATGATCGAGGCTGTCCCCGCGGTGCTGGTCGCCTGCGCGTCGACGATGTCGAGTTGCTGCGCGTCGTGGTCGACTTGATCCCCGATGCAGTAGCCCACGATGCGGCCTCGGTCGTCCACGGCAACCCGCACCCAGGCGTCAAGTCGGCCGAACCAGATGCCCTGGCGGGGGCCAAGCCAGCGCTCGGGCTCGCGAACCCGCATGCCGCTGAACCGGGCGGTCTCGCTGTTGTATAGGCGAGCGATCGCGGGACGGTCCTCCGGTTTGCCTTCGCGAACCTGGTGGCGGCGCGGCGCCGCTTCGGCGCGGCGCGTGGCGATCGTGAATGTGAACTCGGGCATCACCGTGGCATAGGCCCAGCGGTGGTAAAGGTCTGGGACGCCATACAACGTGGAGAGAGGCACGCCACGCGCCTCGGCTCGCTCGATCACCGTCTCCAGCAGGAAGCGCATGTGGCCCCGGCGTTGGTGGGCGTCGTCCGTGTGCACCCCCACAACGCCTGCGCTGTCCAGCGTGACCCCGCGCAGGCGGTGTCCCACGGTAAACGTCTGCATCCAACTGACGAGTTCGCCGTCGACCTCAACCCGCACCTGTTCCCAGGGCGGCCCGAGTTCGTGGGGAAGGAATTGGATCGTGCGGTCGGGCACGATCAGCTCAGGCGGTCGCCAGCTTCGCCAGGCCCGCCAGCGCTCGCTGTAGGCGTTCCCGGCAGCGCTGGCGGCCCAGCACGGCCATGGTGGCGAAGAGCGGCGGCGTGGCGCGGCGACCGGTCACGGCAATTCGGACGGGCATGAACAGATCGCCGGCCCGCCAGTTCAGGTCGCTGGCCAGCTCGCGCAGTCCGGCTTCCAGCGTTGGATCGTCGAACGGTTCGGTCTCGTCAACCAGCGCCGCCACCCGCTCCAAGGCCCGAGCCGTCTCAGACGCGTCGTGGCGATTGAACCGGGCCTGCCGCATGTCCGGGTCAAGATCGTCGTCGAAGAAGAACCCCATCAGGTCGGCTGTCTGGTCGAGGTGTGACAACCGCTCGTATTCAAGCTCCAGCGCGGATGTGAAGTAGGGGCGCTGGTCCGCGGCAAGCTCCAGACCGCCGCCGGCCGCGTACGACCAGGCGCGCTCGGCGAGGTCCTGGAGGTCCAGGCGCCGAATCCAGACGCCGTTGAAATGGTCGAGCCGCTGCGAGTCGAAGATGGCGTCGGCCCGGTTGACGCGTTCGAGGCTGAACTCGGTCGCCAGCTCGTCAAGGCTGAAGAGTTCGCGTTCGTTGCCCGGCGACCAGCCCAGAAATATCAGGAAGTTGACCATAGCCTCGGGCAGGTAGCCGCGCGTGCGGTATTCGCCCACCCACTGGGCGCCGTCGCGCTTGGAAAACTTCTGGCGACGGCCGTTGAGCACCAGTGGGAGATGGGCAAAGACCGGCCGCGTCCAGCCCAGCGCCTCGTAGATCAGCAGCTGCCGGAACGTGTTGGAGACATGGTCTCTACCCCGAACCACGTGGCTGATACGCATGTTGTGGTCGTCTACGGTCACGGCCATGTTGTACAGCGCCGAACCGTCGCCGCGGGCAATCACGAAGTCGTCGATATCGCCGGGGCCAACGCTGATCGACCCCAGGATGATGTCGTCGAATTGAAGCGCCTGCGGCTCGGTCCGAAACCGGACGGCCGGAACTACGCCGGCTGCCTGGCGTTCGGCGATCTGGGCGGAGGTGAAGTGGCGTCCGATACCGGAGTAGCGCTGCGGCTGACCCTCCGCCCGCTGCTGCTCGCGTTCGGCGGCGCGCTCCTGAGCCGAGGTGTAGTCGTAGTAGGCGCAGCCTGCCGCCAGGAGCTGCTGGATGGCTTCACGGTGGGTCTCGTGCCGTTCGCTCGATCGGTAGGGGCCGTATGGCCCGCCGACGTCCGGGCCTTCGTCCCAATGCAAGCCCAGCCAGCGCAAACCGTCATAGATTCCGGCTTCGCGGGTAGGGTCGCTGCGCTGGGCGTCCGTGTCTTCGACCCGCACGATGAACACGCCGCCGTCCCGACGGGCCATCAAGTAGTTGAACAACGCGGTGCGGGCGCTGCCCAGGTGCAGATCGCCCGTGGGGCTTGGCGCCATGCGCACGCGCAGCGGCTGCTTCATGGCGCGCAGTATCTCACTGGCTGCCCCCCGGATAGTCGAAGTGGTCCGATCACTCGCCGTAGTACCCGATGATCGTGTCCATGGCAGCGGAGAGTTCGGCAATCCAGGCTTCGGGCGATGCGGTGCTGGGACTGACCTCGGGTGTAATCCAACCGCTATAGCCGGCGCTGCGCAGCGTCTGCATGACCACTGGCCAGTCCACGTCCCCATGCAGCAACTGCGTAAAGCCCAGCCGGCCGCCCGGTTGAAGCGCGAAGTCCTTGACGTGCACACGCGCGATGCGCTCCGCGCCCAGCGCCTCGATCCAGTGCTGCGGACGCCCGAACTGCATGACGTTGCCCACATCGAAATAGACACGCAGGTGCGAGCTGGCAAAGCCGTCCACGAACTCCAGCATGTCGCGCGGGCTAAGGATCAGCGCGTTCCAGACATTCTCAACCGCCAGGGTCACCCCGGCCTCTTCGGCCTGCGGCAGCAGGGCTTCGGTGGCGGCGAGCGCGGCGTCCCAGACTTGGGTGAAGGGCGCATCGTCGGCAACGACGCCGGGAATGTAGAGCAGGGTGTCGACGCCCAGGTCCGCGGCCAGGTCGATGCTGCTCCGTACGAGCGCCTGGCCCTCCGCGCGAAGGGCCGCATCCAGTGACGACGGCGAGGACTGCCAGGGCAGGCCGGCATTGAGGCACAGGATGGGCGGACCGTCGGCCGCCATGCGGCGGAGTTCGTGCCGTTCGGCGTCGGTGGCCCTCAACGAGAAGGGACCTACGGCCGGCAGGGTCAGTTCCACGCCCTCAAAGCCGCCATGATTGGCCAGGCGGAAAATCTCCGGCAACGGTGTGTCGCCGCCCAGACAGCTGTCACGCAGGCCCTTACGCAATCGTCGGCCGGCGTTCATTGGCAATTCCCGTGGACGCGTAGCTTGGGCTAGCGAGTGTAGTCGTCGTGCCGCGACTTGCAGCCAGTCCGTCCTTGCCAGGCCGCGCGGTGGTGCGCACGGCAGGCCAAGCGACGCCTGACACTCGCCGTATCAGTTCGGTGGCGCCACCCCCGGCGTCGTGCTGATAGCCCGTGGTCGCTGCACCAGGGCTGCCTGAAGGTCCAGCGGCTGACCCTGCCGGCGAACCGAAAGGGTGATCGTCTCTCCCACCGTCGCGTTATCGATGGCGTGCGATAGCGTGAAGTCGCGTGTCAGCGGCTCTCCATTGATCGCGAGGATCAGGTCGCTCGCCGCGACACCCGCGGCGCTGGCGGTAGTGTCGGGCATGACCGCGGTGACCCCCACGGCGTAGGCGTACGGCGATCCGGCAAAGCTGTCGAGTTCGGGATCGATCAACTGATAGCGAACTCCCAGCAAGCCCCGAGCCACCGTGCCGGTGGATTCAAGCTCGGCCAACCGACGAACGATGCTGGCGATCGGCAAGGCAAACCCAATGTCGTTGGCGTTGGACTGCACGGCCGTGTTGATGCCGACCACGCGCCCGTCCGCGGTGACCAGGGGACCGCCGCTGTTGCCCTGATTGACGGCGGCATCGGTCTGGATCAAGCCCCGCAACGGAATGGCCATCGGACCGCTGTCGGTGTTGACGGTACGCGGGATCAGGCGATCGAGACCGCTGACGATGCCCGAGGTGGCGGTGTTGCGGAAGTTGCGGGGGCTGCCGATCGCCAGGACCGGCTCGCCGATCCGTAGCTCCGTTTCGCCGGCCAACTTCAGCGCTGGGAAAGGCCCACCCTCCGCCTGGAGAACGGCCACGTCCCCCCACACGTCGCGTCCGAGAATTGTTGCGGAAATCCGATGGCCGTCGGACAGCGTGATCCGCACCTGCCCATTTGTTCCCTCGGGAAGCACGTGGGCGTTGGTGAGGATTCGGCCGTCGGTGCCGTAGAAGAATCCGGTACCTATCCCCGTGCCGCGATTGCGCGTGCCTTGCCGCACTTCAACGGTGACCACGGCCGGAATGAGTTGTTCAAGCAGGTCTACGTAGGAGGTCGGGGCGCCGGGAAGGGCCGCGGCAGCGGTCGCGGCGGGCGTCGGTGGCTGCAGCGCGATGGGCGCGGCCGGCTGCGAGGGTGCGGCTGCGCGTCCCGCCAGATAACCGCTCACCGTTCCGCCGCCGGTTCCCAGGACGACAGTGAGGGCGAGGAGCCCGACGATCAGGCGGGAAATGACGGGCGTCGGCGTGGGCGGTGGGGGTTGCATCATGGGCGGATCAACGAAACCTATGCACTTCGAGTATAGGCACGCCTCACCAAGCTTCTGTGCGAATCGCTACGGCCCACATCCGGGCCGGTTCTCGCCGCTAGACTGGCGCCACCCGAGCGAACGGCGAGGCGCCGTGCAGGACATTCGGCTGGCGCTGGCCCAGATTCGGCCCGCCTTGGGCGATCTGGAACACAACATGGCGCTGCACCTGGACTACATCGACCGGGCCGCGGCGGTCGCGGCCGACGTCGTCATGTTTCCCGAACAGTCGCTGACCGGCTACTTCCTCAGCGACCTGGTGCCCGACGTAGCCCTGCGCCGGGACGATCCCCGCCTGGACCCCCTACTTGAAGCCAGCCGCAAGGTCGACGTGATCTTCGGATTCGTCGAAGAGACCTCGGACCACCGCTTCCTGCCGGCGGCCGGATATCTGCACAACGGCGAGTTCGTGCACGTCCACCACAAGGTCTACCTGGTGACCTACGGCCTCTTTGACGAGGCGCGGGACCTGGCTGGTGGCGTGGCGGTGCGCGCCTTCGACACGCGCTTCGGCCGACAGGCATTGTTGATCTGCGAAGACCTGTGGCACCCCGCCACCGCCAGCATCGTGGCTGCTGACGGAGCCGACGTGATCTATGGGCTTTCCAGCAGCCCCGGCCGTGGCGTGGCGGGCGGCACGCACGAACTGGGATCCGCCGAGACCTGGCGCGGCATCAACCGGCTCTACGCCCAACTGCACGTCTGCTACGTCGTGCACTGTAACCGCGTCGGGTTCGAGGACGGCGTGAATTTCTGGGGCGGGTCCGAGGTCATCGGCCCCGATGGCGAAGTGGTGGCGCGAGCGCCCGACTTTGAGGAGGCGCTCGTGGTCGCGACCCTGGCCGACGCTCCGCTGCGCCGGCAGCGAACGCGCCTACCGCTGCGGCGGGACGAGGACGTGGCGCTCAACGGGCGCGAGTTCGCGCGCATCGCTGCCCGGCGGCATTGGCTGGATGACGGCTGAGTTGGACCTGCGCGAGCGGGCGCGGCGCGGACTGAACCTGGACCCGAGCCTGACGTGCCGGATCCTCGAAGCGTTTATCCGCGACGAGATTGGAAAGTTCGGCATCCAGCGCGCTGTGGTGGCGCTGTCCGGCGGGATCGACTCGGCCGTCAGCTGCGCCCTGGCCGCCCGTGCCTTCGGCCCCCAGCGCGTGCTGGCCGTACTTATGCCCTACCGAACCAGTAATCCAGCCAGCCGCGGGGATGCCGAGACCCTGGTCGATCAGTTGGGCATACCGTCAACGCTAATCGAGATTTCGGCGGCAGTTGACGGTTTGCTCGGCGAACTGGACGACGACCCAAGCCCGCTGCGGCGCGGCAACATCATGGCCCGCGCCCGCATGATCGCCCTCTACGACCAGTCGGAAGCCTTTGGCGGCCTGGTCGTGGGGACCAGCAACAAGACGGAGTTGCTGCTCGGCTACGGGACCCAGTTCGGCGACATGGCCAGCGCTGTGAACCCGATCGGCGACCTGTACAAGACTCAGGTGCGCTCCCTCGCGGCGGCCCTGGAGGTGCCGCGCGCAATCCGCGAGAAAGCGCCGAGCGCTGACCTGTGGGCCGGGCAGTCCGACGAAGACGAGCTTGGCTTCGACTACGAGCGCGCCGATCAGGCGCTCTACCTGTTGATCGACGAGATGTACGCGGCCGATGACTTGATAGCCGGCGGGTTCGAGGCCGACCTGGTCCACGAATTGCAGCGCCGCGTGGTGAGTTCGCAGTTCAAGCGGCGGCTTCCGCTGATTGCCAAGCTCTCGAACCGTACGATTGACCGAGACTTTCGCTATCCGCGCGATTGGGGACGCTAACCATGCCCACCTACAGCTTGGCCACCGCGATGTGGGACAACGCCGTGCCGTTTGACCGCGTCATCGCCGACGTGGCCGCCGCCGGCTTCACGCAGTGCGAATTGTTCGCATCCAAGGACCTGGTCGACGACCGTACGGCCGGGCAGCGCCGCCGCATCCTGAATCACCACGGCGTGTGGGCCCGCACGGTTCACCCGCAGATAGCCGACGTGAACCTGGCGGCCCTGGACGATTCGGTGCGCGAGCAGGCTGTCGCCACCGTGGTTTCCTGCTTTGAGCCGTTCGCCGCGCTAGGCGGATTCGCGGCCATCGTGCATCCCAGCGGTAGGGAAGTGAGTGCTGAAGACCTCGAGTTACACATCGGCGCGTTCCGGCGTTCCCTGGACACCCTGACCGCCCAGGCCGAGTCGCTGGGCATCCGCCTGGCGTGCGAGAACCTGCAATTGAAGGGCCAGCCGCGACCACTGTGCCGGATGGAGGACCTGCGCCGCGTGGTGGACGACTACCCGTCGACCGTAGGCATCTGCCTGGACACCGGGCACGCGAACAACAACGGGCTGGACCCCGCCGACGAGGCGCGCATCGCGGGCGAGCGGCTGATCGCCTTGCACATGCAGGACACCGACGCCGTGGAAGATCGACATTGGCCGCCGGGGTTGGGCACGGTCAACTGGCGCCGCGTCAGCGCGGCCCTGATCGATATCGGATTCGACGGTGCGTGGACGTTTGAAGTGGGCGCCGGCGTGTCGGGTCCGGCGGCTACCGCGGCCCTCGTGCGCCGGATCGCTGACGCCTGGGCGGCAGGGCGAGCTCCCTCAGAACTCCCACAGACGGAGACCGCCGCTGGCTTCAACGCGCTCTAACAGCGTACGCGCCTGGTCTACGCGGGCAGGTGGCTCGCCACGCGTCTGTCGCAGGTAGGCCTGCAAGTCGGCGGCTGCCTCGCGGTACCGACCAAGGAGGCGGTACACCCGCGCACGGTCAACCAGCAGGCTGCGGTCGTTGGCATCCAGTTCGATAGCCCGCGAGAGGTCCTGCAGCGCCAGTTCCGGGTTGCTGCGCAGATAGGCAGAGGCGCGACGCTGATAGCGGCTCGCGGTGGATACCGGCGTCATCGCAATCACCGCGCCGCTGACCGCGGTTAGCAGCCCCATCGCGATGATCGGGGCGGAGAACGGTATCCGCTCGGCTCCCAGCACGACTCCGCCAACCACCATGAAGCAGAAGACCGCAACGAGGAAGGCGTAGTAGCGGATGCGGGGTGACCGGCCGTGCAAGAGATCTTTACCGCAGTTACTACAAAGGGCGACAGCCCCATACTGCCGCGTTCTGCACCGCGGACACTGCAACTCGCGCGCCACTCCCTGGCGGCTACGTCTCAGCCCCACACAAGGCCAACCGGAGCGCGCCTTAGATATGTTACTAAAGTGAATCAGCGCCCGCAAACCAGTCGGTAGTGGGTCATTTTGAGTTGCGACGCGAGCAGCCCTGCTGAAAGCGCCGGGCTGCGGCGCGAATTGGCAACGCTAGGCGAGGCGCTCAGATTCGCGCGTGACCAAGCCGAACGGTCGGCGGTCACGTTGGAGCAATTGACGCGGGCGCTCCCGGCCCCGCAGCCCGACCCGCTGCCACGCAGGCGGTGGCCCTGGCGTGCCCGTGGGCCGGAAGTGGGTAGCAGTTGCCGCGTTTGAGGTCGCGGGGGAAGTGGCGAGCCCGCGCCGACGCGCAGGTTGAGGTACTGGCCGACCAGCCCGCCTTCACGGCTCTCGACGCACACGGGGCGCTGGGACCGATAGGGGCCGTTCAGGCCATGGATGCCTGCATCGCCAAGGCGCAAACCCAGGGGGCCGCGATGGCCTCCCTGCGCGACATGCCGCACTGGGTCATTCCCGCCTTCTACAGCATGCGCGCGGCGGCCGCCGGCCTGATCGGCTACTGCACCTGCTACACCAACCCGTCGTTCGCGCCTGTGGGCGGCGCCACGCGGGTGCTGGGCAACAACCCCCTGTCCTACGCGATTCCCGCCGATCCCCGCCCGCCGATCGTGGTGGACTTCGGTGTCTCTGCGTCGACCGGCCGGATGCGCGAGTTGGTGGCCGACGGCCAGCCCCTACCCGAAGGTTGGGCCGTTGACGCCGCCGGACGTCCCATGAGCGACCCAGCGCAAGCGATGGCGGAGGGTGTCTTCTTGCCCGTCGCCGAGCATCGCGGCTACGGCCTGGGCCTCGTGAATGAAATTCTGGCCGCCACCCTCAACGCCATGCCCATCGCCCTCGAAATTCCGCCCGGCCGCTACGGCGGGTTCTTCATGGCCTGGCGCGTGGACACCTTCCGCCCACGCGACGAGTTTCTTCGCGACGTCAATCACGCTCTCGACAGAGTCACGGGAAGCCCGCCGCTCGATCCCGCCAGCCCCATCCGCTACCCCGGCGAGCAATCCGGCCTGGCGCTGCGCCGCAACCGAGGCAGAGGTCAGGTCAACCTCAAACCCGCATCCTGCAACCGCGTTCACGAAGTCGCGGAACTCACTGGCGTGCCAGCACCTGCGCCGCTGACCTAGACGTAGGACTCGGCAAGCGTCGACGTAGAGGCCCGGGCTTGCTGGTAGGAAACTTGTAGGGCTGGACGACAACGGACGATGTCTCTGGATCCGATCAGCGGTCGAACAGGGCGTTCATCGGCTGTCTGCTGCTTCGTCGCGTACCAACATAAAGTGATCGACCATAAGGCGAGGCCTATCGCCAACTTCATTATTAAAGATCTCAATTTGCAGCTGTTTCCCAGCGAAATCTCTCAGCGGATGAATGACAAGATCAAAAGCACTGGATTTCTCGCCACGCCAAACGACGACCGCTACCCCGTCGACCAGCAGACGGATCCCGACGTCGTCGTTATGTTCCCCAGCAACCAAGAACACGAGGTGTTGATCAGGCCTAGCCGTGAACCTTGGAGAGTACGCCCGCCCCACCCGTTCCCACTTCCCGGGATAATACGTCGTCAGAAACCCTGACCCAACGTGTCCGAACACCAAGCTTTTCCCGTCGGGATCGAAGTAGGGAAGTTCGCTGTGGTTGGAGACGGCCTTGCCTTCGAGTCGCCAGCCATCTAAGCCGGTCTCGAAGCGCCCAAGGAACTCTTGGCCAACGTAAGAAATGCCATCGATGAGCAGGCGGTTGGCGGCTGGGTCAGTCTGCGAGAAGCGAGTCACAGCGCGCAGGTCTCGGCCTTCAAATCGTTCGTTGACCCATTGGTGGTCCAAGGCGTCGAAGGGCATCCACAATTCCGGGCCAACGTTTAGTGCATAGTTTGCGCGGTCAAGCGCCTCAGATGCGGTTTCAGCTGCCGGATAGATACGAAAATTCACGCCTCGTCGATGTAAGTAGCCTGGCGGCGGCGATCGCTCGTGCCCCATTGCTCGCAAAGGGCGAGTGACCGGAGTGCGAGCAACTGTCGCATCGGCTAAACCGTGCTTGTCAATCACCATTAGGTCTGGAACGTAGTATGGTAAGATGCCAATGGCATCTAGAGCTGTTAAGGAATCTCTGGGGACAACTCCACGCTCTGCCCTCTCATAAGGCTGCCAACGTCGTACTTGGCCGTTGGCAAACGCACGGTGCGCCGGAGCACTGTTTCCCACCCAGTCTCGATTGAATTGCCTGCGTAAGTCGTTGGAGATTGCGACGAGCGTCGGCATCCCTGGTGCCACCAGCAACCAAGAGGCGTTCTTTTCATTGAGTGAGACATGTTGTGGAAACCGGATAGTCTCTGGTTTGAACATCCCGGAACCCGCGAACAACAAGGTGCCCTGGATCGCGCTCGCATAGAACAGGACCGGTACGAACAGAATGACCGTTAACGCCCGCACTCCGACCCATCGCAGGCGCTGGGAAAACTCTTGCAAAGTGGCAGAAAGTCTGGCGCTAAGCTGCGCGATACCCTCGGCCGCAGAAACCGCCAACAGCGGCCAATAGAAGTCTAGAGGACGATGTTCGAAGTGGTCCCCACCAATTTGCAACTGATAGGCCATATGGGTGCCGACGCAGACCAGCGCCAAGGCGTAGGTTCCGTCCCGATACTCCCGCCAGCGGGACCGTAGGGCCGCATACGCCAGCGGAACCAGCAGATACAGCCCGGTCTCGAGCGCGGCGGCCCAGAGGTACCGAAACCCGGACTCGAACCACGGGCCCACGTGCTTTGCGTAGTACGTATTTGGCAGCCATTCGCCGTAGTAGCTGTGGCGCGCCAGGAAGTGGGCGCCGATCAGGACGACAAAGGGCCCGGCCAGCGTTAGCGTCCCTCGCCAGTCCAACCGATGAGTTGTGAGCAGACGATGGCCCACGAACCAGCCAACACCGCAGGCCGCAAGCAGCAGGCCTTCGGGCCGCGTCAGGGCCGCCGCCGCCAAGCTGAGGGAGGCTGCAAGGAGTCCCCAGCGGCTCTGGCCAAACACGGTCAGGCAAACAACAGCAGCGAGGGCAAAAAACGTGAACTGCCGCGTTTCCAGCCCACCACCCGAGGTCCACACGGCGAATGTGGCGCTGCTGCACACCAGCCCCAGGGCCATCCATGCAACCAGCCATCGGTGTCTTAGCGCCGGCATACGCGCCACCCACCACAGCATCACGACGATTGTGCCCGCGGTGTAGATAACCGACAGCCACTGGGCCGCGTCTTCCGGACGGATGCCCAGCAGGCCCCAGATCGCCGCCAGTTCGAGTACCCACAGGAAGTTGGTATAGCCCTCGACGTACTCGCCGGGATTGAAGACCAAACCGTGACCCTCGAGCAGATTGCGGGCGTAGCGAAAACTGATGAAGGCATCGTCCGTTATGAACCACGCGACGCTGGCCAACCAACCCAGGAGCACCAACCATGGGACGAAAGACAACGCCACAACGACATGGATCGCCTTCGGTCGTCGCCTGAGCCAGCGGGCGCTGTTCATTGAACCATGTTGTCTAGAGCCAGCAGGGAGGCACAGGTTCGCACAGAGTTACAGCCCCGTCCGGGCCGGAGCATCTAGTGGGAGTTGGCTCGGGCAGCGGGGGACTGTCGCAAAGTGTGCGTCGTATAAGACGGTCTACCGAAACTGCGGGACAACCACGGCCTTGGCCGGAAGTAACTAGCCGCCCACCACAGGCGCCGCTGCGCCGCCCCGCATCCTCTCGTTAGCGGCCGCTGACGTCTGGCCACCAGCCACCTCGCTATACTTTGCAAGCCTCCCGCGCGTGCCCAGACGGCACGACCCAGCAAGCCGCGGGCCTACCACCATGATTCGCGATCGGCTTTCCGCATTGTTGTCCGAAGGGCTGGCTGCGGCCCAGGCCGCCGGCGCGGTCGCCGCCACGCCGCGGGTGACGTTTGCGCTGGAGCGGCGCGACGACGACCTGGCCCACTACTCCAGTTCCGAGGCTCTGCGCCTGGCCCGGATTGTGGGCGCCCCGCCCAGAAAAATCGCCGACGCAATCGTGGCCCACCTGCCGGCGTCGCCCGCCGTACGCCGCGTCGAAACGGCCGGACCGGGGTTCATCAACTTCTGGATCGACGACGCCTGGGTTCTGGAACAGTTGCAGACCGTCATCGAGACCGGCGCCGGGTATGGGGGGTCCGATGTCGGACGGAACGCGCGCGTGCAGGTGGAGTATGTAAGCGCCAATCCCACGGGTCCGCTCACCGCCGGCGCCGGCCGCGGCGGCGTCGTTGGCGATGCCCTGGCCCGCCTGCTTGAAGCCTGCGGCTACGACGTCACCCGCGAGTACTACGTCAACGACGCCGGGCGTCAGGTCGAGATCCTGGGTCTGAGTGTGTATCACTACTACGCGGCGGCCCTTGGGTCGGAGGCTCCGTTCCCCGCGGATGGTTACCAGGGCGACTACATCGCGGCCTGGGCCGATCAGATCGCGCGCGACGACGGCCCGCGCTGGCTTGGCAATGGTGCTCCCAGCGACGCCCGAGCCTTCGAGGACCGGGCCGTAGGGATCGGCCTCGCGGAGATTCGACGTGACCTCGATGACCTGGGCATCGAGTTTGACGTCTGGTTCTCCGAGCAGGCCATGCGCGACCGGGGTGACGTGACCGAGGTGATTGGTGCCCTGGACGAGCAGGGCTTCGTTGCGCTGCGCGACGGCGCTGCCTGGTTCATCGGCGGCGCGGGCGCGGACGACCGCGAAAACGTGCTGGTGCGTTCACGCGGCGACCCCACCTACTTTGCCGTCGACATTGCCTACCACCGGGACAAGTTCGAAACCCGCGGCTTCGAGCGCGTGATTGATGTCTGGGGTGCGGATCACCACGGGCACGTGGCCCGCATGCACGCGGCCATGCAGGCGCTGGACGTCAGCGCCGACGCCGCCCGGCTTGAAATCCTGGTCACACAGATGGTCGGCATTCGGACCGACGGCGAACTCGGCCGCCAGGGCAAGCGCAGCGGCAAGTTCGTGACCCTGCGTGAGGTGTTGGACGAGGTGGGTTCGGCGGCAACCCGCTACTTCTTCCTATCCAAAGCCATTGATAGCCAGATGGAGTTTGACCTGGAACTGGCGAAGCGCGAAGACGCCGAAAACCCGGTCTACTACATCCAGATGGCCCATGCGCGTTGCGCCGGCATCCGGCGTACCGCCGCAACGGCGCCCAAGGCCGCGGCGGCGGCGGCCCTTTCGCCCGACGATGTTGCGCTGGCGCGCCGCCTGCTCGCCTTTCCCGAAGTCGTGGAGGACGCCTGCCTGAACCGCGAACCGCACCGCGTGACGCACTTCTTGCTGGAGCTGGCGCGCGTGTTTCATTCCTACTACAACAAGCACCGCGTGGTGACGGACGACGCCGCCCGGACGGCCCGGCGGTTGGAACTGGTGCGCGCCGTGCAGCAGGTGCTGGCCAACGGGCTTGGCTTGCTGGGGATCGCCGCTCCCGAACGAATGTAGCCCCGCGCTACGCGAGCGTCGCCAGATTGGGCGTGGGCCAGATCGCCACGCCGCCCTCCGCTAGTCGCACCCGCACGAAGCGCGTGGCTATGCCCGAGCTCATGCGGCCGACGTCTGGCGCATCACCCAGCACGATCCCTTCGGCGCCTGCCGCGGAACCGCTGGCCAGACGCACGGGTAGACCTTCGGCCGTGCGTTGCGCAAGGCCCTCGGCGGCCACCGGCGGGAGCAGGACTTCTGACTGCCCGGGCCGTCGCGCGCCGATGACGGCGCCAACCTCGCCTTCTGTGGCCCGGAACACGTCCTGCAACGCGTGCGGCATCCGGGCGAAGCCCGCACCTCCAGTGAGCACGATCACCTGCGGCGGCTGGCCGTAGCTGCCCTCGGGAGGAGCCAGGCCGGCGATGGTCGGGGCCAGTCCCAACCCCGTCACCATTTCGGCGTCGGCTGACGGGGCCACGATTCCCGCAGCCTTCGTTTCCAGTGCGCGGCGCACCCAGTCGGCGCGCAGCGGATCCGGCGTGACCAGAATGCCCGGCTCGAGACCGTCGGCTTTCCCCTCGGGTCGCTCGCCCGACTCCACAAAGCGAAACGGCCCGTACGCACGTCCGCCCCCGCCCAGGGCGCCGGCCACCGCCACGCCTTCGCCTTCAATCACGATCCCGTCCTCTGAGTCCACACTGACAACTTCGCCGCCGAGACGGCAGTAAAGAGCGGAATCGCGAACCTCGCGGACGAAGACCGCCACGCCGGTTTGCACATTGACTTCAGTCAGCATCCCGCGCGTGGGCGCCAGCCATTGACGACTCGTGCGCAGCCGGCCTGGCGTACCCGCCAGCAGCGTCTCGGCTTCGACCGTAACGCCAGGCTCGACCTCCATCAGGTCGCGTACCTCGTCCGGCTGAACCTGAAGCAGGCGCGGCAGATCAACCACCACCACGCCGCTCCGCAGTCGTCCGCGACACCAGATCTGGCCCGGGACGACGGTGTCGCCGACGTCGACCAGGATGCGGCCGGGAAACGGCAGCGGGTGCCGGCGGCGCAGCCGCCCTATGAAGACGCCACGCGGCAGCGCGTGGCGGTCCACCGGCTCAGGTGACATGCGAAGCGTCCCGACGACTCGGCCTCGCGGCGGGATAGGCGTTGAGGGCGCGGTGCCACTGCCCCACCCAGGCCTGGCGTGCATCCGGAGCGTCCGGCCAGACCAGCGGGCGACCGCGCGCGTCGATCACCAGGCCAATGCTCCCGGCCACGATTGGCTCGCGCAGGTGCACAGGCCGTCCATGGCCCAATCCCGCGTCGAACTCGGGCGCCGGCCAGATGCGCACTTCAGCCTCCACGTCGGCTTCCCACTGAATGACATCCATCGAGCCTGCGGTCACCTCACGCTCGATCACGGCGGCGCCAACCGGCTGGACTTCCACGGTAACCGCCGCGTTACCCAGCGAGGCGTCGCCGCGCAGCGCCGCGCAGGCGCCCAGGCGAACGAGCGAGGACTCTACTGAGGCCGGGAGCCCCGTCTGAATGAGACACCCGCTCATGGCCAGCGCATTCGAGGCGTCCAGCGCCAGTTGCGTCACGCCGGCGGATTCCAGACTGTTGATCAGCATCAGGGCCGCCTGCACGGGTCGCGCCAGCGTGCGGGTGATGTCGCCGGTGATCACCGCCAGGTCAACCGTCTGCGGCTGGCCGCGGCGTCCGGCGGACTCGCTCAGGGCTTCCCGCGCCGCTGCGGTCCAGATTGCGTGCGCCAGTTGCAATTCCGAGGATGTGGCCGGCAGCGCGGTGGGATGGGCCGTGCGCTCAAGCACGAAGACCTGCAGAGCCTCCGGCAGCGGTTCGTCCGCCGTCCAACGCGCGACCCGGTCGATGGGCGTGTGCAGCCCCAGATGGAACGGTCGACCCTGGGGCCGCGCCGAGCCCAGCCGCGTCAACGCCGGCGCTCCGCCGTGCACAGTCACGGCCGTCACGTCGCCGTAGTCGAAGGAGATCACGCCGACGTCAAGTTCTTGACCAGCGCTCAGTGCCTGCGTCGCCGCATCCAGCGCATCGGACCGCGAGACCTGCGGTGCCCGGCTCACTGTGGGCGGAACCACGCGGTCCGCCGCCGTCCGGCGCTGAACGGCGCGGGCTGCATCCTGCAGCGCGGCCAGTGGCGTGCCCATGTCCATCGGCTCTGTCGGTGAGCCGCCGTACACCTGAAAGACCGTGGTGGGCATCGCGGCGTGCAGGCGCTCGCAGGCCGTCGGCTCCGGCACGCCGCCATAGAGCAAGACCACGCTCGGGAGGTAGCCGGACTCGTGGCTGGCCAGCCCGCCAGCCAGCAGGTCGGCCACGTATTCCAGGCTTTCGCCCGTATCGTCGTCGGTGAGGGGGATAACGATGGTGTCGGGCCTGAGCGAGACGATCACGTCCAGCGCCGCCGGCCCGTCCACGCGCTCTCGAAAGCCGCGCACGGACGTGGTGGCGTGGCCGATTTGCTCAAATCCGGCCTCGGCCATCGTGCGGGTCAGTTCGTCCTGGTCGCGCTGCACCAGGTTGCCCATCAGGAACGCCGTCGGCCTGCTGACCGCGTCATCCCCCGTCACGGCCGCGATGTCGGGCGCCCGATCGGAAAGCGGTCCGTCATACGGCGGGTGCGGAAAGGCGAAGCTGCCGGCCCGGGCGGCGGCGTCGGCCAGCGTGTCCTCAAAGGCCGGGGTGAGATCGAAGTGCGGCGCATCCAGCGTGGACGGCGCTGAGCCGACAGCCAGGATCCGGTAGCCGTCCGGGCCGCGCGCGTAAATGCCCGCGCGGACCCAGGGCCCCAGGTCCATCACCATCAGGCGCTCGGCTGAGTCGGGTCTCACACGCATCGTGGCAGGCGTCGCATACTCATATCAGTATGAACGAGGCCCGAGGAATACGCGCAGTCTTACGGTCGAACGCCGCGCGCCGCTCTGATCCATGAAATCCATCTCGTTCCAGTGGACACCCGGCGTCGAAAGCTGGGAAGCCGAAACGGTCGTCTCCACGATCGCGCACTTGCAGGAAGTTGCGCTGGTGTTGGGCCAGCGTGCCGGGTTCAGTGTGGAGCGGGGGCAACTGCGCCCGTTCGGTACCTGGGTCATCCCGCAGCTTCCGCGCGGGTCGCCCTACTGGAGCACGCTCTGGTACGTGGAGCAAAGTTTGGACGCGGATAACGGCCAGATCGTCGGGCCTCGCTTCATCCGCACGCTCGAGCGGGAACCCTGGCAGCAGGCCGGGCCGCACTACGACGTGGCCGTCCTGGACCATGACTTGCGGGACGCTCCCGAGCACAACATCTCGCCGCGGAGTGATCCGCACGTGTTTTCCAGCTGCCGGCCCAACCTGGCCGCCGTGCTGTCCGTGCACCGCCTGCGCGCCATCTCGGAGGGGGCCCTGCGGCAGACGGCATTGCGACGGCTGGCCATCAACGCGTTTGGCCGTGTGCTGGAACTCCCTGCCGGCAATCGTCAGACCAATGTGGAAACCGCGCGCGGCAGCTTGAGCTGCCTCAACCGCTGCGCGCTGCGCTTCGCGCCCGATGTCGGGCAACTGGTGGCATTTGCTCAGGAAGAACACGAAACCCGCACGATTTTCTGTGCCGAGTGCACGGCAGACCTGCTGAACCACGTCATCCGAACGCACTTTCACTCCAACTAGCCGCCTGGACCTACTCGCGTCTACTGCCAGTCTCGGGATGGCGGCGTGCCCAGGCAGTCGGACGTGACGGGCCTACAGGTGTGGGCCATCACCTGCACCGCCCCATGCTCGTCCTGGAGTTCGCCGACAACCATCATCACCGGGGAATCCAGAATCGCCCGCTGGTAACGGGTGAAGACCGCCGGGCGAATGATCACGTTGACCAGTCCCGTTTCATCTTCCAGGGACAGGAAGGTGTATCCGCGCGCGGTGGGCGGATGCTGGCGGTTGATCACGATGCCGGCCACGGTAACCATGATTCCCGTGCGGGCCTGTTCGCGCAGGGCGTCGGGAACCCCGCTATCGCCCAGGCCCTGAAATTGCTGGCCGCTGCCGCGCCCGTCGTAGCTGTTTCCGGTGCGACGGGCACGCTCGCCATAGCGTCCTGTGGCGATGTGGCGGGGCAGTTGCCCTCGACCGTAACGCGGCTTCCCAGTAGCGGATCGTTCGCGCGTTCGCTGGCTCGGCCGGCGAACGGCCGTTGGCATTGAGACCCGGCGGATTTGAGGGCGCGGCCGGCTGGCCGCCAGGGTCGGCAGATCGACGGCGCGCAGCACACCGGCCTGGGCCAGGGCTGGCCGCAGGAACTCCAGACCGCGCCAGCGGGTGGAGAGGCCGGTGGCGGCAAAGTCCATCCGTGCCTGCACCAGCGCGTCGGCCGGTGGCAGCGCCACCGGCTCCTCCAGTTCGGCCGCCAGCCCCGGCAACTCGCCGCCGTGGGCTGCGGGAGCATAAGCTTGCACCTGCCAGAGGGCCTCGCGCCGGCTCAGCCCCAGGCTCCCAAAGGCTCCCGCCGTGGCCAGCGCTTCTAATACGTTGATTGGCAACCGCGTCCGGCGGCAGAAGCCTTCCAGTGAGCGATACGGCCCGCGGGCGAACTCGCCGTCCAGACGCTCGCGGTAGGCCTTCCCCAGGCCCTCCACGTAGCGGTAGCCCAGCCGCACCGCGCCGTCCGGCTCGATCATGCACTCGAAGCGGCTGTGCTGAATGTCCACGGGACGCACCGTCACCCCGTGCCGCTGGGCGTCGCCTACCAGCGTGTGCGGGCTGTAAAAGCCCATCGGCTGGCTGTTGAGAATCGCGCAGCTGAACTCCGCGTGGTGATGCACCTTCAGCCACGCCGAGACGTACACCAACAGCGCAAAGGCGCAGGAATGCGCCTCGGGAAATCCATAGCCCGCATAGCCCTCGATCTGTGCATAGATCTGTTCCGCCGTCGACGCTGGGATGCCGTTGCGGACCATGCCCTGCATCAGGTCGTCTTGGAGCGCCTGGATGTGCGCCAGGGAACGCTTCCGGCTCATCGCCCGTCGCAGCGCATCGGCCTTGGTCGCCGTAAACCCGGCCGCGACCATGGCGATCTGCAGACACTGCTCCTGGAAGATCGGCAGCCCCAGCGTGCGCTGTAGCACTGACGCCAGGCCGGGCCACACCGGGTCGGTCGCCTCCTGCCCGATGCGGCGCAGAATCCAGCGTCGGTGCATTTTGGTAGTCATCGGACCGGGCCGGATGATCGCCACCTGCACCACCAGGTCGTAGAAGCAGCGCGGCCGGGTCTGCGGCAGCACGTGCATTTGCGCGCGGCTTTCCACCTGGAACGTGCCAATGGTGTCGGCCGCGCAGATCGCGTCGTAGACCTTGGGGTCGTCGAAGCTGAAATCCGCCAGCGCCGGGCGCCGGCCGTGTCGCTGCTCGATCAGCCGGAAGGCTTGCTGGATCAGGGTCAACATGCCCAGGCCCAACAGGTCGATCTTCAGCAGCCCGGCGTCCGCGCAGTCGTCCTTGTCCCACTGCGCCACGGTTCGCCCCTCCATCGTCGCCGGCTCGATCGGCACCGAGGCATCCAGCGGGTGTGACGCGATGATCATGCCCCCGGTGTGGATGCCCAGGTGCCGGGGAAAATCAACGATCTGCGCGCTGAGCTCAAGGAGATCGCGGCCCACGCGGTTCGAGACTTCGCGCGGCACGCCGTCACCGGCCTGGTCTGGACTCGGCATCTCGATGTCGGGGTGCCACTGCAGCCGCTGGGCCAGTCGGTCTACCTGGGCCAGCGGCAGCCCCAACGCCTTGCCGACGTCGCGGATGGCGGAGCGCCCACGAAAACAGATGACGTTCGCCACCATCGCCGCCCGCCGCCGGCCGTAGCGCTGGTAGACGTACTGAATGACCCGCTCGCGCTCCTGGTGCTCGATGTCCAGGTCGATGTCGGGCGGCTCGTCCCGATCCGGGGACATGAACCGCTCGAACATCAGCCCGGCGGCGATGGGGTCGACCATCGAGATGTCGAGGACGTAACAGAGGATCGAGCCCGGCGCCGAGCCGCGCGTGTTGACCAGGATGTCGTTGCGGTGGCAGAAGGCCACCAGGTCGCGGACGGTCAGGAAGTAGCCCGCCAGCCCCAGGTCCTTGACGTACCCCAGTTCCTGTCGCACGCGCTGGCGCACCGTCTCATCCAGGTCGGGATATCGCCGCCGCACGCCCTCCCAGACCAGACGCTCCATGTAGCCGTATTCGGACTTGCCGTTGGGCGTGGGATACGCCGGTAAGCCGTATTCCAGCTTCCGGCTCAGGTCGAAGTCGCACATCGCGGCGATCCGCAGGGTGTTGGTGATCGCCTCGGGGACGCTGGTAAATAGCCGGGCCATCTCCTCGGCGGACTTCAGCGCGAACTCATGGTTTGGTCGTAGCCGCCGCCCCGCCGTTTCGAGCGTGGCGGTGTGTTTGATGCAGACCAGCACGTCTTGCAGTCGCGCACGCGCCCGGTCGTGGTAGTGGACGTTGTTGGTGGCCACCAGCGGTAGGGCGGTCTGCCGAGCGACCTCCAGCAACCCGGCGCCGGCCAGGTGCTCCGCCTCCAGCCGATGCTCCTGGAGTTCGAGGAAAAAGCAGCCGTCCTCGAACATCTCGGCGTACGTCCCCGCCGCCTCGATAGCCTGGCGGCTGTCGCCGCGTAGTGCCGCGTCCGGAATCGCGCCCTGCAGGCAGCCCGAAAGTCCCACCAGGCCGCGCGTATGCCGCGCCAGGGTGCCCAAATCGAGTTCCGCCGTTCCCTTGGGCCGGTCGTGATGCGCCGCGGTGGCCAGCCGGCAGATGTTGGCGTAGCCCTCCCGGTCGCGTGCCAGCAGGGTCAGGTGATGGCCACCGGACATGCTGGCTTCCATGCCCACGATGGGGTGCAGGCCAAGCTCGCGCGCCGCGTGGCAGAACCGCACCGCGCCGTAGACCCCGTCGTGATCCGTGATCGCCAGGGCCGCCAGCCCAAGCTCGGCGGCGCGCGCCGCCATCTCCTCGGGATGCGACGCACCGTCCAGAAAGGAGAAGTTGCTGTGCGCGTGCAGTTCGGCGTAGGCGGGGCGGGTCAATCGAGCGCTCCCTGGGCAAACCAGCACGACTGGGCGCGGTCGCGATAGAGCACGAGACCGCGGCCGTCGTCCAACCGCACGTGTAGGTAGTCGCGGTCGATGGCTTCCGCCCACCACCCGGTTTGCACTCGCTGCGGCCCGTAGCGGGCGGCCACCTTCCTGGTCGTCCCATCGATCGTGACCCGGCTGGCGCCGTCGATCTCGCTGATGCGGACCGGGCGGGGCGGTGTGAAGAGCCGCGTCAGGCCTCGCGCGCCCGCCAGGCCGGCCAGCCACGCCGGGGAGAGCGTGGATGCATCGCCTGGAGCGCCAGTCTCAACGTAGGCGTCAATCCGTCGGGCGGCCGTCTCGAGCGTCCAGGCGTCGGGGCAAAGCTCCATGCGGAACACCGCGTCGTCACCCAACTGCGCCCGCAGGCGGCTCATCGCGTGGTTGGCGCGCGCCACGCGCTCCGACCGGTTGCCAAGCAGAGACCGTTGTGTGCCGGCGCCCGGGACCAGGTGCTGCACGTCCAGGCCAATGCGCACGACCCCGGGCTGATGGGATGAGATCTCCGGCATGGCGGCGTCGGCCTGGGTAGCGCCGGCCCACGCCTCCAAACGCCACCGAGCCGCGTCCCGCAAGGTGGCGGCGCCGGCCGACGGCTCGGGCAGAGCCAGCGCGAACCGCTGGACCGTGCCGTCGGAACGTTCGATCTGGCTGCCAACCTGCTGAGCCATCAGCCCCCGGTTGGCCAGCCGCGTGGCCAGGCGCTGCGCCAGGGCCTGCAGCGCGAACGTCAGGCGGTCGACGTTGTGCTCTTCCCACTCGAAGTCGATCGCTTCGCGCAGAACGATCGGTTGCGTCCGACCCGTCAGGGGTTGCGGATCCTCGCCGTGCGCCAACCGCCATGCCAGCGCGCCTTCGATCCCGTAACGCGTCCGCACGGCGTTGGCCGGCAGACCGGCGAACGCGCCGATCGTGGCGATGCCCAGCACGCGCAGGTGAGCAGTCGTGCGCTCCGGCAACGGGAGCCGGTCGACCGGTTGTTCGGCCAGATAGGCCCGGTCGTTGCTGGAAACGACGGCGACGGCCGCATCCCCCGCCGTACGGGCCGCAACCTCCGCCGCCAGGCGTCCTGCCGCCAGCCCGACATTGGCTGACTGCCCGGTGGCCGCTTCGACATCGCGGCGCACCCGCGCGCCCAGCGACGCGTCGGGGCCGTACAGCGGCCCCAGGCCGGCTGCGTCGGCAAACGCCAGCCCCACGCCGGCGTCTTCCACCACCGGGGAGAAACGGTCCAGCACGTCCAGGACCGCCTCGAACGCGCGGGCGTAGCGCGGCGGATCGTCGGCGACGTAGATGCCCTGCGGGCAGCGCTGCGCCGCTTCCTTGACCGCCATCCCTTGCCGCAGCCCCGCGCGGCGGGCGGCCTCGGAAATCTCGATCAGCCGCTGCTGGTTAGCTTGCCGCGCGTAGATCGCCAGCGGCTGTTCCGACCACGACGGCTGCGTCTGAGCTTCCACCGTGGTTCGGAAGTGCGGAATCCAGAGGCAGAGCGTCTTGCGGTCCACCGGACCTCCTGTGAAACGGACAGTTGATCACGAGGTGCTGCACGCCCGTGTCGCTGCGAGACTTCAGCACCCGAACCTCCAGCGTCAGTCCCATCGGCACCTGGGTCAGGCGGCTGCGCTGCCAGCGCCAGCCGCGGCAGGCCACGCCCAGGCGCAGCGAGGCCAGGTAGGGCAGCCCGGCAACGCGCGGGCCGCCGGCTGCCGTCACCACCACCAGGCTCGCCGCTCCACGTCCCGCCAGGTCGGCGAGCTGGGACCACCGGTTGGCGCGCGGCCGGGCGGTTTCCAGGTCCAGCAGCAAGGCCTCGAAAGCATTGCTGCGCAACAGCGTGGCGGCCGCCTGCAGCGCCGTCTCGGCGTCCGGCGGTCGCACCACCACCACCCGCGACAGATCGAGGCCCAGGGCCGCGCTTGCGGTGGGGGCGAACGTGCCGGGCAGATCGACGTAGGCCGCCAACCCACCGCTATCCAGCGCGGCGGCCAGTACCCGCAACCCCAGCGTCAGCGCCCCGCTGCCGGGCGGGCCGGTGAGTTCGCTTAGACGACCACGGGGGATCCCGTGGAACCCGGTGGCCTGGTCCAGCGCACCGATGCCGGTGGAAAACCCGGCCTCCGGCGGGCTGACCCCAAACAGCCGCCCCGCGGCATGCAGCCCCCAGCGCTGCTCGATTTCATTGACGGCCAGCCGCAAAGCGGCGGGACGCTCGGTGTCGAGAAGAGGCAGCGGAACACCCTGGGTAGTACGGGACGCCATGATACCAAACAAAAAGCGAACACTGGTAACGCCTTCGTGGCACGATGACGTCACGGGTCTTCTGTTTCTTCACCCCATGTGCGCCCGCTATAACCTCCGCTCAAGCCCACAGGCCCTGGCTGAGTATTTCGAGACGGCCCCGCTGGAACCTCCAGTCACGCTCCCTTTGCCCAACTTCAACGTCGCGCCCACCCAGCAGGCGCCGGTCGTACTGGAAGGTCCCCGGCGCTTCGAGGTCATGCGCTGGGGCCTGATCCCGTTCTGGTCCAAGGACCCCCGCATCGGCCGCCGCACCATCAACGCGCGCGCTGAAACCGTTGCCGAAAAACCTTCATTCCGCGCCGCCTTTCGCACGCGTCGCTGTCTTGTTCCGGCCGACGGCTTCTACGAGTGGACCGGTCCCCGCGGCAAGCGCCAGCCGCTCAACATCCATCGCGCCGACGGACAGCCGTTGGCGCTGGCCGGCCTGTGGGAGTCGCACGACGAATTCGGCCCGACCTTCACGATCATCACCACCTCGCCAAACGCCTACATGTCGGCGATCCACAACCGCATGCCGGTAGTGCTCGAGCCAGGCGACTGGGACAACTGGCTGGCTGCCGACGACGAAGACCCGGCCTGGCGCACTGCCCTCCTACGACCCGCCGCGGACCGCGCATTGACTGGCTACCCCGTCAGCCCCGCCGTCAACTCCGTCCGCAACAATGGTCCCCATCTGCTCGAGTCCGCGGCCATCCAGCCCTTGCTCTGAATCTCGCGTCCGCGGTCAATTCGTAGCAACAACCACGAAATGCGGGGACACTCCGAGCAACGTTTTCTCCTGCTCGACCGAGCGAATTAGATCAAGCAGCTGCGCTCGCTTGGCAGGATCTGACATACGCCCTTCGAGGTCGGTGGCGATCAGTCCTGGTCCCTGCACCGCGTAAAGACCAAGTTGGTCGAATCCCACCTCAAACACCTCGGCCTCGAGCTCTTCCGGTCGATGAAAGAACGCCGTGGTGAAGTAGCTGAGGTCATCTGACTGACTACGATGCTGTCCCTCTTCAAGATCGCGACGCAGGATTGGAACGAAGTTGGGATCGTCGATGTAGCTCATGATGAGACCGTCGAGGAGTGAAGCGAATCGGTTAATGGCCTTGGCTATCAACAGGCCGCCTGGCTTCAGCACTCTGCGCGCCTCACGCAGCGCCGATAGCCGGTCGTCTCTGGCAGGCAGGTGGTAGAGAGGCCCCATCAGAAGCACCGCGTCCGCGGCATCGTCGCCGTGACTGAGCGAGCGCGCGTCGCCCTGGATTGCGCTTGCTAGAGGGTGATCGGGCTGCGACCTGGAAGCCTGTCGCGCCTGCTTCACGTGCTTCTCTACAGGGTCAATGAGGTGGACGTCATAGCCCTGCTCAGCCAGCCAGCACGAATACCTGCCGGGGCCGCCTCCGACGTCAAGCACAACTCTCGGCGGTGACGGCAGGAACCGCCGGATCAGCTCCTTCATACAGGCAAGCTCAAGCTGCCCATGGCCTGCCGCGAGTCGGTCTGCCTCGTCAATCCTCTCGTAGTACGAAAGAATCTCCTGGCCATCCGATGGGACCTGCCGTCCGGACATCACGCCCTCGCCTTTCCGTGCAGACGTCGTAACCAGTCAGGCTACTTGACCCTGGCCATCGCAAGGATTCGCCCATCCGGGGATCGAGTCCACGGATCCTTCTCGCCACCGCGCGCCGGCGTTCCGGTGGCGGTCTCCGCCGGCGCGTAAGGACCGACGCCGACACCGCCGCCTGCTCGACGCCAACCGCCTTCAAGGCGGTCTGAGCACGGCTGCAGGTCTGGCGGAGCTCAGCGTCGGCGTGCTCGCCCTGGGTTCTTGTAGATCCCGCGTGGTTGGTCTTGAAGCCGTGCGCCTGCTGGCGGCTAATCCGTCGTCATGGGACTCACCAGGCTGAGCACCTGGGCCAAATCAGCCGAGATGTACGTGCTGGATGACTACACCCAGCCCCGACGCTCGTGAGAGTCGTCCATCGGCCGTGATGAGAGGGCAGTCATGGGTGTGGGCGGCGGCGACGTAGAAGGCGTCGTAGGCGCTGACCGTATGGCGATACGTCCAAGCCAAGGGTGCAAGCGAACGGTGCGACATACGGTCTATCGGCCAATGACGGAGAACATCGATGACCAACCGCGCCCGCGACTCGTCAAGGTGTCCACGCAGCACCGCCCCGCGCAGGACCGACAGCACCTCGGCATCCATCAACTCCGGCGTGACCAACGAGGCGCTCTCGATGCTTTCTGCCACGGACAGTCCAAGCGGCGTCCGCAGCAGATACTCAACCGCCACCGACGCATCCACGACGTATCGGGTCACCCGGTCTCCAGGTCGCGCTGTGACCGTTCCTCGGCAAGCAGCGTCGCCGCGTCAATGCCGAGGTCTGTCGTCGGGTGCTGGGTCAGGCGCTTCCGCCACTCCCACCGCACCAACTCACGCTCCACGGCGCTGAGTACAACTGTGCTCATGCTGCAGTTGTTCTCGCGGGCATGGCGCCGGAGACGTTCGTGAAGGTCGTCCGGGATGTTTCGAACTTGCAGATTGGCCATGGCATGAGCTTAGCATGATGGATGCATGAGTATTGACGCCTGAGGTGGTTCGCCACGGCTTCGTGACGCGGCGGCGAATCGCGCGTGTGCCGACACCACCCCAGCCGTGCACAATGGGCCAAATTGACAGCGGTGCCGGACAACCCGTGTCCGTCGCCGGACAGCGGCGGGCCGCAAGCTGACGCCCGTCGCGTGCGAGTTCGCAATGCCCAACCCGAACATCAGCCCGCTCGCCCAGGACTATGTGATTGCGGCCCGGGTCCCCGATCCCAGGCTCTATTTCTTCCACGACCCGAATCTGGCTCGTCTCGACGACGGCACCCTGATCGTCGCGGCGCCGCAGTGGGGCCGGAGACACACAAACGTTGGACGGTCGCTGCGGATCGTGCGCAGCACCGACGGTGGCAAGACCTGGATCGACCTGCCGACGCTGCCCTACGAGGAGGGGCGGCCCTTCGTTGTCGACGGCCAGCTGCTGATGTTCGTGCAGGAGCAGACGCACCGCGACTTTCAGATCGTGACCAGCCAAGACCGCGGGGAGACCTGGACCGAGCCGCGGACCGTCATCGCGGGGCCGCTCTGGAACATCTCGACGGCGCAGATCATCCGCCCCGACGCGCTCTACTGGGCGATGGACCGCGATTCGGCGGGTGTCGATTACAAGGGCAAGGTCATGGTGCGGTGGGACCGTGCCAGGTCGGCGTTCGACCCCGACGCCTGGTCGATCTCCAACATCGTCCCGCCGCCGGAAGTGCCGGCGGTCTTGACGCGGGGGCTGTTCCCCGTGGACGACCGGCCGCAGATCCACGGCGGGTGGCCGTCGCCGTTGGTGTGGCTGGAGCCCAACACGGTTGAGGTCGGCGGCAAGATCCGCGTGTTCGCCCGGGCGATCATCGACGAGAAAGCCACCGCGAACATCGCGGCCGTGCTCGAGTACGACGAAGCTGCCAACGAGCTGCGCTTCACCCAGTTCACGTCCTGGCCCGGCGGCCAGTGCAAGTTCTTCATCGTCCACGACCAGCCAAACCGTATGTACTGGATGCTCAGCAACCTCGTCACCAACTCGCAGGACCTCGTCGGGTGGGGCGACCGCATGCGGGAAACCAAGTACACGGGCGGACCTGGCAACGAGCGGCGCTGGCTCTTCCTGCACTACAGCATCGACTGCCTCAATTGGTTCCCCGCGGGCTGCGTGGCGCGCTGGCCGGACTCCGTTCACCGCAGCTTCATGTACCCCAGCGCCGCCATCGACGGCGACGACCTCGTCATCCTGTCCCGCACCAGCCGCGACGCCGAAAACCAACACGACGCCGACCTCTGCACCATCCACCGCGTCCCCAACTTCCGCTCCCTGGCCATGGACCTGCGCCGCGGCGGGCTGGCTGACTAGCTGTACTTGCCCTCGTCATTTGTATGTTGCGGCAGCCTCACCACGGGGCCAGGTGGTGAGGTGGGCGCGAGGGGCGCGCGCAAGAAACCCAATGTCCGCGGGACGCTTTGGTTCCATTGCGGTGGGGTTATGCCACCGCATCTCTCCCGTGGGTCCGCGGCGGCGCTTAGCTAGACCGTCTCGAACTCCAGGGCCGACAGGTTGAGGTCCGAGGACCGCTTCGAAAGGTGCAGCAGCTCCACGCCAACCACTTCCTTCGCCTCGTTGTAGTCCAGCACGACGCCAGGAGAGACTTCCTCCGACTCGACAATTGCCGAGTCGTCCAGGCGCAGGTACAGCGCGTCGGCTTCTCGGTCCACGTTCAGCTTCATAGTTCGCCTCGCATGCCACGATCAAAGAATACGCTGACGACTCACTGCACCTCTCGTCTCTCCTGACAGCCCGCTGGCATGATGCAGGGGCCGCGCCGCATGGAGCCGAAGCATGAAGCGAATGGCTAAGCCCAGCGCGCAATGGCGGTCACCTTGACCTAAGACGTCCCGACGTCTAGAGTTCAGGCCGAGATGACTTATGAGCACGCGCGGCAGGCTCCCGGACGGGTGCGGGACGGCATCGTTCAGGTGATGTCGCATACGTCGCAGCCGCTGTCGGTAAAGGAGATTGAGGAGCGCGTATCCCAGGTTGTGGGACCGACACGAGGTTCCTCGATTCGCTCGTACCTGCGGCTGAACACCCCGAGCGTGTTCGCACGCGAACGCCGGGGCATCTACACGCTGCGGTCGTCCGCCGCGTCCGGCCTCCAGCAGGAGCTGCCGGACGTTCGCTCGTGGGAAGCGCCGACATCGTTCGGTCAAGCGACGCTGCACCACGCCGACTGTTTCGACTGGCTGCGGGAGCAAGACGACACCAGTATTCACGCCGTTGTGACCGACCCTCCGTACGGTCTTCACGAATACTCGTACGAACAACAGGCAAAGCTGCGAAGAGGCAGGGGCGGAGTTTGGCGAATCCCTCCGTCGTTCGATGGGCATCGCCGCTCGCCATTGCCGCGGTTTACCACTCTTACCCGAGAGCAGCTCGACGACATCAGGACCTTCTTCTTCGTGTGGGCGCGACTGCTGCTGCCAAAGCTGGTTCCGGGTGCGCAGGTCGTGGTTGCGTCCAACCCACTGTTGTCATATCTCGTTTCGGGGGCGCTGGCGGACGCGGGGTTGGAGCGCCGCGGTGAGGTCGTGCGCCTCACAATGACCATGCGCGGAGGCGACCGGCCGAAAGCCGCGCACAAGGAGTTTTCAGAGGTCAGCGTAATGCCGCGCTCGATGTGGGAACCCTGGGTTGTTTACCGAAAGCCCATCGAGGGACGGGTGCAGGACAACTTGCGGAGCTGGAAGACGGGCGGGTTTCGCCGACCTAATACCGACAAGCCCTTTGGCGACGTGATCGCATCGGCGCCGACCCGGAAGGCTGAGCGCGACCTGGCCCCGCATCCGAGCCTCAAACCACAAGCGTTTCTACGCACAATTGTGCGAGCAGCATTGCCGCTGGGCGAAGGTATCGTTCTCGATCCGTTCGCGGGGGCAGGGTCAACCTTAGCCGCCGCGGAAGCCGTCGGCTACCGGAGCGTCGGGATCGAGAAGGACGAGCTGTATTTTGAGATGGCCAAAGAGGCTATACCGAAGCTGACGAATTATGCTGCAAATGGCGGTCAGTCGAGACGATAGACCCAGCTTCTTCGAAACTGCTGAATCCCATGTCTGTGAAGGGTTGCCGTGCGTGTCCCTAGCTCTGAACGAGCGTTTCTGCGAAAGTCCTCAAGCGTAACGTGGCCAAGATAGATTTTCGTAAACGTCATCGGTGATCGATCACGAGCAGGCTCAGACTCCGTATCCACGCGATACACGAACACGCACATCCACTGCTCGCGCGCGCCGTGCATATCGACCGCACCCCCAGGTTTGCGTGTCGACTTGATCTCTACTCCCTCACTTCCAGACTTTATCGAGTTGTTGGGATACACGCCTTGCACCAGCAAGTCAGGATGTCCATTGTGATATCGATTCTCGGTGAGCACGCGCGAATGCTTGGCCAGACTGGATGTCAACATGTCGGACAAGACACCGGACATGATGGCCGGACGCAGCATGTCATCGAGTCTCTCAAGTCCTCTTGACGTGAGGTGCGAATTCACATCGTAAAAGAAGTCGTAGATATCTTGGAGCGCAATTTGAAAGTCCTGTAGGCGAAGTTCAAAAGGCAAGTGAATGTCGGAATTGAAGCACGAATCATCCACTTCGTTGCGTGCAATTGGCATTGAGGTATCCCGTAACTCGCGCGGCGCGCACCAAGGTTTGCGTTCATCGAGAGGCTCTGTCGGATGGTCAGTCTAGGCTACGGGATCGCTTCTCGCCCCTCCTGCGCGCCTACTGGCATGATGCTGGCGCCGCGCCGCATGGAGCCGAAGCATGAAGCGAATGGCGAAGCCCGCAGGCCGGGGCAACGTGGTCTTGGAGGACGCCCCCATCCCGGAGCCGGGCTACGGCGAAGTCCGCGTTAGGGCCGTGCGCAGCCTCATCAGCCGCGGCTCGGAAATCGGACGGCGCTATGTCCTGGAAGAGGCCGTCGACCCGCAGATCATGGGCTATTCCATGGCCGGCCTGGTGGATGCGCTTGGCGAGGGTGTGGAGCATCTCGCTGTCGGTGACCGGGTGGGCGCCGTCGCGCCGCACGCGCAATATGTGGTGGGGGCCGCCATCCCCGAGCGGCAGGCAAAACTACCCGAGATTCTTCTGCTTTCGCCCGGCGTCGGCTGGGACCAGGCCCCCTACTGGATGCTGACCGCGTCGGCGGTGCGCTGGACGGACATTGCCCCGTTCGAACGCGACAACGTCATCGTTGTCCTGGGCCAGGGACTGGTTGGCAGCCTGATCCTCCAGGTCATGCGCTCGATTGACGCCGGGCGGCTCGTCGCGGTGGATGCGGCGCCGCTGCGCTGCGAGCTTGCCGCCGCGTTGGGGGCCGACTACGTGATCAACGCGGCTGACGAAGACCCCGTGTCGGCGGTCAGACGGCTCTCCGACGGCATCGGCGCGGATTTGGTCGTCTACGCCGTGGGCGGACCGGCCGGTCCCACGGCCTTCAAGCAGGGCATGGAAATGCTCGCGGAAGGCGGCACGCTGCACCTCATTGGCAAGTACGAGCATCAATTCCTGCCCCTCAGCTCGGGGACTATCCAAGGCCGGCGGATCGTGGGCGGCTATTTTGGCGGCCAGTGGCACGCCGGGTCGGCGCGGCGGGCGCTGGCCCTGATCGAGTCGGGCGCCATCGACACCGACCGCATGACGACGCACCGCTTCCCCTATACACGGGCGCCCGAGGCCTTCCACCTGCTGCACGACCACACCGACCAGACGCTCGGCGTCTTGCTGGACTGGGACATCGAGGAAAACTAGCGGGCCGGCGTCCCAGGAAGCGGCTAGGCCGGCGCGGACGCGTCGACGCCGCGACCTGACGGTCCCCAGGCGCGCCCGCCGGTCCCCAGCGAACCGGCGCCAGCCGCGCCCAACCGTCGGCCTGTGAATGTCTCCGCGCTGCCCCGCAGCCGAGATCTGAATTGCCTGTCGTTTTCGGATAGAGTACACTAGCTGGTAACGTTTGCGCAAGTGTTCCCGGAGACCGACTCGTGACCGCCCCGCCCGCCCGCCTCCCAAGCTCCCGCCCCGGGCATCCCAGCACGCCCTGGTTCGGATCCCCTCGGGCCGCGCGGCCGGCGAAGAGTTTTTTGGAAAAAACTCTTATGCGCGCAAGGGACGCACGCTGCGTCCCCGCCGAGTCCGCCCCGCTGGCAGACGCTCCCGCCCTTCGCCCGGGGCGTCTTGCGACGCTTCGGCTTGGGCTGGGATGGGCCGCGCGGCGAGCGAAGAGTTTTTTGGAAAAAACTCTTGTGTGCGCGAGGGTGCCCGTTCCCGGCCGGTGGACGGACTCAACTCGTGACCTTCCCCGCCTGCCGGTCGCTTTGGCGGGCTGCGGCGTCGCGCTGCTCCGGCGGACCCCAGCCGCCGCCTCCGGCCGTGCGGTGCTCGAACACGTCGCCGCGGCGCATCGCGGTGGTGCCCTTGCCCGGCAGGTCGATGCGCTGTCCGTCGCGCAGCAGGGCGCTGTGCGAGGTGGCGCCGGGCTGGCCGCCCTGCAGGCCGTAGGGTCCGCGGGAGCGACGGTCGGACCGCAGGTTCAGGGTGGCCTGCTCGGCCAGCACGCGGTAGTGCCGTTCGATGGCCAAGCCACCGCGGTACCGGCCGTCGCCGCCGCTATCCGGCACGAATTCGTAGCGATCGATCGCGATCGGATGCTCGGCCTCGATGACTTCCGCCGGATTGTTGGCGAAGTTCACCACCACGCTGGACACCCCGTCGGGGCCGTCGGCGAACGGGCGGCCACCCCACGATCCGAACAGGAACTCCAGGAGCACGAACGGGTCGTCCTGCGCGTCGTAGCCCGCCAGGCTGACCCCCGTGTCGCCGCCCGCCTCGGCCGCCGGCACGCGCTCCGGCACGGCCTGGGCCAGCGCGCCCAGCACGGCGTTAGCAATGCGGAATCCCGTCAGTCCGCGCGCCGCCACCGGGGCCGGGCGGTACGGGTTGACGATGGTGCCTTCCGGCGCGGTCACCTCGATCGGGCGGAAGTGCCCTTCGTTGTTCGGAATGTCCGTCGGCATCACGCAGCGGACGCAGGCATAGGCGGCGGACTTGGTGAAGGGCAGCGGGCAGTTGATGGCGCCCCGGACCTGGCGTCCCGACCCGGTGAAGTCGACGGTGATCCGGTCGCCGGCGACATGCAGCGTGACCTGGATGGGAATCGGCTCGGGGTCGATGCCGTCGTCGTCCAGGTAGTCGGTGAACCCGTAGACGCCGTCCGGAATCTCGCGAATTGCCAGTCGGGCTCGGTCGGCGGCGTAGTCCAGTACGGCGGCGCCCAGGTCCGCCAGGCGGCGCGGCCCGTGCTCGTCCGCCAGCGCCAGCAGGCCGCGCGTCCCCACGTGTCCCGCCGCCAGTTGCGCGCGCAGGTCGCCCAGCACCTGGTTGGGCACCCGCACGTTGCGTTCCAGCAGCCGCCAGACGTGTTCCACCGGCTCGCCTGCGGCCATCAGCCGCACGGGCGGCAGGCAGATCCCTTCCTGAAAGAGCTCCGTGGCGTCGCAGCCGTTGCCGCCGGCCGTCTTGCCGCCAACGTCGGCGTGATGCGCGATGGTGACCACGTGCCCGATGACCCGCCCGTTCCGGAACACCGGCTGCGCCGTGTAGATGTCCGGCAGATGGGTGCCGCCGTTATACGGGTCGTTGAGCGCGTACACGTCGCCCGGCCGCAGTTCGCCGCCGAAGCGCGCCAGGAAGGCCCGCATGGCGTCTGGGATCGAGCCGAGGTGCAGCGGCAGCGTGAGGCCCTGGGCAATCAGGCGTCCCGCCGGGTCGCAGAGCGCGGCGGAGAGGTCCATCGAGTTCTTCAGGTGGGTCGACCGCGCCGTACGCACCAGCGCCACCGCCATCTCGTCCACCAGCGCCGCCACCGCATGACGAAACAGTTCCCGCTGCACCGGATCGACCGCGCGGCGCCGGGCGCTCATCGGCTCGCCTCCAGCAGCAGCGCGCCGTCAGGCTCCCGCGAGCAGCGCCAACCGGGCGGGACGACAGTGGTGGCGTCGTAGTCCTCGATGATCAACGGACCCGGCGTTGGCCTGGCGGCAAGGTCACCGCGACGCAGCACCGGCGTCGTGCGCCAGCGCCCGCCGAACCAGGCCCGTCGCTCTGTCTGCTGGGGACTGCGCGCCAGCGTCTCGCGCAACATTACGGGATCGCTCGGCCTGACCGCGCTGACCCGCAGCGCAGCCGCGATCACCGGGCTGTCCGGGTCGCGGTGGCCGTACACGGCTTCGTGCTGGGCCTCGAAACGGTCGCGGATCGCGGACAGGGTCCGCTGCGTGATCCGGCCACCGGGAATCGGCGCGGGAATCTCGAACGACTGGCCGCGGTAGCGGCATTCGGCCACAGACTCAATCTGCAAGTCAGCAGCCTCATAGCCACCGCCGGCCGCCAGTGCCATGCACCGGTCGCGCAAGGAGCGCAGGGATTCGTCCAGGCGGCTGACTGCATCAGGCGCGTCCAGATCGATCAGCGGCGAGTGAGTGGCCATCCAGCGCAGGTCGGCGCCCAGCAGCCCGGTCGCGCTGAACACGCCCGGCCCGGCGGGTACCAGCACCCGCCGGATACCCAGCAGGTCGGCTACAGCGGTAGCCATGCCCGGACCGCCGCCGCCGAAAGCCACGAGCGTGAAGGCCGCCGGGTCCACGCCGCGTTCGCTGGTGACCGCTCGTAAGGCGCGCGCCAGTTCGGCCGCCGCCACCTGCCGGGCGGCGTCCGCCGCTCGCGCAACGTCGGTCCCGAGCGGCCCGGCCAGGTTTTCGGCCACGGCTCGTTCGGCCCGCGCCGCGTCGATTGCCATGTCGCCACCCAGCAGCGCCGTCGGGCTGACGTGGCCCAGCACGACATTGACGTCCGTGAGCGTGGCTTCCTGACCGCCGTGCCCATAGCAGGCCGGGCCGGGGTCTGCGCCGGCGCTGTCCGGTCCAACCGACAGCCCGCCGGCCTGGTCCACCCGCGCGATGCTGCCGCCGCCGGCTCCAATCTCGGCCAGGTCGATGGTTGGCGTGCGCAGCAGATAGCCCGAGCCGCGGGTAAGGCGTGTGCCGGAGCTGATTCCGCCCCCCAGCTCAAGCTCCGGCGCAATGGCTGGCGCACCATCCAGCACCACCGCCGCCTTGGCGGTGGTGCCGCCCATGTCGAATGCCAGCACTCGGTCCAGACCGCGTTCTCGGGCCAGTTGCGCGGCCGCCAGCACGCCGGCCGTTGGCCCGGACTCCAGACAGAAGGCCGGCAGTTGCGCCGCCTCGGCCGCCGGCATCACGCCGCCGCTGGACTGCAGCATCAATATCGGCGCTCGCGAGCCCGCGGCTCGCAGCGCCTCGGCCAGCCGCCGCAGGTAGACCCCCATGACCGGCTGCAGAAAGGCATTTATGACCGTGGTGCTGGTGCGGTCGTACTCACGGATAAGCGGCAGCACCGCCGAACTACGGGAGATGGCCGCCTCGGGCAGGCGGTCTCGGACTTGCTGCTCGACCTCGATCTCATGCCGGTCACTGACGTAGGAATTGAGCAGGCAGATCGCGACGGCTTGCACGTCGGCCCGCTCCAGCACGTCCAGTGCGTGACTCACGCTGTCCGCGTCCAGGGGGGTGACTACCGAGCCGTCGGCGGCCAGGCGCTCGCGCACGCCCAGACGCAGCTGCCGCTCGACCAGCGGCTCGGGCCGCGACCAGCTCAGGTCGTAGAGCCGCGGATAGCGCAGACGACCGATTTCCAGGACATCGCGGAAACCCTCGGTGGTGATCAGCCCGGTACGCGGCCCGCGCCGCTCCAGGATGGCGTTGGTCGCTACCGTGCTGGCGTGCAGCAAGCCGGCGAACGGCACAAGGGAACCGCCGCCGCAGGCCCGCAAGCCTTCCAGCACGCCGGTATCGAAATCGGGCGGCGTGGAGAGCGTTTTGTGCCTCGTGACGCCGCCGTCCGCATCCACGGCGACGAGGTCGGTAAATGTCCCGCCTACGTCCGCGGCCGCGCGCAAACCATCAGGAGGCGGACCGTCGGGTGACACGGCGCGGTCGCTAGCTGAGGGCGGGCGCCGCGGCTGTTCCGGCCAGCGCGCCCAGCGTGCCCGGCGTGTCCCAGCCAAGCCTCCGCGCGATGGCCGCAAACGTAGCGCTGTTGCTGCTGACCACCGGCAAGCCATAGGCCGCTTCCAGCGGCTCGATGACCTCGAACGTCGCCAGGTTGGTGCAGGAGAGAAATATCGCGTCAGCCGCAGCAGGCGGCCGCCGGGCGTCGATGAAGTCCAGCAACTCACTAGATGTCACGTCGGCGATCTCCACGGCAGCGGAGATGCCGAGGCCGTACGCGCACATCGTCTCGACGCCGTGCGTGGCCAGGAAGTCCTCTTCGTGATCGTTCAATTCGGCCGGATATGGCGTATAGAGCGCAATCCGGCGGCTGCCCAGCGTGCCCAGGGCCTCCGCCACGGCGCTGGACGTAGTGATAGCCGGCGCGCCCGCAGCTGCTGAGATCGACGCTCGCAGCGCGGCCTCGCCGCCGCGTCCGTCCACAAAGCTGCTGGCGGTGCAAGCGAAGGCCACAACTTCCACCAGCGCGCTGCCCACCTCGTCAGCGGCCCGTTCGGCATGCGCCAGCATCTGCCGGGCGTCGTCGACGCCGCAGACCGAGTTCCGCATGCGCGCTGTATGCAGGCTGGCCGTGTGCGGCGCCAATCGCCAGAATTCAGGCTCGACCACCGTATTGACCGATGGAACCAGCAGACCAACGCGTTGCATGTCAACCGCCCCAGGGAACCGAGCCACGTCATCGTCAGGGGGCAAGCCTTCGGATGTCAACGCAACCGCTATCTACAGTTTGGATCGAGATGCGTGAGACACTGTGGCTATGACTCCTGAGTTGATAGGTGTCTTGTCCGTAGGTGTAGCGCTTGCGGCGTTGATCGTGGCTGGATTGGCCACGACGCGCGCCGACCTGCGTGAAATGCGCCGCGACCTGACGGAGCTGACCCGGCAGCAGGCACGCACCGAAGGCCTGCTGGAAGGTCTGCGCGACGCACTGACCGGACGCAGCCGCTCCACCGACTGACAGACGCGGCGGCCGAGACTGCAAAGATGACCTGGGCGGCCGTCGGTTGCTGCCTTCCGCGGCCTCCCACGCACGCCAGAGCCCGAGGAATCGACGCTACGCCGCGTCCGTTCTAGGCTGAGCCACATCGCACGGTGAGGAACATGGCCCATGACCCGTCTGCGAGTGGGTGTCGTCGGCTGCGGCGCGATTGCCCAGATTCAGCACCTGCCGCACCTGCGCGACGGGCGCGACCGCTTTGTCATCGGCGGCATTTGCGATATCTCGGCTGAACTGCTGCGCCAGGTCGGCGACGACTTCAACGTTCCCGAGCACGCGCGTTTCACCGACGTCCACGATCTGGTTGCTTCGGACATCGATGCCATGCTGATCTGTTCGTCCGGGAGCCACGCGCCGCAGGTTCTGGCCGCCGCCGCGGCGGGCAAGCACGTGCTGGTGGAAAAGCCGGCCTGCGTCACGCTAGCGGAGGCCCAGTCCATGATCGACGCCTGCGCCGCGGCCGGCGTGGTGCTGATGGTGGCGTATCCCAAGCGCTACGAACCCAGCTACGCCTATGCCGCTCGACGCGTGCGGGCCATGCAGGACGTGCGGCTGATCCAGATCAACCATCTGCATCCGTCGAACGATCTGCACATGGCCGAGTTCTCGTTTCATCGGGCCAACCTGCCGGATGAGGTGCTGGCCAAGCTGCGTGCTTCGGATACCGCGCTGATTGCCGAGGCCCTGGACCTGGACGATCCGCCTGAACATCTGGTCCGCGCCTACCAGCTCGCCAACGGCAGCCTGATCCACGACATCAGCGTTCTGCACGGCATGTTCGGTCCACCGGAGGCCGTGCTGAGCACCGAAATCTGGCGCGAGGGCGGCGGGGTCACGACCGCACTGCGCTATCCGAACGACATCCGCGCCGTGCTCACCTGGGTGGACCTGCCCGATCTGTGGGCGTTCGAGGAAACCTTCGCCGTCTACGGACGCTCCGAGCGCGTCATCATCTCGTTCCCCACGGGCTTCAGCCGCGGACTGCCGACCACGGTGGTAGTGCAGGAACCCGACGCCGTCGACGCCCCCGCCCGGCGAGAACTGACCTGGAACGAGAACCCCTTCAAGCGGGAACTGGATCACTTCCACGACGTGGTGCTATCAGGACGGACACCCGACACACCCGGCACCGAGTTGATCGACCACCTGACGCTCGTGCGCGACATCGTGCGCGCGTCGTTCACCGGCGGGAGTTGAGCATGGCATTCCGAGTTTTCGATGCGCGCACGGACATCCAGAATCTGATCATTCATCCCGACATTCGCGCGCGATTCCTGCGCATGGAGCCGGGCGAGGAGAACGTGCCCCACAGCCACGATCTGGGCGGGGAGATTTTCCTGATCCTGGATGGACAGGCCGAGTTCGTGATCGACGGGCACAGCGAAGTGCTGGGGCCGGGGCAACTCTGCTTTGCGGCCCGCGACGAGATTCATACCGTCCGCTGCGTCGGCGACGCTCCGATGACGATGTATCTCTCGGTTACTCCGCACATCGACCCGACGCACACCTGGTGGGACGAGAACGGCGCCAAGCTGCCGCCGCGCTACGGCGGGTCCACGAGCGCGGAGCGCGGGGCGCGCAATGCGGAGACTCCACCGCCGCCGATCACGGACCTGGCGGCGGCCCACGCGGCGGCCGCTGGAGAAGCCTCAAGGGCCGCGCAGGTAGCCGCTGAGGCCCAGCAGGCAGGCATCGAGGCGTTGGAGGAGGCTCTGGCGGACGGAGATGACGCGGCCGCGAAAGCGGCCGTCGACGAGATGTGGGCGGCGCTCTATCAGAGCTTCAGCGCGACTCGCGAGATGGCCGGCACCTGGAACGCGCTGGCGCCGCGCGCCGCACCGGACATGGAGTAGCCGCGCATCGGATATCCAGACTTCGTGCGGCGCTAGGCGCTAGTCCGTTCCCGCTGCCCAGGCGCCGAGGGCCATGTAGCCGCCGTCGACGTTGACGAATTCCCCGGTCATGAACGAAGCGCCTTCACTGGCCAGGAACACCGCCACGGCGCCGATCTCCGAGGTCTTGCCGACCCGGCCCAGCGGGTGGGAGCTACCCCAAAGGTTGAGCATCTCGTCCTCGTCGCCGAACGCCCGGGCAGCGCCGCGTGCCAGAGGCGTGTCGATGGTGCCTGGGTTGATCGCCAGCACACGGATGTTGTCGGCGGCGAAATCCAACGCCATGTTGCGGGTAAGCGAAAGGCTGCCGCCCTTGCTGGCGGCGTAGGCCGGCACCTGGGGCTGAGATTGCAGGCCCTGCACGCTGGCGATGTTGATGATCACGCCGCCGCCGCGCTCCCGCAGGTGTGGGATCGCGAACTTGGACATCAGAAACTGGCCCTTGAGGTTGATGTCAATGATTCGGTCCCAGGTGGCTTCGTCCATCTCCTCGGCGGTCATGTAGGAAGCGGTTGGCTGGATGCCGGCGTTGTTGACCAGGACGTCCAGGCCGCCGAATTCGGCAACGGTTTCCGCGACCATGCGCTCGGTGTCCGCGAGTGAACTCACGTCGCCGATGACCGCGATGGCGCGCCGACCCGCGTCATTGAGACGGTCCACCAGGTCGCGAGCCGCTACCTCGTCAACGTCGGCCACGCTCACGGCCGCGCCATCGGCGGCGAAGGACTCCACGATTCCGGCGCCGATGCCCATGGCTCCGCCCGTCACTAACGCGACCTGCCCGTCGTGCTCACCCATCGATTCGTTCCCCGCGCATACGCCTGGGACAGCCTAGCGGGCGCGGCGCGGACAGCAGACCCTGCTGGTCGACGCGTAGACTTCCGTCCATCTGATGAGCACGCTTGCGGCGCCGCCAAAACCTGGCATCACCGCGGCCGACCGGCGCCGCATCCTCGGCGCGTTATTCGTGGCGCGCGGCGGCATCGGTGTTGGGTATCTGGCCGGGTTCATTGTGATCACCATCGCCGCCAAGGAGATCACCGGACGCGCGGAACTGGCCGGATTGCCGGCCGCAGTTTCGATGGTTGGCAGGGCGATCGGTCCGCCGCCAATCGCCCGTGCGATGGACGTGTTTGGGCGCCGACCGGCCATCGCCGGCAGCTACGCGCTGGGGGCCGTGGGCGCCCTTACGTGCGCACTGGCGATCGCGGCAGGGTGGTTCTGGCTACTGCTGGTCGCGTCGCTCCTGGTGGGCGTGGCGCGCACCGGTGGCGACATGTCGCGTTACGTCGCGGCCGAGATCTATCCGGCGAGCCGCCGCGGTCGCGCCATCGGGATTGTCGTCTGGGGCGGCACCGCCGGGGCATTGGGCGGGCCGCTGCTGGGTGGATATACACAGGATCTGGCGAACTCGGTCGGGCTGTCGCCCTTTGCCGGACCCTGGCTGGCTGCGGCGTGCATGCTTGTGTTCGCCGCAGTAGTGACCTGGGCCTTCGTGCGACCTGATCCGCGCGACGTGGCCGACGTGGCCGATTTGGCGCGGGACACCCTGGCAGCGGCCGGCGAGGCGCTGGACCTGCGCGGTGTGTTGCGCGACCGACGGGTGCAGCTCGGCATCTGGGCCATGCTGACCGGTCAGGCCGTCATGACCCTCATCATGGTGGTGGTTCCGCTGCATCTGCACACCATCGCGAACCTGGGCGAGGCCGTCCCGGCGGCAATGACCGCGCATGTGGCGGGCATGTTTGCCTTGGCGCCGGTGACAGGTCGCCTGGTGGATACGTTGGGGCCACGGCCTATGGTGTTGCTGGGCGCGGTGCTGCTGATGCTGGCCAGCGCGCTGGCTGGGCTGGATGCGGGCGTGGGCACGGTGCTGCCGGCCATGTTCCTGCTGGGATACGGCTGGAATGCGTGTTTCGTGGCCGGCTCCACCATGCTGTCGCGCGGGCTGCCGCTGAATCTGCGCGCCCGCGTCCAGGGCCGGGTTGAGGTGCTGATTGGCGTGGTGGGCGCACTCAGCAGCGTCTCGTCGGGACCGCTGCTGGTTGGCGGCGCCGGCATGGGCTGGCTGGGCGCCGCGGGCCTGGTCTCGGCGCTGTTGCTGCTGGTCGCGCTTGGTTGGGAGCGCGCGGGCACTCAAGCGCCCGCCAGAGCGTAGCGTCCTCACGCCTACAATAGGCGCCGCCCGGTAGCCGTCAGCCGAGAGCCGCCATGCCGAATCTCTGGGGTCGTCAGTTCAGCCGCGCCGAATTGATGGCGCGTGTGGGAGACGTTTCGCAAGTCGGCGGGGTTCGCGAGTACCGCCTTGACGGCGGGCCGGGCGACGGCCTGCCCGTGGTTGACGTGAATACAGGGTCGGGTCTGCGCTTTACCGTGGTGCCGGGGCGTGCGCTGGATATCACGGGGGCCTGGTTCAACGACATCCCTCTGGGCTTCCGCGCTCCGGCCGGCGAGATGCACGGCGCGTACTACGAACCCGAAGGCTGGGGCTGGGTTCGCAGCACCGTTCTGGGTTTGCTGGTGACCGGCGGTCTGGACAACGTCGGAGACCCGGCCGTGGAAGCCGACCGTCTGTTCAGCGACTTCGGACTGCACGGACGCCTCTCCAACTTGGCCGCCTCCAACGTCCACGCCGACGGCGAGTGGCAGGGCGACGAATACGAGATGTGGGTGCAGGGCCGGGTGCGGCAGGCCGCGCTGTTCGGCGAGAACCTGGAGCTCAAGCGGCGCATCTCGAGTTCGCTGGGATCGACGTCGATACGAATCCACGATGAGATAACGAACCTGGGCTCCGAGCCCGAGCCGGCGATGATTCTTTTCCACGTGAATCCCGGCTATCCGCTGCTGGACGACGGGGCCCGACTGCACGTGCGCAGCCGATCGCGGCGGCCCTACGATGATCATTCAGCGTCGCTGGAACCCGGCTGGAGTACATACGGCCCGCCGACTCCCGGCTGGCAGAACACGGTCTGGATTCATGACGTGGAACCGGATAGTGATGGCCTCGTGCACGCGGCGCTGGTCAACCGCTCGCTTGGTGACGGACTTGGCCTGGGATTCACCTATCCGAAATCTCAGTTGCCGTTCCTCAACCAATGGAAATTCCTGGGTGTGGGCAACTACGTCACCGGCATCGAACCGGCCAACTGCACCGTGCTGGGGCGCGCAGTCAACCAGGCCGATGGGACGCTGCAGGTACTGGAACCGGGCGAGACGACCGAGTTCGACCTGGAGTTGTCGGTCCTGGTCGGCGCGGACGCAGTCGACACCTTTCTCGCCTCAGTCGGTGAGTGACACCTGCGACCACGTCGAGACCCTGCGCGTGCGTTATTCCGACACCGACGCCCAGGGCATCGTCCACCACTCCAACTACTTCCGCTGGCTGGAAGAGGCCCGCATCGGCTGGCTGGATGCTATCGGGCAGCCCTACGGCGACTTGACCGCGCGGGGGATCTTCTTGCCGCTGACTACCTGTAGTTGCACGTTTCAGGCCCCGGTCTACGCCGGCGAGCAGGTGGACGTGCATCTCAGCCTGGGCGAGGTGACGCGGGCGCGGGTTGGGCTGACCTACCAGATCCTGCGGGGCGACCAGGTCTTGGCCACCGCGGCGACCGCTCACGCCTATGTGGATGCGTCAGGCCGACCGCTCCGCTTGACCCGCGACGATCCGTTCTGGCTGTCCATCAAGAAGGAGCCCTGATGCCTCTGACCGATTCAGCAGGTGCCAGCGAGGCTATGGCGCGCACCGCTCCAGACGTATCCGCCAACGGCCAGACGGACTCCAGGCCAGCGTTCACGGTGTTTCTCTCGGGCGTCATCCAAGGGTCCCACGCCGACGACACCCTGCACGCCCAAAACTATCGGCAGGAGCTGCGCGGCATCATCACGGCGGCGCACCCGGAGGCCGAGGTGGTCTGCCCGGTGGAGCTGAATCCAGAGTCGGTTGCCTACGACAATGAAGCCGCGCGCCGCGCGTTCATGAGCGAATTGGATCTGGCGGCGAAGGCCGACGTGTTGGTGGCCTACGCGCCCGTGGCCACCATGGGTACGGCCGTCGAGATGTACCGTGCCCATGCCGCCGGTCGGCTCGTATTCACCATCTCACCGATGGCAACCAACTGGACCGTGCGTTTCCTCTCGGCCCAGGTCTTCGAAGACCTGCGAGCATTCGAGGCGTTTGTGCGAAACGGCGGGTTGGGCCGGGCAGTGGCCGTGCACCTTGCGGTCGCGTAGCCGTACTTGCCCAGCGCCATATGGAAGGCAATGAGTCGCTAGGTCAGACGGCGGTACGCAGACGTTGTAGCGAGCCTTGCGCCAAGCCCAACGTGATCATTCTGCTCACCGACGACCAGGGCTACGGCGACCTGTCGTGCCACGGTAACCCGATCCTGAAAACGCCGAATCTGGACCGGCTCTACACCGAGAGCGTTCGGCTGGATGACTTTCACGTGGCGCCGATGTGCACGCCGACCCGAGGCCAGCTATTGACGGGCCAGGATGCGCTCCGGAACGGCGCGACATTTGTCTGCATGGGGAGGTCGCTGCTGGATCCCTCGCTCCCGACCATGGCCGACATCTTCTCGGACAACGGCTACCGAACCGGCCATTTTGGTAAGTGGCATCTGGGCGACAACTATCCGTACCGTCCGCAGGACCGCGGGTTTCACGAGACGATTCATCACCCGGCCTGGGGCATCACGTCCGCGGCCGACTACTTCGAGAACGACTATTTCGACGCCCACTTCCGACGGGGCGCCGCCATCGAGCCATTCGAGGGCTATTGCACGGATGTCTGGTTCGACGAGACGATCAAGTGGATTGATCAGGACCGAGAGGCGCCCTTCTTCGTCTATCTGGCAACCAACGCCCCGCACACCCCGCTCTGGGTACCGGACCGCTACCGGCAGCCGTATCTCGATCACGTCGACTACGACGTCGCCAGCTTCTACGGAATGATCGCGAACATCGACGAGAACTTCGGTCGACTGGACGCCTACCTCACTGAATCGGGCCTTCGCGACAACACGATCCTCATCTTCATGGGCGACAACGGAACGGCAACGGGTGAGGACGTCTACAACGCGGGCATGCGAGGCAAAAAGAGGTCCTTATACGACGGCGGTCACCGTGTTCCCTGCTTCATTCGCTGGCCGTCGGGAGGTCTGGTGGGTCCTTGCCAGATCGATGAACCGACCCAGTGCCAGGACCTTCTCCCGACGCTAGTCGACCTGTGCGGACTGGAGTCGCCTGAGCCGGCTGACTTCGATGGGGTTTCGCTGGCACAACCCCTACGAAACGAGGGGGAAATCGGCGACCGGATGCTGTTTGTTCAGTACGGCCACGGCTGCGAAGGCGACTCGGGGGCAACGCATCGAGGCGATGCAGCCGTGATCTGGAACAACTGGCGTCTGGTTGAAGATGAATTGTTCGATCTCTCACGTGACCCGGGCCAACAAACCGATCGTTCGGGCGAATTCCCCCAGGTTCGTGTCGCAATGCGCGACGAATACGACGCTTGGTGGGACCGTGTTGGCGGGAATCTCGAAACGTACAACCCGATCACGATCGGCTCGGACCACGAGAACCCGACACGGCTGTCCAGCTGCGACTGGGCCACCGTCTACTGCGACAACCCCGGCGGCATCCGCGGCTGTGTCATGGACAGCGGTACGTGGCACCTTTCGGTCGACCGGGATGGCACCTATGCGTTCTCGCTCTATCGGTGGCCGGAGGAGTCGGGTCTGCCTGTTTCCGCGCCCGCCCCCGCAATGCAGGGCGTCGATGGATCGTTGCCGAACGGCGTGGCGCTACCGGTCGCACGTGCCTGGATGAAGGTCGGCGCCATTGAGGCGGAAGGCGACGTTGGGCCCGAGGACCAATGCGCGACATTCTCCGTCGACCTGACTGCCGGCCCTGCACGGCTCAAGTCCTGGTGGCTTGACGCTGAAGGCAACGAGCTCGCCGGCGCCTATTACGTCTCGGTCATGCGGCTCGCGTGAGGGCCTGGGCGGCGGCACTGTTGCGGAGCACCCCTCAGGCTCGGCCGGGCGGGGGGCTGGCCTTGCGTCTGCCAGATTCGCGTTACAGACTGGCGCTGCTGTCGTTAACTGCTGTAACGGCGAATCGTCCGCCGATTGCTACCTCTGTTCGCCCTGGGAGTTGAGATGCGAAAGCTAGTCCTTGGCTTGGTCGTTGCATTGGTCGTGTTCGCCTTGGCTGCTCCGGCTCACGCCATCGAGTGCGACGGCATTTCGCTGAGCGGCGGATGCCTGTTTACCGCCACCGGCGGCGATACGCCCAGTCGCGACGACGACGGCTATGCCGTGACCAACGCTGGCGGGGTCCCGATGTGGGACTTCGTACGCGACAAGGACCTGCAGGCGCTCGGCTACCCGGTCAGCGGACGCTGGATCGAAGGCCCGTTCACCCTGCAGGCGTTCCAAAAAGTCATCCTCCAATGGGATTCTGTTAACCGCCGGATGAACTGGTTCAACACCCTGGACGCGCTGGCAAACCGGTACTCGCACATTTCACTCCCGAACGTGCCGCCGCACCAGATCCTGGCGGCGGATCAAGGCGTGACGGACTTCGGGGTCATCGTCCAGAACCACCTGGCGCTGCTGGACGCGAATCCGAAGATCAAGGCTGAGTTCTTGAAGGATCCGGATTGGCTGAACCTGTACGGGCTCCCGATCCGGTATGAAGAGCGCACGGTCAACGGGAATCCGCAGGGTCTCCAACTGCTGCGTGCGCAGCGGATTGTGTTCGAGGTCTGGAACGTGCCCGCGCCTGGCACCTCGCTGGGGGCCGTCGGCCGCCAGAACGTGCCGGACAAGGTGAAGAAGCTGAGTAACGTGATCATCCCGGACGCGGCCAAGCCGCCCGTGACGGCCTCGCAGGTCGGTGGGGCCGTGCCAACGGCGGTGCCGGTAACACAGCCGGTCGTGACAGCCGTTCCGACACCCGTTCCGACACCCGTAACAACGCCCTCGCCGCCGCCCGTTACAGGACCGGTGTCCGTGAGTTCGATTCCCGGGCCGCGAACGCTCCCGCGCGGGCTGACCGGCTATGGCATTCAGGGCGAGTTCCGCCGTCCCGACGACGGCCGGCTGGCGGATCTGATAACCGGCGCCGGTCTGAACTGGGTCAAGCAGCAGATCCCCTGGCAGGAAGTCGAGAATCAGCCCGGAGTGTTCAATTGGGGGCCCACAGATCGCCTGGTAAACACCATGCGAGGCAAGGGGCTTAACATCTTGCTGAGCGTCGTGAAGTCGCCGGACTTCTATAAGGCCGAAGAAAGCAAGAAGGGCACCACGCACGGACGTCCCAACAGTCCGGAGCCTCTGCGCAAATTCATGCGCGAGCTTGCGGCGCGCTACAAGGGCCGTGTCCAGGCGTATGAGATCTGGAACGAGGAGAACCTCTCGTTGGAGTGGGGCACCTTCTCCGACCGTTCCTATAGCCAGTTCATCCAACTGCTGAAGAACGGCTACTGGGGCGTCAAGGAGTCGGACCCTGACGCGATCGTGGTGTTCGGTGCGCCTACGCCAACCGGCGTGGTGAACAATTCCATCGCCATTGATGACGTGATCTATCTACAGCGCATCTTTGACTTCAACAATGGCGAGGTCTTCAACTACTTCGAAGCGCTCGGCGTGCACCCGAACGGCGGGGCAAATGCTCCGGATGACCGGCTGGGCGCTGCGAATCACAGCAACGCGAACTGCAACGGCGGTTGGTCCACGCATCCAAGCTTCTTCTTCGACCGCTACAAGGAGCTGTACAACATGATGGCGGCGCGCGGGCATCCGGAGAAGACGGTGTGGTTCACCGAATTCGGCTGGGCCACGGTGGACGGCCCCGGCGCACCCGCTGGTGCGACCGCCGGCTACGAGTACGCGAACTGCAACTCGGAGACCGACCAGGCGAACTTCCTGGTTCGCTCGTTCGCGAAGGTACGGGCTGAAACGCCGTACGTGACGCACATGATCATCTGGAATCTGAACTTCCAGCAGGTCGTGCCGAATACCGACGAGAAGTGGGCGTTTGGCATCGTGCGGTCCGATCTGTCGCCGCGCCCGGCCTACGACGCGGTCAAGGCGATGCCTAAGCCGTAGCCAGGCTGACCAAGTGGCCAGGGCCGGGCGAACAGCCCGGGCCTGGCCACTCGCTATCTCGACCGGATAGCGCCAGGGCTGCGTAGACTCGCCGCATGGGCACGCTCTTCGTAGTGGCGACGCCGATAGGCAACCTGGAGGACCTGACGTTCCGGGCGGCCCGGATCCTGCGCTCGGTCGACGTGGTGGTGGCGGAGGACGCGCTGCGCGCCCGCAAGCTGCTCAGTCACGTGGGCTGTACCCCAAAGGTCATCACCTACCGCGAGGACAGCCCCGAAAGCCGCGAGGACGCCATTATCGAGCGGTTGCGGGCCGGAGACGCGGCGCTGATCGTGGACGCGGGAACGCCTGGCGTTTCAGACCCCGGCCCGGACCTGCTGGCGCGTGTGCGGGCCGAGGGGCTGCCAGTCGTCCCAATTCCCGGGCCGTCGGCGTTGACAACGGCGCTATCCGTCGTGTCGTTCGCCCGCCAGCCGGTGGCGTTCCTTGCCTTCCTGCCGGAGCGCCGGGTGCGCAGGGAGCGCTTGGTGCGTCGGGCTGCGGACACCTCCCGGACGTTGGTGATCTACCTCCCACCCCACGGCGCGGCGGAGCGTCTGGCCGAGCTGGAAGCCTGGCTGGGAGACGTACCGGCGGCGATGTGCCGGGAACTTACGAAGATCTACGAGGAAATCCGCGAGACAACGCTGGCGGATATTGCCGGCTACGCGGCGGCAATGGGCGTGCGCGGCGAACTGACGGTCGTGATCGACGTTGGTGGTGTGACTGAGGCGCCCGTGCTCGACCGGCCGGAGGTCGAGGAGCGACTGCGGGTGCTTCTGCAGGCCGGCACGCCGCCGGGCAAGGCGGCCGGCGCGGTGGCGCGGGCGCTGGAGCTCCCGCGGGATGAGGTCTACCGGATTGCCCGGGAGATTCGCGGCCCACCAGTCGGCAACGCGTAGAATCGCGCAGCCGCTCGCCCCCACCCACCGATATCGCTGTGTCCCGCTACTACCTAACCACGTCGATTCCGTACCCAAGCGGCGAGCCGCACGTAGGGCACTCGTTCGAGATGATCACGGCCGATGCCATGGCGCGCTACCGGCGGCTGCGCGGTCAGGATGTCTTTCTGCTGGGTGGCTTGGACGAGAATAGCCAGCGGGTCAGCCGTTCGGCTCGGCAAGAAGGCATCGACCCGCAGACGTACGTGGACCAGGCGGCCACGCGCTACAAGACCGCGTGGGACTTGGTGGGCGTGGAGTTTGACGACTTCGTTCGCACGACCGAGCCGCGGCATCTACAGACCGTGCGCGCGTTCTATAACCGCGTGTTCGACAGCGGCGATATCTACAAGGGCCGGTACGAAGGCTGGTACTGCGTCCGCTGCGAGGCCTTCTACACGGACGAGGAACTGGTCGAGGATTGCTGCCCGACCCATCGCGCGCGTCCGGAGTGGGTGGAGGAGGACAACTACTTCTTCGCACTCTCGCGCTACCAGGAGCGGCTGCTGGAGCTCTACGAGCAGCGCCCGGACTTCGTCTGGCCCGAATCGCGGCGCAACGAAATGCTGGGATTCCTGCGCCAGGGGCTGAAGGACTTCAGCATCTCACGAGCCGACGTGAACTGGGGCCTGCCGCTGCCGAACGATCCTGACCACGTGATCTACGTCTGGTTCGACGCGCTGATCAACTACATCACCGGGATCGGATTCGGGCAGCCCGGGGGAAACGACCTGTTCGAGCAACGCTGGCCGGCCGACGTACATGTGGTCGGTAAGGACATTGTGCGCTTTCACGCAATCTATTGGCCGGCCATGCTTATGGCCGCGGGTGTGGAGGTGCCTCGGCAGGTCTGCGTGCACGGCTGGGTGAGCTTCGCCGGCGAGGAATTGAGTCAGAGCGGCGGCCACGTGGTACGGCCCGCGGAGGTCGTGGAACGCTTCGGCTCGGACGCGCTTCGTTACTTCCTGCTGCGTGAAATCGCCTACGAGCGCGACGGCGACTTCACGTGGGAAGGCATGGCGCGACGCTATCAGCACGATCTGGGCAACGACCTTGGGAACCTCGTGCTGCGCAGCACGTCCATGCTGCACCGTTACCTGGATGGCGTTGCACCCGAACTATCTGACTTGACCGGCCGGGAGTCGGAACTGCGCGCGGCCGAGCAAACGGCTTGGGAACTGGCCGCACACCACTTCGAGAACTGGCGCTTCCACTTGGCGCTGGCCGCCGTGTGGCGGTACATCGCGGCGGTGAATCAGTACATCGAGCGAACCGAACCCTGGCGGCTGGCGCGGGATGAGGCGCAGCGTTCGCGGCTGAACACGGTGCTCGCCATGCTCATGGATGCGCTGCCCCGCATCGCCACGATGATCCGTCCGGCGATGCCGGCGACGGCCGACGCGATCGAGGCGCAACTGGGAATCACGGACCGGCCGGCGGTCTGGGCGGGCGACGCCGGGGCAATCGAAGCCGGCCAGCGCGTGCCGGGCGGCCCGCCGCTATTCCCACGCCTGGACGGATAATTCGGCTGTTCGACAGTCACGCCCATCTGGCCGACCCGGGGTTCACCGACGAGCTTGACGCCGTTCACGACCGTGCGCGGATGGCCGGTGTGGCCGAGGCGCTGGTGGTGGCGACCGACTTGGCCACAAGCGAGCGGGCGACTGCGATGTGCGAAGCCTTCGAGGGCTGGTACGCGACCGTGGGTGTCCATCCGCACGACTGCGACGGCTTCGACACGGCCACCATTCAGGCGCTACGAGAACTGGCCAGCGACAATAAGGTCAAGGCTATTGGCGAAACCGGGTTGGACTTCTATCGCGAACATCAGCCGCGCGCGCTTCAGGAACACGCGTTCGGCGCCCAATGCCGGCTGGCAGCCGACCTCGATCTTCCCGTCGTGGTTCATCAGCGCGAGAGCTTGGACGCAGTCGAGCGCGTGCTGCGCGAGAAGCTGGGCCCGGCGGGCGGCGTGATGCACAGCTTCACGGGACCGCCCGAAGCCGTCGGACGATTCGTGGACCTGGGGCTGCACATCTCGATCTCCGGCATTGTCACGTTCAAACGCGCGGACGACGTCCGCGAGACGGCGGCGGCCATTCCGTCGGACAGGCTCCTGCTCGAGACCGACGCGCCCTACCTGGCGCCGACTCCCATGCGTGGCCGCCGAAACGAGCCGGCCTACCTGCCGCATACGGCGGCTGTGGTCGCGGCGGTGCGAAATGTGTCGGTATCCTCGCTGCGCGCCACCACCACGCGAAACGCTCACGAGCTTTTTCGGTGCGCTCCCACGCCGTGACCAGCCGGCCGCTGCCGCCTAACCTGACGGCCATTCTGGCCCCTGTGCAGGCGGGTCAGGCACGGGTCGAGGCCGTGTTGGACCGTTGCGTGGCCGAAAGCGAAATCCCGCTTCTGCAGACCGTGCTGGCGTCGGCGCTGGGCGGCCCTGGCAAGCGCGTGCGGCCTGCGATTGCGCTGCTGATTGGTCAGGCCTACGGCGTGCAGGATGCGGACGTGGTTCTGCTGGCGGCAGGGACCGAAGTGCTGCACAGTGCCACGCTTGTGCACGACGACATCGTGGACGAGGCGGACGCGCGCCGGGGACAACCTTCCGTGCATACGGCCTGGTCCACGAAGGTCGCCGTTCTGGCGGGCGACTATCTGTTTGCCAGTGCCGCGGACCTGGTGGCCCGGCTCAACCGCCCCAAGATCGTGCGGCAGTTCGCGGACACGATTCACATGATGTCGCGCAGCGAGTTCGTCCTGCCGACCTTTGACGGCGATCCCGAGGCGACGCGCCGGCAGTACCTGCTGAAGATCGGCGGCAAGACCGCGGCGCTGATCGCACTGGCCTGCGACGCGACCGGCGTGCTGGCGGAGACCCAGGGCGACGAGGCCCAGGCGCTTCACGACTTCGGGTGGGCGCTGGGCATGGCCTTTCAAGTCACGGACGACGTGCTGGATATCGCCGGGGACTCCCAGGAGACAGGGAAGCCCGTGGGCGGCGACCTGCGGGCCGGTTTGCTGACCTTGCCAGTGGTCGAATACCTGGTCGGGGTCGCCCAGCCGACGCCCATCCTTGGGCGGCTGGCTGAGGGCGAAGGCCTGTCCGAGGCCGAATCCGCGGAGGCCATCGAGACTCTGCGAGCCACCGGCGCGGTGGACGCGGCTCGCGCGGCGGCCGAGGGGTTTGCCGATCAGGCGCGCGGAGCGCTTGCGCGGCTGCCGTCCGATCCGGCGTTCGACGCCCTAGCCGATCTCGTCACCTACGCGACGAATCGGCACTCCTAGGTCCTGCGGCTAGCGCTGTGCCAGCGCGCAAGGCCTCCTGGGTGCGGCCGATGTTCGATGCCATTGCGCCGCGCTATGACTTGCTCAATCGCCTCATCAGCCTGGGAATGGATCACGGCTGGCGGCGCGTCGCGGTTCGCGAAGCCCTGGCGGTTGAGCCGCGCCTGGTGCTTGACGTGGGAACCGGAACCGGCGATCTGGCACTGGCGTTGATTCGCGGCCACGGATCCAGGCCCCGCATCGTCGGCCTGGATTTCGCGGGGGCCATGCTCAAGATCGCTCAGCAGCGGTCTGGGGACATCCAAGGCGGCGAGCGCGCGCGGTACGTGCTGGGCGACGCGCTGCGCCCGCCGCTGGCCGACGGGTCCGTCGACGCGGTGGTCAGCGCGTTCGTTCTGCGGAACGTGGACGGATTGCCGGAGGCCTTCGGGGCGATGGCGCGTGCGCTGCGCCGTGGCGGGCGACTGGTCATTCTCGAGATGACGCCCATTCGCCAGCCGCTGCTGCGTGCGCTGTTCCGTCTCTACTTCAACCGCTGGGTGCCCCTACTGGGACGCCTGGTGAGCCGCCATCCGAATGCCTACACGTGGCTGCCGCAGTCGGTTGACGATTTCATAAGCGCGGAGGCGCTGGCGGCCCTGATCGCCGAGGCTGGATTCGCCGACGTGCGCGTGCGTCGTATGGGGCTTGGCACGGTGGCGCTGCACACCGCGACTCGGGCCTAACCGTGCCCTCGGTCAGGCCAGTGGCCAATGCCCGCCAGTGGAACCAGCTGGCATCCGCGCACGCGGACGCCAACCTGCTGCAGTCCGGTTCATGGGGCGACCTGAAGGCGCGTTACGGCTGGCGAGTGTTACGGCTGGCCGTGGGCGACGTCGACTCGCCGCGCGGAGGCGTGCAAGTCCTGGCTCGCACTCGACGACTTCCGCCGTTGGGACCGTCAGCCGGCCTGGCCTACGTCCCTCGGGGCCCGCTGGCGGATTCCGACGCGGACGTTCACGCGCTGATCGCGACGGTGGCGGATGTGGCGCGGCATGCGGGGGCTTCCGTGCTGCGCATAGAACCCGTGCGCGCGGGGCACGCGGCCATTCTTGAGGCGTTGGGCTTCCGCAAGACCGATGCCTTCGTGCAGATTCCACGTACCGCCATCGTGGACCTGGGAGCCGACGACGAGGAGTTGTTGGCGTCGTTCAAGTCCAAGATGCGCTACAACATCCGGCTGGCGGCGCGGCGCGGAATTCAGATCGAGACGGACTGCAGCGAGCCCGCCTTCGACGCCTTTTACGAACTGACCACGGCCACGGCGGCGCGCCAGGGGTTTGCGGTGCATGCGGCGTCGTATTACCGCGACGTGGCGCGCACGTTCGGGGATGACGCGCAACTCTTCCTGGCCCGCTATCAGGGCCGCGCGCTGGCGGCGCTGATGGCCGTGGCGTTTGGTCCGGCGGCGGTCTACCTGTACGGCGCGTCGTCCGACGCCGAACGCGGGCGCATGGCCCCGCACGCCGTTCAGTGGGCGGCCATGCAGTGGGCCCGTGCGCGGGGCTGCCGGCACTATGACCTCTGGGGAATGGCCGACCCGAACGACCCGAACGACCCGATGGCCGGCGTGCATCGATTCAAGCTGGGATTCAACCCGCGGCTGGTGGAGTATCCGGGTACGTACGACCTACCGGTACAGCGGGTCCGTGCCTGGGCGCTGACGTCCGGGGCCCTGCGAGCGCGCGCGGCGCTCCAACGCTGGCGCGGACGCCCGCAGAACTGAGGCGGTTCGGCGTGCATCCGACGTTTGATGCGTTGATCGCCGGCCTGCCTGGGGCGGAGTTGGTACGGACGAGCAGCGCCGAGATCCGCGACATCGCGCACGACTCGCGGGACGTCAAACCGGGCGCTTGTTTCGTCTGCCGGCGCGGCCTGCGGGTTGACGGGCACGCCTACGCGACGGCCGCGCTGGCCGCCGGGGCCGCGGCGATCGTGGCCGAACGGCCCGTGGCGACGCCGCCCGATGTAGGTCTGGCGATCGTGCCGGACGGCCGCGTGGCGCTGGCTGATCTGGCGCGCCGCTTCTGGGACGAACCGGACCGTCGCCTGGGGCTGGTCGGGGTGACCGGCACGGACGGCAAGACCAGCACCTCACGCCTGATCGCCTGGATGCTGGGCGCGTACGTAAGCGGTGTCGGTGAGCTCACGACGGTGAACACCCGTGCCGGCGGGGTCGATCTGGAGAAGACCGGTCGCTTGACGACCCCCGAAGCGCCCACCGTGGCGCGGCTGCTGGACCGGATGGTCCAGGGCGGCGATTCGTGGGCGGTGGTTGAGGTGGCGTCACACGCTCTCGAACTGGCGCGCGTGGATGGCTTCGCCTTCGACCGGGCCGTGATTACCAACGTAACGCACGAGCACCTGGACGTGCATGGGACGCTGGAGGGCTATAGGGCGGCCAAGCGGCGGCTGCTGGACCTATTGGAACGCGGCCCGGACGACGGGCACGGGAAAGTTGCCGTACTCAACGCTGACGATCCAGTGAGCGCCGGTTTCGCCGCGGGACGCACGGTCGATGTGCTGACCTTCGGTGAGACGGCGCCGGCCCACGTGTCGGCGCGCTGCACCGGGTTGACGGCCAACGGCCTCGTGATTGCCGGGTCGTCACCCTGGGGCGATTGGGAAGCGCTCACCAGGCTGCGTGGGCGCTGGAACGTCGCCAACGTGGCGGCAGCCGTGGCCTGCGTGGGAAGCATCGCGGGCGAGATTTCGGCGGGGGTCAACCGACTGTCCACGTTCGCTCCCGTGAAGGGACGCATGGAAACCGTGCACGCGGGTCAGCCATTTCAGGTGATCGTTGACTTCGCGCACACACCCGCGGCACTGGCGGCCTGTCTGACGGAGGTCAGGACACAAACCGAAGGCCGGGTGCTGGTGGTCTTCGGCAGCGCCGGTGATCAGGACGCCGAGAAGCGCCCCATGCTGGGCCGCGCCGCGGCGCAGAAGGCCGACATGGCAATCGTGACCAACGAAGACCCACGAGGGGAGCGTCCGGTGGATATAGCCCGGGCCGTGGTTGCAGGGGCGATTGGCGGCGGCGCGCGATTCGAGACGGTTCACGACCGGCGCGAGGCCATCGCGCGCGCGTTCCACCTGGCCCGCGCGGGCGACGCCGTGGTGCTGGCCGGCAAGGGCCACGAGCGGTCGATTCAGTTCGCGGACCGCGAAGAGCCGTGGGATGAAGCCCGGGCCGCGCGCGACGCGCTGGCCGGCATGGGTTACGGCAGCGACTGACTTCTGAGGACTGCCTTAGGCCGGCAGCCCGGGCGGGTAGCCTGTTAGGCGGTGCAGCCGCCGGGCTTAACGCCGCCGCCGTTGGTGTTGAAGGAACTGCCACAGCCGCAGGTCTGCTCCGCGCTGGGGTTTCTTACCGTGAAACCGCGGCCCATCATGCTGTCCATGAAGTCAATCTCGGCCCCGACCATCATGTGGGCGCTGGCGCCGTCCAGAAAGATGTCCACGCCACGGGACTCCAGCACGACGTCGGTGGGTTCTGGGGCGCGGGCGATGGCCATGGCGTACTGGTTGCCGGCGCAGCCGCCACCCATGACCGCGACCTTGAGGGCGCCGTACGGCTCACCCTTGCCGGCCAGGATCTCGCCAAAGGCGCGGGCGCCGCGGGCAGTCAGCGACACGGGGGCAGGCGGTTCCGGGGCCGGCGGCGCGCCCATCGGCAGCGACACCCGCTCTACGGCCGGCTTGTTCTGCGGCAGCCCAATGCGTTCGCCTGTTTCAACCGCGCTCATGCGATCCCCCAACGACAGCTAGCCGCGGCTCTCTGACCGCTTCCCTGAACCTAGCACGCTGAGACCGTCCGCGAATAGCGGGTCTGCGGGCGGCCCTGACGCTCGCCGATAAGATAGGTTCGCATCACAACTCCGCGCCCCGGGATACTCGGTCCATCCAAGACGCACTCTGTCAGCTTGGCGTGCGCGGCGCTGTTGTGGCCCACATTCGGCGGGCCAGGCGTCCGCTGATCGTGTCGCATCGCAATCCGGACCCCGACAGCCTCGGGTCGGCCCTGGGCCTGGCGGCGATATTCGATGCTCTGGGTGCGTCGCCGGTGCTGGCGGTGAACCGGCCCGAGAGTATCGACCCGGTGATGGCCACGATCCCGGGGACCACACGCTTCCTGCCCCTCACCATTGGCTTGCTGGCGGATGCTCCGGACGGTCGCCCGTTCGACGCTGTGTTCTCGGTCGACACGGCCAGCCCCAGCCTGTTGAGCGCGGATCAGAAGGTTCAGGCCGCGCTGCTCGCCATCCGTCCGATTATCAATATCGACCATCACGTCACCAACGAGCGATATGGCGACGTGAACTACGTCGTGTCCGACGCCGGCGCAGCCGCGGAAGTGATCTGGATGCTGCTCAGCACGTTGGGCGGCGGCATCTCGCGCGAAGGCGCAATTGCGCTGCAAGCCGGGCTGGTGGCCGACACGCTGGGGTTTCAGACAGAGGAGACACGCCCGCGCACGCTACGGGCCGCGGCCGCCTTGCAAGAGATGGGCGGCGCCACGTCGGATGTCCCGCGACGCGTGCTCAACGTGCGAACCTTCGAAGCGTCGAGGCTGCTCGGCGCCGCGCTGGCGGCGGCTTTGCGATCGGAGGATGGGCGCGTGGTGTGGACGCAGGTCAATGCTGAAATGGCGGCGGGCGTGGGCGCCCGCATCGCCGACTCGCAGGGCATCCCAAATGCCTTGCAGGACATCGCGGACTCGGTAGCCGTGGCCGTCTTCTACGAACTGGATGCTTCCCGCACCCGCGTGAGTCTGCGCTCAAGCGGTCCACGGATCGACCGCGTAGCCGCGTCGTTCGGCGGAGGCGGCCACGCGCTGGCGGCGGGCGCCACGCTGGCCGCGTCGCTCGACGCGGCGACTGAGCAGGTCCTGGGGCGCTTGCACGAGGCGCTCAACGGAAGCTGACACCACGTTCTGCGTAACGCCGCGACGGGTTTCCTCGGTCTCATAGGGAACCGATTCTGCGGACTTTCCATTGTTAGACTTTATTTTGCTGGACGAACGTTTCGGGTTGCTTGGTTCGGCCGCTGCCTGACGCTCGGCAAGGGCTGCGGCGACTGTTGAGGACCATCGTGCGACGCTGCACAACGCGAATGAGGTCCTGCGCCAGGGTGGCGGTCAGTTGCGGCTGCCTCGCGCTCGTTATTGCTGTGCTGGCTGCGTGCAATGGCGACACTACTGAGATGCCCAGCGCGCCTGCATCTACGCAGCCGCCTGCCGCCGCGAGCCCCTCACCGGCCCTTGCCGCGCCGGCCGGCCCAACAACAAGAGCGACTGTGGCAGCTGCGCCGCGCCCTGCTTCAACCGGGACACCCACGGTTTCTCCCGAACCGGCGCCTACGGCGCAAGCGCCGCCCACGTCTGTTCCCGAAACTCCGCCCAGCACGGCCACAGCTATTCCACCCTCGCCAAGCCCGTCGCCGGCTGCGTCGCCGGTCGCATCTCCGTCACCATCTGCTAGCCCAACCACGCCGGCTGCAACACCGTCGCCGGCGGCGACCGAACGCCCCACGGCGGCTCCGACCTCGGCGCCTACCCCGGCTCGCGCAGTCGTTGGCCGGATCGCCACGGCGCTGACGGTGGACGGCTTGCAGCGACCACAGGACTTGGCGGACACATTTGGGCTGGATGACCGGGTGTACATCAGCGTCGAGTTTCGCGACGTGCGAGAAGGCGCTCGGCTCGGATTCCGCTGGAGCTCCGGCAGCTGCGGCGGCGAGTACGAGACCGGACCGCAGCGGGCGTTGCGCCGCGGCTTCTTCGCCTTCTACTTGGACGAGACCAACTGCGTCGGCGAGCACGCGGTTGAGATCACCGTCGATGGATCGGTCGCGGCGGTTACGTCGTTCATGATCGTGGGACAAGCAACCGTTACTCGTCCCTGATTGACCGCGCGCCCGCCGCCGTGGTTTGCTGCGCTCGATCCCTTCAGCCGATGCGAGCAGCCGCGTGAAGATCACCGACGTAACCGCTGAGTTGTACGCCAAGCCGTACGACACGCCGATCAGCAACGGGAAATACACCTACACGGCCTCCAAGAACGTCGTCGTAAGGATTTCGACAGACGAGGGCCTGGAGGGGGTCGGCATCTGCGGCGCGGGCGGCATCGCGGCCACGCCGCACGGCGACGTCATCATCGCCACCGTCAACGACATGCGGCAGGCGCTGGTTGGCGAGGACCCGCGCAACGTGGAGCGCATCTGGGATTCCCTGTACCAGCCCAAGATCTTCGGCCGGAAGGGCCTGACCACCAGAGCCATCTCGGCCATCGACATCGCGCTCTGGGACATTGTGGCCAAGTCCTTCGAGTGTCCGCTTTACCAGGTGCTGGGCGGGTTCACCGACGAGGTGCGCGCCTACATCGCCGGCGGGTACTACGCGGAGGGCAAGGGCCTGGCCGAGCTGCAGGACGAAATGCTGAGCTACGTCGAGCAGGGCGCAAACGCCGTGAAAATGAAGATCGGCGCGGTGCCGCTGCGGCAGGACGAGGTGCGGGTACGCGCGGTGCGCGAGGCCATCGGACCGGACATCGATCTGCTGGTGGATGCCAACAACGCGTACGTGCATGCGGATGCCGTGCGCATGGCTCGCATCCTGGAGGCGTACGACGCCTTCTGGTTCGAGGAACCGGTATCCCCGGACAACATGCGCGGCAGCGCCATGACGGCCCGCTCCTCAACGGTGCCGGTCGCCGCCGGCGAAAACGAGTACACCCGCTGGGGGTTTCGGGAACTCCTCGAGACCGGCGCCGTCGACATCCTGAACCCCGACGCGATGGTGCTCGGCGGGATCACCGAATACCGCAAGGTCGCGGCGCTGGCGGCGGCCTATGAGATCCCAATTGCGCCGCACGGCCTGCAGGAAATCCACATTCACTTGCTGGCGGCCTTCCCAATGCCGCTGATCCTCGAGTTCTACAACCCCAACGTGGCCGGGCTGAACGAGGTCATGTTCCATGAAAAGCTGGAGCTGACCGACCGCGGCACCGTTCGGCTTCCGCAGGGCCCGGGACTCGGCATGGAGGTCAACTGGGACGCGCTGCGCGAGTACCTGGTGACCTGAGCGGCGCCCCGAAGTGCGACGCCGCCCCCGGTGGTGTGAAACACTGCGCGGCAGTCGACACCCTGGTACACCCGCATGCGCCCCAATCGTCTTCGCGAACTGCTCGATGCCGGCAAGCCCAGCATCAGCACACACGTCCTCATCTCCTGGCCTGCGATTGTTGAGCTGGTAGGTCAGACCGGCCAGTACGACTACGTGGAGTTCGTGGCCGAGTACGCGCCCTACGACCTCTACGCGCTCGAAAACATTGGGCGGGCAATCGATCTCTTCGACAACTTCAGCGGCATGATGAAGATCGAGCAGGAGCCGCGCACGTACCTGAGCGTGCGGGCCATCGGCTCGGGCATTCAGAACCTGCTCTTTGCCGATGTCCGCAACCCGGAGGAAGCACGCGAGTGCGTGCAGGCGGTCCGAGCCAGCACACCCTCCACCGGCGGACGGCATGGTGCGGGTTCGCGTCGCGACACGGGGTACGTGCGCGAAGGCGGGAGTCAGGCGTTCGTGGACGCGCTGGAAAAGGCCGTCGTGATGCTGATGATCGAAAAGGACGAGGCGGTCCGAGACCTCGACAACGTATTGGGCGTTGGCGGCGTGGACATGGTCCAGTTCGGCCCCGGGGACTACGCCATGAGCATCGACAAGCCCGGGCAGGGTGGCGATCCGGCGGTTCGGGAAGCTGAGGCGTACGTGATCAAGACTTCGCTCGCTATGGGCATTCAGCCGCGCGCCGAGATCGGCTCGCCGGACCATGCCAAGCGCTACCTGGACATGGGCGTCACCCACTTCTCGATCGGCACCGACATCGGCATCCTGGCCGGCTGGTGGGCTCAGAACGGTGAAGCCCTGCGCGCTGCGGTGGATGGGGCCTAGGCGGCACCTCTTCCGCAGCGCGCCGTCAGGCCGGTGAGCCGCGGGACGACCGCCGACGCCGTCATCGTCGGCGGGGGTGTGATCGGGCTGGCGTGTGCATGGGAACTGCGCCGCCGGGGCCTGACGGTCACGCTGATCGAGCGGGGGCGGCCCGCGCGCGAGGCTACCTGGGCCGCGGCCGGGATAATTGCGCCGCATCACTATGGGGCGGGGCCGGGTCCGCTCTTTGATCTGTTGCGGCGATCGCGCTCGGCGTATCCCGAGTTTCTGGACGCAATTGAGGCCGACGCCGTTGATTGGCGCTCCGGCGGAACCATTGCCGCGGCGCGCTCCGTCGAGGAAGCCGCGGAACTGGAATCGCGCGTGGACTGGCTGGTTGCGGCCGGATACCACGCCGAACTGCTGAGGCCGGCGGAGCTACGCGCTCTGGAACCAGCGTGCGCGGGTTCGGTGGCGTGCGCCGCGCTGTTCCCGGGTGACGCGTCGCTTGATCCGCGACGTCTGGCCGCCGCCCTGGAGAAAGCTGTTCGATCGGCCGGTGTCGACATGCTGACAGACGCGCCCGTTGCGTCCATTCAGGTCAACGGCGGCCGCGTGACGGGTGTCTGTCTGAGCGACCGGGTCGTGTCAGCGTCGGCGGTGATTCTGGCCGCCGGCGCCTGGAGCGCCCGCCTCGCGCCGGGGTTCCGGCTGCCGGTGCGTCCCTGCAAGGGGCAAATGTGCGCCGTCCGAGCCGAGGGGCCGCGACGCGCCATCACGTTTCCCGAGGGCGTGATCGTGCCGCGCGCGGACGGACGCACGGCACTGGGCGCCACCCAGGAGGACCTGGGCTTCGACCCCCACATCGACCCGGACGCCATCAGACAGCTGCAGGCCGACACCGCGGCCATCGTTCCCGAGCTGGCGGGCGCCGAGATCGTGGAAACCTGGATGGGCTTCCGTCCACAGTCGGCCGATGGGTTTCCAGTGATCGGTCCAGCGCCGGTTGAGGGTTTGGTGGTCGCGACCGGCCACTTCACCAAGGGCATCGCCCTGGCGCCGGTCACGGCGGAACTGGTAGCCGACCTGGTGTGCGACGGCCGGCTCGACCCGCTGCTCAGACCCTTCGGACCGGACCGCTTCGCCTGAGCCGCACGTTCAGATCCGCTGGGTCGTGGTTCACCTTGCTCAGAGTTTCGCGGGTTCGTCGTCTGTGAGCGCCGTAGTTCTGCTCGCCGTGCCAGGGTGTCCAGGCCGCTGACATGGTGAACGTGTGCAGGGACACGGTGAACACCTCGGCGCAGAAAGTGAACACATTTGGGCAGAAAGTGAACACCTCGGCGCAAAAAGTGAACACATTCGGGCCACGTCGTGAACACTTGGTCCAAGTCCTGGTGAACGGGCGGTCGCTATCTCCGGTCAATCCGCGGCCCCGGTCATTCAGAGCGCGGCGAGCAATCGGACCCCGCCGCCCCACGTCAACCGCCCGTGCCAGTCGCCAGCCGGGACGTTGCTGCCCGCCGTCAACTCCGCGCCCCGCGCGGCTTTGCCGTTCGTGCTCAAGCAGTGTACAATAGATCTGCCAGTTTCCCGCGGCCTCTCCATGCTCCTCGTCATCTGCCCCCTGCCCCAGCCTGCCCCGGCCCGCCCCGCAATCGCCTCACCCTCCGCTCGTCCCCGCCCAGCGTTCCCGTCCCGGCGCCGCTCCACCGGTTCCCACTCCCTGCCCATCGCGCCTGCTCACGGCCTGCTGACCACTAACCAAGCCCCGGAATTCTTCGCCGCCTCACCGGAAAATCCGCCAAAAACTGTCTCTCGCCAGCCCGACCCCCACAGGGGGTCGGGCTGGCGAGAGACAGTTCCCCCTTCACCCCCGGCCCGCCGCTGGAGCCGTGCGGCGCTGCGGACGCTGCTGGAAGAGCCCTACGACCAACGGCCGAGCTTGACAGCCGCAAGCTCGTGCCTAACGTTGCAACCAGCGCCGATCGCAAGTAGTTGAACCCTCGGATGTTTGTACCCCGCGCAACTCATGTACGTTCATTTCGACTTGCCGTCATCGTGACTGCTCTGGCCGTTACCGCGGCCCTGACTGTTGCCCCGTGGCATGCGGCCGCGTCGCATTCCGGGTCGCCCGGCCTGGCGGTCAGCGCTACCTGCGATAGCGAGTCGGCAGCCCCGGGCGACACGCTCACGTGTCGAGTCAGGGTGACCAATTCCGGCGGAACCAAGCTGACCGGCGTGTTTCTACTGCACTACCCGTACCAGACGGATAAGCCCACCGACGGCTACGCGGACTATCCGCCGCGGCAGTTGGGCGAGTTGGCGACGCACGAATCGCTGATCGTTGTCACGACCTACGTCGTAGCCGATGAAGATCTCCCCGGACCGCTGGTTCAGACCTTTGGCGCCGACAGCGATCAGACGCATGAGGTTTGGGCCCAGGCCACGACGCCGCTGGTTGCGCCGCCCGCGCCGGCGCCTAGCCCGGAACCGCCGCCCGCCCTGCGCAGCGCAACCGTGGCCGAATTGCAAGCCAATGCCGAGGCGTTCGAGTACTCGGTAGGCACGCGGGGCGGCAGTGTCACGTACTCCACCATCGGCGGACCCCTGACTCTGAATCTGGCCCTGGCAAACGACTCATCGTCCTCCGGCATTCTGAGTTATCTCTTTGAGGGACTCACCGAAGTCTCGTGGCTGACCAATCAGGTCGAGCCAGGTCTGGCCGAGTCCTGGGATCGCTCGGACGACGGGTTGACATGGACTTTCCACCTGCGCCGCGACGTCGCGTGGCAGGACGGGCAACCGTTTAGCGCCGCCGACGTGGACTTCACGTTCAATCGGATCATCTACAACGACGACATCCCGACCAGCGATCGAGCGTCCTTCATCTTCCGGGTCTTGGACGAGGAGACTGCCGAGTGGCGCGAAGAGCGGATGACGGTCAGCACAATTGACGACTACACCGTTCAGTTCGTGCTGCCGGTTCCCTTTGCGCCCTTTCTCCGCTCCATGGGCAACGCCATCTATCCCAGGCACATCCTTGAGCCGCACGTGGACGACGGGACCTTCAACTCGACCTGGGACATCGAGACCGATCCGGCCGAGATCATCGGCACCGGCCCATTCACTATCGAGACCCTCGAGCCGGGCGAGCGCATCGTCCTGCGGCGCAATCCGAACTACTGGCTGAAGGACGGTGCCGGGAACCGGCTGCCCTACCTGGAGGAGGTCAGGTACCTCATCGTCCCGGACCTCGCCGCCGAACTCCCGAAGTTCCGATCAGGCGAGACGGACGCTCACGGAGTGCTCGGTGAGGAATTCGCGATCCTCGATCCATTGCAGGAGGCCGGGAACTTCACCCTTTACAGTCGTGGCCCCACCTTCGGTTCGAACTTCCTGGCCTTCAACTTGAACCCGGGCGAGAACTCCGAGACCGGTGAGCCGTTCCTGGCGCCCGAGAAGCTGCGTTGGTTCGAGAACACGCGCTTCCGTCAGGCGGTTTCGTACGCGGTTGACAAGGACGCCATCATCCGCGACGTCCAGCACGGGCTGGGCTACCCGCAGCGGGCCTTCGTTAGTCCGGCCGCCGGCGACTTCCACAACCCGAACGTCCAGCGCTACGAATACGACATCGACAAGGCCAACGCCATCCTGGACGGCCTGGGCTGGGTGGACCGCGACGGCGACGGAATCCGCGAAGACTATGCCGGCAACAACATCAAGTTCACCATGGCCACCAACGCGGGTAACGATCTGCGCCTACAAGTGCTGGAGATCATCCAGGCTGGCCTGACGAGAATCGGCATTCAGGGCGACATTGAGGTGATTGAGTTCGGCGAGATCGTCGAACAGCTGACCAGCACCTATGACTGGGAGACGATTCTGATTGGCTTCGGCGGTGGATCCGAACCGCACTTCAGCATCGTGTTCTGGCACAGCAGCGAGTCCCTGCACCTCTGGAACCCGAACCAGTCCGAACCGGCCACGCCCTGGGAAGCCGAAATCGACTCCCTCTTCATCCGGGCCGCACAGGAACTGGACCACGAGCAGCGGGTCAGGCACTACCACTTGGCACAGGAGATCGCGGCCGATCACGCGCCGGTGGTCTATACCACGCATTCCGAGCGGCTCACCGCAGTCCGCAATGTGTTCGGGAATCTCACGCCTACCCTGTTTGGACTATGGGATATCCGCTACGTCTACCGAACGGATCTCTAGACCCGCGCCACTTGGCGTCGCGGGATTCCTGATTCGTTCCGGTAGCGTGTAGCGCACTGGTTGGTCGCCGGAACAGCGGAGGACGTCGCGTGGAATCCGGAATGACCGCGCTGGTTGCCTTGAACGGGGATGTCGACCCGGCGTTTCTCAGGCGGCAACTGAAGACGGTGGATCGCGTCGTCGCCGCCGATGGCGGGGCGCTGGCAGTCACTGCGGCCGGCGGCGTTTGCGACGTCATCGTGGGTGACGGCGACTCGCTGGGTGAGGACGGTTTTGCCCGCGCGCGAGCGGCCAATCCGGATGTGGAGGTGCGGCGATTCCCTACCGCCAAGGACGCAACCGACGCTGAGTTGGCCATACAGACCGCGCTTGAAGAAGATCCTCAGCGCATAGTGGTGGTCGGAGCCTTCGGCGGCGACCGTCTCGACCATGAACTGGCCAACGTGATGCTGCTGGCCAATGAGCGCTGGCGCGACCGCGAGGTGGTGCTGGCCGACGGGCGCCGTGAGGTGCGGCTGGTGACCGATCAGGCCGAAATCCGCGGCTGCGCAGGCGACATCGTCACGCTGCTGGCCGTGGGTGGGCCGGTAGGGAACATTCGCTCCCGCGGGCTCAGCTACGAGCTTGGCGGCCGTAGCCTCGAGGTTGGGACCAGCCTTGGCGTGAGCAACGAGCTGACTGGGTCCACGGCCACGCTGGAAGTCGGATCAGGCATGCTGCTGCTCGTGCATGAGCACGGCGCGGGCTGCGATTGACACGCTGATTCGCGCGTGCGAGCGTTAGATGCGTTAGTCAACGGCTCGCACTGAGGCGGGCTCTACAACTGAATACTCGGGGAGCCGGGGGGGCAAGCCCGGCTGAGAAGGTGACCGGAGCCGTCACCGACCCGTGGAACCTGATCTGGGTAATGCCAGCGTAGGGAACAGGCTCGGCCATATCCGCAGGTTGCACGGCAACCCGCGGGTTTCTTTACGTCTGGGGGATGGCGATGCCACGAGCAACGCTCGCGATTCAAGTCCAGTCGCTGGCCGGGTGCGACGACCTGGAGCCGATCAATGCCGCAATCGGGCATATCCAGGCGTCTGGCTTCGAGTATGAAGTCGGGTCGCTGGAGACCACGATCGAAGGCGATGACGCCGGCGAACTGATGCAGGTGGCGATTGACGCGCATCGCGCGGCGATCGCCAAGGGCGCGGACGCGATTCAGAGCAACATTCGTCTGCTGGAACGGCCCTCCGGGCTGGACACGATGCGTGAACGCGTCGCTCCCTTCCGGAAGCAATCCGCCGGATGATTTCCCGCCGCTTGGTGCGGCTCACTCCTGCGCTGGCCGTGGTCGCGGCGTTGATCGCTCTTTGGGAGTTCGTGACCCGGCTGGCCGCGGTGCCCGAGTGGCTGCTGCCGGGTCCGTCGGTAATCGCGGTGGAGTTCATCGAGTCGCTCCCGCAACTTGGGCCGCACACGGGGCGCACCCTGCTGGAGGCGGTGGTTGGCTACGGCGCGGCCCTGTTGCTTGCGTTCGCGGTGGCCGCGCTGATTGACCAGTCGGGTCTGGCGCGGCGTGCGCTTTCGCCGCTCTTGGTGACGTCGCAAACGATCCCGATTTTCGCGCTGGCGCCGTTGCTGGCGATTTGGTTCGGGTTTGGGATTACGCCGAAGATTCTGATCGTGACGCTAGCCTGCTTCTTTCCCATCGCGGTCAGCCTGGCCGGCGGTCTGCGCAACGCCGACCCGGACATGCAGGCCCTCGTGCGCTCGATGGGTGCAAACCGGCGGCAGGTCTTTAGCAAGGTCAAGCTGCCCTGTGCCGTTCCGGCCCTGCTGAGCGGTATGAAGATCGCAGCCAGCTACAGCGTGATCGCGGCCGTGATCGGCGAGTGGGTCGGCGCGAGCCAGGGACTGGGCTTGTACATGCTGCGCGCGTCCAGTTCGTTCCAGACGGCGCGTGTCTTTGCGGTCATTGCGGTCATTGCGGTTCTGAGTGTGGTGTTGTTCCTGGCGGTCGATGTTGTTGGGCGCTGGATCGCGCCCTGGATATACGTGCGTACCGAGGAGGCCAAGATATGAGACTCACACGACGGCGCGCCCTGGGCGCGCTTGGCGCGGTGGCCGTGATTCCGCTGCTCAGCGCCTGTGGCGAAGAATCGTCTGGCCCGGCAAGCGTGAACGTCATGCTTGACTGGGTGCCGAACACCAACCACACCGGACTCTACGTGGCGCAGGCCAAGGGCTACTTCGCGGAGGAAGAGCTCGAGGTCTCGATCATCGAACCGGGCACGGCCGGCGTTGAAGCTGCTGTGGGTTCCGGCGCGGCCAGCTTTGGCGTCAGCTATCAGGAAGCCGTCACGCTGGCGCGCGTGGAAGACGTGCCGGTGGTTTCCATTGCCGCGGTCATCCAACACAACACCTCCGGCTTCGCTTCGCCCATTGACCGGAGCATTCGTCGGCCCAAGGACTTCGAAGGCAAAAAGTATGGGGCCTACGGTTCGGACGTCGAGCGCCAGGTGCTCACCTCACTGATGGAGTGCGACGGCGGCGACGTGAACGCGATCGAGTTCGTGGACATCGGTTTCACCGACCCGTTCGTGGCCTGGGAGCGCGGCGACGTGGACTTCACCTGGATCTTCGAAGGGTGGACGGGCATCGAGGCGGAGTTGCGCGGGGTAGAGCTGAACTTCTTGTCCATGACGGACCTCGACTGCGTGCCGGACTACTACACCCCCGTTTTCGTCACCGGCGAACAGCTCATTGCCGACCGGCCCGACGTCGTGCAGCGCTGGACGCGGGCTTTGGCGCGCGGCTACGAGTACGCCATCAAATATCCCGAGGACGCGGCTGAAATCTTGATTTCGAGCGCCGAGGGCATCAACGCGGATCTCGTACGAGTGAGCCAGCCGTGGCTGAGCGAGCGCTACGCGGAGGGCGCCGATCGCTGGGGTGACCAATCGCAGGCGGTCTGGGACGCCTATTCGCGCTGGATGGTGGAGCGCGGCCTGCAGTCCCGCGTGATCAACACCGCGGAGGCCATGGACAACAGCTTCATCCGGAACAGCTAACCGCGCATGGCAGCCGCAGGACCGCCGGTCTTGCGGCTGTCAGGCGTGTCCAAGGCCTACCCGGCCAACGGCGGCCAGTCGGTCCAGGCGTTGCGTGATGTCACTTTGGACGTTGGCCGGGCCGAGTTTGTCTCGCTCGTCGGCCCCAGCGGTTGTGGCAAGAGCACGCTGCTGGGACTGATCGCTGGCCTGGAGGAGCCGACCAACGGCGACATCGAAGTCGCGGCGGAGGCGGAAGGCACGCCCGGCAAGGTGGCCTATATGCCGCAGCGCGATCTGCTGCTGCCCTGGCGCTCACTGCTGGACAACGTCACGCTGGGAGCCGAGGTAAGTGGCGGCGACCGCGCCGCGGCCCGAGAGCGTGCTCAGCAACTCCTACCAGCCTTTGGGCTCCAGGGGTTCGCGGACGCATTGCCGCACACGCTCTCGGGCGGCATGCGGCAGCGCGCTGCGTTGCTGCGCACGGTTCTGCTCGACCGGCCGATCCTGCTGCTGGACGAGCCGTTCGGCGCGCTCGACGCGCTCACGCGCGCCGCGCTGCAGGAATGGCTGCTCGAAATCTGGGAACGGCTGGCGGCGGCGGTGCTGTTCGTCACCCACGATGTCGAGGAAGCCTTGTGGCTCTCGGATCGTGTCTACGTGATGACACGCCGTCCGGGCGCCATCCAGCTCGATCTGCCGGTTGGCTTGCCCAGGCCACGGACGCGCGGCCTGCGCGGCACGGCGGAGTTTGCGGCCCTCAAGCAGCGGCTGCTTGACGCATTGCTCGCGGATACGGCGTAGCCACAGCTTGGCATCATGGCCGGGCCAGGCGTTCAAGCACGCGAGAACACAAAGCAGCTGAGGCCAACAAATGGAACCGAACCCGCTGATCGGCGCATGGCGACTCGAAACGTACGAGGCCCGCACGGGGGATGAGGTGTTGTACCCCTTGGGCGAGGACGCGAAGGGCTACATCATGTACACGCCCGACGGTTACATGTCGGTCCTCATGATGGCGGCTGGCAGGACGAACTTCGCGGCGGGGGACATGTTGGCTGGCACGGACGAGGAGAAGCTGGCGGCGGCAAGCACCTTCATTGCCTACTGCGGCCAGTACGAATTCCTGGGAGACCGGGTCATTCACAAAATCGAGACGGCCTTCTACCCGAACCGCGTTGGGACCGAGCAGGTGAGATTCGTGCACCTGGATGGCGACGAACTGATCTTGACCACCCCTCCCATGGTGCTGGCCGGGAAGTCGCGGACGGGGCGAATCGTCTGGGAAAGGGCGGCACCTCGAGGTTCGCAGGCCTGAAGCAGCGGTTGCTGGCTGACACGGTGTAGCTGCGGCTTGGCATCATGGCTGGGCCAGGCGTTGCGGAGCTTGCCGTTATGACGCGCAACCCCTCACGTGATCTCGCCGAGTTTGCCGCCGCGGTATCCCCGCACGCTCTGCAGCCGGAGGTCGAGGCGCGAGCGCGCGGCCTCCTGCTCGACTACCTGGGCGTGCTGATCGGCGGCAGCGCCCTGCCCGTGGGCGTTCGCGCGGCGGCGTACGCCCACCAGGCCGGCGACGGCGAAGCCTCCGTCCAATTGCGCGGGCGAGCCCCGGCCCCACTGGCGGCGTTGGCCAACGGGATGACGGCGCACGCGCTGGAGCTCGACGACGTCACCAATGTGTCCTCGCTGCATCCGGGCGTGGTGGTCTGGCCCGCCGCCATGGCGGCCGTGGAGTGCTGCGGAGGCACGCTCGCCGATCTCCTTGCCGCTGGTGTTGCCGGGTACGAAGTCACCATGCGGGTGGGCGACGCGCTCAACGCGCCCTCGACGTACGCGCGTGGATTTCACCCCACCGGCGTAGCGGGAGCTCTGGGCGCCGCCATTGCGTCCGCGCACGCAATCGGTCTTGACGCTGGAGGCATGCTCAATGCCCTGGGGCTGGCCGGCGGTATGGCCGCGGGATCGATGGCCTACGTCCAGAACGGAAGCGACGGCAAGCGCCTCAACGCGGGCTGGGCCGCCCACGCCGGCATCGTGGCCGCCGACCTGGCCGCCGCCGGGGTTCCTGGCCCAATCGACGCGCTGACCGGGACATACGGGCTGCTGGAGGCCTACAGCGACGACCCGCGACCCGAGGCCCTGGGCCCGCTCGACTCCGACCGTCCCGCGCTGCTGGACGTGGCGATCAAGCCCTACGCCTGCTGTCGCTACATCCACCCGGTGATCGATGCCTGCCGCGAACTACACGCCAGCAACGGATTCCAGCCGGGCGATCTGCGCCGTGTGACCGTGAGCATCCTGCCGGGCGGCGGGGCCATCATTGCCGACCCGGCCGAGCCGAAGCGACGCCCGGCCAACCGTGTTGACGCGCAGTTCAGCGTCTACTACGTCGCAGCCCAGGCCCTGGTGCATGGCCCGCCCACGCCCGACCGATTCGGCGAGCCGCATCTCAGGGACGCTGAGGTGCTGCGTATGGCGGACCGCATCGAAGTCACCAGCAACGCAGCGCTGGACGCCGCCTATCCGCAGCGCTGGGGCTGCGAGGTGAACGCGCACTTTGCCGGGGGCGATGTGCGGACGGTCCTCGTCGAAGACCCGAGGGGCGACGCCAGGCGTCCGCTCAGCAACGCGGAGCTTGAGGCCAAGTTCCGGAACGCCTCGGAGCCGGTTGATCGAAACCTTGCGGCTGCGGCGCTGAACGGCGTTCTGCGCGCCGAGCTGGACACGCTCCTCGTCGACCTGGTCGAGACGGCTCAACTCGTGTAGGAATGTGGGGGCGAGCGGGCGCTAGAATATCGGCAAAGAGTCTCCATCTTGGAGATGCCTCGGGGGAGCCATGAGTTCCAACGGATCTGTCAGCAAGAACACCGAAACCGTAAAGCGCGGCCTGGCGCAAATGCTCAAGGGCGGCGTCATCATGGATGTCGTCACGGCCGAGCAGGCCCGCATCGCCGAAGACGCGGGCGCCGCCGCCGTAATGGCGTTGGAGCGCGTCCCGGCTGATATCCGAGCCGAGGGCGGCGTGGCGCGCATGGCCGACCCGGAGAAGGTCGTGGAGATTCAGGCTGCGGTCACCATTCCGGTGATGGCCAAGTGCCGCATCGGTCACTTCGTGGAAGCCGAGGTACTCCAGTCGCTCGGCGTGGACTACATAGACGAGTCGGAAGTCCTCACCCCCGCCGACGAGGAGCACCACGTGGCCAAGGCCGCGTTTGACGTGCCGTTCGTTTGCGGCTGCCGGAACCTCGGCGAGGCGCTGCGGCGCATCGGTGAAGGCGCCGCCATGGTTCGCACCAAGGGCGAAGCCGGTACCGGCGACGTCGTAGAGGCCGTCCGCCATATGCGACGGGTCATGTCTGAATTGCGTCAGATCCAGCACATGCGCCCGGACGAACTCTTCGCCTACGCCAAGGAAATTCAGGCGCCGCTAAACCTGGTGGAGGAAGCTGCCGAGCTTGGCCGCATGCCGGTGGTGAACTTCGCCGCCGGTGGGATTGCGACGCCTGCCGACGCCGCACTGATGATGCGCCTCGGCTCGGATGGCAACTTCGTGGGCAGCGGGATCTTTAAGTCCGGGGATCCGGCGCAACGCGCCCGCGCGATCGTGGAGGCCACCACGAACTTTGAGGACTCGGCACTCATCGCCGAGGTCTCACGAAATCTCGGTGAGCCAATGGTTGGGATCGCCACCAGCTCGCTTCAGCCCGAGGAGATGCTTGCCGGTCGCGGCTGGTAGTGGGGCCAGGCACGCGTGAGCGTTCGCATTGGCGTCCTCGCGCTCCAGGGCGATTTCGCCGAACATGGAGCTATGCTCGGCAAGCTTGACGCCGAAGCCGCGGAAATACGGCAGCCGTGCGATCTGGATGGCATCGCTGGGCTGATCATTCCCGGCGGCGAGAGCACCACCATCGGCAAGCTGATGGAACGCTACGGATTTCGCCAGCCGATCTGCGCTCTGGCCGAGGCCGGGAAGCCAATTTGGGGCACCTGCGCCGGACTGATTCTCATGGCGCGGGACGTCGGGCGGCAGCAGCCGCTATTGAATCTACTTGACATAACAGTCGAGCGGAACGCCTTCGGCCGTCAGACCGACAGCTTTGAAACCGATCTGGACATCGAGGGTCTGACCGGCGGCCCCTTTCCTGCCGTGTTCATTCGCGCGCCGGTTGTGCGAGACGTCGGCCCTGGTGTGCAAGTGCTGAGTCGGCTGGACGATGGGACCATCGTGGCCGTGCGCCGCGGCCGTCTGTTTGGAACCGCCTTCCATCCCGAGCTCACGGGGGATACGCGGCTGCACGCCAGTTTCGTCGAGACGGCCCGGCACGCGTGACGCCGCGCGTCTCCCGGCTTCGCCCCTGGCACGCGCCGGCGCTGGCGCGCAATTTCATCCTCGCAACCGGTCCACGCGAAAACGTGGTGCCCGTGGCCGGACCTACACCCCCGGCGTTCATGGCCCTGGCGGGTACGGTGCCTGGACTGGTTCCTCACGTCCAGGGGTATGCGACCTGGGCGGGTGACGACTTGGCGGGCTTCGCTCTGGCCGAGTTTGTGCCCGACCGGCGTCGGGCCAACGTCTCCGTGCTGACCATCGGCTTGTCGGCTGACGATGCCGCACCGGACGCAATTGAACTGGCGGCCTGTACCGCCATGCTGGAGCGCCTGACGGTGGACGCCGCCGCTCGGGGCTACGTAACCGTCTTCGCGCGGCTACCTCGCGACAGCCGCTTTCGGGAGGTCTTTGGACGTCTGGGCTTCGTCGGCGCCGTCAGCGAGGACGTCTACACGCGCCGCCCCGGACCGATAGCCGACCCGGGATCGACCACCGGTCTGCGACCCGTGGAGCAGGCGGACGCCTGGGACATCTCCCAGCTCTACCGAACCATCACGCCCGCGGCGCTGCAGCTGGCGGAGTCGCCCGGCGGCGAACGCCCAACGGTCCCGCGGCGCAGGTTTTCCCTGCTCGGCGGCGGGCGCGCACCCCAGGAATTCGTTGTTGACGGCGAGTTCGGGCTCGATGGCTGGCTGCGTGTGCACGCGGGTACCCGTGGCCGCCACACGGCGGCGCTGATGATTCATCCTCGTCGTGCCGACCTCACGCGCCAGCTGCTCCGCTTCGCGGTCTGGTCGCTCATGGATGCGGGCCGGCTACCCGTCCGGGTGGTCGTACACGCACATGAAGACTCGCTTCGCCGAGCCGTGGAGGCCGAGGGCTTTGCGAAGACTGACGAGCGCGAACTGCTGGTCAAGCACATGACCGTGCGAATCGCCGCTGAAGTACCGGCGCAAGCGCTCGACCGGGCGACGAGTTAGGCCAGCATGGCGACCCCCGACCTTCTCCATCCGCCGAAGACCGTTGATGCTCCGCACATCCAGTCGGGAGATGACGACGAACTGATGGAGCTGGTGGCGGCCCTGCCGGCCAGGCTCCAGGACGACTTACGCACGATGCCCGGCTGGACCGAGTTTGTTGAACTCGTGCTCGATCTGGGACGAGTTCCCGAAGTCCGGCTCAGCGACGGGTCCGAGCGGCTGCTGCCTTGGAGCGTGGATGCGGCGCACATTGCTGCGGTCGTGGAGGCCGTGGGCGAATTCACCTCGGACAACCGCGCCGGAGTTCCGGGAACGTTGCACCGCTTTTCAGCCATTCGCAACCGGTCGGGTCGGGTCGTCGGACTCACGGTGCGGCGCGGACGCGCCTTGCACGGCACCACCGCCATCGTGCGCGACATCTTGGCCGGCGACCGCAGCCTGCTACTGCTGGGGCCGCCCGGCGTCGGTAAGACCACCATGCTGCGTGAGATGGCGCGCGTGCTGGCCAACGACCATGGCGCGCGGGTGGTCATCGTCGATACCTCGAACGAAATCGGGGGCGACGGCGACATCCCGCACCCGGGCATCGGCCGCGCTCGCCGGATGCAGGTGGCCGCCCCGGACCGTCAGCACCGGGTAATGATCGAAGCGGTCGAGAATCACATGCCCGAGGTCATCGTGGTGGACGAAATCGGCACCGACCTGGAAGCCGAGGCGGCCCGCACGATCGCGGAACGCGGCGTGCGCCTCATCGCTACCGCCCACGGGCAGACCTTGGACAACGTGCTGCTCAACCCGCTGCTCAGCGACCTGGTCGGCGGCGTGGAGTCCGTCACACTCAGCGACGAGGAGGCCCGCCGTCGGCGCACGCAGAAGACGGTGCTGGAACGGCGTTCGCCGCCGACGTTCGACACGTTGATCGAGTTGCACTCGCGCGATGCGTTTGTGATTCACAACAACGTCGCGGCCTCTGTGGACGCGATCCTGAGAGGCGGGGCCGTGCGAGCCGAGTCCCGAATGCGGCTGCCGGACGGTCGCGTACTTCGCGACACCAACGCGGAGGCTCGCGTAAGCGTCGAGGGCACCCTGCCGGAGCCGCTGGAACCCGATGACACGCAGGAAGACGACGGGCGGCTGCATGTGTTTCCATTCGGCGTCAGCCGCAGTCGCATAGAACACGCCATCGCGAACACCGCAACCGACATGGTCAGATTGGTGCGCCACCTGGCTCAGGCCGACGTGGTCGTCACGCTGCGCAGCTTCCACCGCAAGCGAGCTCGCGTGTTACGCGATGCCGAGGCCCGTGGCCTACCCGTCTACGTGCTGCGCCACAACACGGTGACGCAAATGGAGGCCTGCCTGGCTACGCTGCTGGACAACGAACGTCCGGAGGAGGCTGTGACCGAGCATCCGGCCAGGACCCAAGCGAACGCGCGCGGCAACGGAGCGCCGCGCCAGCACTTGCGCACGCCGCTGACTTCGAGGCCAAGGCTTCCATGATCGACGGGAAACCTGCCGGGCGCTTTGTTGTCTTCGAGGGTCCTGAGGGCAGTGGCAAGACCACGCAGGCCCAACTGTTGACCGACACGCTGCGTAGGCAGGGCCTCGACGTTGACCAGACCAGGGAGCCGGGGGGCACCCCCCTAGGCGAGTTGCTAAGACGCATGCTGCTTGAGGACCAGGAGATGCAGAGTGTGAACCCGCGTGTGCAGGCCTTGCTTTTGTCAGCCGCCCGGGCGCAGCACGTTGCTAAGCGCATTCGACCGCACCTCGAGCGAGGTGGGATTGTGGTCTGCGACCGGTTTTCAGCCTCGATGCGAGCCTATCAGGGTGGCGGCTTTCGGTTGCGCCAAGGAGAACTCGATGACCTGACGTCATTTGCTGCGCAGAAGGTCACTCCTGACTTAACGGTGTTGCTGGATATCGAGGTTGAGATCGGGCTAAAGCGGAGTCTGAGCCACCGGAACGCGGTCTGGGAGAAGGACGCTGCCATACATTGGCACCGTCTGGAATTCCACCATCGTGTTCGCGACTCCTATTTGGCACAGGCCAGCCAGGACAAGGATCGCTGGCTCACCGTTGATGCACTGAAAGAACCCAGCGAAATTGCGGCGGAGGTGATGGGACGATTAGAGCCCGAGCTCAATGGCCGGGAATTGCGGCGAGTAAGTCTTCCGGTGCTTCAGCCCCGCTTGCCAATAGGCATCGCGTAAGCTGCCCGCGCCGCGTCGGAAGCCCCGCGTCCGAATGGACTCCCGTTGAAACTCCTCTTTGGGATCGTGCAGGAGCCGGACGCCGATGCGCTGGCCGACGCACTTGTCATCGGCGGTTTCCGGTTCACGCGCGTGCCCACGGCCGGAGGTTTCCTGCGCGAGGGCAACACGACATTCATCATCGGCGTGGACGAGGCGCGAATCGGTGACCTGCTCGCGATCGTGCGGCGCAACGCCACGACCCGCATGCAGATCGTCAGCCCGATGCAAACCGGCCAGGATTCAGGGGAAGCGCGCTTGCCCTTCCCGGTTGAGGTTCAGGTAGGCGGCGCCACTATGTTCATGTTCGACCTGGACCGGGTCGAGCAGATCTAGACGGCGCGGAGATTTAGCGGCAGGCCGCCAACACCGGACGCATCCGCTTGACGGCGCGTTCGAGGTTCTCGACCGAGTTGGCGAACGAAAGGCGCAGGGAATCGGCGCCGACCGTCCCGAAGGCGGTCCCGGCCAGCACGGCCACGCCCGCTTCGTTCAACAGCCGGTCGGCGATTGCATCGGTGCTGATGCGGAAGCCGCTGAGTTGCGGGAACACGTAGAACGCGCCCGCCGGCCGCTGGCTGTCCACGCCTTCCAGGCTGTTGAGGCCGTCCACAATCACGTCGCGCCGACGCTGAAACTCGGCCACGAAGCCATCAACCGCGTCCTGGGGGCCGGTCAAGGCTTCGACTCCGGCCATCTGGATGAACGCGGCGGTGCAACTGGTGCAGTTGGTCTGCAACTGCGCCACGGCCTCGGCTAGGCCGGGGTTCATTACGCCGTATCCCAACCGCCAACCGGTCATGGCGTAGGTCTTGGAAAAGCCGTCCAGGATCAGGGTCTTGTCGGCCATGCCGGGACACGCCGCGATGGAGGCGTGCTCGACCTCGCCGTACATGATGCGTCCATAAATCTCGTCGCTGAGGACATACAGCGGTCGGTCTGCGACCAGGCCGGCAATCGCGGCGATGTCCTCCGGTGGAAGCACGCCGCCTGTGGGGTTTTGGGGCGAGTTCAGAATCAGCAGCTTGGTGCGGTCGGAGAGCTTGGCCTTCAGCTCATCCAGGTCCAGCCGGAACTGGTTCTCTGGCCGCAGGGCCAGTGGCACCGGCGTGGCGCCAACGAACCGAATAACCGATTCGTAGATCGGGAATCCCGGGTCCGGGTACAAGACCTCATCGCCCGGGCCGCAGAGCGCCGTGATCCCGAAGTACATGATGGGCTTGGCGCCCGGCGTGATGACCACCTGGTCGGGCGTGACGTCGATCCCGCGCGAGGCGGCCACGTCGGCGGCGATGGCCTCGCGCGCCTCGGGAATCCCAGCTGATGGCCCGTAGTGCGTGAACCCGTCGTCCAGCGCGCGCTTGGCCGCGGCAATGATGTTGGCGGGGGTGTCAAAGTCCGGCTCGCCGATCTCCAGGTGAATGATGTCGCGGCCTTCGCGTTCCAGGGCCTTGGCTCGTGCCAGCACGGAAAACGCGGTCTCGGTGCCGAGACGGCTCATGGCGCCGGCCAGATCGAGATGAGGCAGGGTGGTCATGGGTGCGGCGATTCGTTTCGGAGGTCAGACTGCGGCCACCCGAGGGCCGCCGAACAGATTCTATCGTGGCTGACTCCGACCGAAGCGCACGGGCGTCAGTGCGCTGTATGCGCGACGCCGACGCGGACGCCGTGGCGCGCCTGCTGCGGTCCGCGTTTCGACAACCCGACGCCGGGGCGGTCCCGGCAGGTCGCGGACCGAACCTCCCGCTAACCGGTGAACGCCTGCGGACCTGGCGGCAGGCCGCGGCGGGCGCCTGGGTGGCCGAAGTTGCGGGCTACGGCCCCATTGGAGCCGTGTTTGCGGTGGTCGAACCTGAGGCCGGCTGGCTGGCTGGACTGGGCGTAGCGCCCGAGTTTCGAGGCGCGGGCGTGGGTGCGGCTCTAACGGATCGCGGGCTCGCATATCTGGTCGCACGCCAGCGGCCGGTTGTTGGAATGGAAGCTGCGCCCACGGCCGTCGGTGCGGTTGCGCTGTATGCGCGCCGCGGCTATCGGGTTGCCGACCTAACCGTGCGGCTGCGCGGTCCCACGGTGGCGCTGGCCGCCCAGGCCGCCCAGGACGCCTGGCGCGAAGCTGCGTGCGACCACCTGGACAGCCTGTCGGAGAGCATTGCCCCGTCCTTCGTGGCCAGAGTGCGCGCACAGCCTCGTTCGCGGAATAGCTTCCTGCTGCACGGCCCGGACGCCGTCCTGCTCTGCGATCCCGATCCGCTCCTACCCGCGACCGGGGGATCGCTCGACTTGCGTTTGAGCGGTGCCGAAGAGCCGCACGTCGACATCTCTGACGCTGCCCTGGGCGCGGCCGCCCGCTCGGCGCTGGCTCGCGGCCTCGCCGCGCTCGAAGTGGATCTGGCGCTGGCAGACGGCATGTTGCTACAGCGCCTTGCGAGATTGGGCCTCACGCCAATCGCGTCCACGGTCCGCCTCGTCAACGACCCCGACGCGTATGCCGCGTGGCGCCGACGCAACGGCCCGATTGCGCGCTGGTCGTTCTGACGGCTACCCGTCGACTTTGGCCGCGACGAAGATCATGCGGTCGCTATCGGGTTCGAATGGATCCAATTGCACGCTCCCGTAGAACTCCGGGCTGTCGAAGCCAGCGGCTCGCAGCGCGTTTTCAACCTCGCCGCGTTGCAGGTAGCGCAGCCGGAACGACGCCATGCGCCGCCGAACGAGTCCGTCGTCGGTCAGGCAGTCGAAGTAGTGCCCGGTCTCAATAGTCTGAGCCACGGCATCGATATTCCATGACACGAAGTGCGTCACCTCGGTGTCTCCCGGACCGGCAAACGTCGACTGCTGCCGCACCACACCGTCGCGCATCGCCAGCAGGTCGGGCGCCGGATTGACGATGTCGCAGGCCAGCAGTCCCCCGGGGCGCAGGACGCGAGACGCCGCGACCAGCGTGTCGCGCACGTCGTCGATGGTTTGCAGGTGTAGCAGGGAGTTCAGCGCGCACAGCACCAGGCCAAACGCGCGCCGGCTGCTGAACCGCCGCATGTCGCCGCGGGCGAACGTGATGGGAAGTTCGCGTCCGCGCACCTTGGCACTCGCAATCGCCAGCATGGCCTCTGATGTGTCGAGGCCGTGGACCTCAAACCCGGATTCGGCCAAGGCGATGGCGACGCGTCCCGAACCGCAGCCCAGTTCCAGCACCGGCCCGCCGGCACGCGCCGCCAGCGCTTGGTACAGGTCCAGATCGTCGGTCCAACCGCGGTGTTCGGCCTCGTACAGATCGGCGATGCGCGCGTAGGGGTCGTTCGGCGCGGCAGCGTGCACTACCGGATTCGAACCCGGCGCAGCACGATGTTGGCCGCGATCAGCGTAAAGATGACCAGCAGCAGCAGGCCAAAACTGGCCGTGCCGTTCAGCGCGCTGACCGCCATCGCGGCGACGCCCATGAACGCGAGGATGGCGTGCCGGGTGAGCGCCCAGATTGGCGGCGTCGCCGGCTTGGCGGCGGTCCCGCGCCTGAGCCAGTACTCGAAGGTCCACGTGGCGAACAACGAGCCGAAGGCCATCGTGACCACGACCGCCAGCACGTTCGCGCCGTGCGCCGGGTTTGTGAAGACGAACTGGAATCCCAGAAGGATCGGGCACGTCGCGGCGCCCGACCCCATGGCCAACCAGAGCCAACGGGTCGTGTCGATCCGCTCCCGCGGCGGTCTGGCCGACGGTTTGTAGCCGCGTGGTTCGGGTTCGCTGAGGTCCAGCGTCATTTGCAGTTGGTCGTCGGGATCGCCGTCATTGCGTGCGGCGGCGTCCAGCGCCCGGCGCGGGGAACGGCTCGAGGCGCCGCCGGCAGGCTGGTCGGTGGCCTTGGCGTCTTGCTGTTCATCCCCTCGGCGGATTCGGGGACGGCGTGCGGCGCCGGCTGTGATACCGCGGGCCTCGGTCGTATCGCCCTCATGGACGGCGTCGGCTGGCGTGCTGGAAGTCGCGCGACCCCTGCGCGGTTGCGTCCTGCGCAGCCGGCGGATTTCGCCGCCGGAAGCACGCTTGCCTGGAGCGCCGCGGTTGACGTCGGTCATTAGCACTAGCCGGCCTCGCGGATTCCGCTGACCGCGTGGGCGGCGCTGGCCGAGTGCCCGTTGGTGAGCCGCGACACACGGTCGAACCGTCCAAGGCTGCCCGCGAGCGACCGGCCTGTGGCAATCACTTGCGGATAGCGCTGTGCCGCCGCGCCCAGGCCGGCGGCGGCTGCGACGGCCTGCACGATCGCCCCGTCGTGATCTGACGGCGACTGTTCGAGCCAGAGGAAGGCCGGCAGATCCGTCGCATCGAGGGGTGGGCCGGCGGTTGCGAAGGCTAGGGCCAGCGCCCGTTCCACCCGCTCGCGGTTCGGTCCGTCCAGGTCGCAAGGCGCGCGCCAGGTTCCGCCTGCCGGGTCCCACACCTCCAGGCCCAGCCCGTCACGACTGCGCGCGTCCCAGAAACGGCCTGCGCTGGCGGCCGGCAGGATGGTCCGAAGTTCGCGTTCCACCGCGGCGGGCAGGCCCTCCAGCGAGGCCTCCAGCGCGCCGGTCACGATGGTGTCGCCGATCTCGCGAATGCGGCGCGACCGCACGGCCTGATCCAGTCGCTTCTGAGCGTCGGTGGGATTGATATCGGTGTGGTCCACCCCGGCCCGCAACTCCAGCGTCTGCACTCGGGTCTCGGTCCGGCGCACCGCGTCGCGCGCCTGGCGTAGCGATCGTCGGATCTGCTCGGCGTCGACAGGCTCCGTGTCCAGATCCGGGATGGTGGCCCGCGCTTCGGCTGCGGTGGGATCGGCGTCGGCGTCAATCCCCAGGGCACGCAGCGCCGCCGCGAGATCGGTCGTGTGTCGACCGCTCGCGGCCTGGACGGTACGGCCGCGCAGACCGGCGGCCCGTGCCGCGGCGTGCGCCCGCTCGCTGCCAAGCTGAGCAGCCACGGCCGCGAGCCGAGCTAACTGCACGGCGCGCGCGCGATCCTGCGCGTCCTCGGACTCAGCACTGCACCGACCGGCGATTTGGGCATCCAGTGCGGCCAGTTCGTCGCTCGCCCTGGTTTCGTCGCGTCGTGCAATCTGGCGCTGGAACTCCAGGTCCGCGCCGCCGGCCAGTCGCCGCCGTAGCTGCTGCACCTCGCGCAACGTATCGCGGCGAGCCTCTTCGATAGCGTCCCGCGACGTTCCAATGTTGAGTTCGGCGGCCAGTCGCTCGGCCGCTCGCCGGGCGCCGGCAGCCTTTTCCAGCTGCGTGCGCCGCTCGGCCGCGGCCGTAATCAAATGCTGCTCGGGATCGTCTCGGTTCAGCGTCGCCACGCGCGCTTCCAGACGTCGAACCTCTCGTGCTGCGTCTTCGGCGGCCTGGGCCGCAGTCTCCGCTGCAGTGTGAAGCTCCGCGGAGTCCCGCCGGTTGTCGCCGTCGACCATCTGGCGCAAGCGGGTCGCGGCGCTATCGCGCAGCACCACCGCCCGCTTCGCGTCAGCTGGAGTCTCCAGCCCCAGGGCCTCGAGCTGGCGCTCGACCCGGATTCGGGCGGCCCGTGCCTGCTCGGCCGCCAGCATCCGGCCTTCCGTCTGCTGGAGTTCGTGAGCGACGATGTCCACTTCGCGCGCCAGGTCATCAGCGGTGTCGGAGCTGCCGCGTTCCGCCAGCGTCAGCCAGACTCCGGCCAGCGCGCCCAGCAGCCCCACGGACAGGCCCAGCGGGGTAAGCGGGGCGAACGTGAGAAGTCCCAGCACGCCCGCCGCCAGCCCGGCGATAGCGCCGCCGGCCGCCAGTCGGCGCCAGCCAGCCCGCAAGTGGGCGTCGCGGGCTCGGGCACGAACCGCCATTTCCAGAGCGTCCAGTTGGTCGTGCAGCGCCGCCGCTTCGGCCTTCGCGGTGTCCTCGTCGCCGTCGGCCTGAGGCGCATGCTCCAGCCACTCGCGCCAAAGACGATGCGCCGTGGGCAGCTGCGAATCTTCGTTAACCCGGGCAGTCAGGGTCCGCGCGCGCTTCGCCTGAGTGGCCAGCCGTTCGGCCTTGCTATGGCTGGCCGACAGTTCCTGTCGGGCGCGTTCCAGGGTTGCCATCTCGTCGCCGACCGTCGTACTGGCGCGCCGCGCCTGCGCGGCGGCCGCGGCGGCCGCGTCGGCGCGGCCGTATGCGGTCAGTCCACGTTCGAGGGCTGTCAGCCGTTGTTCGCTGGTGCTTAAGTCGGAGCGTACGTCGTCCAGCTCGGCCAGTTCCCGTTCGTTCTCGGCGCGCTTGGACTGCACGGTCCGGACGCGCTCGACGGCCGCGTCCCGATGGTTCAGCAGGTGCGCCAGCGCCAAAGCGCGTTCAGCTAGTTCGAGGTGTCGTTCGAATCCCTTGCCCAGGTTCGCCATGCGTAGTCGCTCGTCTTCGGCCATGGCGATCAGCCGTTCGGCTTCTTCGAGCTGCTGAACCACGCTCGCGGCCCGGTCCCGCTTGCGCGTGTACTCCAGCCGCTGCATCTGGGCGGTGGCGGCGGCGTGCGCTTCCGCCGCGTTGGCCAGCGCAACGTGCAGCGAGGCCAGGCGTTCGGCTTCTTGCAGGTCTTGGCTGACCTCCACGCTGGCCGCCAGCACATTCATGCGCCGTGAACCGAGCCACGCGCGAAGGACATCGCGCAGGCGGCCGGCCACCGGTTCCAGGTTGCGTGGCGGCCAGATCAAGGCAGCCAGCGCGTCGCTGTCGGCGCCTAGCAACCGGTCAAGTTCGCGTTCAATCCGTTCCGCGCCCGTGATCGGCGCCAGCCCGGAAGGACCGCCGCGCGCCAGGGCCGTGGTGAGGCGCCCGTCGCGGGCGATTCGCCGTTCGATGGCATACGCCGCGCCGCCGGCGACGATTGACGCGCCCACCAGCGCGCCTTCCCGCTGACCGAATCCCGGCGCTACGTCGCCAAACAGCGCGCAGCGAAGAGCGGCGCTCAACGTTGTCGCAGTCGCCGTCGGCGCCTCGATGAGATGACGTCCGCGCGGGGCAAAGCCGATGTCCACGTCGTCGATATTGCCGACGTGGTAAGCAACCAGCCGCTCTAGGAAGATCACGCCACGGCCTTCGTCGGTTCACGGCGACGGGCGATCTCGATAACGCGCGCTCGGGCCTCGGCAACCATGTCCCGCTGGTTGTCATCGTCCGCGGCCGCGGCCAGCCGCTCGCTCACGCGCCGTGCATTGACCAGGAAGGACGGGCGCTCGGGTGTACTGGTCTCGTTCTCCGATTCGTCGACGACTAGCCGGTCGATGGCGAAGCGCAGCAAGGTGCCGGCCGTCGCGGCGCTTTCGATCAGCCCTGCTGGATCGACGTCATGCCAGACCGACCGCGATACCCGTCCGGTCAGGTCCACGTCCAGGATGCCGGCTGAGCCAAAGTGTGGCTCGATCATGCGCGCAACCTCGGCGCCCACATGCGGTGTGTCGACAACCAGCCGCGCGGGCCGCAGAGCTTCGGTCTCAACAAATGTGGGACTCACGCCCGAGCCGGGATCGATGTCCAGCACCACGAAGCCGGGCTGCGTCTCGCGATCCAGCGACGGACCCGCCCAACCGGTCTCGACCACCGGAACGTCGTCCAGACGTTCAAACCCCGCATTGGGGGCCCAGGTATTGATGACGACGTCGGCAATACCGGTCGGCGGAGTCGGTTCGGCGGCATTGCCTGCGGGCGCGTCGAGGGCGACGATCAGATCGGCCGCGTCGAGGTCTCCGCTCGCCCCGCCGGTCACCAGGGCAATCTGTAGGTTTGCGGCCGAAACGAGGATGGACGCTGGACCTTGCGCGTCCAACACCGCGTCAATCAGCCCGACCTCGGCCAGAAAGCTCGTGCCGTTCGTGGCCTGGCCGGCGTGTTCGCCGGTCGCAATTACGGTGATGCCGGCACGACGCGCGGACCCCAGCGGAGCCATCGCGGCTCGGACGTTTTCCAGCGACGGGAGAGGGTCGGCAAACAGCCCACCGCCGCAGATGAAGGCTTGACACCCGGCCCTCGCCGCCTGCTCCAGGACGCCCGCGAAGGCGCGATGCGTGAGGGTGCTGAAGAGTTCACGTTGGCAAGGCGCCAGCGACGCGGGCCACGCGCCGAGCTGAAACCCGGCAGCTACCGCGAGGCGGGCACGCCCTTCAAGTGGGCGAACGATACGCACGGAAACAAGCTCATCCTTGCCTCCCGTGTCGCAGGCTGCACAATCCGCACGGCCTGACGGAAATGATGGTATCACCCCCCTGGTGCGTGGCCGCGGTCAGGCCTGGACCAGCAGGCCGCGCGAAATTCGAGTGCCTAAGCCGGCGCGAAGAGCGCCGGTGTACGTCTCCCCACGTGGGGCTCCGTTCCGAACAGCGTCCGCGCCGGCGTCGTTTCCAGCCGGATGCCGCACCCGTCGTGAACGTAGCGGCGGGTGCCGTCTTCCACGACCAGCGTGTAGTCGCGCATCCGCCGATGCAGGTCGCTCAGCACCAGATCGACGACCGGGAACCTGAAACGCCAGGTGGCCACCAACTGGCGCGGCGTGCGCCCCGGCTCGAACCGCAGACCGGCGCGCGCCGCGAACACTTCGCGGTGCACCTGATGCCCCCAACTGATGAAGAGCCGCGCCTCGCGCGTCCGACGGCCCAGAACGTGGGCAGGGCCGTGCCGCAGCGTTTGCCGGGCAACTTCAAGAAGCACCTGATCCCGACCGCCGGCCGGGTGCCGCAGGGCGTAACAGTAGAGACGGCCCAGCTTGGCCATCGCCATCCGATCGGCGGATGTGCTCGGCATGGCGGCCTCGGCCGTCGCGTGGCCGCTGGCCGCTTCGAGGCGCAGCAGGGCGCGGAAATCATCGGGCAGTCGCGGCATCAGGCGCTCCTTTGCAGGCAACAGTCGCTCTATGAACGTTCCAGGGCCGAAGAATGCAACGAGTCATCCCAGCACGTCCTCTCGCCAGGCGTAGCGCTCCCTGTCCATGCGGGCGCTCGATCCCAACAGGGCGGCGTGCGTGATCACGGCGTCGCCAAAGCGCGCGCGAATCTCGTCCATCGCGGTTTCCAGCGGGCGCCGGTCGCGCTCGCTTGCTGACCTCAGCGCAAGTTGCCGCGTGGTCTCCCCTTGAATGCCGGTCACGTGAACACCGACCAGCCGATAGACGTCCCCGTCGCGCACCTCGCGCAGCAGCAGATCCTGGGCGGCGCTAAAGATGTCCCGTGTCTGGTCGGTCGACAGGTCCAGCGTGACTTGCCGCGTGATGGTTCGAAAGTCCGCGTAGCGCAGCTTTAGCGCGACCGTCCGTCCGGCCAGGCGCTTGGCGCGCAGGCGGCGCGCCACGTGATCGGCGAGTTGCCGCAGGTAACGCAGCACCAATTCGCGGTCCCCGGTGTCGCGGCTGAACGTCACCTCGTTGCCCACGGACTTGGCCGTGCGCTCGGCCTCCACGTCGCGGGAATCGAGCCCGCGCGCCAGGGCGGCGGGCTTGCGCAACTCACGCATCCGCTCAGGGTCCCGGCGCGCCAGGTCGCCGATCGTGCGGATGCCGCGGGCGGCCAGGCGGGCTTCGGTCTTAGGACCAATGCCCCAGATCATCCGCACAGTCAGCGGATCCAGGAACTCCTGTTCTTTGCCCGGCGGCACGAGTCGGCGCCCGTCGGGCTTGGCCAGCGTCGAGGCGATCTTCGCGACTGATTTGTTGGTGGCCACGCCAACCGAAATCGGCAACTCAACCGCCGCGCGAACCTCCGCCCGCACGTGTTCGGCGATTTCGTCCGGAGCGCCGAAGCGCCGCTCGCAGCCCGTCATGTCCAGGAATGCCTCGTCCAGCGACAGCGGTTCCACCAGCGGCGTGCACGTCCGGAAGATCCGCATGACTTCAGTGGACACGTCGGAGTAGAGGCGCATGCGGCCCGGCACGAACACAGCCTGGGGGCAGAGCCCTGCGGCCTCCCGCAGCGGCATCGCCGCTCTGACTCCATACGCGCGGGCCTCGTAAGAGGCAGCCGTCACGACACCCCGCGCATCCCTTGAACCGCCCACGATCACAGGGCGACCCCGTAGCGACGGCTGCTCGCGCTGCTCCACTGACGCATAGAACGCGTCCATGTCCGCGTGCATGATCACGCGCTGGCCGATCCAGTCGGCGGGCTGACTGTGGCGAGCGGGAATCGCGACGGATGCTGTGGCCATGGTTAGAGGATACCGTACAAAAGACGTACGGACAAAACACGAACAAGCGGGCTCGTCGCCAGTCGCCAGTGGTCAGGGAAGAGGCGGGCCTTCGCGCTTTACACGCCGGGAATCGCCAGGCGGGTGGGACGTTTCGCTAGATGCCGCTGCGCGCCTGGGCCAGTTCCTGGGCACCCAGTTCGCCGTCGGCGTGTTCCAGGACACGCTGGAAAGCGGCCGTGGCTGCTTTGATGTCACCGGCCAGCTGGTGGGCGCGGGCCAGGGCGAAGTCCCAACGGACCGAGGCGCGGTCCGGCCGGCTGGCCTCCAGACGGGCCAGGGCGCGCCGCGCCGCTGCCGACGACGGTTCGTCGGCTAGCTCGGCCAGCACAAGATCCGCGGTTATGGCGGCCGAGGGCTTCAGCCGCTGGGCGTGATTCAGTGCTTCCAGGGCGCCGACCGAATCGCCGGCCTTTAGACGCGCTCGGCCCAGCGCCTGCCACACGGCTGCACCGTCCGCTCCCAGCTCGACGGCGCCTTCCAGGCAACGTGCCGCTGACGCGTGGTGGCCGGCAGCGTCCAGCGCCGCCGCCACGTTGCGATAGAGACGCGGCCGCAGGTCGTCGTGCTCGGATTCTCCGGTCGCCGTGTCCAGCGCATGGTCAAAGGCTTCGCGCGCGGCGGCGCTGTTGCCTTCGGCGGCGTATCGAACCCCCAGGTTGGCCAGGTGCAGCGCCGACAGCCGGGCTGCCGGGCCGGGCGCGGCAGCATCGACCGCCAGCAGCGCGCATTGAGCGGCGGCGTCAACGGCGCCCGCCGCCACCAGGTCCGCTATGTCGTCGCGGTGATCCTGGATGTGAGGCACGGCACGCGCCGCCTCAGAGCCGCCGCATGATCGAGGTCACCCGTCCCTGGACCCGAACGTCGTTGGCGTAGATCGGCGCCATTTCGGCGTTGGCCGGTTGCAGGCGGACGCGGTCGTTCTCGCGGAAGATTCGCTTAAGCGTAACGGTGCCGTCATCGAGCATGGCTACACCGATCTCCCCGTCGCCAATAGTCTCGACCCGTTCCACGATCACGATGTCGCCGTCGCAGATGTGATCGTCGATCATGCTGTCGCCGCGTACCCGCAGAGCGTAGGCCCGGCCGTCGGGCGACACGTCGGGTGTGACGGCAATGGTGTCCAGCCGCTCCTCATAGGCATCGATCGGGGCGCCGGCGGCAATCTCGCCCACGATGGGCACGTTCACCACCCCGCCTGGCATCCCGCCGCTCAGGATCTCGATGCCGTGGGACTGGCCGGATCGCCGGATGTAACCCTTGCGCTCCAGCACTTCCAGGTGCTGTTGCACCGTGGCGGGCGCCAGGCCCAGGACGGCGCCGATCTCGCGCACGCTGGGCGTGTAGCCCTCGTCCTGCACGAACCGCTCAATGGTCTTCAACACACGATGCTGGCGCTGTGTCAGCGGATCGCCCACCGAGAGCCGTCCTTACACGCATCTCGGGCGTCACGGAACGCACAGCCCTTGCCATGCACCGGGCCTGAGATTTCAGGCTGTCATCGCAATCTACCGGACAATAAGCGAACGGTCAAGCCGCGCGATTGAATAGAGATTCAGACCGGCTTGTGTTCAGGCGGCTTCGATGCGGATTGCCGTTCCCATGCGCACCCGACGCAGCGCGTCGACCGGCGGATCGCTGATGCGGCCCACAACGTTCACCGGGCTGGCGGCGCGCACTTCGTTGCCCTGGCTCGCCGGCGTGCGGCCGAAGAAAACGCAAAACGCCAGCCCGGGCGGCCAATAAGCCAGGTCCCCAACGTCCACTACGTCCGAGGCGTCCGGCTCTTGGTCGGCCAGCACGCCGATATCGAAGTAGAACTCGTGCCCCCACGTGTTCACGGTGCGGGCGATCGGCAGCGCCTCCCAGATGGCGTCGGCCGTCGGGGTATCGAACAGCACGCCGTCCATCTCGATGTTGCCAACGGTGATGGTGATTGATCGGGACACAGTGGGGCAGACCGGAGGAGTCGCGCCCGACCTTAGCAATCCGGCCGCTGCCGAGCGATTGACCCACCGGCAACGCACGAGCCCTGCCGTTTGTCCTGAACCCGTCGCAAGGCGAACTGTACGAACAGAAGCTAGGCGATCTGGGCAGCCTTCTCGGCGTACTTCTGGACCGTGGTCGCAAACTCGGCGTGACTCCAGGTCAGCGGACTCACGCTCAGCGGCGCGCCCGAGTACGGATGCACCTGCTCGGCCAGCGTGCCGCTCGGCAGGGCGCGGGCGGTCACCCAGGCCAGAATATCGCGAGCGGGTTCGAGGTCGGCGGAGGTCGCTGCCAACGCTACGTACCACTGCGCCAGCCAGAGCGTGCAAATGAACCAGGGGTTGCCTGGCACGGCCTGAATGTCACTGCTGACCTGGTGGTAGTAGTCGTTCTGGTACCGCGCCACGCCACCCACCTGGGTCTTCACCGTTAGCTCGTCGCGGACGCTCTCCATCGTGGACCGCACGCGCGAGTCGTCAGCGTCGAACATCCCGAAGCGCCAGACCCCGTGCACACTGGCGTCGATGTTCAGGTCCGGCGTCAGCGATCCGTCGTCGTTGACCTCCACGCGCCGGATGAAGCGGCGGTGCTCCTCGCTGTAGAGGTGCTTCAGGGCTGCCGCTCGGATTTCGGCCGCCGCCGTGCGATAGCGAGAGGCCGTTTCCAACTCGCCAAAGCCTTCCGCAAACTCCGCGGCCGCTTCCAGCCCCGCCCACACCGAGGCGACCGTGAAGGTGTGAATGCCCAGACGTTCTTCCCAGAGGTCCCACGAGGCTGCCGGCAGACCGCTTGGCTCGTGGCGATAGCGGACCAGGAAGTCCGCCGCCCCCTTGATCAAGGGGGCATAGACGCCGCGGATGAACTCGGTGTCCTGAAACCGCTGGTTGTAGAGGCTCAGCGCCCACAGCACCAACGCGGTCTCGTCCTCTTGGATCGGCAGCACGCGCTGACGGTCGGCGTTCGCCCAGGGATGCCAGCTGCTGCCCGGCGAGCCGTCGGGGTGATATTTGTGCAGCATGAACCCGCCGGGCTGCAGGGCTCGGCGGCAGAAATGGAAAAAGCGCCCGGCCAGTTCGCGTTGGTTCGCCCCAATCAGCGCCTCCGCCACCAGCGCGCCGTCGCGCGGCCACATGTAGCTGTAGGTGTCGCGCCCGAACTGCAGGATGTCGCTGTCGTTGGCGGCCACGATCGCGCCGCCGTCGTCAATCTGCGTGCGCACCACCAGCATGCTGCGGCGGTAAAGCCTCCGGCTGCGCGGCGCCAGCGGCCAAAGGTCCGTGGGGTCCCGCGTGATCCAGTAGGACCAGTAGTCGCTGGTTCGCTGGATGAAGTTCTCGGGGGTGCGCGCTACAACCGTGTCGTTGTGATCCTTGGCCCGAAAGAAGTCGTCGGAAGCCACGATCCAGTAATGGGCGGTGCCTTCCCCGCCGGCCTCCACCGTCACCCCCGCGGACCCCACGCTGTCCACCTGCCCCTGGGCAATGGCATTGGCCTCCAGACGCCCGTCTTCGGCGTCCAGCCAGGTGCCCTGCGCGGCGTCTTCGGACTTGGCCCCCACGCTGAACTCCTCGAACCCAACCCTGTCCCCAACCTGCGCGTTGCACAGGAACTGCACGTTGCGCTTGTAGTGCACGATGCCCTGTGTCCACGGGTCGAAATAGGCCGTGTCGCCGATCCCGTCGCGCTCCAGCCAGAAGTCGGCGTGGAAGTAGAGCGTGAACCTTCGTTCGCGGTCCACCAGGTTCTTCACGACGATCCGGCGCACGAAGATCGGTCGGTCGAAGTCCACCGCGTCGGCGCAGACCAACTCCACACCCAGCCGCGGGTTCCGGAGCCGGACGTTGGTAACCAGCGTGTTGTCGGCGTAGTCCAGGTCGCGCGACCACTCGTCGTTGCTGATCCAGGAAAACTGACCGTCCACGGCGATGCCAAATCGGCAGGCACGCCCGCCGGTCTGGTTTTCCGAGCCGACCCGCGGGTAGTAGATGTCGCGCACGCGGTAGCGCGAGTCAAAATTGACGAGCAACGATCCGTTGCCCAGGGCAAGGTCGCGCGGCATGGCGTCAACTCCCGTGAATCCTGGCGCCGAACGCATTGTCGCAGTTGCGGGCCGCGGCGTGACGCGTTGACACCGGTTTTGGCCGCTCCCTAAGCTCCTCGCACCGACCGCTCGCTGTCTTGGGAGTCGATTGCGTGGCCGCCCGACACAAGATCCTCATTACCGACTACGTCTGGCCCTCGACCAATCCCGAGCGGGAAGTCTTGGCCGAAATCGACGCCGAGATCGTGGAATCCGACTCCGGTGACGAAGACCGCCTTACCGAACTCGCGGCCGACGTCACCGGCATCCTCACCTGCTTTGCCAAGGTCACCGAGCGAGTCGTACGGGCCTCCCCGCGCCTGCGCGTCGTGGGCCGCTACGGCGTCGGTACCGACAACATCGACGTGGATACGTGCACCGAGCTGGATGTTCCGGTGACCTACGTGCCCGACTACGGTTACGAGGAAGTGGCCGACCACGCCATGGCCTTGCTGATGGCGCAGGCCCGCGGCGTGGCCGTGCTGGACCGCAGCGTGCGCACGGGCCAGTGGACCAATCAGCCGGCCCGTCCCATGCACCGGATGCGCGGTCGGGTGCTTGGCATCCTGGGCTATGGACGCATCGGCTACGCCTTGGCGCAACGCGCCATACCGCACGGGCTGCGGATCCTGGTCCACGATCCGTACATCACCGCCGAGCGCGTGGCCGACATTGGAGCCGAACTGGTCGAAAAGGACCGCCTGGTGGCCGAATCCGACTTCATCTCGGTCCACGCCCCCCTCACCCCCGAGACGCGCCACACCATCGGCGAGCCCGAGTTGAGGGCCATGAAGCCAACCACCTACATCATCAACACCGCGCGCGGGCCCTTGATTGACGAATACGCCCTGGCTCGCGCCATTGACGAGGGCTGGATCGCCGGAGCCGGCATCGACGTGCTCGAACAGGAACCTCCGCCGCCCAATCACCCGCTCATCGGGCTGGAGCGAGCTCTTGTAACCCCGCACGCGGCCTTCCTCTCGGAAGAGTCACTGCTGGAACTGGAGCGTCGGGCCGCCCTGTCCGTCGTCCGCGTTTTGCAGGGGCGAATGCCCGAATACGTCTGGAACCGCGAGGTCCTCGACCGGGTCAGCCTGGCTGACGACTAAGGACGGCGCTCCCGACTACGTCTCGATAAAGCTCCGGTAGAACCAGGCCAGTCCAAGTCCGATAGGCACCCCACCCACAATTCCGACGATATCGACGCTGATGTCGCCGCTGAACGGCGCCATCGACGCCGTCCCTGCCTCGGCCCCCTGCCAGACCCACCAGCGCGCCAGAAGCCACCAGCCGGCAAAGCTTCCCAGCGCGATCGCCGCGTCCTGCCATCGGACCCATGAGCGGCGTTGCCGTCTCGCCATGCCTGGCTGAGCCACCGCGGTCCGGACTGGTGCCGCGCTGCGTGGCATCTGCTCGGCGGCTGCTTCGGAGTCGGTGATCTCCGTCTCCACGATGCTCCGTGCCTCGGCGCCCGCCGGCGCGTTGCTCACGATCGCCAGCAAGGTCGGATAGCTCCGGTAGAAGTAGTAGCGGAACACGAAGCTGAGCGGGAGTCCCGTGGCAATGCCCAGGCCAATCACCGCATCGGCCTGCGCGACTTGCTGAACTGCCAGCACGGCCAGCAGGGCCGCCCAGAGCGCCCCCTGGTGGATGAGGTACTGCTGATCGTTGGGCTGTACCTTGAACTGTTTGTGCACCATCTCCCGCCGCCAGCGCCAGCGCTCGATGACGCCCAAGCCGATTCCACCGAGGCATAGCAGCCCCGCCGTGGGGGCCGCCTTCAGAACCAGCAGGCCAATCGCGGGAAGCACGGTGGTCAGGAATCCGGCGATTGCGATGGACGGCCAGGCGGCGGTGGCCTGGCGCAGACGCGTCCGATACTGGATGAACGCACGACCGGCTTCGTGCGGCGCGTAGCCGGCATTGACCAGTGCCCGCACCGCGGCTTGCGTGTGCTGCGGATCTTCGGGACGTCCCGGCTGCAGGCGCGTCAACACCTCAGGTGCCCGCCTGTTTTCGCGCGGCGCATAGGGACGCGGCCCCACATCCCCATCAAGGGACTCAAGTGCGGCAGGGCGAACAACGCGTTGACCCCAAGCTTTGAATTGTTGACTGATCCATTGTCAGTTATTCGATTCCTAAACGCTACGCCGCCCGGATCCGCTGGTCCACCGCGTTGCGAATCAGGGTCGGCAACACACGGCTGTCGTGCACGATCTCCCCGTGGCATGCGCGTACCGGCCGCCCGTCGATCCGCGGGGTGTAGGCGCGCTCGAACTCGGTCCGCACCACCCCCACGCCAAAGGCCAAGACCTTGGTCGCCTGCCCGCCCGGTCCGTTGCGGTTGCGTCGGTCAAGGTCCGACAGGACGCGCCGGAGTTGGGCCGGATCGCTGCTGATCCCGTCGGTAATCACAATCACGCTTTTCAGGCCAAGTTGCGGCTGGATGTGCGTCAGCGCGCGCCGCAGCGCGCCCGCGTCGTCGGTCTCCCGGTGATCCAGCGTGTACATGGCGCGGACAATCTGACTGTGATCGCGCGGACGATAGGCCGCCTCTGAGGGAATGCCGGCCGCCGTCCAGACGCTCTGTTCGAAGCGCCAGTGAACCATAGCCTCGGTGCTGAAGCTCAACACGGCGTAGGGGATGCGCAGCCGCTCGTGAATCTCAATGAAGATCACTGCCGCTTCCACCAACCGGTCGAATTTCTTCGTTGGAAACCCGCGCTGGACCATGCTGCCGCTAATGTCCAGCAGGATGGCGCTGGCGAAGTCCCGCTGCCGGTCTTCCCGTGCCACCCGGACCCCGCGCAGGAACGCCGAGGCTGGATTGGTGACCAGGCGCTCGGGATGCTCCAGGTCGATCTCGCCCGTGTCGCCCCGCCGCTGCTTGCGCGGACGCCGCCAGGGGTCCACCGCCCCGTGACGCCGCCGGTCCATGATGTCGGCCAGCCCGCGCCGCCGGCCGCGCCCGTGGATCGACTCCCGAATCAGCGGCTCCAACTTTCGCACCGCCGCCAGGTAGTCGAACGCTTCATAGTCGATCTGCGGTCCGCGCCCGCGCCGCAGGTAGGAGATGAGACCCGGATGCCACGATTCGCCGGTTGAACTGAGCACCCGGTCGCGGACTTGCTGGCGGCTGGGCCTCCGCCGCTGGCCCTGGGTGATGGAGGATGGAAGACGGTCCGCCGGGGCCTGCGGCGCCCCGTCGCGCCGTCGGCTCTGCAAGGGCTGACTCCGTGCGTCCGGCGCATCCTGGTCTCGCTGGGCCGGCTCGTCTCGCGGCGCTCCGGAGTCCTCCGAACCGCTGCCGTTCACCGACGGAGAAGGCTCCTCTTCATCCGTTGGCGGCGAGACGCCCGGATCGCTGCTGTCCGGCGCTCGTGTCTTGGTACGGGCCTGCTCGGCTGCCTGCCGCCGCGCCTCGTGCTCCGCCGCGACCAGCGAGCGGTAGGCGGGCAGCACCTCGGCGGTGAGCGCCTCCAAGAGCGCCGACACCTCCGCGCAGGCGGCCGCGCCCTGCACCGGCTCCAGCGTCGCCTTGAACGCTGCGGCAGCCGGCGGGTCCAGCACCGGTGCTGCGCGTGTCCCCGGCCATTGCCGTTCCGTCCAGGCGTGAATGTGCGCGTCCAGGAACTGGTGGTGTAGCGGCACGCCGCCGGTGTCCCGAATGCCTGACATGTCCGTCATTGGCTCCAGTTCCACGCTTCGTCCGTACAGCCGTTGAAAGAGCCGCGCCACGCCCGGGTATCGCGCCATGTGCAGCCTGTTGACGCGCATGTCGTTAACGACGTTCACCAGCAATGTCAGCGCCGCGGCCGAGACTGCGGCGCTGACGTGATGCTCGATCCAGCGCGCCGTGGCCATCGCGCCGGCCTTGCCGGTGAAGCGAACTTCGGCCGCCTCGTGCGCCAAGGCCGCCACCACCAGTTCCAGCGGCCATTCCGACAGCAGAGCGCGCGGATAGTCCACGACCCCTTGCGCCGGACGGTAAGCCCACCATGGCCCGGCTTCCAGCCGCACGGGCAGGTCGTTCAGGATCAGTCGGCCGGCTAGCTCGAATTGCTCGGTCGAAAGGTGGCGTTCGTCAGACCAGGCCATAGCCGGCCAGTGTCGCTTCCAGCACCGGACGAATGTCGTCGCTGGCCCCATCCAGCACGCCGCGCCGCAGCCATCGCACGAACGTGGACGCATCGTCGCCCGCCCGCGCGCTGGTCACCAGTTCCGCGGTCGTCAGGCTTACGCGCTCGGCGGCGGCCCCGGCCAGGTCTGCCGGCACGTCGTTCAGCGGGTGGCGTGCGTCGCGGTCCCATGCCCCCGACAGGACCGCGCGACCTGTGCCTGCCAATTCCGCCGCGGCGTGCAGCAGGGCCGAATCGATCGTGTCGTCGGCAACGAATGCCAGGATTGCGGCCTCCTCGTCGAGCGGCGGATAGTCCATGCGGATCACCGCTCCGAAGCGGTTTTCCACCGCCTCGTTCAACGGCTTCACGCCGGGACCCTCGGCGAACCCGGTGGCGACCAGGCGAAAGTCCGGATGTGCATGCACGACGCGGCCATCCGGCAGCAGCAGCCGACCGCCTTTGTCGAACAGCCCGTTAATGATCGAGTGCACGTCCGGGTACGCCAGGTTGTATTCGTTGACGATCACGAACAGCCCCTCGCTGGCCGCCTCCAGGAAGCCCTGAATCGACCATGAGGTCGCGCCGCCCACCAGCCGTCGCGCCGCCGTCAGGTCGGTCTTGCTGGTCTCGCCGGTCAGGCTGAACTCCACCGCCGGCAGGTTCCACAAATGGGCCAGCGTGCGCGCCAGCGCCGACTTGCCGCAGCCGGTTGGACCGCGCAGGAACACCGGCCGCCCGGCGATTAGCGCGCCCTGCGTCAGCCGCAGCGCTCGCCAGCTAGAAGCGGTCAGACACGGCAACACACTGCCGGCTGGCGGTACGTGTCCCATGGCGGACGCCAGGTTGAGGCCGTACTCGGCCCGTAGCGCCCGCCGCAATTCGTCCGAAGACGCGCCATTGACGCCGTTCACGCTCTCGATCACAGGCGGACGATCGGCCCGCGCGCGCACGCGCACCTTTCGCCCGTCGGTCAGATCCAGCGTTACTCCGGCCCCGTCAGGACTGGATTCGGAAGCTTCCTCCGGCTTTGGCGGCGGCAGCGGAACCGCCACGCCAGCGTCCGGCCGTTCGATATCCAGCATGGCCCGCCGCAGTTCCGTTGGATACGTCGTCGAGGCCACCGCGCGCCCCAACGCCTGCCGCGTCGTCTCCGCAACGGGCTGCATCAGGTCGTCTGGGGCAATGGACAGCACCGCCTGCGCGCCGATCTCCGCCAGCGGCAGACCCGTGGCGTGCCCCAGCGCCAGCCAGTGGACCAGGGAGCGCGTCGAAATCCGATCCCGCATCGCTCCGCCCAGTTCGGCATGTCCGCGCAATTGACTGGCTACGCCCACCAATCGCTCGACGATTGACGGATTGGCGCGCAGGCCTAGCGCCTTCGCCAGCTCCAGCCGCCCGAACTCGTAGGCCACGGCGTCCGCTTCCTCGTCCGGCGGCAGAAACCCCATCGGAATAGCGCCCAGCCCCCAGCCGAACCGGCGCTGAAGCGCACGCCCAATCTCCGCGGCCCCCACGTAGTTCGGGTTGGCCGTGGCGAACACCCCGAACTGCTCGTGCACCTCGATTTCGATGTTGCCCAGGTCCGTCCCCGAGATCACCAATCGACCCGTGTCCATGGCCTGCGTAAGGGCGCTCACCAGGTCGGGAGGCAGCATGTTGATCTCGTTGATCAGCAGCTTGTGGCCGTGCAGCATCGCCTGCACCGCCGGACCCAGCGCCGCCACGGTCGACTGCCCCGCCTCGCCGCGCACGACTTCCGTTCGCTGAAAGAAGTCCGCCAGCGTGGTGTCGCCGCTGAACGTCAGTTCCACGCACGGCTCGTTGGCCAGGTGGCAAAAGGTCTTGACCATCGTGGTCTTGCCGCAGCCGGTCGGTCCGGTCAGCAACACGAAGGTCCGCAGGTTCGGATTGGCTTCGATCTGCGCAATCCGCTGCAGGATGCGGGCCATCGAGGCCGTAATGCGGATGAACACTTCATCCCGCGTCGGCACCAGCCGCGCCGCATCGGGCGCCTCGTCACCGAACCCGCCCAGTTCCTCACGAACCTGCGCCGGCACCGGTCGAAACCGATCCGCCCGCAAGTCCCGCCGCGCAAACCGCTCACCCAGAATCGCGAGGTCTGAGCGCCCGAGAACGACGTGTTCGCCAAACACGGCGCGGCCATCGTCCGCCAACCCCGCCGCTCCGGCGGCACGGCCCTCGGACGCTTCATCCGCGCCAAACAGGGATCTCAGGAAGCTCTGCATCACCGGATTCGCCCACCACGCGCCGCCCGCATTCTAGGCGCGCGCCGCGCCAGTCCCGCCACGGCTCGGAGCCTCCGGAATTCGGAAGGTGTTTCGCGCCCCTGTCCGATCTCGCGAATGTGATACGTTGAAATCGAAGCCCGACCCCGCCGGATCGTCGCCGCATGAGCGCCGAAGCGTGGACAGTCATGGGCACGGGCGGGGCCCTGTTCGTTGGATTGGCTGGCTTAGCCATAGCGATATGGCGCAGCCTGGAAGCTCGTCTTGAGCTCTTGGCCCAGCAGCAAGCTGCTGCCTTGCGCGATTTACGCGCTGAGCACGATGCCCGCTTCGACAGCATCAATACCCGCTTCGACAGCATCGATACCCGCCTCGACGGCATCGACGCCCGCCTTGACAGGATGGACGTCCGCCTCGACAGGCTGGAAGCCCGCCAGTACGAAATGGCGCAGACCCTGGCCCGCCTCGGCGAACCGGTACGTGACCCAGTCGCTGGAAAGCCCGCTCCGTGACCCTCGAAGCCGCCGACCTGCTGGCCATTGCCGGCATCGTTCTAGGCTCAATGCTTGCCGTAGTCGGCGGCGCACTGGCTTGGCTGCGGGCAGACATCGCGAAGCTGGACGACCGCCAGCGCGCCACTGATGCGAAAGTGGACTCCCTAACACAAACCCTCCTCGCGAGTGCTTTGGTCCGGAGCCCACTCGTCTCGCCGTCCGATCCCCCTGCTCCGTCGCCCCCAAGCGAATCCGAGCCCCTGACAGCCAGCCAGCGCGTCCGCGCCTAACCGCAGGTTCGACATGCACTTGATCGCGTCACCGGAAGTCTCGCGCCCGTGACCCTTCAAATTGCCGACCTGCTGGCTATTGCCGGAATCATCGCTTTGCCCGTTCTGCCTTTCGTCGTCGCCGGCGCGCTGGCCTTGTTGAAATCGGACATCCGCGACCTGCGCACTGAGACTCGTGCCGACATAGAGGGCCTGCGAAGTGAGGTCCGTGCCGAAGTCCGCGCCCTCGATGCGAAAGTTGACGCGTTGACTCAGGCCGTTCGTGCAAGTGCGCTGACCCGCGACCCGCTGGCCACAACGCCTGAGTCAGGGGCCTCGCCAACCATGACCGAGAGACAGCCCACGCCGGCCGGTTAGTGTGCGGCGGACTGACCCAAGAGATCACCGAACCCGCCCATACACCTCCACAGTCCGCGCCGCGCACTGCGCCCAAGAGAACATCTTCACCGCCCTCTGCCGTCCGTTGCTCCCCCAGCACCGCAGCCGCTTTTCATCACTCAGCGCCTCGCTGATCCCCCAGGCAATGTCCTTAGGATCGGCCCCATTCACGTGCAGCCCGCATTGATTCGGCCCGTTGTTGAGCACCTGCTCGCGGAAGCCAACCACCCCGCGCGCCCCCACGACCGCCGGCTTGCCGCAGGCCATCGCTTCGAGGCACACGATCCCGAACGGCTCGTAGGTGGACGGCAGCACAACCAGGTCGGCGGCCGAGAAATGCGCGATGCGCTCGGCCTCTGGGATCCACTCGGTACGCAGTGTGACCGATTCCTCTACCCCCAGCTCCGCGACCAGCCCCCGAATCTCGTCGTCCTGATCGCCGGTGCCCAGGGATACCAGGCGCGCCTCTGGATGCTGCGCCAGCACCTGCGGCCAGGCCTCCATCAGCGGCCGCGCGCCTTTCACCCCCGTCAGCCGGCCGATGAAGAACACCACCGGCGCGTCGTCCGGCAGCCCGTAGCGCGCTCGCAGCGCCGGTCCGCCCGGCAAGTCCGGCGCGTACAGCTCCGTATCCACCCCGTTCCAGACGCCGTGCACGCGTTGCGGGTCCCAGCCGTGCGCTATCAGGTCCCGCACCATCGCGTGGCTGACGGTAATCGTGGCTGCCGCCGCCCTGCCGGCCGCTGTCTCCCACTGCGACACGATGGGTGAAGGACCGCCCGGCTGCCGCCCCCACTCGGCGCTGTGCACGTGCAGCACGATGGGCACGTCCAGGTGCTGCGCCAGCGTCAGCCCGGCCGGCGCGGCCAGCCAGTCGTGGACGGCAACTACGTCAAACGGCTGGCGTCGATGCTCCTCGCGAACCGCGTCGGCCCACAGGATGTTCGTTGAGTACAGCTCCCCAAAGAAAGCGCCCCAACCGGCCGCCTCCTGGTTGTACACCCCGAAGTAGGTTGGACTCAGGTCCAGCGGCCGCGCCCAGTGCGTATCCGGCTGCTCCGGTGCGTCGCCGTCCCGCAGCGCGGCGAATACCTGCACGTCGTGACCGGCCGCCCGCAGCGCCGGCGCCATCGCCCCGGAGTACGTCCCCAGGCCGCCAACGACGTGCGGCGGGTACTCCCATACGAGCATGGCAATCCGCATCGTGGTCTATCCCGTCCCTTAGGTCAGCGCGTCGCGGTCGGCGATCAGGCGCACGCGTCCAGCGCCCGGCGCTGGTCGGAATCCAGTTCCCACCCGACTGATCCCGCCAGTTCGGCCACCCGTTCCGGCCGGTCGGTCTTCGGGATGGCAATCACGCCGTCCTGTCCAACCAGCCACTTCAGCATCACCTGCGCGGGCGTTCGCCCCGTGGCTCGACTGACCTCGGCCAGCACCGTTGAGCCTCCGTGCCCGCCGAAACTCCCCAACGCCAGCGGTGTGTGCGCAATCACCGTGACCTTCGTCTCCCGGCAGAGGTCCAGCACATCCGCGTCGGCGCGGTCGAACAGGTTGTATCGAATCTGGTTGGACACGATCGGATAGCGCCCCGCCGCGTCCTGGGCCGCTTTCAACTGGTCGGCCGAGAAATTGCTCACCCCGATGAATCGAATCAACCCCTCGTCCACCAGCCGTTCCAGGGCGCCCATGGTCTCCGCAATCGGGATCGACGGGTTCGGCCCGTGAATCTGGTAGAGGTCGATCACTTCCACGCCCAGCCGTCGCGCGCTGGCCCGCGCGTGCACTGGCACGTCGGCCGCCGCCAGGTTCCGCGGCGAGATCTTGGAGGCGATAAAGGTCTGATCCCACCGCCCGGCAAGCTCGGACCCCACCAGCAATTCGGCCTCCCCGGGTTCATCGCCCCGGGCGTTGTACGACTCCGCCGTGTCGATCAGCCGCAGACCCGCCGCCAGTCCTTTGACCAGCACGCCCTGCCCGCCGAAGTATCGGGCCGTTCCCAGGCCGATTTTCGGAACGGTCGTCTGCGTGGATCCCAGGAATACGTTCTCCATGCCTGCCTCGCTAGCTGATCGCGTCGATGAAGTTGATGTAAACACGCTGGTGTTCCCACAGCAGCCGGTCTGCACCCAGCCACATCCACTCGTTTGGTGTGAAATAGGCGGAAACCTCCGCTTCCGAGCCTTCCTTGCCGACCCACTGCAGCCAGTGCAGGTTGTCCGACTGCAACAGCATGTGGGCCAGGTCGATGAGCTTCGGGTCCTGCGTGAGCTGCGCGCTGCCATAGGCCGCCGTCATCAGCCGGAACACCGCCTGCTGCGCATGGTTGCCCAGGAAGAACTCCAGGCCTCCGTGCTGCCCCGCCCAGGTGGCTGGGAACGGTGACATCGGTAGGTCATGCGCCTCGGCGCCAAAGGCATCCACGGCCCCGCTGGGTGTCAGGCAGCGCACCCCACGCCGTGCCAGCGCATCTGGCAGCGCGTCCATGAACTCGAATATGCCGGTGTCCACGTTGTGGTGCTCGCCAAATGTCTCGAAGTCCCAGGCCAGCGTGACCAGCTTCCCGGGCGTCGCCGCAATCCAGTCGGCGTAGCGATCAGCCGTCAGCGGCCAGCCGTCCCAACTCTGGTTCGAGAATCGGTAGCCCACGTCGTCGCTCAGGTCGAAATGACGGGCAAATAGCGGCAGTCCGCCGCGCTCCATGTAGAGGTGGGCCGCGCTCCGCCATTCCAGGATCCAGGGCCGTCCGTCCACGAAGCCGGCTTCGAAGCCCGTTCGCGCCAGCGTGCGGGCGATGTCCGAGGACATCAGCATCTCGGTCGTGTCCGCCACCCGCGGTCGTTGGCCGGCGAGTTTCGCCAGCCCCTCCGCCGACCGCTCCATGGCTGCGGCAAACAGCGGCAGGTCCAGCAGCATGCTCACCGCGTGATACGGCTCGGTCGCCACTGGCTCGCAGTTCTCGTGCCGCAGCAGGGCCTTGAGATCCTCCAGCAGGTCCGGGGCCCAGGCCTCGAACTGCGGCAGCGTGGATAGCGGGACTCCCAGCCCCAGCGTCAGGCCCCGATCCAGCAGGTCACGCCACAGCTTGATGGCAGGCCGATAGCACCAGCGTGCGACTTTCTCGAAGTAGAACCGGTTCAACTCGTCGTCGAACAGTTGTGCCTCGATCGTCGCCGCGTCCGCGCCGCGCGGGATCGGCGCCGCCGGAATACGCACCCGCCGCGGCTGGTGAATCAGCGTGTAGATAACCAGGTTGTCGGCGATGGGAGTGGCGCGATCGTGGGGGTGGGGCGGCCTGCTGGCGCTTCGCGAATGCTACCCGACGCCTACGCCCTGCCCGGCTGCCAGGTGGCTCATCCGGGTCAGGAAAATCGGCGTCACGGCTTCCCAGGTAAACAGCTCCGCCCCCCGACGTGCGCCGGCCCGAATTGATGCATTGAGTGCCGGGTCATCCTTCAGCTGCAGCGCAAACCGCACAATCTCGTCCGGCTCCGCCGCGTCGTCCAGCACCACGCAGTTCTGCAGCGGACGCGCGTAGTCCTCGCCGGTGGACCCCACGTAAGCGATCCCGCCGGCGGCCATCGCTTCCAGCCCCACCAGCCCAAACGGCTCGTATCCGCTGTTGGCCAGCGTGCCGTCCGCCGCGCAGTAGAACACCGGAAGGATTTCGTCTGGTACGAAGAAGCGCAGGTCCAGCACCGCCGCCTCTGGGGCGGCTGCCAGGGCCGTGGCGATGCCTGCGATCGAACGGTCTTCCGTCACGACCTCTGCCCGCTCCAGGCCCCGCCACACCATGTGTCGGTGGATCTCGTCGCCAAAGGCTTCGTAAGCGCCCGGCTTGATGACCAGGCGAGCGTCGAGACCCTGGGTGCGCAGCCTATGCACCGCCTCCACAGCCTCCAGCCAGCCCTTGTCTGGATCCATCCGACCGATCTTGAAGAACCACAGGTCGCAGTCCAGCGCTCGTCGGAACGCAGCCACGGCGTCCGGGTCCACAGGTTCCAGTCGCTCCGAGGGAACCCCGTTCGGAATCACCACCGGGTTGACGCCGCAGTCCCACATCTGATGCTTCACGTACTTTGAGACCGCTGCAAAGTCGGCCACGTAGCCAATCCGATCCCAGTTCATGCGGTGGAACGACATGTCGTTGTTAGCGTTCCAGACCAACACACAGCTTTGGCGGAACCCGTTGAAGTGCAAAGAGTCGCTCAGACGGGATAAAGCGTCGGCTGTGTGCCACTCCTCCGCCATCACCACCACCTGTCGGCCCTCGGCGACGGCCGGGGCCACAATGTCGAACGTCACGAAGGCGGGCACGGAATCCTGGTAGTCGTGGACCTTCTTGATCTCGGCCTCGTACACCCCGCCCCTATGGTGTTCGCTGAGCCACTGACACCAGCGATGCAGGTGCAGGCGCCCGTTCTCCAGGACTTTGTGCCCCGGCCGGTCTGGATCGCCCACAAAGATCAGGTGCGTCCTGAACCCCTGCCGCGCCAGCGAGCGCGTGAACTGCGCCACGCGCACCCCCAGGCCCCCGGCCTGTGAGTAGGGTTGGTCCGGCCCCTCGAACGAGAGGAAGACGATCTCAAGGTTGTCAGGCGTGAATATCGGCGGCACAGGCGGGTTCTCGGTTGAACGGCGCGACGCAGCGAGTCGGGCCGTGTATGCAAGCGGGTGCGCTAACTATCTTAGCGGCGCACTGGCCCTGTCTGGCCTCCGGCTAGAACGAAAATTGTGACGTCCGACCCTTCACGCGCCGTCGCTACCCACACCGAGGAATCCGACGGCCTCGGCGGCGGCATCGCCGCCGCCGCAGGAATCGTCCTGGCTTCCATCGCCCTCAGCCGGCTGCTCGGATTCGTGCGCCAGGCCGCCATCAATGCCCAGTTCGGCGTGGGACCGGAGGCCGACGCCTGGTTCGCCGCCTTCCGTATTCCCGACACAATCTTCATGCTGCTGGCCGGCGGCGCGTTGCTGTCATCGGTCATCCCGGTCTACGCCGAGGTCAAGTCCCGCGGCGATCCCGAGGCGCTGCGACAACTTCTGAGCGGCGTGGCCACGCTGGTGTTCATTGCCAGCGCAGTGTTCGCCGCGCTGGGCGCGCTGCTGGCCGAGTCGTTGATGACGGCCATTGCCCCCGGGTTCGAGGCCGACACGCACGCCTTGGCTGTGGACGCCTCACGCTGGTTGATGCTGTCCCCGGTACTCCTGGGACTCAGCGCGCTCGCCAAGGCTGCCCTACAGGCCGAACGCCGGTTCATGCCGCCGGCCCTCAGCCCGCTGCTCTACAACGTCGGCATCATCGTTGGCGCCGTGGTGCTCGCCCAGGCATTCGGACTCCGCGGACTGGTCTGGGGCACGCTCATCGGCGCGGCTTTGCACTTCGGCGTCCAGGCGCCGGGCTTGGCGTCACTGGTCCGATTCAGGTTCACCTGGGGCATCACCAACCCGGATGTCCGCCGGGTAATCGTCCTGATGCTCCCGCGCCTGCTGGGCGTGGCCGTGCTGCAGGCCAGTCTGATCTACGTCAACATCCTGGCCTCGCTGCAGGGTCCGTCGGCGGTAGCTGCCCTCAACAACGGCTTCCTGCTGATGCTGCTGCCCCTCGGCGTGTTCGGGATGGCCTTGGGCGAGGCCGCGCTGCCCGAACTGGCCGGCCGCTGGGCCGGCGGCGACCGCGAACTGTTCGCCGCCCGCGTCAGCGGCGTGGCGCGGCATATCGTCTTCCTGAATCTCCCCGCCGCCGTGGTCTTGGTCATCTTGGCCGAACCGCTGGTCGCAGTCCTCTTTCAACGCGGCGCCTTTGATGCCCGCGCCACCGAGGTCACCGCCATCGCGCTCCGCTTCTTCGCCATTGGGCTGGCCGGGCACGCCGCCGTGGAAATCCTGGTGCGCGGCTTCTTCGCCATGCAGGACACCCGCAGCCCCGTAGCCGTGGGCGCGGCCAGCCTGGCGTTGCACATGCCGCTCTCCTGGTTCCTGGCCCAGACGCTCGGCATCGGCGGCATTGCGTTGGGCTTGTCCATAGGTGTGCTGGTCGAAGCCCTGGTGCTGGCATTCATCCTGCACCGCCGCGGCGGCCTGCACGTGGGCGCCCCTGAAGTCGCCGTCGCCGCCACCGCCCTCATTGCCGCCGGCATGATGGGCTTGGTCATCGCCGTTCTGCGCGTCACCACCTGGACCGACGGACCCATCGGCCTCGACTCGGCCCTGCTGCTCGCCGCCTACCTAACGGCCGCCGTCGTCGCCTACCTGGGCGTCGCCTGGCTCCTCGCCAGCCGCGAACTCACCGAACTCACCACCCGCCTCTCCCGCCTCCGCCCTCGCTGAGCAGCTCGCCGCTAGACTCTCTCCATGTCCCAGCCCCACGCCCCCGTCCAAGCGCGTACCCGCAACTTCTGCATCATCGCCCACATCGACCACGGCAAATCCACGCTGGCCGACCGCATGCTGGAGCTGACCGCCACGCTCAGTCATCGCCAAATGCGCGAACAGGTGCTCGATTCCATGGACCTGGAACGCGAGCGTGGCATCACCATCAAGGCCCACCCGGTCCACATGCGGCATCAGATGGGCGACACGGACTACTCGCTCAACCTCATCGACACCCCCGGCCACGTGGACTTCAGCTACGAGGTGTCCCGCTCCCTGGCCGCCTGCGAGAGCGCCGTGCTGCTGGTGGACGCCACCCAGGGCATCGAGGCCCAGACCCTGGCCAACGCCTACGCCGCGCTCGAACTGGACCTGACCATCATTCCCGTAGTCAACAAGACCGACCTGCCCACCGCGCGCACCGAAGAGGTCGCCCGCGAACTGGTGGACTTTCTGGGCGCTGACCCGTCCGAGGTCATGCGCGTCTCCGCCAAGACCGGCGCCGGCGTGCGCGAGCTGCTGGACCGCATCGTGGCCGAGACGCCCCCGCCCCCCGGCAACGCCAACGCCCCGCTCCGCGCCCTCGTGTTCGACTCCGCCTACGACCAGCACCAGGGCGTCGTGGCCTACGTCCGCGTGATGGATGGCCACCTCCAACGCGGCGACCGGCTCCAACTCGTTCAGGCCGGCACTCGCGCCGAGGCGGTCGACGTCGGCGTCTTCGTGCCCACGCGCCGTCAGCAGGACGTCCTGGGAACCGGCGAGGTCGGCTTCGTGGCCACCGGGCTCAAGGACACCCACGACCTGCCCGCCGGCGACACGGTTGCGCCCCACGGCGCTGACGGCATCGAACCGCTGCCCGGCTACCGGCAGCCCAAGCCGCTGGTCTTCGCCGGCCTCTACTGCACCAATCCCGAGGCCTACCCCGACCTGCGCGACGCCCTGGAACGTCTGCGCCTCAGCGATCCCGCTCTGACCTTCCAACCCGAGAAGTCGTTGGCCCTTGGCTTCGGATTCCGCGCCGGATTCCTGGGCGTCCTGCACATGGACATCGTCCGCGAGCGCCTGGAACGCGAATTCGACATCGAACTGGTCATCACCACGCCTCAGGTCGAATACGAGGTCGAGGCCCGCGACGGCACGATCTCGCTGTTGGATAGCCCCGCCGACTTCCCCGAACTCGCCCAGATCGCCGCCATCCGCGAACCCTGGATGCGCCTCAGCATCATCACGCCCACCGCCTACATCGGGCGCGTCAGTGAACTCCTCGCCAACCGCCGCGGGTCCCACCACCGCATGGAGCACATCGAACCCACCCGCGTGCTCATCGAATACGACCTGGCGCTGGCCGAAATGCTCACCGGCTTCTTCGACACCCTCAAGTCCGTCAGCCGCGGCTACGCCTCAATGGACTACAACGTCCTGGGCTATCGGGAAGCCGACCTGGTCCGGCTCGATATCAAGGTCAACGGCCAGATCGTGGACGCCCTGTCCACCCTGGTCTTGCGCAACCGTGCCCCCGTCATTGGCCGCGATCTGGCCCTGCGAATCCGCCGCGAAATCCCGCGCCAACTCTTCGAAGTAGCCGTCCAGGCCGCCATCGGCTCCCGCATCGTCGCCCGCGAAACCGTCCGCCCGCTCCGCAAGGACGTTCTCGCCAAGTGCTACGGCCGCGACGTCTCCCGAAAGAAGAAGCTTCTGGAATCACAAAAAGAAGGCAAACGCCGCATGAAACGCGTCGGCCGCGTCGACATCCCCCAGGAAGCCTTCTCCGCCGTCCTCCAACTCAACGCCCCCGGCGTCCGCTAGTCGGACAGACCGCTACTGAGATCTGCTTTTACCAGCGTGAGCCTGTGCGTTCGCTGCCAAGATGACACGGTGGCGCTGAATTCCGTCCGTTCACTCACGCGGCGTGACGAACGCGAACGTCCCCGTAAGCAGAGCGGAGCCTGCTCACGCTAGGTGGCGGATTCCGACAATCGGTACGACCAACGCAATTGACATGCCATCGCTCGGGGGGCGTTCATGATCCGAGTCACGATCGATGCAAGGCTTAGCTATAGCGACGCAGCGACGGCGTTGGTCGTCTAGCCAGCAAGTCGGTCAACAGCGATTACTACACCAGCCGCGGCAGCCGCTGTGGCGAGGACCAGACCCGCGAGCCAGCGCGTCTGCGTGGCGATAGCGGCAGTGAGATCGGCTTTGAGTTCTGCAAGGTCAGCCTTCGTCGCCAAGTGGCCGTAGGCGCCTTCCAGACGGCTCACCCGGTCACTTAGGCTGACGTTGTCGATTCCAGGCTCGGCGACGATCGTGTCAGTGGCCATCAATGCCTCCAGCGCGACGCAATACCGCCCGCTGTTCCGATGTCAGTGTAGGCGATGCGCGCGTGTGCTCCCCGGGGCGCGCGACTCAGCCAAACCCGGCGGCCGCGATGTCTCCCGCAATAAGAAACTCCCGGAATCCCAGAAGGCCGGCAAACGCCGCATGCAACGCGTCGGCCGCGTCGACATCCCCCAACAAGCTCTCTCCGCCGTCCTCCAACTCAACGCCCCCGGCGTCCGCTGACGACCGGGCCTTCGTGGCGCTGGCTCGGGATGCGTGCCGTTTTGGAATCTGGATCGCGGGCAGGCGAGTCAAGGCGGCATCCCCGGATGCTGAACTTGGACATCGTGCTACAATTTGGCTTGCAGTCAGTGTGGCTGCGAACACAGCGCGTCTTGGGAACTCAACGATGAAGGAAAAAGCCAAAGTACGTAGGTTGGTGCTTGGCTATGCTGGTCCAGCAGCGCAAGACGCACCGCACGTAGATCGTACCCCGAACGCTGAAACCTTGGAGGCGATACGACAGGTTGAAGCTTGAGAAGACTTGATTGAATACGAAAACATGGACGAGTTTATGAAGGACTACGAAGAGTTCAAGCGTAGCAAGTCATAGGGCGGATAGGCCGTTGTTTTGAGAGCTGTTTTTCGTAAACAGTTCAACAAGGATCTTCGGCGGTCTGAGAGGCGCGGTAAAGACCCTGAGAAACTCAGAGCTGTTATTGACCAACTGCTAGCAGGTGAGCCTCTCGCATTTCGACATAGACCTCATAAGCTGAAAGGCAGACTGTCGCAATACTGGGAATGCCATATAGAACCTGATTGGCCACTGATCTGGAAACAAGAAGAAGACAGGCTAATCTTCGTACGTACTGTATCTCATAGCAACTTATTTGGGTAGCTGAGCACTCCAATACCATACTCGTGCCTGTCCTAATCCCCCAAGGAGTTTCCTCCACCGACCTCCAACGCAACGCCCCCAGCATCCGCTAGCCGCGCGGCACCTGGACGGCTCGAGTTTCTCTATCAGTCAAGGATTTCGTTTACAAGTGACAACCCAGTGGTCAGGCGATGCTGCCAATCCCGGCGAATGTTCCGAACGGTGCTGGTACAGATCCTGAACAGACAGACGGCCTCGCGCAAGTCCAACTCGCGTTCGTCCCAGTTCAGCCGATCGAGCGCGGCGAGGCGAAACGCGTCATGGTGTGCGGTGATTGCTGCGGCGTAGTCTTCGCGTCCCAGCCTGGACTGAATCCGCAAGTGCGCTAGAAAGTTTCCCACGTCCAGCATGGGATCGCCTGGCCCGGTCTCCTCAAAGTCCACCAGCGCGATCCTGCCGTCGGGCAAGCTGAGCATCTGGTCGTCGTAGAAGTCGTTGTGCGCAAGACCAGTAGGCTTCCAGGACGCGACAAACGGATCCAGAACCCGTGCCGCGGCTCGGAGCAGCGAATTCGCGTCGTTGTCGCTTTGCGTTGCGTGACCCAGGACTTGCTTCGCTCGGCGATAGAGGCCCTTCAGGTTGAACGGTTGTCTGCCGTCCGGCTGATATGGCGTAGTCCACAGACTCTCCAGCCCATCCAGAATCGGCGCTGGACCCGGCTGTCCACCGCGCCGGATGTATCGCCGCAGATTCTTGCCTGGAATCCGTGACAGCCAGACAACGCCGCCGTCGGACCAGTGGCCGACAAGTCGTGGAGCGACGAAGTCTGAATGGCCGATCAGTTCGGCGGCCGCGACCAACGGGGCAACGGCCGCGGGCCGCATGGCCCGTACGTAAAACGTGACCTTGCCGACCGAATGCCGCAAAACGGCCCGACTGCCGGGCCTGTAGCGCACCACGTCAACCCTGACACGCCTTGCTGGAACCGCCAGCACGTACCGGTTGACTAGCCTGAGCGCCGTGTCGGGGCAGGCGGCGTCGGCCAGCCCGGGTAGGTGTCGGTCGTTAGGAAACCGCGAGATCTCCGGCGGCTTGTTTCCGTTGATCCTGAGGCTGAATTGCTCGGGAGGCAAGTATTCCTCCGGCTGCCATTCCAGGACATATCCGACGATCGCACCACGCCCCGGGCTATGGCTGAACTGCCGAATTCGTATGAGCTGAGGACGGGATTCAGGATGTCCAAAGGCCCGGCAGTACGCCTCCCAGACCCACGCACCGTCAAACGCTCGCTCAAGCCCCGGCAAGCCGCGGTCGTCCGGGAATGTGATCTGCGGGGCAATCGGTACCGATCTGAGTAGACCGGGTGTCACCGCCTAATCGCTGTCGTCATCGTCATCGCTGTCATCGTCATCGTCCCTGTCGTCATCATCATCGTCCCTGTCGTCATCGTCGTTGCCCGTCGTATCGAAGCCGTCATGATCGGTATTGGCCGTGGTGTCGAAGCCGTCGTGGTCGGTATTGGCGGTCGTATCGAAGCCGTCATGGTCGGTATTGGCGGTCGTATCGAAGCCGTCATGGTCGGTATTGGCGGTCGTATCGAAGCCGTCATGGTCGGTATTGGCGGTCGTATCGAAGCCGTCATGGTCGGTATTGGCGGTCGTATCGAAGCCGTCATTGTCGGTGTTGGCAGTCGTATCGAAGCCGTCATGGTCGGTATTGGCCTCGGTGTCGAAACCGTCGTTGTCAGTACCCGGCGGGCCATCGGCGCCATCCGGTTCGTCGTCACTCCGTTCGTCATCTTCGTTGGGGCGCCGATAAACCTGCTGAGGCGCGAACGCGTCCGCTTGCCTCGGGGTAATGGGAGCCTCAGTGTTGTCGGGAACGATCACGTTGCCGAGCTGCTTCACCTTGTCCGGCAAGTTCTGCAGCAGCACCTCGCCAAGCGTCGTTCCCGGCGCCGGCACGTTCCAGATTGCAAACACGGCCCGTTGCGCGCGCAGCAATTGCAAGCCCTGAGGATTGCCACTGACTTCCCGCTCTTCGTAACGAATCGGCAACCCGTAGAGGTTCAGCCAGTCGGGCTCAGCCAGGAACCGGGCCTTGATGTCCGGATTCGCGTCCAGGATTGCCAAATGATTGCGCTTGACCGTCTCAAAGTCCGCGCCGGCATCGGCCGCGAGTACCTGGTGCGCCGGGACGTTGGGCAGCTCGATCTGCGGGTAGGCGTTGGCCAGCGCGTCCAGGGTGTTGTAGTAGTTCATCCGCTCCTGCGCGGGGTTCCACTGCAGGATCACCTTCTGGAACGCCTGCAGCGTGAAGGGCCCATCAAGCCAGCGCTGACTGATCGGGTAGCCAATCGCCTGGGCGTCTCGCTCCTGTACGAAGTCCCACATCGGCACGCCGTCGGCGTTGGTGACGGCGAATCCATCGTTCGGATCGCTCGTGTCGCTCCCGGTGTTGGTGAACAGGCAACCGTCGGTGATCGCAATGCCGCCGCAATCCAGTGCCAGCAACCCGGCCACAGGGCCCACGAAGGTCAGGCTTGCCGCGGCAATTGCCGCAAGACCAAGCCGAAGGCGCTCCCATCCTGTCGATCCGCGCCTTATTCGCATTCTCCCGGTGCGTGCCATGGCCTGAGCCTCCTTTACGACGTCTCCACGGTCATGGGCAACGTGGTTGCCTGTCCTACTGAAGAGTATTAGCAGTGCCTAAGCTCCCGGATAACATAGCCATAATATTGTCTATTAGCATTGTGATAGAGACCGTCTAACGGTATGCTTAAGCAGGTCATATATGCCCATATTGGCTACGACTTGCCTATTGTCGACATCCTCAAAGTTCTGTCAAGCGGCCACCACGTCCGCCCGGACGATCTGTCCTGATGTCGTTGCACAGAACGGCTCCCATCGTGGCCGGAATCCAGCAAGCGGCGTGAAGTGGAATCTTCCACTGGCAATGGCTACCGGGCTGCCAGTTCGCGGTCCAGAATTAGCATGCCTGCTCCGTCAGGACCGGCGATCTTGACGTGGCTCAGCAGCGTGCGCAGCGTGTCCTCTTCCTCAATCTGCTCGTTGACGAACCAGTCCATCAGCGCCTTGGCCTGGTAGTCGCCCAGCTCAACCGACTGGGCGTAGACCGCGTTGATCGATCGCGTAGTGTCCTGTTCCAGGCTCAGCGCCGTCGCGATGACCGTCTCAGGACTGCTGTACTCGGTTTCGGCGTCGTCAAGCCCTCCCAAGGTGATCGGAGCGTCTCGGGCTGCCAGGTGCTCGAAGATCCGCATGCCGTGAGCCCACTCTTCCTCGCTCTGTGCCCGCATCCAGCCGGCGAACCCGTCCAGGTCCAGCGACTCGAAGTAGGCGGCCATGCCCAGGTAGGCGTAGGACGCACCGAATTCATGGTTGATCTGATCGTTCAGAGCCCGTGCCAGGCTCTCCTGCATGGTCATCGCGGTTGCCTCCTCGAAGAATCCGATGAGTTAAGCATCGGCTTATCAATCCAATAGGTCATACTAAAGAGATCGATTAGCATATCCTAAGACGATCTTATAGCATCTCCTAACACTCGCTACTATGAATGCTTAGTGACGTCCTGGAAGTCTATTTGGGATCTGACTTATTGTCAATGGTCAAGGCCCCAAGACGGGCCAGAAGGTTAAGGATTTCATCCCGTGGCCTCGCCAAAGTCCAGCCATACTTCCCGCCCCGAACACCTCCATGTTCTAAATTCGTCACTAGCCACTTACCACGAGCCACGGCCCACTGCGCACTACACCACCGCCACCCGCCCCAGGTGCCGTTCCTCATACGCTTGCAGCCGTTCCTCCGGCATCAGCAGCACCCAATCCGGCTGCAGTCCCTCCACAAAATCCACGTCGTGCGACACCACCACCAGCGACGCCCCATAGGTCCGCAGAGCCTCTAGCAGCCAGGCCTGCGTCGTCCGGTCCAGGTTGCTGTTCGGCTCGTCCAGCAGCAGCAGGTTGCGCCGCTCCAGCATCAGCCGCGCGATCGCCAGCCGGGCCCGTTCCCCGGCTGACAAGGTCCGCAACGGCCTGAAGATGTGGTCCTCGCGAAACATCAGCGTGGCTAGAAAGCTGCGGATCGTCGTTTCGTCCGGACCCAGCAGCGAGCGCACCACGTTGTAGCCAGTCCGCCTGGCCAGCGCCGGGTCCAGCGCGTGCGTGAAATGCGCGGCTGCCACGTTATGACCCACCTCGGCCGACCCGCGATCCGGCTGAAGGACCCCGGCCGCGATGTTTAGCAAGGTCGACTTGCCCGCCCCGTTTCGGCCGATAACCGCTAGGCGCTGCCCCCGCTCCAGCGTCAGCGAGACGTTGCGCAACACCCGGTTCGAGCCGAACGCATGCGCCACGTCCTCCACGCGCAGCGCCACCCGACCCGAACGCGGCGCCTGACCCACCCGCATCCCGATTGCCCCTGGTTCCAGCGGTAGCTCGACCTGGTCGTCCCGCATCCTCTCCAGCCGTCGATCCATCACCTTCACCCGCCGCGCCACGGCCTCGCTCTTTACGGAGTGCGCCCGCAGGCGGTCGGTCGAAGTCTGCAAGCGGTCGATCCGGCGTTGCTGCTGCTTCCGCGTCTCCTTCAGCGCCTCGCGCTGCTCGGCGCTCCACACCAGGTACTCGCTGTAGGTCCCCTTGAATGCCGTCGCCCGGCGCGTCGCTCCGTCCAGCTCGTACACCCGCGAAATAGCGTGATCCAGCAGCCGCAGGTCGTGGGACACGATCAGTACCGAAGCCGACGTGTTGGCCAGGAACCCCATCAGCCAGCGCGCGCCGTCAGCGTCCAGGTGATTCGTCGGCTCGTCCAGCAGCAGCAGATCTGCGCCGCTGGCCAGCACACGGGCCATCTCCACCCGTGTGCGCTGACCCGACGACAGAGTCGCCATCGTCTGGTCTGCTAGATCCGCCGTCAGCCCCAGGCCGCTCAGCACCACCGCCGCGTCCGACTGCGCCCGGTAGCCGTCGGCGTTGCGAAACTCCTCCTCGGTCTCGCCGTAGTGCTCCACCGCCTCGGTCAGGACGGCGTCGCTGGCTGTCGCCAAACGCCGCTCTGCTGCGGACAGACGCGCTGCGATCTCGGCGGTCGGCCCGCTCGACATCACCACCTCCATCACCGTGGCGTCCGCCGCGAATTCGGAAGCGATCTGCGGTTCCTGTGGCAGCAGCCCGGTGCGGTTCGGTCGGTTGATCCCGCCGGCGTCCGGTTCCAGAAATCCCGCCGCCAGGTGCAGCAGCGTCGACTTGCCGGCCCCATTCACCCCGGCCAGCCCCACCTTCTCGCCGCGCCCTACGTAGAGCGTCACCTCGCTCAGGACCTGCTGCGGTCCCCAGGCGTATGAAACCTTGCTGATGCTCAACATGCGTCGGCCCGAATCCTTCTGATCTCGACAAAGAAAAAACCGCGGACGTTTCTGGCTTGGTGGCCCGTCCGCGGCGCTGGCGCTTACGTCAGTCGTTCGCTACGTCGGAGGGCACACTCCTCGCGCAATCACCCGGCATCCAGCGCCACGACGCTGCACGTCAGGATCCAGCGCCACGGCGCTGCACGTCAGGTCGGCGCGTCACAACAAGTGCCCCGTTCATGCCGCCCAGTGTAAATCCATCACCCACCCCGTCAATCGACCGCTGGCCCGCCCGTTGGCCTTCCTTTAGGAGTGGTCTGAATGAACCAGACGGTAGCGCTAGGCGCCATGCTCGCTGGTGACGGATGCCCGGTGGGGGACGCGATGCTGCCGCGGCGCTCATTGGCCGATGTGGAGTACGACGTGCAGTCCACCAGGGCCCACCGCATGCGGTTCAGTGTGGCCGCTAAGCCGCTGCCACCTTCGACTCGCTGGGACGTTTCTGGCCGCACAGCATCGGGCCCTGCCGCCCGTGCGCCGTGCCCGCAACCTGTGCATTGGCTGGGTCCCGGTACCCGAAGCGCACCAGCCGCCGCCACTGCGACGTGCGGTTCGGCGCGGAGCCATGGACCGTGTAATAGCTGAAGAGCACCACATCGCCAGTGTCGGCCGGCACCGAGACCGCATCCTCCAGCTTGTAGCGGTCCACCGGCAGGTAGGGGACGCTGTTCTCGCTGCTGATGTGGTCCAACGGCCCTGCTTTGTGCGAGCCCGGCAAGAACTTCAGGCAGCCGTTCTCTTCTCCCGCCGCGTCGATGTGCACGATCGCGTCGATGTAGCCGGGACTCTCGTGCGCATAGAACGCGTGGTCCTGATGCATCGGGAACGGGGTGCCCATCTCGGGCGCCTTGGCGTGGAGTGTCGTGTGGTGCAGCTCGACGTTGGGCCCCATCAGATCGATCAGTGCCCCGGTGACCGTGTCGTTCATCGCGGCCCGCATATAGGCTGCGGAGTAGAAATGCAGGTCGTTTAGAAACGTCGCGCGGGCCCGCTCGTCTTCCTCGGCCGTCATATACGCCTCACGCCACGGGCCCACCCAGCCTGGACCTTCCACGGTCCACTCCTGCATCAGCCGCTCCAGCTCGTCCGACAGCCAGCGAACCTCGTCCGCCGGATATACCTGCTTCAAACGCAGGAATCCGTTTTCGTTGTAGAATTCGACCTGTTCGCGGCTCAGTGTGTGCATGAGATTCACCCCGATCGTTGCCCTAACCTGACATCGCCAACAATTATCTCGCGCTCTGCGTATTCGTCGAACTGGCCGATCGCGTACGATCTCGTGTGCCGTTGGCGATGGTTCGGTCTCGTACCGGGCGCGAAACCAAATCTGGCCGGGTGAACGACACGCCTGTAGCAGGGGTGACAAGCCACCGCTAGCAGCCGACCGGGGGTCGTCGCGCCGCCCTTAGACATCTTGCTCTACAGCGCCTGTGGGTTGGTCCAGGCATGTCGACCCTCCGCATCTTCCACCTCGATGCGGACGTACAGTTCCTGGCGTTCAGGATCCGTGCCTGGAACTGCATGGCGCAGCTCGTGCTCGATGCCGGTGAGCACGTCATCGCCCGCTGCTCGGTAGGTTCGTCCGCGGTTGCGGCGGGCCATGACGCTGATCCGGCGCACCGGCGAGCACTCAACCGTCACTTTCCCTCCGGCGATCTGAACATCATGAATCTCCGGACCTTGGGACGCGTAAAAGTGACCTGCGCGCATCGCCGTCAACAACCCCGGCACGCTGAAGTCGGTAGTCCGTACCATCACCCAGCCGCGGCCCGCCTCATTGGGGGCAAAGTAGTGCACGTCATCCGCCGCGAAACCCCACGTGAGATTTCTGTGGGCATCGAAGCCCTCCAGGGAGGCAAGGCTAAACTCATCCCAAAGAATGGTGGCGTAGCCCTTCGAGAACAGATCATCGTTGGCGGCGTTATATATCTCAATACCTACGAACCCTCGGAACTGGCGCAGGTCGCCAGCACCCAGCCCCGTACCCGTCGGGTGCACCATGATGGCGATGCCGCCATCGGCGTTGATTCGGTCGATGGCGCCTTGTGGGCCGCCCGAACCTCCCGGCGCCGGCAGGGGGTGACAGTCCTCGGACGAAGGCGTAAAGCTGTGGACCCCAACCCCCACGATATCGAAGAGCACGCCGCGGGAATCCCAGTTATGTGTCTCGATGCTATTGATCGTGACGAAGTCAGCCGTCGCAAACGCCGACGTGTCGGTGAGCACGCGATGGTCGGTAATTCCCACGAAATCGTAGCCGTGGTCCCGGTACCAGGCCACGACATCCTCGGGCGACTTACCACGGTCCTCGGGCACGTCCATCGAGTTCGTGGAGTGGCCGTGTAGGTTGCCGCGATACCAGCGTCCCTCGACCGCAAACGGGTTCCCGCTGTGATCAGCTTCGGTAATCGTTGCCACCGTCGTCTCCTGTCGCAACTCAAACACAATACCCGTTGCCTCGCCGCTAGGTGACCGGCCACCCGGTCCTTAGAGATAACCGGCCACCTATCGCAGGCTCAACACCCGTCCACCTGGCGTCGGCGACGGGCGATTCTCCGCTGTCGCCTAGGTCGAAAGCGCCTCAGCCCAGGCCTTAATCTCGTTGTATCGTTCTAGCTCATTTTGGAGGACTCGGTCCTTTGCCGCAATGAGCTTCGGTATTCCTTCATCAAGTGATTCTTCACCATTGATCATCGCATCCCAGCCTGCGGCCCTGATTATTTCAACACGCCCCGGATGCGACGATTGCCCGTGTCGGTGATTCGTGCGATTCGTAACTTGCTTCCAGTACACGTGATTCTCGGGCGGAGCTGCCGCGAACTCCGGCGAATCGAGCACCGCCTTGTACATTGGGAACGATCCGCGGTCAATCGCGATGCGGGTCTGAACCTCTTCACCAGCGAAGAACAGCAACACCTCCACCGACTCATCGACCGTACCCGTCTTTTGGGCCGTATTGGTCGCGGTATGCGCTTGGCCGCCAAATATCGTTGGAACCGGACCATGGGGGCCCTCAGGCGTCGGCCCCATCCCCCACTTGAAGCGGTCTTTGATTCTAGGGACGTTGTAACCAGTAGCACCACCTTGCATGTCAACCAATACCTTGCCCGCTACGAACGGACTGGAGAACTCCCCCGAGATTTCCTTTGCCGCCTCCGGTGCAAACGAGACTTTGTGTTTCTGAATCATGTCAACGCAAAGCTGCAACCCACGATCGCCGCCATCGTCTAAGCACTCATAGTGGGTCGCGTCCTCGTTCATGTATGGCATCAGATCGTCGCGGTCGGCAAGCGCCAAGGGCCACCACTGCGCGAATTGGTGGTGAGCTCCCGTCATCCGCATGCCCCACTGATCAGTCTCAGGGTCGGTCGCCTTCTTCAAGGCATCGAGATACTCAGTCTCCAGTCCCCAACTGCCTTCGCTGGGGAAGTCGATACCGGCGCTATCCATGATGTCGAGGTTGTACGAATAGGCGTTGACGTTTCCCTGATAGGGGAGTCCCCACAGCGGTCCGGAGACGGGCTCCAGGTGCGGCGAGGGTACCCGGTTCCAGTAGACAAGCCCGAACTCATCCGGAGTATGGAAGACAGCGCTTGGATCCCACTTTGGGTTTTTGTTCAACGACTCGTTGATCTGGGTAAATGCTCCGGACTTGACCCAGGCCGTCATGAAATACCCACTGAGTAAGGCGAGTTCACCCGTCGTGCCCGCGGCTTGCTTTATTGCGAAGGAATCCAGGAAATCCTCAGGCTGGGCTACGAACCGGATCAGGATGTTGGGGTTGATTTGGCTGAAACGCTCAAGCGCCCAACTCATGGCCGATCCGCGCGGACCAGAGGTGTGGTCGTGATGCAACTCGATCTTTACGGTCCCGCGCTCCGCCGTGACCTCCTTGATGACTTCCCGCGTGACCACCGTCTCGACCGGGACTTCCTTCGTCACGATCGTTTCGACCGGGACTTCCTTCTCCACGATCTTCTCGACCGTGACCACCTGCGTCTCACCGCAGGCCGCGAGCGCTATGGCGCCGGTCACCCCAAGGACTGCCGCGCCACTTGCGCGCAAAACCTGCCGTCGTGTCATCGTCGGACGCATCTCGCCCTCCCAAGGCACTCGTCCCAACCTCGCAGCGCAGTCAGCGGCGTGTTACAGCGCAGGCCGGAATTTCGGAAGCTGAATATACGGCGGCGAGCAGTTTGGGTCAAAGGGAGCCCGGCCGAGGCTGTTGCCGCGTCCTGCCTGTCCGCACCGGGAGTGTGGAGCCGCGGCTCGGTACCACCGGCCGGACGGCGTTGCTGGAACGCGCCCTCGCGAGCCAGGTCCCCCAGGGTGCCGCCAAGCCGTAGAGCACGGCGCGTGCGGACCGGGAGCCGCACGCGCCGCGAACCAGCTGGCCTGCGCGTGCGCCACCTTTCTCGCTGCGCGCTTCGTAGGGCGGCTTTGACAGGGCCGGCCGTGCCAGGTGGTAGCAGCCCTCGCAGCCTTGCGAAACTAGTCGAGGTGGTTTCTCGCCCCGTGTTCGGGCATGCTCGCGCCGAACTCTTCGCCGCGATCCGTCGAAAGCGTGAGGGCAGCATGCGCGACCCGCACCGTCCGAGCTATCACTTTCTGCCACCCGCCAACTTCACCTGCGATGCCTTTGGGCTGATTCAATGGAAGGGGCGGTACCACCTCTTTTACCAATACCAGCCGCACAGTACGGTCTTAGCAGCGGGGGTCTGGGCCCACGCGGTGAGCGACGATCTGGTGCGCTGGGAGCACCTGCCGTTCGCGCTGGTGCCAACGCCTGGCGGGCCTGATCGCGCCGGTTGCTGCTCCGGCCGCACCGTGGACAACGACGGCGTGCCGACCATTGTCTACACCGGCGCGCCGCCCGGTTGGCCATATACCTCACGCCCGTGTATCGCCACGGGCTCCGACGATTTGGTCAAGTGGGCCAAACACCCGGCCAATCCGGTCATTCAAGAGCCGCCTGAGGGGCTGGACATCACCGGGTTTCGTGACCATGCGGTATGGCGGGATGGCGACGCTTGGTATCAACTGGTCGGCTGTGGCATCCACGGCGTGGGCGGCACGCTCCCGCTCTACACGTCACCCGATCTGATCCACTGGGACTACCTCGGGTTGCTGCTGACCGGCGACTCGGAGCAGACCGACGCGATGTGGGAGTGTCCCGACTTCTTTCCGTTGGACGGCCGGCAGGTGCTGCTTGTGTCGGCGAATCCATCGGGGTGGGTGGGCTATTACGTGGGCTCGTACGCCAATCACACCTACGACGCGGAATTCGGGGGTCGAGTGGACCTCGGCGCGCACTTCTACGCGGCTCAGACAATGCTGGACGACCAGGGCCGCAGACTCATGTGGGGTTGGCTCCGCGAGGGACGCACGCCGGAAGCCCTCGCCGCCGCTGGCTGGGCGGGCGCGATATCGCTGCCACGCGTGTTGACCCTCGACCCCGCCGGGCGACTGCATTCGGAGCCCGCGCCGGAACTGCAGGTCTTGCGGGGACGGCGCTTCACACGAACCGACATCCCGCTCTCGGCCGCTGCGCCCCACAACGTAGACGGCGTGAGGGGCGACCGCCTGGAGATCGTGGCTGAGTTCGAGCCTGCGCATGCGGACACGGTGGGCCTGGCGGTGCGCTGTTCGCCCGACGGGGCGGAGCAGACGCGCATCACCTATAGCTTCATGAAGGACCACCTGGAACTCGACTGTCGGCAATCCAGTCTTGACCCAACGACAGAGCGGCCCCTGACGGGCGGGCCGCTGCGCCTGCCCCGTGGCCGCGCGCTGCGCCTCCAAGTATTCCTCGATGGATCGACCATCGAGGTCTTCGCCAACGGTCGCGCCGCGGCCAGCCGGATCTACCCGACGCGGTCCGACAGCGTCGGCATCCAGCTGCTCAGCGCCCGCGGCGATGCCCGCGTGGTTTCGTTGAACGCCTGGGAGATGCGCTCGATCTGGGACGGGACCGAGTCCATCCCGGACCACCCAGAGCCCGTGAATCGACAGGCGAGGGTGTGATCAGGTTCGCACGCGGTCACCTGCATAATCTCCTCCACAGAGTCGAATAACCAAGCGGCCCGCCGTCGTCCGGCGATGAGGCGCCCGATCCGTGGAGACAATCAGCGAACGGGCGTAGCTCCAGCCGCGGCCCACCGAGCTTCTGGGACCAGCAAGTCACCGACGGCGCCTAGGACGGGAGCGACTCAACCCAGGTCTTGAGCGAGTTGTATTGCCCTAGGGTGTTTTGGAGAACGCGGTCCTTGGCGGTTACTAGCTTCGGCACGCCTTCTTCAACTGTCTCCTCACCAAGGATCATCTTGTCACGGCCTGGTCCGGCCTGAAGTATCTCGCGGGTCGCTGGATGCGCCTGTTGCCCGTGCCGGTGGTCCGTGCGAACAATGTCCTTGATCATCTGGCCGTGATTCTCAGGCGGAGCGGCCGCAAACTCCGGCTTATCGAGCACTCCCTTGTACACTGGGAACGACCCGCGATCAATCCCGATTCGCGTCTGAACTTCTTCACCAGCGAAGAACACTATAACGTCGACCGCCTCCTCAACGGTGCCGAGCTTCGCGGCATTGCCGGAAACCAAGTGCGGCTGCCCACCAACCTTATTGGGGACAGGACCATACCGCCCCTCCGGCGGTGGACCCAAACTCCACGAAAACCGGTCTTTGATCGCGGCGACGTTGTAACCGGTCGCGCCGCCCATCTTGTCAACTAGCACCTTTCCAGCTCTAAACGGACTTCCAAATTCCCCAGCAAGTTCCTTTGTCGCCTCCGGACTAAACGAGACTTTGTGCTTGTGAATCATGTCAACCGCAAACTGCAACCCACGATCCCCGCCATCGTCGTATACCTCATAGTGGGTCGCGTCTGCGTTATAGTTTGACATCAGGTCGTCGCGATCCGCTAGCGCTATGGGCCACATCTCAACGTAAGCATCGTCTGCGTTCAGCCGCATACCCCACTGGCCGATCTCTGGGTCGGTAGCCTTCTTCAAGGCCTCCAGATACTCAGTCTCCAATCCCCAGCTACCTTCGGCGGGGAACTCGATGCCAGCGCTATCCAAGATGTCGAGGTTGTACCCGAAGACGAACAGGTTGCCCTGGTAAGGCAAGCCCCACATCGGACCGAACACGGGCTCCAGGAACGCCGAAGGCACCCGGTTCCAGAAGACAAGGCCGTATTCATCCACCGAATGAAAAATAGTGCTTGGATCCCAGTTCGGGTGCTTGTTCAACGGCTCGTTGACTTGCGTGAATGCGTCGCCCTCCTGAACCCACTTCGCCAACATATCCCCAGTCAGCAAAGCGATCTCGCCGTTCGTTCCCGCAGCGATCTTGATCGCGAAGACGTCAAAGAAATCATCCGTCTGCGGTACGAATCGGATCAGGATGTTGGGGTTGGTTTGCTGGAATCGATCCAGCGCCCAACTCATGGCCGCGCCGCGCGGACCGGAGCTGTGGTCGTGGTGCAACTCGATCTTCACGGCCCCGCGCTGCGCCGTGACCTCCTTGACGACTTCCCGCGTGACCACCTTCTCGACCGGGACTTCCTTCGTCACGATCCTTTCGACCGGGACTTCCTTCTCCACGACCTTCTCGACCGTGACGACCTGCGTCTCACCGCAGGCCGCGAGCGCTAGGGTGCCGGCCAATCCGAGAGCCGCTCCGCCACTTGCGCGCAAAACCTGCCGTCGTGTCATTGTCGGACGCATGTCGCCCTCCCAAGGCACTCGTCCCAACCCGCAACACAGTCCAGCGGCATGTTATGATTTGGGACGAAACTATCATGGCTGGAATCTACTGTGGCGAGTGTCTCGAGTCAACTGGATCCCGATGGACGCGGTCGCCGCGTCCGCCGTGGGCGCGGAGGTGGCGTGCAAGCGGGCCACTCCCCTGCCACCTCACCTCCTGCGCCGGCTGTTCGCCGAGCTCCCCGCGGATCACCCCGTCGTGGTCGGCGCGGCCACGTGACTTGGGCGGCGCGGCGATCACGGCGTTGTCCTGGCTGGCCCGCCGTTGATCGGCGTCCACCGCTGTCTGCGCGCGACCTGGCGATTGATCGGTTGGGGAGAACGTTGCTAGCCTTCACGGGCGCCCCGCAGGTGATGCGGACATGACACGCGAGCGACAGCAGATTCTGATTCTGCACCTCGCCAAGCCCGAGCTCAGCGAGCGGACGGTTGCCTGGGCGCTTTACGACGGAAGCAGGCCGCCCGGTGCGCAACAGATGCAGGCGGGCGACCAAGCCGAGCCGCAGTACGGCTCCGTGCTCGACGCCATGCGTGACGGCTGGCGCGTGATTCAGCTGCCCACGCTGCCAACGCTTCCAAGCGACGCGGAGCCCCAGCCCGGACCTCTGGTCTGGGAGTATGTGCTGGAGCGGACAGCAGAGATGGAGGACGGTGATGGTGACCAGGACAACTGAGCATCTGCTCACGGCCCGGCAAATGGCCCAGTTCGCGGTGGACGGCTTCCTCGAGTTCGGCGATGTGGTGCCCACTGACCTCAATGCGGCCGTTCACGACGACGCGCTGCGATACCCGAAGGACCGCGGCTGGGACCCCAATCACCGACGGGAATTCTGGGACTTTTCCGCGGCGGTGCGCGAGGTCTTCGATCTTCCGTCCGTGCAGGGCATCGTGCAGAGCCTCGTCGGGCCGGCGCCGCGGCACGACCATTCGTATCTGCACAAAGTCAGCCCCGGACGCGATGAAGCACAGGTCTGGCACGTTGATTTCGCGCTCGCCGCCGATCATCCGCGCACGTTCGACATTCTGGTGTGCTACTTCCCCCACGATGCACCCGCGGAGATGGGCCCCACCATGATTCTTCCTGGGTCGCACATGCGTCGGGTGAACTATGACGACGTGACGCGCTACAAGAACTTCGTCGGGCAGCGACAGCTCACCGGGCCCGGCGGTCGGATAGCGTTTCTGCATGAGTCGATGTGGCACTGCGCGCAGCCCAATCGCACGGAACGCTGGCGCTTCATGTTTAAGATCCGTTACGGACCAGAAGTTCCGCAGCAGGGCCACTTCGACACCGAAGGCTGGGACGCGGACGAGATCGAAGCGTTCTTCAACGCTGCGGAGTATCGGCATCCTTGGGGGGACTCCTCGAAAATCGCCTGCGAACAGTGGCGCTCGTGGTGGCCGTACATCGCGGGGGCCGCCTAGGACGCCCCGGGCACGGGGCGACCCGTCAGAGGTCGTGTGAGGTACCGCCGCTTAGTCAGCGCTGATTGGGCAGCTCGCAAGCGATGCCAGTTGAGCGCCGTGATGACTGCCGCCACGAGCCGCCCTGGAATGCGCCCTCGCCGACAGAGATCGCGGCAAAGAACCTCCGTGACCTGCGTCGTGCCGGTGCAGCGCTCCAACGTCCTCTTGTACGGCACCGACTGGCAGCGCTTTGACACCCTTGGCCCGCTCGGCAACCCGGATGTCCACGCGCCCAATCTGGATCGGCTCGGAGCTTCGCGTCTCAATTTCGGAACCTCGTTTCCGTTCGCCGCGCGGCGGCTTCCCGCGTTTGTCCTGGCGCGCTAGGATGGGCGAACTTGCGAGAGCGAGGTCAGCCTGCCGGGCCCGGCGGTTGCTGCCGACCGGCGGCGATGAGCCTTGTGCAGGAGGTTGCGAGACATGACCACCGCCACGCTCACGGAGTCGGACTTGGAGACCGTCACCGCCAGTCTGCATGATCGGGGCTATGCGGTGATCGAAGGCCTGCTGCCGTCCGCTGAGGTGCAGCGCTACCGGGAGATCGTCGACGAGCTTTTTGCGCGCGAACGCGAGCAGCCCTTCGACCCGGGCGACGGGCCGACGCAACCGGGCGACGAGGAGCTCGAGCACTACCTCCGCGCGAGCTACCGATGCACCGAAGCCGAGTTTGCACGGATCTTGCGTCGCATTCGCTACACCCGCGCACAGAATGAGCACACCACTTGGCCCGTTCCGCCGGAGGAAGTATCCAAGCTGTTCTTGCACCTACCCACGCTGTTCGATAACGACCGCTCGCATCTGGTCAGGCGCCTCGTCGTCAAGGCCCCCGAGGTCGGCAAGTTAATCGTGCACCCGGTGGTCCTGAAATTGGTTCAAGGCGTCCTCGGCGACGACTGCTTACTCTCCGACTGCGGTGCCATGAGCATCGGGGCGCATTCCACCGAAGGTCACAGCTGGCACGTGGATGTACCGCTGGGGCAGCTCCCCGAGCCCTTGCCAGACTTTCCCATCACGCTGCAGAACGTCTGGATGCTGGATGACTTCACAGAAACCAACGGCGCCACCCGCGTCGTCCCCGGCAGCCACCTCTATCGAAAAAAGCCGCCATGGGGCGCCGACGTGGAGGACGAGGTCGCGATTCTCAAAGCGCCAGCAGGCTCGGTAGGCATCTGGCTCTCGAATACGTGGCATCGGGCGGGGCCCAATTTCACCGATGCCCCGCGGCGCGCGATCCTCAGCTATTACTGCCGGTCTTGGGTCAACGCAATGAGCGACAACTCGGCAGGCCTAACGTCGGCCGTCGCGCAGACGTTCTCACCGCACCTGCGCTACATGCTCGGCTATTCGGCCAGCCCCCCGGTCCGCGGGTAGGCGCCAGGGAACGATGGGGCATGGCTGCCATGGCATCGTGGCCACTGCTCCTTTTTCCAGAACATAACTGGACGAGCTTCACTCGGCCGGCACGTCAAGGCGGCACCGCGCGCAGGTCAATCTGCCGCTCAAAGTAAATGCTGAACCTCGAATCTCGGCTGCTGCGCCTGCCCCGCGGCCGCGCGCTGTGCCTCCAAGTGTTCCTCGATGCGTCGACCATCGAGGTCTTCGCCAACGGTCGCGCCGCGGCCAGCCGGATCTAGCCGACGCGGTCCGACAGCGTCGGCATCTAGCTGCTCAGCGCCCCCGGCGATGCCCGCGTGGTTTCGTTGAACGTGTGGGAGATGCGCTCGATCTGGGACGGGACCAAGTCCATCCCGGACCACCCATAGCCCCCAGGCGAGCGGCGAATAGGGTGCGGGCGGTGACCTGGCAGCGCCTGTGAAGCCTACGGCCCGCTCGGTCGTTGCGGCCCGGCGCAATGATTCGGCCCCCACAACCGGCATCATCGTCCACCGCGACTAGCCTGGGCGCGTTGCCCCCGGCGCGCTCCTGTTGGATCATTCGACCGTTACTTCCAGTTAGAAAGAACGCACAATGCCCACAGCTTGGCCAGGCACCGCGTCCCCCTTCGATGTCGGCGCTGGCTATCACCCGTTTGTGGACTATCGCTACGTGCACGCCGGCCGGTCGCGCTGGCTGGACGCGAACGGCCATGAACCGGACTTCTGGGAGCCGGTTGCAGGCAACTCCTGGCTCACCCCCGCCCACGTGGCCGTTCCCCACGGCATCCGCCTGGAACTCCAGCCGGCCGCCAAGTCGGAACCGTTCATTCTCGGCGACAAACCCTGGGAGTACTGGCTCGTCGACAGCGTCGACACCGTCATCCGCGATGGCGGCCTCTACCGGCTCTGGTACGAAGGCGCGCCCGAGGACCTGTTGGACGCGGAGCGCTCCCGACGACTCCCGGCGCGCGATATCTGGGGCGTCGTGCTCTGCTACGCCGAGTCCGAGGACGGCCTGACCTGGCGCAAACCTGAGCTTGGTCTCCAGGAGTGGAACGGGTCGCGCGCGAACAATATCGTGCTGGGTCGTGAGCTGACTGGACCGCGTGGACTCATGGGCGCCGCTGTCTTTCGCGACGCCACCGCCCCGGCGCACGAACGGTTCAAGTGCATGTTCATGGGCCGGACCGAAAACGTTCCGGGCCTTGAAGGCCTGCCGCGCCCCGGCAGGCCCGTCGACCCAATGACCCGGATGCACGAGGGCCAGGGCGCCATCTTCGCGGCTACCTCGCCCGACGGCCTTGACTGGACGGTCCACGACCAGCCCATCGCCTGGCACTTCGCCGACACCGGCAACGTGGCCGAGTGGGATCCCGCCCTGCAGTCCTACGTTTGGTACACCCGCGGCTGGACCTGGGGCCGGCGCACCATCGCTCGGGCCGAAACCACCGACTTTCACGACTGGCCGCTGTCCACGCCCCTCGTCACCGCCTCGCCCATCGACACCCCATGGAGCGACATCTACACCAACGCCAAGACCACCTACCCCGGCGATCCCTCCACCCACCTCATGTTCCCGACCGTCTACGACCGCTCGCGCGACACGACCTCCGTGATCGCGCTCGCCAGTGCCGACAACATTGGCTGGAGCTTTATCCCCGGCGGCCCCTGCCTTGAACCTGGGACACGGGGATCGGTCGATGGCGGCTGCGTGTTCGCTGGCACCGGACTAGTGGATCTCCCCGGCGACCGCATCGGCATCCCCTACGGGACGTTCCCGGCCCCGCACAAGCACCCCCCGCCGGGGCACGGCGAAGGCGTGGCCTGGGCCACCTGGCCGCGCGGCCGCTTGGCCGGCCTGGTGTGCGATCAGGACGCCGAATTCTGGACCCCACCCCTCCGCCTCCACGGCCACGGCCTGCGGCTCAACGCGGTAACACAATCCGGCGGTAGCATCCGCGTCGAAGTCCAGGCTGAGGACTGGACCCCGCGCGACGGCTACGCCCTCGAACAATCCACCCCCATCACCGGCGACCACCTGGACGCGCCGGTTACCTGGGGCGCCACAACCCGGATCAGCGCCCCCGACTACCGGCCGGTCGTGCTGAGGTTCAAACTCCACCAGGCCACGCTCTTCGGCTTTGAGGTGGTCGCCTAAGCCACACGTCGCCTACGCGGGAATCCGCCGGATCTACGGGATCGGGAGTCCCTGAACGTGGGCGCCAAGCACCTGATTGACCCGCATCGAGGCTTCCATCATCGGCATGTGCCCCACCGCCTCGATGACCTCCACATGCATTCGGTCGGGAAGTCCGCCGGCGTGCGTGGCCGGGACGATCTGGTCGGCCGCGCCCCAAATCACCAGGGTTCGCCCCGGGTATGTCGCCAGGCGCTCGCGGATGGAGACCGTCTGCTGTCCATCCGCTACGAGGTTCCCGGCGATCGCCCCTAGTGCCTGCTCAACCCCGTCCAGGCGCTTGTACTGCAGGACATCGTTCACCAGGCGTCGCGTGACCAGGGCCGGATCGGCAAAGAGCGCATCCAGCACCGGCTTGATCTGCCGACGGCGGCGGGCCGTGACAAAACCGTCCAGGAAGCCGGGGAGGAATTCCCGACCCAGGCCCACGCTGGCTATCAGACTGAGCGACCGTACGCGGTCGGGCGCCGTGCCGGCCAACTCGGCTGCAATGGCGCCTCCCAGCGAGTGCCCCACCAGATGCGCCGGGGGCAACTCCAGCGCGTCCATGAACCCCGCAACGACCTGTGCCAGCGACGCGATCGTCCCGTCGCCAACGTCCTTCGACGACTCGCCGTGCCCAGGCAGGTCCAGCGCATACACGGCGCGGTCAGCGGACAGCGCCGCATGATTGAACAGCCAGTTGTTGAGGTCGCCGCCAAAACCGTGCACCAGCACGACCGGCTCGCCGCCCTCGCCCAGCTTCAGATAGCGCAGCGAGCGTCCATTGACATCCACGTATTGCAGCGACGGTCCTTCGCCCGCCACCGCTTCCGTCTCGGGCGTGAACTCCGCCTCGAACGTGGCGGCGAAGCGAACGATCGCGTCGTCCGGAACGTCCGCATCCGCGATGACCCCCAGCAAGCCGCCCACTGGAATCGTGCTGCCCTCAGCCGCCCGCCAGCGCAAGGCGCCGCTCGCCGGCGACTCGACCGCGCTCAGAATTTTCTCCGTCTCCACGTCCACCAATTCGGTGCCCAGCTCAACATCCGCGCCCTCGTCAACCAGCCACGTCACCACCACGCCCTGCGTCATCGTCAAGCCCCACTTCGGCATGACGAGCGCCCGCATGTCGGAGTCACTCATTGCGTGTAGCCAGCCACGCGTCGCACCGCCGCGGCTATCCGCGCGGCGTCCGGCATGTATTGGTCTTCCAGGACCCCCGCAAAAGGCACCGGCGTGTGCGGCGCGGTCACCAGGGTTATGGGAGCCTTCAGGGCATCAAATGCGTGTTGGCCGACTAACGCCGAGATGTCGGTGGCCACGCTGCAGCGTGGCGGCGCCTCGTCAACCACCACCACCCGGCCGGTGTTTTCGGCGCTCTCCAGCACGGTGTCCTCGTCCAGCGGCGACGTCGTGCGCAAGTCAACCACCTCGCACTGGATTCCTTCCCCGGCCAGCGTCTCCGCCGCCGCAAGCGAGCGATGCACCATCAGCCCCAGGCTGATAATCGACACGTCGTCGCCCTCGCGTACCACGTTCGCCTCGCCAAACGGAATGCTGTAGGACTGCTCCGGCACCTCGCCCTCGACTTCGTAAAGGCCCTTGTGCTCGAAGAAGATCACCGGGTCGTTGTCGCGAATCGCCTGGATCAGTAGTCCTTTGGCGTCGTACGGCGTGACTGGCATCACGCACTTGAGTCCGGGAACGTGCGTGAAGATCGAGTACGGCGACTGCGAGTGCTGCGCCGCGGCGCGAAGCCCCGCGCCGTACATCGTGCGCACCACCACCGGCGTCTCCGCGCGGCCGCCGAACATGTAGCGAAACTTCGCCGCCTGATTGTAAATCTGGTCGAAGCACACCCCCACAAAGTCGCTGAACATCAACTCGGCAACCGGTCGCAGACCGGAAGCCGCCGCGCCAACCGCCGCGCCAATGAAGGCGGACTCGGTGATCGGGGTGTCGAGCAGACGATTGCCGTATTTTGCATAGAGGCCCTTGGTCACGCCCAGCGGGCCGCCCCAGGCGTCCATTTCGCCTTCCGCGCCCGAGCCGCCCACGATGTCCTCACCCATCAGGATCACGGTGGAATCGCGCTCCATCTCCTGGTCCAGCGCCTCATTGATCGCCTGCAAGATCGTGAGAGTCCGTGCCATCGTGCGCCTCCGTGCCCGCTCAGTAGTCGATGTAGACGTCGGTCAGGTAGTCAGCGGCCGCCGGCGCCGGGTCCGTCTTCGCCGAGCTGACCGCCGCATCGATCAGAGCCGCAACCTCTCGGTCGATTCCGTCCAGTTCCCCCTGCTCGATCCCCGCCGAATCCAAGACCCGCCCGGCGAACATCTCCAGGCAGTCGTGGTTGGCCCGCGCCGCTTCGGCCTCGCCCGGTGGGCGGTACGTCTGCGCGTCGCCCTCGTAGTGGCCGAAATAACGGTTCACTTGACACTCGATGAACGACGGACCCTCGCCCGCGCGAGCGCGCCCGATCGCCTCGCCTGCCGCCTGGTGGACGGCGAAGAAGTCGTGACCGTCGACAGTCGTCGCCGGCATGCCGAAGCCCTGGGCGCGGTCGGCCAGGCTGCCGGCCCCGATGGCGTAGTCGGCGGACGTGGCTTCGGCGTACCCATTGTTCTCGGCCACGAAGATGGCCGGCAGGTTCCAGACCGTCGCCAGGTTCATGCTCTCAAACGTGGTGCCCTGGTTCGAGGCGCCATCGCCAATGAAGGCCACGCCAACCTGGCGCGTGCCCTGCACCTGCGCCGCCAGCGCCGCGCCGCAGATCAACGGCGGTCCGCCGCCCACAATGCCGTTGGCGCCCATCATCCCCTTGTCCAGGTCGGCGATATGCATCGATCCGCCCTTGCCGCGACAGACGCCCGTGGCCCGACCATAGATCTCGGCCATCATCCCGGACACGTCCACACCTTTCGCGATGCAATGCCCGTGGCCGCGATGGGTGGACGCAATGCGATCGGCTTTCGTCAGATGCAGCATCACGCCCACGGCGCACGCCTCTTCACCAGCGTAGAGATGGACGAAGCCCTCGATCTCACCGGTTGCGAACTCGACGTGCACCCGCTCCTCGAACTCGCGGATCGTCCGCATCACCCGATATGCCTTGAGGAGATCGTTCCTTGCGACTGCCATGGTCTCGTCCTCTGGAGAACTGCTGGCTGTGGCCAGAGAAACCTGCCCGCGCGTCGGCCGGTGCGCCTCCCCAGGTTGAGACGACGAGCCGTAGTTCTTCAATAGTCGCCTGACGAGGAGTCATCCGTCAACGTCTTGAGCCGACCCCGCGCGGACCTGCACGGCGAGCTCGGTGGCCGCTCCGTCCAGCGTTGCCTCCGCGAGGACGAAGTTGGCCGCCAGATCGACGACCCCAACATCGTCGCCAGCACGCTCGTCCACGCCAAACCCCGCCTGCTCACCTTCAATACCGCCGACGTCCACCGCTACACCCACCACATCCAACTCGTCGACCACTAGCAGAGACCCCTTGTCAGATCGCTCATGCGATCCGCCTCTTCCTCTGGACGAGCACCCCTGCGCCTGGTCAATCTCCTTCCGACCGCGCCGTTCTTCCCCTCGCCTGGGAGACCTTCGCAAAACGCCCCTCGTCCTCGAAGCTGCGGCCGCTCTTGCTCCCTCTCCTGGGGGTGAGGGGTCTTCCGGGCAACCGCCCCTCCGGTTACGCAAAGGTCTCTCCTGGGGGAGAGGCAGAACCTGTCCTGAGCCGGCCGAAGGACTTCGGCGTACCCGCCGGAAATCGGTGAGGGCTCTTCCGGTCGTAGCGCATCGCTTCCCGTTCGCAGTGAGCCTGTCCTGAGCCTGCCGAAGTGGCCTGTCCGCGCGGCCACCCAAACCAACCCGCGCTGTTACCAATTCCGCGCATCGAGGTCCTGACACTCAGGCCCGATCGAAGGTGTTTCGGTCAACGCCAAGGTCCCGGATGATTGCTCGGATCGTCCCGGTCTGGAGGTCCTTGCCGCCCCAGTTTGGAATCGTGGTCCGCGTGCCGTTCGCGGGAGTTCGCTAAATCTCGTGCGAACCCCGTGACTGACGGTCGAACTCGCAGCCGAGCGACCTCAACGTGCGGGTCAACTCCCGATAGGTCAAACCGCTACGACGAGTTCCCCGGCTTCAGCGATAGCCGCGGGGAGCTCGTCGCCGTGGTCTTCGCAAGATGCAATGAAGTCTGCAGCGACGCCTTCCAGGTTGAACACGGCCTCCTCGGCCGTAGGGCCCCATGCCCGGCAACCCGGCAGGATAGGCACTTCCGCCAGGTACATGCCCTGCGTTTCTTCGGATGGCGCTCGCAGCACATACGGCAGCTTGTACTGCATCGGTATGCCTGACCCTCTGGCGATGCGGATATCGAACACCAAGATACTGCGTGGCCGGTGCCGAGCTACCAAGAATCGCCAAGACCTGCGGATCTTCCGCGACGCGAAAGCAGAAAGCACCACCCCTGCCCCCCACCACCGCACCGCTCCCTCCACCATCCCGGCCTCCCCGGCCTTCCTTCATAAGGGCGGCGTCTGAGACCCGCCCATCTTCCACGCAGCAGCCCCAAACCGTTCGTGGTGAGCCGGGCCGGAGTCTTTCGGAGGCCCGTGTCGAACCACACCCCGGATGCAGCACCCAAGCCTCCGAAGCAGTCCACCCGCCCTCCGCATCCGTTCCAGCGTAGGGGCGGCGTCTCCGACCCGCCCGTCTTCCGCGCAACCCCCACCCCCGGCCCGATAGCACTCGAAGCCTAGCCAACCGCCACCTCAACCTGCGTCACATAGATTTCATCATGGAGCCGACGCTGAATTTCGTCGGCGGAAGCCGCCTCGTAAAAGAGCTCCAGCGCTTCCTTAAGATTGGCACGGGCCTCCGACACGCTCGTCCCCTGGCTTGCAATGTCCAACTCAGGGCAGAGCGCGACGAAAAAGTCGCCATCCCGCTCGATAATCGCAGTCATCTGTCGAAGCATGGTCTGACCTCCCGCTGTTCCGGCTCGCCTTCCTGCCCAGCTATTTCGAATCCCTCAAGCTGAGCATCCGTGCCCGGATCCGAGTCTTCCGTGGCCCTTGGCGCCGGTTCATTCCCATTCCCCAGAAGCAGGATCGCCCGGATCCGCCGCGCCCTTTCACTAGGACACTCTATCTCTTCCGCCCTCAGCGCCCGCGCCCTCCGCATCGCTTCCGGCGTAGGGGCGGCGTCTCTGACCCGCCCGTCTTCCGCCCAACTCTCATCCTCAGGCCCGCCCTCGTTCGTGGTGAGGAAGATCGAACCATGAACGCCTTTGCCTTCCGGGTCTCTAAGCATCCCAACTGTCCGCCTCATGGCGTCTTGGCTTAGAAGAGCCCCATAGCTCTGGCTGCGAGGGGATGTCCTCGCGAGCAAGGGGAATTCGTCACCGCTTGGGACCATTGGTGATATCCTGTCCGGCACCAAAGATTAAGATGCACTCAGTCCGTCGGGACGACACTAGATGAACGCGTACGGCGAGAGATTCATAGAATCTAATCGCTTCATAGATTACTGTAAGAGTCTGAATGTCAGCACGACAATGCACGAGTTGGAGCACTACGACAAAATTGGTGCAATGATGCCAGCCGCCAGAGTTGTCTATCCCCGAGACTATATGGTTCACCGGAGAAAGACCATGCTTCAGCAGCTTCCACCCGCAAGATCTTCCCAGCCGTCGCAATGGCCCGATGTAGACAGTCTCTTCGACAAGGATGTGTTCTTTCTCCGTCGTTTCAGTGACTTAACGGACGAAGAGCTGATTGACTCTTTTGACCGGGAGATGGGAACCAACCCCCTCCTGACTCAACCTACGCCGGCAAACTACCGGCCCTGGAGAGAGTACATAGTCAGCATTCCGTACGGAGACGGATCAAGCTACAGTGAATCCAGCGCCATACACTACTACAGCTATTGGCAGGTGCATCAGCTATCTCTAATAAAGCAGTTCGCAGAGCTATATAAGATCAGATGGATCCTTGAACTCATACCACTTGAAGTGCGAAAGAGGCGAGGGTATCCGGAGGATAGAGATATGAAGCCCTTTGTAGATTTCAGAAAGAAGCGACATCGGTTCGATGCTCTATCTTTCTGGCTGACCATGTATAGTCGGGAACGCGAGCGCACCTTCGCCGAAATCCCTCAGACATATGGATTCAGGCGCCTTGACTTAACGCAGACCGCTGAATATCGGAAGCGACTTGGCGAGCATGCCCAGGTAGTGACTCAACGATTCAATCTGGACGTTTCTGGTCTCTACGGGTTTTTGAACCAACTTCTTGAGCTATTGGTTGACTATGAGCGCCGCGAGAGATTCAAGTTGGCAGATGAACTCAAGAAGGATATCCTCGAAGTGGCACACCTAATCAGCTGTGCCGAGGGACACGATCAGGAGGAAGTAGAACAGCAGTTGGCTAACCACAGTGCTCATCGGCGCACTTTTCGACACTTGTTTAGGGATCTACGAGAGCGAGACTACGCCGTCGAGATTATCGAGTACGTGATTGATCATCCCGATCATCAAGGGAAGGTGAAAGCTAGTCTTGGCTGGACGGATGTCGAATCGGAGGCTCATGAACTGCTGGACTATTGTGAAGACGCTGGATTGACACCGCTTATCACGGCATTGAGTCAAATGGTAGCTGTCGGCGAGGAGGAGCGCCGGGAGAGATTTCGGCAGGTGCATCGGTATACAAACCTCAAGGGTCTGCTCACGTCGTATGAGTATTTCATTAAGGAGATCGGGAAGCAGGCGAAATTGCGTGTAGTTGGCGAGACACTGATACCAGTGCTGAGGCTCTTTATGAGTGGCGAACCTTGGATGCAGGACTTTCTCGTTCGCCTTCAACGGGGGGTGACCAGGGCAGAGGACGGCGTTGAATTCGATCAGAACCTCGCGTCTCTGCAGAGTGATCCATCTCTGCAACACTTTCCGGTTGGATTCTGGGCCCACGCTTTTCTCGTGGTCTGTCTGTCGCGAAACTACACGGTACATCATTATCCCAATGAGGATGCCTTCTACGATGACCCCTACGGCGAGATATTGCACTCAGTGATTTTGGCTCTATGTTATACATGGAAGGTTGGTAAATCGAATTCGTGGGTCTAGATCGACACTGTACGGTTGCACATAGCAGGCCTTAGAAGTCATCCCAAGAACCCATCAAGAAATTCTCTCGGTCGTCAATGCCTAACCCACCAAGCAGTGGAAAATCCACTGGTAAACCATCTCCAGCTGACTGAATGACCCGACCGATTGTACGGATGCCCCAGCCCCGCGCGTGATCTCTGCTTGAGACTGGGTACGCGTTTGCTACGACAAATCCTTTTACTCTTGTTCCGCAGTTGGTTATCCAATCATCAAGCACGTGGCTCAATTCACTATATATATCCTCCTGCGCCTCGTAATCATCGATACCGGCGTCCACGTATATGAAGCCTTTCTTTCCACGTGGCAGTTGACGCCGCGCAGTATTGATCGCGTTATAGATTCCGCGCACTCGACCGTCGATGTCTTCAGAAGACGAGAAACGCAGCACAATTGGGTCGGTATAATGTTCAAACGGATAGATATTGTCAGAATCTCCAAGACGGTCTAAGTCAGCGGATAGGCGATTTGTTTTTTGAGTATGAAAAACTGCGCCCCATTCGTGTCGCGGATCAATTCTTGGAGCAAGATCTGCGATTAGCTGGCGTGGGATTGACTCTCCTGAATCGCACAGTTTCAGCACTTCGACTCTAATCGCGCCCCGGTATAGACCTGTTCTATGAGATCCAGTTCTCGCAAGCTTGACTGTGAAATTGATCAATTCTCTGTAGTTTGGATTCCTTATGTATTCTATCATTTCAAATTTAACTAGAACGTTCAGGCCATGCTTTTTCAACACTTTGGATAATCCATCGGAAACTTGGCGCTGGATGCTTCGCATCTGGTTAGTTCGCTGAGTATACCCCTCTTTCGCCTTGCACTCGACAAAAACGGCGTCTTTGCCTTTTCGTGATAGAAACTCTCCCGCTCTCGATGCGGCGGTGTCTGTCCACTGGATGTTCCACGACGACCGAGAATATCCAGCGGCAATGACCAGTTCGAATACAGCGCCACGACAGGAACGAACATCGCGCATTCGAGATCTAAAACTATTTCTCGGAAAGTCGGCAAGGTGTCCAACTTCTGCGATCGCTCCACTCGTTGCATCCCAGTAGGGCGTCCATCCTGGGAACTGGTCATCAATTCGAACACCTCTCGTGATTTCGCGAAGAAGCAAGTGTTCTTCTGACTCAAGAAGACGTCCAAAGGTCTTAGATGAGACTAGAGATCTACTAGCTATTCTGTCCAACGAATTGGAAAGCACCTCTACCTCGTTGCACAGCCAGGATTCGTCAACCAGATCGAGAAGAGGTCTATGGGAAACCCCTCTGAAGGGCCATGCTACGAACGAACGACGGTCAATGCGCCGAGTCATTCACTGTTTCCAAGGATCTAGATACTTGAAGAGTATGGCACCTAGGTTCGAGTGTAAGGACTCGTTGCAGGTCTGGGTGCTCGGAAGTACAGCTAGCGCCCTGGCATCCACCACCCGCCAGAACGCCGGATTCCCGTCCGCGTCTTCGCCAATTGGCAGAAAGTCGCGGTAGTCCGTCAGCAGCACGAGGTGGTGCCGGCTCCAGTACGGTGTGACCTGATTGCTATTGGCCGTCAGCCAGGCGTCGTTCCCCGCCGGCTTCACCTCCACCACACCATGCTCGGGCAGCTGGCCTTGTCGGGGCTGATCGCCCGACTGCACTTGATTCGCCGCATACAGCCCAAAGTCGGGATGCCCGGCCCCCTGGTCGGCTCAGTTCGCCGACGCAAGACACCTTCGGCTTCAGCGCCCCGCCGATCTCGTTGAGCAGATTTGGCAGCGGCCCATACCCCGACCGCTCCCCCGTCGCCCCACCCGACGACCGAATCCGCCCCAGGTCCCCCAGGTAAGTCTCAACTATGCTCGGAAACTTCTTCATCCCAGCCCGTCAACCTCCCCACGCACTCCCGGCCACGCTACCCCCTCGCCACATGCAAGGCGAGAGAATCACAGGTTCTTCCCATCGACCATTGGCTCGCAAGAGTGCCCTTGGCCCCATGGTCCGTGATACCGTCTAGCTCACACGGGCGGCGAAGAATCGGACATCGGACCGACACTTGGGAGCCGCCCATGACGCCCGAACTCATCGGAATCCTCGCCGTAGGCGCCACCGTCATTGGCTTGCTGGTTACGTTTCGCCGCGACGCGCGCGCCGACATGGCGACTCTCCGAACTGAGATGCGCGCCGACATGCAAGACCTCCGTACGGAAGTTCGTGGGGACGTGGCTGCTCTTCGCAAAGATGTCCAAGCGCTGACCGAGCGCCTGTCCCGCCTCGAAGGCGCCATCGAGGGCTTCTTCGCCGGACCAGGCGCCCGCGACCGCCACGACGCCTGACCGACCCGAGCGCTGAGCGTTGGCGACCAGTTAAGCAGGTGCAATCCCGCGTTCCACGGCCCGTGCTACGGTGTCAACCACAGGGCGGACTCGACACACCTGCGCACTCGGAGCCGCCCGTGACCCCCGAACTAATCGGAATCCTCGCCGTAGGCGCCACCTTGATTGGCGTTGGTGCCACGATGATTGGGCTGCTGCGGGCGCTTTGGCGCGATGCGCGCGCCGATACACAAGCGTTGCGGCTGGAAGTCCGCGGCGACTTGGCGTCTTTCCGAACCGAGATGCGCGCCGACATGCAAGACCTCCGCACGGAAGTTCGTGGCGACGTGGCTGCTCTTCGCAACGATGTCCAGGCGCTGACCGAGCGCCTGTCCCGCCTCGAAGGCGCCATCCAGGGCTTCTTCGCCGGACGAGGCGCCCGCGAACGCCAAGACGACGCCGCATAGCCGACCCATGCGTCATGCGCGACGCCGTCGCTGACTCCACCAACCACCAGCCATTCAGAGATCGACCCTGCTTCCACAAGCCATGCGACCATTGACACCACACGGGCGGCGGGTAAGCAGACCCACACCATGGAGCCGCCCATGACCCCCGAACTCATCGGAATCCTCGCCGTAGGCGCGACCGTGATTGGCCTCATGCTCACGTTCAGGCGGGAAGCTCGTGCCGACAATCACGCCTTGCGAGCCGAATTCCGCGCTGACATGCAGACGTTTCGAGAGGAAGTCCACGCTGACTTTGCCCAGATCCGAGGCGATCTGGCCGATCTGCGCAAAGACGTCCAGTCGCTGACCGAACGCGTGTCTCGGGTCGAAGGCGTCATCGAAGGCCTCTTCGCCGGTCGCGATCCCCGCACCGACGCTCCCTGACCGGCCACCAGTTGCGACAGCTGGTGCTGAGTCCCGTAACAACCCGCCGTCCAGGCGGCCCATTCAGGTCCAGCGACCGTGAAAATGTCGTTGACAACCGGCGGCGACCGCACAATCCGACACCTGGGAGCCGACCGTGACCCCGGAACTCATCGGAATCCTCGCCGTAGGCGCGACCGTGATTGGCCTCATGCTCACCTTCAGGCGCGACGCGCGTGCCGACTTGGCGGAACTCCGCAAGGATGTCCAGGCCCTGACCGAGCGCATGTCTCGGCTCGAAGGACGCATGTCCCGGCTCGAAGGTGTCATCGAAGGCTTCTTCGCCGGACGACATCGCCGCGACGACCCCGCCTGACCGCCCCCGATAGCGCGAGGGGCGTGTCGTCGCCCACGAACTCCGTCGCGCTGGCTGAACCCACCAGGCCCGCCCGCTTCCACGTCTCCGCCAGCCACCGTCCACCAACCACTTGCCACCCGTCCTCAGAAAGTGTACACTATCCGAGCAAACCCCGCAACCCAATCCCCAATGCCCCCCGCCTCCCTCGCCCTCCTCCCGACCCCGCTCCTTCCACGCCTCCGCCTCTCCCCATTCCGCCGTGAATCTGTCCGGAGCCTGCCGATCGAGACCGTCGAACCCCTCCCCTCCGTCATCCCGACGTACCCAGCCGGGAACCCGCCACCGTCCCCAACAGCACGCACCACCCGAAGCGCAACGTCATCCCGGCGTCCCCGGCCGGGACCCAGCAGCACAACGTCATCCCCGCGCAGAGCCTGCCCTGAGCCTGTCGAAGGGCGGGGACCCAGCGGCATCCAACCACCCGGCCGCTTCCAGCTACCCCGACTTCCCCTGCACACCGAGCGCACAGCCCTCTTCCTCCCAGACCCGCGGGCTCACCGTCCCCGTCCTTTCAGACCCATTTGGACGGGGCCCAACACGCCCCAAAATCGCCAGAAAAGCGCCCCCCGGCGCCTCAAGAGTTTTTTGGAAAAAACTCTTGCCGCGCGCGAGACCCCCAATTCACCACCCCCAAAGGCCGCCCGCTCGCAAACACCCCACCACTCCGCTAGCGCCTCTTCCTCCCTCGCCCTGTGAGACCTTTGAATAATGCGCCCTGAGCAGCGCCGAGGGGCGGCCGCCGGGCCGCGACGGGGTCGCGAGGGGTGGGGTAGCTCGGGTCGCCACCCGCCGAGGGCTACCCACAGCCCACCGCGCCGAGGTGAGGGCGCAGTGCGCCTAGGGCGAGGCGGGCGCGCCGGCCAGCAAGCGGTCCGCGCGGCGCAGGTTGTAGGCCAGCAGCTTGAACCACATCTCGGTCGTATTGCGGGCCAGGCCCCGGTAGCGCACCCGCTGGTAGCCGTACGAGCGTTTCAACGTGCCAAACACGTGCTCCACCGGCCGCCGCACCTGTTCGATCCGGGCGTGGCGGCGGCGCGCCGTCGGGCCCAGCCGGGGATGATGTTTGTTGGGCCGCCGCATCAGCCGATCCGCGATCCCCAGCGCCCGCAGCCGGGTGCTGCGCGCGTGCGGGCCATAGGCCGCATCCCCATACACCGCCCCCTCGTCCCCCGCGATCAGCCCGTCCGCCACCTCGGTCTCGTTCACGTTCGCCGGCGTCAGCATCGCGCGCCGGATCAGTTCCGAGTCGGCGTCCACGCCCAGGTGCAGCTTGTAGCCGAAGCGGGCGTGCGGGCCCCGGCGGGCCCAGGCCGCGTCCGGGTCCCTGGGGCTGCCCGCGCCTGCGCCGCCTCCCCGCGGGCGGCGCACCTGCGCGGCCACCAACGTCGCGTCCACCAGCGTGCCCTGCTTGACCAGCATCCCCCGCGCGGCCAGTTGCTGCTCCACCGCCGCGAACAGCGGCTCGGCCACGCCCGCCGCCGTCAGCCGCGTGCGGAACCGGCTGATCGTCGAGTGATCCGGCGCGTCGTCTTGCAGCCCCAACCCCACGAAGCGCCGGAACGACAGCCGCTCCCACAACGCCTCTTCCATCGCAGGGTCCGAGGCCTGGTACCACTGCTGGAGCAGCAGCACTTTCACCATCAGCAGCGGCGGATAACTCGGCCGCCCGACCGGCGCGGCGTGCAGACCCGCCACCAGCGCCTCCAGCGGCGCCCAGTCGATGAGTTGCGTCAGCCGCTCCAGCCGGGCGTTGCGGCCAACCCGCGGCGGCAGCCAGGCGTCGATGAGTTCCGGCGAATGGGTGGAACGGTGCATGGCCACGACCCTCGGCGGCGGGGGAGATGGTCTTCACCATGCGCCTCACGCCAGGGTTTTGCAAAGGTCTCCCTGTGGGAGAGGGTTGGAGCCTGCCCCGGACGCGATCCGGGGGTGAGGGTCTTCTGGTCCAAACGCTGCCCCGCCGCCCCGGCGGGTGCGAGTACCCCCATAAGACGCCGCCCGACCGTGCCAAATCCTGCACACCTGGCCGCTACGACCGGCGATAATCGGATGGCCGCCCCGCTGCCTCGGAGGACCCGGTGATCAACCGCACCCTCCTCACCGCTATCCGCCGCCTGATCCTCGTCGGCTCCCTCCTGGCCTTGCTGCTGTCCCCCGCCGCCCAGGCCCAATCCTCCGCCGTCATGACCGTCGAACTCGACGGCTTCATCGACCCGAACTCAGCCCGTTACGTGGCCCGTGCCATCGAGGAAGCGACTGAAGCCAAAGCGGCCATGCTGGTCATCCAACTCAACACCCCCGGCGGTCTCAGCGCCTCTGCCCGCGAGATGGTCAGCTCGATCCTCGAAGCCCCGCTGCCCGTGGCGGTCTTCGTCACCCCGCGCGGCGCGCAGGCCGCCTCGGCCGGCATGTTCGTGCTGGCCGCCGCTGGCGTCGCCGCCATGAGCCCGGGCACCAACGTTGGCGCCGCCTCGCCCATTGACGCCTCCGGCCAGGACGTGCCCGAAACCCTGGCTGCCAAGGTTCTGGAGGACACTCGCGCCTTCGCTCGCAGCATTGCCGATGTGCGCGGACGCGACACCGAACCCCTCGAAGCCGCCGTCACCGAGGCGCGCTCCTACTCAGCCCTTGAGGCCCTCGAACTTGGCATTGCCGACGTGCTGGCGAACGACCTGCCCGACCTGCTGCGCCAAATCGACGGAACGTCCGTGCCCACCGCCGACGGCCAATCCCGGCTTGACTTGGCCGACGCTCCGATCCTCCCGGTCGACCGCACCCTCCTGGAGCACTTCCTCTCGGTCGTGGCCTCGCCGAACCTCGCCTTCATCCTGCTGACGGTCGGCGGCATCGCGCTGCTGATCGAGCTCGCCAACCCCGGCCTGATCATTCCCGGCGTCACCGGTGCCATTGCCCTGGGGCTTGGGTTCGTTGGGTTGGGTCAGCTGCCGGTCAACTGGCTGGGTGTTGCCCTGACCCTGATCGCCCTCGGCCTGCTCTACCTCGAATTCCAGGAACCCGGCGCCGGTGTTTACGGCGCGGGGGCGCTGGCGACCTTCATCGTCGGCGCGATCCTGCTGGTTGGCGGCGCGCTGCGGCCGGTCGAGTTGGACTTTCCGGGCGCTGAAGCCCTGACGGTCAGCGTTTGGACCGTGGCGGCCGTAGGCGCGGCACTGGCCGCTGTAACCGCAACGCTGATCGTGATGGCCAACACCGGCAAGCCAGTGCCCTACCGCAGCCAGTTCGACCGCGCCGCGATGGTCGGCAACCGTGCGCGAGTGTCCCGGCGGCTGGCCCCCGACGGCGAAGTCCAGATGGTGGGCGAGTTCTGGCCGGCCCGCTTGGTGACCGAGGACGACGCAGACGCCGCCATCGAGGAGGGTTACGCTGTGGATGTAACCGCCGTGGACGGCTCGACGCTGATGGTCAAGCCCGCAAGCGACGATTCGACACCGGATCGACACGGGGCGGCGCGGCCCCCACCAAGCGCGTAGCCAGGGAGGCAGCAATGGCACTCATCAACTTCATCCGTGATTACGAGCGGTTGGCTCGATTCCGGTTCGGACGCTTCGAAGGCATGCTCGGCCCCGGCATCGTGCTTGCCATTCCGATCATCCACCAGATCACGCGCCTTGACACCCGCACTGAGGTGCTGGATATCCCGCGCCAGACCAACATCACCCGCGACAACGCGCCAATCGAAATCGACTTCCTGGTCTATTTGCGGGTGGACTTGAATCAAGCGGAACGCGCCGTGCTGGAAGTTGAGAACTACCACCAGGCCGTCGTTGGCTTGGCAACCACCACCCTCCGCGCGGTCATCGGCGACATCCCGCTTGACGACGTCCTGTCGCAGCGTGAACGCATTAACGAATCCATCCGCGTCAAGCTGGACGGCGAGACCGAGCGCTGGGGCATCAAGGTCACCAACGTCGAAATCCGCGAGATCGACCCACCGCGCGAGATCCAGGATGCGATGAACCGCCAGATGTCCGCCGAGCGCGTGCGCCGCGCTGTCATTCTGGAAGCCGAGGGCACCCGCCAGTCCGACATCACGGTGGCCGAGGGTCAGAAGCAGGCCGCCATCCTCAAGGCCGAGGGCGGCCGCCAGGCCGATATCCTGGAGGCCGAAGGCTACAAGCAGGCCGCCGTGCTGCGGGCCGAAGGCTTTGCCGACGCGCTACAGCGCATCTTCGACACGGCCCGCGGAATCGATGACAACACCATGCGCTTGCAGTACTTCGAAACCCTCAAGTCGCTGGGCGCCAGCCCTGCCTCGAAATTCATCTTCCCGATGGAGTTCACCCAAATGCTCGGCTCCCTCGCCGGACGCCGCAACGTCGATGACTGAGGTTGTCGGCGCTTAGCTTCCTGAAACGAGCGTCGTAGTCAGTCCGGCTCGGCTTCCAGCCGCCGGGTCATCACAATCTGCCCAAAGTGCCGCCGTACAAGGTTGAACACCCACTGGAACCCGCGGGGATCGCGCACGAAGCCGTGCCGCTCGAACAGCGCTTGCGCTGCCGAATTGTCGTCCTCGACGCGTAGCGAGATCTGTCGGTAGCCCCGTGCCCGCGCCAGGTCGATCACGTGGGCTAGTAGCGCCGAACCATGCCCGCGCCGCCGCCGCGTGGGCGGCACCGCCAGGCCGCTGATGTAGGCCTCGTGCTCGTGCAGCCAGTGCGGTGGCAGCGGGGGAATGTGAAACGCCACGCACAGAGCGCGCCACGGCCCCAGAACCCGTTCCATGGCAATAAACGCCCGCAGCGCGGCCGCGGGTGTGGACCCATTGCCCCAGCGCACCAGCACTAGGCCCTCGCACTCGCCGTCGTTTTCCGCCAGCCAGGCATTTGGCAGCGACCCGAACGCCCGCAGCCCATGCCCCACGGCCCGCGCGGCCTCATGGTCGCGCTCGCCGAAGATGCGCGTGAAGGTCTCCGGGAAAGCGTCCAGCATCAGGCGCCCTACGACTTCGGCGTCAGACTCCGATGTGCTGGCCGGCCGCAGGGTACGCATGCGTCAACCGCTGACCCGTCATTGAGGCGGCGTCGCCATTTTAGGCGCCTCGCGTCACCGCCCACCGAGGGTCAGCCGTCGGCGATGACCTCGAACCCAAACACCGAAGCCGTCCGCAGGCTGAAGCGCAGCGACACCGCCCGGTCCGCGGGCGCCAGCGCGCCCCCGCTCCACATCACCGTGGCTTCCAGTTGATCGCCCACGATTGGTCGGCAGTCCTCGAGGCTGAGCCCAGGCAGGTCCGACCAATCCTCATCCACTACGCCCACCTTCAGGCTGCCGCCCGGCTGCACTCGGCAGTTGACCCGCAGACCGCCGCCTGCCAGCCGCACCGGCGGCGTCCAGAACTCGCCTTCAGTGGCCGCGTGGATGCCCGCCAGCCGCCCGCGCGTCCAGGTGCACCAGCAGATGCCGCTGTCAGCCAGGTTGGCCGGGAACTTGTGCGGATAGCTATAGCCCCCGTAGGGCAGGCCCACGCGGTCGCCCGGCAGCGGAACCAGGCCAGTCCCAACGAACATGCTGCCGCCGTCCACGCTGCCCACCGGCCCAACCGGCAACACCGGGTTGCCCGGCGTCCAGGTCCATGCCACGCCGTCCACGCTGGTGGCCATCCCGATGGCCGTTTGGTCTGTCCCCCGGTCGTACAACGTGGGGAACATCAGGTGCGTGGTGGGGTCGCCCGGATAGCGTGTCTTGCCATTGGTGTAAATGTCCGTCTGCTCCGGCGCCGTTGGCGCAACCGTCAGCACGTCCTGTGGCAGCGGCCAGCGGCTGAAGTCCGTCGTCTCGGCCCGCGAGATCGTCCTGCGGCCCCACGACCAGCCCCGCCCGTACCAGACGTACTGCTTCCGCAGCGCGTCCCATTCCGCAACCTGCAGCGTGTCGCTATTGAACACCACCGCCGGCTCGTCTTGCACCGTCCAGTGCAGCCCGTCGGGTGAAGTGGCCACGTACATGGCCCGCACGTGCTCCCCGTCCGCGCTGCGCGGATCCACCGCGTCCGGACGCTCCAACCGCACGGCGTCCACGACCTCGCGCGTCGCGTCGCCGTACCAGAACGCCTTGTAACGCGCCTCCGGCTCTGCCGACGGGTCAATAAACGGACTGGTCCCATGCATCCCCATCGGCCCCACCGTTTCCCGCCCCAGCGAGATGTTGGTGTCCGTGGACCCTTCCCATGCTCCGATCCCCAACTTCGGCTTCGTCCAGTTGAATCCGTCATCCGACTCGGCGTAGCAAAGCAGTCCGCCAAACACCGGATTCGGCCAGGCCAGCCCGGGACCAATATCCGGGTCCCAATGGTCCGGCGGAACGGCCTCATACCAGAGGCGGTAGCGCCCGCCCTCGTACATGACCTTCGGCCACCACACCAGCTTCTCCCACGGCTCGGTAGCCTTCAGCACCGGCTCGGTGCGGACCGCCGGTTCCGCCCGCAGCTCCACGCCGCGCGGCACGGCCAGAAATTCGGCGTGGATCGAGGTCGGGTTCTTCAGTCCCCAAGCGCTGTGAAACTGCCCCTCGTCGTCCACCCAGTGCGCACGCCCTGGATGAATGAAACGGTTGTCCACGAACGGGTGATAGCCCTCCGCCACTGGCAGCGGCGTCACCAGCCCGGGGTATAGGTTGTCAATGCTCATGCCGGCGACTCGCAGTGGGGAACCTTAGATGGCGAACTATATACCGATCGCGACCCCAGACGTGCTATACACCGGCGGCCGCTTGCGCCGGACACTCCGATGGCTCGAACGCGACCCTCCAACCGCATCTACGATGAACTTGGCGTGCCGCTCGTTATTCACGCCGGCGGTCCCACCACCAACTACGGCGGCTCGCTCATGCTGCCGGAAACAATTGCGGCAATGGCCGAGGCCGGACGCGCCTTCGTTTCTGTCGAGGCTCTCAATCGCCGCATCGGCGCTTACATCGCCGAGGTGACAGGTGCCGAAGCCGGCATGGTGGTCGGCGGCGCGGCCGCCGGCATCGTCATCTCGCTGGCCGCGTGTATTACGCGAGGCGATGTGGCGGCTGTCCGCCGCCTTCCCGACACGACCGGACTCAAGGAGGAGCTCGTCATCCAAAAGCTCCATCGCGGCCCCTACAGCCACATGTACGGCTTCACCGGCGCGCGCTTCGTCGAGGTCGGCAACGTCAACTCTTGCCTCCCCGAGGAACTGGAAGCCGCCCTCACCGACCGCACAGCCGCCGTGGCCTTCCTCTTCGCGCCGGGAAACCCACGCGGCGGACTGACCTTGTCCCAGGTGGCTGAGATCGCCCACGCGCGAGATATCCCGGTCATCGTCGACGCGGCCATGACGGTCCCGCCGCGCGACAACCTCAGGCGCTTCATCCGCGACGGTGCCGATCTGGTCACCATGAGCGGCGGCAAAGTCATCCGCGGCCCCCAGGCAACCGGGCTCCTCTACGGACGCGCCGACCTCATCGAAGCGGCCCATCTCAACAGCAGCCCCAACCATTCCATGGGCCGCCCGTCCAAGGTCGCCAAGGAAGAAATGGTGGGCATGTACGCCGCGCTCCGCAGCTACATGGACTCCGACGAAGACGCGATGCTTCGCGACTTCCACGAGCTTGTCGAAATCATCGTTGATGACGTCGGAGAGTTGGATGGCATCCGCGCAACGGTCGAGTTCGACGACGACCGATACTTCGTGCCGACGGCGGTTATCGGCTTTGAGCCTGACTGGACTGGCCCCAGTGTCGAGGCAATTGGTGACGCGCTCATCGCCGGCGACCCGCCCATCTTCGTCCGCATCGACCCCGCCCGCCGTCTGGTGGAGGCCAACTCCGCCAACCTGCAACCCGGCGAACCCGAAATCATCGCCCAGCGCTTGGGCGAAGTCCTGTCGGGTTCCGGCTAGGGCCCAGCCGCGGCACACGAGGCCAAGCGGGGTGACAGTTGCGCCCCGGGGATTGCGCGGGACGAATTGCAGCCCCAGCTCCTCTTAGTCAGTCCGCTCGCACGAGCGACTGAACAAACGCCGTCGCCGCGGCGTGAGCTTCCGGGGTAGCCGCGTCACGATCGCGCAGGTGAGCGCTGGTTGGTTCGTCGGGCCAGAGTCCGCCGGCGGGCGCCGTGGCCTCCTGACACAGTCGCTCGTATAGCGTCAGTTTCGCCGACCGGTCCTGTTCGGCCAGGCACCGCCTGAACAGCCTGAGGAAGTCCGGGTCATGCTCGCGCAAATGGCGCACGGCGGTTTTCTCGCCCTCCCACCGCAGCCCTCGGATCGCGAAATACCCGGCAAATACATCGGCGAGTCCGTACAGCAGCCGCACGTCGAGCGCAGTGGCATAGACCGGATCGTCCGATGCATGCATCCGGCGATTGTGCTGGCGGTCGTAGTTGATCTTGTTCCACGCGCTGTACGCAGCGCCTCGCGTCGGCTCTGTAGCCGCGTCGGACCGGTGGAGCGCCGCCGTCTGTGCCTTGGCCAGGGCTCCGCTCGGATCCAACAGGATCCGCGCCGACGACAGGAACAACGCCAATCGTCGCACCCACGGATCGGCGCACAGCGGAGGTTTGGCGCTGGCTATTGCTTCGATCTCGCGTGGCGTGGCAAAAAGCAGATCTCCCATGCGGCCGTCGATCCACGTCACTCCGACCCGCAGGTCGCCCCACGCCTCGTCGACCACAATCAGGAGATCCAGGTCGCTCACCGCCGCCAGCGCCGATTCCTGCCCGGACCCGCCCAAGGCCGCCCCCGCGACATTCGGATGCGTCGCGAGTCTCTCGACGACCTCGTCCAGCGTCGCGCTACTGGAAGGCGAGGACACGGCGCCATAGCGCCAGGTCGGTTCGTTTTCTCGCGCTGCGTCTCGAGAATCGTCAGTCATCTTGGTAGGGGTGCACAAAGGCTTGGGTCCACTCGCTAGTGTTCCTGATTCGCGGGCGACACCGGGTCCGCGTCCTAGAATCGACGGATCATGGCCACCCTTCCCCAAAGCGGCACCCGCGCGGGTTTCGAGATCGACGCCGACTTCCAACCTGCCGGCAGTCAGCCCCAAGCCATTCAGCAGCTCGTTGAGGGCATCAACGCCGGCCAGCGCGCCCAGACCTTGCTCGGCGTTACCGGCTCCGGCAAGACGTTCACGATCGCCAACGTCATCCAGCGCATCCAGCGCCCCGCCCTGGTGCTCGCCCACAACAAGACTCTGGCTGCCCAGCTGGCCACCGAGCTCAAGGAATTCTTCCCTAAGAACGCCGTCGAGTACTTCGTCAGCTACTACGACTACTACCAGCCCGAGGCCTACATCGCGCGCAGCGACACCTACATCGAGAAAGAAACCGACATCAACGCCGAGATCGAGAAGCTGCGCTACTCCACCACTCGCTCCCTGTTCGAGCGGCGCGACGTGATCGTCGTCGCCACCGTCTCCTGCATCTACGGCATCACGCCGCCCGAGGACTACGGCGACATGAGCCTGTCGCTGGAAGTCGGTGGCGAATACGACCGCACGCGGCTGCTGCGGGTCCTCGTGGGTCTCCAGTACGCGCGCACCGCGGCCAGCCTGGAGCACGGGCGCTTCCGCGTGCGCGGCGAAGTGCTCGAAGTCTTCCCCCCCTACGACGACTTCGTGCTGCGCCTGCAGTTCTTTGGCGACGAACTCGAACGCGTGGTCCGCCTCGAACCGCTCACGGGCGAGATTCTCGAGGAACTGACCAGCGTCACCGTCTACCCGGCGCGCTTCTACGTGACGCCTATCGAACGTCTGCAGCGTGCCATTGAAGCCATCGGCCAGGAGCTGGACAAGCACCTGGCCCAGCTGGAAGCCCGCGGCAAAGTGCTGGAAGCCGCCCGCCTGCGCCAACGCACCAACTTCGACATGGAGATGCTGCGCGAAACCGGCAGTTGCACCGGCATTGAGAACTACAGCCGCCACCTCAACGCCCGCGAAGCCGGCGATCCGGCCTGGGTGCTGCTCGACTACCTGCCCGAGGACTATCTGCTCGTCGTCGACGAGTCCCACGTCGCGCTGCCGCAGGTACGCGGCATGTTGGCCGGCGACCGCGCTCGCAAGGAAGCGCTGGTGGAGTACGGGTTCCGGCTGCCTTCGGCGTTCGACAACCGCCCCCTCTCCTTCGAGGAATTCGAGCAGCACATGAAGACCGCCGTGTTCATGTCGGCCACACCGGGACCTTACGAATACGAACACAGCGAACAGATCGTCGAACAGATCGTCAGGCCCACCGGCCTCGTCGACCCGGCTATTGAGGTGCGCCCCACCGAAGGACAGATCGACGACCTCATCACCGAGATTCAGAAGCGCGTGGACGTACACGAACGGGTGCTGGTTACCACGCTCACCAAGCGCATGTCCGAGGACCTGGCCGAGTACTTGGCCGAGATCGGCATGAAAGTGCACTACCTGCACTCGGAGATCGACACCCTGGAGAGGGTCGAAATCCTCAGCGATCTCCGCCGCGGGGTCTATGACGTGGTGGTGGGAATCAACCTGCTGCGCGAAGGCCTGGACCTGCCCGAAGTCAGCTTGGTGGCCGTTCTGGACGCGGACAAAGAGGGCTTTCTGCGCTCCGAGACCTCGCTGATTCAGACCATCGGGCGCGCCGCCCGCCACCTGCACGGCCGCGTCATCATGTACGCCGACGTGGTCACGCGAAGCATGCGGCGCGCGATCGACGAGACCTACCGCCGCCGCAGCCTGCAAGTGGTCTACAACGAGCAGCACGGCATCACGCCGGTCTCCATCGTCAAGAGCCTGCGCGACCTCACCGAACGTGTGACCCAGGAGTCAGGCCAGGACGGCCTGGCCCGCGCCGCCGAGGAAGAACCGGCCTACGAACTCGGCTTCCGCCGCACCAACGAACTCTCCCGAGTCGAACTCGCCCAGTCCATCAAGGACCTTGAACGCCAGATGCGCCTCGCCGCCGACGGCCTCGCGTTCGAAAAAGCCGCTGCCCTCCGCGACCAGATCAGCGAATTCCGCCGCAACCTGGAAAAAGCTAAAGCCTGATCGCCTACGCGTCGGAGTCGGCCGGCTAGGCCCGCGGGGCCGTTCTCTCGGGGATGCCCTTGCCCGTGCGCTCGGTCGGGAGATCAGACTCTGAGCTTCGGGCGATCGTGCTGGTGATGATGGTCTGGGTCAACGTGTCCAGCCGCATATTGATGGCAGCGGTGTCGGCCCGCTGGCGTTCGTCCAGCCTCGCCAAGTCAGCTCGGAGGCGTCGGTCCAGGTGAACCATATCGGCCCGTAGGCGCTCATCCAACTGCGTCATGTCAGCGCGCATGCCCGCGATGTCGGCGCCAAGTCGCTGATCAAGGCTGCGGATGTCGGCGCGGATCCAAGCCAGGGAACCTCCGCCAACCGCCAGCACCAAGCCGGCAACGATTCCTACAATGGCCAGAACGTCCGCGAAAGTGAGCGTCATCCTGGGCGACCCCTACCAACCGCCCGGACACTTGTGCAAATCGTAGCACCCGATCCTCTGTTGTAGACCAATGTCCGTATTTGCCGGTTCACCTATTTTCGCCGTCTGCGTGGCGTAGGTACTCCAGCTCAGCCCTATGCGCTATCCCGGTCAACAAGACCTTGCCGAACCCCCACATCCGCGCCTGGCTTGGCGGCATGGATGCCAGGCCACGCTTGCGGATCGAACCCTTCGCCGGTGGCGCCATCGTTTCGTCAGCGTTCCGATGCAGCATTCGTGACTCGTGATCGACCCGCCATACGCGTCGCCCAACTACGACTGCCCGTTCTGCCGCATCGCCCGCAGCGACTTCAGCGGGCCGGTTATCGGTGGTCCTGAGGCCGACGTGCTGCGCACCCCGGACGTGACAGCCTTTGTCGGCTCGCACTGGTGGCCGCGGAACGAGGGATCGGTGATTGTGATTCCCAACATGCACTTCGAGTCCATCTTCGATCTGCCGGCTGAAGCTGCGGCGCAGATTCACTCGGTGGCACAGCGTGTGGCTGTCGCCATGACCAGCGTCTATCGGTGTGAAGGCGTATCCACGCGACAGCACAACGGACCTGGGGGCGGCCAGGATGTCTGGCACTACCACCTGCACGTCCTGCCGCGCTGGCGCAACGACCGCCTCTACGAGCGCACCCCCGAACGCCACCGCGCCCCGCCCGACCAGCGCGCCGACCGCGCCGCCCTGCTGCGTGCGGCCCTCAAGTCCAAACTGCCCTGAGCCGCTTAGCCTCGGCTGCTGCGCACAGTTCGTAGATCAAAGCCGCAGCGCTACGAGTCGAGGACAGTAGCTCTCGGACCTAAGAAACCCAGAACCGGTCGGTCCGAATGTGGTCTCCATTCACATGCAGCGCAATCTCCAGCGTCCCGCCCAACTCCGACGAAACACGATCCCGGTTACGCCACGCCAGCTTCATGTATCCGCGCTCGCACCGGCCGCCGACCGCAGAGCACCATCGCCGGGGGTCGGTTGACGTGGTTACGCCCCCTGGCCATGTCCAGCGCGATTCCACGCTCCAGTCGCTGGGCCACCATTTCACCAGGTACACCACGCAGAAGAATTCCGGCATTGGATCCCCTGGCAGCGATTCGCGCCAGGTGCCGGGCTGATCCGGGCCCGACGTACAGTCCGAACCCGTCGCCAACCCGACCGCCTCGATTAACTCGGAGGGATGCGGCAATGGCTCCGGCTCCGGCGGTTCCGGAAGGAGCCCGGCGCGGTGGCGCGTGATCCAGTCGTCAACCGTGCGGCGTACTCGATCACCGTCAAGAAGGAGATTGACGGATTCAACCCTGGCAACCCCTCCCAGCTTTGCGTTCGTGACGCCAATCACTCCGCCGCGCAAATTGAACGCGGGCCCGCCGCTGTTCCCCGGGTTGGCGGTCGCGTCGGTCTGCAGCCAGTCGGGGTGCCGGGCGGACAGAATGCCCCGGGTGACGGTGAGCGTTTCGAAGCAGAGCGGATAGCCCAGGATGACCAGATCCTCCCCCAGGCCCAGGCTCGAGGAATCGCCGAAGGGCACGAACGGATGGCCGCTGCCGGGCAGCTTCAGCAGTGCAAGGTCGGTGTCGGGATCGTCGGCAACCACCGTGGCTTGCTGCTCCTGGCCGTTGTGCGTCCCGACGATTGCCTGTCGCGTGCCGTTGAGCACATGGCTATTTGTGACCACGTAGCCGTCCGCCGTCACCACAAACGCGCTTCCGCAGACGTCGTCGGATGCGTTGATGTAGCGAACCGCATCCTGGTATCGCTGTACCAGTTCGGCCACCGACAGCGGCGGTCCGTCGACGCTGGACGTAGCGGAGTCGAAAGCCCAGGCAAACACCCCGCGCGCATCGTCCCGGTGGTCGCTCCGGCACGCTGACTCCGCTTCCACGCCGAAGACGCGCTGGTAAATCTCGACATTGCCGTGATTGCCGAGGTGGTTTTCCACAATGTCGTTCAGTTCCACGCAGTCGGAAGGCCACACCTGCGAAGGCAGGTTCAGAGCCGTCGCGGGCCCTGTGTTCTCGAATACCCACGAGAACACGCCGCGCACATCCTCCCGGTGGTCGCTCTGGCAGCCCTGCTCGGCCTGGTCGCCGAACACCCGCTGGTAAATGCCCACGTTGCCATCGTTGCCGAGGTGCGCCTCCACGATGTCATTCAGCTCAAGGCACGTGGTCGGCCACTGCGCCAGCGCTGGCGTCGCCAGCGCCAAAGTCGTCGCCAGCGCAAGCAGCAGGGCTCGGATGTAACGCATACAGCCGCAGTTGACGAAGAGGCGGGTCACTCGATGGTAGTCGCTTCGTAACTGAACAGCGTGGCCAGCGCCGGTGAGCTGAAAGACTTCACGCGCAGTCCGGCTCCGCCGTTAGTCTCTGCAGCGGCTCGGCCTTTCAGGCCGACCAGCGTCCGGCACGTACCAGCCAATCGGCCCCTAACGGACTCCCGCCGGACCCTCGGATGCGGCCGTTGCGAGGTTACGCCGGTGGTGCCGCTCCCCCGTACGTGTTCGATCCCCAGCAGACGACGCTTCCGTTGGTTCGGACTCCGCAGCTGTGGGGCCAACCCACACTCACTGAGTCGAAGTTGCCTGGCGGCGGGGCGGCCTGCCCTTGTCGATTCGCGCCCCAGCAGGAGAGCGAACCGTCAGGTCGCACGCCGCAGGTGGAACTCCCGCCGGCGCTCGCCGCGGCAAACGGGCCTGGCGGCGGTCTGGCCTGACCATCCTCATTTCCACCCCAGCAAGCCACGGTGCCGTTCGTCCGCACGCCGCAAGTGTGGAAGAGACCCGCGCTGACGGATTCAAAGGTGCCTGCTGGCGGCACAGCCTGACCGTACTCATTCCACCCCCAGCAGACCGCCTTGCCATCCGTCCGCACGCCGCAGGCATGGTGGTGCCCCGCGCTCATGGATCGAAACGCGCCCGGCGGCGGCGCGGCCTGGCCATGCCCGTTCCAGCCCCAGCAGGCTAGGCTTCCGTCGGTCCGTACGCCGCACGTGTAATGGTCGCCGGCGCTGACCGATTGGAACGCGCCCGGCGGCGGTGCGGCTTGACCGTTGTCGTTCGATCCCCAGCAAGCCAGCGTGCCGTCTATCCACACGCCGCAGGTGTGGTAACCGCCGGCGCTCACGGAGCGGAAGGAGCCCGCGGGCGCCAGGGCCTGCCCGCTGTATTTCTCCTGCCAGTCCGTGTTCGATCCCCAGCAGGTCACGATTCCGTCGCTGCGCACGCCGCAGGTGTGCTTGGTCCCCGTGTCAACGGCTGCCCAGGCGGCGGCCACCGGCGGGGCTGGCGGCTGCGCGCCAGCTTGCGCCCGATGACTCGCAATCCAGCTGTCGAGAAGCTGTCGTACCGAATCGCCGTCGATCAGAAGATTGTCGTTCTCGGCCTCGCGTCCTGCGTCCTCGATCAGCCGCTTGGTGGCAACACCGATTACGCCGCCGCGGACGTCAAGGGCCGGCCCGCCGCTACTGCCGTGGTTGGCTCTGGCATTGGTCTGAAGCCAGCCCGGTTGTCGAGCGGTCAGCGTGCCGGTGGCGCTGGAAAACGTCTCCAGGCACAGCGGATAGCCAAGAATCACCAGCGGCTCACCCACCTCCAGATCCGCGGATCGGCCGAACGCGAGATACGGATGCGGACCGCGGCCCGGCAGCTTCAGCAGTGCCAGGTCGCGCTCGGGGTCGTCGGCTACAACCGACGCAAACTCCTGCCGACCGTCGCTCGTCCCGACAACCGCCTGCTCTGCACCGCCCAGGACGTGGCTGTTGGTCACCACGTAGCCATCCGCCGTCACGACAAACGCGCTTCCGCATCCATCGCCTGCGGTGCTGATGTAGCGAACGGCTGCCTGAGACTTCGTGACGAGCTCGTCGTAAGACAGCGGCGGTCCGCTGGCGCTGGTCGTAGCCGGCTCGAATGCCCAGGCAAAGACGCCGCGCACGTCCTCGCGGTGTTCGTTCCGGCAGGCCGTTTCAGCCTCCGCCCCAAAGGTGCCCTGATAGATGCCTACGTTGCCGACGTTGCCCAGATGGGCCTCCACAATGTCATTAAGTTCCACGCAGTCGGATGGCCAGGCCAGATCCGGCGCCTCGAGCGCCGCGGCCTCGGCCGCACCGGCGAAGGCCCAGGCAAACACCCCGCGCACGTCGTCCCGGTGATCGTTCTGGCAGCCCTGCTCAGCCTGATCGAAGAAGACCCGCTGATATATGCCGACGTTCTCGTCGTTGCCCAGATGCGCCTCGACGATGTCGTTCAGATCAACACACGTCGTCGGCCACTCCGCCAGCACCGGCGACGCCATCACCAAGGCGGCAACGACCGTAAGCAAGGCAACCAGAATCGCCCGGAGGCTTCGCATTGGGCCGCAGCCCTTTCAGGGAATCGTGCGTGGTCGCGCCTCCGCGGAGCCTAGCAACGCTTCCCGTCTGCCTGCACGCTGCTCGGACTGTTCGGGATTCACTTACCGACAGCCACGGCCTGCGCCGGTTGCCCAAGTCCCCGCCCGTCCCTCACACTCCGCTCGTGACCCGGAACTTTCGGGTCCCAACCGCTGATCGGATCACCGGCTATCAATCAGGCGCTGCGTCCGCTGATTCGGTTCCGCGACCGTGTGGCGCCCGCCCTGGCCTACAAACAGTACTCCCGGCTCTGGCAGGCCAACGCCGGCAGCCAGGTCGCGTTCTGGATGCAGCAGGTCGCCCAGGGCTGGCTGGTGCTGGATCTCACCGGTTCCGAGTTCACGCTGGGACTTCTCGCCTTCTTCCGTTCCATCCCCATGCTGCTGCTGTCGCCCCTGGGTGGCGTGCTGGCTGACCGACTGGACCGGCGCCGCATGGTCCTCGTGGCCCAGCTGATCCTGGCCTGTCTGATGCTGACGATCGGCATTCTGGTCGTCACCAATCGTGTGCATGTCGTGCACCTGGCGGTGTCGTCGCTGATCGTCGGCACCATGTTTGCCGTCAACGTCCCGGCCCGGACCGCCCTCGTGGCTGGCCTTGTGCCCCGCCAGCATCTCGCCAACGCCATCGGCCTGCACAGCGCCACCCTCAACTCCGCCCGAATCATCGGACCTTCCCTGGCCGGCCAGGTCATTGCCACGGTCGGCATCGCCGCGTCCTACTTCGTCCAGGTGGGCGGCTATCTGTGGAGCAGCCTCAACATGCTGCGAGTCGTCCCGCCTCCGCGCACGCCACGACCGCGCTCGTCCACCTGGGCCGACATGCGCGGCGGCTTTGCCTACGTGGCCCGCACCCGAATCATGCTCGCGCTCATGCTCCTGGCGCTGGGCCCCTCCCTCTTCGGCATGCCGTTGATGATCCTGTTCCCCGCCTTCGTTCGCAATGACCTGGCCGGCGGTGCGCAAGCCTTGGGATTCCTGCTCGGCGCTCTGGGCGTCGGGGCGCTGGTTGGCTCGGCCTTGGTGGTTACCTTCTCCAGGTACCGCGACAAGGGCCGCGCCCTGGTTGCGGCAATCCTTGCCTACAGCGCGCTGCTCATCCTCCTCGCGTTCACCCGCACATTCGCGGCAGCTGCGGTGGTCGTGGCCTTCATGGGCTTCAGCCAGTCCGTCTACATGTCCGTTAACCAGATGGCACTCCAGTTGCTGGTGCCGGATGCCTTGCGCGGTCGCGTCATGGCCCTGCGCATGATGACCTTCGGTCTGTCTCCGCTGGGCCTGCTGCCGCTGTCCTGGATCGCCGAAACCCACGGCACGCCCACCGCCATCCTGATCGGCGGCGTGGCCACCGCGGTGGTAGGGATTGGCGTCCCGCTCTGGGTACGCGACATCTGGCGCCTACGCCCCGAGGACGCTGACCCCGACGGTCTTGCCGCCAAGGCATCCGTATCCACCTGAGCCGTTCGTTCAGGTGACGCCCAGTCCCACGGGCTGATCGAACGAGGCTACCGGCTGCTTGCTCGAGGTCCCTATGTCGTACGGCTGGTCAAGTTTGATGGCGGACGAGTTGAACCTTCTTGCCCAGGCTTTCGGCGCCTAATCGCTTCATCCGTGGGTAGGTCACCGGGTTCACCGGGCTCGTCGACGTGGTGAACGTCTCATGGCCCCATTGCGACGCCGCGGTGAGCGCGCACTTCACAAGGGCTGCGGCGATCACGGTGTTTCGGTATTGACGGATGACCCCAACCAATCCGAAGTGTGGACCATCCGGGTTTCGCCAGATCCTCGTCAACCCAACGTATTCCCCGTTGTGGTCATCGACCGCCACCAGGTACCCAGCCGCATCGAATGGCGGCGCCTCGCTGAGCTCCTCGCGGAACCACTCGCGGAAGCCTCGCCACCCATCGGTGCCTGGAACATCGTGACGCAAGGTGTTGTCGAGGGTGAAGAGGCGATCCTCATCGACCGTGTCCGCCGTACGGATGCTGAACCCTTGGGGAACCCAGGCGCGCTTCAGCATGGCGAGCGCTCTATCGAATCGAATGCGGAAGCCCTCCACTTCCAGCTCTGCGGCGAACCCAGCGGCCGTCAGAGCATCCACCGCTTCGCGGTCGCGCGTACCGACGGTGGCATAGAGACGCCGACGGAGTTGGGAGGCGGCCGTCTCGATCAGCGGGCCGTACGCGGCTAGATCCCGACACCCGAATGCGAGGAACATCCGATCGTCGGGCCTCAGCGTGGCTGTAACGGCCCCCACCGGGGTGCCGGCGCGACTGGCAAGCCAGCGTTGCGGTGGTTCCGGCTGCCCACCGTCGCGGCGACGCAGTTCACGCTCGGACAGGCCGTAAAGCTCCGCCGCCACGTCGTACTGGTCAACGAAAGGTTCAACGTTCATCGTCAACAACCGTACACCTGATCACCTGGCTGGTCGCGGTTGCCGTCAACCACCGGCTCGCGCGGTTCTGCGGCGCGAGACCTACGCGGTCGGTTCTAGACTCGGTCTCCATCTGAGCCGTGGGACCGCTCATGCCCCGCATCCGCCTGATCCACTGGAACCCCGCCGAAGCCGCCGAACGCGCCAATCGTCTGCCTGACGACGAATTCGACGTCGACCACGCCCCACTCGATCCGACCGGCCTGCGGGCCCTGCGCGCCAACCCGCCAGATGCTCTCCTCATCGACCTCGGACGCCTGCCCTCCCACGGCCGCGATGTCGGCGTATCCATGCGCCAGACCAGGGCCACCCGCGGCATCCCCCTCGTCTTCGTCGACGGCGCTCCCGAGAAGGTCGAACCAATACGCCAACTGCTGCCCGACGCCGTCTACACCGACTGGCCCAACATCCAGCCCGTTCTACGCCAGGCCATCGCCAACCCGCCATCCCAACCCGTCGTGCTCAAGTCCAGCCTGGCCGGCTACTCCGGTACGCCCCTGCCGCGCAAGCTGGGTATCAAACCCGGCTACGCCGTCGCCCTGCCCGGCGCGCCCGACGACTTCGAAACCACCCTCGGCGAAGTCCCCGACCGCGTCACTCTCCGCCGCCGCGTCCAGGGCCGCTGCGACCTCATCGTCTGGTTCGTCGGCTCCCGCCGCGAACTGCGGCAGCGCGTCCAGCGCTACGGCCTCAAAGCAGGCCCCGGCGGCCTCTGGATCTGCTGGCCCAAGAAAGCCTCCGGCGTCCAATCCGACCTCTCCGAACGCGTCGTCCGCGAAACCGGCCTCGCCAACGGCCTCGTCGACTACAAAATCGCCGCCATCGACCAAACCTGGTCCGGCCTTCGCTTCACCCGCCGCAAACCCCGCTGACCCGCTAACACCGGCGAATGTGAAGAAGATGGCGAGGGGAAGGCTCGTTCCGCCTCCCAGCGTCCAGCTCTCGACGCCCCGTCATTTCCGCGAAAGCGGGAAACCACCCTCACCTCGATCTGTCCCTTACTCACGTACTTGCGCTCACCGAGCGGCGACTTTGGGCGACGGCCCTCGTATCCCAAGAGTCAAACCGTCCCATCCCCGCCAATCAGACCCGGCAACTCATTCAAAGCCTCAATCGCTTCACCCTGCCACGTATCTTGTTCCGAACGGTGCGAACCCGCCATGTCGCCCGGCGTCCTGATCAGCACCGCCCGCATCTCAACCCGCTCGGCCCCCGTCAGCTCGTGATTACCCCCATCGCCCACATACACGCAATCCCGCGGCTCTACCCCCAGGCGCCCGCACGCCCGCAGGTACAGGTCGGGATCAGGCTTGACCAAACCTTCCACGCAGGAAAACAGCGGCTCGTCGATCAACTCGGCATAGGGCGTCGTCGGCCAAAGGACTGGCACATCCGCCGAACAGTCGCTGATCAGCGCCGTCTGCAGCCCCAGCGCTCGCAGCTGTCGCAGCGTGGCGACAGCATCTGCCCGTGGACGCAGAATCCGTCGCGAAAACTCAATCCAAACCTCCTCCGCCCGGCCAATCGCCGCCTCGTCGGCCACAGCCCCCATCGCCTCGCACACCCCCCGAAATTCCGCCTCCGTCGTCGCAAACGTCCCGTCAAACCGCTTCCGCCCCAGTTCAAACCAGCCTTTGGTAAAGCCATCCGGATCTACCCCGGCCGCATCTCCCACTGCCCTCACCGACGCCCGGAATACCCCGTCATCCACTGGCGCCGTCAACGTATTGAACAAATCAAACACCACCGCCCCCACCGTCACACTCCCGCTCCCCAGCAATCCGCGCTGCACTGTCACTGATCGGACCGCCCCTACAGCGGCAACAACCGCCCAGCCTCGCGCAACCGCCCCCGCCGCCGTTGCGCATCCGGCATCGCCCTAACCACCAGCGCCCAGTAATCCGTCGTATGGTTCTTGATCGAAAGGTGCGCCAGTTCGTGCACCACGACGTACTCAATCAGCGCCGGCTCCAGCATCATCGTCCGCCAGTTAAACCGCAGCGTCCCGTCCGGCGCGCAACTCCCCCAGCGCAGGCGTTGATCGCGAATCAGCACCCGTGGCCGCTCGCCCGTACCCAGCCGCGGCCACCACCGTTCCACGCTCATCGGCAGACGTGCCGCCGCGCGTTCGCGGTACCACCCCACCACGGCCCGCCGCGCGCCGGCACACCGTTCGTCGTCGGTCGACCCCTCCGGAACCGTGAACCGGAACCGCCAGTGATCGAACCGCACGCTCACCGCCCGCACGTCCGCGTGCTCCACCCGCATGCGCACGTTGCGACCCAGGTAAGGCAGAGTCTCCCCGCTCACAAATCGCTTCGGCGCGGCCGTCAGCGTTTCCGCCGTGCTGCGGCGAATGATCCACCCTGCCCGCTTCCGCACGATCCGCTGCAATTCGTCCTCGGGCGTGGCAGCCGGTGCGGCCACCTGAACCCCGCCCCCGTCCACCGTGATCTCCACCGTTTTCTTACGACGCTGGCTGCGCTGCACCTCGTACTCGATCAGGCTCTCGCCAAAGCGCACCGCGCCCCGCTCACTCACGGACCCGACCTCTGCCGCGCCGCCTCCACAATCTGGTGCGCCAGTTCGTCCAGGCGCTCTTCCGTGTACTCGCCCGTCCCCCGCAGCTCCCGCTTGATGTCCCGCCGCATCTCCCGCTGAACTTCCAGGTTTGACTGCCAGTCGATCACGTCGCGATGACGTTCAATCGCCCCCTTCCACCTGCCGAGCAACCCTTGTCAGGTCCGTGTCCAGCTTCGTCCGGTAAACCCCGTTGCCCTCAGCCGCCGCCCCATCCGCTGCCGGTTCGCCCCCGTCCCCCGCTGCCAGCAACTCGTACACCGCATACGACACCGGCGTCAGCCCGTGTTCCGCCGCAATCTCCGCTTCGCTTTGCACCTGGCTGCGCAGCTCCGCCATGCGCCGGCAAGCCTCCGCCGCGTCGATCAGCTGCTCACGCAATTCCCGGATGATTCGTTCCAGTTGCTCCGACAGCCGCTCGTAAAACGCCGGGTTTTCCGCCAGCCGCTCGTTGATCTGCGCCCGTACCGCGTGCTCCATCAGTGAGGCCCGCGCCTCGTCGTGCGGCAGTTGCGCGATCTTCTCCTCGAAATCCTGGTCAAGGATCGAGACCGGCCGCATCAGGCTGCGCACATTCGCGCCGATTCGTTCGTCGATCAGCTTCTTCACCTTCGCGCCAATGTCCGACCAGTCCAGGTCCGCATCCCGCAGGAACTGCGACTGCGCGTAGGCGCGAATCGCCGTCAACCGCGCCAGCCGCTCCACGTACGGTTCCGCCCCCGGATCCGGTAGGTACCGATCCATCAGACGCGCAAACGCTCGGTAGTCCGCGTTGAACTTCTCGAAAAGGTCCGCCTTGAACTGGTCTGTGCTGGCGTCGGTCGCAAACAGCGCCGCGCAGTCCCACGTGTTGTCCAGGTCCAGCCCTTTGAAGTGCGACTCCGCTTGCACCGCCGCCGCCTCGATCGCCGGCCCCGGGTCCTCCTCCAGTTTCTTCATTGAGTCCTTCACGTCCGGCCACTCGAACGTCTCCAGCGCCGCCTCCAGGTCCCGCGAGACTCCGTGGTAGTCGATCACCAGCCCGTGCGGTTTCTCCGTGTCCACGTTGTCCGGCTTGTGTGAGAAACGACGGTTCACCCGCGCAATGGCTTGCAGCAGCCCGTGCTCCCGCAGCCCGCGGTCCAGGTACAGCGCCTGCTCCACCGGCGCGTCGAACCCGGTCAGCAGCATGTCCACTACCACCAGGATCTGCGGCTCGCCCTCCGGATCCACGAACGCGCTGGTCATCTGCTCTTGGTTCAAATTGCGCGCAATCGCAAACTCCGGGCCATCGTTGGGACTGGTCGTGATGATCGGGTACGCGCTCACGTTGAAGGCGTTCAGCCGTTCCGCATAGCGCAGCGCCGAGGCTCGGCTTGGCGCAACCACTTGCGCCTTGAACCCGTTCGGCTTGATCTTGGTCTTGTAGTGCTCGGCGATGTCCAGCGCGATCATCTCGATCCGCCGCTCCGCTTCTGCCACCGTCTCCTTGTTTGCGTACCGCCGCTTGATTCGCCCCTGATCCTCCTCCGACAGATCGCCGAACATCGCCTCGAACAGCGCGTCTAAAGTTTGCGGCCCCTCGATATGCAGTTCCGGCAGCCGCGCCTCGTAGTAGATCGGCACCGTCGCCCCGTCTTCCACCGACTGCGGAATCGTGTACGAATCGATCAGCGAACCGAACCGCTGCATCGTGCTTCGACCGAACCGCTTGTCGATCGGCGTGCCCGTGAACCCGATCAGCGCCGCGTTCGGGAGGGCCTTCGACATCCGCGCGCCCAGCGTCCCGTACTGCGTGCGGTGCGCCTCGTCCACCATCACCACCACGTGCTCGGATGCGTTCAGCACGTCCAGCCGGCCCGAGGGCGTCTCCAGCGCGTCCTCGAACTTCTGAATCGTCGTCATCACCGTGCGGCTGCCCGCGCTGGTCAATAGGCGGCGCAGCCCCCGCGTGCTGGTCGCCTGTTCCGGCGCCGGAAACCCACAGCGCTCGAAGGTCCCGCTGATTTGACGGTCCAGCTGCGTCCGGTCGGTCACCACCACGATCATCGGGTTCTGCAAGCGCGGCTCCCGCCGCAGCTTGGTCGCCAGCCACAGCATCGTCAGCGACTTGCCCGACCCTTGCGTGTGCCACACCACCCCACCCCGCTCTTCCGGCTTACGGCCGCTCAGCAAACGCTCCAGGGCTGCCCGGACAGCCCGGTACTGCTGGTAGCGAGGCAGCTTCTTTACCAGCTTCCCGCCCTGCGGTTCATACACCACGTAGTCCCGCAGGATGTCCAGCAGCGTCGCCGGCGCCAGCAGCCCCACGATCAGTTGCGCCTGCCCCTTCGGCTCTACCCCAAATCGCTGCTCCACCTCGGTCTCTGAGAAGGGCAGCACCGACTTCCATTCCACGTACGCGTTTTCCGGTGCGCCCAGCGTCGCGTAGGACGCCGCCGCCCCGCAGTGCGCCACGCACAGCAGGTTCGTATGAAACAGTTCCGGCGCGCCCGTCCCGTGCCACTTCGCGCCCGCTTCCTGGTAGCGCTGTAGCTGCCGCACCGCCTTCGACTTCCACACGTCCATCAGCGAGGGCGACTTCGCCTCCATCACTACCAGCGGAATCCCGTTCACGAACAGCACCAGGTCCGGCTTCACCACCCGCTGATCGTCTTCCAGGCTCCGCCGCTCGTTGCCCCGACGCACCCGGAACTGCGTCGTAACCACAAACTCGTTCAGACCGCCCTCCGGATGATCGAAATCGAAGAACCGCGCAACCCGGCTCTGTCGCCCGCTGGCCGTCGAAGTGCTCACCGGCTTCCCGTAGATCAGGTCTTCATGCACCCGCTGATTCCGCGCCATCCCGCTACCCTCGGTGTGCTCCAGTTCCCCGATCACCCAATCCGCCTGCGCCTCCGTCATCCACTCGTTCAGCCGCAGCAACGCCTCCCGCAGCCGCCCCCTCAGCAAGACCTCCCGCTCGTCATCCCGCTCCGCCGCCAGCACCTCCCGGGGCACATAGGTCCAACCCAGCTTCTCCAGCAACGCCCGAGCCGGATTCTCGGCGTGGCTGAGTTCGTCCAGCGTGTTGAAAGCGGTCAAGGCCCCATCTGCCCGGCCGAATCCAGCAGGCGCCGGAGTCTGGGCAACAGGTTCGGGACATCGGATTGAATGATGTCCCAGACAACGTCGTCGTCGATGCCTAGGTAAGCGTGGGCCAGCCGATTCCGAGCGCCCACGATGCTCCGCCATTCAATCTCGGGATGTGCCTCGCGCACGTGGCCAGGCACATGCGTCGCCGCCATGCCGATCAGTTCGATGTTTCGCAGCGTGGCGTCGTAGGTGCGCCGATCGGCGATGAACGAATCCTGGTCCATCCCCTTCGTAAAGGACAAGACCCGTTCGGCGAACTCAATCATGTCCTGAATGTAGAGACGCCAAGGCCGGGTTGCGCCTCGGTCGTCAGACATGCACGGCCTCGCGCTCCACGTAGGGCCGGAACTCTGAACGCAGCGCCTTGTCGGTCACCAACTCCACTTGCCGGCCCAGCAGGTCCTCAAGGTAGAACTGTACGCCGAAATACGACCGCGACGTCGCCGGCCCGTCGAATCGAACTAGAATGTCCACATCGCTCGCGTCCGTGGCCTCATCCCGCGCGAACGAGCCGAACAAGGCAAGCTCCACCACGCCGAACCGCTCCGCCAGCGTCGGCCGGTGAGCCCGCAGCGCCTCCAGCACCTCCGCCCGGGTCATTCCGTCACTCCGTCGGCGTGATCACATTCGTCGAGCCTGGCAAGACCGGTCAACCTCAGCCTCGTCCCCCGCTGCCCACGCCACATGGCGCCCCACACGGCCCCCGCGCCGGCAGACACCAACCAGCCTAGCCTAGGCCGTCAACTATCCCCGTTCGTGGCGAGCCAAATCCCCGTTCATGGTGAGCCTGTTGAACCACGAACGGCTCACTGGCGGACACCATCCGGTCCGGGTCGAACAGCTTGGGATTCGGGTCGTTCAATACGGTCTTAAGGTCAAACGGCTCTCGCCTCGAAGGCGTACTGCTGACTGAACCCACCTGGACGCTGGCCACTCTTCGTCAGCCGAACGAATACGACGCAGACACGGTGAGCTGCTGTGACCTAGCCCGACCGAGCCATTGCTGAAGCCCGCTCCCAGTCTGCGCCCTTCACTCCCGTGTGAAACCAAAGCACAGGCTCGCCCTCGTCATATCTCTCGAAGTAAATGTGTGGCCCGTCAGGTGTGCCGTCCGGAGGCCCGTTTCCAAAGCTTATTGGAGGCTCAGGAGGATAGCCAGAACCTAGCCTCTCGATTAGCGCCTTCAACAAGGGCAATAGCCGGGGCCCGTGCTCGCCAACCAACTCGAGGAAGTTCCAAAATTCCACGGGAAGCGACTCCAAAAGAGCCAGCTTTTCTTCAACCGCTTTCATCCGCGTACTCACTAGCAACCTCTCCTTACGCTTGCGTTCAAAGCTGAGCCACCCAAATCCAGAGTGTTCTTACCCACTGGGTAATGCCGTCTTGGCAGAGTCAAGACGCTAGCTTACTATAGGAGCATACGCAACTATATTCAGTATACTATAAGGCAATACTAGCCCATGCAGCTGATCCGGTCCCACCTCATCTGTCCCGTCAGCAGCGCTTCGGCTAGTGAAGCCTTTAACGCTTGTAAACCGGCGTGCTCTCCGCGAGACCTCTCAATAGTTTCGTCCACACTGTCCAGGGCGGCAGCGATGGCCTGCTATTCGGGGAGAGGTGGAAGAGCAACGGTCAGACCGTGAACATCATCGCGTCCGATAGCATGAAACGTGCTCCCCTGAGCCACTCGCAGAAATTCCAGCTTTGCACGGTTAACAATATGCCAACCATAATCCGAGTCGGCTTTGGTAAAGCGAATCGCTGCCAAGCCTCGACCTATGGCCATACGACAGTTGGCGCGATTAGTCTCCCCGACAGGCGCTCGAACGCTGATCAGCGTATCGCCGTGTTCTGCCACCTTTAATGGCTTGTTGCACCATTTCTCAGGCTCGGGGTGCTCACTAGCGAATTCAGCATTTCCTTGGATGAACGGAAGACCATCTTCATAACGCGCATCCCCGTCCCAATCGGAGACCGTCCTACCAGGCGGCGATTGGCCCATTACGATCTCTGCCAAGTCGCCCAGCTTCGCTATCCGCCAGCCCTCAGGCAAAGTGCCAAGACCCGGCACGTTGCGCCACTTGCTGTGCCAGCCGCGAACGCCGCGGGTGAGGAGTTCGTGCAGCAGCGCGTCGCGGAGGCACTCGGTGGCGCTGATCACCGCCTCGGTGCGCTCGATGGCCTCGTCGATGGCGTCCAGCACGGCCATGATTCGCCGTTGCTCCTCCACCGGTGGGATAACAAAGCTCAGACGCCCGAGACGCTCGAAACTGATCGACTTTCGCCGATGAACCGTACCTTCACCGATGCGACCGTAACGGGAGACCATTTGCGGCAGCTTCATGAGCGAGAACAGGTAGTCAGGTTTCACTTGTGACCGATCGACGGCAAAGACGGTATACATCGGGCTGATGAGTCCAGCGTCGGCATCGCGGAGAATGCCGAGCGACCCTTCGTCTAGATGGATCGTTGCGTAGGCTAGATCACCACGACGTACTACCTTGTAATTGCTTGTATCACGCGAGAAGACTTGCCGTTCAAAGTACTCTAGGGATCGAACGAAGCCGTTGTGCTTTGTCACCGAGAACACGTCAGCGTGAGGAGCGGAGTTAGCACGGACTCGCCTTTCCTCCGCGATCTGTTCCAGTGGGACTATTCGCCACCCGTCGGGCAACTCACTCAGGTCACCCATGGATTCCCGCCCGTGTCCAAGGCGAAGCCGCTCACATCATCGCGTCTAACCGGCTCACCAAGCCTGATTATCGCCGGCTGCGCTAGCGCTCATAGCCTGACTCCACCAGCAACTTGTCCATGTGTGCCACTGCCTCATCGCGCTGGCGTTCGGCCTCCCCCAGCTGCGCCAGCGCCTCCTCCACGCTCGGGACCTCGATCGGTTCGCTGGTGTCCACGTAGCGGCTGATGTTCAGGTTGAAGTCGTTGGCCTCGATCTCCGCCAGCCCCGCCACGTGCGCGAATCGTTCCACGTCCTCGAAGTCCCGGTAGGCCGTCACGATCTTGTCGATGTGTTCCCGGTCCAGGAAGTTCTGGGCCTTGCCCTGCCAATAGCCGCCCTCTTGGTTGGCGTCGATGAAGAGCACCTTCTCGCGCCGCGCGGCCGGCTTGGCCTTGTTCAGCACGCAGATAGCCACCGGAATACTGGACCCGTAGAACAGGTTCGGCGCCAGCCCGATCACGGCCTCGAACAGGTCGCTCTCCAGGATGCCCCGCCGGATCTTGCCCTCCGCGCCTCCCCGGAACAGCACCCCGTGCGGCATCACCACGCCGACCATTCCTTCCGCGTTGGTCACCCGCCAGCATGTGCAGCAGAAAGCCCAGGTCGCCCCGCGTGCGCGGCGGAATCGCGTCGTATCGGTCGAACCGGTGATGCGGGTCGTTCGGCGCAAAGTCGTGCCCCCAGTCCTTCAGGCTGAACGGCGGATTCGCGATCACCCGGTCGTAGGCCAGCAGCCGTCCCGCGTCGTCCAGTAGGCCCGGCTCGGCGATCACGTCACCTTCTTCCAACCGCGCGGCGGACAGCCCATGCAGCAGCAGGTTGAGCTTGCCGGCGGCCAGTGTGCCTCGGTTGCGCTCCTGCCCGTGCAGCACCAGGTTGCGCCGGTCGCCCCCCTGCTCCTGTACGAACTGCGCGGTGTAGATGAGCATGCCGCCGGAGCCCGCCGTGGGATCGCAGATGCGCATCCCCTCGCGCGGCTGCAGCAGCTCGACGATCAGCCGCACCACCGGTCGCGGCGTGTAGAACTCGCCGCCCTTCCTGCCGGCGTCGTCCGCGAACTGATGGATCAGGTACTCGTAGGCGTCACCCAGCACGTTGCTGACGCCACCGTCGGCTGCTGCAAGGTTGGCGTCTTGCAGATCCAGCTCGCTGAAATGATTCAGCAGCCGCCGGATAATCCGCTCTCGGTTGGCCGGGCCACCCAGCCGCGACTCGTCGTTCCAGTTCACGCTCGTCAGCACGCCGTCCAGCCGTGGCGTGTTCTCGAATTCGATCTCCTCGCCCGCCACGTTCAGCGCCTCGCCCAGGTTCATCGAAGCCCCAACCAGCGCCGGCCACCGCGCCGACTCCGGCACAAAGAACTCGTGCTCGTCCGCGTCCGCCAGCGCCACGTCCCGCGGAACCCCCAACGCCACCGCCGCCTCCACCTCTTCGTCGAACCGGTCCGACAGCCGCTTCAGGAACAGCGCCGAAAAAATGAAATTCTTATAGTCCGCCGCGTCGATCTGCCCCCGCAAAATATCCGCGGCCCCCCACAACTTCGATTCCAACTCCTGCTGACTAAGCGGCATGTCGTCTCCCTATTTCGCCCCGTGCAACTTACCGGCGATGTCCTGAATCAGCGAATCCCGCAGCTGCAGGTGGCGCAGCTTCGCTGCTTCGATAGCTGAGTCGTAGGCAACTTCGGATGCCTCGATCAGTCGAGCAACCAGATCGAGCTGCCGGTCCGATGGGACGGGCACCTCGATTTCGCTCAGATCTCTGGCGGACAGGGATGGCGTCGTGGCGCTGACGGGCAGCCGCTTCGCACGTCCGCGCTCGCCACCATCCGCACCGTCCACTCCCCAGGCCGTGCCCAGCCCCCCGCCCCACCCGGCCCGGGTAAGCCCCAATAACCCTCACCGTCGGCAGGCCACCGGCAACTCGCCGCCAGCGCCTGCCAGGATGCTGCACCCCTCTCGCCGATCACGGACAGCAGACCCTCCCAACTTCCTTAGTACGTACTCATAGTGTATACTATATCTGATGACCCCGCAACCCGATGCCCGAATGCCCGTTGCCCCATCCCTGGTCCCGAGACTCCGCCCCTCGCCCGAGGCCCCCAAGTCGCCCGCGCCGGCCCTCGATTCCAGCTGCCCACGACCCCGACGAACACCGATCCGCCCGCAGCGCCCCGCGTCCGCAACCCCGCGCCACGCCTCACACCACAGCCCGACCCAAAGCCGCCCCCAATCCGTCCCAATCCGTCCCAATCCGTCCCCCGGATGATCAGTACTGCAAAACTTAGCGTACTCATTACTCGTACGAAGTTCGAGCCTCGCGCCGATCAAGCGTTGCTTAGAAGAATCTCCTCATTGCGCCAGCCCGCCATCTCCCAGCGCTGGCGACCGGCGACCGGCGGCTGGCCACTGACGACTAGCGACTGTCCGCCCGCCCTACTCCCAGCGCACCGTGCTGTCCGCCGGCTCGTGAGCGCGGCGCAGCGCGTTGAACGCTTCCCAGCTGCGCACCACCGCCTCGGGCCGCGACCGGCTGCGCACCAGGAAGTCCGATTCCGGCGGATAGCAGGTCAACGGCGCGTCGGCCGGCAGGCCGTCGCTCACCGCGGCCCCGTTGTCGGACGCGGCCCCGTTCCGGGCGTGCGCCAGCGGCGGGAAGTTCGTCGGCAGTTTGGCGTTCTGGTAGCGGATGTCGATGCTCCAGCGGATCACGTTGCTCCGATTCGGCGTCGAGCGGTGCGGCGTGCGGTTGGTCAGCAGCACCACGCCGCCCAGATCCACCGGGGTGGCGACCACCCGCTCGCCCGGCAGGTCGTTCTCAAGGATTTCCAGATAGGCGCGGCGGCCTTCCTCGCCCGCTTCCAGCTGCGTGTGCCGCACCACCCCGCCCGTGTGCACGCCCGGCATCACTTCCAGGCATCCGCGCTCCACCGTCGCGTCCACAAACGGAACCCAGACCGTCAGGATCAGTTCGTCGTCGCAGACCGGCTCGAAGTAGCCCGAGTCCTGGTGCCAGGGCACTACCCCGTGCCAGTGGCCTGGCAGCTTGGGACGCAGCCGGTACACCGCCGATCCGATGATCTCCGGACCCACCACCGACTCGGCCAGATCCAGCAATTCCTCGTTCGACACCAGCGCGAAGATCCCGTGGCCCTGCAGTTGCCCGTACATAACCGACCAGTACAGGTCCTCGTACTCCTGGTGAATCTTCCACAGCCGCGTCTCAAAGGGTTCGTCGGCGTACGTGTGGCTCAGCTTCCCGCGCGCCACTGCCTCGGAGGCGTGCACATCGACGGCCTCCGTGATCTCGTCGATCGCCGGTTGCAGACCCGCCGGATCCAGCGCATTCGGCACCACCAGGTACCCCTCGCGCTTGAAGAACGCCAGTTGCTCACTGTTGAGACGCATACTCAGTCCCGGCTCGCCTGGTTCACCCCGCCCCGATTCTCGCCCCTTCCCCGAGTCCTGTCACGCCCCCCGCGCTCGCCTAGCCCCTCGAACCCCATTGATCCTTCGCCAAACTGTTCCACTCCGAACCAACAAAAATCGCGCCAATCGCTCGCCCGCCGGCCCGTACCCCTATGGGGTACGGGCCGGCGGGCGAGCGTACCCCCCTTCACCCCCCACGCCGCGCCGCTACAGCGGACCGCTCACCGGCCGACGGAACATCGCCGCCGCCACCCGCGGCGGCCACCAGGACATGTCGATCAACCAGCGCACCAGCCCCGGCGTTGCCGGATGCCCCAGCTGAGCGCGCCGCTCCAGTTCGTCCGCCCAGACCTCCGTGTACAGCGCATACGTCGCCGCCACCAGCGGCGGCCGGATCAGATTGACGGCGATCCACACTTGTGCCGCGAGTGTGGCGGTAAAGACATCCAGCGCCGGACCGGGCAGCGTCAGATAGAACCCCATGAACACCGCCGCCAGCGGCACCGCAATCGGCCCCGCCGCAATCACAAACGTGGCGAATACCGGTCCAAACATCCGCCCGCTCACCCGCCACGACTCCAGCGCCGCCAGCGAACCCGGCACGTTCCCGTGAACGGCGATGAACGGCGCCAGCAGCGTCCGCGAATGCACGTAAATCCCGGTTCCCCCGATCACCACGACCCAAAGAATCGAGATCAGCCCCCCGGGAAACGTCTCCGCGAAAGTCAGTCGCTGAAAGCTGATCAGTCCCACCGTCAGGATCCCCACCGGGACCCAGAAGATCATGGTGGTGTGCAGGTTCGTCCAGATGTAGCGGGGCAGCCAGCGCGTTCCGTCCGCCAGGTGCCACCACAACCCGAGCCGCCGCCCGTCGTGAGCCGCCGCCACGGCCTTCATGAACATCACCGGTGCAACCGTGCCCGACAGCACGTTCAGAACCGTCGTGCCGGCCGTCCGCCCCAATCCCTCCGGCAGGTCGGCGGCGGTGATCGCGATCACACCGGCTGCAGGCAGCGAGAAAAGCGCCATGATCGCGACGAAGACCAGCGGAGTGAGCCGCAGCGTTTTCAGCCCGCGAACCGCGTAGCGCCCTCCCTGACGCCAGGCGGTGCCCACTACTGCGTGCGCTGCGCCGAAGCCTTGGGCATCGGTCCTGCTCCCAACTCACGCGTCACTGCCGGTAACTCTACGCCCTCCCGGCGCGTGCCAGAATGGCCGCCCCTCACACCCGTCGTCCACCAATGCAGGAAATCGCACGCATTCAGATCGATGCTGCCCCCCAGGCCGTCTTTGACCTCATCGCCGACAACACACGCCGCGGCGAATGGGCTGAAGGCATGGAGACGTTCGACTACACCTCCGACTTCGATCCGAACGACGCCGTCGGCACCACGTTCACCCAGCGCATCCGCGAAGGCGGCCGCGTCACCGAGTACCACGGCGAGATCACGGCGTACGACCCACCCAAGGCCTGGGGAGCCAAGGTCGTGGGCGGTTCCTACTCGATGGTCGTCGAATACCACCTCGCCCCAGCCAACGGCGGAACTGAAGTCGTGAACGTGGTCGACGTGGACTCGTCTTCCTGGTTCGTCCGCGTCATGGGCTTCCTCTTCAGCTGGTTCACCAAGTGGCTCGGTCGCAAGCAGCTCCGCAAGCTCAAGGAACTCGTCGAAGCGGCCTGACCCCGCCGCCCACCGCGCCCGCTCGCTAGGCGAGCGGGGCGGTGGCGAAGACCACGTGAAATGGCACGCAGTAGATCACGACGGTCTTGTATTGGCTCACGTCGGTGCCGGCCGGAATTTCGTAGTTCTGGTTGCCGATGTTGCCCTTGAGAGGCCCCAGGTCCAGGTACTCGCCCAGGTTTTCACTGCTTGTGACACCCGTGGCCGTTGAAAGCAGCACGCTCAGGGCCGGACCGTTGGTCACCATGAAATCCTCAAACCGCAGGATGTGATTGCCATCCGGCCCTCGGAACATCGTGGCCGAACCGGACCCGCGGTGGAATTCATCGGCGTCGCTGAACGTACCCATGGCCACCATGGCCGGTCCCGTGTCAGGCATTGCCGTAGGCGCCGGTGTTGCTGTGGCAGCCGCGGTCGCTGCCGGCGTCGCGGCGGGCATTGCGGCAACTGCCACCCCCGCCAGACCGGCCGGCATCGGCTCTTCCATCACCGTGTCCGGCATCTTCGCGGCCACGTCCATCACCCGTTCTTGAACCTGATTCCGATCCTCTGGGCTCAGGGACTCAATGGTCGCGCTGCTCGGCATAGCCGCGTCAAACTCCGCCTTGAGCTGCTGCTTCTCTTCGGCCGGCATGCTGGCCATGGCGGCCGACTCCGGCATCTCGAACGGAAAGGCTTCGTCCACAACGTTGCTGACGAACAGCGGCGACCCAAGCCACCAGGCCAGCGCAATCGCCACGATGGCCCCCACGCCGCCGCCAGCCAGAATGATTCGCCGTCGCATCGACATTTCAGCGCCCTCCTGCTCTCCGGACCTGTGGCTGTGCTCGTCACCGTCATTGCCACAGCCGGCAACGCTCACCTGATTAATCTACTCCGCTCGGTCTCGTGTCGTGATATGCCCTACAAGTCGCAGGCGATGGCGCGGGTTGTAGGCGTGCGGATCGCAGATACGGCAGCTCACCCGCCGGCGGCCATAGCGGCGCAGGCGCGTGACCTCGTGTCCGGCCGGACAGCGGTACAGCCACCCTTTGGTCATCTCGAGCGATGCCATCGGACAAGCCCGCGGTCGCGCTCCAATCGCCCGCATGCGGTCGCGAAACCACCGCCCGTGCGGCGTCTCTTCCGGTGCGCTGATGAACTGCTCCACGTGAACAAGCTCATGGACCAGCACCTCGTCACGCAGGCTGAAACGTGACCCCTTCACGGGCTGATCGCCGGCCGGCCCGTGCAGGAGACGGGCAATCCGCATGACAAAGGACGACCGGTCGGTATTCGTCCGGACCGACCCAAGCTGGCGCACGGCAGCGGATGGCAGGAACTCGACGTTCGCGAGCGGTAAGCCGCTGTTGAACAGCTCTCGGTTGAACAGATCCGCCCGAGCCTTCAACGCAGCGACGAATTCGGTGTCTGCCCTGTTTCCGTGAACCCCGCGCCGAATGCGATCGGTCACCGGCTCAGCCAGCCTCCAGCCGCCGCGCTAGCTTCCCGTGGCCGCCGTCCCGCGCCCCGTTCCAGCAGCAGCCGCGTGGTTCCAGGCTGCCCCGCCCAGGGCGCCAGATGCATCAGCGTCCAACCGTCGGGCGAGTAGGCGGTCAAGAGACCGGGATCGTCGTCCAACCGCGCCGCCAACTGCCCTGCGTCGCCCACAATCGCCGCCTCGAATGCATCGAGTTCCGGTTCAGCCGCCAGCAGCGCGTCCACAACCGCATGCCGCCCCATGAAGAACGCCGTCTGAATCGGCGATAGTCCCTGCGAATTGCGGGCGCGCATGGCCCCAGGGTCGCTGGCAATGCACGCCACCACCGCCCCAACATCGCCCGCCGTAACCAGCTCGAAAATGTCGTCAGGCATCGCGCATGACGGCGGCAAGCACTCTCAAACGATCCATTAGCTGCCCCGCTATTCACGCGGTCCGCGGGCGACCCAGCCGCCGTCGACCGTCAGGACATGTCCGGTGACGAAGCTGGCCTCGTCCGACAGCAGGAAGATCGCCGCGGCCGCTATTTCGTCGGCTTCGGCCAGCCGCTTCATGGGAACGTGCGAAATCAGGCGGTCCAGGAGAATGCTGTCGCGATCCTTGCCGGCCTGAAAGAGCGGCGTGTCCGTGTAACCGGGCGCAAGCGCGTTGACGCGAATCCCGTGTTCCGCCAACTCCAGCGCCAGGACTTGCGTGAGCATGATGACGGAGGCCTTGGACGTACAGTACGCGGCGCGCTGCTTGACCGCGCGCTGGCCGTACATTGAGGCCAAGGTCACGATTGAGCCTCCGCCGTTGGCAACCATGTGGCGCCCCGCCGCCTGCGCGCCAAAAAACACGCCGTCCACGTTCACGTCCATCACGCGGCGCCACTCGGCCCGCGTGTGCTCCAGCGCCATCTGACCTGAACCCGTGCCCGCGCTGCCCACCCAGCCGTTTAGTCCGCCAAGCTCATTGACCGCCAGCTCGACCAATGCTTCCTGGTCGTCGTCCGTGGTGACGTCAACCAACCGGGTCACCACCCGTCGGCCCGCGTCCCGTATTTCCGCCGCCGTCTCGGCCAGCCCGTCGGCGTTGATATCGCCCAGCGCCAGGTCCGCCCCCTCGGCCGCAGCGGCCAGCGCGCAGGCCCGCCCAATGCCCGAGGCGCCGCCAGTGATTCCGATGACGCGATTTGCGAGCCGCATGGTCGGATTCCCATCCGTGCTGTGCGTTCCAACCCGTGTTCAGCCTAAGGCACATGCGGCCACAAAGGCCCAGATGTGACCTGTCGTACGACACACCTGCCCGCCCACGCCTAAGCTGAGGTCAGCGATCGAGATGCGGAACGAAGGAATGAAGGCTCCACAACTGACCCGGCGGCGCGCGCTGGCCCTGGCGGCGATGGCTGGTGTACTTGCCGGCTGCGGTCCCGAGTCCGAGCCGACGACGACGACGACTGAAGAGGACGACCTGGCGTCGCGCCTGTTTCGAACGCTGCGATCGACGACCAGCCTGGACAATCTCGAAGCGGCAATCGAGGAGGCCGGCGCCAGCGGCGACCAGCGCCTCGTTTCGGTCCTTATCGAAGTCCTGCGCGCGCAGGAAATCGGGATTCTGCCCGGCGGTCCCGCAGCCGCCATCAGGGCCCTGAGCAGTCTGACCGGGATTCCCGAACAACCTTGGCCTGATTGGATCATCTGGTACGCAACCACCGACCTGGAACCGCCGCCCGGGTTTCGCACCTGGAAGGGTCGCTTATACAGCCGGATCGACGAAGAGTTCCCGTCCTTCTTCCGAGAGGACGCACCGTCCACGATTCGAGTGGAGGAGGTCGTGTGGGGCGGCGTGGCGCTGGATGGGATCCCAGCCCTGGTCAACGCCCGCATGCTGCCCGCGGCTGATGCCGACTACATCACGCCCACGGAACTGGTATTCGGAGTCGAGATCAACGGCGACGCTCGAGCCTATCCGCTGCGCATTCTGGACTGGCACGAAATGGCCAACGACGTGGTCGGCGGTGTCCCGGTGGCGCTGGCCTACTGCACCTTGTGCGGCGCCGGCGTCCTGTTCGACACCCGCGTCGGGGATGCCACCTACGAGTTCGGCTCGTCGGGCTTCCTGATGCGCAGCAACAAGCTGATGTATGACCGCACGACCTACACGCTCTGGAATCAACTCACCGGCGAGCCGGTGCTCGGCAAGCTGGCCGACGGTTCCATCGAACTGAAACGCCTCCCGGTCGTCGTGTCGACCTGGCAGGCCTGGCACGCACGCCATCCCGACACCCAGGTGCTCAGCCTGGAGACCGGCCACCTGCGCGACTACACGCCCGGCAACCCGTACGGCAGCTACTTCGCCAGCCCCGACACGATGTTTCCGGCCGAGGGAGCGGTCGACCGTCTCCCGGACAAGGCCCGGATCTTCGCGCTCTACATCGATGGCCAGCCGCACGCCTACGCGACCGCCGACGTGGCACGGGAGCGAGTCGTCAACGACCAGGTGGGTGACACCTCGGTCGTGGTCATTGCCGGCGGCCCCGAACTCAAGGGCGTCGGTATCGACCGAATCCGCGGTCCGGCCGTCTGGGACGCCGGTGCGGAAGTGCGGGCCTACGAGCGCAAGGACCACACCTTCCAACCCACCGAAGGCACCGAGCAGGTGCGCGATGCACAGGGCCGACTCTGGCAGATCACCGAGGACGCACTGGTCGGATCTGACGGGCAGACGCTGGATCGGCTGGGCGGCCACCTGGCCTACTGGTTCGGCTGGGTGAGTTACTACCCAAGGACCACGCTCTACGGCGAATAAGGCAGAGGCGGCTCCGGCTACAATCCGCCCGCCCGAGGCCGAGGGCTCCTTAAGTGGCTTCCCAAATCCAGCCCGCGCGCGGTGTCACGGTCCGTCGGGTCACGTCGAGTCCGGCCAGCCATTTCTTCGGCTACTACGACATGCCCTCCTGGGACATCTCGGGCCGCTACCTGCTGACGCAGCGCGTGAACCTCGACGCCGAGATCCCCTCGGCTGACGACGCGGCCACTATCGGCACCATCGACCTTGAGGACAGCTGCCGGTTCCGCGCGGTTGCAACGACCCACGCCTGGTCCTGGCAGCAGGGCGCCATGCTGCACTGGCTGCCCGAACACGGGCCAAACACGATCGTCCTTAACGACCAGGTTGCGGGCCGCTACGCGGCGCGCGTGATGGACATCAATTCAGGAATGTCCCGCGTCCTGACTCGGCCGATCGCCGCGGTCAGCCACGATCAGCGCAGCGCCCTCAGCCTGAACTTTGCGCGACTGCGCGTGCGCCCGGAGGTCGGCTATCCGGGGCTGGCCGATCCCTGGAAAGGCGTGGACCATCCTGAGGAGGACGGAATCTACCTGGTCGATCTGGACAGCGGCGCTGCGGTACTAAAGGTCTCGCTGGACGAAATCGCGTCCGCGCGGCCGCACCCCTCGATGCACGGCGCGGTCAACTGGGTCAACCACCTGATATTCAGCCCCGACGACAGGCAGGCGATGTTCGTGCATCGCTGGTGGCCGCCGGGCGCCCCCCGCTACCGCACGCGTTTCATGCTGCTGCGAATTGATGACGGATCCGTCAGCGAAATCTGGCCCACCCGCGCCTCGCACATGTGCTGGCGCTCGCCGACCGAGATTCTGTTCTCCGCGATACCGGCTGACGTGCCCGATGATCCGGACACCAGAGCGGGTCCGATGGGATTCTGGCTGCTTGACTTGGCATCCGGCGCCGCCCGCGAGATCGGGCGCGCGGTGCTCCCGCCCGACGGCCATTGCAGTTACAGGCCGGGCGGCCGTTTTGTGCTCATGGACACGCAGCCGGGAGCTGACGGTCTACGCTGCTTGCTGGTTTATGACGAAGAGGCCGAGCAGGCCCTGGAGCTTGGTCGTTTCCATTCCCCTCCGCGCTACGCTGGCCCGGTCCGCTGCGACCTGCATCCGCGCTGGAGCCGTGATGGCGGGCAGATCTGCATCGACTCCGTCCACGAAGGTAGCCGCCAGATGTATGTAATCGACGCCGCCGACGCGCTGAACGCCTGGATAGAGGCGGCCTGAGCCATGCCCATTCGAGCCGGACGCGACGCCCTTCTGGAAGTCCTCGAAGCCGAGGGCGTGCGCTACATCTTCGGCAACCCTGGCACCACCGAGGGCGCCATCATGCACGCGCTCGAAGGCCATCCTGATCTCGAGTACATCCTGGTGGCTCAGGAAGGCGTGGCCATGGGCATGGCCGACGGCTATGCCCGCGAAAGCGGCAGACCGGCTTTCGTAAACCTGCACATTGAGACGGGGTTATCCAACGGCCTCAGCCTCATGTGCAATGCCTACGCCGGCGGGACGCCCCTGGTTCTCACCGCCGCCAACAGTTCCATTGGCAAGGTCGCGGAGGGGCGCACCGACCTGGTGGACCTCGCTGCGCCATTCAGCAAGTGGGGCGCTGAAGTCACCAACGCCGATCAGATTCCCGCCGTCATGCGTCGTGCCTTCCGCGAAGCCAAGACGCCGCCCACTGGTCCAACCTTCGTCTCCTTCGCCCAAAACGCGCTGGACGAAATGACGGATGTCCGCGTCGCCCCGTCCGGCGACCTCAGCACCGCGATCGTCCCCGACCCGAAGTCAATCCAGGCCGCGGCCGAGCTGCTGTCTTCTGCCGAGCGGCCGGCCCTCTTGGTTGGCGATCGCGTCGCCCAATACGGCGCGGTGGAGCAGATGGTCCGCGTGGCCGAGCTTCTGGGAACGCCCGTCTACGGGGCCTCCTACCCCACCATGATGTTCCCAACCACGCATCCGCAGTGGATGCACCAGCTCCCGCCCTACGTTGGTCTCTATCGAGAATCCTTCGCCCAGACCGACGTTCTGCTGGCGGTTGGCGCCCGCGTGTTTCACGACTTCTTTGCTCCCGCCACCGGCATCCTTTCCGATGGCGCGCGCCTGATTCACCTTGACATAAATCAAGATGCAATCGGGCGGATCGAGCCTACGGACGTGGGCCTCTGGTCTGATCTTGCGGTTGGTCTGGACGAGCTGTACGCCGCCATGAGTGAACTGCAGACGCCGGCGCAGGCCGCCGCCGCCCGTCGTCGCGCCGAGAACCTGGCCGACGGATACGCGGGTCGTCGTGCCTCGCCGCCAGCCATGGACGCAACTCGGCCAATGCCCTCCACCGCCATGATGGCCGGGCTGGCTGAAGGCTTGCCGGATGACGTGATCGTCGTCGACGACAGCATCTCCTGCCGCCCGGACCTGCATGCGGCCGTCACCTTTGACCAGCGACGGCGTGTTCAGGCCGAGCGCGCCGGTGGTGCTATCGGCTGGGGCATGGGCGGGGCATTGGGCGTAGCGCTGGCTGCACCCGACCAGCGCGTGGTCGCCGTGATCGGCGACGGCAGCGCCATGCTGACCGTGCAGGCGCTCTGGACGGCCGCCGCCTACCAGATTCCCGTCGTCTACTGCATCTGCAACAACGCCGGCTACCGCGTGCTTAAGCTCAATCTGCGCCGCTGGTTCGGCGACGTGCTCCACGAACCCGACCGACCCAGCCAGTACATCGGAATGGACCTCGACCAACCCTTCGACCTCGCCGCCATCGCCCAAGCCATGAACGTCCCCGCCGAACGCGTCGAGGACCCCACTCGCGTCGCCCCCGCCCTTACCGAAGCCCTCCACCGCGGCGGCCCTGTCCTCCTGGACATCGTGATCGACGGCAGCGTCTGAGGCTATCCGTACTTCCTGGTCAGCGCAGAAGGGATTGAAGCGAACTTCTACGGCGAAGCTGTGAGGAGGGTGCAAACCGGCTGCGCAAAGACACCGGATAGCGGCCACAGATCACCTTGGTCGAATCTCTGCACGACACGCTCACCAGTGGCGATGTCCTGATGCTGGGTTGGCTGAAGCGCATGTTCGGCACGTCCACTTCGGTTCACGGTCCCTTGCCACCGATTGAACTAGCAAGTGCAGCCTGCCCCTACTGCGCGGTCGTTCAAGAGCCACCGCCAACCCGCCGCAAGAAGTGCCGGGACTGCGGCGAGGTCATTCATACGCGCACGGACCGGGAAACGCGCAAGAAATATCTACTGACCGAGATGGAGTCGAAGCGTCAAGCGAAGAAGGCACGTGACGCTCAATTCAAGGAGCTTGGCCGCGAAGTCCAGCGAGCGTCGCAAGCTGGAGACTGGGGGGCGTTGTCATCGGCGTACCAGGGGCAGGCTGCCATCCTGTTTGCCGAGGGACGACCGCATCGCCATGCTTCCGTCGAGGCCGCCAAGGCCAGCCTGATGAGGCTGGCCGAGAGCGGTATCTCTGAGGTGCGAATTTCGACCTGTCGAGACGAGCGTGTTTGCGACTACTGCGCCGCTCTCGACGGCAAAGTGTTCAGCGTCAGGCAGGCGCTGCAAAAGCCTCCCATTCCCGGCCAATGCTGCACTGATGGGAGCGACAAGAATCTGCACGGTGGCCGCTGTCGATGTGTCTTCATGGCAGTGATACCTGGGATCAGCTGATGGTGAACCCTGAGGCGGGTGATCATTGGCGAGGTCCAGTAGGCGCCGCGGGTCTTGCAGGAAAGGAGCGGTGCTTCGTCGACGATCAGCGGGACGCCGGAGACACTCCCAGCGGTCCGTTCGGAGATTCGGCCCTTGACCCTCACAACCGTGCGACCGCTGCCTGACTGATCCAGGCGGCAGCGGTCAAGAGCGATTCTCAGTGGCGCCCGCAAATGTCCGCCGCGTCGTTTAGGCGTGCTGCCACGAATCGCCCGGCATGATGCGCAACATGAACTGGTCGAACATCGGCACGGTAAACGCGGTGTCTCCGTGACTTGGGCTCCACACCATGCCCTTGTTGATCAGTTGGCTGCGAGTGGGTGCTAACGAAGTCACCCGCCGTCCGAGCGTCTGTGCAATGCCTCCGGAGCGGTGCGGCCCTGGCCCGAGAGTGGCCATTGCGCGCAGGTAGCGCTTCTCCGCCTGCGTCAGGCGCTCGAACCTGAGCAGGAAGAAACTCTGGTCTAGACCGGCGAGCGCCAGTTGCGAGGCGGCCTCAACGTCGGCGGCCGTGATTGGCGAGCTTTCAGCGACATCCCACGTGTGCTTGCCCCACTCCTGCAGAAAGTAGGGGTAGCACTGCGTCTTGGCGATGATGAGGTCCAGGGCGTCCGGCTCGATAGACACGCCTTCGGCCGCCACAGGCTTTGCTATTGCCCGCCTGGCGTCGTCGGACGACAGCGCGCCGATCTCAGGGAACTCGAACAGTCGCTCGGCGTACGACTTCGCCCGTCCCATCCGTCCCCGCACCTGAGGCAGCCCGGCGCCGATCATCGTCACGGGAAGTTGACGCTGGGCTGTCCGGTGCAAGGCCGTGATCAGCGCGGCCAGCTGATCTTCTTCCACATACTGAAGTTCGTCGATGAGGAGCGCCACGCAGCTTGCATCGGCGCTGGCGGCCTCGCCGACGGCCTGCAGAAGGTCCTGTAGGTCGGTCTCCAGGTCTCCGTTGTCCGCCAGCCCTGGCTCGGGTTCGAAGTCCAGACCAATCTCGATGTCCTGGTACTTCACCTTCAGCGCGGTGGCAAACCCCGCGAGCGCTCGCAGCCCGCGTTGTGCGAGATGCCCGGCGGCCGCTCGGCGCGAGAGCCGCAGCAGGACCTGACGCAGTTGGGGCGCCAGAATGGATGGAAGCGAACGGGTCTCCGGCGCTTCGACTGATAACGCGTAGATGCCGCCCGCCTCGGCGTCTTCCCGGATTCGATCCAGCAGCACCGTCTTGCCGACGCCCCGCAGCCCCACCATCAATGTGCTCTTGGCCGGACGTCCGATTTGCTTCCGAGCGAGCGCGATGCGCGAGGCCTCACGAACTTCGTTGCGACCGGCCAACTCCGGGGGACGAGTGCCTGCCCCAGGAGCGAATGGATTCAGAATCGGGTCCATGCGAGATTATATACTGAGATTAGCCGAGTTATCGTAATTCGATAAGATCCCTAATCTCGCTATAAATGGCCCATAGCCACGAGAAAGGGCCGCCCGACAGATTCCAGGTTTCGGTGCGGCGCGTGAGAGTGGGGCGGCGGAAGCGGACGTCGGCAGAGGCTCGCTAGGCGACGAGTCGGCCAAACTCGACTAGGGGATCAATACGACCTTTCCGATGGGTTGACGAGCTTCGATGGCAGCATGCGCGGCGGCGGCTTCAGCAAATGGGTACGTCCCGCCTACCACCGGCCGCAGCCGGCCCGAATTCGCCAAATCCAGCAACTCACGCATGATCTCCGGGGCGTGCGCATCGGCGTTGCTGCGGCCGCCCCAGCCGATCAGGCGCAGGTTCTTCACCCAAAACGACCAGAACTCCACCACGCCAGTGCCAGTGAACGAGTTGGAGCCGAGACTGACCAGGCGTCCGCCTTCGGCCATCGCGCGCGGACTCTGCTCGAAGACTTTGCCGCCGACGGGGTCCCAGACGACATCCACGCCTTTGCCGTCCGTCAGGCGCAGCGCTTCTGAAATGACGTCGGCCTTAAGTGAGTTGATCACGTGGTCGGCGCCGAGTGTCCGCACCAGCTCCAGCTTCGCGTCGCTGCTGGCCACGCCGATGACCGTCGCGCCGAAGTGCTTGGCCAGCTGCACGGCCAGCACGCCGGTCCCGCCCGCGGCGGCGTGAATTAGCACGGTTTCACCGGCGGATAGCCCGGCGGCAACCCGCAGCGTGTGGTACGCCACCGGCGCGTAGTTGAACGCGGCGGCTTCCACGGGGCTAAAGCCGTCGGGGAACGCCGTGGAGCCGGGTGCCGCCGCCGTTCCGCGCGACAGGCTGTCGGCAGAAACGACGCCGTACTCCACGTAGGAACCTGGTCGCAGGCCGCCCACCAGGTGTCGTTCGCCGACCGCCACGTCGCCTGCGGACGTGCCCCGTTCAATTACTTCCACGCAGGCCGTACCGCCTGGAATTCGCGGCGGCCGCCCCAGGCCGTACGCCGGCTCGTTGGGTGATCCGATCCGTCCGCTGCCCCCGTGCCGGATGTGCAACTGGATAAAGTCCACCGCCACGGCGAGCACGCGCACCAGCACTTCGTCCTCGTCCGGCTCAGGCGTCGGAACGTCGGCCAGGTGGAGAACCTCCGGGCCGCCCACTTCGTCATAGACGACGGCTCTCATGGATCGCGCTCCCTTCCGTTCAACAGGAACTCCGCTGCACCGACTAATCCGCGTTAGGGCGGTTCGCGAACCGACCCTGCGTCACCGCTATTCCTTAAGCACCAGGTAGATCATCAACCTGACCCGGGGATTCGCGCCGTCGAGGCCGCAATCCAGCCGCAGCCACCCGCCGAAGTCGCGCACCGGCAGCGAATACATGCCCGGCGCGGACATCGGCTCGAACGCCGATCCTTCGTCGCACCAGGCCAGCCCATCGGGAGACACCTGGACGCGGGCGCTCAGGCTGGCGCCGTCGCCTTCCAGTTCAGCCACGTGGATAAACCAGCGCGCCTCGGAGGCCCAAGCGCACTCGTAGGGCTCCGTCTCGAAGTCCGCGTGAAACGTCGCGTTCTTTTCGATAACCGCGGTAAATGCATGACGCATGGACGCCTACCAGTCCGCCGAGAGCAGGACCGAGTCCAGGAACAGGAAATTTCGCACGTCGCTGGTGGTGCGGACGTCGAAGCAGAAGTTAAGCAGCCGGTTGATGCCCCAGTAGCCCTCGTCAAAGCGCAGGACCGGGATGTCGCGCAGGTCCATGGTCAGGTCGTTGACCTGCAACTCGGTGTTGCGGCGGGTGGCCAGGTCGAACTGCCACCGCAGGTAGTGCCAGTTGACCTTGGTGGGCACCTCGTTGAAGCACAGCTGCTGGTCGCCGTTGGGCACCGGTGCCCACATGTCCGGCTTCGCGACGTGCACGTCGTTCTGATTCGAGTCGAACCCTTCGCGCAGCATCCGCGTCGTGGGATGCAGGCCGGTCTTGTAGAGCCAGCGCTGCGTGAACTCGCCCTCTTCGTTCGTATTTTCGTATCGCAGCGCCGCGTGGTAACGCTCCCGCGGCTCGGTGCCTTCGCAGATGTCGTTCCAGAGTGTGAACGAACCGAAGTGAGCCTCGGACGGGTGATAGTTGCCGTCCCAGGCACGCGCGCCCGGATCCGCGAAGTCAAACGTTTGCTCGGCCTTGTAGGTGAACCAGGCTTCGACCTGGACCAGGCCATCGGCCGCCGACGTGAGCCGCTTGATGGCAACCGCCTGGTGGAAGCGACGCGCACGGGTGGCCAGCTTCAGCGAATAGGTTCCGTCCACCGCGCCGTGCGTCCCGATGTCGAAAAACGTGCAAGTGCTCAGTTGGGCTGGGCGCATGTCCTTGAAGACCGGCTGGACCTCGTTGAGATCGCCGTTGTGGTTGCCGACCAGTTCGCACCAGCCGTGCAGCCCGTCGTCAAAATCGTCAAACGACAGGATGCGCGGGAGCGGGTTGAAGCGGCTGAGCCGGATGTCGGCGGCAGCGTGGGCCACGCGAATGCTCCAAGTGGTCTTGTCGCGGCAGTATCGCAGTCTTTTCAACCGGTCGCGCACGGCGCAGTCGCCGCTCAGTCCGGGTTTTCTGGGGTTTTCGCTGCATACGCGTGGATTAACAATTGTTGAACGGCCCGAGCCTGCGTACTGAAGGGCGGCCCGGCCCTGCGTATAGTTGAACGTTGCAGGCAACGGCCCGAGTGTCGGGCGCGCGGAGAAACACTTTGGCCCGGGTTCTGATCGTCGAGGACGAAGAGAGCCTGGCCCGAACCATCGCCTACAACCTGCGACGCCAGGGCTACCAGGTTGAAACGGCGTCCGACGGCGAACGCGCCCTTGAACTGGCGCTCGCCACCCAGCCTGACCTGGTGGTGCTGGACCTCATGCTTCCCGGCATGGATGGCTTTGACGTGTGCCGCCAGATTCGCCGGTCGAGTGCCGTGCCGTTGCTGATGCTGACGGCCCGCGACGATGAAATCGACCGGGTGGTCGGGCTCGAAATCGGCGCCGACGACTACATGACCAAGCCGTTCTCGATGCGGGAACTCATGGCGCGCGTCAAGGCCATGCTGCGTCGTCGCGAGTTGCTGCGGGAAGAAATCCGCCACGCCGACGCCCCGGCTCGCGACATGATCGAAGCCGGCCAGCTCACCCTCTCCCGCGCCACCCGCCAAGTCACGCTTCGCAACCAGCCGATCCGCCTGAAGCCCAAGGAGTTTGACCTCCTGGAATTCCTGATGCGCAACCGCGAACGCGTGTACTCCGCCGAACAGTTGCTGGAGCACGTCTGGGGCTACGCCTACACCCACGGCACCCGGACCGTGCCCGTCCACGTTCGCGGGATTCGACGCAAGATCGAGGACGACCCCTCCAACCCCACGCGAATCGAGACGGTACGCGGCGTGGGCTACCGGTTCGTGGGGTGATGCGACCGGCCGGTGGGTTGCGCACCCGCGCCGCCCTGGGGGCGGTGGCCGGAGTGCTGGCCGCCGTGCTCATCGTCGGAATCGTGCTGGCCACGCAATCGGCGCCGGACGGGCGCGGAGGACTGGCTGGAACCCTCATCCTCGCCGCACTGGTGGGCGGCGCGCTCGCAGCCGGCCTTACGGCCTATCTGATGAATAGAGAGGTTCGGGCCCTCCGGCAGGTCTGGCGGTCGACCGAGAGCCTGCTCTCGCCGGAAGGCGTGGAGCCGTTCCCCCGCACCGGCGGCCCGGAAATCCAGGAACTCACCCGAGTCATTGCTGACACCACCGACGCCTTGCAGGCGGAATCGCGCGCCCTCGAACATGACCACGCCCGCCTCGAAACCGTGCTGGCGTCCATGACTGATGGCGTTGTAATCGTCGAGGCCGACACCACTGTCAGCCTGGTCAACCAGGCCGCCGCCGACATGCTGAACGTTCGGGCGCGCATGGAGGGACAGGCCTCGCTGGCCGACGCCCTGCGCGATAACGACCTGGTCGAATTCATCCGGGCGCCAGCATTCACCGAGCAATCGGCCGCGCGACTGCTGACGGTCGGGGCCACCGAACGCGAAGTCCACGCCATCGCCGTGCCGCTTGGCGTCCCCGGCTTGCGGCAGCGTCTGGTGCTGCTCCGTGATCTCACGGACTTGCGGCAGACCGAAACCGTCCGCCGCGACTTCGTCGCCAACGTCTCGCACGAGCTGCGAACACCGCTCACCGCGCTGCGCGCGCTGGTGGAGACCCTGCAGGATGGCGCCGCCGACGACCCCGAAAGCCGGAGCGAGTTTTTGCACGGGATCGGAGTCGAGGTCGAGCGGATGAGCCAGATCATCGCCGAGCTGCTGGACCTGGCGCGCATCGAGTCTGGCATGGCCAATCTCGACCTGGCACTGGTGAACCTCAACCAGGTCGTCGCCCCGGCCGCCGACCGTCTGCGGGCCCAGGCGGCCAGGCACGACGTCACGTTGGAACTCGCGATGGATCGCGAAGCACTGCCGGTTCAGGCCGATCCCGACCGCGCCGGACGCGTCGTGATGAGCCTCGTGCACAACGCCATCAAGTTCACGCCCCCGTCGGGATCGATCCAGGTCTCGACCCAACGACGGGACGGCGAAGCCATTATCAGCGTGCGCGACAGCGGCGCCGGCCTTGCCCTCGACGAACTGGACCGCGTGTTCGAACGCTTCTACAAGGCCGACCCGTCGCGCAGCGGCGCCGGCGCTGGGCTTGGGCTGTCCATTGCGCGCCATACCATCCGACAGCACGGCGGACGCATCTGGGCCGAGTCGCCCGGCCTCGGGCGCGGCGCAACCTTCAGCATCGCCCTGCCCCTCAGCGAACCCGTCCGCCGGCCGGTTGGCGCGGAAGCTTAAGCATTCGTTCAACCAACGTTCGCCAGGGCTAACGGTCCGCTCAGACCGCGCGGCTAAGGTTCCATCCGTCAGTCGCAGTCAGAGGGACGCCGAGAAGTGACGCAGCGAACCAGTGCCGAACGCCTCATTCGCACCGGCCGTGTAGGCGGCCTGTCCAGCTGCAGTCGCCGGCAGTCCAACCTCGCCAACCAGACGGGTTGTGGGCCTATCGGGATCTAGCGCCACCCCGAGCCGCACCCTTCCCCACCCTTGGGCCGTCGCGTGCCCCACACGCGGCGGCCTTCTCTGTGGGACACAAGAAACGGCCTGACGTGGACGCGCTAGCGGCCGTGCCGCATTTACAGACCGCTAAGTCAACGCTAAACGTCCGTTTAACCGCCGATGCCGCCCGTTGACGTGTGGCGTATACGGTTTCACTGGTCAAAGTTGACCGCATGGTTTTTGAGAGGCAGGCCATTTCGTGAGTGCAATCAGCCGACGGCGCGTTCTGCGCGCAGCCGGATTCGGATCCCTGGCGGCTGCTGGCGCCGCGGTGCTGGCCGCTTGCGGCGAGACGCAGGCGGCCAGCAAGGAAGTTGCAGTCACGAAGGGAGTGATGGTCGAGGTCACCCCGCCCGCCGGCCCGATTTCCGGCACCGTCCTCGTGGACGGCTCCAGCACGGTCGGTCCCATCACCCAGGCCGTGGCGGAGGAATTCCAGAAGCAGTTCTCCGAAGTCCGCGTCCCGGTCGGCATCTCCGGCACTGGCGGCGGGTTCAAAAAGTTCTGCGTGAAGGAAACCGACATCTCTGACGCCTCGCGCTTCATCAAGTCGAGCGAACAGGAACTCTGCGACGAGAACGGCATCGCGTACATCGAGCTGCCCGTGGCGATCGACGGGATCGCGGTTGTCGTGAGCCCGGACAACGACTGGGTCGGCGACAGCATCACGGTCGAAGAGTTGAAGATGATGTGGGCGCCGGAGTCCGAAGACACGATCACGAACTGGTCCCAGATCCGTGAGGGGATGCCGAACGAGCCACTCCTCCTCTACGGTCCGGGCACTGACTCCGGCACCTACGACTACTTCACCAAGGTCATCAATGGTGAGGAAGGCGCCAGCCGCGGCGACTTCACGCCCAGCGAGGACGACAATGTGCTGGTGCAGGGGGTTTCCGGCGACACCGGCGCCCTGGGTTTCTTCGGTTTGGCGTACTTCGAGCAAAACCAGGATCTCCTGAAAGCGCTGCAGGTCGACGGCGGCGCCGGCCCGGTGTTCCCCAACAGCGAAAACATCCTGACCGGCAAGTACGCGCCGCTTTCGCGCGTGATCTTCATCTACGTGAGCACCGTGGCGGCCGAGCGGCCGGAGATCCAGACCTTCATCGAGTTCTACCTCAAGAACGCCGGTGGACTGGCGAGTGATGTCGGCTACGTGCCCCTGCCGAGCGAGATGTACGACATCGCGCTCGAGCGCTTTACCACTCGCAAGGTCGGCACCGTGACCGCCATGGATGGCGTGACGGCCAGTCCCAACTCGGTGCTCGAAGCCTGGAAAGCCGGTACCTAGTCCCATGACCGCCCCTCGGACGCTCCCCCTCCTCCCTCCGACGCGCCACGTTTGGTCCGGGGGCGTACGAGACACGCTGGCGGGAACTGACCCTAAGGTCGGTTCCCGCCCGGGTGGGCGATTCTCGTTTCGTACGCTGGCCGCGGCGGACATGGCGAGCGCACCGACCGCGGCGAGACCGACGATCGCAAACTTGACAACGTTTCGGGGACTGTCACCAGGCCAGGCGGGGTTCGACGGCACGCTCCAGCCTGCTCAGTCCGATTCCGTGGAGGCATCACCGTACGCACAGGACCCGGCGGCACACGCGTGGGTCCGGTCCCCAGGTATGCGCCCACGCTCGCGCGTCTGGCAAGCGGCTCGAGCCCTCGCGGATCCTGCGAATAGCGTCACCGCCGGACCCGACACAATGCTAAAAGCCTGGGAGGCGGACGCGGCGCGTCCGGGAGAGTGAATGGATAACGCCAAACTCGGGTCACGCTCTCCTGACGCGCCGTCGGCCGCGCCCGGGAACGGCTCGAAGCTTGACCTGGGAACACGCCGCCGCCGAATGGTCGTCGAGCGGCTCGTGCATGCGGTTCTGTTCGGCTGCGCGGCCCTCTCGGTGCTCACCACCGTCGGCATCGTGGTCACGTTGCTGGGCGAGACCATCCAATTCTTCGGTGAAGTTTCCGTCCTCGACTTCCTCACCGGCACTCGTTGGACGCCGCTGTTCGCCTCGCAGCATTTCGGCGTCCTGCCCCTGGTCAACGGCACCCTCGCGGTGGCCGCGGTTGCCCTGGCGGTTGCGGTGTCGATCGGGCTGCTGACCGCGGTTTTTCTAAGCGAATATGCGCCCCCGCGCCTTCGCGCCGTAATCAAGCCGGTGCTTGAAATCCTGGCTGGCATCCCCACGGTGGTGTACGGCTACTTCGCCCTGCTGTTCGTCACCCCCATCCTGGAGGGAATCTTTCCCCAGACCAGCAGGTTCAACGTCGCCAGCGCCGGCATCGTGATGGGTTTCATGATCCTGCCGATGCTGGCGTCGATCAGCGAGGACGCGCTGCGCGCCGTGCCCCGCGACCTGCGCCAGGGCGCCTTCGCGCTGGGCGCCACCAGGTTCGAAGTCGTCACCCGCGTGGTCATGCCCGGCGCTCTCTCGGGCATCCTCGCCGCGATCATCCTGTCCGTATCGCGGGCGATCGGCGAGACCATGATCGTCTACCTCGCGGCCGGTGGGCGGCCGGATCTGGGCTTTGATCTCCTCAAAGGCATGCAAACCATGACGGCCTACATCGCGTCGGTCAGTCTGGGCGACACGCCGCAGGACACGATCGAGTTCCGCACCATCTTCGCGGTCGGCACCCTTCTGTTCATGACGACGTTTGTCATGAACATCCTGAGCGACGTCATCATGCGGCGCTTTCGTGAGGCCTACGAATGAGCGCCCAGGCAACCGCTGCGGCCAGGTCGGCGGCGAAGTGGCGTCCCCGCTCGGGGCGGCGGCGCATGTCTGGCTGGATCTTCTACGGCCTCACCGTCATCGCAACCATGCTCGGGCTGATCATGCTGGCCGCGCTGCTGATTGACGTGTTTACGGACGGCGCCAACCAGGTGGACGGCCACTTCCTCACCAGCTATCCGTCGCGCTTTCCCGTGGATGCCGGGCTGCGCTCAGCCTTGCTGGGCACGCTCTGGTTGCTGGGGCTCACGGCGGCGCTCGCCTTTCCGGTCGGCGTCGGGGCGGCGATCTACCTGGAAGAGTATGCGCCGGACAACTGGATGACGCGCATCATCCAGCTCAACATCGCCAACCTGGCCGGGGTCCCCAGCATCGTCTACGGCATTCTGGGATTGGCGCTGTTCGTCCGCTGGTTCGGGCTGGGCCGCAGCCTCCTGGCGGGGTCCATGACCCTGTCGCTGCTGATCCTGCCGCTCATCATCGTGGCCTCGCGCGAGGCTATTCGCGCCGTGCCCGATTCGCTGCGCGATGGCGCCTTTGCTCTGGGAGCCTCGCGCTGGCAGATGGTGCGGCGCACCGTGCTGCCGGCCGCCGCCGGCGGCATTCTCACCGGCACGATCCTGGCGCTGGCCCGCGCCATTGGGGAGACCGCCCCGCTCATCATGATCGGTGCGCTCACCTACATCGCATTCGACCCGCAGGGTCCCATGGACCTCTTCACGGTGTTGCCGATTCAGATCCTCAACTGGGTCTCGCTGCCTCAGAAGGAGTTCCACAGTCTGGCGGCCGGCGGGATCGTGGTTCTGCTGGTCGTGCTGCTGCTTGCGAATTCCGCGGCCGTCTATCTCCGATACCGCATGCAGAGGGGGCTTCAGTGATCAACCTGCGCCTTGACCAGCGCGCCGCGGACGCCGCAGCCGCCCTCGAACCCGGTACGAACGGGCAGTCGGAGGTGATCCTCATGACCAGGGACCTCAATTTCTGGTATGGCGACACCCTGGTCCTGGACGGCATCGACATCGATGTCCTGGCCCGTCAGGTCACGGCCATCATCGGCCCCTCCGGCTGCGGCAAGAGCACCTACCTCCGCTGCTTCAATCGAATGAACGAACTCATCCCCGGCGCCCGCAGCGAGGGCATGGTCACCTTTCGCAACCAGGACATCTACGACCGCTCGGTGGACCCTGTCGAGATTCGCCGGCAGGTCGGCATGGTGTTCCAGAAGCCCAATCCGTTCCCCAAGTCCATCTACGACAATGTGGCCTACGGCCCGCGGGTCAACGGCTATCGGGGCGAGATGGACGAGATCGTGGAGACGTCGCTCAAGCGCGCCGCGCTTTGGGACGAGGTCAAGGACGATCTGAAGAAGAGCGGACTGGCGCTGTCCGGCGGGCAGCAGCAGCGGCTGTGCATCGCGCGTGCGTTGGCGGTGGACCCTGACGTGCTGCTGATGGACGAGCCGTGCTCGGCGCTCGACCCCATCGCCACGACCCGCATCGAAGACCTGATCCGCGAGCTCTGCGAGCAGCTCACGATCATCATCGTCACCCACAACATGCAGCAGGCCGCGCGGATATCCGACCGCACGGCCTTCTTCACGGTGGGTGAATCCGGGGCCGGCATCCTGGTCGAACTCGATAACACGCAGAAGCTATTTACGACCCCGTCGGATCAGCGCACCGAGGCCTATATCACCGGCCGGTTTGGCTAGGACGGAGGATCGCCATGTCGCCGCGGACCGAATACGAAAACCAACTCCAGCACGTGCAGGATGAAATCCTGCTCATCGGCAGCATGGTTGAGAAAGCGATCAAGCGTTCCATCGAGTCGCTCCGCCTGCGCGACCTGGAGCTTGCGCGCCGGATCATCGAGGAAGACGACGACATCGACGAGCGGCATCTGGCGCTCGAGGAGTTGTGCATCGACGTCATGGCGACCCAGCAGCCCATGGCGGGCGACCTGCGCGTGCTGATCACCGGCATGCAGGTGGCCTCCGAGCTTGAGCGCATGGGCGACTACGCCGAGGGCATCGCCAAGATCAGCATCCGCATGGGTGACGATCCGCCGCTCAAGCCACTGATCGACATCCCTCGCATGGCCGACATCGCCATCGGCATGCTGCGCAACAGCCTCACCGCCTTGAACGAGCGCGACGACGCCCTGGCGCGTGTCGTGTGGCACGCCGATGACGAGGTCGACCAGCTCTACGATCAGGTCTTCCGCGAGCTGCTGACGTTTATGTACGAGAACCCGCGCAACATCCAGCGCGCCACCTGGCTCGTCTGGGTCGCGCACAACCTGGAACGAATCGGTGATCGGGCAACCAACATCGCCGAGCGAGTCATCTACCTCACCACCGGCCAGATTCCCTCCCGCGACGAGCGTTGGCCCGACGTCGGCGAAACCCCCGACCAGGACGCCGACGGCTCTGGCTCCAACGGCTCCCCGTCCGCCTGACGACCACGCCGAGTTCGCTCAGCCGTGAAGACTCCGCCATCGCTCCAAGTACGGGCGGTGGCGGAGTTCTTCGGTACCGCCTGGCTCCTCATCGCCATCGTCGGTTCCGGAATCACGGCCGAGCGTCTCAGTCCCGCCGACGCCGGCCTCCAACTCCTCCAGAACGCCTTGGTCACGGGCTTCGCGCTTGCGGCTATCATCGCCGCGCTTCGGCCCGTGTCGGGTGCCCACGTCAACCCCGCCGTCACCCTCACCGCTGCCGCCGTCGGACAGCTCTCCTGGCGTGACGCTGCGAGCTACCTGCCCTCCCAGATCGCCGGCGGGATCGTCGGCACCCTCCTCGCCAATCTCATGTTCGGGCTGCCGATCGCCGAAGTCTCCAGCACCGTCCGCGACGCCCCCATCACCTGGCTCGGCGACCTCGTGGCGACGGTTGGCCTGCTGAGCCTGATATTCACGCTCGTCGCTACCAGGTCCTATGGCTTCCTGCCAGGCGCCGTGGGCGCCTACGTGGCTGGCGCCTACTACTTCACCTCGTCCACTGGCGTGGCCAATCCCGCCGTGTCGATCGGCCGCATCTTCACCGACACCTTCTCCGGCATCGCCCCCCAGTCCGCCGCCATCTTCATCCTCGCCCAACTAACCGCCGCGGTCATCGTTGCCCTGAGTTGGCGGTTCCTGGCCGCATCCTCCCGTTCCCCGTAAGCTGCCTCACCCCGGCCACGGAAAGTAGCCCCCTGAGTTCGCGGCGAGCTAACTCCCGTTCGTGGTGAGCCTGCCGAACCAAGAACTTCCTCCACAGACCTGACACGCCGGAGAAACAGCACATGAGCGCCGAACCCCAGTTATTCAGAATCAATCCCGAGAACCGCGAGTCCGAGAAGATCGCGGAAGTCGACTTTGCCCGCCTGGGGTTTCGGGAGCGACGCGACATCCAGGAGTGGATCGCCTCCAACCCCGGCATCTTGGGCGAAGATCTGTTGATCATCGGCAAGGAGTTCAGCGGTTTCGACCGGACGGACGAGCGGCTGGACCTGCTGGCCGTGGACGCTGACGGCAAACTGGTCGTCATCGAACTGAAGCGCGACGACTCAGGTGCCGACGCCCACTGGCAAGCCATCAAGTACGCCAGCTACCTCCGGCGAGCCAGCGTGGAGGACATCATTCGCATGCTTGCGGACTACAGCAAACTGTCGGAAGAGGACGCGACAAACAGGCTTCTGCAACATCTCAACGACGACGATCTGAATGCGCTGAATAACGACCAGCGCATCATCCTAGCCAGCCATCGGTTCGCTCCGGAAGTGACGTCCGCCGCTCTCTGGCTCAACGAGAAAGCCCCGGGTGAAGACTTGATCACTTGTGTTCAGTTGATACCTTATCGGGACGTCCAGACTGCGTCTCTATACGTTCAATCACACACTATTATTCCCGTACCAGGAATCGACGATTATGTCGTCGTCATCGACGGCTCGTCAGGCGACAATCGACGCGTCAGACCTGGGGCCAGCAAATTGGCTCAGACTTTCGCAAGGAATCGAGGGGATGATGTTACACGCTTTCTTAGGAGAGTTTCGGATCGGACCTTAGACCGGCTGCCAGCCTATCTCAAGCCGGACAAGACTAGCCGTTGGGCCGGTGGAGATCCTTCTCTGCGCTACTGGCATATGTGGTATTCGAGACCGTTCTGGGGCAATTGGAGAGTCCATTACCACATCAATCTATCTCCAGAGAGCGATCGTGCCGAGGCCGCATGGAAAGCAAACATAGGCTTCTCGGACAACCAGAATGAGATTGCCGACTTGGAAGACAAACTGTCTGACCTAAGCGTCTACGAGGATCAGTGGTGGGAGGATAGGTCGGGAGAGCTTGGAGTTACACGCTTGAGTGGTGATCTTGACGAATCCTTCGCCAACACACTTGTTGAAACGCTCAGTCGCTTCATTGAAGTCGTCACGCCGAGAATCGACGAGATAGTGGATTCTGCCAATGAAGAAGATGCCTAGTTGTTGATTCCCGAATTGCCCTAGGGCGGATCTTGCGCGGAGATCGCCCAAGACACTTTCGCGTATGGGAAGAGGACGCGTGCGTGGCTGGATTGCTAGTGGTCAGTCAGGCCGAATGCTGCCGCAGTTCAGGGTCCAGGAGTGACCGGCCAGCCAGTTCGTAACTATGGGATTGGCCTTTTCGTCCTTTGACCCACCCCTACTCCCTGCCCCGCCGACCAATCCGAACCCCCAGATACACCGCTCCGCCCAGCACCGACACCCCGACGACTCCGGCAACGACTCCCAGGACAAGCGTGCCCACCGACAGGGTGTCGCCACTCGCTTCGGCGCCGGCATCCTCGTCGCTCGCTTCGAACACGGATTCACTGAAGGACTGAAGCTGTCCCATCGGAGAACTGGCCCGCTCTTCTCGCTCACACTGGTATAGCCCAGTCATTCCACTCATGTCGCGCACGTTGGATACGTCCTTGAGCTGAGGGTTGTAGTCGAAGACAGGGTCCACGGTCATCTCCTCGGGCGAGATAACCGTGTTCAACCGTGTAACGTACGCGAATCTCTGAGCCAACTGTTGCAGCAACGGATGGGTTACTAGCAACTCGCTCGTTGGCGCGGCGTACTCGGTAATGAAAGCCTGCCCGCCATACTCGTCGGCCTTTGTGCCCATGAGCCGTCGATAGTCATTGCCCTGACCCCAGCCAAAAAAGGTCAATTCGTCGTTCGCGATGCTCATCTTCGCGTAGTTCATCGGAACGGCTTGCCGGTCGGCGTAGATCCAGACCATTACCGCCATGTCCGGGTTCGCGGCAACGGCCGTAAGGCGCAATGGGATCATTGGACGCTCCGAGGGATAAGTCACTTTGACTGGTTCGACGTCCTGGGCACCTTTGTCGGGTCGCAGCTTCATGGCCAGAAACACGAACTCTTCCTCGACGTAGAGGTCAATCAGTGGTTCCATCGCCTCTGTGACCAGGTAGCTGTTTTCTCGCAGCCACGTGACTAAGGCGTCTGGATCCTCGGATCCCACGACGTCGAATCCATACGGCCCCACTTCGCCGCTGGCGAAGACCTGCACAGGCTGAGCCATTACCCTCTCCACAAGCACCTCTGGCTCGCGAAGAACGCACTCAGGAAGGTCTGGCGGAACGAAGACCGGGTCGGTTGCCACCTCAAGCTCCGTGAAAGCGGCCATCGCATCCTCGGGCACCTGAACGGCTTCCGCATCGATGGCTTCCGGCAACGGCAGAATCCACGAGAAGTCCGGTGCCGATCCCGTGTACTCGATTTGCACGTAGGCCGACACGGTCCCGTCGCCGTTCTGCGTGAAGATGATCCGCTCGGCGTTCTGATCCACGGGCGTCGTCGTGCAGAAAAACCCGCCGCACGCCCGCGCCGGCTGAGTCGATGCCAGCACGGCAACGATCGCGGCAAGCACGGCTAGCAGCCCTACCGCCCACAGCCTCGTCGGCACCGGCCTGCTCACCGACCGCAGCGAAAGCGCCCCACCAATCGAGCGCCCGCCACGCCCACGCCAGCCTTCTGAACCGACCGCTGAATTCGACATGTGCTCAAGTACTCCTTGCCGCTCTGGTAGATAGTACGCACGCATTGCCCGAATCGTTCCATTCCACCGCCGGATTGACGACGGCATTTGCCGCCTGATACAAACAACCGACGGGCCGTGGGCGGCCGCTTCGCGAACCTTTCGAGCCACAAACGCCGCCCGGTACCGCTCCCGGACGCCCCTTCGTACCTTGACGCACCTGACTCGCACGTAAGCCACTGCACGCGGGCGCGGATCTTGCTGCGTCACCGGTGAGTCCGTGACTTTCCCACGGCAGGTCGGCTCTAGGGACTCTACATATCGAATGGGACCAATTGAACGGGTTTTCGCCGGATGTTGCGCGTTTGCCGCTTTCCCTAGCTTACGCCTGGCTGCGTGGGAGCGGCAGGGGGGCCGGAATCCGGCCGATCCCGCTTGGAGTCCATATCGGGCCGGAAACAGCCGATTTCGGCCATGCTGGGGCCGCTCCCGCGCAGCCAGGGGCGCAGTGCACGGGCTGGTTGCTACGGTGCCGGTAGCTGCTGAATCCTCGGTAGCAAAGGCACAGCCTTCGGATACCGATCTTCAAAATATCCCCTGGCTCGCTTAGGCAACCATGTGTCATTGAAAAACTTACGAAACTCTGGCAGGTATTCAAGTGGATATAGCCTGACCCTCACAACTGGCCGAACACCATCCATGAATTCATGGCCGTAACTAGGAAACTGTTCAGGATCAATGCCTTGGCTTCGCAAGAAGTCGGAGAACATGCGACCCGTTGAAATATCGGGCATCATGTTGTCGGGCAGGATTACACCATAGTCTTCAAGCGGGGATATCAAGTTTAGGTATATTTCGTTCAGCATTGAAAAGTGAGTGGGCGGGATTCTTGACCTGTTCAATAAATACCTGCGAACATGCAAGGGCATAAAATCATAGGTCTTACCTTGCATCCAATCGAATACCCATTTGCTCACCTGAACGAGAAACTGAGGCGAAAGCCATTGGCCTAAATTAATTGCCACTTGCGGATGCACCCAGGTACCTTGTGCGAGCTTGTCGTTACCACCCCTGATGATTTGCACTAGTCCCGAGGGGAGAATTCTCACCTCGGCAGATAGCGCGGACAGAAACGCCTTCGTAGTGGCGTTAATCAGTGGGCATTCTTCCCCTGAATGCCGCAACCCTCGGCCCTTCATTCCCCACCCTCCCTCTTTTAACGAAAGGCCAGCCTGAGCTGTGTCAGCGCACAGCAACCCGCATCGTTGATTTGCGAACAGTACCGGCAGTCTGGCCTGGGGTGAAGGCCGGAACGCCATTCGTGGATGTGATATCTGCAAACAGAAATTCAAGGCCCAAGGCTGGAATACCAAGCGTTGCTCTATGAAGTGCCGCAAGATCGCTGAGAAGCGCCGTCAAGAGGCATACAGCAAGTAGACCTGAATACACTGATCCTGGCAGGTAGAACTATCAGGGCGGACAGCGCACACCTGCCGGAATAGCAGGCTTGACGGATCGAGACGAGTCTGTGTTAAGGTTAGTGATTAACCCACAGGGTAGCTAGTATGACTACTCAAGCTGTTGCAGGACCGACTCAAGTTGTTGAATCAAGTCGCGAGCCTGATCACGTTTTACAATCAAAGGTAGATCAATTGGTGGAAGCTCATCTCCAGATTCGTTGTAAGAACGACGAAGCAGAATCTCTGACTCGCCTAATATTGGGTTTACCAGGAGGCCGAGAAGTTTTGGAAGCCCGTGGCTTTCATATACGTCAGGTTCTCCGTTCGTCATAGCAACCCCTCTCAGGTTGAGTGCCCCGCCCCAAACAAATGGGGCGGGGCACTAGTTATCTAAACCCGAAGCAACTCAAATCTGAATTCTATTTGAGGCCCTCCTGCAAGCCTGAACGATATATAGTGATAGGCGTCCCGATCAAACACAATGATCTCTTCAATAAAGCCAACTTCCTGAGATTCAGGATATACCTCACGTACGACAGTCCCTCCTGAGTAGCCTTTGTATAGAGAAAAACCTAGATCAGTCGGACTATCGTACTTGTCCAAGTTTCTTTTCCATTCAAAAGCAACCCGATATGTTCCTTGTGTAACCCGAAAGGTTTTACTGTATTCAGCGCCCTCTGTTCGATCACGGTATGTATTGTGGACGCGGCTTTGGTCAGTCCAAAATCCGATAGCGTTTTCTGGAGCATTTGTTAGAAGCTTTGCTTTATTACTTCGTAGTGGGACCGCCCGCTCATCAACCCCATACTCAATTCCGGTATGGAGACCTACAACAAAAAGCCGTTCAGTCTGGCTTGTTTGAACGGCTTTCGCAACACGTATAGCTGCTGACCGACTAGCGCCTCGACTTTCTGCAACCTCAATTAACGCACCTTGCGATGGCTGGCTTGCGCTTCGGTGTTTTACAGATGGGACATACGGGTCAGCGTAGGTGGGCGGAGGCGGCGGTGCGACAACTGGTTGCGTTGTTGGCTGTGTTGCTGGCTCATCACCAATAGCCCAAGCGAAAACTGACCGCACATCATTACGATGATCATTACGGCAGGCTTGCTCAGCCTGCTCCCCGAAAACCTTTTGATAAATCCCGATATTGCCAGCATTCCCTAAATGGCTTTCTACAATATCGTTTAGCTCAACGCACGTCGTCGGCCATTGGGCCGACACAGCAGGAACAAATAACGCCACGGCAACGAGCGCAATGGCGAATGGTCGAAAGATACGCATAAAACTCCCTTTCACGGCTGTACTTATTTGCCGCATGTATAAATTCATGCCGATCCCCCTTTATCCTTGCCCTGAGCCAGAAATTCATCAACAGGACTCAGATTGGCCGAAGAGCGCCTGGGCGCAGCCGACCCCTGGTGCGGGTTGAATTCGACCGCAGAAGCCGCTGGTGGCCGTCCTGGGGCCTGCGTCGAGGCTAGTCGGGCTAGGGGCAACCCAACCAACGCGATCAGCGCGGGAAGTTGGAAGACCAATCCTAAAATGAACCACGGAAAACCATCACGATGCTGTTGTGAAGCAAGATAGGCGCAGAAAATCCCATGTGTTACACCGGATATGATATACACAAGAATGAGACCCGAAATTGAACTGAACAGTAAGGAATCTGTAATCATGCGAGTTCCTTTCGTTGTCCACTCGCCCGATTACCCATAAAGGATTGCGGGCCGCCCTAAACATTAGGGGTGGCGATACGAACGACGGGATTGAATCCCGCTACCATAAAGCGATACCGTGATTAGCTTATAGGCGTGCCCTCCTCAGTGACCTCACCTAAACAAATGAAGCCAACATCAAGCCGCAGAATTTCATTGAAGTCACGTTCCATTGCGGCAACAACCGCGCAGACTTCTTCTACGGCATCTTCAGCTAGATCAAATAATGTCCGATCATCCTCAACTGAAACCTGAATTGCTGAAACCTGAACCTGATTGGTTGTGTCGCTGCTCGTTGTGTCCACAGCACAACTCCCTTAAATGAAAAGCGGCCCTACACGAACCGCTGAACGCTGTCCCTTGCCACAGGCGACGTATCCAGCAATCCACGTAGGACCGCTGGGACAGCAACGCCCGACTCTGACGAGAAAAGGCGCGCCACCTGTGGCACAACCAGCGTAGCACGAGATAGACATGATAGGATTCGACGGGTTCGCAGTGTGGATGGGTAAGCCCCTGCGGTGGGGACCAACGATTTAGCAGGCACCCGCACACCCACCGCAGGGGTCTTTTTCAGGCCAGGGCGGCTGCCCCGAACCTGTTACGCGCCTGCGCTGTGGACACAGGACGCACGCGGTAGGATAGCACAGGCGGTCAAGCCGTCAAGCCCCTTGGTACCATAGAGTATGTAAGTCCCCGCTCTAGCCCGTTCTCCGCCGCCGCAGGAGAATGCCAAGGTGGACCGCTCCAACCAGCAGCAGCGCCCCGACGCTCCCGGTTACGATTCCCACGACCAGCGTGCCGACCGACGGATCGTCCCCATCGGGGCTGCTGGCTACATCGTCACCCATCGCAACTGGGGATGTGCCCGATTCGGAAGCTTCTGAAGGCGAGGAGTCTCCGCGCTTGTCGTCTGTTGAGTCGGCCGACACAACGGTTTCGGTCTTCTCCACCGAGGATGTGCCGGCGCCGGTAGCTTCTGCCGGCGATGCAGTTTCACGCTTGGCGTCTGTTGAGTCGGCGGCCACAACTGTTTCGGTCTTCCCCACGGAGGACGCGCTGGAGTCACTTCGCGCTGCCATCTGATCCGCCCTGCGGCGCTCGTCGCGCTCACACGAGTAGAGGCCGGTCATTCCTCTCAGATCGCGCACGTTGGATACGTCCTTCAGCTGAGGGTCGTAGTCAAAGACGGGATCCACGGTCATCTCCTCTGGCGATATAACCGTGTTCAGCCGAGTAACGTACGCGAACCTCTGAGCTAACTGTTGAAGCAACGGATGGGTTACTCGCAATTCACGCGTTGGCGCGGCGTACTCGGTAATGAAAGCCTGCCCACCATACTCGTCGGCCTTTGTGCTCATGAGCCGTCGATAATCGTTACCCTGGCCCCAGCCGAAGAAGGTCAACTCGTCATTCGCGATGTCCATAGTCGCGTAGTTGACGGGTTTCGCCTGCTGGTCGGCATAGATCCAGACCATGACTGCCATGTCCGGATTCGCCGCAACAGCCGTGAGGCGCAACGGGATCATTGGACGCTCCGAGGGATACGTGACCTTCACCGGCTCCACGTCCTGCGCCCCTTTGTCGGGACGCAGCTTCATGGCCAGGAATACGAATTGTTCCTCAACGTAAAGGTCAATCAGCGGTTCCATCGCCTCCGTGACCTGGTAGCTGTTTTCCCGCAGCCAAGTGACCAAGGCGTCCGGATCTTCGGATCCCACGACATCGAAGCCGTACGGCCCCACTTCGCCACTGGCGAAGACCTCGACTGCGGCACTTTCGACAATTTTCTCCACTTCGACAAGCGTCTCGCGAAGGACGCACTCAGGCAGGTCGGGCGGAATGAAGACCGGGTCGGTTGCCACCTCAAGCTCCGTGAAAGCGGCCATCGCATCCTCGGGCACCTGGACGGCTTCCGCATTGATGGCTTCCGGCAGGGGCAATATCCACGAGAAGTCGGGCGCCGATCCGGTGAACTCGATCTGCACGTAGGCCGACACGGTCCCGTCGCCGTTTTGCGTGAAGATGATCCGCTCGGCGTTCTGGTCGACGGGCGTGGTGGTGCAGAAGAACCCGCCGCATGCCAATGCCGGCGGAGTCAAAGCCAGAACGGCCACGATCGCCGCAACGACGGCCAGCAGCCCAGCCGCCCACCGCCTCGTCGGCAACGGCATGCTCACCGACCCCAGCGAGAGCGCCCCACCAAACGGGCGACCGCGACGCCATCTCCAGCCTGCTGAATCGATTGTGGACTTCGCCATTTGAAAAGGTACTCCTCGCCGCTCTGGTAGATAGTACGCACGCACTGACCGAATCGTTCCATTCCGCCGCTGGATTGACTCCTGCATAGGCCGCCTGCTAGAACCATTCAACGGGCCGTGGGCGGCCGGTTCGCCAACCTTCCGAGCCACGGCTGCCGGCGGCGTAACTGGCGATCCGCATACGCGGAACGTGGCTACCCGAACAGGAGAACCGCCACGGACGCCACACCCATCGTCGTCACCATGATCACCGTCGGGCTCACCCTGGTTTTTGCCGTAGCCGGTGCGGCCTGGAGAGTCGGCATGCGCCTCGGCGGCGTCGAGCAGGGCGTCGTCGGCTGCGACGACCGACTTCGTGAACTGCACATTGATGTCCGCGACCAGGGAACGCGGCTGCACACCGACATCCAGAGCGTTCGGACCGAGGTAAAGGCCGGCAACGAGGGCCTGCGAACCGAAGTGAAGGACAACGCCCAGCTAGTTCGGACCGAGGTCCAAGATCTACGAACCGAGGTGAAAGCCGACGTCCAACTAGTACGGACCGAGGTCCAGGATCTGCGAACCGACGTGAAGGCCGACATCCAGCTGGTGCGGACTGAGGTCCGTGATCTGCGGACTGAGGTGAAGACGGATATCCAGGATCTCCGGTCCGAGGTCAAGGCCGACATTCAGGAACTGCGCGCCGACGTGAAGACCGACATCCAGGAACTGCGCACCGAGGTGCACGCCGACATCGGCGATCTCCAGTCTGAGGTTCGTCAAACAAACGACAAACTGGACCGAATCCTCGAGCGGCTCCCACAGACCGTCGCCTAACGCGATCCCCCCGTCGCAGACCGCGCTGCCCGCAGTTCGCCCCCGACCGTCGGCTCGCTGACTCCAGCGCGAGCAGGTCAAACCCCAGCACTGGACTGCGAGGCCGTCCGGTCCCCAGCGAACCGGCAGCAGTCGCGCCCAACGGTCTGAGTCTCCGAATTCTCGACCGCTCCTCCCGGTCGTTCCGCACCTTGCGTTCGGTACTCATCGAGTGTACACTAGGGGTGTCCATTTCGCAACCCTTCTCGGAGATCCCCTCGTGGCCGTCGCCTCAGCCCGTTTTCCCAGCCGCCGTCCAGCGCTTCCCAGCACGCCCTGGTCCGGGCTCATGCGGGCCCCACGCCGACGCGGCAGTTCCTTGGAAGAAGCTCCTCTTGGCGCAGCAACCCCGCTTCGTGCTCCGGCCGCGGCCGACCACCTCTCCGGCCCTCGCCCAGGCCTCCTCTGCGCGCCCCGCAACCGTCGTCGCCGCATGGTCTCGCCTGCCCATCCGCTGGCCGCTTGCGCCTTTCCGTGCTCCGCCCCACGTCTGCCCAGGAAACTTCAGAATCTCCCGAAAAAATCCGCCAAAAACTGTCTCTCGCCAGCCCGAACCCCTCTGGGGTTCGGGCTGGCGAGAGACAGTTCCCCCCTTCACCCCGAGCCCGACGCCGGGGCCTCGTGGCGCTGCGGGCCTGGCGCATGGCCACCAAAGATGCCTGTTTCCCACCCACCTCGAGCGAGCGCTCAGTCGGCGCGGTTGAGCCGCACGCCCTGGAGCGGTACTGTCAGGCACTGCCTGCCCACGGGACGCCCCGCATGAGCCAGGACCAGAGCCGGCCCAATGTGCTGCTCATCGTTACCGACCAGCAACGCGGCGACTGCCTGGGGATCGACGGCCACCCCGTGTTGCAGACGCCCGCCATGGACTGGCTGGGCGCCTCGGGAACTTTCTTCCGCCGCGGCTACTCCGAGTGCCCCTCCTGCATCCCGGCTCGACGCGTGCTGATGTCGGGACGTCCGCCCGACGAGGACGGCATGGTCGGCTTCATGAGCGCCCCCTGGGACCCGCCCGCCACGCTGGCCGGCGAGCTACGCGCCGCCGGCTACGAGACCCGCATGGTCGGCAAACTCCACCTCCATCCAAAGCGTCAACGCTTCGGCTTCGACGTCATGGAGTTGGCCGACTCCACCCGCGCCGACGACAACGAGTATCTGGACTGGCTCCACGGTGAAATCCCGATGGACCGCTGGGCCATGGCCCACGGCGCAACACCCAACGGCTGGATCGGTCGACCCAACCACCTGCCTGAGGAGAAGACCCACACCTTCTGGTGCGTCTCCCGCGCCATCGAGTACCTCGAAAAGCGCGACCCCTCCTGCCCCTTCTTCCTCAACGTCTCCTTCATCGATCCCCATCCGCCAATGACCCCGCCCGACTGGTTCTACGACCGCTACGCCGCGATGGACCTGCCCGAGCCGGCCATGGGCGACTGGATGGAGCCGTGGGACGGCCCGCCGCGCGGCATCCCGGCCGAGAAGGGGCCCTATGGCCAGCGCGGACCCATCGACCCTGACGCAATGCATCACCTTCGCGCCGCCTACTACGGAATGATCAATCACATCGACATGCAGATGAGCCGGCTCTTCCAGTACATGCGCGACAACGGCCTACTGGAAGAGACCTTCATCGTCTTCGTCAGCGACCACGGCGAGATGCTCGGCGACCACCAGATGTATTCCAAGTGCCGGGCGCTCGACGCCTCGGCGCGCGTCCCCTTCCTGGCCCGAGCCCCCCAGCGCATGGGCCTCCCCCGCGAGGTCGTGTGCGATCAGCCCGTGGGTCTGCAGGACGTCATGCCCACCATCCTCGAGGCCGTCGGAGCGCCGATTCCCGAATCCGTCAGCGGCCGCAGCCTGCTCCCGCTCATGAGCGGGGAGGACGCCGATTGGCGCAGATACCTGCACGGCGAGCACGCCGGCATGTACCGCTACGTGGATGGCAATCACTGGCTGGTCGACCAGCGCTACAAGTACATCTGGATGAGCCAGACCGGTCGTGAATTTGTCTTCGATCTGCACGAGGACCCGCTCGAGGAGCGCGACCTTTCGGCGCAAGTCGATCTCCAGCCCTGGCGCGAGCATCTGATCGAGGTGCTGCGCGACCGGCCCGAAGGCTTTACCGACGGCCAGCGTCTGATACCCGGTCAGACGCACGAGCACATGGTGCCCACCAAGGTCCCGGCCGGCATCACCGTCGCCCGGCCAAAGCTCTAGCGGAGCGCGCAATGGCCAGCAAGCAACCGCACATCCTGCTGATCATGACCGATCAGCAACGTAACGACGCTCTGGGGATCGCCGACCATCCGGTCCTACAGACCCCGAGCATGGACTGGATCGGTGCCACCGGCACCCGCTTCCGTCGCGGCTACACCGAGGCGCCCGCCTGTATCCCCGCGCGACGCGTGCTCATGTCCGGCCAGGCGCCGTGCGTCAATGGCATGGTCGGCATGACCGGCGGCATTCCGTGGGAGCCCGAAGCCACCCTGGCCGGCGAACTGGGCAAGGCGGGCTACGAGACCCGCATGATCGGGAAGATACATCTGCACCCGCAGCGCCGCCGCTTTGGCTTCGACGCCATGGAACTGGCCGACTCGACGCGCGGGGAAGGCAACGACTATCTCGACTGGCTGCACGGTGAGATTCCGCTCGACCGCTGGGCCATGGCGCACGGCGCGACGCCTAACGGCTGGATCGGGCGGCCCAACCACCTCCCCGAGGAACTGACTCACACCTTCTGGTGCGTGTCGCGCGCCATCAATTTCCTGGAGCGTCGCGACCCCAGCCAGCCGTTCTTTCTCAACCTCTCCTTTATCGATCCCCATCCGCCCTTCACGCCGCCGAAGTTCTTCTTCGACCGCTACGCGAACATGGACCTGCCCCAGCCGGTCATCGGCGACTGGGTGGAACCCTGGAAGGGTCCGAACCGCGGCATCGACCCCGAAGTGCGCTCGGAGCGGCGCTTCTATCGCCGCGGCATGAACCTCGACCCGTTGCCGATGCACTACATGCGGGCTGCCTACTTCGGAATGATCAACCACATCGACATGCAGTTGAGCCGCCTCTTCCAGTACATGCGTGACCAGGGCGTCCTGGAGGACACGCTGGTCGTCTTCGTCAGCGACCACGGCGAGATGCTGGGCGACCACTACCACATCGCCAAGAGCTACCCCTTCGAGGCCTCGGCCGGCATTCCCTTCCTGATCAATCCCCCGGAAGCCTGGGGCGCCCCCCGCATGCAGGTGCTGGACCAGCCGGTGGGTCTACAGGACGTGATGCCGACTCTTGTCGATGCCGCCGGCGGCGAGATCCCGTCCTCGGTCACTGGTCGCAGCCTCGTGCCGCTGGTCCGCGGCGAGTCGACGTCCTGGCGCGACGCGCTGCACCTGGAATACGCCAGTGGCGCCGCGTCTGAGTTGCCGCCCGGCGATTCGCCGAACGAACCGCCGCCTGCCGAACAGCAGTGGGCGCGCGGCTGGCATGCCTTGGTCAACGACCACCACAAGTACATCTGGGAAAGCCAGACCGGCCAGGAATTGTTCTTTGACGTCCGCAACGACCCGTTCGAGGAGCGCGACCTCTCGACGCAGACCGACCTCGGCCCCTGGCGTCAGCGCCTGATCGAGCAGTTGCGCGACCGGCCGGAAGGCTTCACCGACGGCTCTCGCCTCATTACCGGCCGCCCCCACCAGCACATGGTCCCCGGCCTGGACCCACCTAACTTCAACCCCGGCCCGCCCGTCTACTAGCGTCGTCCGCCGGCCATCCGCACGGCCTCGGGCCGTCGCCGCAGCGCCAGCATCGAGACACTTCCGAACAGCGGGCCCAGGGCCAGCAGCGCGAACGCCAGCGCCCAGTTCGGTCCGCCGTCCACCAGCACCCCCACCAGGTGAATGCTCACAAAGGTCAGCAGAAACCCGACCGAGATCTGCATGGTCAGCGCGCTGCCCACGTACTGCGGCGGGCTCAACTCCGATATCGCCGCCGAAAACTGCGCCGAGTCGGCGATGACGCTGAATCCCCAGATCAACATGATCGGCAGCAAGACCCACAGCGGCGCGTCGACCAGCGCCGCCGCCGCCAGGGCCGCGCTGCCGCTGATCGCCATCGCCCCGGTCGCCGTCACCGACCGACCCACACGGTCGGCCACCAAGCCGCCCGCAACCGCCCCGCCCCCGCCCACCGCAATCACCGCAAACGCCAGCCCCGCCGCCAGCGCCGGCTCGCCGCCTTCGCGCTGCACCACCTGTGCCAGGAACAGTGGCGCCCACGCCCACATGGCATACAGCTCCCACTGGTGGCCCAGGTAGCCCAGCGTGGCCAGCCGCAGCCCCGGCGCGCGCACGATCTGGAGCGCGAACCGCGGATTGAATCGAGCCGGCGCCGCCGCGAACGGTCCCTGGCGGACGCCGCCCAGCACCAGTAGCCCCGCCGCCAGCGCCAGCGCGGCAGTCACCAGCACCATCGGCCGCCAGGACGTATCAAGCAGCGCCCTGACCAGATGCGGGCTGGCCGAACCGACGGTCAGCGCCCCGACGATCAGGCTCAACGCCAGCCCTCGATGTCGCCGTGTCCAGGTGGCCGCGAGCTTCAGTCCAGGCGGATACACCCCGGCCAGAAACGCGCCGGTGAGGAAACGCAACACGGCTCCATCCAGCGGGCCAGCGGCAATCAGGGCAAAGCTGGCGGTCGTCAGGGCTGCGCCGGCGGCGCTGAGCGCGAACAGCCGCGCGGCGTCAAAGCGGTCGGGCAGGTTAAGGACGCCACTCACCAGCGTCCCGGCCACGAATCCCAACTGCACGGCCAGCGTCAGCCAGGCTGCCGCCCCCGCCGTCAGGCGCCATTCCGCCTGGATGAGCGGCGCCACCGCGGCGGCGCTGAACCACGGCGCCAGCGCTAGCAACTCGGCCAGCGTCAGTAGGGCCAGGCTGCGCCACTGCCGAATACGGCCCTCGGACTCAGACCTGGATCTCGTCATCCGCAAACCCTACCCGGCGTAGCTCGAACAATTGGCCAAGCGCTTAACGAAAACGAGGCCCCCGCCGCGGCGGGGGCCTCGTCTCGACTCCAGGTCGAGTACTAGCGGTCGACTTCGCCCTTGTCGAGATCGTCCTGAGCCTTCTTGAGCGCGGCGTTCTGCTTCTCGCTGGCCATTTCCAGGGCTTCCTGGGCCGGCATATCGCCGACCAGCGACGCGTCCATAAACGGGATACGCAGCGCTCGGACCTCGCCGTAGAAACCGCCCGGCACGTACCACTGCATGGCCCGCAGATTCGGGCTGCCGATGTAATCGTACAGGTAGCGCATGCCCTCGGGCGGACCCGCCGATGCCTCCGGGAGATCCTTCACAGTCTTCCAAAGCGGAACGTGGCCGCGGTCGATAGACACCCGGCCCTGCACGTCCGGCCCGGACAGGAAATAAACCCAGTCAACGGTCTGCTCTTCGACGCCCGTCACCGTAGCCGTGGAGGCCACGATGTGCGGCTGGTCGTTCCACTCGAAGTTGGCGTGGTCGGTGTTCTCGCCCCAGACCATGGGGGCCAGGGCCCACTTGAACCGGTCCTTAATCCGCGGGGCTAGGGAGCCGGTGCCGTAGACCTGACCGCCGATGTTGACGGCCTGCTTGCCGGCCGAGAACGGGTCGCCGAACTCGCCGGACAAACCGCCGCGCTCCTCCGGGGTGAAGGACACGTTGTCTTTGTGGATGTAATCCACGATGTCCTGCCAGCCCTTCCAACCCTCACCCAAGGGCGGACCCCAGATCTGGTGGCCGTCCGGCCCCATGACCCGGGCCTGGCCGTCGTTGTACCCGTACATCTGCGGGAAGACCTGGAACTGCTCCGAGCGCGTAGCCCGAATCCCGTAGACGTCGTTCTCGGGGTCGCGGATCTTTCTCATCTCTTCCAGCAGGCCGCTGTAGCGCATGCCCTCGGTGGGCTGGTTGGCGCCTGCGTCCTCAAAGAGATTGATGTTGTACATGATGCCGCCAATGGCACCCTGATACGGCAGGCCAAACAACGGCCCCTGCAGCCGGCCGGAGTCGTACGGATAGCTCTGGTCCTTGTTGTCCGAGTAGATATCGGGCTGGAACCAGTAGTTCGACGGGTCGTACTCATCCTTCTTGGCCAGGATGTCGTCGATGTTCAGCCAGATACCCGCACCCTGGAACTGCTGGAACGACACGCCGTTGAGCAGATTCGACTCGGAGAGCGTGCCCGAGACCGCCTCAATGGCGATCTTCTCGTAGTAGATGTGGTCCTGCGGGATGAACTTGACCTTGATGTCCGGGCGCTGCACCGCAAAGCGCTCAATGGCCCACGACATGGCCGCGCCGCGCGGACCCGAGGTGTGGTCGGTGGCGTGCTCGACCTTCACGGTGCGAGCTTCAGGCATCGCCTCAACCATCACTTCACGCGTGACGATCTTCTCGACGATGCGATCGACCGGAACTTCCTTTTGGACGATTTTCTCGACGACGCGATCGACCGGCACTTCCTTTTCGACCACCCGCTCGACCGGAACTTCCTTCTCAACGATCTTCTCGACCGTGACAACCTGGGTTTCACCGCAGGCGGCCAGAGCGGCCATGCCCGCCACGCCCGTCGCGCCGACGGCGGCGCCGCGCAGCATGTACCTACGTGAGATCAATCGACGCATCGGTCCCTCCCTGAGTCTGGCATGAGAGCCTATTGACGCTCAATGGGCCAGTGCAGTTCGACTATATAGCAGTGCATTGTTCGCGGTCGAATGGTCAGCGGCGCAGGTGTCCACCGGCCTAGATAATGGGCCGGGCCATTGTGGCGGGACGCGGCGGAGGCTGCACGACCTCTGGCCAGGTGTCGCCGGTGTCGGCGCACCAGAGTCGCAGCGACAGCCTCGACCGCTCGAGCTGATCCTGGTAGTGCGGGTTTGCGGCCTGGTTGTGCAGCTCCAGTGGATCCTCGTGCAGGTCGTACAGCTCGTCGCTTCCGTCCTGCGATTCGACGTACTTCCAGCGTTCGTCCACCCACATGCGCAGCAGGTGCAGGGGATCGGTCCAGTTCACTGAGTGGAACTCGGTTACGACGCCCTGGTTGACCCGGCTGTCACCCCCGCGCACCAGGTCGCCGATGTCCACGCCCTGAAGCACCTCGGCCGGCTGCCCGCCGCACAGGTGCACGATGGTTGGCACCAAATCGACCAGCGACACCATGCGTGCCGAGCGATGCGCGAATCCCAGCCCACCGGGCGGCCGGATGATCAACGGAATCCGCACCAGGTCTTCGTACATCACGGCGCCCTTGGCGGCGAGCCCGTGGTGCCCAATCATCTCCCCGTGGTCCGAAAAGAAGATGAACAGGGTGTTGTCCCACTTGTCGGCATCCAATAGGGCCGTGACCAGGCGCCCGGCCAGGTGGTCCACATAGGACACGGCGCCCCGGTAGGCCGCCCGCATCGACCGGACTTCGTCATCGGTCCAGTCGGAAATGACCCGGAGCTGCTCGGCGTCGCGGTGGGCGACCAGCGCTGGACCGGCCGGGTCGTGCCGGTTGGCCGGCAGGTCCATGTCGTCCGGGTCGTACATGGAATGAAACGGTTCTGGCGAGGTGTAGGGCGGGTGCGGTTCATGACAGGAATAGACCAGGCAGAACGGCTGGTCGTCGCCCTTGCGGCTGCGCACCCAGTCGGTGGCGTGGTCCATGTGGAAGAAGGACGGATGCTGGGCCAGCGGCAGCAGCGATGGTCCGACGTTGGTCTTACGGTTGTAGACGGCGGGATCGGGTTCGAACCCGTGCTCCTTGCCGCCGATCCCCACGCCGATCTGCTGGGTCAGGCGCAGGACCTGGTTCTGCGCGCGCCGGTCAACGTCGATGTCGCCCGAGCGTGAGCGAAAGTCGGGAAATCCCGGCCGGGCGGCGCCGCTTCCCAGGTGCCACTTGCCGGCGTAGCCGCGGAGATAGCCAAGGTCTCCCAAGTAGTCGCCCAAATTCCGCACGTCCTCTGGGTAGCGCATCAAGTCGCACCCTGGCCGCATCTGGTGATTGGCCACCATGCCGTTGGTGTGTGGGTACAGACCCGAGAGCGTGGCCATTCGCGACGGCGAACAGATGGGGTACGGACAGTAGGCGCGATCAAAGAGCGCACCGTCGCCGGCAACCCAATCCAGGTGAGGCGTGCGAATACCTTCCACGCCGCCGGCGGCAATGGTGTCGGCGTGTTGCTGATCGCTGATGAACAAGACGACGTTAGGACGCTCAGCCATCTCTCTTGCCCCTTCCGTTGCGCCGCCGACCTGCGCGCACGTGATCGTTCGGCAGCGGCGTCGACTCTGACGTTACGCCATTAGCAGCGGCAGCACGTGCCGGAAGCCAAGGCTCGCATAGGAGTGATGACGGTCCACATCTGCCGGTTATTGCTCGGCTTGCTCGGCTATCCAGTCCGCCGTTACACGTGCGGCCTCGGCCAGCACGTCGTCCGCGGTGCGACCCGATCGCTTCAGGACTTTGAAGCCGTGGTCCGCGGACCGTAGAACGTGCAGGCGTACCGGGGCGCGCAGGCCGTCGATGGCCGCGCGCAGCAGATCGATCTGGGCCATGCGGTCACGGTCGCCTGAAAGAAACAGGAGCGGCGCGTCGAGGTCGGCCAGATGCCGGGCACGCATGACGTCTGGCCGCCCGGCCTGATGCAACGGGAACGCGAACGCGACGATTCCGTCCAGATCGCTAACCAGTCCCTTCGCGACGGCCAGCGTGGCCATACGCCCGCTCATCGAGTGCCCGCCGGCGAATCTCGGCAGATCAGGAGCGGCGGTCGCTGCCGCCGCAACCGCTGCCCGCACCGCGGCCAAACGCACGCGCTCGCCGTCCATGCCGCCGCGACCAGCTTCCGAATAGGGGTAGTTGAAGCGAAACGTCGCGACACCAGCGGCTGCTAGCGCCCGGGCCAGCTGTTCCATGAACAGGTGGCGGACATTGGTTCCCGCTCCATGCCCAAGCACCAACAGCGCTTGGGCCTCGCGTGGACGAATTAGCACGGATGACACGCAGCCACGTTCGGGTGAGACTTCGAACGAACCGACAGTTTCTGTCGTCATCGAACAGCTACTCGTCAGCGAATTCAGCGGACGCCCGCCCGCCGTGCCGGCGCAGAACCTCGGCCACGTCCTCGCGCCCGCCCTCAAGCGCGCGGTCGACCTGCGTCTTGCCATCCGATCCCAGTCGATTCAGGCCACTGTCGACCGCCGTCAGCAGGTTGACGGTCTTGGGATAGTCGCCTTCTGGGTCGCGGAAGTTTCCGGCGCCCCAGACGGCGCCGCCGAGCGGGGTGCCGCCGAAGTCGTTGGTTACATGCAGCGATGGTTTGTGCGCGAGTAGCACTTCCACGATATCCGCGTATCCCCGCACCGCGGCGCGGTCCAGCGGCGTCCCATTGTCATCGCCGCGAGCGTCCACTGGGAATCCCACTTCCAGCATCAGCGCGACTCCCTCACGGTTGTTGTTCCAGGCGGCGTCGCAAATCGCGCGCCTCTCATCGGGTGCCAGCGAAGCGACCAGTCCACGATGCCTCTCCACGAGCTTGTTCGCCCGAGCGCGATCGCCGGTCCAGGTCGCGTGAATCAGTTGCTCCGCCGGACTGGCTCGCTTCAGCAGCTGTTCGACAAACTCGTGGTGGCCCTTCGTGCTGACGAAGGCCAGCGGTCGCATCCCAACGCCCATCCGGTAGATGTACATGTGCCCTCCGGGCGGGCGGCCGGCCATGTGCGGACCGTGATTGCTACGCGAGCGCAGAGGGTTCGGGTGGGCAGCCAGCACCTGATCCGCCAGCGCTATGTCGCCCAGCGTGCAGGCGATGAAGATGTCGGGTGTCGCGCCGCGCTCGATCAACTGCTGACAGATCGCCCGCTCGTCGATGGCCCATTGCGCCGGTGTTGCCCCGTGGTCCAGATCGCGCATGTCGAGATCTGCGCCCCGATCCACCAACAGGTCCACGATCGCCGGCGTGCGCGCCATATGCAGCGGCGACGCACCGTCGCGCCCTCGCTCGTTTACTCGCTCGGGCAGCTCGTCAAGCAGACGACGTAGCACGTCGATGTCGCCGATATTCGCCGCGGCATGCGCATCAACAGTCAGACCCCGGCGCCGAAACTCTTCGAAAAGCTCGGTCATAGCCGGCAGGCCGTCGTGGAGACGCTTTTTCACCCACAGCTCGACGTGCTCACCGTCCAGCACGCCGGACCCGCCCGGCCCCCATCCGGACCGCGCGTTGACGTTCGCGCCAGCCTCTGCCAGCACTCGCATCATGTCCGCGTCCCCCCGCGAGCTGGCTTCCACGATCACGGGCGCGTCGAAGTACCCCCACGGCTCGTCGATGTGCTCACGCAACCACAGGTCCGAGGCAAGCAGCGTCCTCATCCCCATCGTGTCCCCGCCGCGAAGAGCTCCTAGTAGTCGGCTGACCGCCGGTGGTTGTTCGGCCACGAGTGCCTCCCTTGGTGGGCGCCGCTGACTCTAAACGCCATTGCACGCGTCGTCAGGTACGCATCCCCGCCTGGGGGGCGGCGTTCGGCGGCCCCGTGGGTTCCGCCGGACCTAGTACGGCCGCCGGCCCCACGGCTGGTGGTTGGGCCTGCCGAACCTGGTCGTTGATTCGTCGTAGTCGCTGCCGCGCAGGTCGTCGTTGTCCAGCGCCGCGTGCCCGCCGTGCGAGCGCACGATCTCGACCAGCGCTGCCCGAATCCGCCCCAGCTCGTCGTCATAGTCCGGGTCGTCGGCCAGGTTGGTCAGCTCGGTCGGGTCGGCCTGGCGGTCGAAGAGTTGCTCAAAGCGGCCGTTTGCCCACCAGATGTACTTATAGCGCTCCTCGATCAGCGCGAGTTGGCGGTTGGTCTGGTCGCCGAAGACTCCGTGCACGGGAGCGCCGGGGTGGCGGCCGCCGATTACATCGGTCAGTGGCGGCGCCGTGCCGACGTCCGACGGAATCTCCGCGCCGGCGGCGCGGAGCATGAAGGGCATCAACTGCTCCTGGCTCGCAAGGGCGTCGATCCGCCGCGACGGTCCCAGGTCCAGTTCGCGCCGCACCTCCTCGGGCGTCCAGACGATCAGTGGCACGTGGGTGGACTCTTCGTAGAAGTTGCTCTTGAAGAACAGGTTGTGGTCACCCATCAGGTCGCCGTGATCGGAATTAAAGACGATGACGGTCTGCTCGCGTATACCAAGGCCGTCCACCACGCCAAGCAGGCGACCGATGCAATGGTCCAGGTGGGTGATGTTTCCGTAGTAGAAGGCCCGCGCCAGCGCGATCTGCTCGGGCCCCAGGGAGTGCCACGTGTACTCAAAGTTGGCGCGACGGAGTTGCGGCGGGCTCTCCGGCATGTCCTTCCCGTTGCGCCAGGGCTCGGGCATGTCATCAGGTGCGTAGAGCTGGTCGTAGGGGCGCGGCGGGTCGTAGGCCGAGTGCGGCTTCGTGAAGCTGCAGTGCAGGTAAAAGGGCCGCTCCGGTTCTGTCGCGTGATGCTGGTTCAGAAATCCGATCGCCTCGTTGGCGGTCCAGGTAGATACGTAGTGAGATTCCGGGACCGGCGAAGGTGAGGCGAAGATGTCGTTGTTGCCCACGCCGTGCGCGCGTTCGAGGCCGGCCCAAGGCGTCGTTTGCAGCCAGTGGTGATAGTCGTCGCCCTCGCGCATCCGGCCTTCTTCGCAGATCACGGTGCTCTCAAAGCCGTTTAGCGCGCGTTGATCGGGCGTGAAGTGAAACTTGCCCGCGCCGTGGGTGCGGTACCCGTGCCGGGTGAGCACACCCGGCAGCGTGTTCTCCGGGGTCATCGGATTTCGAGAGTTGCCAAAGACACCGTGCGCCCAGGGATGCTGACCGGTCATCCAGGTCGTGCGCGCCGCCACGCACACCGGCGTTTCGCTGTAGCAACGGGTCAGGTAGTAGCCGTCCCGGGCCAAGGCATCCAGTGTGGGCGTCTGCAGCCAGGGCTGTCCCGCCACGCCCAGGGCGTCGCCCCGCTGCTGGTCGGTGGTTATGAAGAGGATGTTCGGTCGCTGCGCAGCCATGCCGGGACTCCATGGAGTTGGCTCAGGCCGCATTCTGATTGATTCGCGGCGGCCTGGCGACACTGAGAGCGACTTACAGCGCCTTCAGTGCCTTCAGGACGTTCGTCAGACGTTTGGCCAGCAGATCAATGTGCTCGGCCGCGGCGTCGTAATTGACACTCCAGACCTCGGTGCCCGGGTCGTGAGGGTTTGCTGGGACGGCAAAGTCGTAGCTGGAGAACTGGTGAATCCACGTCTTTAGAAGCGCTCGAAGCTCTTTTTCGGGAGGTGTTTCGTAGTTGAATATGGCGGCGCCGAACGAAATGTTGGTGAGGCCCATCCATCCCGAAACCGAGGGTGGGAAGAGCCAAGCGACAGTCACGGGCCATTTCCAGGCCGAGCAGCGCATTCGAATGCTGACTCCGCTTGAACCCCAAAACAAAGTTGCGCCCGATTCCTGGGCGGCGTCGAGAAGACGCTCGGCGACGCTACGAGCGACTTCGCTGCCGAGCTCCTGCAGGAACATTTCACGAGTCAGCTTCCGGCGTGGGCTAGGTCTACTGGGCTTGGGTAGTGAGGAAGTTCGGCCAATCACCCGCGGCATAAGCGCCTGCCCTGACGCGCCCTTGAACTGCTTGATCTCCACTGCCAACACTTCGATGTTGGGCATCTGCGCGTTCAGAAACTCCGTCACCCGCGCCAGCTCAGCGGGAATCTCGTCCGCCACGAAAAGCAGCCGCAACCGCCGTGCGTCCAGATTCTCCGCGACCTGCTCCCAGAACAGATCAGCCTCGGGTTCATTTTCCACTTGCAGCAACGCCGCCAGTTCGCTGTCGGGATCACCGCCCCGCGCGCTGGTGGATTCCCTAAACTCTCGGCGCAATTCGTCAGCCGACCACGTTTGTGCGGCGTGCGCCGCATACTCCAGCAACTGCCCGACGACAGTTCGGCGGATTTCGGTGTTTGACCGGAGCTTCACTTCCACGAGCGTCGGCATAGCCTCTTGGTCGATGACGAGATGATCAACGGACCAGCGGTCGTGCTCGCCGGGTGTCTCAGCGATCCCCTGTTCGCGCGTAATCAGAATCCAGCGCCGCGGGTCGTCCGGCTGCATCTGCTCGCCGTCCAGCAGTTGCGGATAGTCGGCGATCAACTCCTGGAGCTCGTCTTCGGTTTCGAACGGATGCTCCTCAAGCGGCTCAAGCCCCGCCTTGCCCCTGGTGTAGATCCGCTCTGCCATTCCTCAATCCCCGCGTGGGCGCTGAACTCATTCTGATCGATTGCTGCCCGTGTGACGAACGATGCCCGCCACCGCGCTTAGCTTGGCTGCCTACGCGTCACGGCAACAAGTCGCTATCCCTGCTCACCCTGCCGAATCCGACCCACGCATAGGCCCAGAATTCGCCGGACGGACTTGTAGTGTCGGCTACGCTCGCAGGAGCCAAGAACGGGCCCGCCAGATCTCCCTCGACATCTATGCCTGAACGCACGTTCCTCACCGCCGAGTGGCGCGACCTGGCTCTCCTCAACTACGAGATCGAGCCGGACGTGCTTCTGCCGCATGTGCCGGGAGGCACCGAGATCGATCTTTGGGACGGCAGGTGCTTCGTCAGCGTCGTTGGGTTCAGATTTTTCAGGACGCGGCTGATGGGGTTGCCCATTCCCTTCCACTCCAACTTCCTGGAAGTGAACCTCCGGTTCTATGTGCGGCGCGAGGTTCAAGGCGAGTTGCGACGCGGCGTGGTCTTCATCAAGGAAATCGTCCCCCGACGCGCAATTGCCTGGGTGGCTCGGGTGCTGTACAACGAAAACTACGTCGCGCTGCCGATGCGCCACGCGGTGGACAACGCCTCCGCGCGCTACGAGTGGCGCTTTGAAGGCGCCTGGAACCGTCTGGCGCTGGCGGGGTTGGGCGACTGGCGCACTCCAGACCAGACATCCGAAGCCGCGTTCATCACCGAGCATTACTGGGGATACGCGGTTCAGCGGAACGGTTCGACCCTCGAGTACCAGGTCGAACACCCGCAGTGGCGCGTGGCCCAGGCCGCTGAGGTCGAACTGGTGTGTGACGTGGGCCGGCTGTATGGCAGCAAGTTTTCCCAAGCGCTGAGCCGTGAGCCTGCGTCGGCCTTTCTCGCCGATGGATCGGAGATTCTCGTTCGACGTGGGCGCCCGCTGAACGGGATCGACGCATGACGATTCGAGAGCGAGGGTCTGCCGCCCCATAGCTTGGAAGCCGCGCTACGCTGAGCCGTCCGCGCGTTCCCACGATCCAGGCCCATGCCGCCGAACTTCCTGTTCCTGATCGCCGACGACCATCGGCACAACGCCATCGGGTCGCTGGGCGATCCGGCCGTGCACACGCCCACGCTCGATGCCCTGGCCGCCGCTGGTACCGCTCTTACGAGCACCTACATCTGTGGGTCCACGTCCAACGCGGTCTGCATGCCCAGCCGGGCGATGCTCCTGACCGGCCGTTCGCTGTTTCGGGTCTTTGCTCCGAATGCAGACGGCGTTTCGCCCTATCCAATGAATCCGGAGATTCCCACGTTCCCGCAGTTGCTGCGCACGTCGGGCTACCGAACCTACGGTGTGGGGAAGTGGCACAACGAGCGTGAACTCTTCACCCGCAGCTTCGATGGCGGCGGCAGCATCTTCTTCGGCGGGATGTCGGACCACGACGCCGTGCCGTTGCTTGACTTCGACCCGAGCGGCGCATATCCGCCTGAAGTGGCGGCTACCGGCGATGGGTTCTCAACGGAGATCTTCGTCGATACGGCCATTCGGCTGCTGCACGAGCATCCCGCCGACCAGCCGTTTTGCATGTACACGGCGTTTACCTCGCCCCACGACCCGCGCACGCCGCCGGCCGAATTTTCGGCGAAGTACCCGCCCTCCGACATTGAACTGCCGCCGAACTTTGCCCGCATGCATCCGTTCGACAACGGGCACTTGCACGGGCGTGATGAGTCGCTAGCGGCGCATCCCCGCGATCCGCACGAAGTCCGGCGCCACATCGCCGACTACTACGGGATGATCAGCCACCTGGATGCCCAGGTCGGGCGGCTACTTAACGCGCTCGCCGACTCCGGCCACGCCGATGACACCATCGTGGTCTACACCGCCGACCACGGGCTGGCCGTCGGGCAGCACGGTCTGCTGGGCAAGCAGAACGTGTACGACCACAGCGTGCGCGTTCCCCTGATCGTTCGCGGACCGGGTATCCCCGCCGGCCAACGGCTCGAGGGACTGTGCTACCTGCACGACGTGTTCCCGACCATCCTGGACCTGGCGGGCGTCGAGGTTCCGCCTGATTGCGAGGGTATGAGCCTGGCCTCCGCGCTTGCCGGGCAGGCTGTCGAGATGCGCGACACTGTCTTTGCTGCTTTTCAGGGCGGCCAGAACCTCGGCCCGGGCGATTCCCGCCAGCGCATGGTCCGACACGGCAGCCGCAAGCTCATCGAGACGCGCCTGGCAGGCAAAACGCACCGCCAACTCTTCAGTCTGGCGGACGACCCCTGGGAGACCCGCAACCTGGCCGATGACCCGGCCCACGCCGGACGTCTGGCCGAGATGCGGCGCCTGCTCGACCGCGAGCGCGCGCAGGCGGGGGATTCGGCTCCTGACGAGGACGACGCGGCCTAGCGCGATTGGGAACGGTGAGCCGGCGAGCCTTCGGGTGTCGCTGGTCTGCTTAGAGCCCCAGAGCGCCGCGGATGTTCTCGCTGAAAATCTTGCGTTTCTCGTCAGCGCTCAGATCAGCATGCGCCACGTTACCCATCTGCCAGGTCTGGCCGAGCACGGGGTAGTCGGACCCGAACACGGCACTCTCAACGCCGGCCACCCGCACGAAGGACTCGATCTGCCCCCGACGGTTGCCGGAACCGGACATCTCGCAATAGACGTTCGGCAAATCGCGCACCGTCAACGCCAGGTCTGGAGTGCGGATGTGCTGCCAGATCGCATGTGCCCAGATGAACCGCGCGTTGGGATAGGTGGTGGCCAGTTCGCGCACACGCGCCGGCGAGTCGTACGTGTGACTGAGGATCGGCAGCCGATGGTCGTCGGCGAACTCGAACACCGGTATGTAGTTGGGCCCATGCAGCGGGTAGTCGTGGCTGGTGGTGTGGATCTTGATGCCGCGAAAGCCCTGCTCGTCTACGCGGCGAATCAACTCCTCCTTCGCCAGTTCGGGGTAGTGCGGATTCGGGACCGCGAACCCAATTACTCGGTTGGGATGATCGCGCACCGCCCCGGCAACCAGTTCGTTCCCTCGCACGAAGTCCGGCCCGATGGCCGTGTAGGCGCTGAAGCACGAGTAGTCCACGCCTGTGAGGTCCATGACACGCAGCAAGTCGTCCACCCCGCCACCTTGGTAAAAGAAGTTGGTACCCGGCCCTGGATGGCTGTGGACGTCGATGACGAAATCGTCCAGCGGCTCGCCCGCCAGCGCGTCGGCGGCGACGGGGTCCGGCCGGTGGTGATGCGGGTGCGGCGCGTGGTGGCGCAAGACGTTGCCAAACATCGGGCTACCAGGCTGCCATGGCTAGCAGCCGGTCCAGGTTCGTCGCGCCGATGGCCCGGCGCGCGTCGTCGTCGATATCCGCGTACATCAGTTCGGCGTGCGGTGGCCCGACCGCCTGCCAGGGCAGCTTGGTGCCGAAGATGAGACGGTCGGCACCGACCGCTTGTGACAGATATTCGATACCGCGATGCGTACGGTATCCGCCGGTTTCCAGCCACAGGTTTGGCGCCTCCCGCATCAAGGGCGTCATTGTTCGATTGATCATCTTGTCTACGTCGCAGATCACGATCTGAAGGTCGGGATGTGCGATGGCGACGCGATACAGGTCGCGGGCCGTGGGTACGTCCAACTGGTCAATGTGCCAAAACAGCGGGACCTGACCAGCCAACACCGTGAACAATTCGCCCGCCACCCAATCATCCGTCAGGAACCGGTGCTGGTCCGGAAAGACGCGCACGGCCCGCACGCTGGCCGAGCGTAGTTCCTCGATCAACCGTGCGGGTTCCGGGAACTCGCCGGTGTGATGCGGCAGCGCGAGCCACGAAGGAACCAGGTTGTCGTGACCCTCGATGGCCCGCATCAACAACTCATTCCCGGCTGTCGGGTGCTCCTCCAGCGCCAGCGAGTGGTAGACCAGCGCATTGCCGATGCCGTAACGCGCCTGGTGGGCGGCCAGGTCGTCGGCGCTGAGAAACGCGCCGGCCGGTCCGGGTCGGGAAATCATGCCCAGCGCGCAGTTGGCGTCAAAGAGTTTGATCACGAGCACAATGGTACGGAACCGAACCGGCGCGGCCAAACGCGGTGATTGGCATTGAACGGCAAGCGGACCCGGATCGGACGCGCTGCCTACTTCGCCGCCGCGGTCTCCGCGGTGCGTCCGCTCCGCTTGTCGATCACGTAGGTTCCGGCCATCTTGTCGTGGATGCCTTGCCGGTGATCGTCGAACGAGGCCCAGATGAAACCGAGGAACAGCGGAAGTTGGATGGTCCGCACCAGGGCGCGCTCGAGTCCGATGGGTCCGCCTGTGTGGTTGACGATGCGCAGGCCAAATATCAGCTTGCCGGGCGTCGCGCCCCAGATCCACCAGAACACGGCGAAGTAGATGATGGCGTAGTAGAGATAGTAGGGAATGATGTAGATGGCGTATTGGGATTCGAGCAGGCTGGAGTGGTCGAGGCTGAACGCCAGGCTGGCGAGCATCATTACCAGCAACAGCACGCACAGATCCAGCAGATTCGCGTCGAATCGAGTCCGGAATCGTGCCAGCGGGTAGCCACCCGGCGAGACATCGTCGGTCACAGCGGGTCCGTCGCCTTCAGATACCTTTGGTGGCTGGTCTGGCTGCGTAGCCACGGGTCGCCTCCGGTAAGGGTGCTCGCCGCTACTGCGGATTCGAATTGTAGCGCTCGCCGGTTGGCGAGTCAGCCGAACTGGGCCGGATTCGCGCGCGTCAGTTCAAGACCAGCAGGCGCCCGCGAGTGTGCTCGCGAAAGGAGCCGAGACTGGTCCGGGCCGCTCAAGCGCACCTGGACTTGGACGAGTCGGGCGACGCACTTGTGCGAGGTACAGCGCGCGTACGCGCAATCAGAGCCGGCAGCGACACACGTCGGCAACCTACTCGGTTGGCCAATCGCTTCGAAGCCGTCCCTTGCCGGTCGTCGGCGGGCGGTGCGCCGATCGCTGACGGCTGATGCGACCGTCGCCGGTATATGTTACGTAAGTTCTGGCTATCTTGTCGTGCCAGCTTTGCGAGTAATCATCGAACAAAACCGAGATGAATCCCACGAACACAATCGGGGCCGAAACGAAGTAGCATAGGTGCCTGGTTAGTAGCCTCGAAAGACCTACATTTTGTCCGCTTCTATCGACTACCTGAAGGTGCATGATGCGTTTTCCCGCCGTGGACTTGAACATCCAGTTCGAAATCACGGGATAGACTAGGTAGCCGAAGATCAAGGCTAGAATTATGGAGAGCCTGATGGAGTCTTGCCTCGCCGTATCTTCGCCCACGAACCCATCCGGCGTTTGCGGAATCCAGATTGACAAGACAAAAAGCGCTGCGAGCGACGCGACAAATGATGCGAAGATATCAAGCCCGAATGCAATCACACGACGTGAGAATTCGGCAACCGGGTAATCGCCAATGACTGGTCGGTCCGCGAGGGTCCGCGTGGCATCGTCCACGTCTACGACTCTCACCCACTGCCTAGCCTGTTCCCGGTCGTCGGCTGCCAACCTGCCATGCATGGCTTCAGCAGAACCAGAGTCTGCAAAATCTCTCTTGCTGGGTGGTCCACCCATGAGATCTTGGAAAAAGTCACCGGCCATGTTGCGGGAGCGAGACTTGCCGGGGCCTTGGTAAATGACGTACGTGCCTGCTATATAGTCATGCCAACCGCGTCCGAAGCGATTGACGAATGTCCAAGCGAAGCCAAGTCCGACGAACAGCGTCGATATCCCGTATCCGATCAGTCGACCTACCGACTGCAGAATCCCGATCCGCCAGCCATTGCGATCGACGATTTGAAGCTTCAGCATCATCTTGCCCGGGGTTGCACTAAATGCCGTCCAAGCGAGGATGTGATAGAAGATAAGAAATGCCACGGTTAGGGTGGCCGCCGCTTCCCATGGCATCTGCGCATCCTCGCCCGAGACGGCGACGCCGAACATCATGAGGACTATGAGCCCAAGGATCGCGGAATCGATGATCATGGCCGCAAAGCGCCGACTTCGGCTTGCAATCGCTTGGCCGTGCAGCACGTAGACCGTCTTCGACGGTCCGTCGTGCGCGTCGGGTGGTTCCCGGTCTGCTTGGGATTGGGTTTCCACGATTCGCCTCGGACTCAGTCTGGGAGCGCTGTTGCGACTCTTCTGAGTGTATGACGGCGCAGGCCGAGGACACGAAGCGACCGGTCTGAACCTGGCAAGAGGCGCTGCTTAAGATTCCTGCAAACGGTGACGCCGCGATCCAGCGTCGGCCCTCGCTGCAGCATCGGTGCTGGGTCTCCGCTGACCGGACACGCGCGGGGACCACAGGGTTCGGACATGACCATGGCGCGTGGAGACAGGCTAGACGTACCAGGGGAGCATTGGCTCGGTGGCCAGGATCAGGAACATCAACGCCAGGTAAAGCAGGGAGAACTTGTAGGCGGACAGCATCTGCCGGGAACTCGCGCCGTTGCGTAGGGGCCAGGATGCGCGCAGCCAATAGGCGCTGAGGAGAGTTCCCGCCAGCGCGAAGGTCAGCCCGCCGTAGCCGGCGGCCAGGGGCAGCCAGGCCAGGCCGGAAAGGAATAGGACGTACAGCATCACCTGGACAGTGGTGTCGCGGGGACTGGCGACGGCGCCCAGCATGGGGACCCTGGCGGCGGCGTAGTCCCTACGGAGCAAGAGCGAAAGCGTCCAGAAGTGTGGCGGCGTCCAGAAGAAGACGAAGGCGAACATGTACAGGCCCAGGGCGTCAACCTGGCCTGAAACTGCGGCCACACCTATCAGCGGAGGAAACGCGCCGGCCGCGCCGCCAATCACGATGTTGTTCCAAGAGCGGCGCTTCAGAACCACGGTGTATACGAGCACATAGACCGCGGACGCGGCGAGCGTGAGCAGGGCGGCGAGCAGGTTGGTGCTCACCGCCAGGACTGCTACGGCGACCGCGACCAGGACCAGACCGGTGGCGACGGCCGCGATAGCGCCGACCTGGCGCGAAGCCACCGGGCGCGTGCGGGTTCGGCGCATCACCGAGTCGATGTCGGCTTCCAGCCCCTGGTTGATCAGGTTCGACCCGGCGGCTGCTACGGCGCCGGCCAGGACGACGGCCAGGAGCACTGTGGGGTCAGGCTGGCCGGCCGCGGCCTTCCAGACCCCGGCCGCCGCGGTGAAGACCAGCAGCAGCACGATGCGGGGTTTGGCCAGCGGGAACAGGTGGCGTGCCAACGTGGGCATCAGCCGCTTCGGTGCCGGATCCCCAGGCTGAAGTGAATCACAACGACCCACCAGAGCAGCGTGGCAAGCGTGAGGTGGAGCACGCGCAGCTCCGGACGCAAGCCAATGGCTATCGAGGCAACGCCGACGGCGAACTGCGCGGTGCTCAGCAGGGCGGCGCCCAGGCTCAGGTGAAATGCGGCGCCCGTCCCCCCGCGTCGCCAGACCTGCCATGCGGTGAAATAGAAGGTGAGCAGGAGCAGCGAGGCTGCCACCCGGTGCAACGTGTGAAGTCCAAGCGCCTCGACGCCAGCGTCGCCGTCGCAGAGTGGCAGCGTCGGGCAGCCGGCGCTCGTGTTGGTTCCCACAATTGAGCCGCCCACCAGAACCACAAAGGCGGTAGCTACCAGCAGAGCCCTCGTACGCCGCACGCCCGGCAGTGCTGTGCCGGGCAAATCCAGCGCGCGCAGCGCGCCACCGGTCAGCAGGGCCAGCGTGAGCAGCGAAAAGGTCAGGTGGGCCAGCCGCACCATGCCGTGCAGTTCGGTGAGCACCGTGATCCCACCCAGCACGGCCTGGACCAAAATGGCCGCCAACGCGCCGATGATGAGTCTGGTGGTCAGCGGGTCGGAAGCCCGGCCTCGCACCGCATACCACGCGGCCAGGACAGCCGTGAGCATGGTGACTCCGGCGTAAAGACGGTGGCCGAACTCGATGGCCGTGGCGCCGTCCAGCTCTGGAATAACCACGCCTTCGCAGAGCGGCCAATCGGGGCAGCCCAGACCGGAGCCTGAGACGCGCACCCAGGATCCGTAGGTGATGAGCCCAATGGTCAGGACCGTCGTGACCATGGCCCACTGTCCGGCGCGGCGCACGTGAATCGAGGGCGTTGGGCTGGACGCGGTCAAGGAATCGTTCGTTATCTAGCCGGCTTGCACCGAGATGAGGGCCAGCGCACCCAGCAGCAGCGCCGGAAGCAGCGTCCAGACGACTTCGGCCGGCCGCCCGCCCACGACGCTGCGCGACGCGATCGGCCGCACCCGCATGCGCAGAGCGGTGACGACGATGGCGGTTTCGCAAAGGGCCAGCAAACCGATCACGAGCCAAAAGCCTGAGATTGACATTGGAACCAGAGTAGCGAGGTCGCACCGTTCGCGGCGGCCGAGGGCCCAAGACCGTCGCGCACCGTACAAGCGGGAACCCGCCGCGTCGAGGTCGGGGCACAGCCGGTACCGGAGCCGGGGCGCTCACTTGAAGCCGAGGCCAAGGTTCTTCACACTGCGGCCACCCCGTGCCGCACGGGTCCCGTCTGCCTGAATGCAGGCATGAAGAGGCGGGACCCTAGCCAAAGGAGGCCCGCATGGCGTCGATGAAGGGCCCTGCCATCCTGCTGGCGCAGTTTCTGCGCGACGAGCCGCCCTACGACAACCTGGAAAACATTGGCCGCTGGGTTGCCGGACTTGGATACAAAGGGGTGCAGATCCCAGCCTGGGATCCCCGTGTGATCGATCTCGACAAGGTTGCGGAGTCCAAGACCTACGCGGACGAATACCGCGGCGGGCTTGCGGACCTTGGGCTGGAGGTCACCGAGGTTGCCGCGCACTTGCAGGGCCAGGTGTTGGCCATGCATCCGGCCTACGCCGACGGCTTCGCCGTATTTCACCCGCCCGGCCTCTCAGGGCCGGAGGTCACCGAGTGGGCCTCGGATCAACTCGGTAAGGCGATCAAGGCCTCCGTCAATCTGGGCGTCAACGCTCTGCCCGTCATGTCCGGCGGTTTCGCCTGGCACATGATCTACCCTTGGCCGCAGCGGCCACCGGGCGTGATTGAGACGGCCTTCGAGGAACTGGCCCGCCGCTGGCGGCCGATCTTGGACATGGCGCGCGATCACGGCGTGACCATCGCCTACGAGCTCCATCCGGGGTCCGACCTCTACGACGGCGCGACGTTCGAAATGTTCCTGGACGCCACCGACGGCCACCCGGCCGCGTGCATCAATTACGACCCCAGCCACTTCGTGCTGCAGCAGCTCGACTACCTGGACTTCATCCGCCGCTACGCCGACCGAATTACCGCCTTTCACGTGAAGGACGCGGAGTTCCAGCCCGATGGCCGTGTGGGCGTCTACGGCGGCTACCAGGAGTGGTCAGGGCGCGCTGGCCGCTTCCGTTCGCTCGGCGACGGCCAGGTGGACTTCACGCAGGTCTTCACCCTGCTCACCGAGGCCGGATACCGAAGCTGGGCGGTGCTGGAGTGGGAGTGCTGCGTCAAGAGCCCGGAGCAGGGCGCGGCTGAAGGCTCCCCTTTCATCCAGCGCCACCTGATCGACGCCGCCGATGTGGCCTTTGACGACTTTGCGGGCGGCGAGATGGACCCCGAAGCCAACCGCAGACTTCTGGGACTGGCCTAAGAACCCACCGCGCACGAAAGGACACGTTCTAATGGACTCGTGGAACCGCAAGCTGCGGATGGGCATGGTCGGCGGCGGCCCGGGATCGTTCATCGGCCCGGTGCACCGCATGGTCGTCGCCATGGAACAGCAAGTGGAGATGGTCGCCGGCGTCTTCTCGCGCGACCCGGACAGCAGCCGGGAAACGGGCGCCGAGCTCTACCTGGACGCGAGCCGGGTGTACGACTCCTATACGGAGATGGCCGCCGCCGAGGCCGCGTTGCCTGCCGACCAGCGCATCGACTTCGTCAGCATCGTCACGCCCAACGTCTCGCACTTCGACATTGCCTGCGCGTTCCTGGAAGCCGGCATCCACGTCGTGTGCGACAAGCCCATGACCTACACGCTGGAGCAGTCCGAGCAGCTGGTGGGGATCGTCGAGGAATCAGGTTTGGTTTTTGCCCTCACCCACAACTACACCGGCCACCCCATGATCCGGCAGGCCCGCGCGCTGTTTCGTTCGGGCCAGATGGGACCGATCCGCAAGGTCATCGTCGAGTACCTCCAGGACTTCTTGGCCACGCCGCACGAAAAGCTGGGCATGCGGCAGGCCGAATGGCGGCTGGATCCGGCACAGTCGGGCATCGGCGCAACCATCGGCGATATCGGCACCCACGCGTTCAACCTGCTCGAATACGTCACCGGAGATCCCGTGCGCGAAATGTGCGTGGACCTCAGCACTTTCCTGCCCGATCGCACGCTCGATGAAGACGTCAACGCCCTCCTGCGCCTGCAGGGCGGTGGCAAGGGGCTGTTAACCGCCAGCCAGATCGCCACCGGCGAGGAAAATGGCGTCACCCTGCGCGTCTACGCCGAACACGGCGCCATCCGCTGGGCGCAGGAAGACCCCAACTACCTGGATGTATGGCGAATCGGCGAACCGCGCCAGACCTTCAGCCGCGCCCAGGGCTACCTGGAAGCGCACGCATCCGCCGCAGGACGAATTCCGCCCGGCCATCCCGAGGGCTACCTGGAAGCCTTCGCCCAGATCTACGTCGGCGCCGTGGCCGCCATCCGCCGCCACATCGACGGCGACCCCATGCAGACCGAGGAGTACGACTTCCCCACCGTCCACGACGGCCTCCGGGGCATGCAATTCATCTACGGCGCCGTCGAGTCCTCCCGGAAGGGCGCGGCCTGGGTGTCGCTGTAGACGCTGCGTAAATTCAGTCGGGTGGGCTGGTCGGTGCCGCGCTCTGGGCAGTAGGCCTGAACTGGTGCCTGGGGTCCGATTCTTGGTTCCTGATCCCGGCTATAGGTTGGTGAGGATGTCGCCCTCAATCCGCTGGAACTTCCCTGCCATACCCGCCTCATCCAACTCAATCCCCAGCCCCGGGCGCTCGGGGACGGTGACGTAGCCGTTCACCGGCAGCACCGGATCGGTGACCAAGTCGTCCATCAGGCGATTGTTGATTGTCTGGTGTTCCAGCGTGTAGCGATTGGGGATGGCGGCCACGAAATGGGCCGTCGCCGCGAATCCGATCGCCGTCGTCCAGCTATGTGGGATGCACAGGCGGCCTCGCGCTTCCAGCCAGCGGGCGAAGCGACGTGCCTGATCGAGACCCACCCAGGTCACGTCCAGGTTCACGATGTCCACCGCGTCGCTGTCGATCAATCGACGCACGATGCGCGGGTCGAACGTCGTCTCGCCGCCGGAGACTGTCATCCCGGATTCCTCGCGCAGCCGCCGGTAGACCTTCACGCTGTCCGCCTCGGTCGCCTCGGCGGTGATTCCGCGGTAGGAGGCGTCGTCCTCCGACCGCATGATCGGATCCTCGAACCAGCGGAAGTCCAGGTCGCGCAGGCCACGGGCCAGTTCCAGCACCTCGGCCGCCTCGTCCGGGCTGAACCGCATGTTGGCGTCCAGCATCAGCTCGAAGTCGGGACCCACCGCGTCCCGCAGGCGCCCTAGCAGGTCCAGGAAACGCCCGGCCGTCACGTCGGAGCGTCCCCAGGACGTCCCGATTCGCAACTTCATGGCCGTGAAGCCGTTCGCGCGATGCTCCAGCGCCTCGTCGATCAGCTGCTCCGGGCGGTCGAACCAGGCCCAGCCCACCCCGCCGCTGGCGTAGCAGCGCAGACGCGGTTCGGCCAGACCCTCGGTGTCCAGCAGCCGATAGAGCGGCGTGTCCGTGGCCTTGCCCACGATGTCCCAGCAGGCCACGTTGGCGGCGGCGAGTGCGAGGTTGACGTCCAGGTCCGCGCCGAAGACCGTCAGCTTGTCGGCGTCGAACGGACTGCGACCCACGAGCCGCGGCCCAACCACCTCGCGCACCGCCCGCACCCGAGTGTCGATGTCCGACCAGGGCATGATCTCGCTCAGACCGGAAATTCCCTCGTCGGTGTGCACCCGCAGCACGATGGCGTTGAAGTGCGTCGCCAGCGGCTCACGCTCCCCGCGTCCGCCGGCGTACCAGCGGTCGGCTTCGGGAAAGGCATAGCTGCAAACGAACGTCTCGATTTCGGTTATGCGCATTACGGCGGTCGCCTTCCTACAGCCGGAATTCTCGCCCGAGCGGGTCGCGCCCCTGCGCTCGCAGCCAGGCTTCGAACTCCGCCAGAACCTCGGCATTCGGCGGATAGTGCGTGTGCAGGCTGCCGCGCCCGGCGCTGATCTCGTCCCGAATCCAGACTTCCAGTTCCTCGTGCGTCGAGGCTTCCACGATGACTTCCTCCACCGCGTGCGGCGGAAGCACCACCACGCCGTCGCCGTCGCCCAGCACAATGTCGCCCGGCATCACGGCCACGTCGGCGATCTGCACCGGCTCCTGGCTTCCCACCGACATCAGTCGTCGGTCGATTCCGTCGCCGTGCACGCCGCGAGCGTAGAGCGGCAGGCCAACCTCGCGGATAGCGGTCAGGTCGCGGCACACCCCGTCGATCACAATTCCGCGCCCGCCCCGGGCCAGCACGCGGCGCGTGAAAATGTCGCCCACCACGGCGGCTTCCAGGCAGCCGCGCGCGTCGATCACCATCACCTCGCCTGGCTCAATCGACTCCAGCGCGCTCCGATGAGGTGACGACTCCAGGTCCGCGTACTGGGCCCGCACGAGATCCTCGCGCTTGTGAATGAACCGCAGCGTGCGTGCGCGCCCCACCATGCGGCCGCCGTCCGGCGGCGCCAGGGGGTTGATGCCCGCCGCGTAGGTAAATTCGAACCCCAGCTTCCCCAGGGCGGCGGTCACCGTGGGCGTTGCTAACTCGGCTAGCGCGTCGAGGGCGGCCTCATCTACCGGTGCACTGTTGGCGGGTGCGTCGTTGGCCATGCGCGGGAAATCCGAAGCGCGGACGGTTCCGATTGTGCGTGTTCGGTGGACGCGATGCACGAAGGCCGGCTGCCGCGGAGCAGACATACGCGCTCAACGCTCGGCGCGTAGGATGCGGGCGGCACGGCGGCCATCCGATCTGCTCAGGAGCGCGCCCCATGGCGGACCCTATCCGAATCACCGTTTGGAACGAATTCCGACACGAACAGACCAATCCTCAAATCGCCGCGATCTATCCGCAGGGCATTCACGGCGCCATCGCCGGGTACCTGAAGACGCACGCTGACCTGGAAGTCCGCACAGCCACGTTGGACGAGCCGGAACACGGCCTAACCGACGAAGTTCTCGCGGCCACCGATGTCCTGACCTGGTGGGGCCACACGGCCCACGGCGAGGTGGACGACGTCATTGTCGAGCGCGTTCGCCGGCGTGTCTGGGAAGGCATGGGTCTGGTCGTCCTGCACTCCGGCCACCTATCCAAAGTCTTCTCGTCCCTCATGGGCACCAGCTGCTGGCTGAAGTGGCGCGAGGCCGACGAGCGCGAGCGCATCTGGGTGGTTGACCCGTCGCACCCCATCGCGGCCGGTCTGGGCGAGTACTTCGAGATTCCGCAGTGCGAGATGTACGGCGAGCATTTCGACATCCCCCCGCCAGATGAACTGGTGTTCATCAGTTGGTTTCAGGGCGGCGAGGTCTTCCGCAGCGGCTGCACCTTTCGACGCGGCAACGGCAAGATCTTCTACTTCCGGCCCGGGCACGAAACGCTGCCAATTTTCCACCAGGCCGAAGTCCAGCATGTCATCGGCAACGCCGTGCGCTGGTGCGCGCAGCCGCGCGGGGTCTACCACGTCTACGGCAACGCCATGCCGGTGGAGGAGCTGGCGGGCTACATGGGACCGGACTTCAGCGACCATCCCGACGACGTAGTCGCCAAGGGCTAGCTTCACCGAGGCGCGGCCTCGCGCCGCCGCTGGATCACGAGTTGGCTAGGCGCCTGAGGCGCGCGCCTCTGCGCTATCGGCGTAGGATGCGGTGCGGCTAAAGCTGGCGAGGTCAAACCAATGGTGCAGGGCTTTCCGGGACCGGCGGGCATCTGGTTTCAGGGTGATCCCGCGGTCATCAAGGACTACCTCGAATTCAACCCGGTCGGATTCGTCACCAATACGATTGTTCTGGACGGCATGGCTGATACTTACGGCCCAATGCTTGGGATAATCGAGAGCTACCTCGCGCTGCAGGACCATGGGCCGGTAGTGGTGGAAGTGGACGGCGATACCACCGAGGACATCGTGGCCGTCTCGGCGCCGTTCCAGGCGCTCTCGCCCCGCGTCGTCATGAAGATTCCGAGTACAACCAAGGGTTTCCGCGCCATCGCCCGCATGCGGGACAAAGGCCGCGAGTCGATGGTCACCACCCTGTTCTCGGCCAGCCAGGCCGTGGCGGCGGTTCAGGTGGGCGCGACCTACATTGCCCCGTTCGTCGGACCACTGATCGATTCCGGCGCCGACGCGCGAGCGATTGTCAGCGATATCGTCCAGATCGTGCGTGGTCGCGCAAATGCGCCCTACGTACTGGGCGGCATCATCCGCAACTGGATTGCCGCGGATGTGGCCCTTCGCGCCGGCTGCGACGGCGTTGTGGTCTTCCCGCACACCTTCGAGGAGATGATGCGGCACGCCGGTACCGACGAGTGGAACGCCACGTTCCGCGGCCATTGGGACAGCATGGTCGACAAGGGCGCGCTGGCTGGCGTGATCGACGCCTGATTCTCAGGGTGCCCGTCTGCGCGTGGCGGCGCCCGGATTGCGAGCGCCAAGCTTAATCGGCTCCGAACGAATTGCCCCTACCACGAGATTCGGGCACACTTCCAACCCGTGTGCCGATGGCAGCCACACGGCTGAGTTGGGGGAACCTATGGGGCGGAATCGGACATTTCTGAGGCTAGGGCTGGTTGTAGTGGCCCTGGCGCTAGCGATCGCCGCAATTGCGGCCTGCGGAGAAGAAGAGGCGCCTGACGTCGTCAACCGTCTCGCCGCCGTCAAGGAACGCGGCACGCTCATCTGCGCCAGCCGCAACGACGTGCCGGGGTACGGTTCGTTGGACGCGGCCGGCCGCAACGTCGGCTTTGACATCGATCTGTGCCGCGCCGTTGCTACGGCCGTGCTGGGCGATCCCGAAGCGATCCAGATCAACTACATCACCGCGGCCGAGCGTGGCCCAACCATCCAGTCCGGTGAAGTAGACCTGCTGGTTCGTACCGTGACGTGGACGACTTCCCGCGACGCGCAGTGGGGCAACTACGTTCACACGACCTTCTACGACGGTCAGGGCTTCATGGTTCCCAAGTCACTCGGCGTTAGCTCCGCCATGGAACTGGGCGGCGCCGCCGTCTGCGTGACCAGCGGGACCACGACCGAGTTGAACCTGGCTGACTTCTTCCGCCAGAACAACCTGGAGTACAACCCCCAGGTGTTCGAAGACACCGACGTAGTGCTGGACTCCTACAAGTCCGGGCAGTGCGACGTGTTCACGAACGACCGTTCGCAGTTGGCTGCGCTCCGCAGCGCGCTGCCGAACCCGCAGGACCACGTGATCCTCCCGGAGACCATCTCCGAGGAACCGCTGGGCCCGGTGGTTCCGCACGGTGACGAGCAGTGGTTCGACATCGTCAAGACCGTTATGTCCGGCCTGATCTACGCCGAGGCCTACGGTGTGAACAGCGGCAACGTGGCGCAGATGGCGGCCGGCGACAACGTCAAGGCAAAGCGTCTGCTGGGCACCGAGGGCAGCTTCGGCCAGGAGAGCCTGGGGCTTTCGGAGACCTTCATGCAGACCGTGATCGGTGCCGTGGGCAACTACGGCGAGATCTACGACCGTAACCTCGGTCCGGGCGGCATTGACCTGCCGCGCGAGGGTGGTCGCAACGCGCTCTGGGCTAACGCCCCGTGCACGGACTGCCCCAAGGGCGGTCAGATCTACGCACCGCCGTTGCGCTAGTCGCAACACTCGGCGAGCTGGCTCGCCGCGGTTTCGGGGGGACGCACCAGCGTCCCCCCGAAACACTTAACGGCGTTTCCTGTAATCTGGCGCGGGTGTACACCGACGAGAGCGATTGCATAACGCCGTGACGCGACTGCTCTACGTCCAGGGCGTGCCAATTTGGCGCAACGTCATTGCGCTGCGCTGGGCATTGCAGATTGTGTCCGCCGTCGTGGTGCTATCCGCGATCGCCCTGTTTCTTCTGAATGTCTCCCGTGAGATCGAAGCGCGCGACCTGCCCTTTGGCTACAGCTTTCTGAACCGCGCCGCCCAGATTCCCATTGGCGAGGCGATCATTCCCTACGAGCCGTCGGATTCCTACCTTCACGGCCTGGCGGTGGCCGCGCTCAATACGGTCAAAGCCTCGGTGCTGGGGGTGATCCTGGCGACCGTCCTCGGCGTCATCGTGGGTGTGGCCCGCATGTCGCCCAACTGGCTGCTCAGCAGGATCGCACTCGCCTACATCGAGGTGTTCCGCAACATCCCCCTGATCGTCCAGCTGCTCTTTTGGCTGGCAATCGTCCTCACCCTGCCGAAGGTGGCCGAGAGCTTCGTCGTCGCTGACACGGTTTACCTCAACAACAGCGGCTTCTATCTGCCCTGGCTATCGGCGCAGGCCGGATTCTGGCCGTGGGCGCTCATCACATTAATTGGCGTCGCGCTGTCGATACTCGCCTTCCGGCGACTAAGCCGACGCGAAGTCGAGACCGGCCGCCCGAGCTATCCCGTGCTTACGGGCGCAGTCATTGCTATTGGCATCAGCTTGGTCGCGCTGCTGGTTCTTTCGCCGCTGGCGGTGGACGTGCCGCAAATCGAGGGTCGCTTCGGTCGGCTGCAAGGCGGCGCGCAACTGAGCGGCAGCTTCATGGCGTTGCTGGTCGGACTGGTGATCTATACGTCCGCCTTCATCGCCGAAATAGTCAGAGCAGGCATCCAGTCCGTGAGCAAAGGTCAAACCGAGGCTGCTCGCTCGGTTGGGCTGTCGGCCATGCTCACTCTGCGGCACGTGACATTTCCGCAGGCCTTGCGCGTCATCATTCCACCCTTGATCAGCCAGTTTCTGAACCTGACCAAGAACTCCAGTCTCGCCGCCGCCATCGGTTACCCGGACCTGGTCAGCGTGGCCAACACGATGACGCAAATCGCGCCGGCCATCTCCTTGTTCATCATCGTGATGCTCAGTTACCTGTCCATGAGCCTCCTCTACTCGCTGCTTGGCAACCTCTACAACCGCAAGATCCGGTTCAAGTGATGTTGAGGCCATCGCCGTGACCGCTCGCTCCGCCACCGCTCCGCTGCCCCCCGTCATGACCGTGGGCTTTGTCGGCTGGCTGCGGAAGAACCTCTTCAGTACCTGGCGCAACAGCGTCGTCACGGTTGTCCTGGGCGTACTGCTGGCCTGGATGGTCGTCAACCTGGGCAGCTGGGTCATCGTCGAGGCCGACTGGACCGTCATCATCAGCCGCGTCCCTCTGTACATCGTGGGTCTGTACCCCTACGAGGGCTATTGGCGGCTGGCCATCTGCCTGCTGCTAATCAGCGTCCTCATGGGAATGGCCTGGCGTTCCTGGCCCAATGCCGCGCGCCGCTTTGCCTTCGCCTTCGGCGCGATCATGCTGTTCGTGGGCGTGTTCCCGCACGAAATGGCCACGCTCCACCGCGTCATGCTGCTGCTGAATCTGCCGGCCATCGGCCTGGGCTACGTCCTGACGCCGAGCGCCACGCAGGCAAGCCCCAAGCGCCTGGAGTCAATGGCAGGTGGTCGGCTGGCCGACGTCCTTGATCGAATCGCGATCTTGTCCACGCCCAGGCGGATGCTCGCGGCGGTGGTCGTTGTCCTGGTGATCACGATTATCTTGATCCTTGGCATCGGCGGCGTTCCCGGGCTCGATCCAGTCAACCCTCAGGACCTCGGCGGCCTGATGCTCAATCTGCTCCTGGCCTTCTTCGGCATCGTCTGCTCCCTGCCTATTGGCATCGCGCTGGCGCTGGGACGCCGCAGCAGCCTGCCGGTGGTCAAAGTGGCCTGTGTCGCGTTCATCGAGGTAATCCGCGGCGTGCCCCTCATCACGCTCCTGTTCATGTCTCGCCACATCCTGCCGCTCACGTTCCCGGCCGACCTGAACGTCGACCGCGTCTACCTGGCGGGCATCACCATCACCATCTTCTCGTCGGCGTACATGGCCGAAAACGTGCGCGGCGGCATGGCCGCCGTGCATACGGGCCAGGCCGAGGCGGCCCGCGCCCTCGGCCTGCGCGGCTGGCAGACCACCCTCATGATCACCCTGCCGCAGGGCCTTCGAAACATCATTCCCGCCATCGTCGGCCAGTTCATCAGCTTGTTCAAGGACACCAGTCTCGTCTACTTCATCGGCATGCTGGACCTTGTGGAGATGGGGCGAGTGAGCATCCAGGGCAATCAGGAGTTCATCGACAACGGCCGCGAGGTCTACCTGTTCCTCGCCCTGGTCTTTTGGGTCTTCACCTTCAGCATGTCGTTCATCAGCCGGCGCATCGAACACGCGCTTGGCGTGGGCCGGCGCTAGCCGGACCGCGCAGGAGTTCAGCCATGGCCGAAACCCGCGCACTCGAAGAAGCCATCGGAATTCCGGCGGACAAGGCGGAAATCCTGGCCCGGCCGCTCGCGGAGCGCGACGACATCGTGATCTGTGAAAACGTGCACAAGTGGTTCGACGACTTCTGCGCCGTGCGCGACGTGAGCATGCGCGTCAAACGCGGCGAAGTGGTCGTCATATTTGGCCCCTCGGGCTCGGGCAAATCCACCTTCATCCGCATGATCAACCGATTGGAAGAGCACCAGCAGGGCCGCATCGTCATCGACGGCATCGAGATGACCAATGATGTCCGCAACCTGGACGCCATCCGCCGTGAAGTCGGCATGGTTTTCCAGCAGTTCAACCTCTTCCCGCACATGACCGTCCTCAACAACATCGTCTTGGCGCCCCAGCGCGTGCGACGGTTGCCCCGGAGCGACGCCGAGGAAGTGGCCATGAAACTCTTGGAGCGGGTCGGAATTCCGGAACAGGCGCAGAAGTACCCCGCCGAACTCTCCGGCGGCCAGCAGCAGCGCGTAGCCATTGCCCGCGCGCTGGCCATGCAGCCCCAGATCATGCTCTTCGACGAGCCCACCTCGGCGCTCGACCCTGAGATGATCAAGGAAGTGCTGGACGCCATGCGCGAGCTGGCCGCCACCGGTATGACCATGCTCTGCGTGACTCACGAAATGGGCTTTGCGCGCGAGGTCGCCGACCGCATGGCCTTCTTCGACGAAGGCGCCCTGGTCGAGCTCGCCCCGCCCCACCAAATATTCAACGACCCCCAGGAAGAACGCACCAAGATGTTCCTGGACCAGATCCTCTAGCCAGACTGGCGAGCGCCACGCGTCATTCCGGGCAAGGCATGGTTTCCTAGGTGAAGGCTTTGCCAACTTCGTCACTTCATCCGCGCCGTCCCATGCGTTTGGGCGCCTGTCAGGTGCGCGTCCAGATGGCAGTGCCAATGACGATCAAGAAGAGGATGCGTCGCGACGGAAGAGACACTGGTTCTGCTTGTAAGAAAGCAACTGGGTTGCACGCGTTGAACTACGTTGCGCGACGCACGTGAGATTCGAGCTGACCGCGTTCGCTCGCCGATCCACTGACTTCACCCGATTGCATCTGAAGCATTCATGGCGTCAAAGACGCTTAGCTCGATAGACATCAGCCGTCACGCCGTCTGGGCCGCACGGCTGGTCGTGCTGGCGGCCTTCTTCGATCTCTTTGTGCAGTTTCCGACCATTGCGCCCCACGCCCGCAATCTCGGAGCGTCCGTTGCCCTTGTCGGCGTAGTCGTCGCGGCCTACTCCGTCACAAACCTGTTTGGCAACTTGGGGGCCGGGTTGGTCCTCGACCGATGGGGCCGCCGCCGCCCCATGATTTTTGGCCTGGCGATTACGGCAGTCGCCGTCCTCAGCTACGCATTCGTCAACTCACCGGAACAGTTGATTGCCGTACGCGCGGTCCACGGTCTTGGCGCGGCTGCGCTTACCCCTGGGGCCTTCGCCATTCTTGGAGATCGGGCGGCTTCCGGTCAGCGCGGCCGGGCCATGGGCCTCGCCGGCGCCCTCATTGCGATTCCGGCCATGATCGGACCGCCGGCCGCGGGAATTCTCCGGGACGCCTGGGGCGCTGATTCGGTCTTCTTCGTCGACTCGGCCTTCCTCGCCCTGACGCTCGTCGCGTTCGTGGCCGTCACGCGCGAGGCCCCCCGGGCCGCGCCGTCGCGGACCGCGGGCGCCAAAGGCAACGCGTGGCTGAGCAGCCGGATTCTATGGTCAGGGTACGCCGCCCAGTTCGCCATCACGGTGGGCGTTGGGGTGCTCGTGGCCCACCTGCCGCTGGTGCTCGAAAACCAGGGAGAGACAGCCACGAAGGCTGGCTATGGCTTCGCGATCTACGCCCTGGTGTCAATGCTCGTGATGGCGAGCCCAATTGGCGGCGCCAGTGACCGAATCGGACGTTTTGTCCCGTTGCTTATTGGTCTCCTGGGCGTTGCAGCCGGCTTGGCCGTCGTGGGATTGGCCGACGGATACGGCGGAATCGCGGCCGGCATGGCCGTGTTTGGTCTTGGGTACGGGCTCGTATTCCCCGCCGCCACCGCGTTGGTCGCCGAAGCAAGCGGCCCTTCGCGCCGTGGAATGGCTTTTGGGATCTTCTACGCCGTGTATTCGTTGGGAGTTGCTGTCGGTTCAGCCGGAAGCGGACGACTGGCCGGTCTATACGAAAACTCGATTGGGCTGCCCTTCTTCGCAGCCGCCGTCGTCGTCCTGGCTGCCGTTCCGATCGTCTGGATGCTCAAGCGTTTGGCGGTAGCAAGATAGCTAGACATAACTCCTTCGCGAACGATTCGACCTAGCACCGACCCGTACTAACGCAGCATCGCCGGGTCAGGTTGAGCAGCCGCGGCCTTCCAGACCCCCGCGGCGGCCGTGAAGACCAGCAGCAGCACGATGCGCGGCTTGGCCAAAGGGGAACAAATGGCGTGCCAGCGTGGACATCAGCCGATTCGGTGCTTGAGCGCCAAGCTGAACTGAACGACCACCACCCACCAGAGCAGAGTGGCCAGCGTGAGATGCAGCACGCGCAGTTCCGGCCGTAAGCCAATGGCTATGGATGCCACACCGACGGCGAACTGCGCGGTGGTCACAATGGCCGCGCCCAGGCTCAGGTTGAAGGCCATGCCGGACGCTCCACGCTGCCAGACCTGCCAAGCCGTGAAGTAGAACGTCAGCAGCAGCAGCGACGCGGCGACGCGATGCAGCCTGTGCAGGCCCAGGGCCTCGGCGTCCACGCTGCCGTCGCAAAGCGGCAGGGTCGGACAGCCCGCGCTCGCATCCCTTCCAACGATTGTGCCGCCGATCAAAACGACAAACGCTGTCGCTACCAGCAGTGCCCGAGTACGCCGCACGCCGGGTAGCGCCACGCCATTCACTTCCAGGGCGCGCAGCGCGCCGCCGGTCAGCAGCGCCAGCGTGAGCAGCGAAAAAGTCAGATGGGCCAGCCGAACCATGCCGTGCAGTTCGGTGAGTACGGTGATCCCGCCCAGTACGGCCTGGAAGAGAATAGCGACGAGGGCACCATTGATCAGCCTGGCGGTCAGCCGATCGGACGTCCGACCGCGGATCGCGTACCACGAGGCCACGACGACAGCCAGCATGGTGACCCCCGCATAGACGCGGTGGCCGAATTCGATGGCGGTGGCGCCTTCCAATTCAGGAACGACCACGCCTTCGCAGAGCGGCCAGTCGGGGCAGCCCAGGCCGGACCCCGTCGCGCGCACCCACGATCCGTAGGCAATCAGGCCAATGGTCAGGACCGCCGCGGCTGCCGCCCACTGGCCGGCCCGGCGTACCTGTACCGAGGATGTTGGGCTCGACGAGGTCAAGGAGTTCGGCGGTTCTAGCTGGCGTCGAGCGACACAACGGCCAGCGCGAAGAGCAGCAAGGCCGGAAGCAGGGTCCAGACCACTTCGGCCGGTCGGCCACCAACCACGCTGCGCGCCGCGAGCGGCCGTACCCGCATCCGCAGCGCCGTAACGATGATGGCGGCTTCGACGAGGACCAGCGAGCCCACGACGAGCCAAAAGCCTGGAGTGGTCATAGCTTCGAGAGTAGCGATCCGCAGCCGTTCGTGGCTGGCACGGCCGACAGTGGCAGAGTGTCTCACGGGCCTGAGTTCGGCAGGTTTGAGGTCGAGTCTCGGCGCAGCTTTGGACAGACCTCCTACGACCGGTCAGGCGTCTGGTCGAGCGTAGGGAGGCTCTGTCTGGCACAGACTCGCTTCATCGGTGGATTCCTTGTTCGCCGCCGTTTCACGGCATGCCGGGAAGGCGATCCCGTCCTCTGTGAATTCGGCAGTCACACTTCCACCGCAACGCGGAAGCCGTGGCTCGCCATGCGCCGGGTCGGGTCGCCGCGGTACCGACGCGACGACAACAGCTGACCTGAATGCAGCTTGCCAAAGGAGCCGCCGCGGAGGACGCGTCGATCGGAGTTTCCGCGGGACTGGGAGAACCGGTCCTGGCACCACTCGTTGACGTTGCCGCCGAGATCGTAGAAGCCGAATTCGTTCGGCGGGAATGACCCCACGGGCGACGTAAAGAGATGGCCGTCGTTGAAGCCACTGATGAACGCTAGCGTGTCGCTGGTGATTTGCTCGATATCGGACTCCGTGCGGTCGGGGTAGTAGTGCAGGTACTCGCGCCTCAGCGCGCGCAGGGCAGCCGCGTGGCCGCGCCACTCTTCGCCCTGATAGTTTCCAGCGCCGACCGGTGGCGGCCATGACCTACCCCACGGAAAGACTCCTGGAAACCTGCCGTCCTTGCTGGCCGGTTCGGCTGCGGGATCCTCCAAGTGCCCTATCCCGACCGCGCAACTCCATTCATGGTCGGTCGGCAGACGGTGGACTCGGTCCTCGCGTTCGGTCAGCAAGGCGCAAAACGCCTGCGCGTCGTGCCAGCTGATATTTCCGACCGGATGGTCGGGGCCTTCATGACAAAAGGATTTCGGACCCTGGTAATCGAGGCCCGCTGCGAACCAGTCCCTGATCCGTACAGGCCACACGCCCAGCAGCACGGCCGTCCCCGGGACTGGTAGAAACTCCACGCCGAGCCAACTTCCCACGGCATAGCTTCGCGTGCCCGGTCGCGACCACGTACCGCCGCCGGCCGCGTCCTCCAACGGCACCCATTGTCTCGCACCAGATCCCTGGTTCTCGTTAGCGTCTGCGCCGACCGGATGCATGCGGCGCAATCACCCCGGGACGGTCGATCTCAACCCGTGAGCGTGACCGTGGAGGTGGCCTGGGCCGAGTGGATCTCGCGTTCTGCACACCCGCGGCGTTCCACAACCACCGAGGCCAGTCGGCGCACGCAGGCTCATCGTTGGCTCGCTGGTGGGCCGGCGACCTTGGGCGTGGGCTGGCGTCTCGTTGTGGACCGGCGTTCGTTCGCGCATCAGTCGAGCTTCCGCCATAACCGGCGACTCGCAGGTGAATACCCAAGCTTGCTGTTGAGACGCGATTCGGGCTCGTTGAACTCGAAGACGTTGAGTTCAATCTCCGTGGTGCCTCGGTCAAGCACCCAGCGGTGGGCTGCGGTCATCGAGCGAGTAGCGATGCCGCGTCGTTGATGCGCTTGAGCAACGACTAGCTCTTCGATCCGGGCGCACATTCGCGCAACCAGTGCGGGGACATCGGACGATTCAAGCCGTTCGAAGACCTGGACCCGCACCAGCGCGACGACAGCGCCTTCCAGTTCAGCTAGGAACAGTGCGTGATCGGTGTCGTTGAGATTCGCGACAAACGCGCGTCGCGATCGAGCCGGACGATCGGTGGACCGAAACAGGTGAGAAATTTCAGCCGCGTGTAGCGCATCGGCCTCGGCCCAGAGCCTGCAGGCCGCCTGGAAGTCGGTACGTGCCGCGAGCCGCACCCGGACCCCCATGGAATCCTCGGGATACGCAGCCGGGCATGTGCCAAGGTGGCTAGCGAATCTCGCCCTTGGCAGCCTTATGCGTCAGGATCCGATTGAGGCTCTCCGAACTAAAGCCGTGCTGAGCCGCAACCAGCAGGCCGTCCGACTCGGCCGAGACGCCAGGTTGCATCCGATAGGTGTAGCGCGGCGGTTCGCACGAGTGATCGAGCTTGCAGGCCAGGAATCGCAGCGTTGCCACTCCGTCGAGACGCCGAACGAGGCCGTGATAGTGCGTGACAAAGAACACGGCGGCGCCGGTTCGCAGGAAGGAGCGCAGCGCCAGCTCCGAGACCACTTCTCCGTCTTGCGGGGACGTACCGCGGAACAGCTCATCGCATAGCGCCAGACTTCGGGCGGTGAGCTGCTCGACAAAGCGCACCGCGCGTGAGCACTCGTGCGCAAAGGTCGATTCGCCGGCTTGCACATCTCCTGGTCGGATGAAGTGGGACAGAATCTTGTCGCGCGGCTCAAGCGTGGCCTCACACGCCAGCACCGGGAGCCCTGCCTGAAACAGCGCCTGCGAAATGCCGATGGAGTCCAAATAGGTGGTCTTGCCGTTGTTGTTCGCGCCGGTGATGAGTACCGTCGGCCGCTCGGGCGAGAACTCAACGTCACTCGGCACGCCGGCACGATCCGAGAGGACGGCAAGTTCGGGCGGGAACATGCCTCGGATGTGCGTTGGGGTATCCGAGGCTGATTCGACCGCCGTCGGAAACGTGACCGGGATGTCTCGAGCCTCAAGATCACGGAAGAACCGTACGGCCGTCGCAACGGCCTTGAGCGTCACCAGCAGCTGTTCGAACCGGCGGATGACAGATGCAAACTGCCGTAGGTAGAACAGATTGTGATCGGAACGGACCTTTTCCAGGATGCGGAACAGGGTGTTCTCGTCCTGCATGGCACCGATCGGCTCGTCCGAGACCTCGACGTAGAGCGTGCCCTGGCCGATTGACGGTTTGAAGCTCTCCCAAGCGAAGCCAAGACCCGAGGCACCGGGAATAAACCCGAGGACGTTGTTGGCCATAACTTTCGGTAGTGGCTCGCGCGAGGTGCGCTTGAAGAAGACGGTGCCTTTGGCGACACCGCCTGCCTCATCCACGCCAATGACGCCGGTCACGTCATACGCGCGCGTGAAGATCGACTCCTTCACAACGCGGGTCAACTGCTGAAATACGTCGGCGTCCATCCGATATTCGAAGGCGGAGCGTCGTTGGTCGACGGCGTCCCATGGATTCATCACATCGCCCACGCCAAAGCCGCCGGGGCTGTGATGCTCGACCGATTCCCCGGTCGCCTCGTTGACCAGGGCATAGGTGTAGGTAAGCCGACCCTTCTGGGTGGTTCCGCCCAGCAGGCTGTCGCGTTTGGAGATCCGCACATGCCCGGCCATCCGCACTTCCAGAGCCAGACGCGGGTTGAGTTTCCGCGCCGCACTAGCAGCCTCCGCCGCCGCGTCTTCCAGAGTGACGCGTACGTCAACCAGCCAGGCCGGCAATGAACCGTCGAGCGTCGCGCGCAGCTCGGTCAGCGCCGATGAGTACGACTCGAACCGCTCCAGCGCATATTGGTATCCGCCGCGCGCTTCCTGGTCAGCGTCGTGTGGCGCGACATCAACGCTGTCGATCACGGACCGAAGCGCCGGCCGAGCCCAGAGCGCCCGCACGACTTCTTGTCGCTGCCGAATGGTCGCGGCATCGGTCTCGAAACCGAGGACCCAAGCTCGAAGTGCACGTTGCACACGCTCAGGTTCGGTGTGCGGGTTGGTGTGCGCACCCACTCGTACCGCAGCAGCCGTTGCGTTGATGAATGCATCGAGGCCGAAATCCCCGGGCATCGGAATGATTCCTGGTCTCCGACTGGGGAATTCGATCGGCAACACGTGGCCGTAGACGGTCGCTGGCTGGTTGCTGCGTCCGCTCACGCGGTCAAGCAGACAGCCGGAACCGCCAATCCTGCTGCGCTAGCCTTGCCAGCCTAACCTGACCGCCCGAAGTGGGAGGCCCCGCTTCAGATGACGGGGGAGACGAAGCGGTCGTCGTCAACTCGTCCGCCGCGCGCGGGCCTCTATCGACCACGACGCTACGCCACGGGCCGCTCGACGACGCCTGAGCCCGCCACACTGGACGCCTCGCGGTCAGTGGGAGACGCCGCTCCCGTAGCTTCGTTCGTCCTGATTCTGTCTTGGCTGGTCGTCTGGTCGATCGACCTTCGCAACCCCGCGCCTGCCTTCGCGGGCGTCGTATTTGCCTTCGTCGTCGTAGTGATTTTTCCGCTCGAGCGTGTCCCGTTTGCGGTATTAGGACGGCGATTCATCCTGCTCTCAGCCGCACTTACGCTGCCGATCACGTATGTGCTGTTACGGGCGCGAGGCGTGGACAGCATTCTCGACACACCGCTGGTGCTCGTGCTGATTCTCCTGCTGACACCGGCAGTGCTTGTGAGCGTGCACACGCGCGAGCGCGGCACAGCGCCGATCCCGCTGCTGACGGTGGCTCTCACGCTGGCCCTTCCAGCGGCGGTGATTGGCTACGGCTTCGTCGAGCAGCGGTTCATCCGTTCCGAGCACGAATCGCGAATCATCGACAACCCGTCCATAAACAAAGTCTTTGGCTTTCAGTCGACTGGCGGGGGTATCGAATCGTTCACAAGCGAGGCAAACGAGCATCCGGCGTCGCTTGTTGTCGATAGTGTGGCCGATGGATCTACGCGCGCGTGGAGATCGTTGAACTCCGATCTGCCGCAAGCAATCACAATCCGACTGAATCCGCCGCGCGCGCTTGAGCGGATCGTGCTTTACAACGCCAGCGACGAGCCGAGGGATACCTGGCCTCGCTTGGTCGAGGTCGCAATTGGCCCGGAATCCAAAACGCCTAGTTGGATACACCGCCAACAACTTCCTCCAGAAATCGAGAACGTGATTTATCTGCCCAACGACGTTGCGACAACAATCACGGTCCGGATCACAGAGACCTTCGGACGTGGCGCATATACGTCGCTGGCGGAGATCCTCCCGATCGCGCGGTAACTCGTCGCCATTGCAGCACGCCGTCATACCTCTTCAAGCTAATTGAAATCCCCGTATCACATCTCACATCGCGGTATCACGGTCAGATACACATCGCTATTCACACACCCAACAGGCATGAAAAATAAGCTCGATCTCGTATCTTGATCTACGACATTTCTATCCACAAATGGAAATTTGCATCCAAACCGATGATGACCCTTCTCATCCGTTCCACGCGAGTCCCACGGTTTCACAGGGCATGCCGGGCCGCGTGCACCAGGGCATCGCGCAGCCGCTGTTCCCCAGATCTAACACCCTCAAGACTTCTGCGGACAAAGATCCGACCGCCTGTCGGTTGCCGCAGCCGCGGCCCGGAGCGCCCCCGCGCTCCCGGCCCAGTCCAGGCTTGCCAGACGTACACGTAGAGTGTACGATAGTCGCACAGGTTCCGCAAGCCGTCCCCGTATGCCCACCGCCCCGCGCACTAGTCCACCCGCCGCCATGCTCGGTCATGCCGGCCAACCCCTCGCCCCGGACCCCAGACGGACCCGGCCCCGTCCTCGATCCGCGGGCCGCGGCCCAGGCCGTCCGAGATGCATGCCGTCCCCCGCCGGGATGCGCGGCACCGCGGGTCAAGAGTTTCTTAGAAGGGAGCTTACATACGTGAGTTCCCACGCCGCGTTGCTACCAATGCCGTATGCTAGTGTCTACATCGCATTGTCAAGAATCTGGAGTAGGCACACAATGGCACAAGTAATTGACTATCCCGATGCTCCGCAGGGCGAGGTGCTTCGGTATGACTTCGCCTTCTATAACAAAGACTACGGTGCGGTACACATTAGCGAACGAACTGGCCCGGCATCCATGGATTCTATGGAGCTTATACATAGCGATAGACTTCTGTTTTGTTTCACCTACTGGGCAAGAGTGATCCACAATCTTGGAGACCATAATGCTGCAACACAACTCATCGAAAGCGTAAAGCAATCAGCCAATGAACTTATGGACGCCAGAGAACACGACGATGGCACATTTACTGGTTTTTTAAGTGTTTTTGACGAAAGTGGAATGGGCAAACAGCTGTTTATTTATGAGACTGATGTGAGAGTAGAAGAAAAACCGCGCAAGAGGTGGAGTGCGACTCTAACGCGTCAAAAGGGTGGTGCACTGGAATGTCAGCCCAAAGTCTCTCTATTCGGTAACGTGGTAGCTATGTCAATTTCGTCAACGCTTGTTTTATTGGACCGAACAATGCGGCTCGCAACTCCAGCTTGGCGTGACATGCTCTTAGTCGGCTTAGGCGCAATGATTTATCTCTATGAGACTTATGATCATAGTAAGGCCGAATTTATTTCCATCGCACCAATCGCAGCATGGCGAGCCGTCCAACTAGCGACGGAATCGCTCAAAGAGGGGTGATTACCGAATCTGCTTGCCTACTTGGTTTATCAAGACCAATGCTTACAATCAAATAGTGTCGTATGCTTACAATCAAATAGTGTCGTAAGATTGCTTTAGACGAATCCCACCGCCTGCCGCAACTCAGGCGGTGGGATTGCCTATACTGAAAGTTCGGAGGGTGGGACCGGTTTTTGGACGCCGGACGGGGTATAAGACACCCCGATCCGCCTTATTAGCAGGCGGGTGCGGTTCGATTCCGCCACATTCCGCCTTCAGTATAACATGCTCGGTTGGCCGTCTACTCGCCTTCGCCTACGTAATGACTCGACTTTTAGCCGCTAGTCGTCCTCGTTCGAGTCTGACCCGCCATCATCGACAGAATCGTCTTCTGATTCAATGATATTATCGATAGATACAATAGGTTTTGAACGTGGTGTCGACTTAAACACTGCCTTCCCAGCTTCGGACAAGTCGGTAGACAAGTCGGTAGATCGAATTGAGCGCTTAACAAACGTTCTTCCAGACTCATCCCGCCCTGACTCCGGTTCCAACTGACTAGGCTCTTCGTCCTTCGGCACCCGATCCTCCATCTCGCACATATTCGGCTAGGACGATTTTCATAGCCGTTTCTAGACAACGATCACTAAGGTTATCATCTGTGGAAATACCCGTAGCGATATATGCGTGCTCGCGCATTTCAAGCATTCGTACATCCTGAAGTACATTTTCGTCTGTTTGATTCCACCAGAGATCGCGCCACTGATGACTTAAAATCATATAGAACCGCTGCACGTTTTCTGCACGCGCCGCCTTTCCGGGGATATCAAAACTGATGAGATAAAGCGAGATAAAGCATAGCAATCCCTGCCAAAGCTGGTAAAACAATGCGAGCATCAAGTTCCCATATCCTCACACCTTCAAGCAACAGCGGCGAAAAAGATGCACTACCTATGAAAAATGCAAGCACACCATAGTACTTTCGGTACCTATCGGACATGACGCTGTAGTACCGATAATTCCGTTCAGCATCAACTCGGCCCTCGAATAGCCTTTGCTTAATTGTGGTGGGTTTCCGCTGATCGCTCACAGCTTGCATGGTTCCTTGGTCTGCTGAATCACTATGCTTAGCATTTCTGGCTGGAAAAAGCAAATTCACAAACGATCTGGCATTACTCCATATTGTGTTCATCGTGTCTCCTTAATGGCTGCGTAGTTAAGACTTAGGAATCAATAAAGTGAAGATTGAACTTCACTGTCTTAACCACTATATATTCTCGGACTCAAAGACAATTGCTTAGGCGTTCTTTTTCGAGTTTGGTTCTTTAGAACCTGTAATCTCTTGTTCCTCTAGGTATTCCCAATGAATACTTTCCTTCGGCGGCGAAAACAATATCGCCTTTGCGATATTCTCCGGTGTATCGGGAATAGCATCAGGCATTGGCTTTGCTGGTCTACCGCGTTTACGTTTAGGCATCCTGACCGTCCTTAGCGTTTATCTCAAAACGCAATTGCGCTTTGCGGTTATCTTGCGTGTTTAGTAACTCTCGTATATTGTGAACAATGACCTCTTCGAGTATTGCAGTGTTCTGTTCGCCATAGGCAGCAAAATAGGTATTACAGAGCGGGCAAGAGCGCGGAAGGTCACGAGAATTCGCCGTATCCGTTGATTGTAGAGGAAATACGATCTCACCAGAGCAAGTCTTGCAATGCAAGTAAATTGTAGATAAATCTTCAAGGCCAATTATAATACGTTTCTGTACCGCAGCCACTATGCCGCTCCCTTCAATTCTGCGTACGTCAGTTTCTTTCCCAACATCCCGCGCACCATTGCGGTCATTTGGTCAATCGTATCAAGCTCGCGGTCATTGAACCGGCCCGTGAATTCTCCCACGTAGCGGTTCAAATGCTTGCCGCTCATCTTGTGGTGCGAACCGTGAAAGCCGCGCTTCATTAGCGACCAAAACGATTCCAGTCCGTTTGTGTGCGCCTGTCCGCTCACCCACTGGCCGATACCGTGCCTGACGACTTCACGGTTCGGCAGACCATGATAGCCCCACCATTCGTCCGAGTAGACCGTCACACCCGGAATCGCGTTTAGCTCGACAATCCGATGCAGCGTCTTCTTGGTAATGTCTGGAACCACTGTGGCGTAGACCTTGCCGGTGGCACGGTCACGAACGCCTGCGACTGGAATCTTGCCAACCTTACCGCGTCCGGCCCGGAGCTTCTTGTGCGCATGCTTGTTGATTTCCTTGCCGCCAACGAACGTCTCATCGACTTCAATCGGTCCGACGAATGCCGGTTGCGAATGCTGCCACGTCTCCCGAATCCGATGCGCCAAGTGCCATGCCGACTTCTGTGATATCCCCAGGTCGCGATGCAGCTTCATGCTTGACGTGCCCTTGATCCCCGTCGTCATCAAGTAGACCGCCATTGCCCACACCTGATAGCCGAGCTTCGAGTCTTGCATCACGGTTCCCGTCCGCACGCTGAACCGCTTGCGGCAGCCCTTCTCTCGGCAGCGGTACGGCATCGTCTTATGCTTCGCGCCGGATAGCACGCTGAGACTCCCACAGTACGGACAGGCTGGCTTATCCGGCCAGCGCGTCTCAGCAAACCATTTCTCGGCGGATTTGTTGTCAGGGAACATCCGCATCACGTCAAGCAAGGTGATCCCCTTGCGGTGCGCTTTCCCCGGTCCTTTTGCCATTTGCACGTCTCCCATTGCCTAATAACGGAAGTATAGTGCCCACGGCTGGGACTGTCAAGGGGATTGTTGCGTGATAGATCGCAGGTGTTCCAAGACAGACGAAAGCCCGCGTCCGCCGCATTCGGACGCGGGCCAGCGTCTATAATTCTCTTGCCGCCGTGGTGGAACGGCAGACACTCCGGACTAGGAATCCGGCGGGCAGCGGGCGTCGGTCTCTTTACTGGCGTCCAAGCCCATGCGGGTTCGAATCCCGTCGGCGGCACCGGTACGTCCAGTCCCACAACGAGAGACGTGTCCGCCTTCTCAGGCAGCAATAGCAAATTAGGGAGTTTTGACAACATTGTCAAACTCGTTGTACATACGAAAGCCGAACACCGAAATGACATGGGCACTCACGTATGTAAGCTCCCTTAGAAGAAACTCTTTTTTGCGGCCAACTGCTCGTTTCGGGCCTGTCGCCACGCGGATTCCAGCTGGCAGAAACTTGCGGCGCCGAGGTCCAGCGTCCCTCGGGTGCCCCGGATTCCGCTGGTCACCGAAATGACGGCTGGGGCGTCTGGCAAGCTGGCGGCGTCTGCCTCCTCGTTCGGGAGCGATGGCATGGTCGCGCGTCGACCCAACGTCCTGATCGTGCTCATGGATCAACTCCAGCGGGGTGCGCTGGGGTCCTATGGCTGCCGGGCGGCGCGTACGCCCGTATTTGACCGGCTGGCGGCCAATGGTCTCAGGCTCACCCGTGCCTATGTGCCGCTGCCGCAATGCGCCCCGGCGCGCGCGTCCATGTTCACCGGACGCTACCCGCACCAGCATCGCGTGTACCGGATTGGCGATTCGACCGAGTTCCCGGCGGACTGGCAGGCGGAGGTGGGGCCACTGGTCCATCGCACCCCGCTGCCGGAATCCGTGCCCTCGCTGGGGCAGGCCTTCAACGCCGCCGGCTACCGCATGGGCTACACCGGACCCTGGCACATGGGCGACGACGAAACGCCGCATCACGGCTGGACCGATTTCTGGCGCACCTACCGCTACTGGAAGGACGGTCGCGACTTCTACATCCAGTACCTGGAACGGCACGGCCTGGCCGAGACCTTTCACCGCGAGCACCGCCGCTTTGGCGCCTCCGACGCGCTGGCTAGCGGTATCTTCCCCTCCGGCGCCTCGACGATCCCTGTGGAGCACGCCCGCACGTCCTGGGCCGTCGATCAGGCCATCGAGTTCCTCGACTCGGGCGACGAGCGCCCCTGGGTCTTCTGCTGCTCGATCAAAGATCCGCATCCGCCGATCATCTCGCCGGGCGAATTCCCCGACCTGGTGTCACCGGACGAGGTTGATTTGCCGGTCTCGCTGGCCGACGACCTCTCCACCAAGCCGCGCACGCTGCGCGAGTCCGTCCAGCACCAGTGGGTCCGCAACATGAGCGATGCCGACTGGCGCCGCCTGATCGCCCACTATCACGGGCTGGTGGCGCACGTGGACACTGAGGTCGGCCGGATGCTGGACCACTTGCAAGCCGAGGGGCTGGCCGACGACACGATCGTCGTGGTGATGTCCGACCACGGCGAGAGCCTGGGCGCGCACCGCATGATCGAGAAAGGCCCCTCGATGTACGAGGAGTCCCTTGGCATCCCCTTCATCGTGCGCTGGCCCGGCCGGATTGATGGCGGACGCGTCAGCGACGCGCTGTTCAGCACGGTCGACCTAGCGGCCACGCTGGGCGACCTCTGCGATGTCCCGGTGGACGCCGGCGAGGGCCGCGACTTCGCCGGCGTTTGGACGTCAGACGCGCCTGGCCCGCGCGACGCGATCTTCGCCGAGTTCTACTCGCACTTCGCTGACCAGCACCAGTTCATCAAGACCGTCTGTACCGACCGCTGGAAGCTCAACCTCTTCCTGCTGGACGACTCGGAGCTTTACGACCTTCAAGCCGACCCGCACGAGATGACCAACCTAATCGCCGACCCGGCACATGCCTTGGTGCGCGCCGACCTAGCGCGACGAATTGTCGACTGGACATACCAGACCGGAGATCCACTGGCCCCCATCGTCGAACGCGCCGCACGGGCGCTGGGTGCCTAGCCTGCCGCCTGCCAAACCTGCTGCAGCTGCCGGTAGCCGATGATCTGGATGCCTTCCTCGCGCACGATCCGCGCGGCTTCCGCCGAGACGGCCACGTCGAAATCCGACTGCCGGCCTTCCGGCGTGCCGCTCACGCCCGGCACCCTCGGATCCGCCATGACGGCCCGAAGTTCATCGCTCGCAATTCCGGGGTGCAACGCCCACTCGCTCAGGCCCGCCGGCAGCTCCCGCAGCTTGGCGGCCAGCACCTCGGCCTTTTGTTCCGGAGGAATCCGGCCCGAGTCCAGAACGCCCTGATCGGCGGCCGGCAAGCCCTGCTCCAGCAAGCTCCGCACCAGGTCGGGCGACCCCGCCCGCACGGCCAGCCCGTATTCGCGCGCCAGGCTAACGACGAGGTCGAAAATGTCCTGCCGCTGTTCGTGCGGACCGTAGTGGCTGTCCAGATGTGTGGGATGCAGCCCCAGCCCTCTGAGCGTCTCGATCTGCGCTCGAAACTCCGTTTCCAACTCACCGATGTCCGCCGTGGCCAGGAGGTGGTCGAACCGGTCGTCGCCAAAGAAGTGCCCGGATCCATCAAGCAGCGACGGCACGTCCGCCGGCGCTGCCAGCGGACCCCAGCGGTAGTGCTGGTACTCCGAAACGACGGTCAGATGCACGGCAAACGGAATCTCGGGATTCCTGCGCAGAAAGTCGGCCGCGTGCAGGCACCAGGGCGTAGACGCCATTAGCGAACAAGAACTGACCAGTCCCTCGGTGATGGACCGTATGGCGCCTAGGTTTTGCCCGTGGCACATGCCGAAGTCGTCCGCATTGACGATCAGCAATCGCGCGTCGGCCGGGTACCCCAGAAGCTCGTTGGCCCTCGGAACTCCTACCATCTCCAACCTCCTCCGGCATGCGCTTCGCGTACCGCTGTCCACGACGGCAGGTCGTCGGACTATCAGGGGTGGCCACTGATTCTCGTATGATTTGCTTCGGCTTCGAAAACTGTCGTAAGCAGTTGGTCGAAGTAGCTCGTTGCTGAACGCCTGCGGTTTCTCTACCGCCTGGAACAACGGTTGACTCTAACAAGGGGGCACTTTGGGATGAAGAAAACGATGGCCCAGGCACTGGTCGAGTTCCTCAAGGTTCAGCACGTAGCGCGCGACGGTCGGCAGCAACCGTTTTTTGCGGGCTGTTTCGGGATCTTTGGCCACGGCAACGTGGCCGGCGTGGGCGAGGCCCTGCAGGAGAACCCCGACTTTCGCTACTACCAGGCGCGCAACGAGCAGTCGATGGTGCACAGCGCCATCGGCTTCGCCAAGATGTCGAACCGCATGCGAACGCTGGCCTGCACCTCGTCCATCGGCCCCGGCGCCACGAACATGGTCACCGGCGCGGCCACGGCCACAATCAATCGCCTGCCGGTCCTGCTGCTGCCCGGAGACATCTTTGCCAACCGCAAAGTCGCGCCGGTCTTGCAGCAACTGGAGGCGCCCTGGTCGCACGACGTCTCTGTCAACGACTGCTTCCGCCCGGTCTCCACCTACTGGGACCGCATCAACCGCCCGGACCAGCTGGTGCCTGCGCTGATGGAAGCGATGCGGGTGCTCACCTCGCCCGCAAGCACTGGCGCGGTGACGCTGTCGCTGCCGCAGGACGTACAGACCGAGGCCTACGACTACCCCGACCGACTGTTCCAGCCGCGCGTCTGGGACGTTCCGCGCGCGCGGCCGGACGCTGATCTCTTGCAGCGGGCAGCCGCCTGGCTGCGGGCCAGCGAACGTCCGCTCATCGTTGCCGGCGGCGGCGTCCTGTACAGCGAGGCGTCGGACACCCTGAGAGCCTTCGTCGAAGCGACCGGGATTCCGGTTTCGGAGACCAAAGCCGGCAAGGGCGCGTTGCCGTTCGACCATCCGCAAGTGCTGGGGGCCGTAGGGTTCTCGGGCGGCACGGCTGCCAACCTCGTGGCGCGCGACGCCGACCTCATCATTGGAATAGGCACGCGCTACACCGACTTCACCACGGCTTCCAAGACGCAGTTTCAGAACCCGAACGTCCGCTTTATCAACATCAACGTGGCGGAACTGGACGCCTACAAGCACGCGGCGCTGCCGTTGCAAGGTGACGCCAAGGTTGTGCTCGAAGAACTGGCTGAGGCCGTCGCCGGCTACCGAGTCCCCGCGGCTTTCAGTGCCCAGGTGGACGCTTGCCGCGCCGAGTGGATCGCGGAAGCCGACCGGCAGACGGCCGCCACCGACGCCATCCCGCTGCGGCAAGGCCACGTCATTGGCGTCGTCAACGAGTTCACGCGGCCTGAAGACGTAGTGGTCTGCGCTGCCGGCAGCCTGCCCGGCGACCTGCACAAGCTCTGGCGCACCAAGCAGCCGGGTGGCTTCCACCTGGAATACGGCTACTCCTGCATGGGCTATGAGATCGCCGGCGGCATCGGCGCCAAGCTGGCGGCCCCTGAGCGTGAGGTCTATGTGATGGTCGGCGATGGCTCCTACCTGATGATGGCCCAGGAACTGGTCACCGCCCTGCAAGAAGGCATCAAGATCAATGTGGTTCTGCTGGACAACCACGGCTGGGGCAGCATCCGGGCCCTCTCGACCGACGCCGGCGCCGATGGCTGGGGCACGCAGTACCGCTACCGCAACGGTTCGTCGGGCTTACTGGATGGCGACACTATTCCGCTCGACTTGGCAGCCAACGCCGAGGGCCTGGGCATGAACGTCATCCGCGCCAACACCGCGGACGACCTGCAGGAGGCTCTGGGCGACGCGCGCGAGGCGGACCGCTCAACGCTCATTGCGGTGGACGTGGACGCCGTGGATGGCGTCCCCACCTACGAGTCCTGGTGGGACGTTCCGATTTCCGAGGTCTCGACCATCGAGGGCGTCCAGGCCTCACGCGAACGCTACGCCAAAGCTGTCGCGAACGAGCGCCCCCTCATCTAGCGGGTGCAGCGCTCAATGCACGCCGTGGTTGATTCGCCAGACGCCAATTCGGTCAGTCGGTCCCGGTCTACGCTTTCACACAACGCTGATTAGCGGGGAGAAGCGCCATGCAGCTTGGGTTGTATATGGACATCCTGGACGGCAAGTCGTTCATCGAGGCTCTGGACTACAGTGCCGGTCTCGAGCTGGACACGGTGGAGATCGGCACCGGCAACTTTTCGTCGTCGCCCCACTGTCGGCTTGACGAACTAGTGCAGAGCCAGACGGCGCGCGAGGAGTTTCTCGGCGCCATAGCCGACCGCGGGCTTGTGCTCTCGGCCCTGAACTGTTCCGGCAACCTGCTCGACCCGCATCCTGAACGGCGCGAGCGTTGCCAGCAGGTCTACTACGACACGATTCGCGTCGCGCGCGCCCTTGGGCTGGACATCGTCATCACCCAGAGCGGCTGTCCGGGCGCACCTGATGGCGGAACCTACCCCAACTGGGTCACAGCCACCTGGCCGGCCGAATACGTGGAATGCGGCCGCCGGCAATGGGCCGAGGAAGTCACCCCGTTCTGGCGCGAGGCCGGCCGCTTCGCCGCCGACCACGGCATGAAGATTGCAATCGAAATGCACCACGGCATGGTGGCCTACAACCCGCGTTCCCTGTTGCAGCTGCGCGAAATCGCCGGTGACCTGCTGGGCGCCAACCTGGATCCCAGCCACCTCTGGCCGCAGGGCATGGAACCCACCGTCGTGGTCCAAGGCCTGGCCGGCTGCATTTGGCACGTGCACGCCAAGGACACCGGCATCGACCCCAACGAGGCCGCTCTCAACGGACTGCTTGAAATCCGTCCTTGGGATCAGTCGTTTGAACGATCCTGGGCCTTCCGAACCGTCGGCTACGGCCACGGCGAACTCTGGTGGCGTCAGTTCTTCAGCGCCCTACGAAAAACTGGCTTCGACGGCGTTGTGAGCATTGAGCATGAAGACCGCTGGATGGGTCGCCTGGAAGGCCTGGAGAAAAGCGTTGACTTCCTCAAGCCGTTGCTGCTCCAGGACCAAAAGGACCTGATTGCGCCGCGCGCTTAGCTGGCGTCCGCCTCTGCGATCAACGCCGTTACACCCTCGCGATACACCGGATCGGCCGCATCCAGCGGCAGGGCAACCGGTTGCCGCCGTGCCGCCGATGCATAGCACGCAAGCACCGTATCGATGGCTCGTGCCCCATCCTCACCGGTACTCCGCGGCTGATGGCCAGAAGCCACGGCCTCGACAATGTCGCTGATCAGGTTCAGGTACGAGTTCTGCATGTTGTGCCCGGCAAACGCCCAGGCCAGGCGCTCATCCTCGCTCGCGTGCGCTGAGTCGGCGTTCGCGGTGAAGCCCTCCACCTCCAGCGGTTGCGTCGTAAACCCGTCGGAAGTAAAGGCCGAGTGAAACCGGTCGAACGGGGTGGTTCCGTTGTTGATGTAGCGGAGCCACATTCGTCCCTCAGTACCACCGACGCCGATTCCTCCAGGCCCCAGGCCCCAGCCGAGGTTCAGGCTGGCGTAGACATCGTCGAGTCGCAGATGGCACATCGCCAGGTCGTCCACCGGTAGAGGACCGTCCCCGGTTCGACGGATCATCGCGGACACCTCGCACACCGGAGCGCTCGCCAGCCAGCTCATCACGTACAGCGGGTGCAGCATATCCATCAGGATGCCGCCTCCCGCGCGCCCCAGGTCGCGCCGCCAGCCGGGCTGAAAGGTTGCCGCGCCCGGGTTGTCGGGAACGCAGAGCAGGTTGGCGCTCAGCGTCCGAACCTCGCCGATGGCGCCGCCGTCGATTGCCGATTTCGCCGCCTCGAACTCGGGAAAGAAGAGGTAGTTGTGCATCATGGCCAGAACGCGATCACTGGTCTGTGCCGCTTCGACCATCTCCCAGGCGTCCTGCGGCACTGCCGCCAGTGGCTTTTCGGCCAGCACATGCTTGCCCGCGTTGAGGGCCGCCAACACCGGGGCCTTGCGCAGCCACGGCGGCGTAGCCACCACCACGAGATCAAGATCCGGCAGCGCCGCCAAATCCTCGGCGTCGGCAAATCGACGCTCGGCCGGAATGCCCTGTGCGTCGCCCACGCGTTCCAGGTTCGGCCGGGTAACGTCGGCGATCGCCGTAAGTTCGATCTGCGGATGACTGGCCAGCCCGGGCGCGTGAACGCCGCCGCCCATGCTCCCGCAACCAACCAGTCCGGTTCGGAGTTTTGTCACGGCCGATGCCCTGTGGTCGTACGCCGCAGGTGCGGCGCCCGCCCTGCTATTCGATGGCCTCCTGGCTTTCGCCGTCGAACAGTCGGATTCGATCCGGCTTCGGACGTATCCAGATGGCCTCGCCGGGTTGACCGGCAAACGTGGTTTCCGCCCGCGCCTTGATCCGCGTGTCCTCGTCGAGTAGCACGTCAACCAGGACTTCGCTGCCCATCGGCTCGACCGCGAAGATCGAGGTCTTCGCGTAGCCCGCTTGCTCTGTGAACGACAGTTCCATCGCTTCGGGACGCGCCCCCGCAATCGCCTGCCGGTCGACGCGAGGTCTGCGCAAGACGGCGATGGCGGCGTCGCCGCTCACGTCCCAGGAGAAGCCGTTCCCAATCACGCGAACCCAACCGTTCGTGCTCGTCAACGTTCCCGAAACCAGGCTCATCCCCGGGCTGCCCACGAAGTGTCCAACGAAGGCATTGGCCGGCCGGTCGTAGATGTCCATCGGCGAGCCCACCTGCAGCACCTTGGCTTCCCGCATAACCGTGATGCGGTCGGCCATGGCCAGCGCTTCGGCCTGGTCGTGAGTTACGTAGATTGCCGTCGTCCCCAGCTGCCGTTGCAGGTACTTCAGTTCACCGCGCATCTCCAGCCGCAATTCGGCGTCCAGGTTGGAAAGCGGCTCATCGAACAGGAAGACGTTTGGCTCGCGGATGATGGCGCGGGCCAGCGCCACGCGTTGCCGCTGGCCGCCGCTTAGCTCCCGCGGTTTCCGATCCAGCAACTCCGGGATCCGCAACATTTTCGCGACTTCCTTCACACGCTCCCCGATGCGCGCCTTGGAGGTCTTGCGGATCTTCAGCGGATAGCCAATGTTGTCGGCCACCTTCATGTGGGGATAGAGCGCGTAGCTTTGGAACACCATCGCTACGTTGCGCGCTCGCGGCGGCACCTTGTTGATTACGGTGTCGCCGATCTTGATGGTTCCGGCCGTGGCCGTCTCCAGACCCGCGATCATTCGCAGCGACGTGGTCTTCCCGCAGCCCGATGGCCCCAGCAGGACCATGAACTCGCCTTCCTGCACGTGCAGGTCCACTTCGTTGACGGCGATCACGCTCCCGAAATGCTTCGAGACCTTTTCGAACGTGACTGGCAGCGAACGCATCGACGTTGACGAGGTGCTCATGCTCCGGAAACTCCACCGAGGGTCAGCCCCCGAATCAGGTTGCGCTGGACCAGCAACGTAAAGATCAAGACCGGGAGGATCGAGATGGCCGAGGCCGCCATCATGCGGCCGTAGAGAATGTCGAACTGCGTGATCTGATTCGCTACCGCAATCGGCAGGGTCTGCGCCTCGGTTCGCGTCAGGATCAGCGCGAACAGGAACTCGTTCCAGGACGCTATCAGAACCAGAATTGAGGTCGCGGCCAGGCCAGGTCGCACCAGCGGAATGATCACCTTACGGAACGCGCCCAGCCAGTGGTCACCGTCCACCATCGCCGCTTCCTCAAGATCGCGCGGAATATCGCGGAAGAATCCCAGCATCATCCAGACCGCCAGCGGCAACTCCAGCATCGAATGCACCAGCCCCATGCCGATGTGCGTGTCGATGAGGCCGACCTGCGTGAACAGAATGAACAGCGGGACCACGGTTACCGTCTGCGGGAACATCCGAACCGTGAGGATGAAGAAGAGAATGTGATAGTTCAGGCCATAGGGCAGCTGAAACCGGGAGAGGCCGTAGGCGGCCAGGCTGCCCACCGTGATCGCGATCGACGTAGCGATCGCGGCAATGATGATGCTGTTCATGATCTGCTCGCCGAATCCACGTTTTCCCATGACCTGCTCGAACCACTGCAGCGTGAATTCCTGCGGCCAGATCGTCGGCGGAATCTGTGAGAACTCCACGTCGGTCTTGAAACCGATCGTCAGCATCCAGTAGACGGGCGCCAGCACGATCAGAACCACGCCAAGCATCAGCACGTGGCGGCTGAGGACGAGTGGGGCGCTGCGTTCGCCGACCATGATTAGCTCACACCTACGTGCGCAGGATGCGCCGAATGTAGAACGTCGCCAGGATGATCAGGAAGACTTGAAACATGACCGAGAGGGCCGAGGCATACCCGAAATTGAAGTGGATGAACGCATATTTGTAGATCGATAGTACGACGGTCTCGGTGGATGAGCCGGGACCTCCGCGCGTCATGACCAGCATCCGGTCGGCAATCCGGGCTGCGTCAAGCGTTCGCAGCAGCAGGATCACCACAAAGGTCGGCCGCAACAGTGGGATCGTGACGTCGCGGAAGATCTGCCAGGGCGACGCGCCGTCGATAGCGGCGGCTTCGTACGGATCCTGCGGCAGCGAGAGAATCCCCGCGTACATCAGGATGAACACGAACATGCTCGATTGCCAGATGTCGATGAGCATGATCGCCGGCAGCGCGGTCCGGTCGTCGGCCAGCCAGAGCAGTGGCTCGATTCCCACCAGGCTCAGCAGGTAATTCAGGACGCCAAATTGCACGTCCATCATCACCACCCATCCCGCGCCCACGCTAACCGGGGGCAGGACCAGCGGAATGATGAGGGCGGCCGTGAACATCGTGCGCGCCCTCGAGTGCAGCCTGCTCATGAGAAACGCGATGAACAGGCCGACGATGATCTCAGCAGACACCACGACCACGGTCCAGGTCGCTGTTCGAACCGTGGATCCGATGATCAGGTTATCGCTGAACGCCTTGGTGAAATTGCTGAATCCGATGGGCTCGATGCCGAGCTCGCCAAGTTTGAACGTGACCCGCGAGAACGCGAAGCGCCAACTCATGATGGCGGGAAAGACCGCGAGCAAGGCCAGCAGGATTAGGGAGGGTGCAATGAAGAAGAACCTGAGGTGCTGCTCCCACCAGGGCGTCTTGGCGATGGCGCGTGGGTCGTCGCCGACGCGCCTACGAAAGACGTTAAACACCGTCACGCGTGCCACCTGCTGTTTCCTTTGCGCCAGGGTGGAGGCGAAACTTGACGGCGCTCACCGGCGTGAGCGCCGTCAGGCCCTTGCCTGCTCGCAATGCCAACTCCGCGATCACCTGACGATCGGGTGGCGCTAGGCCGCCGCGATCCCTGCGATCGTGGTTCTCAGCGTCCCTATGAGTAGGCGCCCTTCTCTTCCAGCGCCACCCGAACCTCTTCGTCGGCCAGGCGTGCGGCGTCGCCCACCGACTCCTGTTCGGCGATCACGGACGATACGTGCCGACCAACGATCTCCTCGACGATGGAGTAGTGCTCCGTCCGCGGGCGCGGCACGGCCACCGCGGCCGCCTTCTTGATACCGGCCAGGAACGGGAAGTCCTTCAGCAGCCCGGGGTCGTCCATCAGGCTGAAACGAACCGGCGGCCAGTTGTTGGCGTACATGTTTTCCTTCTGGTTCTCCGCCTGGGTGAGCCAGTGGATCGCCTCCGCGGCCTCTTCGTAGTTCTCGCTGCCTTGAGGAATACCGAACAGCCACACGCCGGTCATGTTGGCGTGATCCGCACCCGGCTGAGCCGGCTCTGGCAGCACGTCAACCTTGCCGACCACCTTTGAAAGGTCCGGCGTGTAGATCTTCAGGAGCTGGTCGGGCCACACGTCGCCTGACATGGCCGCCAGGCCGGTGTACAACAGCTTGCCAAGCTCGGGGTGGCCGATGTTCTCGACGCCGGGTGGCGCCAGGTTCTTCAGCGTCACCACCATGTCCAGCGCGGCCAGGCCCTCTTCCGTGTTCACCTGCGGGTTCAGGTCGCTGTCGATCACGTCGCGCCCGAAGCCGCGCATAATCGGCAGGAAGCTCGTCATGGCCGGGTTCCCCGGCTGCCCGCGGATGGCGTAGCCGTAGAGGTCGGGGGCCATGTCGCCGGTGATCTTGGCTGAATACTCGGCCACGTCGTCCCAGGTCTCCGGCGGCTCCGCGCCAATCTCCTCCATCACGTCGGTTCGGTAGGCAAAGCTCTGGATGTTGCCGATGTTCGGAACGGCGCGCGGGCCGTACTTGCCCGGCGGCCAGTCGCCCAGGTCCACGATCGCCGGGATCATGTCCGGGTCGGGCCACACCCAGCCGAACCCCTGGTAGAGCGGCGTGATGTCGGTCAGAAATTCCGTGAACTGCGGCATCCACGGGTCGTCCATCGACGCCACGTCGAAGGCGGACCCTCCCTGGCTAAGGTTAATCAGCAGACTCTGGTAGGTGGCAGAGTACGGCTGCTCAACCGGGTCGAGTTCAATCTGGGTCTCAGACAGCAGCTTGTCGAACACGCCCGTGTCCGGGTTCCCCAGCGGCCCGGTACCGCGCAAGCGCACGCGCGGCTTGCCAATTGGCTTCTCGATCACAACCGTCACGATCTTTTCGACGGAGACTTCTCTGGTGACGATCTTTTCGACTTCGACGATCTTTTCGACTTCGACGATCTTCTCGACTACTTGCGTCTCGCCGCACGCCGCCAGGATTGCCGCTCCGCCAACCCCCAGCGCGACGCCACCGCCGACGCGCAACAACTGCCGTCGTGTCATGGACCGTGGAAGCATGCGTCCCCCTCTTTCTGGTGCTTCGGGGCCGGCAAAAGCCAGTGCCCGAAAGCGAACCGCGGGCACATCCAATACGTCCGGGAATGCGCCAACGCAACGGCTGAGAGCCTAGTCGGTGCCGAAGGAAGCGTCAACGAGCCGTCGGTTGGCCCCGCCCGTCCATTGCCTGGCCCATGGGCCGTGAGCAAGAACGGCGTGTGCGCTCCGCGGCGCCTACTGCGTTGAGGTCTCTTCGCCCCGCATTTCCCGCACCTGGTCTGAGCCCCACCGCCGTATCGAAATCATGTGATCGACGACCACAGACCCGTTTTCCGGCAGCGGCTTTTCGCCCTTCGCCGCCCCAATCTCCGCCACGCTGGCGATTCCTCGCAGCTTGTCGGTTGCCGAAATGGCCGTCAGATCGCCGCCAAAGTAGTCGTACCAGGGCAGACCGGCTGCCTCATAGGCGCTCGCCGTCGGCGGCTCCGTCGGCGGGCGTTCACAGGTCAGCGCCATCCACTGCACCGAGTTGGCGATCGTCACGAAGCAGCGGCTGGCGTGCCGCTGATCCCAGACGTCCAGGCCGTAGTCATCGTCGTAGATCTCCTGCCGCATTCGACCGCCGGGCGCCAGGCCCATGGACTCGCTCTCAATCGGGGAGTAGGCGACACCATCGTCCAGCGGCGCGCCAACGACGTGGCTGCGGATCATCTCCTCGTATCGTTCAGCTTTCATTGGATAGACGATGAGTTGCAGCCCGCCGTGCTCGCCCTCGCCCGTTAGCTGCTCCTCAACCGTGTACCCCTTGCCAAGCGGCATCGCCACGAATTGGCGAACGATCCCCTTGGCCACGCAGAACCCGTCCAGCCACGGCTGCTCCGGAAGCACCGCGTAGTCCTGCGGGTCGGTGTTGAGGTGGTTCATCCAGCATTCGCCCGTTAGCGCGCAGGTCTTGCCCGTCGCGATCTTCACGGCGAACGGGTACCCGCCGCAGTCAAAGTTGATCCACATCGCCTCGGCCTGGTGCATCGGCATCAGCACGCCGCCGCGTCGCAACCACGTTGGCGGAACGCGCCGGGCGTAGTCGTCCAGGTGACGCAGCGGAAAACTCCCCATCCCCGGCGGCAGCGGATAGTCCAGCCCATCGTCCGGAATCCGCAACGTCCGCTGAAAGTCGATGGCGCAGCGCGCGTCCTTGTGCACCTCTGGGAACCTGAAAACCAGGCGGTCGTGTTCGAGCGTGATCATTCCTACCCACTCTCCTTGTCGTGCAGCCTTGTGAATACGTTGCGTCGGAAGCTCTCGATCACTTGCGAAGTCCGTTGGATGCTGTTGCCGTCGTGTCTTACCAATCTCCGTCCCTGACCTCGCGTACGATGCGCAAAATGGCGTGGTCGGGCGCCTCGCGCAGTTCGCGAATCAGCTGCGCGAACAGCCGCGGCCGCTTGCGAATGACCTCTTGCAGATCGCTGGAAACCTTGCCGCCCAGCGCCAGCAACACGTCCGGGTCCTGATCCAGTTCCCTCGCAAGCCGAACGGTGGCGGCTTCGGAGGGCGGCGCAACCTGGCCGCGTTCGATCTTGCTCAGGTACCCCGGCTCAACGCCGATTCGCCGGGCTACCTGGCGCAGCGAATAGCGTCGGTCGTCCTTTTGCAGACTCCGCCGGGCGGTGCTGACGAATGTGCCGAATTGAGTCATGTTTCCTAAACACTACACACTATTCGTCTTGCCGTCAATTCCCATGTTCGTGAGCTGCCGCCGCGCCCAACCTGTCGGCGTGGCAGGATTCGCCTAGGATCACGGTGCTCAGCGCTCGGCGGCCTCGCGGGCGCGCCAGTCGAGCGCACGTAACCGGCGCCGGGCAGTGCGCGGGCGCAATGGCTGCGCTGACCAGGGAAGGAGCTCCCAATGCCCATGATGAGCGGCGCACGCTTCCTCGCTGAAACCCTCCACGCCTACGGGGTCACGCACTACTTCTTTATGCCGGTCAGCGTGCCGGAGGCCATGCCGGAGTTGGAGCGCCTGGGCCTCAGGCCGGTTATGGCCCACACCGAAAAGGGCGCAGCCTACATGGCCGACGGCTTCGCCAGGATCAGCGGCGGCGCCGGCGTCTGCGGCGCCCAATCGGTGGGCGCCCTAAACCTGGCGGCGGGTCTTCAGGACGCCTTCCTGGCCTGTTCACCCGTGCTGGCGCTGACCGGACGCCTGCCGCAGATCATGCAGAACCGCCACGCCTACCAGGAGGTCGATCACTCGGCGCCCTTCGCCGCGGTTACCAAGTTCGCCACGCCCGTAACCTCAATCGCCGAGTTCCCGATCTTCCTGCGCCAGGCTCTGCGCGAAGTCGTTTCCGGAACCCCGGGACCTGCGCACCTTGACCTCTGGGGAATCACCGGCGGCGAGATCATGAATGCTGAGGCGAGTCTCGACGTGATCGTTGAGGAGCCGTTCCGCCGCGCGCCCCCCTTCCGACCCGAGCCTGATACGGCCAGCGTCCGCGCGGCCCTGGCCGAACTGGCTGGGGCGGAGCGGCCGGTCATCGTGGCGGGCGGCGGAGTCCGGTCGGCAGGCGCGCGCGCTGAACTTATCGAATTGGCGGAGCGGCTCAACATCCCGGTCATCACTTCGCTCAACGCCAAGGAGACCTTCCCCGCCGACCACCCGCTGGCCGTCGGCGTGTCCGGGACGTACTCGCGCGAATGCGCCAATCGCGTCTTTGCCGAAGTTGATCTCGCCTTCTTCGTTGGCAGCCACAAGGGCGAGCAGGTCACCAACATATGGAAGTTCCCGCGTCCCGGCGCTCGGATCGTCCAACTTGACATAAACTCCGCTGAGCTCGGCCGCTCGTTCCCTATCAACGTCGGCCTCCTGGCCGACGCCCGCGCCGGGCTCCGCAAGCTAGTGGATCAAGTCGAATCCGACTCCATGACCCCACCGGAGTCGCGCAATTCGTGGGTCGAGCGCGTCCAGTCGTTGGTCGCCACCTGGCGAGCCCAGGTCGACCCGCTCCTCACTTCAGACCAGGTCCCCATGCGCCCTGAACGCCTCTGCGGCGAACTCACCCGGCTGCTGCCGGCGGACGCCATTCTGGTCTCGGATACCGGCCACGCCGGTATCTGGACAGGGACGATGATCGACCTGACCTCGCCTCAGCAGAGCTTCATCCGCTGCGCCGGCTCGCTGGGCTGGGGTCTACCGGCCGCGCTCGGCGCCAAGTGCGCCGCCCCCGACCGCCCGGTCGTCTGCTTCACCGGCGACGGCGGCATGTGGTACCACCTCACCGAGCTCGATACCGCCGCCCGCTACGGCATCAACACCGTCACCGTCGTCAACAACAACGCCTCGCTCAATCAGGAACAGGCGCTCAACGAACGTATCTACGGCGGCGTAACGCCCGGCTCGGACCGGCTCTGGAAGCTCACCGACGCCGATTTCGCCGCCATCGCCGAAACCATGGGCTGCGAAGGCATCACCGTTACCCGGCCGGACGAAATGGAAGGCGCACTTGATCACGCTCTGTCCGCCAATCGCCCCGCCGTGATCGACGTCAAGACCGACATCGCCGGCATCGCGCCCAGAGCCTGGGACTGAGGATTCGTCCTCATGGCCCGCCCCCTGGCTGGGGGCGCGGTCAGCGCGTCGTCGGGCGAGACCCTGAACACATCGCCAAGTCCAAGTGGACACATTTGGACGAAAACTGAACACATTCAGGCAAAAACTGAACACATCGCCGGAGCCATGGTGAACACCTGCCTGAGCAACGAGTCCTGCGTCTCGCCGGACCCGTCATTCCCACGCGCTCCCTTGTCAGTCGTTATCTTTCAGAGTACACTGAGGCTGATAGTCCCAGCCCTCACGTCCCCCGATGCCCGCCGCTCCGTCCGCCCCTGCTTCTCGTAGTGAACCTGTTCAGCCGTCCCGTCGCGCTATCCGGTCGTCCTGTCACCGACCTCGCCTCGCTGTCCCCTCAAGGCCTCCGCTCCGCGACCAACCCCGAAAATTCGGATACTCGCCAAAAACTCTCCCTCGCCAGCCCGTCCCCTTAAGGGGACGGGCTGGCGAGGGAGAGTTCCCCCCTTCACCCCCACGCCGCCGCGGCGCTGCCGAGTGGATCAATGACCCAAGGGAGGCCCGAAGTGGCTAAAAGCATTCACGTCGTCCTGGTCGTCAACGACGAAGCCGCCCACTGGCAGGGCTATCGCGACCGGCTGGCGGCCAACGACGGCGCCGCCTCTGTGTCGGTTGCCGCACCCGCCGGCGAGCGTCGCGACTCGATTCTGGCGGCACTTGGCCCGAAGGTCCGGACCGTCGCCGAGGACCCCGCCGAACTCCTGGCCGCCGAGTCGCCGCAACTGGCCGTAATCACCGTTCCACCGCTCGATGCGCCGCCGATCATCGACGCCGCGCTGGACGCCGGCGCCCACGTCCTCGCCGAGAAACCGGCCAGCGTGTCCGACACTTTGCTCGAACCGCTCGCCCAAAAGGCCATCAACAGCGACCGCCATCTCATGCTCGCCTTCGCCGGCAGCCAGCAACCCGCCGTTCGCGACGCCGCCCGCATCATTCGCGCCGAGGGCCGCTTGGGCACCCTCTACGGCGTCGCGGCCCACTACATCGCCGATCAAGCCCGCATTCGCGACGTCGAGCAGCTCCAGCGCCGCACCGGCTCCTCCAACACCTGGTTCTTCCAGAAGCGCGTCGGCGGCGGCGGGCACCTCTCCTGGCTCGGCATCCACTTCGTCGACATGCTGCACGCGGTCACAGGCCACGATGTCGTGGAAGTCAGCGCTATGACTAACGTCGCCGGCGGCCAGCCCATCGACGTCGAGGATTCCGCCGTTCTCACGCTCCGCTACGACAACGGGATGCTGGCCTCGCTCACCTCCGCCTACTACCTGGACCAGCACGACGTCGCCGACGACAAGCAATCGCTCTTCAAGGTGTGGGGCGAAAACGGCTGGCTGCAGCTGGACCCACACGAAGGCACGCCGCTCACCTGCTACAGCAACCTGCCGGCCTACGCCGACCAGCCGCGCGAACGGATCGACTACGACTCTGACTTCATCACCGGCTACGACACCCTCATGCACGAAGCGCTTCGCGCCGCCGCCGGCCTTGGCGACCCGCCAACCTCAACCCTCGACGCCCTCCAGGCCCTCCGAGTCGTCCATGCCGCCTACCGCTCAGCCGCCAGCGGCCGCGCCGAGCCAGTTCCAGCCCGCGGCGAATGGACGCTCCCATGACTGACATCCCCACGCTCGACGCTGACGTCCTGGTCTGCGGCGCCGGCATAGCCGGCCTGACCGCCGCCCGTACCGCCCAGGAGGCAAGTGCCCGCGTGGTGGTCCTGGAGAAGGGCCCCGAAACCGGCGGATCCTCCGCCGTCTCCGCCGGCATCGTCTGGACCGCCCGCGACCTCGCAGGCTGGCTCTCCGTCCAGCCCGGCGGCGACCCCACCCTCGGCAAGGCCCAGGTCACGACCTTCCCCGAAGCCGTCGAGTGGCTGCAGGCTCAGCAAGTACGGGCCGTGCCGTTCGAGTTCGGCGCCACCGGCTGGAATCCCCCATTCCCCTACCTGGCCTACCAGCTCGAGCCTCGCGACGACGGCCGTTCCAACCCACGCGCCGCCATGGATCGCCTGACCGCCAACATCACAGCGGCCGGCGGCCACGTTCTTACCGACACGGCGATCCGAGGATTCCGGCAGGACGCCAGCGGTCGCGTCATTGGCGCCGATGCGCGAGGCCCCAACGGCCGCCTCCGCTTAACAGCCGGCGCATCGATCATGGCCACCGGCGGCTTCCAGGGCAGCCCCGAGCTTCGCGCCCGCTACTTCGGACCCTTCAGCGACCGCATGATCCTGCGCGCCAATCCCTACAGCACCGGCGAGGCCTTCCAAGCCGCCCTGGCCGTTGGCGCTGGAACCGCGGGCCCGTTCAGCCGCTTCTACGGCCACCGCGTCGTCGCCCCACCCGCCCAGGTTGACTTCCCGCTGTTCCCTCGGGTCCATTTGGGCGGCGCGCTGCCGGGAGCAATCCTGGTCAACCTGCGCGGCGAGCGCTACGTCGACGACTCCCTGAGCGACGAGGTCAGCGTGCACGCGATCCCGCACCAGCCCGAGGCGCTGGTGTTCATGATCTATAGCGAGGCCGATGCCGCCACCGAGGTCGGCTCGTCCGCCCTGGACACCGTCAGGTCCGTTGGGACTGAAATCCTCGAAGCCCCGTCGCTCGAGTCCCTCGCGGAACAGATGGCAGCCCACTGGGATGTCGCCCGCGTCCCGCTGCTAGACACGTTGCGCGCCTACAACGCCGCGGCCGCCGCCGCCGACCCCACCATGCTCCGCATTCCGCGCGCCCGCGACCTGCACCCGCTGTCGCAGCCGCCGTTCTACGCGATCCGCTTTCTCCCGGGAATCACCTGCACCTACGGCGGCGTGCGCATTAACGCGCGTACCCAGGTGCTCGACTCCACCAGCCGGCCGCTCGGCGGGCTATTTGCTGCAGGCGCTGACGCCGGCGGCGTCTATACCCGCGGCTACACCGGCGGTCTCTCGATGGGACTGGCCTTCGGCCGCATCGCCGGCCGGGAAGCGGCCGCCTGCGCGAACGATCCCTAGTCGATCACCTCGGCCATCACCCGCAGGAAGTTCTCGCCGGCAATAGCGTCCACGATGCGCCCGTTGTAGCCCCGGGCTTCCAGCGCGGCCAGAAACTGCTGAGTCTCGTGCGCGCCGGAGAATCCTTCCACGACATCCTCCAGGAACTCGAAGTCGGTCCCGATGCCAACGTGCTCGTAGCCGGCCAGATTCACCATGTAGTCCACCATGTCCGCCAGCGCGTCCAGCCCCACTGTTGGAAATCTCTCGTAGAGCGGCTTAGTCGCCCCGAGGCGAACGCCGGCCTCCGCGGCAAAGGGATCGATCGCGCCCGACCGGACGTCGGCAAGCAGCTTCAGTCCCCGGTCACGCTCCGAGGCATCGATTCCAGGCCCCGCTCCGCGGCCGTGTTGGCAGGCAAGATCCACGAAAGCGGACGAGCAGTGAATCCCCACGACGCCGCCACCATCGGCGATCCGCTCGATGTGGTCGTCCGTCAGATTTCGCTGCAAGCCGCTGATGGCCTTCGCGTTGGAGTGCGAGGCCACGATCGGGTCGGAACTCTCGTCCAGCACCTGATCGATGGCCCGCTCCGACGCGTGCGAAACGTCCATCAAGATGCCCAGCCGGTTCAATTCGTGAACCACCTCGCGGCCAAACTCCGTCAGGCCACTCGGCACGTGCTGCTCGGCGTCGCAGTCGATCCAGGTCTGTGGCGCCGCGTGCACCAGACCCGTCACCCGCAGGCCAAGCTCGTGATAGGCCCGCAACATCGCCAGGTCCTCGGCCATCAGCAGATTTTCGGTGTGCAAGAGGACGGCGATCTTCCCCGCGGCCGCCGCCGACCGGATTTCTTCGGGTGACGTCACGAGCTCCAGGTCGTCCGACTGCGCGCACAAACGCCGCACCGCATCGAATCCGCGCAGCAGTCGCTGCACCCCCGCGGCACCCTCAAAAAAGGTCCGCCGGAACATCTGAGTACTCGGGTGTTCGCCGGCCTGCAGGACAGCCATGGGATCGACCGTGAACTCCCCCGGCGCGCCTTCCGAGAGCCAGATGCAATCCACCCCACCCCGCTTCAGCTTCGGAATGTCCACCTGACGTCCCGGGACATCCGCCATTGGCTCCCGGTACTCGATTCCCTGCGCGCTGAAGTCGCGTTGCATGTGCAGATGAGCAAGCAGAGTCAAACGGTCGCTGGATGCGTTGGACATGGCTCCCCGATCGGCAGTGAACGTCGCGGCCGTTCAGGCTACTCCGTCAAGCCTTCTCGCGAATCCTGCGGCGCTTCGTCCTAGGCCGCCGAATCGCGGGGCCGCTTACCCGATGGCGCGGCCCTGCGGCTAAGCCCGCCGTATGAGCGGCGACGCCACCAGCACCAGCAGGCTCGTCGCTATCACCACCAGCCCGGCCCCGCCGATGGCCCACCGCACGCCCACCGCCTCGCCGACCGCCCCCATCGCTAGATGCCCCACCCAGCCAAACCCAATGGCGAAGATCCAGCCTCCGATCACACGACCCCGCATATTGTCGGGCACCGTCGCCTGCAGAAGCGTCAGTTGCATGGCGTCGAACCCGGCGGCCATCGCGCCCACCAGCGTCACCAGCATGAGCGCGACCGCCAGGTTGGGGCTGAGCGCAACGCCAAACAGACCCAGCCCATACCCCGTGGTCACCGCGAGCAAAAGCCGCCCCTTACGACGGAAGTCCCCCAGCATCGACAACGCCACGGCGCCGGCAACGGCCCCCATGCCGGCGGCAAATTGCAGCGTTCCCAGCCCCGACTCCGTGACCTGGAGCTCGTCCCGGGCCATCGCCGGAATCACGGCCTGATAGGCAAAGCCGAAGATCTCAACCGCAATCGCCATCAGCAGCAGGGTGGCCACCAGGGGCATTCCGGCCATCAGCCGGATGCCATCCGCGGCGTCGCGGAAGACGGTGCGCAGCGGCGTTTGCTGGTCCTGACCCGCTGCGCGCACGCTGGGCACCAGCAGCACGATCGCGCCGCCAATCAAGACTAGGATGGCGGCTCCCGTCAGCGCCGCCGGAATGCCCAGCAACTCCGCCGTGATTCCGCTGGCCAGCGAGCCGATGGCTCCCACGGCCAAACTGCCCACCGAGTGCAGGGAAATCGCATTCATTCGGACGCCCCGCGGAACCAGATCCGTAATCAACCCTTGCTTGGCCGGCATGTCGAACGAGTTCACAACGCCGCCAATCGCAACGAGCAGAAATATCGGCCAGGGGTTGTCAAACCCCCGCCATGCAACCAGCGCCATCAGCAACATCACCACCGCTCGCACCACGGCCGTGATCGGCAGCAACCGGGTGCGCGGAAACCTGTCGGCAACCGCGCCGCCCAGCGGCGCGGTGATGATTCCGGGTGCGCTGCGCACGGCAAAGGTCGCTGCCGACAGCAGCACGGATTCGGTTTCCACCAACACCAGCCAGCTCACCGCCAGCCGTTCCGCCCACGTGCCCAGCGCCGTGAAGTTCGAGCTGATCCACAGCACGCGGTAAGCCGGATATCCAAACGAGGTGAACCCTCGCCATGTCCTCACCGAACCCTTACCAGCCTTTGTTGGACATGGCGCGCAATCTGGCTATGGTCAAGAGTTGAGGCGCAAAGGTCCAGAACGCCGCTGGCCAGCCGGCCGGCGGCACCAGTGCGTCTGACGCTTGGAGAGGTGGACGACTCAGTGAACTCGGAAAGTCAGCCAGCCATCGACGAGCTGCAAGCCGGACTCGACCACATTCGGCAATCGCCGGCTGACCGTGGATCCCTGCGCATGATCGTCCAGCGACCCGACGTCGACCAGCGCAAAGTCGTGGCAGAGGGAACGCTCGACGTCGCCGCTGGCCTGGTCGGCGATAGCTGGCACGCACGCGGCAGCACCCGCACCCCTGACGGCGGCCCCAACCCCGACGCGCAGGTCACCATCATCAATGCCCGCCTGATCGCCCTGATCGCCCAGACCGAGGACCGCTGGCCCCTGGCCGGCGATCAGCTCGTCATCGACATGAGCATGGACAACCTCCCGACGGGCACACAGATCTCCATCGGCTCGGCCGTCATCGAGATATCCGAGGAACCTCACACCGGCTGCTCAAAATTCGCCCAACGCTTCGGCCACGACGCCCTGCGCTTCATCAGCACGCCAACCGGCCAAGGCCTGCGCCTCCGCGGCGTCAACACCCGAGTCATCCAATCCGGCCCCATCCGCATCGGCGACACCGCAACCAAACGCCAGCCCTAACCTATCCGCCTCGCGCTCTCCCCTTCAGCGCGACCTCTTGTTCCCTCTCCAGTGGGTCAGTGTCTTCCGCCCAAGACGCCCCCGCAGGTCTGCACGTCCCTGCGGCCGTCCTTTCTCCCTATCCAAGTTCCAACGCCATTAAGTGAGAGCAACGGAGTTGTCCCCTAGGACGTTGCGGAGGTCCACCGGCACCGGCACCCCTTCACTCCACACAATGCCGCCGATACACAGCCCCTGCAGCGGTCCTATTAGTGGGCCTAGCCGCGTTGACGGCTGTCCGAATGGACGCAGCGCGTGCGTGATGAACCAGCGGTCCTGCTCGTCACTGAACACGCTCGAGCCGTGCCACGGACCCAGCACCGTCCACTCGCCAAAGTGGAACGGGTCGTCGCCGCTGGCGTACTGAGTGCCCCAGAAGTTCATCACAAAGATGTAATACCGGCCGTCCCGCTCGAACACCCGCGGCACCTCGAACCCCGAGGGGCCTTGCAGCTTGTTCTCGATCCGCTGAAACGTCATCAGCGGCCCCCGGTCCTCCCAATGCACCAGGTCTTCCGACTCCGCCAGAGCCAGGCACGAATCCCCCCACCGGTTCTGGCTCACGAAATACATCAGGAAACGGTCCTCGTAGCGAATCAGCCACGGGTCCTTGCACTCCAGCACCCCGTCCTCGGTCCACCCCGACCACTCCGGCAGCGGAATGAACACCGGCGAGCCGTCCCCCGGCACCTTTTCCCAGTGCCACAGGTCGTCCGAGACCGCTAGCGAGAATCTCCGGCTCGCCTCCGGCCGCGGTCGGCACGCGTAAATCATGTGCCAGCGCCCCTCGCGCTCGATCACGCTCGCCTCGCTGACCTCCGCGTGATCGCAGTCTCCCGGCCCGCCCGGCAGCAACACCGGCGCCTGCCGCGTCCACACCACCAGGTCATCCGACGTCGCATGCCGCTTCTCGAGGTTCTGCCCGCCCGGCCACGGCCCATAGAACAGGTGCCAGCAATCCGGCCCCCGCACAATCGTGTGCGGATTCACCGTGTCCTGATCCGGCCCGTACACCTCCTTCATCGCCCCCGGCTGCCCCAAAATCCCCCGCCGCCGCTCCTCAGCCGTCACGTGCATAGGCTCCCTCCCCACTTATGCGCCGCTGGGTGGGGCTTTTGGGGGTACTCGCACCCGCCGACCGCGAACCCCTTTACGGGGGTTCGCGGTCGGCGGGTGCGAGATTTAGCGGATTTTTGGTGGCGAAATTTCGAATGTTGCGAGGCGTTCGAGGGGCAGGGCGAGGGCAGGCGCGAGCGGCTGTTAGGTGGGGCGGCGGCGTGGAGCGGGGGGCAGGAGAGGGGCATTCAGGATTCGGGTCGCGAGGTTAGCAAGTCCAGTGTACACTCAAAGTGAACCAGGGGCAATCACTAGGGACGGTCGGCAGCCGGCGAGGGGCTGTGGGCGGTCGCCAGTGGCCGGTGGCCAGCATATATGTGTGGCGGGTGCGGGCCTATCTTTCGGGGAGGGGATGTTTGATCTCTAGGCGTTCGATTCCGTAGTATCCGCGACCAGAAGATGTTCGCGGTGCGCGGCCACTATGGGCGCCCGGCGCTCGCGGTACGACTGGGGAGGAAGCCATGTTTCACAAGGTCACCCGACGGCGAGTGTTGCGCACAAGTGCTGGAGCGGCTCTGGGGTTGACGGGCGCAGCCGTGCTCGCGGCCTGCGGGGAAACGCAGGTGGTCACGAAAGAAGTGCCAGTCGAGAGGACCGTGGTCAAGGAAGTCCCGGTCGAAAAGATTGTGATGCAGACGCAAATCAAGGAAGTTCCGGTCGAGACGATCGTCACTCAGACACAGATCAAGGAAGTTCCCGTCGACCGCATCGTGACGAAGGAGGTCCAAGTCGAGAAGCTCGTCCCGAAGGTCGTTGAAGTCGAGAAGGTCGTCGAAAGAGTCGTCGAGAAGATCGTGGAGGCCGCGCCGCAACGGCCGCCCATCACACTGCAGATCAGCAGCGACTGGACGTCAGGAATTCGTAAAGAGACGTTCGAATATATGAAGGAGGAGTACGAGAAACTGAACCCCAACACCACCATCGACCTATTGTTCCTGGGCGGTGGCGGCGGTTCAACCTATGTTGGGTACGTGGCCATCGTCACAAACCTCATGGTGGCCGGGTCCGGCCCTGACGTTATGGCGGAAGTTTGGTTCAAGCCGGAGCAATTTCACTTGGACTTGACGCCCTATCTGGCGAAGGCGGGCCTCAGCAAGGACGACTTCTGGTGGATTCCGGACTATCTGGAGGACGCCAACGGCGCTATCCGCGCCTTGCCATTTGGAACCTACACGAGCGCATTCGTCGCGAATTTGAATGTTGTCGATGCCGCCGGGGCGGAGTTGCCCTCCAAGGGATACGGGTTCCCGGAACTACGGGAAACGGCCCAGCGCCTGAGAGATCCCGAGGGAGACGTGTGGGGCTTTGAGCGCGGCAGTGGCCCGGGCTGGTATGGATGGGCGGACATCATGGCGGGCGAAGGGGCCCAGTGGTACGACACGGCGACCGAGAGTTCCACGCTGCAATTCGCCACAGCTGCAAACGGCGACTCGGTCCAGGCGTTTGGCGATTGGTGGGGTCTGGTCTACCGCGATGGCGTAGCCCCACGGCCCGAAGATGAAGCCGCCGTCATGACTTCGCCAAGCAACGCCGGCGGGCCTGGCGCCAGGTTGTTCGCGACAGGCCTGATCGGCATTTCAGGTATGTCCACCGGGCATGGTGGCGCCTGGAACAGCCGGATTGGGGATCGCTTCACCTGGCACATGATGTGGCCGCCGGAGTCGTCCTACAGCGGCCGGCGGGGCTATAGCTGTGACGCGACGAACATCTCGGCTGGCGCGGTTGCAGAGTCGCGCGGCCATGCCGAGCAAGCCGTTGATCTGGCCCTGTTCTGGCACAGCGAAACCATGACGGAGTTCATTTCGGCCAATATGCCCAACGTCCCGCCACGCAAGTCCGCGTGGAGTTCGCCAACGGCTACGGGCTTCGCCTCCGGCTACGAGATTCTTCCCGATCTGGCCGCCGAGGCCGAGAAGACGGGACAGTTTCGCGAAACGTGGATGGGCGGCAACAACTCCCACGAGAACTGGCCGTCATACTGGCGGGCCGTGCGCGGCAAGCTCGAGGATCGGGCCCTCAAGGGGGGCGAGGATCCCTCGCTGATGATGGCTGAAGCCGACGAGGCTGGGACGGGCGCACTGCGCACGGGTTCTTAGCACGGAATGCTGGCGGCCGCTCCTGGCACCGGAGGGTTCACGCGAACCCTCCGGTTGCTGCTGGCCTGAAGCATGGATAGCGCCGGCATGCTGGCCGGGTCAGACCGAGGGGCTACTGCGTCCGTGAGGCGGCCACTTCGCGACATACGGGTCCCGTCACGGAAGTACGGCACCGAATGAAGGCAAACCCTGGACAGCGGCGCTTACCGCTTCCACTAGGCCGGCGGGACAAAGAGTCGGGATCGCCAGGTCGTCTCTCGTGGCAGAGAAAGCACGCGGGCTGGCTGTTCATCTTTCCCTGGATTCTTGGCTTTATCTTCCTTGACCTGTTCCCATACCTCGCCGCTCTGGTTCTGTCGTTTATGAAGTGGGACCTCGCCGGTGAGGCAAGCTGGGTTGGGATGCGCAACTTCCAGGCGTTGTGGGACGACGAGATGGCTCGCCGGAGTCTCTGGAATACGGCCTACTACACCCTCATCCACGTCCCTGGCACGACCCTGATCGCCTTTGCCGTGGCCGGATTCCTCAATCAGAAGGTCAGGGGGCTGCCTGTCTATCGCACGATGTTCTACATCCCGTCCGTAACTTCGGGCGTCGGGATGGCGTTGATCTGGATCTGGATGTTCGCCCCCAACGGGGCAGTCAACGCCTTCCTTGGCTGGTTTGGTATCCGGGGCCCGCACTGGCTCGCGGATCCCAACTGGGCAATGCCGGCGCTCATCATCATGAGCTTCTGGGGCATGGGCTCGTCGATGATTATCTTCCTGGCCGGCTTGCAAGGAGTTCCGCAACATCTCTACGAAGCTGCGGAGGTCGATGGTGGTGGCCGCTGGGCCAAGCTTCGGCACGTAACCATACCAATGATGACTCCGTACATATTCCTTGTGATGATTCTCGGTGTGATCAGCTCATTTCAGGTCGTCACGCAGGCCCTGCTGATGACCGAAGGCGGGCCGGACAATTCAACCCTCTTTGTACTGCTCTATATCTGGGAAACAGCATGGGTAACCTTCAGGATGGGATACGCAGCGGCGTTCTCGTGGGTATTGTTCATAATTATCATGCTGGCTACCGCTGTCCAATTTGTGGTTGCCCGACGCTGGGTATATTACGAGTATCAGGAAGCATCATAAGTGGCAATCAAAACCTCACGCAACGCTCCCCGGAGCTCAAGCATACCCCGGCTTGGAATCAGCAGCATCAATCGCTCGGCTTGGCGTAAGCGCAGCCGAATTTATTCTCGGCTATTCCTGTACGCCATCCTGATTGTCACAAGTCTCGCATATACGTTTCCACTGTTCTATATGCTTCGGACGTCGCTCACGGCGGAGCACGAACTCTATGCTTGGCCTCCGGTTATTATACCGATACCGCCGGTCTGGGATAATTACGTGCAGATGTGGACAAACGGGCCCACGATGTCATGGGTAAAAAATTCGCTAATCGTAACGGGCGTGAGTGTGATTGCAGAGACGGCGACAAGCGTGGCTGTCGCCTTTGGTTTCGCACGAACAAAGATGGCGGGCCGAGACAAGCTCTTCATCGGCGTGCTGGCAACGATGATGTTGCCCGGCGCGGTTACGCTCGTGCCAAAGTGGCTGATTTTCTTCCGGCTCGGATGGATCGACACCTTGTGGCCCCTCATCGTGCCGAGGTTCTTTGCCACGCCGTTCTACATATTCATTCTTAGGCAGTTTTTCCTATCGCTGCCCAAAGAACTCGACGATGCGGCGGAAATTGACGGTGCAAGTCTGCTGCAGATTCTGCGAACGATCATTATCCCACTGTCCGTGCCTGCGATCGCTACCGTGGCGGTTTTCTCCTTTATGAATAGGTGGAATGATTTTCTTGAACCGCTCATATATTTGCTGCATACGGAGAATCTTACGCTGGCAGTGGGCATGCGGTGGTTTACGGGCCAGTGGGGCACTGAATTCCATCTGCTGATGGCTGGGGCCGTGATCATGGTTGGGCCGATGATCGTCGTGTTCTTCGTTGCTCAAAAGCAATTTGTTCGCGGCATCGCTCTTACCGGAATCAAAGGCTAAGTGGCGTGAGGCGCCTAAAGTGATCCCTACGGGCCGCACGGATCGTGTGCCGGAGAAGGTCGGGCGAGAATCGTCGAGGTGCCGAGGGTCGACTGGGGGACGTCGGGCCGCGCCGGGATGGCCACGCGCTTCTTCAGGACGCGGTGGTCCGCGCTAGAAAGCGACACTGATCGCTTGGAGACACAGGAGAGGGCCATGACGTTGCGAGCGGCACAGGACGACGCCACCACCCCGTTGCCCGAGGACCGTCGGGCGGACATTGGCTGGCAATTCGTTGAGGGTTTTGATGGGATCGTTTCCGCCCCTGGTGGCCCCACCTGGTCGGTGCCGGCGGTGGAACCGGGCTTGGACTTCCGCGGCCAGTCGGCTGGCTGGTGGACGCCGGCCCCGTGGGTCAGAGCCGAGGGCGAGGATCAGGGCGTCGTGTGGCTTACGTCCGCCGTTCCCGACTGCCGGCCCACCGTATTTGTCCTCGCGGCAGCAACGTCGAACCAACCGCATAACCGGGACACGCCCAGCCGAGCCCACCTCTCCGTCAATGGCCGGCGCGCCCTCACCTTCGACCTCGGACTGCGGATCCCCTGGCGCTGGCGTGAAGGCGAGTTTGCGCTTGATTGGATGCCCAAGCGTGCCCAACTGCCGTTCGATGGCTGGGAACGCCAGAGTGAAATGCACGGAAACAGTGGTCGCCTCGAACTTGAGGTGCCCGCGTCGGCGGTAACGCCCGGTCAGCCCTGCACCCTGCGAGTCGAACTCGAGCCGGAGACGTACGACCGCGACGCCTTCTTCATGATCAAAGAGCGCCGCGACATGCTGGAGGTCAGCCCGCGCACCAACGACCAACAAATCGAAGCCCTGCAACGAGACGTCATTCAACTCCAGCGCTCGCTCAACGCTTTGGCCCGGCGCGTCTATCCCGAGCTGCAAACCAACCAACTGCAGTCCGAGGAGTCGATCATCTTTTCCGCCGGACGCGAGCACGCAAACGGACCCGACCTGGCGCGAACGGCTGACGGCCGGCTCCTGGTCGTGTGGCGTGCCGCGCTCGAGCACATGGCCGCCGACGGCCACATCCTGCTCATGGCGTCTGAAGATCGTGGCTGCACCTGGTCGTCACCGCAGCTGGTGGGCCAGCAGCCCTGGCCCGTCGACGGTCGCGACCCCGTCCTGCATCCGCTTCCGGATGGAAGCGTCATGCTCACCTGGTTCTCGTATACCGCGTACGACAACCGAGGCGAGCGGCGGGCGCCGAAGCCAGGTGAGCGCATCCACGAGACCCTGCTCATTCGCTCAACCGACGGCGGCCAGACCTGGACCGAAGAGCCTGAAACCATCGATCCCGGTCCGCTCGACTGGATCGTCGTCCACGCCCCCGCGGTGGAGCTACCTGATGGGCGGCTGCTACTCCCGTGTTCCACCTGCAACCACCCACAGCCCTCCGCGTCCGTCTTCGTGTCCGACGATGGCGGCGGAAGTTGGCGCTTCCAGGCCATGATCGGCGACATTCCCGTGCCGGCCCGCTACCCCGAGACCACGCTCGCTCGCACGCCGTCGGGAAAACTGGTCGCGCTCGTGCGTATCGATCGCGGCAACCAACTGCAATCGGTTTCCGAAGACGACGGCCGCACCTGGACCGACTGGATCGAGACGCCCCTGCCCAGCTACGGCCACCGCGCGCGCTTGATCACGCTCGATACCGGCGAGTTGCTCTGCAGCTACGGCCGTCGCCTAAGGCGCGAGCGCGCCCTGGACGACGCAACCAGCATCCGCCTGGCGGTCAGCTTCGATGAAGGCGCCACCTGGGACGTCGAGCGCAACACCCGCATCTTGCGGGACGATCTGCTCAATGGCGACATCGGCTATCCGGTTACGGTTCCACTGTCCGGCGATGAGTTCCTGACCGTGTACTGGTTCAACCAATTCCAGCGCCTGTTCCTCGCCACCAGCCGCTGGCGCAAGTGGTGGAATCAATGATCGGCAGCCGAACCCCACGACACCGAGCACACGACCCGGTGCTTCGAGAACTGACAGGAGCGACGCAGTGAAAATTACCGACGTTCGGACCACGCTCATCATCGTTCCGCGCGCGGTGCCCGTGTCGGATGGCACCGCTCCCAAAATCGAGGCTGGCGGCTACTGCTTCGTCCACATCCGCAATGACGAAGGGCACGAGGGACTTGGCATGACGGCGCCCTCGCGCGGCACCCGCGCCGTCATCGAGCACGACCTCAAGGAGATCTTGCTGGGCGCCGATCCGCTCAACATCGAGGGCCTGTGGCAGGAAATGTTTTGGCGCGTGCGCGGCGTCGGCCGCAAGGGAATGGCGTTTCAGGCTATCTCCGCCGTTGACATTGCGCTCTGGGACCTCAAGGCGAGGAGCCTTGGCCTCCCCCTATTCAAGCTGCTGGGTCCGTGTCGGGACTCCACGCCCATCTACGGCAGCGGCGGCTGGACCAACTACACGGACAGCGAACTCATCGACGAGCAACTCGGCTACGTCGAGCGCGGGATGCATCGCGTCAAGATGAAGGTCGGTAAGGACTTTGGCACCCAACCCGAGGCGGACGTTCGCCGCGTCGCCGCGGTCCGCCGCGCGCTTGGCGATCAGGTCGAACTCTACGTCGATGCCAACAACGCCTACACCGCCAAGCAGGCCATCGGGTTGGGCCGCCGCTTCGAGGACTCGGGGATTGGCTGGTACGAGGAGCCGGTCCTGGCCGATGACATCGATGGGCTAGCGCGCATCTCCGCGGCCCTCACCGTGCCGATAGCCACCGGCGAGCACGAATACACCAAGTTCGGATTCAAGGATCTGCTCAGCCGCGCCGCGGCCGATATCGCGCAGCCGGACGTCGCCCGGGTCGGCGGTGTCACCGAGTGGCTCAAGGTCGCCCACCTTGCCGAGGCGTTCAACATCCCCGTTGCCTCCCACGCCTACCAGCTCGTCCACCTCCACCTCGCCTGCGCCACCCCAAACATGCAGGTCGTCGAGGTCCTCAGCACCTTCGAGATCGCCGATCGGGCGATCTTCACCGAGTTTCCCGAGCCAGCCGGCGACAACTGGGCCCCCGACCCGAAGAAACTCGGCCTGGGGCTTGAGCTCGATCCGGTGGCGGTTAACACGTATGGGATCGACTGACTCGCTGGTCACGGTGTGGCGCTGACTCCGGCGTTGCAGCATCCGAAACGCGCGTTGTGACCGGACAGCGGTAAGAACGAGGTCTCCGGTTCAAGTCCGGATGTGGGCTTCGCAGCGTTTGCTGACTGGCGGCGGCACTCTCAAGCCTGCGCGCTCGGCGTGGGCGGACGGGGCCCTGATCCAGGGAATGCGCAATGGCGCTGTGTTGGCCGTGGCCAATGCCAAGGGTGTGGGCTAGGCTCCCTGCCGAAGGCGCGGAATGGCTCCGAGTCAGATACCAAGTTTCAGTCGATTGATGCTGGGGTGGGAGCGCCAATGACGGCCTTGCGTCTGGGACTCATCGGCTGTGGCGGCATGGGTTCGCGGCACGCCGAAGGGTTCGATCAACTCGAGGACCGGGTGCGCGTGACGTCCGCCGTCGACATCGAGCCTGAGCGCGCGGAAGCCGTAGCCGACCAGTTCGATGCCTGCCGCCCCACCACCGACTACGTGGCAGTCGTGGACGATGTCGACGGCGTGCTGATCGCCCTGCCCCACCGCCTGCACCATCCCGCGGCCAGGTTCTTCCTGGACGCCGGTAAGCATGTCCTGCTCGAAAAGCCGATGGCCACCACCGAGGAACACTGCCTCGATCTCATCAAGGCGTCGGAACGATCCAACCGCGTGCTGATGACCGCCTACGTCATGCGCTTCAATTCCCTCGTCATCCGCATGAAGGAACTCCTCGACGAGCGGGCCTTCGGCGAGGTGTTTCAGGTCTCGATCTGGACCGAGCAGTACACCCGCTTGCCCGCGTACCCGGGTCTAACGACCATCGCATCCCTCGGTGGCGGGCAACTCTTCAGCCACGGCTGTCACTACATCGACATCTTGCTCTGGTACCTGGGACGCCCGATTCGCGGCAACCACCTTGGCACCAACACCGGCACGCCCTGGATGGAGCGGGAAGGGACCAGCCACGTCGCGATTGAGTTCGAAGGCGGAGCGCTCGGCTACCACTTTGGCACCTGGGGCGCCCGCGGCACGAAGCTCGGCTACTCGTTCCAGGCCCACTGCACCGAGGGCATGCTGGAAATCGACTTCACCAACGGGCAACTACTGGCGCATACGAACCTGCGTGGCGAGCAACGCGTCGCAAGCCGAACCGAGGTTCTGCTTGACGCCAGCGCCGGCATCCAACCCGGTCTTAACGACGCCGTGCGCGTCGAAGTGGGGCGAGATGCGCGGGTCGCTGAGCTGTCCCACTTCCTCGACTGCATCGAAGCTGAGCACCGGCCGCTAACCGACGGCCCCGGTAGCCTGCAGGGTCTGCGACTCATCTGGCGCCTCTACGAGGCCGAGGAGCAGGGCGTCGTGGCTGATCTCAAAGGATTGGGACTGGATGAATACCGAGCCTGAGCGTCGGCAGCGCATCAAGCCGCTCGACAGAGCCGCGCTCGTTCGCGACCTCACCCGCCTCGGCGTCCCCCGCGGCGGCCTCGTTATGGTGCACAGCTCGCTGCGCAGCCTGGGACACGTTGCCGGTGGCGCCGAAACGGTGGTGGACGCGCTGCTGGAGACGCTGGGATCCGAGGGAACCCTGGTGGTTCCCACGTTCACGTACGCGGTCGCCCGAGAACCCGGCTTTGTGTTCGATCCGCTGCACACCCCCTCGCTCATGGGTGCGATTTCGGAGGCCGCCCGTCGGCATCCCAAGTCTCGCCGCAGCATTCACCTCTGGCACAGCGTGGCCGCCATCGGCCCGCTGGCGGAGACCGTCACTACCGCCGGCAAGACGTCGGCGTGGGACGCCGACAGCCCGATGCGCCAGGTTCGGGACCGCGACGGCCTGTATCTCCTGCTCGGCGTGCCCTATCAGAACCTCACGGCCGTGCATCTCTGCGAGATCGAGTTGGAAGTGCCGTATCGCAAGGCCCTTCGGGTCGAGACCAAGATGCGCCGCGCTGACGGCTCGCTGGCTCCCTTGGTCAGCGTCGGTTGCCCGCCGCAGCCCGGGCACCCGGGCAGCGACTTCAACCGGCTCGGGCAGCGTATGGAAGATGTCGGCTTGGTCCGGGTCGGCGAGGTGGGCAATGCCGTTGCGCGCCTGTTCGGCGGACACGATCTCCGCCTACTGGCGCGCGAGCTCTACAAGCGCGACGCCCACGCATTCCTCCGGCAGGACGGCGTGGTCACCAGCCTTGCCTACGGCCACACCGTCGAGACGGACCGGGGCGAGCACTGCGTGGTGGACCCGACCCGGATGTACGGCGCTATTTGACCGGTGCGTGCGACAAACACCTACGAAACGCGGATCGCCCTCCGCTGCCGGCCTTCTGGCGGAGGTGCGGGTGGCCTAGGCCCCCGCACCTCCGTTCAGTTGCGAAGTCCGGCTACTTGTCGTCCTCCGTTGCCGCTTCGTCATCGCTCGCGGCGCGGTTCCGGATCGACTCGTCCGACACGATGCCCGGAAGATTCTTCAGCGAACTGATCAGATCAACCCCAGTCAGCGACTGCACCAGTGCCGGAAGCTGCGCAATCGTGGACGACACGTCCTGCGTCACCTTGCTGGCCCCGGCGCCCGATCCATTGTCGCCGCCGTTGCTGATCACCACGATGCTGTCGGTCTTGGCGAGGGGCTGTGCAACCGCGCTCGCGACATCCGGGAGCGACTCGAACAGCTGCTGAATCATGGCTGCCTGGCCGTACTGCTTCCAGGCGTCGGCCTTCTTGTTCATCGCCTGGGCCTCGGCAAGGCCTTGGGCCCTGGTGGCGTCGGCTCCGGCCTCACCCCGGGCCCTGATGGCATCGGCGTCCGCCTGCCCGCGTAGTCTGACCGACTCCGCGTCGGCCTGGGCCTCGGCGATGATCCGGGAGCGCTCACCTTCGGCAACGGTCTCCAGCTTATACCGCTCCGCCTCGGACTCGACTCTCGTTCGCCGCCGGTTCCCTTCCGCAATCAACTCGAGCTGGTCTCGTTCGGCCTCGGCGGGGCGCCTAATTGTGGCGTCCAACTCACGTTCACGCCGGGTGATTTCCTGCACCTGAATCTCGATCTGCTTTTGCCTCTCGACAACCTCCACCTGCAACTCTTCCTCGCGGATCCGCTGGCGAGTCTTGGCCTCCTGCAATGAGTAGGCCAGCTCGGCCTCGGCACGCCGGGCGTTGACCTCCTGGTCGTACCCGGCCTTTTTCGTTTGGAAGTCACGTTCGGACTCGGCGATCTCGGTGTCGGCGGCAAACCGCGCCGCCTGCCGCAGCTGCTCCGCTTGGGCTTCCTTAATGCCGGCGTCCCGTTCGGCCTGGGCTTCACCGATGGCCGCGTCTCTCTTGACCTCGGCGGTCCTTCGTACGCCGAGGGCCTCGAGATAACCCTGCTCATCCTGGATGTCGCGGATTGAAAAGCTGACAATCTCCAAACCCATGTTGGTCATATCAGTCGCGGCTACATCGCGCACCTGCTCCGCAAAGGCCACGCGGTCGCGGTAGATGTCCTCGACGGTCATCGTGCCGAGGATGGCGCGTTGCTGACCCTCAAGGGTCTGTAGCGCGACCTCTGCGATCTGCATGGCATTCTTGCCGAGGAACTGCTCAGCCGCGGTGCGAATGGCCTCCTCGCTGCGACCGACCTTCACCTGTGCGACGCCGTCAACCGAGACCGAGACGCCCTCTTTGGTGTACACCCTGGCCGTGTTGACCTGGAGGGTCATGACTTCCAAGGAAATGAGTTGTGCCTTCTGCAATATCGGCACCACGAACATTCGGCCGCCGACCTTCAGTCTTGGCTCGACACTGCCACCCGACACGATTAACGCGTGGTTTGGGCCTACGGTGTGAAAACCTGCCATTGGGTTCCCCTGGGTGCGTTGCTACGGATCCACATTGTGCCTGATTCAACGCCTTCGATCCCAGTACCGCCTCTCAACTTTGATTACCTGCCCGTATACGCCGATGACTCGAACCTCATCGCCGGCCTGGATGGAGGCGCCGGGGTCGGCCGAAGCTGCCCACTCCTTGTCAGAAATCCTAACTTTGCCTGCAGGATCGAGATCAGTCAGCGCAACTCCCCACGACCCCTCCATCAGCAGTTCTTCCTCGGTCTGAAATCCGCCGGATGTTCCCCCCTCGGTCATGGCCAAGCGAATCAACAGAACCCAGGCCAAAGCCGTGATCCCGGCTGTTGCCGCGATCATGATCGGACTCACCATGAAGCCGGGCTCCGGCAGGTCTGAGGGGCTGAACTGATTTCCAAACAGAAACATCGAGCCAAGAATGAGCGAGACTAGTCCGCCGGCGCCGAAGACGCTGAAACCGGGTGCTGACGCCTCGGCATAGAACAATCCGAGCGCGAGCGCGATGAGCAGCAAGCCTCCCCAACTGCCGGGCAGATTGAAGAAGCCGACGAATGCCAACGCAAGCGCGACCACTCCCAGGATTCCCGGGCCAAGCATGCCGGGAGCGGAGATCTCCACTAGGATCGCGATGCCCCCGATAAGGAAAAGCGCGAGCACCACGTTGGGATTGGCGAGCAACCCAAGGACATTTTCCAGAAACGTCCGGTTGAGCCGGTTGACAGGGACACCACTGGACGAGATGACCACGGTGCCTGCCGCTGTCTCAGCGGTACGCCCGTGCAGCTGCTCGAGCATCGACTCCATATCAGGAGCAATGAGATCAGCGATGCCGTTGGCGAGGGCTTCTTGGGCCGAGTAGGCCGTAGCTTTCGACACCGTGGCTTCCAGGGCCTCGGCGTTGCGGCCTCGAGCCTGCGCGATGCTGCGGATGAACGCTTGGGTGCTCTCGCTGACTTTCCGCGAGAGCGTGTCGGGAAGGTCGGCGCCGCCGGAGGCCACGGGAGAAGCCGCGCCAATGCTGGTGCCCGGCGCCATGACGGCGAAATTTGCCGCGGCTGCCACGAAGGTTCCGGCGGAGGCCGCTCTGGCGCCGGCGGGAGCGACGTACACCGCAATGGGGACATGCGATTCGAGCATTAGCTCGACGATTTCGCGCGTTGACTCGAGAAGTCCGCCGGGAGTGTCCAGCCGAATGACCACCAGCGATGAGCCGTCCTGGCGTGCCTCGTCGAGCCCCCGAGCCAAATGGTCGACAGTCAGCGGCTCGATGGTGCCCTCAATCTCAATTACGAGAACGCCCGTTTCGCTCCCACGAACCAATGCGGTGGTGTGCCCGGCCAATGCCAGGGCGACCACGACGGCTGCCCAGACCAGAGTCACGCGGCGCGGAACCGTTCTTCGTACGGAGGTGATTGCAGACGTTCGGGACAAAGGTCTCTCTGGTCGCGCCTTAGCGTCTCGCTCGGAGACGAAGACTCGCGGCGCAAGACCGTCCGTGTCTACCCGAAGCTCCCGCCGACCGAGCAGGTTGTCTCGGGAACAGGCACCCGGGAAATCTTCCTGTCGCGGCTAGCTTGTTACTGGTCACGAGCGCCTGCTAGACAGAATGACGAGGGTGCCGAGGGCGGGACTCGAACCCGCACAGCCCGAAGGCCACTAGCCCCTCAAGCTAGCGCGTCTACCAATTCCGCCACCTCGGCCCGCGCCCATTGTAGACGCGAGTCAGCGGTTCTCCCTGCCGGAACGTTCAACCGCCGCTTCCACGAATGCGTCGAAGAGGGCGCGATGCGGCGCGTGGTCCAGCATTTCTTCCGGGTGCCACTGCACGCCCAGCACGAACGGGTGGGATGGGTCTTCCAGGGCTTCAACTAGGCCATCGGCACTCCAGGCCGTGGGCTGTAGCCCGTGTCCAAGCTCGCGCACGGCCTGATGGTGGAACGAGTTGGCGCCCAGGCGCTCCGATCCGACGATCTGGTGCAGTAGTGACCCCGGCGCTACGCGGAGTTCGTGGCCGATGGCGTGCGGCTCGCCGGCCTGCCGGTGGGGCACCCCGTCCGGCTGCTGCGTGGGCAGGTCCTGCCAGAGGGTGCCGCCGCGGGCGACGTTGAGCACCTGATGACCGCGGCAAATCGCCAGCACAGGCAAGCCTCGGTCCAGCGCGCTATGTAACAGGGCCATTTCCAGTGCATCGCGCTCCGGACCGGGGGACACGGTGTCGTTTAGCGGGGTCTCGCCGTAGTTGGCGGGATCCACGTCCGCGCCGCCGACCAGCATGAGTCCGTCGAGTCTGGACGCCACGAGATCGGCCGCTGGCGTCGCATCGGGTGCAATCACGACCGGTATCGCGCCCGCGCTGACAACCGCGTCCAGGTAGTCCTGCTTCAGGGCAGCGTGGGGCCGGTTGGGCGCGCCTTCGGCTGAGAGCTCGAGCAGGGCGTCGCCTGCGGTGACGCCGACTATCGCGGGCATATCAATTTGCTCGAACGTGGGAAGGCGTCGCGGCGCCTGCCCTTCGATGCAACAATGCGGTCATGCGCTTCAGAATATCCGGCTTCGGCGACGAAATCTGCGACGAGTTGTCGGTGCAGCTTGGCGTTATGTCCGCACTCAGCGTAGACGCGCTGGAACCGCGACGAGTGCAACTGCCCGACTCCGAGACGAAGAACATCGTAGATCTGACCGATTCCGAGCTCGGAATCATGCGGCGCATGCTGGACGACCATGGGATGGCCTGTTCCCAGATCGGATCGCCGGTGGGCAAGGCGCCCGTGGAGTCCGACCTCCAGATTCAGTTTCGCCAGCTCGAGGGCGCGGTCCGCGCGGCGCACGCGTTGGACGCGGCTTACATTCGAGTCTTTGGATTCCAGCCTACTCAGGGCGAGCCACGCCCTGCCGACCGCCCAGCGGCGCTGGACAAGTTCCAGCGGGTCGCCGAGCACGCGGCGACGCTCGATCCCCATATCACTCTCAGTCTCGAGAATGAGCACGATCTGTACGACGACACACCCGACGCCTGCGCAGACTTCCTGTCGCTGGAGGGCGCACCGATCAGCATGTGCTTCGATCCAGGGAACTTCGTACGCGGTGGCGTACGTCCCTTCGACGACGCGTGGCCCGTGCTCGGCGCGGCGACGCGCATGATCCACGTGAAGGACTTCGACACGGCCATTTCCGACTGGGCGCCCGCAGGGGCCGGCGACGGTCAACTGGCTGACGTGCTGGGCGCGGCCGATCCTGAGGCTGTGGCCTACCTGTCGCTCGAGCCGCACCTGTCGGGCACCAAGGCGGGTCGTGGTCGCGATCGCGCGGATCTGTGGCGCGAGGCGCATGCCGCGCTGATGCGGATTCTGGCGTCCCTGTGAGCGTTTCGCCCTACGTGGCCTGGGTGCGGGTGTCGCCGTCGCCCGGACGCAACGAGGAGATGTCGAGTCTCAACCTGATTGCAGGCCTTGGTATCGAGGGCGACCGCCACGCTCGACCCGAGAAACGAAACCAAGTCCTGGTTATGGACATTGAGACGCTGGACAAGCTGCACCTGCGGGCTGGCGACATTCGCGAGAACATCGCGACCCGCGGTCTGGAGGTTGCAACGCTGGCAGAAGGCGACGTGCTCCGGGTGGGCGTGGACGCCGAGTTGCTGATTTCGCATCCCTGTGCGCCATGCCACAAGATGGATGCCCTGCGGCCGGGCCTCCAGGAGGAATTGCGAGGCCGCCGCGGCATGCTGGCCGTCGTTTCGCGGGGCGGAGTGGTGCTTCAAGGCGACGTCGTCCAAGTTATCCGCAGACTGAGCTGAATCAGGCCCGCGACCGCCTAGTTTTCCTGGATTGAGACCTCTCGCCCACTCTCGTCTGACTCATATGCCGCTTCAACCCAACGGTGGGTGCGCAAAGCGTCGTGCCAATCGGGCGTGTAGTCACTGCCGGTAGCGACACTTCGCACGAACCCGCGCAGCTGAACTTCAAACGGATCGACGGCGGTCGTTGGGACGGAGTCCCATCCGTCCAGCGGGTCCCCTTGCTCGGCAGCCGGATCGTAGGAGAACAGCGGACCGTCGCCGCGCTGCACCCAACAGCGGTTTGCCGTCACCAGCAGTCCCCCGCGGCTGCAGTCAATCTCGATGGTCGGTACGTCTTCATGGCGGCGGCGCACCCAGCTTGAAAAAACCTGCCCGATGGCGCCATTCTCGAACCGCAGGTTGACCGCGCAAGAATCCTCAACGTCGCTGTGGAACGGGCCGCTGGCGGGGTCCTCGCGTTCGGTGATGCCCCCGAACGTCAGGCAGTGCGTACTGGCCACCGGTCCAACCAACCAGCCCAGCAAGTCGTAGAAGTGGGCCATCATGTCGTGCACCACGCCGCCGGCCGACTCTTCGCGCTTGAAAAACCAGGGGGGCCGGTTGGAAACCAGCGGCGGCACGTAGTAGCCGAAGACCACGCGCGCGTGAAAAACGTCGCCGAGGTCGCCCGATTCCAATATCGCCTTGGCCGCCTGCGGTCCGCCTTGGAACCGCATGTTCTGGATGATCCCGTGCCGCACACCGGCTGCCGTAGCGGCGGCTAGGAGCTCTTCGGACTCTTCCAGCGTTGCGCCAAGGGGCTTGTCCGTGAACACGTGCTTGCCATCGCTGATGGCCTGCATCAGCGGGTCGTAGTGCAGCCGGTTCACGAGGCAGTTGTCCACCACGTCCACGTCAAATCGTCCTATCGAGCCCTCCAAGTGGTCGCTCGTGAAGTCGGCGCTGTAGGCGTTGAAGATCTCGCGCAGCCGCTCCGGCGTACGGCCGTAGATGCCGAGGATCACGGGCACCGGCTCGCCGTCGATGAGCTCGGGCTGCGCGCGAATTTTGGCAAGCGCGGCCGCGTGACGGTGCGCCATGCGGCCGGTCCCAAGGACGAGGAAGGTGATGGGGTTGGCGGGCACGGGCGGTCTCGGGAGCGACGGGTGGGCGAAGTCTATACGAGCATGCGTGAGCGCCTGGCGTCCGGAAGTGTCAGCAGTTGTACGGACTGTGAGCTTCGCCAAGGGATGGCGCACCAGGCTCAGACTGGTTTCCTCGGAACTGCTCGGATAGCCTGCCCTGTGTCAGGCGCGACCGGGGATGGCGGATGCTCTCGACCCGAGGAAGCGGCGGCCTGGCGGCGTCTCCGGCCATGCGGCGGACCGCCAAGCCATGAGCACAGCTACCCAGACCCCGGCAGTGCGGCACTCGCATTGGTTCTTTACTCGCATCAGCCTGTTTTGGGTTGGCCTCTCGTTTATGTGGGGGGCGCTGAACATCCAGGTGCTCCCATCGGTTGTGTCGGACATGGTCGGGCCCGATCTTCAGGGCACCGCCATCGGCGCCATCATTTTCGTCGGCCTGGTCATAGCAATCATCGTCCAGCCGGCGGCGGGAGCGCTGAGTGACCGCGCGCGGTTTCGGGTAGGCCGGCGGCGGCCTTTCATGCTGGCGGGCGTGCTGGTCGTGATTCCCTTTCTGGTCGTCATCGGGCTGACGCCCTATTACTGGGTGCTGTTCCTGGCGGTGGTTGGCGTGCAGGTTGGGGGCAACATCGCGCACGGTCCATACCAAGGCGTAATTCCGGATCAGGTTCCACCAGCGGCTCGCGGGCGTGCATCGGGGTTCTTCGGCATCGCGAACCTGATCGGCACCATCCTTGGCGCGGCCGTCTCCGGTCAGTTTCTTGCGGAAGGGCAGGTGCTTCCGGCACTGCTGACGATTGCGGTTGTGCTGGTCGGAGTCTCGCTGATGACCTGGATCTTCGTTCGGGAAGCGCCACCACCGCCACCGGAGACGTATGGCCACATCTGGACCGAGGTGCGACAGAGGGTCCGCGAACTCCGAGGAAGACAGGCCTTTGTATGGCTGATGGCCTCGCGTCTCCTCTTCTTTATGGGGTTGCAGGCGATGGACAACTTCCTACAGCTGTTCATTGGTCAAGGTCTCGGCGAGGACAGCCCTGAAGGCAAGACCACGATCGTGTTGGGGGCCGTGCTGATTCTGGCGGTTCTAACGAGCGTGCCCGCCGGCTGGGCCTCCGACCGGTTCGGCCGACTGCGGCTGGTGGCGACCGGGACGTTGCTGGGCTTGGCGTCCGCCGTGCTGCTGGTATTTGCGCAGGACTTTGTGCAGGTTGTGGCCTTTGCCAGCCTGTTGGGGATTGGGTTGGGGATGTTCACCGCCGCGGACTGGGCCGCCGCGATCGATCTGATTCCCGACGTACGAGCGGCAGGGCTCTACATGGGTTTGACCAACGTGGCGACGGCCGGCGGCGACGCGCTGGCCTCGCTCACGGCCGGGGTTGCGTTGGACGTTGTAAATCAAATCGCTCCGGGTTACGGATTCCGAATGGTCTTTGCGTTGATGGGGTTGTATTTCCTGTTGAGCGTTGTCGTGCTCGCAAAGGTTCGGGCGCACGTGCACGACAGGCCGGATTCGCGGGTGCTCGCGCCGGACGTTCGGCTGCCCGGCGGACAGCCTCAACCCGGGAGCAACGCCTAGGAATTGGCCGGACATCCGTGTTTCGCCGTTCAATCCGACGACTACCGAACTCGCCGATATGCGCGAACGGGGGATGTTAGGCATAATTGCGGGTTGCGGTCCCGCCTCGCGTGTGGGCGGGGCCCGTAGGTCCAAGCCAGCAGGGCCCCAACGCTTGCGGGCCGAACTGGAGGAAGTCCGGAATGCAGACAGTTGTTTTCTATCTCGTGATCGGGGTCTCGTTCGGAGGCCTCGTCCTCGGACTCCTGTACTGGATTTACGCCCTCATCCGCGGCTCGGCTGACGACAGCTAGACATAACTGGTGCATCACGTCCGGGTGGCGACGCCCGACATGGTGTTGCCGGCTTCAGTGATCACACGGCGGTTCGCTTTGAGCGTGCGCGCCGCAAAGCGGCGCTGGCACCTGACTCGTGGCTGCTAGCTGAAGCGGTTCGATCAGCGGTACGGATCGAGACGCATGGGGATGCCCGAGGCGGCCATGAACTCTTTTGCTTCGCGCACGCTGTAGACCCCGAAGTGAAAGATCGACGCCGCCAGCACCGCATGCGCGTGCCCTTGCGCGACCGCGTCCCGCAGGTGCTCAAGGGATCCCGCCCCACCTGAGGCGACCACCGGGATGGACACGCTGTCGGTAACGGCGCGGAGGAACTCCACGTCGTAGCCCTCGCGCGTGCCGTCGGCATCGATGCTATTGAGCACAATTTCGCCGGCGCCCAGTTCCTGCCCGCGCTGCGCCGTCTCTACGGCGTCAAGTTCGGTGCGCACGCGTCCGCCGTTCAGATAGATGGTCCAACGCGGCGGGTCGCTGCCTGGATCGCGCAAGGCGTCGATTGAGAGCACAACGCACTGCGATCCGAAACGATCGGCGCAGGCGCGAATCAGGTTAGGGTCGCGATGGGCCGCACTGTTAATCGAGACCTTCTCGGCGCCGCTACGCAACATCAGGTACATGTCATCGATCGTGCGCACGCCGCCGCCGACCGATAGAGGGATAAAAACCTGCGACGCCACGCGCTCGACCAGGTCCACCATGATGTTGCGGCCTTCGGCCGAGGCCGTGATGTCGTAGAAAACGAGCTCGTCGGCGCCTTCGCGGTCGTAACGCGCCGCCAGTTCAACCGGATCGCCGGCGTCGACGTCGGCCGAAAAGCGCACGCCGCGCACGTTTCGGCCGTTTTTGACGTCCAGGCACGGGATCACACGCCGCGTGAGCATTGGCTATCTCCGGGCCGCGCGCCGAGCGTCCGCCAGTGTGACGGCCCCGGTATAGAGCGCCCGACCGATGATGACGCCTGCGGCCCCCAGTTCGGCAAGCCTCGCCACGTCGTCGCGACTGTGAACGCCACCGGAGGCAATTACGTCCAGCTGGTGGCCGTGGCGCTGAACGAGGTTGGCCGTCCCCTCGAAGTTTGGCTGGCCCAGCATGCCGTCGCGGTTGACGTCGGTGTACACCAGCGCAGCGGCGGCCGCGTCCGCGGCCATCGCGGCCAGGTCAGCCGCCGTCAGCGCGCTGTCCTCGACCCAGGCTTCGATTGCGACTTGCCCGTTGCGGGCATCAACACCAACGGCAATCTGGCCGGAGTAGGCGGCCACGGCCGTGCGCACCAGGGGCCAATCGCGCACGGCGGCGGTGCCGATCACGGCGCGGGCGGCGCCGGCGTCCAGCACCTCACGGACCGCTTGCAGCGTTCGGATTCCGCCGCCGACCTGTACGGGAACTGCGCCGGCGAGACGAATGATCTCGCTCACGAGGTCGGTGTGCGTGCGAACGGCGCTGCGCGCGGCGTCCAGATCCACGATGTGAATCCAGTCTGTTCCGGCATCCAGAAAATAGCGGGCTGCTTCGCGCGGATCCTCGTAGTAGACCGTTTCGCGGGCGAAGTCGCCCTGGATGAGGTTCACGCATTTGCCGCCGCGAATGTCAATGGCTGCGTAGATTTCCATACGTCAGTCAAACTCCGGAGCTGGCGTCTGGCCAGCCAGGCGGATGAAGTTTGCGTAGATCCGTAACCCCACAAGGCCACTCTTTTCCGGGTGGAACTGAGTCGCATACAAGTGGTCTCGACGAACCACGCTTGTGAAGTCCAGCCCATAGTCCGTGGTCGCCGACACGCAGGCCGGATCCCCAGGTCGTGCGTAGTACGAATGCACGAAATAGAAGTTGGCGTCCTGCGGCACGCCTGCGAACAGCGGCGAGCTCTCCGCCTGGCGCACCTGGTTCCAGCCCATGTGCGGGACTTCCAGTCCCGGTGGGAACCGCACCACGTCACCCGGCAGCACACCCAGGCAGGGCGTTTCATTGTCCTCTTCGCTGCGGTCGAACAAGACTTGGAGGCCCATGCAAATGCCCAGGTAGGGCACGCCTCGCGCGATGGCCGCCACCACCGGGTCGTCCACGCGTGCGTTACGCAGCCCCCGCATGGTGTCCGCCGCGGCGCCCACACCGGGCAGGACGACCGCGTCGGCCATGGCCACGGTGGCCGGGTCGTCGGTGACGACGAAGGTTGCACCCACGCGGTTCAGCGCCCGCGCCACGCTGTGGATGTTTCCGGCACCGTAGTCGACAACCGCGATCATGCGCCGTCCGCCAGCACTGCCTGGACGCGCGTCACTGCCTCGGTGCGAGGGACTTCCACCTGGGCGGCACCGTTCAGCGGTTTCAACGTCACGACGCCGCGCTCCAGTTCGCGGGCGCCGATCAGCACGGCAGCCCGTGCCCCGGCCCGGCTTGCGCGCCGCAGGTGCGAGCGCGGGCTGGCCGCCCGGAACCCCGACTCGACCGAGGCGCCGGCCTGCCGTAGCTGGCGGGCCAAGCGCATCGCGTCAGTCAGCGCGCCGTCGGCCAGCGGCGCGATGTACACGTCCGTTACCGGAACATTGGTCGGGGTCTTACCGCGGCGCTCCAGGTTGAGCAGCACGCGCTCGATGCCGCTGCCAAAGCCAACCCCCGGCACATGGTTGGCGCCGATCAGATCAGCCAGATAGTCGTAGCGCCCTCCACCGCCCACCGTGCTCTGCGAACCGGCGCCGGGAGGAATGAACTCAAAAACGGTGCGGTTGTAGTAGTCCAGACCGCGCACGAGGCGGTGATTGATCGTGAACGGGATGTCGAGCGCATCCAGAAGGTCCCGAAGCTCCGAAAAGTGGGTGCTCGCCGGTTCGCCTAGATAGTCCAACGAGCGCGGTGCGCCGTCGCAAAGCTCGGCGACCACTGGGTGCTTGGAATCGAGTATGCGCAGCGGGTTGGTTGTCAGCCGCTCACGGCTTTCGGAGTCCAGGCGGTCAGCAACGGGTGTGAAGTAGTCCACCAGCGCCTGCCGATACGCGGACCGGGTGTCGGGGTCGCCCAGCGAGTTCAGTTCCAGCCGTAGGTCATCGATGCCGAGCGCGTGATACGTGGACCTGAGCAAGTCGATCACCTCGGCATCAACGGCCGGGCTGGGGTCGCCCAGGGCCTCGGCGCCAATCTGGTGATGTTCCCGATAGCGGCCGGCCTGCGGGCGGTCATAGCGAAATATCGAGGTGATGTAGTAGAGCTTCACGGGCTGCGGCAGGTTGTGCAGGCCGTTCTGGACATACGCCCGCACGACCGGGGCAGTTCCCTCGGGCCGCAGCGTCAGCGAGTCGCCGCCCCTGTCCTCGAAGCTGTACATCTCTTTCTGCGCCAAGTCGGTCGCGTCGCCGGTCGTACGCGCGAACAGTTCGGTCCTCTCGATGGTCGGCGTGCTGATTGGCGCGAAGCCGCGCAGTTCGCACTGACGTTGAAACGTCTCAGCCACCGTTTTCCAGGCCGGCGCCACGTTCGGAAGTCGGTCGGCGGTGCCACGCGGACGTTGGATCATGTGACGGCGTCCAGACGATTGACCGCCGCCAGCACGGCCGATGGGTCTTCGGTCGTCACGGCGACTCGTTTGTCACGAGCGCGTGCTCCTCGCTCGATGCTGATGTCGCGGCGGCGCAGACCGAGGGCCTCCGCCAGTAGGTCGATTAGCGCGCGATTGGCGCGGCCTTCAGTGGGCGGCGCGGTGATCCGAGCTGTCAGCGACCCGTCAGCCCGTCGGCGCAGGGCGGTGGATCGTGCGCGGGGAGTGGCTCGAACACGCAAATGGATGGTGGTCGGCATGGGGCGGGTCTGTCACGACACAACTGCTCACCCGAGCGCGAGCGAACGCACAAGGCTCCACAGCACTTGAATGACCAGGATTGCGATGAGCGGCGAGAGGTCGATCGTCCAGGACTGGGGCAACGCTCGGCGGATCGGACCCAGAATCGGCTCCGTCATGTCAATCAACAGCCGCATCACGGGGTGCGACGGGTCGCGCACGAACCACGACAGGATCGCGCGGCCGATGATGGCGAAAACCACGATCGTCACCAGCCAGTTGAGGAGTCCGACAAGTACGGTGAGCACGATGAATCAGGGACCTGGAGCCAGGGAACGCGCCCCAAAGATAGCGCGTCCGACCCGCACGATCGTGGCTCCCTCGACGAGCGCCGGGTCCAGGTCGTCCGTCATACCCATCGAAAGGTCGGCAATTGGCTGGTTGGGCAGGTCAACTTGCAGCGCATCGCGCAGTTCCCGCAACCGGCGAAAGCAGGCGCGACTGGCTGCGGGCGTGGCGTCAAACGGACCGATTGTCATGAGGCCCCGCAGTGTCAGTCCGGTCTCCCGGTCGAGCACAAACGCGAGCCGGGACAACCCCGCAGGCTCAGTGCCGCCCTGCGTTTGCATCCCGGTGAGGTTGACCTGAATCAATACGTCACAGGGTCGATCGTCGCGAACCGCCTCCAGGCGGCGCGCCAGGCGCTCCGAATCCAGGGAGTGGATCAGGGAGAAGAGCTGAATGGCGGCACGGGCCTTGTTGCGTTGCAGATGACCGACCAGATGCCAGCGACCACCGCCGACCTGTGGGATCTTGACCTGCGCTTCCTGCACCCGGTTCTCGCCCAGGTCCGCCAGCCCCGCGGCCAGTCCGTGCCGAACGGTTGCGGCGTCGAAAGTCTTGGAGACGGCCACGAGCGTCACAGTCTCGGGTGAGCGGCCGACGTCGCCGCAGATGGTCGAAATGCGAGCCCGGATGCCCAGCACGCGGGCGGCAATCCCGGAGGCTTCCGCGGCCTGTGTCATGGGCTTGTCTGGAAGCGGTTCAGCGGCCTTCCGAGCGGCGACGCAGGAACGCCGGAATTTCGATCTCGCTGGAATCGCGCGCTCGGCTGGAGAAGTCCAATTCACGGACGACCGGGCTGCCGGAGACTCGCGAACTGCGCCGCCGCGCCGGGCGCGCCTCGGCGGCGCCGGTCTGGAATCCAGTTGCGATGACTGTGACTTGCAAGCGGCCTTCCATAGCATCGTCGATCACCGTTCCGAAGATGATGTTCGCGTTCGGCTCCGCGGCCTTGGCCACGATGTCCGCGGCTTCGTTCACTTCATGCAGCGTCATGTCCGGGCCGCCGGTGAAGTTCAGCAACACGCCGCGCGCGCCGTCCACCGAGACGTTGAGCAGCGGGCTGTTAAGGGCTTGCTGCATCGCCTCCGTGGCTCGGTCTTCGCCCTGGGCTTCACCGATCGCCATCAAGGCGCTGCCGGATTCGGTCATGACCGCCCGCACGTCGTTGAAGTCGAGGTTGATTAAGCCCGGCTGGGTGATCAGGTCTGACACGCCCTGGATAGCCTGGCGCAACACGTCGTCGGCCAGGGCAAAGGCCTCGCTCATGGACATCTTGGGGTCGGCCACGGCCAGCAATTGCTGGTTCGGGATCATCACCAGCGTGTCCACGCGTTCCTGAAGGCTGCGAAGGCCTTCCTCGGCGTAGCGGGCGCGGGTGCTGCCTTCGAAGTCAAAGGGCCGGGTCACGACGCCGACCGTCAACGCTCCCGTTTCCCGCGCGAGATCCGCCACGACCGGCGCGCCGCCGGTACCGGTGCCGCCGCCCATGCCGGCGGCGATAAACACCATGTCCGCGCCTTCCACGGCTTCGCGGATTTCATCCAGTGACTCCTCAGCCGCCTTCTGCCCCAGCGAGGGCTGGCCGCCGGAGCCCAAGCCGCGCGTTGCTTTGTCGCCTACGCGGATGCGCGTGGGTGCGTTGGAGCGTACGAGTGCCTGGGCGTCTGTATTAATCGCGATGAAGTCAACGCCCTGCACATGTTCGTCGATCATGCGGTCGACGGCGTTGCTACCTCCGCCACCGATCCCTACGACCTTCAGTTCGGCCAGGGAGTCGCCGCCCATGGCCTGGCGCGGCTCGCGCTCGGCCGCGCCGGGCCGCGCTTCGCGATCCGTCCTCGTCAGCCGCGTGATTCGACTTCCACCGCGGCCATCATTCTCGGCCATGACCACTCACCCTTTCGAGGCGCGCCAGCACAGGACGGCCAGACCGCTCACGATGTAATGCCACAACGGTAACGCCATTATGCCGAAGCGCAATCAAGTCGGGCCGCCATTCAATGGACCGTCGGTGAGACGACCGAGCGCATCCAGCCGCCCAGGCGGCCCAGGACGCCTTCGCGTCGGCGGCTAGCGGCGGTGACCCAGCCATCCGCTTCCTCGGCCGCTGCGGCCGTGAGCAGCAGTCCGATACCGGTGCTGAATTCGGGCGCGCGGAGGTCTTCGCCCAGGCCCCAGAGCGCCCGCGGGCGTCCCATTGTGACCGGCATGTCCAGGATCTCGCTGGCCAGTTCGGGGAGGCCGGCCATGCGCGAACCACCTCCCGTGAGCACCACCCCTGCCGGAAGAATGTCGTAGTAGCCGCTGCGTGTGATCTCATCGAGCACCAAGTGCAGCAACTCCTCGACTCGGGAGGTGACGACCTCGGCCAGATCGCGCCGCCGCACGGCCACGGGCGCGCCATGGTCGAACCCCGGAACCGTGACGGTGGTGTCATCGTCCTCGGCTAGCGGACCTACGCTTCCATGCTCGATTTTCAAGGCCTCGGCGACCTTGGTCGGCAGCCGCAGGCCACGGCCGATATCGGCCGTGACCAGCGCGCCGCCGAGCGGGATGACGGCGATGTGCCAGCAGGCATCGTCTACGAAGAGGGCAACGTCAGTGGTCCCGCCCCCGATGTCAATCAGCACAACTCCCTCACGCCGCTGCTCTGGGGTGAGGCAGGCACGCGCCGAAGCCAGCGGCTGCAGCACCCGCCCCTGAGTTGACAAGCCGGCCTGGTCCACGCAGTGCTCTAAGTTCGCCATTGCGTTGGTGGCGCCAGTAATCACATGAGCTTCAACGGAAAGCCGGCGCGCGGTCAGACCGCGTGGATCCAGTACATCGGTGAGGTGATCGGTTGCGAAGGTCCTGGGGATGACGGCCACGACCTCCCGGTCTGCGGCCAGATTCAACATGGTTGCGCCGCGAACCACGGCCCCAACATGGCGCTCGCGAACCTCGCGCTCGTCGGAGGGCAGATGAACTTCCCCGTGTTGGCTGTGCGATTGCAGGTGTCCGCCGGCTATCCCGGTCACGACCTGTGAGGCTCGCACCTGCGCCGCCTTCTCGGCTCGGTGAATTGCTTCGTCGATGGCTTTGACCGTCAGGACGACGTCAACGACCTGGCCGCCCTTGAGTCCATAGGACGGAGCAGTACCCACGCCGAGAATATGCAGTTGCGCGCCGCGATAGTCCTGCCCAATCACGGCGCAGGTCTTTGTGGTGCCAACGTCCAGCCCGACGAAGGTTCGGTTGCGGCTCATGCCCCTGACTTCCGAGCTGTATCGTGCCCCAGAAGCGACAGTTTACATAACACGACTAGGGTGCCTGAGGATCAAGCGGTGTGGTGAGCGCCGGGGCGTCAACCGTGCGGTACGTGGGTCGCTCAATTGGTCGCAGGTCGACGCTGGCAATGCGCTCGCCCAGCCGGTTCGCCTGCTCGAGCACGGCGTGCAAGGCCACGAGCTTTGCGTCGAGGTGCGAGGTGTCGCCAAAGTCAAGCTCCCGCCCGGCGTGGTCAACCACGGTCAGCCTGCCGACCGAGTAGCGAATGCGGCTGGGAATTACCCGCAGCAGCGGAAGGTTGCTCTGCAGCTGATGGGCCGCATACAGCGCTCCCACGTTGACCTGGTCTCCCGGCGTCAAACTGTGAGGCGACTCATCCTCGATCGTGAGCGGTACGTCCGGCTCAAATTGCTCCGCAAGGACCTCGCCGGACGCATTTACAAGGAAGCTTTGTCCGTTGACAACCCAGTTCGCGACCGGCGCCTCATAGGCGACGGTGACTGTGGCCCGTCCGTCAATCCCGACTTGCACCAGCGCGTCGGCTACCCCCGGCAACTCCGCGATTTGCTGCTGCAGCGCCGTGGTGTCGATGCGAAACACGTTCTCTCCCACGAGGGGGAGCGCGGCAGCCTCGATGCTGGCTGGATCGACCGCCGGAGGGGGCGACGAATCGGCCCGATGTACGGTGACGTCTCGAATGTTGAACACCGGCGAATTAAGCAACCAGATCAGGACACCCGCCGCGAACGCCGCAATCACCAGTGACAGCACCTTGGTAAACAGGCTGGCGCGTAGCTCAGTCATGCGAACAACGCCTGCGCGTGGCTGTTCCATCGGCCCAGCAGTCGAACTTCGGGTGTCAGGCGCACGCCCGTGGCCTCGGCTACCCGTTCGCGCACGACAATGGCGAGGTCCAGGACTTCCCGGGCCGTACTGCCCGGTCGGGCCGAGAGAAAGTTGGCGTGGATTGGCGATACAAAGGCCCCACCAAGTTTCTGACCCTTCAGCCCGGTGGTCTCAATCAAGCGCCCCGCGTAGTCGCCTTTCGGGTTCATAAAGAACGACCCGGCGTTCTGTCCCTGCGGCTGTGTGGCGCGTCGCTGCCGGGCCAGCGTCAGCAGCTCGCGGCGAAGCACGGCTGGATCTTCGGGTTCGACTCGAAACGTGGCTGCCAGCACGACTGGACTGGTTTCATCGTCGTGGAGGTTGCTTCGCCGATAGGCGAAGTCGAACTCGCGTGCCAGGATCTCGCGTTCCAGGCTGGGTCGCCAGACCAGGGCCGATTCCAGCACAGCGGCGACGTCAGACCCGAAGGCACCCGCGTTGCCGTACACGGCGCCGCCAACGGTGCCAGGGACTCCGATGGCAAAGGACAGGCCACCAAGGCCCAGGCGCGCACAGCGCCCCGCCATGCGCGCCATGCTGTGGCCGGAAGCTACCCGCACGCGTGCGCTGGCGCCGTGAGGCGCGAAGTCCATGCAGCGGTTGTAGATCACCAGGCCTTCGATGCCAGCGTCGGCCACCAGCGTGTTCGTGCCGTGCCCCATGACTACTCGTGGAATGCCCAGCCGGTCGGCTGTCTGCAGGGCCAGACGCAGCCCGTCCAGGCCGCGCACTTCAACCCAGTAATCGGCCGGTCCCCCAACGCCGAGCGACGTGTGTCGAGCCATCGGCTCCTGGGTACGAACCCGGAGCCTGGAGGGAAACTGCGCCGCGATGCTCATGCGGCCGTTCGCTGCGCGATGCTCGCCGCTAGCCGCTTAGCCAATGGAGTCACGGACTCGGGTCCCATGACCAGGACAAGGTCACCCTCCCGAGCCTCTGCAAGGACACGGTCGAAAATTGCATCGAAGCTGGGCAGTGCCATTGCGTTGGGGTGCCGCACGGCGGCGGCCAGGTCTGTCGAGCTGATTCCGCTAGGAGCCTCACGCCCCGGTGGTGAGTAGATTTCCGCCAGCAGCAGCTGATCGGCGTCGCCAAACGCGTCCAGGAAGTCTTCGAAGAGATCCCGCGTCCGCGACTGAAGCAGCGGCTGGTAGATCGCGAGTACTCGGTTCGGCTTAAGTTCACGCACGGCTTGAAGGCTGGCTCGTACCGCGGTTGGGTGGTGCGCGTAGTCCTCGAAGAGGGAAACGCCATGTGCGTTCGCGCGTAGTTGCAGGCGGCGTTCGGCGCCGCTGTAGCTTTCCAATGCTCGCGCGGCCTCGGTCGCATCGACCCCCGCCAGCGTCGCGGCCGCCAACGCCGCCAGCGCGTTCAAGGCGTTGTGGCGTCCCGGCATCGGTAGGTTCAGCACCAGATGCCCGCGAGGGCCCGATATGTCGAGCGTTGGGCCGGGAATGCCTGCGCTGTAGTGCTCAATTCGCCAGTCGCCGCCGGGACCAAACCAAATCAAGTTACTGGCGTGTCGCTCGGCTACCTTCCGCAGCAGCGGCACGTCGCGTCGAGCGACGAGTGTGGTGTTGGTGGGCAATTGGTCGACGAACTGCTCGAACGCCGCAACCATGCGATCGACGCTGCCGAAGTGGTCCAGATGGTCCGGTTCCAGATGCGTCAACACGGCCACACGGGGTCGGTAGGCCAGGAACGCGTCGTCGAACTCGTCGGCTTCCAGCACCATCCAGGCCCCGGCGCCGATCCGCCCATTCACGCCGCCCAGCGATGGAATATCGGCGCCAATGAGAAATGAGGGCGCCAGACCGGCACCGTGCAATATGGTCGCAATCAGTGCTGACGTCGTGGTCTTTCCATGTGTGCCGGCAATGGCAATCCCGCGGCGGGTATTGAACAGGGCCGCTACGGCTTCCGCGCGGGTACCAACCGGTGCGCCGGCGGTGCGGGCGGCCGCCAGTTCCGGGTTGTCCGACGGAATGGCCGATGAATGAATCACGATGTCGGCACCCGCGATGTGGGCGGCGTTGTGGCCAACTGCGATACGTGCCCCGCGGCTTTGCAGGCGGTCCGCCTGGGGCGAACGTTCGAGATCGCTGCCGCTCACGGTCTTGCCGAGGTCGAGCAGAGCGGCTCCGATGGCGCTCATGCCCTTGCCCCCAATGCCCACGATGTGGACGTGTCGGACCGAGGGGTCGGTGACCTGCGGCGACATCATGCGTCGGCCGTCGTGGGCTGGCCCGCGAGGCAGAGGCCAATTTGCGCTATCCGGGCCGCCGCGTGCGGCCGCCCGCGCGACCGCGAGGCGGCGCCGATGGCGCGCAAGCGCTCGGGATCGTCCAGCAGTTCCAGCAGGGCGTCCACGAGGCGCCCGGACTCCAGGGCGGACTCCGGCAGCATCAGGGCCGCGCCAGCCGCAGCCATGGCCTCGGCGGTTGCAATCTGATGCCCCGCGCCGAACGTGCCGGGGATGAGCACGGCGGCGGTTCCCACAGCGCTCAACTCCGCCACCGACGTAGCGCCGGCGCGACTCACCACAATGTCCGCCGCGGCCAACAGGTCGGCAAAACCGCGTTGGATGAAGTCGTGCAGGTGGTACCGCGATCGCAGCGCTTCGGGTAGGCGGTCGCGTTCGGCCGCGAGGGGTTGATAGTCGCGTTGCCCGCTCACATGCACCACGTGGGCCTTTTCGAGCAGGCGCTCCAGATCCGCACGCAGAGCCTCATTGATTGCATGCGAACCCTGGCTGCCTCCCATCACGACGATCAGGGTGTGTTCGCTGGGTACCCCGACCGCCGCGCGACCGGCTGTCGCATCGGGCGCGGCGAACGAGCCCCGAAGCGGATACCCGGCCAGTTCGACCGGGGCGCGCCATATCTGACTGCGCGCTTCCTCGAAGGCAATGGTCGCCACCGAAGTTAGCGGGGCCATCACGCGCGTAGCCCACCCCAACGCCGCGTCGCCAGAAAAGATCACGGACGGAATGCGGCGCAACCAGCTCACCAGCAGCACGGGCGCGCTGACGTAGCTGCCGCTGGCGATCACTGCGTCTGGGCGCCGCTTGCTGAAGTCGCGCCAAATGGACAGGAGCGACCGAATGAGCAGCCAAGCCCGCCACGGCAGCTGCCACCAGGCGACACCCACAATGCCGCGGGCCGGCAAGGAGAGAACTTCGAGGTCAACATTGCGGTAGAGCAGCCGATCCAGTTCACGGGACCCGCACACGGCGGTGAGATCGGCCGCCGTCCCCGTCAGCGTGGCGAGCTGACGAGCGACGGCGATCGTCGGAAAGATGTGGCCGGCGGTGCCGCCGCCGACGAGCACAAGCCTCATGGGCTTCGCCCCAGGTCGGATTGTCGGGCGATGTTCATGAGAATGCCCATCATGATCATCGAGGCAAGAAGCGATGAGCCGCCACGGCTGATAAAGGGCAACGTGATGCCCGTTACGGGCGTCAGACCCGTCACAACCGCCATGTTGACGAACGCCTGAAAGCACAGTTGCGTCACGATGCCAACGGCCAGCATTCGGCCAAACACGTCGTCGGTGGCGGCGGCGATCTGAATCCCGCGTACGAACAGCGCAAGAAATAGGACCAGCACCAATCCTGTTCCGACCAGGCCGAATTCCTCCCCGAGAACCGCAAAAACCGCATCTGAGTCCGGGATTGGCAGCCGAAACTTCTGCGTGCCCAGGCCGAGCCCGCGACCGGTGATGCCACCCGAACCCATGGCAATCTGGGCCTGCGCCGCCTGATAGCCGGTTCGGTTGATGTCCGGGTCGCCGCTGAGAAACGTCAGGAGGCGTTCGCGCTGATAGGCATTCTGGGTCAGCGAGACGAGCGCGACGGGCACCAGCGCAGCAAAACCGAGTAGCAGGTGCCACACGCGGGCGCCCGCAGCGAAAATCATCACGAAACCCACAAACGCAATGGTGATGGCTGCGCCCAAGTCCGGCTCGAGAACGATCGGAAGCACCACCAGGGCGACGACGCCACCCAGGTAAATGATGGACACCCGCAGCTGGCGGATTCGTCCACCGTAGTGATGGGCCAGCGCGGCGAGCATCACCACCATGGCAATCTTTGCGAACTCGCTCGGTTGCACAGTCAGATCGCCCACGCGAAACCAGCGCCGTGCCGCAAAGAGACTGGTGGCGTCTTCAACGAAGAGGACGGCCACGAGGGCGATCAAGACTCCCAGGAAGGCCACCGGCGCAATCCGCGCATAGCGTCGGTAGTTCACCGCGCTAAGCGCCAGCGCCAGCACAACACCAACACCGGCCAACACCATCTGCTGGACAGATACGCGCTCAAACACCGAGTCACCGCCGAGTACCACGGGTACACGCGCGCTCGCCACCAGCACAACGCCACCAAGCGGCAGGATGAACGTCAGCAGCAATAGGTATGGGTCTCGCGCCGGCCAACGAGGAAGCCTGCTGGCCAGCCAGCCGCCAGTCGTCGCGCTCATGCTTGGCGTGTGCGTGGGGGGACCCGAAGATGCGCGAAAACCCGGCTCATTACCCGCGCAAAGGTGGGCGATGCCACATGAGAACCAAAGAACGCGGTCTGCGGGCGTTCAATCACGACCAGGGCGAGCACCCTCGGGAGTTCCAGGGGTCCGAAACCGACGTACGACGCGATGGACGTGTCTTCGAGAAACCGACCGCTCGATGCGATCTCCGACGTTCCCGTTTTGCCAGCGGTTCGGTAGCCCGGGATCTGTGCAAGGTTGCCCACCACGCCTGATTCAGCAGCTTCCATCATCTTGATGAGCGTCTGGGCTGTTTCGCGCGAAACAACCCGGCGTATGGGTTGCGACTCAATCGCCTCTCGGCGTCCGTCGGCGCGGGTGACCGCTCGAGCAACGTGCGGTCGCATCATCAGACCGTCATTCGCAATGGCCCCAACCGCAGTCGCCAGCTGCAGCGGTGTGACTGAAATGCCCTGGCCGAACGAATTGGAGGCTAAATCGGGCAGAAACCAGCTTTTGTCACCGCGCCGCCGAACAATGCCCGGCACTTCGCCGGCCAGGTCGACACCTGTTCGCGTGCCAAAGCCAAAGCGCGTGATGTACTCGTAGAACGTGTCGGCGCCAATAGTGTCGGCGACGAATATCGTGCCCGTGTTGCTGGAGTGCTGGAGCACGCTGACCATCGTCTGACTCGGGTACGTGCGCTCATCCCAGTTCTTGAATTCCTGCCCGAAGTAGTCCACGGTTCCCGGAAGGTTGTGGGTCGTCTCGGGCCGCACGGCGCCGACGTCGAGCCCGGCGGCCATCGTCACAAGCTTGAAGGTGCTGCCCGGCTCATAAATCAGGCTGCACGCCCGGTTGGCGAACTCGGGGCCAAACTCGCGGTAGGTGTGAACGCGGCCAGGGTCGTAGGTTGGTCGGTTGGCGAGGCCCAGCAGTTCGCCGGTCCGAGGATTGGTTATCAGGATCGTGCCGGCCGTCGCCCCGAACTGCTCGAGTGCGGCCTCGAGTTCCTGCTCGGCGATGTGCTGGATCGTGCGATCGATCGAAAGCGACACGTGCGCCCCGTGGCGCGGCGGCTGGAGCGCGAAGCGGCCGATCGGAATACGGCGGCCGAGGCGGTCGATATCGGAGCTGACAAGCCCCGATTGCCCGCCCAGCACGTCGTTGTACCAGGCTTCAACGCCTGCCTGGCCCACGACATCGCCCGGACGGGCCGCACCTTCGCCAACAAACCCCAGCACGTGCGCGGCCAGCTCCTGGTTGGGGTAGACGCGCACCCGATCAGGGTCCAGGCGTACTCCGGGCAATTGCCCTTCCTGGATCGCCTCTTCCACAGCCCTCGCCGGATCGCCAATCAGACCCCGCGCGACTTCCGCGTACCGCAGCTTTGGATTGCCCAGACGTTCCGCCACACTGGCTGTGTCGAGGTCCAGCAGCCCGCTCAACCGGTCGGCGACCTCAAATGGGTCGGAGGACTCGTGGATGGCCAGAGGGTCAGCCACCACTCGCACCGCGCCCCGACTGATGGCCAGGACATCGTCGTCGCGGTCCAAAATGCTGCCGCGCCGAGGGTTGATCTCGCTTCGAGTCAGCAGAGCGCTTGCGCCGCGCGCCAACAGTTCGGCGGACTGTTGGACGTGCCAGTCGAACAGACGCCAGCCCAGAACGCTGGCGGCCGCCACGGCGCCGCCGAGCATGACGACTAGGCGCCGCGAGGGGTCCGGCGGTTCGCCCCTGTCGGTCGAGGAGCGGCGGTTACTCGGCAAGCCGGGTAATTCGCGCACTGATCTCTCGGATCACAGCTTCCCACCAGGGGGGCTCAACGAGCGGTTGCGTTGGCGCGGCCCATAGCGGGAGGTCGAATGAGACACCAGGCGGCAGCGGTTGTGCCCGCGTAAACGCCGGCTTACGGGCTTGGCGCATGTTGAGCTCGGTGAACGCGACGCGCTGGACTCTGGACAAGTCGTTGCGCACGGCCAACTCGGTGAGAATTCGTTGCCGCTCCAGTTCAACTGTTTCGAGTTGGCGTTCCAGCCGCTGTATCTCCCCGCCAAGCCGTACCAGGGTCTGGGTCTGCTGGACCCACACCATGGCCAGCACAAATGCCGCGATGATGACCACCAGGACCAGCCGCGAAAGTGGAATGGCTGTCGGCAGCCAGCGCGGGACCCGAGCCGGCCAGATCGTGTCGCGCCGCAGTGGTTCCTGAAGGAGAGCCATCAGTTGCCGTTCGCCTTCGCAAACACACGCAGCCTGGCGCTGCGCGCGCGCGGGTTGCGCTGCGCTTCTATCCGGTCGGGCCGGATCGGACGCCGGGTCAGGACTTCCCCACGGCCCTCGCCCGCCCAGGCGCGAAACGTGTGCTTGACGATCCGATCCTCCAGGCTATGGAAGGCGATCACCACCAGCCGCCCGCCCTCGCACAGGGCACGGAGTGCTCCTGCCAACCCCTGGCCAAGCGTTTCGAGTTCTGCGTTCGTTGCGATGCGTAAGGCTTGAAACGTTCGGGTGGCGGGATGCAGGCGGCGTCGTCCGGGGAACGCCGCCGCAACCACCCGCGCCAGTTCGGTCGTGGACTGGAGCGGGCGTCTGGCAACGATCCGACGTGCGACCGCGCGCGACCGCCACTCTTCGCCGTACTCGCGGAGTAGGTCCGCCAACTCGGATTCAGGGAGGCGGTTCACCAGCTGTGCGGCCGGCGCGCCGGCCGAGGTGTCAAACCGCATGTCCAGTGGTCCTTCCAGACGGAACGAAAAGCCGCGTGCCGCCTCCTCCAACTGGCGAGAGGACACGCCTAGGTCCAGCAGCACACCGGTCGCTTGCTGGATGCCGACTGGCTCCGGCAGGTCCGCATAGCTGGCGTGGATCGGCTGGACGCGAACGTCGCTCTGAAAGCGCGTGGCCAGCCAGCGAACGGCGTCGGGGTCGAGATCGATTGCCAGAACCCGCTCGGCCCCGGCGTCCAGCAGGGCCTGCGTGTGGCCGCCTTGCCCCGCCGTTCCGTCGACAATCGCACCCGGCACACACGGCCGCAGCGCGTCGACTACTGCTTCCACCAGCACCGGCTCGTGCCGACCGGACGCTGTTGTCATGGCAATCGGTGTGTGTGGGACGCGGGGGAGGCACCGCGCCCCACACAGAACACCCTAAGGAGAGTGCGGTACGCCTCCGCGGGCGCGCCGCATGATTTCGGACGCATCGGAGACGATGCGGTCGTGACGCTTCTGCCAGGCCGTTGCGTCCCATAGCTCAATCACGTCACCCACGCCCATCACGACCACTTCTTTGGTCAGTGCCGCGTGGTCGCGTAGGTGGACGGGAATCGCAATCCGACCTTGCTTGTCGAATGTCACGTCCTCTGCGGATCCGAAGAGTTGTCGTTTGGTATCGCGGGCATCGGGGTTCAGCGGGTCCAGCCTGGCCAACTCGCGTTCCACGTCGCTCCACAGCGCCGCCGGATAGAACGTGAGACAGTTCTCGGCGCTGACGGTCAAAATGCCCCCCTCGGGAATCTGCGCGCGGAGCCGGCTGGGAAACGCAAGGCGCGCCTTGGCGTCCAGCTGGTGGACATAGGTCCCCTTGAAGCTGGCCATGCCCCGTGTTTCGGCCGAAGCCTACCCCTTTTCTCCCCACAACTACCCACCAATCACCACAGCAGTGGTCATTTGGCCTCAGAAGTGAAGCATACTCCCCACCTCGTGTCAACGCCAATACACGGGTCCCCACATAGGCTCCGCGGCGTACGGTCGGCTGCCCGGCGCGGGTAGCGTCTAGAACAGGTGCGGGCTGTCCGGCGACGTGCGGTCGAGCGCCCAGTTCGCCAGGCGGTCAGCCAGCACGTTCTCGGACCGGGCAACGTGGACGAAGCGCACCGGCACGCCGGTTGGGGCCGCCGCATGCACTCTGGCCGCCAATTCTCGTAGTCCCGCGTTCTTGATCTTCCAGGCCCCTGACAGCTGGCGCGCCGCCAACTCGCTGTCGAGGCGAAACTCGATGGCGCTGGGCTGGAGTTGCTCAACCAGCCGCATGCCGGCCAGCACCGCCCGGTATTCCGCCTGGTTGTTGGTCAGCACGCCCAGACGAACCGCGATGCGTCCGGCGATAGCGCCGAAGGCGTCGTAGATCACCACGCCAGCCGCGGCTTCGCCTGGGTTGCCGCGGCTGGCGCCGTCGCAATGGACGAGGTAGCGCATGCGCGTGTCGAGACCGGTCGTGCGGGGGAAGGACAATGCATGGTACTGACGGAACTGCCAATGACAGGGGACCTAGCTGCCCGACCGGCCGCTCGAACCGATAGTCGTTCCGCCGGGCGAAGCGCCTGAGCTGCTGCGAGATCCGCTGCGGCGTTTCGACGCCGAGCTAGCCGCCGGCGTGCACTGGTATCCGGCGGCGCTGCGCGCGTGCGGTCAATGGCGTCTGGCGACCGAAACATTCCAAAGGCGTCGCCTCACCTATCTCGTAGCGCACGAAGCGCTGGACCTTGTGCTACTGATCGACCGAATTGCCAGCACCCGGCGCGACGCGGTGCCGCGGGTGGAGCGAGACGAGCTGCGCTTTCATGGTCGGCCTCCCATTTACATCCCAGGCCATGCGTTTGCCGATGCTCTGGGAGAAGCCCGCTACAAGGCCTACCTCAACTACTTCTACGGAATCGATGTTGAGGAAGCCGTGGTGCACGCGGTTGAACTTGAGGCGGCCAAGGCCCACCCGATTGATCGCGCGTCCGCCGATGCCTACCTGCTGGTCTACGGCCAGACGCTCGAAGATTTGCTGGCTGCCTACCGAGCCGCGCGCAGGCTGACCCAGAACGAACGGGTCCGCTGGGATGTCTGGAAGGACTTCACCTACTGGCGGTTCCGGCTGCGACTTCGTGCCCAGATTCCGGCGCGCATGGCGAGCGACACCCGCAAAGGAATCGCCCTGCTGCAGCGCCTGCGCGGCGTCGCTACCGCCGAGTCACCAGACCCGATGCGGCCCGGTGCGGCGCCGGAGGAGACACCGACCGCCTCGGCTGATTCACCCGTGATCGATCTGCGGCGAGTTGTTTAACGTGCTGGCCGTCGGCTCAGCAGCGGCGCCAGCGTTGCCAGAATCCCCAGCAGCACCAACCCGCCGGCTGCGCCGAAAACGATCTGAAATGCGCTCACGGTGTCGGGGCCGGCCGCAAAGTCCGGGCCGGGCACGCCGAGCTGTACGACCACGATCGATGCCCAGATCGTGCCCCAGAGCGCTTGACCGGTGGACTGCGCCATGTTGCGCGCCAGGGCCAGCACCGCGCTGGCTTGGTTGCGGTGCTCCGCGGCGGCGGCGCCCATCAGCATGCTGGCGTTCCCGCTATTGAACATGGCCATCCCCACCCCGATGACGGCGAGTCGGGGAACGACGGCCAACGGAGGCGTGTCGGCTGCCAGCGTGGCAAGCAGCGACAGTCCGACCGCGACGACTCCGATTCCCACCGCGCCCACTGTACGGGGACTCGTTCGGTCGGCCAGCATTCCCGAGGGGGTTCCAAGCAACCCCATCAGTGCCGGCACGGTGACCATGAGTAGCCCAACCTGTTGCACAGGTAGATCCAGCACGCGCTGCAGGTAAAACGGCAGTAGCAGGATCTGGGTGGCGGCGCCTGCGAACGTCAGGTAGCCCGCCAGGGTGGCGGCTGTGAAGTCGGGCATGCGAAACATGCCCGGCTGGATCGTTGGCCAGGGCGTTCGCGTCTGCCACCAGCCGAATCCCACCAGCAGCGCCAGCCCGGCCACGACCAGCGTGATGACGGCCGGCGATGCGATGCCCAGCGTCTGTATCCGGTTCAGGCCAAACACGAGGAGCGTCAGACCGATCATCAGCAAGACAGCCCCGCGCCGGTCGAACCGCCCCCCGATCCCACCCGCCCCCTTCGGCAGAATCCGCGCGCCCAGCGCCACCGCCGCCACGCCAACCGGGACGTTAACCAGAAAGATGAACGGCCAACCGAGGGATCCCAGAATCAAACCGCCCACCACGGGGCCGCTGACAAGCCCTACCGAGACCGCCGACAAGATGAACCCGATGGCCTTGCCTCGCTGGCTGGGCGGGAACGCGTCGACCACCAACGCTGGTCCAAGGGCTTGAATGATCGAGCCGCCGATGCCCTGTACGACCCGAAATGCGATGAGCAGACCGACGTTTGGCGCCAGGCCGCACAGGAGCGAGCCAAGCGTGAAGACCAGGAATCCCCCTAGGTATAGCCGTTTGGCACCCCGCATCTGGGCCAGCCGGCCGGCGGGTAGCAACAGGCTCGTAATAGCGATCACATAGGCCAGCGTGACCCACTGCACGCGGTCGAACGGCGCGTCCAGTTCGCGGACTAAGGTGGGCAGCGAGACGTTGACGATGCTGGCATCCAGCGTGGCCATGAAGACCCCGCCGGCAACAACCGCCATCGTTCCCCAGCGCGCCCTACGCACTGCGTAGCGCCCCGGATGTCTGTCTGCGACGGTCAAGCGAGGGACAGGCCAAACTGCACCAAGGCCTGGGCCAGGCGTTCCATGTCGCTGCCGCTGAGACCATCAGTGAGCGGCAGCTCCACGAGTGAATCGGAGTCGCCCGGGCCGTGGGTTGGGAAGCGGGTCAGATCGTCGCGTAACCCGTCGATCTGCTCGGCATCCACCCCACGCCGCAGTAGCAGGTCGAGGGCGACCTCCAAACGCGCCACCGGGTGCCGACGGTCGGGCGCGTAGACCCAGGCCACGGTGGTCAGGCGGTCGCCGTGGGGCGCCTGGAATGCAAAGCCACGGCGTGCGGGCCGTAGCGGAATCCCGGCCTGCTGCCAGCGACCCATCAGACCCTCCACTAGCGCAAAGGTCTCCTGCGGCATGGCGCGTTGGAGGGCGCGAACTTCTGGCGCATCGATGTCGTAGGTGCGGAACTCTTCCTCAAACACGCGTGTTCTCCGGTCCCGTCGGTCGTGGGTCACTTTAAGTTGTGAGCGGCGCGCACCGGCACCGCAAGTCGCGACCAAGGGAACCGGACGAAGCTGAGGGGGTGTGCCGGGCGGCGGGAATTGGGTGGGGGTGAAGGGGGAGCTATCTCTCGCCAGCCCGAATCCCCAGAGGGGATTCGGGCTGGCGAGAGATAGCTTGGGCCGGTTTTTTGGCGGGTTGGCGACGAAGGGTGGGGCTGTGAGGGGACGGGAGGACGGCGCTGAAGAGGCTGGGTGCGCGGACGTGGTGAGGGGGTGGGGTGGGGGCGTCGCGAGCGGAAGAGGCCGGTTTGAAACCGGCCCCTACGAAAGATGGGGAACAAGCGGGACCGGCGCCGGGGCGTGAGGGGGGCGGAGGAGGCGGAGGAGGCGGGTGAGCATGGAGGGTCCGGGGGAGGGCGTGAGATACGGCCTCTCTAGTGTATACTAAATGATTACGACAGGCAAGGCTGACGGGGGTAGTGGGGGCAATTCGGAGCGATAGTGGGCTCGGGATGGTGGGGAGGTCGGGGCGTGGTTCGACAGGCTCACCAGGGACGCTGGGTGTGCTGGGATTGCTGGGTGCTGCTGGGTCCCGGCCGGGGACGCCGGGATGTGGTTCGACTCGGCCCTCCGAAGACTCCGGCCCGGCTCACCATGAACGGTAAGGGGATGGGGCACGGAGGGCGGGAGGCGGTGGATGGGCGCGGCTTGGGATGTGTTCAGTCGGTCGGGGCAATGTGTTCAGTTTCGGGGTGAATGTGTTCAGTTTTGGGGGCAATGTGTCCAGTTTTTGGCCGAATGTGTTCAGTTTCGAGGGTGATGTGTCCACTTTGGCGGGCGATGTGTTCGGTGAAGAAGGAGTGAGCGGAGAGTGAGAGGTGAGATAAGAGGGCGAGGAGAGGGCGAATCAGGGAGGGAGTGACGGGGACGGGTGTTGGGCTGCTGGGGTCGGGAGGCGGACGGGGGCTGGGGATGGCGGGTGCTGGCAATGACGTCAATGCCGGCAACGAAATCAGTGCATGCGTTGCTGGCATTGCAGGCAGAGCTGGCAGGGATGTGGTTCGACTCGGGCCCATTCGACAGGCTCAGGACAGGCTTCGACAAAGCTCAGGGCAGACTCTCCGCAGACGCCGGGATGACAGGCAACTAGGGGCGATGGGTGCTGGGAGTGCGACTCATGGTTCGACGGCTGGAGCGTGTTATCGGCGTTAACGGGTCCTAGGCTGCGTGCAACCTAGGCGACCGGGCCGGCCATAGCGGCTGGTCTGACCAAGCGCCTGTGTGCGATGGATGACATCGTCAAGCTTCTTGAAGCGCGTGAGCCGACCGCCGTCGATGTTGGGATGCGGCGACGTGACCGGGTGACGTCGCTGCCGAGCGTGTAACCACCACGACGCCTAGGCTTCGGCCCTATAGCTCGAGAAGCGACCGGAGCGCCGCATCGATCTCATCGGCACGACACTTCAGGCATGGCCTCAAGTCGTCGGACTTGCCGAACCCGAGGTATCGACGATCCCTCGGGATTCCACACGCGATGCGGTGATAGGAGTCAGCCGAGACGTTCAGGTAGGCGAGATGCGCGATCACATGACGGGCAAAGTGCCGATGCCAATCGTTGCCCTGGCCCTGTGATGCGGTATCGATGGCGGCGCAAAACGTGGTCGCGACCGCGATAGCATTGTTTCGAACGTCCGCTCTGGATGCCATGTGGGCCCTCTTCTGTCGGCGGAACTACCGGCTACGTCACCCCAGACTCTACGGCGAGATCGACGACTTGCACAGTGGCCCGGGGGCTCGTGACTCAAACTATCCCACCACCGAGTGACCGCCGACCTCGACAGCGTTAGTGAGCTCTTGTACGCCTGCGGCAGGCTAGGAGGGGCACGGCTAGCAGACCCGTGGGATTCCTCCCCCTGGCCACGTTCTATCTTCCTGGCGGACAGATTGACCCATGCTTCGTGCTTCGGGCAAAAGGGAAATCTGAGTCTTTCGAACCGGACGTCCCGTACACTGGCGACCGGCTGGCCAGCACTCTGCACAGCTTCGAATATGAGGATACACCCTCGTGACGACAGATCTTGCGGATGAAGGAGATGTTCCCAAAGAATGATCGCCACAAGCCTATCCTTTCATCTGCCTCAGCCGTGGGAGAATGAAGTATTTCAGACCAATCAAATTGGAAGTCTAAACTTTCTTGTCGGGCCGAACGGGAGCGGCAAATCTCGGTTTGCTAAAGAATTATCCAGAAGCCTTGTAAACTCCCGCCTACTTGGCACCGACCGGCTCAGCGGCATGGAGCCAGTTAGCACATTCAAGCAATATTTCGGTGATCCTTTCGCTGAAGGGTTTGCCAAAAACCAATTCAGTACTTACAAGGCAGGTGGCCAAGAGGGTTATGGCATTGACACGTTCGTCCTATTAGAAGAACGAATGGACCTACGAATTCAGGTTGAAGCTACCCTAAGTCACCTGTTCGATCGCGAAATTATCCTTGAATGGAATTCCGGGAATCTTATTGCGATGGCGAGGCGAATCGGCAGCACTACATCTTATACACTCGACCGTGACGAGTGCCACGGAATAAAGGAGCTCCTAGTTTTGCTGACGCATCTGTACGACAACAATAATCAGCATCTTATAATCGATGAGCCAGAGCTGAATCTGCACCCACAGTATCAGTCATTCTTCATGCACGAAGTTCGCAAGGTTGCCGGAAATCCTAATACAAACCCGAAGAAAAAAGTTGTCTTTTTGATCACCCACTCTCCGTTTATCCTTGATCTCCAATCTGGAGACGATATGAACGCAATCATTTCATTCGACCTGAAGTACACCATGCCCAAGCAAGTTTCAAAACTCCAGCTAAACCTGTCATCACCGAATTCATTCGCACGGAGACTGAATGCGCATCACAAGCAACTGTTCTTTTCCGATAATCCAATCTTTGTTGAGGGAATTCTTGACGCATGGTTTATTGAGGCTCTGATGGAGACTCGTGGAGTATCCGCAGCCAGCGCAGGGAGTTGCATCATTGACTCTGGCGGCAATGAGGAGGTCAATCAGTATCTGCGATTGTGCCACGGTCTCGGAAAGAGCGCCCACTACCTCTACGATCTCGATAGTATGTTTAGTGGGAAGCTGCGTTCATGTATACGAGAAGACCAGTCGATACAAGGGTTTTTGGCGGCGGCGGGCCTTGGCAACGACTTCACTCAGTACTCTGGTCAATTAGATCGTGAACTAAAAGGTGTCTTGGATAAGTTGCTCGCTTCGCCTCTTCCAGACGGCTTAGAAGAGCTGTCCAGATTCCTGAACAGACTCGGAGCAAGGTCCCAGGGGGATAAGCAGCAGTTGGCGAAGGCCAGAGTCGCGGTGATGACAGCCATGTCACGGCATAGAGAAGACATGGTGACAGTGCTGTCGGCAGAGGTTGTGGAGAACATCGAGGGACGGTGGTCACAAATATTAGCTGTTTTGAGGACTAAGAATGTTCATGTTTTGCCAGGCGGAACGCTGGAGAGATATTTGCCAAGCTATACTGGCAACGAATACATTCTTGACCCAGACGCTAAGCATCGCGCCGTTCAGTACGAGCTCCTGGAGCTAGGAAAGCTCTCAACTGACGAGGCATTGGCCGAACGTTACGATGATCTCTATCATGCGGTTCGCAGCTTGCCTACAAAAGCGGAGGTCGACGTTGATGAAGTTCTGCGAAACCATCTAAGTGACTATATTCACGAACTTCAGCGCACCGTGGTCAACAATCCTGGATGGTCGAGTGACGAGATAAGGGTACGGTTGGATACGCTCCAGCCATCCCGCCAGGGGGTTTTTTCGATTCGGAATTTTGAACGGAATTCTAATGGCGAATTCAGTGCAACCATCGATGTCATGGAAATGCTGGGTCAGCCACCGAGGTTCATTCAGATCAATGAACGGACGAATGCTGGGATGGGCGACTTTGAGATCGAGATAGTCAGGGCGGATGAGAGGGGTGAACCGTGAGCCTTGAAAAAGGCTTGCGCAGCACTTCATATCGAGATCGTTAGGGAGTTAAAGTTGAACCGTGGTATCGGTGTCGCCGGCGGTGAGGGCGTTCATGTAGGCGAGGATTAGGGTGCGGGTGCGGTAGGTGCCGAAAGCGGCTTTGTCCTGGCGTTGGATGATTGGGAAGGTGGAGAGGATGTAGGCGGCGTCGTGGCGGGTGAGGCCGTAGAGGTGGAAGTAGAGGGCGTCGAGGCGGGCTCGGAGGTGGCGGCGGTCCTCGTCATCCCAGGGGAAGGGTGGGCCGTGGTGGCCGAGGTCGCGGGCGAAGGGGGCCATGTCGTGGGCGGTGTAGGTGAGGCGGAGGACGTGGTCACGGACGAGGTCGGCGGCGGTGCGGTCGCCGAAGCGGCGGTCGTAGGCGTCGGGGGCTAGCACAGGGAGCTGTTCGACGATGTACCAGTTCAGGTGCGTGCCTTGGGCCTTTTGGCGTGCGACAAAGTCGAGACACATGGAGTTCAAGTTGGCGGCAAACAACGCTAGGTTCGAGGCGTCGAGTCCGGTTACATCGATTTCCGGCGCATCGTTGTTCCGGGCGCAGCCGTCTTTCAGAAGCAGCGGAAGGGTGTTTCCGTAGCCGGCCTGCGGCACGACGGTTGCTATGACCGTTCGAACATCGGTCGGTCTGGCTATATCGCGGAAGCCCAGGGCGTAGCCACACTTCGGGAAGCTGGGTCCAACCTCAGAAGCCGGAACCCAGTACTGCGACCGGGGCAGGAAGTCTGGATCGCGGTGTTGGGCGCCGCTAGTTTCCTCGCTGAGGTAGGGGTTGTGGGTGCTTTCGAGGTTGATGCGGACGGAGCTGGCCCGGTGGTCGAAGTGTTGAATCATGCGGCCCTGGTAGAGCGGCAGATATAGCTCCTTCCCGCGCTTCCAGCGGTTGCCCTGGATCGGATAGAAGCCTTCGTCCTCCAATTGCGCCGCCGTGCGGAACAGGTTGGAGTCGTTGGTCATGTGAAACATGGTCGAGTAGCGAACCGGCCAGACGCGGCGTTCTTCGTCGCCTGAGCGGTCCACCAGGACGGGGTGGTCCTGGTAGATGCGGCGGGTCAGATCGGCGTCGCGGCGGGTGCGGAAGACGGGGGCGGTGCCGGTGTTGGGGTTGACGCGGGCGAAGTCGTCGGGGGATAGGGCGAAGGCGCGGTCGGAGTCGGCGATGGTGTTGGTGTCGTGCAGGAAGAAAGCGCAGCGGGTCTCGGGGAACGTGCGCTGGGCGCCGCCGACGATGAGGGCGCAGAACTTGAACGAGGCGTGAATGTCTTTGAAGAAGATCTTCTTGTTCTCGAAGTCGTAGATGCCGGCGACGCGGCCGGTGGTGGAGACGGACTTGAAGAAGCGGGCGGCGGTCTTGTCGGCGTAGATGCCGGAGGGGGTGAGCAGGCCGACGAGGCCGCCGGGTTTGACGAGGCGCAGGGAGCGTTCGACGAAGAGGGAGTAGAGGTTGATATCGCCGCCACCCAGCAGGGGGTAGTGGCCGGAGGCGCGGATGACCTGGCCCAGGCGGTCGGCGCGGGATTTGGCCTGGTCGAAGGATTCGGCCAGTGGGTCGCCTTGCTCGCGCAGACGTTTGATGCCTTGGCGACGAGCGGCGGCGGTGGGGGCGCGGGCAAGTTCGGGGTCGCGGGTGGCGAACCATTCGACTTCCTGGAGCTTGATGCGGTCCCAGGGTGGATTGCCGATGACGGCGTCGAAGCCGCCCTCGGGGGTTTGGTTTTGCCAGTGGCGCCAGACGCCGGGGAAGGCGGCTTCCCAGTGGAGGAAGGACTCTTCTTTGGCTATTGATTTGGCTTGGTTTAGGAGAGTGGTGAAGGCGGGATCTGGTTCTTTCGGGCTTGGGTGCTGGTGCGTGAGATCACGAGCGGAAGACGGGCGGGTCGGAGACGCCGCCCCTACGTCGGATGGATGGGACGGCGGCTCGGGCATGGTTGCTGGTGAGTGTGGTTCGACACGGGCCTCCGAAGGACTCCGGCCCGGCTCACCACGAACGGTTACGGCGGACCCGGGTAGTGGTTGCGCGGAAGACGGGCGGGTCGGAGACGCCGCCCCTACGTCGGATGGATGGGACGGCGGCTCGGGCATGGTTGCTGGTGAGTGTGGTTCGACACGGGCCTCCGAAGGACTCCGGCCCGGCTCACCACGAACGGTTACGGCGGACCCGGGTAGTGGTTGCGCGGAAGACGGGCGGGTCGGAGACGCCGCCCCTACGTCGGATGGATGGGACGGCGGCTCGGGCATGGTTGCTGGTGAGTGTGGTTCGACACGGGCCTCCGAAGGACTCCGGCCCGGCTCACCACGAACGGTTACGGCGGACCCGGGTAGTGGTTGCGCGGAAGACGGGCGGGTCGGAGACGCCGCCCCTACGCCAGGAGACGGAGAAGACGGCGGGTTGGGGTTGGGTGCTTCATCCGGGGGGTGGTTCGACACGGGGCGCCGGGTACGGCCCCCCGGCTCACCACGAACGGTTACAGCGACCGGGTTGGTTGCTTGAAGGTGTGGTTGGACACGGGCCCGTTCGACAGGCTCAGGGCAGGCTCTCGAAGGACTGCGGCCCGGCTCACCACGAACGGTTGTGGCGAACGGGGACTGGGTACCCACAAGGGGTACCCCTACAGGCGAAGACGAACCGGCACCCTGACTTAGGAGGGTGAATGCTTGGGTGGGGTCCGCGCCCAGGGTCTCGGCCACCGGCGCCTCGAATGTTGCGCGCTGCCGTACTCGCATGCCGGCGGTGTGCCAGCGGAGGCCGGCGAGGGTGTTGAGGAAGCCGCGGAGGTCGGCGGTGGCGGATTCGACGGCGTGGAAGAGGGTCTCGGACTGGTGGACTTCGGCTACGTCGGCATCCGTGAGCTGTTCGATCTGGCGCATGCCGTGGGCGGCGTTCTCGACGCCTTGCAGGGCACTGGAAACGAACATGGGCACGTTGAGCCGCTGTAACTCCGTCTTGGCGTCGGCGATGCGGAGGCCGAGGAGGGAGTCGCCGCAGCGGAGGTGGTGGTCCAGGAAGGAGAGGGGCGCGCCGACGGTGAAGCTGTGGAGCCAGAGGGAGACCTTGGCGAGTTCGACGGTGAGGGGGTTCTTGTCGACGCCGTAGATGCAGCGCTTGAGGACGAGGCGGCGGATGATGGCCTGGTCGGTGAGCTGGGCTTCGTTGACCACCCAGCCGGACTCGGCGGCGCGTTGAAGGATGGCGTCGCGGATGGCGGCGACGCGGTCCAGCAGGGGTGAGTGGTAGGGGTCGTCGTCTCCCAGCCAGCCGGTGACGCTGGCCGAGGGTTCAATGAGGTCCACTATGGCGTCGGTCAAGAAGTCGACGGCAGTGACCAAGAAGTGCCCGCTGCCCATCGCCGGATCGAGCACTTTGAGGTCTAGCACGGCCTCCGCGGTGTCCAGCCTAGCTAGCTCGGCTTTGCGGGAAGCTCTGGAGCGACGATCGCCTCGAAGCTCCTTGGCCCTGGCCGCAAACGCGGCACGCCGCTCGTCGACCAGCGGCTTGAGGGTCTGCTCGACGATCAGGTTCACGAGATCCTGCGGGGTGTAGAAGCTGCCGCTGTCCTTGCGGGCGTAGGGGTTGGGGCGGATCCGAACTTTGCCGCCCGATCCGAGTTCCGGCTGCTGTTCCAGTAGGCGCTCGTAGATGGAACCGAGTTGCTGGACGGACATGTCGCGGTAGTTGACGTAGCGGGGCTGGCCGTTGTCCTGGGTGTGGCTGAGGTCGTAGACGACGTCGGCGATGACGTCGTCGGGAAGGCGGACCTGGTTGAGCAGGGGCGCGGCGTCGGCGGTGAAGAGGCCGCCGTTGTAGGGCGGGAGGCCGATGGAGGGATCGCCCTGGTCGATTTGTGCGAAAAGATCGGTCAGGTGGCTGTAGTAGCTCGATGCTGTCGTGGAGAAGGTGTCGCTGCGGGTCTTGCGCTTGGCCACGTCATCGCGGACGCGCTTGCGGAGGCCGTAGTCGTCGTAGGCGGCGTCGTTGACGGGTAGCAGGCCGCGGTCCTCGGCGTAGAGGACGAAGAGCAGGCGGTAGAGAAAAATGAGGGCGGCTTCGCGGATCGCCGGCATGGGCCGGTGGTCGGCGTCGGCCAAGGCCTGGAGGAGGCGGGGAAACACGCGCTGGAAGACGACGCCGGCGAGGCTCTGGGCGACGCGCTGCTCATAGCGGCGGCCCTGGTCGAGGGCGGTTTCCAGAAAGGTGGCGGCGGCGCCCGGCGTGCGCACGAAGGCCGTGCGGCGAAAGAGCAGGTGGAAGGTGCGGAGGTCGTTCTCGTCGTCGGCTTCGAGGAGGGCTTCGAGGTCGGCTTCGAAGAAGTGGGTGCGGTTCTTCTGATCGTAGAGCCGCCAGACGGCGCCGTTGGTGAGAATGCCCCAGCGGAGATTGCCGTCGGTGACGGTGTCGGCGCTGCGGAGGTAGCGAAGGATCTGGGCGTGGGGTGACGAAGCCTGGGTTCCTTTGCCGGGGCCGCGGGTGTCGAGCAGGCGGCGGAAGGGTTTGAGTTCGGCGACTGCGAGGGCTGCGAGGTAGGGGCTGGCCTCGGAACTGGTGGCACGGGCCTTGGCCTGGGTGTCTTGGTAGAGGAGCAGGTCGGGCCGGTCTTCGCCGCCGGGGGCGGTTGGCTGGGAGATGTCGTCGGTCCAACCGAGCAGTTGGAGCAGGGGGCGAATGAGCTCCTGTTCGGTCTGGGTTTCGTTGGGCTCGTGGTAGGCGGCGAAGTCCTGGAAGAGGCGGCGGGCAGCGTCACGAAAGGCGACGAAGGCGGGGCGCTGGGATTGGCGCTCGGGGGTGTGGCGGATGCCGTCGGTGAGGAAGTACTCGGTGAAGAGGTGGCCGGGCATGGGGGTGGCTGGATTTGGGTATGGGGGAGTATCGCGTGTTTGGGATTGCCTGGGGGCGTGGGTGCTGGGAGGTGTGGTTCGACACGGTCCCTCCCCTTCGACAAGCTCAGGACAGGCTTTGGAAGGCTCAGGACAGGCTCTCCGAAGACTCCGGTCGGCTCACCATGAACGGAGGCAGGCTCGCCGCGAATGGGTGTCGCGGGCTTGGGTCGGACGCTCCCCGCGGAGGGGTCGTTGCCTTTTGAGACCTTGCTCTTGGGTACCCACAAGGGGCACCCCTACAGCGGACGGGCGGACCGGGGGTGGAAGGCGAGATTCCTCAGCGGACTTGGGAATGACAAGGGGCGGGATGGGCTGGCGAGTAGAATCGCCGGCCGGTTCCTGGAGGCTTGGTTGTGCGGCGGTATGGGGTGGCGGTGCATGGGGCTGGGTGGGTGGCGGCTGAGCATGTGCGGGCGTTTGAGGCGGATGCGCGGGCGAGGGTGGTTGCGATTTCGAGCCGGCGGGCGGAGTCGGCGGCGCGTGTCGCCCAGGAGACGGGTCATCCGGACGCGCTGATCGAGACGGACCTGGACGCCGTGCTGAGCCGCGATGACGTGCACATTCTGGCGGTGTGCACGCCGCACGATTTGCACCCCTCGAACACGATTGCCGCGGCGAATGCCGGGAAGCACGTGCTGATCGAGAAGCCGGCGGCGCTCGATTTGGAAAGCCTCCGCGCCATGCGCGACGCCATAGCCGCCGCTGGGGTCCGGACGGTGGTGAGCTTCGTCCTGCGCTGGAATCCGTTGTTTGACGTGATTCGCGCTCAGCTGGCCAACGGGGCCCTCGGCCGCCTGTACATGGCCGAAGTTGACTATGTGCACGGGCTCGGCCCGTGGTACGCACAGTACGAGTGGTCGAAGACGGCGGCCCAGGGGCGCTCATCGTTCCTGAACGCCGGTTGCCACGCCGTGGACGCGCTGCGCTACTTCACCCAGAGCGACATCGTGGAGGTGAGCGCCTACGCGGTGACCGGCAGCGACCGCTTCGAGTACCCGGGCACCGCCGTAATGATCTGCAAGTTCGCCAGCGGCGCGATTGGCAAGGCTCTCTCGAACCTGGACGACTGTGCGCCCTACAAGTTCCGTATCTCGCTCTTCGGCGATCAGGGGAACATGCTCGACAACCGAGTGTTCAGCCGCACTCTTCCCGGTCAGACCGACTACGCCGAAATCCCCACGGTGCTGCCGGACAGCGGCGACGTCTCGCACCATCCCTTCGAAGGCCAAGCGGCGCACCTGCTGGACTGCATCGAGCGCGGCGAGGAATCGCACGTGAGCCTGGCGAACTCGATCAACACACACGAGGCGTGCATTGCCGCGGATCTGTCGGTCGCCCTGGGCCGGCCCGTGGAAGTGCCGCTGCCTTAGGAACGCTGACCTACGGGGAGTCGCTTCGACCAGGGGGCGGGTGTGGTGCGACTCGGTCCTTCGCGGACTTCGGCCCGGCTCACCACGAACGGGTTGGGGCGCAGCTTACGGGCCTGTTGCGCGGTTTTCCCGGCCGGCTAGCGCAGCAGGCGCCCAATCAGCCGCGCGGCGAGTGACGAAACCCCCAGCGCAATTCCGAAGGCGATAGCCGCGCGCGTGCCGAACAGGCTGCGCACGTTGCCGGACACGTTGCCGCCTACCACGGCCAGGCTCAGAACCCGGTCGGCCTGCACGTTGCCCGCCACGACCCAGCTGGCCGCCACGTTCTCGAGCTTGGCGTTTCCGCTGACGTTCACGCCCAGCGCACCGTTGCGCACGTGCGTGCGCAGCGAGGTAGCGCCGCCCAGCGCGCCTCGGGTCACGCGCAGTTGGTCCCCGCTATTCACCAGAATGAGAGAGCGGTCAGCCTCCACCTGGCGGGCATCGGCGCGGCGCATGGTGGTGCGGTTGGCCACCACGCGTCCGGCCCGAACGGTGCCTACGGCAGCCTCATTCAAGCGCACGACCTCGGCCTGCGTGCTCGGAACAACGTCGGCATCGGATCGGCGCATTGTTGGAACCTTAGTGCGGGGACTCGGGCCCGGAGGGGGCGACGGCGCGACCGACGCTTCGGGCGGCATCGTACACGTCGCGCCAGGTGGCGCCGCGCTCTGCCGCAACCCTTCGGCAGTCCGCGGCCTCGGGCGCCACGTCCCGGAGCGACCCGTGCAGATAGGAGGCCTTGACTCGGATCTCGCCGTACGGGGTTGTCACGCTAAAGCTCGCGCGCCGCAGCTTGGTTCGCTGGACCTGATGGGTGCGCACGCCCAGCGTGGTCGTCTCGGTCAGGATCACATCGATCAGCGCGTTCGCCGATTCGTTCGGGGCCAGTGCACTCAGTTGCGTCGCCGGTCGGCCCCCTTTCATCACGATAGGCGCCGTCCAGACGTCCAGCGCGCCGGCGGCAAACAGGCGGGCGGTCACGTACTCGTAGACCTCGGGATTCATATCGTCGATGTTGGTCTCGATCACGGTTGCGGTGTCGGCTTCGTGCCCTCCGACAGACTCGCCGAGGGTGACGCGCAATACGTTGGGAATGGACAGGCTGGCGGTACCCGCGCCGTAGCCGGTGCGTTGCACGCGCATCGCCGGCAGCGGCCCGTGCTCGTGCTCCGCACGCGTAAGCACGGCGGCTCCGGTCGGCGTCAGGAGCTCGAACTTCACGTCCGATCCATATGCGATAGCCCCGCTGCCGGCCAGCAGGCGCGCGGTGGCGGGCGCAGGCACCGGGAGCCGACCGTGGGCGGTCTGGACCCAGCCGCTGCCGGTATTGATGGGTGAAACCACCACCCGGTCAATGGTCAGCAGGTCAAACCCCACAACGGCGCCAACCACGTCCAGCACCGAGTCGGCGGCCCCGACCTCGTGAAACGCGACCTCGTCGACGTCGGTGCCGTGGGTGGCGGCCTCGGCTTCGGCAATGCGGCGAAAGACCTGGCGCGCCTCGGCCTTGACCCGAGCCCCTAGGTCGGCTTCGGCGATGCACGCGTCGATGTCGGCGTAGGCGTGATGCCCCCCGCGATTCTCGATGTCAAAATCGACCAGCCGGGCCTGGATGAGACCGCGCCGGACGCGCGCGTCGCGGAGTTCCCAGGGCGGCAGATCCAGCTTCTGGAGTTCGCTGAGCAGGCGCGTCTTGTCCAGCCCGGCGTCCAGCAGCGCACCCAGTACCATGTTTCCGCTGGCGCCTGCCTGGCAGTCGAAATAGGCGGTCGTCATGCGGAAACGTGATGCGCACGGCGAGCAATGAGTGTCGCCTGCACGCCGGCCCCAAACCCGTTGTCGATGTTCACCACGGAGACGCCGGGCGCGCAACTGGTCAACATCCCCAGCAGGGCCGCCAGACCCCCGAACGCGGCGCCATAGCCAACGCTGGTCGGAACTCCAATCACCGGTCGGTCCGTCAGGCCGCCCACGACGCTTGGCAGGGCCCCTTCCATACCGGCAACCACCACAATCGCGTCGGCGCGGTCCAGCGCGGGGCGCTCCGCCAGGATGCGGTGCATCGCGGCCACCCCGGCGTCGTAGACACGCTCCACATGCGCGCCCAGCGCGTCGGCGGTGATCGCTGCTTCTTCGGCAACCGGCAGGTCCGACGTACCGGCCGAGACCACGGTCACGTGGCCGTGCCGTTCAAGTGGCTCGCGGCCGGGCGCGGTCACCATCGACGCCGTCTCGTGATACCGCGCGTCTGACAGCCGGGCCTGTACGGCCTCCGCCATCGCTGAAGTGACTCGAGTAGCCAGAACTGGCGAGCCGCCGGCGGCGAGTCGTTCGGCGATTTCGGCCACCTGCGCCGCGGTCTTGCCTGCGCCGTAAATGACCTCGGGGATACCCGTACGCAGGGTGCGGTGGGTATCCACGCGGGCGAAGCCCAGGTGATCGGTGGGAAACGTGCGCAGACGCTCGTAGGCATCGCTGGCCGAAGCCGCGCCTGCCGCCACGTCGGCCAGGAGCCGGCGAAGCTCCGCGGGGTTCACGTCCAGTTCCGGCGAATACTTGTAAAGGCGCGCGAACCTGCGTATCTGGCGGCGTCCGCCAGGTCGGCTTCGATACGCAGCAGTTGGTTGTACTTGGCCACGCGGTCGGTGCGGGCCGGCGCGCCGGTCTTGATCTGGCCCGCGTTGGTGGCCACCGCCAGGTCGGCGATGGTGGTGTCCTCGCTTTCGCCGGACCGGTGTGAGATGACAGCCGTGAATCCCGCGCGGTGCGCCATGTCGATGGCCTCCAGCGTCTCGCTCAGCGTGCCGATCTGGTTGACCTTGATCAGGATTGAATTGCCGGCCTTTCGATCAATGGCCTGGCGCAGGCGATCGGTGTTCGTCACCAGCAGGTCGTCGCCGACCAACTGCACGCGGTCGCCGATGGCTTCCGTGAGCGCGCTCCAGCCGTCCCAGTCGTTCTCGCCCAACCCGTCTTCGATCGACACGATGGGGAAGCGCTCGACCCACTCGGCCCACAACTCAACCAGTTCGGAACCGGTCAGCGTGCGGCCTTCCTGCGCAAGCACGTAGCGACCGGCATCATCCATTAGCTCAGAGGCGGCGGCGTCAATCGCCAGAAAGATGTCGCGCCCGGCTTCGTAGCCGGCCCGGTCGATAGCTTCGAGAATGACCTCGAAGGCAGCGGCATTGGATCCCAGGCTGGGCGCGAATCCCCCCTCGTCGCCCACGCTGGTTCCAAACCCGCGTTCCGTCAGCACGTCGTGGAGCTGGTGGTAGATCTCGACCGATGTGCGCAGTGCTTCCGCGAACGATCCGGCGGCGACCGGCATCACCATGAACTCCTGAAAGTCGGTGCTGCCGGCGGCGTGACGGCCACCGTTCATGATGTTCAGCATGGGCACGGGCAGGGTGGTCGCGCCGGCGCCTCCGAGATAGCGATAGAGCGGCAGGCCCAAGCCGTCGGCGGCCGCGTGCGCCAGCGCCAGCGATACCCCCAGAATTGCGTTGGCGCCCAGCGAGCTCTTGTTCGCGGTGCCGTCCAGCGCCAGAAGCCGCGTGTCAATCGCGGCCTGGTTAGCCGCGTCTTCGCCTTCGACTTCGAGAGCGATGACGTCGTTTACGTGCTCGACCGCGCGCAGCACGCCCTTGCCCCGGTAGCGCTCGGCGTCGCCGTCGCGCAACTCGTGCGCTTCGTGTTCGCCGGTCGAGGCGCCGGACGGCACGATGGCTCGGCCGAACCCGCCGCTCTCAAGGCTGGCTTCCACCTCAACGGTCGGGTTCCCGCGCGAGTCCAGAACTTCGCGCGCGGACAGGCTGGTCACCAGCGTCACAAACGGCTCCCGTGGTGGGTGCGGGGATGGTCAGGCGCCGAGTATACGAAGGGGTGTCCGACTGGCGGTGCGCTGCTGCCCACGGCTGGCAGAGGGATTGGTAGCCTGGCGGCCGGCATAAGATGCGCGCGAGCCGACAGCCGGGGCACCGGGATGTGAGCCATGGAACCTGAACTCGTCGTGCGAACGCGTGCCGAAGTAGGCGAAGGCCCAATCTGGGACCCTGGAACCGAAACGCTGGTCTGGGTAGACATCACCGGGTCCGCCGTACATCGGTTTGATCCTTCGACCGGGCACGACCTGTGTATGGACGTTGGAATCGACGTTGGCGCGGTCGCCGTGAGGGCCAGCGGCGGGCTGATCTTGGCCGCCGCCGACGGATTCCGTGCGCTCGGCACGGACGGCTCGCAGGCGCTCCTGGTCGAAGTCGGCGCCGACGACCCGACCATGCGGATGAACGACGGGAAGTGTGACCGCCGCGGGCGGTTCTGGGCCGGCACCATGGCCTACGACGAGTCCGCTCCGGCAGGCCTGGGCAAACTCTACCGGCTGGATCCGGACCTGAGTGTGCGCACCATGCTGGACGGGGTCTCGATTTCCAACGGCATCGACTGGAGTCCCGACGACCGGCTGATGTACTTCATCGACAGCCGCACTCAAAGGGTCGATGTCTTTGACTTCGACCTGGACGACGGCGCGATCATCAACCGGCGCACGCTGATCGAGGTGGACCCCGCCAATGGCCTGCCTGACGGAATGACGGTGGACGCGAACGGTGACCTGTGGGTGGCGCGATGGGGCGGCTCGCGGGTCGTGCACTACGCACCTGACGGGAGCGAGCGGGGCATGGTCCGCTTCCCGGTGAGCCAAACGTCTAGCTGTGCGTTCGGCGGTTCGGACGCGCGGGACCTCTATGTCACCTCGGCCGCTCTCTCGATCTCCGAGGACGTGGAGCCTGAGGCGGGCAGCTTGTTTCGCGCACGGCCGGGCGCAGTAGGCCAGCCGCCCAACTGCTTTGGTGGGTAAACGACTTTACGTCTGACGGTTGACCTCGCCGCCTGCGCTCCTAGCGCAGCGCGACGTTGAGGCCTTGGCCTGCCTCGTCGATAGGAATAAACGTTATCGCGTCGTGCAGCTGTGCGGGAATGCTGTCCAGGTCGTGCTCGTTCTGGCGCGGCAGCACCACGCGGCGTATGCCACCGCGATGCGCCGCAAGGATTTTTGCGTGCACGCCTTCAGCCCGGCGTACGTGCCCGTGCGCGGTCATGCCGCCGATGGCCAGCAATTCGGGATCCGCCGGCCTGTCGCGCATGAGCGAGACCATGGCGATCGTCGCCGCGATGGCGAGCGAGCCTGCGTCGCCGGGGAGTTCGCTGGCGGGAAGCAGCAGGTCGGTGTCGAACTCTTCGAGCGACCGCGCCGACACGCCCAGGTCCGAGAGTCGCGAACGCACGTACGACGGCACGACCGTGTAGTGGCCGGTCAAGTCCTCGCCCTTCGAGTCCAGAATTCGGATCCGTCCGGCGCCTGGCATCTGCACTGCTTCGATGTGTCCCAGGATTCCGCCGCTGCGGCGTACAACCGCGCCCGCAGTGAGTCCGGGTGTTTCACGCCGGCGACGATTCAGGTTCAATCTCGTTGGCCGGCCGACTGTAGCGCCCAGGTCTTCGATCGCAATGCCGAGCGGCGCTGACTCGCCACGCAACGCACGATTTGTCAGCGCACGCCGCACGACCTGGCGAACCAGGCCGTCGAGTTCGTCGACACCAGGCTCGATCGTGTAACTACGCACGAGCGCGGCGAGGGCGTCTTCCTCGATCGTCACATCGTCCGGCGACACGTTGTATTCGCGCAGCATGGCCGGCGCCAGCGAGTCGCGTGCAATGAGGACCTTGTCGTCGTCCACGTAGCCGGCCAGCTCCACGATGTCCAGGCGGCCCCGTTCCAGCGGCGGAATGTCTGGTAGCCAGCGTGCGGTCGTGACGACGAGGACACGGGAGAGGTCGAATGGGGCATCGAAGTAGCGGTCGTGAAACTGGCGGCGCGCCGTTGGGTCGGTCAGGACATTCAAGAGCGTGGCTCGGGATGCCGACCAGCTTTCGCTGATGCTCTGGCTTTCGGTCGCGGCCGTAGGCCAGCCGCTGCCAATGGCGTCGAGATCCTCGAGCAGCAAGACGATTTCAGTCTGCCCAAGCCGTTCGATGGCCCCCATGATCTCGCCGGGCGCTTGCTCACTGCCAAACAGTTCGTCGGCTGACCCGAGGTGGTCCAGTCGAACCGTGGCTAGTGGCAGACCGAGCTGATCGGCGATGTGGTGCGCCACGTACGACTTGCCAACGCCCGGCGGTCCGACCAGGCAGAGCAGAGCTCGGGTCCCGGACGCGTCGGGCTCCGCCGTGAGCTGGTGTTCACGCACGACCAGGTGGTCGCAGAGCAGATCGGCAACTTCCTCGGGGACGAATAGCTCCTCCGCAAAGCTTGAGTGGAGATCGGCGAACTGCGGCCGAGCGGCGCCGGCGGCGGACCAGGGGAGACGCAGCACGCGCGCCAGTCGATCTTCGGCGTCAAGGCTCCCGTCCAGGTGGTCCAGGCGCTGGCGCAGAATGGCCGCCACATTGTCGGGAATTGAGGTCTGTGCGAGTTGGGCGGAGAGTTCCAATATATTCACAGGGCGATTCGTACGAGCCGCGCTTTTGATCATAGCGTTGTGCGATGTGCGGTCGTCGGTAGCAAAACTCCCACGACTTGTGCGCGCCACGTTGACCTGTCCGCGTTGCGGCGCGATGCTTGAGTGTCGACGGAATCGCCGATTGGTGCCAAACCATGGGTCTGCCTGGAATGCCGGACTTCGACGTTGATGTGCACAAAGCCAAAGAGATGATTGAAAAGGGTGAGGTGGACGTGGTGGATGTCCGCACCCAGTTCCACGCGCCGGCTATGCCGGGAGCGGACTACGTGCCATTGGATGACATTTTGGCGCGGCCTGCCGAAGTGATCCCGACAGGGAAGCCGCTGCTCTTCATCTGCAACGTCGGGCAAACCAGTGCCGTTGCCACCCAGATGGCCAGGGCGCTAAGTGTTACGGACGCGTACAACATGGCCGGGGGGATGACCGCCTGGGCCGAGGCCGGCTACGAGACCGAGGAACCGCCCGCCGCGCACTGAGCGCGCGGTTCACCTGGAAGGACACAGACCGTGTTCACCGTTGAGCAAGTCCAGCGCTACAGCCGCCACATGCTGCTGCCCGAAGTTGGGGCCGCGGGACAAGCGAAGATTCTCAATGCCAAGGTGCTGGCTATAGGCGCGGGCGGCCTTGGCTCGCCGGTGCTCTATTACCTGGCTGCCGCTGGGGTCGGCAGGTTGGGCGTTGTGGACTTCGACATCGTCGACCGTTCGAACCTGCAGCGACAGATTCTGCATCGCGATGACCGCGTCGGGATGCTGAAGACCGCGTCGGCGGAAGCGACCTTGACCGGCCTGAACCCGGACGTGACCGTGGTGCGCCACGACGAGCCGCTGACGTCAGACAACGCGCTCGAAATCCTCGAGCCGTACGACATTGTGGTCAACGGGTGCGACAACTTTCCCACTCGCTACCTGGCCAATGACGCGGCGTATTTCCTGGGTAAGCCACTCGTGGACGGCAGCGTCATGCGCTTTGAGGGCATGGCAACCGTCTTTGAGCCGGGCGCGGGGTGCTACCGCTGCCTCTACCCGACGCCGCCGCCACCGGAGATGGCCCCGAGTTGCGCCGAGGCTGGTGTGCTTGGTGTCTTGCCCGGCCTGATCGGGTTGATTCAGGCCACCGAGGTGCTCAAGTTAATCGTCGGTAATGGAACGCCCCTGACCGGACGCCTGTTGTTGCTTGACGCCCTGGAGATGGAATTCCGGGAGTTGAAGCTGCGGCGCGATCCTGACTGCCCGGTCTGTGGTGACCACCCGACGATTACCGAATTGATCGACTACGAGGAGTTCTGCGGCTTCGCGGGCGGCGACGCGACACCGGCCACGGCGGAGGCGGTCGCCGTCTAAGCACCCGCGGACTGCCTGATCGCCGCGCGGTCTGGCGGGCTGGGCTTGCGCCTCGCACCCACCGGCGGGCGCCGAACGCATCGCCGAACGATTATGGCTGCCCGGCGTATGCTGGGAGGGCGCGCTGTCACGGGGTATACCGCTGGCTCGACCACCCAGTCGCACGCGTCGCCAGAGCCTCGGCGAATGGCTGGCTGCAGAGAATCGGCGCCGCGGCGGTCTGGCTCGAATCTGGCCGCGTCGGGTGGCATATCTCGCCTTCGGCTTGACGCTTTGGGTTGCGGCGATTTTTGTGGCCGCCATCGTCGCCATGCAGCCGTTCGAATACGGGGTGACGGTACGACCGGCTGAATCTGGCCGATGGGTGATTGAGAGCGTGACTCCGGGCGGTCCGGCCTGGCGCGCCGGACTTCGCGTTGGCGAGCGTGTTTCCTGGAGCGGACCTCTGACGGAACCGGCCGAGGCGTCAGGGGTCCAGCGAGTCAAGTCGGGCTCGGCCGCGATAGTCGACCCGCAAACCGGGCTGGCCAAACCCATTCCGGGCCGCGACCCGACCATGCGAGCGACCACGCTCGCGCTCGCGACAGCGTTTGCGGTCGGCGCGGGCGTCGTGGCGCTCTACGGGCGGCGACGCGTGCTGGGGGCGGCCACCGCGGCAATGTTCGCCGTGGCAATTGCCCTGACGCTGGGGTCCGTCGCTCCCGATGCTGGTGGTGTGCTGTCGCTGCTGACGTTCGCGGCCGTAGGTGCGGTCGGCGTAGCCCTGTTGCGGCTGGCCGCTGTGTTCCCCATCAGGGGACCGGCGTCCATAGCGCCGTTCGTGCCGGCTTTGGCGGCGTCGATGCTGGCGGGACCGGTGGCGGTGCTGGTCGCCTCGTTTCAGGGCCGTCCGGAGCTATACAACGCGGCCTGGATCACCGTAGCGATCCTTCCCGCGCTGGGCCTCACGGCTTTCCTCGCCAAGTGCCTGGTGACCCTGCTGGATATCACGTTCCCACGCGACCGGCGCGTGGCCCGCGTGCTGCTGGCAACATTCATGACTGCCGCATTGCCGCCCACCGCACTGTCGCTGGTGCCGGCGGTCGTGAGCGGCGCCGAGATCCTTCCGTACTCCGTGTCGCTGCTGGCGATTGCGGCGACAGCGTTGGGTGTGGCTCACGTGGCGGTACCGACCTGGCGCATTCGGTTCCAGCGAGTTCTCCGCACGCTCTTTCTGCACGGTGCGGCCTGGATCTGGCTCTTTACGGTCTATGCGCTTCTAGTGGGCGTGATCGGTCGCTACCTTTCCGACCGCGACGGCGCTGTGCCGGTGCTCTGGATGCTCGCAGCGGCGCTGGTGGGCATTGGCGTGACGATGCCGTTGGCGCGCTGGGCGGTCCTGAAGACGCTATCGGGATGGGTGTACCGGGATAGCTATGATCCGCGGCGAGTCTTGCCGACGGTCAGCGCGGCGCTGGCGTCCACGACTTCGGTGGAGCAGCTTGCCGAGTCGGTGCTGGCGCCGGTGCGTCGGGCGATTGGCCTTGACTGGATCGCTGTCACCCGCGCGGCTTCCCCGCATGACCTCGCCGCCATCGCATTCAACACTTTGGCCCCGACCCCGGACGACGCCCAAGTCCGCTCCGCCGTTCGGGCCGCGGGAGGTCTTGGACATTCGGAAATCGCCGCGGTGGTCGTTCCCTGCCAGATCGGAGATACGGTTGCGGCCTATGTCGTTGCTTCGATCCGCGACGAATCGTTTGGTCTGAGTCAGGCTGACGCCGACCTGCTGGACGCATTGGCAAGCCAACTCGCCAGTTTCATGGTGCGCGTGGATCTGTGGGGTCAGTTACAGGATCGCGTGCTGGAACTCGATGAAACGGCGCAGCGTCTGCATGACAGCCAGCAGACGCTGAGTGACCTCTACGACCAGGTCAACGGGATGCTGGAGGCTGAGCGGCAACGCATCTCGCGCGACCTGCACGACGAGCCGTTGCAGAAGCTGGTGCTTTTGCAGCGCGCACTGCGCTCAGCCGCGCCCGGGCCGTACCGTAGCCGCGATGCTCTCTTGCAGCTGGTGGATACGGCGGCCGGCGACTTACGCGAGATCTGCGAGCGTCTGCGCCCGCCGGTCCTGGACGACCTGGGGCTGGAGGCGGCGCTGCGCTGGCTTGTGGATGAGGCGGGACGTGCAGCTCCGTTCCAAATCGATCTACAAACCGACGGCACACCGGACGTCGAGCGGCCGGATGTCGACGTTGAGACAAACATCTACCGCGCAGCCCAGGAGGCGCTGAACAATGCCCTGCGGCACGCCCACGCGTCGCGAGTTCGCATTCGCTTGACCCGTGCGGCCGACGCGATTCGGCTCTCGGTGCGGGACGATGGGTGTGGGTTCCAGACCTCGCCCGACTTTGCCGTATATGCGGCGACGGGGCACCTCGGGCTGGCTGGGCTGCGTGAGCGGTTCACGCGCCTGGGCGGCGTTATACAGGTGGAGTCGCAGCCCGGTGGGCCGACGGTCCTGACAGTGGAAGCTCCGCTCCATCCTGCAGCGGTGGCCCGCGAGTGACCCGGCGCCGCCCGATCCGGGTACTCCTGGTGGATGATCACGCCATGGTGCGGGAAGGAACCGCCGCCGTTCTGGCCGATGTGCCCGATATCGAGGTTGTGGGCGCTGCCGGTGACGCGGCGTCAGCGGAGCGCGCGTGCCGCCGATGTGCGCCTGATGTCTGCCTCCTGGATTTCCGCATCCCCGGCGGTGGACCGGCACTCGCCCGCCGTCTGGCCCACATTGCGCCGGCGACGCGAGTATTGGTGGTGTCGGCTTACGGCAAAGCCGACTATGTTCGCTCAATGCGTGACGCGGGTGTGAGGGGATATGTCCTAAAGGACTTGGATACCGCGGGCCTGGCCGATGCTGTGCGTCAGATCCACGCCGGAGGCACGGTATTCCAGAAACTTCCCGAGGCCGTACCGGACACCGCGGCCGGGCGCCTGCTCGCCGAACCGCTCACGATGCGCGAGTTGGATGTGCTTCGGCTGGTGGCCGAGGGCGCATCCAATCGCGAGGCCGCGGCTGCGCTGGGCGTTTCAGCCAAGACGGTTGAGGCGCACCTCAGTAGCGTGTACGGCAAGTTGCGGGTCCGCTCACGTACCGAAGCCGTGGTTGCGGCGGTTCGCGACGGAATCATCAGCGTAGATCGGTCCGACGCCGACGTGTAAGGACGTCTCGGCGATAGGAATCCGCCGGCGGGCGCCCATTGATTCATACACCGCGTCGGCAAGCTGGACGGCGCGCACACCATCCTCAACCCCAGCGAGCGGCTCGCCGTTCCCCGCGACGGCGTCCACGAACGCGTGCAGGCTCTCGCCCTGTGGTGCGTCGGCGGGGTGCGAACGTGGCGTGACAACGTCAGACAAGCCGCCGATCTGGGACACATCTCCTGGCAAGTCACCCTTGGCGGTTGCTGTGACCGTGCCGTCCGTTGCCATCAGTCGCCAGGAGGAGTTGGCTGGGCTGTGGCCGTATTCGCCCACGGTCACGCGTGCAAGACCTCCGTTTGCGAAGCGAATGCCGGCCGCAATGGTGTCGGCCAGATCCGCTCGGCGCGTGTGCCGACCGCCCATGGCCTGGACATAGAGCGGCTGGGATTGCATGAGAAAGCAGGCCAAATCCAACGCATGGCTTCCCAGCAGTGCCAGCAGGCCGCCGTGCTTGGCCGATCCCATCCAGGAGTCGTGCAGAGGATCGACGACGGATTCGATCTGGAGAAACGTCGGTCGCGGGATCCGGCCGCGGATCAGGCGTACATCGGGCGCGGCGCGCCCCCAGAAGTTGACAGCCAGCACGGTGTCGGATGCCCGCGCATACGCCAGGACGTGCTGAGCGTCTGAGTAGCGAAGGGCCAGGGGAGCTTCAAGCAGGACGTGTAGACCTCGATCGAGCGCCTCTCTCGCAAGGTGCCAATGACTGGCATGCGGCGTCGCAACGATTACGGCGTCCACATCGTCACGCCGCAGCGCAGCGCTGGCGTTGTCGCTCCAGGCTGAGGCGCTCAAGGCGCGGGCGCCCGCTTCCGCCCGACGTCGATCGGCATCGACCACACAACTGACCGACACGCTGGACAGCGCCTGAAGCAGGGCTCCGTAGGCGCGACCAGCCGTGCCGTATCCGACAATGGCAAACTGCAAGCCTGAGTCCTTGGCCCGGGAGCCGTCGCGCTCAGCGTACTGCTTGCCCCGAACAGCTTTGACTTCAGCCGCCGCGGCGTAACGTTCTGCCACAACGGTCCGCTCTTTAGTCCGAGCCGACGGAGTAAAACCAACGGGTAAAGTGGTCCACGGTATGGAGAGCTGTCGTATAGTGAGCGTTCTGCTCGACATAACGCCGCTTCAGCGCAATGTCATCTAGCCCTAGCACCCGACGACCGTCTGGGCGCGCGCATCGTCTGCGGCGCGCAGAGGTAATTAGTGTTGCCTCTGCTGGCGTCGTGTTCGTGATCGTGGCTGTGCTGGGCGTCCTGGTCTGGCTTCGGTCTTCAGATGCGCCCGAGGTGACCGTGGCGACCACCCCGACCGTGGCGGTGCCCCGGTCCCAGGCGCCGACCCCGGTCGTGAGCGCCAGGACGCCTCTTCCGCCACTGCCCTCGCCCGTTGTGGAAGCCAGCGCTACGCCGGAGCCTCCGAATCCACTGAACCTCATCGCCGATTGGCCCGAGGACCGACCGTTTGGTGTGCTGTTCCTTGGTCTCGACCGGCGTCCGGGCGAGGGAGGCGGGCGGACCGACGCGATTGTTCTTGCCCACATCGAGCCCCGGGCCAGATCCGCGACCCTGGTGTCCATACCGCGTGACGTGTGTGTGGCGAATTGTCGAACGGACCCATTCCGGATCAATTCCGTCTGGCAGACCGAAGGCCCGGACGCGCTACGGCGACGCGTGGCCAACCTGCTTGGCGTGCAGGTGGACTACTGGGTCACGCTGGACTTCAACGGGTTCAAACGCCTGGTTGACTTCTTCGGCGGAGTGGATGTTGACGTCGAGTCGACGATTTACGATCCCTCGTTCCCCAACGCGACCGATACGGGCTTCGAGCCGTTCTACGTTGAGGCGGGTCCCAACCACCTCAACGGGGACATGGCGCTACGCTACGTGCGAACCCGGCATCAGGACGGTTCCTTCGCGCGCGAAGTTCGCCAGCAGCAGGTCCTGTTGGCGTTGGTGGAGCAGGTGATCTCGCCGCAGACATTGGTCGAGTCGCCGGCCTTCCTGCGCGAACTCAGCAACGCGTTCGAATCGAATCTGCCGCCTGATCTCGTGCCCTCGATGGCCAAGCTTGGGATGCAGATCGGTTCCGCTCGGACCGTGTCTGGGGCGATCCGGCCCGAGGACGGCATGGTGCGCGCGGTCATTGCGGACAATGGCGCGTACGTGCTGCAACCCAACGTGCCGCTTATCCATGCCTATACGGCCGACCTGATGCGGCGCGGTGAATCATTGCCGCCGCCTGAAGCGGAACCCCAGGTCGAGCTGGCCAACCGGCAGCAGCCCGCGTCTTAGGTCCGCCGCGCCACTACGTAGAGCTCCGAAGGCTCGTAGGCCACCTCCAGGAAGCGGCGCAGAACGCCTGCCACGCGCGCCAGTTCCTGCCGCGTGTGGAGCAGGCCGTCCGATGCCTCGTGGATGGCGTGCTCCAGGTTGCGCCCGTAGCCCGAGTCGGCCAGTCGCGCCGCGACCCAGCGCGAAGCGCGCGATTCGGACTGGTCAGACGGGCGCCCTGGTGGCGTCTGCGGCGTCAGGCCAAGATCGGCCAGATCCACCGGCAAACCGCGTTCCGACTCGGGATTGACCCCGGCCGCAACGATTTCCAACCCGCAGCCGACAGTGAGGAACTCGATGAGCTCCCGGTCGTAGGGCCGGACATGCGTGGGGTCGCGCCAAAACTCGTGCGCGATGGTGGGAAGGCTGCCCGGATTGGGCGTGGCAAGGATGAGCCGACCGCCGGGCCGCAGCCGGTCTGCCGCCAGGCGAATTAGTGCTGCTGTTTCCCGAACCGCCAGATGCTCAACGACGTGGAAGGCGGTGATCGCGTCATAGTGGTCGGCGGTGCTTTGCAGGAAGTCCAGCGCGTCGCCCTGGCGCACCGGCAGTCCGCGAGCTTCCGCCAACATTGCCCCGTCATGATCCAGACCAAGGACCCGGTGCCCGGCCTCGGCGGCCGCCGCCAGGAACTCGCCGCGTCCGCATCCCACGTCCAGCAGGTCGCCGAATTCGGGTATGAAACGCAGGTACCAGGCGCGCGCGCGCCGAACGGTCTCCGGCTCGAATCCGCGCTGTGCGTACCAGTCGGCGCCCATGCACTGCCAGCCTTTCCGCGTGCCGGGCCGCAGGCTAGCACCGGACCCGGCTGATCAACTTAGAATGCCTTCCGGTGTCCCCTTGCAGCGGCGGACGTTATGAACGACGACGTTGAGATCTTCTCGATCGGAACGGAGCTCGTTTCCGGCCTCGTGCTGGACACGAACTCGCACTGGCTGGCTGGCGAAGTCTCGGTCGCCGGCGGCGACGTTCGCCGTATCACCGCGCTGGCGGACGACCTGAAGGCGCTGATCGCGGAGTTGCGTGCCGCCGTGGCGCGCAGGCCGCGTGTGGTCCTGACCACCGGCGGACTTGGTCCCACGCCCGACGACATGACGGTTGATGCGATTGCCGCCGTCGCGGACAGCGACACGCATACGCCGTTCGAGGTCATTGAAGACTATGCCCATCGTCGGAACATGACGATCGAAGAGGTATCGGCTCCGCCTCGACTAAAGATGGGGTCGATACCGCGCGCCGCCATCGTGCATCTAAACCCCGTCGGCTGGGCGCCCTGCTTCTCGACCGTCGTGGACGAAACCACCATATGGTCGATGCCGGGCCCTCCACGCGAAGTTGAAGGCTGCTTCAATACGCACATCCGGCCCGCCCTGCAGGGCATGTTCGCTGCCCAGAGTGCGCGGATGCGCGTCTACATCGACTCGTTCGAGTCCGAGACCTCGCCGTTCATGCAGCGGGTCATGCGCGAACTTCCTGTGGCCTATCTGAAGGCGTACGTCGGCCAGTCGCGCGTAAACGGACTCCCGGTGGATATCGTGGTTCGCAGTACCGACGGCGGCGATCCCAAGGTCAAGCTTGACGCCGCCTACGACCTCTTTTGCGGTATCGCCGCCGAGGCCGGGAAGACGGTCACGCTGGAACCGACCGCCCCGCTGCGCGACTAACCGGACGTCGCCCGTGCGATCCCGTTGGTCATCGGAGGCCGCCGCCGGCCTGAGCGCGCTGGACCTGCGCGTCCACACCTCGCGCCTGCTGGGGGCCGAGCCGTCACTGGTGCTCTTTGGCGGCGGAAACACCTCGGTGAAGCACGACGCGCCGGATCCGCGCGGCGGTGTCCGGCGAACGCTCACAATTAAGGGCAGCGGAACCGATCTGGCCTCAATTGGCGCCGATGGGTTCGCCCCGCTGGCCCTCGACGACCTGACCCCGCTGCGCGAACGCCGAGCGCTGGACGATGACGCCATGGTCGAACTGGTCACGCTGGCGCTTCTCAACTCACGCGCTCCGCGTCCATCCATTGAAACCTTGCTGCACGCGTTCATCCCGCTGGATTGGATCGACCACAGCCACGCAGACGCGATTCTCACCCTGACCAACCAGCCAGACGGCGCCGCGCGTGTGCAGGAAGCTCTTGGGTGCGCCGTTGGTCTGGTTCCCTACATCAAGCCCGGCTTCGACCTCTCCAAAGCGGCCGCCGACGTGTACGACGCCGACCCGTCAGTCGCCGGCCTGGTACTCGACAAGCACGGCCTGGTGACGTTTGGCGAAACCGCCCAGCAGTCGTACGAACGGCATATCGAGCTGGTTTCGCTTGCGGAAGCGCGGATTGCGCGGACCTGGTTCGGCCCGCGGCAACCGGCAGCCAGATCGGCAGGCGATGCGGCCCGTCTGGCTGTGACGCTGCGCGGTCTGCTGAGCCGCCGCCGGCACATGATCGTCCGTTGCGACACGAGCCCTCGGGTTCGTGCCTTCGTTGACCGCCAGGATGTCGTGCGCATTTCCCAGCAAGGTCCAGCGACGCCTGACCACGTACTGCGCACCAAACGCTTGCCCCTAGCGTTGCCTACGGCCGATCCCGCCGATGCCGCTGACGCCGTGGCGCACTACGAAACCGCGTACGCCGACTACGTGCGGGAACATGCCGATCCGGCGGACGAGTTCAGACACGACCCCGGCCCGCGCGTCACATTGGCGCCTGGAGTCGGCATGTTCACGTCGGGCCGTTCGGCGGCTGAAGCGGACGCTGTGGCTCGGATCTATCGCCACACGATGGACGTGATCGAGGGCGCGGAGTCCATGGCAGCCTACGCGGCGCTGCCGGCGCGCGATCTGTTTGCCATCGAGTACTGGCCACTGGAGTTGTACAAACTCAAGCTGGCGCCGCCCGACCGCGAACTGGCCGGGCGGGTGGCACTGGTCACAGGGGCAGCCAGTGGGATCGGCCGCGCTACAGCCCGTCGGCTGGCAGGTTCCGGCGCCCACGTCTTTGTCACTGATATCGACGCTGCGGGCGCGAAGACAGCGGCGACGCAAATTTCGGCTGCCGGAGGTGTGGCCGAATCGCTGACGCTGGATGTGACGGATGAAGACGCCGTCGCCTCCACCATGCGGGCAGTCCTGCTCGCGGTCGGGGGGATCGACATCGTGGTCTCAAACGCCGGCATCGCAGACGCGGCGCCAATTGACGCTCTTGCGGTCGCCGACTGGCAGCGCAGTCTGGATGTCAACGCTACCGGACACTTCCTTGTTGCCCGGGCGGCGATCCGGGCGATGCGCGACCAGGGCATCGGCGGTAGCGTGATCCTGGTGTGCACGAAGAACGCCCTTGACCCGGGACGTGATTTCGGCGCCTATAGCGCGGCCAAGGCGGCCCAGCTACAGCTGGGACGCGTGCTCGCAATCGAGAACGGCGAGCACGGGATTCGCGTCAACATGGTCAACCCCGACGCCGTGTTTACCGATTCCCGGCTTTGGAGCACCGACCTCCGAGCCGGTAGGGCCGCTGCCCACGGCGTTGACGTAGACGAGCTGGAGGACTTCTACCGCCGCCGCAATCTCTTGCAAACGGCGATTGACGCAGACGACGTAGCTGAGGCCGTGCTCTTCCTCGCCAGCGACCGCGCGGCTAAGACGACAGGCACCGTGCTGCCGGTCGATGGCGGCGTCCGTGGAGCGTTCCCGCGCTGAGACCCCGTGCCGCGGCCCGGTGTTACGGAACCGCGGCGCCTGACACGAACAGCTCGCCGTCCGTCACGACCAGCGATTCAATCGCTATCGGCAGCCGCGGCAACCCGGCGTCCACGGTGCGCTCGGCCAGGGCCAGAACGAGCGAGCGCACGAAGCCGGGGGCGTACATTTCCCCAACCTGAAAGCGTGTGATCTCGGCCTCGCGCTGGCTGTTTTCGGTCATGACGGCCACGTCGAGCCGAAACGGGAAGCTCAATCCAAGTGAATGGACAACGCCCGTCAGCGTGAGCGTTCGCGGGCGGAACGTGAGCTGCAGGTCGGTGATCGAGCCAAACCCGTGATCCTGCCGCGCCCAGTCCTGGAGGAGTGCGGTCATCTCGTCGTGGGTGAAGGCAATCTGGGCCGGGATTTCGCGTCCGGCTTGGCGCGCCTGCTCCGAAGTCTGGCCAAATGCGTTGAGCTTGGCTTCAGCGCGAGCACGAATCTGCGGATCCGGCTGGATGCGCGCCAGGTCCGAGATGTCAACTGAACCACGTGTGGCAAACACGCCGAGAACTGTCAATACGCCAGCCGCCGCCAGCAGCAACCAGATGCCAAGCACCAAAGCGCGACGCACGCAGACTCACCCCATTTCGCCGCCGCGCCGCGAGTTACCGGCACTGTGCAACGGCTGCACAAGTCAGATCGCAGGATGTCGCCGTGCGTAATGCACGGCGAGACTTTCCGGTGGCATGCGTATGCTAGCGTCCGGTCGCTCACGAGCCGTTGTATCGGGAGCCTGTGAAGCCAACCGCATCGACGCGCCCTGTACGTAAAGCTGTGATACCCGTAGCGGGGATTGGAACCCGCCTGTTTCCCGCTACGAAGTCGCAGCCCAAGGAAATGCTGCCGGTAGGCCGCAAGCCTGTCGTCCAATACGTGGTGGAAGAGCTTCGCGCCGCTGGGGTCGAGCAAATCCTGCTGATCACCGGCCGCAAGAAGGCGGCAATCGAGGATCATTTCGACGCCGATCTCGAACTCAGCCAAGTGCTTCGGCAGGCGGGAAGCGTTGACCTAGCCGATTTGCCTATTGCCGACGGCATTCGTGGCGTGTTCTATACGCGTCAGGGCACCCCCAGCGGCGTCGCAGACGCCGTGGGTCTGGCGCGGGACTTCGCCGGTGGCGAACCCATCGTCGTCGCATTTGGCGACACAATTATTCGCGGGGGCAATCTGGTAGCGCGACTGATGGCTGCCCATCTCGAAAGCCGGGCGAGCGGTTCGGTTGCAGTTGAACAGATCGCCCCGGAAGACGCGTTTCGCTATGGCATCGTCGATGTGCGCGAGGTCGACGATTCGCTTGTGGCGGTGGATCTCGTGGAGAAGCCCGCCGCGGGCCGCGCGCCCAGCGATCTGGCCATCGTCCCGCGCTATGTATTCGATCCGGTGATCTTCGACGCGATTGAAGCCACGCGGCCAGGGTTGGGCGGCGAACGCTGGTTGACGGATTCCATTTCGATTCTGGTACGTGAATCGCCGCCCGTGCGCGTCGTTCCCTTGGAGTCGAATGAACGCCGGTACGACATCGGAAACTTCGAGTCGTACTACCGCGCGTTCATTGACTTCGCACTCGCGGACCCGCAATACGGGGCGGGTGTGCGCCAATACGTCAGCGAGCTTGGTCAGCGGCTGTGATAGCGCGCGCTCCGGTCGTCGCGTCGGCGCCCGGGCGCGCCGGGCTTCTCGGCAACCCCAGCGACATGTACGGCGGGACGGTCATAGCTGTTGGGGTTCCTCGACGCGCCTGGGTCGCCATCCGTCCGGCGCCTCGTTTGCGACTGGCAGCGCTCGACGCAGATCTCGATCTGACTGTCCGGTCGCCGAACGACCTGCGCCTGACTCCTCCGCCGGCCGCGGCCGCGGCGGCCCGAATGACACCGACGGTCCTGGCCGCGGCACGTCGTTCAACCTATCTGAACGTTCTGAAGGCGGTGGTGGCGGCGCAAGGCATGCAAGACGCCAGGGTGGAAATTCGTTGCTGGAGCGAGGTTCCACCGAGCGCCGGCCTGTCCAGCAGCAGTGCGCTGCTGGTGGCCGCGCTGTACGCCACAGATGCCTGGCTGGAGCGCGAGACGCCGCCGCACCGGTTCGCCGAGACGGCGCGCGAAATTGAGTTCAGTCGTATGGGCGTCACCTGCGGGTTTCAGGACTTCTACGCCACGACGTTTGGCGGTCTGATTTGCATGGACTTCCGGGACAAGGAGCACTGGCGCGGACCGAACGTCGATCCTCTGGCCACAGTCGAGCCCATGCTCGATCCCGACGCGTCGCTTCCGCTCGTTCTGGCCCATACCGGCCGGCAACGCGATTCCGGCGAGACCCACCGTCCCCTGCGCGCTCGCTGGGTCGAAGGCGATCGCGATGTGCGCGCCGCCATGCATGCGTTGGGATCCATCGCCCGACAGTCGAAGCGCGATGTACTTGAGGGCAACTGGCCGGCGGTGGCCACGGCCATGAACGCCGCGCACGGTCAAATCTCAGCCATCGGCGGGTCCGGGACGGTCGTCGACGCGCTGATTGAGCAGGCGATCAAGCTCGGGGCGCGCGGCGCAAAACTTGCCGGTGCCGGACTGGGTGGCACGATTATCGCGCTGCACGACGACCCCTCGTGGCTGGCGAAGAATATAGTTGACCACGGCGCGGCGTCCGCGTTTGCTATCCCGCGTGCGGCGCCAGGCGTCCGACTTGAGCCAGCCGACCTGCCGGCGCCGGCTTGCCGACGCGCCGTCTGGTTGCCGGCATGAGCACCGCGGCGGTCATTGGTCTTGATCTGGGCACTACGGGCGCTCGTGCCGTTCTGGCCGATATTTCGGGCGCAACCCTCGCTGTCCACGAATCTCCGTATGAACTGCTGACTCCCAGGCCCGGCTGGGCCGAGCAGTCACCCGAGGCCTGGGAAGAGGCCGCCTTTGCGGCCCTGGCGGCGGTGGCCTCGCAGGCGGAACGGGCGGATGACGTCCGGGCCATCGGGCTGACCGGTCAGATGCACGGGCTCACCCTGCTTGACCGGGCGCAACGGCCGCTGCGTGACGCGATTCTGTGGTGCGACCTCCGCACCGGTCCGCAACGGCGTGAACTGGAGAACACGCTGGGTGTGCCAACGCTCATCCGGCACACGGGCAATCTTCCGCTGGAAGGCTTCCAGGCCCCCAAGCTTGTCTGGGTCCGCGCGCATGAGCCTCGTCTCCTCGAACGCACGGCGCACCTCTTGCTACCTAAGGACTTCATCCGGCTGCGGCTGTCCGGTGAATGTTGGACTGACGTGTCCGACGCCAGCGGGACCGGCTACTTCGACTCAGCCACGCGCCGCTGGTCGGACGCAATGTTGGATGCCTTGGAGATCGATTCGGCCTGGCTGCCGGAATTGCGCGAATCCCCGCAGATTGCCGGACGGCTGACGCCGGCCGCCGCCAAACGACTGGGATTGCTGCCTGGGATTCCAATTGCCGCAGGTGCCGGCGATCAGCCGGCCGGCGCCGTCGCGGCTGGGGTCGTGGCGGAGGGCGACGCCGTCGTGACTATCGGATCATCGGGGGTCGTATTTTCCGCCGCCTCGGCCTATGCGGCGGCGCCGGACGGACGAGTGCAGGTCGGAGCGCACGCGCTGCCTCAACGCTGGTATCTCATGGGTGTCACGCAGGCGGCCGGCCTGTCGCTGCGCTGGCTTCGCGACACGTTCGTGCCGGACACCTCGTACACCCAGTTGGTTCCTGCGGCGGAAAGTTCGCCGCCGGGCAGCCGCGGCCTTCTGTGGCTGCCCTACCTGCAAGGCGAACGTACGCCGCACCTGGATGTCGACGCGCGCGGCGCGCTGATCGGTCTCACGACCGCGCACGGCCGAGCCGACATTGTTCGGGCTGTGCTCGAAGGGGTCGCCTTCAGTCTGCGCGACGCCGCCCAGGCCATACGGGGCGTTGGCGCGCCGCTGCGGCGGTTCAAACTTGCTGGAGGGGGCGCCCGCAGTCCGCTGTGGCGGCAGATCGTCGCGGACGTGTTCAATGCACCAATGCAGGTTGAGCCTGAGGGCCGCGGGCCAGCTTTCGGCGCGGCGCTGCTGGGCGCCGTGGCGGCCGGACTATTTGGATCCGTTGAGGAGGCCGTCCAGGCAACGGCCGCGCTTCACGCCACAGTGACTCCGAACGCCATCGGGGCTGCGGCGCTGGAGGCGACCTACACGCGTTACCGTGACCTCTACCCGGCGCTGGCCGAGACGAATCGAGCTGCCGCGGCGGCGCAGGCCGCGGAGACCGTGGAGGCATAACCAAGCGAGCTTTGTTCCGTTGCTATATTCAACTGATAGCCCGCGCCGGCTGGCCGGGTCCGAGCCACACTCTCCATGTCTGTCGATCGAACAACCCCGGATGCTGTCCTGCGCACGCTAGCCCGTCGCCCGCTGCTGTTTGACGGCGCAATGGGAAGCATCCTCAACGACTTTCCATACCGTGACTGGGAAGCGCCCGAGGAAGCCACCCTGCGTTTCTCCGACCGTATGGCCGGGGTTTATCAGGCCTATCTGGACGCTGGCGCGGACGTTCTGTCGACCAACACGTTTGGTGGGAATCTGATCCGACTCGAACGGGCCGGCTTGGTTGACAAGTCCGAAGCCATCAATCGCGGCGCGGCTGAACAGGCCCGGGCCGTGGCCGGCACCGACGCCTGGGTCGCTGGCGACATCGGGCAGAGCGGCGACTTTCTCGAGCCGCTCGGCGACGTCACCGAAGCTCGAATGACCGAGGCCTTTCGGGTTCAGGCAGAGCAACTGGCCGAAGGAGGCGTCGACATTCTGCTCTGCGAGACTTTCAGCGATATCCGCGAAGTCCAGATTGCAATCCAGGCCGCCAGTTCAACCGGCCTGCCGGTCTTCGCCACGATGACCTACGACATCAACCTGCACACCATGATGGGCGTGGCGCCGGCGGACGGTATGCGCGCCTGTGAGGAAGCCGGCGCCGCCGTCGTCGGTTGCAACTGCGGGAACGGCCCTGACGAGATGACGCAGATTCTTGACCAGATGCTGGCGGCAGGGCCGCGGCGACCGCTGATGGCTCAGTCGAATGCCGGCGTGCCCGAGTTGATCGATGGCCGGGTCTGCTACCTGTATCCGCCGGAGAAGATGGTTGAGTTCGCTCGGCAGTGGATTGATGCCGGCGTGTCAGTGGTTGGATCGTGCTGCGGCAGTACCAACCAGACGACCCACCTGCTGCGCGAGATGATTGATCGTTTGCCCGTGCGAGTAGGTGCCTGAGTCGACCTGCAGGCCTGCGAGGAGTGAGGGCAATTCGGTATAGGGTGCGGTCCGAGCCTCGGCTACCATGAGTGTGCGGGGTGCCGCCTTCCAACGTTCCCGCTGAGAGGCGCTGTGGCTGACGTATTTCGACACACGTGGTGGGCGTTCGCGCAGGTGTACTACGACCTCAAAGCGTTAGCTTTGGTCGGCAACTTTCTGTGGTTCCTTGCCATGCTGCCCCTGGTGCCCATTGTCGGGATTCCAGGCGCTTTTGCCCTCCAGCAGGCCGTGCTGCAGACGGATGCACCCGTCACCGGTGTTCAGTTCTTCGTCTTCGTCGTGGGTGGGACCGTCGTGGGCGGCGCGCTGGCAGGGCCAGCCACGGCTGCACTTTTCTACGTGGCGCACCGCCATATGGAGTACGAGAACGTTGAGGCTCGCGACTTCTGGCACGGTTTTCGCTTCAACTTCGCGCGCGGCTGGCTCCTCTTCGTGGTGGACATGTGCCTGCTCTACGGCTTGGTCGTCGGGTTTATCTTCTACACCGGGACGGGCCAACTCCTCATCCAGGCGTTGGGATTCCTCTCGCTGTACTTCGTCGTGCTATGGACGGCGGCACAGGCCTATCTGTATCCGATGTTCATCCGGTACGACATGTCGATCTACCACCTGTTTCGCAACGCGGCGGTCATGGCGCTGAGCGCGCCTGGGTCGTCCATCGCCTACTTTGTCGTTGTTGTCGGTAGCATTGTGCTGAGCATGCTGCTTATCTTCCCGGCGGTGTTCTTGATGGCGAGCACCCTGGCACTCGTGGCAATGCGAATGACGCAAGACCGGCTCCACGCATTCGGCGTGGAGGCGCAGGGGCGGGGCCTGTGACGGCACGTCCACCGAAGTTAACGCAAAGCTCGGAGGCGTTTGATGGCTGACGTTCAGATTCGAGACGCTCGGGTGATCTTCAAGGAAGACTCAGACCCGGCAGCCGTGATTTTCGGCCAGACTGGCGGTACGCCCGAGGACGAGAAGTCCGACCTGGTGGGGCAAGCCAACTACCACGACGGCAAGATCCACGCCATTGACGGCGTGAGCCTCAACATTCACGACGGCGAGTCCGTCGCGATTCTCGGTCCGTCAGGATGCGGCAAGTCCACGATGCTGCGTGTGATCGCCGGCCTCATCAGGCTGGACGACCCCAACAGCGGGACAATCAGGTACGGCGAGGAGGACTGGACCACGCTCGGCGCCAAGGAGCGGCGCGTAGGCATTGTGTTCCAGAACTACGCCCTCTATCCGCACATGCACAGCAAGAAGAACCTTGGATTCTTCTTCAAGATGCACAAGCGTGAGGAGGAAGTTGACGAGCGCGTGGAGATCGTCGCCCAGATCATGGGCGTCGGCTTCGATCAGCTCCTTGACCGTCGTCCAAAGGCGCTCTCCGGTGGGCAGCAGCAACGCGTGGCGATCGCTCGCTGCATCGTGCGCGACCCGACGGTCTTCCTCTTTGACGAACCGCTGTCAAATCTGGACGCCAAGCTCCGAAGCCGTACGCGGGTTGAAATCAAGCGGCTGCTTCGCCGGTTCAGCATCACGACGGTGTACGTCACACACGACCAGACCGAAGCCCAGGCCATGGGTGACCGGATTGCCGTGATGCAGGCCGGCAAGATCCAACAGCTCGGCACCTACCGCGAGATTTACGACAACCCGTCCAACATGTTCGTGGCCGGGTTTGTGGGTCTTCCGCCAATGAACCTGATGCCGGCGAAGGCGGAACGTGGCGGCGTGCGCGTGGACGGTCAATTCGTGGACCTGCGAAACGACGCGCTCGGCAACCGCGAAGGCGCGCCGGTGAATCTGGGCATTCGACCCGAGGCGATCGAGTTGACTCATCATCAGGTGGACGGCTCCGTACCGGTTGACGTGTACTGGGTGGAGACCCACTTCTCCGAGCAGCGCAAGGAAGTCACGTTTGACCTCGCCGGATCGCGGGTGATCGCCAAGCGGCCGCTTGAGGAGGAATGGGACCGCAACACCACGGTGTACGCCAAAGTCCCGGTGGACGAGGCGTATGTCTTTGACGCTGACGAGGACCGTCTGATCTAGCTGCTGGAGCGGCCAGAAGGCACTTGGAATTTGTCGGATCACGAATGCCATAACGGGAGCTTTTGTAGCTTCAAATAGCCAATTCGAGTCAGGTTCGCCCGGCAGCGGCACAAAGTGCTAGACTGCGCTCAGCCGCACTGTCGCTGTGGTCGGGCGAGGGCTCGTCCTATTCCCGGGGGAGGGAAGCGGTCCAAACGTCCTGAGGAGGCTATCCCGTGCGCAGTGACTTCATGTTGGCGCTCCAGCAGCTTGCCGACGAGAAGGGCATTCAGATTGAGGCGGTCGTTAGTGCCCTGCGCACGGCCATCACTTCGGCCTTTGAGGACTACAACAGCGACTACGACGACATCGACATCGAGATCGACCCGGAGACGGGTGACTCGACCGTGTATGCCAACAAGACCGTCGTCGAGGCGGTGACGGACGAGATTCACCAGATCTCCCTGGCTGAGGCTCGGAGCTACGAAGAGACTATGGAGCTGGGCGAGATCTTTCAGATCGACATCACGCCGCCAAACTTTGGGCGCATTGCTACCCAAAAGGCTCGGCAGGCGATGCAGCAGGCGCTGCGTGATGCTGAGCGCTTGGAGATTTACACGCACTTCATAGAGCACCAGGGTCAGATGCTCGTTGGGCGCGTAACCCGCGTGGAGAACCGGGGCGTCTTCGTCGACCTCGGACGTGGTGAAGCAATTATGCTTCCTGTCGATCAGGTGCCAGGTGAGTTCTATCGCTCCGGTCAGCGCATGCGCGTGCTGCTGCTTGAGGTGGCGGACGGGGGACGGGGCGCCCAGTTGCGCGTCTCGCGTTCGCACGCGGACTTTGTGCGGCGGCTCTTTGAACGCGAGGTCCCCGAGATTCAGAACGGCCTGGTCGAGATTGCGGCGATCGCGCGCGATGCAGGCGTGCGTACCAAGTTGGCGGTTCGCTCGCGTCAGGAGGGACTTGACCCCGTAGGTTCGGCGGTGGGCATGCGCGGGACGCGCATCCAGAACGTGCTGCGCGAACTTGGACAGGAGAAGGTCGAGATCATCCTGTACCACGACGAACCGCGCGTATACGTGGCCAACGCGCTGAGCCCTGCGCGTGTGCGCAACGTCCACGTCGATCTGACGCAGCGGGTGGCTGATGTGTTTGTGCCGTCGGATATGGTGTCGCTGGCTATTGGCCGTGAAGGCCAGAACGCACGCTTGGCGGCCAGGCTGACCGGATTCAAGATCACGATTCGGGACGCGGCGGAGCCAGCGGAAGCTGTGGGCGTTGCCGAACCCGAGAGCTCTGTGGACGGTGAGACGGGTGAGGCCGATCATGAACTGGTCGAAGACGCCTCCCGAATCCCAGAGGACGACGTTTCGACTCGAACGGCGGAGCGCGTCGGGCGTGAAGCCGCCAGACCCGGGAGCTGACCATCGCCCGCCCTGATCCTGCTCGTACGTGTATTGTGACGCGCGTGAAGCGGGCCAAGCGCGAACTCATCCGAATCGTGCGCACACCCGACGGCGATGTGCGCTGCGATTCGTCGGGTCGGCTCAATGGTCGAGGCGCGTATCTCTCCCTCGACGAGGGATGTGTGCAGATGGCGCTCGCACGCGGCATTCTGAGTAGGCAGTTGGGAGTGTCCATTGATCACGACAAGGCTGAGAGCTTGATCGAACACGTCGAGCGCGAACGTCTCGTTCGTGCGGCCGGGAGCGGTCACTAGCATGGCTCGCCGCCGACGCCCGCGCCGCCGCCCGCCGCCCCGTCCGCGCGCCCGCCGCCGGCCGCCGCAGCGGCCCGGGTCAACTACCGAAGAACAGCCCGCCGAGCCCCAGGAGGCGCCGGCGATTGCCTTGCGACAGGTCGCAATGCCGGCCTCGGCCTCGATTGCCGACATCGCCGAACGGTCCGCGGTGCCGCCAACCGACATCATCATGGAACTGCTCAACCGTGGTGTGCTGACGACGATAAACGCGGCCATCGATCGCGATACCGCGCGTGCCGTCATGAGCAAACTCGGTGTTGCAATTATTGACGAAGCGGATAGAGACACTGCCGCCCCCGCGCTGACTCGGGAAGTTGAGCAGCCGGATTCCGAGGCACCTCCCGTAGGTGAGCCTCGTCCACCGGTCGTGACGGTGATGGGCCATGTCGATCACGGCAAGACCACGTTGCTCGACGCGATCCGCAACTCCAACGTCGTTGATACCGAATACGGGGGCATCACTCAGCACATTGGGGCCTATCAGGTTCCCATGAACGGAAGTGCTATTACCTTCATTGACACGCCTGGGCACGAGGCCTTCACCGCCATGCGCGCTCGCGGGGCGGGCGTTACGGACATAGTCGTGATTGTGGTTGCCGCCGATGATGGCATCATGCCGCAGACGGTGGAAGCCATTGGGCACGCCAAGGCGGCCAGCGTTCCGATCATCATCGCGGTCAACAAGATCGATCTGCAGTCCGCCAACCCGAATCGAGTGCTTCAGCAGCTCACGGAGCACGAAATCGTCGTCGAAGACTTCGGCGGGGACGTGGTAGCGGTCCCGCTGTCGGCACTCGAGGGTCGGGGTATCGACGATCTGCTCGAATACATCAACCTGACGGCCGAACTCGAGGAGTTGCGCGCCCCCGTGGATGGCCCGGCCGAGGGCACGATTATCGAAACCCGACTCGATCACAGTCAGGGACCGATTGCAACAGTGTTGGTGCAGCGCGGCACGCTGAAGGTTGGCGACACCATCACAACTGGTGAAATCAGCGGCCGCGTGCGGGCGCTGTTTGACGACAGCGGGGGGCGGATCAGATCCGCCCGGCCCTCCTCGCCCGTTCAAGTCATGGGTCTGGACGCGATGCCGGAGGTTGGCGATCCGCTCAGCGTCACAGCGCGCCGGCGCAACCGGCGCCGACAGCAAGTCCGCACGCCGGGGCGTGGCAGCGGCGATCAGGCCATGCGACTGAGCCTCGAATCACTCGCTGCGCAGATGACGGCGGGCCGCCTCCAGCAAATCAATCTGGTCGTTAAAGCGGATACCGCCGGGTCCGTTGACGCCGTGGTGAAGTCGATTGACCAGCTCGGCGATGAGCGAGCCCGCGCCATGGTGGTCTTCGAGGGTGTGGGAACCGTTTCCGAGTCGGATGTGAATCTCGCGTCGGCCGCGAAAGGCCTGGTGCTTGCGTTCAATGTGCGCGTTGACGCCACGGCGGCGGCGGAAGCCGAACGTCAGAACGTTGACGTACGTACCTACCGCACGATCTATGAGCTGATCGACGACGTTGACGCGGCGCTCAAGGGTTCAATTAAGCCTGAGCAGGTTGAAGTGGTCGACGGCCGGCTTGAGATACGCGGCGAGTTCCGCACCGAGCGAGCGCGCCAGATCGTGGGCGGCATGGTGCTCTCTGGTCGCGTGTACACCGGCGCCCGGGTACGGATTCTGCGCGGCGACGAGGAGATTGGCGCCGGCCACATCCTGACGGTTCGCCGGTTCTCCGATGTGGTAGACGAGGTTCGGCAAGGCTTCGATTGTGGGCTGTCGATTGAGACCACCACGAAGATTCAACTCGCCGACGTCATCGAGACCAGCCACACCGAAGAACGGATGCCGTAGCTCCGGAGGCCGCATCATCGCTACGCGCCGTGCCAAACGGATCGAAGCCCAGATCGCGCGTGAGGTCAGCGACGTCATAGAGCGCCGCCTCGAGGATCCGGCGATTGGGTTTGTCACCGTGCAGCGTGTATCGCTTTCGCCAGATCTGACGCAGGCCATCGTTTTTGTAACGCCGCTGGGCGACGCGCGCAACGCCGAGGAATCGGTGGTCGCCCTGCAGCGCGCATCAAAGTTTGTCCGCCGCCAACTCGCAACTCGCATTCGCGTCTACCGCATCCCGCATGTTCGCTTTCAGCTCGACCCGGAGATGCTGACCGCCGAGGCGATTGCCCAGCGCCAGGCCGATCAGGCGGTTGACGATGCAGCGCAAGCCCTCACGTCTCAGCCCAACGATGACGCCTGATGGGCAGCGGCCACCCGATGGCGGATTCCTCAATGTCCATAAGCCAATTGGGGTCGGTTCCACGCAGGCTGTCGGGCGCGTACGCCGCGCCGTCGGCGTGCGGCGCGTGGGACACTGCGGCACCCTCGACCCGCTGGCGTGGGGAGTCCTGCCACTGGCCGTGGGGCGTGCCACGCGGCTGAGCGGCTACATCCTGGGAATGCCCAAGACTTACGAGGCCGCCGTGCTTTTCGGCGTGGAGACGCCTTCCTACGACCTTGAGACGCATCCAACCACCGGGCCCCGCCGGCCGCCGCCGCCGCGCGCGGTCGAGGAGCTGCTCCCGGCGTTCACGGGTGCGATCGAACAACGTCCGCCGGACTACTCCGCTGTGCAGGTGGGAGGCGTGCGCGCCTATCGGTCCGCCCGCGCCGGCCGGCAGCTAGATCTAGAGCCGCGTCAAGTTCACGTTCGTACGCTGGACCTCGTGGCGGCGGGCCGCATAGGCGTGCGTGTGGCTGACGGTCGCCTGCACTTTACGGGCGGGGAGGACTCCAGCGACGCCCTGCTGGCTGGTCTCCGAATCGAATGCTCGTCCGGCACGTACATTCGGGCGCTGGCCCGTGATCTTGGCACGGCGCTCGGCTGCGGGGCCATGCTGTTCGGACTGGTGCGAACCCGAGTCGGACCCTTCACGCTCAGCGCGGCAACCGAGATGTGGCAGCTCGACATTGCGGCGCGCGAGGGCTACCTCGACACGCTGCTTTACGCGCCGGATACCGCGGTCGAACACTTGCCGGCGGCCATCCTCAGCGACAGCGCGCGGGTTGATTTCAGTCACGGGCGCGCCCTCAACCGCGCCACCGCGGGCCTGCACCGACTGTATGACGGCCAGGGCGACTTTCTGGGGCTTGCTGTCGGGCAGGCTGGGTGCTCGACGCCGCGCGTCGTGTGGAAGCCCGCGTAATGGGGAAGGCGCCGGTCGCCCACCGCTTCCGCGTGTTTCGAGAAGACGACACATTTGTTCCGCTGGGCGATGCCGCCGTGACGATTGGCCGCTTTGACGGCGTTCACCGCGGGCATCGAGCGTTGCTGGCCGCAACCTGTCGGACGGCCTCCGAGCAGGCCGACGGCCGGTCGATTGCCGTAACCCTCTGGCCCCCGCCCGAGTGGGTCCTGCGGCCGTCCGAACCCCGGCGCCTGCTGACCACGCTTGACGACCGGATTGCCTTGCTTGCGGCTTCCGGAGTGGACGACGTGGTCGTGCTGCGCTTCGACCGGAAGTTCTCGCGCCGCTCGGCTGCGGACTTTCTGCGCGACCTGATTAATCGGCTCGACATGCGAACGCTCGTCACCGGGCCAAACGCCGCCATTGGACGGGATCGGGAAGGCACCCCGGATGTCATCGCGCGTCTTGCGCCGAGCCTGGCGTTCACCCACGTGCCCGTGCGTTACGAGGGCGAACCCGGCGCGATTTCTAGCAGCCAGGCTCGGAACGCGCTGGCTGAGGGCGATTTGGACCGGCTTAGTGGCATTCTGGGTCGCACGCACAGTGTGTACGGAACGGTCGGCCGCGGCGATGGTCGCGGTCGCGCCCTTGGTTTTGCCACAGCCAACGTACAGACCCCGTCCTGGCTGGTCCTGCCCGCCGACGGCGTCTACGCGGGATCAGCATTGGTAGACGGCGACCCAATGCTCTACCCGGCGCTGATCAGCGTGGGAACACGGCCGACGTTTGGCGGTGGCGACCGGCTCTTCGAAACTCATCTCGTTGGATTCAGCGGCGATATCTATGGCTGCCGGCTTCGTACGTTCGTCCGAGCCTGGTTGCGAGGGCAGGAGGCCTTTGGCTCGGAGAAAGAGCTGGTGGCCGCCATGCAGCGTGACCGTGAGGCTGCCCGGACCATCAGCCTCGGCGGTGCGGACGAACAAGCACCGTTTGGCCCAACGTCGGGGTGAAGGTCGCGCTGGGTGCCTGCGGCGCCCAGACGCAGGTCAGCGTTGTAGCTGTGCCAACATGGGGCCGGGACGGTGGGTTTTCCGTCTCAACAGCTCGGCCAGGTCGCGGGCGGACAACGGCCTGACGATGCAACGAGTGTGGGCGGTGTGTGATGCCTGAGCGCAGATTGCCTCGCGCTGGAAGAGCGGGTAGAGGCGGCCAACGCCAGGACCCGGGCGAGCTCAAGCGCCGCTACCTGCGGCAGGTTGAGGTCTTCCAGGACCTCACGGAGAGGCAGATTTACGAAGTTGAGCGAAGCGTGCGGATGTCGACGGTCGGAGCCGCACGGATCATCTTTCAGCCGGACGACAAGCCCGAGGCGCTCTACCTGCTAAAGACCGGCAGTGTCCAGATCTACCGCATCTCGCCGGACGGTAAGCGTTTCATCATCTCTAACATTGAACCGGGCATGTTCTTTGGTGAGATGGCGCTGCTCGGGCAGTCCGTCTACGACTCGTTCGCCGAGACCGTTGAAGATTCGACGCTGTGCGTGATGAGCCCACGTGATCTGGAGTTCCTGATGGGCCGGTACCCGGTCGTTGGCGTCCGCATCATGCAAACGCTCGCCGACCGGCTCAGCGAAGCCGAAACGCAACTCGAGGACTTGGCGCTCAAGTCCCTCACGTCCCGGTTGGCCACCTTGATCCTTCGGCTCACTTCGGAAGCCAATGCACGTGTCACGGGGTTGACTCACAACGACCTAGCCGAGCGCGTGGGAACGTCGCGGGAGACCGCGACGCAGGCGCTCAACGAACTCAAGAACTCCGGCTTAATCGCCATCGGCCGCAAGCGTATCGACGTCTTGAACCGGCAGGCGCTGGAGGACGTGGCCGAGGCTTACTAACCGCCCGCTGGCCAGCGGAATCGGCACGCGTGCGCTCCGCATATGACATGGTGGCCGGAAGCGCGCATCATGCGGTTTCTGACGGATCGCAAGGAGTAGGACGCGTATGTTTGGACGGCGACCAAGCGTTACCTCCCGCCGCGGCGTAGTAGCGGCGGCGCATCCCCTGGCGGCGCAGGCGGGTGCCCGCATCCTGTCCAACGGCGGCAACGCCTTCGATGCTGCCGTTGCCACCGCGGCTGCGCTCGATGTCGTCGAGCCCTACATGTCCGGACTGGCCGGCATGGGCACGGCCATGGTCTACGTGGCGGCCGAGCGTCGCGTGCGTTGTCTGGACTTCACCCCGGCCGTGCCCCTGAAGTTCGATCCGATCGCGCGGCGCTACGACGATCTGACTCGCGGTCCGCACGGCGTGGGCCCGCCCGCCAGTCTGGCCGGCTGGATGAAGTTGCTGGACACCTACGGCACGCGCACACGCGCTGAAGTCTTCGCCGATGCCATCGATCTGGCGCGCGGCGGCTTCCCCATCAGTGAAGGCAACGCCCACATGATTGGCGGCCGTCTGAATGACATTGCGGAGCGGTTCGCCGGCTGGTCGGAAATCTTCCTGGACAACGGCGAGGAGCCCGATGCCGGTTGGATCTTGCACCAGCACGATCTCGCCGCCACCTACGAGGCCCTGGTCAGCGAGGGCGCTAACTACCTCTATCACGGGCCGCTGGGACAGGCCCTTGTAAACGAGATTCAGGCGCTGGGCGGCGCGCTGTCCATGGACGACCTGGCCGCTGTGGACGCTCGCTGGATGGATCCGATTCAGATTCCGTACCGCGATCTGGAAGTAAACGGCGCCCCGCCGCCCTCGGAGGGCTTTCAGATGCTCATGACCCTGGCCCTCGTCAGCCATCTGGACATCGGTGCGCTTGAGCGAAACGGCGTGGAGCATCTGGACGCGATGATCCGAGCGATTCGCCTGTCATCCCGAGCACGCTTCCGGCACGCCAACGCGCCAATGGAGATCGTAGAAGAGATCTTGGGGGACCAGAATCTCGACCGGCTCCGCGGCTTGCTGGACTCACCGGAAGCCTTGAACGGACCCACAGAGCAGATAGGAGCCCCGCCTCCGCTGGGCTCGCAGCCGGATCCCATGCTCGAGCACACCACGTCGTTCTCGGTGATGGACGCCGAAGGCAACGCGATCTGCCTGACCCAGAGTCTGGGCGCAGGCTTCGGCTCGGGCATCGTCGTACAAGGCCATGGCGTGTTGACCAACGATCTCCTCAGGTGGGGCGATCTGAATCCGCTCAGCCCGAACCACCTCTACCCCGGCGCGCCGCTCTCATTGCCAATTGCCCCCACCATCACCCTGCGCGATGGCGAGCCGGTCCTGGCTCTGGGAACGCCGGGCAGCTACGGCATCTGCCAGACTCAGCCGCAGGCGCTGGTGCAGCACGTGGACTTTTGCCTGGACGTGCAGGCGGCCATTGAGGCCCCGCGCATGCGGCTCATGGACGGAGACACCGTGCTCGTGGAATCGCGCATCCACCAGAGCGTGATCGACGCTCTCAGTTCCCGCGGCCACGGTGCCGAAGCCACCGACCCCTGGACCATGGTCGTCGGCGGCATGCAGGGCGCAAGCCGTAACCCCGACACCGGCGCGCTACAGGGCGGGGCCGATCCGCGGCGGGATGGCTACGCTATCGGCGTTTAATTGCGCGGGTGATGTTGGAGGTGCCTACGCTGGTTCCTGTAGAGCGCCGAGAGTTTCAGTCCAGGCAGGGCTGGGAACACGATGACTAGATATTTGACATCGATTCTCCGGGAATCAACTGGCCGAAAAAGCTAGTTGATTCTTGACGCATGAGACTGAATTTGCTGAGGTGGCTCTCCATGTCTACAATTGGTCGGCTGGGGTACCCCAGTCAGGGACCGTTGGTCGGTCATGGTACCCACGAGGCAAGGAGCCTCTGGCGGGAAAGCCGATCATCGGATGCGAAAGGCAAGGAAGCGTGGCGTCCGAACTCGCAATAAGGCCTGCCACGCTTCCTTGCCTACCCGACCGTTGGGCTTCCAGCCTTGACGTCATAGCTGCCGAGGCCATACGCCTGAGCGTCGATCGGGCATCGCGAACGACGCTGGGTTTCAGCATTGCATAGCCAGAACGCGCCCCTCAAGTTTGTTCATGCGGCCGACGTTCACCTCGACACGCCGTTTCGGCGGCACGACGCGGCACTGCGCCAGAAGCTTCAGCAAGCAGGCCGCGATGCCTTTAGCGCATTGGTGGACCTGACGCTTGAGGAGCGCGCCGATGCTCTCCTGATCGCCGGCGACCTGTTTGACAACGAATGGCTGACCATTGCCACCGAACGCGAGCTGACAAGAGAGCTGAGACGGCTAACCGACGCCGGCGTCACGGTGGTCTACGCAACCGGCAACCACGACCCCGGCCGCACCAATTACCGCGCCGCCAACATCGACTGGCCGTCCGCCGGCTTTCACCTGCTCACTTCCCGGACGCCACGAAGGATTCCCATCCATCGTGGCGGAGATCGCGTGGGCTGGGTCGTGGCCGCGGGGCATCAGACGACCCACGAATCGGCCAACCTCGCGGTGTCGTTCCCACCGACGCCAGGCCGCGAACCTTCGGTCGCGCTACTTCACGCAGATGTCGGCGGCGCGCAGGGGGCGGCGGACGACGAAGCTGGCAACGTCTACGCACCCGCCGGCTTGTCCGATCTCGATCCCAGCTATGACTACTGGGCGCTCGGTCACATCCACAAGCGTCAACGCCTCCGCGAGGACTCCCCCGCCTGGTATCCGGGCAATCTGCAGGGGCGGGACTTCGGCGAGACCGGTGGCAAGGGAGCGCTGGTGGTTGAACTCAACCCACCCGAGGTGCCGCGGGTTCAGTTTCATCCGCTGGCAAAGGTGCGCTGGGAGCGACTCGAGGTGCCAAAGCTGAGTGAAGCCCACACGATTGGCGCTGTCCAGGGTCTTGTCCGTGCGGAGTTCGATCTGCTTCAGAAGACCGACCGACACGTTCTGGACGCCCAGGAGTGGATTCTGCGCGTAAGACTCGCTGGCCCCTGTCCCTTGGCGCCCCAACTTCGCCAGGAGGAGGAGCGTGACGAGCTCGCCGACTATTTGCGCGATGAGCTCGGCGTGCTGGATGTCGAGGTGCGCGACGAGGGACTCCATCCCCCGATCGAACTCGCCCAGCATCTTGAACAGCCTCACGTCCTTGGCGAGGCCCTGGCGTTGATCAAGCGCGCCGGTACGGACGACTCGTTGCTGTCCTTGCTTGCTCCGAAGGAACTGGCCCGCGATGCCGACTACGGGGATGAAGCCAGCCGTCGCGGATATCTGCGCGAACTGCTCAACGGCATGGATGCCTTAGCGGCGGAGCGACTCTTGCGCGGAAACTCACAGTGAGGATCGACGGCTGGTCCATTGCCGCCTTCGGACCTGTTGACCGATGGACTGTGTCCAAGCTGGCGCGTCACGAAGTGGTCGTTGTCCTGGGTCCCAACGAGTCCGGCAAGAGCGCCCTGTTCGAGTTCTTTGCAAGTGCACTGTTTGGCTTCTCGCCCGCCACAGCTGATGCGCACCCATACCGCCCGTGGGACGGTCGCTTCCTCGACGGTGGCCTTGACGTCATCCTCAGCGACGGTGAACACCTTCGTATCGCACGTCGGTTGACCTCCAGACCCGAAGGCCGCGTCATCGGCACCGCCTTCGAGCAGCCATTGGCCAATCGGCCCGTCCCGTACGTGGGTTTGATGACCCGCGAGGTCTTCAAGAACGTTTACGCGCTTACCCAGAACGAAGCGCTTGGACTCGAAAGGCGGGCTTGGCAGCACGTCCAGGATCGTGTGCTCGGCGGCAGTTCCTATGACTTTCTACGACCGTCGCGCGAGGTAGTAGACGCGCTCGACACCGAACGCCGGCGTCTCTGGCGGCCCAGCCGTCGTGGCAGGCCAGCGGCTCGTGAAGTCGCTGCCCAGATCAGGGGCTTGCGGGACGAGTTCCGCGAGGCTAGCCAGCGTCGTGCGCAGATCGAAGCGATTGACAAGCTTCTGCGGCAAAACGCGGCCAATCTCAACGACAACTATGGGGAGCTTCAACACATCGAACTGGCCCTGGAGCGCGACGCCACGCTGGCACCGCTGGTCGGGCGCGTGGAACGTATGAACCAGACGAACGCCCGGGCGAATGACTTGGTGTCGGAAGGCGTCCTACCCGACGACACGCCGGACCATCGCGCTGCCCTCATCGAGCAACTCGAGGAACTTGCCGAGGCGACGAACTCATACCTGCGGGAGATCGAATCGCTCGAACAGGTAACCGAGATCGACGAGTCGACCCGTCGCCTCTTGGACGAGCGCGTAGCGATCGAGCGCCAGGACCGCGAACTCGCGCTTGCCCGCGCGGATCAGGATCGAATCGACAGCATGAGCGCGGAGTTGCAGCGCCGCGAAGGCGCCCTGCGCGAAGTCGCGGTGCGCGCGCTCGTATCCGAGCACGTCGATGCGGCAGCGGCTGACGCGATTCTCAAACTCTCAGTGGCCGAACTGCGCGGGCGGCTCAACGTTGCACGTGAAACACGCCGCAAACTCGACGCCGCGTCCGAGGCGCTAAAACGCGCCGAGGCTGAGCGTGTGCGTCTGGAAGAGGCTGTCGAGGCGACTGCATCGACTCGGAGCCAGGCGGAACTTGACGAACGGCTGCGCGTGCTCGGCGAGGCCGAGGCTGCCCGCAAACTCGCGGCCCGTCGCCCGTCAGAGCGCGCAGGCGTCCCGGTACCGCTGCTCCTGGCAATCGGACTTGTGGGCATTGCGGCGCTCGCGGGCGGTCTGGTTATCGGCGGCCAATTGGGCACGCTCTTGGCCGTGCTTGGAGCAGGCACGCTCGTTGGCGTCGCGAACGCCTCGCTGGCACGTTGGCGATCCGTCCGGGCGACTCACAACGATTGGGAGGCGCAACTCCGCGGGCTTGATCTTGATCCCGGCGTCGACATAGGGGTGGATATCTCACGTGCTCAGACCGAGCGCGATGCCGCGATGCGGCGGCAAATTGACATCGAACGGTTGGCACGCGCCCAGGACGCTGAAGCAGCGGCAAGGGAGTCAGCGCGGGCACAGGAGTCTGCATTTCAATCCGCCCGCACCGACTTTCTGGCAGTGATCGACAAAGTGCCAGTGGCGCCGGTTCACCGTGAATCGCCCGACGACGGGCTGGTTCGCGACTTGGAAGAGATGCGCCAGTCAATCCAGGACACGAGGCGAATCACTCGCAATCGAAGTGATGTGGCCGATCGGCTGACCGCTTGGCACGCCGAAGTCGAACGCTTGCGCCAGACACTTGATATTGACTTGCCCTCCGATCCCTTCGAGGCTTCCCCGGCCGCAAGGCGTGCGCTAGACGCCGCGCTGGAAGCCGAGCGTGCCGCGTCTGAAGCCGCGGCGAAACTCGCGGAGTTGCGCGAGCGTCTCGAGACCTGCAATGCGGAACGCGATGCCGCAGTACTCGAACTCGGGCAGCTCGATGTCTCCCTGGCTGCTCTCGACCCGGATGGAACGCAGCCGTTGGTGGGACTCGACAGGTTCCGGCAGGCCTTGGAGCTACGGGCAGAAGCCCGACGGGTTCTGGCCGACTTGGAACGCGACACACCGGGCTGGCGCGAGCGTGTCTCGGAGGCTGAAGAGCTTGTCTCCGCCGGTGAGTCAATAGGTCTCAGAGATGCCGAACGCGTAGAACATCGCCTTCGAGCGGATGAACTGCGAGCTGCGGGACTGGATCTGGCGGCCGAAAAGGGCCAACTGACGACCGAACGCGACCGGTTGTCCTCCGAGCCCGGACCCGCACACATCATGGGAGCCATTCAGGCCGCCGAGGAGCAACTGGATCTGGTGCGACGCGATCACGATCGCCTCGCGCTACTGAGGCAGGTGGTCCTGATGGCCGAACACTCGTACCGAGAGCGCTACCAGGCCCCCCTACTTTCGGCCGCTGGTCGCCACCTACGCCACTTCACCGGCGGACGGTACGACTTACTAACCGTCGATGACGCCTCGTCCCAAGATGTAAAGCTTCAGGTCAGACGAACGGGCGAAGACTTTCCCCAGAACGTGGACACTCCACTCAGCCGCGGAACGATTCAGCAGATCTACTTCGCTCTGCGCCTGGCCATGGTCGATCTGGTCGAAGGCGACGAGCCGCTGCCGCTGTTCCTCGACGAAATGTTCGTCAACTGGGACCCGGGCCGCACGACCAGCGGCCTTGCGGCCTTGGCCAACATGCCCGGCGACCGACAGGTATTTCTATTCACTGCCGACCCGTTCTGGGCCGAGCGTGCCGTTCAGGACGTGCCGGCGCACATCGTGCGCACGCCTGCGGCCTGAGGTTTCTGCCGCATATCGCCGACCCGTCGGAGACCGACGAGTCGACTTCAACTACGGCGTAAAGTCGTCGTCCGGCGAGATTCGGTTCGCGAACTCCGCCAGCAGCGTGGCGGCCGCGTCGGCGTCGGCGAGCGCGACGACCTCGGAGGGTGTGTGCATGTAGCGCAACGGGACGCTGACCAGCCCCGTGGCAACCCCGGCCCGTGTCAGCTGGATAGCGTTCGCATCCGTCCCAGTGCCTCGTCCTGCCGCTTCCATTTGAACCGGCATGTCCAGCGCTTCTGCGGCCTCGATCAGCTTTTCCACCACCACCGGGTTGAAGTTCGGCCCGCGCGAAATCGTTGGTCCGCCGCCCAGCGTCACGTCGCCAGCGGTCTTCTTATTGATGTTGGGGTGATCGGTCGCGTGCGTCACGTCGACCGCAACCGCCACTAGTGGGTCGATACCAAACGCGCTCGTCTCCGCGCCGCGCAGGCCGATCTCTTCCTGCACCGTGGCCACGGCGTGGACCGAAGCTTGCAGTCGTGCGCCGTCAATCCGGCGAAGCGCCTCGCCGACCACCCAGGCGCCGGCCTTGTTATCCAGGGCGCGTCCAGCCACGACCCCGTTCCGCAGGTCCTGTATTCCCACGTCGTAGGTAATTGGGTCGCCGACCCGGACTAGGCTGTTTGCCTCGTCTTTGTCCGCAACCGCGATATCGATCCAGATGTCCTCGACCTTGGCCGGCTTGCCCCGCTCGTCGAGGGGCGTCAGGTGAATCGCCCGCCGGCCCGTCACCCCGACAATCGGACCGTTGGCTGTGTGGATCACCACGCGCCGGCCCGGAATCACTCCGGCGTCGTGGCCGCCAATGGTGTTGAAATAGATGAAACCTTCGCTCGTGATGTAGTTGACCTGGAAGCCCAGCTCGTCGCAATGCCCGGCAAACATGAGACGCGGCTCGCCCTGCGGGTTGCGGCTGGCGATGACGTTGCCATGCACATCCGAGCGCACGCTGTCAGCAAAGGCTTCGGTGTACTCGCGATAGACGCGGCGCACCGGTTGCTCGTAGCCCGACGGGCTGGGCGCGTCGATAAGGGAGTTCAGAAATTCACGTTGCGCAGTGTTCATAGGATCCCTCGTGTGGCGGCGCCCTAGCTGGACCCATCTCGCTGTCGTGCGGCCATCGCGACGATTTGTTCCTGGATGTTGGGCGGAACCTCTTCATAGCGCACGAATTCGCGCGTGAAGCGTCCGCGTCCCTGGGTTATCGAGCGCAGGTCCGTCGCGTAGCGCTGAACCTCAGCCTCCGGCACCTCAACCTCCACGACTGAGAAGCCCGCCTCACCTTCGACCGGCGCCATGCCAAGCACATGTCCGCGCTTTGAACTGATGTCCCCAATCACGTCCCCCGTATTGCCGTCGGGAATCATGATGTCGAGCTTGAGGATCGGCTCCAGAATCACGGGGCCGGCCTGCGAAACGCCGTCCTCGTAGGCCAGGCGTGCCGCGATGCGGAACGACTCGTCGGACGAATCCACCGAGTGGTACTGGCCGTCGAACAGTGCCGCTTTCAGGTCCACCATCGGATAGCCCGCCAACCTTCCACGACCGATCGTTTCCAGAAGCCCCTTCTCTACGGCCGGGATGTACTGGCGTGGGACACGGCCGCCAACGACGCGGTCATCGAACTCGAACCCCGAGCCGCGCGCCAGCGGCGAGAACTCGATGTGAACGTCGCCGAACTGTCCGTGTCCACCCGACTGCCTCTTGTGGCGGCCATGCGCGTTGACGGTTCTGCGGATAGTCTCGCGATAGGCCACCCGAGGAACGTCGGCTTTCAACCCAACCCCAAACTTGCGGCGCACGCGTTCCAGGCTGATGCGCACATGCGACTCGCCCAGGCCGGCCAGGATCGTCTCGGACGTTTCATCGTTTCGGTACGACTGGAGCGAGGGATCCTCTTCCACCAGGCGTGCCAGGGCCGTGCCCATCTTGTCCAGGTCGGCCGTCGTCTCTGGACTGATGGACGCCTCAAATAAGGGCTGCGGCATGGCAAACGCCGGCAGGTCGATGGCTTGCGTGCCCGCGGTCAGCGTGTCGCCCGTCGTCACGCCGTCGAGCTTGGTTACGAAGGCGATGTCGCCTGCGGTCATTTGGCGGGCAGGAGTTCCTTCTTTACCCGTCGCGAACTGAATGTTGGCCAGGCGCTCGGTCTGCCCAGTGCGTTGGTCCACGAGTTGAGCGTCACTGTCGATCTGGCCTGCAAATAGGCGAAACATCGAGACTTTGCCCACAAACGGGTCGGCCAGCGTCTTGAAGACCTGAGCTACGACCGGCCCGTCAATTGGCGGAGCGTCGCCGTCTAACACGGCTTCGAGACCATCGGCCGGCGACGGCGCCAAAGTTGTCAGCGCATCCAGCACCTCCCGAACGCCCTTTAGGTCCGTCGCTGCTGTAAACAGAACTGGAAAGATGCTTCCGTCAGCTATCCCGGCCCGCAATGCGCGCTCCAGATCCTCGCGCCGCAGCTCCTCGCCTTCCAGGTACTGCTCCAAGAGTTCATCGTCAGTAGATGCCACGGCTTCAACCAGCTGCTCGCGGGCGTCTTCGACGGTGTCGGCAAGGTCCTCGGGCACTTCGGCCACCGACGACCTGCTCTCGCCGAAGATGCGTGCCTTGCCGTCCAACAGATCGACGACGCCGTTGAAATCCGTGCCGTCGCCCAGCGGTACCTGAATGGGCGCCACGTTTGCCCCGAACCGCTCTCGCAGGTCGTCCACCACCGATGCTGTGTCAGCGTTCTCTCGGTCGACGCGGCTGACAATCAGCATTCGCGGTCGATTCAAATCGGACGCTAGGCGCCACACGATCTCAGTACCGACTTCAATTCCAGCGGTCGAATCTATAAGTACCGCTGCGGCATCTGCCGCGTGCAGGCCAGAGATGACTTCACCGACAAAGTCGGCGTACCCCGGAGTGTCGATCACGTTGATCTTCGAGCCAGCCCACTCGCAGGCGATGGCTGCCAGATTGATCGACATTCCCCGCTCGTGTTCGTCGGGGTCGTAGTCGGAAATGGTGTTGTGTTCTTCGACGCGGCCCAGCCGCGAGGCTTTACCGGTTACGAAGTACAGAGCCTCGGCAAGTGAGGTCTTGCCCGCGCCGCTGTGGGCAACGAGGGCCACATTTCGAATGCTCGCGGTGTCGTATCGGTCCATGATCTCGCTCATCTGCGGCCATGCGGCAACCGGCGCCTGAGCCGCAGGCCGCCATTATAGGCGCGAGGCTGGGGCCAATCGGCCGGCGTCTGCCTACAATCTGTGCGCCGCTACTCCACAGGCTAGGGGGCCGCTGGGTGACGTTGCACGCTTCGCGCCGCATCGTGGTGAAATGCGGCACCCGCTTGCTGGCTGGCGACGCCGGCGTTAATCACGCCTTCGTTGCCAACATGGCACGGCAGATCGCCGTCATCCGCTCGCGAGGAACCCAGGTAGCGCTGGTGACGTCTGGGGCGGTGGCGGTTGGACGATCGATCGTCTCGCTCCCCGGCGACACGCTGGTCACGCGACAAGTGCTGGCGGCCATAGGTCAGGCGCCTCTGATGGCCCACTACTCGTCGTGCTTTGCGGATGAAGGCATGACCGTGGCGCAGGCACTCGTGTCGCGAGCGGATCTACACAACCGTACGGGCTACTTGAACGCGCGCAACGCGCTGTCCGGCCTGCTTGATGCCGGCGTGGTGCCTATCGCTAACGAGAACGACGTGGTTGCTACCGAGGAACTGCGATTCGGCGACAACGACCGGCTTTCGGTCTTGATCGCGAAGCTCGTCGGCGCAGATCGGCTCTACGTCTTGTCTCGAACCGCCGGCCTGTACACGGCGGATCCGGAAACCGAGACGTCGGCCACCCTCATCCCGGACGCTGGTGATCTGCCGCGTGACGAACTTGAACGCATCGCGGGCGGGGCGTCGCAAGGCGGACTCGGCGGTATGCGGTCAAAACTGCAGGCTGCACTCGAGGCCGCGAGCGACGGTATAGATGTCGTAATTGCAGGCGGAGACGTAACAGACGTGATTGTTCGGCTTGAAGCTGGCGAACAGTTGGGCACTCGCTTTGGCGGCCAGGGGCCTCGCCGTTCCAGCCGCGCCCGCTGGCTCAGCTCTAGCGTGGCCCAGCGCGGCTCAATTGTCGTAGACGACGGCGCTCGTCGTGCCCTTGTCAGCAAAGGAAGCAGTCTGCTCCCGGCCGGGATCACAAGAGTGCAAGGTGCGTTTGAACGCGGCGACCTCGTCAGTTTGGCCGATTCCAACGGGAGCGTCTTCGCCCGCGGCCTCGTGAACTACGGCTCGACCGATCTGGCGCGGATTCGCGGCCAGCCTTCGACTGCGATCGGCGCTATCCTCGGGTCCTCAAGCGGTGACGAGGCTGTCCACCGCAACAATCTGGTCGTAATCGACCGCGACGCCGAGCGAGCCAAATGACCACAGTCACGCCATCCCGCGCAGCAATCGATCTCTCCGCCATCGGCGCCGCCGCACGCGAGGCCGGCCGTGTGCTCGCGATGCTGCCGACCTGCGCCAAGAACGACATTCTGAACGCCATGGCCGAGGCTCTGCCTGCGCGCGCCGACGAAATACTGGCGGCTAACCAGGTCGATGTTCGTGCAGCACGTGATGCCGGAATGACCGACGCGCTGATCGACCGACTTACCCTGACGCCTGAGCGACTGGCTGACATCTCTGCGTCGGTGCAGACCGTCGTTGGGCTGGAAGATCCCGTCGGGAGCGTTGAAGACGCTCGACGGCTAGGTAATGGTCTTGAAATCGGACGCCGCCGCGTCCCCCTCGGCGTCGTAGCCGTGATATTCGAGGCCCGTCCGAACGTGACCGTGGACATCTCGGCACTCTGTCTGAAGGCCGGCAACGCCGTCATCCTGCGCGGTGGCAAGGAAGCCCTCCAGAGCAACATTGCGCTGGCTGCGGCTATCGGCGAGGCGGCGGAAAAGGCCGGAGCGCCGCCGGCCGCCGTCCAGCTGATCGCCGATCCAGACCGCGCGCTGATGTACGACCTGTTGCGAGATCGTGAGCACATCGACGTGATCGTTCCCCGCGGCGGCGCGGGCCTTATCAATTACGTGACGGATACGGCCACGATCCCGGTGATCGAAACCGGCTGGGGGGTCTGCCACACCTATGTGGATGCAGGTGCCGACCTTGGGATGGCCGAGCGGATTGTGGTGAATGCCAAGACCCGCCGACCTTCGATCTGCAACGCCCTCGACACGCTGCTGGTTCATCGGGGTGTTGCGGCAGAGTTCTTGCCATCCGTCGCGCGCGAGCTGGCCGAACGTGAGGTGGAGATCCACGCCGGTGCCGACGTCAGTCAGCTGCTTGCTGATCATGTCCAGGTTGAGCCGATCGGTGAGGATGACTTCGACACTGAGTGGCTGTCGCTGCGGATGTCGGTGGGGCTGGTCGACGGCCTGGACGACGCGGTGGCTCACATTCGGACGCACGGCGGCGGGCACTCCGAGGCGATCGTGACGAACTCGCACCGCAACGCGCGTCGCTTCACCGATGAGGTGGATGCGGCCGCCGTGTACGTCAACGCGTCCACGCAATTCACGGACGGTGGCGAATTCGGCCTGGGGGCCGAAGTTGGCATCAGCACGCAGAAGCTGCACGCGCGCGGCCCCATGGGTCTGCGTGAAATGACGACCTATAAGTGGGTCGTGCTGGGCGACGGTCACGTTCGACCCCTGTGACGACGGGGTCTGGCGGCCCTGGGCGAGGCGTTTGAGTTGACCGCGGGCGAGGGACGCCGGGTCTGACGCCTTTCGTCCCGCTGCCGCGGCTGCGGCTGCCGCATCCGGGTCCGGCGATGCGGCCGCTGGCGATCGTTGGGCTTCTGGTCTTTATCGCCTTTGTGGTGCTGGGCCAGGCGGTGGGTGGGCCGCCCGGGCGATCGAAGCCCTTGCCGCTGCCGCCTGGTGAACTTGAGTTGCGAGTCTTTGACGTGGGCCAGGGAGACGCCATCCTGCTTCGCTTCGGGGAGCGCGCCCTCCTGGTCGATGCAGGTCCGGACCCGCAGACGGCGCGCCAGGTCCTGTTGCCGCGGCTGGCGCGGCTGGGCGTTGATCGTCTGGACGGGCTGGTGCTCACGCATGCGGACGCCGACCACATTGGCGGCGCTGCCGACATTCTGGGCGCGTTGCCGGTGACCACGCTCTGGATGTCTGAGCCTGAGCAAGACCATCCGTTGCTGTCCGTGATCGAGGCCGCGGCCGCGCGGGCCGGTAGCCGAATCGAACGGCCGCGCGACGGCGAGGCCCTCCAGTGGCATCCAGCGGTTCCGATTCAGGTTCGATTCGCCGCAGCCGACGTTGCCGGGGGTGACAACAACCAGTCGATGGTCTTGCACGTGCGCTACGGCGACGCCGACTTTCTGCTAACCGGCGACATCGAGCGCGCCGCCGAGCGAGCTCTGGTAGCGGCGAACGGCGGGCTGGAAGCCGACGTTCTGAAAGTTGCGCACCATGGGGCGTCGACATCGAGCTCGCCTGAATTCCTGGCTGCCGTTAGGCCCCAAGTGGCGATCATCTCCGCAGGGCTGGGGAACGCCTTCAACCACCCGCGCGACGATGTGCTGCGCCGCCTGCGCGCGCTCGATGCGCAGGTATTCCGAACCGATCTGGCAGGCGATGTGACGGTGCGCACCGATGGCCGTGCGATCACGGTCGCGCTGGAACGCGCATAGCTCAGGCGGCGGCGATGGTTGTCACTCCAGCGGCAACGAGCAGCGCGCCGACCATACGTTCGCGCCGCAGCGGCTCGCCGAGAAACAGCACGCCGAGGGCGGCGCCGATCACAATGCTGAGTTCGCGGGCGGCTGAGACGTACGGCGTGGGCGCCATGTTGAGCGCGATGAGCACCATCGAGTAGGCGGCGATTGACAGGCAGGCGACAGCAGCGGCCTGCCCCCAGGAGGCCAGGCGCCGAAGCGATGTCCAGTCGGGCTGTCGCGCAACGAAGGTCACAAGCACTCCGACGGTGGATAGGGCGTACATGAGATAGATGTAGACAAGCGGATGCACAACCGAAACGCCCTGGTTGTCGATCAGGGTGTAGGCGGCGATGATCACGCCGGTGCCGGCGGCATATCGGCCCTCGGGTTGGGCGAGGGCACGGACTGGGGCCAGCCAGGAACCCGGCTCGTTGCGCCGGATGTTGACGGCGTAGATGCCGAGGACAACGGCGAGGATGCCGGCGACGCCGAGTGGCGAAACGCTTTCGCCAAGGACGCCGACAGCGAGAACCAGAACCAGGGCGGGGCCGAGGCCGCGGGCGATGGGGTAGGCGACGGAGAGGTCGGCGCGGCGGTAGGCGGCGGCGAGGGTGCGGAAGTAGAAGGTGTGGAGGAGACCGGTCAGGGCGATCCATATCCAGCCGCGGGGCGGGATGGGGTGCTGGGCGAGGAGGATGAGGAAAGGCGCCAGGAAGATGACGACGGAGGCGACGAGGGCCTGCCACAAGAAGACCGCGTTGCCGCGGTTGTGCTTGGCCAGCAGGTTCCAGCTGGCGTGCAGGACGGCCGAGACCAGGATGAGGCCTAGGGCGGCGTCTGGCACCGACCGCTCAGTTTGGGTGTGCCGCCGGACGGCGGCGTGGGGTTCGCCCGATTACCCCTCCCAAGGATTGCCGCGGGCTTCCAGCGGCAGGGCCAGGCGGCGACCCTCCAGGTGGCTGCGCTGTGGTCCGATGATCATGTCCACGACGACGGCGGCGTCGTGGATGCCGCTGGCGTAGACGGGCGCCGTGTCCTGGCGCAGGCAGCGAACGAGTTCAGCGCCGATGGACCGGTTGCTGCAGGCGGTGGATTCGCGACCCGGCCAGTCGGCCCAGTAGGGCGCGGCGATGTCGCTGGCAGGGGGCGTCCAGCCGTCGGGAAGGAGTGGTTGCCAGGCGCCGACTTCGGCCTGGGGGAAGATGTCGCCTTCCGGGTAGATGTGGATTTCGGCGTCGGGCTTGGAGCGGGTGGTGACGACGGCGTTCTGGAAGAAGAGGTCGCAGCCGAGGGCGTGGCCGGAGTTCGAGCCGTTGCCGATGGGGAGCGATTCGTAGGACCCGATGATGCCGTTGGGGAAGGTGTACTCGGCAAAGATCCGGTCGCCGGCCTGTGGCCCGGATTCGTACATCTCGTCGTCCATCGCGTCGCTGAGCTGGGCGGGCGCGCCGTTGATGAGCACGGTGCCCCAGCAGGAGATGGGGTTGGCTTCGGCGAAGTAGAGCATGGTGTTGAGCTCGTGGGTGCCGAGAACCAGCGCGTCCACGACGCCGCAGCGATGGTCGCCCTTGCCGCGGGCCTTGATCTGAATCAGCGGGCCCCATTTGCCAGTGTCGGCCTGGCGCTTGGCCTCGCGGACGGCGGGGTTCTCGCGTCCACGGTGGGCCAGCACGACGCGCGCGCCGGCGGCATCGGCGGCGGCGACCATCTGGTCTGCGTGGGCCGGCTGGGCGGCGATGGGCTTCTCGATGACGATGCCCTTGACGCCGGCGGCGATGGTGTCGAGGAAGGTCTGCAGCCGGCCCTGGTGGTAGCGGTGGATGGCGATGATGGCGATGTCGGGCGACTCGGCGGCCAGCATGTCGCGGTAGTCGGCGTAGCCGGTGGGGGCGCCGGACTCCTGGAGCCAGTGGTCGCGGTGGTCGTCGGAGGGGTCGGCGAGGGCGACGGTTTGGACGTCGGGGTTGAGGTCGAAGGTGCGGTGGAGACCGTGGGAGGGGCCGCCGCGGTCGCGGGTGCTGTCGGTGATGACGACGGCTCGGAAGTCAGACATTGGGCATCGGTTGGGTGAGGGCGTTGGGCGGATTCTAAGCGCTGGGCCGTGGTCGCGCGGTCTGGGGCGGGGTGGAACGGCGGTTGCGGCGGGCGTTTTGTGGGGTACTCGCGCCCCCGGGAGCCGGGGGGTGGAGATTGGGGTCTCGCGTGCGCAATAAGAGTTTTTTCCAAAAAACTCTTGAGGCGGCGCGGGGTGCTTTTTGGCGGGGTTTGGGGCGCGGTGGGGACGGCTCGAGGCGACGGCGCTGCGGGGTGGCGCCTCGACCGGAAGACCCTCGTCCCCGGATCGCGTCCGGGGCAGGCTCCAACCCTTTCCCACAGGGCGAGGGGGCAGGAGGCGGGCCGTCTTTCGGCGGGGCGGCGGGGGTGGTTGGTCGGGGTTGGCAGGAAGGCGAGGGGGCGCAGCGCGAACGTGGGCAGGCGTGGCACGAACGGGAGCAGAGCGAGCGGGGAGCGGCGGGCGGCCATCGGAGGCGGGCTGAGCAGGACGGGGATCAGGCCCAGGACGGACGGGATCAAGCTCAGGAGGCGTTTGAGCGGGAGGAGCAGGAGCGAGGGGGTGGGCATTTGGAGATTGGGTTGTGGGGTTTACCCGGGTAGTGTACACTTTGAGTACGGCAAGTGCAAGGCCAAAGAGAGTTTGGGGCAGGGGCTAGTTGGGGGTTGGGGTTAGTCGCGTTCGAAGCCGGAGCCGGGGTGGAAGTTTAGGGTGCGGCCGTTTTCGGTGACGGTGCGGATGGCGTGGTCGGTGGCGCCTTTGGGGAGGTTGGCTTCGATTTCGATGGTGACGGTGACCTCGGCGTCGGCGAGGGTGACCAGGTGAGCGACGATCTCCTCGGCGATCTGGCTGGCGTCGCGGCCGACGCGGGTTGGGTCGAGTTCGACCGTGCCGTGGTAGCGGCGGTGGAGCGTGGGCTCAGGTCCAGGTTGCGGCGGGTCCGGGTCGGGTCCCGGTTCGGGCCCAGGCCCAGGCTCCGGCAGAGGAGGAGCGATCGGGGGTTTGGCCTTGCGAGCGTCAGACTCAAGCTGGCGGTGGGCGACGTCGGGTTTGACGATGAGGCCAGGGTCGTCGCGTGAAATGTCAACCAGCCGGCCGGCCTGGATGCCGAGGTATCGGTCGGCGGTTTCGTCGAAGGACTCGGCGTAGGCGAAGGTGTCGAGTTGCCAGGTGAGGGAGCCGACGCCCGAGCGGAGTGCATCGGCCAGGACGGCGGGTCCATCGAGGCGCTGGAGATAGAGCTGCTGGGCGAAGTCGTCGACGAGGGTGCGGATGGGCACATGGTCGCCGCGCCAAAGGGGGATTTCGTCGAGGGCGCGGCGAACGAGGGTGGGGCCGAGCTTGCCGACGAGGAGCTCGTCGGTGCGGAGCTTGCGGGCAGCGCGAACGGCGAGCGGGTCACTGCCGGTGAGGCGGGTCGGCTGCCACTCTATGGACGATCCTGGATCCTTCTGGCCGGGTGTCAGCACCCACTGGTAGGTCTCGGGCAAGCGGGCGGTGACGGCACCGTCGGCGGCCTCGTGCTGTGTCGTGGCCTGGCGAACCTGGTGGGGATCGAGGTTCAGCGAGTCCTTGTCTTCGAGGATCGAGTGCCAGGCGAGATAGCGCCGGAGTGCGTCGTCCAGGTCCTGGAGGCGCGTCCGGTCGGCGGCCAGGAATACGAGGGAGTTGCGGTAGAGGCGGGGACCGCTGCCGCGTGACTCAAGGATTGCCTGAGCGGCAGCTTCCGCGGGGTTCTTGGCCTGTCCGCGCGCATAGTCGTGGTCGATGTCCAAGACGACGAGACGTGTAGCTAGTTCGTCGGGGACCTCGGCGCCGCCGCGGGGCAATAGGTGGATGCGAGCGAAGTCGCCGCTGAGATTGGCGTTGCGCGGGTTAAAGCCCAGGTCCTTCTCAAGACGACGCTTCAGTTCTGCGTGGAGCTTGTCGGGATCGCGCTCCAGCTGGTGGGCGCGGTCGTCGGCCAACTTGGTGACGGTGGGTTGGGTGGAGTACCAGTAGCGGGGGCCGTCCTGATAGAGGAAAGTGGCTTGGGCGGCCAGGCGGCGGATGGCGTCGCCGAAGACCTGGGGCGACTCGCCGGGCATGACGCAGCCGAGCTTGACGCGCCGGTCCTCGATGCCGCGCTGGGTGGCGCCGGCGGTGGGTGCGGAGCCCAGGTAAATGGTGCGGGCGACCCGGCGGGTCGCAGCCAGCTTGCCGAGGTTGGTGATCTCGCCGTCGATGCGGAGCGGGAGCGAGTTCGGGCCGTCGACATCGCCATCAATGATCGGTACCCAGTCTTCGGAGAGGTAGCGCGTCAGTTCGGACTGCACGCGCGAGTCGTCGATGGGGACCGTGGACGGGAGGATCAGCGGACTGGGGTCACCCTTCTCCCACAGGCTGTGGATGACGGAGGCCATGAGGCGCAGGACGCCGCGCGTGCGCTGGAACGTCACCAGGGTCGACCAGTCGGTGTAGAGCCGGTCAAAGACCTCGGGGTGGATGGGGTATCCCGCCTGAATGCGCCGTTCGTAGTCGACGGTGCGACATTCGGGCGGGAACTCGCCCTGCTGCGCCTGATACAGCTCGGCGAAGGCGCGGGCGGTCACGTTGCGGTGCGTGAGGTTGTCGGCCGCCAAGGGTTCAAAGAGGCGGCGACGAACGATTTCGAAGCCCTCCTCTGCGCTGGCCGCGCGCCAGGACGATTCGACGCGACCGACCACGTTGCGGAGGCGATCAAGCGCTTCGCGTCCACGGACGCCGCCAACTTCCACGTCGTCGGCCTGGGCGTGAGGCGAGCCGGTGGTTTCGGAGGCGGGCAGGGAGATCAGGAGCAGACAGCGGTCGGCGGCGCGGGCGGCTTCGGTAAGGGCCTGGGCGAAGGTGAACTGGGTTTCGAAGGTGCCGCCGGGGAGGTCTGGGGCGTCGTGCAGCTGGCGGGCGTAGGCGACCCACTCGTCGATGAGGATCAGGCAGGGACCGTAGTCGTTGAAGAGTTGGCGGAGGGTGTCGCCGGGATTGGTGGCGGCGCGGTCGTCGGCGGCGACTCGAGCGTAGGCCTCAGGGCCGCCTAGCTGGTAGGCGATTTCGCCCCAGAGTGTGTGCACAATCGTACCGTCGGGCCTTGGTGCCGGGTTGCCTGGGGAGATCTTGTTACCGACCAACACCACGCTGCGGACAGCTGGCAGATCGGAGACTCCGGCCTCTGCCATGACCGCGTCGATGCCTGGAATCTCGTTGGCCGGCACGCCGGAGAACAGGTGGTAGAGCGCGAGCATGGAGTGGGTCTTGCCGCCGCCGAAGTTGGTCTGGAGCTGTACGACCGGGTCGCCTCCGCCATTGGCGAGACGTTGGACGCCGCCAACGAGGAGCCGGCGCAGGCTTTCGGTGAGGAAGGTGCGTCGGAAGAACTCGGCCGGGTCGCGGTATTCGTCGGCGCCCTCGCCGAGATGCACTTGCCAGAGGTCGGCGGCGAACTCAGCCTGCTGGTAACGCCCGCTGGCGACGTCGGCATGCGGCGTCACCACCTCGCGCCAGGGCCGAAGAGACTCAGCGGCTGCCGGCGTTATGAGCGAGCCGCCAGCCTTCCGCCGCTCCCGGCGCGTCTGTTCGTCGATCACGAGGCGACGCAGTTCGCTGCGCATCCGGGCAACTTCGTCGGCCTGGGGGGCGGAAATCGCGGTGAGGAGTCGGGCGGCGGAGTCGAGCGCGCGCTCGGCGTCGTCGCTGGAGAATTGCTGCTGGTGCGCCCACTTGTTGCGCCATTCCAGAAGCTCGCTGACCAGCGATCGCTCAGTGTGACCAAGGGTTTGCCGGAACACGTCGCCCCACGAATAGACCATGAGGCTGAGCAGCGCGGCGCTATCCCACTGCGTCAGCGTTCCGGTTGTTGACAGCCGCGAGCCGTGCCCGAAGTACGCGCGGGCGCCATCCAGGGCATCTCGGGGCCCAAACTCGTTACTGAACTCGCGCTGCACGAAGGGGCCGAGGCCGTCCCTGAGCAGGTCCAGCGCCTTGCCGACGCGTTCGCGGTTGGTGATGGCCATATTTTCCGCCCGGTGGCCTTACTAGCCCATCATGCCGCGCCGCGGGAATTTCGGTGGTGGGTCACTTTGAGATATAGGCAGCGAAGACCCGCGTCCCAGCCTTCTCCCACAGGAGGCTCTTGTGTAGCCCGAGGGGTGGTTGCTCGGAAGACCCTCACCCTGACCTTCTCCCCCAGGAGAGGGATTAAGACGGACGGACCCTCAAGGACGCGGGGGTTGTGCACGGGTCTCCGCGGGGAGAGGCAAGAAGCCGCGCCTTCGAGGGCGGGAGGCGTTGTGCAAGGGTCCCTGAGCGGGTGGAGCGGCGTGCGGACACGCTCGGGATTCGCGACGGCGATCAGCCAGCAGCCCCAGTCGCGATGGCTTCCCGGAGGTACCGCTCAATTCGATCGCGGTTGGCTGCGAGGCTGGAAAACTGCTTTTCGCACACGTCGCTGAAGCGCGCCAGGACCTTGCGGTTGATCGATTCCTGATCTTCGAAAATGGCGAGCGAGCGGAACGATACGCCCCATTTCTCAAACTGGTGAAGCGAGATCGTGGCGTCGCGGGCTTTGCGGTCATTGTCCAGCGCGTGCACGAAGAGCGGGTGCGGCATGCCGTTGATGCGGCAATCAACGGTGTATATCCCCTGTGGGTCGTTTTCGGGGTGGCGCCAGTCAAAGGTCCGGCGGTCTTCCGGCACGTATTCCGTGCACAACGCCAGGAAGTCATCCATGAACGCGGAGCGAACGCGCTCACGCGAGAGGTAGGTCACGTCGGTGATCTTGAGCAGGGCCTGAACGAACGAATAGAGCGCGTCGCCGAACTGTCGGTCCGGCACGTCCGCGACGAGCTCGCCATCCCGATCCTCGACTTGAAATACCGACAGCGCGTTGGAAATGATCGTTTGGCGCGTGCCCCGGTGCAGGTCCTGCTCATCGATGTCATAGGTGAGGTGCATGTAGGTATGCGCTTCATCGGACAGTACCCATTGCTGGCCCATTCGCTTCAAGACGATTGACAGGTGGTCACCGTCATCGAAGCGAAACGGAGTGAAGACGCGATAGCGGCCCATTCCCTCAGCCACAAGCCTCACTTGCGCGGAGACCGTTGACTGGAAGTCCTGTTCGATCATGTCGATAGACATCGCGGCACTTCCTTCAGAAGAGAAGCGGCTGGTCGACCGGAGGAACCTCGAATCCCGCGTCCTCAAACATACTTTGAATCGCTCCGTCAATATCCGTGTACCTGTCGGTGATCTCGGCGTAGGCGTCCTCACGCGACCCAATCTCCTGGTACCGCTGAGTCGCCAGGTGAATGTGGAAGTCGTAGAACCGATCGGCCTCAATGTGATTCGTGTGTTCGTGACTCCTACCGTTGTACCTGCGCAGACGGAACAGCCGATTGGACCTTGGGACATGCACGGCCAGAATGGCCGAGAAATCGAGTGGGTTGACCAGACTTTTCCGAAGAATGAGGCTGAACTCAGCCCCTGCGCTGCCCGGAAAGTTCAGTTGGCGTTCCTGGTGTCCCCGCTTGGGACGCAGCTGAGTGCGGGCACGCCAGTTAGCCGGAAGACGCTTCGGCTCCCGGACCAGCGTGTCGATCTCGGAGTCCGTGTAGGTCACCGCCAATTCAATGCACCATCTCGACCGGCGCATAGCGCAGCCAGCGGCGCGCCTCTGTTGCGGCCTCAGGCTCGCTCATACAGCACCTTTCCCTCGCGCAGCGCTGGCCGCAGCACCGTCCCGATGACATGGCCCCGCTGTGCGATGTGGGCAGGCGTTGTCACGACGATGTCTTTTGCGGCCGGGAGGTCCCCGAGCGCGACGTGCATCTCGACGGCGGCCTGGCGCCTGTCCGTCCCGTCCGGCATTACGACCAGCAGGTCCACGTCGCTCCACTGGCCGGCGGCGCCGCGCGCCCGGGAACCGAAGAGCACGACACGGGCCGGTTGGAACCGTCCGACGATGCGGTCCACCATGGTCGCAACGATGTCTTCGGAATTCACGGGCCGTCCTCGGCCTGGCCCAGCATTACCGTCTGCCGCGGCCGGGGGCGCGGCCGCGCCAACCGTGCAATCTCCGGCCAGGACTGGACGAGGGTGTTGTATTGGAGGGCGTCGGCGGGGCGGCGCTTACGTTCGCTCACCGTGTAGAGACGGTAGGCGAGGTCGCGGGCGGTTTCGGCTCGGCTGCCAAGCGCGCTCGCAAGCCGGGCCGCCTCCTTCTCGCCAACCGCTAGCTCCCGAATCAAGTGGTGCGTCATTTCCCAGACGGTGAGCCTGGAATCGGCAGCCGGATCCCAGTCGGGAGTGAGTTCGGCCGGTTTCAAGAGCCGGATGCTGCCGCGTCTCGATTCGATGATGCCAGCCCGAGCGAGGCCGTTGACGCTGGTGTTCTTGGCCGTGGACAGCATCTCGGCCACGCCATACTCGCCTTCGGCGAAGCCCGACTGCTCGAACCAAGTCAGCGCCCAGCGCGTGTCGGCATCGAAGTCGCCCTCCTGCTCGACCAATACCTCGTCGAGCGTGGCGTTGATAATGGCAAGGGCATCTCCGACAGACATTTGGCTCCCGTCCGCATTCAGTACCCTCAAGTAGCGGGTAAAGATGGACATGCCTGGGCCGATGGAAGCCTGCGCAAGATCGACAGGAGCGACGTTGCTGTGCCGCATGTGCTTCAGCGCCTTCGGGAGTTCGCCCCGTAGCGCTTCCTGGAACTCACGGCGCGTCGCGTCAGGCGAGTTAGCTGGGCGTGGACGACACACGAGAATAATGCTTGAAGCAAGGACATTCGCGTTAATGGAAATGAGCTTCTTGGCGAGTTCGGTGCGCATTGGCCAAGTGCCGTTGATGCACAACCCTGCACCGCATACTGCTTCCAAGAAAGTCTCCCAACCTGTCCTTGTAATTCCTTTGTGGGTCCGGGTCTCAGACTGCTTGAAGGCATAATAGATGGTGACTGGGAATGCAGGGTGGATTTGGTTGGTGAGGCTGTTTATGACGCGTGACATTCCATCAAGAAAGAATGCTTCCGCTCTCTCTTTGGTGCCGTGCCTATAGGGAGTCGCGACTAATTCATCCAGCTTTGGCACAGCTAGCGTGGAAAAGAGATCTGGGAAGACTGACCCGATCGACCGTCGAAGCCAAACATAGAAGAAGTCCGAAAGATCCGCGTATCCGACATTGTCGTAGTATGGAGGATCGATCGAAACGATTTTGTCGGAGGATAGCAGCTGACTTACGGCATTGGCCTGGCAAGCTAAACCGCGGTTCTGAGAGAGCAGGTTTCGACAAACTTTGTAGTTCCAATCTATATTATTTAGAAAATTACCTGTGGACTTGGAAAATGGATTGCCTTCTGCATAGTCCCAAACCATTGGAATTGCTTGACGTCCAAAAGTGTTGCGAAGCGCTTCCATCTTTGGACTATTGTCCCACGAACAAATTGTCGAGCCACGATCGGCCGAACGACTAATCGCAAAGGACAGATAGACTCCTACGGCGTCAGCGTATGCCGTGGCTCCGGCACCTCCATCGCGAACTGGCACGCCGTCGTCAGGCATCTCCGCATTGGCGGCATCCTGTTGGATCAGCTGGCGGACTTCCGTTACCAAATCGCAGAATGTGGTGAGCGTTACCAATTGGCGGTCGGTGAAGTAGTCTCCGAACGTGAAGAAGCCATAGCGTCGCCCTTGAGCGTTACTTGCCCAGGTCCCTCTGCTTGGTAGTGCTGGCTTCCAGGTTGGTTCAGCCCTGTTGGGGATGCTTTGCATTTCAGCCGTTGGTGAGAGGTAGATACGTGACCGATCGCCATTGGCGACGATAGCCATCATTCGTTCACTCATACGTCCGGCGTTTGCTTCGCTGTCGATGTAGGAGTACGAAATGGGCGTACCTGACATTAGGCACCGAAAGCTTCCGCGCGACAGCTTGGTTCCACTATTCGCTAATTCGGATGGCGAGCCCACCTTGACCTCAAAGCGGTATCCGCTGTCTTCGATCACCGGCTCGACATAGGCCTCCTTACCCTTCTTCTTGGAGAGGGTGAAGCTGGACGCTAGTGGGACGTCCACATCGGCATAGGCTGGATTGGGGCTCTTGACGGTCCGCGCCCAGAGCCAAGCAATCACAGTTAACTCACGGCCGACGTAGGGTTCTAGGTCTGGCCGCTCCTGCGCCATCTCCGCACTGACCTTCACCTTTGGGTAGAGATGCCCAATGAGCTTTTCGGCCTCGTCGCGCATCCAGCGACCGTAGTAGCGGACGTCGTCCGCTAGCCCCTGGGCACCGCGCCAGGTCTGGGCCATCAACCGCTTTTCGCCGCGGGCCTGGGGATTCACTGGTGGCTTGCCCGCGAACTTCGGCGGGATTTCGATCATGGCCTTGTTGATCAGCACCGCGACGGGGTTCAAATCGGACGCATGGGCCTCCAGCCCGAGCCGCTGCGCCTCCAGTGGCAGCGAGCCGCCGCCGGCGAATGGGTCGTGGAAGGCGGGGAGCACCTGGCGGTCGAACAATTCCTTGGCGCGCGGATGGTCGGCGTTGTCCGCGCAGGCGCGGCGCCAGGACTGCCAGATCTCATCGCGCGCTCGCTGGAGGACCTCCTCGTTGGTGGTGTTCTCCCACTTCACTAAGTTCTCGATAATGCGAAAAAGACGCTGACGCTCCTTTTCCTGAGCGCGATCAGTTGGGAAGAGGTCCGGGTTGGCGGAGGGGTCATCCACCATCTGGGCGAAGATCACGGCCCTGGCGGCCGCCAGCGGCCGGCGCGCCCACCAGAGGTGCAGCGTGCTGGGGTGCCCGTGTCGGATGGACTTTTCCCGCTTCGATGCTGCATTGATGGCATCAAGCGGCAGGGCGACCTCGATCAGCTTCCTCCTGGTGACGACGCGCGGCGTCTCCTGCGTCACGACGGCACCTCGGAGCGGGCCAGGAGGTCGGCGAAGTCGTAATTCACGCTGGTCGCGCCGAAGTCGGGCTCGCGGTGGAACGGTCGGCGGAGGTAGCGGACGCGATGGTCGCCGTTCTTGTCGAACTCGACGAGCGCCAGAATAAAGCTGTCGGGCATGTTGAGTGAGCAGAGAATTTCGTTCTTGGTGACGGTGATTGTCGCAGCATCGGCCGCACGACCCTTGACCTCGATGAAGCGCAGGCCGTGGCCGTCACGTGAGTCGCGACTCTCGATGTCGTAGCCGAGGCGTTCGAACTCGCGGTCGACGGGCTGGAAGCCGAGTTCGCGTTCGACGGCCATCACAATATTGCGCGCGCGGGCGGCGATGGCCTGGCGGTCCGGCATTGCTGCAGCAGGCGGCAGCTGCCGGCCGGTCATGCTGGCAATAAGGCCGGCGGGCACGACCATGAGGCCGCCGAGCACGATGGGTGGGCGCGCGGATATCTGGGCCTCCTGGTCAAGCTCGGCGAGGCGGCGGTGGAGCCGTTGCTGCAGGTCGTCGGCGCGACGGCGGGCCTCACCGGCGTTGAGGCGGGCGTTGGGCTTGCCGGCGGCTTCCTGGTCGGAGAGGACCGCGGCCTGGTGATCCCAATAGGTGATCTCCTTGGCCAGGCGATCATGGACGGCGGCGCGGGTCTTTTCGATCCAGGCGAGGCGGCGGTTGCGGACTTCGGCGACGTGGTCGGGGACGACTTGGGCGATCAGGTGCTCCATGGCGCGCTGTTCAAGCTCGCGCGTGATCCAAGCGCACTCGGGCCGGGCGAGGAAGGCGTCAACCTGCGGCTCGTCGTCGTGCAGGGGGCGGTAGTCGAGGTAGGGGGCGTACTGCATGTGGCGGGCATCGCCGGCCGCATCCAACTCGACGTACAGCATGCGCTTGGAGATCGAGCGGCGTTCGCCCGATGGCAGCAGGCTGGCGTCCTGGATGGCGTGTTCGGCGTAAAAGAGCATGCGGGGCTCGGTGCCCGGGTCACGGTCGTCGACGAGGATCGCGCCGCGCCGGAGCAGGTCGCGGTGACGCTCGAGGGTGAGGTCGAGCGTGGCATCGAGCAGCGGATGGCCAGGACAGATGAAGGCGGCGAGTGGCTGGCCGTGGGGCGTGATCAGGTCCTTCTCAAAGACCACGCGCTCGTAGCGCTGCAGCACGGGTTCGCCCACGCCGATGATGCGGTCGCGGTTGCGGATGGGCGCTGGGACGTGCCTGATCTCGTAACGTCGAGACTCGCGCTGCCGGAGTGAGCCGCCGAGGCGCTGGAAGGCTTCGCTGAAAAACTCCTCGATGTAGTGGGGCTGGAGGCGGCGTGCCTGGGCACGTTCCATGTCCTCACGCACCTCAGCCACGCGGCTTGCGCCCATGAATTCGGGGGCGAGGGCACGGTCTTCCATCAGAGCTTCGAGTTGGGGGCGGTCGACTGCGTCGGTGATGGCCTGGGTTAGGCGGGCCTGAACCTCGGGCTGCTCGCCGTAGCGGATGGCCTGAATGAGCAGGTCGCGCAGGGGTTGACCCTCGAACTGGAGCTTGCCGAGCACGTCGAACACCTGGCCGCCGAGGGCCTTGCGGGCTTCCTCGATCTTGTCCAGAAGGGTGCGGTAGACGTCGCCCTCACGGGTTTCCTGGGCGACGAGGTTCCAGAGGTGGCAGACCTCGGTCTGGCCGATGCGGTGGATGCGGCCGAAGCGCTGTTCCAGGCGGTTGGGGTTCCAGGGCAGGTCGTAGTTGACCATGAGGTGGGCGCGCTGGAGGTTGATGCCCTCGCTGGCGGCGTCGGTGGCGAGCAGGACCTGGACGGTGATGTCGTGGAGGAAGCGCTCCTGGGCCTTGCGGCGGTCCTCACGACCCAGGCCGCCGTGGATGACGGCGACGGCGTCGCCACGGCCAAGCAGCTTGTTGGCGATGTTGTCGTAGAGGTAGTTCAGGGTGTCGCGGTGCTCGGTGAAGATGACGATCTTCTGGTTGGGTGCGGGTTTGGGCGCGTCAATGGGGCCCGCGCCGTAGGGGGCCTCAGGCTCCCTTGCGCCGTGCGCGATGCCGGTGGGCGTGAGGACGCTCTCGAGCACCCTGGCCAGTTCGCGCCACTTGGTGTCGCCGGTGCGCCGGACTTCGGCAGCCAAGCCCTGGAGGCGCTGGAGGATGGCGATTTCGGCCTGAAGCTCGGTGACGGTGCGGGCGGCGGTGGCCTGGTCGAGGATCTGCTCGCCGACGGCTTCGACTTCGTCCTCGGGGGCGTCGTCGAGGTCCTCGATGTCGTCGGCATCAAGCAGGGGCATGCCGTGTTCGAGCGGGGCCGCGCCGCGTTGCATGAGCCGGACCTCGCGCAGGCGGCTTTCCAGGCGTTCGCGGCGGCGGCGCAGGGACTCGTAGATGGCCTCGGGCGAGGACGCCAAGCGGCGCTGCAGGATGGTGAGGGCGAAGCCGACGGTACCGGCGCGCCGGTCGTTCTGGAGGGCCTCGGCGCGGTTGAACTCCTCGCGCACGTATTCGGTGACGGCGGTGTACAGGCGGGCTTCGGGATCGGTGAGCTTGTAGGGGACGGTGTAGGCGATTCGCTCGGGGAAGAGGGGCCGGCCGTCGAACTTGAGGAGCTTTTCCTTGATCATGCGGCGCATGAGGTCGGAGACGTCGACCTGGTGGACGCCGTCGCGGAAGCGGCCCTCAAAGCGGTCACCATCCAGCAGGGCAAGGAAGAGCTGGAAGTCGGCTTCCTTGCCATTGTGGGGGGTGGCGGTCATCAACAGAAAGTGGCGGGTCAGCCCGGAGAGCAGCTGGCCGAGCCGGTGGCGCTTGGTGTAGCGCACTTCGCCGCCGAAGAAGGTGGCGGACATTTTGTGGGCCTCGTCGCAGACCACAAGGTCCCAGCGACAGTCCGGCGCGCTGAGCTTGGCCTGAACGTCCTCGTCGCGGGCGAGTTTGTCGAGGCGGGCGATGGCGAGGTCGTTTTCTAGGAACCAGTTGCCGGTTCGGGCGGCTTCGAGCTTGTCGTTGGTGACGATGTCGAAGGGAAGCTGGAACTTGCGGGAAAGTTCGTCCTGCCACTGCTCGACGAGGCTGCCAGGGCAGACGATGAGGCAGCGCTTGAGATCGCCGCGGGCAATGAGTTCCTTAATCAGCAGGCCGGCCATGATGGTCTTGCCGGCGCCGGGGTCGTCAGCCAGCAGGAAGCGTAGGGGCTGGCGGGGGAGCATGGCTTCGTAGACGGCAGTGATCTGGTGCGGCAGGGGTTCCACGAGCGAGGTGTGGACGGCGAGGACGGGGTCGAAGAGGTGGGCGAGGCGGATGCGCTGGGCCTCGGAGACGAGGCGGAAGAGGGCGCCATCGCCGTCGAAGCTCCAGGGGCGGCCTTCTTCGACGATTTCGAGGTCTGGTTCGGCGTTGCGGTAGAGGAGTTGGTTGCCCAGGTTGCCGGCGGCGTCTTTGTAGGTTAGTTCGAGGGCGTCCGAGCCGTACCACTGGACGTTGACGACGGTTACGAGCCCGTTGGGCGCGATGCCACGGACGGTGGTGGAGGGGCGGAGGTCCTCAAGCGCGGCCAATGGGCGGGTCCTGCGGAGAATTAGGTGAACTTAGAAGGGTACTTGGTGGTGGGTGAAGGTCGTGGGTGGTTGGGCGCCTGCAATTGTTGGCGGATCCAGGTGGCGGTTACTGAGGCGGCTTGGGTGAGGGCGTGGTGCTGGGTACTGGTGGATTGGGGTGGGGGGTTGAAGGCGTGGTCGGCGCCGGGGATGACGTGGAGGGTGGCGCGGGGGGTGGGTGCCGTACCGGAGGGGTGGTTCGACACGGGCCGCCGAAGACGTCGGCCCGGCCCATTCGGCGAGCTCAGGGCAGGCTCACGACGAACGGATTGAGGGGCGAGGTTTTCGATTACGGGTTGGAGTTCGGAGAGGTCGGCGAATTCGTGGTCGCGGTTGCCCTGGATGAAGAGCATGGGGACGGGTTAAGGAAGGAGTGAGGGCAGAGAAGTGAGCAACTGTGTTGGAGTGTCAAGGGTTAGGGCATGGTGGGGTCCCACATGGTTTGGTGCCGGCAGAGGGCGTTGCAGAGGACCAGGAGCTTGCGCAGGCAGGCGGTGAGCGCGACTTTGGGTGGCTTGCCGGCCGCGCGCAGGCGCTGGTAGCAGGCCCGGAGGCGCGGATGGTGGCGGACCGCTGTCAGCGTAGCCATGTAGAGCACGGCGCGGACCCGGGCCGGCCACCCCAGATGCGCCGGCGCCCGCGCCAGGCGCCGCTGTCGCGGTTGAAGGGGGCGACCCCGACCAGGGCGGCGACCTGCTGGCGGGAGCAGCGCCCGAGTTCGGGCAACTCCGCGAGCAAGGTAGCGGCGGTCACCGGGCCGATGCCGGGGATGCTCTGCAGCCAGGTGGCGCGGGGGCGCAGGGTGGGCTCGGCCTGCACGAGGGCCGCCAGATCCCGGTCCGCCTGCTGGATCAGGCGGGTCACCACGGCCAGGAGTGCGTCGCTGCCGGCCAGCTCCGCGGGCTCCAGGTGGCGGCGCTGCTGCTGCTCGGTGACGCGCGTCTTGACCAGCTGGTGCCGGCGGCGGCCAAGGGTCTGCAGCCGCCGCTCCACCTTCGAGGGTTGGGGGCGCAGTGGGGGCCGCACCTCCGCCGCGAAGCGCGCCAGCACGCGGGCATCCAGCCGATCGGTCTTGGCCAGGGTGCCGTGGGCGCGAGCGAAGTCGCGGACCTGGCGCGGATTGACCACGACCACCGGCAGGCCCGCCAAGCCCGCCACCACGGCCCGCTCGTAGCCGCCGGTCGCTTCCAGCACGATGCGGGTCGGCCGCCGGGCCGCCAGCCAGCCCCGCAAGCGGCGCAGGCTGCCGCGCGAGCGCGGACCCGTCCAGGTGTCGCCCGTGGGCTGCACCGCCACGTCCACCTGGGCCTTCGCCACATCGATCCCGACGTTCACGTCCGTTGACGGAGCCATCCGGTACCCTCCGACGACGCTGGCGACACGCCCCGTCTTGCAGACTCGGGCTCGCGCTGACGGCCCCGGCAACTGTTCGGGCTCTGCGCCAGCGTCTAGGCCGGGACGACCCTGCTCACTTGCGGTCTCTCACGACCAAGAGGCGATCGGTCTGTCCCGGCCTGTTCACTGTGACCTTGGTCAATCCAAGGCTCTGAGAACGTACAAGAGGGATGAAGAAGGGGAGAGGGGAGAGGGCAGACGAGTGAGGGGGATGAAGAAGGGAGTGCCTGGGCGCGCTGGGTGCTTGAGGGTGTGGTTCGACACGGCCAAACGAAGACGCCTGCCTTGCTCACCATGAGCGTCTCAGGGGCGAGGGCGCTGGACATTTGGTGCATGAGAGGGGCGCGCTTGGGGGTTCCGGCGCCGTGGCCGAAGAGCATGAGGGCGAGGGCGTCGTCCGGTTGCATCAAGAGGCCGGGGACGGATGGGCCGTTGGGTGTGGCGGGGAAGGTGGTTTTGGCTACTCGGTGGGTGGTTGCCACCAGGCGGGTTCCGCGTCATTAGCTGCGTTGTGGGTGAGCTGCGACAGGCCCGTGCCGTCGGCGTTCATGACGTAGATGTCCATGTCGCCGTCGCGATCTGACTGGAATGCGAGGCGGCGCCCGTCGGGCGACCAGGCGGGTAACCGGTCGCTCACTTGGTTGTGCGTGATTTGCACCACGCCGGTGCCATCGGCCTGCATCACCAAGATTTCCTGATCGCTGTCACGGTCCGAAGTGAATGCGATTCGTCGTCCGTCCGGCGACCAGACGGGAAACCGGTCTTGAACCGTGTTGTCCGTGAGGCGCTCGACGCGCGCCCCGTCAGCGTTCATGACGTAAATCTCAAGATTCCCGTCGCGATTCGATTCGAACACGAGGCGCCCGCCCGGCGACCAGGTAGGCGAGCTATCCCAAGCGGTGTTGTGCGTCAGTCGCGTCTCGCCGGTTCCGTCGGCGTTCATGACGTAGATCTCGCGATTGCCGTGGCGCAAGGATGTGAAGGCGAGGCGGTGTCCGTCCGGTGACCACTCCGGCGCCGCGTCAAAGTCGGCGTTGTGCGTGAGCTGTGTGAGTCCCGTCCCGTCGGCGTTCATGACGTAGATCTCAAAGTCCCCGTCAAGCTTCGATCCGAACGCGATCCGGTGCCCGTCCGGCGACCAAGCCGGGCCCCCATCGCTGATCGCGTTGTGCGTGAGCTGTGTGAGCCCGGACCCGTCGGCGTTGACGACGTAGATCTCAAAGTCCCCGTCAAGATTCGATGCGAACACGACTCGAGGCGGCGGTGGGGTGTAGCCGTCAAAGGCCCAGGCGAAGACGCTGCGCACATCCGCTCGGTGGTCGTTGCGGCAGGCGGGCTCGGCCTGGTCGCCGAAGACGCGTTGGTAGATGGCGACGTTCTGGTGGTTGCCGAGGTGGTTTTCGACGATGTCGTTGAGTTCAACGCAGTCGGTGGGCCAGGCGAGGTCGGGCGTGTCGGCAGCCGTGGATTGGGCCGAGTCGTCGAAGGCCCAGGCGAAGACGCCACGGACGTCGTCGCGATGGTCGTTCTGGCAGGCCTGTTCGGCCTGGTCGCCGAAGACGCGCTGGTAGATGCCGACGTTGTTGTGGTTACCGAGGTGGGTTTCGACGATGTCGTTGAGGTCGACGCAGGTGGTGGGCCACTGGGCGAGGACGGGGGTGGCGGCGGTGGCGATTGTGGCGGCTGCGATCACCGCGGCGATGAACGTGGGTCGTAGCAGTCGCACTTGTGACTGCCCTTATTCGGAACCGAAGTTGCGCGGGTTATATGCGAATGCCCTGGGTCTGTCAATGCGGGCGCGGCAGACGCGGCCAGCGGGCATACGGTGGCCTTGTGGCTGAAGAGCGGCCGAGTACGCGGCGTGGGTGTCTGGCGAGTGGGTCGGCTTGCAGCGGGCGGTGGTGGCCTGACGGCACGGCTGCGCCCTCCGGGGCGCGTGGCCGACGACTGACAGGCCGGGTGGTCGTGGGGGAGCGGGACGGGTGCGTGGCAGCTGCAGTTGACGCTGGCGACTAGGCGGGGGCTGGCGACCAGACGGGCGACCAGTCATCATCGGCGTTGTGGGTGAGTTGGGTCACGCCCGTGCCGTCGGCGTTCATGACGTGGATCTCGGTGTCTCTGTCGCGATTCGACATGAACGCGAGGCGGCGCCCATCCGGTGACCACGTGGCTCCCCAGTCCTGGTTGGCGTTGTGGGTTAGTCGGACCACGGCCGTGCCGTCGGCGTTCATGACGTAAATTTCGTCGTCTCCGCCGCGATCCGAATCGAACGCAAGGCGGCGCCCGTCCGGCGACCAATCGGGCGACCAGTCCTCATGGGCGTTGTGAGTCAGCTGCGTCACGCCGGAGCCGTCGGCGTTCATGAGGTAGATCTCCCGATCCCCGTCGCGATCCGATATGAACGCAAGGCGGCGCCCGTCGGGCGACCACTTGGGTTGAGAGTCCGAATCGGCGTTATGGGTCAGCTGCGTCACGCCCGTGCCATCGGCGTTCATGACGTAGATCTCCCGATCCCCATCGCGGTGCGCGTGGAACGCGAGGCGACGCCCGTCCGGCGACCAAGCGGGTAAGTAGTCCCCAACGGCGTTGTGGGTCAGTTGGATCACGCCCGTGCCGTCGGCGTTCATGACGTAGATCTCGGGGTCGCCGTCGCGATCCGAATTGAACGCGAGGCGGCGCCCGTCGGGCGACCAGGCGGGCCCCGCGTCCTCATGGGCGTTGTGGGTCAGTTGCGTCACGCCGGTGCCGTCGGCGTTCATGACGAAGATTTCCCGGTCCCCGTCGCGGTTCGAGTAGAACGCGAGGCGCGGCGGTGGCGGTGGGGTGTAGCCGGGGAAGGCCCAGGCGAAGACGCCGCGGACGTCCTGGCGGTGGTCGTTGCGGCAGGCGGGTTCGGCCTGGTCGCCGAAGACGCGCTGGTAGATGGCGACGTTCTGGTGGTTGCCGAGGTGGTTTTCGACGATGTCGTTGAGTTCAACGCAGTCGGTGGGCCAGGCGAGGTCGGGCGTGTCGGCAGCCGTGGATTGGGCCGAGTCGTCGAAGGCCCAGGCGAAGACGCCACGGACGTCGTCGCGATGGTCGTTCTGGCAGGCCTGTTCGGCCTGGTCGCCGAAGACGCGCTGGTAGATGCCGACGTTGTTGTGGTTACCGAGGTGGGTTTCGACGATGTCGTTGAGGTCGACGCAGGTGGTGGGCCACTGGGCGAGGACGGGGGTGGCGGCGGTGGCGACGGTCACGGCCGCGAGCGCGGCTGCAACCAGAATGGCTCGAAGCGGTCTCACCGTAGGCAACAAGCTGTTGGCATGGGGGGTAGCGTTCTAGCTGAGCGGGTTGCCGCTGTCAATCCGAGCGAGGCCGCGAAGGCCCCGCGACCGTCGGGCGCCATCGTGGCCGAGTGGCTGGAACACTCACCGATCAAGAACTGCGTGGGCGACATGCTGGAATCGCCGGATGGGGGCGAGGACTTTATGGACCTGGTGGTTGACGGGCTGATTGACGGGTACGTTGCGGATCTGGTTGAGCGGGGGCTTGTGCGTTCGGCGGGGGTGGAGCGCGCCTTTGGGACGGTGGCGCGGCATTGCTTTGTGGAGCGGTTCTGGGTTGCGGGTCGCGAGGCGGTGTATGACGTGCAGGTGGACAACCTCTCGACCGATGCTCTGAAGGTTGTCTACTCGGACGAGGCGCTGATTACGCGACGGGACGAGAAGGGCGATCCGACGAGCTCGGCCTCGCAGCCGGCGGTGGTGGCGATGATGCTGGAGGCGTTGGACCTGAAGCCGGGGCTGCGGGTGCTGGAGGTCGGGGCGGGCACGGGGTACAACGCCGCGCTGATGGCCGAGGTTGTGGGAGATCAGCGGCTGGTTACGACGATTGACATCGATGCGGATGTTGTGGCGCAGACACGTCGTCTGCTGGGGCGGGCCGGCTTCGGGGCGATAACGACGATCCGCGGCGACGGGGCGTTGGGGCATGCGGAGGGCGGGCCGTTCGATCGGATTGTGGCCACGGTGGGGTGCTCGGATATTTCGTGGGATTGGGTGGATCAGCTCCGTCCCGATGGACTTCTGCTGGTTCCTTTGGAGCACGGAGGGTCCCATCCGTTGGTCAAGCTGCGCGTGCTTCAGCCTGGCCGGCTGGTGGGTCGCATTGTGGGCTGGAGCGGGTTCATGCGTATGCGGGGCGATATGGCGAGGTCGGGGGCGTGGCCTTCGAGTCCTCCGGATTTCGGCGGCCGGCCGCCGGATGAGGTGCTTCCGCTGTTTCCCGCGCTCGAGCGCGCGCTGTGCAGTCAGCCAGACGGTGTTGACCGAGAGGTGGAGTGGTGGCGGGTGCCGGGCGCCTGGTATGACTTTCACTTTTTTCAGAGTGTGTGCGATACGCGCGCTTATCGAGGGCCCGAAGGACTGGGGCTTGTTGATGACGATGGGGGATGTGCGGCGCTTGTCAGACCGAATGGGGTGGGTGTTTGGGGGCGCTCCGGGCTATATCAGCGCTTGGAAGCCGCATGTGGTCGATGGGAGCAGTTGGGCATGCTGGAGCTGCGTTGCTGGGAGGTTGAGTTCATTCCTCGGACGGCAGGGCTGCCCAATGTGCATGAGTCCACGGATGTGTTTGTCGTTGAGCGCGGTCGGTCGCGTCAACTCGTGCGACTTAGTGCCGCCTGATGCAGATCGGGCGCCGCGGGCGCCTTTGTGTGTGCCCCAGGGTTGGGGGGAGGACCTGCAGCGATGGGCGTTGGTTGGTTCGATTGACCCAGGGGCGCAGATGAGCGGGATGTGGGCCGCGAGGGGCGGGTGGCTGGTTGGTGAGGCCGTTGGGATAGTCACCGCGACCGGAGCAGGTCGCCAGGTACGGTCTAGAATCGCGCGGCGTTGACTGCCGGGGTGTGGCCTGTGTTCGCAATTCCGAGGCGTCGGATGGGTCGTTCGGACCTGGAGCTGACGGAACTGAGCCTGGGGGCGGCGTTCATTGGCGGGCGCGAAGATCCGTTGCTGGACGACCCGGCGCAGGCCACGCGGCGGATGGACGGCGTGGCGGTGGCGACGGTGCAGCGGGCGCTGGAGCTGGGCATCACGCACATTGATACCTCGCCGCTGTACGAGCCGAGCGAGCGGCGGATTGGGATGGCGCTGGCGGAGGTTGAAGCGCCCGGCCTGACGATCTCGACGAAAGTGGGGTCGCATCGGGAGCGTCGGCACAGCTACACGGCGGCGGACATTCGGTGGTCGCTGGAGCAGAGCCTGAAGCTGCTGGGGCGTGACCGGGTGGACGTTGTGCTGATTCACGATCCGCCGACGATGGATCCGGTGTTCAAGGCGGGCGACGGGTTCGATGCGCTGGACAAGCTGCGGGACGAGGGTCTGCTGGATTACGTGGGGCTGGGGGCGCGGGACATTCCGTATCACCGGGCGGCGATCGAGTCGGGGCGGGTGGACGTGATTCTGACGTTCGCGGACTACAACCTGGTGCGGCGGCAGGCATCGGACTTGATCAACCAAGCGGCGGCGGCCGGGGTGGGGGTGCTGCTGGGCTCGCCGCAGATGCTGGGGCTGCTGGCCAAGGGGGACCCGCGGGTCACGGCGCGCAAGGCGGGGTACGGATACTTTCCCGCGGACGACGTTCGCGGCGCGGCCGAGTGGTGGGACTGGTGCCAGGAGCGCGAGGTGGAGTTTCGTCACCTGAATATGCGGTACGTACTGGACCGGCCGGGGATCAGCGCGGTGCTATCGGGGGCGGCGACGCCAGGGGAGATCGAGACGAACGTGCGGGAGGCGCGGACGCGGATTTCCGACGAGATCTGGACCGAGGCGCTGGCGCGGGTGGCGGAGCTGGACGCAGGCTCCGCCTGATTTCCCGGAATTCGTGGCTATGGAGAACTGGGTTGAGCGGGTGATTGGCGATCGGATCCGGTTGCGGAAGATGCGGTGGAATACGTCGATCCCGGCCTGGCAGGTCGATGGGACTGTGTCGCTGTCGAGCGGCGAGCGGTTGGACGTGCAGGTGCCGAAGGGCACGGCGTATGAGATGCCGGGGCGGGAACTGTGGATTTCGGACTATGACGAGCGCCTGAGTTTCCAGCGGGGCGCGTGGTCGCACGTGATGCACGCGCAGGCGCCCGGGGTGCACTGGTATTGCAACGTGGCGACGCCGGCGGCTTTTCAGGCGGGTGTGCTGGAGTGGACGGACCTGGCGATTGACGTGGAGGTGTATCCGGGCGGCGAGACGGCGGTGGACGATCTGCCGGAGTTCATTGAGGCGCGGGAGGCGCTGCCGGCTAACGACTTTGAGCAGGCGGTGCAGGCGACGCGACGGTTGCTGGAGGACGGGGCGGCGGGACGGGCGCCTTTTCAGGCGCCACAGGACTTGGCGCCGGCGCAGGTTGGGCAGGGAGGGTCCCAGGCTGCACGCAGCCTGGGCCACCTGACGCGCAGCCTGGGCCACGTGGCGGCGGCGTGGGTGGAGCAGAAGCTGTTCTGGCTGGCGCCGGGGTTGGGCGACGGGCTGGCGGCGGTGGGGGAGGCCGCGCAGGCCAGGCAGCCGGAGGTCGTGGAGCGGGTGCTTGATACCGGCGGTCCGAGCGCGTTGACGGGTCTGGGCGCGGGGGTGCTGATGGGTCTGGCGGAAACGGCGGCGCCGCGCGACGGGGTGACGGTGCTGGCCGCGGAGTCGGAGCTGGCGGCGGGGCTGGAGTCGGTGCGATTCCTGCTGCAGGTCTGGGGGCCGGGGCTGCACGTGCGGCTGGTCCTTGTTCGCGACGAGCCGGTGGATGTTCGCCGGGAGTTTGAAGCGGCGCTGCGTAGGCCGGAACGGTCGGCGACGCTGCGGCTGGCCGGGGCGCTAGCGATGGGGATGCCAGAGCCGCGGGGGTTTCTGACGGCGAGCGGGTTTGTGGCGGCGGTGTGGCGGTAAGGGCCCAGCGGTCGTTGGTTAGGCTGGCGGAAATGCGTTGGAAGGCAGGAGTGCGTCATGGGTCGAGTGCTGATTCGGGAGACTGAAGCCGAGGTGTTTGATCGGGGCGGCGGGGTGCGGAGCATTCCGCTGATGAACGGCGCCAAGGGTGCGCAGAATGTCTCGACGGGCATGACGATCATGGCGCCAGGGGCGGGTCTGCCGTTGCACTTTCACGACACGGAGGAGTGCATTACCTGCGTGGAGGGTGTGGCGACGGCCGAGATCGATGGCGAACAGTTGACGCTGCAACCGTTCGATCACGTGTGGATCCCGGAAGGCGCCCACCACCGCTTCTGGAATGACGGTGATACGCAGATGCGGATCGTGTGGACGTACGGAAAGCCGGAGGTGAGCCGAACGTTCGTGGCGACGGGGCAGACGGTGCGGCACATGTCGGCGGATGACGTGGCGGATCCGCGGTAGCAGGGGCTCGTTGCGGAAGGGCTCATGGATTGGCGCCGCGAGCCTGAAAGACCGTTACCCCAGCCCTCTCCATCGGGAGAGGGAACAAGACGGACTCGCTGGGTTTAGCCGGGGCGGTTGGTGGTGGTGAGGTCGAGGACGGTCGAGGAGGTTTCGCGCGCCCGGCGTTCGACTTTGATCAGGAGGTGCTGGGACCCGCTGGGGCTTTCGTATTCGAGTTGGCCGCCCCTGGCGGTGAGTTCGGAGCGCGAAAGCTCCTTCCAGCCTAGGGCGGGCATTTCGTCCAGGTAGTAGTTGAGGACGTGGCCGGCCGTTAGTTCGGAGAAGTAGACGGCGCGGTCAAAGCGTCCGGTTTCGGTGCGCTGCTGGAGTTGGTCGGTTCTACCTGCGCGCATCTCGGGCATGGCGGGGAGTTCGCGGGCCAGGTTGTCGGCCGGGGCGTCGGGGGTTAGTTCCTCGGCCGGGGTGGGCTCGGGTTCGGAGGCCACCTCACCGCAGGCGGCCAGCGTGATCAGGAGGGGCGCGCCGAAGCCGACCAGCCGGAGAAGTGAGCGGCGCGCGAACGGTGGGGCTCCGCGTCTGGACCTCACGGGACGATTCTCAATCTGGTGCAATACTCCCTCGGCTCGTATCCAGTATCGCCTGTGGCGGGCAGTTCGTGCATGTAGAACGTGTCGTGTCGCTGCGCATGGGCGCTCGCGAATTGGTGTGGGGCGCACAAACGTATGTGATGGGCGTACTAAACGCGACGCCCGATTCCTTCAGCGGGGACGGAGTGGTGGCCGTTGCGGGGGCGATGGAACGACGTGTCCGCCAGTTGGCTGACGAGTGTCCGGACGTGATTGATATCGGGGGCGAGTCGACTCGTCCGGGGGCGGCGCCTGTGGATGCCGCCACCGAACTGGACCGGGTGCTGCCGGCGATCGAGATGGTGCGACGGCAGGCACCGGACACGCCGATTTCGATCGATACGCGCAAGGCGGTTGTTGCCGAGCAGGCCATTGCGGCGGGCGCGGACGCGATCAACGACGTGAGCGGTCTGCGCGACGATCCGGATCTGGCCAGGGTGGCAGCGGCGTTGGGGGTTCCCGTGGTCCTGATGCACAGCCGCCGGGCCCGAGCGGTTCTGACTGAATTGGGAGGGCAGTACCGCGGCGTGCAGTACGAGAACGTCGCCGCCGACGTGACGCGGGAGGGTGCGGAGCTGGTGGAAACGGCGCTGCAGGCGGGGATAGCGCGCGAGGCGCTGATTTTCGACCCCGGGATTGGCTTTGGGAAGACGCCGGCGCAGAACGTTGAGCTATTGCGCGAACTGGACCGTGTTCGGGAGATTGGGCTGCCGCTGCTGGTGGGTGTGTCGCGGAAGTCGTTCATCGGCGAGTTGACGGGACGGCCGCCGGCCGAGCGCCTGGAAGGGTCGTTGGCCGCGGCGGTGGCGGCGGTGGCGAAGGGCGCGGACATGGTGCGGGTACACGACGTGGCGGCCACGCGCAGCGCGCTGGCTGTGGCGGATGCGCTGTTGCGCAGCCCGGTCTGATTCCGACGACGTTGAAGGCGGTGTGCGCCGGGCGTATCCTTTCAGGCCGCCCAAGCAAGGCCTTGGGTTAACCGTGCCGTCCATGAGGTGTTGCTGGCTGTGAAAACTGTCTTGCGAGGTCGTGAGGGGCTGGAAGTCGTTGTCAGCCGTGACGGTCCGTTCACGCCCATCGGGGAACGGCTGAACCCGACCAATAAGCCACGGCTGCAAAGGGCGTACGACACCGGCGACTGGGCCTACGTGCAGCGCGACGCCAAGCGGCAGGTTCGGTTCGGGGCGCGGGTCATTGACGTGAACACTGGCGATCCGCACCACGACATCGAGCAGCGCAAGATGCGGGACGCGGTGCGGGCGGTGCAGGAAGCCGTGGACGTTCCGGTGAGCGTGGACAGTTACACGGTGGACGTGCTGCTGGCGGGTCTGGAAGTGGCCGAGGGGCGACCAATCGTCAATTCCGTCCCGTTCGAGGCCGAGTACATGGACGAACTGCTGCCGGCTATCGCGGAGCATGGCGCGGCCATGATTGGCATGTGTACCAAGGGCGGCGCGGCGATGCCGCAGACCGCCGCCGAGCGGGTGGAGAACGCTCGGGACCTAATCGCGGCGGCCGGCGAATACGGGGTCAAGCCGGAGGACATCATCATCGATCCGGTGTGTCTGCCCATCGGGGCCAGTGACTCGTACGGCCCCGGCCTGATCGAGGCGATTCACATTCTGGCCGATGAGGATGACGTCAACATGAGCATCGGCCTGAGCAACGTCTCGTTCGGGCTGCCGAACCGCCGGACACTGAACGCCGCCACGCTGCTGATGGCTATCGAGTCGGGCCTGACGGCGGCGATCCTGGACATGACGCACAAGGAAATCCGGCACGCGGTGCTGGCGGCCAACCTGGCGCACGGGCTGGACGAGTTCTCGTCCAACTGGATTCGAAATTACCGCAACGAGGAAGCCGCGCGCGAGCGGCGGGAGCTTCGCCGGGCCGCCAAGGCGGGCAAGCCAGCCGCAGCCACAGGTCGCGCGCCTATGGAGTTGTAGCTCCCGCTCGAAGCACTCGTGTCGGGAGCGGGCGTGCCAGTCCCGAACCAGGGTTCGGGGATCAGGGCCTGGTTAGGGCGTCGGCTATCGGTCCGAGGCCTATGCCGTTGCTGGCTTTGAGGAGGACGGCGTCGGCCGGCGTCAGAGTGTCGCGGAGGTAGCTTTCCAGCGACTCGCGGGCGGTGTCGAGCGAGTTGGCGTCTTCCAGGCTGGCGGATAGCAGGACGATGCGCTCGCGGGGCATCCCGGCCTCCTGCGCGCCCTGCACGAAGCCGCCGGCTGCTTCGCCGATGGCGATTAGGGCATCGGCGTTGGCGGCGGCGCGGCCGACCTGGCGGTGGGCGTCGGGCGACTCATCACCTAGTTCCAGCATGTCGCCGAGGACGGCGATGCGTCGTCCTCGTACCGGCAGCAGGGCCAGGGTCTGAAGGGCGGCGAGCATGGAGGCGGTGTTGGCGTTGTAGCTGTCGTCGAGGATGGTTGCGCCGGCGGGGATTCGCTGCAAGGCCATGCGGTGGGGCGCGGGTTGGAAGGTTTGGAGGGCGGCGAGCGAGGGCTGCAAGTCCAGCCCCAGCGCCAATACGGCCGCGGCGGCGGCGCCGAACACGAGGTCGATGGGACCGGCGATGCCGGGGGCGTGCACCTGGCCGCGTCCGCGAGGGGTGTCGAGGAGACGGTCGTGCCGTCAAGGGTGACGGCGCCAGCCACTCGCACGTCGGCGGTCGGGTTGCGGCCAAAGGTGAGGACGGGGCCGGGCGCGCGGGCTCGGAGTTCGGGGAGCCAGCGGCTGTCGGCGGGCAGGACGGCGGGGGCGCCGTCGGGCAGGGCGGTGAGGAGTTCGGACTTGGCTTCGACGATGGCCTCGATGGCGCCGAAGAGGCCAATGTGCGCGCCGGAAATGCTGGTGATGACGGCAGCGTCCGGCGCGGCCACGCGGCAGTATGAGGCGATCTCGCCGCGGATTTGCGCGCCCATCTCGATCACAGCGAAGCGGTGGGCGGGGAGCAGGCGGGAGAGCGTGGAGGGGACGCCGACGTCGGTGTTCTCGCTGCGGTCGGTGGCCAGGGTGAAGCCGTGCCCGCCGAGGGCGGCCGCCAGGGCCTGCTTGGTGGAGGTCTTGCCGTTGCTGCCGGTGACGCCGACGACGGTGGCAGTGCAGCTCTGCCTGATGCCGCGAGCGAGTGCCTGAAAGGCGGCCAGCGGGTCGGGGGTGGTTACCTGGCGCCAGTTCGGGTGCTCAACGTCAACGCGGCTGCCCAGGGAGGCTGCGGCGCCGCGGCTGAGCGCGTCGCCGATGTAGTCGTTGCCGTCGACGCGCGCGCCGGGAAGGGCCACGAACAGCATGCCGGGTTCGATGCGGCGGCTGTCGAAGTGGGCGGCTGAGATATCCAGGTCTGGCGCATCAGGTGGTAGCTGCTGGCCGGCAGCCGCGTAGACGTCCGAGAGTTTGAACATTGGGGTCAGGCAGGCGGACGCAGCGCGGCGACGATGGCGCTCAAGCGGCTGCGGGAGGCTGAGTCGGGGATGAGTTCGGCGGCGGCGAGGTGGAACCAGCCGAGGTAGTGGGGCAATCGCCGTTCGTAGGATTCGGCGAGGTCGGGATTGGCTGTGCGTAGACGGCGGCTGCGGACGTGCGCGGTAGCGGCGTAGGTGAGGGATCGCTCGGCGGCGGCGGCCCAGAACGTGTCCAGGCGCAGGTGTTGGTCCGCAATAAGCGCGGCAGATCGGTGGGCCATGCGGTCCGGCGTGTCCCAGTCGGGGAAGGTGAGGAGATCGGCGAAGTCAATTTCGGGTGGCGCGACGGCGAGAGTTTCCCAGTCGATGACGACCAGGCGCTCGGCGTTCCAGATCAGGTTGAGCGGCGAGAAGCCGTTGTGAATGACGCGGCGGGGACTGCTGAGGAGCGGCTTGATAAGGGCTTCCACGTGGTCCCAGGGGGCGTCGGGGGCGGTGCGCCGAGGGGAGGCGGTGGGTGCAGGCGCGGCGGTCGGGTCGTGCAGCCGGACGAAGGCGGCGGCGTAGCGGCGTTCGAGGGTCCGGCGGGTGATGCGGTCGAGGTCGGACTGAAAGGCCAGGGCTCGGAACATCGGTCCCAGGTGGTCGGTTACCTCCTGAAAGCGGCGGTAGGCGTCGAGGGCGGCGCGCAGGGCCTGCGATCGGTCGCCTTCGGATTTGGTGGGCAGACTGTCGGCGAGTGAATGGTCGCCGACGAGTTGCATGGCCAGGGCGGCCCAGCGGTTGGGCGCGTGGGCGGCGGCCAGGGGTTGGGGGGCGAGGCCGGGGGCGTAGCGGTGCAGGAGGTCGAGCGCGCGTTCCTCGCGGCGCCAGCGGTGGGCGAAGTAGACGTCGATGTCGGGCAGGTAGCCCTTGACGACGACTGGCAGAGGTTGCGCGTCGACCTGCCACATTCGGTGGCGACCGTCGGTGGCCATTGGGCGCCAGGGGGCAGAGGAGTGGCCCAGTCCGGCCGATATGGCCTGGCGGAGGTCGTCGGGGAGGTCAGTCACTGACCTGGTGCTCCGGCTGGCGGGCGTCGGCGAGCCATTGGGCAAGGGCGTGGGCGTTCATGGGGCGACCGACGAGGCCGGCGTGGCTGGCGGTTTCGGCGAGGGAACTGTCCTGGATCGTCTCGCGGCGTCGGTAGAGGCGAAACGGCCCGAGCTGTAGCGGGCGTCCGTGCATGACTGCGACGGCTTGGCCTTCAACTTGGAGAAAGGCGGGCCGGAGCCACATGGCGCCGAGCCAGAACGTCAGGCCGACGGCGCCGCTGAGCACGAGGGCCGGCGCGGTTGCCGCGGACGCGTGCACGGCAACGACTCCCGCCGCGGTTGCCAGAAACGTAGCGCCCCAGAAGAGCAGCACGATGGAGCGTCGGTCCAGACCAAGGAGTTCCCAGTGGTAGTGCAGGGGGACCGCGAGGAGCGGGATTGGAAAGCGCTGATAGGGGAGCGGCGTGCCATCGGAGGCGCGGGGATCCACCAGCCGCCGCCAGGCCGGTACGAGAATCCTGGCCTGGACGAGCGACGAGAAGCCTTCGAGCAGCAGCGGCGCGGCGATTAAGGGCCAGAGCAGGTCGTACCCGGCCACGATGGCGGCGACGGCCATGGCGGCGCCTAGCGTGAGCGCTCCGCTGTCGCCAATGTACGCGCGGGCGCGGCGTGGCCGGGTGCGGGCGGAGGGCGACCAACGGGACGGCAGATTCCAGGCCAGGGCGCCGGCGGCGCCGGCGGCGGTTAGCCCGGCCCACACGCCGGTCACTGGTCCGGCCACCAGCCAGAGTCCGGCCATCAGAATGGTGGTCGATCCGGCGGTGAGGCCGTCCATGCCGTCGCTGAAGCCGGCGGCCAAGGTTGTTCCCAGGATCAGAGCCAGATACCAAGCGCCAAGAGGCAGTAGCGCGTCGGTTCCGACGTAGGTTGCCAGCGCGAAGGGCGTCAAGGTCTCGACCGCGCGCTCGCCGCGGCCGACGATCAGTGCGACGGCGACGATCGACAGCAGAATGTTCACGGCAAAGTAGACGCCGGCACCGATTCCGCGGCCGCGCAGCGTCTTTGTCAGGTCGTCCACGAGGCCAAAGGCAAAAAACCCGCCGACCGCTGCCAGAGGCCACAGCGGCGCGTCCGGGTGCAAGATCGCACCGGCGGTCAATGCCAGCGCCAGGACCGGGCCACCGACCAGGGGCAGCCGGCTGCTGGGACGAGCCGTGGAGGTCAACTGATGCGCGCCGCGCTTGTTTTCGCGGGATCGAAAACGGGGAAACAGCGCGAGCGCCAGCGGGGTCAGGGCAACAGTCAGCACCAGCGGGATCGCCACAAAGGCCAGCACCAGCACGGTCGCCATGACTAGAAGCTCCGGCGGGAAGACGTCAAAGCCGATCATGGTCGCCCGAGCCGCTCAACCGAGCGAGTATAGGGGCGGCACGGGTTAGCTCCGATTGCGCAGCGACTCGTAGACCCGGACTACGTGCTGGATCTGGCGGTCCCAGCCGTACTTGCGCTCGACGCGCTGGCGGAGGGCGCGTCCGTGGTGGGTGCGGAGGTCGGCGTCGGCGAGGTAGCGCAGGAGTCCTTCGGCCAGATCTTCGGCGGAGCCGACGGGGACTCGAAGGCCGGCGTTTCCAAGCAGTTCGCGGGCTACGGGGCCGTCGTAGGCGACCACGGGCAGGCCGGCCGCCATGTAGTTCAGGACCTTGCCGTTGCCCTCGGACTCGGAGCGCTTGGGGGCGATCGCGATATCGAGGACGCGCAGCATCTCAGGGGCGTCGGCATAGGGGACGCGGCCGGTGAAGTGCATGTGCCCGGCCAGGCCGGCCGCATCGGCCGCGTCGCGGTAGGCGGCCTCGTTGGGAAAGCCCATGACCAGGAAGTGCGCGCCCCGATTGCGTTGAAGGACGAGCTGCGCGGCGCGAATCAGGTCGTCGGTTCCCTGGTAACCGGCCAGCAGGCCCAGGTAGCCAACGAGCAGGCGGTTGGGAGGAATGCCCAGGCGGCGTCGCAGGTCGCGGAGGCGGGCCGCGTCGGACGGTTCGCGCGGGCGAAAGCGGGTGAGGTTGACGCCGTCGGTGACGGCCACGACTCGATTGGCGCTGAGACCCGACTCGGCGATGAGCGTTCGGCGCGCGTTTTCGGAACTGGTGAGAATGCAGTCGGGCAGCCGGTTGGCCAAGCGTTCCAGCAAGGAGAATACGTGGAGCAGCGGGTTGGCGGCGCGAATGAATTGATGGTCGAGCATCTCGCGCGTGAGACTGCCCTGGTAGTCGAATACCAGTCCCGCGCCATGCATCCGAGCCAGCAGCCAGCCGATCAGCACGCCTTCGTGCAAGTGCGCGTGCACGACATCAATGGGCCGCGACGGCAAGCGGGTGAGGGCGGTTACCAGCAGGGCCGGGTCGAGCAGGAGCTTGCGCCAGTGGGAACCCACGCGCGGACCGCCGCGGTGCAGCCAAGCCGGAATGCGAACGACGCGCAGTCCGGGCGGGTCCTGTCCGCCCGGATAGGTTACGACTGTAACGTCATACCCTTGGTCCTGGAGACCGCGCGCTTCCTCGAGAATGCGGACGTGGCAGCCGTAGTCGGCGAAGAAGCCCGTTGGCGCGATCTTGACGACATGACGACGCACGACGAATTGCTCCCGTACACGCGAAACCTCCGTCGGTCGGCGCCGGCGGAGGTGGGCCGGATTCTAGGCGTGAGGTCTCGGTACGGCAACGCCGACAGACCCGGTTGGGCATGAGCGTCAATCTGCGCATCACGCTTGCGACCCTTGGCGAGCGGGGAACTCGCAAACTTGGGCGGGCGCTGGGCCTGGCATGTCGAAGGCCCCTGTGCGTGGCGCTGAGCGGTCCCCTGGGGGCAGGCAAGACCGTGTTGGTGAAGGGCATAGCCCAGGGTCTGGGCATGGCCGACAATGTGACGTCACCCACGTTTACATTTGTGAACGAGTATCGAGAGGGCGGACGCCGGCTGACACACGTCGACCTCTATCGGATCGAGAGTGACGACGACTTGGAGTCAATCGGGTGGTCGGATGTGGTGCTCGAAGCTGACGTGCTGGCGGTGGAATGGGTCGAGCACGCGAACGGGCAGCTTCCGACGCCGCGGATTAACGTGGACATGACGCTGGGCACGGGCGATGCGCGTGGAATCGAATTGCGCGCGATCGGTCTTGAGGCTTGCGCGACGCTGTGGCGTCTGGAGTCGCAGGGCTTGATTTACGAGTGATTGCCGCACTCAACACATCGTTTGAGAGACCCGCGGTTGCCGTTGGGCAGCACGGGCGGCTGTTGGCCGCGGCGTGCGCACCGGGATGGCCGGCGGACCTGACCGAGTTGACGGTGCAGGTGCTGAGCCAGGGGAGACAAGCGGCGCTTGACGGCGTGGTGGTGGCCACTGGGCCGGGGCGGTTCGGGGCCGTGCGGGGCGGGATTGCGTTCGCCAAAGGCCTTGCGCTGGCGCGGGGCGCGCCGCTTGTCGGCGTTCCGACGGCGCTTGCGGTCATCGAGGCCGCGGGGACTGGCGACGTGACGGTTGTCCTGCCGGCCGGGCGCGGACGCTGGTACGTCGCGTCGTCGGTCGAGGATTCCAAGATCCTCCTGATGGACGCCGACGTGTTGGCACGAACGCTGCCGGACGACGGTCCGGTCGCCGGACCGCTGGATGCGGCGCTGGCTCGATCTCTGTCGGATCGTGGGCGGCAGGTCCTACCGGTGAATGGCGAGGAGGTGCTGGGGGCGTTGGTGCGGCTTGCCCAGCAGCGAATCGAGGAAGGTCGCGGGCCAGCCAGGCTGGGCGCGCAGCCGGTGTATGCGGCGCCCGCCACTCGGGCGAGACGATGGACGGGCGCGGGCGTCGGGATAGCGGGGCGGAGCGATGGTTGACGAGCTGTTCGTGGTGGAGCCCATGCAGCTGGACGACCTGGACCAGGTGCGCCGAATCGAACGGTCGTCCTTTCCGACGACGTGGCCGCGGAACGCCTACCGCCGCGAAATCCTCAGCAACGAGCGAGCGCGCTACCTGGTGGTACGTACGATCAGCGAGCCGGAGCGGCCGCCGAAGCGTCGGCAGTTTCCGCTGTCGATGCTGCCGTTCGGACGTTCAGACGTTCGCGACGTTGTGGCGTTCTGCGGGGTCTGGGTGATGCTGGACGAGGCGCACATTACGACCATCGCGGTCGATCCCGACTACCGGCGGCTCGGGCTGGGTGAACTGCTGATCATCCAGATGGCGCGTATTGCGCTGCAGGCTCTCGCCACGCGGATGACGTTGGAAGTTCGGATGAGCAACGAGATCGCCCAGGCGCTGTACCGGAAGTACGGATTCAACGACGGCGGAGTGCGACCGCGGTATTACAGTGACGACTTCGAGGACGCGCTGGTCATGCGCAGCGAAGAGTTGAACAGTTGCAGCTTTGCGGAGCGGATGGACGCAGGCGAAGAGCATCTGCGCCGGCGGCTGCGGTGGTGCTCGCGCCTGTGACGAACGGTATTCCCCGCTGGCTGCTGGCTGTCGAGACGTCCTGCGACGACACGTCGGTGTCGGTTTTGCGCGACGGTCGCGAGGCGACGGCCACGGTGAGCCAAACGCAGGTGGCGCCGCACGCGGCGTACGGCGGGATCGTGCCCGAAATCGCGTCGCGGATACACGCCGAGGCTATCGACGCGGTGTGCCGGGCCGCGCTGGAGCAGGCTGATGTTGGAGTGGGCGAAATCGGGGCGGTGGCGGTGACCGTGGGGCCAGGACTGCCCGGTTCGCTGCTGGTCGGCCTGGAGTTTGCGCGGGGGCTGGCGTTCGGGTTGGGCGTTCCGCTGGTTCCGGTCAACCACTTGGAAGGCCACATCGCGGCGGCGTGGCTGGATGTTGACTCGGGGCCGGCGTTGCCGGCGGCGGCGCTTGTCGTCTCCGGCGGGCACACCGAGTTGGTGATGGTCGAGGCGCCGGGCCGCTACCGCACGCTGGGACGCACGCGCGACGACGCGGCCGGTGAGGCGTTTGACAAGGTCGCGCGGATGCTGGGGCTGGGGTTTCCGGGCGGTCCGGCGATTCAAGCGTCGGCGGAGCGCGCGGATGGAACGCCGTACACGCTGCCGCGCGCCTGGTTGCGCGGGACCAACGACTTCAGCTTCAGCGGGCTGAAGACGGCGGTCCGACGGTTGCTGGAAGACAGGCTGGGGCCCGACGAATCAGCCAACATCCTGCGCGGGACTCATGCGTTGGATGAACCCGCTAACCACGAGACGCTGGTGGGTCAGGTGGCGTTGGCGTTTGAAGAGTCCGTGGTCGAGGTGCTGGTGCGGAAGACAGTTGATGCCGCGACGGCCGTCGGCGCGCGTTCGATCATCGTGACGGGCGGGGTTGCGGCCAACCAGCGACTGCGCGCAGCGATGCGAGCGGCCACGTCGATTCCGCTGTTCATTCCAGCGCCGGCCCGTTGTACGGACAACGCGGCGATGATCGGTCTGGCGGGGGCGTGGGCGCTGGCACGCGGTGAAGCGGACGGCGATCGGTTAGAGATTCAGCCCGGGATGCGGCTGGTCTGAAGGAGTTTGCTCGGCAGCGCGGTTGACGGGTCCGGCAGACAGGACGTCAGGAAGCGGTGGCCAGGACGGGTGCCGGCTCGCTTCGTCGAGCGGTAAGGGCGTCGGCGTAGAGGCGTTCGTAGGCGGCGGCGGAGACGTCCCAGGATGAGTCCCGGGCCATGCCTCGCCGCATGATCTGCGTCCAGGCGTCTTGGAATCGGTAGACCTCCAGGGCACGAGCCAGGGCGCCGAAGAAGCCGATGGGGTCGTAGTGATGGAACACAAACCCGACGCCCGTGCCGCTGACAGGATCGAAGTCGTCCACGGTGTCGGCCAGACCGCCGGTGGCGCGCACGACAGGCACGCTGCCGTAGCGCATGGCGATGAGCTGGCCCAAGCCGCAGGGCTCGTGGCGCGAGGGCATGAGAAATATGTCGCTGCCGGCGTAGATCAGACTGGCGAGCTGGTTGTCGAAGCGAATGGCGGCGGCAACCTGATCCGGGTGGGCGTAGGCCACTTCGCGCAGCGCCTCCTCGTAGCGCGGCTCGCCGACGCCGAGCACGACCAGCTGCGCGCCGCGGTCAAGCATGTGCGGCAGCGAGGCCAGTAGCAGGTCGAGCCCTTTGTGCTCGGCGAGGCGCGTGACCAACCCGAGGAGGGGCACGTCGGGACGGGTCGGTAGGCCAAGTGCGGCCTGCAGGACGCGCTTGTTGGGGGCGCGGCGTTCGAGGCACTCAAGCGAGTAGTGGCTGGGGAGGTGCGGGTCGGTGGCGGGGTTGGATGTGTCCGTATCGATCCCGTTGAGGATTCCGTGCAGGTCGGTCTGGCGGTCGCGGAGGAGGGGGTCGAGGTCGTGGCCGAAGGCCGGGGTGAGGATTTCGCCGGCGTAACGGGGGCTTACGGTGCTGACCTTGTCGGCGAAGAGAATCCCGCGCGACATGAAAATCAGGGCGTCATTGAGGTCCTGGCGTGTTGGATGCGGAATGAAGCCCTGCGATTCCAGGCCGGCCGCTTTGAGTTCCTGGGGGCCGAAATGGCCCTGGTATTCGAGGTTGTGAATTGTGAACACGCTGGCCGTGCCGGCGAACTCGGGTAGGTGGCGGTGCGTGGTTCGCAGCCAGTTGGGGATCAGGCCCGTGTGCCAATCGTGGCAATGGATCACGTCTGGCTGCCAGTCCAGCAGGCGAGAGCTCTCGAGGGCCGCACGGGTGAAGAACGTGAAGCGGTGGCCGTCGTCGGGATAGCCGTAGATGGCCTCGCGAGAGCTGAAGTAGTGCTGGTTGTCGATCAGGAGCACTTCGAAGCCGTCGAGGGGGACGGCGTCGATCCGTACGGGTTCGTCGCGCCCGTCGAAGGGCAGGGCGAAGCGGGCCATGCCGGGCCGGCGCGAGACGCCGTCCAAGTCAATCGAGCCGTACCTGGGGATGGCGACGCGAACGTCGAGTCCGCGGCGTGCGAGGGCCTTGGGGAGCGAGGCGAGCACGTCGGCCAGGCCGCCGGTCTTGGCGAAGGGGTCGAATTCGGCCGCGACCATGAGGACGCGGGTTGGAGAGGGGCGATCGGCGTGGAGCATGAGGTTGGGATTAGTGCCTGAAATGGCGCTCTTCGACCAGGGTCAGGATGCCGCCGCGGGCGTCCACGGCGTCGATGACTTCCTGGTCGCGAAGCGAGCCGGCGACTGAGACGATGGCGCGGACGCCGGCGTCGAGGGCGGCTTCGGGCCCGTCGGCGAAGGGGAAGAATGCGTCCGACGCGAGGTAGGCGCCGCGGGCGGCGTCGCCAGCCTGGTGGGTGGCGTGGCGTACGGCGTTGACGCGGTTGACCTGGCCGCTGCCGAGACCAATGAGGCGTCCATCCCTGACCAGCACGATGGCGTTGGACTTGACGTGACGAATGACCCGGAGGCCGAAGCGGAGCTGTTGCAGGTCGTCATCGGTTGGTTGGGCGCGGCTGACCACGCGCAGGTCCAGGTCGGGTGCTGGGGCGCGGTCTGGGGTCTGAACCAGGTAGCCGCGGTCCATGCCCCAGACGTGGGCGGCTTCGAAGTGGAGGGGCGGGCGCGTCGCGGCGGCAGGCCAGCGCATGATGCGAAGGTCCTTGCGCCGCCGCAGCCGGCGAAGGGCGTCTGGCTCGTAGTTGGGGGCGACGACGACGTGGTAGAGGTGGCCGCGCATGGCCGCCACGGTCTCGAGCGTGACCGTGCGGTTGAAGCCGACGATGCCGCCGAAGGCGGAGATGGGATCGGCCTGGCGGGCGCGGCGGTAGGCCTCGGCCTGGGACTCGGGGTGGACGGCCAGGCAGCAGGGCATGGTGTGCTTGATGATCGAGACGGCGATGTCGTCAAAGTCGTTGGCGGAGGCCCAGGCGGCCTGCAGGTCGAGGATGTTGATGTAAGAGAGCTCCAGGCCGTGGAGTTGCTCTACGCCGGAGAGTTCGCTGTCGCCCAGTTCGGCGGCGCCGGCCGCGTAGAAGGCTCCTGGCTGGTGCGGGTTTTCGCCGTAGCGAAGATTGGCGAGGCGGCGGAGCGGGATGGTGAGCAGATCCGGGAAGGACTGTCCCAGATCCTGCTGCATGTAGGCGGCGATGTGGGCGTCGTAGAAGGCGGTGAGGGCGAAGGCCTTGGCGGCGAGTTCGCGCCGGAGCGTGGCGGCGTCTTCAGGGTGGTCCAGAGCGTGCAGCAGGCGGGGGTAGTCGGCGGGGTCGACGAGAATCCATACGTCGTCCGGGTTCTTGGCGGCGGCACGGATGAGCGCGACGCCGCCGATGTCGATGTTCTCGAGCAGGTCGGCCCGGTCATGCATGGCAGCAAGGGTTGCCGCAAACGGGTAGAGGTTCACGGCGACCAGGTCGATAGTGCCGACGCTGAGGTCGGCGAGTTCGGCCAGGTGCCGGTCGGACGAGCGCCGGGCGAGGATGCCGCCGTGGATGGCGGGGTGGAGAGTCTTAACGCGGCCGTCGAGCATCTCCGGTGCGCCGGTAACGTCTTCGACCGCGTGAACGTCATGCCCGGCGGCGGCAATGGCAGTGGCGGTTCCGCCGGAGGCGAGGAACTCCCAGCCTCGGGCCGCCAGACCGGCGGCCAACTCGTCCAGCCCGGTCTTATCAAAGACGCTGATCAGGGCGCGGTGTGCGGCCATAACGCCTGACTTTCCTCCGAATCGATGTGGACTTGACCGTTCGCAATGCGCGCCCGGTCCTCGGCGAACCAGCGCAAGGCCATAGGATAAATCCGATGCTCCTGCCGGAGAATTCGCTCCGAGAGCGAGTCCGCTGTGTCGCCAGGGAGCACCGGTACGGCGGCCTGGGCAACGATCGGACCCGCGTCTAAGTCCTCGGTTACCACGTGCACGGTACAGCCGCTGATCTTGACACCTGCGCCGAGCGCGGCGATCTGCGGCTCGGGCGCCATGCCGCCCGCGAAGGCGGGCAGTAGCGAAGGATGAATGTTGAGGATGCGGTTGGGGTAAGCGGCGACGACGAACGGGCGCAGAATTGACGTGAACCCGGCCAGCGCCACGAAGTCGGCGCCCGACGTGTGCAGCAGATGGAGCATGTGCTGGTGCTGGGCGTCGCGGGAGGGAAAGTCCCGCCGCAGGGCCGTGTATACGGGTACGTTGTGGGCTCTGGCGACGTCCAACGCGCCGACGCTTTCGCGGTTGGTGATCAGGGCGACCGCGCGGGCGTCGAGCGCATCGCTGGCGATGGCGTTGAGGATGGCGGCCGCGTTGGAGCCGCGGCCGGACGCCATGATGGCCAGGTTCACTCGACTGTCGTCAGCTCAACCGGCGACTGGCGGCGGGCGACGATCTCGCCCACGCGCAGGGCGTGCGGCAGGTCGCCTAGAAGTTGGGCGGCTGCGTCGGGCGCGGCCACGAGGATTGCGCCGATGCCCATGTTGAAGACGCGGTACATCTCGGCGGGCGAGACGTCGAGGCCGTCGGCGATGGCGGCGAAGATTGGCGGGTGAGCCCAGGCGCTCGTCTCGATACGTGCGGTTACGTCGTCGGGGAGGACACGTTCCAGGTTCTCAGCAATGCCGCCGCCGGTGATGTGGGCGGCTACGCGCATGCCGGGCATGGCGAAGGCTGTGGCCAGTTCGTTGAGATATGAGAGATGCGGGGCCAGGAGCGCGTCCTCCAGCGTCTGGCCGCCGATCGGCGTCGTGCGGTCGTAGATGCTGAGCAGCTCTCGAGCCAGGCTGTAGCCGTTGGTGTGTGGACCGCTGGACGGGAGACCGATGCAGACGTCGCCGACCGAGACGGTGGCCGGGTCGGGAAGCTGAGCGGCGGAAGCTACACCGATTACCGCGCCGACGGCGTCATAGCGGCCCGGGGCGTAAGTGTCGGGCATAAGAGCCGTCTCGCCGCCAACGATTGAGACGCCGGCGGCGCGGCAGGCCGACGCCATGCCCTGAACGAGCGACGTCAGGACGGCGGGGTCCAGGCGGTCGGCGGCTACGTAGTCCAGGAACGCAATTGGCCGGGCATTTTGCACGGCGACGTCGTTGAGGCAGTGGTTGACAAGATCGCGCCCGGCGTCGGCCGCGCGGCCTACTTCAATGGCCAAGTGGAGCTTGGTGCCGACGCCGTCGATGCTGGCGACGATGGCCGGATCGGAAATGTCCTCGGGAATCCGAATCACCCCGCCAAAGCTGCCGAAGGCGTCCAAGGTGAGGGGGGTTGCGGTGGACGCGACTGCCGAACTCAGGCCCGCCTTGGCGCGCTGGGCCAGGTCCAGGTCAACGCCGGCCGCTGCGTAGCTGGAGTCTGGGTCGTTTTCCATGCCGGCGGCCGGGTCAGCCAGTTGTGGGAGAGCCGGACTCGAGACGGTCGATGGTGGCCTCGCGCGGGAAAACCATGGCGGTTGCGATGTTCTCGGGACGTTCGAGCAGGAATTTGTCGAAGCTCAGCTGAACGTCCAGCGGGTAGTTGTGAGTGAAACACCCGAGACAGAGACGATCTCGGGAGCGTCCGATGGCCTGCACGAGGTTGTCGGTGGACGAGTAGCCGAGGCTATCGGCGCCGATGTCCTCACAGATCTGATCAACCAGCGACTTATGGGCGATCAGGTCGTCGGGATCGGGAATGTCGATGCCCAGGAAGCAGGGCCAGCGGATCGGTGGCGCGGTGATGCGCACGTGCACCTCGGACGCGCCGCCCTCTTCGCGCAGCAGCCTGACGAGCGAGGCCTGGGTGGTGCCGCGCACGATGGTGTCGTCGACCATGACGACGCGCTTGCCGCTGGTGATATCGGGTAGCGCGCTGTACTTGAGGCGAACCCCGAGTTTGCGAAGGCGAGGGGTGGGTTCGATAAAGGTACGGCCGATGTAGCGGTTGCGCACGAAGCCGTCGCCGTAGGGCAGGCCGGACTCCTCGGCGTAGCCGGTGGCGGCGGCGGTTGCCGAGTCGGGTACGCCGATGACGATGTCGGCGTCGACGGGATGTTGGCGGGCGAGCAGGCGGCCCATGGCGCGGCGCGCGGAGTGGACGCTGGCGCCATCCAGCATCGAGTCGGGCCGGGAGAAGTAGATGTACTCGAAGGCGCACATGGCGTTGCGCTGGGGCATTTCGAGCTTGATTGACTGCATGCCGTCATCGTCGATGGCCACTATCTCGCCGGGTTCGATGTCGCGTTCAAAGACGGCGCCAATGGTGTCGAGCGCGCAGGTCTCGGAGGCGACGACGCGGGTTCCGTTGGCGCGGCCGATGCACAGCGGGCGGTTGCCCATGCCATCGCGCACGGCGATCAACTGGGTGGGCGTGGCGATGACGAGGCAGAACGACCCCTGGAGGCGCGGTACGACGTGGCGCACGCGGTCAACCATGGTTGCGCCCGGGGCAGTGGCGATGAGGTCGGCGACGACGGCGGAGTCGGTGGTGGACGTGTCGGGCAGGACGTCCGAGGCGGCGTCGCTGCGCAGATCAAGCGCGTTGACGATGTTGCCGTTGTGGCCGAGGGCCATGGGGCCGATATTGGTGTTGCGCAGAATCGGCTGGATGTTGGAGGCGTTGCTGGAGCCGGCGGTCGAATAGCGGCAATGGCCAATGGCGAGGTGTCCCTTGAGCCGGGCCAGCCGGTGGTCGGAGAAGACGCGCGACACCAGGCCCATGCGACGTTCGGCGTGCAGACGCTGGCCGTCGCCAACGGCGATTCCAGCGCTTTCCTGCCCGCGGTGCTGCACGGCAAAGAGGGCGAAATAGGTTTGGATGGCCGCGTCGTCGGTAGCGCCGTGGATGCCGATAACCCCGCAGGCCTCGCGCAGGTTTGGCGATCCGGCGGGTGCGGCAGGTTCGTAAGACGGACCCAGGCTCAGCGCCAGAGCAGGATCTTTCGCTACATGCACCCTGTGCGGCATCTTAGCCCGGTGGGGCATGGCCGGCTAGCGCCTGTTCCAGGCCCTGGGACCACATCGCCTCGGCCTGGGCCAACGCGACGTCAATCGGGCCGATTCGCAGGCAGTCGCCGCCGACCATGCCGATCGGCGTGAGGGGGACCGACAGAGTGGCGGCCGCGGCGGCCACGGCCGCGCCGGACAGCGGCGGGTAGCTGACGACGATGCGGGACTGGGACTCGCCGAAGAGGGCCTCGTCCAAGCGCCCGGCTAGCGGGAGGTCTGGCGCCTGTAGGCCGCGCCCGCCGTCGAAGGCGGACTCGGCCAGGGCGGTTGCAAGGCCGCCGTCCGAGCAGTCGTGGGCGGAGGACAGGAGGCGGGCGGCGATCAGTTCGCGCACGAGCCGCTGCACCGCGACCTCGTCGACGAGCCGCAGTACGGGGCGCCCGGCAACCTGGCCATGGGCTACCGACAAGTATTCGCTGCCGCCCAGCCTGGGGCGACCTGCGCCGAGGACGGCGATCTCGTCGCCGTCGCTGGTAAAGCCCATTCCGCAGCGCCGGTCCAGGTCGTCCAGAAGGCCCAGCATCCCAACCACGGGCGTTGGCCAAATGGCCTCGCCGCCGGACTCGTTGTAAAGGCTGACGTTGCCGCTGACGACGGGGGTTTCGAGGGCGCGCCCGGCGGCGGCCATGCCGTCAATGGCCTGGGATAACTGGAAGTAGGCGGCCGGCTGTTCGGGGGATCCGAAGTTGAGGCAGTTGGTGAAGGCGAGGGGCCGCGCGCCGGTGCAGGAGACGTTGCGGGCGGACTCGGCGACGGCAGCCGCGCCGCCAACGAACGGGTCGAGGTAGGTGGTGCGGCCGTTGCCGTCGGTGGACAGTGCCACGGCCAGCGGGGTGTCCTTGATGCGCAGGAGCGCGGCGTCTCCGCCGGGCGCGATGACGGTGTTGGCGCCGACCATGTGGTCGTATTGCCTGTAGATGGGGCGGCGGCTGGCGATGTTGGGCGAGGCGAGGAGTTGCAAGAAGGACTCGGTCGGGTCCTTCGGTTCGGGCAGGGCGTCCACGTCGAGCGAGCCGACTTCGTCAAGATAGGCTGGGCGATTAACCGGATAGGTGTAGGTGGGCGCGTCGGTGAGCATTTGGATCGGCAGGGTGGCCGCGCGTTGGCCGTTGTCGATCACTTCAAGGAGGCTGGTTTCGGTGACTTCGCCGATGACGTCGCTGTGGAGGCCCCACTTGGTGAAGACCTTTTGGATTTCGTGTGCGCGGCCGCGGGCGGCGACGACGAGCATGCGCTCCTGGCTCTCACTTAACATAACTTCGTAGGGCGTCATGCCAGAAGCGCGGCGGGCGACGCGGTCCACGTGCAGGGCCACGCCGGTGCCGCCGCGGCCGGCGGACTCGACGGACGAACTCGTGAGGCCCGTGGCGCCAAGATCCTGAAGGCCAAGCACTGCGTCGGTGCTCTGCAGAACTTCCAGGCAGGCCTCCAACAGCAGCTTTTCCATGAAGGGGTTGCCCACTTGCACGACGCCGCGGTGGGAGGCTTCGGGATCGTCGACGGAGGCGAAGGTTGCGCCGTGGATGCCGTCGCGGCCGGTATCGGCGCCGACCAGGATCAGCTCGTTGCCGGCGCCGCTGGCGGCGGCGCTGGTGAGTTGCGAATGCTCGATCAGGCCCACGCACATGGCGTTGACCAGTGGGTTGCCACGGTAGGAGGCGGCGACGGCGACCTCGCCGCCCACGGTGGGCACGCCCATGCAGTTCCCGTACCAGCCGATACCGCCGACGATGCCGTTGGCGAGATAGCGTCCGCGCCTGTCATCCAGCGGACCGAAGCGCAGGCTATCGAGGATGGCGATCGGGCGCGCACCCATGGTGAAAATGTCGCGGAGGATCCCGCCGACGCCGGTGGCGGCGCCCTGGAACGGTTCGACGGCGCTGGGGTGATTGTGGCTCTCGATCTTCATCACGATCGCGAGGCCGTGGCCAATGTCCACGGCGCCGGCGTTCTCTTCGCCGGGGCCGATGAGGACCTGGGGGCCCTCGCTGGGCAGGCGGCTGAGGAGCGGGCGGGAGTGCTTGTAGCCGCAATGCTCGCTCCACATGCCGCCGATGATCCCCAGTTCCACCGCGTTGGGCGGACGGTCCAGGAGATCGGCGGCGAAGTGGTATTCGTCGCGGGTCAGAGCGACTTCGCGGAGGGCTTCGTCGCTGGGTGGTTCGTGGGTCGGGGTAACCGTCATGAGCCCGTCACGGCGAGGAGCGATTCCCAGATCGCGCGCCCGTCTTCGCCTCCAAGCGCAGGCTCGGAGGCGCGCTCGGGGTGGGGCATCATGCCGACCACGTTGCGCCGGGCGTTGCAGATACCGGCGATGTCGTCGACGGACCCGTTGGGGTTGGCGTCCGGCTCACGGTCGCCAGTGGGCGAGACATAGCGGAAGACGACGCGGTCCTCGTCTTGCAGTTGGGCCAGGCCGTCGCTATTGACGACGTAGTTGCCGTCGGCGTGCGCGATGGGCAGGCGAAGCACCTGGCCAGACTCGGCCGCGGCCGTGCAGGGCGTCCGCGTGGATTCCACGCGGAGATGAGACCACTCGCAGCGGAACTGGGTGCTCGCGTTCGAGAGCATTGCGCCGGGTAGCAGGCCGGCCTCCAGCAGAATCTGGAAGCCGTTGCAGATGCCCAGGACCGGCCGGCCCTGGGCGGCGTGTTCCCTCACGGCCGCCATGATCGGGGCGCGGGCGGCCATGGCGCCGGTGCGCAGGTAGTCGCCGTAACTGAAGCCGCCGGGGAGCACCACCAGGTCGACGTCGTTCAGGCCGGTGTCGGCGTGCCAGGCGTAGCGGGCGTTCATGCCAACCACGTTGCCGAGGACGTGAAGGGTGTCGGCGTCGCAGTTGCTTCCGGGGAAAACGACAACGGCCGCGTTCACGCGGGTTGCGGGGCTTCGCTGGCGACGGGCGTCAGCGCCTCGATCGCGAACGACTCGATGACGGGGTTGACCAGGAGCTGGCGACACATGGCCTCGGTGCGTTCACTAGCGGCCGCTTCGCTGTCCGCCGACAACTCGATATTGATGAGCTTGCCGATGCGAACCTCGCCCACCTCGGCAAACCCCAGGTCGTGGAGGCTGCCGCGTACCGTCAACCCCTGCGGGTCGTTGACGCTGGCGTTGAGCTGAACAGTCACCCGCGCGCGATAGAGCTGGCCGGTCATTCAGCCAGCAGCTCCTGCGCTTCGCGGTAGCGGGCGGCCGTTCGCTCGATGATGCCGGCGGGCAGGCTGGGAATCGGCGGTTCGCGGTCCCAGCCGGTGTTGATCAGGTGGTTGCGGACGATCTGCTTGTCAAAGCTGGGAGGCGACATGCCGACCTGGTACTCGCGGAGATCCCAGAAGCGCGAGGAGTCGGGGGTGAGCACCTCGTCGATCAGGGTGATTTCGCCGTTCACGTAGCCGAACTCGAACTTGGTGTCGGCCAGGATGATTCCGCGCTCCTTCGCGAAGTCGCGGCCGAATTCATAGACGGCGATGGTGAGTTCGCGCAGCCGGTCGGCGACCTCGCCGACGATCGAGCGGAAGTCCTCGAAGCCGATGTTCTCGTCGTGGCCAGTCTCGGCTTTCGTGGCCGGGGTGAAGAGGGTCTCGTCGAAGGGTTCGGCTTCCTGGATGCCGGGCGGGAGGGCAATTCCACAGATCGCGCCGTCGCGCTGGTAGTCGACCCAGCCGGAGCCGGTGATGTAGCCGCGGGCCACGCATTCGGCGTCGATGCGCTCCGCCTTGTGCACGAGCATGGTGCGGCCGCGCAGGGTGTCGCGGTGCGGGGCGACCTCGGGGCCCATCGCATCGACGTCGGTGGTGATGAGGTGGTTGGGCACGATGTGGGAGGTCAGCCCAAACCAGTGCTCCGACATGGCCGTGAGCACGGCCCCCTTGCCCGGGATAGGGTCGGGGAGGACGTGGTCGAAGGCGGAGATGCGATCGGTGGTGACGATCAGCAGGCGGTCGTCCAGGTCGTAGATGTCCCGGACTTTGCCGCGGTTGAGCAGGGTTAGCCCTGCAAGCGTGGTCTCGGTGATGGTTCCGCTCACTACGTGGTGACCTCCCGTGCTGACGCCGGTACGGCTTCCGGCGTGCAATTCAAACCCATGCGTTCGTAGGCCGTGTCGATCCAGCGCAGGTGGGGCGCGGGACTGAACACGGCGTCAAGTTGCTCGGCGTCCAGCAGAGCGCTCACGCGCGTGTCGGCGCGCACGGCGTCCTGGAAGCTCGCTCCGCCCTCCCAGGATGCGGTGGCGTGTTCCTGCATGATCTCGTAGGCGTCCTGCCTCGACATGCCGGCGTGGACCAGGGCGAGCATCACGCCCTGGGAGTAAATGAGACCGCCCGTGGATTCCACGTTGGCCGCCATGCGTTCGGGGTAGACCCGCATGTCGCGCGCTATTGGTATGAACAGCCACAGCATGTAATCCAGGGCGATGCAGGCGTCGGGCAGGATGATGCGCTCGGCCGACGAGTGGCTGATGTCGCGTTCGTGCCAGAGCGGGACGTTTTCGAGCGCGACCTGCGCGTGGGAACGGAGCAGGCGGGCGATCCCCGAGATGCGTTCCAGCCGCGAGGGATTGCGCTTATGCGGCATGGAGGACGATCCGTGTCGACCGGCTTCGAATGGCTCCTCGACTTCGCGAATCTCAGTCCGCTGTAACGAGCGGAGTTCCGTGGCGAACTTATCGAGCGAGCTGGCAATCAGGGCCAGCGTGCAGACGAAGTGGGCGTGGCGGTCGCGCTGGACGATTTGGTTAGAGACCGGCGCCACCGCAAGTCCCAGTTCCTGGCAGGTCCAGTCCTCGACGTCCGGCGGGACGTTGGCGTGTGTGCCGACGGAGCCGGAAATCTTGCCCACGGCGATATGGGCGCGTGCTTCAGCCAAGCGTGAGCGGTGGCGTTGGACTTCGCCCAGCCAGATGAGGAGCTTAAGGCCGAAGGTAATCGGCTCGGCGTGAACTCCGTGGCTGCGGCCGATCATGAGCGTGCGCTTGTGCGTGAGCGCCTGGTTGGTGAGGGTTTTCTCGAGGGTGGCGAGCCGTTTGTCGAGAAGGTCCGCGGCGTCGACCAGCTGCAAGGCCAGGCCGGTATCGAGCACGTCGCTCGAGGTGAGGCCTAAGTGCAGCCAGCGGGATTCGGGGCCGACGGACTCGGCCAGGGCATCGACAAAGGCGTTGGTTTCGTGGTCGTTGACGCGCTCGAGTTCGTCGATGCGGTCAAGCGTGAAGGTGGCTTGCATGAGCTCTTGGGCGTCTTTGGTTGGGATGCGTCCGGCGCTCGCCCAAGCGTTGACGACAGCGAGCTCGACATCACGCTGCTTTTCGAAGTAGACCTGCCGGTCCCAGACGGCGCTCATCTCGGGCCGCGAGTAGCGGGGGATCATGGGTGCACGACCGATAGGGACTGGCGGGCCGGCGCTTGCTCAGCCGCCGCGATGTCGCGTCGCCACTGACAGTTCTTGAAGGTCACCTGTTCGACCGCCGCATACGCATTAGCCCTCGCTGCCGGAACATCCGGCCCTGTGCCTACGATTCCGAGGACGCGTCCGCCGCCGGTGTACAGACCGTCCGGGCGCGTCGTTGTGCCTGCATGGAAGGCCAGGGCGCCTGCTGGCAGCGCGTCGAGGCCATCGATCTTGTGTCCGGTCGTGTACGAACCCGGATAGCCGCCGGAGGCGAGTACCACGCAGACCGCGGCTCCGCCGTCCGGCGCCAGGTCCACGGCGGAGACATCGCCATCGATAGCCGCCAACATGGCGGCCACGAGGTCACCGCGCATCGTGGGGAGAATAACCTGAGTCTCCGGGTCGCCGAAGCGGACGTTGAACTCGATGACGACGGGACCGTCAGGGGTCAGCATCAGGCCGGCATACAGCACGCCGGTGAACGGCGCTCCGGCGTCGGCGGCGGCCTGCAAGGTCGGGCCAATGACGCGGTCGGCGATGTCCTGAAGGAGCGCCGCGTCCGCGTCTGCCACGGGCGAGTATGCGCCCACGCCGCCGGTATTCAACCCCTGATCGCCTTCGTGGGCACGCTTGTAGTCGCGGGCGGCGCCGATGATCCGGAAGCCGGTTCCGGCGCAAATCGCAAAGACCGATAGCTCCGGGCCGAAGCAGCGTTCCTGGATCACGACCGAAGCGCCGGCCTCACCGAACTGGCGCTGGACCATGAGCGCGTCAATGGCGGCGTGTGCCTCGGCTGGCGTGTCGCACACCAAGACGCCCTTGCCCAGCGCCAGACCGTCGGCCTTGACCACGAGTGGGTCAACGGAGTTGTCAACGTAGGCGTGGGCGTCTTCCGCCGAGTCGAAGATGGCCGACTCCGGGATCGGCACTCCCGCGCGCTCAAGAAGCTCGGTGGTCCAGGCCTTGCTGGACTCCAGGCGGGTCGCGGTGGCGCTTGGACCAAACGTTCTGATGCCGACTTGCGTCAGGCGATCAACCAGGCCCAGAGCACTGGGGTCCTCGGGGCCGACGATCACAAGGTCCGGGCGGTTGGTTGAGGCCCAGTCCACCAGGCCGGATACATCGTCCGCGTCCAGCGCAACGTTGGTCGCGATGCTCGCGATGGCGGAGTTGCCGGGCGCGCACCAGAGGTCGGCATCAGGGCGATCCGCGCGGACGCGCCAGCAAAGCGCGTGCTCGCGCCCACCGCCACCGATGATGAGGATCTTCATTCCCACTCGATCGTGCCGGGCGGTTTGGAGGTCACGTCGTAGACCACGCGCGTGGCGTCCGGGACTTCGTTGACGATGCGGGCCGAGATGCGCGCAAGGACGTCATGGGGGATACGTGCCCAATCGGCCGTCATGAAGTCGTCCGTGGTCACCGCGCGCAAGGCCACCAACTCTCCGTAGGATCGGCCGTCGCCCATCACGCCGACGGTCCGCACGCCGGGCAGGACGGCAAAGTACTGGGAGAGTTGGCGCTCCAGGCCAGCCTCCGCGATTTCAGCCCGCAGGATAGCGTCTGCCTGCTGGAGTAGCGTCACTTTGTCAGCCGCGACTTCGCCGACGATTCGAACCGCCAGTCCTGGCCCGGGAAACGGCTGCCGCCAGACCAGCGCGTCGGGGAGTCCGAGACGGGCGCCCAGCGCTCGCACTTCGTCCTTGAACAGGTCGCGTAGGGGCTCGACGAGTTCGAATTCCAGGTCGTCGGGCAGACCGCCGACGTTGTGGTGGCTCTTGATGACGGCGGCCGAGCCGTGCACGCCGCCGCTTTCGATGACGTCCGGGTAGATGGTGCCTTGAGCCAGGAAGTCGGCGTTGGCGATCCGGGAGGCCTCACGCTCGAATACGCGCACGAAGCGTTCGCCAATGATCTGGCGCTTCGCCTCCGGGTCGGTGACGCCGCGGAGGGCGCCAAGAAACTCGTCGGCAGCGTCCACGATGACGAGCTGCAGGTCGAAGCCATCCTGAAACGTGGCTTTCACCTCGGTTGCCTCATTGGCGCGTAGCAGGCCGGTGTCTATCAGGATTGCCGTCAGCCGATTGCCGACGGCGCGGGCCACCAGTGCGGCGGTGACGGCACTGTCCACGCCGCCACTGAGTCCGCAGATCACGTGCCCGCCGCCGACCTGACGCCGAATCTGCGCCACGCGCTCGTCGATGATCGAGGCGGATGTCCAGTCACCGCGGCAGCCGCACATGTCGACCGCGAAATTGCGGAGCAGGCGCTGGCCGTGCGCCGTGTGCCGAACTTCCGGGTGAAACTGGACCGCCACCACGCCGTTGTCGTTGCCCATGGCGGCGACCGGGGAGGTCTGCGTGCGGGCGAGCGGTTGGAAGCCGGGCGGAACGTTGGCAACTACGTCTCCGTGGCTCATCCAGACGTCGATCTCGTCCGGCACTCCCTGAAACAGGGCATGGGAGCTGTCGGCAATTTGTGCGCGCGCAGGTCCGTACTCGCGGTCGTCGGCGGGTTCAACGGAACCACCCAAGCTGTGCCCCAGCAACTGCATGCCATAGCAGATGCCCAGCACAGGAACGCCGGCTTCCAGCACGGTGGATGGCAGTTGGGGCGCGCCGTCGTCGTAGACGCTGGTCGGGCCGCCGGAAAGAATGATTCCGCGCAGGTTGGATACGCGCAGCGCATTGGGTTGGTTGCAGGGGGCGAGGATGGTTCGAACTCCAAGTTCTCGCACGCGGCGGGCGATCAACTGGCTGTACTGGGCGCCAAAGTCGAGCACCACGATGGTCTCGTGGTCTGCGACAGGCTCCCGGCGGGATTGCACCACGTTTACCGCTGTGCCGGTTCTCGGCCGGTCAGAGGGGCGTTTGGCCTAGGGTAGGGCGACGAGACGGTACCTGCGCAAACCTGCGCGCCGTCCACGCGGATGGTGCCTCCCAGCGACCACGCCGTATGCCGGCGCGGCTCACCATTGCCGAGCCTGAGTATACGGGTCGCGTCGCCTCGTCTTCAGGATGCCGGCTCGACCACCATCGCGCCGTTCTCGGCGGCGTTGGCCACGTAGGTCTCGCAGCCGGAACTGATCTCGATCGCGACATCCGCCATGGCGCCGGCGACGCCCATGGTGCGGTCCTTCGGCGCAAAGGCGATGAGCGTCGGACCCGATCCGCTGAGCGCCGCGCCGTAGGCCCCAGCGTCAAGGGCGGCCTGGATCCCCGGCTGGAGGGCAGGATTGAGTTCTGACCGGTAGGGCTGGTGCAGAAAGTCCTGGGTCGCGACGCGCAACTCCGCATAGCGGCCTGTCTGCAAGGCGGCGACCAGAAGGCTGGCGCGTCCGAGGTTTGCCACGGCGTCGGCTCGGGACACGTGCTCCGGCAACACGGCGCGCGCACGCGCGGTCGGCACGTGATAGGTGGGTACGACGACGACGATCCCGATGTCGCCCGGAAACGGCACGCGCACCGCGTGCAGGGCCTTGTCCGTCTGGACGGTCAACACCAGGCCGCCCAATAAAGCCGCGGCCACGTTATCGGGGTGACCTTCAATCTCCGTCGCCCGGGGCAGCAACTCGTCGTTGTCAAGGCCGAGAGCGAACGCGTGGTTCGCGGCGACCAGGCCCCCGACGATTGCACTCGCAGAGCCGCCCAGGCCGCCTTGCGGAGGAATCTCGCGCACCGCACGCAGCCTGTATGGCCCGACAGCGGCCGGCGCCAGCGACCGAAAGGCGCGGAACGCGAGATTGCGTTTGGGGTCGCGAGGCACGTGCTTCAGGAATTTTCCAGCAGGCTCGATGACATCGCGGGTGGCCGGCTCGAAGGTGTACTCGTCGCGCAGGTCGATGGCGAGTCCGAATACGTCGAATCCGGCGCCCAGGTTGCCGGAGGAGGCCGGGACGGATACGCGAGCGCGGCCGGTCACCAGCCAAGCCCGCTGCGCGTAGTGGCCGACCCCAATGATCCTCGTACCACATGCATCGACTGCTGACGGAAGGGCGCGACCGCGCGGTGCGAATGAATGCTGAGCAGGATGCCGATTGCCACGAGCGTCACCAGCAGTGAGTTCTTGCCCAGGCTCACGAGCGGCAACGTGATCCCGGTTACCGGCATGAGGCCCACGTTCATCCCGATGTTCACGAAGGACTGCGTGAAGAGCATGGCGGCGATTCCAATGGCCAGCAGGCGACCGAACATGTCGCGCGCCCTCAGCCCGATCACAAGGGCCTGCACGATGAGAAGGGTGAAGAACGCCAGCAGGCCGAAGGTTCCGATTAGCCCGAGTTGCTCGCCAAGCATCGCGAAAATGAAGTCGGTGTCGCGCACCCGCAGGAATTCGAGCTGCGACTGCGAGCCCTGCCCGAGGCCGTGGCCGAACCAGCCGCCGGAGCCAATGGAGATCCGGGCCTGCAGCACGTTGTAGCCCGCGCCCAGCGGATCGCTGCCTGGATCGAGAAACGTCACGAAGCGCTGTCGCATGTAGTCCTGGGCAAAGAACCAAGCAAACGGAAAGGCGGCCAGGGCGATGACAATGGGCATGAGCAGATGCCACCAGCGCGCGCCGGCGACAAAGACCATGGCCATCCAGATCGCGCCGAACATCAGGGCGGTGCCCAGGTCGGGTTCGAGAAAGATTAGGCCGGATGGGATGAGCATGATGCCCAGGCTCACGACCACGGTGCGCAGCGACCGCGTGGAGTCACTTCGGTCCGACAGATATTTCGCGAATGCGACGATGGCCGCCAGCTTCATGAACTCGGAGGGCTGAATGACGATGGGGCCGAGTTCAAACCAGCGGCGAGCACCGAGGTCAAAGTCGCCGACCAGCAGCACCAGGATCAGCGCGACAACGCCCAACAGGTAGACGGGCCCAGCCACTCCGTGCAAACCGCGGTAGTCGATCTGGGCCATCGCGAAGGCCAGCGCCAAGCCAACAGCCCCCAGCACGGCTTTCTGCACGGCTTGGTTCTGCAAGCCGTAGGCGTCGGGCTCGGCGGTCGTGCTGAGCATGAGGACGCCGAAAGCGACCAGGGCGATGGTTGATATCACCGTCGCCCACTCGATACGCGCCAGTCGAACCAGCATTAGAGTCGATGATCCGGCGAGATGAAGTCAGGGCGATCTTGCGGCAGCGGCGGCATATCGCCAGTCATCAGGTAGTCAACGATGTCGCGCGCGATGGGCGCCGCGGCGAACGCGCCTTCACCGCCGTCGCGCACCAGCACGGAAAACGCGTACTCGGGCCGCTCGGCCGGTGCGTATCCGGCAAACCAGGCGTGGCTGGGCAAACGCCCTTCGGCGTCGCGCTGGCCGCTGTACTCAGCGGTTCCCGTTTTGCCGGCCACGACCGTATGCGACGAGCGCGCCCGCGGACCGGTGCCCGACGGCTCGTTGACGGCGCGGTAGAGGCCCGTTTGGAGCAAACGCAAGTTGGTGTCGCTGATCGGCAACACACTGCGAACCTGCGGCGCTGTGCGTTCGACCACATTGCCGTCCTGGTCGAGCATGCGGTCGATCAGGCGCGGACGTATCACGTATCCGCCGTTGCCAATGGCGGCGTACATGCAGGCGATCTGGAGCGGCGTGACCTGGACCAGGCCCTGGCCGATGGCGGCGTGATAGGTGTCACCCGTGACCCACGGTTGTTGCAGGTTCTTGTTTTTCCACTCGGCGGTTGGGACGAGGCCGGACGCCTCGCCGGGGAGGTCGATTCCGGTCCGCTCGCCGAAGCCGAACTCACGCTCGAACTCCGCCAGACGGCGGTTTCCGAGGCCTTGGAGCCGGGTGTACGGATTGCCGCCGGAGACGTTGTAAAAGTAGATGTTGCAGGACTCGGCGATGGCGCGTTCCAAGTCCACGAACCCATGTCCCTGGGGCAGCCAGTCGTCGAATGCCCAGCCGCTGGGCAGTATCAGGCGGCCGTCGCAGTGGATTTTGCTCTGCGGCAACACCACGCCGGCCTCCAGCGCACCGCTGGCCGCAATGACCTTGTACGTGGAGCCCGGAGGGTAGAGCCCGGAGATCGTGTGGTTGATAAGCGGCCGGCGCGGGTCGCTGACGAGCAATGCAAAGCTCTCTGACGAGGCACCGCGGGTAAAGATGTTGCTGTCGTAGTCGGGCAGGCTCACCATGGCCACGATGTCGCCGCTGTCCGGCCGCAGCACGACCACCGCACCGGCGCCCCGTTCGCGCAAGGCGAGATGGCGGGCCAGGATCTCGCGGATGGCCTGCTGTTCGTTGATGGCGATGGTGAGGACGGCGTGGTGGCCGACCTGCGGCGGGGTGAACGACAGCTCGTGAAGCGCGCGTCCGAGAGCATCCGTTTCCAGCCGCTGTTCGCCGTCCAGGCCGCGCAGTCGGGTCTGCAGACTGCGTTCAACGCCGGCGAGCCCGATGTCTTCATCAAATCGGACACCCTGACGCCGATAGTCTTCCACTTCTTCGGCCGGGATTGGTCCCGTGAAGCCCAGAATGTGACCCAACACGTCGCCATGCGCGTATTCGCGCCGGGTGCTGGTTCGAACGGATATTCCCGGAAGGTCCTGCCGTCGTTCTTCGATCGTGAGCGCCGACTCGCGGGGCACGGCGCGGGCCAGCCGCGCGGGCGTATCCGGGGCCAACCGCGCCTGGCTGAGTTTGAATCGCAGGTCTTCCAGGCGCTCGCCTGTCAACACGGCCAGGTTGGCCGTCACCGGGCCTTCGCGCTCAGGCGGTAGGTCGGCCGGCGCCAGCCAGACGCTGGAGACCGGGGCGTTCGCGACGAGCGGCTCGCGGTTCCGGTCGTAAATCAGCCCACGGAGGGGCTGGATGGGTCTGGTACGGGCGCGGTTTTGCGCCGCTTGCTCGAGGTAGGTGTCGGACTCGACGACCTGTAACTGCCAGAGGCGGGCGGCCAGCGCCGTGTTGCCGACGAACGCCGCGCCACCCAGCAGCAGCGCGCGCCGGGTGCCACTGATGCGCGGCTGCCCGGCGCCAGTTCTGGCCGCCGGGCGTGGATGCGCCTCCAAGCGAGTCTCCCGTTGTCAGCCGAAGTGTCTGCCGCGCGTACGGCCCAAATAGCGCGCGCCGGTCCGTGGGCGCGTCCACCGTTCCGCCAGATGTACCGCCGGGCTTAGCACCATGGTTGCCCCGGCGTTTACCGCCACGGCACGCGGCAGGCGATCCAAAACTTGCCTGCCCCAGTCTATGTCGAATCCCTCCAGTTGCAGTGCCAGGACCAGGGCCGGGTAGTAGAGCACGGTTGCCGCCGCGCCGGCTATGACCGGAAAGAGCAGGTTGGCTCGGTCGAACTGACGTCCCTGTCCGCCGACGACGTAGACGAGCATCGTGAAGAGCAGCGCGTTGACGCCGAGCGGTGTGGCGGACAGGAGATCCACGAGCAATCCTCCTGCAAAAGCCCAGTACATGGCGCGCGCATCGTCGCTGATGGTGGCGAGCGTGATCGCGGCCATTAGGACGAGCGCGGGGCGGATGCCGGCAATGGCAAAAGACGGAAAGACCGAGGTCTGCAAGAGGCCCAACGCGACGATGAGCAGCGCGACGCCGATAGTGCCGGGCCGTACCCACCAGCCGCGCCGCGGCTGGGGCATTCTGGCGGCGGTCACGACGATGCCGGCGCGCGCTCCAGAACGACCTGGACCACGTCCACGCGCGCGGCGCGTACCAATGGCTCAACCGCGGCTTCACGGAAGACGTTCTCCGGCGACGTGAACACGGAGATGACGTGGCCTATGGGCAGCCCGCGAGGGAATCCGCCGCCGAGCCCCGATGTCACCACCAGGTCGCCGATCGCCAGGGGAGCGTCAGGCTCGATTCGGGTCAAGAGCAGACCGCCGCTGTCATCGCCCTCGACGATGCCGTCGGCCACTCCATCCTTGCCCTGGGCGATCGCGTTGACGGCGCTCTGACTGCTATGAATTGGCAGGATGTCGGCCGAGGTGGTCGTAACGCCTCGTACGCGTCCGGCCAGACTGCCGTTAGCGATCACGGCCATGCCCACGCGTACTCCGTCCGCCGCGCCTCGGTCGATCGTAAGCGTGTCCAGCAGGTCAACGCTGTCACGTCCGGCCACCCGCGCGGTCAACAGGTTGAACTCCGTATTCCTTCGCTGGTAGTTGAGCGCCGCACGTAGGTCGTCGTTCTCGCGACGAGTGGCCCGAACGCCGGCCGCGGCCGAGCGCAACTGGGCGACTTCGGCACGCAAGGCCTCGTTTTCAGCCCGTACTTCGTTGAATCGTTGGGCGTCGGTCAAGGCGGCGGCGGCCCCTGATGAGGCGCCGGTCAGCGCGGAACGGACGGGGGCGATGCCAGCAAGGGCCGCGCCCTGCACCGCCGACCCGGCGTCCGTGTTTCGCAGCACGGCCAGCATGATGGCGGCGACAACCAGCACCAGGAGCAGGAGAACCGACCGCTGTCTGCCGCGCATCCCGGTTGCGACTACACGTAGGGCGCGGCGTTCTCCGCGACAAACACTTCGCGAAAAGCTTCGAGATTGTGCAGACAGGCGCCGGTTCCACGCACCACCGCTTCCAAGGGATTATTCGCGATGTGCACGGGAATGTCGGTTTCCTGCTCGATTCGCTTGTCGAGCCCTCGCAGCAGCGCGCCGCCTCCGGCGACCGTGATGCCGTGTTCCATCACGTCAGCCAGCAATTCGGGCGGTGTGGCTTCGAGCGCGAGCTTGATGTTCTCAACGATTTCGGTCACCGGGCCGCTGATGGCCTCTCGGATCTGGCCTTCGGTCAGTTCGACCTGGCGCGGCAAGCCCGATTGCAGGTCGCGACCGCGCACGATGGTCGTTTCTTCCTGGAGCCCGGGCGCCGCCGACCCAATGGCGATTTTGCAGGCCTCGGCCGTGCGCTCGCCGATCAGCAAGTTGTGCGCACTGCGGCAGTAGTCGGTGATTTTCTCGTCGATTTCGTCGCCGGCAACGCGAATGCTGTGGCTTACCACCACGCCGCCCAGGGAGATGACCGCGACTTCGGTGGTCCCGCCGCCGATGTCCACGATCATGCTGCCGCTGGCTTCCTGAATCGGTTGCCCGGCGCCAATGGCGGCCGCCATTGGCTCTTCGATTAAGTAGACCTCACGCGCGCCGGCCTGCAGGCTGGCTTCGTGCACGGCGCGTTTTTCGACTTCGGTTACGCCCGAGGGAACACCCACGATCACGCGCGGACGCGCAGCGATGGGCAGTTCGCCGTGTACCTGCCCGATGAAGTACGTCAGCATGGCGTGCACGGTCTCGAAGTCGGCAATCACGCCGTCACGCAGCGGGCGGCTGGCCACGATGTTCGTGGGTGTTCGCCCAACCATTTTCTTGGCTTCGGCACCGACGGCGAGCACGCGGGACGTGTGTGTGTCGATGGCGACAACTGACGGTTCCGCGAGCATGATGCCGCGGTCCTTGACATAAACGAGCGTGTTGGCCGTGCCGAGGTCAATCCCGAGGTCGCGCGAAAAGAGACCCAGGAGCGCGTTGAACGGTCCAAACATCAACCATTCCGGGATTGGTGAGGCGCGATGATCGCCGCCTGCGCGTCAGCATAGCGGTAGCGCGACGGGACCGGCGGCCAGGCGGCCGCGGGTTGGCGGGCTATGCGTCGTCGATGAGCGCGCGGCACAGCGCCGCCTCGACGCTGGCGACCTCGACAAATTCCATGTCCCGGCGGACGTGCGCGGGGAGTTCCGCCAGGTCCTGACGGTTGCCTTGTGGCAGCACGAACGTGCGCACGCCCGCTCGGTGCGCGCCCAACACCTTGGGCTTGATGGAGCTGACGGGCAGCACGCGGCCCTGGAGTGTGATCTCGCCGGTTAGCGTCAGGTCGTGGCGGACTTTCTTCTTGGTCAGCGCCGATATCAGCGCCACGACGACGGCTAGTCCGGCCGACGGCCCATCCTTGGGCAATGCGCCGGAGGGCACGTGCACGTGCACGTCCAACTTGGCGAAGTCGCGCGGGGCCCGTGCCTGCCTGTCAGCTCGCGATCGTGCGTACGTGAGCGCGGCGTGCGCCGACTCCTTCATCACGCTGCCCAGCAGCCCCGTGAGCAGGATTTGGCCGGATCCTTGTGCCAGCGAGACTTCGACCGGCGAGAGGTCACCCCCAGCCGGTGTGCTGAAGACGGCCATCGCGGCGCCGACGCTAGCCTCGCTTTCGGTCGCACCGAAGCGAAAGCGCGGCGGCCCCAGCACTTTTGGCATATCGCGGGAACCAATGTTCCAGTTCCGATCGTTACTTTCCGCACGCGCCAGCGCCCGCTTGCGGGCCACGGCCGCGATGGATCGCGTGAGTCCGCGCACGCCAGCCTCGCGGGTGTATTCGCGGATGATTCGGGTCAGCGCGCCACGTTTGAAGCGAACGGCGTCTGGTTCGAGCCCGTGCTCTTCCAGTTCGCGAGGGACCAGGAATCGCTCGGCAATGGCGAGTTTCTCGTCCTCCACGTAGCCGGGGAGCTCGACGACCTCCATCCGATCAATCAGCGCCGGCGGCAGACCTGCCAGCGTGTTGGCCGTGGCGATGAAGATGACGCGGCTGAGGTCGTAGGGAATCTCCAGATAGTGGTCGCTGAATGCCGAGTTCTGCTCAGGGTCCAGCACTTCAAGCAGCGCGGCCGAGGGGTCTCCGCGAAAGTCCACGCCGAGCTTGTCGAGTTCGTCGATCATGAACACGGGGTTGACGGTTCCCGCCTGGCGCATCATCTGGAGGATGCGACCGGGCATTGAGCCGATGTAGGTCATTCGGTGCCCGCGAATCTCGGCCTCATCGCGCACGCCGCCGAGCGATACCCGCACAAACTTGCGCGACAGTGCCTGGGCGATTGACTCACCGAGGCTGGTCTTGCCCACGCCGGGCGGCCCGACAAAGCACAGGATGGGACTGCGCGATTGCCGCGCCAGCCGGCGAACGGCGATGTATTCGAGGAGCCTCTCCTTGACGCGGTCGAGGCCGTGATGGTGGGTGTCCAGAATGTGCGACGCGCGCCGAATGTCGGTGTTGTCCCGGCTTCGCTTTTTCCACGGAAGCTCGGTGAGCCACTCCAGGTAATTCCGAACCATGCTGGCTTCGGGCGACCCGGGCGGCATGGCGTTGAGCCGGTCGATTTCCTTGAGCCCCCGCTCCATGACGGCTGAGGGATAGCGTCCGGCTTCGAGCCGTTCGCGAAACTCGCCGATCTCGGTGTTCTGCGCGCTGGTCTCGCCGAGCTCCTTGGTGATGGTTCGCAGTTGTTCGCGCAGGATGAACTCACGCTGGTCCTTGTCGACTTCCTCGCGCACTTCCTCGCGGACTTCGCGCTCGAGTTCCAAGACGCGGATCTCTTCTTCAAGAAGGGTGTGCACGAGCCGCAATCGCTCGGAAATTTCGCGGATTTCGAGCAGTTCCTGCTGCGTTCCAGGCATCAGGTTGAGCGACGCGGCGACGATGTCGGCCAACAGGCCGGGCGCGTCGGCGTTCATGGCCCGGATGTACGCCTCGTCAGGAGTTGCTTCGTTCAGCTCCACGACGTGATGAAAGAGTTGCAGGGTGAGCGGCATCAGCTCGCGGGCTTCGTCCGGCGCTTCGTCCAGTTCCTCTACGACCCACCCGGTTGCGCGGATGAATGGATTTTCCGAAACCGGTGCGATGGCGCGGACCCGCCGGATGCCCTCCGCAAGCACGCTGGTGGTTCCGTCCGGCAGCTTGAGTACTCGTGCGATTTTGGCCTCGGTACCGACTTCGTGCAGATCGCCGAATGTCACGGTCTCGGCGTCGGGATCGTGCTGGCTGATTACCAGCACGTGGCGGTCCAGACTCAGGGCCTCTTCAATCGCGGCGAGGGACTGCTCGCGGCCAACGACAAATGAATTCACGGTGTCTGGGATTGGGAACAGGGTTTCGCCGCGCAGGGGCAGCACGGGCAGCTCGACCTCAATCGGGGCGTCGTCGCGCTCGTCGGACTGCAGGCTTGCGCCGGGTCCATCAGGTTCGGCCGTCGCGCGGTGGCCGGCTTGGGTGACGCTGGTGTCGGTCATCAGGGCCGGTCGACCCCTGCAATGGACCGGCCCAGCCGAGCTAACAGTTCCAGTGGGTTGTCAACCAGCACGGCCTCGGTCTCGTCGGCGTCCAGGCCGGCGCCGCGCGCGACCCGACGGGCTAGGGCCTCGGTGAGCAGGTCGCCGGGCGCGTGCGCGTCGCTGTTGACGATGAGCTTTGCGCCCGCCTCGCGACAGACGTTTGCCACGTGGCCGTTGGTGAGCGAGTGGCCGCGCCGGGCCGAGAGTTCGACGAACTTGCCGTTTTCGCGTGCGACATGGCTCAACTCTGGGCTGAGCAGGCCCGGATGTACCAGCGCATGCACATATTCGGACTCCAAGGCCGCGCGGTTTGTACCGGCCGCAACCGGTTCCACGATGGTTTCGCCGTGAACGGCGATGAACTCCGCACCCGCTTCGGCAGCCATACGCGCGACCCTGTCGATCGCGGCAGGAGGCACGTGCGTAATCTCGACTCCGGCTAGAGCCACCATCCCCCAGGCGGTGTCCGCCTCGCGGCAGTCGCGGGCCAACGCCTCAACCACGCTTTGCACGTTGGCCGGACTGGCATGGTCGGTTATGGCCATGGCCGTGTAGCCGGAAACGTGGCAGCGGCGTAGTAACTCCATGGGCGACAGCTCGCCGTCGCTGAGGAAGGTATGGGTCTGAAAGTCAAAGAGCATGGTTTCGGTAGCCAGTGGGTTGGGTGGCGTCGTCGGCCTGCTCGATTCTAGGGAGCGTGGGCGGGCGGACACAACGCGGCAAGGCTGTGCCTGCTGGTCGGTGCTGGTATGCCGATGGCAGAGATAGCAAGCTGGGCAGGGTAGGGGCCACGGGCGGATTGATAGCTAACCATAGTCCATAATCGGCGGTGAGCCGCGGCGGCCGACCCGCGCCAGGAGACGACGTGCCAACCAACTTTGAGCAGTACAACCAGGGCTATAACGTCGGGGTGGGCGGCGCGGTGGTGCGCGGCCGCTCGGTGCTGTTCGTGCGCCGTTCCTCGAACCATGGACGCGGGAATTGGCAGATCCCCGGCGGGTTTGTGGACCGGGGCGAGACGCTGGATGCTGCCGTCATACGCGAGGTGCGTGAGGAGACTGGCGTGGAGGCCTGCGTGCAAGGGGTCCTAGGAGTGCGCACCCGCTGGGACGACACCAACAGCACGTATGTGGTCTTTCTGATGCGACCGGAAGGCGGCGAACCGTCGGCCGGCGACGAAGTCGACCGGGCCGCCTATCTGACCATGGCTGAGATCGACGCGCTGGACCAGGTTCCCGAGATCAACCGCGCCATCGCCGCGCGCGCCCTGGGCGCCTCGCGCAACCTTCTGTACCCGGCCGAAGTTGAGAACCCGCGTGGTGGGGAATACCGGCTGTTTCTCGGATAGGCGCCTCTCCGTGTCCAGGCGCACGTGGTTGCCGACGGTCGTGGACGACTTGGGGAACACCGGGGTAGGGCAGCCACGGACGTTGTCTGAATGACCGTTGATCCGACCGTGATCCCCGGCCTGCTGCTGCTGGCTCTGGAGTTGCTGGCGCTGGCGGCGGTCGGCTACGTAGTCGCACGCGTTGCGCTGCGGCAGTCGAACGACCTGATGGCGCTGGCGCAGGGAATGGTGATTGGGCCGGCGCTTTGGGGTCTGACTGTCAATTTCGTCATGTATCTGTCACCGGGCTTGGCCGGTGCGCTCGCAGCCTGGGTCGTCATGCTCGCGCTTGCCGCTCTGCTGGCTTGGCGCTCGCCGGCGGTGCTGCGGTTGCCGGCCCGAACAATGGCTGGGTTTGGCGCGGCGGCGCTGGCGCTTTTCTGGGTTGTGCTGGCTGGCCGACAGATGTTGGCTATCCCGGACGACATCAATCACCTGACGCTGGCAGCGCAGTTTCGGGCGGGTGGTTGGCCGCCGGCCTTTGCGTGGAATCCGGGCGTGCCCGCCGCCTACCACTATGGGTTGGATCTGCTGGTGGGTCTGCTGGCACCGCCGTTTGGGCCGGACCTTGCTTTCACAACCGAGCTCTTGGGCGCGTGGATTTGGGTCAGCCTGGCGCTGCTTCTGGGAAGTCTCCTCCGTGTACTTGGAGGCTGGCCAGCGGCGCTGGTTCTGACCGCATTGCTTCTGAGCAATGGACTTTGGACCCTGGTTCTGGCCGAGCCGCCCGGCACTGTGCAGGTTCTCGTTCCGGCGGGGCTGCCGGCGGCAGGAGTTCGATCCTCGTTGGTCAATGTCTATTGGCCTTCAGTTGAGTTGCCATGGTCCTTTGTCGAGTCGGTGGCGTCGCCCCCCAATGTCTGGAAGCCGCTATTCGTGCTCGCGTATGCGCTGGCGTTGGTCGTGCTAGAGCGGACCTTCCGTCGTGATCGTGGGTCTTGGCCGAGGGTGCTCACGCTCGCGGTCCTTCTGGGGTTCCAGGGACTGGTCGACGAGATCATTGCGCTGCTGACGCTGGCGATGTGGGGTGGACTGGAAGCATGGCGAGTCCTTAGGGAGTGGAGGAGACAGTCGGCCGCTCGGCAACGAGCGATTCTTTATGCCGTCAGTGGTCCGGCCTTAGCGGCACTGCTCCTGGTTGTGGGCGGCGGTGTCATTCCCAGCGCCATCAGTGCAACCTCGGGATCCGGCCTGTCGCTGGGCTGGAACGGCGACGCGGTCAGCCGCAATCCGGTCGTCAGCATGCAGGCGTTGCCTGGAGGCATGGGGCTTCTCTGGCTGGGGCCGGTCCTAATCTTGGTTCTTTCCGTGCTGCTGAACCGGAGCAGCCGGCTCGTGATTGCGCTGGCCGGAGGGAGTGCTGTGTCCCTGCTCGGCTTGTTCGTCTTGCAGTACGAGTTTGGGCAGCACGACATCGTGCGTTTCGATGGGCACGCGCGCAATTTCGCCTTGTTCGCGTTTCTAATGGCCGCTGCTTACCGGCTCTCCGTTTTCCGTCCACGATGGCGCCACGCGGTTGTTGCCCTCGGCGTTCTCCTGGTGGTATGGCCCACGGTGGCTGAGCCGGTTCAGAATCTACGAATGTCACTCACGCGCCGGCCTCAGCTCGCCAATGCGCAGGAGGATCCGAATAAGTTCCACAACCCGTATCTGAATCGAACGGTAATCGAGAGCCCACTGTCCGCCGAGGTCGCTCGCTATATCAGGACGCAGACACCGGTCGACGCCCGAATTCTGTCGGAAGCTCCAAATGATCTGTCCATCGCCACGGGCCGTCCCAATGCGTCTGGACTGATTCAGTCCCTGCAATTTCTGTACTTCGAGGGGCCCGAGTATCAGGACGCAATCCGCAGCCTGGAGCCCGGGGCCATGCGGCGGCTGGGCATGGACTATGTCCACGCCTGGGACCCGTGGGTCGACCGACTGCCGAAACAAGCGCAGCGATGGCTGCGAGATCCTGACCTGTTCGAGTTGCTCGTCCGTGGCGGCGACGACGCGCTTTATCGTGTTCGCCCGGCATTTCTGGAGCTGAAGAGGGATGCCGAGTCGTTTGAAGCCCTACGCCAGGCCGTTCCCGCGTCTTCCTCGGTTTATCTGGCGCCGTCGAGCAAGCCGCTGAGTTGGGTTCGGGCAGCGTCGGTTCTGTCGCACACCCGGCTTCTTGGCACGTTGAAGACTCACATCAGTATGCACTTCCGATCCGATTTCGAAACCGAGCCACTGGCCGGGGACACGCCCGATCTGGTGGTTCTGCCCGTACGAGGCCTGGCCCCCTCGGCCTTTCCACCAGATCGGCGCGCGCCGATCTGGTGGAATGACGAACTCGCGGTCTATGCGCCGTCGGGTGCAGTGGCGCCGATGATCGATCCGCCACCAGAACCCTTCAGCTTGCAGCTGTCGCGTGTGCATCTGGAAGGCGGCCGAATCAGCTTCACGGCCGAGTTCTCAAATGGGGCGGCCGGGGACTGGGTCGGCCAGGATTGGCTGGTGACCGCGGTTGACTCGTCGCCGTGGTCGTTCCCGCGCGAGTTCGAGGACGACGGCCGACACAAAGGCGTGCAGTGGTACGCGGGTCAGCTTGCTTCCATTGAAGCGACTGCCACGCACACCTACGAATTCGACCCGGTCAGGGGTCGACTGGCGGTTCCGAACGACGTAGGAGCTTTCGTCCCGGTTGCGTCGTCGGGTAAAGGGCTGGGCGAGGGCACCTGGACGCTGGGGGTTCGGCTGCGGCATGACTGGTACGAAGCTGCCTTTATCCCGGTGATCAAGATTGTGGTGTCCGAGTCGGGCGAGGTGTCATATCAGGCGTATACAGGGACGTTAGGAGTCCGGCTAACTCAATGACGCTCGACCCAACGGTGCTGCCTGGGCTGTCGCTGTTTGCACTGGAATTGCTGGCGCTGGCGGCGGTGGGGTTCGTGGTAGCCCGGGTGGCACTGGGGCAGGCTGACGACCGGATGGCGTTGGCGCAGGGGATGGTGATTGGACCGGCGGCGTGGGGGCTGGTCGTCAACTTCGTGCTGCACGTGGTTCCGGGATTGGCGGGCGCCCTGGTTGGCTGGGTCGTCATTGTGGTTGCCGGGGCAGGGCTGGCCTGGCGTGCGAGGTCCAGGCTGCGGGTCTCGCCGCGGACGCTTGCAGGCTTTGGGGCCGCGGCGCTTGCGTTGTTCTGGATCGCGCTGGCCAGTCGGCAACTTCTCGGCATCCCAGACGATGCGATCCATACGGCGCTGCCGGCCACAATCCGGGCCGGCGCGTACCCGCCTGAACTTGCCTGGAATCCGGATGTGCCGCTGGCCTACCACTACGGCGCCGACCTCCTGATTGGGCTGCTAACCCCGCCCGTCGGGCCGGATCTGGCATTCGTGACTGAGTTGATGGGCGCGTTCCTCTGGACTGGCTTTGTCCTCGTGATCGTGACGCTGCTCCGTCAGCGCGGGTCGTGGTTGGGGGCGCTGGTGCTGGCGCCGCTGTTGCTGACGGCCGGCGCGTGGACGCTTATCTGGTTCACGCCCGCGGACGTCCTGCGGATTCCGGTCCCAACGGGGGTTCCGGCGGCCGGAATCCGCGCGACCTTGGCGGATGTCTACTGGCCAAGCGTCGAACTGAAGTGGACGTGGCCTTCGGAAGCATCGCCTCCAAATATCTGGAAGCCGCCGTTTCTGCTCGCCTATGCCTTGGCAATTGTCGTTCTGGAACGAGTGGTAGCAGGTGGCGAGCGCAGGCGTCTCAAAGACCTTGGCTTGGCCCTGCTGATTGGATTTCTTGGCATGGTCGAGGAAACGGTCGCCCTGACTGTTCTTGGGCTCTGGGTGCTCCTGAACGCACTTGACTTTGCGAAAGCTGGGCGAGCGCGATCGCTCACTCGCGAGCAGGCCTTTGACTCGATTGCAGGTACGGCACTCGCCGCGCTGTTGCTGGCGGCTGGAGGGGGGCTACTCACCGGCATCCTGATCGGGGCACCGCGCAGTGCCCTGGAGTTTGGATGGCGAAGCGAACCGAGCGCGCATGAGTTGCTTGCGACGCTTAGTGACTTCCCGGGAAACGTAGGGCTACTGAGTCTGGGTGCTGTCCCCATCATGCTGGTTGCGCTGTTTGTCGGCTGGCGGCAACGGCTTGTAGCGGCCCTGGCGCTTGGCGGAGGCACATTTGCACTTGTCGCGGTCACACTTCAGCATCCAGCGCACCCGCCGGACGTTGTTCGCCTTGATGGGCACGCTCGGAACTTCGCGCTTCTGGCGCTGCTCGTCGCTCTCAGTGTGAAGCTGGATGTCCAGTCGCCTCGGTGGCGATACGCGGCATTCGGGGCACTTGTGGCGGTCGTGATTTGGCCGACCAGCGTGACCCCAATCCAGAACATCGCCAATGCCCTGCCCAACGGCGTCCGAGTCTCGAATGCGGCCATCGACGAGTCTCCGTCACCCTGGTGGGGGCGTTACATACTCGCGTCATCTATCTCGGAGCGAATCTCGGCATCTATTCGCGGCCGAACGGCGCTTGACGCGCGCGTTTTTTCGCCGCATCCGCACGAAATCTCAGCCGCTACCGGGCGACCGAATGCCTCGGGACCTGTGGGTCATCTGAATCTCCTCCCATTCAATGGTCCCGAGTACGACGACGTGCTGCGTTTTCTAGAACCGGGGGCGGTCCAGCGTCTGGGATTCGCGTATGTGCATGCCACGGACGTATGGATCGAAGCGCTCCCTGGGTATGCCCGGAACTGGCTGAACAATCCGAGCTTCTTCACACTTCTGCTTCGCGACGGCACCGACGCCCTGTACCGGATCGAGCCGGCGTTTCTGCGACTGGATTCGGTGTACGCGCCGGGTTCGTTTGAGGCTCTGCGGCAGGCTGTGCCCGCCTCCGCGCCGGTGTACTTGACGCCGGGTTTGCAGCCGGACGATACAATTCGATACGCCACAATTCGGTTGGCCATGGCGCTGCCACATGTTCAGTTGCTGGGCAGCCTGGACCTTGGTGGCGTGTACCTCTTGACGCCGCTTCCCAATCCAGTGCGGCCGCTGGATGGTCAGACACCGGACCTGGTGGTGATGCACGCGCTGGGACTGGCGCCCTCCGCGCTGGCCACCGATCAACGCGCGCCGATCTGGCGAAATGACGAGCTCGCGATATATGCGCCAGCCGGCGCCGTTCCGGAGCTCTTGGATTCACCGCCAGGGCAGTTCAGCGTTGGCCTGTCAGAAGTACGCGTGACAGACAACGGCGTCGTATTTCGCGCGGACTTCACGAATCGGGCTCCGGGCTTGTGGGTGGGCCAGGACTGGCTGGTCACGGCAGGCGATGGATCACCGTGGGCTTTCCCGCAGGAGTTCGAAGTTGACGCCCGGCACAAGGGTCGGCAGTGGTATGCGGGGCAGATGGTTCCGGGCGAAGGGTCCGCGTCGTATGGCTACGAATTCGACCCACGGGCCGGCAGTCTGACGGTTGAGGACGCGAGTGGACGTCCCGCGCCAGTTGCGTCTTCCGGCGACAGGCTCGGGCCGGGAGTCTGGACCCTGGGTGTGCGGCTGCGGCAAGAGTGGCATGAGGCGGCGTTCATACCGGTGATGAAGATTGTGGTTGCCGAGAGCGGTGACGTTGCGTACGAGGCCTACGAAGGCGCACTGAACGCGCGGCTGGCGAGATGACGATGGACCTCACGGCCCTGCCGGGGCTGCTGGTTCTGGCCCTGGAACTGTGCGTGCTGGCAGGCGTTGGCTTTGTGGTCGCTCGGGTTGTGTTGCGGCAGGGCGACGACTTGATGGCGTTGGCACAGGGGATGGTGATCGGGCCGGCGCTCTGGGGGCTGGTGGTCAATTTCGTAATGCGCGCGGTTCCCGGAGGCGCGGGGACGCTGGTTGGCTGGGTGGTCATGGTGACCGTTGGCGGCTGGCTGGCTTGGCGGGTGCCGGCGGTGCGGCGCACATCGCCGCGTCGTGTTGCCGGATTCGTCGTTGTAGCACTTGGGCTGTTCTGGGTGGTGCTGGCTAGCCGCCAGATGTTGTCGATTGTTGATGCCTATCTGCATCTGGGTCTTGCTGCCTCAATGCGGGCCGGTGAATTTCCGCCGGCGTTTCCATGGCATCCAGGGTTGCTTGCGCCGTATCACTATGGCGCGGACATGCTGATCGGGCTGCTGGCACCGCCGTTCGGACCCGACCTGGCGTTTACCACGGAGCTCTTCGAGGCTTACGCATGGACGAGCCTGGCCTTGGTCGTGGGGACCCTGGTTCTCAGACGCGGATCGTGGATCGCCTTGCTGGCGGGGGGTCCATTGCTGCTGTCGTTCGGACTTTGGACGCAGCTGCACAACATGGCGCCCCCGGGAATCGTGCAGGTCCCGGTTCTTGCGGGCATTCCCGAGGCCGGCCTGCGCGCCTCGCTGGGGCAGATCTACTGGCCATCCGCGGAATTCCCCTGGACCGCGGCGGTCGACGCGTCGCCACCAAATGTCTGGAAGCCCCACTTCGTGCTGGCCTATGCCCTGGCCCTGGTGGTGTTGGAGCGTGCGGCGGCATCCCGCGAGCCGCCAATGTTCGATCGCGCGGCGCTGGCGCTTCTAATCGGATTCCTGGGATTGGTGGACGAGATCCTTGCACCAATCGCTTTGGGGCTTTGGGTTGTTCTGGAAGCACTTCGGCTGCTGGATGCGTGGCGCGGGGGACACGCGCCATGTCGACGTTCGATTCTGCGAGCCGCCGCAGGCCCGGTGCTGGCGGCGCTGCTGCTGGTGTTCGGTGGCGGACCGATCACTGATGCGCTGATCGGATCGTCACGGTCCGGTCTGTCCGTTGGATGGATTGCGGATGCGGGGAGCCGACGGCCCTTGGGCGCGGTTTCCGTGATGCCCGGAGGGGTGGGCGTGTTGGAACTGGGCGTAGTCCCCGTGGCCGCCGTTGCGGTACTGCTGGCTTGGCGCAACCGTTTGGCGGTTGCTCTGGCGGTTGCATCCGGAGTGCTGCTGCTCGCAGCGTTGACCCTGCGGTATGAGTACTCGCTGGACGTCGTCCGTCTGGACGGACATGCACGAAACTTTGCATTGTTGGCGCTGCTGGTTGCGCTGGGCCACCGGCTGTCCGCACTTCAGCCGCGTTGGCGCTATGCCGCCGCGGCGACCACGGTGGCTCTCGTTACCTGGCCGACCGCCGCAGCGCCGGTGCACAACCTAGGGCTGGCGCTGACTCGTGGACCGCACCTCTCCAATGCGGCGCTGGACCCAAATTTCGGCTGGCGCCTTACCAGCCGGTACGCGATCCCGCGCCCGATGTCAGAAGACGTTGCCGCGTATATACGTGAGCACACGGCGGCTGACGCTCGAATCCTTACGCCTACTCCTTCAGAGATGACTATCGTCACCGGGCGGCCCAACGCGTCCGCATACGCGGAATTCGTGCAGTTCGTTCCCAGATTCGGGCCCGAGTATCTGGACGCGATTCGCTTTCTGGAACCGGCGGCTGTCCGTCGGCTCGGGATTGCCTTCATCCATGCGCCGGACGATTGGGTCGCTCGCTTGCCGGACCAAGCCAGAAACTGGCTGCATGACCCCGACCTGTTCGAACTACTCATCCGTGACGGCGCTGATGCGCTCTTCCGGGTGCGACCGGCATTTCTGAGGTTGGAAGCGGCGCCTCCGCCAGCATCATTCGAGGCACTGCGTCGGGCTGTACCGGCGGCCACGACGGTATATCTATCCCCTGCGCTGGAACCCGTGAACTCGATTCGCGCGGCGGTGGTGCTGTCGCATGCGCGACTCCTTGGGGAGGCACGACCGACGCCAACGTGGCACAGCCGACCGGACATTGCGACCGAACCGCTAGGTAACCAGATCCCTGATCTCATCGTGACGTCAGCACGCCTTGCGCCATCGAGCTTCCCGCCCACGAGGCGCGAGCCGATCTGGTGGAATGACGAGATTGCCGTCTACGCGCCGTCGGGCACGGTAGCCACCGTCAAGGACCCGCCGTCCCTGTCTTTCAGCGTCAGCATTTCGGACACTCGGACGGACGCTGAACGACTTGCCTTCACGGCTATATTTTCCGACCGCGCTCCGGATCTGTGGAGGGGTCAGGACTGGCTGGTGGTGCCTGTCGATCACTCGAGTTGGGCATTCCCCGGCGAAGTCGAAGCGGATGGACGGACGCACGCTGGCGTGCAGTGGTACGCCGGGCAGGTTATCCCCGGCCAGGGTGTGGAAACCCGTACATTCGAGTTCGATCCGAGCACGGCCAGCCTGGTTATGGTGGACGAAAGTGGTGCGTTTACACCTGTCGCGTCGTCCGGCGAGGGCCTGACGCACGGAGTGTGGACGCTCGCCGTACGGCTGCGTGGCGACTGGTGGGAGGCAGCGCTCATTCCAGTCGTGCACATTGCGGTCTCTGACCGGGGTGAGGTTGCTTATCAGGTCTACCAAGGTTCGCTCGGCGTCCGACCCATCCCTTAAGTCTCTGCGTCCCGAGAGGTGATCTGAACGGCGAGTGGGGAGGCGTGGTGCTGGCATTGGTTTCGGGAAGGCAGAATGCGCTGACCGCGCCGATCCTGGATGAACGACATGGCTGCACAGATCGCGGATGAGGTTCTTGGTTCGGCTCGGCTTGAGATTGACGGGCCGGCGATAGCCGGCCAGCCGGTGACGTTTGGCATTGTCTACACGGCTGGTGCGGCTGGGGTGGATGACCGGGGGGCCGTGCGGGTTTCGTGGCGGGCGCAGGCGGGGCTGGGGCATCCTCAGTTCGAGGATCCGGCCGCTCCCGGCTATCTGTCGGTACGCACGGTGTCTCAGGGCAGCGTGCGTCCGCAGGCGCGCTTCAATGAGCGGGGACATCGGCGGCCATTCGTGCCCGCGGTCACCGTTCACACCGACGACGGGGGGCTGTGGCCAGGCGACGAGCTGGAGTTCACCTTCGGCGACACCTCGGAGGGCAGTGTCGGTATCCGCGCGCCGGTGACGGTGGTGCAGGCCTTTGAGTTTCAGGTCTCGGTGGATTGCAAGGGCGCGCAGGAGTTCCTGGACCTAGATGGCTTCCTCACGTTTCCCGTGATGGCAGGGCCGGCGGTGCGGCTGGTGGCGATTGCCCCAAGTGACGTGCAGGCAGGCGAGCCGTTCGCGGTTCGTGCTCGGTTCGAAGACGTCTGGGGCAATCCCACTGAGGTGCTCGGGGCCTCGCTGCAGATCGGGATGTCTGACGGCGACGAGGTGCTGGGGACGGCCGCCGGGGCAGGGCCAGTGATCCCTGTCGGGAATCTGACGCTGGCGGAACCCGGTGTGGCCCGGCTTGAAATGACAGACCAGACCAGCGGCCTCCGAGCAACCAGCAACCCGATCCGGGTTGCCGCCGAGCTACCGGTTCAACGTCACTGGTGGGGTGACTTGCACGGACAGAGCGGCGAGTCGGTAGGAACCAATCCTTCGGCCGACTACTTCCACTTCGCGCGTTACCTCGCCTGTGCAGACTTCACCTGCCATCAGGCCAACGACTTTCAGATCACCGACGACTTCTGGGAGCGGCTGCGACGGGAAGTGGAGACCATTCACTCCGACGGCGAGTTCGTGTGCTTCCACGGCTACGAATGGTCGGGGAACACCGAGGTGGGCGGCGACCGGAACGTGATATTTCGAGGCATTCCCGAGGCGGGCGACATTGCGCGCTCCGGTCACTGGTTGATCGAAGACCGCCGGCCACTCGATTCCGAGCGCGACGCTCTGAATGTCGAGAATCTGTACGCGCGCTTTCGCGGGCGCGACGACGTGATGCTGCTGCCGCACGTCGGCGGACGGCGCGCGGAGTTGCGCTGGATCGATCCTGACCTGGAGCCGGTCGTTGAAGTGCACTCCGCGCATGGCACGTCCGAGTGGTTCCTGCGGCAGGCGCTGGCGACGGGGGCGCACGTCGGGTTTGTTGCGGGCAGCGACGATCACATGGGGCGACCGGGTGCAACGCTGGCTAACTCGAACGAGATGCCGGTGCCCGGCGGCCTGGCCTGCATCCGCGCGGCGGAACTCACGCGCGACGGTATCTGGAGCGGCCTGCACTCCCGTTACTGTCACGGAACTACGAGCGCGCGAATTCTGGTGGACGCCGAGATTGCGGGCGCGCGCATGGGCGCCGAAGCCGTCGCACAAGGCGGTGTTCCGGTGGAGGTTGAGGTCAACGGCACGGCGCTGATCATCGAGATCGCGGTCTATCGGGACGGTCAGCCGGTTCACCGCTGGACGCCGGCAGGCGACCCCGCGCACGTGCTGGTGGCCTGGACCGGCAATTTGCGGATCGCGCGCGGACGCAAGCAAACGTGGGACGGTGAGGTGACGGTCCATGGGGCGCGCATTGCCGGAGCTTCACCCTTCGCGTTCGACCACCCCGACGAGGGTCTGACCGGACACGACGGACAGCGCGTGACATGGACCAGCGAGGTGGCCGGCGACTACGACGGGGTGCGGCTGGAGCTGGCCGACGCGGCGGACCCCGTGATCGAGTTCGCCTCTGAGCCGCTGACGGTCACCCAGGCGCTGGCCGGAATCGAGGACGGTCCGATCTTTGTCGAAGCCACAGGCCTGGGCGCCCACCTGCGTCTTCAGGCGGTGCCGCCGGATGGTGGCCCACTGGACACGCTGGTGACCTGGACCGACCCCGAGCCGCTGGCTGGCGTTCACGCCTATCACGTGCGGGTGCTGCAACTCGACGGTCACATGGCCTGGACCAGCCCGACGTACGTCGAAACGGCCACTGGCTGACCGACCGCGCGGAGATGGTTGTCAGATCGCGGCGTGCGTTGGGCTTTGCACAGCGGATCAAGGACGCTCGACCGTGCCGACGGGGTTGACGTGTTCGAGGGCGATCCATAGCCTCGTTGCCGCTCGGGCTGACCCGGTAGACCGGCGAGGGTGACCCATGGCGGCGGCGCAGGACACGCATCAGGCTTCGCAACAGACCGAGAGATTCGACCCGCCGGCGGACTTCGCCGGAGCCGCGCACGTCCCGTCGTTCGAGGCCTACCAGGAGCTGCATCGGTGCAGTCTTGACGACCCCGAGGGGTTCTGGCGCGAGGTAACTGACGGCTTCACCTGGTTCAAGCCGTGGACACAGCTGCAGGAAGGCTCCCCGCCGTTCGTTCAATGGTTTGTGGACGGTGAGACCAATATCTCCGTCAACTGCCTTGACCGCCACGTCGAGGCCGGCCGCGGCGATCGGGTCGCCTACTACTGGGAAGGTGAGCCGGGCGATACGCGCACGGTCACCTACGCCGACTTGCTGACCGACGTGCAGCGGTTTGCGAACGCACTGAAGGCCCAGGGCCTGCAAGCCGGCGACCGTGTGGTGCTGTACATGCCGATGGTTCCGGAACTGCCCGTGGCCATGCTGGCCTGCGCACGTCTGGGCGTGGTGCACAGCGTGGTCTTCGGCGGGTTCAGCGCGGACGCCATTCGCGACCGGGTCAACGACGCGGGCGCCCGCCTGATCGTCACCGCCGATGGCGGCTGGCGGCGCGGGCGTGTGATTCCGCTCAAGGCCAACGTAGATGCCGCGGTGGCCGACGACGCCTGCCCCACGGTGGAGCGCGTGATCGTGCTCAAGCGCTGTGGCAACGACATTGGCTGGGACGACGCTCGCGACCTGTGGTGGGACGACGCGATCGACGGGCAGTCCGACGTGTGTCCGCCCGCGCAGCTGCCAGCGGAACATCCGCTCTACATCCTTTACACCAGCGGCACCACCGGAAAGCCCAAGGGCGTGGTGCACGCCACGGCCGGCTACATGGTCTTTACGGCCTACACGGCCCGGCTGATCTTCGATCTCAAGGACGAGGACATCTACTGGTGCACGGCCGACATCGGCTGGGTAACGGGGCACAGCTACATCGTCTACGGCATCCTGGCCAACGGCGTTACGGGTGTGATGTACGAAGGGGCGCCCAACCACCCGGCCGAGGACCGCTTCTGGGAGATCGTGGCGAAGTACCGGGTCACGGTGTTCTACACGGCGCCCACGGCCATCCGGACGTTTGTGCGCTGGGGCGACCACCATCCCGAAGGGCACGACCTGTCGAGCCTGCGTCTGCTGGGGACCGTGGGCGAACCGATCAATCCCGACGCCTGGCTCTGGTATCACCGGGTGATCGGTCAGGGACGTTGCCCCATTGTGGACACCTGGTGGCAGACCGAAACGGGCGGTGTTCTGATCACGCCCCTGCCGGGCGCCACAACCCTGAAGCCCGGCTCCGCCACGCTGCCATTCCCAGGCGTGGAACCGGCGGTGGTCGGCGAGGACGGCGAGCCGGTGCCCGACGGCCAGCGGGGCCTGCTGATCATCAAGCGCGCCTGGCCATCCATGCTTCGCGGCATCTACAAGGATGGCTGGGGTCAGCCCGGACATCCCGGCGAGTTCGGGGACCGAGAGCGGCTTGTCGAGACCTATTGGGAGAAGTTCCCCGGCCGCTATCTGACGGGCGACGGCGCCGTGCGCGATGCGGACGGGTATTACTGGGTGATCGGTCGCGTGGACGACACCCTGAGCGTGGCCGGTCACCGAATCGGCACGGCCGAGGTCGAAGGCGCACTAGTGAGCCATCCGTCCGTGGCCGAGTCCGCCGTGGTGGGTGCGCCGGATCCCATCACCGGTGAGTTCATCGCGGCGTTTGTGACTCTGCGGGCCGAAATTGACGGCAGTGACGAACTGCAAGCTGAGCTCATCGCACACGTTGGCAAGGTCTTGGGTCGCTTTGCGTGCCCTAAGCAGTTGCGGTTCACCGACGCCCTGCCCAAGACGCGCAGCGGCAAGATTATGCGTCGCCTGCTGCGCGACATCGCGGCCGGCCGCGATGTGGTGGGCGATACGACGACTCTCGAGGACTTGTCGGTGCTGGCCGCGCTGCGGGGTGACGAGGAATAGCCAGCCACGGGCTGTCTGTCAGGTCGGACGGTGAGGATTCGCGGCAAGGGAACTTTGTGAATACAATCACAACCGAAGGCGCGCATGCGCCCGAGGAGACCGCGACCGCATGACCGGCCACAGCCCGAGCCGCCGCCTGCTGGGCGCGTTGGCTGTTTCGCTATTGCTCGCAGGCGTCCTGGCTTCCTGTGGCGAGAGCCGGCCGCTAGTCACCACCGGCTCGGGCCCGTTCGTACCGCTGCCGCCGGTGGCGCAGATCACCGTGCCGCCGGGTGAGACGCCGGCGGCGCTGGTGGCGTCGCCCACGCCACGCGTGGCTGAAGCGATCGTGGCTGTAACGCCGGTGACGGCTGTGCCAACAGCTGCCGCAAGTGCAGCACCAGCGGAAGCAGTTGAGGCGACTGCCGCGCCGACAGCCGTTGTGGCACTCACAGGCGCGGCGGAGGTCGGTCGCCAGCAGTTCACCGCATTTGGCTGTATCGCCTGCCATGGCGCGGACCTCAGCGGCGGCATTGGTCCCCAGCTTTCGGGTCGGACAGCGGATGACCTGACTGAGGACCGCATCCGCGAGCAGGCCAAGCAGGGCGGTAACGGAATGCCGGCCTTCCCCAATATGACCGAGCAGGAACTGCAGAACTTCATTTCGTTCATCCGCAGTCAGGCGTAGCGGAAGGCGGATTGTCTCGCTGCGGCGCGATGCGCCGGTTCGCGCCGTAGGTCTTGGCACTCGTTGAGTTGGCCCTCGGCTTCTTCCGCTACCTCTCGGCAAGTCGCAGCCAACTTGGCGCTAGAGTGGTTGCCACGGAACCTGCCTGATCGGCCCGACGATTTGTTCGCCCGTCAATCGGCCCGGTAACGAGCGTTGCGGGAATCGGCCGTCTAGGCTGGAAGGCCATTACCGCCCAGGTGGCTCAATCGGTAGAGCAGCGGTTTTGTAAACCGCAGGTTGTGGGTTCGAGTCCCACCCTGGGCTCCCATCTCCGCTTGCGCGTGACAGCCGGCTTGGTGTTCGGTTAGGTGCCAGCGGCGGGTGCGAGTGGATGACCAAATGGGGCGGACGTGGCCAGTCGTGCCCTCGGCTAGAATCCGTCCGGCGCGACGGACGTCCGGCGCCACGTTGCCTGACTTGCGGACCCTGATGGGAGTGCGCTGAAGCCAACCATGCGCGTGCTGGTAACCGGCGCGGCCGGCTTTATGGGAAGCCATGCCGTGGACCGTCTGCTCGATCTCGGCCATGAGGTCACCGCCGCTGACAGCCTTATTGGCGGTTACGTGGAAAACGTCAACACGGCTGCGGAGTTTGTGGAGTGCGACCTGGCTGATCGCGCGGCGGCGGCTGAGCTGGTTGCCGCCTCCGATCCCGAAGTCATTTTTCACTACGCGGCGGACGCCACCGAAGGGCGCAGCCAGTTCACGCCGCTGAGCTCAATGGACAACAACGTGGTCGGGTACCTGAACACGCTGGTTCCGGCGATCGCCAACGGGCTGTCAAAGGTCGTGCTGGTGAGTTCGATGAGTGTCTACGGGGCGCAGCAACCACCGTTTGAAGAGACGATGCCGCGCTTGCCGGAGGACGTGTACGCGGCCATGAAGGCCTCGATGGAGGCCGCCACGGAACATCTCTCGGCGGTGCACGGCTTTGACTACGCGGTGGTCAGGCCCCACAACGTCTACGGCGAGCGCCAAAACCTGGCCGATCCGTATCGCAACGTGGTGGCGATTTTCATCAATGCCCTGCTGCGCGGCCGTGCCTTTCACATTTACGGCGATGGTGAACAGCGCCGCGCCTATTCGTACATCGGCGACGTAAACCCGGCGATTGTCGACGGCGGACTGAGCGACCGGTCCAATGGCCAGATTTTCAACGTAGGGTCGTCGGAGGACGTCTCGATCAACCAGCTCGCGGATGTGGTACGTGACATCTTCTTCGACGGTGGACCGTGGCCGGCAGGACTGGATCCCAAGTACATGCAGGCCCGACCGCTCGAAGTCAAGAACGCCTACTGCGCGCATGACGCGGCTGAGCAAATCCTGGGATTCCGTAACGTGACGTCGCTTCGGGCGGGAGTGGAGGCGATGGTGCGGTGGGCGCGCTCGGTTGGTCCGCGAGAGCCGGCCTATCTGCCCAACAGTCTTGAAATTGGAAGCGAGCACGCGCCGGCCACATGGCGTGAGCAGTTGATCTGAGTCGCAGCGAAGTCTCTTGGCCGCGCACCTTGGGCGTCATTGGCCTTTGGAAAGGCCGCACAGCCTTGCGCTGGACGCTAGGGCTCCGGCGGCCTGGGCGAGGGACTGGCTCCCAGTTCGCCGTCGTATGTTTCGTACGAGACCTCGCCGGTGTCGGTAACCAAGATTCTTGCCACTGGAATGAACGCGGCAAGCTGATAGCCGCTGCGCAGCCGCACGGCAAAGATCCAGACGCCGGGTTCCAGTGGAGCGCCTGACGAGGGCAGTTGGGTCGCGGTCTGCCCGGCGTCGTGCAGGCTGAGCGTCACCGATAGGGGGTCGAATTCGTATCGATGCGTCATTGATCCCGGCCGCGGGCTGGCCTGCCCGGCGAACCACTGCACGGCGGGATCGGTTGGCCGAATGCGTGGTAGGGCCCACGGTGAGGCGTCCGCCGGCACCACCAGCCAGTCCTGACCGGTCCAGCCCTCGCCCGACGTATCGGCAAGCACGGCGGTAAAGGTGAGGCGTCCGTCGGCTTCCTTGGCGTCTGATAGCCGGACATTGAAGGGCTGTGGCGGGGGCTCACGGACCGGAGCAATGGTGCTGTCCGGGGAGTAGACGGCAATCTCCTGGTTCCAGAAGACCGGACGGCGTGCGGTTGGTTGGAACATCGACGGCGCAAGCCGCGCGGAGGTGACGACGAGGTCGGCGGTCTGGATGCCGAGCGGCGTTGACGGTATGTCGGCCTGGAGATGCAGGGCGGCCCGGTCTGGAGATCCCAGCAGGCGGGCATGCGGTAGCACGGCTACCGCGCGAAAGGTATTCAGCGAGCCGCTGGCAGGCGAAAGATATACCGCAGAACCCGCCGGAACGGCCTGCCGCAGAGCCTCGTACGACGCGGCATCTGGCACGACATCGAGTTGCGCGAACGCCGGCCGCACCCGATAAAGCGTGTGGGCGCCGTCGCGAATCAGCGGTTCGAAGAACTCCGGATTCGCCAACCAGCGACTGGCTTCGGCAGGGAGGTCCCCGGCCCAATCGTCGGGTGCATGAACATACTTAATATCCAATCGCACGAGTGCCAGTGGTTCGAGCCGACGAATTGCGTCCAGGTATCCAGAGCCGGTGTAGGGGCGTGTGTGCAGAAAGTCTGCGAAGCCCGAGGCATTTGGCCGGCCGGTGGCGATGGTCAGGGCGTAGGGGGTTGGGGACAGAACTCGTTCGTCAACATCGACGTGATGACGGATCCAGCCGGCGATTCGGTCTGACGGGAACTGTTCCAGCGGGTATCTCCCCATCCACCAGAAGAAATCGCCGAACTCGCGTGCTCCTGGCTTCGCGTTAGCAATCTGCACGCCGTGGCCGACCGCCAGGCCAAGTTTGCGTACTGGCGCGGCGACGGTTGGCCAGGTCACGAGTACAAGAATCAAGGCGGCGGCTGCGTGTCGCCAGCGCGGACGCAGGTCGGCCAGCCGGACGCTCAGCGCAAGCAGAAGTGCCAACAGCGCGAAATTGCGTGCGTGCCCATCAAATCGCCCAATGTCGTGCGGGGCGACGTCGTATCTCAGAACGAGTGCGGCGAGCAAGAACGCTCCCGTGGCAGCCGCAAAGGCTAGGGCCAGTCGGTTTCGACGGTCAATCAGGACGGCGATTCCGGCTACGACCAAAGATCCGAGGCTCAGGAGGCCCAGTCCCGCGTCCAGCTGGGTCACCGAAGTCACCGCACTACGGCCCCGTGGATCCAGTGGCCATCCAATCGTCAGTTCGCCGGATCCAGAGCTTCCGGATAGGACGCCCGTAAAGACGCCTCCGCTCGCGAGCAAAAGGGCCACAGCAATCAGTGGTCCGGCGGCCACGCGGAGGACGGCAGCGGGGAAATTCGATCGCTTGGGCTGAGCGCGGAACAGCTCCCAGGCTCCAATCGCGCCCCAGAGCCCCAGCACAATTGGGGCCACCGTTTCATCGAGCAGGCCAAGGAAACCCACCAGGGCGGCGAGCGTGAGCGTCGCCGGCCATGGCCTATGGGCTCCGGCCATGACTCGCTCAAGTGCAACAAACGCGAGCCCATAGGAGAAGGCAAACGCCGGCTTCCAGATGTTTGGGGGAACGCCGTACTGCTCCGAAGACCAGGGTAATTCCACGGCAGGCCAGTACACGTCGGCCAGCGCCGCGCGTACACCAGCCACCGGGACGTCTACAGGCATGGGAAGCTGCAGCAGCGTCGGTTGCTCACCGAACACCAGCGTCCAGGCGCCATGCGCCAAGACCAGCGGCATCAGAACGAACGTGCCTGCCCACGAGCCGCGTCGCATGAGGAGTGCGGCCGTGAGCAAAATCAAGGCAGTCCAGGCGTAGGCGCCGAGGAGTTCCGTTGTGAACGCCAGGTCGGGACCGGTCGGAGGGGTCAAGAGTCCGACGAGCAGATCGATTCCGTGGTGATAGGCCAAGTCCAGGTCAGGGCTCCAGCCAAGGGTTGGCGGCCAGCCGCCCGCCCGGATGGTGGCGGGAATCATGGTGTGCAGGATCTCGTCCGGGATAATCAATAGCTGGCGACTGGCGAGCGCGATCCAAAAAACGACTGCTACGGCCAGCCCGAACCGCGCCAGCGTGTGTGGCGGAACCCTGAGATCCTTACGTGTGCGCCAGGCCAGAACGCCAGCCAGGGCCAATACAACAATCCAGCCCGCCAGTGCCCCGGCCATTCCAGGGAACAGGTGCTGCAGGAAATTGACGATCAAACCCCACAGCGCCAGTCCAATCACTAGGCCCTGGGCCAGCGCCAGACGGTCGTCGGTTTGCCTGAGCGCGACGCGCGCCACGACGTAGCCCACCGCTGAGAGTGTCAGGAGCTCCGCCGCCAACAGCAGGAGCCCGGGAATGACTGCTGGATCTACTGTCATACGGTGGAGATGCCTTGTGGCGTTGTGCGCAAAGCTTGTTGGGCGAAGTTCATGTCTGTGCGGATGTGGGCTGCGAGGCCTTGGTGGCCCGGTCCCGACATAGCGTGCCGCCGAGTGTGGCAATTCTCAGCCGTTCGGTGCAGGCCTTCACGGACACGCGGCGTTCGCCCTCTAAGGGCGTCAAGGACGCGCCGCCGGTCTCCGAAATCACGACCTCGAGAAACGGGATTATTGCCGCCTGCAGGTATTCGAGTCGCAGCCGAGCCACCAGGACATAGGTGCCCGGTGTCAGGCGGTCTCCAGATTCCGGAACCGCAATGAAGCCTCCGTCATCCTCCAGCACCAAGAGCTGGCCATGACCGGCGTCAAATCTGTACGTGTGGGTTGACGTGCCGGGGTCTGGGGAGATCTGGCCGCCAAACCACAGGGTGCCGACGAGCGTGTAGCCGTCGGACTCGAAATCCGCCGCCAAACCCCATCGGGAGTCCTCCACGCGGATGAGCAGCCAGTCCTGACCTGTCCACTCCCCAGGCGCATGGTCGCTGAATGTTGCCGTGAAGGTGATGTGACCATCTGTCGCGCGGGCATCGGCCACGAAGACGCTGAGGTATGCCTCTGATTGAGCAGGCGGAGCGATGGGCGCGGCGAATCCGGGACGAATGGCATACGCGACCACTGCGTGATTCCACCAAATCGGGGCGAAATCATTGATGCCGATGTCGAAGGAGACGTCTCGCTCTACGACCACGATGTCAGGTAGGCGCTCGCCGAGGGGCTCGGTTGGGATTTCGGTTAGCGAATAGTGAACTTGCGGGTCCAACGCGCCCAAAATTCTGGCGTGGGGCAGAACAGACGCAACGCGAATTGCGGTCAGCGGGCTGGTTGGTGTGGGGACGTGCACCGTCGCGCCGTCTGGCACAGCCCGCCGAAGCGCTTCGTATGACTGCGGGGCGGGCGTGGGCTCCAGACGAAGGAACGCCGGCTGGATCCGGTAGAGAGCGTCCGCGCCGTCGCGAACAAGAAGCTCGAACAGTTCAGGATTCTGCAGCCAGCCCTTGGCACGATCGGGCAGGCCTTCAACCCATATGTCTGGGGCATGAAGGTATGTGAAGCCGAGCCGCCGGACCGCCGCCGGTTCGAGGAAGCGAAGCGTGTCCTCGTACTCGGCGCCCGTCAGTCCGAACAGGTGGATGAGCGTGGGGAAGCCTGACGCATTGGGGCGGCCGGTCGAGACCGTCATGCCGTGGGGATGGGGAGAGAAGACCCGAGCGTCAACCGCCGTCTGGTTGCGGATGTAGGCAGCGATACGCTCGGAACGGAGGGGCTTGATGACAGCTCGTCCCATGACCCACTCGTCGAATTCACGCTCGCTCTGCTGAGCGTTTGAGAGGTGTAGCCCTTGGCTGAGAGCCAAGGCCATGCTGCGTGTTGGGCTCGCAATCGTCGGCCAGATGACGAGCGTCGCGATGCCTGCAATGGCCGCATGTCGCCAGCGAGGCCGTAGGCCGTTCAGGCGGACGCCCAGCGCCACCAGCAGCGCCAGCAGGGCGAAGTTGCGGGCGTGGCCGTCCATGCGGGTGACTTCCCCCGCAGGGTCGTACTGCAGCACCAACGCGGCAATGAGAAAGGCTCCGCTTCCAGCCGCGAGCGCCAGGACGAGGTGATGTCGCCGTGCGAGGAGGACGGCCGCCACAGCGACCGGTATTACGCCGAGTCCGAGGACGCCAACTCCGCCGGGCATTACGTCGAGGGCGCCCAACGGCCGACGGCCCGCAGCGTTCGCGTGCCAACCCAACGATATTTCCTTTCCCTCGACGCCAGTCAACACACTCGTAAGTACGCCACCCCCGACGGCAAGCAGGAAGACTGCCAGAATCGGACCGGCCGACGCGCGAAGCGCAGCCTGCTGGATGGTGGCGTGCATCGACCGCGACCGCAGAAGTCGCGCTACCTCCAGTACCACCCAGAGGCCGAGAACCAGCAGGGCCACCTCTTCGGCCATAAGACCCATGAAGCCGATCAACAGAGCCAGTGGCCACAAGCTTCGGCCGGTGCTGGTTCCTGCCGCAGCGACCCGTTCAAGCACGACGAATCCCAGCGCGTAGGTCAGGACAAACGGCGGCTTCCAGATGTTGGGCGGCGACGCCTCGCCAGGCCAAGTCCAAGGCAACGTAACGGACGGCCAGTAGATGTCGCCCAGCGAGGCGCGGATTCCCGCACCGGGAATCCCGGCAGGCACCGTGACTTGGAGGATGTGCGGTGCGTCGGCGTACCAGATCAGCGACCACGCACCAGCTGTCAAAACGAGCGGTACCAAAATCAGCGCGCTGACGCCCCCGTGCCGCATCAAGACCGTCGCGATCACCAATACGAAACCTGTCCAGATGTAAGCGCCCAGCACTTCGGTTGTGAAGGCCAGATCCGGGCCTACGGGCGGCATCAAAAGCCCGTTCAGCAGGTCGGCGCCATAGTGGTACGGGAGTGGCATGTCCGGAATCCACGACAGAACCGGCGGAAACTGGCCGGCTCTGATCGTTGCCGAAATCGCCAGATGGATGTCCTCGTCGGGAATGCTTAGTAGCTGCCGACTGGAAAGGGCGACCCAGAAGAGGGCAAGGGTGGCAAGGCCGAAGCCGGCAAGGGTGCGTGGAGGCAGGCGGAGGGAGGCGGGGGCGTGGAGGGCCAGGGCGGCGGCGAGGACGAGGCTGATGACCCAGGTGGCGATGGCACCGGCCAGCCCTGGCAGGAGGTAGAGAATGAAGTTGGCGAGGAGTCCCCAGAGGGCGGGCCCAATGACAAGGCCCTGGGCGAGGGCCAGGGGGACGTGAGGCTGGTTCAAGGCGACGCGTGCGATGACGAAGCCGACGGCGGCCAGGACGAGCATCTCGGCCGCCAGAAAAACAAGCCCGGGGGGCACGGTGGAGTCCAGGGTCACGTGGCGGCTTTGTGGCCCGAGGCCAGTCGACGTGCGTAGACCTGGCGTGGCGGCGTCATGGCTTCGGCGGTGGATCGCCGATGGGACGAAGATCGACGCTCAGGCGGCGGCAGGAGTCCGTGTTTTGGAGGCGTACTGGACAGGGGTTCACGGCAACAGCCGGTTGGCTGGGATAGACGGAAAATGTGGCGGTGTCGTTGGCCGCGACGGTCAGGTGAAGCACGGGGATTGTGGCGGCTTGCAGGTGGTTGTGGCGCAGGCGGACGGCGAGGGTGTAGGTGCCTGGAGGGAGTCGGTCGCCGGAGGCGGGGAGGCTGGCAAGGGTCCCATCGGCGGCCTGGAGGGCAAGGTGATGGGTGCGGGCGTCGAATTGGTAGTGGTAGGTGACGGGTCCGGGGCCGGGAGCGATCTGGCCGGCAAACCAGCGGGAGCCGACGAGGGTGAAGCCGTCGGGGGCGAATCGAGTTGGCAACGCCCAGGGGGTGGAGTCCACGGGAATCACCAACCAATCCTGGCCCGTCCAGCGTGTGGGGGCGTGGTCGGTGAATGTGACCGAGAAGGAGATGCGGCGAGCCGAAGGGCGAACGTCGGTTATCTGCACGGAAAAGTCACGGTTGGGTGGTGGGGGCGCGTCGATCCTGGTAGGGATGTCGGCGGAAAGGGCATAGGCGATGGCCGAGTGGTTCCACCAGATGGGTTGAAGTGCACGGGTGTTTGCGTAAACGGCGCGATCACGGGCGATGACGACCACGTCGGGTCGCGCGTTGCGAACTGGCTCAATAGGGATGTCAGAGAGAAGATGGATCGCAGTCGGGTCAATTTCACCGTAGAGCCGCGCGTGGGAAAGTGAGGTGGCAATTCGAACGTTTTCGATTCGCTGTTGAGATTCTGTAAGAACCACAGTGGCCGCTGAAGGAACCGCGCGTCGCAACGCTTCGAAGGATTCGGGCGCGGGAGGGGGCTGCAACTGCAGAAAGGCGGGATGGATTCCATAGAGGGCGTGGGCGCCGTCGCGAACGATGGGTGCGAATAGGTGGGGATTGGCGAGCCACTGCTGGGCCCGATCGGGCAAGCCGGCGATCCAGGCGTCGGTGGCATGGACGTAGCTATAACCAAGCCGGCGTACGGCGGTGGGTTCTAGAAAGCGGATGGCATCCTGGTAGTCGGGGCCAGAAACGGGACGAAGGTTGACATGGCCCGCGAAGCCGAAGCCCGTAGGGCGCCCGGTATTGATGGACAGATTGACAGGATCGGGCGAAAGGATCCGGGCGTCAACTGGCGTGTGCTCGCGGACATAGGTAGCCACATAGGTAGTGCCCAACTGTCCGAGTCCGTATCGTCCCTTGAGTGAAGAGTCCAACTCTCCCCTGTGGGGCTGAGTGTTTTCTACGCGGACTCCGTGCCTCAGAGCCAGAGCCAGACCGCGCACGGGTCCGATCGTCGTAGGCCAGATCAGAAGGGCAAGTAGAAGCGCAATTGCTCCGTATCGCCAACTTAGCCGGAGTGCAGTCAAGCGTGCGCTCAACGCGATCACGAACGCCAGTAGCGCGAAGTTTCGCGCGTACCCATCGAAGCGCGTGACATCATCGGGGACAGGCGCGTACTGCAGGGTGAGCGCAGCCACGACGAAAGTGGCGCATCCAACTACAAACGCCAGCACCATTTGTTGATGTCGGGCTAATGCGAACGCGGCCACCGCGAGAAGTAAGGGGCCAACTCGGAGAAGCCCGATCCCGCCCTGCAGCTCGCTTAATTCCCCGAACGGCAGTCGGCTTCCTGCATCTTCAAGCCAACCCAATGTCAGACCGGATCCTGTCGATCCGAAGATAATGTTGCCGATAGCCTCGCTGCTGCTGACAAGCAGAAGTCCCGCTAACGCTGGCCCCGCGGCTACACGGCCAATGTCTTCCAAGCCTGTCCATGGCCTCGGGCGAGTCCGCACGACAAAGCAGATTTCCAGCAACGTCCACAGCCCAAGCATTACTAATGCGACAGCTTCATCCACGAGGCCAAGAAACCCGACGACGGCGGCTAAAGTCATAGCGCTTGGCCACGAGTGCTCCCGTCTCGTGGCGATACCCTCCAAGGCCACGACGGACAGTGCATACGCAAAGACAAACAAGGGCTTCCAGACGTTTGGTGGTACCGCGTCGACTCTTGCCATCCACGGCAGAGAAACTTCGGGCCAATAGATGCTAGTCAGTGAGGCGCGTAGACCGGCCGCTGGTGTACCGGTCGGAATCGGAATCTGCACGATGCTTGGCGCGGCGGTGGAGACCAATGTCCATGCGCCGGCGGTAAGGAGAAGAGGCGTCAGAATCAAGGCAATGGACAGCGAGCTGCGTCGTAGAAGGGTTGTGGCTACCACGAGGACGAAGCTAGTCCAAACGTAGGCGCTGAACAACTCGGTGACAAAGGCCAAGTCAGGCCCGACCGGAGGGGCTAGCAAACCGATCAGCATGTCGACGCCGTAGTGGTACGGCACCGGTTCATCTGGAATCCAAGGAAACGTTGGTGGAAACGAGCCAGCTCGAATAGAAGCAGCCAGCCCGAGATGCGTAGCCGCGTCGGGAATCGACAGGGTTTGACGAGCGGCGAGCGCTACCCAGAAGACGGCGAGGGCGGCGAGGACAAATCCAACGACGGTACGGAGCGGCAACCGAAGCGCGGAAGGTGCGCGCCAAGCCAGCACGGCTCCGCACGCCAGCATTACGACCCAGCCGGCGACTGCGCCCGCCAAGCCGGGCAGCAGGTAAAGGACGAAGTTGACGATCAGGCCCCAGAGCGCGGGTCCAATCACCAAACCTTGCGCCAGAGCTAGGCGACCATCGGTCTGGCGCAGGGCGACGCGCGCGGCGACGTAGCCAAAGGCGGTTAGGACGAGCAGCTCGGCCGCCAGGAAAAAGAGCCCGGGCAGGACGGGTGGGTCGAGGGTCATTCAGCGACCTGGAGACCCACGGGGGCCTGGGGATTGGCGGCCTTGCGTGACGGCGTCACTGTTGCTTGGGGTAGTTCGCCACTGAGTCAGCCATCGGCGGCGAGGCGGCGGCAGGAGTCGGTGTTTTGGAGGCGTGCGGGGCAGGGGTTCACGGCAACAGCGGGTTGGCTGGGGTAGACGGAAAATGTGGCGGTGCCGTTGGCCGCGACGGTCAGGTGAAGCACGGGAATTGTGGCGGCTTGCAGGTGGTCGTAACGCAGGCGGATGGCGAGGGTGTAGGTGCCTGGGGGGAGTCGGTCGCCGGAGGCGGGGAGGCTGGCAAGGGTCCCATCGGCGGCCTGGAGGGCAAGGTGATGGGTGCGGGCGTCGAATTGGTAGTGGTAGGTGACGGGGCCGGGGCCGGGGGCGATCTGGCCGGCAAACCAGCGGGTGCCCACGAGCGTGTGGCCGTCTGAGGCGTAGCGGGTGGGCAACGCCCAGGGGGTGGAGTCCACGGGAATCACCAACCAATCCTGACCCGTCCACTGGGAGGGAGCGTAGTCGGCGAAGGTGGCGGCGAAGGCGATGTGGTGGGGTGAGCGGCGAACGTCCGCGACCTGGAGGGCGAAGTCGCGGTTGGGCGGCGGCGGCGGGGCGACCGAGGTAGTGATGGCGGGGTTGTTGGCTAAGGCGACGGCGGCGTGGTTCCACCATATGGGGGACAAGGCACGGATCCTGGCGAAGGTGACGTATTCGCGGCCGATGACGACGACGTCGGGTGGCGCGTCACTGACGGGCTGTATGGGGATTTCTGTAAGCAGATATAGGTTTGACGGGCTCAAAGCGCCCAAGAGCTTCGCGTGGGGAAGTGCTGAGCCCACACGGAGAGCCTCAAGCGTTTGCACGCTTCCCGATATCCGGACCGAAGCCGACGGGGGCACAACCTGTCGCAGAGCCTCGAAGGAGTGCGGATAAGAAACGGAGCCGAGCCGCAGATACGCTGGCTCGATACGGTACAGCGAGTGGGCGCCGTCGCGAATGAGAGGCCTGAATAGATTCGGATCCGCCAGCCACCGTCGGGCCTGACGGGGCAAGCTGGCTATCCACGCGTCCGTGGCGTGGACGTAGGCGAATTCGAGTCGCCGCACGGCCGCGGGTTCGAGGAAGCGGATGGCGTCCTGGTAGCCGGGACCGGGAATCGGAAACAGGTGCAGATGGTCTGCAAAGCCGAACGCCGTGGGGCGGCCGGTATTGATGGACAGATTGCTCGGGTCCGGCGAAAGGATACGGGCGTCAACTGAGGTGTGCTCGCGGATGTACGCGGTGATGGTCTCGGTTGCGGCAGGCGCCAGCACGTATCGTCCCGTGTACTCGACCGACACGATGTCGTCCGAAGCTGATTCGGACTGAGCGTTTGATAGCTTGACACCGTGATCGAGGGCCGAGCCGACCTTGAGTACCGGCGTCGCGATGGTTGGCCAAATGACTAGCGCTACCAAGCAGCCGGTCGCTGTGTAGCGCCAGCGCGGACTCAACTCGTGCAGCCGGCGGCCAAGGGCGAGCAGCAGCGCTAGCAAGGCGAAGTTTTGTGCGTGCCCTTCCAGCCGGCCCACGTCAAAGTCGAAGGCCCCGAATTGGAGGACCAACGCGGCAACCATGAACACGCTGCTGCCCACCACCAGGGCTGCTACGAGCCGCTGGCGCCAAGCCAGGAGCAGCGCCGCGCCCGCGACCGGTATGCCACCCAAGCCGAGCAGCCCCAGGCCTCCCGTCAAGGGCTGGATGGACCCGAGCAAGAGAGATTCGCCCAGACTTCCAGGCAAGCCAAGCGTCAGGCCGCCTCCCAGCCCTCCGGTTAGAAGTCCGCTAATCGGCCCTCCGCCGCTGACGAGCAAGAGCGCGGCCAATGCCGGACCAATGCCGGATCGCACAAATCGGCCGCGGGTGACTTTGCGACTCGGCTTGGCAGACATGTGACCAAGTGCTGCAAGAAGCACCCAAAGGCCGAGGGTCGTTAAGGCTATCGCTTCTTCTACAAGCCCCAGAAATGCGACGAGCAGGGCGAGGATCGACTGCGCGAACCACGGCAATTGGTAGCGCGATGACACTCGTTCCAGGACCACAACGGCTAGCGCATGGGCAAGCGGGATTGGAGGCTTCCAGACATTCGGTGGGGGGGTCTCGTAGAGTGGAGCCGACGCACCGGAGAGTTCAGTCGCGGGCCAGTACGCGTCGGTCAGGGCTGCACGCAATCCTGCCGTGGGGAGACCAGTCACCACTGGGACCTTCAGTAGTGGAGGTTGATCGCCCAAGAGCAACGTCCAAGTTCCCGGTGTGAGCAATAGCGCTGCCAGGATCAGGGCGGAAGACCACGAACCACCCTTTCGAACTGTCATCACAATCACAAGCGCAAGACTGGCCCAGGCGTAGGCGCCGAGCACTTCCGTGGTTAGCGCGGCGTCTGGCCCAATAGTCGGCCGTAGCAACCCGATAAGAAGATCCACTCCGTAGTGGTAGGGCACGGAGAGGCCCGGGTTCCACGGCAGTTCCGGTGGGAAAATTCCAGCCCGAATGGCGGCTGAGAGACCGAGATGAATCTGGGCGTCCGGAATGGTCAGAAGCTGCCGACCGGCCAGCGACACCCAAAAGATCACCAAGCCCAGGACTCCAAACAAGGCAACAGTGCGTGGTGGGAGATGGAGCGCCGACCGCGCCCGCAGTGCCAGACCGGCGCCAGCGGTAAGCATGACGACCCAGGCGGCAACTGCTCCTGAGAGCCCAGGCAGCACGTGCAGAACCAAGTTGGCTAGCAAGCCCCAGAGCGCAGGACCGATCACCAGTCCCTGCGCCAGCGCCAGCCCGTCATCAGTCTGGCGCAGCGCCAGCCGCGCCACGACAAAGCCAATGGCCGCCAACGCCAAAAGCTCGGCCGTAAGTAACAACAGACCTGGGATCACCGCCGGGTCAACGGTCATTTGGCCAACCCAAGTGCCTCGGTCAGATGGTCCGAGGCCAGATGCAGATGATTCGTTGGCAAGCGTTCGGCTTCCGTGCTGCGCGTGAGGTCACATTAGCGACTTACGGCCAGGGGCCAAACGCCTATCACTAGCTTGGGGAGGAACCCGTCGGTCGATCAAGGTCAGTTCGGCCTGGCGTAGTGGCAAATCGAGCAGCCTGAGGAGATTCAACATGTATGCCGGACCGAAACGCGGCGGCCTATCTGGAACCTGCGGCCGCGGCAGCTGCCGCCAGATTGCGACAGGCATCGGTGTGCTGCATACGTTCAGGGCACGGGTTCAAGGCCACGTGGCGTTCGCCCTCTCGGACGGCGTAGGCAACCTGGCCGGATTCGGAGACTAGAAACTTCAACACTGGGACTATGCTCGCTTGTAGGTACTCCTGTCGCAGCCGAATTGCCAGCGTCCAAGTGCCCGGCGTCGGGCTGCTGCCCGACGCCGGGACAAGGGCCAATTCGCCAGCCGCCGCGGCCGCGGTGAGTTCTCCGGCGAGCGCGTCGAATTCGTAGCGATGAGTCGACGTGCGACCGCTAGGCCCGACCTGACCTGCAAACCATTGCGTGCCGACGATAGTGAAGCTGTCGTCCTCGTAGCGGACCGGCCATGACCAGGGCGTGTCGTCCAACTGAATCACGAGCCAGTCTTGCCCCGTCCACTTTTCGGGTGCGTGATCGGTGAATGACGCCGTAAAGGCGATGCGATCGTTTTCCACCAGGACGTCCGAGAGCCGGACTGCAAAATCAGGTGCTGAAGGAGGCGGAGGGTCGACAGGTGGCGCGATGGACGGGTGTACGGCGTAGGCGACCGCGTCATCGTTCCACCAGACAACCGGATACTCGTGGTCGCCGAGATCAAGGGACAGGTCCCACGGGACGATAACCACATCAGGGTCGTGATTGCCTGGTGGCTCAATCGGAATGGCCGGCAGCAGATGAATCCTGGATGTGTCGATGGTCCCCGATAGCCGGGTGTGCGCCAGCACGGATGCCAGACGAAGCTTGTCCAGACGCTGGAGTCTTTCCGCCAGACGCACGCTGGCCGTCGCCGGGATGACCTGCCGCAGCGCTTCGAATGATCGGGGTGCGGGCGTGGGGTTCAGGCGTAGGAACGCCGGACGGATTCGATACAGGGCGTGTTGCTCGCCGCGGACCAGGTATTCGAACAGCCCTGGATCGTCAAGCCAGCGTCTGGCTCGGTCGGGCAAGCTGCTGACCCAGGCGTCCGTCGCGTGGACGTACGCGAACCCCAGCCGCCGAACAGCCGCCGGCTCAAGGAAGCGGACGGCGTCTTCGTACTCAGGTCCCGATCTTTCCACGTAGTGCAGATATCCGGCGAAGCCCGCCGCATTTGGACGGCCAGTGGTCAGCGTCAGTTCGGTGGGGTGCGGGGAAAGGATGCGCGCGCTGGTTGGAGTGTGATCGCCGATGAAGCGAGTAACGCGATCATGCGCGAACGCCGCGGAAGGGCGGGCATGCAGGGGAGGCGGCGGATTGGGCATGTAGGCGACGACTTGGCTCGGTGTGACGTACTGAATGGTTTGGCGTCCGATTCCGGCCCTGTACAGCGCGATGTCGCGTCCCGCGAGTTCGGGCTGGGCATTTGCCAAATCAATCCCGTGGCTAACTTGAAAAGCCAGGGTGCGGATGGGAAGCGCGACGGTGGGCCAGACGATGACGGCGCCGAAAAGGGCGGCGATCGTGTAGCGCCACTGTGTCGGCACTGCGCGCAGTCGCAGGGCGACCGCCAGTAGCAGCGCAAACAGCGCGAGGTTGCCAGCGTGCCCGTCCAGCCTGGCGATGTTCTGGGGAGCTGCCTCATAGCGCAGCGTAAGCGCCGCCAAAAGGAACGCGCCGCTGCCGGCCGCTAGTGTCAGCACCTGGCGCTGGCGCCCGGCTAGCAGGACAGCGGCAACTGCCAGGATCGGCGCATTCAGACCCAGCACCGCGAGTCCGCCCGTACGAGCGTCCACGACTGTCGGTGGCCGAAGTCGGGCCGTTTCGGCGGCCCAACTCAGCGATAGGTTGTTCCCTGCCGCGCCGGACAGTATCCCTGTGAGGACGCCGCCACCAAGCGCCAGCAGCAGGATCGCGAGGCCCAGCCCGGCGGCCGCAGGGACTCGGACGCGTGCGCGCGCCGGTCGGTCTCGCACTAGCCGGACTGTCTCGGTAAGGCCCCACAGACCCAGAACGGTCAGGGCCAGGGTTTCCTCGGCAAGCCCAAGAAAGCCGACCAGGGCGGCCAGGCTCAACGCCGACGGCCAGGTGAGTGGCCGGGAGCCTGCGGTGATACGTTCCAAGACGGTTAGCGCTAGCCCGTAGGCCAGGGTGAAGCGAACGAACCAGATGTTGGGCGGGGCGGCGTGAGGTTCGGGATAGGGCCATGGCCACTGCCGAGCCGGCCAATAGACGTCGGCCAGACCAGCGCGGAGCCCACCGTCTGGCAGGCCAGTTGGCGCCGGGAGTTGTAGGAGAGACGGCGAAGTGCCCTGGAGTTGCATCCACGCACCTGCGGAAAGCACGAGCGGGGTCAGGATGAGGAAGCCGAGCCAGCCTGCATGATGGCGGATCGTGACGCCGACGAGCAGGGCGAGGCTGGTCCAGCCATACGCGTCCAGCAGCTCGGTCGTGAACGCCAGGTTTGGTCCGGACGGCGGAGCCAAGAGTCCGACCAGCATGTCGGTCCCATAGTGGTACGGGACAGGTCGCCAAGGACTCCAAGGAAGGACTGGCGGCCAAGTCCCGGCTTGAACGGGGGCAGCCAGTCCGAAGCGGATGAAGGCGTCGCTGACGATCAGCGTCTGGCGAGCGGCTAGAGCGACGGCAAACGTGGCCAGAGTCACCAGGGCGAAGCCGGCGGTCTCGCGTGCGCCGATCGGCAGTTTGGCTCGCCTGCGCCAGCCCAGCCATGATGAAAATACGAGCAGAAGAACCCAAGCTAATAGCCCACCAGCACGTCCGGGCAGAAGGTGTAGAACGAAGTTGACGGTAAGGCCCCACAAGGCGAGACCGATGACGAGTCCCTGCGCCAGCGCCAGCCGGTCGTCGGTCTGTTGAAGCGCCACCCGTGCGACGACGTAGCCGATGGCCGCAAGGGCCAGGAGCTCGAGCGCCAGGAGCAATAGACCCGGTACGACAGCGGGATCAACCGTCATTCAGCCAGCCTCAGCACGTGAATCGTGTCAGCGGACCTAGAGGTGCCGGACTGACCGGCGTGCTACGTAGGCGGGTGCTGTCGGGTCGATCAACGTCAGCCAGTCCGGGTGCTTGCTCATCCATCCGGCGTGCGCGTGGTTGGTGAACCTGAGTAATGGGCGAGGCACGCGGGAATGCGCAATCCGTTCACGGCGATGGCCCAGCCCAGCGAACCCTGATTGTGTGCCGCAGTATCTCATTCAGATCCGTCGCTGGGATTCCGGCGCGGTCAGCGTGCGCTATCGGATGATGAGTCACGTTCGCCGGAGCGAATCGTCGCTTGATCGCAATGGGGCCAGCGTCGCCGGCAGTTGGATGGCGAGTTGCCGGTTCGTCTACCGTGATCGAAGATCGCCGAGACTGCCGATGTTCACCGCGTTGCTAGGGATGGCTGCGACCTGAGATGTGCGGGATTGCTGGGATTCTGCGCCTGGATGGGCGCCGACCGGACGACCGGGCGGCGCTTCGAGCCATGCGTGAGTCGCTCGTTCACCGCGGCCCTGATGGCCACGGGTCATTCATCCGTGGTCCGGTGCGGCTGACAATGCGCCGCCTGAGCATCATCGATCTGGAAGGCGGCGACCAGCCGATAAGCAATGAGACGGACACCGTGCAGGTTGTGTTCAACGGCGAGATCTATAACTTTGCCGACTTGCGCGACACGCTGCGCGGCCACGGGCATCAGTTCCGAACGCAGTCAGATACGGAAACGATTGTCCACGCCTACGAGCAGTGGGGCGACGACTTTGTGGACCATCTCAACGGCATGTTTGCCATTGCGCTCTGGGATGAGCCGCGGCGGCGACTTGTACTGGCGCGCGACCGTGCCGGGATCAAGCCCCTGTACTACGCCCATGCCAACGGCACGTTGGTATTTGCGTCAGAGCTGAAGGCGTTGCTGAATAGCGGCCTGGTCGACCGGGAGCTTGACTTCGAAGCGTTCGGCCAATACCTGTCGCTGGAGTACATCCCGGCCCCGGCCAGCATCGTACGTGGCGTACGTAAGCTGAGGCCAGGGCATATTCTCGAAGCGTCGGCGGGTCAGGTACGGGAGAGGTCGTACTGGCAACTATGCCTTGCACGTTCCGAGTCGGACCCGCTTCCCGGAAGCGTGGCCGACCACGCCCACGCGTTTCGGCACGTGCTGCGACGTGCCGTAGAGAGAGAGATGGTCAGCGACGTGTCGGTTGGCGTTCTGCTGAGCGGCGGCATCGATTCCAGCACGGTGGCGGCATTGATGACGCAGGCGACCGACGAGCCCGTGCGGTCCTTTTCCGTCTCGTTTTCCGAACGTTCCTTCGACGAGAGTGTGTTCGCCCGGCGTGTGGCCGCACACTTGGGAACGTCGCACCACGAGCTTCGCGTTACACCTAGCGATCTGCGTGAGGCGCTGCCAACCATTGTGGCGAACGTAGACGAGCCTTTTGCCGACCCATCGATCGTCCCGACCTACCTCGTCAGCCGATTTGCCCGCCAATATGTGAAGGTTGCCCTGGGCGGAGACGGTGGCGATGAGATGCTGGCGGGATATTCCACGTTGCAGGCGCACCGCCTTGCGCCCATCTACCGGGCGGTGCCACGGTCGTTGCGCCGAGGGGTGGTCGAACCCGCCATTGGGCGCTTGCCGGCCTCCACTCGCTATCTCGCGTTTGACTTTCTTCTCAGACGGTTTATCCAGGGGACCGACGCACCGCCGTGGCGCCAGCATCAGATGTGGACGGGCGCCCTATATGGCGAGGCGAAGTCGGCGGTGCTGCACCCTGACGTTCGGCGCGCCGTCGACGACAGTGCGTTCGAGGCTATGCTGGCCGACACTGCGACTGCTAGCGGTGCCGCGCATCCGCTGAACCGCATTCTCTATCAGGACTTCAAGCTGTACCTGGAAGGCGATATCCTCACCAAGACTGACCGCGCAAGCATGGCTACATCGCTGGAGACGCGAGTTCCGATGCTGAATCTCGATGTTCTGTCGCATTTGGAGCGGGTTCCAATTGCGTTAAAGCTGCGTGGCTTGACTCGCAAATACATTCTGCGAAGGGCGGTAACTGACCAGCTTCCGCGCAGCATAATTAAAAGGCGAAAGCGCGGCTTCAGCATGCCGATTGCTGCGTGGATTAACGACGATCTGCGCGGACTTGTAGACGAGTATCTGAACGAGGATCGGCTGCAGCGTGAAGGCATATTCAATCCTCCCGAGGTCACTCGGCTTCTCAACGACCACGCGCGGCGCGCTCGCAACAACGCCAAGAACATCTGGACCATTCTCATGTTTCAGCTTTGGCGCGAGCGCTGGCTGGACGCGACGTGAGCCACGCGGGCGAAGAGCCGAGACCCGTGTCGGATGACGGCCAATGTGCGCCGTCCGGTCTTGAAACGATGACACGAGCGCTGATACACGCGTCCAGATACCACGCGTGGATATTCAGCCAAGTGGAGGAATTTGTTGGGTCGAAGGTTCTTGAAGTCGGTGCTGGTAGTGGCAACCTGACCCAATTCCTGGTCAGCCGGGCCAACGTGACTGCCCTTGACGAGTCGCGCGAAGCTCTCGGTGTGGCGGTCAGACGAGTTGGCGGAGCTCGCTTCGATACTGTCGTTGCCGACATCACCGACTCTGTGGCGGTCTCGGGCCTGGCGCACGCGAGATTTGATACTATTGTAAGTTCGAATGTACTGGAGCACATTGAACAGGATCTGACAGCCGTCAGCAACATGCATGCGATCCTGAAGCCTTCGGGTGGCCATGTGCTGCTGATCGTGCCGGCACACGCGCAGCTCTTCGGCTCTCTTGACCGGGCGGCCGGTCACTATCGTCGGTACTCGTGCACCGGGCTGACATCACTTCTCCGCACAGCGGGCTTTTCGATTCGGCGGGCTCGGTATGTGAATGTGCTCGGCGCCATCGCTTGGTACATCAACGGGTCTATTCTTGGGATAAGCGATTTGAATGCAAGGTCCGTGAACGCCCAGGCCCGTCTCTTTGACCGTGTCGCAGTACCTGTGCTCCGAAGGCTTGAGTCGCTCATTGCTCCTCCATTTGGACAGTCCTTAGTTGTGGTAGGTAAGGCTACGTAGTGTCTCCAGATTGTCGGCGCCGATTGGAAGTGATAACTCGGTGATTGAAGGCGTTTCACTCGTTCTTCCGGCGTATAATGAGGAGGGTGCCGTTGGCACGGTAGTGCAGGCGTTTGAAGCGGCGCTGAAATCCTCCGGGATGCCTCATGAGATTCTAGTCGTTGACGATGGCTCTACCGACGAGACCGCGCGCGAGGCGCTTGAAGCTGGCGCGGTAATCGTTACATCACCAGAAAATCTTGGCTACGGGCTTGCGCTTCGTCGAGGCATCCTGGCTGCTCAGTTCCCTTACGTCATGATCTGTGATGCCGACGGTACGTATCCAGCGTCGGCCGTTGCGGAGCTCACTCGCCTGGCCGAGCACCTTGACATGGTGGTAGCGGCCCGTACAGGCCGAAATTTCCGCGGTCGGGGGCTACGGGCACTAGCTCGGCTTGGGCTGCGCATGTTCGCGAGCTTTGTCGTTGGCCGCCGTATTCCCGATGTTAACTCTGGATTCCGGATCTTTCGTAAGACGGCGTGTCTGCGCTACTTTGGAATCTTGAGTCCCGGCTTCAGTTTTACGACTGGGTTGACCCTTGCAATGATCAGTGACGCTCAGGCAGTCGCGTTCGTTCCCGTTGATTATGGCACTCGTGTAGGCACGTCCAAGGTGAAGTTTCTCCGGGACACCCTACGTATTGCCCAAGTCCTTATCCAGGCCATGGTTCGACACAATCCGGTCAAGCTGTTCGCTGTTATCACCGCCGCTATCTGGCTGCTGGCACTGGCCGCACTGAGCGCTTGGCTTGTTCTGGGAGTTGCCGCAGTGGGTCTCGTGGCCGCAGCGACGTTCTTGGTCGGCGTGCAAGTATTCAGTGTTGGCCTGCTTGCCGAAGCGGTTCGTGTTCGCCGGGACGCCTAGCCGCCGCCGACGTGTACCTAGCTGAGGGGCACCCACAGTTTCCCTATCGGTGCTTCCGCGCCTGCCATGATTGCTATCACAAATGCTGCGAGCACCAGCATAGTCACGGCCGTAGTCTCGCGGCGGTAGGTGACCGTTAGCACCCGCGCCGCCAGCACGCTGCTCACGATGCCAAATGTGCCGCAAAGCCCACCAACGACAATCATGAGTGACACGACGACCCACGCTGGTGGTCCGGATGCCTTCTTGGCCGCGGCTACGGCCGGTGCGATTGCGGCCTCCGCCCAGGCCATCGGTTTGGGTAACGATGGGCTTCTGTAGAGTTTGAATCGCAAGTCTTGATCAGGCACTTCCAAGCGCTCGAACTCAAGCAGCTCACCGTGTATGTACAAGTCTCCACCGAGATAGGCATAGTGTAGGCTCGAATCCTGCGAACTGAGTAGAGACTCAAGACGAAGATATATCGTCTCACCCTTAGACACCTGATCTGGATCAAATAAGAGACGCGTTTGCCACTCGCGTCCTGAGCGGTTGAAGACGACGACTCCTGACGCGAAGGTTTTCGGGCTGTCGACGCTACGCTTGAGTTGGAAGTTCACCTGAGCGTGTTCTCCAGGAACAACCTGTGTTCGCACCCATACGTCGATGCGAGATAGCTGATTTGAAGGTACCGTCAATGTTTGGCCCTTCACGCCACTCAGTGCTTGAGTGTATGATGGTATGTGCCTCCCCGAGAAGTCAAGAATGGGAATATGGACGGGTTGAGCCGCGAGGATTAGTAGCCACGTGACCGCTGGAAACCCAGCGAATACGATCGCTATGCGGTGAATTTGATTGCAAAGCTGTCGACGCAAGTTCTCAGCCTCAGAAATTCACGTCTGGCAGAATGGCATGAATGAAGTATGCGAAACTTGATGCCAGCATCACCGGAATCGCAATCAGAAGAGCGGCTTCCGCGCGACCACGCCAGGAAATGATGCGCGAGAGTCCTGCGATCGTCAGGACGACAAACGGAAGGAATGTAGGGAACACATACCTTCCATGAAGGGCAACGTCGAGGGTGTAGCTACTCCAGAAGCTAACAACCCACAGGCCAACGTGCATCGCTGCCATAGCAGCCAGAATGGGAACGCCTAGGCCAGCTAGTCTCTTCTGAGTCAGTCGTACCACTCGAAGAGCCATTCCTGAAGCCGCAGCCACGATCAGGACGCTAAACGCCAAATATGCCGCGCCCGGGAGCTTGAGTCGTTCACGTCCATAGCCAGCCCAGAACGTGGCGAAGTTTTCTGCAATCCAGTCTGTTTCTTCAACGAATTCTACTACGCTTAGACCGCGTGTCCTGGGAGGAGTTGGTGCGCCTCCGCTTGCATCAACCGCGGCCTGCGTAAAGCCAACGCCAATGGGGTCGCCGTAGAGCAGCCAATTTCGAATGTACCACCCCGATGATATGGCGGCGGCTATTGCGACGATTAATATCCCAACTCTAAGGAGTTCAACGGGTCGCTTGAAGAAATGCCAGATGAGGACAAATGCTGTTGCCGGAAACACGAGAAAGCCTGTGTACTTGTGCAGGCCTGCTACTCCCAGAGAAGATCCCAGGAGCAATGTGTCACGCAAGGTGAACCCGGACTGGGTGGCTCGGACGAGAGCATACGTAGCTACTGTGCTTGATGCTATGGCTGGTGCGTCATTTGTGTAATACGAATGCACGAGGGTAAACATTGGTACGGTTGACATCACAGCCACGCCCCAGACTGGTGCAGCAAGAATGTCAGGAAAGATGCGACGTAGCGTGAGAAATGCGAACCACAGCGTCACGGGATACAACGCGACCATGAAATAGCGCGCGATGTGTACGTTGAACGCATAATCAGAAGATCCGATCAAACTAAGTGTGAAAGCCACTGGAATTGCAAAAACATTCGGTGTTATTTCGTGTGCTACTTGAGCCCTGACGCTTCGTCCCGCGAATTGGCCAGATTCATAGCCTTTGAACTCCGCCAGAGCACCGGTAGCAATCATCGAGTTTACGACGCGAAAGTGGTTTCTCTCGTCAGGACCGCCACTTCCAGGGACGCGTACTAAGGACCAAAGCAGAGCGTTGAACGTGGCGAGAATGACAAGCGCAATAGCCATGCGTTGTTGTATCGTCGCACTCATGAGGTGTCAGCTAGACCTAGGCTTATCGGAGACGGAAGGCTGTTTCTTGGGCGGGGTCTGGAATGCTATGGCTATGGACTTCGCTTATGCGTCATGCTGCCAGCCAGCCGCCGTCTACGGGGATGACGACGCCGGTGAGGTAGGCCGAGGCGTCGGAGGCGAGGTAGACGGCGGTGCCTGCCATGTCTGAGGGGACGCCGTGGCGGCCTTGGGGAATTCGGCTCATCAGCCAGTCACGCGTCTCGGGGTCTTCGAAGCGTGGGCGGGTGAGTTCGGTGAAGACGTAGCCAGGGGCGATGGCATTGACTGTGATCCCACTCTGGGCGAATTCCACGGCCAGCGCTTTGGTCAGTTGTGCAACGCCGCCCTTGGTTGCGCCGTAGACGGAGACCTGGGCGAAGCCCAGAAATGAGGTGAGGGAGGCCGTGTTGATGATCCGTCCGTATCCACGCGGTTCCATGAGCCGGATGCCGTGCTGACAGGCGAAGAAGAGGCTGCGCAGGTTCAGGTCCGCCACGTGGTCCCAGTCGGCCGGTGTGATGTCCAGCAGGGGCTTACGGAATCCGGTGCCCGCGTTGTTGAACAGGATGTCCAGCTGACCAAACTCGGCTGCAACGGAGCTAAACACACCGGCCAGCGCATCCAGGTCGGCCAGGTCCGCCGGAAGGGCCAGCGCCTGGCGGCCCAGCGCGCGCATCTCGTCGCACACGCCGTCCAACTGGTCGGGCGACCGAGCCGAGACGGCAACATCGGCGCCCGCGGCTGCCAGCCCCAACGCAATCGATCGCCCAATCCCGCGCCCGGCGCCTGTCACCAGGGCCACGCGGCCCGTCAGGTCGAAGGGACTCTCGGATTGTGCGTCCGGCATTGTGGCGTCTCCGGCAGGCGATTCGCCGACATTATCAGGCAAGGACGCATGGCGTCCGCGCTTCGCTCCCAACCACGGTGGCTGGCGCCGCTGTTCCGGCGAGGTTCGCGACATTCGCATGCTTCTCGCACAATTGATTTCACGAAACTGCCGCCAGCCAGCGAGTTCCCGCATGTCCATGCTTGCTCCCGGAGACACAGCCCCCGACTTCACGCTGATCGCCACGGATGGCTCGCCAATCACGCTTGCGGACCGGCGCGGTCAGCGGGTTCTCCTGTACTTCTATCCGCGCGACGATACGCCGGGCTGCACTATCGAGGCCTGCAGCTTCCGTGACAGCCTGAGCGAGCTGAAGGCCCGCGGTGTGGATGTGTTTGGGGTCAGTGACGATGACGTTGCCTCGCACGAACGGTTCACGGCGAAGTACGGATTGAACTTTCCGCTCCTGGCGGACGTCGATCACGCCGTGATCGAGGCCTACGGCGCCTGGGTCCAGAAGCATCGAGACGGCCGCACGTTCATGGGCACCGACCGGGTCAGCTATCTAATCGGACCGGACGGCGAGGTAGAACGCGTGTGGCCGGCCGTGGACCCCAACGTCCACGTGGCGGAAATCGTCGGCCTGCTGGACGCGGACGCCTAGCGCCCGTACGCGGGGTGGCCCCTGGGAAATCTCCGCTGAGCGGCGAACAGGGTACGATCAGCATGATCCGGGCAGCGGCGCGGTCGCCGCGTTCCGGCCGCCGGCCCACATAGCTCAGTCGGTAGAGCGCGTTCTTGGTAAGAACGAGGTCTCCGGTTCAATTCCGGATGTGGGCTCCAACGCCAGTTTCCAGGTTCAAACCACACCATACGTGACATCCGCGGTGAGACGCGGCCTGCCACAGCGCTCCACCACACCATACTTGTGATGCTTTTTTGGTGTGGAGTTGCCGCCCCGAATCGGTTGCGCCGTCAGAACCCTATCGGTTCGGGGAGCTGACGATCGACTACGCCGAGCGCACAATCTCTCTCGCGGTCCGTCCCGTCGAATTGACGGACACCGAGTACCGGCTGCTCTTCGAAACTTTCGGTCAACGCCGGGCGGGTGCTGGACCGCGAGAATCCGCTGCAACGAGTCTGGGGCATGGGACACGCCGGTCACTTGGGGCCGATTCGCACCGCGGTGAAGAACACTTGGCGCAAGCTGGCGGATGACGCTGACAATCCCACCGACATATTCAACAAGCCGCGCGTCGGCTACCGGATGCCGAAGGTCGAGGGGCAGGATGAGGTGGGGGAATCGTAAAGAACTGTGCAACTCATACCCTGCGCCTCGGTGCACCGACGCAACGCAAGAGTTGGGCTGCGAGCTTCGGTAGCTCGGTCGGTAGAGCGGCGGACTCTCTGTCCGAAGGTCGTGGGTTCGAGTCGCACCCGGCCCACCATGTTTCAGCCGATGCGTTCCGCATTCACAACTCCTTGGCCGCCGCGGCCACTGCCTCTTTGGGCGGAGTTCATGGCTCGGGGGATGGTTACGCCTAAGGGACGCAGCCGGAAGCCTCGGCCGCAACCGCGTCACTATTCGAGTGGGCTCCGACCCTGGATCTGCGGCGCGAGGCGGAATTGGTCGGAGCGGGACGGTAGAGCGTTCCACAACTGCACGTTCGGTCGATCACGTCGTGGCTGCCGCCGGCAGCCGTGGTGAACGGCATGTTTCGGTATCTCCTGATCCGTATCTCGGTGCAGTCGGAACGTGCGCTCGCGCGTGCTCATCCTCTCTATCACGCAGGCTTGGTGCTCTCGGTCCTAGAGCCCGTCTTAGTGCTGAATGAACCTGGAACGCCCGACGAGTCGGGGGACTGCACCCTCCGTCATAGGATTCGCTGAGGAGTCATGCTGGGCATGCGAGAGGACTCAGCGAATCGCCTCCTGCGTCGCCAGCGGGGTACTCTACGGCTACCGGAGGGCTCGCGGTGCAGAGCGGGACCAAGCTTCATGAGGAAGACACACCCTGAGTCAATGCGACCTGTGAGCCATTGTGATACTGGCCTCTATTGAGGACCACCCGACCGTTAGGGATGCTCTATCGCGACAGCGAAGCAGCATGATTAAGAAATACGACCACATTGTCGTCGGAGCAGGATCGGCAGGTTCAGTCTTGGCGGCCCGTCTATCGGAAGACCGTCACCGGTCGGTTCTGCTTCTTGAGGCCGGAGGGGACTATCCCGCGTTGGAGCAGATGCCCGATTCGGTGAAGTACGCCTACGGGACCGGGAAAGCAATCTGGGATAGCGGACACATTTGGAATTTTCGCGCCAGAGCCACGGACCAGGCTTGGATAGATGTCCCTCGTGGAAAGGTCACGGGCGGCTCTAGCGCTATCAACGACGCTCAGTTTCTTCGTGGAATGCCGGATGACTTCGACCGATGGGCGGAGTGGGGGAACTCCGAATGGCAGTTCGAGAAGATACTCCCCTACCTGCGAAAGTTGGAAGCGGACCAGGATTTCGCAGATGAATTCCACGGTTCGGATGGCCCCATAAGCTGCCGCAGGTATCAGCCCGACGAATGGGGCCCCCAACAACGCGCCTTCTACCGGGCATGTCGAGACGCCGGGTTCCCCGATTGTCCGGACCACAATCAACCTGACTCCACGGGCGTAGGGCCCCTTGCCTTCAACGTAACCGGCCGCGTGCGTGTGAGTGCGGCAATGGGCTACCTCGACCCAGCGCGCGATCGAAGGGGTTTGACCATCAGACCCCATTGCCTTGTCGCCGGGATCATCTTCGAAGGCCGTCGAGCGGTAGGACTGCGGGTCATCAGCGGTCATGAGGAGTTTTCCGTCTATGGTGAGGAGATCATCCTCTGTGCTGGTGCCATAGGTACGCCGCAAATCCTGGCTCTGTCGGGTATTGGGCCTGGGGACCAATTGCGGCAGTTGGACATACCCGTCGTACAGGATCTCCCTGGTGTCGGGCGCAATCTTCGCGATCACCCGGATGTGCCAATGGCCTGGCGTACGCGTGAAGGGTTCCCACTAAACACCGACCAGGTCGCGACTGGCACCGTCACCCTGCGGTTTACGGCCTCGGGTTCGTCCTTCAAGAACGATTTGGTCATCTACATGGGCAACTATTCGGCGGCGAAGCCCATGAGGGGGTTGGATCATAGGAACCCGATAGGCATAGGCGTAAGTTTGTGCCTGTACCTGGCCTTCAGCCGGGGCGAGCTGCGCCTCCAATCCGGCGACCCCAGGCAACCTCCCTATCTCGACTTCAACCTGCTGGACGATCCCATCGATCGGTCGCGGCTACGTGAATGTGTCAGGGTGTGTGCCGACTTGTTTAAGCATGAGGCCTTCGATCAGATAGTCGAGGAGCGGCTCGCACCAGCGGACGACATCCTGTCCGACGATGATGCCCTGGATTCTTGGATGAAGCGGGAGGTGATCACCGCACACCACGTATCGAGCACTTGCAAAATGGGTCCTTCAAATGATCCGTTGGCCGTGGTGGACCAGTACGGAAGGGTCTACGGCATCGACGGACTGCGCGTCGTCGACGCCTCGATCATGCCTGATACTGTCCGGGCTAATCTCAACCTAACGGTAATCGCCATGGCGGAACGTGCAGCCGACTTCATCAAAGGCAGTTAACCTAGCGTTGGGGCGCCCGGCGTGGTGGACGTCCAGAGGTCGAGCGGCTTCACAATTCTGTCTGGGGACGCTCCCTGGTCGGGTTGACGAATGACACCCGCATCACCTCGGCATCCACCAAGCCGACCTTTGGCAGCTGGATCTCCCAGCGGGTAGTTCGCCATTCAGTCTCACTAGGCCCACCAGGCGATCGACGTCCTGCCGACGCTCCGCGAGCCCTACGATGTCGTCTTCCTGGATGGCGGCTGGTCGGGGTACCCGGAAATGTCTCCCGACCTTGCCCGTCTGGCACGAGTCGAAGGCCTCCTACTCAGCGACAATCTCTTCTCGCCGTTTTCCGACTGGGCACAGGGCATGGGCGGTAGCGAAGCCGTCACAGTGGGGAACGTGCAGGACGAAGTAGTGGACGGTCCGATCCCCCCAATGACGGCCTTCGCCTGGCGGAAGTCAATCCGTAGCCTGCTCGGTGATACACTTACCGGAACAAACTAACTACGAAAGTGACTGGTATGAATGTCATTTGGATAGTTTCCGACAGCTTTCGCAAGGATCACGTTGGCGCATATGGTAATTCCTACATACGCACACCTTCCCTGGATGCGTTGGCAGCCGCGTCGGTCAGGTTCGACGCTCACTACTCCGCCGGATTCCCGACCATGCCCTCACGGGCGGACCATCACACTGGGCGATGGACGATGTCCTTCATGGGTTGGGAGCCACTTCCCGCGGGCGTGACCACTCTTGCGGAGATACTAGCCAAACATGGCTTTCACACGTCGGCTTCAGTGGACACGCCATACTACCTCAGGGATGGAATGAACTACGACCGAGGCTTCCAGACATTCTTCATGAACACCGGACAGGACACCCTATGGTCGTTGACCCCGGAGCCCGGCTATCACAATGAGGCATTGGATATCAGGGATAGGTGGCATTATGAATCGGACAGGAATGCACCGAAGACATTTATGACTGCCATGCAGTGGCTGGAGCGCCACTACAAAGAGGATTTCTTTCTATATGTGGACACATGGGATCCCCACGAGCCCTGGGATGCCCCATCATACTACACAGAGATCTACATGCCTGAGTACGATGGCGAGCTCGTACTCCCGCTCTACGGCAACTGGCATGATATGCCAGGCTACACAGAGGCGCAGATGCGTAAAGGGCACGCCACTTACTGCGGTGAGATCACGATGGTGGACACCTGGGTGGGCCATCTTCTGAGGTCTGTAGAGAATATGGGGATTGCGGACAAGACGGCTGTCATTTTCACCTCAGACCACGGCTTCTACTTCGGAGAGCATGGGGGCCTCTTCGGTAAGATGAGCTCAGACAAGTACCCGGATGGAACGCTCCGGCCATATGACGAAATGGGTTCGCAGTGGAGCTACTCTCCGCTCTTCGAGGAGTTGGTTCATTTGCCTCTCCTGATCCGTGCCCCTGGGGTGTCTCCCGGGGTACACAGCGGCTTGAGTTCCGCAATCGATGTGATGCCTACAGTGCTCGACCTGCTGGGTGTGGCCATCCCGGACTTCGTTCAGGGCCGCTCACTGGCGCCTGCCCTGGGCGACGCCACACGATCAGGACGCGACTACGTGGTCAGCAGCATTCCATTCGCCAATCCGGGCGAAGCGGTCCAATCAGTAGACAACTTCCTCCGTGATCTCAAAGACCCTCCGGTGACAACCGTCACTGCGGGACATTGGAGCCTGCTATACAGCCCTGACCCAGGAGTATCTCAGCTCTACAATCTGGCATCCGATCCCCAACAACTTGACAATGTGATCGAGAATCACTTGGACAAAGCACGGGAGATGCATCGGCTGTTGGTGGAGTTCATGCGCGAGAACGATGTACCCGAACGTCTGCTTCAGCCACGGTTGGAAATTCGGATGTAAGAGCGCGTCCAGCCAACATGAGGCAGGATTTGGTGGACGGTCTGCTCCACTCCTCTTATGACGGCCTTCGCCCGGCGAAGTCGCACTGGGCATGTCTAGGAGTATGAGACAGCGGAGCGCTGCCGCGGCTTTGGTCCAGGGACGTTTCTTACCCTATCTTGATCTTTCACGTTCAGGTCGAGGAGCGCGCGGATCTGGTGAATCGAACCGTAGCCAACTTTGAAGTCCTAATCGTCTGCCACGTATGTCGGTCGGTCTGGTAGGACCAGACTCACGCGAGCTCGGCAAGCCAGGCCGGCCGGCAGGCACTCCGTCAACGCATTGTCGTCGAGCAAAAGCCGCCTCAGGCTCGCCAGCTTTCCCAGGTTGGGCGGGATTTGGCCCGACAAGCGGGCAGATGGAAGGTCCAGCTCTCGCAGGCTCGGCAATTACCCGAGCTTCGCTGCGATTGGGCTGGTCAACTACCTGCTCTCGCAGACCAACGTTTTTGCCGTGGTGTAAAGCGGGACGTGCACGCTTGACGACGTGAATGCGCATTTGAACGAGGAATTTGCACCGTTCTTGGCTTCATCCCACCGCGCGTGGTACCAGTTCGGCGGCCCGATCTGATACTTGCGCAGTCTTGCCTGACCGCGAGAGTGAATCGAGGCTTCATGGTTCGCCAAGCTGCCATGGCGCAGCGTGATTCGAAACAGGGCGCTCAAATGCCGCGAGATCTCATGCGCCCGATCGAAACGTATTTTCGCCATCCGCTAAAGTGCACTGGCACCTTCGACGCGGTGGGATGAAATGCCGGTGCTAAGCGAACGCGACTTGGCGTTTTGGGAAGAACACGGGTACGTGGTGCTGTCTGATGCGGTACCGAAGCATCAGCTTGCGAGGCTCGTCGACGTCATCTGGGACTTCCTGGAGATGGACCCGGACAGCCCAGACGATTGGTACAAGTGGGCCTCGTATGACCGTAACGATCCGCAGTCCCCGATTTCCGAGGCCGGCATGGTGTCGATGTACCAACACCAGGCAATGTGGGACAACCGGCAATACCCACGGGTGCATCAAGCATTCACTCAGATATTTGGCAGCGAGTGGCTGTGGGTCTCGCTCGACCGAGTCAACATGAAGCCTCCCGTACGAACCGACCGGCCCGAGTGGGGTCATACGGGAATGATTCACTGGGACGTAGACACGTCCCGCCCGACGATTCCGTTTGGGGTGCAGGGGGTGCTGTATCTGACCGACACGGCGGAAAATCAGGGCGGTTTCCAGTGTGTTCCAGGCTTCCACCGCGCCTTTGACGCATGGGTGAAGACACAGCCCGCCAACCGCGATCCCTGGTCCCCTGCCCTTGATGGACTTGGGGTCAAGTCAATAGCTGGAAAAGCCGGCGACCTGATTATCTGGGACCGCATGCTGGCGCATGGAAACGGCCACAACACGTCCGACAAGCCGCGCCTGGCCCAGTACATAACCATGCAAGCGGCGGAAGAATTCGACGAGGAGCTGCGGCAATTGCGCATCGAGTCGTGGCGGGGGCGCAGGCCAGCAAAGTCGTCAGGCCGTGGGGTTGGTTGGCCCCGCGATCCTCGTGACAGGGAACATCGGACCCAGTCGCCTGCCGTCTTAGCCGACCTGGGCAGGAAACTGCTCGGCTTGGATGTATGGGACTGACCTTACGGCCGCGGGACGGAATTCCAAGGCAGGCGCTTGCGCTGTACCGGCCGCAATTCCGGTGCATCGTGGCATCAGATCGGACCCGAGCACGTTGGCGAATGGTGATCGGCGGTTCGCGCGCTGACTCCGGATGCCCGGTTGACGCGTCGAGCCAACGGGCGGCTCGACGCGTAGCCGCCCCACGACGGCCTCCTCGCAAGCTGTCACTCAGACTAAGCCATTTCCCGTCGACATGGTCCGTCTATCTGCGACGCAGATAAGGGTGTCGCCGACTCGTAGTGCGGCTCAGTAGAGCCGGTTGCGGTTGGCCTCGTCTTCCGATGCGTCGATCTCTTTGGCGTCCGCGCCCTTGATTTGGTCGGCCAGCACCTGCCCCTAGGTGGGGTAACTGGAGCGCTCGATCTGCATCTCCGGATCCCAGTGCCGCGAACGTATCAGAGCGCGACCGCAATGCAGGAAGGCCTCCTCCTCCGTGACGCGCAGCCCTGAGATTGGAGCCTTGCCGTCCACAGTCAGGGGCGCCAGTAGCTCTGGATTGGTGACAATCTCGGCCGTGCCGCTCACGCGCAGGGTTTCGTTCTATCCTGGAATCAGAAAGGACAGACCCACGCGCGGTTGCTCGATGATGTTCTGCAGCGAGTCCACCTGGTTGTTCCCGGGACGATCGGGAATCAGCAAGGTGCGTTCGTCAAGCACGGCCACGAATCCTGGCGGATCGCCCCGCGGCGAGGTGTCAGCGCGCCTACTCGCATCGGCGGAGCTGATCACGCAGAACGGCGACATCGCAATGAAGTTGCGGCTGTGCACGTCTAGGTAGGGCAGGACCTTTTTGCGCGGCTCGCGCATTCGGCTCGCGGTAGACGGTGCGCAGTTCGGATGGCTTGGTTACTGACACACCGCTGGTTTCCTCGTCGAAACCCGCCCGCAGATATCGTGATTATCGCGGAGCGACGCAGAATGACCGTGAAATGACCAGGAATCGCCACTCCAAAGCAGCATGGGTATACGCGTGCCATCGCTCAGTGGAAGCCAGGGCTTGTGTGATGTTGCGTATGGACCTGACTGCTGGCGCCGCGTCCGACCAGCTATCCCAAGGCCGTGAAGCCTTGCTGTGATCGGTGCTCAGCCGTGTGGCCGCTTTTTCAGTTCGTCCGGCCTCGACATGTTGACCTCTGAGATTCTCGTCAACGGCATGATCATGCTGGGGTCCGCGCGCGACGACGAGTTTGGCGGGCTGATCGCGCAGCCGGGTGACATTGACGGACGAGAGACGCGGACGCCGTACGTAGTTGTTGAGGATCTCGAAACGCACTACGCCCGGGCCATAGCAGCAGGCGCTGAGATCATCAGTGAGCTTGCCGAGCAGCCCTATGGCGGGAGTCTTTACAGCTGCCGCGATCTGGAAGGCCATATCTGGCACTTCGGGACCTACGACCCGTGGGCATAGGCGCCCGGGCTAGCTGCTAGCGGCCCGCCGAGCCGCATCGAGAGCGGCAAATGACTGTTCAGCCGCCGCCCAGGGATCGTAGTCGGGCCGTCCCCAGATCATGGCGCTTACCTCGGCGGTGACCGGAATGGTGGAGTTGTGCTCCGCCAGAATTCGGAAGTACTCGCCAAGGTCCAGACTTCCCTCGCCGGGAAGCTGAAAGACAACCTCCCCGTCGGTTCCAATGTAGCCGTCCTTGACGTGTATGTGCGCGGCATACGGAAGGCATGCATCGATGCAGTGGCGCAGATTCATCTCCTGCACGTGGAAGTGGCTCATATCGAAGTTGAGCCGCAGAGCGGGATGATTAGTCTGTTCCATTAGCCAGACGGCCTTTTCCGGGCTGTCCAGAGGGTTTCCGACGTGTGGCTCGGCAGCCAGAATTACCCCGTGCTCCTGCGCGATGTCAGCCAGCGCAAGCAGGCGGTCGGCGATGCGCGCGCGGCCGGTGTCCCAGGGTGGACTCTGGCTCCCAATCGGAGAGCTGAGAACCGAGGGGTCATCCGAAAAGGAGAGATCGCGGGCCAGCTGGCAGACGGCGCGAAACTCAGCTTCGACGGCCTGCCGACCACTGCCTTCCTCACACAGCGGCAGCAAGGCCATGAGCGCCGGCGAGTCGAAACCCTGCTCCCGAATCGCATCTGACAGCCCGGCCCGATCGTCTCGGTTCAAACGCGCTGGTGCGGTTGGCCAACCCTCACCGGCCAGTATCTCAATGGCCTCGTACCCGATCTGGCGCAAGCGCGGCAGGGCCTCGAACATGTCCACGTCGCGAATGGCGTAGGTTCCCGCGCCCAACTTGACGTGGCTCATGCTCCCGGTGTCCCTCGCATGCGCTGGCGCTCAGCCTTCAACAGCTCAATCCAGTACTTCATGTACTGCCCGTGGTTGTGCCAGGTTCGCCCCGAGACTAGGTTGCGGTCGATCGCCCAGGTCTCCTCGGAATAGATCCCGCCGCACACTTCCAAATCAAACTTGCACTTCGGTACACAGGCCATCGTGCGCCCCTTCACTACGCCCGCATACGCAGGGATTTCCACGCCGTGGCAGACGGAGGCCGCCGGCTTGTCGTGCTCGAAGAAGTAGCGCGTGATGCGGACCAGGTCAGGGTCGTAGCGGATGTATTCGGGCGCACGTCCCCCTGAAAAGAAGATCCCCACAAACGCCTCGGGCTGCACCTCGGCGAAGGCCACATCTGCCTGGATGGTGTAGCCCTCGTATTCGCGCGTGATTTCCCAGCCGGTTTGTGGAATCTCGTGCAGGACCATTTGGTACCGGCGCTTCTGGGGCCCAGCCACCACCGGGCGAAAGCCCTCCTCCTGCAGCCGCAGTATTGGGTACAGCGTGTCCACCGTCTCGGTGGCGTCGCCCACTATGATCAGAACGCCATCCGCCTCCGTGTCCATGTAAGCCGCCTCCGCGCCATGTGAAACCGCGCCGCACTGGGGAGCGCTGTCGATAGCATGCCTGCATTGAGGCGCGCACCAACTCCCAGGCGTGGTTGCCAGCGTCAAAGCGCCAGTTGCCCGCAGCGTACATTGCGAGCACGAGCGCCCCGGATCGCGTAGCTCAGCTAGGTATCGCGTGCGGTTCACATCCGCGAGGCCATAGGTTCTAGTCCTATCGCGCCAACCATGACCTGCGGTCTTTGGAAACTAGGTTTCAGGATCGGCTGCCTTCGCACGCTCCGGCCAAAAATCGATCCGTGATGAATTGAATTGTTCTGGGTGTCATCGCGGCCATTTTCGTTATGGCGGCCAGCTTGTGGAGCGGCCGGCGCCCGGCTCGCTAGACCGGCGGCCCAATGGATGACACCTCGTCGCGAATGGCGAGCGACGTAGTGGTCGTCATCGAGCTGCTGGCCGACCGGCGGGCCAAGCTCTGGCAGGCGGACGGCGGGCCGGCGCCAGGTGTGGACGATCATGTGACGGTCTCTCACCACGTGCGTGAAGCAACCGAGACGATCCTGCGCAACTCCGGTGCCTCAGCAAAGACCGCCGTGGCGGTAATCGCCCTTACGGTCAAGCGGGTGCGGCACGGATCAAATCGGGGTGCTGTCGGCGTCGCCGGCCAGAGCGCCAACGTGAGAAAAGCCGGTCACGTTGAAGTCGACCAGGCCAACGTTCCGGAGTTCACTTGAGCTCCACGCATCTCCGAACAGGCCGACGTAGGCGGCCTGGTTACGGTTCATAAACAGATTGGAGATCGTGTGGCCACGCCCGTTGAATTCTGCAGAAAAGTCGTTGGACGAGGTCCCGATCGGTTCCTATCCCGCCCCGTTGTTCCAGTAGGTGTCGCCGGAGTCGGCAATGCGGCTGCCGTTGGTGTCGAAGTCGAGGTTAGCCATCGGCTCGTGGCCGTCGCAGGTGTTGTTGAGGCACCCCATATTTGAATCCGCGTTGGGGAAGTCCCCATCGTAATTGGACTGGTCAGCGCTAGCTACGACGCCGTCGCCGTTCAGGTCCCAGCTGATGGCGTTTGGCTGGGCAGATTTTCAACATCGATGAGGCTATCGTTGTCTGTGTCGTAATCGGTGCCCTGCGCTTAGACATTGGCGCCGGAGGATAGCGCCAAGAGCGCACCCAACATCAGCATCACGAGTCGGCGCGGTGCCTCCGCGGCGTGGCGGGTACGGCTTCGCTGCGTGATTGGTCGGCTCAGCACCGTTGCGGTTTCGGATTCGGGGCCTGCCAGGTAAGCCTTGCTCGTAGCTCGTCGGTACGTCGGGCTTCAAAATGTCCCGAAACGAGTTGACAGGGCGCCTCGACGCGGTCATGGAGTGGTACTCCCGGCGTCCCACCGGCGCATGATCTGTATCCGGCGTGTCCGCTGCTGGTGCTCGCCGTGCTCGGCGGGCTGCGACGCGGCGAAATCCTGGGCTTGTGCTGGTCGGATGTCGATTTCGACCGCGAGTGCGTGATCGTGCGCCGCAGCCTGACGCCGGTGTCCGGCCGCGTGCTGGTGCTGGGACCGACCAAGACCCACCAGGAGCGCCGCGTGGACTTGGGACCGTTTGGTCTGGCGGCCCTGCGGCAACAGTCGACGCAGCCGGCGGCGCAGCGGCGTCGCCGCGAGGGCGTCTACTCCGATCGGGACCTCGTGTTCGCCAACGCCCTGGGCCGGCCGCTGCAGGTCAGCACGGTGCACCGGTGGGTCAAGGCCGCGTTCGAGCGTCCGGGCCTTCCCTTCACGGCGAGTGTCCGATTGGGTCGAGGATCGCTGAGGGATATTCCCAACTCATTCGGGTCGACTGAACGCCTTTTGGGTCGTCCGAGAAAGGAAAACGAAACCCACGAAAACCCACCACACCATAATTTGACGCGTTTCGCTCGCGTTCTACTGGTGGGTGCCACAGCGCTGGGAGCGAAGTTCTTGGTAAGAACGAGGTCTCCGGTTCAATTCCGGATGTGGGCTCCCAGACAAGTTTCCAGGTTCAACCCACACCATTCTATTTCGACGCGTCCGACCGCGGCCTGCCACAGCGCTCCACAACCCCATAACTGTGAGAGCTTTTGGTGTGGAGTTTGCCCCTCGAATTGTCCGGCCCATGACCCGCTGCACGCCCGCCCGTGCCCGTAGCCGCCCGAGTGCGCGCCCTGCGCGCCGCGCCGCCGTCAGCGGCGAGCGAACGCCGATCGATCCGGTGTGCGTTGGTGCCGTCATCTGCCCAGCGTAGGCGGCCTGCTCTCTCCAGGCGCGCTCAACTCAGCCGGCTGGGCGAATCACGTTCGACGTGGCGACCGGATAGTACGGCTGGCCTTGGCTGAGCGGGCCGAAGGAACCGAAGCTGACGAACGCGCCGTATGACGGATAGCGCCAGTCGCGCAATGCGTCGCCGATGAGGTAGAGCTTCACCGGCTGCGCCGGGTCGTCTCGGTGGAACTCCAGCACGGCGGCCTGGAAGTATTGGCGGATCACGCCAGCGTCGCCGTCCGGCACGCGCAGCACCGCGCGCGGGTCGTCGTCATAGCGAGCATCAGTCTTGGGCAAGCCAAAGGTCGCTTCGCCGCCCAGGACTGTGAAGAAGCCCAGGAAGCCGATGTAGGTCCCGTCGACGGCGTAATTGGATATGCGATGGCCCCACGGCCCCAGGAGTTCGCCGGGCTGATCGCTGAGCAGGTCAGGCTCGCCGCCCAGGTCCGGGGCGCCGTCAACGCCGCCGCCAATGTAGTCCCACGCCAAGCGACGTTCCACGCGCCACTCGCCGTCGCGTTCCTCGCAGTCCAGCACGCCCCGCTGGAAGTACAGAGTCAACTTGCCCGGACGCTCTTCCAGAACCTCCGAAATGGCGTGGCCCCAACGTACGAGTCCGTACGTGGACTCGTAGTAGGACAGGAAGTTGCAGGACGCCTCCGACCCGTTGGCGAGGCTCAGGGTGAGGTCGGGGATGTTGTGGGCCAGGTGGACATCGGGCGCGCTGAAGAGCACACGGTTCACACGCAGACTCAATATGGACGGCGCGCCTGGCGTCACAAACGGCGTGGTCGCGGATGGCGGACCTGGAGGCGCCGTGAAGGTCGTACCCAAGATGCCGGGCGGCGTAATCCGCTCGGGCGTGAAGAACTGTCCCCTGGCCAGTGGCACCGACAGCCTGAAGCTGGCAAAGGCCCTGTAGGTCTGATTCGGATAGAGCCGGTCGCGCACGTCATCGCCCAGCAGCCGCAGCTTGACTGGCTGGAAGGTGTCGCTGGGGTGGTGCTCCAGAACGGCGGACTGGAAGTACTGGCGAATTACACGGCGTGATGCCCCTAGGATGCCCAGTTCGGCCCGCGGGTCGTCGTCGTAGCGAGCCTCAGTTTTCGGGAATCCGAAGGTGTCCGCTCCACCCAGCGCGTTGAAGAAGCCGAGGAATCCGGTGAAGGTTCCGTCGACGGCGTACTTCGACACTCGGTGGTTCCAGGGACCGACGAGTTCGCCTGCCTGATCACTGATCAGATGGGCCTCGACACCCAAGTCTGGCGAACCGGCCGCGCCGCCGCCCACGTAGTCCCACGCGAGGCGTCGCGAGACGCTCCATTCGCCGTCGCGTTCCTCACAGTCCAGTACCCCGCGCTGGAAGTACTGCGTAAGCACGGCGTCGCGCTCTTCGATGACTTCGGACGTTGGATGACCCCAACGCGCCAGGCCGTGGTTGGACTCGAAGTAGGTGAGGAAGTTGCAGGTGCTCTCGGACCCGTCCGGCAACAAGAGCGTCAGGTCGGGAATGTTGTGGCCCATGTGGACGTCCGGCTCGCCGTATTCGAACCGGTCCACGCGGAGCCGAAGCGTTGAGGGTCTGGCCAGGGTAGCTGGCAAGGGCGTTAGTTCAACCGGCGGCGTCACTGTCGGTGCGGCTTCTGGGCTGGCCGACACCAGTTCCGCGACATAAATCTGTCCAACCCGCAGCGGCGGAACGGAGCCGAAGCTGACGAACTGCTTGAACAGTTCGTTGGGATATCGCCGATTCCGCAAGTCGTCGCCGAGGAGCCGCAGCATCACGGTCGACAAGGTGTTCGGGTGGTACTCCATCACGGCAGCCTGGAAGTACTGCCGGACGAAGCCCTGGGTCGCGACCTGAATGCCCAACTGCCGCCGTGGATCGTTGTCGTACCGAGCATCGCTCTTGGGATACCCGAATGCCGGTACTCGGCCGAGGGCGGTGAAGAAGTCCAGGAATCCGATGTAGGTGCCGTCAACGGCGTAGTTCGACACCTTGTGGCCCCACGGGCCCAGCAGCTCGCCCGGCTGTTCGCTCAGCAGGTGCGGCTCAACGCCAAGGTCTTCAGACCCGTCGATTCCGCCGCCGAAGTGATCCCACGTGAGGCGGCGTTCCATGAGCCAGTCGCCTTCGCGCTCGTGACAGTCCACCACGCCGCGCTGGTAGTACTGCGTGAGCGAGCCGGGGCGCTCTTCCAGCACTTCCGAGGTCGCGTGGCCCCAGCGGGTGAGGCCGCCGGTGTTTTCGTAGTGGGTCAGGAAATTGCAGGTGGTTTCGAACCCGTCGGGCAGCGTCAGCAGCAGGTCGGGGATGTTGTGGGCCAGGTGCACGTCCGGCACGTTGAACTGCACGCGCACCACCCGCAAGACGAGTGAGGACGGCACCTTGGGCCGGACACCCGTTGGCGGCTGGCCCGACAGCTGGTCGGACTCTGTCGACTGCGTAGTGGCCGCGACCACCTGTACGACTTTGCTTGTGACGACCTCGTCTGTCTGGTCTGAATCTGTTGCCACGGTGATGATGATGTGTGGCACATGGACGTCCTGCATCGGCCCAAACGTGCCTGAAACCGAGACCGAGGCGCCTGACCCCAGATCGCTCAGGGACTGTGCCCCGGTATCCGATGTCTTGTCGCGCCAGGTCAGCCCGGTCAGCGACTCGCTGCCGGAGTTGGCGATGGTCACGGTGTAGCTCAACGTCTGGCCGACCTCAATTGGCTCGTCCGGCACCGTGAGGGTCAATCCAAGCGGTCCTTGCGGAGTCTCAGTCGTCGTGGTTCCCGGCGTGGAGCCGGACGACCCTGAGCCTGGTGGTGTCGAGGGGCGCGACGGCCCCTGTCCGACTCTGTTCGTCACCGTCCGGTCAGCAATCGTCGCGACGTCGTTGCCCGCCGGATCTTGGATCGCGTACGTGTCGTCGCTCGTGGACGGATCGGTGTAGGTCACCTTGACGCTTTGGCCGGCTGTTACCGCGTTGTCCAGGCCAAGCACGACCGTGCGGCCGCGCACCGTAACGCCCGATGTCGTGGAGAGGTCTACCGACGCTCCGTCGACTTCTACGGAGAAGTGGGAATCAGACGGCGTCGATACGCTATCGAGAACCTCACTAAAGGTCAGAATTATCTGGCCGCCATCGGTCGACGTCTCTGCGCGAACCAAGGTCGGGGCGGTTGTATCCGTGGCCGTGGAGCTGTTCGTGACCTGCTCGGACAGGCTGGCCGCGTCGTTGCCGGCAGCGTCCTGAATCGCGTTTCTGTCATTCACGCCAGCGGTCGGGTCGGTGTAGATGACCGCGACCGTCTGACGTGACGTGATCGCGGTGCCAAGCCCTAGCTCAACGGTTGCCCCGCTAACGGTCACCGTGGACACATTTCGATGTTCGCCCTGCACCGTGACGGTGAAGTCGCCGGTCCCCGGCTTATTCTGGCCATCCAGGTTCTCGTCGAACGTCAGGATGATCTTGGTCCCGTCGGTTGACGTTTCGGCGCTGACGAACTCCGGCGCGCGCACATCGGCGACGGTGGAATCATTCGTGACCGCTTGGTCGTTCAGGCTGGCTGCGTCGTTGCCGGCCCGGTCCTGGATCGCGTTGGTGTCGTTGTCCGAAGTCGGATCGCTGTATGTCACCTTCACGACTGCGCCAGATGTCACCGTGTTGGTCAAACGCACGGTGACCGCTGGGCCACTGACGTCCACCGAGGAGATTTCAGCAGATTGCCCGGCCACCGTCACCGCAAAGTCAGTCGTCGCCGGCTGGTTCGCATCATCCAGCACCTCGTTGTAGGTCAGGACAATGGATCCGCCGTCAGTCGACATGACTGCCCGCACGAATCTGGGCGGCGTGGTGTCCGCGACCGTCGATGAATTTGTGACGTCTTGCGGGGTCAGGCTGTCCGCGTCATTCCCGGCCCGGTCCTGAATCGCTTTCTGGTCGTCAAAGTCGGCGGTTGGATCGTTGTAGGTCACGGTGACTGTCTGGCCTGTCCTGATCGTCTCGCTAAGCGTCAGTTCAACCGTCGTGCTACCAACAGAGACGGACGAGACATCCCGACTCTCGCCGAATACCGTGATCTGGAAGTTGGCGGTAATTGGCGGATTCGCACTGTCCAGTATTTCGTCATAGGTCAGGATGATCTTGGCGCCATCGGCCGAAGTCTCCGCGGTCTGAAACAGCGGTTCCCGCTCGTCGCGCACCGTGGAGGCGTTGGTCACCACATGGTCGACCAGATCGACCGCGTCGTTGCCGGCGGCGTCTTGAATCGCAAAGGTGTCATTGCCGCTGGTCGGATCGTTGTAGCTCACCTTGACCGTTTGCAACTCCCGCACCTCGCTGGCCAGGGTCAGGACAACCGTGTGGCCGCTGAATGCCACATACGAGGGCTCGGCTAACTCCCCGTCCACGTCAACTGAAAAGTCGCTGGTCGCCGGTCCTGCTTGGTCGTCCAGCACCTCGTCATAGACAAGCGTGATACTGAGGCCGTTGCTGGACATCGCCGACCGCTCAAATCTGGGTGCGCGGGTGTCGGGAGCTGTCGCGGTGTTCTTGACCGACTGGTTTTCGAGCGTGTCCGCGTCGTTGCCCGAACGGTCCTGAATCGCGTCGTCGTCATCGCCGGTGGTGGGATCGAAGTAGCTGACCACCACTGACTCGCGCTGCGTGACAGGGCTAGACAGTTCAAGCGTGACCTGCCGGTCGCTAACGCTAATGGTATAGATGTCGCGCCGCTCGCCCTCAACCAACACTTCGAAGTCCGAATATCTCAGCGTGCTTTCTCTATCCAGCACCTCGTCGTAGGTCAGGATGATCTCGTTCCCATCACTCGAAAGCGCCACGCTCTCAAACGTCGGCGCAACATCGTCGACGACGGTGGAGTCATTGGTGACCCGCGTCTCTGACAAATCGGCCGCGTCGTTGCCGGCGCGGTCCTGTATGGCCTTCGCGTCGTTGCCCGACGTTGAATCCTCGTAGGCGCCGGTGACGGTCTGGTGCTCCGTCACCGGCGTGGCCAGGGCCAACCGCACCTCCCGAATTCGCACGGTCACCGTCGAGACCGTGACCGCCTGGCCGTCCACCTTGACCGTGAAGTCCGTAGTCGCGGGTCCGTTCGAGCTGTCCAATGATTCGTCATAGGTGAGGACGATGCTCAGTCCGCCGCGCGAAAGCTCGGCCTCTTCAAACGTTGGCGGGACGTCGTCATTCGACGGTGGACTCGTGCCCGGCTGTCCCCTGGGGCATGAGCTCTCGGTCGAATGCCAGAAAAGCCAGAGGTCGCTGAATTCGGCAAGTTCGGTTTCGGTCGGGGCATTTAGGCTATTTCCGTGCAGCAGCAACACCTGCAGACTCTGCATTTCGCCCAACGCAGTGGGAATGTTTCCGGTCAGAAGGTTGCACGAGAGACTGATGTAGGTGGCGGCCGAAAGAGTGGAAAGCTCGGACGGGATGTTCTGGCTCAACCCGTTGTCGTTGAGGTTCAGGCTTATGAGGTTGCCAAGGCCGCCCAGCTCGGACGGAATGGCGCCGCTTAACTCGTTCCGCTCTAGGTTGAAATACTTGAGCGCCGCAAGGTCGCCCAGATCCGTTGGAATGGAGCCGCTCAGCCGGTTGGTGTCCAAATACAGAGTTTGGAGCTGGGTGAGACCACCCAGCTGCGACGGGATGGAACCGCTCAGTTGATTTTCTTGGAGATGCAGCGCTCGCAACTTGCTCAGACGGCCGAAGCCGGCCGGTATGCCGCCGGTCAACTGGTTGAACGAAAGATCGAGGAAGGTGAGTTCGGAAAGGTTGCCGAGTTGCGAGGGAATCGAGCCGCTCAGGTTGTTATCCCAAACACTCAACCCGTTCAACTTTGAGAGATTGCCCAGCGCCGTGGGTATGCTCCCGCTGAACTCGTTATGCTCAAGGCCAAGAATGTTCAACTCAGGTAGATTGCCCAACGCCGAGGGAATGGATCCGGACAGCCTGTTGTCACCCAGGTCCAGGCCAGCGAGGTTCGACAAATTTCCAAGGCTGTTGGGGATCGGATTCTGAACGGCGGCTGGAGCCGGGTTGCCTACCGTGGGGTGGGTTTGCAACCCGAGGAAGTTTCGATCCAGCGACAGGTAACCCAACGAGTTCAGGTTGCCGAAGTCACTTGGGATCCCGCCGCTCAGTTGGTTGAAGTAGAGACTCATGGACCGCAGGTTGCTGAGGCTGCCCAACCCGGTGGGAATGCTGCCGGTCAACGCGTTCTGGTCAAGTCGCAACTCTTCCAGGTTCGACAGGTTGCCCAGTTCGGCCGGGATCGAGCCGGTTAGCCCGTTTTTCCACAGTTCCAAGAACCGCAGGTTGGGGAGGCTTCCCAGTCCGGCGGGGACTGTGCCGTTCAGGGCGGTGTTGTGAATCTCTAGCGTTGTGACGCCGTTTTCTTCGGAGCTGATGATCCCTTGCCAGTGCTCCATCCCAAGGGTTTCCGACCAGTTGAGGACGCCGTTGGGGTCCAGATCGTCCTTGAGATCGATTAGCGTCCGGCAATCCCGGATCCGAGCGGCGCTGTCCTGCGAGGCGCAGTGACTGCTGGCGGCGGCCGGCGGCGCGACGCTCCAGAGGGCAGTCAGCACTGCCAGTCCGGAAATAGCCAGCGCTAGGGTGATCCGGCGCAGGGAATCGGTGCCGAGGGGGCGTCGAAGTACGTCCGTTCTCATGGGACGCGACAATAGACCGAAGCAGATGTCCGACTTAAGACACGCTCTAGACACTGTTGTACCGTAGGAACTCTCGACAGGCTCGGCCTCCCCAGGCTTGTCTAAAGATCAGGATACTCAAGTCCGAAGCCAATATGTCGGAAACGAAGCGAGAATCTGAGACCGTCGTCAACCATCGGGTGATGATCAACTTTGACTTCGGCGGACGAATCTAGCAAGTCACAGGGCTAACGTGAACTCGCCACGCTTGCACCTCCCGATCCTCGCCGAACCCGCGCGACCGTAGTTTCATTTCCAAAAACCAGTCTTGTCAAGTGACGGAGGCGATGATATACCTAGCGGCTGCCTGCGAGTAGCGTCCCTGTAAGTCACAGCTACATTTCGGTACTCCCAGCAGCATGCGCGCTGACCTTCAACTTTCCCGTCGGGGCAGCGCAAACCGCGCTCGCGGTGTCGATCCTACCTTTTGGAAGGATCGCACCGCGAGCGTTCGGTTTTCAGAGTTTGCTTAAGTAATACACATCAGAAGTCGCGTGTATTCGAGAAAAAGGAGACTTGCGACGTAGCAATATGCTCACAAGAAAGTATCACTTTGCCTATCCATAAGATCATTTTGTATAGATTTGATTGGTATATAGTGATACCCTAGACATTGATTATCTGTTGTATATTGTCACCGGGAGATCCCGCTGCATCTGGCGGCGCAGGACGTCAGCATTGAGGTGGCCTGTGAAGGCGCAGCTACGCAGGCGACTCGGGACTGCGAGCTTGGACGTCCTGAAGGCCGGAGTTGGATCCATTCGGAAGGCAGGCACTCCGGGTGTCCTGTCCGACCCCGACGTTGTTCTGTACGCCACCTGGACTTCCGTCTGGGGCCGCTGGTTCGTCTGGGCTGTGGGCCTCTTTCTCATCCTTTATCGGCCTAACTTCTGGTATCCAGAGGCCGTCGAATACCTGGCTATTCCCGTTCTGCTGGGTCTGGTCAATGGCCTGCTCCACTGGCGGCTTCTCAGGCACAGGGCCGTTTCATGGCGGTGGCTGCTCGTCCTGAGCGCCACGGACGTTTCGCTCACCACGTTCGGCATCGTCGTCGGCGGCGGATTCCCCAGCTTCATCTTTCTGGCGTACTATCCGGCCCTTGCCGTTTTGGCCGTGGTCTTCTCATCGTTCTGGCTCATTCTGGCTTGGACGACGACGGTGGCCGTCGTGTACGTGGTCGTGTGCCTGCAGGCGGGCGCCGGTCTGGACATCGACACGGGCAAGGAAAAGGTGCTGGTGGCGAGACTAGCGGCCATGTATGTCTTGGTGCTCGGTGTGAGCTTCATCACCCGATTCGAGCGTCTCCGGTGGCAGGCGGCCGTATCAAGGGAGCAGCAACTGCGGCGGGAACGTATCGAACTCTCGCAGACGACTCACAATACGATCGCGCAGACGGCCTACATGATCGGCCTGGGAATTCACAGAGCCAGGGCGCTGGCCGGTGAATCCAACACGGATCTGGTGGCTACGCTGGATGCCACCGCTACGCTGTCAAGGTCCGCCATGTGGGAAATGCGGGGGCCCATCGACGCGGGCGACATCTTGGAAGGCCGAGAGTTGGGACACGCTCTATGGTCGCACTGTGCCACGTTCGAGACGATCACCGGGATCCCTGCCTCGATGTCGCAGCGCGGAACTGAGCCCTCGCTTGCCACGCAGACCCGGTCTCGTCTCTTCGCCATCGCGCATAACGCGCTGACCAATGCCTTCCTGCATGCCCGAGCCGGCAAGGTCGACGTGGGGCTGGACTTCGAGCCCGATCAGATCAGGCTGTCCGTGTCCGACGACGGAGTGGGTCTTCCGGCCGACTACTCGGTACAAGGACGCGGCTTCAAAGGCATGCGAGCCGACGCTGCGGCGATAGGCGGATCGCTGATCGTCGACGGCGGCGACGGAAACGGCGGCTTGACCATTACCTGCGTGGTTCCCCACAAAGCGGCTGATTGAGGAGGCTGCCATGGCTTCAGCAGGCCCGATACGAGTGATGGTGGTAGACGATCATCCGATCATGCGGAACGGTCTGCGGGATGTGCTGGAAGCATCCGGCCGCGTGGACGTGGTCGGGCAGGCTGGAGATGGAGAGGAAGCCGTAAGGACCGTCGAGCGGTTAAGGCCTGAGGTCATCGTCATGGACGTCCTAATGCCGCGCAAGGACGGCATCGATGCCTGCCGCGAGATCATGGAGCTGCTACCCGATACGCGGGTGCTAATGCTGACGGCTTCAAGCTCCATGGATGCCGTAATCGAGGCAGTCGCTGCCGGGGCCACGGGCTACCTCCCGAAGTACTCACAACCGGACGAACTAGTGGAAACCGTCGTGGCAGTGGCCGAAGGCCGAATGCGGATACCGGAGCAGGCCGTGCAGCAGGTCTTCGCTATGGTCCGCGGTTCGCACCAGCGCGCCGCGCGGCAGGCCCAGGGTCAGCTTACCGCTGTGGAGCAACAAACCCTCACGCTCTTCGCAAGCGGCAGACCTTATGCCCAAATCGCCAAGGCGAGGGGCAAGAGCACCGTGACCGTACGTAACACCCTCTACCGCGTGCAGGACAAGCTGGGAATTCATACCAAGCAGGAACTCGTCATATGGGCGGTGCGAAACGGCCTGCTGGATGACGTCGTGGTTGGAAACGACGCTCAACCGACGCGCGAGACATAGTTCGCGACGCCTCCACATGCGCCGAGTTCGGTGCGGAACGCCCGCCCGTCCGGCCTTCGCACCGAGCCGCGGACGGTGCCGCCATCGGCGACCTTTTGGAGTTCAAGCGCCGGATCGCGATGGCCGCGGGCTCTGCCCACCGCGCCGCGCCACTCCGACGACCCCACGGGCATGCCGAGCAGACAGCGATGCGGGGTCGCCGACGACTCGGCATCCGCACGGACAAGAAAACCATGCCACCGCAACGCCCAGATGCCGGACCAGCGCAGACCGGCCGAGGCGCTTCAGGCCGGATCCTCTGCCACATCGCGCACGGAGTGCGTGCGCCCGGCGCCGCGAGCGTTTGGCAACCCACGCCCGTGATATAGCCCTACAAGCAGCACGCGAATGAGGGAGCACAATAGACCAAGTCCAATAGATCAAGGACGACAAGAAATAATGATCAATAGCAGAGGTTTTGGGGAAAGTCGAGAGTTACGAAAAAACCGTCGAATTTTGCGATGTTCATCTTCTGCGATGCCGTGAATCTCAGTCAAATTGACCAATCGTCTCACGGTCCGCCGACCGCTACGTGCGCCAGGGCACAATTGAAGCAGCGGCTACGGCGGCGAAAATCCCGGGGTAGCGTTGGTGACCTACTGACCTATGTGTGTTAGCTACAGCCATTGATGAACCTGGCTTCGGTTCGGCTATGGAAGAAACTGGCTGATTCCGTTATCCCGCGTCGACTCGCTGTTCGAATGGCGGCTTATTCCTTGATGGTCGTCACCGCGCTCGGGCTGTGGGCGCCCACGGCCCTTGGCTCCAGCCACCATGGCTGAGCCACCACCAACCCCACGGCCTCGGACGCCAACGCCCACGCCGACGTCGCCCGCGACTGCGAAATCCTGCTGGACATCGAGTCCACCCTGGCCGGCACGGCCACCCTGGACTGGGACGTCGCCACCGCCATGACCAGTTGGGATGGCGTGACGGTCGATGCCAGCGAGGGGGTGACACGGCTACTGCTCAGCGGCAGGCAATTGTCCGGCAGCATTCCTCGCGAACTCGGTAGCCTGTCGGCGCTCCGAACGGTCTGGCTGCATGTCAATCAACTGACCGGGAGCATCCCAGCCGAGCTGCGCCAGCTCTCGAACCTCGACCAGCTTTTTCTGGAATCGGACCGCTATCTACGGGTGCGGCGGCTGCACGAGCACGAGGGCGCGGCGGCGCTGTTCCTGGGGCGACCTCGTCGAGCTTCACACCGGTGCAGGCCGACGTTGGCCATTACCTCAAGGTGCGGGCCACAGACAGCGACTGCCACGGGTTGGGCAACAGTGCGGAGGCGGTACCACGTATAGCAGTGCTCGGCGCTCCCAACTAGCGGCCAAGGTTCGACCTCAGGTACCAGGCCAGTTGGGACCCGGCTTCGACCATTACTGATGACAGCTTCACGTTCGGTGGCGTGGCGTACACCATCCACCGCAGCCACCCGCTGCCCAGAGTGCCATCTGCACCGGCTACGGCAAGAAGCTCTCCAGCAGGATCGAGCACACCGTCGACGGGCCAGGCGGATAGCGATGTTGCCGTCGGCCGGGTATGGCAACGAAAGAGCCCGCACACATGCAATGTCGGGGCGGGGCGTCGGCCCTGCCCGGAGCGGATTCCGCCTTGATGGAATGGCGAGTGGAGAGGGTGTGAGGTGAAGCTCATTCAGCCCGTGCGGCCTCGGGATGCCGGGCAGCTTCAACTGTTCCGCCGAAGCGGCGCCTGTCGAGTCCTGTAGTAAGGCTGGGTAGATGCCGCGACCGCGCACACCGTACAGCCGAAGGACCTAGGCCTTCCCCGAGGATTTCCCGCAGCGTCTGAAGCGGTTCCAGGAGGAGTCTGGCCTGTCGTGGGCGGAGCTAGCCAGTCGTCTCGGCGTCGATCCCATGACGAGGCGGCGGTGGTGGAAACGCGGGGTGCGACGCAGCAACCGGCACTGCATGGCGCTTCAGGCCCTGGCCGACTCGTTGGGTCTCGGCCATCTGTTCACGGATTGGCGAGACGTCACGACGGCAGGAGCCTGAAACGCAAAGGAGGCCCCAGATATGGACATGCGGGCGGAGGACACCGTGTTAGGGCGGCATCCGCCCCCGTAATTCGCGGTCCGGCGTCCTGCCGAAGAAGCGTTCTGGCACGCTTTAGGCGGACCCTCGAGTGGCCGGCCAGTGGTGACGAGTTGACGTTCCACGCGCAGAATCGAAACCCGGGAAAACGCACCACACCATAATTGGATGCGTTTCGCTCGGGGTCTACTGGTGGGTGCCACAGCGCTGGGAGCGAAATACTTGGTAAGAACGAGGTCTCCGGTTCAATTCCGGCGTGTGGCGACGCACGCTGGCCGCCGAGAACAAGACGCCGGCCCCGCTCGACACCTACCTGCGCACGGTCCGACAGTTCGCGCAGTTTCTGGAGGCCCAGGGCATGCCGCGCAACATCGAGGCCGTCCGGCGCGAGCACTGCGAGGCCTTCGTGCAGGACCAGCTCGATCGCCGCTCAGCCTCGACGGCCAACACGCGCTACCGCAGCCTGCAGCGCTTCTTCGGCTGGGCTGCGGGTGAGGGCGAGATCGACATCTCGCCAATGCGACGGATGCGGCCGCCGGAGTTCGAGGAGCGGGTGCCGGATGTGCTGGAGGTCGACGACCTACGGCGCCTGCTGGAGGCCTGCCTCGGCCGTGCGTTCGAGGCGCGGCGCGACCTGGCGATCCTGCTGCTGCTGATCGATACAGGCATGCGGCGCGGCGAGGTGGCCTCGGTGCGCTACGACGATCTGGATCTCGACCAGAGCCTGCTGCGGGTGATGGGCAAGGGCGGTCGCGAGCGGCTGGTGCCGCTGGGCCGCAAGCTGGTCCAGGCGCTGGACCGCTCTCTGCGGGTGCGGCTGCTGCACAAGCACGCCGAGGCGGGGGCGTTGTTTCTGGGCGGGTCGATTACGCCGAGCGGCGTGTATCAGATCGTCCGGAACCAGGCGCGCGAGGCCGGGATACGCAACGTGCATCCGCGCCAGCTGCGCCATTCCTTTGCCCACGCCTGACTGGTGGCCGGGGGGCAGGAGACGGATCTCATGCGTGTGGCTGGCTGGCGCAGTCGCGCGATGGTGGGGCGCTGTGCGGCCAGCGCGGCGGATGTTCCGGGCTCGAGGCTGGTCGGGTGCCCCGGGATGCTGGCTGTGCCAGGTGCTCCACCTATCGTGCAGCGGGGGCGTTCGGGATTGAACCAAGGACTACGGAAACCTTGCTGCGCATGGCGTCGCTAGGTCAGTTGAATTGGTAGCGATGCGCACACAGGCTGCCTCTTCCCGGCCAGGCCACGGCCCAGCGGCGGACACTTCTGGACACGGGGCGAGGACCGGTTCGGGGCGCCGACCCCGGGCGGAGTGGGAGCGAGGCGTGGGACCTCCAGGACCATTCCCTGTGCCGGATTGCGGCGGTGCAGGACCTCGCATCGAAGAGCTACTTCGGACACCCCGGTGCTGACGCGTTGGCCCTGCGAGATTTGGTGGAGGGGGCAGTCGGCCTCGCCGGCGATCTGCTGGAACCCCGATATGCGACGTTTCTTCGCCGCTGGGTGGCCACAGAAAATGTCGCGGCGGTGGCTCGCGAGATCGGCAGGGACCGCTTGCACCTGTCGCGGGACTATCGACCGCGAGTTGTCATGGTGGTGACCGACGTGTTCATGAAACTCACGGGCAGTGGTGAGCACCGGGACACGAACACAAGGCCGAGAGGGTCCCTACGCAGCCGCTAGGTCCGGCCGCCGACCTGGCATCGTCGGCGCCTTCTCGCCGCGGTCGCCGCTGATTGTGAGCGGGCAACTCGATTGGGGACTCGCCACCACCTCAGGGTCGTGTGTCAGCGTGACCGATCGTTCGTGAGACGTCGCTGTCGGTGTTGGCTCGGCTGCAAGCCGCGATGTTGGGCCTGCTTCGAAGAGGCGGCACGTAAGCTGAGACGATGTCGCTTCCTACGCGGTCGCGGGAGATGTGCGCCTTGGGAAACTGCCTAAAATTGACTGCGTATTCAACGCAGATTTGTCGAAAGATTGACTATAAGTCTACAGGGCTGATGCGGGCGAAAAAAGGCGTCGCAAACCTGTTAGTGCGGCAATGCGGGCGGCTTCTGGGCTGAAGTTACTTCCAAGCTGGATGTCGCGGGTTCGAGCCCCGTCCCCCGCTCCCAATATAAATCGATCGGCGGAAATCGCCGGCTCGTGCTGACCCGCGATTGCTGGCCTTCCGCTCGCGCGGCTATGGCTTGCTGCGTTGCAGCCAGTTTGAGCCGAGGGTGCCTGGCAGCTTGGACTACGCGGCCTTCCAGCTTGCGATGAAGTCGTCCACCGCGAATTTGGCCGGCATTTCCTCGAACGCGTGAGGAGTCGGTCCGCTCTGAAAGCCGGGCACGAACTGCTCGGTCTCGGTGATGAGTCTGGCGTTCAAGGATTCGAAGCGCCGCCCGAGCAGTGCGATCTCGGCGGCCGTGAAGCGCCGCGCGAAATCGTCGAAGGTGCCGAACGCCCCCCACGTCTGCTCGCCGACGGCCTGCGCGCGCTCACGCTCCGGCCGGCCGACAACCTCCGGGCTTTTCAGCGTGCCGATCCTGGCGGCCAGCTTCGACAGCAACACCACACCGACCATGCGCCCGGTCTCGCCGGGGTGCAGGGCGACTAAAGCCTGGCGGAATCCATCTGGATCCTGGTCGAGCATCGCGCGATAGAACGCCTCGATCCGATCATCCTCGCGCGCGGCCAGTTCGGTGAACCGCTGGAACGTGGCCCGCGCCTCGGGCGACAGATGTTTGACGAAGCTCGGCTCCCAATAGAAGTGCTGGGCGTAGGGAAACAGCTGGCCGCCGAACGCGCGGTAGCCGAGATGGATGACGCGCCGCAGCTTGGTGCTGTAGTTACTGGGCCAGTGCAGGATGGTGTTGATATACATCACGCCGTCGCCGGCCTCGAGCTTGACCTGCATCCCGCTCGAGAGCGGCGCGCGCCGGTCCTGCCGGAGTTCGCCGTTCTCCTGGGCCGTGTTCAGGCGGCGATGACTGCCGGGCACGACCCACAGCACGTCATCGTCGTACAGCGGGATGTTCCACTGTACGTAGCCCGGCCCATTGGCCAGCAAGTCCGACTGCAGGCCTCCCAGCGGCGCCTGATTCTGCGGCTGGATATCGCGATGCCACAGATCCGGCCCGTAGTGGGTCACCGGATTGCACATGAGAAACATCGCGATTGGTGCCGCGTCGGGCGTGCGAAGCGCCTGGCGGCTGACGCCCAGCGTGTTCTCGTGCAGACAGAACTCCACCGTGTTGGCTGTCGCTTCGTCGATCCCGGTCTGGAACGCCAGGCGTGGCTGCTTGACCTTGTAAGCGTGGTTGTCTGGGTCCTCGGGATCGCGCGCCCAGATTGCCTGTTGCCGGTCGACCAGCGTTTCGAAGCTGGCGCGCAATTCATCCAACCGGTCGGGCGGGATGACGTTTTTCAGAATCACGAAGCCATCGTCGAGGAACTGCTCGGGGTCGATCTGCATCGGCTCTTCCTTACGGCACGGACAACGATGCGACGGAATCGCGCGTTGGAAGAGCCCGACCTAGGACCGAGCGAGACCCCTCAACCAGACGGCTGCTCACCGCCAAGCCGCCGCTCCGACGCTCTGGACAGTGCAACTCGCAGCGTAGTCACGGCGCCATGCCACGTCAACCGAGAATTGCTAGCTGGCCGCACCGAGCTGTGCACGCGTTTTCGCTACAGGAAACCACCTCAATAATGGTCGACTTATGCTGTCGATATAAACTCATTTTTGGAGTCGATAGACATGCAATATAGAACTAGTATTAATGAGATATTTCGACTCGTCTAGCGCGAGGTCAGTCGATTGGATCGAAGAACGTCAGTTCCGCGCCGAAATTATCCATCGCCGTCACGGCGTCGCCCCGCAGCCGGACGCGGATGTCGCGGGGATGGGGCGCGAGAACCAGCTCCTGCCGCGGGAGCGCATACGACACTCGAATTGGTTTGCGGAGCGGCGGCTGAGGCGCAAAGAGATAGCCGCGGGTGACCCGGATCGTCCCTGACATACCTTCGACCGTGACGCCGCCGGCCGGAACCCAGGGCGGCAGACGGATGAATAGCGGTCGCGGCCGCTTGACCGTGATCGACAGCGTCCGGTGGGTGTAGATCGACTCGACGCTGATCGCCTCAGTCTCGTGATCCACGAGCAGGTTCACCCAGTGGCCCGCCTGGTCGAACCGCGTGGCGTCCCGGTAGGCCTCGCACAACGATCCGACCGCGCCGCCCACGATGTCCATGTTGAACGACACGCGACCGATGCCCAGCGGCTCGTGGCCGTAGGGCGCCGGGAACCCGAATGCACCGAGATGCCTGTCGGCCACGTCCCGCAGGCCGTCCACGTGGTCGGGATTGGGAGGATCAACGATGAACGAGGTGTCGCGCAGCTGGGAGGGCAGCAGGTGCCCGCGCAGGATGCGCTCGGCGTCGTGGTAAGCCTCGGGATAGCCCCACCGACCCAGGATCAGGGCCGTCTCCAGAATGTCGCCCGTGTTGTTGGCCTCCCCCCGATCCGGAGCGTGGAGGTTCTTGTCGCCGCTGTTTTCCATGACCCAGCCCAGAGCGTCCCGAATGCGCCACAGTCCGTGGCCATAGAACGTCTTGACACGCTCCATCAGAACGGAATCCGAGGTCAGGTCCGCTAGTTGCGCCAGCGACGACATCACACAGGTTGTGGAGTGGGTGTGCCTCCCGAACCGCTGGGCGACGTACGACCCGTCCGCCAGGAAGAACTCCGAGACCGCCTTTTCTTTCAACACGATGGCCAGCTCGAGGGCCGCACCGTCGCCGGTCGCGCGGAAATACTTCACCAGCGGGCCGATGGCACGGGCAAGGCCGACGATGAAGGTCTCCGCTGGCTGAAAGGAAAGTCGGTGCTCGCGTTCCAGTCGAGCATGATCCCAACCGGTATCTGGGTCCCAGTACTCGAAGATGGCCGCGATACTGGCGGACGCGACTTCCCGAGCGCGTGCCGAATCGCGGAACTGCGCCAGGGCGCAGAGGGCATGAAACCCCTCGCGCACGTTGTGCGGATCGAACACGGCCAGGCGCCCACCGACCTCTGTTCGGTTCAGCGGCAGCGGTAGAGGTCCGCTGTAGGACGAAAACGCGGCTCGCGCGTGCTTCTCCACGGCAGCTTCGTCAATGTCAATGCCGGTCGCGTCTTCAGCGTTGAGCAGGGCGTTGAGGTGCCGGCCTGGCACGTGGGCTTCCGCGATGCCGCCGCCGCTCAGATACGGGTGGGGCCGGACCAGCGAGCCGAAGAACGGAATGTCGTTGTCGTCGGCGTTGAAGACGCTGGCCATGGTGCGGCAGCCGAGCCGGATGGCGGCTCGAATGTCGGTGGTGTTGACGTCGGACACTTTAGCCATAGTGCAACCGACCCTCTGGATCGAGAAGCGATCGTGGCGACGAGTCTAGCGGTGCCCGAGAACGGAGCACGGAGTCGGCCGACACGAGACTGGCAAGCCGCTACAACAGACGCTCAGCACAGTTTGAGGTGGAATTGTCTGTGCTACCGTAATTCGTATTGCGTGAGGCGGCGCATGGCCTGTCCCGGGACTATCGAGCGACGTCTTAGGGCTTGATCGATCGGGGTAAGGCATGGCCACGCCGGTAGCTGTTGAGGCCCAGGGGAGGGAATGATGAAGCGAGACGTTTCGCGAAGACGCATGCTACGCAGCGCGGTTGTGGGCGTCACGGGCGCGGCGGGTTTGGCCGTGCTGGCCGCCTGCGGTGAAACGCAGGTTGTGACGGTTGAGAAGATCGTTGAGAAGGAAGTGCCGGTCGAGCGGATCGTCCAGAAGGAAGTGCCGGTCGAGCGGGTTGTTGAGAAGGTCGTCCAAAAGGAAGTGCCGGTCGAGCGGATCGTTGAAAAGGTCGTCGTGCGTGAGGTGATGGTGGAGGCCCCACCCGTACAGCGAACCGTGAAGCTCGAGTACGCGACCGACCACACGTCGGGGCCGCGCGGCCAGGCCATGCAGTGGGCCATCGAGCGCTGGGAGCAGATTCGCCCTGACGTCAAGATTAAGTTCATCCCGCAGGACCACATCTTTTACGAGAAGATCGCCGTTGAGGTGGCCGCCGACACGCTGTCGGAGATCAACTTGCTCAGTGGACACTCGTACGGACAGTTCCTTTCAGCTGGTGCCTGGCTGGAATCCAACGACATCCTGGCGAAGAAGGATGGCTTCGTACCGGAGGACTACCTGTTCTCACCCGATGAGCACTCCGACGACCGGGACCAAAATAACTACGGCAAGTGGAACAAGGTGATGAACAACCGTCCCAACCACGGGATGATGTATCAGGGTGGCCTGAACGGGCTGCTCTACAACATCGACGCCGTCGCCGCCGCCGGCGCAAGAGAGCCCTGGGATGGTATGCGCTATGACGACCTGCTCGAGGAGATGAAGAAGTGCACCGACCACGAGCAGGGAATCTGGGGATCGGACGCGGGCCTCGGCACCGCGTTCAACTGCGCCATGGGCTACAACGACAGCCAGCGTCGGGTGATGGGACCGGAAGGCCACCAAGTCGACGGGTACTTTATCGGTGAAGGCTGGCGGGGGCTGCAGTGGGTGACGGACCTGATGTTCGAGCATCAGGTTGCGTTCAGGCCGGAGCAAAGGGCCGAGATATCGGGCGAAATCGGGAGCCCGTTTGCCGCTGGCAAGCAAGTCTTCTGGTGGGGCGGCCGGTTCCGCACGGTGGGCTTTGCTATCCCGCGAATCAAGGACCGGTTCCGGTGGTCGCTTGCGCCGCAGGTGTGGGGCAATGTGACGGATCATGCGAATGTGGAATACGGCGATCAGCCGAATATCTTCGCCGCGTCGGCTGCGACGACAGGCGTAGAGGAGCAGACCGTCGATTTCGGAGTCTATTTGGCTGGGCCCGAAGTTCAGGGCCGCGTGGGCATCGACCGCGGTCATCAGCCGGTGCATCACGACGTGAAGAACCAGCCGCCGGCATTGGCGCCGCCTCCGGAGGGCATGCACTACCTCTATGAGGGTTACGACTCGCCCTACTTGCGTCACTCGCAGTGGTACGTGCCCGGTGGTCCAACCATGCTGGAGCTCCTCCAGGTCGAGGGGCCGCTGCTTGGCAAGGCGCTCGTGGGCGAAGCGACGGCGACGGAGGCCATTGAGCAGGCGACCAATGCCACAAGCGCCATCATGAAGCGGTGGCAGCAGCGACTGGATCGCGGCGACGTGACGCGCTAGGCGTAGGGACCGTGATGGCAGCCGGGAGGGCACGCACCTGCGTGCCCTCCCGGCGTGTTGCCAAGGCCGCACGGCGAGATGTTCCCGAGCCAATAGTTAGGTCGTCGCTGACGGAGGCTGATCGGCGCGACGTACGGTTAGGCAGCCTCGCTCCAGCTTGCGATGAACGCATCCACGTCGAAATCGGCCGGCATGTGCTCGGGCCTGTAGCGCGTGGGGCCGCCCTGAAACCCGGACACGGGCTCTTGAGGCTCGCTCTTGAGCCTGGCGTCCAAGGGCGCGAAGCGCTGCCGCAGCAATTCGGCGTCTCTGGTCGTGAACCGCCGGGCCAGATGATTGAAGTACCCCATGCTGAACGGCTGCTCGCCAACGGCCGCCGCACGCCCACGTTCGGGTAGGTCGGCAATCTCTGGACGCTTCAGCGTTGCGATCCTGTTGGCCAGTTTCGACATCAAGACAACACAGACGATTCGTCCCGTCGTCCCGGGGTGCAGCAGGGCCAGGGCTTCGCGAAATCTATCGGCATCCTGATCGAGCATTGCGCGAAACAACGCTTCAATCCTATCGCGTTCGCGTTCGTCCAACTCGGTGAATCGCTCAAACATCGCGCAGGCCTCGGACGACAAGTGTTTGATGAAGCCCGGGTTCCAATAGAAGCCCGGTGCGTAGGGAAACAACTGGCCAGTGAAGGCGCGGTACCCGAGGTGGATGCAGCGTCGCAGCTTCGTGGTGTAGTTGCTGGGCCAGTGCAGGTTGGTGTTGATGTACATCACGCCGTCGCCGGCCTGCAGCTCTACCTGCATGCCGTTTGACAGCGGCCCGCGGGGATCGTCCTGAAGCTCGCGATTCTCCTGTGGCGTGTTCAGGCGGCGATGACTGCCGGGCACCACCCACAGCACGTCATCGTCGTACAGCGCAATGTTCCACTGCACCGAGCCCGGCCCACCGTTGGCCAGCATGTCCGCCTGCAAACCTGCCAGCGGCGCCTGGCTATACGGCCCGTGATGATGGTCGCGATGCCAAAGATCCGGCCCGTAGTCGGTTGCCGGGTTGCACATCAGGAACATCATCGACACTGCTGCATCCCGGTCGCGCAGCGCCTGCCGGCTGACGCCCAACGTGTTGGCATGCAGGCACAACTCCACCGTGTTGGCCGTGGCTGCGTCCACCCCGGTCTGAAACGCCAGGCGCGGTTGCTTGACCTTATAGGCGTGGTTGCTCGGGTCCTCGGGATCGCGCGCCCAGATGGTCTGCTGCCGGTCAACCAGCACCTCAAAGCTGGCTCGCAATTTATCCAGCCGCTCGGGTGGGATGACGTTTCGCAAGATCGCGTAGCCGTCCTCGAGAAACAGCTGACGATCAAACTGCATTGGTTGCCGCCGCGTGTGGGGCGCGGCTATTCTAGCCCTGCACATTTCGCACTCAAACGAGTCGGCGAGGCGGCCGACCTGCCGGTGCCGCTCAACAGGCGGTGGACGGATGGTGGTGGCAAGAGCCAAAGGACTCGCAGTCTGGCTCCAACTGGCGATGAGGTTCTCAACGTGAAACGCGTTCGATTCTCCCTGCATAGGCCACGCGTTTGGTCGCCCGGGAATCAAGGCAGCAACGGCTACCACGTCACACCGAGCAGCGGGTCAACGGCGAGTGGCGGCCTCAGCCCGCAAGCTCGCACGTGATAGTCATGCCTATCGCGCGGATGCGGCGTAAACTGGCCGTGACCTGTGTGGCCGTGGTGTTTGGAATGGCGACGTTCGTGGCCGCTGCTGGTTGTGAAGCCAGTGATGACTTTGATTTCCGCGGAAGCGGAGACAGGATGAGTCGTTCAGGCTTATACGGGCCGGCGGCGTCCGACGCGGAGAGGGAGAAGATTCAGGAGGGCTACGCGAAGAGGATCGAAGACGCGAAGTCGGCCAAGAGCGGCGGATAGTCGCGATGCTGACGCAGGACGTTGAGCAGGCATCGACTACGGTTAACGCCAGCGTAACCGGTGGTCAACGGTACTGGATCGTGGTGCGGCGCCGCGCTGGATGCCAGATCGTCAAAGCTGATCGGTCGGGTAGCTATGAGCCGGCTCTTTCGATTCGCTGTCTTGACGAAGTTGCTCGGGCATGATCGGGCGCGGTACTTCCACAACACCGACGACCGCGGAGCGTCGGCTGAGGCTCAGGCGGCGGTAGGAATCGAGGCGGCAGGATGACAGGCCACGCAAGCGAGTCGATCGATCTCGGATCTCAGAAGCATGTCTTCATCGATTTCTCGCTCGCCGATCAGGTCGAGGACGTCCGGCTGCGAGTAAACCCGCCGCGCGTTGGCGGGGTGGCCATTCACCGGGATCGGGCCTGGGAGCACCACCTCCACTTTCCGAATACCGTGATCGACGACGACGGTCTGGCGCGAATGTGGTACGCGTCCAGCCACATGGGCGCCGGAAATCTCGAAAGTTTCCGCTGGGGGTATGCCGAGTCACTGGATGGGGTCCACTGGCATAAGCCGGAGCTTGGCCTCGTCGAGTTCAACCATGTCAGCGCGAACAACCTCCTGCCGGGGACGCCGGGGAGCGTTTTCAAAGACCCCACGGCACCCCCCGAGGAGCGTTACAAAGGGTATTGGCTGAACCAAGACCCAGACCTCAGTCCACTCGGATTCGGCTATTTCGCGTCGACCGACGGCCTTCGGTTCACGTGGAAAGGTGGAAACGGCGTCGAGCTGCATGGTGATACGCAAAACCAAGCCTTTTGGGATGAGCGGGTCGGACGTTACGTGGCATATTTCCGCAACTGGGTCCCGACCGGCTATGACGAGAAGTGGCTGAGCGCCGTTGGGCCGTGGCGGCGCGCGGTCGCGCGGTGGGAAACCGATGACCTCACATCGCGCGACGGCTGGCAGCTGACCGATTCGCCGGTTCAGTTGGGCAGCGCGCGACTCACCAGCGAACTTCCGACAGTGCTCGCGTTGGATGATCTGGACCCACCGGACATGGATATCTACACGCCCTCGGTCGTCAAGTATCCGGGAACCGACGACGTGTACATCTCGACCTTCTCGGCGTACAAGCATTTCACTGAGACGGAAGTCCTCGGCGCCGAGCCGCGTGGCAACGATGGCTTGATGGAAATTCAGTTGGCCGTCAGCCGCGACGGAATCACCTGGGATCGCCCGGACCGTCGGCCCTACGTCCGCATTGATCCCGAGGGACCCCGCTCGCAGATGATCTACTCGGCTCTGGGGATGGTCATCCGGGGCGACGCGATCTACCAATACGGCACCGCGTACGACCAGTCGCACGGGCTCAAACGTCAGAACAACCCCGGCGGCGAGATTATCTGGACCAAGCAGCGCCTGGACGGATTCGTGAGCGCCGAGGCGGCCTACGGCGGCGGCGAGCTGATCACGAAACCCGTTGACGTCGCGGGCAGTCGCCTGGAGCTCAATATCGATGCATCCGCCAGCGGCGAGGCCCGGGTTGAGCTACAGGACGCCGAGGGGCGGGCCATTGAGGGGTACACGCTGGACGCGTGCGATCGGGTGCTGGGCAACCACATCCGGCGCGTTGTGACCTGGCACGGCGACTCGGCGCTGCCCGCAACCGCCGGCCAGCCCGTGCGCCTGCGGATCGTGATGCGCGGCACGAGGTTGTACGCCTTTCAATTCGTGGATGGGTAGCGTGAGTCGGCGCAACAGACCGGCATTTCCACGCAACCCGACGCTTGGGGTAAGACTGACCGCTGCGCAGGTTTGGGGGCCGTGAATGTTCGGCCGCGTACAATTCTGGCCGGAGACTCCGACTGGCATGAGCCCGTTGGGGCAAACAAGCGGTCGTCGCGAACCGGCCGATGCGTCGCTTGTGTCTTAGGGCCGGGTTATGCCACGCAGAGTTGAACGCTCGGCGTGTTAGGAGTGCGGTGACATGAAACTGGCCACTATCGTGCGCGACGGTCAGGATCGTGCGGCGGTCGTGCTCGACCTTCCCGAGGACTGGGACGAGTCTGCACGCGACACGGAGTCCGACGCTACAGACTCGACGCCCGATCCAAACGCGCCGGCGCCGGGATTCACGCGCTACTTCATGGATGTCGCGGTAGCGCGTCACGTCCTCGCGACGGTCGGCGCTCGTGTCCGCTGGCCGGCCGCCATGTTCGAGCTTCCCTACGAAGGGCACGTCACGACCCGCCGGATTCTGGCCGGAGGACCGCCGGCGCTGGCGGCGGTGCGCGATCTCACCGAGACGGTGCGGCGGCTGGCGCTGAGCGGCGACGACGACGTCCTTCTGCAGGCGGCGCTGGTGCCGGCGTCGCGGGCGCGGCTCCGAACGCCGGTGCCGGATCCGCCGCTCTGGATGGTGTTGCACGGCAACGGCCCGATCGTGTGGCGAAAGCAGGAGGGAATGGACCCCACGCGGCACATCATGACGCGCGTCCCGGCGAAGCGAGTGCGGACGGTCAATGCGCTGCTGGGTCAGGACGAGCCGCTCTATTTGCCGCCGGATGCGCAGCTCAGCTTTGGCGCGGAACTCGGGTTGGTGATCGGCGCGCCGGCCCACCGGGTGTCGGCCGACCACGCCTACCGGCACGTGGCCGGGTACCTGTGCACCAACGACGGCTACAGCAACATGTATACCCCGCGTTTGCCGGAGGGAAACCCGCGGGATGTGCGCAACACGGGGCAAATCACCGACAAGGCAACCGATGGTTGCGGGCCTGCCGGACCCTGGATCGTAACGCACGACGAGGTTGGCGATCCGCACGACCTGATGCTCTGGACACGCCAGGATGGACGCGTGCGCAACCGCTCCCACACGTCCGCGCACACCGTGGGCGTGGAGGAGGTGGTGGAACGCCTGTCGCACCTCTTCACGTTGCAACCCGGCACGATTGTGAGTCTGGGCGCCGCGGGCTGGGACGGTATCGAGGACGTGCCCGCCGATCGCGCCTCGGGCCGCACGCAGCTCGAAGTCGAGGCCGAGCGCGTGGGCGCCTTGCGGACGCCGGTCTACTACCCGGACGCACCGCGGCAAGCGGAGCGCGCCGGTCGCAGTCCCTACTACTTCGTGGGAACCGTGGACGGCTCGTCGCCGTTGGATCGGCTCAATGCGGATGGGGCGGCGACGGGGGATTCGGGTCGTTCTACATTGCCCGATCTGCCAGCCCCGCACGGCTTCTGGATGCTTCTGGGCAATCAACGTGACGCGGCCTCGCTCGAGATCGAGGGTTCTGCGTCGCCGGAGGTGCCCGCCCCTGTTGCCTACCCTGTCGCCAGCTTGGGAGTTGCCGCCGCCGCCGCTGACGCCGAGCGGGTGGTCGAGATTCCAGCGGATGCGGGCACCATTCGCGTCGCATGCCAGCTGGCGTTCATGGTCGGGTCCGAACACGCCTATGCGGAAACGCCGGCGACCGCCATTCAGCACGTGGCCGGACTGGCGACGCTGCTCGCAATCCACGACGCCGGACTGAGCGAGCGGCTGGTACCGCCGGTCACCGACTACGAGCGCCGCTTTTCTAGGTTTCTGGGTTATTGCGGGGACGGCCGGCACTTTCTGGGGCAGGCCGCACCCGTCGGGCCGGGAATTGATTTCACCGCCGTCCGCGAGGCGCAGCTACGGGTCAACGGGGCGGCTTATCAAGCGTCGACCGCGGACTACGCTCACGACGCGGCAGCCACCGTTGCCTATCTGAGTCGAGCCATTACGTTGTTGCCAGGTGACGTCATCGGGCTAGGGCCGCTGGGACCGGCGGTGGAACTCTCGTCCGATGATCTGGTTGGCGGAGTGTTGGTGGAGGCCGAGCTTGAGGGACTGGCGCCGGTCCGTGTCCTAGTGCGCCGAGCCTAGGCAGGAGCCCAATCCCGAATCCCGCAGGGTCCTGATCAGCGGGCCGGATCGGCAAACTGAAAGGCGTAGAGTTCCGCGTCCCGAATCTCAAACTTGAGCCGTACGTCGCGTTCGGTCCAACTCGGGTCGCCGACCCGAGTGCCCCAACGTACCGACTGGCGCACACCGTCGCCTGTGATCGGAGTGCAGTCGGCCAGCCCATAGCCTGGCAGCGGCTGGCCGCTGGGCGCTTGGACTTCGACCCGCAACTCCCCGCCTGTCGCGACATTCGCGTTGACGGTGAGCTGGCCACCGCCCGGGCGCAACCGCCGTGTGGCCAGCCATCCGCCTTTGGGTCCGGCGTCCAGCGAAATGAAGCCTTCCCGTCGAATCTTCGCCAATCCGATCGCCGGAAACTGCCGGCGACCCGCTCGCACGTCCTCCAGGAATCTCTCGCGAACCACCGGGTCCGCGTAACTGACGGACGAATGCGCGGTGGCATGACCGCAGTAGTAGACCCACCACTCGTCCCCCACCGTGAGTGGAAGCGAGTGATAGAAGATCATGGCGCTGTCAAAACTCTCGGGATCGCCCCGCGTGAGCACCGGCTGGCGGTTGCCCGCGCGGTGCCAATGAACCAGGTTTCGGCTGGACACCAACTGCACGTCGACCAGGGCTTGCTGGTTGTGCCCGCCCAGCCGGCTGCCCTCGAACGCCGCATCGAAGATCCACAGCAGGCCCAGCATCACGTCGCCGTAGCGAAACGCGAGCATGCCGTAGAACTCGCACCGGTGGTCGTCGGGGTGGTCATAGATCAGGAGTTCCGGACTGGGGTTCGCGGCCAGCCGCTCATCGGTCATCTCGTCGTCACGTTGATCGGGCGCCAGGGCCAGCAGCGGCGTGCTCCACTCCGCGAACGGCCTAAGGTTGCGCACGGCCTCGGACGTGCACATGCCGATGCAGCGTCTTCGCCAGGGGCCTAGCGGCACATGTACCTTTGGAAACAGTGCGTACTTGCCGCTGGGAAATCCCGGCGGGTCGTCCAGGCGGTAATACGAGTCGCGCAGTTTGGCTGAGGTGATCGAGTCCCCATGCTCGCGTCCGCGAATCACGGGGTTTCCGTCGTGAGTCCGCCAGCGCAGGCCGTCGGGCGAGAAACTCACGCCGTGCATGCCCTGACCGCCGTCGTCGAACCCCATCCATCCGACGCTCTTGAATCGCATGTCGGCGGGTTCCACACCGGCCATCTCGGCGCAATCCAACATGCCGTGGCCCGGGCCAATGTCGTCATTCAGGATGTTGTTAGCCGTGGAGCCATCGAACGCCATCAGGCCGAGTTCAGGTCGCTCGAAGTTGATGCCGTCCCGTGAGGTCGCGAAGCAGGAGAGGCTCGGCACGCCGGGTAGCGTTCCCGCCGTAAACGTGCCGCGCGCGTAGTACCAGAGTTTGAACAAGCCCTCGTCGGCGTCGTAGCTGGCATTCACCGCCCCGGCCAGACCGGCGATCTGCGGCCGCTCCCAAGCTGCCTCGGCCTGAAGCACCGGGCTTGGGTGCTTGGCCATCTGGTGCGTGTGTTCGGTCAGACCCTGGCTCTCGGACACCAGATAGTCGTCGACCAAGAGCTGCGGGCGGGTTCCTACGGAGGCGGTTTGCTCGCCCATTTGCTCCGCCAATCGTCGCCACATCCGTTGCCGATGCTCGGCCCCGAAACGGCGAACGTACGATCGAATGAATGTTACCGGATTCTACGCAGCCAACTGGAGCAGCGTCCACAGATGCGGTGGACGACGAGCCCCGTACCGCTCCCCACGCCGAACCGGCCCATCAGGTCGTCACGGCGTCAGACCGGAAGCGTCTGGCCCGCTTCGCGCAGCCGCCCGCGCCGCAACTGCGCGTCCGGCATCGCGCTGGTGGGCGTGGCGCCCTTGGACCACGCCAGCGGCGCCCCCGGGTCGTAGGGATTCGGAGGCTTGGGCTCAGACCCCAGGAACCGCGCGCCGGCCGGCGGCGACGCTTGACCGTAGGCGTCGTCGCCCCAGCAGGCGACCGTGCCGTCGTCGGCGCGAAGTCCGCAGGTATGCCCGACGCCGCTGCTCATCGACGCGAAACGCTGCCCCGGCGGTGGCCCGTCCGCCAGATCCCCCCAGCAGACCGCGGATCCGTCCATCTGGAGACCTCAGGCGTGACCGCCGCCGCCGCTGATGGCCCTAAACCACTGGTCCGACGGCGGGTAACGCGCCAGATTGGGACTTTCCGAATAGCTGCCCCAACAGATCGGCGGGCCTTCTAGCGGCAAGCCGCACGTGTACCCGTACGCGCCGTCGATCGACGCGAAATGGGCCTCCGGCGGGGCTTCCCAGCCCCCGAACGGACCAGGGCGCGGCTCCGGTCCCAAGCAGACGACAGATCCGTCCTCGAGGAGTCCGCACGTGTGCCCGCCTACGCTGCTGATGGCGGTGAAGACTTCACCATCCGGCGCTGCTGTCTGGCCGAAGCCAACCTGGCCCGCGTTCTCGGTCTGGTCGTCGAGGCGGGCCCCCCAGCACGCGGCGGCACCGTCGTCACGCAGGCCGCACGTGTGGAAGCCGCCACTGCTGTTGGCCGCGAACCGCTCGCCATTCGGCGGCGAGGCCTGGCCGAAATCGGCCTGACCGTGTTCAGCCGCCTTACCGGGCGGACTGGCGCCCCAACACACGGCCTCGCCGTTCGCCCGCAGCGCACAGGTATGAAAGTTGCCGCTGCCGACGATGACGATCCGCTGGTCCGGCTTCGGAGGTTCGGCAGTCGCCGTTGGTAGCAGCCCCGGGCTGGGCGTCGGGCCTTGCGCCTGCGCCACAAGCTGCAACTAGCCCAAGGGCCAAGGCCGTAGCCAATGGGCCCAGTACCCGCAGCAAGCTGCGGCACCGCGCGCGCCGGCAGCCGGGTACGGATCATGTACACGGGGAACTCTAAGCCGTGTGTAAAGACTGCGCGTGCAAGGCGCCATTCGTTCCCTCACCGAGGGAAATTGGCAGGGGTGCTGACTAGTCCAGCTCGGGCGTCCGTTCGGTGCCTTGCAGCCATCTGAACGTCGCCGTCTGCCGTCGTGTGCGGGGGCAACGATGTCACAGCCGGAGGCGGCCAATTGAAGCGTCAGGACACCGTCGGACAAGGCAGGCCGCATGCGGGACTGACCGGAGCGGCACGATGGCGGGAGCGGGACCACATGCTGCTGCGGCGCGCCGGGCCCGCGAGGACCTCTTCGTGGCCGCACACCATCGTGCGAAACGAAGGAGACGTCGTACTGATGTACCTGCCCAAGGGCAGTGAGATCACCCGAGCCCGGACCGCTTCAAGGGATGGACGGCGGACTTCACACTCGCTGTCGATGCGGACGGAACGCGGGTTCGACCTGACGGACGACGTGCTCGACGACAGAGTGCTCCAAAAGGACGGGGCCGACTTTCGGATGCCCGTTGACGCCGGCGTGTATTCAGCGTCGGAAGCCAGTGAGGTCTGCCGTGTCTACGACCAAGCGGAGCGGGCAGCCGCGCCAAGACGCTTTCCGTTCGACGGATCGCCGGTCGACATGGTGGTGGCCATCCCCGCGACGATGAGTGCCAAAGGCCCGACCTGTTGGTGCCGAGCCTCGACGGCGGGCAGGAGTGGATCCGGGATACAGAGAGCATCCGACTGGGAGGATGCTCAACGCGGGTGCGACCGCTAGCCGATGCGCAATGCGGCTCAGTCGGGCCCAGCACGGCGAGCCGCGCGTGTGGGAGTCGGGTCTTCCCTTCACGGCGAGTGTCCGATTGGGTCGAGGATCGCTGAGGGAGATTCCCAACTCATTCGGGTCGACTGAACGCCTTTTGGGTCATCCGAGAAAGGAAAAAGAGACCAGCGAAAACGCACCACACCACAATTGGAGGCGTTACGCTCGCCGTCCCCTGGTGTGTGCCACAGCGCTGGCAGCGAAATAGTTGGTAATAACGAGGTCTCCGGTTCAAATCTGGATGTGGGCTCCAGCGCAAGATTCCAGGTTCAAGCCACACCATAGTTGAACGCCGCGGGGACACGCGGCCTGCCACAGCGCTTGACCACACCATAACTCTGATACTTCTTGAGTGTCTTTGTTGCGCCATGAAGCGCCCTGCGCCGTGGCCTGTCGGCACCGAACTCGCTGAAGCCCCCGCCAGACGGAGCGCAAGCAGTCAAGGCGGCGAACGAACTGCCCCATGACGTGGCGGACGTGGACATCACAGGCTTCTGCCTCTCATGCCGCCTGACGGCACGGACCGCGCGGCGTCTCTCGTAGGGCGCGGCGGCCGCGACGGCGCCGGGACGTTCAGGTCGCGGATGACAGTCTGCGCGGCGTTGTGCCCGGGCACGCCGCTCACTCCTCCGCCTGGATGACAGCCCGACCCGCAGAGGTACAGCCCGTTGAGAGGCGTGCGGTAGGCCGCGCATTCGGGCAGCGGGCGCGCGCCCAGCATCTGATCGATGGTCATGTCCACATGGTGCATGTTGCCGCGCGTCATGCCGGCCCGAGCCTCGATCTCGGGCGGACCGTGCAGGAATGCATCGCTCACGATGTCTGGAAAATTTGGGGCATAGCGCGCGACCTGGGCAATTAGAGCGTCGGTCGTCTCGGCCCGCCGGGCTTCCCAGGCCGCCGGTGGCAGCCCCACCGGGGCGTATTCCACCCAAATCGAAATGGTGTGGTGGCCGGCGGGCACGACTGAGCGGTCGTAGACGGACGGGCACACAAGTCCAAGGATAGGGGCAGTGGGCATCCGGCCGGCACGCGCTTGGCCCCAGGCTCGATCGATGTCGTCCAGCGATTCGCAGATGCGCACGTTGGCGCCATGCTGCGGTCCGTCCCCCGGCAAGGCCCGCCAATCCGGCAGGCCGGTGGTGGCGCAGTGCAGCTTCAGGTAGCCGGCGTTCAGGCGCAGGCGACGGGCTGATCGCCGGAACGGAGCCGGCAAGTGCTCCGCCGAAACCAGCCGAGTGAGCGTGCGCTGCGGGTCGGCGTTGGAGAGCACGGCCCGCGCGGCGATGACGGTGCCGTCGGCGAGCGCTACCCCTCGGGCGCGGCCATCGGCCACGTGCACGCTAGCCACCGGTGTTGCGACGCGGACTTCGGCCCCGGCGCTCTCAGCCGCTTGCCGCAGGATCCGCGTCACAGCGCCCATGCCGCCCTGGGGGAAACCGACCAGCCCGCGTTCGCCCAGTCGAGACGACAGGGCCGCGGCGAATGCAAAGTACAGCAGCCCGCCGGCGTTGTCGGTGGAGCCGGCGTCAAACGTCGTGCCCATGGACGCCTTGACGTGCGGAGATTCGAAGTAGTCGTCGAGGAGTTGGCGCCGGGTGCCCGTGATCAGGGTATGCGCGATGGATGCGTCGGGCGTGCCCTCGACGGAGCAAAGGAACTCACCGAGGGTGGGTGGGGCATCCAGCAGATAGGGATCGAACAGCTGCGCCGCCCGCTGCCAAAACTTGACGTAACTCGCATACGCGTCGGCGTCGTGACGTGAGAAGCGCGCGATGGATTCGCGCGTCCGCTCCTCGTCGTTCCAGGTGAGCAGATATTGGCCATCAGCGAATGGATGGAACTGCGGCGGATCCCGGCGAAACACGCGCAGGCCGCGCTCCACGAGTTGCATGTCGTCCAAGATCTGCGGATGGAACAGCACGAAGCTGTGGGCGCAGGTAGAGAAGTGGAAGCCGGGGAAAAGCTCATCGGTGGTCGCCGCGCCGCCGACCTTGAGATTTTGCTCGAGCGCTAGCACCTGCAATCCGGCCCTGGCGAGATAGAACCCCGCCACGAGGCCGTTGTGGCCGCAACCGATGATGATCGCGTCGTAGTCCATCTCGGTTACCCGCAGTCACTGGCGCCTGGCGGAGCAGCGTACCCCGCGAATCCGGACGGCGGCGGCCGTGTCTTACACCTCTGTGGTCAGTACAACTAGGCGAGCGTTCCGGCCAGGTCCGCGCGTCCCGTGTCGATACTTCGCGGCAGGAACACGATCCCGCCGAGCTTCTCGTAGGGGCTGCGCGGCACGTCGCGCGTCAACTTCACCGCCGTCACTCCCGTGGCCGCAGCGTCAGCGTGGTGCCGATCATCGGCCGCACGTCATCGCGTTCCAGGGAGATCCGGTGATAGCGGCCCGACAGCCAGTCGCCGAACTGATTGGCATAGTGCGGACTGCCGGGCTGGCCCGACGGCCCCGCCGCGTCCAATGTCCACATCTGGGCCGGTGCCTCCGCAAGGTCCACCAATAGTCGATAGTTGGCACCGCCGCTCGAGTTGAAATCGGGCGCGGAACCGGTATTTGATACCACGAAGCCGTTTCCGCTTACGGGTTCGCCCCCGCGATCCAGCAATCGTCCCAGATCTCCGCGGCCGGACAGCAGATGGGGGAGTTGCAGGGTGTGGAGCCGGCCCCAACTCCACGTGGACATGTCGTCGCCCAGCCGCTCGGCAAGTTGGTCAAGGGTTCGGGCCATCACCGACCGCACCGCCGCATCTCGCGCCTCAACCGATGAGAACCACTCCACGTTGTCGTCCGCCAGGAGCCGCAGCGACAGGCTGCTGATGCCTCCGGCCACGAAGGCGGCCGGATCGCCCACGGCCAGGGCCGATGCGTCCGCCGAGAATCGCTCGGCGGCAACCGCCTGGTCCCATTGGTGCTGGAACGCCTCAAAGATCGCCGCCGCCGTGCTCTCGCTGTCCATGCGGCGGTCCCACGCGTTCAGCGCCGCGGCGGCCGCCTTTGCCCGCGCATTGCCCCCGTCGAGGATCTGTACCAGCGCCGGCAACGCCTCCAGCGCCCGCAGCGCCAGCACGTCATATTGCATGGACGCCATGTCCTCGCGGCTGTGGCTCTCGCGCGACTCGATCATCTGCCGGATGCGTCGTGCGCGGAAGCCGGTCGGCGACATGTTCGCCAGCGGGTACGGATAGTCCGACGGCGCCGGCCGGTTGTTGGCGGTCGCCACCCAGCCGCGCTCGGGTTCGCGCACCGCAGGCATGCCCTCGAACGGGATCATGCCCTGCCAGGCATCGCCGGGGTCCCACCCGCGCCGGTAGCCCCGTTCCAGCCGCGATCGGATCGGAACTTGGCCCGTCGCCCGATAGCCGAAGCCGCCGTCCACGTCTGCGAACACCATGCTCAGCGTTGGCGCCCCCCAGCCTCGCAGCGCGTCCTCGAGCTCAGCGCATGACTCGGCCACATTCAACGCCAGCAGCGACGACGGCCACGCGCAGGGCAGCGCCCCAGCCCAGCGCAGCGAGACCGGCCCGGTGCCTTGCGCGAATCCCGGCAAAATCCGATCGACGATCGGGCCGTTGCGCGAGGACCGGACCACTTCCTCGCGTACGCCCTCGCCGCGGACGCCGATGGCTTCCACGCGTTCGCGCGCCGGCTCCCAGTTTCCGTCGTAGAGGAAGGCGTCGGGGTGCGCCGGGTCCGTGCGTTCCTGGTAGAGGTCGCGCTGCGAGCTGATGTTGTTCGTGATGCCCCAGGCGACGCGTAGATTGCGACCGAAGAGGATGCCCGGCGCTCCTGCATATCCCGCCCCCGCCACGTTGAACCGTCCCCCGACCAGGTGGGCCTGATACCAACAGCACGGCGCGCCGAACGCGATGTGCGGATCGCTGGCCACCATCGCCCCTCCGGACATGCTGCGGCTCGGGCCGACTACCCAGTTATTGCTGCCGGTGCCGTCGTCGATCCCGCCCATCGGCGGCTCGACGGGGTCCGTGCCGCTGCCGGCGCTCGCGTACTCCCCGGGATGCAGAATCGTCTCGTCGATCGCTTCGGGCGTCGTGAAGGCGCGGTACAGCGGACCGTCGCCCAGGGCGCGCCTGGCCAGCTCCGGCACCGCGATCACGGGAAACCGCCCCGTGAGATACCAGCGGAGCTCGCCCAGCAGCGCAATTGAGTCGAGTGGCCGCCACGGCTCGGGCCGATAGTCGAGCAGGTCGAACTCGATCGGCGGCAGGTCGCGGCACTCGTCGATGAACGCGTTTACGCCAGTCGCGAAGGCCTCATAGCGCGACGCCGTCTCGGCCGGAAGGCGCGCGGTTTCGTCAGCTGCGATTCGATGCAGCCCGACCGTCCGCACCAGCACGTCGTAGTCGAACGCCTCGGGGCCCAGGATTTCCGCCAGACGCCCCAGCGCTCGCCGCCGCAGAAAGTCCATCTGGAACAGCCGGTCCTGGGCCATGGCGTAGCCATACCCCACGAAGAGGTCGGACTCGTTCTGGGCATAGATGTGCGGCAGGCCGCTGGCGTCGCGCTGGATCTCGACTGCTGCACCGACCGGGCCCGACGCCCGCCCGTCGATCACGGCCAGGCGACGCTGGAGCTCCTGATTCCACCACGCCTCGAAGTCGGCATCCGTCAGCCCGGCCGCGGTGCGGACATCGTCAATGGACTCGCCACGGCCCAACTGGTGCAAGATCCGGCGCGAGTCGATGGCCATGGTGTCTACTCCCAGGCGTACCCGTACAAGCGTGACCGACGCAGGTGGAATCGCACGGCGCATTGTTCCAGCGGACACACCGCGCCGCCGGTCCAGCGCGCCGCCGCGGCCGTGAAGTCGCCGCGCCAGGGTAGGAAGTCGTCCTTGCCGAATCCCTCGACGACGTTGCCACCCGGGTCCAGCAGTTCTGCGTGCAGCTCACCCTCGGTCACGGTCGAGGTTGCGGCGTTAATGACGAGCTGCTTGCCGCCGACGGGCAACGGGTGCGTGGTCAGCGTGCCCACGACGTCGCCGCCGGGGCCTGAAACAGCCGCCCAGTACCGATTGACGGCCCAACTGGCACGGCAGATGGCGGAGAAGAACGGCCAGATCGAGGGACTCTTGGACGCCGGGTCGCCGTGCAAACCCTCGGTGCCCGAGAAGTACACATAGTGCCGGCCGTTGTGCTCGACGAGATTGTGCGAGGGCCACAGCATGCCGCCGCCGTAGTCGCCCAGCGCGCCGGTCGCGACCGCTGGAAGGCGCACGCGCCGATCCCAAATGCGCCCGTCCGCGCTGCCGCCAAGCTGCAGCTCCATCGTCTGCGTGCGATTCATGTAGACGCCGATCACGCCCAGGTACCCGCTGCGCACCGGCGTGACGCAGAGTTCCATGATCTGGATGTCTTGCGGGTCGTAGATGTCGGGCTGAATGATCGTCTCGAAGGGGCTCCAGTTCGACCCGTCGGGGCTCGTGCGGCGCGCCATCACCCGGCGGCCCTCGGCGAATATGTCGTACGGCACCAAGCCGCCCGGGTGCGCCGGTTCTCCCAGCTTGTGGGTTGCCATGTAGGTGCCCTCCGCCTCGCGGAAGACATAGGTGGTGTCCGCCGTGTGCTTGGGATTCTCGTAGGGAATCACCAGCCGGACTCCGGGCACCGCCACTTCGAGGACCGGACCTTCGCTCACCGTCCAGTTGATGCCGTCCGGCGAAAAGTACCGGTACATGCCGCGCGCCTGCTTCTGGCCCGGCGGCGGTGGCGGCAGCCCGCGAATGAACCCTGGTCCGCCGCCGACAGTGTTGCTCGGGTCGCGCATCACGAACATCTCGTAGCGGCGGTCGGGCTCGGCATCCGGGTCGATCATCACCGAGCTGTACATGCTCGGGCCGCCTGAATCGAAATCCAGCAGGATATTGGTGCGCGGATATCCGGGTTGCGGGCACAGATCCAGCCCGGGTCGCGTCCACTCGACGCCGTCTTCTGAGGTCAGATAGGTCACGCGCCGGTAGTTCTCGAAGTACCCCGTCGTCAGCGGCGTGGAGACGTGCCAGGCCTTCCACAACCCGTCGATCGGGTCATGCGCGAACGTCCCGTGGGCGAACACCGAACCGCTGTCCCACGGCCTGGCCGGCGTCACCAGCGGGTTATTGGGATCCAGTTCGCCCGGCTCCTGACGCCAGGCGAGCATGTGCTGCTCGGCGACGTCGTCGCCCAGAATCATCGAGAGACAGTCGGTACGTCGCTTGACGCCGGTGGGAAACGAGTACGCCATGTCATCCTTGCGCGGTTCGCCGCGGCGTCGTGGCGGACGGCGAGCGAATCTAGCAGATGGGCTCTACGGCGCCGGCGCCCAATCGAGGCCGTCCAATGTCGTGGCCGCTTGACACGCCTGGGTGTGTGTTGTGGCCGGTGGCGGCACGCAGCACGCAACCAACCATTGCACGATATCCCCCTTCCGAGTTGGCGGTTGCGGAGTTTGGCCTCGCGCTATGGCTCGGAGCAGGCGGTCTGGCGCTGCTCCCACTCGTCACGCAAGAGGCCGTAGCGAACTTCGTCGAAAACCTGGCCGCGATGCATCCAGTGCTGTCGAAGCAGCGCCTCGCGCTGCATGCCAAGTTTCTCCAGCAGGCGGGTTGAGCGGACGTTTGGGGCGGTGGCGGTGGCGGTCATCTTGATGATCGGGAGCCGTCGAAACGCCTCGTCGATCACCGCTGACGCGGCTTCCGCCATGAGGCCGTGGCCCCACAGCCACCTGGCCAATTCATAGCCAACTTCCGCCCGCACGTTCCGGCGAGCGAGCCACAGGCTCAACCCTCCAACCACCCGTCCGTCCTGCTCCAAGGCCCAGATAGGATTCTTGTGCCACTTCGCCAGTACTTGCTTGGCTACAAATGCGTCCGCGTGCTGCGGCTCGTAGGGCTGCTCGACAGGTAGAAAGCGCCCGCATTCCGGGTCCCGCCTATAGATGTACACGTCCTGCGCGTCGGACAGCCTGTACCGACGCAAGAGCAGCCGCGGCGTTTGGATGGACTCCGGCAGCGGCGGCCAGTCCTCGGTGGTCACTCCGTGGCGCGCGGCTCGACTGACGGCCGCGGAATCAGCGCCGGCGCCAGGCTTGCCTCCAGCACGTTGTCTACGTCGTTGCTCCCGATCGCGTCCTTCGCCACAAGCAGCGCGTCACGGAATGCTTCAAGCGTCACACCGAGATCACGGTCGCTGTGCGCCGAGCTATGGCGCGGGTGCGTGTTGAACAGGACGCCCCGCTTGGCGGTTTCCTGCGCCACCAGCACGTTTAGCTTCTTGGATTCCTCGGGATCGAACGGCTCCGTAAACGTGAAGCCTGGGGTCGCCGGCAGGCCTGAGATCGCGACGGGCAGGTCCATCTCGTCCAGCACTTCCTGCATTCCCGATTTCAGACGCTCGCCGTAGTCGGCGAGCTGCGCCGGCACGTCACGCCGCTCGATCTCCATGAGGGTGGTAATCGAAGCCGTAATGCCCACCAGATCGCTCCAGTAGGTGCTGCTCACGAACATGTTTGACGCGGGTTCCATGACCCAGCGACGTCCGACGACCGCGCCCATGGCGTATCCGTTGGAGATCGCTTTCGCGAAGCACGCCAGGTCTGGGACCACGCCCACAAACTCCTGGATCCCGTTGGCGCCATAGCGAAAGTTGGTGGTGACCTCGTCGAAGATCAGCACCACGTTTTCGCGCGTCGCGAGCTCGCGCACGCCGTCCAGATAGCCTGCGGGCGGTCGGATGCCGAGCAGGATCGGCTCCATGATGATCGCGGCCACCTGACCTCGATGCTGCTCAAGGAGCCGCTCAAGGGGCTTCAGCTCACCCCAGGGGAATGGAAAGGCGGTGCCTTTCAGTGCTCTCGGCACCCCGGTCGGCTGGATATTCGGCACGGCGAAGGGGTCAAATGCGCCTGCCTGCAGGTGGCCGGCGGCCAGATACCAGTCGTGCCAACCGTGGTAGCCGCTGAAGAGCACCACGTCGCGGCCCGTCGCGCCGCGCGCAATGCGCACGGCAATCGCGCAGGACTCGCCGCCGCCTTTGGAGAAGCGCACCATCTCCGCGCACGGGATACGCGCGATAAGGAGTTCGGCCAGCTCGATCTCACGCTCACTGTTGAGCGAATACGTCACGCCTCTGCCGATCTGCTCGATTACGGCGCTGTCCACGACGTCATCGGCGTATCCCAGGATCGCCGAGGTCACCGACATGCCGTAGTCGACGTATTCCACGCCTCGGTCATCCCAGATATGCGAGCCCTTGCCTCGTTCGGCGTACACCGGAGCCACGCCGTTGGCGAAGGCGTACGGCCGTCGGCTGATGAGTTGCGAGCCACCCGGGATGACCTGGGTGGCTCGCTCCCACAGCTCGTAGGAGCTCGCCACGTCGTGGGTGCGGGGATCTTTCACGTGGTGCCGCCTTTACCCGTGGGAACCAAGCGTTGGCTCGCCGTCGCCAGGAGCGCGCCTTCACGGTAGCGCCGGCGCTGCGGGATGCCAATAGGGGCCGGGCAAGGGATCGCATACGCCCTCAGGCCTGCTGCTCGTGATCCGCCGAATTCTCGAGTGCCCGGACCGAAACTTCCGGGAACGCAGCACGCCGGCTGGTTGGATCACGCCCGACATCGCGCGCCTGGCCGGCGAACTGTTCGACACCACGCCCCAGATTCCGGCATCGAGCTCGCCGCGAATGTGCGGAGTCCAGATAGCGCTTGGCCGGATAAGCGCGGGCCCTTAAGGCGTTGGCATGCCGAACGCGAATACGCCGGCGCCGCTGCCCGCGCTTGCGGCGGGCTCAAGCAGAGCAAGCTCACACTCGAGATGTACGGTAGGGGTCCGAAGCGAATCAACGCTGCCTGGGGCGAGTCCTTTGGATGGCCGACATCGAGTTGATAGTCGAACTCAGGGGGCCCGGTGTGCGGCGACTCACTACCGACCCTTGGTCACCGCCACTTTGAATTCGGTCCCGCGGAGGCTTGTATCGACCGTCGCCCAGATGGTCGGCTCATGACTTCGGGTTCCAGAGCGTTCGGGCGTCGACTTGCGATTCGAGCTTCTCCTCCGATTCTGATAGCTAGTTTGGCCTTGATCGTGACTGCGGCGCTATATGCGCGAAGCCTCGACAACTACTTTCAGTCAGACGACTTTGATTGGTTACACACCTACGGCCAGCGGGCGGCGGCCATTGGCACCTTCCAGGCCGTGCTTGCGCTGCCAGACTCAGCCACCGTTGATCCGGCGGACCCGTTCACGTGGAACTACCGCCCCACAACCGCTCTTGTTGTCAACGTGCTGTTTCGCCTCTTCGGGGTTGTGCAGCCAATTGGGTATCACGCCGTTCTGATTGGAGGTCACTTGGCGGCCTCGGCGCTGGCGGGCCTGCTGGCCCGGCGCCTCACACGCTGCAGTTGGGTGGGTGTGGCCGTTACTGCGGTGTTTGGTTTGCACTTTGCGCACGCGGAAACGGTGGCGTGGTTTGGCTCGATTGCGGAGGTGCTCGGCGGCGTGCTCGCGCTGGGAGCAGCGCTGGCGTTTCTTCGGTTCCGTGAATCGGGCCGCACGCGCTGGGCGTGGGCGACGGTTGCGCTGTATGGCCTCGCGCTGGGCGCAAATCCCACCGCGGCGCCCATCCTAGGCTTCTTCGTGCTGGTTGATCTCTGGCGTCTTGCCCGAGGCCTCGGCCGATGCTGGAGTGCCCATTGGATCTACATTTCAGTGCTGATGCTGGCCGGGGGCTACCTCGCCATTGAGGCTGCTGCTCTGGGCGTGGCAGCTGGGAGTGGCGGCTACGGCTACAGCCTCGGCCCCCGCCTGCTGCTCAACGCCATTTGGTACCCGACCGTGCTGGTGGCGCCATTTACGGAGCCGGAGCTATTTGACGTGCACCAGGCGCTGCTGGCCTTGCTGGACGGGACTGGATCGTTCGCTCATACCGTTGGCACGGCGCAATTCCTACCCGTGCTAGCCGTGCATCTCGTTGTCATCAGCGCCGCTGGCCTGGCCATGGTTCGCGGTCCTGGTTGGGCTCGCGTGGCCGTTGGCGCCGCCCTGGCCCTCGAAGCGCCGTTCGTTCTACTTGGCGGAACGATGTTTCACTTTGCCTACCTTCCTGCCGCCTTTGTCCTAACGCTTGGCGTCGCAGCTCTTGCCGGCACGGGCCGGGCGATCTCCAGTCTTGTTCCGCGGTCGCGGGCGGCCTCCGGCTGGCTGTTCGTGGTCGCTGCTGGGCTCTTGGCTTGGCAGACCCACAGCCGCCTCAACGATTGGGAGTTCGCGGCCGGACTCAGTCATCGGCTGGTGCAGAGTGCTCACTCTGAGCTTGGTGAACTGCCGGCGGGGTCGACAGTCATTGCCGCCGACCTGCCAAACACGGTCAACGGCGCCTACGTGTTTCGTGAGGGGTTTCCGGCGGCGTTGCAAGTCACATATGGTCGTGCCGACCTGAAGGTCCAGACCTTTAGTCGACCGGTTGTGATGCGCTTGATGTCTGAGTCGGGCGCCAGCGATTTGCGGTACTTTCTGACGTACGAACCGTCCGACAGAGCCCTTCGTCTCCAGAGTCCCAGATAGCGTCGCAGCGCGTTGGGTGCAACGCTCGGGCTACCTGGGCCTGAACTCCAGCACGCTTACAACTGTCTTGGCCCCGGGACGTTCGAATGCGGCGACCATCGTAAACTCCGGGTTCAGACGAAGGAATTTCTCGCCATCGTCCTGATTGCCGTTAATGAGCGCGTACACGGGCACGCCATGACCGCGCCAGGCGTCCGCCACGCCGCCGTACGGGTGACGAATGCGGTTCTCGACGTGCACGTCCAGGTCTGCGCGATTTCGAAATGTGAGCGCCGCCAGGTCCCTCGGTGCACCGAGCACGTGGTTTGTCAGGACAATGGCGGGGCCTGGCTCCGCGGCTGTTGTATCGGCGATCCATTGCAACGCCTCCGCCTGTCCGAAACCCGCTGACCATTGCTCGATGTACTGCGCTCGGTCGTCCCGGGGGAGGGCGGCCCTGGTCGGCGCGACGACGAGCAGCATGGCCGGAATGGCGAGTGAGAGCACAACTGCGAGGGAAGCGCCGACCATCCAGATGGATGCCAGGCGGTCGCGCTTGGCGTCGCGAAGCGCGCGGCCAACTTCCACAATGACGCGTGCCGTCAGCAGAGCGAGCGGGACGAGCGAGGGGAGCACATAGCGCGAGTACAGTGTTGCTCCAAGAAAGGCGTGGAATGCCAGCCAGAAGACAAGGACGGACCAAAGCCACCAGTCTTCACGCCGGCGGGTGACGAACGGAAGTGCGAGTGCCCCGATGGCAGCGACAATCGAAGCGGCGGGCAGGTAGGCCAGCGCCCAGCCGCCCATTTGGGTCAGGTTTTCGGCCCATTGAGTGACCGGAACTGTCGCAAGCTGCTCGGGAGGTAGGACGAAATACCCTGCGTACTGAAGTGCCTGCGCTGACTTGGGTGCCAACAGGAACGCCATGCACGCGATGCTCGCCGGCGCGGCGCAAAGCGCCAGCGAGGCTGCACGACGCCGAAGCGAGGCTTGGCTCACGAGCACGATGCCTGCAACAGGGATGATCAGGAGCAAGGCACCGCTGAGCTTGATCCACAGAGCGAGCGCGACAGCGCAACCGGTACCGACGGCGCAGGGCAGGTTGCCTCTCGCCGCGCCTATGGACAGTCCCCAAATCAGTGCGGTTAGCGTTACGATCGGCGCGTCGGTCATGGCAAGCCGATCGGCAAAGACAACGGCCGGTGAGACAGCGATGACGGCCGCGGCGATCGCACCTGGCCAAGCTCCCATTAGCCGTAAGCCAGCGTGGTATACGAGAGCGACCGTCACCACGCCGCTTAAGGATGTTATGAGACGGCTGGTCAGAATTGGGTCGTCGAGCCAACCGTGCGCAACGGCTAGCGCCCAGATGAATCCAGGAGTCTTCCAATCCTCGTGGGTTGAGATCCAAAGAGTGTCAGCCGACGGCGACTCGGCTAAGCGAGCTGCCCAGCGGACATAGGAGGCTTCATCGATGAATGGAGGAAGAGCGTCGAGCATCAGAAGCCGCAGGACGGCGCTCACCGCGACGGCGATGCTGGCGACGGTGCGCGGCGATATCGCGCGCAACATATCAGGACGCGTGAGCCTGGACAGTGCCGCCGGTGCCACGTCTACGCTATCCGAGAGTTGTGTCGGCGGAGGCCGGTTCTGTCAAACCAACATCGTGCGCTGCCGTCTGGGTGCAGGGTAGAGCGACCGATGGAATCTGGTGCAAGTTTCCGGGCGCTACGACTGTGCGCCGTGCTTCGGCGCGGCCAGCCAGTCCGGTCGCTTGCGACGCTTGCAGTTGAGCGATGACACAGTTGACATCCGAGACTCCGGGAGCGAGGGATGGCAAATCACGGCGAGATATTGCCCGCGCTGCGGTGGTGGCACTGCTTGCGGGCCTCGTCTATCTGCTGTCATCCGGCGCGCACGCCTATAGCGTAGACGAGATTACGAACTACGCGTCGGCGCGGGCGCTGGTGGAAACGGGCAGTCCTGACCTCGCAGGTGAGCAGCCGTTTCCGCGGGAGCAGCTGTTGACGCTCAGCCATCCGTCGGCGGATCGGATAACCGGCCGCTACGGCCTGCTGTCATGGGCCGCCATGATTCCGGCTTATCGACTCGCCAGTTGGATCGGATCCGAGCCGCCGCCGCCCTCTTCAGCGTTCCCTCAGCCCAGCGCGGTGCGTCCGTTGGCAGTGCTGCTGTACGGCCCCACGGTTGCTGCCGCGCTGGTAGGTGCGACGTTCCTGCTTGGGCGCAACCTCGGCCTGCGACCGCGCTACGCCGTTGCCGCGGCTCTGATGTTGGCCTGTGCCAGTCCGCTGTGGGTCTATGCGAAGGGCCTTGCCAATATCCCGCTAGCCGCCCTGCTGGCCGTGCTGGCATTGCTTTGGATTGCAGCCCGTAACCCCAAGGCTCGCCACTGGTCAGGCGCTGGAGCGTTCGCGGGACTGGCCGTGGTCACACGACCGGAGTTCATTGCCCTTGGGGTAATCGTCGGTGCACTGACGCTGCTGACGTGGAAGCGCGGCTGGCGAACTGGCCTGAAATGCACAGTCGTTTACACCGCCGCGTGGGCTCTGATCGCAGTTCCAGGCGTCGGCCTCTGGAATCTCTATCGGACGGGCGATTTCCTGGATGTCGGCTATCGAACGGCCACCGTCTTGTGGCAGACGGACCGCGCATACATCGGAATCTTCGGGTCACTAGCCAGTCCGAGCTTTGGGCTGCTGGCCTTCATGCCTGTGGCAGCGGTTGGTGTGTGGGGACTTCTTGCCAAGGCGACGGCCCGGCCGGTCTGGTCAGCCATGCTGGGCCTGGTTGCGATAGCGGCTATTGGCTACGGCTCATTTCACGACTGGTTCGGCGGCGTTTCGTGGGGTCCTCGCTATCTGACCGTGGTCATGCCCTTTCTGGCGCTTGGCGTGGGCGCGGTGCTACAGGCTCGGTCTACAAATTTGGCCATGCGCCTATCGATCGTTGGCCTCGCAGCCTGGTCGCTTGGAATGTCAGTCTTGGGCGTGTTGTTCGACTATCAAACAGGCTGGCGCAACCTGTGGGAGCACGGCGCACGCCCCGAGCAGGTTCTTTGGAACCCCCACTTCTCGCTCATTGGCGCCCACCTGCGCCTGGCCAGGCAATGGCAGGACGGACTGATCGGTCCAGACCTCTATCTTGCGCAGCGACTGGGACCTTGGTCGGTGGTGTTGCTCGTCATTGGTCTTTTCATTGTTCTTGGTGTCGCACTCGCAATTGAGACGATCGACCCTGGGCGGAAACGCAGCTCAGACCCGACTGCTTTAGCCGAATAGCGAAGCGCTTGCGTCTTCAAGCAGCCGGGACTCGGTGTGAGCAACCAGAGCTAGAGGTGGGGTCAGCGAACGAGCATCGCGTCGAGCGAGCCCTCGTATACCTTGTACGCAAAGTCGCCGTCTTCGGTCAGCGTGAATTGCAGCACCGGAATGAGCCCGACTTCCTCGCGATTGATGTTGGGGCGCGCGGCGAGCATCCAGTTGCCGGGGCGTAGTTGTGGCTGGGCCTGCGAGAGGCTTGTGTACCCGCTGCCGTCCCAGAGTGCCAGGGTCCCGGTGCGTGGCTCGAACTCGTACAGGAAGAAGTATTCGTGGGTAGCGGTTTCAGGCACCGGTTGGACCTGACCATCAAACCAGCGGACAAAGGCTGAGGTGAATTCTACAGTGCCAAATCGATACGGGAGTTGCCACGGGGAATCGTCGGTCCCGACGACGACCCAGTCCTGACCACTCCATGAATCTGTGGAGCGGTCGGTGAATGTCGCTGTAAAAGCAATGAGGCCGTCGGCGATCCGCACGTCAGACAGGTGGATGCTGAAGTCTCTTGGCGGCGGACGCATTAGGGAAGTGGAGGTGCTATCCGTAGCATAGATCGCGACTTCTCGGTTCCACCACAGTGGTTCGCGCGCAGCGGGGTCGAAGGCGGATGGCGCCATGCGGGCGGGTAGCGTAACGAAGTCAGGACTCTGGTCGCCCAATGCTGTGGTAGCTGGTAAGGCAGTTAGCAGGTGCGCGCCTCCTGGATCCAGCGTGCCAATGAGGTGTACGCGCGATAGCGCCATGGCAATCTGAAGACTGTGCTTCGGTCGGAGCCCTGGTGCCAGTAGTACGGATGCGGACGCGGGAATAGCCTGCCGTAGAGCCTCGAATGACTCGGGCACGTGCGCCGCATCCAGCTGCAGAAAGGCTGCCTGGACGCGGTAAAGGGCATCAGTTTCGGATTGAGTCAGTGACTCGAAAAAGCGTGGGTCCGCAAGCCAGCGCTGCGCGTGGCTGGGAAGCTGCTTGATCCAATCATTCGTGGCGTGAATGTACTCATAACTGAGTCGGCGTACGGCTCGAGGCTCCAAGTAATGAAGCACATCTTGGTACTCGGGACCTCGAACTGGCTCCTGGTGAAGATGCCCTACGAATCCGCTGGCGTTGGGACGACCCGTGGCGAAACTCATCTCGCTTGGATGAGGGGAGAAAATACGGGAATCGATGGATGTATGATTCCGGATGTAGCCGGCAATATCCACCGATAACGGGGTGTCGATTACAAAGCGCCGCAAGTCGTAGTAGTGCGGCTCGGAATCCGAAGCCAGGATTCCGGATTGCGGATTTGTAAGGCTAATGCCGCGACTGACTCCTAACCCTATAGTTCGGACCGGCTGAGCGATGGTTGGCCATAGAACGAGCGCTACGCCGATGATGCTGAAGGTGTATCTCCAGCGAGGTGCTGTGGCCAAAAAGCGACTAGCGAGAGCCAGCAGGAGGGCTAGAAGTGCGAGATTGCGAGCATGGCCGTCAAACCGAGTCACATCAAGTGGGGCAGTCTTGTACTGAAGTAGGAGTGCGGCAGCCACCAGTGGTATCGTCCCAGATGCAAGTGCCAAGACGAGCCGATCCTTCCTCGCGATCAGGAAAGCAAGTGCCGCTGCGGTGAGCGCTCCGATACCAAGTAATCCAATACGACCCTGCAACGGCTCGTAACGGCCGACTATTTGTCTACTGAAGGGATCGTCGATCAATCCTATCAGCAATTGACCGCGTGGCTCACCTGCCAAGAGTCCCGTGGTTACACCACCGCCAACAGCCAGTAGTAGCACAGACCCCATTGGGCCCACCACTGATCGGGAAATACCACCTAAGGAAATGCGCTGGCCAATTAACTGTGGCATAAGACGCCACCCTTCTAATACGCACCAGAGGCCGATGACGATCATTGCTAGTTCGGCATTAACAATTCCTAAGAACCCAGTCAATGAGGCCAGTGTTAGGATGGCTATCAAGGACTTCGGACGATTGTCTGCGGCATTAGATATCACGACTAGTACCAATGCATAGCCAAGGACAAACATGGGCTTCCAAATGTTGGCTGGAGCACCGTCGAACTCGGAATGCCAACGCAGGTCTATGTCGGGCCAATATAGTCCAGCTATCGATCCTCGTAAACCGACGGTGTCGAGTTCTGTCGGCACGGGAAACTGGATAATATTTGGTACCCGATTCAGATATCCAAGCAAAGTCCATGATCCAGCCGTCAGCAGAAGTGGTGAAAGTGTGAGAGCGCAGGTCCATCCTCCGCGATTGAGGAGGATGGTTGCGACTACTAGAATCAAGCTGGTCCAGATGAACGCGGAAATCAATTCGGTCACTAACACGAAGTTCGGTCCCATGGGTGGCGCTAGTAGTCCGATAAGCAGGTCGACGCCATGGTGATAGAAAACACGAAAGTCTGGGTTCCAAGGAGTAGCTGGCGGCCACCCGCCGGCTCTGATATATGAAGATAGACCCAGATGAATTCCTGCGTCGGGTATTTTCAGCAGTTGTCGCGCGGCTAGCATGATCCAGAAAATCGCAAGGCTAGCGGCTAAGAATCCAGTGATGGTGCGCGGCGAAACGATCGGAGTCTTCGATGCTTTCTTGATCAACGCAATGGCTAGTGCCAGAACCACGACCCAACCCACGATCGCTCCGGTATGACCTGGAACCAAGAAGAGCATGAAGTTGACGGTCAGTCCCCAGACCGCTGGTCCAATTACCATTCCCTGTGCGAGCGCCATCCGATCATCGGCCTGCCGCAGTGCTACCCGAGCGACGATGAAGCCGAATGCAGCCAGCGCGAGGAGTTCGAGTGCCAGAAGCAGCAGCCCGGGCAGGATAGTGAGGTCAACCGTCATTCAAGATGCTTTCGGCGGCGGCATTCGGGAAGTCTAGGAGTGTACGGTTGATCTCGTCTTCCGCGCCAATACTCGGTGATGGCTCGTGTCGGCGATTCAAGTCATCGTAGTCATGGCAGCAACATAGCGTTCAGCGAACCTTCATAGACTTCATACGTATGGTCACCGCTGGCTGCCAGTTCGAAGCGAAGCACGGGGATCAGCGCAGCTTCCTGGCTGCCACTAAGTAGACGCACGGCTAGTATCCAGTCTCCGGGACCAAACTCGCGACTGTGCTGGTCTAGTCTTGCGTAGCTGGTTCCATCCCATAGGGTTAGTGTTGCAGTCCGAGGCTCAAACTCGTACAGGTAGAAGTACTCGTGGATCTCCGTCTCGGGTACAGGCTGAAGTTGCCCCATGAACGACCGTGCAGGCGCTTCAGTGCGTCGAGCGATCCTTGACTTGTCCGGTAGTGCCCAGTGCGAATGGTCGGCGGAGATTACCAACCAATCCTGCCCTGACCACAGGTCGGTAGCGCGATCAGTGAACGTTGCGGTGAAGGCAATCCGCCCATCGACCATCTGCACATCTGAAAGCTTAGCGCTGAAGTGCGATGGCGGTGGGTCCATGATTGGCTCGATGACCGCGGTGGGTGCGTAGACGGCGAGACCATCGTTCCACCAGATCGGGCGTCGCATGGCTGGGGCAAAGGCGGAAGGTGCCAAGCGGGAAGATGTAACGACTAGGTCGGTCTCTTGATTTCGAAGCGGTTCGATGTGAAGCGGCGTGAGCAGGTGCAGAACCGACGTTCGTACGGCACCGAATTGCTGGGTGTGCGACAGTGCTGCCGCCGCCCGTATCCCGACCCGCGGCTCGATTTCTTGAGGCAAGTAGACCGAGGCAGATGCGGGTACGGCTCGTCGAAGAGACGCGAACGATCCTTGGGCGGGCGGAGCGTTGAGTTCCAGGAATGCCGGCTGGACACGATAAAGGGCGTCCGTTCGATCACGGACGAGCAACTCAAACAGTTCGGGATCATTCAACCAGTGCAAAGCACGGTCGGGGAGGCTGGCGATCCAAGTATCCGTGGCGTGTATATAGTTGATCCCGAGCTGCCGGATAGCGGAGGGTTCGAGAAAGCGGATCGCGTCTTTGTACTCGGGCCCAGTCTCCACAATTATGTGGAGGAGGTTTGCGAATCCAGATGCGTTGGGTCGCCCCGTGGCAATGGTCATTGCATCTGGTTGCGGCGAGAGTACGCGCGCATCGACCGGCGTGCGCTCGCGGATGTAGTCGGCGACGACGTCAGATGTAAAGCGCTCAACCGCAAGTCGTCCCAGAAACCAGGCATGGAACTCACGGGGCCCTGGTGACATGTTTGAGAAATGCGGTCCTCGTTCTAGTGCCAGGCCGAGCGCGCGCACCGGCGACGCAACCGTCGGCCACGTGACAAGTGCGGCTAGTCCCAACGCGGCAATGTATCGGTATCGGATCCTGAGATCCGCCACGCGGAGACCTAGCGCAATCAGTAGGGCCAAAAGGGCAAAGTTACGGGCGTGCCCATCCATTCGGGAGATATCTCCCGGAAACGGTTCGTAGCGCAGCACGAGCGCAGCCACCAGGAACGCGCCGCTTCCGGCGGCCAGCATCAGAACGAGCGAGCGACGCCATGCAAGCAGCGCGGCAACTATGGCAACAATGAACGGTCCAATGCCCAGGACGCCGACACCGCCTGCCAATGGGGCAAACGAACCCAACGGTCGGCGGCTACTTGGATCGTCGATCAACTCAAGGGATAGATCAGAATGCGACGAGCCAGTCAGAAGGCCCGTTACCACCCCGCCGCTTGCGGCGAGCAACAAGATCGTCAGCGCTGGTCCCGTGGCTGCGCGCACGATTATTGGCCAAAAAGCGCTTCGGAGATTATCGGCATGCGCGCCTTCACGCCGCATGCGGTGCCGCCGATATGCTCGAAGATGCCTAAGGATTGTCGCGAATTCTAATGCGCTCCAGAGTGCCAGCCCGATCAATGCAACCGCTTCGTCTACGAGCCCTACAAACCCGAGGAGTGCTGCTAGCGTGATTTTTGAGGCCCACGTGCGGTCGCGAACCGAGGAAATGCGCTCCAAGACGATAAACGCCAGCGCGTAGGCTAGGGGAAAGGACGGAGTCCAGCTGTTCGGCGGTGACGCATCCAGATTCGTATTCAAAGGCAACCCGAACGACGGCCAATACACGTCGGTTAGCGCCGTGCGCAGCCCTACTTCCGGAGCTCCCCTCGGAACAGGGATTTCAAGGATATTGGGCGGGTTGGGTGAGCCTATGAGAGTCCAGGAGCCGGCTGTCAGCAGGAGGGGACTCAGCGTGAGGGCGCCAACCCATCCCCCGTACTTGAGAATACTGGCTACTACAACCAAAGCAAGGCTTGTCCAGATATAGGCTCCCAGCAGTTCGGTGACGAAGGCCAAATCTGGGCCAGAGGGTGGGGCCAGCAGCCCAACCAGCATGTCAACGCCGTAGTGATAGGGCGCGGGCTGTCCAGGGTTCCAGGGAAGGACTGGCGGGTACCCGCCGGCCCTAATAGAAGCGGCCAGTCCCAGGTGAATCTCCGTGTCGGCAAGTGACAGTAGCTGGCGGCCGGCCAGCGCAAGCCATAGAAGCGCCAAAGCCGCGGCGACGAATACTGTGGCCGTACGAGCTGACAGGCGAAGTTCCGACGGCGCGCGCCAGGCCAGCCCGGCTCCGATGCCCAGGACGACGACCCAGGCCGCGATTGCGCCCGCCATGCCGGGTAGCAGAAACATGATGAAGTTGACGATCAGGCCCCAGAGCGCCGGGCCGATAACTAACCCTTGCGCAAGCGCCAAGGGCGCGTTCCGTTGACCCAGTGCAATACGTGCGACTACGAATCCCACTGCGGCGAGGGCCAGCAATTCGAGTGCGAAGAGCAGTACGCCCGGGAGGACGTTCGAATCAACTGTCACTTACCGAACCAATAGCATGGCGTTCGGGGGTGTCTGGGACTCACCGGGGTGCCGCAATCGGCACTTCAAGTGATTGACGCGAGGCTCGAGGCGCGACGACACACGTCCATAATTCGGTGCGGTTGGGCTGGCAGGATAGCCGGTGTTGCACAGCGCTTGCGCAGCGTTGGCTGCCAGCCTTGTGGACACCTTGGGCGCTTGGGCTGCGATAGTGTCGTCCGTCGGCGGTGTGGGTGGTCGTCGGTGTTGATGAGCGGCCGCCAACTGAGGGGAGATGAACGATGACGCAGCCGAACATTGTGCTGATCGTGGCCGACGATATGGGCTACGGCGATTTCGGGCTATTCAACGACGGTCCGGCGCGGACGCCGGTTCTGGATGGGCTGGCGGACGAGAGCGTGTGCTTGACGCAGCACTATTCCGGTTCCTGCGTGTGCGCGCCGGCTCGCGCGGCGCTGATGACCGGTCGCTATCCGCATCGCACCGGCGCCATCGATACGCTGGAGGGTCAGGGACTCGACCGTCTGGCGCTGTGCGAGATCACGCTAGCCGACCATTTCAAGGCGGCGGGCTATGCAACCGGCATGGTTGGCAAGTGGCACTTGGGGGCGCTGGATCCCAGGTACCACCCGAATGCCCGCGGGTTCGACGAATTCGTCGGCTTCCGCGGCGGTTGGGCGGACTACTACCGCTGGCGCATCGACCGCAACGGCGCGATCGAGCATTCCGACGGCCGCTATCTGACTGATGTGTTTGCCGCCGAAGCGACGGCGTTCATCCAGCGCAACGCGCGCCGACCGTTCTTCTTGCACGTAGCATTCAACGCGCCGCATACACCGCTACAGGCGCCTGACGAACTCGTTCAGCCATATCTAGACGCCGGCCTGTCGCGCGGCGTGGCGCTGATCTACGCCATGAACGAGCGCATGGATGCGGGCGTGGGCCAGATTCTTGACACGTTGGACCGAAGCGGCTGCGCCGGAAACACCATCGTGATGTTCACCAGTGACAACGGGCCCCAGCTTTCGCGCGGATTCGACTACACCATGGGCATGGAAGTGGATACGCGTCGGTTCAATGGCAACTTCAATGGCGCCAAGGGCCACGTATACGAGGGCGGGATCCGCGTTCCCATGTTGATGCGTTGGCCGGAGGGCCTGCCGGCCGGCCAGCGCAATGACGCGCTGGTGCACTACGTGGATTGGCTCCCCACGTTGCTGGAGGCGGCCGGCGCCTCGCGTGTGGATGGTCCGCCGATCGACGGCGTCAGCGTGTTGCCCACGCTTCGCGGCGAGCCGCCACCCGCCTCGCCGCGAAGATTCTGGCAGTGGAACCGCTACACGCCGCACGTCGAATGCAATGCGGCGATTCGCAATGGTCGCTGGAAGCTGGTACGTCCCCGGATTGCCGAGCTAATGCAAGTCAGGCCCGAGCACTCGCAGATGGACCGGGACCTGAAGTACCGCCCCGAGCTTCACCAGGTGGCCATCCCGAACGACACTCCGGAACGGTCGGTTCCACCGCCACCGGCTGCGGAGCTGTTTGACCTGGTGCGTGACCCGGGCGAGCAGAACGATCTGGCAAGTGCCGAGCCGCAAAGGGCCGCAAGCCTCCTGCGTGAACTGGAGTCGTGGTTCGAAGAGGTGGAAGCCGAGCGACTGACCATCGCGGACTGAGGCGGCGGCCCCCGGACTCCTGAGGGTCGGCGGGCTAGTACGGAACGTTGGTTGCGGACGAGTGCTTGGCGTACGTCAGTTGCGGATCCGGCCGACCGTCCAGCAGGCGAGCGACGAACGCGTGCATCTCGTCGCGGAGCGATTCAGCCAAAGCCCGGTGCGTGGAGATGAGGTTGGTGCGCTCGTCCGGGTCGAGAATCACGTCGTAGAGCTCCAGTGCCCCAGGCGTCGCCCCGAGGTGGCCAGCCGACATGTGCTCGATCAGCTTCCAGCGTCCACTTCGCCACGCGCGGTTCATGCCAAAGTTGTTGTTGGTGATGCAGATCGGCGGATGTTCCAGCGCCTGCCCGCGCACGGCCGGCATCAGGCTCATTCCGTCCACGCATGGCGGCGATGCGATGTCCAGGTAGTCCAGGATCGTGGGCACGAGGTCGATGTGCTCCACGGTGTCCGGCACGTGTACAGGTGTTGACAGCCCCGCCGGGTGGTGAAGGATCAGGGGGATATGCACGTTGGTTTGGTACAAGTCGCCGTGGTTGAAGAACATGTCATGGTCGACGATCGACTCGCCGTGATCGGCGACCACAATCGTGAGCGTGTCGTCGGCCAAGCCGCGCGCTTCCAAGGCGGAGAGCACGCGCCCAATCATGGCGTCCATGTAGGCAATTTCGCCGTCGAATAGCGCGACCAGGAACTGCAGGTCGGTCGCGTCGCGTACCAGGTCGATGTGCGCCTGCTCGCGCGGGTCACGCATTTCCCCACCGCCGCTCGTGCGGCTTGTCCACCAAGGGTGGTGGTGGAACTTGGTCAGGCTGGTGTTGCCCGGGTTTCGCTCATCGCCGGCGTAGAACATCCGGTCGTAGGGCGCGGGCGGGTAGTAGGGCCAGTGCGGATCCCACCAATGCGTGAACAGGTAGAAGGGGCCGTCATCCGCTTCGCCGGACTCGATCCAGTCCACCAGGATGTCGGCCATGTGCGCGGCCGGAATGCCTCGCGGGTAGGTTGCTTCACCGCCACGGTCCAGGTAGGTGTTCCAGTTGCGCATCCAATAGGGCGAGCGAAAGGCGCGTCCGCGGCCTTCCAGGGCAACCGTGCGATACCCGTGGCTGGCCAGCGTTTCGTGGAGGAATACAAACTCCGGCGATAGTTCGTGCTGCTGCGGCGGCTGGGCGTGAATCACGATGCCCGAGTTAAGCGGATGCGCGCCCGTGAGCATGCTGGTCCAGCCGGGAGTTGTTGGAAGCCCTGTCAGGTTGGCGTCGTCGAACTGGATGCCGTTGCGCGCCAACCGGTCGATATTTGGCGAGGTGGGCCGCGGGTAGTCGTAGCAGCCCAGGTGGTTGGCTGGCGTGGTGTCCATGCCAAAGATGATCACGTTGGACCGACCGTCGCCACTCATGCGCTGCCAGTTGCCCTTGTAAAGCTGAATCCGAAGAGCCGCGCGGCACCCTGAATTCCAAAGCGCAATCGGAAATCTCGGTCGACCGGCAAGGCACGCCCGTCGGCCCAGGTGACTGGCACGGTGGATCCGTCGGTCACTATGCGAGTGGGAGGCGACGTATCGACGGGCTCGCCGGCTGTGTCGAGCACTTGCACGTCGATCCAATTCCGGCCTGGGAGGGCATTCGCCCACGAGACCTCAAGTCCAACGGGCGTCTTTGAGCGTTTGATCGGAATTGTCGTAACCGAGCCGGGCATTTCGCCGTCAGGGGTCTCGAGGGCGGCGAACCCGTCGATCGGAAGCGACGCCAGCCCGGTCTGTGCTGGATACACGCTGCCAGCACTGTGGGGCCACGCGCCTTTGTTCTCGGAAGGCCAGTTGGTCCAGTGCGCGGGCTGCCCTGCGTAGAACACCTGAATCTCGTGGTCACGTACCACCAGGTCACTCGACGTGACCAGGAAGCCGCCGTCCCAATCGCCGGGCCCGCCTCGCCTTAAAAGCGGCTGATTGGGCTGCACCCGCTGAAATTTCTCGCCATCACGGCTGACGGCCAATCGAATGTCGGCCACATATACGGAGCTGAGCGCCTCCATCCACCCGTACTCGTAGAGCATCACGTAAAGACCCTTGTAGGGCAGAACCGAGATGAAGTGAATCTGAGACTCCTCGCCGTCGTCGGGGTCGATAATTGGGTTGTGTTGTGAATGGGTCCACGTCCAGGGATCCGGGCCATACATGAGGGCGCCTTTTCGGATCCCCAAGTCGCCGCGGCGTTCCGACACTTGGCCATAGGCCTTGTACCGCCGGTCAGGGTTCGGGTCTTGCCGGTCATAGAGAATCTGGTGCGCGTCGAACCAGGCGAGGGGATCCGGGAGATACCGCCGCGGTCCATCGGCGGCCGGCGGCGTCGCGATGCTCGGAGTGCCCTCGCGCGTGAAGTGCAACCCATCGGGGGAGTTCCAGATCTCCCGGTCGCTGTTCTCGTCGCGTAGCAGCAGCTTGTAGCGTCGCGAGGCTTCGGATTCACCCGGGTCCTTCAGCGCCGGTCCGTTGGTGCGCCTGCCCGGGAGAAACGCCACCAGGTTGTTCTCGCGCGAGCCCCCGTACTCGTGCGCGCCCACGTTGGGCTTTTCCCAGGTCGATCCGTCGGGACTGACGGCGTAGCCGACGCGCGGAATCTGCAGGCCGGCCTCAGCGACGTCCATGCCCATGTACCAGGCCTTGTAGTAGCCGTCCTCGGCGTCCCACATGACGGTGCCCTGCCAGGGGCAGGCTTGCAGGGAGTCCCATGCGCCCAGCGGCCCAGTGCGGATAACGGGATTGGCGGGATGCTTGGTGGCGGGTCGCACCACCTGACGCACTCGGCGCATGTCGTCCACTTCAAGCAGGTCAAGGAAGAGGACGGCACGGCCAGCCCGGGCGACCAGCTCCACGCTTGAAGGATAGGAGGCGGTCACTCCGGGGGCCGTTACACGGTGGGCAGCGGCGCCGTATCGGCGACCGTTGCCTGCCAGGCGCGGATGCGATCCAGCAGATCGGCGATGCGACCGCGCTGGTCGGGATCGTTGAACCGGTTCGTGAGTTCATGCGGGTCCATGTTGAGATCGAACAATTCCGACTGATCCGTGGCGCTGGCGTTCAGCTTCCAGCCATCGTGGCTGAGGATGGAACGCCAGGGATCGGACTCCACGCGGTGCGCCTCGGGAGGCGCATCCGGCGGCCAGACGCAGGAGTTGTGGCTTCCGTTCCACTCCACGATCACATCGTTGGCCGAGAGATCGGCGTTGCCCTCGAACACATCAGCCCGGCTCACGCCCTGTAGGCCAGTCGGCGCGCCCACACCCATTAGCTCGAGCAGTGTGGGAACCAGATCCACCAGGCTCATCGCGCCGTCAACTCGCTGTCCATTGCCAGGTAGCCAGGGCACGCGCAGCAGCAGCGGCACCCGCATGGCCTCTTCGTAAAGCGTGCACTTCGCCAGGATGTTGTGGTCGCCCATCATGTCGCCGTGATCGGACGTAAAGACAACAATGGTGCGTTCCGCCTGGCCGGACTCGTGCAGGGCCTGGAGGATGCGGCCGACGGCGCGGTCCACCAGGGTCACCAGGCCCCAGTAATTGCGTCGCACCCTGCGCCACGAGGCCTCGTCGCGCAGATCGAACCCGCGCCAATCGGTGCTGCCGTAGTAGGCCGCCAGCGCCCGATGGATCAGCGAGACGTCGTCGTCTGGTGGCCGAAGAAAGGCCGGTCCGGTCTCCAGGTTCGCCGGATCGTGCAGGTTGTTGAGCGGGCCATCGAACGGCATATGCGGCTCGAGGAAGTTGACATAATGAATCCATGGGGTGTCCGTGTGCTGGCGGATGAACTCGGCTGAGCGGACCCCGAGAAAGCTGGCCTTGGTAAATGGCTCTGGCATCTCGGCGGCAGCTTGACGCGAGAACGTATGCAACGAACCCGTGTCCGCGGATGAATCGCCCGGCGGAGCTTTACCCGAATCGGGCTCGAATCCGTGTTCCACCAGGAAGTGGTGATAGGCGCTCAAACGTTCGGCTTCTGCTGGGTCGGCGTAGTGCTCCCGGTAGCCGTCTTCGATCCCCACGAACTCCGTGAAGCCGCGTTGCGGCACAAGCTCGCTGCCCAGGTGCCACTTGCCGTAGTACGTGCAGGTGTAGTCGTCGGGCACGCGCTCGGCCAGCGTCAGATGTTCGGGTTGCAGCAGGTCGTTGTTCTCGATGCAGCCTGTCGTGTGCGGGTAGAAGCCGGTCATGATCGACGAGCGCGAGGGCGTGCACACCGGCTGGGTGCAATACGCGCGGTCGACGACGAAGCTCTCGTCGGCAAGGCGATTCAGGTTCGGCGCCTGAATCGTGGAGTTGCCGTAGCAGGCCAGCGTGTCGGACCGCTGTTCGTCCGTAAATATGAACAGCAGGTTTGGCTTCTCAATCACTATCGGCCTCCCGTTGCCGGTTCTGCCTACGAAGTTCCACTCTGCCACCCCGATCATCTCGACGTCGCGTGGGCAACCGGTGCAGCGTGCGCCTCAGCTTCCGCCGGCCGGCTGCGTGGTTGCCTGTGCACCCTTGGCGTCCTGCTGCGCTTGCCACTGCTGGCGCAGGCGGGCGTGTTCCTCGTCGGAGAGATAGCGTCCGCTCTCCGAACTCGTTCTGGGAAACGAGTAATCCTCGAAGGCGCTTTTGGAGTCGCCGCAACCTGCAAGCAGTAGTGCGGCAGAGGCAATCGCGGCCCCGAGCGCAAGGCGCGGCGCAGCGCGCGAGACTACGGCTAAGCTTCGCTTCCCTGACGTGAATACTCGGCCAAGCGGCCGCAGGCAGGCGCGGGCTTTGCCGCCCGCGCCTGCCTGCTGATTCATTCGATTAGATCCAGCCGCGGCTGCGCATCTCATCGATCTGCAGCGCCTGATTCCCCTCGGCGGCCGTCTTAACGCTCTCGATCATCTCTTCAAGCGAGTTCTCGCCCAGCATGTACAGCTGCTCCTTGCCGATCCAGCTCTGGTACCACTCCCCCCAGTTCGGCATGCGGTACTGGCGGTGGCGGTTTTCCGTACCGTCGGCGTACTGCTTGAGGAAGTGCATGTTGTTCGGCGGCCCTGCTTGCGCTTCCACTGTTTCCAAGGCGGGGCGCCACATCGGCAGGTGGCCGCGGTCGACACCAGCCACGCGGTGCTGCACCTCAGTCCCGAAGTAGAGGCAGACTTCGGCGCTCTCCGCCACGTTCCCGCGCGCTTCGGCACCGCTGGTTACGGCGTGGAACTGGCAGGACCAGAATGTGCCCGATTTGCCTGTTGCCGGGTTGACGGGCACCGGCGCCAGCGACCACTCGAACCGGTCCTTGATCTGGATCAACGGACGCGCCGTCTGACGAACCCGCTCGGTCAGGTAGTAGGCCTGGATGCCGGCGGTGAAGGGCGAGCTGAACTCGCCTCGAGTCTCGCTGATCTCGGCGATGGGCACCGCGACCTCGTGCTCAAAAACGGCGTCGTGGATGAACTGAATCCCGGCGCTGCCACCGTTGTCGTACAAGGTGAACTTGGTGTCATCTGGGCTGCGGAAGAACTCTTCGTTGCCCGACCAGATGAGCGGGTGCCAGGAGTACCAATTACCGCCCCCATCAAGACCCCACAGGCCCTGCTCAGGATCGGTGGTCCTCTGGGCGTTCTCCATCAGGTCGTCCCAGGTCCAACTGTCGTCCGGATGCCCGGCGCCCAGTTCGTCCACCAAGGTCTGGTTGTAGATGAACCCGTTGATCCCGCCCTGGTAGGTAACCCCGTACTGGTTGCCGTGCAGCTTGGTCGGCGGTGGGAACGAGTGGTCGTCCTCGTGGCCGTTGTCGGTCCAGAGATTGGGGATGTAGTAGTACTCCTCCTCGTTCCAGCCATCCATCTTCGTCAGGACGTCGTTGAGTTGGAGCACCGTGTTGTCGTCACGCCAGGCGTTGAAGAGGTGGCCATCCCAAAGAACCATCTCCGGCAGGGTTCCGGCTGCGGCCCTGATCGACAGCGTGTCCCAATAGCCCCCGCCAACTGGTTCAACCAGCACTTTTACGTCCGGCCGCTTGGTAGCCCAGTTCTCCACCGCCCACTGCACCGCCGCGCCTCGCGGACCCGATGTGTGGTCGGTAGCGAAGGTCAGCACCACGGGCGGGCGCTGGGCCTCGACTTCGACGACCTTTTCAACGACCTTCTCGACGACCTTCTCGACAACTTTCTCGACCTGGACTTCCTGGACCTGGACCTGAACCTGAGTCTGCGTCACGATTCTCTCGACCGGGACTTCCTTGATTTCAGTCCTGGTCACGACGGTCTCGACCGGCACTTCCTTCACCACGATCGTCTCGACCGGGACCTCCTTGGTCACGATCTGGGTTTCACCGCAGGCCGCCAAGAGTGCCGCTCCGCCAGCCCCGAGTCCGCCAACTCCGAGCGCTTTCAGGACTTGTCGCCGTGTCATCAATGCCCTCCCTAGTTGCGCCCCCCGTACTTCCTCAGTTCGAAGTACTCTAGGGCCGAACCGTTCTCACGCTACGCCCAACGCGGCAGGGCGTCAAACGAGCCGACGGTACCAAGTTTTAGGCCCTCTCATGGGCCGGGACAGTACTGTGTACGCTGAGTTGCGGTGCTCCCGGGAGGAATACACCGTGCCCCGAACACGCCCGAACCTGCTGATCATCCTCTGCGACCAGTTGGACGCCGGATACCTGGGCGCCTATGGCAACCGGGTGGCGCAGACCCCGCACATCGACAGGCTGGCGGCTGACGGGCTGACGCTGACCCGCGCCTACGTTCCTTTGCCCCAGTGCTCGCCCGCCCGCGCCTCGATGTTCACCGGGCTGTATCCCCACCAACACCACTTGCTCTGCGTGCCACGTTCGGGTCAAGACGAGCGCTTTGGCACGGTGTGGCAGCGGGCCGTTCTCCCGGAGTCCGTGCCATCACTTGGGCAGGCCTTTCGCGACGCGGGCTACCGCATGGGATACACCGGCCCTTGGCACATGGGCAACGACGAGATTCCGCATCACGGTTGGGAGGAGCACTGGCGGACCTACCGCTACTGGAAGAACGGACGCGACTTCTATATCCAGCATCTCGAGCGCCACGGGCTGGCCGAGCTGTTCAAACGCGAACACCATGAGCAGGGATTCGGCGGCGGCGTGCAGTCCGGCGTGGTGCCTTCGGGATCCTCGGCCATTCCGGTTGAGCACGCCCGTACATCCTGGGCCGTTGACGAGACCATCAGCTTCATCACCGGCCGAGATCAGCGGCCGTGGGCGTTTACGCTTTCAATCAAGGACCCGCATCCGCCCGTGATCTCACCGGGCGACTTCGCTCAGCGCATTGACCCTGCCGACGTTGAGCTGCCCCCCACGCTCGACGAGGACTTTCACGGCAAGTCCGACGCGTACGAGCGCAGCCTCACCCATCGCTGGGTCCGCAACATGTCGGAGGCCGACTGGCGCCGGCTCATCGCCCACTATCACGGGCTGAACGCGCACATCGACACTGAACTCGGCCGACTGTTCGCGCATCTGGACGCGCAGGGACTGCGCGATGACACGCTGATCGTCTTCCTGTCCGACCACGGCGAAATGATGGGCGCCCATCGCATGGCCGGAAAAGGTCCGGCGATGTTCGAGCAGTCGATCGGGATCCCGCTCATCCTGCGCTGGCCGGCCGCCATCGTCGCCGGCGGACGCAGCGACGCGTTGTTCAACACGGTGGACCTGCCGGCCACGCTGGGTGCCTTGTGCGACGTTCCGATCAGCGCAGGCGCCGGGCTCGATCAGAGCGCCATGGTCCTGGGTGAGGCGGAGGGACCGCGCCGCATCGTGTTCAGCGAGTTCTACATCGAGGCCGGATTGCGCGACGACCTGATGTTCGTGAAAACCGCCGTGACGGATCGTTGGAAACTCAACCTCTGGCTCTACGACCGGCCCGAGTTGTACGACCTGCAGAACGATCCGCATGAGACCCGCAATGTCATCGACGATCCAATGACGGCCGACGTGCGCGCGGAACTGGCGGACGAGATCGTGAACTGGCTCAAGGAAACCGACGACCCGCTCCTGCCGACAGTTGAGTGGGCCGTCGGGCGGGTCCATGAGCCGTAGCGTGGGTGCCGACGGCCCGCCTGTTCAGCCGCGCGTGCGTGCGATGTAGTGCGGGCTGGTGTTGAAGAAAACCTCGGCTGCTTCCATCAGCGTCTCGGATGTCGTGGGGTGCGGGTGGATGCTCAGCCGCAGGTCGTCGGCGCGCGCGCCCATTTCCACGGCCAGCACGCCCTCGGCAATCAGTTCGCCGGCGCCAGCACCGGTGATCCCGACCCCCAGCACGCGCTCAGTCGTTGGCTCCAGGATCAGCTTGGTCAGGCCGTCGTTGCGCCCCAGCGTGGTGGCGCGCCCGGACGCTGCCCAGGGAAACCGTGCGACGTTATGCGGACGGCCTGACTCGCGAGCCGCCGATTCGGTCAGACCGCACCAGGCGATTTCCGGGTCCGTGAACACAACCGCCGGGATGGCTTGCGCGTCGTAGGTCGCCGCGTGACCGGCAATGGCCGAGGCCGCGACGCGCGCCTCGTAGGTGGCCTTGTGCGCCAGCATCGGCTCACCCGCCACGTCGCCGATGGCAAAGATGTTTGCAGCGCTGGTGCGGCGCTGGTGGTCGACCTTGATAAAGCCGCGCTTGTCCGAGTCCACGCCGGCGGAGTCCAGGCCCAGACAGGCGCTGTTGGGGCGACGTCCAACGGCCACCAGCACCTTGTCAAACTTGCGTGAGGGATTCTCGACGCGCGCTCCCGCCAGTTCCACGCCGACGCCGTCCGGCTGAACATCCAGCTTCGCGACTCGGGCGCTGAGCAGGATTTCGGCGAACGCGGATTCCAGCTTCGTCGCCAGCGGTCGAATGAGGTCGCGGTCGGCGCCGGGTAGTAGGCCAGTCTCCATCTCTACGACGGTCACCTTGGACCCAAGCGCCGCATAGACCGATCCCAGCTCCAGACCGATGTAGCCGCCGCCGACCACCAAGAGCGTGTCTGGGATGTCACGAAGCTCCAGTGCCGAGGTTGAGTCCAGGACGCGCTCGCCGTCGATCTCGAAGCCTGGCGGCGCCGCTGGTCTTGAGCCCGTGGCAATCACTGCATAGTCAAAGTCCAGGCTTTCGGAATCTCCGCCGCCAGTCGGCTCGATGCCAAGGGAGATTGGGCCGTCGAACCGTGCCCAACCGCGCGTGAAACGCACCCGTCGCGCGCGAGCGAGCAGACCCAGGCCGCCGGTCATCTTCGAAATGACCTGGTCTTTCCAGCTTCGGAGCCGATCCAGATCGATCTCCGGTGATCCAAATCGCACGCCCCAGGCGGCCGCGTCCTCCGCCTCGCCCAGCAGCGACGCGACGTGCAAGAGGGTCTTGGACGGGATGCAGCCGCGGTAGAGGCACACGCCGCCCGGATTAGCCTCGGGGTCGATGAGCGTGACGTCCATTCCCATCTCGGCGGCGTGGAAGGCGGCCGGGTAGCCTCCTGGCCCCGCGCCGATTACCGCCACGCGCGGCTGACGTCCGTCGGCGGTCACGGCCCGCCTAGTCCCCCATCGCCAACATCAGCGGCTGGGCCAGCGCGTCAACGATCCAGGTTAGCAACCGGGCGCCGTCCGCTCCGTCCACGGCGCGGTGGTCGAACGAGAGCGCCAACGGAAGCATCAGCCGTGGCCGGAGGAGTCCCTCGACGTAAACCGGCCGCTCGACCGCACGCCCGACGCCGAGAATCCCGATCTCGGGCGGGTTGATGATGGGAGTGAAGTGCCCGGTGCCCAGCCCACCCAGGTTGCTGATCGTGAACGAGGCGCCTTCCAGCCGCTCGGGCGGAAGCTGCCCGTCCCGGACCTCGGCGGCAATCTCAGTCAACTCGATTGCAAGTTTGGTGATGCTCTTGTCGTTGATATCGCGAATGACCGGGACCAGCAGGCCGCGGTCCGTATCGGCGGCGACGCCGATGTGGCAGTAGTCCTTCAGGACCATCTCGTTGGACGTGAAGTCCGCGCTGGCGTTCAGCTTCGGATTTGCATTGAGCGCGGCAGCCACGACTTTGAGCAGGATCGGCGTGATCGTGAGGCTGCCGCCGGCGCGCTGCACGCGGTCCTTTTCGCGCTGCCGCATCGACTCCACGGCCGTGATGTCCGCGTCGTTGAACAGCGTGACGTGCGGGATGCTGGACCACGAATGAGCGATGTTGGTGGCGGTTGCGCGGCGCACCCGATTCATGCGCTCGCGCGTAACCGGACCGTACGTGCTGAAGTCGGGCAGCGGCATTGCGGCGAGTCCGCCAGGAGTGGCGGGTCCTTGCGCCGGTCTTGCCCGTGCATGCGCCTTCACATCGTCAATTGAGATACGCCCGGCTGGGCCGGAACCCGGGACCTCGCGAATGTCCAGGCCGATCTCGCGTGCGAACTGCCGGGTTGAAGGCGAAGCAAACACCGGCATGTCGCCGCCTGTTGGCGGTCGTGGTGGCGGCGCGGCCTGGGGCGTTGGCGTTGGGGCGGGCTGCGGTGGTGAAGGAGCTGGGGTAGCAGTACGGGCTGGAGCGGGCATCTCGGTGGCGGCGAACGCCGGTGCCTTCGCTGTCGGCGGCGGAGTGGCCTCAGGCTTGGCATCCGCCGCCGAGTCGCTCGCTTCCAGTTCGAGGATCGGCTGTCCGACTTGAATGGTTTCGCCGGCGCCGACAAGCACCTGCGTGACCGTACCGGCCAGCTCGGCCGGGACTTCCAGGGTCGCCTTGTCGCTTTCGATCTCGATGATCGGATCGTCCTTGGCAACGGCCTGACCGGCACTGACAAGGACGCTCAGGACATCCACGTCCGCGATGCCCTCGCCAAGATCAGGGAGTTTCAGTTCCGTCGCCATGCCGGTGTCCGTCGCGGCGGTGGCGCGGGCGTCAGGCGAGTCGGGGGTTGGCTTTTGCCGGGTCGATCTCCAGATCCTCAAGGGCTTCGGAGACGATTTCCCGATCGAGCTCGCCTTCGCGCGCCAGCGCGTACAGCGTTGCCAGCGTAACGTACCGGGCGTCGACCTCGAAGAAGTCGCGCAGGGCCTCGCGCGACTCGCTACGGCCGAACCCATCGGTCCCCAGTGACACCAGCGGCTGGGGGATCCACTTGGAGATTGCGTCCGACATCGTCTTGACATAATCCGATGCGGCGACGACAACGCCGGGCAGGCCTCGGAGCTTGCGCGTCAGATACGGGATCCGCGGCGCCGCGTGCGGATGCAGCATGTTCCAGCGCTCGGTGTCCAGCGCGTCACGCCGTAGCTCGGTGTAGCTCGTGACCGACCACACGTCGGCAGCCACCCCGTAGCGTTCGCCCAACATCTGCTGCGCCCTAAGCGCCTCGTTCAGGATTGCACCGCTGCCCAGCAACTGGGCACGGGCGCGCGGTTGCGAAACGTCTGCCCGGCGGAAGCGGTACATCCCCCGCAGGATGCCCTCGTCCACGTCAGCTTCGTCAGGCTTGGGTGGGTGGGCGTAGTTCTCGTTGCCCACCGTCATGTAGACGAAGCTCTCCTCGCCGTCGGCATACATGCGTCGGATGCCGTCGCGCACGAGTGTGGCGACCTCAAACGCAAACGCCGGGTCGTACGCGCGGCAGGTGGGCACTGCCGAGAAGAGCAAGTGGCTGTGCCCGTCCTGGTGCTGGAGACCCTCGCCGGCCAGCGTGGTGCGGCCGGCGGTTCCGCCGATCATGAACCCGCGCGTTCGACTGTCCGCCGCCGCCCACACCAGGTCGCCGACGCGCTGGTAGCCGAACATCGAGTAGTAAATGTAGAAGGGAATCATCGGCAGGCCGTGGTTCGCGTAGGCGGTCCCCGCAGCGATGAACGAGGCCAGCGATCCTGCTTCGGTTATCCCCTCTTCGAGGATCTGGCCGTCGGTCGATTCCTTGTAGTAGAGCAGCGTGTCGGAATCGACCGGCTCGTAGAGTTGTCCCACGTGCGAGTAAATGCCGACTTGGCGGAAGAGCGCGTCCATCCCAAAGGTCCGCGCCTCGTCGGGCACGATCGGCACGATCAGGCGACCAATCTCGGGGTCCCGCAGCAACTTGGCCAGCAGTCGCACAAACACCATGGTGGTGGATGCTTGGCGCTGGCCGGTGCCTTCCGAGAACTCCGCGTACGCCGCGTCGCTCGGGGGCGTGATCGGCTCGTAGGACGATTTGCGCGTGGGCAGGTGACCGCCCATCGCGCGTAGCCGTTCTGCGATATAGCGACCTTCCGGGCTATCGGCGGCCGGTCGGTAGAGCGGCGCCTTGATGACCTCGCTGTCAGATAGGGGAATGTGGAAGCGGTCGCGGAATGTAAGTAGCTCGTCCTCGTTCAGTTTTTTCTGCTGGTGCGTGATGTTGCGACCTTCGCCAGCCTCGCCCAGACCGTAGCCCTTGATGGTGCGCGCCAAGACAACCGTGGGTGCCCCCGTGTGGCGTACCGCCGCGTGGTAGGCCGCATACACCTTCACCGGATCATGGCCGCCCAGCCGCATATGCCAGAGTTCGTCGTCGCTGCGGTCGGCCACCATCGCCAGCAGGCGCTGATCGACCCCGTAGAAGTGTTCGCGGATGTACGCGCCGCCGGCGACCGAGTACTTCTGGTACTCGCCATCCACCACCTCGGTGGCTCGCTTGGCCAGGATCCCGGAGGTGTCGTTGGCGAAGAGCTCGTCGAAGTCGCTGCCCCAGAGCACCTTGATCACGTTCCAACCGGCGCCCCGAAACAGCCCCTCCAGCTCCTGCACGACGCTGCCGTTCCCGCGCACCGGCCCGTCCAGGCGCTGCAGATTGCAATTCACGACCCAGGTCAGGTTGTCCAAACATTCGCGAGCCGCCAGCGAAATCGCCCCGGTGGCCTCGGGCGAGTCGATCTCCCCGTCACCCAGGAAGGCCCACACGCGGCGACCCGTATCCGGGTGAAGGTCCCGGTCAATCAGGTAGTGCATGAAGCGTGCCTGGTAGATCGACATGAGCGGCCCAAGGCCCATGGATACCGTGGGGAACTGCCAGAAGTCGGGCATGAGCCAGGGGTGCGGATACGACGACAGACCGCCGCCGTCCGCCAGCTCCCGCCGGAAGTTATGCAGCTGCGCGGGCGGCAGCCGGCCCTCGACGTAGGCGCGCGAATACATCCCAGGCGAGGCGTGCCCCTGGAAATACACGATGTCGGCGCCGTCGGGGTGGTTGGGTCCTCGAAAGAAGTGGTTGAAGCCGACCTCATACAACGTGGCCGCTGACGCATAGGTCGAGATGTGGCCGCCGATGCCGTCCGACTTTCCGTTGGCCTCCACCACCATCGCCATCGCGTTCCAGCGAATGATGCTCTTGATCCTTCGCTCGATGTCCCGATCGCCGGGATAGTCGGGCTGACGCTCTGACGGAATCGTGTTGACGTAGGGAGTCCGCGACGTGACGGGTAGTGAGATTCCGTCGCGCTGGGCGTGGACTTGCAGCTCGCGCAGTAGACCGGTGACGCGTTCCGGTCCGCGCAGGACGTAAACGTCGTCGAGTGAGTCCAGCCAGTCCTGGGTTTCCAGGGACTCGATTGCGGAGTCGTCAGCCTGTCCGTTGACGTCGATGGTTGCGATGGCGCCGCACCTCACGCAGTCGGTATCCCGACCGGTCCGAGCCTAGCGCCCCCGGCCGGATTCGCGCATGGACTTGCCTACCGTGCGCGACTCTGGCCAGCCGCCTTTTCTCGGGCCGCGCGGGCCTGTTCCCCCGCATGGTACGAACTTCGCACCAGCGGTCCGGCTTCCACATGCGCAAAGCCAAGGCTGCGCGCCTCGTCCGCCAGCTCATCAAACTCGTCAGGACTGTAGTAGCGGACGATCGGCAGGTGTTTGCGCGATGGACGTAGGTACTGCCCGATTGTGAGCAAGTCGCAATCGTGGTTGCGCAAGTCGGCGATCGTTGTGGCCAGCTCGTCCCGCGTTTCCCCCAGGCCAACCATGATCCCGGACTTCGTGACCATAGTCGGATCAATGGCTTTGACCCGCTGCAGCAGTTCGAGGGACTGGGTGTAGATCGCCTTGGGGCGCGCCCGCGAATAGAGCCGCGGCACCGTTTCGATGTTGTGATTCAGAACGACCGGCCTGGCCCGAACGACGGTCGCGAGCGCGGCCCAGTTGCCCTGGAAGTCCGGAATGAGGACTTCCACTTCCACGTGGGGCGCGCGATGGCGAATGGCCCGGATGCAGCCGGCAAATATCGCCGCGCCGCCGTCGGGCTCGTCGTCTCGGTTTACGGAGGTGATCACGCAGTAGTCAAGGTCCATCCGCGCGACCGCCTGCGCAACTCGGAACGGCTCGAGCGGGTCCAGCGCTCCGGGTCGTCCCGAGGTGACCGCACAGAAGCCGCACGCCCGGGTGCAAGTGTCGCCCAGGATCATGAACGTGGCCTCGCCCGCGTTCCAGCACTCGCCGATGTTGGGGCAGCGAGCCTCTTCGCAAACGGTGTGCAGGCGCTCGGAGCGGACAAGGTCTCGCAGGTCTTCGAAGCGCTCGCCGCCTGGAATGCGCGCCCGCAGCCAGGACGGTCGGGCTACCCGAACCTCAGTGGCCATGCGTGGCCTCCATGGTGAGTGCCGCCGGATGCACGTCCGTTTCAAAGGCGTCGGCGAACGCGGTCGCGGCGGCGTCCATAACGTCGCTCATCGGCGGCGCGTCGACCAGTTCGCGTTTCATGGATGTGACCCCAAGTCCGTGCAGTCCGCACGGCACGATGGCATTGAACCACGCGAGATCGTTCGCGACGTTGAGGGCCGCACCGTGCATGGTGACGCCGCCGCGTACGGAGACACCGAGCGCCGCGATCTTGCGTGGGCCGATCCATACGCCGGGCCGTCCCTTGACCGTGCGGCCGCAAATGTCAAAGGAATCCAGCGTGTCCACGATCGTGCGCTCCAACCGTCGCACGTGGTCAACCGGGCGCAGCATGCGGCGCCGCAAATTAATGATCGCGTACAGCACCAGCTGGCCCGGGCCGTGAAAGGTGATGTCGCCGCCCCGATCCGTCATTACGAGCTCGGCGCCCCGACCACGCAGGTCGTCATTGCTTAGCAACATGTGGTCCTGCCCGCCGCGGGCGCCCATCGTGTACACCGCCGGGTGCTCCAGCAGCGCCAGCGCGTCGGCTGACGACTCGGCGCGCACCGCTGCCGCAGTCCGCTGTTGCCAGTCCAGCGCTTCCCGGTACGACATGCATCCCAGATCATGCAGGTGGACCGGCGAGATTGACATCACAAGTCACTCTACTGGCGGTTGCCGTGTAGCTCCATTAAGACTCGCACGCAGCTAGGCCGGGATTTCTTCCAGCGGGCTGAATTGCATGTCCGTAGGCTCGGCGCAACAGAACCACGGTTCGGTAAGCTGCGGCCGGACCTCTGGGACCGTACCGGTCAGGCGTGGCGGCGGCCCGGCAGGCGCCACGGGCGCCTCGGCGCGGACGGCTGTCCACAGGTTTTGGAACATGACGGTGTCTGGAGTCTCCTCGGCCACCCCGCGCTCAACGATTCCCGCCAGATTTTCCTGCAGCATGTCGGATTGCGGATCGGCCGCACGCCAGCGGTGGGTCAGCCGCTCTTCGTCGTAGCCGCCTAGGTGGCGAATCATCTCGGGCCGATCCAGCAGCAGGGATCCCTGGGGAACGAGCAACCGGATCGTGTACTGGACGGGATCAACGTTGGGAACCAGGTCGTGATCCCGTACGAACTCCATGATTGCCAGCACGTCCGCTGGCGTCGTCCACGGGGTGAACGGCATCCACGAGGGACGTATTTCAATGCCGTGCCGGCGCAACTGCCCCACGGCCCGAGCAGCCTCGGTTGCCGTATGACCCTTATCCAACAGTTGCAGGATCTCGTCGTTTACGGACTCAAAAGCCGAGACCACAAACAGACAGCCGGCGGCCGCGAACTCCGGCCACACGTGGGCGTGCTCGAGAATGTGCTCCACCTTTGTCGTCACGTCGAACGTCAGGTGCGGATGCCGGGCATGCATGGCCCTCACAACGCGCTCCGAGTGGCGTACGCCATTGAGAAAGTCAGGATCGGCAAACGTGATGTGGCGAGCGCCGGCCTCGACCAGCTGGTCGATGTCGGCCAGCACCACGTCCTGGTCGATGATCCGAATTCGCCCGTCGAAGACGATCGGGACCGGACAGTGTCGGCAGGTGTGCACGCAGCCGCGGCTGGCTTCCGTGTAGCCCACCGGCAACTCGTCATCGCCCAGCGCCAAGCGTGCGTAACGCGATATGTCCGGCAGCAGATGTCGGGCGGGAAGCTGGCTCTGCCGCCGGCCGAGGTCGATGTTCCGAGCGGTCGTGTCGGACTGTGAACCCATTTGGCCAAGCCAGGCGGTCAGACCGTGCTCGTAAGCCCCGGCAATCTCAGCGTCAGCCACGGCTGCGCCAGCCGGGTGGTGCTCCATGCCGGCATAAAGACCGTAGAACGCAATCGGCGTGTCGGGACGATCCTGGCGAATGCGCTGCGCAGCGCGTTCAGCCAGTCGCGTGGCGGTGTGCATGGGAACCGAGATCGCTATTGCCTCCGCCCAGGCCACGCCGGCGCCGTCCCAGGGCTCGACCGAGAGGTCGAGGCAGCGCACCTCGTGCCCGGCCGCCAACAACGCCCCGGATGCCGATGCGGCATGCAGCGGCTGGTGCCCGAGTTCGTAGGTGGAAATCAGGAGCGCGCGCATCGGTCAATGCTAAGCGTTTTTCCGCACCTTCGCGCTAGTCTGCCGTGATCTCGAAGACAAGCTCGGCGTGTGCCGCGCGCAGCGCCGCTTCAACTGCACCTGGCTCGCGTCCGCGCGCGAACACGAATCCAAGGTAGCGGTTGCCTTCGGGCAAAGGGATGAGCTCCTGGCCTGGGGCGATCGTAATTTCGACGCCCGCCACGCCGTCGACCGCCTGGGCTCGCTCGACTCCGCGGACAGCTCGCAGTCGGCCCGCGCGGGGGATGGGAAGCATCATCACGCCGGCGGCGACATCGGTCAGGGACAGGTCGTGAATCGGTATTCCTAGCGCGTGCCGCAGGATGAGCTGTTCCAGGCTCACGCCCAGGCCAAACCTCAGCGAGCGCGCACATAGTCCCCCTATTGAGCGCGCGGCAATCTCCAGCAGCCAGGCTCGTGTGTCGCTGACGCGCAGTTCGGCGTGAATTGGTCCTTCGGAAAGCCCGAGAGTCTTTGCCGCCTCGGCTGTGACGTCACGGATGGCTGCCTGGGCCTTCGGTGGCAAGCGGGACGGTGTGACATAGATGGTTTCCTCGAAGAATGGACCGTCCAGCGGGTCGGGCTTGTCGAAAACGGCCAGAATCTCGAGTGACCCGCCCCGAACCAGTCCTTCGACCGCCACTTCAGCGCCCGGGATGAAACGCTCCACCAGCAGTGGTTCGTCCGGAATGCGACCGTGCGCTCGTGTTATCGATTGAATCCGCTTGAACGTTGCCGGAATGTCGTCGGCTCGATCAACGCGAATCACACCTTGGCTGGCGGACAAGGACACGGGCTTCACGACGACCGGAAATCCCAGACGCTTTGCAGCCGTGTGCACCTCGCCAATGCTCTCGGCTACGTGAAATGCGGGCTGGGAAACTCCGCGCGTGTCCAGGCGTCGCCGCATATCAGCCTTATTGCGCGTTGCGGACACGGCGGCGGGCGGGTTGTGCGCCAGGCCCAATTGCTCGCTGGCTAGCGCGGCTGTTGCCACACCTTGATCGTCAACGGCCACGATCGCGTCCACCGCCGTTTCGCCTGCGTATTCGACGAGTGCTGAAGCAGCGACGTGCGGTTCGGCTAGGTGGACTTCGAGGACCCCATCTTCGGCGTCGGCCGCCACCGGGTTGCGCCGGTCTGAGGCCACGGTGATGTCAACGCCAAGCTGTCGCGCGGCCTGCAGAAAGTCCGCCGCGCGATAACTCTCGCTGTGAAGCAATAGGACAACGTGCGCCACGCCCTTATCATAGGGGTGAAGCTTGGTACTACCGCCTACAGGAATCCCGCGATGACGTTTGACACCACGGTGCCTGACCAGCCGCTGGTCCAGGTCACGGACGCAGCCAGGGACTTGGTGCTCGCCTATCGCGGCCACTCCGACAAGCCCAACCCCGAGCGGCTGGCCATGTGGGTCGAGATCACAGGGGTTTCCGGGTCCGGCTTCAGCTACGACATGTACCTGAAGTCCGTCGACGACGCGGCTCCCGACGATGCCGTCGTTACGGCGGCTGAGGGCATCCAGGTCGTGATTCCGTCCGGCAGTGTGGACCAGATGCACGGTTCGACAATTGATCTGTCCGACGCCCCCGGCGGCGGCGGGCTGTTCGTGCGTAATCCGCAGAGTCCCAGCCCGGCAGTTGGCGGCGCTGGCCACTCGACGGCCGCACCCACCGGGCCCGTGGCGGAGCGTGTCACTCACGTCCTTGATAATCAGATCAACCCGGCCATCGCCGCCCACGGCGGACATGCCGAGTTGGTCGCCATAGAGGACGACGCCGCCTACCTACGCCTGTCGGGCGGCTGCCAGGGTTGCGGAATGGCCAGCGTCACCTTGTCCCAGGGGATTGAAGTCGCGCTGCGCGAGAGCGTGCCCGAGATCGCGCGCGTTGTTGACGTGACCGACCATGAGTCGGGAGCAAATCCCTACTACGAAGCCGCCAAGAAGTAAGCTGCGGCTCAACGTCCAGCCGCAGCTTGCCAGCGAGGCGCTGCCTTGATGACTTGGGGAATCGCGCCATGATGACTGACTACTCAACTCTTGCAACCCAGCTACAGTCCGGGTTGGCACTTGATTTCCCGCCGGTAGCGCTCACCCGCGTTGCCGAGGCCCCGGACGGTATCGCCGAAGCAACGGCGGCCGTCCCATCCGCCTGCACCTTTTGGCGGCGCGCGGAGCTCGGCGTGTTTTTCGCCGGTGCCCAGGCACACATGGCCTGCCCTATCGGCGCCATGGTCATGGGCTTTGAACTGGATGAGGCCAAGAGCGCTGAGCTAATGGGCCTGGTCGGTGACATGTGCGCCATTGCCTACATCGATGAAGCCGAGGTCGCGCAAATCCCGCACTTTGATCCGCCGAGCGAGGGCGCGGTGTACGGGCCGCTGTCCGACTTCCCGTTGACGCCCGACGCGGTGCTCGTCTGGACCACTCCGCGGCAGGCGATGCTGTTGGAAGAGGCGCTTGGGGGGACCCACTGGCACGGCGTCGGCGGCTCGATCCTCGGGCGCCCGGCCTGCGCGGCGCTGCCGCGCGCGGTAGACAACGGAACGGCCACGCTGTCGGTTGGCTGCGCGGGCATGCGCACCTTCACCGAGATTCCCGATGCCTACACCCTGACCGTTATTCCGGGGGAACAGCTGGGAGAGCTTGGCCAGGCGCTCAAGACCACGCTTGCCGCCAACACGCACATGCTGGCGGCCTACCGGGAAATGAAGGCCGCCGTCTAGCCGGTTCAGCACAGACTGGTCGCTTCGCTCACGGCTTGCGAGCAGTCTGAATTAGGCGCACGCTTGTGCGGCGTGGCGCTCACCGGAGGCGATCCGCGATCTCGATCATTCGAATCGTGGCGAGGGTGCTCGCGCACGCATTGGCCGACGCCGGCAGGGCAATCCGCGAACTCGGTTCGCACTCGGCGTACATGGCCGACCAGTTTCACCGCGGCGACTCCGCCATGCGCGGTGGCGACGCGAAACCCGAAGCCCAGCGTCGGGATTTCACGGAATAGGTATGGGCGCCGCAGCGACCCCGCGTAACGACCGGCCTATTGCAACGCTCGGCAATTCACGGTCGGCATCCGTATGACCCCAGAGCCATTCGGCGCACAGAACGCGCTCGATGTGTTCAAGGAAGCCATGGCCTCGCTGGCCTCGGGCGTTGCGGTCGTTACCGGCGTGGATCCGGAGTCGGGACCATGCGGAATGACCGTCACCTCAATCGCTTCCTACTCAATCCACCCTCCGTCAGTGATCGTCTGTGTCGACGAGTCAACCCGGAGCTATCGCGGGCTCACCGCGGGCGATCATTTCGCCGTCAATCTCCTCAATCAGGACCAGGCCTCAGTTGCGAGGCTCTTCGCCGCCAAGGTCGAGGATAAATTTGAGCAGTGCGACAACGTTGCTGGCCCTCATGGACTGCTGCTAATCGCCGACAGTCTGGCCACGCTGATCTGCCGACGGTCCTTTGTTGCGAAACACGGCGATCACGCCATCGTGATTGGCACGGTGGTCGACGGCACCGTGGCGGACCTGCAGCCGCTGGTCTACTGGCGACGGGAGTTTTCCGGCCGCCTATAGAACCGCTGACCGCGCTGCGGCTCGGCAAGCCCGTCGCGGCTTGCGCTCAAGCGGCCGGCGTTAGGTCCTTCAAGCGCGGCATGACCTCCTGGCTCAGCAGATTCAACGAACGCTTCCAGCCGTCCGCTGGCTCCCATTCGTGCGCCATGGCAAGCAGTACGCCGAATCCTCCGACTTCGTCGTAGAGCGCGCGCAGCCGGCGCTCCACTTCGTCGGGACTGCCGACAATCCAGACTTCATCGCACAAGTATTCGAGTGTGACATCCTCGTCCGGGATATCGGGCGAAGTCTTGAACAGGTCGAACATCCCGGCTAAGGGCAGCAGCCGGAAAAAGTAGTCGCGGAAGTCGCGGCCCATGCTGCCCTCGATGGCTTCCTTACGGGCCTGCTCGGTGGTATCGGCGACGTAAATGGTGCGGGCAATCCGCCAGTCCGCCCGGCTGGGCTGCCGGCCGGATTTCTGCGCGCCTTCCTCTACCGCACCCCAATGCGTCTTGAGCGTCACTGGAGGAATGATGTTGATGGACATTGGGATCCAACCGCGTTCACCCGCCAGTCGCAGCGTGCCTGACGATTGCGACACGCCGGCGACGCCGATGGGCGGGTGCGGTTGTTGGTATGGGCGCAAATGCAGGCGGAGGCCCACGGCCTCTACCTGTTTGGGAATGGTGTACGACCAGTACTTGGACTCGTATGTTCCTGGCTCTTGCCCGTTCCAGATATCCAGAACCGCCTGAATTGTCTGGCCGGTCATCTTGCGGTTTTCGCCAGATGTTAGATCGAATCCAAACGCTTCCAGATCGCCCGGGAAACCACCGGATCCAACGCCCCAATAGAAGCGCCCGCGCGCCATGTGGTCGAGTTGAGCGATCCGGTGTGCCAGGCCAAATGGATGGTGATTTGGAAGGCACGTAACGCCTGTGCCAAGGATGATGTTCTTTGTGCGTCCCAGCGCTTGTGCAATCAGTAGATCGGGAGCTGGAATGTTCTCCCATTCGGCCGTGAAGTGTTCGCCAATCCAATACTCGGAGAAGCCGAGCCGGTCAGCCTCGACGATTTGCTCCAGATCAGCGGCGATCGTCTCAGTGAAATTGTGGCCGGGTGGATGCAACGGCATCATGAATCCGCCGAGCTTCATGCGATCGCCTCGCTCATGGATTAACTTCAGCGCCTCGGCGGCAGCGTAGGGCGGGCGCAAAAGCGCGTCAAAGCCGTTGCAGGAGGCGTGGCCAACTTTGGCGATCTCGGCAACGATCTTGCCGAGATTTCGCTGTTCTTCGGAGTCTGAACGGGCGCACGTCGTGGGCTGATCTGGTACAGGCCTGGGCGCCAGCGGATCCGATTTCTAGGGTCGGCTCGACCAGAAACCGGCCGGTTCCGCTACGCGTCGTCCTGTAGCGCGCTGACGTCAACGCCCAGCTTCTCGGCGGTGTCCAACAGGGTTTGAAGCGTTGCCGGAGCTACCTCCACACCCGTCGCTTGCTGCTCTCTGCGCGCACGACGTTCGGGCTCACCAGGAATCAGAACTTCGGAGAAGCCTGGCGCCGGCTCTACGCCGGTGATGCGGTCGAACAACCCGTCTACGGCCGCTCCATACTCATCCCGTGGACGAAACACGCCCGGGTCGATCCCGATCAGCACCGCGCCGAGTTTGTGATATCGGTCCGTCAGCTCCGAGCCCGTCAACCCGCTCCCAAGCGCGTCAACCAGAATCGACAGGGCGTAGCCCTTGTGGCCGCCGAACGCCAGCAGCAGTCCGCCGTCAAAGAAGTCATCCGGATCGGTCGACGGATTCCCATCGGAGTCGAGAATTGAGTTCTCAGGCATCTGAAGCCCGCGCGCCTGGGCGATGCGAATCTTTCCGACAGCCTGCGCGGACGTCGCATAATCGAGAATCATCGGGTCCCGTGAACCTGCAGGAACGCCTGCGGCAATAGGATTGGTGCTGAGCGCGGTCTCGGCGCCGCCGAACGGTGCGGTCACAATGTCGGATGGCCCGCCAACGGTCATGATGGCGATGACGTCGCTGGCGGCGGCCAGCTCGACCCACTCACCCACGCGTCCGACGTGATTGCAGTTCATCATTCCGGCCATGGCAATGCCGGACGCCTTGGCCAGCTTGACCACTTCGGCCACGGCTTCGGCGGCCGTGATCTGTCCGAATCCCCAGTGGCCATCCACAAACACCGCGTTTGCCGTTGCCTGCTTGACGGAAGGTCTGACCCGCGGATCGACCAGACCTTCGTCGATGTAGCTCACGTAGTCGGGGATGCGCATGACACCGTGGGACGGATGGCCCGAAAGGTCGGCCAGCACGAGCGAACGGGCAACGGCGTCCGCGATGTCTGGCGGGGAGCCAGCGGCCGTGAACACGTCCCGACCGTACTGCTCCAGGACGCTGCTTGTGAATTGGGGCATAGCTAATCCGCAAGAATGTCGAAGGTGACTGGCGAGAGTTTACACATGCAACCTCATCAACTCAAGATCTCCGGATCCGAAGTCTCAAGAGATAAGATCAAATCAAGATTATCGTTATTGCGGGAAAATAGAGGGACTATACTGTTGGCCCACAGTTTCAGGTTCGGCATCTGATCAAGACCTACATGCTCAAGGAAATGCAGGAGATCATATGTCCGATTTGTTGCTCGCTAGGCAGCCTCGATAAGCGCGGCAATACCCATGCCGCCGCCGATACACAGGGCCGCGACACCGCGTTGGGCGTTGCGCCTCCGCAGCTCGTGCGTCAGGGTCACCAGGATGCGGCAGCCGCTCGCGCCGATGGGGTGTCCCAGCGCGATGGCGCCGCCGTTGACGTTGACCTTTGCGGGATATAATTCGAGCAGCCGTTGCACTCCCAGGACTTGCCCCGCGAACGCCTCGTTGATCTCGTACAGGTCAATGTCTTCGTCCCTCAGCCCGTGCCTTTCCAGCAGGCCCCGGATCGCCTCCACCGGACCCAGGCCCATCAGCCCAGGCTCGATGCCTACCGTGTGGAACCCTCGCAGCACGTGGTCGTAGCGGCGGCCGTGATCGTCCGCCCAGCGGCGGGACGCTATGACTGCCAGCGCCGCGCCGTCGTTGATGCCCGAAGCATTTCCGGCGGTGACCGTACCTTCCTCCTGAAATATGGCCCTGAGCCCTGCGAGGGCGGCCATGCTGGTTTCGCGCGGATACTCGTCAACGCTGATCTCGGTTGGCCCGTTGGCGCTGGAAGCGGAGATCGGACTGATCTCGTCCGCCAGTCGGTCGCGGGCCGCCTGATAGCGCCGCTGGCTTTCCAGGGCGTACGCGTCCTGTTCGGAACGGGAAATGCCGAGCTCGCTAGCAACACGCTCGGCGGTGCAGCCCATGTGGATGTGCTCGAAGCTGTCGACCAGCCCGTCGCCTTGCAACGCATCGATCGGCAATGCTGTCGTATCCGCGACGCCCTCGGAGTCGCGCGGTGTCAGAAACGGCGCGCCGGACATTCGTTCCACGCCGCCGGCCAGAACTACGTGGCTCTGTCCCAGCCAGACTCGCTGAGCGGCCAACTCCACGGCCAGCAACCCGCTGCCGCACACCTGGTTGACCGTGAACGCTGGTCGTTCGACTGGTATGCCGGCTCGAACCGAGATTTGGCGGGCCAGATTCATGCCCAGCCCCGCCTGCAGGGCGCATCCGACGATCACGAGGTCGATCTGCTCGGGGTCGATGCGCGCGGCACCCAGGAGGTCAACGGTGAGTTGGCGACCCAGCTCCGACGCATTCAGGCCGGCCAGCGCTCCCAGGTACTTGCCAATTGGCGTTCGCCGCGCGGCCAGGATCACGGCCTCGGGCTGGTCAGGCATGCGCGGGCTGCGCTTCGAGGAGTTGCTCGCGCAGGGACTCGAAGACGACCAGGCATTCTGGGTTCGCCAGCGATTCGCGGTTAGTCACCGGGTCGCCCCGCAAAATGCGTGCGACGGTCAACTCCGCCAGCTTGCCGTTGCGGGTTCGCGGCAGGTCCGGCACGGCCAACACGTGCTGCGGCACGTGGCGGGGAGAAGCTGACGTGCGTATCGTGCGCAGAATCTCCGCCCGCAGGGCTTCATCAAGCTTGTCCTCGGGGCGCAGGACCACGAAGAGCACGATTTCGTCTCGGCCTTCGTGGCGCATGGTGGTAGCTAGGCCCGCGACGACCTGCGGTATAGCCTCCAGCGGCCGATAGATTTCAGCCGTTCCTATCCGGACGCCGCCCGGCATCAGGGTTGCGTCGCTGCGGCCAAATATGACGACCCCGCCGCGCGGCGTGATCTCGATGAAATCGCCGTGACGCCAAACGCCCGGGTACGTCTCGAAGTACGCGGCGCGGTAGCGACGGCCGTTCGGGTCGTTCCAGAACCGAACGGGCATGGACGGAAACGGCCGTCGGCAAACCAGCTCGCCCTGGATGCCGACAACGGACTCTCCGCTCTCGTCGTAGGCCGCGACATCCATGCCCAGGCCGGCGCATTGAATCTCGCCCGCATAGACCGGCAGCAGCGGGTTGCCCAGAACAAAGCACGAGACGATGTCGGTGCCGCCCGAAATCGACGAGAGGCGCAAGTTTGAGTTGACGTTGGCGTACACCCAGCGGAACGCATCGGGTGAGAGCGGGGAGCCGGTGGAGAGCAGCGCCCGGAGCGATGAAACGTCGGCAAGATCACGCGGCGGGACGGTGTCCTGCATGCACGCCTCAATGAACGATGCGCTCGTGCCGAAGACCGTAACGCCAAGCTCCTCGGCCAGCCGCCAGGCCGTCGAAAGATCGGGGTGATTCAGGCTGCCTTCATACAACACGAGTGTGCACCCGGTTGCGAGAGCCGATACGAGCCAGTTCCACATCATCCAGCCGCAGGTCGTGAAGTAAACGATCGTGTCGTCTGCCCGCAGGTCGGTGTGCAGCTGGTGCTCCTTGCGGTGTTGCAGAAGCGTGCCCCCCGCGCCGTGGACCATGCACTTGGGCGCGCCCGTGGTTCCCGACGAGTACAGGATGTAGAGGGGATGATCGAAGGGAAGCTCGGCGAACTCGGGTTCGTCGCTGGTCGCGCTGTCCAACAAGGCGTCCCACGTCAGCCAGTCGTGGGGCAACTCAGCTGAGGGCGATCCGGTGAAGGGAACCACTACGACCCGTTGGATCGATGGAATCGCAGAGCCAAGGGCCTGAATCGTTGGCCGGCAGTCGAAACGCCGGCCGTTGTAGGTGTACTGGTCGCTGGCGATCAGCAGGCGGGGCTCGATCTGGCCCAGCCGGTCGCGAGCGCCGGAAACTCCGAAGTCCGGCGAGCAGGCGCTCCAAATGGCGCCAATGCTGGCGCAGGCTAGGAAGGCGATGACGGTCTCGGGTCCGTTGACCAGATAGCCGGCCACGCGGTCACCGGATTCGATGCCCAACTGGCGTAGAGCGCTGGCACAGCGGCCAACCTCGCGCCCCAGTTGGGCATAGGTGAGGCGGCGGGCTTGGCCGGATTCGGTACGGGAAACGAGGGCGACCTTGTCGTCGCGGCGTTGGAGCAGATGCTCGGCGTAGTTGAGGGTCGCGCCACGGAACCACTTGGTGCCGGGCATTCGGTCGGGGCCCTTGACTTCGATGGGCGGGTCGGTGAAGCGGACACCGGCGAAGTCTGCGTAGAAGGACCAGAAGTCGGCACTGCGTTCGACCGACCAGCGGTGCAGGGCCGCGTATTCGGCGAAGCGCTGGTCTGTCTGAGCCTCGGCCACGCGCCAGAAGCGGGCCAGCGCGCTGTTGGATCGCTGGGCTTGGCCGGGCTGCCAGAGCGGCGCGTCGCGAGCGGTGGGCAGCGGGTGCATTTTCGGAGTCCAGCGCGTGGTCCATGCGTGGGGATGATAGGGGGAACTGTCTCTCGCCAGCCTGCCCCCGTTAAGGGGGCAGGCTGGCGAGAGACAGTTTTTGGCGGATTTTTTTGGCGGATTGGCAAATCTTTGAGGTCGGGGGCGGCGTGTGGAGCGGGGCTGGGCGCCTGGGGGCGTGGGCATGAGGGGGAGAGCGCGACGAGAGACGCCAGATGGACACCGCCAGATGGGGGATGGATAAGGAGAGCGGGCATGGGTACTCCTGGGGAGGATGGGAGGTGGTAGATCCAGTGTACACTAGATGATTACGAAGGGCAAGAGAGGGAATGGCTGATGGTTGGTGAGCGAGGGAGCTGAGGGCGATCCTCTGGGTGTCCAGACCAATGGCCAGGTGGACAGGAGTTCAGTTTGGCCGCAAATGTGTCCACTTTTGAGGCAAATGTGTTCAGTTTTGGCGCTGAGGTGTTCAGTTTGAGACGGGGAGGGATTCAGATCGGCGGCGGTCGAATGACCTCCGACCGGCAGGCGCCTCGGCGGCACGCGAGAAGCGAGTCGCTGCGCTGTTCGCGCATTCAGTCTCGTCCGGCTTCCAGAGCGGGGCACTGGCGTTCGTCACCTGTGCTGTTGGTATACGGCTCCCGCCGTTTCCAAGAAAGCTCTGATTAAGGGAAGGCTGGCGCTGACATGCGTCCCAATCCGGTCGTCGGCCCCTTCGGCAGGCTCAGGGCGAACGGATTGGAGCTCGGCCCACGGGCTTATTCAGAGATTTCCTGGGCTGAGGGTCCGTTTTCCCAGTCCTGCGAGGCTGGCGCGATAAGGCGGTGGCCAGGAGAAGTGCCGGCGCCAGTATGACGAGGGTCAGGCTGGCTGCCGCCATCGTGACGAGTGCTGGCCAGCGCCAGTCGGATGTCAACATGTGCCAAATGGCTCGGAGCTTGACTCTTGAGGGCGTTGTGTCGCTGCTAAGGACATACTCAAGATCCTGGTCGGCCCAGGTTGGTGTGCCGTTGATCCACAGCCGCCCGTCTGGGTAGCGATCAGGCTTCACGGCGCCAATCCTCAGCGACGCTCCCGGCCGGTTGTCGGCCACGACCTGCAGAAACAGCGTCTGTCCCTCGGCCGCAAATAGCGGCGCGAAACTGATGCCAACCCAGTCGGGGATGTCCCGGGGCGTCATTTCAACCCGGCTTTCTCGCAACGGGCGCCCTTCGAGCGAATGCAGGATTCGCACGATGACGGCTCCGGCTTGCGCATTGGGGTCGCGATTGGCTAAGCGAAGACTCACGCTTGCGATCGGGGTCGCGGGCATCCTGAACTCCTGGGCGACGGACTGCTGGTCTTCCAGGCTCACCCAGAAGAGCGTGTCGCCCGCGTGCGAGCGCCCCTCAACCACGGGTACCTGAAAGAGAAACATGGCGGCCAGACCGCCGATCACGATCACAAGGGCAATGGACGCGGTAGTGAGTTGCCGCCAGCGGTTACGCAGCGTCTGTAGCTTCGACCGGCTTTGGAACAGAACGAGCGCCGCGCCGAGTCCGAATAGGAGAGCACCTCCAAACTCCAGGGTCTCTTCGAGCAGGCTCTCAAAACGAACGGATCTGCTTCTGAACAAGAGGGGATTGCTGGCCTCGTGCGCGACAGCGAGCAGCCATGACATGAGCCCGAGAATGACGATCGCACGCACCGTCGGGTCGCGCAGCCCACTGCGGACGAATACCCCCATCGCGATCACGAATGCTGCAATCAGGGGGCTCACAAGGGCCAGCCAGACGAAAGCCCCCGTTGTCCGAAACACATCCTCGCCGAGAATGTTCCGAGCGATGTCACCGAGGCCTGTGGCGCGCATTGCCGCGCTGTGGAAGTCGGACGACTCTTCCCAGGCGAGATAGGCCGCCGCCAAAGCCAGCGTGGCCCAGCCGGCCAGTCCGATCCAGCTCGACGCCCTGCGACGGCTGACAAATACGTTTCCGAATGCAAGAGTCGCTAGAGCGAATAGCACGGCGGCCGAGACGGCGTTGGCAGCGGACCCCTGAAGGCTTGGCTTCAATTGGTCTGGTACCGCCGTCGCTGGCAGAGCCGTTGGGGCAGCAAGGCTCACGAAGTTCGGCACAACCACGAAACCCCACCAAAATGCAACGACACCGAGCAGGAGCAGGCGGGACGTCAACTCGGCTACACGGCGCGCCGACGAACTATTGATGTCGGGCATGACTCACGATAACCTCCGCCGCTGGTACCGATCTGGCAATACGCTGCTCGAATGCTTGGCCAGGTGCACTGGCGCTAAACCAGCCAGGGCCTGCAGGTCTGGTGAGCGTCCGCCGCATCTAGAGTGCCTGCATCTCCCCGAGGCCTAGCCACTCAACATGCCCCGGCGGCTATCACCGGCCATTGGTTTTGTAGGTTTGCCTGGCTACGTCGAACCTGGATGGCGGAGGGCCTTGTGAGAGGCCTGGAAATGTAGAGAGTGTATTTCCGAGTATTGCGGCTTCGAAGGTTCTGGTTGGAGGTGGGCGATGCGGGTTTTTCGGTTTCTGGGACGCATCCTGAAGCGGGCCTCTGCGGATGTCGGAAAAGCGGCGAACGAAGTTTCTGGGACCAACGCGAACAAGGTTAACAAGCTTCACGACATCCTTGGGGGCGGAGACGGTGGGGGAAGGCCAGGGAGCATGGGTGGCTTTGGCTAGCCGCCGATCTGGTACATCTCCACTTTCCGCCCGCTCTGGGCGTGACCGGTTTCGTCGATGAGGCCGGCTCGTTCTTCCGAATAGCGATCAGTTCGAGCTGTCCAGACGCTTCGGATCAGGTCACGTAGCTCGTCGTCGCTGGCGCCGTCGCGCAGAGGGGTCTTCAGGTCGGTTCCGCCGCCGGCAAACAGGCAGGTCAGCAGGTGCCCATCGGTTGAGAGGCGCGCCCTTGTGCAGTCGCCGCAGAAGGGCTGGCTGACGGAGGCGATGACGCCGATTTCACCCGATCCGTCCACGTAGCGGTACCGGTTCGCGACTTCGCCGCGGTAGTTGGGGGCGGCAGGCTCAATGGGCGCCACCTCGCTGACGCGGGACACGATGTCGCGGGCGGGCACGACTTCCAAGAGCGACCATTGATTGAGATTGCCGACGTCCATGTACTCGATATAGCGCACGATGTGGCCAGTGCCCTTGAAATGGCGCGCCAACTCGGCGACGGCTTCGTCATTGACGCCGCGCTGGACGACGCAGTTGATCTTGATCTGATCGAATCCGGCCGCTTCGGCGGCGCGGATGCCCTCCAAGACCGGCTCAACGCTGATTTCGCGCCCGTTCATCTGCTTGAACACGGCGTCGTCCAGACTGTCCAGGCTCACCGTGACTCGGTCTAGGCCGGCCTCCCGCAGCGCGTCCGCGTGGCGCGGCAGCAGATAGCCGTTGGTGGTGAGGGCCGTGTCCGCCACGCCTTCGATCTCAGCGAGCATCCGCACCAGCGTGGGCAATTCGGCGCGCAGCAGTGGCTCTCCACCCGTGAGGCGGAGTTTGCGCACGCCGAGGTCGACGAAGATCCGCGTGAGGCGTTCGATTTCCTCAAACGTGAGGATTTCCGGCTTAGGAAGAAATGCGTAGCGCGCGCCAAAGACCTCTGCGGGCATGCAGTACGGGCAGCGGAAGTTGCAGCGATCCGTCACCGAAATCCGCAGGTCGCGCATTTCGCGGCCGCGTGTGTCGGTGACTGTTGGCAGGGTCGTCGTAGAGGTCATTCGGGGGGAGTCCGAGGCGCGTTGGCCTTGCGTTCCTTGAGTCTACTCAGACGCTGGGACACTGGTTAGTGGTCAGTGGCCAGATGTCTCTGAAGAGTTGCCAGCGGTACGTGCGGGCTGGCTGACTGGCTGGCTTCGATTGCTGTACGGTGACCTGAGCACGCGACCGCAAGGGACTTGCCATGGCCCAACCTCTGCGACCGATCAGCGACGTTGAGTTCATCGTGGGCGGGGCGCCTGGAGACCTGGATCATCCGGAAGGCGTGACCTGGGGGCCGGACGGTTTCGCCTACGCGGGCGGTGAGGCCGGCCAGATCTACCGAATTGATGTGGAGTCTCGCACCTACGAGCAGATCGCGACCCTGGCGGGGTTCGTGGCGGGGCTGTGCTGCGACCGCGACGCCAACATTTACGCCTGCGACATTGGCGCACACAAGGTGATGCGCGTTGAGGCCGGCGGCGGGGCCGTCTCGGAGGTCAGTTCCGGCACGGCCGAGGTTCCGATGGTGGTTCCGAACTATCCCTGTTTCCATCCCTCTGGCGACCTGTACGTGTCCGACTCGCAGACGGCGGGAGAGTTCACCGGGCGCATTTTCCGAATAAGGCCGTCGGGCGAGACCGTGATGTTCAGCGACGCGTCGCGGTACTTCACCAACGGCATGTGCGTGGACCGCAACGGCGAGTGGCTGTACGTGGTGGAGACTTGGCTGCCGGGCGTCTCGCGCATTCGAATCCTCGACGACGGTTCCGCCGGCGAGCGTCAGGTGGTGACCACCCTGCCCGATCACATGCCGGACGGCGTGCAGTTCGATGAGGACGACGTGCTGCACATCACCATGTACACCCCGGACCGCATCTACCGGATGCACCCGGACGGGCACCTGGAATTGCTGGTGGAAGACCCCACCCACGAGACCATCTCGTCGCCAACCAACATCGTCTTCGGCGGCGCGGACCGCCGTCTGCTGCTGATGGCCTGCCTGGGCCGCTGGCAAATCAACGGGCTGCGCGTGGAGACGCCGGGGATTCCGCTGGTGTATCCCGCGCCAATCGGCGGCTGAGGGACGTCAAGGTCTAGACCCAGCCGGGTCGGCCGCACGCTGGCCAGAGAGCCGTAAGCCCGTCCGACCGGCGTGTGGCCGGGACCGACTAGGGGCTCACTTCACATACCACGCCGTCGCTGTCACCGTCGCGGGCCGAGGGCACGGTTGCCTGGGGGAACCCAAGGCCGGGTCCCGAGCTGCCCTGGACGCGCGGCTCACCGGCAGCTTCCGCTGCCTCGCAGCTCGCATACTCTGTGCCCGTTGACGCCGCCGCCGGCGGCGTGGACGTTTCCGTTGTGCTCGTGGTCTCGGTGGTCGAAGCCTGGCCCTTCACGTGTCCGGCGGCGATGAGGGCCGCCACGACGTTGATTTCCTCACCCTGATAGACCACGAAAACATGCCGCAGCAGGCGGCCAAAGTTGTCGCGGTTGCGACCCTCGCGAACCAGCCGGACCGTCTGGCCTTCCACGCGCGCCCGGTTGAACTCCGTCGCCTCGGTGCCGCCCGGCTCGCTTTTCTCAGGCGTATCGATTCCCAGGTAACGCACTTTCTCGATGTGACCGACCACGGCCTCGCCGCCGCTCACGTAGCGAATCTCGATCGTGTCGCCATCCAGGATGCGCAGGACCTGGCCGCGCTCGACGCTTGATATGGGAGGCGCGCCGCCGGTGGCCCAGGCGAAGACGCTGCGAACGTCGTCGCGGTGGTCGTTGCGGCAGGCTTGTTCGGCCTGGTCCCCAAAGACTTGCTGATAGATGCCGACGTTGTGGTGGTTGCCCAGATGGGCTTCGACGATGTCGTTGAGCTCGACGCAGGTTGTCGGCCATTGGGCCGCCGCGACCGAGACCGAGACCGTTGCCCATACCGCTGCCAGAAAAAACGCCCAAATCGCCCGTTTTCGCATAACCCCGCCCAGTGTTATTGCGTAAGGCTCCGATCAGAGCCCCGGCGAAGGTTATACGCGGCCGGGTACCGACGAGGGCGACGAGCCGCAGCTGCGGGAACCTATAGCCGACCGCGTCTGCTTCCCGTGGCATGAAGTCGCTAAGGTGCAGCACTATTGGCTGGAAGTGGACGCGGTGACCAAGCCCATGCAGGTGCGCGAGGCGAGCACGCGGTACAAGGCGGGCCGGAGTCGGAAATGAACGGGACCTCGCTGGGAAATACGAACGTCACGACCAGCGACATCGAGGAGGTCGTCAGGCGCATCGTCGAGGTGGCGCAGCCGGAGAAGGTCATCCTCTTCGGATCTGCCGCGCGCGGCGAGATGGAGCCGCACAGCGACCTGGACATCCTCGTCGTCAAGCCGGGCGCCGATCACTGGGGCCTCTCCGGCAGGATACGCCGGGCACTGCGAGGCGTGAATGCGGCGGTTGACCTTGTCGTCGCAACCCCTGAAAACATCGAGCGGTACAAGGACAGCCATCCGCTGGTGTACAAGCCTGCCCTGCGAGAGGGACGCGTAGTGTATGACGCAGCCTGAACGATTCCCGCCCGCTTTCCGTGGTATGACGTCGCCAAACGTGCAGCACTATTGGCTGGAAGTGAATGCCATGCAGATTTACCAGGCGTTGTCTGACGATTTGGCCGACGAAGGGGTTGAGGCAATTCGCCAGACGGCGTCTGGCAGATTTGATGGCGACTAATCCGAAGTGCGCAAAACAAGGCTCGTGGCAGTCTTTCAATTCACCTAGTTGTACTGACCACAGAGGTGTGAGACACGGTTGGCCGGTGGCTGGCCGCCGAGCGAGCCGTGGGGACGGCGACGGTTATCCCACCGCAACCAGCCGCCGAGGGCGCGGGTGCGGTGGGCGCTCGAGGGGTCGGGAAAGGCATAGGCCCAGCTCCGCAACAGGGTCTGGATAAAGCTCTCCGCCTTGCCATTGGTGCGGGGCGTGTACGGGCGCGTCCGCAGGAGACTGGGCCAATGTTCTCCGCGAACTGACGGAAGCGGGTCGCCGACTGGATGCAGCGATTGCACGGCGAAGGCGTCCGGGATGCGGACTTGGTCTTTGCCTGCGTTGGAGGCTTACAGTCGCTTTCGTGCGGTGGAGTCGGCAGTGGATGTCACTAGTCGGTTACCGCCATTGCCGAGGTCACGCCGCCGTCCACGTACAGGACGGCGCCTGTGACGTAGCGAGCTTCGTCCGAGGCCAGATAGGCGGCGGCGCCGGCGATGTCATCGGGATAGCCGAGGCGCTGGTTGGGGATGGAAGTGCGGATGGCTTCCAGGTCGCGGTTGTCGCGGTCGTAGCGTTCGACATAGATGGCGCCCGGAGCGATGACGTTGGACGTGATCTGGTGCGGCGCCAGTTCAACGGCCAGGGCGCGGGTGAACGCGTTGATCGCGCCCTTGGTCGCGCCGTAGATCACGTGACCGTTGGCATGCAGCGCGCCGTGGACGGAGCTGATGTTGATGATGCGTCCGCCGCCGCGTTCGATCATGTGGGGCGCAGCGGCGTGGGACGAGGCGATCATGGCCTGGACGTTGATGTTGAAGAGTGAGGACCAGTCGTCGGGCGTGGTTTCCAGGAAGGGCTTATCGAGCGTGTAGCCGGCGTTGTTGACCAGAATGTCCACGCCGCCGAACTCACTTGTGGCTGTCTCGACCACGCCGACGGCGGTGCCTGGATCGCGGAAGTCAGCCTGCACGGCCAGGGCCTTTCCGCCGGAAGCGACGATTTCTTCGGCCAGGTCGCGGGCGCCCTGGATGCTGCTGGCGGCCGAGACGACCACGCGCGCGCCCTCCGCCGCCAGACGGCGGGCAATACCAACCCCGATGCCGGTGCCCGCGCCGGTGATCACGGCCACGCTGTTTGCCAGGCGCTGGTTCATGCGAATTTGACCTCCGATCGTCCGACCGCTGTAAGCCAAGACTAGTGGACGCTCGAGAGCTGGCGCCGCGCGCTAGAGCACGTAACTGGCCAGCACCCGCTGGAGCTCGTAGACGTTGGAGTCGCCGCGGAATTTCTTCTCTATCGGTTCATGGAAACTCCCGACCCAGATTTTCAGATCTGCATCCAGGTCGAAGTGGCCGGATGTCTCAATGCTGTACTTGGTGATCTTGCTGTACGGGATAGTCAGGTACTCGGTCTTCCTTCCGGTTATTCCCTGAGCGTCCACCATGATGAGCCGCTTGTTCGTGAAGATGAAGGTGTCGCGAATGCCCTTGAAGCCGATCTCGACTATCTCTCGCTCACCAAACAGTGGGCCGTATCGCTCTTGAATTTCTTCGGGCTTCTCGGCCTTGGCTTTGCCGAGCAGTCGTAGCAACGGCGTCTCCTTTAGCCGCGGGCGTCTCTAGACGCCACTGCGGCCTGGACTTCACGAGGCGAGGCGGGCAGGTCGCGGATGCGGACGCCGATGGCGTTGGAGACGGCGTTGGCGACGGTTGCCAGCGGCGGGACGATAGGGATCTCGCCAACGCCGCGCACCCCGTAGGGATGACCAGGATTCGGGACCTCGACGATGACGGTTTCGATCATCGGGAGGTCCAGCGTGGTGGGCATGCGGTAGTCGAGGAAGCTGGAGTTTCGCATGCGGCCCTCGGCGTCGTAGACGTACTCCTCGTGCAGCGCCCAACCCACGCCCTGGGCGACGCCGCCTTCCATCTGGCCTTCAACGTAGGGCGGGTAGATGGCGGTGCCGGCGTCCTGCAGCGCGGTGTAGCGGAGCACGTCGACCTTGCCGGTCTCGGTATCGACTTCCACGTCGGCGATGTGGATGGCAAAGGTGTTGCCGGAGCCTTGCGGCGATGTGGTGGACTTACCCTCCACCTCCAAGCCGTCCGCTTGCAACGTCGCGGCGGCTTCGCTGAAGTTCAGGCTGGTGCCGTTCTGGCTGAACACGCCAGCCTCGAACGTGATCGAATCGGCTGGCACGTCCCAGTAGTCGGCCAGCCCCTCAACCATCTGGTCCTTGAGGTCCTGGGCGGCTTTGATGGCGGCCCAACCGGTGGCGAAGGTGACGCGGCTGCCGCCGGTGACGCCGGTGAAGGCAATCGAGTCGGTGTCCGGCACGATGGGGTCCACATGGTCGATGGGGATGCTCAGGAATTCGGCCAGCTGCATGGCGATCGAGGTACGGGTGCCGCCGATGTCCATTGAGCCTTCCAGTAGGGTGACCGTGCCGTCGCCGTTCAGGCGGGCCACGGCGCTGGACTTGCCGCCGCCGTTGAGCCAGTAGCCGGAGGCCACGCCGCGGCCTCGCCGCTTGGTGCCTGTGGACTCACCCAGCGGAGTCTGCCAGTGGTCGGTGGCTTCGGCCGCGTCGATCGTCTCGATGTTGCCGATGGGATGGAAGCGCGTGCCGTCGACCCGCAGGTCGCCTTCCTTGGAGGCGTTGAGGCGGCGGAACTCCAGCGGGTCCATGTCCAGTTCGTCGCAGATCTCGTCGATCAGCACGTCAACGGCGAACTCAGCCTGTGGCGCGCCGGGCGCGCGGTAGGCGTGCGACTTGGGCTTGTTCACGACAACGTCGTAGCCGTCCACGCGGAAGTTCTCGATGTCGAACGGCCCGATGCAGCACAGGCAGCCCGCGCCGACGGCGGAACCGGGGTAGCCGCCGGCCTCGAAGGCCAGGTCAACGTTGACAGCCGTGATCTTGCCCGCGTCGGTGACGCCCATCTTGACGGTCATGTAGGCGCCGGGGGCCGGGCCGGTGCCGATGAGGACTTCGGTGCGGTTCATGGTCATCTTCACTGGCCGCCCGATCCTGCGGGACAGCACGGCCGCCAGCGGTTCCAGGTAGACCGTGGTCTTACCGCCGAACCCGCCCCCAATCTCCGCCGGGATGACGCGGATCTTGGACTTCGGGTACATGAGCATGCTGGCCAGGTCGTCGCGGATGCCGAAGTGGCCCTGCGAACTGGATTCGACGATCAGGTGGCCGTCCTGGTTCCAGTAGGCCAGGGCGTTGTGCGGCTCGATGTATCCCTGGTGAACCATGGCGGTGGAATAGGACCGCTCCATCACCAGGTCGGCCGCCGCAAAGCCAGCCTCAACGTCGCCTTCCGCGTAGATCATGTGGTTGGCGATATTGCTGGGCTTGTCGGCGAAAACCCCACCGGTCTCGGTGTACAGGTCGTCCAGGATGACCGGCGCGTGGTCTTGCATGGCTTCGCGCACGTCCAAGACCGGTGGCAGGACTTCGTAGTCAACGTCGATCAGGTGCAGGGCTTCCTCGGCCTCGTGCGCGCTGGCGGCCGCTACCGCGGCGATAGCCTGGCCCTCATAGGTGACGCGTCCGCGGGCGATGACTCTCTCGGACATGTAGCGCAGACTCTGCATGCCGGACTCGTTCGCCTCAGCCTCGCCGGCGCCCGGGTCGGGGAAATCATCGCCGGTGACCACGGCCAGCACCTGGCCGGCGGCTTCGGCCCGCGACGTGTCGATGCCGCGAATGCGGGCGCGGGCGTGTGGGCTGCGCAGCACTTTGCCGTGGACCATGCCCGGCATGCTGGCGTCCACGCCGTACCTCGCACGTCCCGTGACCTTGTCCACCCCGTCGTGACGAACCGGTCGGGTTCCGACGACTCGATACGCGCCGTTGCCTGCTGTCATGCCCTGCTCCCGCGGTGTGGTGGCGAATCTGAATCAAGAACGGATTTCGTAAAGTCTAGCGGCGAGCCGCCGCCGAGGGACTCCACGAAGAACAGCTCGCTGTCCGGCTGGAGCTTGGTGCGCAGGCGCCGGCCGACGTTCGCGCCGTCCACAAAGACCGCCAGGCCTGGGCGGAGCTGGCCGTCCTCGACCAGCCGGCTGCCCAGGTCTGGGAATTGCTCCTCCAGGCAGTCCACGACTTCGCGCACCGTGGCGCCTGCAATCTGAACCCTGGCGGCACCGTCGGTTGCCACCCGCATTGGGGTGGGAATGTGAACGGACGCCATTAGGGGTTACGCCTCCGCAGCCAGCGCCGCCTGCATGCGCGGCGGCGACATGGGCAAGTCGCGCATGCGCACGCCGGTTGCGTCGAAGATCGCGTTGGCCATCGTCGCGGGCGGCGGCACGATGGGCACTTCCCCCACGCCCCGGACGCCATAGGGATGACCGGGGTTGGGAACCTCCACGATGATCGTCTCGATGTTGGGAACATCGAGCGTGGTCGGCATGCGGTAGTCCAGCAGGCTGGCGTTGCGCAGGCGACCGTCGTCGTCGTAGACGTATTCCTCGTTCAGTGCCCAACCGATGCCCTGCACGACGCCACCCTGCATCTGTCCTTCGACGTAGGGCGGGTAAATCGCAACGCCGGCGTCCTGCACGGCGGTGTAGCGCAGAACCTCGACCTTGCCTGTCTCGGTGTCGACTTCCACGTCGGCAATGTGGACGGCGAAGGCGCCACCCTCGCGCGTGGGCGTGACCGTGTTCTTGCCGATGGGAAATACACCCTCGTCCTCCAGCAGGCCGGCCGCGTCGCGGACGCTTGCCGAGTTGCCGTTGGCCGAGAACGTTCCGTCGGCGTGCGTGATCGAATCAGCGGCGACATCCCACAGGTCGGCTAGCCCTTCGACAATCTGATCCTTAATGTCGTTGGCTGCGTTGTGAGCGGCCAGGCCGGTGGCAAAGGTGACCCGGCTGCCGCCGGTCACGTCGGTCTGCCCGACCGAGTCGGTGTCCGCCACGATCGGGTTCACGTCCTCAACCGGGATTCCCAACGTCTCTGCGAACTGCATGGCAATCGAGGTACGGGTCCCGCCGATGTCGGTTGAACCCTCGAGCAGCGTCACGCTGCCGTCGCTGTTCAGCCTCGCCAGCACGCTGGAGGTGAAGCCTATGTTGAACCAGAACCCGGAGGCGATGCCGCGACCCCGCTTTTTGCCTGGGGCGGTTTCCAGCGGCGTCTGCCACTGGGCGGAGTCGCGCGCGGCCTGCATGCACTCGATGTGGCCGATGCGTGCGTAGGGCGGCATGGCAAGCTGCCAGTCGCCTTCCTTGGCGCTGTTCTTAAGGCGGAACTCGACTGGATCGATGTCCAACTCGCGGCAGATTTCGTCCACAACCGTTTCGCTGGCGAACTCGGCGTGGGTAGCGCCCGGCGCGCGGTAGGCGTGGGTCTTGGGCTTGTTGACCACGATGTCAAAGCCTTCGACCTTGGCGTTCGGCATGTTGTACGGCGCGAAGACGCAGCGGCAGCCAGCGCCTACGACTGACCCGGGATAGCCGCCGGCATCGAACGCCAGGTTGGCGTAGCCGGCGGTAATCATGCCGTCCTTGGTGACGCCCATCTTGACGCGCACGTAGCCGCCCGGCGTCGGACCCGTCGCCATCAGGACTTCGGCCCGATCCATGCTCATCTTGACCGGTTGGCCGGTCTGCTGGGATAGCACGGCGGCGAGCGGCTCCAGGTAGGCCGTGGTCTTGCCGCCGAACCCGCCGCCGATCTCCATCGGGGTGACGTGGATCTTGGTGATCGGGTGGTCGTGCAGGTCGGCCAGTTCCTGCCGGATGGTGAAGGCGCCCTGCGAGCTGCACCAGACGTGCAGGTGGCCGTCTTTGAGCCAGTGCGCGGTCGCGTTGTGAGTTTCGATGTAACCCTGGTGGACTACGCCGAAGGTGAACTCACGGTCCACGACCAGGTCCGCCTCTGCGAACCCGGCGTCGACGTCACCAACCTCGTACAGCATTTCCGCCGCGACGTTGCTCGGCGTATCGCCAGTCGTTCCGTCGGCCTTGGCGGTGTACAGATCCTCGATGATGACCGGCGCGTCGGGCTTCATGGCGTCCCAGACCTCAAGGACCGGATCGAGCACTTCGTACTCGACGTCGATCAGCTTGACGGCCTCGGCGGCGATGTGCGGATTGATGGCCGCTACGGCGGCGACCGCGTGGCCGTGGTAGTGGACCTTGCCGCGCGCCAGCATGTTGGCGCTCTTGTACTTGACCGGAAGGCCGGGCGCTTCACCGCCGCCGGTCAGCTTGTCGCCCGGTTCCGGAAGGTCGGCGCTGGTGATTACGGCGCGGACGCCGTCCAGGGCCTCGGCGCGACTGGTGTCGACGCTGAGGATGCGGGCGTGCGCGTGCGGGCTGCGCAGCACCTTGCCGTGAAGCTGCCCGGGCAGGTTGATGTCGGAGCCGTAGCGCGCTTCGCCGGTGACCTTCTCGAGGCCGTCGTGGCGAATCGGCCGGGTTCCAATGACCTTGTATTTCTCGTCGTGGTGCTTGATCTTGGGTGCGATTCTGGTGTCAATGGCCATGGTTAAGCCTCCGCGCGCATGCGTTCGGCGGCGTCCAGCACGGCGCGTACGATCTTGTCGTAGCCCGTGCACCGGCAGAGGTTGCCGGCGAGCCACCAGCGAACTTCGTACTCCGTGGGATTCGGATTCTCTTCCAGCAACGCCTTGGCCGCGACGATGAAGCCCGGCGTGCAGACGCCGCACTGGAGGGCGGCGTTCTCAAGGAACGACTGCTGAAGCGGGTGCAGCCCGGTCGGCGAAGCGACGCCCTCGATGGTGTCGATGGAGGCGCCGGCCGCTTCGACGCTGAGCACGCAGCAGGAGTTGACCAGCGTCCCATCCATGACGACGTTGCAGGCGCCGCAGTTGCCGTTGTTACAGCCTTCCTTGGCGCCGGTCAGCCCCAGGTGGTCGCGCAGGACCTCCAGCAGGCTCTCCCGCGGTTCGGCGAGAAAGTCCACCGGCTCGCCGTTGATGGTGGTTTGGACGTGGACCTTTCCCGACAGGATTTCAGTGGCCATTGGTTGGACTGCCTCCCTGGGCGCATGCCTTGGCGCCGCGCAGGGCGCGCTGGGTGAGAACGTAGGACAACTGCTTGCGATGGGCCACCGTGCCGCGCATGTCGTCGATCGGCACGGCGGCGTCGCGGGCGATGTCGGCGGCAATCGCGAACGAGTCTTCGTCGGCCGTCATGCCCACCAGGGCGTCACCAGCAGCTTGAACGAAGAGCGGCGTGGGCGCCACCGCGCCCAGGGATACACGGGCCGCCGTGATCGTCTCGCCGTCCAACTGCAGGAAGGCGCCGGCGCCGACGACCGCGATGTCCATCTCGTTGCGGGGGATGAAGCGCAGGTAGTGCGTCCCGGATCCCGCGGCCGGCTTGGGCAGCGTGAGCGAGACCAGCAACTCGCCGTCTTGCATCACGTTGCGGCCGGGGGCGGTGCAGAAGTCCTCGACGGCCACCGTGCGCTCACCGCCGGGACCGGCGATGTTGCAGACCGCCGAGTGGACGATCAGCGCTGGAATCGTGTCTCCAGCGGGGCCCGAGTTGCAGAGGTTCCCGCCGACGGACGCGCGGCCCTGGATGCCGGTGCTGCCAATAATGCGAGCGGCGTCCACCACGGCCGGGTAGCTGGCCGTGAAGTGGGCGTCGTTGTAGAGCTGGTGGCAGGGAACAGCGGCCCCGAGCGTCGTGCTGCCATCGGCGTTGACCGAAACGTCCATCAATTCGGGAATGTGTTTGGCGTCCACGAACACCTCGGTGTCGCGAGCGTCTTCGCGGACCTGGACGATAAGGTCCGTCCCGCCGGCAAACATGCGGGCGTTAGAGCCGTGCTCGGCAAGGATGGCTATGGCGTTCTCTACGGTCGCGGGCGCGGCGTACTGAATCGCGCGCAAAGCGGCCTCCGTTTCCTGGCAGTGACGGAACCTGCGCGACCATTGTCACGACTTCGGGCGATGCTTACCAGTCATATCGGACAGTTGCGACCTCCGGAGTGGTCTCACCGAGCCCCGCCGGCGTCGTCAGTCGACGAAAGCGTCGCCTCCACGCCGGGCCCTTGGGCCGACGGCCCGGGAGGGGATCAGGCGTAGAGACCCGCGCCAGGGCGCCGTCCCCAGGGGCTGGCACTGGCTTCCGGTGAGGCCTGTTCAACGGTATGGGCAGCCAGAAGCTCTGGGTCGAACTCGATGCCGAAGCCTGGACGCTCGCCCACGACGAGCCAGCCGTCATCGATCTGGATGTCGATGTCGAACAGCGCGTCCCGACCGGCGCCCAGGACTTCAAGCATGGTGTGATTGGGCATCGCCGCTGCTGCGTGCGCCATGAAGCTGCCGGGGGAATTCATAACCGCGACCGGCCGCTCGATGCCGTAAACCATATCGGCCACGATCATCGCGCCGGTGACGCCGCACGTGTCCGACCCGACTTGGACGACGTCCATCGCCCGATGGTCAAGCAGGTGGAGAAACTCGCCCGGGTGCCGCAGGTTCTCACCGCTGGCCACTGCAGCGGCCACGCCATCGGACACCTGGCGCAGCCCGGTGGCGTCCCAACGCCGCGCGGGTTCCTCGATCCAGGTCAGGTCGAAGCTGCGCTCGATCTCGCGCACGCGGCGGATGGCCTCCTTGGGCGTCCAGAACTCATTGACGTCCAGCATCACGTCAACCCGTTTGCCGGACGTGGCGAGCGCATCGCGCATGATCCCCAGCCGGCGCAGGTCGTCCTGGAAGTTGGCCCCGCCCTTGAGCTTGCCCGCGGAGACGCCGTTCGCGGCCATGCCGGCGTAGTAGTCGTACAGCTCTTCGTCGGACAGCGGCGAATCCAGGCCGCTGGCGTAGGCGCGCACGCGCGGCGTCGAGGCGCCCAGCGTGCGCCACAGCGGCTCGCCGTTGGCCTTGGCCTTCAGATCCCACAGCGCCAGGTCGAGCGCGGACAGCCCCGTGCCAATCGGGCCCACCGGGCCCAGCTTGAATACGAGATCCATCATTCGCTTCCACAGACCCCGCACACCGCGCGGGTCGGATCCAATCAGCTGCTTGGCCAGGCTCTGGACGTGCGGCTGCCCGATAGCAGATCCGAGACCCATTCCGGAGATTCCGGCGTCGGTGTCCACGTAGACCACCAGGCCGGACGTGAGCGAGCGGCCGGTGGGACTGTTGACGTCGCCCAGCGGGCGGCTGAGTTCGTGCTCGAAGACGACCGTGCGAACCCCAGTGATGCGCATAGTGTCGGGAGATCCTGGGCGCGGATGGCGCTCAGTGTAGGGGCGCGCTGCAACGCGAGGCAGGCCCCATGCATCCGTTGGACGTGGCCACGGAAACGTGTACAGTCAGCTTCAAGAGTTGGAGGTGCGCTTTGGCTGTCTTCGATACGCTGCGCGCAGCTCGAACGCTGAAGGCGGCAGGGTTCGGGGACGCACAGGCTGAAGCGGTTGCCGAGATTGTTCAGGTAGCCGCGAATGGGAACCGTGTGGTCAAGTCGGATTTGGAGGGGTTCGCTACGAAGGCGGACCTTGAACCGTTGGCGACCAAGGCCGACCTGGAACGATTTGCTACCAAGGCCGACCTGGAACGGTTCGCGACCAAGGCGGATCTCGAAGCGCTTGCGGCAAAGACTGCGCTCAAGTCCGATCTGCAGGATCTCGAGCTTCGCCTGACCATCCGAATGGGCGTAGTTGCCGCGACTTCAGTCACGTTGACAACCGCGCTCGTAGTGGGTCTGAACCAGTTCCTGCTCTAACGGGCCTCGCCGGAGAGCGGCTGGCCGCGCTAGACGAGTGCTAGAAAAACTGCGGTCAGGGCCGCAACGGCCACCGCGCCGCCATAGGCCACCAGCGCAACCAGAACCCCCGGCAGCGGCGCGTGCAGGTCCACCGCCAGGTGCCTCAGCCGGTGGCACGCGTGAAAGGCAATAAGCGCCACGACCAGCCCAATGGCGGCGCGCACGATGCCGGGGTGCAGCAAGTCGCGCACGCCTTCGTAGGCGAACGCGTCGGCGAACCAGCGCCAGCCGAATGGTCCGAAGACCGAGCTGACAAGGATCAGCGACGGCACGATCAACGCGGCCAACACGCCGCCAGCGGCGAACAGCGACCAGAACAAGGCTTCATGCGAGCGTCCGCTCACGTTGCGCCTACCCAGGCCACCCAAAGGACCAAAAGCACCGTAACCGCCGCCAGACCCGCGAACTGCTGGCCGATGATGAATGCTGCCGGAACGCGCCGGCCGGCGATCTGGCCCGGAAGAGCGCTTGGGGCGATCAGGAAGAACGTGATGGTGTGCCAGAGCGCAAACGCCAGCGCCACCAGGTGGAACACAACCATCAGCGGATGCCAGAGAAAGTCGCGATAGGCGCGATAGGTCTCCGCATCCTGTCCGGCCTTGTGGACCAGCAGCATGAAGAGCACGATCTCCGCCAGGATGAACGCCGAAGTGGCCTCGCGCAGGAACACGCGGAAATAGGTCCCCTTCTGGGTCCACCAGGTCCAGCCCATGCGCCGGTCCAGCGGTCGGTTCACGGGCGCTTGACCCACGGCGTCAGCAACCGCTTGTAGTAGTCCACGGCGCCTTCGAGCTTGGCTTGCTGAATGGCGCCGGCCGGATCGACGTGCTTGGGGCAGACCACGGAGCACTCGCCCACGAACGTGCATTCCCAGATGCCCTCGTTCTGGAAGATCACGTCCTGTCGGATCTGTTTGCCCTGGTCGCGCGAGTCGAGGTTGTAGCGCTGGGCAAGGGCAAGCGCTGCCGGCCCGATGAATTCATCCACCCGGCCCACGACCGGACAGGCCGCGTAACACAGCATGCAGTTGATGCACATGCTGAACTGCTTGTAGCGGTCCAGTTGCGTCGGCGTCTGCATGAATTCTGCGCCTAGGTCGTCCGCCTCGTCGTCACGGACCAGGTAGGGCGTGACGTGATCCAGTTTTTCCATGAAGCCGTTGATGTCGACGACGAGGTCGCGCTCGACGGGGAAGTTGGTAAGCGGTTCCACGCGTACCGGCCCGGGCATGTGGTCGCGAAGGAACGCCGCACAGGTGAGGACGGGTTCGCCATTGACCTGCATGCCGCAGGAGCCGCAGACGCCCATGCGGCAAGACCAGCGGTAGCTGAGCGAGCCGTCAATGTAGTTCTTGACATAATTCAGCGCGTCCAGCACGACCCAGTCGTCGTGGTAGGGCACGTCGTAGCTCTGCAAGCTCGGTCCGCCGTTGTCCGGTCGATAGCGAAAGACTTCAAGTCGGATCGTCGTCTCGCTCACGTTGCGCGCTTCCCATCGTCCTTGTCGGCGGAGGTTCCGTAGACGCGTTCGGCGGGTGGCCAGCGCGTGATGACCACGTCTTTGAATTCGATACGCGGATCTTCGTCCGTGCGGTAGGCCATCGAGTGCCTGAGGAAATTCGCGTCGTCGCGGGCGGCGTGATCGGTGCGCTGGTGCGAGCCGCGAGACTCGGTACGGTGGAGCGCCGAGTGGGCCACCGTGTCCGCGATGTCCAGCATGCAGTCCAGCTCGAGCGCGCTGATCAACTCCGTGTTGTAGACGGGGCTCGAGTCGTCCAGCGAAATGTTGGCTGCGCGTTCATGCAGCTCCCGCAGCGTGGCGCAGCAGGCGTCCAGCGTGTCCTCGTCGCGGAAGATACCGGCGCCGGCTTCCATGGCAGCGGTGAGGTTGTCGCGTACGACGGCAATGCGCTCGCCGCCGGCGGGTCGGGCGCGCAGTTCGGCCAGCCGGTCGAGCTCGGCAGTTACCTGACGCCCGATTTCGGGACCGTCGGACTGTTGCTGCCCGGCGACCGCGGCCGCGGCGTGACGTCCGGCGCGCGCGCCGAAGACGACCAGTTCCGTCAAGGAGTTGGACCCGAGGCGGTTGGCGCCGTTGATGCTGACGCAGGCGCATTCGCCGGCGGCGTAAAGGCCGGGGAGGGTGGTGGCGCCGTCAACGTCGGTGTCGATGCCGCCCATCATGTAGTGCACGACGGGCCGTACCGGAATTGGCTCGGCAACCGGGTCGATGCCGGCGTAGCTAAGGGCGAGTTCGCGTACGAATGGGATGTGGGAATCGATGCGCTCTTCGCCGAGATGGCGCACGTCCAGGTGCACGTAGTCGCCGTAGGGACCCTCGAAGGTTCGTCCGGCGGCCTGCTCGTGCATGAAGGCCTGGGACAGGCGGTCACGCGGCCCGAGTTCCATCGTGCGGTTCTGCGGATGGCGCGGATCGTGAATGTCCAGCGGCGCGCCCAGGTTGTAGTCCTGCAGGTAGCGCCGGTCCTGGTTGTTGAGCAGGATGCCGCCTTCGCCGCGCGAGGCTTCGGTGATCAGGATGCCGGTGCCCGGCAGACCGGTGGGGTGGTACTGGACGAACTCCATGTCCTTGAGCGCCACGCCGGCCCGGTAGGCCAGCGCCAGCCCGTCGCCGGTCTTGATGGAGCCGTTGGTGGTGAAGGGGAAGATGCGGCCGAAGCCACCGGTGCAGATCAGAACGGCGTTGGCGCGCAGGACGTGGACCTCGCCGGTGCGGAGCTCAAGGGCCACGCAGCCCTGGCAGCGGCCGTCGGCGGTCAGCAGGCTGGTGGCGAAGTATTCGTCGTAGCGGGTGATCTGGCTGAACTGCAAGGAGGCTTGAAAAAGCGTATGCAGCACGTGGAAGCCCGTCTTGTCGGCGGCGTACCAGGTGCGTTCGATCTGCATTCCGCCGAACGGCCGGACCGCGACGTGCCCCGAGTCCTCCCGGCTCCACGGGCAGCCCCAGTGCTCCAACTGGATCAACTCGCGCGGCGCCTCGTCCACGAACATCTCGACTGCGTCCTGATCGGCCAGCCAGTCGGAGCCGCTGATGGTGTCGTAGATGTGGTGTTCGCGGGCGTCGTTGGCCTTGATGACGGCGGCCATACCCCCTTCCGCGGCCACGGTGTGGCTGCGCATGGGATAGACCTTCGACACCAAGCCAATGGAGAGGTCGGGATTGGCTTCCACAACCGCCATTGCGGCGCGTAGCCCGGCCCCACCGGCCCCGATGATGATGACATCGTGGTGGACTTCGTTCACAAAAGTGATCTTAGGGAGGCAGGGCGGGGGCTGCAATTGATGGGGCTGGCGCGCCTGATCCTGCGTGGAGTCAAAGCTGAAATATCTGGTTTGGCGCGATTCAAGGCTGGTCAGTCGATGCAGAAGGCGGCGGGCGGTTCGTGCGCCGGAGGTCGCTGAGCAGTCCCGGCTGTCGCTCCAGGAGCATCACCAGCGCGTGCTTGGCCTCGGCGCGGCGTTCGGACGCTTCCGGTTCTGTGGAAGCGTCCAGAGCGCGCAGTTCCGACAGGAGCTGGCTGGCGCGGACGGCCGGATCGGTGGACGGCTCGCGGCGCCAGCCGCGCCGCCAGACCACGAGCGCTAGCACCGCAACGATGGCCGGGCCGGTTGCCACGAGCGCCCAGCGGTCGGCGGTCGTGGCGCGCAGCGCGCGCACGACGCCGGGCAACGAGGTTTCGGTCACGTGCACGCTGACGGTGTGACTGGCGGCCACTTCGTTCGCCTGCCAGCGCTGGACGCTGGTGCCGCCGAAGGCGTCTTCGCCGCGAGGCTCAAGCCCGCTGATGGTTGCGCGCAGCTGGCCGGACTCGATCAGCAGAATCACGACGTCGGCGTTCAGCGTGGGCGACCAATCGAAGGCCACGGCGCCTCCCGCCAGGGCCAGCTGGTAGCCGTACACCAGGGTCGTTACTCCCGGTTGCAGCCCGGTGAACACGGCGAATCCCGGGCCGCCGATGACCGCGTCGCCGGGTGCGAAGCCCGCGACGGGCTGGAGGTTGAAGGCGCCGTCGGGCACAGCGAAGCGGAGAGGCGGCGGTGAACCCGGTTGCTGTAGCGGAAGGTAGGCGCGGTCGCCGGGTACGTGCACTTCGGCGACTTCGACGACTGATAGCGTGTCGGCCGTCTGCCGTCTGAGCAGGCGGGTGAGGCTGCGGAAGCTGATGCCGGGATCCTGTTCGGTTACGGCAAAGACGTTGATTTCGATCGAGGTGCGCTGGCCCTCGAGGACCTGGAGAACCGTGCTGCTGTAGCGCACACCGCCGGCCTGGAGCGAGACGAGGTAGGCGTACTCGCCGCCGGCCGACACGTCGGAAAACACGAACGCGCCATCGGCCCCTACCGTTGTCTCGCGGGTTGGCAGGCGGTCGGCTTGGCGGAACCCGTCGAGTCGCACGACCAGACCGTCGGGCAGCGCTGCGCCGGGAGTGGCCGCCGTCAGGCGCCCCACAATCTCGCCGCTGCCCTCGGCGCTCACGCCGGGAACCGTGGCAAGAAACAGGAGCACGAGCGCGGCGGCAAGCCCGATCCCGCGTTTCATCGCCAACTCGTACCGGCGTCGCGGCTGCGGTAGACCGACCCGTCCGCCGCGATGGCGTAAAGCGTGCGTCCGTTGACGGCCAGGGCGCGCACGTCTGCCCGCAGAGGCAGTTGCAGCCAGGACTGCATCCCGTCGACGGACTTGAACACGCCGGCATCGGTCGCGACGACGGCCGCGCCTTCGAAGCGGTCGCCGGCCGCGGAACTAAAGCTGTCACCGGTGTCAGGCTCGTAGACGACCGCCCGGATGGTGATGGTCGGCAGGGTGCCGTTGACGAACCCGTTGGCGCCGCGCCAGCCGCCGCTGGATTCCGAGGCGAGCACGCCCTCGGCGCCGGTTGCGGCCAGGAGGAACGGCGCGTCGAAGTCGACGACGGCCAATCCCGTCAGTCCGCGTGGGGCGTCGTCTGGACCGGAGTCCCACGTGCGGCCCGCGTCGTTGCTGACCAGGATTGCGCCCGCGTCGTCCACGCCGGCCATGCGGCTGGTGCGGTGTCCAGCGGCGAGCAGCCGCAGGGCCGGGAGGTTGGTCTCGCGACTCCAGGTTGCGGCTTGATCCCGGCTGGACCAGACCCCGTCGCCGGCCACCACGTAGAGCGTGCCCGGGGCCGAGGCTGCAGCTACGGCTGGTCCTGGCCCCTGAATTGGCGTCCAGGACTGTCCGCCGTCACGACTGAGTTGGGCGCCGGTGCCGTGGGTTACGACTATGAGATCAGGGTCGTCGGCCGACACCGCCGAACCGGAGATAGCGGCCACGCCGACGTTGCCGACGGGCGACTGTTCCGCGGCCGAGGCACGCGCCCCAACCGTGATGACGGCTACCAGCGCACCAAGCATGGCCACCAGGGCGACGCTGGGCGCGATCCAGGCCAGTGTGCGAGCGCGAGAAGGCGCGGCGGCTGACGCGGGAGATGCAACTGGCGCCGCGCCGCTAACCAGGGCCTCGATTGCCGCATCCAGCCGAGCGCGCCGCTGGACGCGGTCATGCAGGCGCTGGGCGGTGTCCCGGCGGATGTCGCCGCTGACGCGCTCGAAGTCGGCCGCGCTGATTGCGCCGCGGTCGCGTTCGGCCTGGAGGTCGTCCAACATACGCAGCCCGCGCTCGACCGCTACGTCATCGTCCGTGCCGTCTCTGTCCGCGCGTTCCGGCAAGCGCCGGACCAGCGGCACGAGCATCCAGACCAGGCCGGCAATGGCGATCAACAGGATCGCCAGACTGAGGAGTGGGGCTGTCACGCCGGCGGTTGGGAGTTGCGCCCGGGTCGGCGAAGGTCGTCCACCAAGCGCTCGTACGCGGCCAGATCGCTGTCTGCTGCGGCGGCGGCAGGCCGGCGTCCACGGGCCAGAACCCAGCCGAGCAGCACGATGCCAAGTGCAAGGATGACCAGCGGCCCGATCCAGACGCCCAGCGCCAGTCCTTCGCGCGGCGGTTCGCGCAGCACGCCGGGTCCGTAGCGGTCGGCGAAGAACCGCATGATTTGGTCTTCGGACTCCCCGGCCTGGAGTTTGATGGTGATGATCTCGCGCATCTGGGCGGCGAGTTGGGCGTTGGATTCGCGCACGGACTGGCCCTGGCAGACGGGGCAGTCGAGCCGCGTGGCAATCGACCACATGCGCTTGCGCGTTGCCAGGTCCGGCTCATCGGCCGCGTGCGCCACGGCGGCCAGCGCGAGCGCGGCGAGCAGACCGAGCAGCAGGCTTGCGCTGCGCAGCTTCACGAGACTGCGGGCTGCGCGACGACCGACGAGACCGCGGCCGTGTCGCGCCGCGCCGCCGGCCAGGCAACGACCAGGATGCCTGCGAAGTAGACGATTCCGCCGATCCACAGCAACACGACGAGTGGGTTGATGAGGACCCGGAGGGTCGCGGATGCGCCGGTCTGGTCCCATGAGCTCAGCAGCACGTACACGTCATCCAGGTGCGGCAGGGTGGTGCTCACGGCAACGTCGGCGGTCGGCTGGTTCGCCCAGCCGGCGTGAATCCGGCGCGCCGGGGACAGGCGGTCGATTACAACGCCGTCTCGCAACACTTCGACCTCGGCGGCCACGGTATTGAGGCCGGGCTCGACGCTACTGCGAAGTCCCCGAAAGACGACGTCGTACGCACCGAGGCTGACGGCCTCGCCGCGCTGAACGGTAGCGGCGGTCTCCTGGCCGAAGGAGGCCGAGGCAATGATGCCGAGCGCCAGGATGGCGATGCCCAGATGCACGAGGTAACTGCCGAGGCGCCGCCGGTTGCCCAGGAAGAGGGGCATCGGGCCGCCCGGCGACTCGCGCCGGCGGGCGAATCCGGCGCGCAGGCTGCGGGCGTATTCCAGCGCGACGCCTACAGCCACGGCCGCCGTCAGTCCAATGGCGACGATTGGGAGACCGTCGCGCATGCCGAGGACCGCCAACAGCGCCGACACAAGCACCAGCGTGGCGATGGGCCAGCGGGTCGCCCGCCAGGCCGCGCGAGGAGACGTGCGGCGCCAGGCCAAGAGCGGCCAGATGGCCAGCAGCGCCAGGGTTGCGATGAGCAAGGGCACGTTCACTTGGGTATAGAAGGGCGGTCCGACCGCGATGCGCGCGCCCTGCACGATCTCGGTGATCATCGGGAACACGGTGCCCCAGAACGTGGCCGCCGCGATGGCGAGCATCAGCAGGTTGTTGATCAGGAAGCCGGCCTCTTTGGAGGCGACGGCTGTGATCGGTTCGTCCGAGCGGATCAGCGGCAGGCGATAGATGAAGAGCGCGGCCGACAGGATGAGCAGCGCGCCGACGAAGACGAAGAAGATCGGGCCGACGTCGGAAAGAGCAAATGAGTGCACCGACGACAGCACGCCGCTGCGCACCACAAAGGTGCCGAAAATCGCCAGCGCGTAGCTTGCCAGCACCAGTCCAATCGCCCAGGCGCGCAGCTGGCCGCGTCGTTCCTGCGCGAGGGCGGAGTGCAGATAGGCCGTGGCCACCAGCCAGGGCAGCAGCGCTACGTTTTCCACGGGGTCCCACCCCCAATAGCCCCCCCAGCCCAGCACCCGGTAGGCCCACCAGGCGCCCAGCAGCAGCCCGGCGCTTTGAATCGCCCAGGCCAGCAACATCCAGTTCCGCATTTCGCGCAGCCAGGGTTGGGTAACCCGTCCGGCCGCGAGCAGCCCGATGGCAAACGCAAATGGGATCCCAAAGCTCATGTAGCCCGTGAGCAGCATTGGAGGATGGATCTGCATGCCGCTGTCCCACAGCAGCGGGTTCAGGCCGCGGCCCTCGGCCGGCGCGGTCACCAGACGCGAAAACGGCGACGACGTAAACACCAGCACGCCGAGAAAGAACAGTTGCAGGCCGCTCATGATCATGATTCCGTGCGACCCGATCGCGCTGTCAGCAGCGAGCATGCGGCGCGTGGCTACCGCTGCGAACAGGCTCATGGCCCAGGTCCAGAACAGCAGCGAGCCTTCCTGGCCGCCCCACAGCGCCGCGATGGTCAGACCCGTCGGCATGGCCGAACTGGAATGGTCGGCCACGAACTGAATCGAAAAGTCCCTGGCCAGAAACCCAGCAGCCAGGCCAGCGACAACCACCGTCAACAACGCGGCCTGGACCGATGCGGCGTTGGCGGCGCTGCGGCTCAGCTCCGGCGTGCGGCGTACGACGCCGGCGAGTCCCAGCAGCACCTGCAGCACGGCCACGCCAAAGGCAACACCAAGTCCCAGGCGACCGGCATCTACGAGGTCAGGCATGCCGCGGATGAACTACCAGCAGGGGCGGCCGAGCACTGGCGTCGAGTGTGTCAGTTGCTTGGCGCTTCCGGCCCCACCTGAGGTGCGTCAAGCTGTCCCTTCAGGTCATGCAGTTCGTCGCGCACGCCGCGCACGCGCCCGGTCACGTAGACCAGGTAGCCGAAGACACCCAGCCACACAGCGCTGAAGCCGATGAACAGGAATAGCAGGTCGCTCGTCATGCGGTTTCCTCGCTTCGTTCGTGCAGTCGCTCACGCAGGCTTCCCAATTCGGCAACGGCCAATTCAAGCTGAATGCGTTGCCGCACCAGCACCGCGTAGAAGACGGTAAAAGCAGCCACGGACACCAGCAGCGTGATCAGCATTTCGGGCGCCATGCCCCCGCCGGGGTTGGTCACTGCCGGCGTTGGGTGCAGGCTCCGCCACCACTCGGCAGAGAACCAGACGATAGGCACGCTGACCACGCCGACCACGCCCAGCACCGAGGCCATCCGCTCGCGGACGTCTGGCTCGTCGATGTACGAGCGCAACGCCAGGTAGCTCACGTAGATGAACCACATGATGAGGGTTGTGGTTAGCTTCGGATCCCACTGCCACCACACGCCCCAGACGCTGCGCCCCCACACCGAACCCGTGACCAAGGCGAGGGTCGTGAACAGCACGCCAATCTCGGCGGAGGCGTGCGCAAGGCGATCCCAATGGGACTTTCCGCGAATGAGGTACATCAGGCTGCCAGATGCCACAACTCCGAACGCGACGAACGAAAGCCAGGCGCTCGGGACGTGCACGAAGAGCAACCGGTAGACCTCGGCCTGCACCCGCTCGGCCGGCGCGAAGATGAACGCCATGAAGATCGCCAGGCCCATGCTTAGCAGTAACGCGGCATAAAGCGCGGCAGTTCCGGGGTGCCGGAGCGCGCCAAGCCACCTCTGGCTGGGCAACTCGGTCGTTCGAACCTGACGCACGCCGTCCTCCAGTTAAGTGCGGGCCGCATGCGGGTAGAGCACCGTCCCCAGAGTCAAGAATACGACCGTGACAACGGCCAGCAACCCGAACCAGGCGCCCTGCTGACCGGCGGGCGTAACCTCGAGCGCTCCAAGCGTGATGCCCACGCCGGCCAGCAGCACCGGAACGGCCGGTGGGATGGCGAGCAGCGGCATCAGCATTTCCCGCGCCCGCGCGCTCACAACCAGGGCGCTCTGCAGCGCCAGAACCGCGCTGATCGCCCCAGACGCCAGCACCACGGCGCCCACTGTCGTTGCCTGAACGAGCGAGACGTTCAGCAGCAGGCTCAGAAACACCAGTTGCGCAACGCCAACGAACGCCGTCTCCAACGCAAGCAGCACGAACTTGGCCAAGTAGATGCCGCTCGGATCGACGGGGGCGACTAGCAGCCCGTCCAGTGTTCCGCGCTCGTACTCGGTCGCGAACAGGCGCGTGCCCGCCAGCGTGGCCGCCAGCAGCACGCTGACCCACAGGACCCCGACGGCCACGGCCGCGACCTCCGACCCCAGCGCGGCGATAAACGCCATGTCAAAGACGACCGCGGCCAGCAGGGTGAACATCAGCAGCGTTGGGACCTGCTCGCGAGCCCGCCACTCCACGCGAGCGTCCTTGGCGATCATGGCCCAGACGGCGCGGGCGAAGCTTGGCGGACGTGGTCCGGTCCCGATGCTCTGCGATTTCGGTGCGGGTGGCTTGTGCGGATCGTTCGTGAGCCGTCCGGCTTCCAGCCGCGCAATCCGTGCGCCCAACGCGTGCGCCACTCGCTCGTCGTGCGTGCTGAAAAGCAAGGCCGCACGCGGCGCCAGCGCGTCAATCATCGCTGGCAGGTCGCGTACCCCTGCGGCGTCCAGGCTGGCGTCGGGCTCGTCCAGCAGCAACACGTCTGGTTCCGGCAGCAGCGCCATGGCCAGTCCTAGGCGCTGCTGCATACCACGGGAATAGTCACGAACCAGGCGGTTGGCGTCCGCCGAGAGACCCACGGTCTCCAACGAGCTTTGAACCCGTTGGGAAGCATCCGGGACTCCCTGCAGACGGGCCGCGAATGTCAGATTCTCGCGGGCCGTCAGGTGCGGGTAGAGCGGCGGTCGATGTCCCAGAAAACCGAGACCGCCACGGGAAGCCGGATCCTCCGGGCCTTTACCCCCACGGAGGCTGACTTCGCCGCGTCGAGGGCGCAAAAGCCCCGCCAGCGCGCGGAGCAGCGTGGTCTTGCCGGCGCCGTTGGGTCCCACGATGGCCACGCGTTCGCCCGGCGCCAGCGCCAGCGACACCCCGCGCAGGACATTGCGCTGGCCCAACCGCACGCCCACGTCGTACGCCGCAATAGCCGGCGCCGTCGACTGCTTGGTCTGCAAGGCGTCGGACGCGGGGCCCGCGACGCCGTCAGCCCCTACTGTGATGGGATCTCGCGCGGCTCGAACTCAGGCCCATGCTTAACGATCAGGCTTCGGGCGCGAAACACGCCGCTGGGTTCGAGTTGGCCCTCGACGATCACGTCCTGGTAGCGGTCCGCGGTCGAGTACCCGAACAGATCGGGCGGCGTGCCGCGGTATTCCACGGGCAGGCGCCCTGAGTCGTCTTGCAACTCGAAGCTGATCACGTTGCCGTCGGTGGAAGTCTGAATTGAGCCGTCGGCCACTATTCCATTGACTCGAATCAGGCGGTAGTACGCCTCCGATTCCATGGCGCGTACCTCGCCGACGGTGTGGTAGTAGACCGTGGCGCCCTGGGTGCCGGTCCAGATCAGAAACCCCACGGCCGCCGTCAGCGCGGCCGCCAACAGGATCAGTTTCCCTGAAAGCCGGGGCCGGGGTGACGGAGCGACCGAAGCGTGGCTGGTCGGTAGATGCTCGTTCATCGTTTCTGGTTCCAGCCTAGCCGACGCTTCGGAACCCGAGTTCCGCCATTTCGTTCAGGATCAACGACAGGAGATAGGCGAGCAGCCCGAGAGCAACGATCAAGGCCGTGCGCCCTTGCCACCAGGGCCGGCTGGCTGAGGGTGCGGCCTGCGGGTCGGCGCGTCGGCGACGGGGCACCGCCAGCCGAAACATGGCCAGGGCGAGCAGCACTTTGGCCGCCAGGACCGCGACGTAGGCCGCGTCGATCGACTGTTCGGCAAGCCGGTTGAAGGTCAGCAGCGCGCCCGTGAGGACAAACACGGCGAACCCCGTGCCGACCAGCCGTCCGACCGTCCGGCCCAGGGCGGCGCTGGACATGCCGGACAGCGGCGCGACATTCGGCGTCGTACGCGCGGCCAGGACTACGATCCCTCCGCCAACCCAAAGGGCCGCCGCCAGCACATGGATAAAACGCAGGACAACCAGTAGCGCCAAGGGACTTTCGGCCATACGGACGCTTCCGCTCAGGCGGCGCTGGCGCGCCGGCTAGGGCTGTATCGAACGAATGTACGTGACGAGCGACCACCGCTCCTCAGCCGTGAGCAGTGACTTGAACGACGGCATACGGTTCACGCCGTTGGTGACCGTCCAGAAATAGGAACCGTCCGGAAGTTCCGCGAGGTCTTCGCGGCTCAGGGAGGGCGGCGCCTTCTCCTGGTACTGCTCGAACTTGCTGGCGACGAAGCTAACGCCGTCGGCATTGGTCCCGTGGCACATGGAGCAATTCGTTACGAAGAGCGCGCGGCCGGCCTGAATCGTTTCACCCGTGTACGGCATCGGGTTTTCCGTTTGCAGCACGGCGACAAAGTCCGTGACCGGCGCTTCGCCGCCCGTGGTCGGCACCGAGCCCTCGGGCGCGCCGACGTACGGCGGTTCCTGCGTGCGATACGAGGCCTGGTAGTGCATCTCGGGAAACAGGTCGAGCGGGTAGGCGCCCGTCTCGCAGCCGACGAGCGTCAGAACCGCCGCCAGCCCTACGGCCAGCGCAGCGAGGTCTCGGAGTCTTGCTCGAGGTAGGGTCACGTGGTTCCCGGCGAGTGCATCAGACTGCCCTCCTTGGAGAGCAAGTCGATGGGGGACGCTTCTTCAAGGGCGATCTGGGCGTCGGCCATGCGGCGCTCGCGTGCCATGACCGAGATGCCGATGTAGCCCTCGGAAATCCGATCGTCATACAGGCCCACGCCGTCAGGCAGGCGCGATTCGAACAGCACGCCGAGAACGGTGAAGAGCACCGCGCCGAGCAGAGTGCCCTCGTAAAGAATCTGGATGATCGCCGGTATGGCCACCACGGGCTTGCCGCCGGTGATGATCGGCAGCGAGACCTGCGCTCCGACGACCCAGGCCACGCCCACGGCCAGCCCGCAGGCGGCGCCGGCAAACGGGAAGGCGAAGAGCCGGTGCTTGGTGTGGCTCTCGCCGAACGCGCCTTCCGGATAAGGCGTGCTGCTCAGAATCTCGATGTCGGAGTCCTCGAACCCGGCATTGTGAAGGCGCTCGACGCCATCGGCGGCCTGGTCCGGCTCCTCATAGAGAGCCAGAAGTTCGCGCTTGGCTTGGGATTGACTTTCCATAGACCTCACTCCCGCATGGCGGCTGGGACGTTTGCCCGGCCAACTCTGATGCGGTCGGCCAGAATCTGGCCTTCCTTAATGTCCGCGGCCGGCATGATCGGCAGCAGTTTCGAGAATGTCAGGAACCCGAGAATCACCAGGGCAAACGAGGCGGCGACGAGTATGAACTCGGAGAGCGAGGGCGCGTATTCGCCGTAGGTGAACGTGAGGCCACTCTTCCGCTCCAGGGCCGGCACTATGACCATGTAGCGCTCCAGCCACATGCCCACGTTGACCAGGATCGTGGTCACGAACATCCAGAAGAAGTTACGGCGGATGCTGCGGAACAGCCACATCGGCACCGGGATCACGTAGGCGCAGAGGATGAAGGTGATGGCGATCACCACCCACGGCGGTTCCACCAGGCGCCGTTGCCACGTGTCGACTTCGGCCGGTTCAGTGCCGTAGAGGCCGAAGAACAGGTCCAGCATGAAGAAGAACAGCCAGACCGTAGCCACAACGATCAGCAGCCGCGCCAGCGAATCGATGTGGTCGCGGGTTATGAACCGCTTCAGGCCGAAGGCGTAGCGCATCACGATCATGACCGTCACGACGGCTGACACGCCTGAATGCACGGCCCCGATCACGAAGTAGGGGGCAAAAATGGTGTTGTGCCAGCCCGGCACCGAGGTGACCGCGAAGTCCCAGGACACGATGGAGTGCACCGAGACGAAGATCGGCAGGATGATGGCGGACAGCAACAGGCCGGCGACCGTCTGGATCCGCCACTGCCGGGTGGTGCCGCGGAATCCCATGGCCAGCACGCCGTAGATGGCGCGGCTGACCGGGTTTGGCGCCCGGTCTCGGGCCAGCGCCAGGTCCGGGAGCAGCGCGACGTAGACGAAGAGGATCGTCGAGGTCAGGTAGGTGAAGATCGCCGAGGGGTCCCAGACCAGCGGCGAGCGCGGGTTGGGCCAAGCGCCTCGATTCCAGTCGTAGGGGAAGGTCCAGTACATCGTCCGCCAGGGACGCCCGGAGTGGATAAGCGGGAACTGGACTGCCGTAAGCAGCGAGAAGACGGTCAGAACTTCGGCGGCACGCGTGACGGGCCGCCGCCACTCCGCCTGCGTGAGCCGCAGGATGGCCGAAACCATGATCCCGGCGTGGCTGACCCCGATCCAGAACACGAAGTTCACGATCAGGAAGCCCCAGTACACCGGGTGGGCGTATCCCAGGAACTGCAGGCCGAACATCAGCATCAGAATCACAACCGCGACCGCGGCCACCAACACGCCGTTGAGCGCTCCGCCGACCGCGAAGAACCACGCCGGCCAGGAGAAGACGAAGTCAAGCAGCTCGCGGTTGGCGGTGCGGGTGTCGGAAACGACCGGTTCTTGCACTAGTCCGGCTTCCCGATCACGAGAACGTGCGTCTTCATGAACGTCCGCTCTTTGCGGAGCATGGAACCCTCACGCATCTCCCAGCCGTTCAGCACCGGGATGCGCGCGGCGGCAAACACGTAGATCGCATACATCAGGCCGATGACGCCGATGATGAACAACACGTCGAGCGCGTTCGGCCAGACCGGAGCGGGCAGTTCCTCCATCGCGTGACCGAACGGCGATGGGTTGGCCATGGGCGCGACGAAAAAGCGGATGCGGTCAAAAATCAGGCCGACAATGATCAGTGCCGAGACCGCCCCGATCCGGGATAGCGACTGCCGAATCTTGTTGAAGATCAGCAGTCCAAAGGGCACGGCCAGCATCAACACGGCCGCCAAGACAAACGGCAGCTTGTAGGTGATGGCCACCGTGGTTTGCATTGCCGCAACCTCGCTGGGAAGTCGGGCGTACCAGACCAGCAGGAAGTCGGACCAGAAGAAGTAGAACCACATCAGGACGGTGGCCAGCAGAATCTTGCCGAGCGCGGACGCCTGTTCGTCGCCGATGAAGCGGCCTGCCTCCGGCGAAAAGCGCCGCATGAGGGCCAGCGTCAGCAGGGTCGTGGCAATGCCGGCCTGGATGCCCGTCACGGCGCTGTATACGGGAAATATGCCCGAGCGCCAGCCCGGCAGCAGGCTCTGGCCCAGATCGGTCGTCAGCAGCATGTGCACGAAGGCGTAACCCATCAGATAGAAGGCGCCGAGCGTCAGGTTGGCGGCGCGTAGCGTCTTCCACTGCCGGGTCGTGCCTGTCCAATTCAGGTAGAGCAGGCGCTGCCAGCGGCCCATGGCCCGCACGCGGCTGGGCGGACCGGCTAGGTCGGGCACAGCCGAAAACCACAACAAAGCCATCCCGGTAAGCAGCAGGATCGCCAGCGCCAGCGCGTCGGTTAGGAACGGCGCGCCCGCGCTGAAGCCAAACCAGAGGTTGGAGCGGCCTTCCAGCGGCGGCAATGTCGCCATGATGGGAATCAACAGGACGAAGCTGAGCAGCGACGGCACCGCGTAGAGCGCGGCGATGCGGCGCAGGGGCAGGGCCCAGTAGCCCTTGGCCATCCGCGAGGCGTACGCGATCAGGGGCGCTGCCGTGGCCGTGGACAGAATGAACATCAGCACGACGGTTGGGTAGGCCCAGGCCGCGCGGTCACCCCAGGCCGTGATCAGCTTGACCACGTACATCACGATGCCCAGCGCGCCCAGGGCCGCCAGCAGCGCGATGCCCGCGTTGTTGAGCGAGACGTTCAGCGCCTGCGGCCGGTAGGGCGGACGCAGCGTCAGCTTCAGGCCGGCGGCTTCGGGATGAATCATGCGTGCGTCTCGACCGGGGCGTGCTCGCCCTCTTCAATCTCCGCGTGCGGGTCGACTTTCTTGAGGTAAATGATCCCCGGGTCGGTACCGAAGTTCTCCAAGAGCGTGTAGCTGCGGTCGGCCTCGGCCTCCGCCAGCCGCGCAGGGTAACTGCTGGGGTCGTTGATGTCGGCGAACACGAGCGCGCTCGTCGGGCATGACTGGGCGCAGGCCGGCTGCACCTCACCCGAGCCGATCTCACGCCCCTCGGTCTTGGCCTTGATCTGAACCCGGTTAATCCGCTGCACGCAGAAGGTGCACTTCTCGATGATGCCCTTGGTTCGCACGGTGACGTCGGGATTGAGCTGGTTGTTCAGCGGCTCGGGCCACTCCGGATTCCAGAAGTTGAAGTAGCGCACGGAGTAGGGGCAGCCGTTGGCGCAGAAGCGCGTGCCGATGCAGCGGTTGTAGACCTGGACGTTCAGGCCCTCGCGGTTGTGGTAGGTGGCCCAGACCGGGCAGACCGTCTCGCAGGGCGCGTTGCCGCAGTGCTGGCAGAGCACCGGAATGAAGCGCGCCTTCGCGTTCGGGAACTCGCCTTCCCAGTAGCGCTCGATTCGAATCCAGGTCTTGGCGCGGCGTTCGAGAACCCGCTGTTCCTCGTTGAGGGCGATGTTGTTCTCGGCCTGGCAGGCCACCACGCAGGCCTGGCAGCCGGTGCAGCGGTCCAGGTCCACGACCATGCCCCAGCGCACCCCGCTCGGGGGTCCGACTTCCGCATCCGTGGGGATGGTCTGGCCTATCGACGCCACAGTGCTGGCGCGGGCGGCGGCCTCGTTGGCTGGGCTACTCATTTGTGATCTGCACCACCGGTTCCTCGACGTCGTTACGTGCGTTCGGAAAGACCTCGATAGTCGGAAGTCGTCGATAGTCGCCGGTCGGTCGCACGCGGGCGCGCGTGGCCGCCCAGGCGAACGCCCCCGAGCCGGCCACGGTCAGCGGAGACAGGCTGGCAAGCACGTTGGCGCCGCGGTTCTCGCGCCAGCGGCCGCCGAAGGCGTGGCCTTGGCCGATTGGGACGCCCAGCACGCCGGGCGCGGCGGCGGGCGAAATGTAGACCGTTGCCTCGAAGTCGCCGTGCGCGGTCTCGATCCGCACCACGTCCCCGTGCGTCACGCTAAGCGCCCCGGCGGTGGACGGGTTCATTTCAACCCAGGTGGTCCAGGTCGCCGTGGAGATCGGGTCCGGCGTCGCCTGCAGCCAGGGATTGGCCGTCTCGTCGCCGCCGCCCAGCGCCACGCCCTCGAAGGGGATCAGGTGCAGGGGGAACTCGACGCCGTTGTCGCTGAAGGCCGGTTCGGCCAGCAGGTTGACGTGCCAGTCGGGGGCGCCAGCGAAGTCGGTCGTCCAGTCGTCGTTCCAGCCGCCGCCGTTCTTCAGCAACTCGATCCAGCGTTCCTCGAAGTCGCCGGCTCTGAACACCTGCGCGGCGTTGGCTCGGACGGCGTCACGCATGGTTTCCCAGGGCGGGGCCAGATTGGGTCGCAGGTCATGCCAGAGCGTGAGCAGGATGTCGCCGAAACTTCGGCCGGAAATCGACGGCGTGACCACCGGCTGCTGGAAGCCGACGACGTGCTGTCGCGGGGCCGGGTCGGGCACGAAATCGCCCCACTCCTCGAACGGATGGGTGGACGGCAGCACCAGGTCGGCGTGCCCCAACGTCTCGCTCATGATGGTGCCGATGCCGACGACAAACGGAATCGAGCCGAGCGCGTCGGCAAAGCGGGTGGCTCCCGGCATGCCGTACACCGGGTCGGCTTCGAAGACGATGGCGACGTCCGGAGGCTCGCCTTCCAGCCAGGTGTTGCCACGGCCAGCCAAATCGGCGAAGGAGGTGGGCTCGACCGGCGGCGTCACGGTGCTGCGCAGATCGGGGTTGGGCAGCAGCCCGCCAGGTTGTCCCACGCTGCCCACCATGTGGTTCAGCAGCATCACGGCCAGGCCGTTGTCCAGCCCGTTGGTGCTTGCCAGGGCCGGGCCGCCGGCAATGGCGATGCCCGGCTGGTGGCTGGCGAACTCGCGGGCGATTTCCTGGATGCGTGCCACCGGCACGCCGGTGCGCTGGGATACGCGGTCGGGGGCGTACGCGTTCAGCGCGTCGAGCCCGCCAACGGCGTTGACTACGTTGAACCAATTGCCGGGCGGCGCCAGTCCCTCGGCGGCGATGACCTGGGCGATTGAAAGCGCCAGCGCGCCTTCCTGCCCGGGGTGCACGTAGACCCACGAATCGGCGTTGGCGCCGGTCAGAGACATACGTGGCTCGACCTGGATCAGGCGGCCGCGCTCGCCGTGGCCCTGGCGAAACTCGCCATAGCCGACGCCGTATTGGGTCGGCGACAGCCAGGTGGCCAGGAAGTCGGCGCCGAACGAGAGGATGGAATGGGCGTTGGCAATGTCCAGATACGGCAGTCGTTTGGCGCCCAGCCCGCCTTGCACGGTCTTCCGCCAGACGGTGGATTCCAGGGTTTCGTAGACGAGATGCTCGCCGCCGAAAGCCACGGCAAAGTCCCGGGCGATTTGCGCTCGTGTTCCGCTGATCGGCCCAGTGATCACGACCACACTGCGGGCTTCAGCCAGCTTCTCGGTCAACAGGTCAAGTCCGGCCGGCCACTCCAGGTCCTCGAATTCGTCCGCGCCGCGCAGGCCGCGCCGGCGGCGCGGGACGGTCAACCGGTCGGGGTGATAGAGCGATTGCACGCCGGCTTGGCTGCGCACGTTGAGCTTGCCCTGGTTGACCGGGAAGTCGGGGTTGCCTTCAACCTTCTTGGCGCGCCCGTCAATCGTGCGCACCACCACGCTGTTGCCGCAGGACGAGTGCGCACAGGCGGTGGCGAACCAGAGTTCCTGGCCCGGCAGCGACAGTTCGGGTTGGAGCACAAAGCTCTGGATCTGCGACTCGCGCTCGGGGGCCGCGCAGGCCACCACGGTGGCGCCGCCGGCCAGCGCGGCCGAGCCCACCAGGAAGCGCCGTCGTCCAAGGCCGCTCATACGGCCCGACCAATTACTTGTGGCATAGCGCGCAGTCCAGCGGGGCGGAGTTCTCGCGGTGGCATCCCTGGCAGTCTCCCATGGCAAGGGAGCGTACTTGCTTGACTTCCTGCATTGAGGCCACGTCGCCGTGACAGGTCTCGCACGCCACGCCCGCCTGGATGTGCGGCGCGTGCACGAAGCGCACGTGGTCGGGCACGCGGTGCACGCGCGTCCAGTTCACCGGGGTATTGGTGTCCCAGTGCGCTTGCAGCAACTGAATCTGCGGGCTGTCGGTCTTGACGACCGAGTGACAGAACATGCACTGCTGAACGGAGGGAACCGTGGCCGCCGCCTGCGTACTCACGCCGCGGTGGCAGAACTCGCAGGGGATGTTGGCCTGGCCCGCGTGAACCGAGTGGTCGAACTTGATGGGCTGTTCGGGCGCGGGCGTCGCGGTACCGCCGGAAGCCATCAGGAACAACAGAACGGCCAGAACGCCCGCGCCGCCGACCAGCAGGGGCACCGTGGCGCCAACAACGATGAGAGCCTGCTTCAGCGTGACGCGCGGCAGAAGGGCGGTCAGGTATTGCATGCCGCTAGATCGCCAGCCGCGGGTAGATTTCCGGCAGGATATTTAGCGCCAGCAGCGTGCCCTTGATGACGAGGACCACGACCGCAACACACCCCATCGCAACAATCAGGTAAAGGGGGGCGCGCATGCGCCGGGCCACTGGCACCGGTAGGTCGCCGGTGTCCATCAGCGACGGAATCATGGCGTGCGCCAGCATGTACGTCAGGGCGGTCACGACCAGCGCCGCGGTAAGAAACCACAGGTGCGCGACCAGTTCCGAGAGCTTGACCCAATCGGCGGCCGTAAGCTCGCTCAGTTGCACCCGCGCGTCTCCGTCAGCAAGCGGCTCAGCAGGACCAGCGGCGAATGGTATCCGACCCGTCTACCCGCGGCGTGGGCGATGCGTCCACTTTTAGCCCGACCGACAAAATGAGGGCAGGGCTGCATTGGGCAAAATCGTCTCCGGGCCGGGTGACAACGTGAAATGTTTCACAAATCACTCCGGACCGCAAGAAACGCTTGGGGGCAGGCCGCCACGGCCCGTGCATCGGCGCGTCGGAGTCAGGGCTGTAACAATACGTTGGTCCCTCGTGGCGTCCCGCCGGGCGGGTCCCACGCCCTGATTTGCAAGCGGCCTTAACTCATCAGAAAGGACTCGGATCACTATGCAGATGTACATCGGCGGCGGCTGGACGAACGGGCAGTCGAGCATGAACGTGCTCAATCCCTATGACGGCTCTGTGGTGGACACCGTGCCGCGCGGCACGGTCGCGGACGTGGACCGCGCCCTCGACAGCGCGGTACGCGGCGCCCGTGCGATGGCCGCGCTGACCGGCTACGAACGCTACGAGTTGCTGCACCGTACGGCGGACCTCATCAAGGCGAACGCCAAAGTCCTGGCCACCGCACTTACGCGCGAAGAGGGCAAGATTATCTCCGAGGCGCTCCTCGAGGTTGAGCGGGCCGCGGAGATCATCTACCTCTCCGCCGAGGAAGCGAAGCGACTCGACGGCGAAGTCGTGCCGCTGGAAGGCGGCCCGGGCGTCAAGGGCAAGTTCGGGTTCACCATGCGCGTGCCCTGCGGCGTGGTCGCCGCCGTTACGCCGTTCAACTTCCCGCTGCACCTCGTCTGCCACAAGGTCGGCCCCGCGCTGGCCGGCGGCAACGCAGTAGTCATCAAGCCGGCCAGCGACACCCCGCTGTCCGCGCTACGCCTGATCGAGCTGCTGCTCGAGGCCGGCGTGCCCGCGGAGGCTGTCCACTGCGTCACCGGATCGGGCGCCGAGATTGGCGACGCGCTGGTCTCTGACCCGCGTGTCCGCAAAATCAGCTTCACCGGCAGCCGCGACATCGGCGAACGCATTTGCAAGCAGGCTGGGATCAAGAAGGTCACGATGGAGCTTGGCTCCAACGCGCCGGTGGTCGTGATGCCCGACGCCGACCTGGACAAGGTCCGCACTGTCATTCCGCAGACGGCCTTCGCCAACGCCGGTCAGGTCTGCATTTCCACGCAGCGCGTGATCGCGCCCGCGCCGATCTACGATGAACTGGTGGAGACGCTGGTTCCCGCCGTGGCCGCCCTATCCACCGGCGATCCGCTCGACCCCGCCACGTCCGTGGGGCCGATGATCCGCGAATCTGACGCCGCGCGCGTGGGCGCCTGGATCGACGAAGCCGTTGGCCAGGGCGCCGAGTTGCTCGTCGGTGGCGGCCGTTCAGGTCAGTTGTTCGAGCCGACCCTGCTGGCCGGCGTCAGCCCCGACATGCGGGTCTCCTGCGAAGAGCTCTTTGGTCCAGCCATGGGCGTGACCCGCGTTAACGACGTGGATGAGGCGATTGCGTTGGCCAACGACTCGATCTACGGCCTGAGTGCGGCGATATTCACCCAGGACATCGACATCGCCATGCGCTTCGCTCGCAGCGTCGATTCAGGGAACATTCACATCAACTGGGGAAGCCAGTGGCGCACCGACCTGATGCCCTATGGCGGGCTGAAGGACAGCGGCATGGGCAAGGAAGGCCCGAAGTACGCCGTGGAGGAAATGACCGAGTACAAGCTGGTGGTCATTCACGACTAGACCACGGGACGAACGCGCAGGCGGCTGACCGCCACCAGGGACGCGACCCCGGCCGCCGCGCCCGCCCAGAACAGCAGGGCGGGCGCGGCGTCGCCGGCGGCGATAGCCAGGAGCGCCGCCAGCGCCACGCCGATCGAATAGGCCGTGGAGTCGATTGCCATGGCCTGGCCCAGGCGGCCGCGGGGTGCGACGTCCGCCGCCAACGCCACGATCAGCCCTTGAAACACGCTCTGCGTGAAGGCGTACGGCACCCACAGCGCAAGCAGCGCGCCGAATGCATCGATCTGGCCGTAGACCGCCGAATTGATCGCCCCCACCGCCAAAGCGACGGCCAGCGCGCCGCGGCGTCCCCAGCGGTCCGATAGCGCCCCCACGACAACTTGCGCACTGGCCCCGCCGGCGGCTGAAAGGAACACGAGCCACCCAACCGCCGTCAGGTCGCCGCCCGCGTCCACCAACTTCGGCCCGGCCAGGATGATGAACGCGCCGTAGGTCACGGTGGTACAGGCGCGGATGAACGCAAGCAGCCGGATTGCCGGCAGGCGCGTCAGCTGGAGCAGTTCGCGCAGCTTGACTTCACCTGCGCGTGGCGCAACCGGCACGGCCGGCAGCACGCTGAGCGCTGCCAGCGCCGCCAGTCCGATCATCACGGCGGCGACAAGAGCGAAGACGCGAAACCCAAACTCGTTGGCCAGCACGCCGAGCGCCAGCCCCCCGATTCCGGGCGCGACCCCGACGGTGAAGCTGACCAACGACGACGCCAGGCCCCGGCGCGCCGCGGGGGCAACTTGCATGGCGTAGGTCTGCGACGCCGACCAGTGCAGGCCCAGCGCCAGGCCGCCGAAGGGCGCCGCGACGATGAACAGTGTCAGATCCGGCGTGACGATCATCACGGCCACCAGGACGGCAAGGCCGGCTAGGCCAAAGGCGTAGGTTCGCTGGCTGCCGAAACGAGCAATTGGGACCGAGGCAAAGATCCCCAGCGCCGCGCGTGCGCCGTGCATGGCCACCAGCAGCACGCCCGCGCCTGCGACGCCTCGACCCAGGTCGTCGCGCACGAAGAGCGATAGAAAGTTGACGACCGGCAGCCATCCGGCCACGCCCAATCCCATGATGGCGATCAGCGTGAGGAAGCGCCGCGACCTGAGACGCGCCGCCGGGTCAGCCGTCGGGCTAGTCACCGCGCCGTCCGTTTCGGTTCCCGATGTGCTTCGCTGCCGTTGGTCGGACCCTTCGCTCGCTGGGCGCGCGAACCGTACCAGCCCCTCCGGCCGGTTGCCTGCCAATTCGGTTATCGCTTGGAAGGTGGAAGGGTGACGGAAGTCACACTGTCGTCCCGCCGAACGCCGTTCCCCGCCTAGAATCCAGGTAACGCGTCGGGACGCTGCGGGAGTAACGCGCTGGAAGCACTGGGGCGCTTCACGGTGCGTTGGCGCTGGCCGCTCATCGCGGCCTGGCTACTCGCGGCGGCCCTTTCATTGCTGGCTCTACCGCAGGTCGGCTCGATCCTGCGCGCCGGCGGATTCTCCGCCGAGGGCATCGAGTCCCAAGAAGCGTTCGAACGCTACGAACAGGATTTCGGCGCCGTCGGCTCCCCGATCCAGATCGTCTTTCACCACGACGAACTGCGGTTCAGCGACCAGGCGTTCGTTGCCGAAGCGGCTCGGGTGCTGGCGCCGCTGGCGGCGCTGCCTGAAGTCACGCGTGTGGTCACGTTCCAGGACGATCCAACCCAGATCGCGCCGGGCGGACACACCGCCTACGCCACGCTCTTCGTTGATCTGCACCCCGACGTTGCGCATCGCATCGTGCCCGTGCTGCGCGAGCGTTTGGAACCTTCGGAACTCGAGGTCCACATCGCCGGCGCTCCGGTGTTCTACGCGGACATCCAGACGCTCAGCGAGGCCGACCTGCAGCGCGCGGAAACCGTCGGTCTGCCTTTTGCGCTAATCGTGCTTGTGCTGGTTTTCGGGTCCGTGGTCGCGGCAGGGATTCCCGTGGTGGCGGGCGGCGCCAGCGTGGTCGTCGGACTTGCCCTGCTGTGGGCGTTCGGCCAGCAGGTCGGCTTTTCAATCTTCGCGCTGAACGTCGTCACGCTTGTCGGCCTGGGCCTGGGCGCCGACTATTCCTTGATCCTGGTCAGCCGGTTTCGTGAGGAACTGGCCGCCGGTCAGACGACCGCCGACGCGGTGGCTCGCACGGTCGCGACGGCCGGTCGGGCCGTCGTGTTCTCCGGTGCAGCGGTCTTGACCGGGTTGGGCTCGCTGATGATCTTCGAATTCATGATGCTGCGCTCGATCGGCGCTGGCGGGGCGCTGGTGGTGCTGATCGCCGTGGCGGCGGCCACCACCTTCGTTCCGGCCCTGCTGGCCGTGCTGGGGCCGCGCGTGAACATGTGGCGCGTCTGGCGGCCTCCCGTCGGACCTCGCAACGGCTGGGCCAGGCTGGCGCGCGCGGTGATGCGGCGTCCGCTGCCCATCTTCCTCAGCGTCACCGCCTTTCTTGTCCTGCTCGGCCTGCCGTTCCTGCACGTGCGCGTCAACGCCCCGGACGCCACGGTCCTAACGCCAGATTCTCCGTCCCGAGTGGCCTACGAACTGCTGCGCGACGAGTTTGGCGAGGGCCATCAGACGCCGCTGTTCCTAGTGGCGCGCTTTCCCGAGGGCGCGCTCGCTCCTGAGGCCGTGGCGGCCCAGCACGAACTCAGCCGTGCGCTGGAGGCCGATCCCCGCGTCGCGCGCGTCCGCGGGGTCGCGTCAATCGATCCCCGCATCACGCTTGAGCAGTACCAGTTGCTTTACCGTGGCGCGCCCTCCATCGCGGACCCATGGGCGCGAGCAGTCAGCGAGACGTTTACGCGCGATAGGGCTGCCTTCATGCTCGTGGAGCCGAACGTGCGGGCAACCTCGTCCGAGGCCGAGGGCCTGGTCGAAGCCGTTCGCGCCTACCGCGACGCCAACGGGCTCGACCTCTTGGTTGGCGGCGGAGCGGCCGGGCTCAAGGACTTCGTCGACCGGCTCTACACCGACTTCCCGAAGGCCGTGGTCCTGATCCTGGCCATCACGTACATCGTGCTGGCCGTGCTATTCCGATCCGTCGTATTGCCGCTCAAGGCGGTGCTACTGAACGTCTTGAGCCTGCTGGCCAGCTTTGGGGCGCTCGTCCTTGTGTTCCAGGACGGCTGGCTGGCCAACGTCCTTCGCTTTGAGCCGCTCGGCTACATCGACTCCCTCTTGCCAGTGGTCCTATTCGCCATGCTGTTTGGCCTGAGCATGGACTACGAGGTCTTCCTGCTTTCCCGAGTCAAGGAAGCGCACGACGAGGGCCGCTCCAACACCGAAGCCGTGGCGATCGGCATGGAACGCAGCGGCCGCGTCGTCACCAGCGCCGCACTGGTCGTAATTGCCGTCTGCCTGGCGTTCGTGACCGCCGACATCGTGCTGATCAAGGCGATTGGTCTGGGCGCGGCCATCGCGGTATTCGTGGACGCCGCCATCGTGCGCGCGCTGCTGGTTCCGGCCACGATGCACCTGCTGGGCCGCTGGAACTGGTGGGCGCCGCCGTTGCGCTTTCCGCGCCTGCGAGCATCCGGATGATTCGCCGCGCGCTATTGCTGGCGCTGGCGGCTGTTCTGCTGTCCGCCTGCGGTGAAACCGCGGCGCCGCTCGCCACGCCACCACCCGCCGCCTTCGACGCCGCTTCGCTGCCACCAATTGACCTCCCCCGTGACGACGCCCCGCACAACAACCTGACCGAGTGGTGGTACGTCAGCGGCCATCTGCAGACTGCTGAGGGCGACCCGTTCGGTTTCGAGTTCGCGCTGTTCCAGTCGGACCGCAGCGACGCGCCACGCGGCTATGCCGCCCACTTTGCGGTGACCGACATCGGCCGCCAACGCTTCCACTACGGCGAGCGGACTGAGGTGGCCGATGTGATCGAAGCCGCCGCTGACGCCTCGGCGCCTGGCCTCGACCTATCGGTCGGCGGCTGGACGCTGCGCGACGTTCCCGGCGGCTTCGCGATTTCGGCCGGCCTCGACACGGTCGCGCTCCAACTCGAACTGACCCCAATTAAACCCGCAGCCATCCACAACCAGACCGGCGTCCTGGACTTTTCGCCCTTCGGCTGGAGCTACTACTACTCCTACACGCGCGCCGAAGTTCGTGGTGTGCTGCTGGACCAGGGCCTGCTGCGGCCGGTCACCGGCTCGGCCTGGATCGACCATCAGTGGGGCGACTTCATCTCGGTCGCCTCGGGCGGCTGGGACTGGTACAGCGTCCATCTGGACGACGGACGAGACTTCACCGCATCCGTCGTCCGCGACGAACTAGGCGCCACCGTCCTGCAATACGGAACGCTTGTCGGCCCCGGCGGCGAGACGACCCACCTGCGCGCGGACGACCTGGAGATTCGGGCAACCAGCAGCTGGACCAGTCCGCACACGGGCGCGATTTATCCCTCGGGCTGGACGATCTCGGTCCCCGGCCACGGTCTGCACCTACGCCTGGACCCGCTGCTGCGGGATCAGGAGCTGGACACCCGTGGCAGCACGGGGGTGGTGTATTGGGAGGGCGCCGTGGGCGTCAGCGGCGCCGACGGGGAGACTGGCCGCGGGTACGTGGAGCTGACCGGCTACGGCCCGCCGCCATCGCTGCGTGAGCCGCCGCGGACGTGATCCAGCGGTCCGGCGTACTATCGACAGCCGCGCTGATTTGACGGGATCGAATCGCATGTCCGCTCGCCAAGCTCGCATCGGCGTCATCGGCGCCGGGTGGTGGTCCACGTACACCCACATCCCGGGACTGCTCGAGAATCCCCACGCCCACCTGGCAGCCATCTGCGACCGCAGCGAGGAGGCCTGTGAACGCGCCACTGCGGCCTTCCCCGGACCGGCCGCTTACGTGGACGTCGAGACAATGCTCGCGGAGGCCGAGCTGGACGGCGTGGTCATCGCCGTCCCGCACGCTGCTCACCACGCCCTGGCGGCGCGCTGCCTTGACGCCGGCCTGAACGTCATGCTGGAAAAACCGATGGTGTTGAAGGCCCAACATGCCGCCGACCTGGTGCAACGGGCCGAAGCGCAGGGCGTGGAACTCATCATCGGCTATCCGTGGCACTTCACTCGCACTGCCATCCGTGCCCGCGAGATCCTGGCCTCGGGCGAACTCGGCGCTATCCAGCACGTCGTCTGCACCCAGTCGTCCATGGTTGTCGAGTTCTATCGCGGCAACGACGCGGCCTACCAGCCCATCTTCGATTGGACGGTCGCCGGACCGGGCGACGTGTACGCTCGTCCTGAGCTCTCGGGCGGCGGTCAGGGACACCTGCAGATTACGCACTCGTCGGGCCTCATGTTCTTCGTCACCGGCCTGCGCGCCCGGCGCGTGAGCGCGCTCATGAGCTCGTTCGACGTGCCGGTGGACCTGGTCGACGTCATGACCGTGGAGTTCGAGGGAGGTGCGCTCGGCGTGGTTTCCGGCACTGGCAACGTGCCGGTGGGCGACGCCGGCCAGTTGGAAGTCCGCGCCTACTGCGAACACGGCTACGTGGTACTGGACGCGATCACGGGCGCGTTGGAGGTTCACCGCCGCGACGGGTCGATCGAGCGCGACCGCTTGCCAGGCGACGACACGTATCCGCGCTTCGCCACCGCCGCCAACCTGGTGGACGTCTGCCTGGGCCGCGAGCCGAACGGCTCACCGGCCCTGTTCGGCCTGAGCTCGGTTGAACTGCTGGACGCCGCCTACTGCTCCGCCCAGGACGACGGTCGAATGGTGGAGGTCAGCGATCTCTACGCCTGACCCGGCGGACGCCGCATCGGCTACCGGCGAGTTAACCGTCACGCCCCAGGCTGCCCTGGCGCTGCATACGGCGGTGCAGGAGGGGAACTGGAATGACAACCTGGACCGGGCGATTCGAATCTCCCTCGATACGTCGAACCGGATGCGTCTGTCGGTAAGCGAGGTCTGGCAGGGGGATCGGAAGGTCCTCTTCGACGGACGAGTCATTCTGGTCGCCGAGCCAGAGGTCGCCGACGCGCTGGCTGGCCGGACACTGGCCATTCAGACTGCTGGCGGGCGCTCGTCGTTCGCACTGCGGCCCACGCCCGCCGCTGACTCCTAGGCCGGCGCGGCGGCCAGCACGGGGGCGAGGAGTTCGTCAAGTTCGTCGTCGGTGAGTGGACCGACCCAGCGACGCACCAGTACGCCGCGGCGGTCGATGACGAAGGTTTCCGGCAGTCCGGTCACGCCGTACTCAACGGGGATGAGCCGCGTGGCGTCCTCCGCGTTGGGGTAGGTGACGCCGGTCTCGTTCAGGAAGTCGATCGCCGCCGCGCGGTCGTCCCACACGTCGACACCTAAGATCGTCACGCCGACGGCGTCCAGCCGCTCGGCCGCCCGCTGCAGCACCGGCGCTTCCACTCGGCAAGGCGGGCACCAGGTGGCCCAGAAGTTGAGAACCACGATCCGCCCGCGATAGTCCGATAGTTGAATGCGCTCACCGTCGAATGAGGTCAGCACGAAGTCGGGCGCTGGTCGCGGCCTGATGTCGGTGGCACGGCCTATCGAGATGATGCCCGGGCCGCTGCGATCCGATCCGCCTCGCAGCACCAGCCCCATCATCACGATCAATGCCACCAGTACGGCCACGCTGGCCAGCGCCGCCAGCAATTGCGGCGGCGTCAGTCGTTCGGGCTGCGTGGCGTCCACAGGCGGTAGGCCCCCGTACCTCGGTTGCGCCGGCGTTCGGCGGTTTCGAGCATAGCGGCGCCCTAACACCCCGCGTGTGTATGGCATCTCACTACCCTCCCCGCGCGGCGGGACGCACAATGCTTGGACAACTGATACTGGCGGCCAGAAGGGCGGGATTGCATGGGCGTACGCCGGACGGCAATCGACGCAATTGGGCGGCGTCGGGTTCTGGCTGGTCTTGGTGCCGGCGCGGTTCTGATGGCGTGCGGCGAGGCGGCGGTTTCTGAGCCTCTACCCGAGCCGACCTCGGCGGCTTCGACTGACGTGTCCAGCTTCCCGGCCGGCGAGACGCGGCCCGCACCCGACTTCACGTTGGAGGCCTACCAGGGCGGCGATCTGCTGGGCGGCGAAACCGTGCAGTTCAGCCAGATCCTGGCCGCCGGCAAGCCGGTCGTCCTGAATTTCTGGGCGGCCCAATGTCCCCCCTGCCGGGTGGAAATGCCGGATTTGGAGCATGCGTATCAGGCCGCCAGCGACCGCATATTGATGGTGGGTTTGGACGTCGGACCGCTCATCAACCTCGGCTCGCGCGCCGAAGGGCAGGCGCTGGCCGAGGAACTCGGCGTAACCTATCCCGTGGGAACCACGTCGGACGCCACGGTGATGCAGCGATTCCAGGTGCTGGGCATGCCTACCACCACCTTTATCACGTCGCAATCCCAGATCATCCGCCAGTGGACGGGCATTCTGGACGAGGCGGCGACCAGCGATCTCATCGACGAACTGGTCCAGGCGTCAGGAGGCTGAGGTGACCGCGCCGTGAGCGCCCTGCCTGATCCCAGGTCGGCGCGTAGCCCTTGGGTTGGGACGGCGCTGGGCTACGGTGTGCCCGGCTTGCTGGTGGCCGTTCTGATCGGCGGGCTGATCTCGCTCCAGGCCAACGCCGAGGCCACCGTGTCCGACTTCGCCGGCGCCTTGCCGATCGGCTTTGCCGCTGCGGCCGGCGTTGTGGCCAGCGTGAACCCCTGCGGCTTTTTCATGCTGCCCGGGTACGTCGCCTACCAGTTGGGCACCCAGGAAGCCGGATACGACCAACTCTCGCGCTCGCGTCGTCTCCTGCGCGCGCTGGCCGTGGGACTCATGGCCACGCTCGGCTTCGTCCTGATCTTTGCCGCCGTCGGGGCGGTCATTGCGGCGGGCGGCAGCTTCCTCGGCCGCGTCTTCCCCTTCCTCGGACTGTCCGTCGGCGTGCTGATGGTGATTTTCGGCGCATACCTGCTCATCACCCACCGCTACGTGGGCGTGCTGGCGGCCAGCCGCATCCAGGTCACGCCGCAGCGCAACCTTGGCAATGCCTTCGTGTTCGGGATCGGCTACGCGGTCGGCTCGCTGAGCTGCACACTGCCGATCTTTCTGGTCGTGGTTGGCGGGGCGCTGGGCGCCGCGGGCTTCCTGGCCTCGTTCAGCCAGTTCGTGGCTTTTGCCCTGGGCATGGGAGTGGTGGTGATTGCGATCACCATCGGCGCCGCGATTTTTCGTGACGGTGTGGCCCGGTTCCTGCGTGGCGTACTACCCCACGTCCACCGCGCCAGCTCGCTCTTCCTGGTCGGCGCGGGCGGCTATCTGATCTACTACTGGGTGTTCTTCGCCGGTCTGAACCTCTAGACCGCGCCAGGGCGCCGGCACCCGCTAGCGCGACTGTTCCCAATCTTCGCGCAGCACGGCGTAGATGACGCCCTTGCGGCGGTTGTCGAGGCCCGCACCGCCGGGCGCATGGCGCAGCGTGCCCTCGTGGATCATGCCCAGCTTTTCCATCACGCGGATCGAGGCCCGGTTCTGGATGTTCGCGCCCGCTTGCACGCGAGCCAGGTCAGGCAGCGACGTGAACGCTGCGTCGATGACGGCGCGCGCCGCCTCCGTCATATGGCCGCGGCCCCAGTGGCGCCGCGCGATGGCGTAACCAAGCTCGGCATTCCGATGCTGATGGTTCATCCGAAGGTTGATTCCGCCTGACGCGCGACCGGCGATCTCGATCGCCCAACCCGGATTTTTCGACCAATCGGCCAGCACCCACTGCGCCACGACCTCTTCGGCGTGGCGCCGCTCGTAGGGCTGGGGCACCGGAAGGAACCGGGACCACTCGGGATCGGCGGCGTACGCCAGCACGTCGTCCACGTCGGTGAGGATCCAGGGACGCAGCAACATCCGATCCGTCTCGATTCGGGCCGGGAGTTGGGGAAGCTGGCTCATGAGTCCAGCGCCCGCGGCGTCCACTCGGGCCGCAGGAGGCCGTAGACCGCGAGGTCGATCAGTTCGCCTTGACTCACGTGACAGCGGCGCATGACCGCCTCGCGGCGCAATCCCAGATTCTCGACTACCCGAATCGAGGCAAGGTTGGGCGTGTCGACCCGCGCCCAGACGCGGCCAAGTTGGGTGTCGAGGAACACACGGTCGACGACCGCGCCGGCGGCCTCGGTTGTCAGGCCCTGGCCTCGAAGTTCGCGCGTGAGCGCGTAGCAAAGTTCAGCGCGCGAGTGCCGGACCTCAATGTCCAGGCCGACCATTCCCGACATCCGCCCGTCGAACTCGATGGCCCAGGTTGGCTCCGTCCGCCAGTCGGCCAGCCGACGGCTGGCGACCCAGCGTTCCGCGTCGCGCCTCTGGAAGGGACCGGACGCCTCCGGTCGCAGCAGACGTGACCAGACGTCCTCGGTAGCGAAATCCAAGACGTCGTCCACGTCCGACAGCCGCACCCGGCGCAGCGTCAGTCGTCGCGTCCTGATGGCCGTCGGCAACCGGGGAAGCTGCGCATCGTCCGTTGCATGCATGCCGTCGCCTTCGCCGAGGATCGGTCAGCTACCACCCTTCATTCTGGCTGATCGGGACAACGGCCAACCGCTGCTAGCATCGGTTTGTGCTCCGCCGAATCCTTGAACTTCCCGACCCCCTGTTGCGTGAGGTCGCGGACCCGGTGCCCGGGATCACGCCCGAACTCGAAGCGCTGGTCGCCGATCTCTTCGCCACGATGCACGCCAATCAGGGCATCGGTCTCGCCGCGCCCCAGGTTGGGGAACTGGTGCGGCTGGTTGTGGTCGAGCTGCCTGCCGACGAGAAGGACCCGCAGGCCGGCGTGCCCTATGTGCTGGTCAATCCCGAGGTGCGTCACCTGGGCACCCGTGAGCACATGACCGAAGGCTGCCTGTCGCTGCCGGGTTACCGTGCCGAGGTGGAGCGGGCGCGCTCGGCCACGGTGACATACACCGCAATCGACGGCCGCCCGGCCCGGCTGGACGCCGAGGGTTTGTTGGCGCAAGCCCTGCAGCACGAAATCGACCATCTGAACGGCGTGCTCTTCATCGACCACCTCGACTCCCTGGCCGAGCTGGATCAGATTCCGCCGGACGGTCTCAATTGGGTTCCGGCCCCGGAAGATGAGGACGAGGAGTAGCCGGACGCTCGGGCCTAGCGCGAGATCTCGCGGATGAAGTGCCGAAGTTCCGGCACCAGCAGGTCGCGGAGGGCGAGTTCCACGGCCGCGGTCGAACCCGGCGAGCACACCACCAGCGCCCGCCGGAACTTTCCGGCCACCGCACGCGACATGATCGAGGCCGGTCCGATCTGATCCCAGCTGGCCCTGCGGAACCATTCCCCGTAGCCGTCCAGCACTTTCTCCAGCATCGGCGTCACGGTGTCCACCGTGATGTCGCGGTCGCCCAGCCCCGTGCCGCCCGTGCAAAACACGAAGCGGCTGCCGGCGTCGATAGCGGCCCCCACGGCGGCGCGAATCTCCGCGGCCTCGTTGCGGATCAGGGCCTCGTGGATGACCTCGTGGCCGCCCGCCTGGATCAGAGCCGCCGCCGTGCGCCCGGAACGGTCGGTCCGTTCGGTGCGGCTGTCGCTGATCACGATGACGGCGCAGGGCACGGCGCCGATCTGCTCGGCCTCGTGCCGGTGCTCACGGGTCGACGCTGACGCGCCGTGCGAATGATCGTGACTCACGTGCGTTGCGCCTTGCTTATAGGTTTGGACTCGAAATCATACCCAGCGGATTCGCCGCCGCTGGTAGGCTCGAATTATGGCCGAAACTAAACTGCCACCGCTCGCGGCGCCGCCCGTCGTGCCCGCCGCGATCAATGTGCGCGTGTTGTTCTTCGCCTCGCTGGCCGACCTGATGGGTGGGCGGCGGCGGAGTATCGATCTGCCCGCCGGGTCGAAGGTCGCTGACGCGGTGAGCCACCTGGCGCGGGAGGTGCCGGTGCTTGCCTCGCGCGCTGGACACGTGTCGTTCGCCGTCAACGCAGCATTCGTGCCAATCGACACGCCGCTAGCAGACGGCGACGAACTGGCGTTGATTCCTCCGGTTTCCGGCGGATGATCGTCGAACTCGCGTCCGATCCCATCGACGTAGCGCGGCTGATCGCCCACGTCACCCGACCGTCGAACGGTGGCATCTGCACGTTCCTCGGCGTTGTGCGCGACAACGCGGAGGGCCGCCCTGTGGTCAAGCTTGGCTACGAGGCCTACGAAGCAATGGCGCTCTCGCAGATGCACGCAATCGTGGACGAAGCGATGGAGCGATGGGGCCTTGACTCCGTGGCGCTCTCGCACCGCACCGGTGAGCTGCAAATCGGCGAGGCCAGCGTGGCCATTGCCGTGGGCGCCCCGCACCGCGCCGAGGCCTTCGAGGCTTGCCGCTTCGTCATCGACACCCTGAAAACCCGAGTCCCAATCTGGAAGAAAGAGTTCTTTCAGGACGGCGCCGTCTGGGTCGAGCCCGTGTCCTCCCAGCCGTCTGCGGGCTGACCCCGATTTGGTCGCGTAGGGCGATTCGCCCTGCGGCGCGCGTATCTTCTCAGCCAGACGAGCGCACAAATGCGGCCGGGTGCGACGGCTCAGCCGTACCGTTCCCGCCCCTCGCGAACCGTAGCCACGATTTCATCGGTCGTCACGCCCAGGTCAATGCCCTCCACGTCCATCGGCGACCGGCGAGCGGAATCGGGCTGCACCACGAACGACTGACCGCCACGACGGCGGATCATCACCGCACCGTCCTGTTGAGCGGCGTCAAGCAACGCGGCAAGGTTCTGTCTGGCTTCAGTGACGGTAAAGACCTTCATGGTCCGATTCTCGAGATTGCTCCACCGGCTACGGGCGCTGCGGGGTCAAGCGCTCGGTTCATGGTATGCACGGACAAGAAGATGGCCAGCCCGCAGGGCCTAAGGCAAGCACCTCGACCGCGCGCCATCCTAGTAGCCGGCTTCGGCTAGAGTCCCAGCGAGCTTGTCTGGACCCACTCATCGCTGGCGAGATGGCGAAGCAGCGTCGACCGGCTCAGCCCACGTCCTCCGGCGGCTCATGCCCCAGGCGCGCGGCTTCCGCGTAGGCGGCCTGCGCTTCTTCCGCGCGTCCCAGCTCGTCCAGAATCTGCCCGCGCGTGTAGTGCGCGATCCCCAGGTCGGGATTGGCCGCTACTGCGGCATCGATGTCCTCCAGCGCCAGGTCCAGCTCGCCCAACAACATCCGCACATCGGCCCGGTTGTTCAGGATCGTCGCGTTCATGGGCCGGAGATCGAGTGACCGGTCGTAGTCGGAAATCGCCTGCTCGTAGCGCTCGGCCTGATGATGCAGCAGCCCGCGCTCCGCGTACGTTGCCGGATCGTCCGGGTCGATCGCTAGGGCCGCGGCCAGATCGGCCAGCGCCGCGTCCTCGCGACCGGCCAGGATGTGGATGCTGGCGCGGAATCGATAGGCAGCCACGGCCTGCGGGTTCAATTCCACAACGCGCGCCAAGTCAGCCAGCGCTCCGGCTTCGTCGGCCTGGGCCATCCTGATGCTGGCGCGTACTTCATAGGCAATCGGCAGTCCGGGGTAGTCCGCAATGAGTGCGCTCACCACCTCCAGTGCTGCGTCCAGTCGTTCGGTAAACCGCAGCACGTCGGCGTACAGCAGCCGGATAGCCGGCCGGTCCGGTGCGGCCGCCGCCGCCCGCTCCAGGTCCGTGAGTGCCGGCTCGATTTCCTCGAGTGCCAGGTGCAAGCGTCCCCGATCGGCCAGGTAGTCAGGGTCGTCACCGGCAATGTCCAGGGCGCGCGTCAGAGCCTCGATGGCGCCATCCAGGTTGCCCTCAGCGGCGAGCGCCTGCCCATGCCCGGCGTGCACGGATGCGTTGAGCGGTTCCAACCGAACGGCGGCGGCGTAGTCCTCGACCGCCGCCGCCGCGTTGCCCAGCGCCAGGTGGATGTCAGCACGTGTGACGAGCGCCGGGAGATACGTGGGCGCGATCTCGACGGCTAGCGTTGCCTCGACCAGCGCCCGCTCCAGGTCGCCGATCCCTTGCAAGGTCAGCGCCAGGACCAGCACGGGGCGTGGATCGTCAGGCGCGACAGCCTTTGCTTGCTCCAGATCCGCCAGCGCAGCCTCGATGTCGTCCAGCGCCAGATACAGACGCGCCCGCTCGACTAGATAGCCGGCGTTGTCGCCCGCAATGTCGAGTGCACGCGTAGTGGCCTCGACGGCTCCTTGCAGGTCGCCTTGCGCGGCAAGGGCCCGCCCGTGCCCAAAGTGCGCCGCGGGATGGAGCGGTTCCAACCGAACCACGGCCGCGTAGTCCTCGGCCGCGGCGGCGGGATCGCGGCGAGCCATATGGATGTCGGCGCGTGTGAGCAGCGCCGGCGGAAAGTCGGGTGCCAGCTCCACGGCGCGAGTTGCCTCGGCCAGCGCTTCCTCCAGATCACCCCCGAACTGAGCCGTCAGCGCCAGACCCATCGGAGGGCGTGGATCGTCCGGAGCGGCGTCAGCCGCGGACTGAAAGGCCTCGCGAGCGCCCTCAAGGTCGCCGCTTTGCAGAATCTGGAGGGCCCGCTCCACGTCGGCCTGAATCGACACGCCGGTAGGCGACGCGGCGGGAGTGATGGGAATCGGCGCGATCGCGGCACTCGTCGTCGGAGTTGGCGTCGAGCGGACCCCGCCGATGCGGCCGCCGGCCCGCAGATCGATCCGCGGGACGGGAAGCGGTGTCTCCGCAACCGAGGTCGCGGTTGGCGTGACGACAGTCGCCGGCGGCGCCGTCGGCGTGACAAATGCGGAGGCCGAAGCCGGCGTACGCGCGGTGGAGGTAGCTGGGGACGGTTCGGCAAGAGGCTCTCCGCAGCCCGCCGCCAGCGCTGCCAGCGCCGCGCCGACCATCAGGCTCGCCATCGCACGCCACCGCCGGTCCGGGAGCGCGCCGCGTCTGGCGCTCACGGCGCCGCTGGAAACCCCATCGCGACGGCGAATTCGTCCTGAAAGTCGGGTACCGCGGAAAGTTCCATGTACGACACTCGGGCCGGCAGGTCCATGGCCCGCACGCGCGCCGTGAGCGACAAGAGGCACATGCGCGCCCCGTGGCCCGCGGCATTGCCCACCGCACGGATGGCCTCCGCCCCCACGTCCGGCACCAGGCCAATGGCAATGGCGCCGGCCGGGTCGATGTAGCTTCCAAATGCGCCGGCCAGAATCACTTCGTCCAGGTCCTCGGCTGTCAGCCCGGCGTGGCGCATCAGCACACTCACGCCGCAGCGGATGCTGCCCTTGGCGAGTTGCAACTGGCGGATGTCCTGCGCGTGCAGCTTGATGGCCGACTCAGGATCGTCGGCCGATCCGGTCAGCACGATCGCACCGCCGGTCTGATCCGGGATGATTCGATCGGCCAGCGTCGGCACGGCTTGCTCAGCCTCTTCTTGCCACAACAAGCGGCCGCTGGGCGTCACCAGGCCGGTTCGCAGCAGTTCAGACACGGCGTCCACCAGCCCCGACCCGCAGATGCCGACCGGCTCGGCGTCGCCGATGACGTCCACCTCGATTGTTTCGTCGCGGATGCGCACGCGCTCGATCGCTCCGGGTGCGGCGCGCATGCCCTGCGAAATCTCGGCGCCCTCGAATGCCGGACCGGCCGGAGCGGCGGTGGCGAACAGCTCCCGTCCCTTCTGCAGCACGATCTCACCGTTCGTGCCCACATCGATCGCCAACACGTTGCCGCGCCGCCGCCCCAGGTTCGCGCTGAGCATCATGCCCACGATGTCGCCGCCCACGTAGCTCGCCACGTTGGGCGAAATCCACACGGCGGCGGATGGCAGGACCTCCAGGCCCAACTCGGCCGCCGTGGCGGTCACCGGATCCACCATCGTGGGGACGAACGGCGAGTAGGAGATGCGCGAGGGGTCCACGCCCATCAGCAGGTGCTCCATCACCGTGTTGCCGACGAAGGTGAGTTCGTAGACCTCGTGACGCGCCACGCCGCTGGCCTGCAGGCACCGGTCGATGATGTCGTTGATCGTGGAACGGACCGCTTGCGTCAGGCGCTGGACCCATTCCGGGCCGCGCATCGTGACGCTCATGCGGGTGATCACGTCGCCGCCGTAGAGATGCTGCCCGTTGAGGTTGGACGCCACCGCGACTTCCTCGCCGGTCACCAGGTTCATCAGCGCACCCACCACCGTGGTCGTCCCAATGTCGAACGCCAGGCCAAACCCACGTTCGGTCGTGTCGCCGGGCTCCACGGAGACGATGCGGTTGCCGGCGATGACGACCGTTATGCCCTGGCTGATCTCCTCGCCGATAGCCGCCAGCCGTTGTAGGGCCTCCAGCGTGGGATCCAGGTCGCCGGCGACGGCGGCGAGTTCGTCCTGGATGCGTGACCAGTCGGCGCTCTGGTCGTGGAGCGTCGGCTCAGTTGGCTTGACATAAATCTTCTGTACGGCAGGGTCCAGCCGAATGCGACCCAGGCCCGAACTCTCCACCACCCGCACCGCCCGCACGCCGACCGGGTGCGTATAGACGGCGCTCTCCACGAGTGGGTGCTGGCAGGCTAGCCGCCAGCCGTGGGCCAGTTGCTGGTCCGACAGGCGGCGGCGGTCATGCGCGTTCGGCGCAGGCGGGTCGGTCTCACGAATCAGCACCCGGCAGGTGCCGCAGGAACCTTTGCCTGAACAGACCGTCTCCACGGGGACGTCGTTGGCCTGCGCGGCGTCGAGGATCGTGACGCCCTCCGCAGCCGTGATCTCGCGGTCCTCGGGCAGAAAGCGCGAACGGACGATGGGGTCGCTGACGATCACAGGCTCCAGCCGCGGCGGCGGGCACGAGTACCAGTGTCGATCTTCGCATGCCCACGGCCCCGCCCAGCCCGAGTGGCTGGCGTAGGTACAATGAGCGGTCCTAGCGATGGACTCAGGAGAAGCTCGCCATGGCGGACGCCCGCGATCAGGGCGGAGAACACCGGCACGACTTCGGTATGGACCAGATACCGCTGGGTCATCAGCCCTGGGGACGCACCGAGGTGGAGCTTGGCGAGAACACCATTCCGCTGGTTCAGGCCACGCAGATGGTTGGCGGGCTCGAGGTTCTCACGAGCACCGTGGACAAATTGTTCACCTGGTGCCAGTCCAACTCGCTCTGGGCGATGGGATTCGGTCTGGCCTGCTGCGCCATTGAGATGATGGCCAGCGCGGCGCCCCACTACGACCTCGACCGATTCGGCACCGTATTTCGGGCCTCGCCGCGACAGTCCGACGTCATGGTCGTCTCGGGCACGGTCACCAACAAGATGGCGCCCGTTGTCAAGCGGCTGTACGACCAGATGCCGGACCCGAAATGGGTGATCGCCATGGGCGCCTGCGCCACCTGCGGCGGCCCGTTCCGCAGCTACAGCACCCTGCAAGGGGTGGACCGCGTGATTCCGGTTGACATCTACATCGCGGGCTGCCCGCCCCGCCCCGAGGCGCTGATCGACGGCATCATGGCGCTGCAGCGCAAGATCACGCGCGACGGCATCATGGGCACCGGTCGCAAGACGGAGCCGGTTCAGGCCTGACACCTCCCGCCGGCGAGGCCGAAGCCTCGCAGCCCAAACGCTGGCGCGTCGAGCTTCACTCGCATACCCACGCGTCGCCCGATTCTCGTCTCTCGGCCGAGACCATTGCTCGCGTAAACCGCGAGCGCGGCATTGACGTCGTGGCCGTCACCGACCACAACACCATGGCCGGCGCGTTCGAGATGGCCGAGTGGCTGCCGTTTCCGGTGATCCTGGGCGAAGAGATCAAAAGCACCGAGGGCGACATCATCGGTCTGTTTCTCTCCTCAGAAATCCCGCGCGATCTCTCGCCGGCAGAGACCGTCGCCGCGATCAGGGAACAGGACGGCCTCGTGCTGGTTCCGCACCCGTTCGACGGCCTGCGGAGGTCGGCCCTGGGACGTGCCGCGGTTGACTCGATCGTCGACGACATCGACATCCTGGAAGTTTTCAACGGACGCACGCTGCGGCGGCGCGACAACGACAGCGCCAACGCCTACGCGGAAGCGCACGGCCTGATCAAGTCGGTCGGCTCGGACTCGCACCTCGCCGCCGAAATCGGCCACTGCTGCCAGTCGATGCGCCCCTGGGACGGGCCGCGGGACTTCCTGGCGTCGCTTCGTGAGGCCGAGTTGCACGCCACCCTGGCCCCGGCCTGGGTCCATCTCGGCAGTTCACTGCACGCATACGTGGCCAAGTTTGAGCGACGGTTTCGACGCCTGACACGCAGTTGAATCAGTCGGCCGCGCACCACGAATCAGGCGGCGCTGCGAGTCAGTCCCCGGGATTCGCCGGTCGCGCGACCACGCTGCTGCTGCCGGCCTCGCTGAATCTCGGGATCACCCACGTCCTGGCGCCCGTGCTCAACGGTCTGCTGGCGCGCAGCGTCGAGCCGGAAGCGGCGATCAGCGGCTACGCCATTGCGATGGGTGTGATGGGGCTGGTGGCGCTGCCGCAGATGCGCATCCAGCAGTTGACGCTGGTCTTCCTGGACGACCAGGTCTCGCTGAGTCGGCTACGGCGATTCGTCGCGCTGTTCGCGCTGCTGAGCGGCGCCGTGGCCGTGGTGGTGGCCTTCACGCCCGTGCACGATCTGCTTCTGGACGGCGTGTTCGCCACCAGCGGAACGCTTCGAGCCGAGTCCGCTGCTGCACTGGTGGCGCTGGCGCCGTTCCCGATATTGGCAATTGTGCGCACTCACCTGTACGGCGTCGCGCTACGGATCGGCCGGCCGCGCCTGATATGGATTGGCACGGCCAGCGGCGCCATCGCCGTGCTGGCGGTTGCCGCGCTGGTGCTATTGGTCGATCCGACTGCCGGCTCGCAGATCGCAGCCGTAGCCGTCACGGCCGGCGCGGCCGTGGAGACGCTCGTGCTGGTGGCAGGCACGACCGGTTCGCTGCGCCGGGATCTCAACCCGGCGACGCAGACGGCCCCTAGCTACAGTGCACTGCTTCGCTTCTTCGGACCGTTGCTGGTGGCCGCGTTCCTGCCGGCCATCACCCAGCCGGTCATCAACGCCATCCTGACCCGCGCCCCGGAGCCCGAGGCCGGCGTGGCAGCCGTAGCCCTGACCTTCGGCGTCAACCAGATTTTCCTCATTGCGCTCTGGGGCGTGCAGCCCACCTTGCTGGCGCTCATGGCCCGTGGCGAGAGTCCCCTCGCTGGGCGCCGATTTGCCAACATCGTGGGGCTGATCACCGTGGTGCCCGCGGCTGTGGTGGCCTTCATCCCGCCGCTGACCAGCGTGGTCGTGCATGACTGGCTTGGCGCGTCCGGTCGGCTCCAGGAGATGACGGAAACCGGCCTGCGCCTGCTGGCCTTGCTGCCGCCGGTTTTCGTTCAGGAAGCCATCTTTACCAGTGCGCTGCTGCGGGTCCGGCGGGCACACGTGCTGGTCTACATCAACGCCATCCGACTGGTTGGTCTGGTCACCATCCTGCTGATCGGCGTCACCGCGACCGACCTGCCCGGCGGTGTGATCGGCGTCGCAGCCATTGGCGGTGCGTTGGTCGTCGAAGCGGTGGTGACCGTCGCCTTCGGCATCAGCTCCCAGCGCCAACTCGAACGTGGCTGGACACCGCAAGCTTCGCTTTGACAGACGCGAATGCCGGCATATGCTCGGCTTTGCGGCCTGAGAAGTGCTCTGGCCCGAACCAAGACCTGAGCGACTATTGATGCCGACCCTTCGCATGTACATCCCGGCCATGCCCAGCCGGAACCTGCAGGAGTTCTTCATGCTCTGACTCGCGCTTGCGAAAAGCCGCCGCCGCGGATCAGGCACCGAACTCAACGGGCGATCCGCGGTTTTTTGTTTGTCGCGAACCTATTTGATCAGCCCGTAAGCCAACGCTCGAACGCGTGGATCAGATCGGGCGCAATGGATATCGCGAGGCCGTGGATCAGACGGCGCGGCGGAGTAATGAGTAGAGAATAATGCAACTACCTTGGCAAAAGAAAACACCAACCGAAAAGCGCTCGTCATACGATGCGCAACTTATCGCCGCCTTACACGCAGCGGCGCTCAACGAAGCTGCCGACGTAGCAGCGACCTCAACAGTCCAAGCCGCCTGCGGCCTACTGGCGCGAAGTCTGAGCGCGGCGACAGTCACGCCACAGACGGCCATAACGCGCGCCGTCTCCCCGACCTACCTTTATGGCGTTGGTGAGAGTCTGGTTGTCCGTGGTGAACACGTGGCGCTGATTGACGTATCCGATAGCGCGGTGCAATTGCTGCCTGCCGTGACGTGGGATATCGCCGGTAAGTCAACCGCACAACGTGAATGGCTGTACAAATTGACCTTACCCGTACCCGACGGCCAGACGGTCCAGACCGTACCCGGCGCAAGCGTGGTCCATATCCGCCTGCCGAGCGTCGCGACGCCGTGGCAAGGCACAAGCGCTATCGCGGCCAGTGGGGTTAGCTCGGAGCTGATGGCGAGTATCGAAGACGCCATGCGCCAAGAAGTCAGCAGCGCGACGCGAGCGCGGCTTATCAGTGTGGCCGGGTTTGAGGATGCCGACCCGGACGACGAAGACGACCCGTGGACGGCGCTGATCAACGATATCCGCACGGCGAAAGCTAAGAGCGTGCTGATGCCAGCGCCCGCGACTCTGATTCAAGGCGTTGGCGCGGCCAGTGCACCGCCCACGTTTGGGACTGTGCATCTACAGCCGAGCGTGCCTGAAGACTTGCAGACGCTCCGAGACCGCGTATCGAGCGGCCTGTACGCCGCCGTCGGCATCATGGCAACACTCTTTGAAGCGTCCGAAGCCACGGCAGTCCGCGAAGCGATGCGCGCTTTACATAGTCTGATCTTGATCCCGCTTGGCGGCCTGATCGAGACGGAGTTATCAGCGGCGCTCGATACGCCAGTGCAACTCGACTTCACACGGCTGCAACTCGGCAATCTGCGGGAGCGGGCGCAAGTCACGAAGGCACTTGTTGACGCTGGCGTGGATCAGGCGCAGGCATTGACGCTGGCGGGGCTAAGTACCTAAGAGTTCAGATATTTTATTGTTTTGTCTTTCTTGCGTGATTCTGGCACTTTAGTCACCTGGCCCAAAATGCCAGTGCCACACTTTGTGATCTCATCAATGTTGATTTCAACCAGAGCCTGTGCCAAACACCATATAATGTGACGATGACGTGGCAAAATCTTCCAATTGGCCTCGTTCATCCTGAAATTCTTTTGCAGCCCAAAATACCTTAAGTGTGTGTAAGACGAGTTGTGTTGTCCAAGGCATTTCTCTAACTCGCGCTCCGAAATCGAGCCGATTTCATTAGCTTTCCCGAACACGTTCATTCGATGTGCGATGTCGCCCAAAAGGGCTTCGCTACGCCTCCCTTGTTCCTTGATTTTGCGATACAACTCAAATATTTCATGAGTTGACTTTAGATGGTTGGATTTAGTCACAATATTGGTGAATCGGATCAAGAGTAGAAGCTTCAGAGACTGCTCGACCGAAATGAGACTTAGCGAGAATGAAACAGCAATTGAGAAAATCTCATAGACGCTTGGAGTCTTGGACATAGGCGTCTCGTCGCACAGCACAGATGCTCGATTATTTGCCTGAGCCGCAGCCATCATGCGCTGTGTAGCAAACGCCCGTTCCTTGAAGGTGAGTCCTATCGGTTTATTGCTGCTTCGGCGTTTTGTTCTTTTTGCCATCCGGGCGGACCTCTCTGCGTTACGGCGTCACCAAGCATACGCAGTGCGGCTAGGCAGTCAATCCGCGTCTGAGACCGCCTCAGGCGGCCCCTGCGCCGATTCTGGGGGATTTGGTGGCGGGTTCTAGGCGGGTTCTGCCCAACAGTGAATTGCAATATGATCGTCCATATAGTCAACTCCTGGAATTAGAATACTCCTTGAGCAATCCTTGTTGAAGATTGAAAACCTCTGTGGATGTCAAACCGTCCAATTGGCTACGTTCTAGTTGTGTGGGCGCGTACGTCTTCACGAACCACTTGGCGTAATCCTCGGAGACAAAGTTGTATATATTAAGACTCTTGTTGAGTCCCTCGAGCTTTTTCCTGTCAGTGCAGTGCCGGTAAGACTTGTGGTACATAAGTCCGTCGGGGCCTCTGCTTGCGCCAATCTCCCAAGGCTGACTAAAGTGTCGTGCATTCACAAGCCTTGCGTATGGTGGCGATCCATAATTAACGACATCCAATCCATGCGCGATGAAATTGCGTATCTCATCCGTGCGATCAGTTAGCGACTTATCGTGATTCTTGAGTGACTGCCAAGTGGATAGGAATAGTGACCTTGAGATCCCAATCTCAAGGGATGCCACAGCGTACTTATGCCTAAACTCGTCGGCAGTCACTCCAATTCGACGCTGCGTCTCGGCATCAATGTCTTGGCTAAAAAGGTCTGCGATATGTAGCTGCATCCAAGGGCTGAAGAGATCGTTGAAGTCCATTTGGTTTAGAATAAGTCGTCAGTCCAGATACTTCAACGCTTCGGCGATGTCTTCGTTTCTGGCGTAATAGGCGACCATGCTCGCCGTTTTCCATCTGCCTTGCTTCTGAATCACCGCTACCGGCGCGTTGTTGGCGCTCATTCGCCTCGCCATAGCCACGCGACCGGAATGACCGCTGAAGCTATCCGGGTCGTACCCCGCCGCTTCGACGGCTAGCTTGATCCAGCGGACGAGCGTCTTGGTGGACGCCTTGCGGGCTTTCCGCGTTTCGAACACGTAGTCACTCGGATTCGCCTCGTGGTAAATCGCCTTCAGGTCATTGACCGTCGATGCTGGAATCGCGACAACCGCGCCTTCAGCGAACTGATCGCCCTTACTGGCCTGGACGTAGATGCGGCCTGATGAACCGTCGGTCTCAATTGAGACCTGACGCCACCGCAATGCTGCCGCCTCAGAAATTCTCAGGCCAGCTGTCGCCAGCGTGCTACAGAGCGCGATTTCCTTCGCGCCGCGCTTCCGCGCTGCCTCGACCGTCTCAACCGACCTGTAGTGTTTCCTCGGTATGCACGCCGTGATGCGGATGCGTTCGATCACTTCCGGCAGCAATGGCTCGGCTTGGTGCGGTTCCGAGCCACTCAGTGCGTCACGCCGTCGCAGTCCGCGCATCACGCGCTTGACGCCTTCGTGGTCTCCGGGTGACGGATGGCCTGTGTCGCGGTGGTACCGGACAATGGCCTTCAGGTCAGAGCGAACGGACCTCGCCAGTACATGATCCACTTCGGTTCGGTGGATGAGATACAGCGCGACCTGTTCCGGGTCGGCTGGCAACGCCGAGATGTTGCGCTGGTCGGCCCAAGCCTTCCACTTCGCCCAGTGCCACGCGTATTGCGTCCGCGTGTGCGGGCTGCGGTCGTCAGCCATCGCAGCTTCAATCGTGACGATTTCTGACGCCGCCAATGTACCACGATGAGTCGCTAGACTTTGCAATTTTGTAAGGCCATTTCGTAATGGTATACGACGAACATACTTGTATTTTAAGTCGTCACACCTGTTTTATCAAGAGAAAAAGGATATCCTTTACCTTTGGAAAGATGCCATGAAACCCGCCGTAACCATCGACCACCTGGTCAAACGATTCGATCCCGCCGGCTTTGGCGGCGCGTGGCGGCGCGCTCTGCGCCGGCCCCTTAAGGACCCGATCGTGGCGCTGGACGACATCAACCTGAGTCTCCGGCGCGGCGAGGTCTACGGCATCGTCGGCTCGAATGGATCCGGCAAGTCCACGCTGGCCCGGGTTGTCGCCACGCTGCTGCTACCGGACTCGGGCTCGGTGCGCGTCTTCGGCCACGACGTCGTCGACGAGGCGCGCACGGTCCGTCGCTTCTTGAACCGCGTCTCCGTTGAGGCGTCGTTCTTCAAGAAGCTGAGTCCGCTGGAGAACCTCGGCTTCACCGCGCGCATCTACGGACTCCCCGTGAAGGAATCCCATGAGCGGATCTTCGCGATCCTCAAGCGACTGGGCATCGAGGAGAAGGCGATCCGGCGCCCGATGGACCAGATGTCACGCGGCCAGCAGCAGAAAGTCGCCGTTGCACGAGCGCTGCTGACCGCGCCCGTGCTTCTGATCCTGGATGAACCCACCACGGGCTTGGACCCGCGCTCGAAACGCGATGTCCAGGACTTCGTTCGCGAGGTCCGGGAGACGCATGACGCCACCGTGATCCTGATGACGCACGACATGGACGAGGCCGAGCAGCTCTGCGATCGCCTGGCCGTGATCGAGAAGGGACGCATCTTGGTCGAGAGCAAGCCGAGCGCCTTGCGCCGCGAGGGCGAGACGCTTGAAGACGCCTTCATCCGGCTCACCGGCCACGCCGTTGAAGTGCACAAGCCGCAGAAGGCCGTCGCGGGCGGAGGAGATTGACCGCGTGGTTGCCTTAGGTCGTGAATTCGGCGCTTCGTACGCCTTCGTGGAGCGCAACTTCCGCGCTGTGCGCCGCTACTGGGGCTGGGAGTTCGTGTTCCTCTTCTACTCCATTGTCAACGCGCTGACCGTGGCCTACATCGCGCCCGGCGGCGTCGTGGTGGCGGGCGAGCAGTTCGACGCCGACCGCCTGGTTTTGTTCCTGGTTGTGGGCACCGTGGTCTGGGCCTATCTGAACAGCGTCTTTGACTCAGTGGCCTTCATGGTGTCGTGGGAACGCTGGGAGGGCACGATCGAGAGCACCTTCATGGCCCCGATCCGCCGAGTCACGTTCATCGCCGGCAGTTCGGCGTTCGCCGTGCTGTATTCGTTCGTCCGGGCCATCGTGATCCTGGTGGTCGTGGCACTGTTCTTCAACCTGGACCTGGGCGCGGCCAACTGGGTTGGCGCCTTCGTGGTGCTGGCCATCGGCAGCCTCGGGCTGCTCGGCATCGGCATCATGTCGGCGGCGTTGCCGCTGCTCTTCCTTGAACGCGGCTCCCAGATGACCGTGGTCGTGCAGGCCGCGCTGTTGCTTGTCTCTGGCGTCTACTACCCGGTCTCGGTTCTGCCCGACTGGCTGGAGTGGTTCTCGGTGGTCTCGCCGGCGACCTACGTGCTCAACGCCATGCGCGAGGCGGTGCTGGACGGCGCGACCCTGTCCGAGCTGGCGCCCCACTTCGGTCCCTTGGTGCTGATCACCGCCGTCACCCTGCCGCTCGGGGTGTGGGTGTTCGGCTTGGCCGAGCGCTACTCCCTGCGACACGGCCGCCTCAAGCGCAGCGGCTGACCCTGGGCGCCTCTGGCCGGGACGCTAGGCGCGGACGAGCTAGCCGACGTCGACCGCGCCGGTCTCGGTCAGGCGGCGCAAGGTCTGCGCCACGAGGTCTCGCAGCTCGGGTTCGATGGGCGTGCCGGCGTAGCGGGCGCGCAGGTCGGCCGCGATGTCCAGGCCGGTGCGGCGGCCATCCAGCTGCTCCAGCACCGGCAGCGCGGCAATCGGCAACTCGATGTGCTCAGGCCCTGCGTTTGGATGCAGCCGGGTCACCCGCGTGATCGGCCGCAGGATCGCCTCGTGCTCAGTCATGTGCGGGCGATAGCTGATCGCTTCGCGCAAACGCGGCCGGCCCAGTAAGGCGCCCGTGGCCGAGGGGGGGCGCGCCGGTTCGCCGCCGAAACCTGCCTCAACCTCGGAGATGGCTGTCTGCGTCTCGGCATCCAGATCCGTCGCCAGGTTTTCGTAGATCAACTGGAGTTGCCGCGGGCTGTAGCCGCCGGCGGACCGCAGGTTTCCGCCCGCGCCTTGCGTCCCGGTAAGCCCGGTGGACAGGTGGATAAAGGCCTGACGCATCGAAAAGTTGCGTGTCGGATCGGCCAATTTCCTGGCCCGCCAGAACCAGGCGTCGGCGTCGGCGTGCCCGCCGTACCAGTGCTCGGCCAGGTCGGCGAAGTCCGTGGCCACGCTCCGGTACTCCGTTTCGTACCAGTCCATCGCCAGCCCCTGCAGCCAGGGAGCGGCGCGTCCGGTCCGAATGGCCCGCGCGGCGCGTAGCGCGCCGTTGACCGCCAGAGTGACGCCGGTGGACAGGATCGGGTCGACAAAGCACGCCGCATCGCCCACCTGCAGGTATCCCGGCCCCGCGAACCGCGAACAGAAGAACGACCAATCGCTCAGCGCCTCAACTCGCTCGCTGATCCAATCGCCCCCCTCCAGCAGCGCGGCGATCTCGGGGCACGCTCGAACCTGATCCAGGTAGTAGTCCGTGCGGCTGGCCGCGCTCAGGTTCGCCACGGCCGCCGGGTCCGTCACCAGTCCCACGCTGCGCATGCTGTGCGCGATGGGGATGTGCCAGATCCACCCGTCCGGGACCGTGACGATCAGGATGTTGCCGGCGTCCTTGGCGTCGTCGGATCCAATCACCTCGTGCAGGTCGCGCCCGCCGCTCCAGTGCCCGTACAGGGCGACGTGCCGCAGCGCCGTGTTGTATTCGCGGGTACGGAAGCTGCGGCCGAATAGCGCGTCCTGGCCGGTGGCATCAATGGTCAGCTCGGCGGCCACCGCCGAGTCGCGCCCGTCGTCGCTGCGGACGCGTGCGCCCTCAACCTGGTCAGCCGACCCGAGCGGCCCCAGCGCGGTGACGCCCTGGCGGACCTCAACGCCTTCGGCGGCCGCGTGGTCGAGCAGCAGCTTGTCGAACTTGGCGCGGTCGACCTGCCAGGCAAACGCCTGGTCGGGGTACACCTCGCTGAACTTAACCGTCCACGGATCGCGCGACCGGCCCCAGATGTAGGTCGCCCCGTACTTCTGCGTGAATCCGGCCGCTTCCACGAGCGGCAGGGCGCCGCTGGCGTCCAGCGCCGGGAGCACGCCTGGGATTAGCGACTCGCCCACATGCGGCCGCGGCATGTGGGCGCGCTCGACCAGCGCCACCCGCAGCCCGTCCTGCGCCAGCAGCGTCGCCAGCGTGGACCCCGCCGGTCCCCCGCCCAGCACCAGCGCGTCGTAGTCGCTGGCTCCGACGCTCACGGGAGTTTGTGCTGGCGCCGCAGCCGTCGGCTCTCCGACCAAAGCCCCGCGGCGGCCAGCAGGTCGGCCGCCCGCGCGTATGCGGGTTCTGCGTCGGGACTGCCCACGAGTCCGAGCGCGCGGCCGCGGGCTTGCCAAGCTTGGGCCGCCACGAACGGCGCGTGCTCAGCGTCTAGGCCGTCCAGCGCCGCATCCGCCAGGCCCAACGCCGCGGACGCGAACTGCTGGGGATCGGTCTTGGGGTGGTCCAGCAGCAGACCGCTTAGCAGGAGCTGACAGCGAGCGTGCGCCGCGGCGTCCCGTTCGCGCGTCAAGGTGGCCGCCGCACGCCGCGCGTGCCCCACTGCGCGCTCGATCAGCGGTCCGCGGTCATTCGCTGGATAGCGCGCGAACACTTCCGCGATCTCCAGGTCGGTGCGCGCCGCCGCTTTGGGGTCCCCTGCGGTCTGTCGGAATTGCGCGGCCGCCAACAGATCGAGCGCCGCTGCTTCCAGCATCCGAGCGTCCTGCTCACCGCCATGCTCGGCGGCCACCCGGCGTGCGACGCCGCGAGCTTCCTGCGCGTCTGCGCGTCCCTGCCGATCGGCCGAGTTCGTGCTCTCCAGCCAGTATTCCGCGGCCTCGACGGCCTCAAGCGCGACCTCCTGCGTGACCGCCTGGCCTGTCAGCACCAACTCGCTCACGCACAGCGCCAGCGCACGAGCGGCGTCCGCGGCTGCCTTCGGAAACGACTCGGTGTCGAGAACCGCCCAGGCCCGCCGGGCGGCCGCGACCCCTCGCGCCATTTGTTCCAGGTGGCCGAGCGTCGCGTCGGCGTCCAACGCCGAATCCTCGGCCAGCGCCGCCACCGCAAACCCCAACGGATCCACCGCCAGATCGTCGGTTGGCGCGTCTGGCGTCACGGTAGCGCCCACTGACGCGCGTGCGGATGTCGCGAAAGCATGGGAAGATCAGTCTAGCCGGAGGGTCGGTGGCGTCCGTCCGCCCGTCGGACGCGTGCCGAACACGGGAAGGGACAAACCATGGCTACGCAAACGCTCGCACGGCTCACGCCGGCGCAAGTCGACGCCTTCTGGCGGGACGGGTACCTAGTCCTGCCGCACTTCCTCAGCGACGACGACATTGCCACGCTGAGGGCCAGCATGGACTCACTGGAGCGCTGGGTGCAGACCCACGAGCACCCGGACTTTCAACGCGAGCCGAACGCGCTTCACACCGACCGGCTGGCGATCCGCAAGATCAGCCACATTCACATCAACGGCGGGGCGATCTGGGACGAGTTGCGGCGGCGCGATGAAGTGCTGGACCTCATGGAGGACCTCATCGGCCCCGACATCCGGTTCCATCACAGCAAGATGATGGTGAAGCCGCCGTTCGAAGGCTCCGCCATTCCCTGGCACCAGGACCTGCCGGTCGGCTTCGTCTCCCCGGCCGAAGCCGACCGTCTACGCCCCCTGGGCACCGACCTGCGGCCCGAGCAGACCCCCGTTGTCGCCATCCAGTACTTCCTTGACGACTCGACGCTTGAGAACGGCTGCATCCAGGTCGTGCCCGGCAGCCACCGACGCGGTCTCTTCGAAGACCCCTTGCATGCGTCGCTCATCGACCCATCCGAAGCCGTGGCCGCCGAGCTCGAGGCTGGCGGCGCGTTGCTGTTTCACTGCCTGACCTTTCACCACTCGGCGCCCAACACCTCGCCGAACGGGCGACGCGGCGTCGTGTACGAGTACATGGCCCCGGCCACGGGCGTGGAACTTTCCCACGATATCGGGCGCGACCTCGGTTGGGGCACGCCGCTGCGAGGCGGCGGCTAAGACGCACCCATCCCGGCGGCTTGGGCCGTTGGGCGGCGGCCGATTTGCCGACTAGGCTGCCCGCTTGTCAGGCTGGGACTGACACCCCGCCGTAGGAGCACGTCCCGTGGGCAACAAGCCGACCTATCGCGTCGCCCTGGTGAGCTGCGCCATGCACCAGCCGCAGCAATACGCCCCGACGTTCGCCAACCATCCCCGCACCGAGGTCGTCTGCGTGGCGGACGACCCCAACGAAATCGACGACTATGTCGTCGAAACCAACCGGGCGGAAGCCGACCTTTACGGCGTTCCTTACATCGAGAGCATCGACGCCGTCGCGGCCGACCCGACAATCGACATCGTCAGCGTGTGCCCGCAGCTTGAGCGCCGCGGTCGCGTGTCGGCCCGTCTGGCGGATGCCGGCAAGCACGTCTTTATGGACAAACCCAACGCCATCACCGTGGCCGAGGCGCGCGCCATCGCCGACGCGGCCCGGGCGCGCAACGTGCGAACCATCGTCTACGGACGCCACCTGTCGACGATGATGCAGCGCATCGGGCGGGAACTGGACGCGGGCTCGATAGGCGACCTCAAGGCCATTCATTGGGACCTGATCTTCGCCAAGGGTCAGGCTGGCACGGTCCCGGATGACTGGGCCACCGCCATTTCGCAAGACCTGTCTCGCTTCACGTACCGCGCCCACAACGCCGATCCTTCCGGCTCGGGTCACAACGTCTGGGCCAAGCGCGAACTGCACGAAATCGGGCTGTACCCCGTTGGGCAGGTCCAGCACCTGGCCGACTCGCCCGTCCGCACGGTCTACGCGCAGCTCGGGCAGTACTGGCTGGGATCCCACGCCGAGCGCGGCCTGGAAGACTTCGCCATCGTCCACATGACGTTCGAAAACGGTGTGACCTCCACCATCACCACGGGTCGCTACGGCCGCGAGACCGACCCCGGCAGCGGCGTGGACAAGGTCTCGGTGATTGGTACGCGGGGGTCCATCGTGGCGGACGGATCGCCGCCGGTGGCCATGACCTACGGCGTGGCCGGCGACGATGGCAAGGGAGCGACCCGCGTCGACGCCGCGGACTCAAATGGCATCGCTGCGCTGATTGACGAGTTCATCGTCAGCATCGACGAGGGTCGGGAGACCATCAACAACGCCGAGCACGGAATCGCCCAGGTCGAAACCCTGCTGGCCGGCTACGCCTCCTACTTCAGCGGCCAGCCGGTGTCGTTGCCGCTGGCCTAGGCCGCGCTAGTCGTTCGGCGCGTCCGCGGCATCGAAGTGCTTCTGCCGCTCCAGTTGGCCGTGTACGTGCAGGATGCGCTGGATCACCGTGAGTTGGGTCGCCACGCTCAGCAGCCACAGGCCGGCGCTCAACAGCCAGGCCGGTCCCAGCAGCGCGATGCCCAGCACCAGCAGCCGTTCCGGACGCTGGAACACCCCGACGTCGCAAGTCAGGCCTAGGCCTTCCGCTCGTGCTCGGGTGTAACTGATCAGCATCGAACCGACCATCGTGGTCACGGCCAGCACCACCTCGATCCGCGCGTCTTGTGCCACGAAATACCAGACCAGGCCGGTAAAGATCAGCCCCTCGGCCCAGCGGTCGAGGGTGGAGTCCAGAAACGCGCCGAAACGTGATCCGTTGCCGCTCACCCGCGCCACCGCGCCGTCCAGCATGTCGAACCCGCCGGTAACCATCACCAAAAGCCCGCCCGCCAGGGTCCAGCCGAAGCCGATGCACACGGCGGTCACCGCGCTCACCAGCAAACCCGCCACCGTCAGCGCGTTCGGATCGATCCCGGTCCGCGCCAGCGGTGCCACCAGTCGCTCCACCGTTCGGCGCGTGCTCGCCTCGATGTGCGCCTTCTTCACGATGTCGAGCCGCCGGCCCGCACGAGGTCAGCATCCGGCGACCAGTAGGCCTCGCCGAGTTCTTCCTCGTTCAGCAGTTCCTCGTAGTAGGCCAGCACGCGGTCGGTGATGGTGCTCCAGGCGAAGTCCTGGGCGCGGCGGCGCCCGGCTTCAGCCATCCGCTGGCGCTTGTCTGGGTTGGCGGCGACGCGCATCAGGGCGCGCGCCAGCGCCACGTGGTCCTTGGGCGGCACCAGGACCGCCGCTTCGTTGTCGATCAGCATGGTGCGGGAGGCCGGGATGTCGGATGCCACCACCGGCGTCCCGGCCGCCATGGCTTCCAGCAGCGTGATGCCCTGGCTCTCGCCGCCCAGGGCCGGCCAGCAGTAAATGTCGGCGGTCTGCAGGTACTGGCGCTTTTCTTCGTCAGAGACGAAGCCCTTGAACACCACGTGACGCAGCCCCAGTTGCTGCACCTGTCGTTGATAGGCGCGGCGCTGGGCGGGGCGAAATGCGCCGATCACCACCAGCCGCGCCTGCGGACGCAACTGGCACACCAACGCCATGGCGCGCAGCAGGTAGTGCAGGCCTTTGCGCTTCTCCAGCCGTCCCACGAACACGATGTTGAGCTTGCCGTCCAGCAGTTCGCTGGCCGGCGGCTGCGGCGCGCCGTAGAAGTTGACGTCGATGCCGTTCGGAATGATTCGGTACGCGCCCTTGTACGAGCGAAAGATCAGCTCCCGCGCCGCCTCGGAGACTGCGATTTTTCCGTGCAGCCGGCGTTGCAAGCGCCGGATCAGCGGCCGGGTCGTGCGGTAGAAGAAGGCCGAATTGCGTGCCGCGTGAAACGTCCCGACGTTCACGCTCGTGGAGTACCGGAGCACCGTCAGCGGCAGCGCCGGAATCAGCGGCTCCTGAAGGTGCACGATGTCGAATTGCTGCTCGCGCAGGTAGCGCCGCACTCTGGGAAGCAGTTGCGGCGAGAGCGTGAGCCTCGCCCGCGATTGGTTGACCGGCAGTGGGACCACGCGCGATCCGATGCGCACGAATCCCGGAAACCTCTCTTCCACGTCGTCGTCCGTACTCGGCGCCATGATGGCCACGTCGTGACCTCGCGCCCGCAGTTCCCGGTCGAGGTTGAGGATGTGCTGGGTGACGCCCCCCGGATATGGAAAGTCGTACGGCGAGATCTGCAGGATTCTCACGCGTCGAGCGCCTCGGGCCACATGGGCCGGAACATGTACCACTGGGCCGGCGCTTTGCGAATCAGGATCTCCAGATCCCACATGACCTGCTGCATGGCCGCCTGAACCGCCTCGGCGGCCGGCTGGTCGTGGTCGATCATGATCGGCGGCATGCCGTGCGCCGTATAGGTGCCGTCGGCGTAGCGGACCATTCCTCCAACCAGCAGCGGACTGCCGGTATGCCGCGCCAGGACGGCCGCGCCTTCCGGCACCCAGACGGGCCGGTCGAAGAACATCACCTGCACGCCCTTGCCCGGCGTGGGACGGTCGGCCAGCAACGCCACGAACTCGCCGCGCCGTAGCGTGCGAAGAATCTCGCGCGCCGCGTTCCCCAGTTGGATGGACCGGAGATTCTTGCGTGCACGCACATTGTCCAGCAGGGCGGTCAGCGACCGGCTGCCAAACGTCTCGGCCACGGCATGAATGGGCCGGTCAACCGACACCAGGCCGCCGCAGCAGTCCCAACTGCCGAAGTGCGCCGTGATCATGATTCCGCCCCGCCCCATGTTCTGGAACGCGCGCAGATGGTGCAGTCCCTCGATGGCCATCGTGTGCCGCAGCAGTTCCTCCGGCGTCAGCCGGTAGGTCCGTAGGAAGTCCGCCAGCAACTCGCCGTAGCTGATCACCGAGCGCATGGCCAGCGCGCGCACCCTGGGGTCCGTGGGCGGCAGGTTCAGGACCACGGACATATTGGCCGTGGTGTTCCGCCGGATACGCGGAACCAGCCAGAAGACCAGCATCCCGACCATCCGGGCCAGGCCGGATTTCAGAGCGCGCGGCGCCCACCGCTCAGCGCGGGCGGCTAGGGCAATGAGGGCGATCACGCTCTACGCGTCAGTCCTCGCGCCGGCGGCGATAGACGCCGTGCGAATGAACTCTTCCGTCATGGTTCGCGCTTCCTCGTCCGAGTACTGGATCGGCGGCGACTTCATCAGATAGGCGGAGGGGCCTTCCACGGCGCCGCCCAGGCCGCGATCCATGGCGATCTTGCAACAGCGCACCGCGTCGATCACCACACCGGCCGAGTTCGGCGAGTCCACGACTTCCAGCTTGAGTTCGGCGGTCAGCGGCTGGCCGCCGAACGCCACGCCTTCCATGCGGATGTAGGCCCATTTGCGGTCGGCCAGCCAGGGCACGAAATCGCTGGGTCCGATGTGCACGTTCTCCGCGCCGATGTCGTACTCGAGCTGGCTCGTGACCGCATCGGTCTTGGATATCTTCTTGGACTCGAGCCGGGAGCGCTCCAGCATGTTCTTGAAGTCGGAGTTCCCGCCAACGTTGAGCTGGTAGGTACGCATCAGCTTCACGCCGCGCTCCCGGAACAGGCGGGTCAACACGCGGTGGGTGATGGTTGCGCCGACCTGCGACTTGATGTCGTCGCCGATGATCGGAACCCCGGCGTCGCGGAATCGTCCCTGCCAATAGTCCTCGCGCGCGATGAAGACGGGCATACAGTTCACCATGGCGCAGCCGGCGTTGAGAATTTGCTCCACGTACCACTTGGTCGCCTCTTCGCTGCCTACCGGCAGGAAGTTCACAACCACGTCCGTTTGGGTGTCCTGCAGGAGTTGCACGATGTTGTCGGTCGCGCCCTCCGCCTTGTACACGGTGTCGGCCATATAGGTGCCGATGCCGTCGTGGGTCATACCGCGTACCACCGGCACGCCCAGGTGGTCGACCGCGGCGAACTGCGGCGTGTTGTTGGGCGGCGCGACCAGCGCTTCGGAGAGGTCCTTGCCGACTTTGGCCCGGTCGATGTCGATCGCGGCCGAGAACTCGATGTCACTGATGTGGTACGGGCCGAGTTGCGCGTGCATCAATCCCGGAACGAACTCGTCGGCTGGTGCCGTGCGGTAGTAGCTCGCGCCCTGCACCAGGGCCGAGGCGCAATTGCCCACGCCAATGATTCCGACTCGAACCTTAGACACCCTCGTCCTCCTCCGCGCCTACGCCAGCGCTCGGGCCGGCTTGGCAGGTTCGGCGTCCGACCCACGCGCGTCGGTCGCCGTTAGATCGTCGATCAGATTGGTGAGCGCCGCGTGGCGGGCGCCCAGAGTGGGTCGGTCCAGCGCGTAGAGAACGCGCCGACCCTGGCGGCGCGCGCGCACCAGCCCGGCGCGCCGCAGTCGGCGCAGATGCCACGACATCAGCGGCTGGCTGACCTCAATGCGCCGCGACAGTTCGCTGACGTCCAGCTCCGTCGCCGACGCCAGCTCGTCGAGGGTCAGCAGCCGCGTCCGAGAAGCCAGCGCGCGGGTATACGCGCGCATGGCAGCCAGATCCGCGTTCACCATCACCTCATGCATAAAGCAATGTTTGATAAAGAAAACTTTAGCATATGCTGGCAGTCCTATCCTGATCGTGACGCCCCGACGCGGCGGGCCGTAGCCGAGCGGCTGGTGCCGCGGCTTCGCTTAGCGCGCGTACTCGACGGCGCGCGTCTCCCGAATCGTCGTGATCTTGATCTGGCCCGGGTAATCCATCGACTCCTGGATCCGCTTGGCGATGTCGTTGGCCAGGCGCTGGACGCCCGCTTCGTCAATTTGGTCCGGCCGAATCAGGACGCGCAATTCACGACCGGCCTGAATCGCGTAGCACGTATCCACGCCGTCGAATGACCGCGCGATCTCTTCAAGCTTCTCCAGCCGTTGCAGGTACCGCGTCACCGTCTCGCGACGGGCGCCAGGGCGCGAGGCCGAGATCGCGTCGGCGGCGGCAACGGCAAACGCCTCAAAACTGCGCAGTTCCACTTCGAAGTGATGCGCCTCGGCGGCGTGCGCCACGTCCTCGCTGAGGCCTGACCGTCGCAGCAACGCCCCACCGATCAGGGCGTGCGGACCCTCCACCTCGTGGTCGATCGCTTTGCCGATGTCATGCAGGAACCCGGCCTGGCGTGCCAGCTCCACCTGCCCGCCCATCTCGGCGGTCATCGTGGCCGCCAGCAGCGAAACCTCCACGGAGTGACTGAGCACATTCTGGCCGTAGCTGGTGCGAAACCGCAGGCGCCCCATGTAGCGCAATAGGTCGCGCGGCAACGCCGGCGTGCCCGCGTCGTAGGCCGCCTGCTCGCCTTCCCGCTCGATAATCTCCTCGACCTCGGACCGCGCCTTGGTCACGGCCTCCTCGATCCGCGCCGGGTGAATCCGCCCGTCCACCGTCAATCGTTGAAGGGCAACCCGCGCCACCTCGCGCCGTACCGGATCGAACCCTGACAGCACCACGGTCTCGGGTGTGTCGTCGATGATGATGTCAATGCCGGTGGCCGCTTCCAGGGCTCGAATGTTGCGGCCTTCCCGACCGATGATCCGCCCCTTCATGTCGTCGCTCTTCAGGTCGACAACCGAGGTCGTGATCTCGGTTGTGTGCACCGCGGCCACCCGTTGCAGCGACAGCCCAACCAGCCATCGCGCCCGCGCTTCGGCTGTTTCTTCCGCCTCGGCGGCGAGCTCACGCACGCGCTGGTCGCAGATCTCCCGAACCTCGCGCTCCACCGAAGCCAGCAGCTGTCCCTTGGCTTCGTCACGCGTCAGCGTTGCCACCGCCTCGAGCGCCGCGACCTGCTGCTCGCGCAACTCTTCCAGTGCGGCCTCGCGATCGTCGAGGCCGCGCTTGCGGTCGTCAAGCGTGGTGTCGCGATTCAGAATCTCGCCTTCGAGACCATCCAGACGCTCCGACCGCTTGTCCAGCGTCTGCTCACGCTGCTGGAGTCGGCGCTCCTGCTGGCGGAGTTCGCCACGGCGCTCGCGCGTCTCGCGCTCCGCGTCCGCGCGCTGGCCGCGGATCTTGTCGTTGGTCTCTTTGACACTGGCTCGTTGTCGGGCTTCGACTTCTGTCAGCTCTTGCTCCACGCGGCGCGCGAATTCCTTCCCGCGCGCTTGGGACAGCCGTACCTGATAGAAGTAGCCCGCCACGAGCCCGACTACGATCGCCGCCAGACCGGCGACGATCGCCAATAGGGCATCCACGGCTGGCCTCCAGAAGGGTGTGTTGAACGAACAATCGGATAAGTCGCATTGAGGAGCTAGTTGGTGGGCGCCACACGACGCCCCTCCGCCACGATGCTACTCGGCGTCCCAAATCGCGGTCAAAGCCTGGATGCCGATTCCGGCGCCCCGAACGCCCCTGCCCTCGCCGCCCTGCCCGCCGCTCGTTCCTCCTGCCCCCTGCGGCCGAAGGCCTGGGTCTGGGGATCGCTGCTTGGAAATCAGCGGTATCCACGATCCGCTGGACGGGTTCGCGCCAGCGCCGGAGGCGTCCGCTGACGCTCCAGCCAGGCCCGCCCGAATCGCGTGGCCACACGCCCTCGGGGGACGACGGCCGCCGCTGCCTGAACGGCTAGGCGTCAGTCCACCGTCGCCAGTGAAATGGTGGCGAGGTTTGGGGAGGGCTTCAACGTCAGCCGCGCCCTCAGTGTTCACGCGGCGGAGCGATCACCTCGCACACCGGGCCGCTAGCGCGGCTGAGCTTGTAGTCGAGCGTGGCCAGCGGGCACTCCAGTGTCTCGGCCAGCGCCACGTACCAGGCGTCGTAGCTGGTCAGATTCTCCCGCAACGCCCATATCCGCTCGGCGAAGGGGGCGTAGGGAAACAGCGCCAGATCCAGGTTCAGCAGATCGGCGTGCGCGCTGGCCGCCTCCAGGCGCGAAATCTGACGGGACCGTTCCAGGCGGCGCAGGATATTGCTGGCCTCGGCCAGCGCCAGTTCCGGACCGGCCAGAGCGTCGTCGGCAAGTGTTGATTCCGCCCAGCGGCCAGTGGCCCCAGAGTCGACTAACGCCGCGACCAGCACCGAGGCGTCAACGACGGTGGTCACGTCCGGTCCGCGTCGCGGGCTCGCACGATTCGCGCCGGGCTGATCCGCCTTTGGGCCAGGGCCTTGCGCTCGCGCACGGTGTGCAGCCAGGCGCCGACGGAGGGCCGTGACGCGATCCGTTCAAGTTCGCCGCGTAGGAACTCCTGCATGGACTGGCGCTGTAGCGCGGCCCGCCCGGCGAGTTCATCTCGCACCGCCTCGGGAACGTTTCGGATCGTGATCTGGACGGGCATGACCGCATCATGCGGTCACTGCAAGCGTTTTGCAAGCACTCCTCCTCAGCTGGTCGGTCCTCCGGCAGGCCCACGCCGGCTGGCAACTGCATGTCGAGCGGTTGCCGGTCACGTTGGTCAACCCTATCCCCCTGGCGGAAGCCGTCGGCTTCCCCGCCCCTCGTGGGTCGCCTCCGCACATGCTCGCCGATCCTGGCTCGCCACCGCGGCCGGTGCTTCGCATGGCGAACCGCGACCTCTTCCCAGGCATGGGTCCAGCCCGCACCGCTTATACTTCGCCTGACGGTGCCCGCCTTGGAGAGGTCGCGTGAGTACAACGGAAATAAATGGCTCGATGACCGGACGCGAGCGCTATCTGAACGCGCTCCAAGGCAAGCCGGTAGACCGGATCTGCGTCGGCAGCCCCACGTCCCTGGCAACGTACGAAGAGATGCGCCGTCTCGGCGTGGAGTGGCCGGGCGCCCACTACGAGGCGAAGCCGATAGCGCTCGTGGCCGAGCGCAGCTACACCGAGCATGGCTACGACTCGATCATGCCCTACTTCAGCATCATCCTGGGCGCCGCGGCGCTCGGCGCTCACATCGAGTGGGGCGAAGATCCATGGGAGTTCGACAAGGGAACCGGCCGGATCATTTCCGGCCCGCGCATGCCCGCCGTCAGCCCGCCGAACCCCTGGAAGACGCCCGATGACATCGTCATTCCCAGCGATTTTCTGGAACGTCGCGAGACCAAGGCGGTCATCGATTCCATCAAGATTCTGCGCGAACGGCATCCCGATGCCGCCGTCATCGGCAAAGTCATGGGGCCGTGGACGCTCTCGTACCACATGTTTGGCCCGCAGGAGTTCCTGATCAACGTCATTCTCGACCCCGACTATGTGCACGCCTGCCTGGACCGGCTCATGCCGGCCTCCATCGCATTCGCCAACGCGCAGATCGAGGCCGGGGCGGACGCCATTTGCCTGGCCGACCACTCGACCGGCGACCTGGTCCGCGCGGAGACCTACCGTGACTACCTGATGCCGGTTCACCAGAAGATCACGCCGCAGATCAAGTCGCCCGTGATCCTGCATTGCTGTGGAAAAACGCTGGACCGGATGAAATACATCAAGGACGCCGGCTTCGAAGCCTTCCACTTCGCCACCGAGAATGACCCCCACGAGGCCAAGGCCGAAGTCGGCGACTTCAAGCTGGTCGGCAACGTCAGCAACTTCGTCACGCTGCTCACGGGCCGCCCCGAAGACGTCGCCTTCGAGGTCGAGGACATCGTGGCCGCCGGGGTGGACATCATCGCGCCCGAGTGCGCAATCCCACCCCAGGTCACCAACGCGAACATGATGGCCGTGCCCGCCGCCGCGCGCGGGGAGTTCGAGCCGGACCCGTCCGTTACGCCCAAAAACCTTGCCCACGAGTACCGGGTCGAGGTTGCAAGCCGGAGCGCCGCGAGTTCAGCCAGACCGACGCTGAGCCTGTAGGCAGAGAATCACACTGCCCGTTCGCCGGCGGCGCGGGAGTTCGGTGTCGAAGGTATGTCGCGAGTTGGTCGCCTGACCCGCTGGGCTGAGCGCAAGGGGCGCGATGGCTGAGCGACAGTCCCGCTGGCGGGACGTCACGGGCATTCCAGTCGAAGCCCCATTCCTTCGCACCGTGAAAGCTCTGGGCGGACCCGCCCTGCTCGGCTACCCCATCACGCCGGGCCTGTTTGTCGACGACGTGTTGCAGCAGTACTTCAATCACGGGCGGCTCGACGTTCCGGGCCGTTCGAGCGCCCACCAGGTCGGCGTGCCGCGGTTGGCAGACCTGGGACACGTCATGGCGCGGGCCTTGCAGGCGCCTCCGGCCAGCGGATCCGCCGGTCCGTTTGCCGATCCCTGGACCGACGAGTCGCGGCGCACCAGCGCTGGTCCGCCCGTCAGCGCGCCGCTGGAGTGGCGCGGCTGGCGTATCCGGCTCTACGAGCGCGAACTGGTTCGCCTGCTGGATCGCTCACCCGTGGACGCGCGACCCCACCCCGGACATCTCGGCGATCTGTTCGTCACCCTGGACGACCAAACGCGCGCGCGCGGCGGCGGCCCGGCCCCGGTTCAGCGTCCCAGCGCCGACCCGCCGCCTGAAGTTCGGGCGCCTATCCTCACCTACCACCGCACCGCCGGCCCCGCGCTCTTCCAGGCCCAATTGGAAGGCCTGCTGGGCGCCGGCCTGACCCCCGTGTCCTTCGAGCACTTGGTCGCCGCAATCGAAGGCTGGGCCAACCTCCCCGAGCGCGCATTCGTCGTGTCCTTCGACGACGGCTGGCTCGACCAGCTCGACGGGGCCTTGCCGGTGCTCACGGCGCTGCGTGTGCCCGCCATCTTCTTCGTACTGCCCGAATTCGATCGACACGGTCAGGGCCACATGACGCGGGCCGACATGCAAGCCGTCAGGGCCTCCGGGATAACCGTCGGCTCCCACACCATCAACCACGCTGATCTGCCGGTGCTGTACCGAACCAATATCGGAGCGGCCCAGGCCGAGGTCGTCGAGTCCCGACAGTGGCTTGAAGACGACGTGAATGGCGTCGACTACTTCGCCTATCCACTCGGCCGCTTCGACGCTGACGTCAAGGCGCTAGTCAGCGACGCCAAATATCGGGCAGCTGTAACCACGGTGCCAGGGGTGGTGCACAACCTGGACCGCCTCTTCGAGTTGCGGCGCGTAGGCGTTGAGGCCTGGTGGCCGCTGGAAGATGTCGTGCAAAAAATCCGGCAGGCCGCCAGAACCGACGGCGTGGACTCGCCCCTCTAGGCTCGAGCCACGAACGCGAAACCAAAGGCGCCGGGTCCCGTGTGCGTGCCGATAACCGGGCTGATTGGCACGTCCGGGATCGTATCGCCGTCCGCGTTCAGCGGATCCGCCACGTCACGCTTCAGGCGGTCGTGTTCCAACTGCGCGTTCGCGTGCAGGATGGCCCAGCTGGACACGCCGTTCGGCGCCTGCGCCCGCACCCGGTCCGCAATGGCCGCGTAGGCCTTGCGAATCGTTCGCACGCGTGTCACCGGCGCTACCACACCATCGCTCAGTTCCAGCACCGGCTTCACCTTGAGTAACGACCCAAGAAATGCTTGAGCGCCGCCGATGCGCCCTCCGCGCTTCAGGTACTCCAGGGTCTGCACCACAAAGATGATGTGCGCCCGCTCCGCATGGTCCGCCACGATGCCCTGGATGTCTTCCAGGCTCGCCCCGTCGCGCCCTGCCCGGGCAGCCGCCATCGCGCTAAATGCCATCGCCGGACCCACCAGGCGCGAGTCCAGCACCAAGATCTCGCGATCCACCTGGGCTGCACCCTGCCGCGCCGATTCCACGGTCTTGCTTAAATCATTTGAGATGTGAATCGACACGATGGGCCCCTCGCCCTCAACCTGGCTATAGGCTTGGGCGAACTCGGCGGGATTTGGCTGCGAGGTCGTTGGGTGATCCGGCGACGATTCCAGCAGCCGATAGAATTCGTCGGTGTCTAGGTCCACGCCGTCGCGGTAACTCGTGGTCCCGAAACTCACGTGGGTTGGGATCACCGTAATCCCTAGGTCCGCCGCAATCGCGGGAGGCAGTGAGGCAGTACTGTCGGTAACGATTCGTATGGACATGCTAGTTGCAGCCTCCACCCTGAGCTAGTGACCGGGTGAGAATAATCCCGCCCACTCTCAAGGGCAAAGTCGTCGCGGCGCTCCTCGGTTTGGCAGCGCTTATCACCCTGGCGCTGGCCCTCCTGGTGGTTTTCTGGACGTGGCTGTCGTACGTCCTGGTTGCGGTCCTGATTCTTTACGGCACAGTAGTCGTGCTGCTGGCCCTTGGCCTGCTGGGTTACCTCGTCTGGCAGCGCCAGAAGCTCACGGCGCTTCGGCTGGAATGGACCGACGGCGAAACCCAGCCGCACGCCTAACCCGGGCTTGGTCAATCTGTCGTCGCGCACGGAGAGCTTTCGGGCCAGCTGACGTGCCGGTGCGACAATGCCGCCAGATTCCGGTGCGCGTCGTTCAACTCCAACTCACCAACTTCCGCAACTACCGGCGCCTGGCGCTTGATCTGGCGCCCGGTCCCAGCGTGATCGTCGGCGGCAACGGACAGGGCAAGACCAACCTGTTGGATGGCCTGCATATCCTGGCTTCCGCCCAGAGCTTGCGCCCCGGTCCCGAGGCCACGTGGGTCCGGTTCGACGCCCCGGCTGCCGAAGGTTTCGCGCGCCTGCGCGCCCAGGTCGATTCCGCCTCGGGCGCGTCCGAGGTCGAGATGATCGTCGCCCGCACCCGCCCCGACGACGGCGAAGCCTCGGGCGTCCGCCGCCGCGCGCGGGTTAACGGCGTGCTCACGCGTCTCGCCGATCTTCCCGGCCGTCTGCTGGCTGTGAGCTTTGCGCCGTCGGATTTGAACCTGTGGATGGGGGCTCCGTCCGGTCGCCGCCGCTGGCTGGACCTGGCCGTCGCCCAGGTGGACCCTGCCTACACCGCCTATCTGACCACCTACGAAGCGCTGCTCACCCGCCGCAATGCCCTGCTACGCCGTCTGCAAAGCGGTCTAGGCCGCCCAACGGAACTGGCATTTTGGGATCAGCGGATTTCCGAGCCCGCAATCGCGGTGACCAGGGCCAGGGCCGGCTACCTGGCTCGCATGCGCACGCCCAGCAGCGCGGGTTTCACCGCCATGCACGGCGGAGCGCGGCTCGACCTCACCTACCGGGCCTCGGCCGTGGGAATGGATGAGGATGACTTTCCTGCGGCGCTGCTGAACCGCCGCGACCGTGATATCCAGCGCGGCGCCTCGGGGCTCGGCCCGCATCGTGACGACCTGGAAGCGCGGCTGGATGGACGCCCCTTGGCCCACGTCGCCTCTCGCGGCCAGCTGCGACTGGCGGCGCTGGCGCTCAAGCTGGGACAGCACGCGGTCGCCCGCGAGCAGCGCGGTCAAATGGCCGTGCTGCTGCTGGACGACATCGCTGCTGAATTGGACCCCATCCACCGTCGGCTCCTCATCGACCAGCTACCGGCCGAGGCGCAGGCGATAGTGACCACGGCCGACCCTGGCCTTCTGCGGGACACGGCGCTGGCCTCCGCGGTCCGCTACCGTGTCGTGGCTGGCGAGATCGAGCGCATCCATGGCTGACCGGCGCGTCGGCGGACCTCGCAGCATCCGCGAACTCGTGGAAGGACTCTCGAACCGATCCGACCTGCGCTACGGCTCGCGCCGCGTGGACGCGGTGGACGCCCTCCGCGAGGCCGTGGAAGAAGTGCTCGGCACAAGCGTCGCCACGCGCTGTCGCGTCCGCTCGATCACCGGAACCGAAGCCCGGATCGAAAGTCGCGACAACGCGACGGCCCAGCGGGTGCGCTTTTATGTGCCTGAGATCCTGCAAGCCGTCCGCTCGCGGCTCGACGCAAACGACGTGATATCGATCCGCGTCACCGTGAACACGCACGGCTGGAGCGACGACTAACTGGCGCTGTGCAACTCACCTCAGACCGAGCCTGCGACTGTCGGATTCGAGCGCGGGTAGACTTCCCCGTTCCGGCCCGCGAGATCGCAGCCCCATGGAATACACCCGCTCACTCGATGTCATTGCCAAGCCGGATGTCCTCGTCGTCGGCGCCGGCTGCGCGGGCACGGTGGCGGCTATCTCCGCCGCGCGCGCCGGCGCTTCCACCCTCGTCGTCGAACGCGGCGGCTTTGCCGGCGGCTACATCACTGGCGTTGTGGGCGCTTCGCTGGACGGCTTCGTGGATCTGCGCTCCGGCTTGCCGGTCGTCGGCGGCGTCGTCTTCGACCTGGCGCGCGCCGCGGCCTCCACAACCGCCACCGGTGACCTGGCGTCCACCCGCTTCCGCTTCAACGCGGAAGTCGGCCAGTCGCTGGCCAACCTCGACCGGCACGTCATCCACTTTGACATTGAGCGCTTCAAGCTTGAGGCCGACCGCCTCATGCAGGAGTCCGGCGCCCAGCTGCTCTACCACTCGGTCGTGGCCGACGTCATTCGCGAGGGTGACCGTGCCACCGGCGTCGTCGTCGCCAACAAGGGTGGGCTGGGCGTTATCCAGCCCAAAGCCATCGTCGATGCCAGCGGCGACGCCGACGTGGCGGCCTTCGCCGGCGCGCCCTATGACCAGGATCTGGACGCCCAGCAGCCTATGAGCCTCCACTTCCGAGTCGGCGGCTTCGACGCAACGCCCGACGTTCGCGCCCACTGCGCGGCGCTGCTCCGGCAGGCTCTGGACGAAGGCCGCCTCGCCCTCTACGGCGGTCCCTGGATGGCCCCCTACGCCGAGCGCGACTACTACTTCAACGCCACCCGCTTCGCCGGCAACGGCGTCGACCCCAACGACCTCTCGGCCGCTGAAATCCAGGGCCGCCGCGACGCCCGCCTGATGTTCGATCTGTTCAAGGAACACATCCCGGCCTTCAAGGACGCCTACTTCGTCACGTCCGGCCCGGTCGTCGGCGTGCGTGAAACCCGTCGCATTCGCGGCGATCGTGTGCTCACCGCCGACGACATCAAGGGTGCGGTCACGTATGACGACACCGTCAGTCTGGGCGCTTGGTGGCTGGATCGGCATCCGGTCGACTCGTCCGGCTACCACGAACACGTCATCACCCGCCCCTACGACATCTCCTACGGCACCCTCGTTCCCCAGGGCCTGTCCAACCTCTGGGTTGCGGGCCGCTGCCACTCCGCCGAGTCGGCGGCGCTGGCTTCCAGCCGCGTCACCGTGACCTGCATGGGCATGGGCCAGGCCGCCGGAACCGCCGCCGCGCTGTCCGCGCAGAGCGGCCAGGGCAGCCGAGAGCTTGACATAACGCAGCTCCAGCAACGGCTGCTGGCCGACGGCGCGATCATCGGGCACCGCGCCGACGAAGTCCGCGCCGTCGGCGACGCCATGCGACCCGAGGAGATGCCCTCAGCGGCCGCCAGCCACTAACGGCCGTCGCGCCTCAGCTCACGACTGTCGACGGACGCGGCTTGCCGGTCGCGTCCAGCATCGCCAGCACGACGTCCCGGGCTTCCCGGAACAGGTCCAGCGGGTCGCGTCCTTTGCCATAGGCCGAGTTGTGCAGGTGCGGCTCCAGCGCCAGGTCCTCGATCACGTTGGGATCGACCGCGGCCATGATCTCCGGCCACTGCCCGTCGCCTTGCCCAATCGGCACGATCGTGCCCGTGGCCGCCACGTAGTCCTTCAGGTGCAGCACCCGCACCCACGGTGCGACTTTGGTCCAGGCTCCGTCGAAGGGATGAGTCTCGCCCACCACGTAGGCATGCGCGTCGAACGCCAGCGCCACCTGCCCCGGCTCGTAGTCCGACAGGATGTCCAGCGTGCTGTCGCCGTCCACCGTGTACATGCGGTAATTGTTCTCCAGCAGCGGTGCCGCCCCGTCGCCCGACGTCTCGATGGTCCGTACCAGCCGCTCGAATGCGCTTTTCACTGCGTCGCGGTCCTCGGCGGCCGTCGACTCGTCGCGCGGTGCAAACGAGAAGACACGAATCCACCGCGAGCCCAACACGTTCGCCGCCTCGATCGACCGCGAGATCTGCCGGTCGACTTTGGCCGCGTCCGTGTCTACCGCGTACTTGGCGACCGGAGACGTCACGCAGTAGCAACCGATGCCGCTCTCGTCCAGGCGCCGGCGCAGGCTGGCCAGTTCGGCGTCGCTCAATTCCTCGATCGAGAGCGATGGCCCGTCCGCCGTCAGGCTCAGCTTGGTCAGGTTCGCCCGGGGGACCCCCAGCACCCGCAGCCCGGCTATCTGCTCGTCAAGCGGCCCTGCAATCTCCCCGCACATCCCAGACATGCCCCAGCTCATGAACGTTCTCCTGCCATCCGGCGATGTCGCCCGGCGGGCATTCTAGGCGTCGGCCGGTGTTCCCGGTGGGATCGCCTTCGCAACGTGCAGCGCCGGCCGCAGGTCGACCGTGTACATCTGCCGCGTCCCCTCGTGCACCGAGTCGATGCACAGCGCGGTGCCGTCCCGATTCCAGCGCGGGTGCAGGTCGACGCGTAGGGGACCGTCCAGCTCGGGCGGTGCGTGAAACGCCGCCAGATCCAACCGCAGACCATCGGCCACACGCACGATCATCAGCCGGCGCAGGTTTTCGCGGTCGGGGTACGTATCGTTCGCAATCCACGCCCGGTCCGGCGAATACGAACAGTGACCGTCTTCGGTCAACACGTCCGGCGCGAAGAGCCGCGGCTCGGCACCGGTATCGCTAACGCGCCAAAATCCGTTCGGCGTCGCCGGCGCTCCGCCCCAGGCCAGGATCTCGTCGGTGCTGCGCCAGTCGTAGTGCGACACCAGGCGCGCCGTCCAGATCACCCGCGCGTCCGAACCGTCCGGCGCCAGCGTGATCAGGCGCGTCTGCCTGGGGCCTTCGGACGGCTGCCAGCGATGCAGCACCGCCACCCGCGTGCCGTCCGTGTTGATCTGCGCGTGATTGAGCCAGTGAACCTGGCCGGCCATGCCCGCGTCGGGATCCATGTCCACGATCTCGGCCAGCGCCAGCGCCAACGCTGCCCGGCCCGTGGCCAGGTCGATCGTCCAAACGCCGTCCTCGGCCGGTGCCGGGTCATCCGCCCAGAGATCCGGCACGCCCTCGTATCCATAGCCCGGTCGCTGCGTCGCCAGGCGAGCGAAGTTCAGCCCCACCGCATAGCGCCCCTTGGGGTCCACCGCGTACACGGCCCGTTCCAGTTCGCGTGCGTCGCCGGACGCCAGGTCGTGCACCACGCCCCGAAACCGCCCGGCGCGCCGCTCGTTGTACACCACGCGCTCTGGCTGGCCCGGTAGCCACTGCAGCATCGTGCCCTGCTGCCAGCACCAAGCCTGCGTCGTCGCGAACGGCTCGAAGGCACGCTCGCCGGCAGGATCCACCAGGCCCAGCTCGATCTCGTCGTCCGGCCTGGGCTGCCGGTCGCGGAATCCCACCCGCATGCCCAGCAGCCGCGATCCGGAGCGTGTCCACGGCGTTTTCTCGTAGTAGCCAAAGAAGTGGTCGCCGGGCGGTTGCGTCAGTCGCCGCACCGAAACGTCGGGCACAGCCAGAATTCTGGACATGCGCGGAGTCTAAGACCCCTCAGCGATCGCCGTCTCCGGTATCCTCGCCCGCCCACCTGATACGCGGCCGCAAGTGGCCAGGATCCCCTGTGCATCGCATAGCAGTTATTGCCGGCGACGGAACCGGACCCGAAGTCACCGCCGAAGCGCTGAAAGTCCTCGAGGCCGCCGCCGCCGCGGAAGGCTTTGCCTACGACCTCACCGAACTGGACTTCGGCGGCGAACGCTACCTCCGCACCGGCGAGACGCTGCCCGATTCGGCCTTGGACGACCTCCGCGGCTTCGACGGAATCTTCCTGGGCGCCATCGGCCATCCGGACATCGCCCCCGGCATCCTCGAAAAAGGAATCCTGCTCAAGGCCCGATTCGAGCTGGACCAGTACATCAACCTGCGCCCGGTCAAGCTCTACCCCAACGTCGAGACGCCGCTGAAGGACAAGGGCCCCGACGAGATCGACTTCGTGGTCGTTCGTGAGAACACTGAGGGCATGTACACCGGCATGGGCGGCGTGCAGTACGCCGGCACCGAGCACGAAGTGTCTACCCAGATCCACTGCACCACCTGGCGCGGCGCGGCCCGCGCGGTGCGCTATGCCTTCGAGCTCACCCGACAGCGAAACGAGCGCAAGCAATTGCACCTGGTGGCCAAGACGAACGTATTGACCAATGTGGGCGGCACCTGGTGGCGCGCCTTCAACGAGATTGGCGACGCCGACTACCCCGACGTCACTCGCGAGTACGCCCACGTGGACGCCGCCGCCATGTGGTTCGTCAAGAATCCCGAGTGGTTTGACGTCATTGTGACGGAGAACCTCTTCGGCGACATCATCACCGACATCGGCGCGATCATCTCCGGCGGACTCGGCATCGCCGCCGGCGGCAACATCAACCCGGAAGGCGTTTCGATGTTCGAGCCCATCGGCGGCTCGGCCCCCAAGTATCAGGGACAGGGCGTGATCAACCCGCTGGCGGCCATCAACGCCATGCACATGCTGCTGGACCACTTGGGCGAGTCCGCGGGCGCCGCGCGAGTCGAGGGGGCGATGGTCAGCGCGCTCCAGAGCGGCAAGATCAAGTCCATGAGCGCCGGCCGCATGGGCATGGGCACCGCCGCCGTCGGCGACCTGGTCGCCTCGCTCGTCTAGCCGCCGGCTGACGCTGGACTAGCGGCGGCTGCCGACGGCTTGCCGCCCCGCGTACCGCTGCGCCATCTCGTCTAGCGACACCACCGGCACGCCGCCCGCTTGGCCCACCATGCCGAAGGCTTCCATCCGGGCCGCGCAAACGTCCGTCATTGCCTCGCGAGCCGGCGTCAGATACTGCCGCGGATCGAACTCGTCGCGCCGTTCGGTCAGAACCCGGCGCACCGCGCCCGTCATCGCCAGCCGATTGTCGGTATCCACGTTGATCTTCCGCACCCCGTGCCGAATGCCTTCCTGAATCTCCTCCACCGGCACGCCCCACGTCTGCCGCATTTCGCCGCCGAAGGCGTTGAAGGCGTCCTGCAATTTCTGGGGAACCGATGAACTGCCGTGCATCACGATGTGCGTGTGCGGCAGCCGCCGGTGGATCTCGCGGATGCAGTCCATCACCAGCACGCCGGCATCCGGCTTGCGGCTGAACTTGTAGGCGCCATGACTGGTCCCAATCGCCACGGCCAGGGCGTCCACCCCTGTACGGGCCACAAAGTCCTCGGCCTGCTCCGGGTCGGTCACGAGCTGCTCGCGATCCAGCATCCCTTCCGCCCCGTGCCCGTCTTCCTGATCGCCCATGCCGGTTTCCAGGCTGCCCAACACGCCCAGTTCGCCCTCCACGCTCACCCCGCGTTCGTGCGCCAGCTCCACCACCTCACGGGTGACGGCCGCGTTGTACGAGTAGTCGGAGGGCGTGGAGCCGTCTTCCAGCAGCGAGCCGTCCATCATCACGCTGGTATAGCCCTGCTCCATCGCGCTCAGGCAGGTTGCCGGACTGTTGCCGTGATCCTGGTGCATGGCCACCGGAATGTGCGGATTCAATTCCATGGCCGCTAGCATCAGGTGGCGCAGATACGCCTCGCTTGAATACGCCCGCGCGCCCCGACTGGCCTGGATGATCACCGGCGCATCGGTGCGGCTGGCCGCCGCCATCACGGCTTGCACCTGCTCCATGTTGTTCACGTTGAAGGCGGCCACGCCGTAGTCGTTTTCCGCAGCGTGGTCCAGCAACACACGCATGGGTATCAGCGGCACGCCAGTAACGCTCCTTGTCTCGAAACACCGGCCTAGTCGAGGGGGGAACGTTCATGATACTCCGGCCTGGATGCTCGTTGCTGCCTGACGGTTGCGACGACCACCTCGTGCCCCCAACATCGCCTCATGTCCCTGCCGATTCACTTCCGTCACGTGGACCTTGCCTGTGGCGGTCGGATGCTCCCGGACCGCCACGTGCTGGTGTCGAACGGCGTTGTTACCGCGGTAAGCGCCAACCCAATCGAAGCACCGTCCGGCGCGCTTGCGGTGGACGGCCCCGGCGTCCTTGCGCGGGGATTCGTCGACACCCACATCCACGGCCGCCGCGGCATCGACGTCATGCGACCCGGCGACGTCGCACGGCTATCGCACGACCTCTTGGCGCAAGGCGTCACGGGCTTCCTGCCCACGGTAGTTGCCGCGGCGCCAAACGACCTGCTGGCCGCTCTGGCGTCCGTCGAGGGCGATCCGCACGGCGCGCGTGTCCTCGGCGTACACGCCGAAGGACCGTTCCTCTCGCCCGACCAGCCCGGAATGTTTCCACCGGACGCATTTCTCGACTATGACCCGGCGCTGTGGAAGGACATGCAGGCAACCGCCTGCTCACCCATCCGCCTCATGACCGTTGCCGCCGAACGCCTGACGCCCGCGCAGACCGACGAGCTGCGCGCCGACGGCGTCACCCTCAGCCTCGGCCACACGCACGCCTCGTACGACCAGGCGCTAGCCGCCTTCGATGCGGGCGTAACGCGTGTGACCCACGCCTACAACGCCATGCCCGGCTTCCACCATCGCGCCCCCGGCGCCGTTGGCGCGCTGCTTGATCGCGGCGACGTCGACGCCGAACTGATCCTGGACGGTCTCCACGTCGCCCGGGCGCCGTCCCGCATCCTGGCCGCCACCCGCACCAGCGGGCGAATCGGCCTCGTTTCCGACAGCGTGCCCCCCGCCGGCTGTCCGCCGGGCGACTACGCCTGGGCCGGCCGGCGTCTGCGCGTGGACGAAGATTCGATCCGCCTGACCACTGGCCGTCTGGCCGGCAGCGCCCTCACCCTGGACGCCGCCGTGCGCCGCGCGGTTGATTGGCTGGACGTCTCCCCGGCCGTCGCGCTGAGCATGGCCTCCGAAGCCCCGCGGGCCTCGATCGGCCTGGATCCAGGCGGTCTGCGAACCGGTGCCGCGGCTGATCTGGTGCTGCTTGATCCAAGCCTCCACCCCCGCATAACCATCGTTGAAGGCGTCGTGCGCTGGCGCCGAATTGACGAGCAACATTGCGCCAACGCCCCATCTGGGGCAGATTGAGCAAAACGGGCGAGCCTGCCATCGCAATAAGGACCCGCGCTCTATGACCCTCGGCCTCTGGGGGCGTATTCGAAGCTCCACGATCAGCTGGATCACCATCTCCGCGTTTTTCTTCGCGCTGGATGTCGTGGACGGCTTTCCGTTTCCGTCCTGGTCGCTGATCCTCATTGTCGTGTTCATGATTTGGCCGCTGTACTTCGCGATCCGCTGGGTCGTCCGCGGCTTCTGATTGTCTGAGTTGATGACAACAAACGACCCTGACGACGGAATTCCCCAGCTTCTCGGACCTGGCGGTGAGCCGCTCGGGCCCGCGCCGATGCCGGCAGCGGAACCCACCGCACCGCCGGCCGAAGCCGAAGCGCCGGCGCCGCCCCTCGGCCAACCCGCGCCCGACAGCCAACCCGCGCCCGACAGCCAACCGGCGCACGACCCCACGCAGGGCCCGCCGTATCGCATCTCGGCACTGTTCGCCGTTGACCCCCGGGTCATTCCGGCCGCGCTGATTACCGTGCTCAACCACGATCCGTTCGAGGCGTACAAGCGCCGCCTGGACGCCGTACGCCCTCATTTCGACCAGAGCCGCGACGTGATGATCTCGGCGGCGGAGGCCCAGTTCATCCGGCAAGGCGCGCCGGACGGCGATCACCGGGGAGCGGCGACCCGGATGGTGGAGCAGAATTTCATGCGCACGCTGTGGGATGTCTGCTTCGAAACCGTCTCCGGCGCCCACGTATCGCTGATCTTCTCCGCCGCACTTGCTGGCCCCGAGCGTATGGCGGGGGCATTGCTCGCCTCCAACCAGCCCGTCCCAACCGTGTGGGTCGCTACCCGGGCCTTGAGCGTTGGCGAACGCTTCGGAGCGTGGGCGGTTCCTGTCACGCGCGATCAGGAGATGCCGGCCTCCGTGGCCCTGACATCCGACAACTTCCAGCAACTCCGCCTCAGCTTCGCCAAGGTGCGCGTATAGCCTGAGGCCGGCATCTCGCCGGGATCAGTGCCGCTGCCGTCAGATTCTCCGCGTCGTGCGCAGCCTGGAGCGTGGGTGTCCTTCGGCCGCCGGCCGTCCTATGGAATGCCGCGACCGCTTGACAGCAGCCACACCCTCCAGTAAAACCGACCGACCAGTCGGTTTGGTAAAGCTTATGAGCCTGCGTCTCCCCCGCCGGTCGTCAACCGGCCGCAAAGACGCCACCCGCCACGCCTTGTTGGAAGCCGCCCTCAACGTCTTCGGCGAAAAGGGCTACCACGGCGCCGCTGTGGACGAGATCGTCGACCGCGCCGGGCGCTCCAAGGGCGCGGCCTACTTTCACTTTCCCAGCAAGGCCGCCATCTTTCGGGCGCTCGTGCGGGAACTGGCTAGCCAGCTTGCCGGCTCCATTGAGCGCAAGATGGACAGGGCGGACGCGCCGTCCGAACGTCTGGACGCCGCGCTCCTGGGCCTGGTTGACGTCTTCGTCAAGCACCGCACGCTGGCACGCATCGTGCTGATTGAGGTGGCGGGCGCCGGTCGGACGTTCAGCGACGACTTGATATTCGTCCGCCGCCAGTTCGCTGAGCTGATCGAAGGCGAATTGAACCGGGCGGTCGAAAGTGGGGCAATCGCCCCATGTGACACGAGCTTGATCGCCACTGCCTGGTTCGGAGCGTTGAACGAAGTCGCCGTGCACTGGCTGCACGATCCCTCGGCCGGGTCGCTGCATTCGTCGTATCCCAGCCTGCGCCAACTGCTCCTGCAGAGCGTTGGCTTCAGTCCCGCGGAGGTAGATCGCGTGGCCCTGCATGCTTGAAGCCCCGGCTCGTCCCGCTATTCGATTTCAGGACCCGGCCCTCGGCCCGATCTGGGAAAAGTCCCAGCGCGGCCAACGCCTGTCGGAGCAGGACGGGCTTACCTGCCTCGCAACCCGCGACGTCATTGGTCTGGGCCGTATCGCCGATGCGGCGGCCCGCCGACTGTCCGGCGACCGCGTGTATTTCACGTTCAACGTGCATATCAATCCCACCAACGTCTGCGTCCTGTCCTGCAAGTTCTGCGACTTCGCGGCCAAGGTCGGCGACAACCACGCCTACGAGTATTCGATCGACGAAATCATTGGGCAGATCCATCCCGAGCTTCACGAAGTGCACATGGTGGGCGGTCACCACCCCACGATTCCATTCGAGTGGTACGAGGACCTGCTGCGCGCCATCAAGGCCGAGCGTCCCACCGTTCAGATCAAGGCCTTTACCGCTGCCGAGATCGACTACTTCCACAAGCGCTTCAAGCTGGCGGACCGGGAGGTCCTGGAGCGCCTGATCGACGCCGGACTTGATTCCATGCCCGGCGGCGGGGCCGAGGTCTTCTCGGAGCGCGTGCGCCGCGAACTCTTCCGCGGCAAGGCCGGCGCCGACCGCTGGATCGAGATTCACCATCTGGCCCATTCAATGGGCATTCGCTCCAACGCCACGCTGCTCTACGGCCATATCGAGACGCACCAGGAGCGCGTGCGGCACCTCATGCGGCTGCGCGAGGCTCAGGACGAGTCCGGCGGCTGGCTCTGCTTCATCCCGCTCGAATACCAGTTGGGCACCACGCTGCTGGTGGACCGTCAGGCGTCGCCAATCGACGACCTGCGCACCCTGGCCACCTCGCGCCTGATGCTCGATAACTTCCCGCACATCAAGGCCTACTGGGTCATGAGCGGCGAAGAGACGGCCTCAATCGGGCTGAACTTTGGCGCGGACGACCTGGACGGCACTATCGGCACCGAGCGCATCGCCCACGCGGCCCTGGCGGCAAGTCCACTCGGCCTGGAGCGGGACCGCATGGTTCGCCTCATCCGCTCTGCTGACAAGATCCCGGTTGAACGCAACGCCACCTACGACGTTGTGAAGGTGTATGACGCCTAGGCTCGGCCGGATTCCGTATCTCAATACGGAGCCGTTCTTTGCCGACGACGAAGTCAGGGCCGCAGCGGTCGTCGAGGTCCCCCGCGGCATGATCGACATCGCGCGTCGCGGCGAAGTGGATCTGGCCCCCCTGCCAATCGTGGCCGCCTTCGATCACCCTGACCTCTTCTGTTCCGTGGGCAGCCTCGGCATTGCCGCCGCTGGCGCCGCCCGTAGCGTCCTACTGCGTTCGCGGGTCCCCGTTGAGCGGCTGGCAGGCGCATGCATCGGCGTAATCGACGACACCGCAACCTCCGTTCGGCTGCTGCGCGTGCTTCTGCAATTCCGGTTCGACATAGGTCGTTCAACCTTCACCGGGTTGAACCACACCGCCGACGCCGTCCTGCTCATCGGCGACCGCGCCCTGCTGGAGCGCCGGGACCCGCAGGTCTTTCCCTACGAACTGGACCTCGCGGCTGAATGGCACGCCTGGACCGGGCTGCCGTTCGTCTTCGCCTCGTGGATGGCCAGGCGCGGTATCGAGCTCGGCGCTTGCGACGCGGCGTTGGAATACTTGAATCTCAATCTCGAGCGCAACCTGGCCGACCCTGACGTCATCCACCGTCGCCGTCCGGACCTGGGTCTTTCCGCCAGCGTCGTCGCGACCTACCTGCGAACATTCCTCTACCGGTTCGATGATCGTGCCTGGGCGGGCTTGGAACGCTTCCGGGAGCTCGACGCCCGCCTCACCGCCGTGGAGCGAGTAGCGTGATGGACCACCTGATCCGCAAGATCGACGCCGGCGAGCGGCTCACCCCCGCCGATGCCCGCTACCTGCTGTCCGACGCGCCGCTGCTTGAAGTGGGAGCGCTGGCCGACGAGGTCCGTCGGCGCCGGCATCCGGACGACGTCGTGACCTACGTGGTTGACACCAACCTCAACTACACCAACCTCTGCGACGCCTACTGCTCGTTCTGCGCCTTCTACCGGCCCCACACCAGCAAGGCCGACGACGCCTACACCCACACCGTGGAACAGATGATGACCCAGGTCGCCGCGGCCGCCGCCATGGGCTGCACCACCGTCCTCATGCAGGGCGGTCTCAATCCCGAGCTTCCGCTCGAGTACTACCTGGACATGGTCCGCACCACCCGCGAGCGCTTTCCCGGCATGACCCCCCACTACTGGTCGGCCCCCGAGATTTACGAAATGTCCAAGGTCTCCGGGCTCGGCTACCGCGAGGTTTGCCAGGCGCTCTGGGACGCCGGACAGCGCACGCTGCCCGGCGGCGGCGCCGAGATTCTGACCAACGACGATCGTCACCGCATCAGCCCGCTCAAGATGAACGCCGACGAGTGGATCGCCATCCTCCGGGCCGCCCAACAGGTCGGGCTCCGCGGCACCGCCACCATGATGTACGGCCACGGCGAAAGCGTGGACGGCCGGGTCGAACACTTTCAGCGCGTGCGCGACTTGCAGGACGAGACTGGCGGCTTCTACGCCTTCGTGCCTTGGAGCTTCGCCCCTGGCGGCACCCCCCTCGGCCGCAAACTCGGCGGCCTGCGCGCCCAGGCCAACGACTACCTCCGCATCCTCGCGGCCGCCCGCCTCTACTTCGACAACATCGAGCACATCGACGCCTCGTGGTTCAGCGAGGGCAAGAAGACCGGCCAGGTTGCCCTGCACTTCGGCGCCGACGATTTCGGCGGCACGCTATTCGACGAGAACGTCATGCAGGAAGCCGGCCACTACGTCCGCACGTCTGTCGAGGAGATGCGCACCATGATTCGCGAAGCCGGCTTCACACCGGCCCAGCGCGATACGCACTACCAGGTGCTCCAAGTCTTCGACGCCGAGCCGCTGCCCGTCTGACCCTTGCGCCGCCTTACCGTCGGCCACAGTCCCGACGCCGACGATGCGTTCATGTTCTATGCCCTCACCCAGGGTCTGGTCAGGCTCGACGGCCCTGAACCGGCCGAGGTCTCGGCCGTACACGACGACATCCAGTCACTGAACGAGCGCGCCCACGCTGCCGAGCTCGACATTTCCCAGATCTCGGCCGCCGCTTATCCCGACGTCGCCGACCGCTACCGAATCACCGCCTGCGGGTCCTCGATGGGCGAAGGCTACGGCCCAGTCGTCGTCGCGCCGCGTGCCATGACGCCTGAGGAAATGGCCGGCTGCCGCATCGCCGTTCCGGGCCGCCACACCACCGCCTTTTGTCTCGCCCGCATGTACTTGCCGACGTTCGAGCCGGTCCAGGTCCCCTTCGATCAGGCCTTCGACGCCGTCCGCGACGGCCGGGCCGAGGCCGCGGCCGTGATCCACGAAGGCCAGCTCACCTACGCGGCCGCCGGCTTTGCGAAAGTGCTGGATCTGGGCGCGGCCTGGTTCGAAGACACCGGCTTGCCGCTCCCCCTCGGAATCAACATCGTCCGTCGGGAGCTTGGCGACGACTGGTGTCAGGCGGTGGCGCGCGCCGTGGCTGCTTCCATCGACTTCGCGCGCGCAAATCCGGCGGATGCGTACGTTCACGTCCGCGGCGTCGCCCCGGGCGTGGACGCTGAGATAACCGAACAGTTCACCGACATGTACGTCACCAACCTCACCCGCGACATGGGCCACCGTGGCCGCGCCGCTCTCGAAACGCTCTTCCAGCGCTCAACCGACACGCGGGCGCGGCCGGTCCCGCTCGACATCGTCCCCGCGCTCTGACCCACGCGAACAATCCGCCGAACCACGCCCCACAAACCGATATCCTGATCAGTCCGCCCATCTGGGCGGTTATTTGTGGAGGGTACGGAAGCTCATGAGACCGCTCGACTTCGGGATTCCAGCCGGCAGCCTGCAAGAAGCGACGATCGAACTGTTTCGGCGCGCCGGCTGGCATATCGTCATCAGCTCCCGAAGCTACTTCCCCGAAGTCGACGACGACGACCTGCGGCTCACCCTTATGCGCGCCCAGGAAATGTCTCGCTACGTCGAGCACGGCAGCTTCGACGCCGGCATCACCGGCACGGACTGGACCCTCGAGAACCAGTCCGACGTCGAGGTCATCCAGGTCCTCCCCTACTCGCGCCGCAGTTCCCGGCCCACCCGGACTGTCCTCGCGGTTCGCAGCGACTCCCCGATTCAGACTGTCTACGACCTGGAAGGCGGCACCATAGCCGCCGAAATGGTTGGCTTCACCCGGCGCTACCTGGCCGAGCGCGGCATCAACGCCACTGTCGAGTTCTCTTGGGGCGCGACCGAGGCGAAGGTCGCCGGTGGTCTGGCCGACGCTATCGTCGACACCACCGAAACAGGCTCCACCCTGCGAGCGCACGGCCTCCGTGAGATCGAAACCATGCTCACCTCCTGCCCGCAGGTCATTGCCAACAAGGCCGCCTACGCAGACCCGGACAAAAAGGCCAAGATCGATCAGGTCGCCACCATGCTCAAGGCCGCCCTGGACGCCCAGTCCCGCGTAGCGCTGAAGATGAACGTGCCGAAAAACCTTCTGGACAAGGTGATTTCGCTCGTCCCCAGCGTCACCGCGCCCACCGTGGCTGACCTTTACGGCCAGCCCTGGGCCAGCGTCGAGATCGTCGTCGAGGAGCGTCAGGTACGCGAGCTGATGCCGCGCTTGGTGAAAGCCGGCGCCGAAGGCATTATCGAGTTCCCCCTCAACAAGTTCCTCTGATGCCCAACAACCGCTTGCGCTTCGGAATCATCGGAACCGGCGGCCGCGGTCTTGGCTCCTACGGTCGCGGCCTGCGTCAGAACTTCGCTGACCAGGCCGACATCGTGGCGCTCAGTGATGTGGACCCTGTTCGACTCCAGTTCGGGGCGACCCACCTCGAGGTCGAACGCACCGACACCGACCCGTCCGTCGTTCTGAACAACCCGGAGGTGGATGCGGTCGTCATCACCACGACCGACGCCACCCACGCCGACCTCGCCTGCGCCGCGCTTGAGGCCGGAAAACACGTCATTTGCGAGAAGCCCATTGCAACCACCGTCGCCGACTGCAACCGCATCCGCGACGCGGCCCGCGGCAGTGCCGGCGGGTTTATGACGGGGTTCGTCCTGCGGTACGTCCCGTTCTTCGAACGCATGCACCACGCCATCGTCAGTGGTGAAATCGGCGACCCGCGCCTCGTCACCATGACCGATAACCGCGACGGCGCAGGCTACTTCCGCCGCTGGCACCGTCTGCGCGCCAATTCCGGCGGCCTGCTGGTGCACAAGAGTTGCCACGCGCTGGACATCGCCGGCTGGATGCTTGGCGCCCGTCCCGTCAGCGTCAGCGCCACTGGTGGCGTCGCCGTCTTCACGCCCAAGGACTGGGCCGGCGAGCGCTGCCTCACCTGTGACGCCAAGGACACCTGTCCCGAGTACTTCGACATCACGCAGGATTGGCATCGGCAGCTCTACCACGAAGCCGAGGCGACCAGCGGCTACATCTTCGACACCTGCGTGTTCAACTCCGAGAAGGACACCGTCGACCACGCCAGTGCCAGCATCGAATATGAGGGCGGCAAGCGCGTCTCCTACAGCCTCTGTCTCTTCGCCTCGTACACCGCACGCGAGATCGGCGTATGGGGTGAGGCGGGCAAGGTCGAAGGTCGCGAAGGCGTCGGCGCCTACCGGCTCAGCGGCCGGCGCGACGAGCGCGACGAGAACCGCTCCGTTGAGATGGCCGAAGGCGGGCACGGCGGCGGCGACATTCGCCTGCTGGCCGACGCGCTTTCCGTCTTTCGCGGCGAACGCGATCCCGTGGCCGGGCTGGACGCCGCCTACTGGGCTGCCGTGCTCGGCATCGTGGCTGAGGAATCGGTGGCCCGCGACGGCCAACGCTTGACCCTCGCCGAGCTGGGAGCAACTCCGTGAGCGGCCGCGCCGCCATCGTTCGCGAGGCCAACCTCGTCGAGATCGAAGAAATCCCAGTCCCCGGCCCGCTCGGCCCGCACGACCTCCTCGTCGAGACCGAATTCACGTTTATCAGCGCCGGTACCGAACTCGCCAACTTCACCGGCCTCGACCCCGGCGTCCACGTACCGGGCAGCTGGAATCACTACCCGGCCCGCCCCGGCTACTCCAACTGTGGCCGTGTGGTCGAGTTGGGGTCCGCCGTCGACACCCTGGCGGTCGGTGACCGAGTCTTCAGCCAGCACAAGCACGTGTCCCACCACGTCCTCCCCGTCAACGATCCAGACACAATTGCAGTACCGGTGCCGGACGCCGTGCCGAGCGACCTTGCCGCCGCCGTCCGCATGGGCATGGTGGCCATCACCGCGCCGCAGGTGGCCGACATTCGCGTCAACGATTGGGTCGTCGTTTTCGGGCTCGGCCTGGTTGGCAACCTGGCCGCCCAGCTATTTGCCATCGACGGTGCGCGCGTCATCGGGGTCGACCCCGTGCCGGCACGCCGCGAACTTGCCCGGCGCGTTGGCATCCAGCGCGTCATTGGCGACGACATGTCTGAGATCGTCTCGCAGGTGCGCGACATCACCGGCGGTGGCGCCCAGACCGTCGTCGAAGCCGTCGGCCACGCTGGCGTGGCTGCGACCGCCATTCAGACCGCCGCGTCCTACGGCGAACTCATCCTGCTCGGCTCGCCCCGCGCGCCTGTCACGGCTGACCTCAACGAGTTCCTCCAGCCGGTGCACCGCACATGGGTCACCATCAAGGGCGCGCTGGAACACCGCGTGCCGATCAATCCGGCCAGCAGGGGACATCCCCTATCCATCGCTGGCAATGCCCGAACCGTGCTCGACCTGGTCTCGTCCGGGCGGCTGCAGCTGGCCCAACTCATCTCCCACCGCCTGCCCGCCAGCGAAATCGCTGCCGCCTACGACGGCCTGCTCAACCAGCCCGAACACTACTGGGGCGTCGCCCTCGACTGGCGAAGCGCCTAGACCCGGATCGGCTCGCCAGAGAGAGCCACTGTTTGGCGCTTCGGTTTGCCTTAGCTCTCTAGCCGTCGCCGCAACTGCGTGACCGCCTCGGGATTCGTGCACGGCGCGTAATGTCCCGGCAGCACCGTCCGCAGCCCCGCGCTGGCCAGCCGCTTCGTTGACGCTTCCTGGGCCGCGAGGTCGATTGCCAGGTGCCGCACATTCGGGATCAGGCGGCCGCGGCTGAATATCAGCGCGTCGCCCACTATTCCCACGTCGCCGCGAACCAGGCTCATGCTGCCCGGTGTGTGGCCCGGCGTGTGCATCACCCGCCAGTCCCCCACCGTGTCCCCTTCCTCCAGAGTCGTCGCAATCTCGGGCGGTTCCCAGCGGAGAACCCGTGGGACCGGCCGGTGGTACAGCAGGCGGCGTAGACCCGGACTCGCCGCGGGATTCGCCAGCAGGCCGGCGTCCGCCGCGTGAATCGCCACCGGCCTGTCCAACTCCCGCGCCAATTGCGCCGCGCTGCCGGAGTGGTCGTAGTCGTAATGCGTCAGCACGATCCGGTCGATCGAACCGGGACGAACGCCTGCCGCCCGCACAGCCCCCAGGATTTCCCCGGTTAGTCGGCTGACGCCGGTATCCACCAGTAGGGTTTCCGTGCCCACCGCAAGGTAGGCCAGCGCGCCCCACCAGCGACCAAGCGCAAATACATCCTCGGCGACCTCACTCGGATAGCCACGCGACACGGTCAATTAATCCGAGCCAGCGAATCGGTCTGACAGTACACCCAACCGCAAACGAGGGATCGCGCCATGAGCGACGCTTATCGGCCCTCTACGTGTCGCAGTCTTGGGCCGTCGTGCCTTCCCAGTAGTGGTCGCCCGGCAGCAGGTTCGCGTCGCCGACGCTGCCCTCTTTGTAGCCCGTGCAGTAGAAGTCGCCCGGATTCAGCTTGAACTCGCCGCTCTTCTTCGGCTTGTCGTCGCCGCACGCCGACAGCGTAAAGACGAGCGCCAGCAACAGCCCCACACCCGCGACTTTCGCCGCGCGTCCAGCGCGGCGAATCGACCTCGAAATCATCCGGCGCCTCCCCGAGCGGAAACGTCCGAGGGCAGCCGTCCATGGACGGCGCCCGCTGTATCGCGTCTCATGATGCGGCCAACCGAGACCACGGTCAAACGCCGCCGCTTCGGACCCAAGCGGACCCATGGCAAGTGGTGAAGGTGCGCGGCCGCTGCCCAGGTGCTGGCTGCGGTGTCGAACAGCCCGTCGCCAGCGCTTCGCGCCTGCCTGATCTGACAGTGCCCGCGGGTCGCGGGTTAAGATGGCCTGCCCCAGGAACCTGAAGGGCCGGACGTTTCGTGCTGACCGCAGTTTTCCGAGAATGTTTCCCGCGGCGCCGCTGGATCTATGCGCTGCTCGGCATCGTTCTCGCCGCCGCGCTAGCCGCCTGCGGCGCGTCCGCCCCGGAGGTCCAGGTCACGCCCCCTGGACCTGTCGACGCCGGACCTGGCGAAACCGTCAAAGGTGAGGGCGTGAGCATCACGCTCTTCGAGGTCGGAGCTACGCGTTCGTTCGATCGCCGCGAACTCGCCGACGACGGCAAGGTCTTCATCGCGGCCAGGCTCTCGATCAGCAACTCCGGGACCGGCGTGCCTGCTCAGGGACCCGACGACTTGGTGCTTGAACTGCCCGACGGCAGCGTCGGCAGACCGTGGCTTGTCACCCCCGGCAGCCGCCTCCGCGACACCGGCCCCTCACCCGGCCAGGATCTGGCCGGCTGGCGAAGTTGGGAAGTGCCGGAGGGCACGCGCGCCGCAACCCTCAGCTACCGGCCAACGCCGGACCTCGAGATTCGCTTCGGTTTCACGCTGTCAGACGAGGTCCGCGACCGCTGGAACGTCTTCGGCGACCTTCGACACGTCTGACCGTCATTCGCGCTTTCAGCGCGATAGCCGTCCACCGTGCACTCCAAACCCGGTCACGTCCAGGGCTGATTGTCGACCTGGGTCTCGGAGCCGCTCTGGCTCGCACGACTCATACGATAAGCTGGCATTGAATCTAGGACGGCGGGCGTTCGCACTCCCGAGGTTGCCCCTAATGACCCGATTCCTTATCCGTCGCCGCGCCGTGCTCGGCGTGGTGCTTGGCTTCCTGCTTGCTGCGGTATTGGCCGCCTGCGGCGGATCGGGAGACGACGCGCCGGTCGCTGTCGAACCGCCTGGTCCCGTTGACGCGCAGGTTGGCGGAACCGTTGACCGTGGCGGTGCCAACATCACGCTCACTGAGGTCGGCGCGACCCGTTCGTTCGGCAACTTCGACAACGCCGAGCCGGGATTCATGTTCATCTCGGCGTACTTCGTGGTCACCAACAGCGGCAGCGGTGCAATCGACTTGAGCCCCGAGGCCATGACCCTGAAACTGGCTGGCGGCGGAGATGGCATCGCGAGCCAGGCCGCACCAGCGGCTCGGCTCGCAAATGCCGGTCCTGTACCAGGTGGCGAGGAACGCGGCTGGCGCAGTTGGGAAGTTCCCGAAGGCACCCGCGCCGTCACCGTGAGCTACAAGCCAACGGCCGACACCGAAATCCGCTTCGGCATTGCCGTGCCGACGGATGTCCGTGAGCGATGGCGCGTCTGATCCTCAGGTGATCGTGACCCGTTCGCGGTGACGCTTCAGCTCTGGAACTTTCTGCTCGTCGTCCACGAGTTCAGCGGCATGGCCGCCCTTGGCGCGTTTACCGCGGCTCTTGTCGTAGTTGTCCAGGGACGCCGAATCGCCCTGGCCGGCGGCTGGACCGACGGCCTGCCGACCGAACCGGTGCTGCGCGCGCTCAACCGCTGGGTAACCGCCCCGTCGCTCTCTCTGCTGCTGGCCAGCGGCCTCGGCCTGGCGCTCACCAACTCCTACAGGATGAGTCCGACGTTTCTGGTCACCAGCACCGTCGCCATGGGTGTGGCAGCCGCGATCTGGCTAGGCGTCATGTTGCCGGCCGAGGCCCACTTCCGCGCCGGCCGTCAGTGGACCGTGGGTTGGCGGCGCTGGCTGGCCGGCTGGACCGTCCTCGCGGTTCTCGTCCTCTTCGCCTTCGCCATGATGATCATTCGCCCCGTCTGGTGGCCCGGCGTCACCGCCTGGACCGCCGGCTGACCGCAGCCGCCTAGGCGATGGCCGCTCCCGGCTGAGCGCCGACTGGGCTCAGGGGTCAACCGGCTCCGTTTAGCAGGGCCCGCCACCTGACCCGCCGCAGCGCTCCGGCGCGATGGCTGTGCTGTAGTCCTGTCGCTTCAACTCTTCCTCGCCGCCGCAGGCGCCCAACGCCAGGCTAAGCGCCACCAGAAACGCAACTGCGATCAGCGACGAGCGCTGGAGTCCACGACGTCCTGATCGAACCCACGGGCTCACGTCTCTAACCTGTCAGAAACTTGGCTCACGCCTAACCCTATCGCAACCGGTTTCCGGACCGCACGCTGGCCTATCCGGCGTAGCTCATCCCCGTGTCGCGCAGCGTTGTCGACGTGCCCTCGCCCATGCCGCCGCCGATCACCTCGCCGAAATACACCACGTGGTCGCCAGGCTTGTGCGTCGAAACGACCCGGCACTCAAACCACGCCGTGGCCGCGTCCAGCACCGGCGTTCCGGTTTCGTGCATCGTCATCGGCTCGCCTTCCAGGCGCCCTTCGCCGCTGGTCGACTTGGCCGTGAACTTGAGCGACAGGTCCTTCGACCCTTCGGGCAGCACCGAGATGCTGAATACGCCGGTCTCGTCAATGTTCTTGCGCGTGTGCGCCGTTTCCTGTATCGCCACCGCGAAGATCCGCGGATCAAACGAAACCTGCGACATCCAGTTCGCCGTCATCCCGTTCGGCTCGCCGTCGGCCGAGATCGAGCCGACCACGGACAGACCGTAGACCACATCGCACAATGCGTCGGAAGCGGGGTCGCTCTCAGCCATGGGTAGTCCTCACCAGTCCCGCCGGCGCCGGACCGACGGTGCGTCTCATCCCGAGTCTCACACACCCGCCGTCAGCGGGGCCGTGCGCCCTCAGGCCGTCGAAGTGGGCCTACCCCCGCGCCAGCGGAAACTCGATCTTGGCCTGCCCCGCCGCATGCGACCGCCGCATCGCCTCAATAACTTCCACCGCCATCAACCCCGTGCGCACGTTCGCAAACGTCTCAGGGCCGCCCTCATGCCGCTGAATCAGGTTGTCGATGCTAGACAACATCGCCGACCGGTACACCTTCTGCGTCGGCAGCTGCCGCTCCAGCCACTCCTTCTGCCCGCCAGGCGTGGTTGCCGCGTACTCCACCGTCGAATGCACCCCGCCAATCCGTACCCGCCCCTGCTCGCAGAACACCTGCCATTCGGTGAACTTCGGAATCGCCTTCGTCTGGTTGATGAACGCCAGCACGCCGTTGTCGTACTGCACCAGCGCGCTCGGCGCCGGTTCCGTGCCGTCGGGTCCTGGCTCGTGCAGGCCCACCACCCACTGCGGCTCGCCCCCCGCGTACATATTCACCGTGTCCACCGTGTGCGAGCCGTTCCGGTACTCCAGCGCGCGCGCGCCGCCCCACGTACCGACGACCCGCACGACCTTGCCAATCCGCCCGGACTGAATGAAGTCGTAGGCCTGCCGATAGAACGGGTCCCAGCGCCGCGTGTGGTCCACGCTGAACGACGTGCCCGCGTCTTCCACGACCCCCACCAGCGCGTCCGCGTCGTCCAGCGACGTCGTCATTGGCTTTTCGCAGAAGAGCATCGGCACGCCTGCCTCAATGGCATTGATACCCAGCGCGGCGTGCGTGTGGTCGGAGGTCGCGATGCTCAGAATGTCGATGTCCTCGGTGGCCAGCATCGTGTCCAGGTCGTCGTACAGCGTCGCCGCCTCGCCCCACGTGTCGCGAAACTTGTCCAGCAACGCCCCGTCCAGGTCGCACGCCGCAACCAGGTCGACGCGCTCATGCGCGCTGTGCGCCGAGGCATGCGTGTGCGGCGCCGCCCGTCGGTTGCCGCTGAGGCTTTCCTTCTCCGCTCCCGCGCCAATTCCACGCAACCCAACAACAGCTGACCGATACTTGTCCTTGCGATCCATGTCGTGTCGTCCTCGCACACTGCTCTCCGCGACGCGCTAACCTTAGGGCAAGGGACGACGCACCGCGTCATCGTGGCCACTTTGGCCGGTGTCCGCGCGATTCGTCAGGCTTGATGTACACATGACAACGAACGTGCTGGAACGGAGACCGCGCCGCTTGCTCTGGCTTGCTGGGATCGCCATGGCCATGGTCATGCTGGTCGCGCTGGCGGCCTGCGGCCAGGACCCCGAGCCATCGCCACCTGCGGCCGCTGCTGCCCCGGTCGTCGCCCCGGCTGCCGCGCCGCCACCCGAGGCGCCACCGCCCACAGCCGCTCCCGCTGCCGCCGTCGCGGCTGCCGCCCCAACCCAGCCGCCGCCCCCGGCCACTCAGCCTCCTGCGGCCACCCAACCCCCTGCCACCCAACCGCCCGCCACCCAGGCGCCCGTGACCGCCGCACCGCCACCCGCCGCAACGGCGGCCCCGCAGGCAACCGCGGCGCCCGCTACCGCCGTGGCTGCCGCCCCAACGGCCGAGCCCACGCCCGTGGCAACCGAGGCCCCGCCCGCGGCCACCGCCACCCCTGAACCCCAGCCCGCCGCCGGCCCCATGGCCCCGCTCTTCACGCTCCCCAACGCCACGGGCGGCCAGACCAGCCTGGCCGGCTTCCAGGGCAACAAGAACGTCGTCCTCGTCTTCTACCGGGCCTTTTGGTGAGGGACCTGTCGCACGCAACTCGTGGAGTTGCAAAACAACTACGAGCAGATAGCCGCGCAGAACGCCGAAGTCGTGGCCGTCAGCACTGACAACCTGGACGGCGCCAAGTGGGCCATCGAGAGCCTGGGCGTTCCCTTCAAGGTTCTTTACGACATCACTGCCGATGTGCCCAAGGCCTACGAAGTCTGGAACCTCTACGGCGACAACCTGGCCACCGGATCCGCCTTTGTGATCGACACCAACGGCCTGGTCCGCTGGAAACAGATCTACTCCGGCGTCCACGACCTCGTGACCGCCGGCACCATCGTCGAGGCGCTCAAGGCCCTCTAGTCGTCCGCGCCGTACAATTCGCTTCCAAGCGTCGGCCCGACCCGGCGCGCGGGTTGATACGGAGGCAGTCATGAGCGATCAGTTGCGCGCCGGTGTTGTGGGTCTTTCCGGAATCGGCGAGCGGCCGGCCGCGCCTGGTGCGGCCGCCGGATGGGGCACCGCCATGCCCCACTCTCACGTTTCGGCCTACCACCATGTGGCCGACACCGAAGTTGTGGCCGTCTGCGACATCAGCGAAGAGGCCATCGCCAACTTCAATTCGGACTGGAACGACGCTCTTCCTGAGGTCAACACCTACACCAGCCACCTGGAGATGCTCGAAAAAGAGAATCTGGACATCGTCAGCGTCGTCACCGGCGACAACGTCCACGCCCAGATCTGCATCGACGGCGCCGAAGCCGGCGTCAAGGGCATCCTCTGCGAAAAGCCCATCGCCTCCTCCCTGGCCGACGCCGACCGCATCATCGAAGCCGTCGAAAAAGCCGGCATCCCCTTCCTCGTCGACCACTCCCGCCGCTGGATGTTCCCCTGGGTCCAGGCCGCCCAGCTCATTGAAGACGGCGCCATCGGCGACGTCCTGCGCGTCGTCGCCAACGAGGGCGGCCCCCGCGCCATGCTCTTCCGCAACGGCACCCACATGTGCGACACCATCAACTGGTTCGCCCAGGGCAACCCCACCGCCGTCTACGCGGTGAATGAGATCGGCTTCGAGGACTACGGCCCCCGCTACGCCAGCGACGGCGGCCACGACCCCGACACCGACCCCGCTGTCAGCATCCTCATCGAGTACGACAACGACGTCCGCGCCTTCTGGAACATGTGCAAGCCCATGCCCGGCGTCTTCGACGTCGACGTCTTCGGCTCCAAGGGCATCCTGCGCGTCACCCAGGAACGCGCCACCATCACCACCGAGGGCGACTCTCGCCAGCTCGTCACCGCCGACATCCCCCACACCCAGTACACCCAGGGCCACATCGCCGGCGCCGTCGTCGAGCTACTCGACCTCATCCGCAACGGCGGCACCCCCACCTGCGGACCAACCGAAGCCCGCCAGGTCATGGAAGTCCTGCTCGGCGCCCTCCACTCTTCGGCCGGCGGCAACGTCCGCGTTTCCATGCCCATCGTCGACATGTAAGCCCCATGTCGCCGCCAAGCCTTCTGTCAACACGGAAGGCGCCCTTCGCTACCAGAGCTGGGGCGAGCTGGAAGGGACGCCACCGCGCCAGCGTGGCGTCCCTTCTGCTGGCGGCTCTGGGACTTCTCGCCCTGATCGCCTGCGGCGAAACCGGGGCCACACCGGACGCTCCCCAGGCCATCGCTGGTCCAGTGGACCTGTCGGAGACAGCCCGCCAGGGCGAAACCGTCTTCAACGCCAACTGCGCCCAATGCCACGGAGCCGCTGCCGTCGGCACCGACCAGGGCCCCACCTTGATCGACCGCATCTACCACCCCGGCCACCACGCCGACGCCGCCTTTCGTCTTGCCGTCCTCCGCGGCGTCCGCCAGCACCACTGGCAATTCGGCAACATGCTCCCCGTCCCCGGCCTCCCCGACGCCGAGGTCGACAAGATCATCTGCTACGTCCGCGAACTCCAACTAGCCAGCAACATCTTCAAACCCACCGAATACCAACCCATCTGCTAACCCCTGTCTCGTACCCACCGCCACCCCCGTCCCCACCCGTTCGTGGTGAGCCGGCCCGGAGTCTGCGGAGGACCGTGTCGAACCACATCCCCAAGCACCCAACCCACCCAGGCACACCCCCTCTTTCCCCTCTAACTCCTCTCCCCTCGCCCACCCCCACCCCAACCCCGTAAGGTGCGACCCACGAACCACTGACGCCTACGACCCCATGCCCCCACCCCCCAACATCGTCCTCTTCATGACCGACAGCATGGACGGCCGCGTCATGCGCCATCTCGGCCACCCCGCCGCCCACACCCCCAACCTGGACCGCCTCGCCGCCCGTGGCACCTCCTTCAGCAACGCCTACTGCAACTCCCCCCAGTGCGCCCCTTCGCGCGCCAGCTACTGGAGCGGCCAGTACGTCCACCGCGTCCAAGCCTGGAACAACCCCGGCGGCCTTCCGCTCGACGCCCCCACCTTTGGCACCCACCTCCAAGACGCCGGCTACGGCCTTCACGTCTTCGGCAAGACCGACTACCGCGTTGGCGGCCACTCCCTCAAGGCCCGCCTCACCGCCTGGATGCGCTCCGCCAACATCAAACGCCCCCACAACCCCTGCCCCCAAGCCATCACCCTCCACCCCGCCCCGGTCTCTGATCCGCCGGTCTTGCCCTCTCCCTCTGGGAGAGGGCAGGGTGAGGGTCCCCTCTTGCCCCCTTCCCCGGGGGCCCCTCTTAATCCCTCTCCTGGGGGAGAGGGTTGGGGTGAGGGGTCTTCCGCTCGAAGCCAAACCCCCAGCACCGCCCCTCTTTCGCCTACAAAACAAGAGAGAGTCGACTACCTAAACCCAGGACAAGACCCCGCCCGCCCCCACCAGAGCGACTGGAACCAGATCGACGCCGCCTGCAAATTCCTCAACAACCACTCAGCAGACGACCCGCCCTACTTCCTCTACCCCAGCACCAACGTCCCCCATCCACCATTCCGCGCCACCCAGACCTGGCTGGACAAAATCGACCCCGCCGCCGTCACCCTGCCGCCCTACGAGTCCCAGCTCCATCCCGTCATGGACTACATGAGCGTCACCAAAAACACCCACGGCCACTTCACTGATGAAGAAATCCTCGCCATCCGCCGCCACTACTTCGCCATGGTCGCCGAAACCGACGCCATGCTCGGCCAGGTGCTCGACACCCTCGAATCCACCGGCCGGCTCGACGACACCTACGTCATCTTCGCCAGCGACCACGGCGAAATGAACATGGAACACCGCCAGACCCTCAAAAACGCCATGTACGAAGCCTCCGCCCGCGTCCCTCTCATCGTCGCCGGCCCCGGCCTCCAGCAGGGCGTCATATCAGACGAACTCGTCTCCCTCATCGACCTCTTCCCCACCCTCATGGACATGGCTGGTCTGGATCACCCCCAGGGCCTCGACGGCGTCTCCCTTCTCCCCCTCTGCCGCGGCGACACCTCAGGCCGCCCCGGCTACGTCTTCAGCGAATACCACAGCAACTTCTCCAACACCGGCATCGCCATGTGGCGCCAGGGCCCCTGGAAGTACCTCCGCTACGCCGGCTACGCCCCCCAACTCTTCAACCTCGACGACGACCCCGAAGAAATCCACAACCTCGCCCCCACCCGCCCCGACATCGTCCAAGACCTCAACACCTGCCTCGAGTCCCTCGTCGACTTCGACCAAACCGACACCCAGGCCAAACACAACGACCGCCAGAACTTCCTCGCCTGGCGCCAAAACCTCACCCCCGCCGAATACCAGGAGGCCATGACGTCGGCCCACCAGGGCGTCTGGAACCCCACCGACGACCAACAGATCGAGAACTGGCTAGCTCAATCCTGAGCCCTGTGGCGGGCCCCCACCCCGTTCGTGGTGAGCCGGGCCGGTGTACCCACCGGACCGTGTCGAACCACAAAGCCCACAGCAACCAAGCTCACTTGCCAGTCTTCTTCTTCCTCCGCGTTACGCTACGTCGCACCCCGCCCGCCGCCCACCCCATGCCCTTCTACGTCTACATCCTCAAATGCGCCGATGGCTCCTACTACACTGGCCACACCGACGACCTTGACGTAAGAATCGCCGCCCATCAGCAGGGTCTCATCCCCGGCTACACCCGCAAACGCCGCCCCGTCCAATTCGTCTTCGCGGACGAATTCCCCACCCGAATCGACGCCCTCGAACGCGAACGCCAAATCAAGAAATGGACCCGCGCCAAAAAACAAGCCCTCATCGCCCGCGACTGGCTGCGCCTCCAACAACTAGCCCGCCGAACCTCAGCCAAGGACTGAACCAGCCACCCCGTTCGTGGTGAGCCGGACCGGTGTACCCACCGGCCCGTGTCGAACCACAAAGCCCCAGCACCCAACCTTCCCAAGCGGTCCTCGGCTCACCCCCGCCGTCGCCCCCTCCGTTCGTGGTGAGCCGGTTCGGAGTCCCTCGGAGAGCCGTGTCGAACCACACAGCCCCAGCAACCAAGCGTCCCAGGCAGTCCCTAGGTCACCACCCGTTCGTGGAGAGCGGACTATGCGGGATCGGCGCGCGGCAAGCCAACCGTCCTCAGTCCCTATACTGCGGCGTGCCAGCCCCTGAGTTGATGGCCGCTGCAATCTGGCAAATCCATGACGAGCGACGAAACCCAAGCCACCGCTGAATCCGGCATCGTTTACGCCGCGACCAACCCCATGATGCCGGGCCTCGTCAAGATCGGCGGAACCAGTCGCGAGAATGTTCAGGCGCGCATGGACGAGCTCTATTCAACCGGCGTGCCCGCGCCATTCACCTGCCAGATTGTGCGACGCGTGGATCGCTACGTGGAGGTTGAGTCGGCGCTGCACACCGTCTTTGAACCGTCGCGGGTGCCATCGGGCGCGAGTTTTTCAGGGTGGCCCTTGATCAGGTGGCCGCGGCGCTTGACCTGGCCGGTGGAGAAGATGTAACGCCGGAGGGCGACGACGACGAAGTCGAGTTCGTCGTCGGGCAGACTGTGGTCGACAAAGATGGTCGGCACGGCGAGATCGTGAAAATCACCAAGGCCATGTATCACCTTCGGGATCCCGAAAGCGGCGAACTCTTCTCGCGTTTCCAGATCCGACCGGCCAGCGACCCATCTCCCCCAACCCCCTAACCGAATCCCTCCGATCCCATTCCCTCCGAGAACGAGGAGCCCTGGGTTTAGCCTCACCCGCGCCGCGCTCCACGCTCATGTCGTGACATTGAAACTCTGAAGCTCCTTCAATCTGCCGGCAACAAGATTGTGCGCGCATCCCGACTTGCGACGGAATCTCAGCGCTATCAGAGGGAATCAACTGTTTGATCGCTAAGGACCCTGGGACTTGCTCACAACTTCCAACCGCCCGTCTCCCTACCTCGGACTAAGTCGTGTTCAGTAGGCAGGGCTAAGCTGTGTTAATAAATATCTCGCTAGAGACAACAAGGCTCCGCTGAAAGCCCGGGGCTTTGACGCTCTTTTTGCATGTGTTATACAGTGTTTTTCAAGTATTCTCAACCGTGCCATTGCTCTCGTCGTCCATTTGCTTCAACAGGGGATACAACTCATCTGATCGAGATCAAGTGGAAACATGGCCTTTACGATATGGCGCAAGGCAAATGCTAGTCCATCAGTCCTCTGCTCATTTGTTAGCTTGTCGTTTTCTGATTTCACAGTGCTCCTCCTTCAGGAACTCATCAAGCCACATCATATCCTCATCACTCTCGAACTCATGGGGCCTGATGTTTACATACGGGTGATTCAACACTATACTCAGTGCACGCACCAACCTGTCTATTCGCTCTGTCATCTTGTCTGCGTCACGCTCTAGCATTAAGATTCTCTCTTGTGGCTCGTGGAACATTGGGCGATCAACTACCATTCGATTGGCCTCGCATCCTCATAGCATGAATAACTCTACCTTACATGTTCAACCATTGCCTGTCAAACGGTTCCTTGGTAATCAGGCCAATACCACGCCTGCGTCGATGCCTAATGAGTCAACTATAGCTCGTCTATTGGCTCACTCCCTATAGTCTTTGCCTATGTGCCTGTACATTGTGAGTGAGATTCAGAACCTTCGTCCTCCAATGGCTCTATATTGTTTATCCTCCCTACGCTTTCGAACCTATTCAGGTTTGGTTGTCCAGATCCATACTTGATGGCTGCAATGATCTCGTTGATCTTAGTCTTGGCAAGTCGTAGCTCGCTCTCCAGATTTGAGATTTGCTCCTCCAGTTTACGCTTCGCCTCATTGCACATGGATTGATACCTCCAAGCAAAGTGCCTGAGTATTTGCTGCCTCAGTCAAAACGTGTCGATGCTCGCAAGCGATTGTCGCAACTTCACAGTTAGTTCTTTGGAGTATGAATTGGCTTTCTGTCTGAGCGTGGAACGAGGTACAACTAGAGCTGCAGGTGTCAAGCCATCGTTTCGCCGCATTGGCAACGTTGCTGAATGCGGATCGAATGCAGCTCGACTTGACCAAGGAACATGGTCAATGGCGCCTACAATCGTGGCTACCACAGCCACGTTCTGAATTTGCTTATCGGCATCTACGAGCTCAACTAGCCAATCCGCAAATAAGAGACTCTTACGAATGTCCTCGCAAATATCCTCTTCAATCATTGACGGCATGGCGATTCCCCCCGAGCTAGTCCCACGAAGTGCGTCAAGCCGTACTCGGACTGAAGCGGACTCGGTGATCAATATCGATGCACCGTTCTGGACTATTTCAATCTCATCCAATCGAACGGTGGGTTCTACGCCAACGTTTCGTTCGAAGAGTCGATGCTCTCCATATATGGCCGCTTGCTCAATGGATTCTTGCAACTGCGCACTTTCGAGCGCAGTGGCACTAATTATCTGGCGTGTTGGGTGACCAACCAGTGCTACAGACAGGATCGTATCAATAGTTCGGTATAAGTAGCCTTCCGAAGACTGGGCTCCGGCGAGGCTTGAGGCCCGGTCCAACAGTGCCTCACGTTCGGCTGTTGTGAGCTGTGTTCTCTCTCCGGACTGGTTGATGGCTCGTGCGACCAAGCGCTGGAGTTCGGCTGGTGAGGTAAAGTTTGCGGCGAAATGGCCGCTGCTCTAATCTTCTACAGCGGTTATGAATTGGCGCTCATTATCTTCATAGTTATCACGACGTTCGATGAACACAAAAATCGGTATTTGTTCTCGCGCTTCGTTGTATTCTTCGTGTGTGGCAGACAAACCTGTCGATTGAATAGCGCCATAGCGTTTGCCCAGAATGAGGACCATAGCATCAGATTCTCTGACGCGTCGGAGGCATGCACGTTGCGGAGTTGATGGGTCCGCCGGAAAGTGCTCGGCCATGACGGGCTCGTGGTCAAACGTCCGAATCGCCTCGGCTGCCGCTTGTCGATACTGAGAGAAGCCTTTGATTACGGAACTAATAAATACCTTCAAGATCCGCTGACTCTCCGCCCAAGAGTTCAACCTTAGCTTAGCATGGCTCCGTCACTGTGGGTTTGCCCGCCTATGTCGCCCGAACTCCTTCGCTGGATCTCAGTCGAGTCTGGTTGAGGCGTAGCAGTTCAGCGAGTGCATCTTCGTCGGGAGTATTCGCAGATAGGCCGTAGGCTCGTGCTACGGCCATGTCAATTGTCCCATGTGCATCCGCAAGCCACCGCGGCCGCTCGTTATACAAATTCGTCAGCGTGCGCCACCGCAGCGCCCCCACCGGGGCCGCCTTGGTCGATACAGCCCGCTTCGGATACCCCGCCACCGGCTCCTCCACCCACTCCACCCATTCCGGCGGATTCAGCCACCGGTCACAAAGTTGAACCAGCTGCCGTGCAGCCTCAGCGTTGGCAGTGGCGCGCGGGTCGTTGACGTCGCTGGTGTCGGGAATTTCGGGCGACGGTGCTCTCGTGGCTGGCAAGGTCTCGCGCGTCAACCTTCACCTGACTGACCCCAGGAGAATCGCTTACGCGACGACCCGACTCACTCGGGCACAGGGTGAGACTCCGCCCCGCGTCGATTCTCGGCTCGCACTTCGGCGACTGCATCAGCTGCTGCTTCCTCGATCTCCTCCGCCGTCTGATCACGAAACGCCCGACCGATTCTCTCCAGAATCCCATAGTCCCGTTCCCGCCCCGCATCCAGCTCAGCCAGCCGCCCAACATCCTCCACCGACCCAATCCCCGCCCCCGGGATCCCATGCTTCTCCACCACAAACCGGACCTCGCCGCTGAACGCCCGGTTAATCACGTTGTTCCAGTCCCGCTTCGCCTGCGACGCCGCCACCCGCTCCGTCACCGCCTCACGCCCGCGCATACCAACCCTTGCCGACCTATTTAGCCCATCTTAGCCCTAAACAGACCAATCCACCTTGCGTGATCGCGTGATCGTCCGCGTCGCTCGGAGCCGCGACCTACCTAGTCAGAACCGTGGCCACGATCGCCCCAGCCGTCCCAAGCACATTCAGAACGACCACCAGCAACAGCCCCACCATCCACGTCTTGAGGTTCGCAACGTCGGCCTTCGTCGCGTAGTGATTCAGAGTCCGATCCGATTCGTCCCATAGACCTGGCCTCGTCAGCGCCGCTCTTGGATTCGCATCATCGTCGTCACATCTTGCCAGTCGCGATGCGCACAGCGCACCCTCCGACGGAGTCTCGTTGGCACTATTCAATTCTGAAGACTTATGATATCTACTCGGTGCTGAGCAACTGCGTATCCCGTGCGGGTGTGCAGGGGGGCACTGGAGCGTGGTCTAGTGGAGCCGGCGATCGGCGAAACGGAGTCGTCACGAATGTGTGCGGGAGTCCGACGCGCTGCGTCGCTGCTTATGGCGACGATTGCTCTCGTCACGTTTGGCGTCTCGATCACCCATGCACAGTGGCCGACAACCTGCGTTGAACTCAACGACCTCGCAGAGGCGGCGGTAGGCACTCACCAGAACGTCGGCATCTATCAGCGAACGTACGGTGATCAAGCTGAAGCTCAGTGTCAGAACGATCACCGCGACGATGTGCGCCGAACGTTCGCCTGGGCACTGGGAGGCGCAGGCGAAGAGGTCGCCGGGACTTGGCCAACTAGCTGCGTCGCTCTCAACGATCTGGCTGAAGCCGCCCGCGGCAACCCAAGCAACGTCGGCAATTACCAGCGGGTCTTCACTCACGACTTTGAGGCCGAGCGCGCCTGTCGGTCTGATCGTCGCGCCGATGTGATCGCGACCTTCGCCTGGGCGATCCCGGCCCACGTCCCGGTACAAACGCCGGAACCTGTGCCCGAGGCTATTCCTACTCCGCGGTCTATCCCGCCAACGGAGCATCCGGACTATCAACGCGTTCGGAGTGTGGCCTTCGCTCGAAGCGGCGATGCGGACCTTGCAAATGCTGTTGCATCCGACGTAATAGGACGTAGGGCAATCGACAGCTTCCTTCGCGGAACAGATTCGGGCGTGCAATTCGGGCACTGGAATTGCCCGCGGCGAAATGCGGCCTGTCCCCTGGCTCCTGAGGCGCCGCCTGCTCCACTAACACTAAGTCGGCCCAGTATCCGCCTCAGCGACCTGGTGGAACGGATCACAGTTTCGATCTGGGACGGGGGCAATATCGACCTGTCCAACCTGGATGCTGACCAAACCTACGAGGTCGTGGTGTCCAGCAGCAGCCCCTCCATCGTCGGGATCGGTGATTGTCTGGGGGCATCGGAATGGGGCACGTTTACCGGATCAACGTCTCTCAGCCTGAGGTTCGTCATGCGCGGCTGCGCGCCGGGCAATGCGACGGTCACGGTCGAGGTGCGGCTGGCCGGGGCCAGCAACGCCGCAGCCAGCGTGAACCAGCATGTGACGGCGCTACCAATCCCCGACTACGTCTGGGAGCAATTCGGGGCGTCGGCCGAGGAGGCCATGCAGTCAGTGCGCGACGCCTTCGCACGGGCGGCGCAGGTGCGGCCGGTGCAGCGGCCGTTCCCGCCGCGCCTGTTCGGCTACGTAAGAAGCGCCACCACGACCGCGACCACAGTGAGCTGGGCGACTTGGTGGGCATCGGCCCCCACGGGCGACGTGGAGATAACCGGCTTCCAGATGCGGTACTGGCCACATGATTATCCGTCCCAAATCACCACGGTTGAGATCACCGACGCGAATGCCTGGCGGCACAGGCTTACCGGGCTTGCGGCGGACACGTGGTACGCGGTCAAGATGCGCGCCTGCACCAACCAAGACGACTGCGCGGCAGCCGAGTGGTCATTCGACTACGGGTTCAAGACGCCGCCGGGCTAAGTGCGCATTCGGGAGTTGGAGGAGCGCGGGGACGACACCACCACTTTCGCCTTTGGGCAGGCCGACTTTGTGACGACGGAAGGCGCGGCCAGGTGGCGAAGGGCGCTAGCGGTGACAGCGTTGCAGGCAATGACATCAATGCAGGCTTTGCTAGCAATGCAGTCAGAGTCGACAGTGATGGCACTGCTTGCGACCGGCCGGTGGAAGGAATGCAAGGCGAGAAGTGAGCGAAGAGGGGTCTTCCGTTCACGCCGCCACCCACCGGCAACCCGCCTCGGCCCCAGTAACCGCCGCCGCCATTCCCTTGTTACCGAGCAATCCTGAAGGGAATCGACTGCCTCGGCCCTCTCGGCCGCATCGCCCCAAACCCGCCGCCGTGCCCTGGCACTCCAACTGGCGGATGCCGCTCTTCCTCCTTCGCCCTTGAGGGAGAAGGCTGGGATGAGGGTGGCTGCCACCCCCAGCACCCACGCCAAGCTGTCAGCAATCCACCACACGCCGCCCGCCTCTTCCTTCCTCGCCCGCTGGGAGATGGTTGGGGTGAGGGTCTTCCGGGCAACCGACCCCAAGCCACCCCACCGTCCTTTCCGCTCTCACCACCCTCCCCTCGCCTTGCACCCTGTCTGCAAAGAGTGTACACTAGCCGAGTAAGTCTTGCAACCCACCTCCCGGATGCTCGCCGCCTGCTTCACACTGCTGCTGCTCCCCCTCCGGCCGCTCACCCGACTCCTTCCGTCCCTAACCCGCTCGACCGGCCACTGCTCGGCTCGTGACCAGCCTGCCGACCAGACCTCCCCGTACCCGCCGCGTCGATCCCCAGCCCCGCAGCGCCTGCCGCCCCGGTCACGCCGCGTCACTGCGCCACCGCTGCCTTCACCCTCGCCGGAGAATCACGTTCGCGCTCGCCACACGATCGTCGGCCGCGCCCTTCTTCCACCCTCGCCATTGAGGAAGAGGGCCGGGGTGAGGGTGGCTGCTACCCTCGGCGCCCGCGCCGCGCTGGCGGCAAACAGTCCCTCGCTTCACCCACGTCCCGCGTCGTCCCTTCCCTCATCCCCTCCGCTCTCATTCCTCTGCCCTCTCCCCTCTCCCCGTCCTCAACCCACCCCGCCGCACCTCAAGAGTTTTTTGGAAAAAACTCTTATTGCGCGCGAGGCCCCCAATTTGCCGCCGTCCGGCAGCCCTGCTCCACGCCGTTCTCCGCGTCCATGCTCCCCGTCTTCTCTCACCTCTCATTCCTCTCAGCTCACTCCTTTCCCTCCCCTCATTGACGCCCCCGCCATTTCCCCCCACCATCCACCCACCGGCCGTCCACCAACCACCCACCGGGAGCGCGCGATGTCCGACTACCAGCCCCTTAACCTCACCACCCTCAGCAACGCCTCCGCCGACCTCCTCGGTCCCAACGCCGCCGACTCCCTCGGCCAGCAGGCCTACCGCGGCGTTCCCTTCCAAATCGGCGACCCTGCCACCGCCCGGCTCCCCCTCCTCGGCCACGGCGGCCACTCCCAGCCCGTCAACATTGACGTCGGCCAGACCGCCCACACCCTCGTCTTCGCCCACATCCTCGTCGACCCCCAGCTCCACCGCAGCGGCGTCCCCGGCGACCACGTCGCCACCTACGTCGTCCACTACGCCGACGGCCAGGAAACCGAACTCCCCATCCGCGAACGCTTCGAAATCGGCTGGCTCGTCTCCACCGCGGACCTCATCTCCGACGTCCGCTCCCCCGGCGCCCCCTTCCTCGCCATGCCCGACCTCGACGACGAACTCGTCCCCCGCGACACCGCCGAGCGCGACCAGATGGGCCGCGCCCTCACCGAGGTCACCGGCGGCGTCTCCGCCAACGCGTTCCACCTCTGGCCCTGGCGCAACCCCCGTCCCGACGTCGCCGTGCAATCCGTCGAACTGCGCCCCACCGACCGTCGCATCATTCTTGCCGGCCTCTGCCTCGGCCACGTCGACGAAGATCCCTTCCGTCGCGCCGCCCGCCGAGCCGTGGTCATCGAACTCCCCGACCCCGAGGACGCCGACGCCCCCTTTGACCTGGACGTCTCCGTTGAACGCGGCATCGCCACCTTCCCCCACCCCATCACCCGCGACCCCGCGGAGTTCCTGGCCTCCGACACCCACGGATTCGGCGAACCCCGCAACGAAGCCAACAGCCCCGCCTACACCGAGATCGCCGGCGCGCCCTCCGCCCAGATCCACGTCTCGCGTGGCTCGGACGAACTCGGATCAGCTCGCCTCTCGGACCTTGAAGGTGGCGAACCCGTCGACGCCTCGTCCCGCCTGCGTCTGCGCCTCGCCGAGCAGGGCCGCAACTGGGTCCACACCCGCGTCGTCGACGACGCCACCGGCCAGGCCCTGCCCTGCCGCGTTCACTTCCGCTCGCCCGAGGGCGTCCCCTACCAGCCCCACGGCCACCACAACCACCTCAACACCGGCCACGACACCTGGCACACCGACGTCGGCGGTGACCTACGGATGGACCAGGCCACCTACGCCTACATCGACGGCCGCTGCCAGGGCTGGTTGCCCGTCGGCCGCGTGCAGGTGGACGCGGCCTGCGGCTTCGAATACGAGCCCCTGCGCACCGAACTCGAGATCAAGCCCGGCCAGCGCGAACTAGAGATCCGCCTCCGCCGCTGGACCGATCCCAACGCTCGCGGCTGGTACTCCGGCGACACCCACGTCCACTTCCTCTCCGGCGACGGCGCCAACCTGGAAGCCGCCGGCGAGGGGCTGAACGTCGTCAACGTCCTCGCCTCCCAGTGGGGTCACCTGTTCACCAACACCGAGGACTTCATCGGCCGCCCCCGCGTGTCCGACGACGGCCGCACCATCGTCTACGTCTCCCAGGAAAACCGGCAGCACTTCCTCGGGCACCTCACCCTGCTCGGCCTCAAGGAAGCGATCATGCCCTGGTGCTCCGACGGCCCCGGCGAGGCCGAAGCCGGCGGCTCACTGGAAATCGCCCTTTCCCATTGGGCCGACGCCACCCACGCCCAGGGCGGCCACGTCGTCATCCCCCATCTGCCCAGCCCCAACGGCGAGCCCGCCACCCTCATCGCCACGGGCCGTGTGGATGCCGTGGAAATGCTGCGCCAGCAGCCATTCCCCCACATGGAGTACTACCGCTACCTCAACGGCGGCTATCGACTCCCGCTCGCCGGCGGCACAGACAAGATGTCCGCCGACGTCCCCGTCGGGCTCTACCGCACCTACGTCCGCCTGCCTGAAGGCGAAGCCTTCGACTACGACGCCTGGTGCCGCAACATGGCCGCCGGCCGCACCTACCTCAGCGGCGGCCCGCTGCTGGAACTCTCCGTGGACGGCCTCGATATCGGCGACACCCTACGGCTGCCCGAAGGCGGCGGAACCGTCACCGTCCGCGCCTGCGCTGAGTCCATCCTGCCCATCCACAGCCTGCAGATCGTGCAGGCCGGCGAAGTCGTCGCCGAGACCCGCGAAGTCGCCGGCGCTCGGCGTCTGGACCTAACCGCTGACGTGCATGTAACCGAAGACAGTTGGATCGCCGCCCGAACTGGCGGACCCAACTACTTCGACGCACCCGAGCATCACGACGGCTGGCACCGCAAGCGCTTCGGCCACACCTCACCCGTCTACGTCACCACCGGCGAAGGCGACTGGTCAATGTGGAGCGACGAAACCGCCCGCTACATGCTCACCCTCATCGACGGCAGCGTGCAGTACATCCGCCAGCGCAGCACGCAATACCCCGCCGGCCACGCCGTCCACCACCACGGCCACGACGACCACCAGGCCTACTTGGAGGAACCCTTCCACCAGGCCCGCCAAGCCATCCACCAACGCATGCACGCCCTCGGCATCGCGCATTGATGCGACCTTTGCGCAAACCCTCTCGTTCTAGGAGGCGCGGACTCTTGCCTCTCCCCGCGGGAGACCTTTGCAAACGTCCCTCGTCCTCGAAGGTGCGGCCGCTCTTGCTCCCTCTCCTGGGTGAGAGGATTGGGGTGAGGGGTCTTCCGGGCAACCGCCCCGAGGCTATGCCGGGCTCAACCCCGCCCGATAGATCTCCCGCACCCGCTCCACCGCCGCGTCCGAAAGCGGCTCGCCCGAGGCCGCCACGTTCAGGTCCACCTCGTGCGGACGCATCATCCCGGCCACCACCGAGGCCACCGCCTCGTGCGCCAGCACGAACTTCAGCGCGCCCTCGGCCATCGAACTCACGCCCGGCTCGTCCGCCAGGAACCGCAGCTGCTCCGCCCGCCCCAGCTGCGCCAGGTACTGGTCACGCGGAATCACCCCGCGCTTGTCGTTCCACTCGAACTTCGTGTCGGCGGTCAGCGTCCCCGTAAGGAAGCCCGAAGCCAGCGGGACGCGTGCAAAGAGACTCACGCCCTTCGCCAACGCCGCCGGCAAGAGTTCCTCCGCCGGCTCCTGGTCCAGGCAGTTGAACGTCGTCATCAGCGAGACGATGTCGTTCTCCCGAATCGCCTTCAGCCCGTCCGCCATCGATCCCAGCGCCACTCCGTAGTGCCGGATCTTGCCCGCCGCGCGCAACTCCTCCATCGCCCCGAACGACTCGTCCCACTCATGATGGTCCGGCGGCCGGTGCATCTGGTAGAAGTCGATCGTCTCGCGTTGCAGGCGGTCAAGGCTCAGTTCGCACTCTGTCAGGATGGCCTCACGCGAGAGGTTGTGCGTCGGCGAAGGCCCGCCCGACACGATGTGCCCGTCGGTGTCCATCGGAAACGCCACCTTCGTGGCGATGATCACGTCGTCCATGCCTGCGAAGGCCTGGCCCAGCAGCTCCTCGCTGCGTCCCGGGCCGTACACGTTGGCCGTGTCGTAGAAGGTGATGCCCTGGTCATAGGCGTGACGCAACACCTCCAGCGCGTCCTCGTCCGAAATGTCGCCCCACTCCATGCCGCCCAGTTCCCAGGTGCCGAAGCCCACCTCGGAAACCTCAATGCCCGAATTGCCAACTTCGCGGTATTTCATAAGCCGGTCCACCCTCGCGGTGTCCTGTCGGCCCCAAGTTTGGGCGCAACCGCGCTCGCTGTCACGGCGGACCACCGCCGGTGCCGGCAGGCGCCCGCGCCTATCATGGCGACGTCAGCGCGCCGCGAACCCAAACATGACCACCACCAGCGCCGTCCAGGTTCAAGTCGACCGCCGAGTCCGGATGCGCGACGGCGTCCATCTCTCGGCCGACGTTTATCACCCTCGTGGCGCGGGCGAAACCCCCAACTCGCGAGTCCCCACCGTCTTGATCCGCACCCCCTACAACAACGCATCGAACGACAACATCCGCAAGGGACGCACGCTGGCCGACTCCGGCTACGCCTGCGTGATCCAGGACGTGCGCGGACGCTGGGACTCCGACGGTCCCTGGTCGCCCTTCGTCACCGAGCCTGAGGACGGCTACGACACCCAGGCCTGGATCGCCGAGCAGCCCTGGAGCAACAGCCGCATCGGCATGTCCGGTCGTTCCTACCTGGGTTCGGTCCAGTGGCTCAGCGCGCCCCTGGCGCATCCAAGCCTCGCCTGCCTGGCGCCGCAGTCCATCTGCGTGGACTACCTCACCGGCCTCGTTCGCCCCGGCGGCGCATTCCAGCTTGGCGTGCTCGTCAACTGGGGCCTGCGCGTGGCCGGACGCACTGCGCAATCCATCGACTTCGAGAACTGGACCGAAATCTGCCGCGTGCTTCCGCTGGAAGACATCCCGCGCTTCGCCGGACGCGACCTGGACTTTTGGCGTGACTGGCTCCACTTGCCCGCCACGGACCCTTACTGGGCCTCCATCGACACCCGACCGCACTGGAACGACATCACCGTGCCCGCATTCGTCATGGGCGGCTGGTACGACCTCTACGCCCCGCAGGCCTTCGATCAGTTCAACGGCCTGCGACTGCACGGCGGATCGGCCGCCGCGCGCCAATCCCGGCTCATCATGGGCCCCTGGCCCCACCACTTGGGCAGCGATCTCCCGACCGCCCCGCGTACCGGCGACATCGACTTTGGCGCCGCTGCCGCGGTCAACATGAATGCCCTGGAACGAACCTGGTTCGACCGCTGGCTCAAGGGCAACGGAGACGCATTGGCCGATGAGCCCCCACTCCGGCTCTTCGTGATGGGCGTCAACCAGTGGCGTGACGAGCACGAATGGCCCCTCGCCCGCACCGACTGGCAGCCCTGGCACCTGCACTCCGAAGGCGTAGCCAACTCCGTTCGCGGCGATGGTGTCCTATCGCTCGAGCAGCCCGGCGACGAACCCGCCGACACCTACGCCTACGACCCCAACTTCCCCGTCCAGTCATGTGGCGGCGCCAACTGCTGCACCCCCCACATCGAGCCCTGGGGACCCTACGACCAGCGCCCCGTCGAAGCCCGCAACGACGTCCTCTGCTACACCTCGGCGCCGCTCGAGCAAGACCTCGAAGTCATCGGCCCCATCAAGCTCGTGCTGCACGCCGCCACCGACGGCCTCGATACCGACTGGACCGCCAAGCTGGTCGACGTCGCACCCACCGGCTACGCCATGAACCTCTGCGACGGCATCCTGCGCGCCCGCTATCGCCACGGGCAGGACCAGCCGAGCCTGCTAGAGCCGGGAGCCGTCGAGGCCTACGAGATCGAAGTCGGCGTCACCGCCAACGTATTCAAGCGCGGCCACCGCATTCGCCTCGAAGTCTCCTCGTCCAACTTCCCCCGCTTCGACCGCAACCTGAACACAGGCGCCGACCCGGCCACCGATGCCGAAATCCGCGTCGCCCGCCAGCGCGTTCTGCACAACCGCGCCCACCCCTCGCACCTGATCCTGCCGGTAATCCCAACCCGCTGATCGGCGGATCTCCGCTCGTAGGCTCCTCCCTAGGCGGCGCTGAACAGTGCCCGCAAAGCGCCTTCCGATGGCTCGACCGTCGGCGGCCTATGCGGCGGCTGCCCGCCCTTCAGCCCGGTCTCCGATAGCACCGCCACAACCGACGCATCGCGCCCAATCGCGCCACTCGCCACCAGCTGTTCCAGCGCCGGTAGCACCACGCTCGCGGTGGGCCCCGCCCACACACCTTCATTTCGCGCCAGCCACGTCTGCCAGGCGGCAATGTCGGCATCGGCGACAGCCGCGCCCAACCCGCCGGCCTCGCGCAGCTTCCGCAGCGCCAGGTGTCCCTTCGCGCCCATGTCGCCCACCAGCACACCCCCGGCAATCGAATCCCTGGCTTGCACGGCTTCGTACGCGCCGCCAGCTTCAAGCGCTCGCACCACGCCCGCCGACACGCTGCTCTGCGCCACCGCCGGGGTCGGCGCGGCCTCGATCAAGCCAGCCCCTACCAGCTGCTCGAACCCTCGCGTCGCCGCCAGGAACAGGTCGCCCGCCCCCACCGGATACAACACCGCGTCCGGCGCTCGCCCGCCTAGCTGCTCCACGATCTCGAACGCCAGCGTCTTCTGCCCCTCGCTGTTGTACGGATTCGCACTCGACCCGGCATCAAATACCAGGCCGTCGTCAAAGATCGGCTGGATAGCCGCCGCCATCGCGTCGTAAGGACCGTCGTACACGTACATCTCTGCCGTTCCCGCCGCCATGTGGTCGACTTGGGACTCGCTGGCGTAGGCCGCGCTGAAGACGAACGCCCGCAGTCCCGCCCGCGCGGCGTAGTTCGCGATCGACGACCCCATGTTCCCGCTGCTCACACAGCCCACGCGACCAAAACCGAAACGCTGAGCGGCCGCAATGGCCGTTGCCGACGAGCGGTCCTTCATGCTCCCCGTCGGGTTCACGCCCTCCACCTTCAGGTGCACCTCGCGCACCCCCAGCCGCTCCGCCAGCCGCCTCGCCCGCACCAGCGGCGACATCCCCTCGCCCAGCGTCACCCGGTGCTCCGCCTCAGTCGGCGGCAACAGCGCATCCCAGCGCCAGATACCCCCACCCCCGCCGTCCCCGAGTCCCAACTCCGCGACCTGCCCCAGGTCGTACTCCACAAACACCAGCCCCCGGCACTCCGGACACCCACGCAGGTAATCCAGCGCAAACCCGCGCACGCAAACCACGCACCGCAGACCTACCGCGGCAGAGCGCACAGAGCACTCATCCGCGGCTGCTATTGGAACCACCAGTAATGCACCGGCGCGAGCGAGCGATCCGTCGGACCCTGCTCCCCTAAGATCGGTGGCAGGCAAGCCAGGTCACGCTTCCACCGACCGCCGAAGCCTTCCCTCGCGGCCAGGGCGGCAAGGATTGCGTCGCGTCGGTCGTCGTTCTCCTCGTGGACGGTCTGCGGGTCTACCTTCAATCTGAAGTCCTGTGCCACGGTCTTGAATTCCTGTCCTCGCGCGTGCAGCAGCAGCTTCGGATGAGCTTCCGTCACCGGCAGATCCGGGTATCGCCGGCGAAGTTCTGCGGCGAACAAGAAGCCCTGAATCAATACCCCGCCGAATATGCTGTTGATAAACATGACGCTGTTTCTGACCTGAGGGTATTGGTGACGCAGCCACTGATCGGCCTTGCGTGCGCCTGACGGTCCCGAGGACCACCACAACGGCGCGTCAACACCCACTCCCACCGGCGTGATGTGATTCCTCGCTACCCACTCGACGGCGTCCAGCGCGCACGAGTAGCGCTCGGAACTGACCCGGCCGTCCGGAAACAGCGCCGCAACTCCAAACTTCCGCTTTCCACCCGGATCGGCGCCTATCCAGGCCGGCCGCCGATTCGTTGCCTCAGGTTTCACGAACGACTCAGCGCTCGTTGGGCCGAGTCCCCGCAATGCTCAACCCGCCGTCCACCACCAGCTGCTGCCCGGTCACATAGGACGATTCGTCGCTGGCCAGGTACAGCACTGCATTGGCGATATCCTCGGGCTGACCGATCCGCTGCAGCGGAATCCGTGCTGCCGATTCGTCGATCACGGCTTGCACGTCCGGAACCGACGCGACCTCCGCCCGCCACATCGGCGTGTCAATCCCGCCCGGCAGCACCGCATTCACCCGAATGCCATGGCAGCCGTAATCCACGGCCATCTGGCGCGTCAGACCAAGCATTCCCGCCTTCGCGGAGGCATAAGCCGAGTACGTGTCGAAGCCCATGATCCCCTGCACCGACGACGTGTTAATGATCGACCCGCCGCCCTGCGCCTGCATGATCGGGGCGGCCACGTGGCAGCCGCGATACACGCTAAGCAGGTTGATATTCAGGCACTCGAGGAAGTGTTCCTCGCTGGCCTCGCCGATCGGCGCGTGAAAGTTCACACCCACGTTGTTGTGCAGCACGTCCAGACGGCCCCATCGATCCGTGGCTGTCTCGATGGCTCGCCGAACGTCGGTCGCCACCCGCACGTCGGCGGTCACACCAACGGCCTCGCCGCCCGACTGCTCGATGTCCGCCGCGTGCGCCACTACGGCATCGCCCATGTAGTCGGCCAGCACCACTCGCGCACCCTCGCGCGCAAACAGTCGGGCCACCGCCTCGCCAATGCCGCCGGCTGCGCCGGTGACAACCGCGACCTTGCCGGCCAGCCGTCCGCCGCTCACGGCAGTCCGTAGAACTTCCGCGCGTTGCCGCCCAGCACGGCCGCGCGCTCGTCCGCGCTCAGCCGGTCCAGCGCGCCGGTGACCTGCTCGAATGTCTCCTCGTACCCTGCCGCCATCAACGCCACCGGCCAGTCACTCCCCCAGATCAGCCGCTCCACCGCAAAGTTGTCCAGCACCGGATCCACCGCCGCTCGGATGCTCTCGGTCGTCGGCGACGTCGGGCACTCCACCAGCAGGCCGGAGACCTTGATCCGCATGTGCTCGTACGGGGCCAGCGCCAGGAATCGCTCGCGCCAGACCTCCATTTCCGGGGTCTCAAACGGCGGCTTGGCCAGATGGTCCACGATCAGTCGCGCACCCTCGTTCTCGCGCGCAATCTGCGGCACGTGCGGCAGATGCGGCGTCTTGACCAGCAACTCCACCACGTGCCCGCGACTCGCCACGGCGCGAATGCCGCGCCGCACGTCGTCACGCGCCAACCAGTCCGGATTGGGCTGGTCCTCGGCGCCAGCCCGAATGCCCCGAAACCAGGGGCTGGTCGCCAGTTCATCGATCCGCTCGCCCACGTCCGGCGCCTCCAGGTCCACCCAGGCGATCACGGCGGATACGTAGTCGTAGGTTTCGGCCATTTCCAGGTACGCCAGCTGGTCCTTCCACGCATGCGACGCCTGCACGATGACCGACTGCCCCACGCCCACTGCGTCCATGTGCGGCTTCAGGTCCGGCGGCAGGTAGTCGCGGCCCAACACCGGATGCGACGGATCCTCCAGCCAATACAGGTCGTCGGTCCCGACCCGCCAATAGTGGTTGTGGGTGTCGATCACGGAAGGTCGGTCAGACGACATAGCGCACCCCAAACAGGCGTCGGTCGCCCGAGGCTAGCAGCGCCCCGCCTATCATGTGTCGGAGGCCTCATGCTCCTTCAGCGACTTTCCGCAGTGCGGGCAGGTTGGGTTCTCCGGTTCCGGTGAACGCCGGCGGTCCAGCTCCTCCACAAACGCCGATCCCAGGATGCCGGCCGGCAGGGCGAACAAGCCGATGCCCAGCAGCGCTACAGCCGCGCCCAGCCCGCGGCCCAGCGGCGTAACTGGAAACAAGTCGCCATACCCAACTGTGGTGAGCGTCACCATGCCCCACCACATCGCGGCCGGGATGCTCGAAAAGCCCTCGGGCTGCGCTTCGCGCTCCGCCAGGTACATCATGGCGGACGCGAAGAGCAGCAGCACAAACCCCACGAATAGCGTGGAGATCAGGGCTTCACGTCGGCTGCGCAGCACGTCGCCGATGATTGACATGGACTCCGAGTAGCGCGTGAGCTTGAGCAGGCGCAACAACCGCAGAACGCGCGCGATTCGCAAGTCAATGCCGGCCAGCGGGACGTAGAACGGCAGGATGGCCAGCAGGTCGACAAGAGTGAGCGGCTGCACCGCAAAGCGCAGCCGGCCCCAGAGCGGGTGCGCATAGTCCGGGTCCTCGGTACAGGACCACACGCGCAGGATATACTCGATGGTGAAGATCGCAACTGTGATGACTTCGATAACCTCGAAGGCCCCTTGGGCCACCTCCGCTATCGACGAGATCGTTTCGAGCACGATGGCCAGCGACGTAAACCCGATGAGGGCAAAAATCGTCTGGTCGAACAGCCGGCTCGCGCGGCCCCCATCCTCCGGGCTGTTCACAATCTGATGCGCACGGCGCTTGGCCCGGCTATACATCAGCGGATGGACCTCCGAGGCAACGCGACTCCCTGCCTACCGGCCAACCTGATTGCCGTCAACACGCGGCCCGCCAAAATGACAATCGAGTCTCCGTCACGCGCCGCCGCCGCACGATGGCTCAAGTCGTCCACGCGTGCGCCGGGTCGACCTTCGCGATCACGCCCAGTGAATACAAAATCCGCTCCGCCAGCGCCTCCACCAGCGCCTCAACCGAGGCCGGCCGTAGATAGAACGCCGGGTCGGGGGGCAGGATCACGGCCCCGGCCTCCGCCAGCGTCGTCAGATTCCGCAGGTGAATCAGCGAAAGCGGCGTTTCCCGCGGCACCACCACCAGGCGTCGCCGCTCTTTCAGCGTTACGTCCGCCGCCCGGTGCAGCAGGTTCTGCCCCGCCCCGGACGCGATAGCGCCCACCGTGGCCATGCTGCACGGGACGATCGCCATGCCGCGAGTCGGAAAGGATCCACTGGCAATCGGCGCGGCCACATCCTGCGGCCGGTGCAGGGTTACCCGGCCCCGCTCCGACCAGCGCGCCACGGCGTCGGCAAAGCGCTCGTCGGTCTCCTGGTGCCACATCAGTGCCCCGTAGTCGCTGCACACCACTTCCAGCGCAACGTCCAGGCACTGCAACTTGCGCACCGTCGCGTCGGTCAGCACCGCGCCGCTGGCCCCGGATATGCCTAGTACCAACCCCGGCGGATCAGCCAAGCCACACCCCCAGAATCGTGAACACCAGCGCGGCCACCGCCACGTACCCGTTGATATTGAAGAACGCCAGGCTCAGACGGCTCAGATCGTCGGGCTTCAGTAGCCGGTTTTCGTAGACCAGGAGCAGGCCGATCACCGCCACGCCCACCCAATAGGGCCACCCCAGCGCCGCCACGAAACCCAGAGCCAGCAACACACCAATCGTCAACGCGTGCGAAGCCCGCGCTACCCCCAACGCCGCCGCTAGCCCAAACCGCGCCGGAATCGAGTGCAGCCCCTCGGCGCGATCAAAGTCCACGTCCTGCGTCGCGTACAGCACGTCGAACCCGCCAATCCAAAACGTGACCACCAGCGCAAGCAGCGCCGCCTCGGTCGAAAATTCGCCGGTAACCGCGATCCAGCCGCCCACCGGCGCTATCCCGTCGGCCAGCCCCAGCAGCCAGTGGCTCGACCAGGTGAACCGCTTCGTATACGAGTAGAACGTCACCGCCACCATGGCAACTGGCGCCAGCACCAGGGCCAGCGAGTTGAGCTGCCACGCCGCTACATGCAGCACGGCGAACCCGCCAAGCGCCAGCCCCAGCATCTCCAGTCTTGACATAATCCCCATCGGGATTGCCCGCTGCGCCGTGCGCGGATTTCGCGCGTCCAGCCCGGCGTCGATCAGCCGGTTCGCCGCCATCGCCCCGGTCCGCGCCCCGGCCATGGCCAGCGTGGTCCAGATAAACACCGGCCACCCCGGCCATCCCCGAGCCGCCAGCACCATCCCCAGGTATGCAAACGGCAACGCAAAAACCGTGTGCTCAAACCGAATCGCATCCAGGTAAACCCGAGCGCGCCTCACCGGAACCGCCGGACTCATCGGCAATGCCCGCGCGGCTCGCGGCGGCGCCTCATCAGTCCAGCCCGAACCAAGGCCCGATATTGAGCAGCCGCTCGAACACCGCCCGCTCCTCCGCGTCCTCGATCAGCTCCCCGGCCTGCCGCGCCGTCTCCCTCCGCGATCCCGCGTCGGCCAATTCGGCGCACGCGTGCGACCGTGCCAGGCACTCCAACGCTGCCGCCCGGTCGAATGCCGTCTGCTGGTCGCCGTTCGCGTCGCTCAGCTTCATGCACGCGTCGGCGTGGTGCACCGACAGCGACGTAATCCCAAGAAACGACACCGCCGTCGCCACCAGGTGCTCGGCTCGCTGTTTCTGGAGCGGCCCGCCCACCTCGAACCAGTGCCGGTGCGACGCATACGCCCTTGACAGCAGCTCCGAGGCATGCAGGTAGTCCGGACTCGTCTCGATCAGCTCCCACGCTTGGTTGTTGTTTTCGACCGCGAACCACCGCGTGGCGCGCTCAACGTCAAAGCCCGCGCTCGCACTACCCAGTCCCTCGTCAGATCCCATAGCTCGACCACCGTTCATCCACCAGCTTCATGATCGTTTCGTCCATCTTGATCTCCGGCGGCCATTCCCGCGGAAATCCCTCCTGCGGCAGCTTGCGCGTGGCGTCGATGCCCAGCTTCCCGCCGAAGTGTTCCGTAGTCGTGGCGAACTCCAGGTGGTCCATCGGCCCGCGCGCCTGCTCCAGGTCCCGCGCCGGATCCGTGTTCGCCCCCACCCGCCACATCACTTCCTTCAGGTTCTGCACGTCCACGTCGTGATCCACCACGATCACGTACTTCGTGAACATCAGTTGCCCCACGCCCCAGATGCCATGCATCACCTTGCGGGCTTGTCCCGGGTAGCGCTTGCGGATCGACACGATGCAGAAATTGTGAAACACCCCGTGCACCGGCAGGTTCATGTCCACCATCTCTGGCACGAACAGCCGCACCAGCGGCAGGAACAGCCGCTCCGTCGCCTTCCCGATCCAGGCGTCCTCCATTGGCGGCACGCCTACGATCGTCGAAACGAACACCGGATCCCGTCGGCGAGTCACCGCTGTCAGGTGAAACACCGGGAACGGCTCCGCCAGCGAGTAGTACCCGATGTGATCCCCAAACGGACCCTCCAGCCGCGACTCCGACGGATCTACCCACCCTTCCAGCACGATCTCCGCGTGTGCCGGAACCTGGATATTCACCGTCTTCGCCTGCACGGTTTCCACTGGCGCGCCGCGAAGGAATCCGGCAAACACCATCTCGTCGACATCCGGCGGCAGCGGCGCGCTGGCGGAGTACATCAGGGTCGGGTCAACCCCAATCGCCACGGCCACTTCCATCCGCCGACGCTCTTCTTTACTCCGCCGCCAGTGCTCCGCCCCGCCCTTGTGCCGCTGCCAGTGCATCCCCAGCGTTCGGTCGTCGAACTTCTGCAGCCGGTACAGCCCCACGTTCCGCTTCCCCGTCAGTGGGTCGTGCGTCAGCACCAGCGGGAACGTGATGTACGGCCCGCCGTCCAGTGGCCAGCAGGTGGGAATCGGCAAGTCGGCCAGGCTCGGATTGACCGTGTCGAAGACCTCGTGCACCGGCGCGTTGCTGATCTCGCGCGGTCCGATCCGCCCTACCTTGATGATCTCGTTTAGCGTCTGCAGCTTGCCCAACAGGCTCTTCGGCGGCGGACCCATCGCCATCGACAGCAGGTCGTCCAGCCGCCGCTCCAGTTCCGACCACTCGGTCATCCCCAGCGCCCAGGTCATTCGTTGCTGTGATCCAAGCAGATTGATCGCCAGCGGAATGTCGCTGCCCCGCACGTTCTCGAACAGCAGCGCCGGCCCCCCGGCCTTCATCACCCGGTCCGCGATCTCCGTGATTTCGAGGTGCGGGTCCACCTCCACCCGAATCCGCCGCAGCTCGTCCCGCTCTTCCAGCAGGTCCAGAAACTCGCGCAGGTTCTTGAACGCCACGGCCAACTCCGCCTAGGACGCCAGCAGGTTGTCGTACGGAAGTTGATAGAGATTATCGATAACCAGGTCCGGCCGTAGCGCTCCCTCGGCCGCCGCCGCCGCCGCTCGCGTCGTGCTCCCGGTCAGCACCAGCACGCCCGTCGCGCCAATGGCGTTGGCCCCGGCAATGTCGGCGTCCAGCAGGTCCCCCACGATCACCAGGTCCTCAGCCGGAACCCCGCTGCGCTCCGCGGCCAGGTTGAACAGATGCGGCGAGGGCTTGCCCACCACCAGCGGCTCTATCCCGGTGGCCGCGGTCAGCGCCCCCACAATGGCTCCGGCACCGGGCATTGGCCCATTCGACATTGGCAGCAATGAGTCTTGGTTAACGGCAATAAACCTCGCCTGGTCCATCACCAGCCCCCGCGTCGCCCGCGCTAAACGGGCATAGGTCAGACCAAAGTCGCACCCGGCCACCACCACGTCTACCGGCTCGTCGTCGTCGAATCCGGCCAGCGGGAACCCTGCCGCCTCAATCTGCGTCGCCAGCCCCACGCCGCCCAGAACCAGCACCGAACGGGGCGTTGGATCGAGCCGGCCCAGGTATTCCACGGTCGCCACCACCGCCGAGATGATCTCCTCGGGACCCGCGTCCACGCCCATATGTTGCAGCTTCGCCGCCAATTCCACCGGCGTCTCGCGCGAGTTGTTCGTCACAAAGAACAGCGGCAGTCCCAGGGCTCGCACTGTCGCCACCGCCTCGGCGGCCCCGTCGATCAGCTCGCCGCCGCGGTACATCACCCCGTCCATGTCGAACACGAACGCCCGCCGCCGCGCCGGCATCACCGCGGTCTCGCGGTCGGAACGCTCGTGGTGATGCGCGTTGCGCTCACCGGTCACGGTCACGCTGGATAGATCCCGTTGACCACCATCTCGCGGTCCCAGTCGCCGGCCAGCACGCCCACCACATTCCTGGCGGCGGTGATGGCCATGCGCGCCACCGACTCGTTCGACACACCCGCCATATGCGGCGTCGCCAAGACGTTCGGGTGCGCGGCCAGATCGTCGCCGTCTGGCGGCGGCTCGCTGGTCCGAACGTCCAGCGCCGCTCCGGCCAGTTGACCCGAGTCCAGCGCGGCCCGTAGTGCCGCTTCGTCCACCAGCCCGCCCCGTGCCGTGTTGACCAGGAACGACCCTGGCCGCATCAGCCCCAGCGTGCGTTGATTCGCGACCTGGCGCGTTTCGTCCGTCATCGGCGTGTGCAACGTCACGAAATCGGCGCGCCGAAACACCTCGTCGATGTCCACCAGCTCCACCCCGTAATCTGCGACGAACGCCGAGTCCGGGAACGGCTCGGCCGCCACCACGTCCACCTCAAATCCTTGCAGTCGCCGAACCACCGACCGTCCAATGCGTCCAAGCCCGATCACGCCAATCGTCTTGTCGCGCAACTCGGTCGTCGGCGGCCGAACCCAGCCGCCGGCCGACGTCGTTTCGAAATACCGGCCCAGGTCCCGCGCTAGTGCCAGCAACATCGCCACCGCCGACTCCGCCACCGTGGTGTCGTTGGTGCCCGCCGCAATCATCACCGGCACCTCGTGGTCCCGTGCCGCTTCCAGGTCGATCGCGTCGTAACCAACCCCCAGCCGCGCAATCACCTGTAGGTCCGGAAACATCCGGAAAGTCTCGGCGGTATACGGCTCGCTGCTGGCCATCGCGCCGGAAATCCCCGCCAGCTGGCCGTGCAATCCCGCTCCGTCCAGGTACGCGCCTGGCACGGAGGCGATCACCGGCTCGTGTCCGGCTTCGCGCAGGATGTCCAGCGCCTCCTCAACTGGGTTGGCCGTGAAAATCCTGGTCGTAATCAGTACGCGCGCCACGGATCGTCCTATCAGTGGATGGGCGGAACTGCGCGCATTCTAGCCGCGAGCCGTGCGCGCGCTGCGGCGCAGCCCTAATCCAAGCAGCGCTCGGCTACAGCCCCTCCGGCCGATCCACAATCGCAAAGCTGATCTCGCCGGACGCGCACAGCTTCCCGTCGATACTCGCGCGACCCGCCGCTCGGCCGAACCCCCGTCGGTAGCGGATCACCTCCGCTTCCAGCCGCAACTGGTCGCCCGGACGTGCCGGCTGGCGGAACTTCCACTTGTCCAGGCCCGTCAGCATCGCGATCTTGCCGCTGTTCTCCGGCATGCCCAGGGCCGCCACGCCCCCCACCTCGGCCACCGCCTCCACGATGATCGCGCCCGGCAGCACCGGAAACCCGGGGAAATGTCCGCGCAGCACGTGCTCGTGATGCGCCCCCACGTCCTCCATGATCCCCACCGCCCGCCGCCCGTATTCCAGCTCGACGATCCGATCCACGAAGATAAACGGCTCCCGATGCGGGATCAGTGCTTCAATCCCGTCGCGGTCCAACAACGCGTCGGACATGGACGCCCCCTTCGAGAGTTTGGCGGGCGCCAGCATGGCACAGGGGGCAAGTGGCCGGTCACCCGTGGTGCGGTGCTGGCGAGGAGGGCGGCACGGCGTGGGCTGGCGAGAGCGGCGAGGCGCCGACCGACAAATGTCGCTTGCGGAAAACGATTCTAGGCCGTATAAACTAGGGACTGCACTTTGTGAACCAATTCACAAGCGCGTCAGACTCCTGCAACGTCGAGCCGGGCCTTGGTGCCTCTGGCCGACACAATAGAGAAGGGATTCAGATAGTCGTGTACCGCAACGGGTCCGCCAATGGGGCGGCAAACGGACGTCCCAGTCTTCAAGATTCCACGATCCACCGGCTGCTGGTCGGATCGCACCGCCTGGCCGGGCACCTCAACTCCGCCTGCGACCAGGCTGGCGTTTCGCTGCCTCTGGCGCGGGCGCTACAGTTCCTGGCCGGCGCTCACGAACCGGTCAGGCCCACGCAGCTTTCGCGTGAACTCGGCCGCAGCCCGGCGGCAACATCCGAGCTAATCAAGCGTCTGGTCAATTCCCAGCAGATCACTGCCGACGTGGACCCGAACGACCGCCGGTCGTTCCTCCTCATGCTCACCGACGCCGGGCGCGCCAAGTGGCACGAGGTCCAGGGCTCGCTACAGCACGCCGAAGCGAATATCGAAAGTGGCTACGGCGGCCAGCGCCTCGAAGCCCTCGCCGGCGAACTCGACGAACTCGTCACCGCCCTCGACAAAACTCCGGCATAGCGAAAGCGCGGCTGGCATAGTCCGGCCGGCTAACCCTCCTGTTTCGCCCTGAACCGGTCGAACGACTCGTAACCCGCCGGCAGTTCACGGTGCCCTGTGGACTGCCGGCGGGTTCGTGTTAGGACACGTGCCGGGCCCACCCTGCTAGCCTCGCTGGCGCCCGCCGGTCTCTGAGTCCGTGGCCCCCATGCGCTACATCCGTGTTCTGATCGTAGCCCTGGCCGCGGCCCTCGCCCTCGCCTTCGCCTCACCGGCCCTCGCCCAGTGGCCCACCGCCTGCGTCGACCTCAACGACATCGTCGAGGCCCACCTCGGCAACCACGGCAACGTCGGAATCTACCAACGCACCTTTGACGCCGGCGCCGAAGCCGCCTGCCAGTCCGACCATCGCGACGACGTCCGCGCCGTCTTCGCCTGGGCCTTCGACTCCGCAAGCGCCGGCGCCATCGCCCCCACCCCCTGGCCCTCCACCTGCGTCGCCCTCAACGACATCGTCGAAGCCCACCTCGGCAACACCGGCAACGTCCAGATCTACCAACGCACCTTCGGCTCAGGCCCCGCCGCCGAATCCGCCTGCCAACGCGACCACCGCGCCGACGTCCGCAACCTCTTCGCCTGGGCCTTTGGCGGCCCGCAGCCCGCCACCCGCTGGATCGCCGTCGATGCCGGCAACCTTCATACCTGCGGCATCCGCACCAACGGCACCATCGCCTGCTGGGGAGTCAACGACGAGAGCGAAGCTTCGCCCCTGCCTGGCGCGTTCACTTCCGTAGTCGTCGGCGACAACTTCAGTTGCGGCCTCCGCCCCGACGGCACCGCCGCCTGCTGGGGCTACAACGACGGCCGCACTACCCCGCCGGCATAGATGCGTCCGCAGGACAGGTCGTTCCCCGTCACTCTCGGTTGATGCGACGGTTCTCTCGCTGCGGCGCCGGCTCACGCCGGCTTACTGGGACGTTGGTCCCTCTGGCCGCGGCTCCACGCTCGCCGCCACACAGAGAAAAAAGCGCCAGGCGCCTTCGTCGCCCAGCTCTCACCCCGCCGTCGCGCTCAAGATCTGCGCCTGACCCTCGTCGTCTCTCGCCTCATAGAACATCCGACACTGGCCGTCCGGCAGCTCAATCACGCAAGGCTCCGACACCATGCCGCAATCCAACGGGGCGTCCAGGTCCAGCAGCGGCTTTGGCGACTTGGTCCACTCGATCCCGTCGTCTGAGACCGCGGTGAACACGCCCCCGTCGATACCTACCGCCCAGGCGGCGTAGAACATCCTGAAGCTGCCATCGCCGAGGCGGACCACCTCGGGCGCGTAGACGGCGTATGACTCCCGCTCGGTCTCCTGGGCGATGCGCACGCCCGGCTCGATCTCGAAGTCAAGACCATTGACGGACACCGCGCTCACGATGTTGTTTTGAGCATCCAGACCCGACACGAACGGAAACGAGTAGTGGTGAAAGTACAGCCGGTACAGCAGACCCCGATCCGTTGGGAAGTACACGCAGCGTGGCGACCCGTACGACCATTCGCCGTTCCCTACCCTGACCCCGCCTTCCAACTCCCAGTCCAGACCGTCGGCCGACGTCGCGCTCAGGATGACCGTGGGAGCGTCCGGCCTCCGGGCCTCGTAGTACATGCGATAGCCGCCCCCGGGCATCGGCACCACGTCAGGACAGAGCGTGCGCTCCGTGGCGTGAGGACTGTGAACGTCGATCCTCACGCCGGGGTCGTGCGTCCACGCGGATCCGTCGGGCGAAAAGGCGCTCAAAATGTGGCCCAGGTGGTCGTTCTTCTTAACCCCTGGCGCAAAGCCCGTGTAGTACATCCGGTAGCCGCCCCCGGCAACGGCCACAACGTTCGGAGTCAGCGCCCCGTTGCCCGGCACCAGCGGGTTGACCTCAATCGCGGGCGTTGCGTCTTTCGTCCACTCAATCCCTGGATCGGTCCCATGGAAGTGAACCGAAGTCAGCGGATCGAACTCGACGCTCGGCATGTCAGCCCCGTTTCCCACCTAGCCCGCCACAATTCAATAGCACGTCCGCCCCGAATGGCGTCCGGCACAGGACCTGGGCCGGAATGCTGGATGTCCTTCCAGTCGATGTGCGAGTCCGAGCCGTCTTCGAATCCGCCAGACCTGCCGACCGTCGCCGAGCCGCGTTAGTCGGTAGCCGCCAGGCGCCGCAGCTGGCCTGGCCACTCAAGTATGCGCTGGTCTGCGGTGACGAGCTGGTGGCCCTCCAGCGCGGTTGCCACGATGATTCGATCCGCCGGGTCGCCGTGCATGTCCGCCAGCTGGCTGGCGCGAACGGCGATGGCGCCAGTGACGGGAATCTCGACCAGCCCCTGAGCCAGCAGATCCCTGCGCCAAGCGTCGAGGTCAAGGCGAAATCCCAGCTGCTCCTTCTGAAGACGCATGCTGATTTCCCAGAACGAAATGGTGGAGACTGCGGCGAGACCCTCGCCAATCTCGTGGGCGAACCGTCGACGCGTTCGCGGCCCCAGCCTCTGACTGCCCCGCTCATGCCACAAGAGGACATGGGTGTCTAAGAGAACTGGAATAGCTCGTCGTCCGAGCTGTCAGGGTCCTCGAACCACTCGGCTGGCATCGGAGAAACAATGTCGCCGCGGATCTCGATGTTCTCCCGATTGCGGCCAAAGCTCAGCGACGGCTGCTCCCGGTGCGGCCCTAGCCGGGCGATCGGACGACCTCGCTTGGTGATGACGATGGTTCGGCCGCTCTGGGCCACCTCGTCCATGAGCTTCAGACAGGTCGCTTTGAACTCCGACGCCGAAACCGTGCGGGTGCCGTTCGTGGCGACGCTCTCCGTGGCCATGATCATTTCCATTGCGTTGACGCGCTCAGTTTAACACTGACATGACTATAAGAATGACCATATCGATAGAGGGTCTGACGAATTGTTACCCGCCAGCAGGTCAACGGCTCTAATGCACGCCGCTAGCCCTCTAGGTACCCCTCCACCTCACCCGCAAACTCCTCCGCCTCGTCCTCATAACTCTCAAACGGATCCGGCATCTCGAAAATCTGCCCCCGCACCCCAATCCCGTCCCAATCCACCAGGTACGGCACGAACGACCAGCCCCCAAACTCGTCCAGTTCGCGCCAGTGCTCAATGTATTGGTACACGAGATACAGCTGGTTCTCCCAGCTCGCCAGCGCGCCCAGGTTGTGCTGGATGTCCTTCCAGTCGATGTGCGAATCGGCCCGCGCCTCGGACAGCGCCCGCACGATCCGCCCTCGGGCCCCGGCGCGAGTTCCTTCGGGAGTTGCCAGCGGATTAACCGGCCCCGAAACCAGCCGGTACATCAGACCGCGACGCTGCAACTCGCTGAACAGGCTCACCGTCGGGTCCACGTGGTGATACGCCAGGTCCAACTTCACCAGGTCCGGGTCCGCCCAGCCCTCCGGCGAGTCGTCCGCGTAGTCGCGTAGCTCGGCTAGCTTGGTCACCCAGTCCACCTTGCCAACCAGGCATTCCGGGTCCGTCGCCAGACCGTCCAGGCACTCGCTCCACGCCGCCAGCGTCCAGTCCGTATCGGCGTCGCGACCGGCAAAAGCCGACGACGCAGCTTCCAGGTAAATGCGCTGCACGTCGATCGCCGAAATCGTCCGGCCGTCGACCAGCTCGACCGGCCAGGGTCCTCCAGGATTGCGTGAAATCGACTTGATCGCGCGCACGGCTTCGTCCAGGTAGAGGTCCGGATTCCACCCCGCCGCCAGCAGCTGCGCGGTCAGCGCGGTGGTCCCCACCTTCAGCGCCGTCGCGTACTGCGACTGATTGGCGTCGCCGACCACCACGTGCAGTCGCCGCAGACCGGTTCGCTCGCTCAGCGGCTCGTCGCGCAGGTTGATGATCGGGCGGCCGCCAAACCTGACCCGATTGCTGACGTCCACCGACACAAACGCCGCCCGCTGTGACATGTGGAACGGCAGACGCCCACCCGCCTCCGACGGATTCAACGTCATGCCCGCCCCGGCATACAGCTGTCGGGTCGTCAGAAACGGCAGCAGCCCCAGCACCAGGTCCCGGCTGCGCGGACTGCGCCGGATCGAGTAGTTCTCGTGGTACCCGAACGTGTTGCCCAGGTGGTCGGTGTTGTTCTTGATGAAGAACAACTTGCGGTTCATTTCCTGGCTTTCCACCGTGTCCAGCAGCACCGCGGCGGCGGCGTTTTCCTGCTCGATGATGTCCCGCAACGTCCGGCATTCCGCCGAGGCGTACTCGATGTGCCCCGAGTCCAGGTACAGCCGCGCCCCGTTGAACAGGTGCCCGCCGTTGCCCGGTTCTTCGTCCCACTCGCGCGGCGCCGGGTCGATCAGCCCGAACCGCCGGTCCTTGAACAGGATCGACTTGACCAGCCGAGCCGCCTGTCCTGGCGGCAACGACCCGGCCGACGCGAACTCGATCTCCGTCCCAAAGACGATGTCGTCCATGCGCTGGCGCTATTGCCCGCCGGGTTGAGGGGTTGGGTCGGGAATCTCCCGAATGATCCGACGTCGCCGCTCCCGCAAGTCTTCCTCTTTGTCCGGCGCCGCCGGCTTCGTCGGCGCTTCCGCCGGCTTGGTCGGCGCCTCCGTCTCGGCCCGCCAGGCCCGACTGGCGCTCAGTAGCTGTTGCATGGCTGTCACCTTCCTTCCGCGTCCAGCGCGGTAAGCAATCCGTCCAGAGTCTCCGCCTCGGCCACCAGCCGACCAAGGCGGTCCACGGTCGGTCCTACAACGTCGTCGAAACGCAGCGTCACGTCATAACCGTTCCTGCGAAACACAATCCGGTCCCATTCCACCGCGCTGATGTCCTCGCCGAATCGTCGCAGCACGTCGCCGCGCACCGTCGCTCGCGTACCGGCCGGCGCAGTCTCCAGCGCCCGCTCGATATCCGCGTCACTCACGATCCGCCGCATCCGACCTTCCGCCACCAGCGAGTCGTACACGCACAGGTCCGGATCCAGCACGTGATACCCCATGTCGATCCGCCGCGCATCGCCGTCTCGCCATTCCGATCCAAAGTCCGCCCGCATCTCATCGATCAGGCATTCCTTCGCAACCCAGTCCACCCGATCCGCGGCCCGTGCCCGGTCGCGCCCCAGGTCGTCCAGCACCGCCGCCCACTCATCCAGCACCCACGTCGTTTCGGTGTCCCGCCCCCGATACCGTTGCGCCGCCTCGCAATACCACCGTTGCACGTCCAGCGCCGACACCGGCCCCCCGCGCTCCAGCTCGACCACGGAGCCGAAGTCCAGGTCGTGCGACACCCGCCGAACGGCCCGCACAGGGTTCGTCAGCCGCTCTGACGGACGCCACCCCTCCATCGCCAGGTCCAGCGTCAGCGCGGTCGTGCCGGCCTTCATCGCCGTCGCCCACTCGCTCCGGTTCGCGTCGCCCGCAATCACGTGCAGCCGTCGGTACTTCCCGGCGTCTGCGTGCGGCTCGTCCCGTGTATTGAAGATCGGACGCCGCGCCGTGGTATTAATCCCGGTCACTTCCTCGAAGAAATCGGCCCGCTGCGACATCTGCAACCGCCACGCGTCGCCCTTCTCGATCCCCACCCGCCCGGCCCCGACAAACACCTGCCGCGTCGCCAGAAACGGCACCGTCACCCGGATCAGGTCACTGGTCGGAATGTTCCGCGGTGTCAGGTAATTCTCGTGACAGCCATAGCTGCGGCCGTGGTAATCCGTGTTGTTCTTCAGCAGCCTGATCTGCCCGTAACCCAGCGCCGCGTTCCGCGCCGTTTCCGCCGCGAACATCACCCGCTCGCCCACCTTGTCCTGCGCCACCAGGTCCTTCAGCGACAGGCAGACATCTGTGCAGTACTCCGGATGATTGTGGTCGTTATACAGCCGCGCCCCGTTGCGCAGCACCGTGTTCGACAGCAACTCGTCGCGTGACATCTGGCGGCTGCGTTCTGTGGACCCGGTCAGGTCGCGCGGATCCCGCTCCAGCCGGTCGGCCCGTCCACCCCGCAGGTCGCGGTACGGGTCTTCACCAACGTAGTCCCACCCTCGAAACGCGCCTTCAACCGGCGCGGCTTGGATCAGGCGGGCTGCCTCGTAGGCGAAGTCGGGTTCGCCCGCAAAGCCCTCGCAGTTGAGCCCGTATTCGGTCTCGATGCCTGCGGGACGGTTCATGCGCCGCTCGTGCCGGGGATCGGTCCAATACTACGGCGCGTTCTACGGAACCTGCCGACCGCGTCCCTCGGCATCCGCCCGTTCCACCACGGCCTGCGCCAGGGCGATGTCCCACAGCGCGATCCCCTGCGACGCAAACAGCGTGATCTCGTCGTCCGCCATGCGACCCGCCACATGCCCGGCCACCACTTGGCCGAACTCGATCGCCTGACCCCACTGGAAAACCCCGGCCCTTGCAGCCGCGATCAGGTCTCCGGCCTCCTCGTGCGCCCCGTCCAGGTCGTCCACGAACACCCGGTCCACCCGCGCAACCGCCGCCGGTTCAAGCTCGCCATGCGACGGGTTGTTGCTCCCCATGGCCACTACGTGTGCTCCCGGCGTCAGATCCTCGGCCAGCAGCACCGGCCCCGCGGCTGACGTCGCCGTCACCACAATGTCCGCGCCGCGCACTGCCTCCGCCGCCGACGTGCAGGCGATCAACTCGGCGTCAACGCGCTCACGCATCGTCTTGACATAAGCCTCAACGTTCGCCGGATTCCGCGAGTACACTCGTGCCTCGGCTAGGTCGTGAACCCGGCTCAGCGCTTCCAACTGCGTCCGCGCCTGCCGCCCGCTCCCAATCAGCCCCACCACCCGGCTATCCGAGCGCGCCAGGTACTTGCTCGAGACCCCGCTGGCCGCCCCCGTCCGCAGTTCACCCAGCCGCCCGGCTTCCACCACCGCGCGCAGAAGCCCCGTCGCCACGTCGAACAGCACCACCACAAAGCGCGTGCTGCCGCCGGCGAACGACGAGTAAATCTTGGCCCCGGCCGCGCCCAATTCCTGGTCCGCCGCCCCCATCAGTTGCAGCGCACCCGCCGGAACCCGGGCCCGCCGTCGCCCCACGTTCCCCGCCACGCCCCGTCCCTGACGGTCAAACGCGCCCTCGACCGCCTCCAGCGCCAGCTCCATATCCCCCAGCGCATCCACATCCGCTTCAGTCAGATAAAGGGGCATTGCATCTCCAGACAAACCCTGCGCCACGAATCTTGCGCCGATTCTAGGCACCCTCGCGACCACGCGTTCCCCGACCGCAACTGTCGCGCCACGCGCACGACCGTCGGCCTCTCATCGCCGGGATTTCCGCTGGTCGCTACCTAAGCCGATTCGTTCCCTGTCGTATCCCGGCCCTGCACCGGCGACCCTGGCCTCCACAACGTCTTGATCGCTAGGAAGTCCTCGTAGGTCGCGTCGGGAAGATCGACCCAGGCGCCGCGCAGCGTGCGCAGTGACGGACGGTCCTCAGTGTGGTTCGGCACGGACGTCAGCTTGGCGCACGGTCGTCCCCGGCGGGTGATGAGAACTTCATCACTCTCGCCAAGTCCGCGCAGAATCTCGCTTAACCGAGACCTGAAATCTCGAATGCCGTAGGTAGTCATGACTCGCTCAGCCAGGAACCCTTGCTTTCGAATCGATATGGCCACATTGTGCCGTGCCGCTAGTTCCTGGGCTGGAATGCAGGCGGCCACCCTCGTCTCGCGCTGCCCTGCTCCCAAACGTGGAACGACTCAGCCCAATCCCGCGTATTCATCTATGCAACTCCTTCACCCGCACGGGGCACAAGACCACAATTGACTGAAACCCAGGCCATTCAGCGCTCCCAGTCCGGCGACCGCCACGCCTTCCGCCATCTGGTCGACCAGTACCAGGACGACCTCTTTCGCGCGGCCACCTTGATGACCGGCAGCCAGACGCAGGCCGAGCAGCAGGTCCGGGATGCCTTGCGCCTGGCCTGGCGGGGCATCCACGGATTCAATCTCGGCTGCCCGGTTAAACCCTGGCTTCTGCGCATCCTTCTGCGCCAGGGGGCATCTCATCGCCTAGCGTCGTCGAACCCCACCGTCCTGGCGTCCAGGCCGCCCGAGATTTCGCCTCCGGTCCAGCCCGACGAAGCAGGCCGCGAGCATCAGTCGATACGACAGGCCCTCGCTGCCCTCGAGCCGAACGACCTGCACGTTCTGGTGTTGCGCTACTTCGCCCACCTGAAAGGACCCCAGCTGGCCCTGGCTCTGGATGTACCCGAACACGCGGCCGAGTCCATACGGCGCCAAGCGCTCGGCCAGTTGCGCGAACTCTTCGAGGCCGGCGCCGCGCAGAGCCCCAAAACCACCGTGCCAGGCGAGTTCTCCGACCGGGCTCTGGCGAAGTCCCTGAGCAAGTACTTCACGGCCGCCAGCTCCTCCTTGCGCGCCCCTCCGGATCTCTGGGACGCGCTCGCAAGCCCAACCGGCAATCGCTCACGGCTCGCGCGCCTTCGACGCAAGCTCCAGGCCACCGCCAGGCGCTATGGGATCCCTGTGGCCGCGGCGTCACGAAATTCGCATAAGCGCAGCCAGCGACGCTCGTCGTAAAGGCGGCAATCGCGGAGGTCCCCGTGGAACGGGCTGACGTAACGGCATAGCCGGGAAGCTCGCGGTCGAAGGGCGACCAACCATGTCTCCCAGGGTCCTGTTCCAATTGCCAGCCCCGCCCCATCCCCTGATCATGCGCCCCTGGCATGGCCTTCCTCGCGCTCCACATCATTTTCAACGTCGGCTTCGCGCTCAGCACGCGCGTGGCCCAGTTCCGGCGCTACGACTATTTCCTCGTAGCCGCCGTCAACTACTCGCTGGCCGCCCTGCTCGCGTCGGTCTGGGCGGCCCTGCGCGGCGGCTGGAACTTCGACGCCCCCACCCTCATCTTCGGCGCCGTCCAGGGCATCCAGTACGCCGGCACCATGATCGGCGTCTACCTGCTGCTCGTGCGCTCCGGCGTCGGCATCACGTTCATATTTCTGCGCCTGTCCGTCGTCGTTCCCACCCTGGCTGCCATCGTCTTCTTCGGCGAACGACCCACCGGCCCCGCCATCGGCGGCCTCCTGCTCATGTTCATCTCCATCCCGCTGCTCGTCGGCCCCAGGTCCGCCGTGCGCGGACCTCGCTCCCGCTGGTACTGGCCGCTGGTCGTCTTCATGATGGTCTTCACAGGCGCGGGCATCACCGCCTCCAAGGCATTCAACGAACTCTCCACGCCCGATCGGGCACCCGCCTTCGTCATGGCGGCCTTCCTGGTATCCGTGCCTGTCGCGCTCGCTATCTTCGCCATGCGCCGCCGATTCCAGGCCCAGACGCCGCCGTTGCGCCGCAGCCTGGCCACGCCCGGTCCGCTGGCCACCGGCGCGGCAATGGGGCTGGCCAACGTCGTCCAACTGGCATTTCTCGTGGCCGCGCTTGAACTTATCCCGGGCACCATCGTGTTCCCCATCCAGACCTCCGCCTCGGTGCTGCTCACCACCGCCGCCGGCGTCGTCTTCTGGAAAGAGCGCCACGGCCCCATCATCTGGGCCGGCGTCACCGCCGCCGTCGCCGGCATGGTCATCGTCAACTTCTAGTCCCGAACCACCCGCGACCCACGGCGTCGACGCCTACGAATGCAACGACTTGCCCTCGGCCCTCAGTCGAACCTGAACCGCCAAACCCCGATCGCCGTAAACACCGCCGCGAAAATCAGCAGCACACCCGCTTCCAGCCATACGCCGCCGATCCCCTGGCCCCGCACCAGCACGTCCTGGTACCCCTGGATGGCCCAAGCCTGCGGCGTGATGTTGCCGATCTGCTGCATCGCCTCCGGCATGATGAAACGCGGAACCATCACCCCGCCCAGCGCCGACGTCGTCAGCACCACGATCACCGCCAGGCCCGTCCCCTGCGTCTCCGAGCGCGCCACGCCCGCCAGCGCAATGCCCAGCCCCGTGGCCACCAGCGCCAGCGCGGCCGACACCACCACCAGCGCCGGCACAAACCCCAGGTCCAGGCCGAACGCCAGCCGCGCGATCGCAAACATGATCACGATCTGGATCAGATTCACCACGTAAAACGGCGCCAGCTTGCTAATCACAATCGGCGCCCGACCAACCGGCGCCGCCCGCAGCCGACGCATCGCCCCGCTCCGCCGCTCACGGAAGATCGACTCGATCATTACCGTGGCGATGAAGAACACGCCCATCACCGTGTATCCGGCCGAGTTCTGCTGGAACTGGTCCGGGAACTGCTCGCGCTCCACGCCCGGCGGAACCCGCCGCCGCGTCGTGACCGGCAACGCGCTGTCGCCTTCGCCCTCTCGCTGCATCGCGGCTTCCAGTTGATCGCGAACCTCGGCTGGCAGACCGGCCGATACCTGCTCAAACCAGGCGGCGGCCCCGGCCTCGCCCAGCCTGCGCCCGACCACCTGCTGCAGCACGGCGTTGAGCGCCCCTTCCAGCGGACCCGTCACCTGCGCCGTGGTCGCCGGATCCACGATCACCTCGACCTCCAGCGGCGCTACCGGCTCGTCCCTGAGGATGCGCGGGTCTGCCAGCAGCGCCGTCAACCCCTCGGGAAACACCACCCCCACCGGGTACTCGCCGTCCGCCACCAGCTGAGCCACTTGGTCGCCCGTTAGCGGCTGCCCGTCCCGCTCCCTCACCATGGCCAATCCTTGCGTCGAATCCAGCTGCTCGACCACCTGCTCGGCAACGTCGCCCGCGCCGCCCGTCGCCACCGGCACTTCCAGCGCCCTCGCGGATCCCTGCGCGGCCCCTTCCTCAAACAGCCCGCCCAGCGCCAGGCTGAAGACCACCATGAACATCACCGGCATCAGGAACAGCACAAACAGGCCGCCCGGATCCCGCCGCAGCAGCAGAAACTCCTTGATCGTGAAGGCCAGCGTCGCCCGCATCGCTCAGTCCCTCAGGCTGCGACCCGTGAAGCGCAGGAATACGCTCTCCAGGTTCGGCTCCAGGATTCGCACGGTCTCCACTTCCAGCGCCGCCGCGTTCATCGCTTGCATCACGTCCACCAGCGTGTGCCGCGCGCTGGCCGCCTCAACGTTCAGCGACTGCTCGTCCGGCCCCGGCGCCACGGCTTGCACGGATCCCAGCTGCGCCAGCGTCTGCGTCACTTGCTCCCGCTGCTCTGGGTCGATCCCGATCTGAATCACCCCGCCGCCCAGCGACTCGATCAACGCGCGCGGCGTGTCCAGCGCCACAATCTGACCGTGGTCGATGATCGCCACCCGGTCGCACAGCCGCTCGGCCTCTTCCATGTAGTGCGTCGTGTAGACGATCGTCACGCCGGCGTCTCGGTTCAGCCGCTCCACGTTGTCGAAGATGTGATTCCGGCTCTGCGGATCCACGCCAACCGTCGGCTCGTCCAGGATCAGCAACTCCGGCTCGTGCAGCAGGCCCGCTGCCAGGTTCAGCCGACGCTGCATGCCGCCTGAATACGTCCCCGCTTGGTCGTCGCCCCGGTCGCTCAGGCCCACGATATCCAGCACCGCCTCCACCCGCTCCCGCAGACGTCGACTGCCCAGGCCGTAAACCCGCCCGAAAAACCGCAGGTTCTGCCGGCCGGTCAGCTTTTCATACAGCGCAATGTCTTGCGGCACCACGCCAATCCGCCGCTTGGCGCCGCGCGACCTCGGCGTCACCGGCACGTCGCCCAGGTGCACCTGCCCGACCGTCGGCTTGAACATGCCGCAGAGGATCCCGATCAGCGTCGACTTGCCCGCCCCATTGGGCCCCAGCAACCCAAACACCTCGCCCCGCCGCACCTCCAGCGTGACGCCATCAACCGCCGTCAGGTCCCCGTACCGATGCACCACCCCACCGGCTCGCAACAGCGCCCCGTTCTTGGCGCTACTCACGGGCGACGTCCGAGCACAGTCGCAGCCATGTCGACCCGGATCTTCGGCCAGTAGGTTTGCAACACAAAGTAGTTTGCCTTATACGGCTACGGTGCGCAAGCCGCTCAATCTCCGTACCCGTCGGCGCCGCCCACCGCCGCGAACTGTCGAATGTCTCCAGCCCCGCGTCCTGGCCAATTCAAAGTGCGCTCGCAATCAGGATGCGGCCGGAAAGCGAGCCATGCAACTGGCGCCGGGTACCGATGTGGCATCCAACTTGATCCCTACCCATCGAGGTGCAGCGTTCGATCAAGAGCCGTCAGTCCCAATTCGCACCGCACTCCGCTAAGTCACGACCGCTGATACGCGCGGTTGCTCCGGTGCTACGGTGACGCGCGCCCGGCTCCGGGAACTGTCTCATGGCTGCCCTCGACTCGACCGAACTGCACATCCGCGACACGCCGCAGTACTTCTTCGACACCGGCCTGATCGAGGAGATCCAGAACATCACCCGGACCGTGCACAGCCCGGTGATGTTCGAGGGAAATCCGATCCTGACGAAAGACCAGCCCTGGGAGCATCACGTCAACCTGCACGCCGACGACTACAAGGTCTGGTGTGACGACGATGGCGTCTTTCACCTCCTGTACACCGACTTTGACATCGACCACGAGAAGGCGCGCCGCACCGGCGGCACCTTGATCGACTACGACATTTCCCGTTTTCGAGTCTGCTACGCCCGCTCGGCGGACGGCCTCACCTGGAAGAAGCCGCCCATGGGGATCGTGCACGAGGACGGGCACGACACCAACATCGTCATGGGCGACCGAACCCACGGCAACGTGTGGGGCCTGGCGCCTCTGGACGATCCGCTGGAGACGGATCCGTCACGCCGCTATAAGGCAATCTACGAGATCGGGCCGCCGGGTTTTCGGGTGTCCGACGAGCTGCCAGGGGCGAACGTGCGACGGGCCTATTCCGCCGACAGCATCCACTGGACGACCTACGACGAGCCACCCATGTTCGAGGGGCTGGGCGCAAAGCAGGGCGACAGCATCTATCCCTTCTTCGATCCGTCCACGCGCACCTACAACATCCTCACGCGCCATCCGTTGATGGAAATGGCGCCGCGGCCGCGGGTGGGACTCGTCGAGAAGGCCATCGCCGGCGGGTCGACCACCGACCCGGCCTACGGGCTGCCAAACCGGCGCGGGATGCGCCGCATCTTCCAGTCGCAGAGCCGGGACTTCCACCACTGGAGCGAGCCACGCGTGGCTCTGGCGCCCGACCCGGAGCTGGACAACCTGGACGACTCGTTCTACAGCATGCGGCCCTACCGGCTCGGGAGCCATTGGGTGGCCTTTCTGGGCGTGCTCAACATGACCTCGGGCACGCTGTTTCCGCAGCTGGCCTTCAGTCGGGATGCGCGGACGTGGGATCGTCTGCAACCGACCCACACGTGGATCGGCGGCGGAGGCCCCGGCTCGTTTAGCGAGTTCGTCGTGGCGGCGCCGCACATGGTTGACGTGGGCGCTGAGTCGTGGCTGTATTTCGGAGGCGCGGGGGGCATTTCCCCGAATGAACGCGACTCCTACGGGCTGGGTCTGGGCAAGCTGCGTCGGCACGGCTTCGTCTCCGTTGGGACGAACGACATGCACGAGGGCATGCTGCTCACGGAGGCGTTCATCGCGCCTGGCGACCGGCTGGTCATCAACGCTGCATGCGGCCCTCAGGGCTACATCAAGGTCGAGGCCGCGGACGTCACCTACCGCGAAATGCCCGGCCGCTCGGCGCCCGACTGCGACGTCTTCACCGGCGACTCCATCGCCCACACCGTCACCTGGCGCGGCGATCCCACCCTGCCTCTACCCCAGGGAATCGACTCCGGCACCGACTACCCCACCTTCATCCCCCACCGCCACCTACGCTTCTACATGCACGACGCCCAGATCTACTCCTTCCAAATCACCAGCTCAGCCCCCTAAACCGCGCCCAGTCGCAACTTCCATCCGCCGCCCGCTCGCCGGGCTGGTCCGGGTCATTGCGCGGCTGGAGGCACGGAAGCGCCAAGCCTTGTTCGCCTTCAGCATGGCGTAGCGTTGTTGGAGCGTGCGCGGATTGAGCGACTGGCGTGCCGACCCGGGCGCGCCGGCCCCGGTGCCGCACGGACTGACTAAGGCGACCGACTACCGCTCTCCGTGCGCCGCCGGCGCCGCCCAACGCCGCAAACTGTCCGACGCTTCCAGCCCCGCGTCCTGCCCACTCGCAAACGCGCTGGCAATCAAATTGCGCTCACCCGCCACGATGTCGCCCGCCGCCCACAACCCCGCAATCGGTTCGCCCGACCCGTCCAGCACCTGGTGATCGTCGCTGCACCGCAGCAGCCCGTCGTCGTCGTGCGCCACCTCGAACCGGTGCAGAAATTCGTCGTTGGCCTTCAACCCCTCGTCCACGAAAAAGCCGTCGAAAAAGAGTTCCCGGCCATCCGCCATGCGGAACCCCAGGAGATTCAGACCCTGGCCGATATGCTCGGCAATCCGTCCCTCGTCCAGTGTCGTGCCGCGCTCGCGCAACGCGTCCAGCACGTGCGGCGACATCCCATGCGGTCGCCCGTTCGTCAGCACCGTAATCCGGTCTGTGAAGTCTTGCGCGCCCTGGACAACCTCAAAGATGTAGTCGCCCACCCCCACGATCGCCATGTGCTGGTCCACGTGTAGATGACCGTCGCAGCGAATGCACAGGTGCCAGCCCCGGCTGTTGCCGGCGAAGCGATAGACCAGTTGATGCTTGCGGTACATCCGCGTCGCCGTTTCATTCACTTCGATCTCCGGCCACCCGTCCTCAAAGCCGCTCGCCACCACCACCGTCCGTCCCAGCGCCGTCGTGGTCGCGCCAACCTGCCCGTCTCGGGATAGCTGTTCCCTGGCGTACGTCAGCCGAAACGGCCCGTCGTCCAACCGCTCCAGGTCCAGCGCGAACCCGTCGGCCCGCCGAATCCCGGCCATCCGTTCCTGGCCGCCCCGTCGGATCGTCCGTTCCGGCTGGCCTTCAGTCCATCCCTGTAGGGCCTTCGCAAACTGCACCCCGGTAATCCCGGCAAACACCGGCGCGTCCTCGATCTTCACCGTCTTCGACCAGTAGGCCCGACCCCGCCGGCGGCTCACCTTGCTCGCGTCCAGCAGCAGCACGTGCCGCATCTGGTGCGCCGCGCTCACCGCCGCCTGCGTGCCGCCCGGTCCGGCGCCGATAACCAGTACGTCAAAAATCTCGCTCATCCGGCTTGTCCGCGTGGTCCCGCGCGCTGCCCTACGGCGCTGGCTTGGGCGCCCACTCTTCGGCCCCCGTAATCGCGTCGATCATCTTCATCGTGCGCACCGCGTCGTCCAGCGTCGGTGAAGGAAACGACACAGGCTCGCCCGTCTGAACTGCCCGCAGAAACGCCCGCGACTCGCCCGGAAACCCCGGCTTCAAGCGCAAATCCAGCCCCGTCAGGCCAAACCGAATCGGCTCGTGCCCCCGCCGCTCCAGCGTGCATGAGGCCAACCGGTCGCCAGTCGTCAACGCGTCCCCGGACGTCAACACCGCCGTGGCCGTCCGCGCCTCATACCAGTGGCCTGTTCCCTTCGGCCCAAAGTGATCCGCGATGGCCCGTCCCACCGCCCCCGACTCGTACTCCAGCAGCGCGCTGAAGCTATCCGGCTTCGGCAGCCTGCGCTGCCGTACCAATGGCGTCACCTTGGCCACGTCGCCCCCCAGGTACCGCAGCAGGTCCAGCGCGTGAATGCTGTTCGCGTAGACCCAGCGCATCGCCACTTCCGGCGGGATCTTCGAACGCTCCCACTGGGGCGCCACATCTTCGTCCGCATGCACCGTCACCGACACCACGTCCCCGGTGTCCAGCAGCGCCTCGCGCCCCGCCTGCAAGCACGTATAGAACCGGCGGTTGAACCCAACCATCGCCGTCGTTCCCGTCTCCCGCACCGCCTGCGCCAACCGCTCCGTGTCGGACGAGTACAACCCCGGCGGCTTCTCAAGAAACGTCGGAACTCCCGCCCGGATGAACCGTTCCGCTACCTCCGCCACCGCCATTACGCTCACCAGCACATACACCGCGTCGAACTCGCCCCACGCCATCAGCTCATCCACGCTGTTAAACGTCTGCGCCACCCCAAATCGGCGCGACGTTTCACCCACCGCCTCCGCATCGATATCGCACAACGCCGCCACCTCCGCCTCCGGAAGTGCCTGCAACACCGGAATGTGCTGGCCTGCAATGTTCTTCGTACCGATCACGGCGCAACGAACGGGGTCTGGCTCGGGCATCTCAGCCTCCTTGGCGCTTGCGGCGTATCCTCGCGCGACCCTCAGAATCTACCCGTTAAACATGGTCCTCACCCGCGGTCGCATCGCCGACGCCTTGCGCCAGCTCGGCGTGCGACCCGGCGACGTCCTCATGCTCCACAGCTCCCTCCGCAGCCTGGGGCACGTCGTAGGTGGCGCCGCCACTGTCGTCGACGCCCTCCTAGAAGTCCTCGGCCCCTCCGGCACCCTCGTCGGCCCCTCGTTCAACTACGCCACGGCGCAGGCCCCCGGCTTCGTCTTCGATCCACTCAACACCCCGTCCGACATGGGCGCCATCGCCGACGAGATCCGCCGCCGTGCCGGCAACCTTCGCAGCCGCCACCTCACCCACAGCATCAGCGCCATCGGCCCCCAGGCCGAGGCCATCGTCACCGCCGGAGGCCTGACCGCTTGGGACGCCGACAGCCCCCTCGGCACCGTCTTCAAGCTCCGCGGCCACTTCCTCCTGCTCGGCGTCACCTACCAGAGCTTCACCGCCTGCCACGTCCTCGAAGTGGCGTTTCCACTCCGCCACCGCAAGATCGACACCCTGCGCCGGCGGCTCCGCCAGCCCGACGGAGCCCTCATCCCTTTCGAGAGCACCGTCTACCTGCGCGACGTCGGCTATCCCGGCTACGACTTCGGGCGGCTCGGCCAGGCCATGGAAGACGCCGGCCTAACCCGCGTCGCACCCGTCGGCAACGCCATCGCCCGCCTCATCCCCGCCCAACCCATGCGCAAATTCGTCACCCCCCGCATCCAGCGCGACCCCGACTACCTACTCCAACAGAATTCAACCAACACTCCGCTCAGCCGGGGCGTCACCCTCACCCTCCCGCGCGGCGACCTCTCCGTCGTCGATCCTCGGGCAGTCTTCGACTCTCGTTCAACCTGATCGAGCGGCGCTGTGCGCCCGTATATGCTAGGCATGAGCCGAAAGGTCCGTGGGGAATCACCCATGCGTCGCGATCAACCGCAAGACCGCGCCCGACCGCCCCGCATGACCCGCCGTCGCGCCCTGCTCGTCGGGTTGGTCGCCGCCGGAGCCCTGAGCCTCCTGGCGGCGTGCGGTGACGACAAAAGCGACAGCGGGAAGTTCAAGCTCCGCAGCGGGGCCAGCTGGTAATCGGTCCAGCCTGAAAAGCGTAGGCAGGATCCATCGCCGAACGCTGCTTCGGCGGGGACGTGCGTGGCGATCGAGATCGGCTGACAAACTGCCGTCGTTGATGCCGCGGCCTTAGCCCGTCCATGCTGCTGGGCCGCCGGCTCGGTGCCGCCTTGAACTGAGGCCGGGCCCGTTCGAGTTTTCCGTAAGGTGCGCACACGCGCTAATATCGGGCTGGCTAAGCCGACGGCCAGAAGTCCTACGGGACGCAGGAGGGGTTATGCGAAATCTCACACGTCGTGAAATGCTTCGAGCCGGGAGCGCTGGCGCTCTTGGAGTGACTGGCGTCGCGGTCTTGGCGGCCTGTGGCGAGGACAAAATCGTCGAGGTGACGAAGGTTGTGACCCAGGAGGTCATGGTCGAGAAGATCGTCGTGAAGGAAGTTCCCGTCACCGTCGAGAAGATCGTGATGGCGGAGTCCGAGCCTGTGGCGGGTCCGGTCAGCGTTCGCTTCGCCACGGACCACACGTCCGGCCCGCGCGGCAACGCCATGAAGTGGGGAATGGAGCAGTTCTCGCGCCAGTACCCCAACATCCCAGTCAAGATCGACGTCATCGGCGGCGACTACTTCGACGCCCTCAACCTGCAGTTCGCCGCTGGCAGCATGGCCGAGGCCATCCTGTTTGAGGGCAACCTCTACCAGGCGCACTACGCGGCCGGCTTCTTCCCGGACATCACCGACCAGGTGGACAAGCTCGGATTTTCGCTGGACGACTACTGGGTGCTGCCCACCGGCTGGCTCCCCTGGGAAGGCGCCCTCTACCAGGCCAATGGCCGCCTCCACGGCCTCCCGTTCCAGGGCGGCATGAACGGCCTCGTCTACAACGTCGACCTGTTCGAGTCCAACGGCGTGGACCAGCCCGCCGAGGGCTGGACCTGGGACGACGCCATGGAGGCCTCGCGCGCACTCACTGACGCAGACAACGACCAGTACGGCATCTGGGCGCCCACCAGCGACCAGTTCGGCTGGGGACCCATGCTGTGGTCCAACGGCGTTGAATTCTGGTACGACCAGAACGGCGTGTCCCAGTTCGATTCGTCGGGTGCGATCGAAGCGCTGAGCTGGGTCCACGGCACCATGTACACCGAGAACGTCGCCTTCCCGCCTGAGATTCGCCAGCGCGTGGCCGGTGAGTTCGGTGACCCGTTCTCCGCCGGCCAGGTTGGCCTCTGGCCCGGTGGCCGTGTCTACAGCACCGGCTTCGGCATCCCGCGAATCAAGGACCGCTTCACCTGGTCCGTCGCTCCCATGTACGCGGCGCCCAGCACCGGAGAGGTGCGGCATGGCTGGAACGACCAGCCGCACATCGTCACCATCGCCGCCGAGCGGCTGGGCAACCTCGAGCAGACCGTCCAGCTGGTCACCTACCTCGCGGGTCCGGAATACCAGGCTCGCGTCGGGATCGACCGCGGCCACTTCCCGGTCTTCAAGGAAGTCGCCGATCAAGCGGATGCGCTGGCTGCTCCGCCCGAGGGCATGCACTGGCTCAAGACCTACGCCACCACACCCGAACCGCGCACGCCGGGCTACTTCCCGTACTGGGACGAGTTCATCGGCGCGTACCGGACGGAGGCATCCAAGCTTTGGGTCAACGAGGTTAGCCCGGAGGAAGCCGGTCGCAAGATGGCTGCGGACACCAACGCCATCTTCGGCACGTACGACGACTGGACGCCGATTCCGGCCTAGTCTTCGCAGATCCTCAAACGGCCCGCCGCTCCCCGCGGCGGGCCGTTTGCCATTAATCACCCCTACCGTCGGTCCCGCGCCCCCGCCATCCCGGCGTCTTCGGCCGGGACCCAGCCGCACCTAACAGGCCAGGCGTACCGTCGAACCGCGTTAGAACCCAGCACCCCCAGCCCCCCGTCCCCTCTTACTCCTCACTGCTCTCTTCTCTAACTTCTCACTACTCTTCCCTCACTACTTCTTGAACTCCACCGCCCCCTCCGCCGCCAAATCCGCAATCACCGACCCAACAATTGGCCGTAGCGCTGACGCATCCGTCCGCACACTCCCCGCAAACCGCGCCGCCAGCGTCTGCGCCACCTCCGCCCCGCTACGACGACCGTCCAGCAGATTCAGTACCGACAGCGTCGGCAGCGACAGCACAACCTCCCGCTTGTCCCCGTTCGCTGCCCCCGGCAATTCGACTCGAGTCACCGGCCGCAACCCCGTCTCCGTCTCCTGCATCCCCGCCCGAACATCCGCGCCCTGCACAAACGCCGGAGTCCCCGCCAACGCCTCCTCGGCCGTCACCGCGATTCCCTGTCGCGCCAAGGCCGGCGCTGATGACTCCACGGCCTGCCGCGCTGTATCTGTGCCGTCGCCTAGCGCCTCATACGTCACCGCCAGCTGACCCGGCGTAAACCCTCCCATGTAGCGGATCGACTCTTCAGGCGACTCCCGCGTCAGCCCCGACGAAATAAACACAAACGCCTGTCGCAGCGACAAATTCTGGCTCGGGTCCACCAGCCGGTGCGCCGTCCAGTACCACGACTCCTGCAACCGCTGCCCGTGATACCAGTGGTTGGCCATGTCCACGAAATCATTCGCCTGCTTCAGATAACCCTCCTGGTACCAGTTCATCGCCAGCCCATTCAGGTCCGGCGCCTCCAGCGACGTGCGGATCGCCTTGGTTGCTCGCAGCACCCCCTGCAGCGCCAGCGCGATCCCCGAAGCCAGGATCGGATCGACAAAACACGCCGCGTCCCCCACCAGCAGATAGCCGGAACCGTGAAACTGCCGGCAGATAAACGACCAGTCCGTCACGATGTCAAAGTCGCCCGCCCAGCGCCCGCCCTCCAGCAGCTGCTCAAACTCCTCGCACGATTCGACCTGCCGCTGCCAATACGCCCGCCGTTCGGTGCGAGTCATCCCGCGGATCCGTTCCGGGTCCGTCACCAGCCCAATGCTGCGCAGGCCGCCCGCCAGCGGGATATGCCACAGCCAGCCGTCCTCCACCGCCACCACATACACGTTGCCCGCGTCCGTCGGCTCCATGTCATTCAACACGTCCGGCAGCGTCGTCGGCCCGCCGTGGTAGTGCCCGAACAGCGCCACGTGCCGCAAATTCTCGTTGTGCTCTCGCAATCGGAACTGCCGCCCCAGCACCGACCACTGCCCCGAAGCATCCACGCACATCCGCGCCCGAACCTCGCCCGCTTCGTCCTCGTCGTTCCTAAACGCCAGCCCGGTCACCTGCCCGTCAGTCATCAGCGCCCGCGTTACTTGGTGGCCTTCGCGCACATCCACGCCCTCGTCCCGCGCGTGATCCAGTAGCAACTTGTCAAACACCTCGCGGTCGCATTGGAACGTAAACGTGCGGTCCTGCGAAATCTCCGAAAAGCGAATCGTCCACGGATCGCGCGACCGTCCCCAGATATACGTCGCCCCGTACTTCCGCGTGAACCCCGCCTTTTCGACCCGCTCCAGCGCCCCCGTCTTCGCCAGCGCAAACAGCACCCCCGGCAGCATCGACTCGCCCACGTGCGGCCGCGGAAACGTTTCTCGTTCCAGCAGCGTCACCCGGTACCCCTGCTGCCGCAGCAACGTAGCCAGCGAAGACCCCGCCGGCCCCCCACCAATCACCGCCACATCAGCCTCAACAGCCCGCATACGCCCTCCGCTTTCTCCGTCATTCCGGGGTCTTCACCCGGAATCCAGCAGCACCCAACGTCCCGAGCCGGCTCCAGCCACCCCGGCCACACCATCAAACCGAGCCCAATCCTGCCTATCGGCGGATCTTAGACCCTCCCTCCGTCATCCCCCCGTCATTCCGGGGTACTCACCCGGAATCCAGTAGCAACCAACACGCCAGGGGCACCCGGCCACCCCGTTCACCCGACCACCGCCAGCGCAAGCTCCCCGCCCTTCCGTCATCCCCTCCGTCACTCCGGGATCCCCACCCGGAATCCAGCAGCACCCAACAAACCCGGCCCGCCGTGCCACCCCGTCAACAAGCCATCCAAGGGCACAATCCCCCATGCCAACGAACTGCCCCGACAAGATCCCTTGCGTCTACATCCTCGCCAGCAAACGCAACGGCACCTTGTACGTCGGCGTCACCTCAGACCTGCCGGGGCGCATCTGGCAGCACAAGGCCGACATCGTTCCCGGCTTCACCCGGCGCTACGGCGTCCACCGGCTCGTCTGGTATGAAGTACATCCCACCATGACCAGTGCCATCAGTCGCGAAAAGACAATCAAGGGATGGCGCCGGGCCTGGAAACTGGACCTCATTGAAAAAGCCAACCCAACCTGGCGCGACCTCAACCACGAAATCCTCTAGCCCCGCCCCCCGTCCGTAATTTCATCCGTCATCCCCTCCGTCATCCTCCCGTCATTCCGGGGTCCTTACCCGGAATCCAGCAGCACCCAACACCCCGAGCGCACCGTGCCACCCCGTTCACCCCCCAACCCGAGCGCTCGATCCTCTTCATCCCAACTGTCCTCTCTCACTGCTCACTCCCCTTCGCTCACTCCTCGCCCATCCCCTCCGCCATCCCTCCCGTCATTCCGGGGTCCCCACCCGGAATCCAGTAGCAACCAACACGCTAGGGGCACCCTGCCGCCCCGATCACCCGACCACGGCCGCCTCCCGTCATCCCGGCGTCTTCAGCCGGGATCCAGCACCCCGATCAACCTCAGCCCACCCGGCCACCCCGATCTCCCGACAGTCCCCAGCCCACCGCACCCGTCTTCACTCCTACCCCCCACCGCAGCTCTCCGCGCCACTCCGCCCCGTTCCGTCATCCCCCCGTCATTCCGGGGTCCCCACCCGGAATCCAGCAGCACCCAACGGGCCAGAGGCACCCTGCCACCCCGTCAACCCCGCACCCCGAGCGCTCGATCCTCTAGGAATGCTCTGAAAAATCCCGGTGGGTGCGGCGGGGCCTATGCTCACGGCTGAGGGAGATCCGGTGAGGGCCACGATGCACCCGCAGCGCTCATTTGCCGACGTGGAGTATGACGGACAGCCGCGCCAGACGCGGCGAGAGCGTTTTCTCCAGCGCATGGAGGCGCTGATGCCGTGGGCGCGGCTCGAAGCGCGCATCCGCCCGGTCTACCCCACCGGCGAGCGCGGTCGGCCCCCGTATCCGCTGGCCCTGCGGCTGCGGATTCACTGCGTGCAACTGTTCTACAACCTCAGCGACCCGGCGATGGAAGACGCGCTCTACGACAGCGTGGCGGTGCAGCGCTTCGTGGGGCTGACGGCACGGGACCCGCGGCCGGATGAGACGACGATCCTCCATTTCCGGCACCTGCTGGAACGGCACCACCTGGGCGAGGGGCTGCTGGCCGCGATCACCCAGCACCTGGCGGCGCAGGGCCTGCGGCTGCGGGAAGGCACGATCGTGGACGCGACCATCCTCGACGCGCCGGCGTCGACGAAGAACCGCGCCCAGGCGCGCGACCCGGAGATGCACCAGGTGAAGAAGGGCAACCAGTGGTACTTCGGGATGAAGGCGCACATCGGGGTCGACGCGGCCACGGGACTGGTGCACAGCCTGGCGACGACGGCGGCCAACGTGGCGGATATCACGCAAGTGCCGCGGCTCCTGCATGGGGCCGAGACGCGCGTGTGGGGCGACGCCGGCTATGCGGGCGTGGCCCGGCGCCCCGAGCACCAGGGGCGGCGGGTCGACTGGCAGGTGGCCCTGCGACCGGGGCAGCGGCGGCGCTTGGCGCCCGGCAGCGCCGCCGCCCAGGCGGAGCAACGCAAGGCCTCGATTCGAGCGAAGGTGGAGCATCCAGTTCTCTATGTGAAGCGCCACTTCGGCTACGCCCAGGTGCGGTATCGCGGGTTGGCCAAGAACCGAACCCGGCTCTGCCTGCTGCTCGGGTTTGCCAATCTGCTGCTGGCGGCGCGCGCCGCGCCCGCCTGAGCGGGCGCTTGGTGCCCCGCGCGGGGGCGCACGCGGCCTGCCCGGCGGCTGGGCGGCGGCCCCAGCCCCAAAATGCCGCCACCCCGCCACCCTCAGGTGCCTGGCAGCGGCCCTCGCGCTCTGGTGCCCCGGTTGTTCAGAGCTTTCCTAGGGCTTCAGGGCTGTTGTCCATCAGGATGAAGCGGCGACCGAGTTCATAGGCAACTTCGCCCAGCGTTCCGCTGCCGGCGAAGCAGTCCAGCAGGGTGTCGCCGGGTCTGGACGAGGCCTGCACGATGCGGCGCACGATCCCCAGCGGCTTCTGGGATGGGTACCCAGTACGTTCCTTGCCGTTAGTGGGCACGATGGTGTGCCACCACGTGTCCGTCGGCAGCTTGCCGCGAGCGGCCTTCTCCGGCCCCACCAAGCCAGGCGCCATGTAGGGGATACGTTCGACGGCGTGCGTGGTGAAGAAATAGCGCTCGGGATTCCGCACGTAGACCAGGATGTTGTCGTGCTTTGCGGGCCACCGGCGCTTAGTCCGCGCTCCGTAGTCGTAGGCCCAGATCACCTCGTTGAGGAAGCACTCGCGTCCGAAGATGCCGTCCAGCAAGACCTTGGCGTAGTGCACCTCGCGGTAGTCCAGGTGCAGATACAGCGAGCCAGTGGGCGCCAGCAGGCGGTGGGCTTCGACTAGCCGCGGTTCGAGGTAGGCCAGGTAGTCGTCGAACTCGTCGGCGAAAGTACGAGTGGCGCCTTTGACGGTGCGATAGCGGCGACCCTGGAAGCCGATGCGGTCACCACGTGGGTCGAGCTCTGTGCGAAGTTGGGTGCTGGCCTGGGTTCGCCCGGTGTTGAAGGGCGGGTCGGTGTAGATGAGGTCGACGGAACTAGATGGCATCTGCTTGAGAATGGGCAGGTTGTTACCGAAGTAGACGCGACCTAGGAAGCCGCTCTGTCCGCTCGTGTCGCTCAAAGCTGCTCAAGGCCTGCGCTTCGTCGCCCCATCATGCCGTAGCACAGGCGGTCGCCAGTGCTGATAGGCGTGCGTTGGTACGGAGGCGTAGCATACGGACGACACCCCCGTTCGGCTGGAACGGTGGCGGAAGGAGCATCAGGCATGTCTGCGCTGGCCCTGCAAGGCGGGACGCCCATCCGAACACAGCCTTATAACGCTTGGCCCGAGTTTGACGAGAAGGAGATCGAGGCGGTTGTGAAGTCGATCCGGACCGGCAACTGGGCGAATGGCGAGGGCGACCGAAGCCTCGTCAACTTCGAGCGGTCGTTTGCTGCCTTTCAGGGAGCCAAGTACTGCCTGGCGGTGAGCAGCGGGACCAGCGCGCTGGAGATAGCTCTGCGAGCGCTGCGGCTTCCGCGTGGCTCCGAAGTGATCCTCTCGCCGTATACGTACATGGCAAGCCCAACCGCAGTCCTGAATGTAGGGCTAGTGCCGATTTTCGTGGACATGGACCCGGAAACGTACAACATCGATCCGCGCCTGATTGAGGCGGCGATTACCGAGCGCTCAGGCGCGATTATGACGGTCCACTTCGGCGGGCTGGCTTGCGATATGGGAGCGATTCTGGACCTCGCTGGCAGGCACGACCTGAAGGTGATCGAGGACTCAGCGCACGCGCACGGCTCGACCTGGAATGGTCGGGGGCTGGGCACGGTTGGTGATGTGGGCTGCTTCAGCCTGGGACCGGGAAAGAACCTGACGCCGGGGGTCGGCGGGGCCGTGATGACGAATGATCTGGAAATCTACAAGCACGCCATCGCGTATTCCGAAATGGATATTGGTGGCCGGGTGATGCGGTTCGATGAGATGAGTCTGGACGGGCGGCCTGCCGAGCCTGACGAATGGTTCCCGTACAGCGCCGGCAACCGCCGTCTGGGTGGCGTACTGGCGGCCCTGGCCAGCGCGCAGCTCGACCGGCTGGAGGGGCAAACCCAACGGCGCTCCGAGAACGGACGGTACCTGGCGGATTTGCTGGAAGATGTTGACGGTCTGTCGTCGCGTCGCGAGGACGCATACGTAACCCGCAATGCCAACCACTTGCACATCGTGCGCTACGACCCCGAGGGATTTGACGGGTTGCCGCGGAGTCGCTTCATCGAAGCCATGCAGGCGGAGGGAATCGGGATCCGGGCCGGCTACGCACGCCCCATGAACCGGGCCGACTTGTTCAGCGACCCTAACGGAGAACTATCGCTGGTTTGGCCGCGAGGCGACGGAGGACCCGACGTTGACTACGCGTCAATGTCGTGCCCGCACGCCGAACGGGCTTGTGCGACGGAAGACATGTGGATTACCCAGGTCGTGATGCTTAGTGGACCCCAGGCCATGGACGAGATTGTCGAAGGGGCGGAAAAAGTTCGGGATCGCGCAGCGGACTTGGGGGCAGTGGCGTAGACAAACAAGTCGCAGGATCGCAGCGGGCGTCCTACGCTATGTGTAAACCTAGGTCGAGCCGAACTTACGGGCCATCACCTATGTCCAAGGAGCAGTGATCGGCGAATGATCCGTTTCTCGAGATCCGGTCTATCTTCGTCAACATATGACCTCAATTAACAGACTAGGGTATTGGTGGACGGTGAGTTTGGCTGGTCGGATCCTGCTCATCGGCGTGGTGGTGTTCTGGTGGTCCGGATACGTCATTCCTCACCTTCTTAGCTTGGTGTTTCCGGCATTGCTACCGCCCTGGAATTCGACGCTGGGTCGGCTGAATGCTGACAGCGAAGGGTCAATCGCAAATGCGGTCTCTGCCGCCACGCTGGCAGCCGTGACGCTCCTCGCGCTCGCTGCGGCCCTCGTCAACTACCGTCGGTCAGGTGGCTGGATTGCCGTCGGAGGTTGGGTGGCGATTGCTGCTACGACTGCGGGTTTGACTTTCGAAGAACTCGTTGAGTTCAAGAGATTAGGTCCGATCTCCATAGTTGGGCACGCGGAGCGATTGGATCTTCCGTGGCCACTCCTAGTGAGTCCGTTGGTCGTCGTGTATGTGTTGGCAATGTCGATATTTGTCCAAAGGGGACTCGGCGCGCGCAAAGGTCGACCACTGCTGATACTGGGGATCGCCTGCTGGGTGTTTGCTCTCGTGCACGAGGCGATGGATCCGTGGGTGTTCGCGGGACGAGCTATTGCCATCGAATATGTACTCGAAGAGACCCTGGAATACAGCGGGACCCTTCTGGTTGGCCTAAGTGCGGTCAGCATGTTGCAACCTGAGCGAACTCCGACGTATTGCGTGTTCGGCCGCCGGTGGCGGCTAGTGCTTGCAGGATCGGTCGCTGCGGTGATCACCCTTGGGGGACTTGCTGTTTTGTTCCTATTTAGGGCGCCGTTGGTAGAGGCGTTGGCCCCGTATTCGCGAGCGGGTGCTTTTGACATCGCTCTCCGCCAGCAGGAAGCAGTGGTCCAGGAACTCCGCATGCCGGCCACTCCCTTGCATAGCCTCAGACTGCGCCTGGCCAACTGTGACTTGAGGGGTCAAGCGGCAACAGTCGGGGTCCGCCTCACGCCCCTAGGAATGTCAGACCGCATCCTTTCCCAGGGGTCCGTTGAGATTCCTGTTGGCGACTGCCCGCGCTGGAGGGACGTCGAGCTTCTGCCACCGGCCGCTGCGGCTGAGGGTGAGACGATGGCGATACACGTCGTGGCTGATGTTGTGTCAGCAGCCGAGCTACGCGTTGGAGCGACGAAGGGGTACCTCTACTCAGATGGTCGGTTGTGGATTAACGGCGACTTGGCTTGGCCGGATCAGAATCTCGAGTTCGTTGCCTACAGTGCGCCAGAGCTCACTCGGAGCAAGCTGCAGGCGATCTGGCGACTCGCAACGTCGGATTGGCGTTGGCCGGTGCTGGCAGCGGACATTGTCATTGCTCTATCGCTCATCATGTACATTCCAGCGATCTTGGTGGCAAGCGCCTGCCGATGGCCATCCAAACGTTTGCGTATGCTACGTGACGGCGGGTGATCGCGGACCATCGCAAGCGAAGCGGGCGTAGCGTACGCTGATTGGGTATCTTCTGGGTATTCTCAGGCGATCTAGTTGATTCGGAAGTTGTGAGATTTTGAGAATGCGGGTGGACACAATTCTCGTTTCAACTACACATTCTTTGGGTCCATATAGTAGTTGGCGCTACCCCTTGATGCCTGTGAGGGTGATTCCGCGGACGAAGTGGCGTTGTGCGAAGAAGAAGATCACGATGATCGGCAGGACGGAGACCATGGCAACGGCCATCTGCAAGGTGTGTAGCTGTTCGGAGTATTGCCCGGCGGCAAAGTAGCGCAACCCAACCGGTAGGGTTATCCGATCGGGCGAGTTCAAAACGATCAGCGGCAGAAAGAACTCGTTCCAGTTGCCAATGAAAGAGAGCGCCGCAACCGTCGCGATTGCCGGTTTGGACAGCGGTAGGATGACCCGAAACAAGATGCCGACGCGGGATGCGCCGTCCGTTCGCGCGGCGTCGTCGAGTTCAATGGGGATCGTCATGAAGAACTGCCGCAAAATGAAAATGCTAAATGCGCCGCCGCCCAGGCCCGGAACAATCAGCGGCCAAAGTGTGTCAAGCCAACTGAGCTCGCGGAAGATGATGACGAGGGGAATTATGGTGACGTGCAGAGGCAGCATCATCGTCGAGAGCAAGACCATAAAGAGGACGCGATTGCCCGGGAAGTCCAGGCGAGCGAAGCCGTAAGCGACCAGGCAGCTCACGAAGGTTCCGACCGTTACCCCGATGAACGTCACAATCGAAGAGTTGAGTAGCCACCACGGAACAGGATGGTGCGTCCACACGTACGAATAGTTTTCCCAGGCCATGGGGAACGGCCAGAACAAATCCGGATCGTAGACCTGGCCGGTGGTCATGAATGACCAACGAACCATATAGATGAACGGAATCGCGTAAATGGCGCTGCCGCCGAAGAGCAGAAAGTAGGTAAGGGCCCGGCTCAGAGCGCGAAGCACCCGGACGGAGTTGGAGCGTACGGTTATGGGCTTGTGCGAATAGTCGACGGGTTCCATCGACGCGACGAGGGGCGTGGTTAGGGTGGCACCCACGCCCGGGACTGCGGAAGGGCCGGCCGCGCGCGCGGACACCGAGCGGCGTCCTAGCACCGGCACAACGAATCCCTTGTCGCTTGGTTGACGTCTCATTGCCAAACGTGGCCGGGTGTCAAGGTGCAGCGCACCGAGTTTCCGAACCTCAGCCCTTGATACCCGTTAGCGCAATCCCGCGAATGAAGTGCTTCTGCGCGAAGAAGAACAGGACCACGACCGGCGCTACGGCAATCATCGCAACGGCCATCTGCAAGTGGAGCCGTTGTGCCTCGTACTGCCCGGCCTGCAGCCAGCGCATCCCGACGGCAAGCGTCAGTCTCTCGGAGGACTGCAAAACGATCAGCGGGAAGAAGAAGTCGTTCCAGTGGTTGATGAAGGCGAACACCGCCACCGTGGCGATGGCCGGTTTCGAAAGCGGCATCACGACGGTCCAGAACACGCGCATACGTGACGCGCCGTCGATTTGAGCTGCTTCGTCGAGCTCCAGAGGGAGTGTCAAGAAGAACTGACGTAGAAGGAATATGTAGAAGGGTGCTCCGCCAAGGATGGGAACGACCAGGGGCAGCAGCGTGTCAAGCCAGTTCAGTTCTCGGAAGAGAATCACCTGTGGAATGATCGTCACATGCTGAGGAAGCATCATGGTCGAAATTAAAATAATAAATAAAATGCGATTTCCAGGAAACCTAAGGCGGGCAAAGCCAAAGGCAACCAATGCGCTGACAAACGTTCCAACGGTCACTCCGGCAAACGACACAATCGTGCTGTTCGTAATCCACCAAAAGAATGGACCGATCTGCCAGACATCCGGAAAATTGTTAAAGGCCGGGGGATCGGGAAACAGGGGCTGAGGATCCTCGTAAAACATGTCGATGCTCATCAGCGATGCGCGAATCATCCAGAGGAATGGAATCGCGTATATGATGCTTCCGCCGACCAAGCCGACGTAAGCCACCAGGCGCGCAATCTTCCGTAGACTTTGGATTCGCCGGGACCGAATTGTGCCGCCACCGGCGGGTGCTTGCGGAGTGGCCAACCGAGTCTCGATCGTTCCGGTTGCCATCAACTAGCGCTCCGTGGAGCCTTCGTAGTACACCCAGCGTCTCGCCACGCCAAACTGGATGACTGTGAAGACCAAAATGATCATAAAGAGCACCCAGGCAATGGCTGACGCGTAGCCCATCTGGAAATACTCGAACCCAGTGCGATAGAGATGTAGCAAGATGAACAGCGTAGAATCCCGAGGCCCGCCGTTCGTCACGATCAGCGCCTGAGTAAATACCTGCCAGGATCCGATGATCTGCAGCACTGCAGTGAGAAAGATGGCGGGCGTCATCATTGGTACGGTGACGTGCCACATCTTGCGAACGATGCCGGCGCCGTCGACGCTCGCCGCCTCATAAAGGTGTTGTGGAATGCCCTGCAGGGCTGCCAGATAGATGATCATCGTCGTGCCCAGCCCCCAAAAACTCATAAGGATCAAGGCCGGCATGGCCCAGGTTGAGCTCGTCAGCCAGGTTGGACCATCGATCCCTACGATCCCGAGGAACTGATTGATGAGGCCATTTGGCTGTAGGAGAAGAATCCAGAGGTATGCGGTGGCGACGCCTGCGGTAACCGACGGGAGATAAAAGGCCGTGCGGTAGATCGCCTGTCCCTTGACTTTCTGGTTTAGCAAGAGGGCTACGAAGAATGCGAGGAGCATGATTCCGGGTACGTGCACGGCCGTGTAGTAGAGGGTGTTGATGATGCTGCGAATAAACTTGGGGTCATCACCAAAGAGGTTTGCATAGTTCTGAAAACCAACCCACGTTGGAGTCCCAATAAACCGATAGTTAGTGAAGCTGAGAAAAATGGATGCGATGAACGGTCCGAGCGTGAACCAAAGAAACGTAATCAGCCAAGGCATGATGAACAGCAACCCACTCCAGCGCTGCCATCTTGTCGTGCGCAAAGTTGCCTCAGTTCAAACGGTGGGCGGGCGGGCGCCACTTGGTGGCGCCCGCCCGACACATCCACGTCATTCAGGAGTTTGAATGAACGTGAACAATACTTACTGCAGCGTCGCTAGGTGCTTGTCACACGCCGCCTGGGCGTTCAGGAGCGCCTCGCGGGCTGGAATCTCGCCGACGATCGCGGGCGTCGCTTCGTCGTGCAGGATGTTCCACCACTGGGCCCAGCCGCTGAAGAAGTGGAGCCCATAACCATCAGGACTGAGGAAGTTGTCCTTGATGATGTTCATGCTCCGGGGCAGTCCGGGCTGGAATCCGAGGTACCGGTCGCTCTCGATGACCGAACGGAACATCGGAATCGCGCCACGACCGTCGGCGACAAGACCCTGGAAGTACTCGCCCGCAATGAACGAGGTGAGGATGACCGAGGCCTCGACCGTGCCGTGCTCGAGCGCCTTGACGGTAATGAAGTGACCCAACTCGTTCGTGGAGTAGGCGACTTCACCTGTCGGCGAGCGCGGTGACGGCATGTTGTCCCACTCGAAGCGGCCTCCGACTCGAAGCTTGCGGCCGCCGGGACCGTGAATGCCGCCGGGCTCCATGCCGATCTTGCCGGTCGCGAATGGCGCCGTGATGCCTTCGGACAGCAACTGCGACAATTCGCCTAGGGGCACGCCTACGCCCTCCTCGTAGGTGGCGTTGACGTACCATTCAAAGGCCTCAAGTCCACCTTCGGTGGCGAAGCCGGACGCCGGCGCTGGGCGGGACCTGTCCGTAAACAGCCAGCCTCCGTTGGCGCTGATCAAGGGCAGCCAGCGGAACTCGCCACCGGTGCCGTGGTGCAGACCGTACTCACCGGTGTCAGCGTTGGTGAGCTGCCGGGCCGCTTCCAATTGGGTGTCCCAGGTCCAGTCAGCCGTCGGCGCTTCGACGCCGTCGCTGTCGAACTTGTCGATGTTGTAGACGTAGCCGTTGACACCTGACATGAACGGCATGCCATACAGCGTGCCGTCAATGTCCAGGTTTTGGAAGCTCGGGTCGCCTGGATTTTCCCGAGCCAGGATCAGGTAGTCGTCGAGGTCGATGCCGACCTTGTCCACGTGCGACTGAAGCTGGACGAGACCTGGTGCGAACTCGCGCATCCGTGCGCCGTTCAGCACGACGACATCACCAACAGTGCCCGCCGCGAACATGATGTTGACTTTGTCGCGGTAGAACCCGGGCGGGATTGGAATGAGGTCGTACTTGACGTTGGGGAACTGCTTGTCGAATTCCTCCAGGCCAGCCTTCATGGTCTCCCAGCGCGTGCCCGCCGCCCAGTAATTCATGAACTGGATCGGTTCGGTGGCCATGGCCTGTGGCGTGGCCTCGACCATGACTTCCCTGGTGACGACCTTCTGGATCTCAACGACCTTCTGGACTTCGACCGGGACTTCCTTGATGACTTCCTTCGTGACGATCTGCTGGACTGGAACTTCCTTCTCAACGATCCTCTCGACCGGAACTTCCTTCTCAACGATCTTCTCGACCGTTACAACCTGCGTTTCACCACAGGCCGCAAGAATGGCTGCCGACGCCCCGAGGGAACCTACGCCTAGGGTGCGGATGACCTTGCGTCGCGTTACTGGTCCGCTCATGAAACCTCCCCGCATCGGCGGACCAAGATGACGCACAATCAAGTGTCACCTGTCCGGATCAATGCTGATGAATATAGCGGCGACCAGCGCGGAACGAAAGCCGCGCATGGCACCGCACGGCAGCCTGTGTAACACCAGGCTTGGAATGCTGTCAACCGTTGCGGCTTCGCGCTTGGCGGTTCTCCGTGGGTCGGCCCCATCCTCCGCAGACCTCGGCCTGCCAGTGCACCGGCTGGGGGTTTCTACAGTCCCGTGATCATCGCTTGGCGGCACCGCCTGTCAGGCCCAAGTCCAGTGACCAGTCGTCGCCGGCGTGACAGGATCGGATAGATCTCAGGCTGTCCGCGGCAGGAGTCAGCGACCACACCATCGTTCCCGCGCTGGCGGCGGTAACCGACCGCTGGACCCCGTCTAGCGCTTGGTGCCCAGGTTTTGCGTGCCGCAGTACGCGGAAGACCTGCAGGCCGCCGCCCGTTCCTCCTCGTCGCGCAAGCGGCCGCCGACGGAGGTCATGCGCAGGAACATACCCACGGGTGGCGACTTCAACGCGACCGCGTTCTCCTTGGTGGAGGTGATGGTGGAACTGTTGGCTTCCCAGTCCTGCTGATAGACCACGGCGACGGCCTGGTCGTCGGTCAGCATGGCGTAGATACGGGTGAAGTCCGGCCGCACGGCCACCATCTGCGGGTTGTTGCCGACCCGGATGTGGGCCAGAGCGCGGAGATTGGCGGTATCGACGACCTGGACGAAGTTGTCGTCGGCGTGGCCGGTGTAGGCGTAGCTGCCGTCGTAGGTAAAGGTGCCGAGGATGGGCTGAGTGCCGGTCTGGAAGCGCTTGACGAGTTCGAGGGTGGAGGGCTCGTAGACGGCGACCGAGTGCTTGCCGGCCTCCTGGACCCAGATCGAGCCGTCGGGGGAGGCGGTGAGGCGGGTGGGATGGCCGCCTTTCTTGGACTCGGCGGTGGCGAGGACGGCGCCGCTGGCGGGGTCGAGCGCGACGACGCGGTCGCCTTCGCCGGTGGGATAGACGAAGCGCTCGACGCCGTCGGCGGCGGTGCTGAGGTCGGCGTCGGCGAGGACGCCGCCGTGGAGCGGGACGTCGCTGAAGGTGTTGGTGACCTCGTGGGTCGAGGTGTTGATGGCCAGGACTTCGCCGGCGGCCATCTTGCTGACGAGGAGGGTGCCGTCCTGGCGAGCCTTGCCGAGGAAGACGCCCTCGGCCTCGGGGCCGAGGGGGATGCGATTGGTGATGGTGAGGGTGTCGACGTCGAGGGTGATGAGGTCGGCGGTGCCGGCGGCGGCGTCGAGGGTGCCGAGCCAGAGGTGGCGGCCGTCGAAGAAATTGTTGTCGTCGTTCCAGGCCCAGGTCGTGAAGCCGTCGAGGTCGCCGGTGCGGGAGATTTCCTCGGTCACGATGTCAATGGCGGTGACGTGGGGGGAACTGTTGCTGAACACCAGGATTTCGCCGGTGTCGCCTTCGGGGGCCCCTTCGCCCGCCGCGCCGCCGCTGGGCGCACTTTCCGGGCCGCCCTCGCCGCAGCCGGCAGCCAGCAACGTCGCCCCGAGACCACCCATGCCGGCCAGCAGACGTCGTCGCGGAAACTGCAGGGTGCTCATCACTTCTGTCCTTTCACAGCCGGGTCGCTGCTCGTCTGCCGGTGGCCAAGCCCGGCCGGCTCCGGCCTAACGTTTGGTGCCCAGGTTTTGCGTGCCACAGGCGTACGAAATCTTGCAGGCTTCAGCCCGCTCGGCAGAGTCGCGCAAACGGCCGCCGACGGAGGTCATGCGCAGGAACATACCCACGGGTGGCGACTCCAACGCGACCGCGTTCTCCTTGGTGGAGGTGATGGTGGAACTGTTGACTTCCCAGTCCTGCTGATAGACCACGGCGACAGCCTGGTCGTCGGTCAGCATGGCGTAGATGCGGCTGAAGTCCGGCCGCACGGCCACCATCTGCGGGTTGTTGCCGACCCGGATGTGGGCCAGGGCGCGGAGCTTGGCGGTATCGACGACCTGGACGAAGTTGTCGTCGGCATGGCCGGTGTAGGCGTAGGCGCCGTCGTAGGTGAAGGTGCCGAGGATGGGCTGAGTACCGGTCTGGAAGCGCTTGACCAGTTCGAGGGTGGAGGGCTCGTAGACGGCGACCGTGTGCTTGCCGGCCTCCTGGACCCAGATGGAGCCGTCGGGAGAAGTCGTGAGGCGGGTGGGATGGCCGCCTTTCTTGGACTCGGCGGTGGCGAGGACGGCGCCGCTGGCGGGGTCGAGCGCGACGACGCGGTCGCCTTCGCCGGTGGGATAGACGAAGCGCTCGACGCCGTCGGCGGCGGTGCTGAGGTCGGCGTCGGCGAGGACGCCGCCGTGGAGGGGGACGTCGGCAAAGGTATTGGTGACCTCATGGGTCGAGGTGTTGACGGTCAGGACTTCGCCGGCGGCCATCTTGCTAACGAGGAGGGTGCCGTCCCGGCGGGCCTTGCCGAGGAAGACGCCCTCGGCCTCGGGGCCGAGGGGGATGCGGTTGGTGATGGTGAGGGTGTCGACGTCGAGGGTGATGAGGTCGGCGGTGCCGGCGGCGGCGTCGAGGGTGCCGAGCCAGAGGTGGCGGCCGTCGAAGAAATTGTTGTCGTCGTTCCAGGCCCAGGTCGTGAAGCCGTCGAGGTCGCCGGTGCGGGAGATTTCCTCGGTCACGATGTCGATGGCGGTGACGTGGGGGGAACTGTTGCTGAACACCAGGATTTCGCCGGTGTCGCCTTCGGTGGCCCCTTCGCCCGCCGCGCCGCCGCTGGGCGCACTTTCCGGGCCGCCCTCGCCGCAGGCGGCAGCCAGCAGGGTCACCCCGAGACCACCCATGCCAGCCAGCAGTCGTCGTCGCGGTAGCTGCAGAGTGTTCATTGCCCTTGTCCTTTCACGGCCGGGTCGCTGTCCCTCTGGAGACACGGCGGGGCGGCTCACACTTGTGAATCCCGCCCGCAGACCCCAATGCACCTATCATCGCGCGCCGCACGATGGCTGAACGTCAACGCATTCGCCTGGATCCACGCTGCCCAAATCGCCAATCCCAAGCTTGCGGAAGTATACCCCCGGGCGCGAGGCCAACCCACGCCGACCGGCGTGGACTCTCGGAGTGCGCTGTGGCAAGGAGCAGGGCGTCCAGGACAATCGAACTGGCCGGTATCCAACTCGCAAGGCAGAATCCCGCTATCCGCGCGGCGCCCAAGCCGCACTGAATATAGGCGGCGGCTTCATGAGCGACAAAGTACGCGTTGCGGTGATTACCGAACCAACCGCCTGGCACCGAGGCGCGCTGATTGACGCACTCCACAACGAGGAAGTCGGCGAGGTGGCCGTCGGTGATGTCACCGGCGGAACGTTCGACGAGGTACGCGAGGGCGGAGCTGGCAAGGTTGCCGCCACCTATACCGACCTGGACGCGTTGTATCGCGACTTCCAGCCGCAGGCCGTGCTGATCACGATGGAGCCCTGGCGCATGCCGCCCGTGATTACTCAGGCGCTGGAAGCGGGCGCGCACGTCTTCCACGAAAAGCCCGGCTTCGTAGACCTGGACGACTACCGAGCAATCTACCGCTTGGCGCGCAGCCGGAATCTCCACCTCTGCATCGCCTACGTGTCGCGGGCCTATCCAATCGTCCGGGAAGCGCGGCGCTTGATCTCGGAGGGCCTGCTGGGTGACCTTCTGTCATTCCAGGCTTGGTTCGTGGCCGACCAAGAGCGCACGATCCAGAATCCGGCGGCCCGGTACGAGTACGACGTCGCTGCCGGCGGCTGGTTCTTCTCGAAAGAGCTGGGCGGCGGCGGGCACCTGACCATCCTCGGTTGTCACTACCTGGACTTGCTGCGCCATATCGGCGGATCCGACTTCAAGTCGGTCAGCGCCTTTTGCCGCAACGTGGGCGGCTCGGCAATCACAGTCGAGGACGCGGCGGTGGTGAACCTTGAGTTCGCGAATGGGATGGTCGGCAACCTCAATTCCGGCTACTACACCAGCAGCGCCGAATACGGCTCCGCCCGGCACAACGGCATCATCTTCTGGGGGCGCGACGGCTGGCTGCGCTTCAACCCGAACGGCGAGTCCAACCGCGAACCGATGCAGTGGGGCTCCTATCGAGGCGTTCAGGCCAGCGCACCGGTCAAGAGCTGGACGTTCGACAGCTCAGGCGCCACGAACAATCCCTACCGATTCATGACTGGTCAGTTCTTCCGCGCCTGTCTTGGCGATGGGCCGCCGCCCGCCGAGCCGGAAGCGGGCATGTGGGTTAACGAGGCTGTCACTGCCGCCTACGCGTCGTCCGACGAGGGCCGCGTGTTGCCGGTTTCGATTCCCGAGGTAAAGGTCTAGCACGGAGGTCCTTATGAATACGATTCCAGTCTGTTCCGCCGGTGCCTCGCCGGGGCGGAAGCGATGAGCGCGCAGCCGCTGCGGGTCATTTCGGTTGGCGTGGGTGGCCGGGCGCGGCAGCACCTGAGTGCTCAGATGGAACTTCCGGACAAATTTCAGGTCGTTGGATTGGTCGATATCGTCCCCGAGGCGTTCGGGGCCGCGCTTGAGATCAGTGGTCTCTCCGAGTCGGCTTGCTTCACGACGCTGACCGAGGCGATGGCTGCGACGCCGTGCGACGCCGTCGGGGTCTTCACCCCGGGCCATCTGCACACCTCTTATATGGAGAAGGCCATTGCCGCCGGCAAGCACGTGATCGTGGAGAAGCCGTTTACGTGCGATTTGGCCGAGGCCGAGCGCGTGGTGGCCGCCGCCGAGGCCAACGACGTGCGAGTGGTCGTGACGCAGAACGACCGGCTGTTTCACCCCTATCCGCTGCTGCGCGAAATGATCGCCGACCGACGCTACGGCGAACTGGGCGCCATTACGATGGTGCATCACAACGCCCGCGGGCGTCCTTTCGAAAACGGGTACCCGCCGATGCACCTGTGGCACCAGGGCTCACACCAGGTCGACACATTGCTGTCGCTGGTGCAACGGCCGCCGCGCTGTGTGTGGGGCGTCAACGCGACCCCCGCCAACAGCAAGTGGCCGGCCGAGCCGCACGTCTGTGCGATCATCACCTTCGACGGACCGGTGATCGTGAGCTACACCGCAACGTCGGACGCCCAGGCCTACGAGATGTACCTCCGTCTTGAGTTCGCGGAGGCTGCGGTTACGGTGCATGGCTTAACAATGAACGCCACCGATTTCGTCCTGAAGGTCACGCCGAGGCAGCCGCAGGAACGCTACCCGCACTCGGAAGTCTTTCCTATCGGGAAGGCTGAGCGCGGGGGACGCTGGGCCGACATAGAGCAAGAAATCTGGGACGGCTTTTGGTGTCACGTCATGGAGGGCCAGGACAATCCGTGCTCTGGGCGCAATAACCTCAAGACGATTGGTGTTCTGGATGCCATCATCCGCTCGACCAACGAGCGGATTGCGGTTGAGATGTAGGTCAGGCGCGAACACATAGCTGGGAGGGTTCCATGGGTAACCGACTGCGGGCCGGCGTCGTTGGGCTGACGGGGATCGGCGCTCGACAACCACTGCCAGCCCCCAAACGTGGCTGGGGCGCGACGATGCCGCATTCGCACGCCTCGGCCTACCACTTCGTGGAAGACACGGAACTGGTGGCCGTGTGCGACTTGCGGCAGGAAGCGATCGATGAGTTCGACACCAACTGGCGCTCGTATATCTCGGAAGTCAATGCCTACACCGACTACCGGGAGATGCTGGACCGGGAGAACCTTGACCTGATCAGCGTGGTCACCAGCGACCATGTGCACACGCAGATCGTGATCGATGCCGCCGAGGCGGGAGTGAAAGGCATCGTCTGCGAGAAGCCCATCGCCACCACGCTGGCCGACGCCGACCGCATGATCGAGGCTGTTGACAACGCCGGAATCCCCATGCTGGTGGACCATGTCTACCGCTGGTGGTTTCCCTGGGCTGACGTAGGCAAGCTGATCGACGACGGCGCCATTGGCGACGTGGTACGGATTATGTGCAACCAGGGCGGGCCGCGAGCCATGCTGTTCCGCAACGGCACGCATGTGTGCGACACCATCAACTGGTTCTCCACGGGCAAGCCGACGGCCGTGTATGCCGTAGCTGAGAAGGGTCTCGAGGACTACGGTCCGCGCTACGCCAGCGACGGCGGACACGACCCGGACACCGACCCCGCTCTGAGCGTAATGATCGAGTACGACAACGACGTACGCGCGTTCTGGAACGCCTGCAAGACGATGCCTGGTCGCTACATCGGACCGTTCGACATCTGGGGTACCAAGGGGCGCATTCACCTCACCAACGACTATGCCGTGCTCTACGACGATCCCGAAGAGGGGTTGAGGGGCAGGGCCCTCACGCCCACGCAGTACACCCAGGGGCACATTGCCGGGCTGGTCACGGAGCTCGTGGGCTTGATCCGCGACGGCGGCGAGCCGAGCTGTGACGGACGACAAGCGCGGCAGGCGCTCGAGGTCCTGCTGGCCGCGTTGCAATCACAGGCCGGCGGCAACGTGCGCGTTCAGTTGCCCATTAAGGACGCCTGAGCGAGCGGGAGGGAAACGTCGGGCCATCTGGAAAGGGCCAACTGGGCGGGCCTGGCCGAACGGCCCGCCGCAGCTATCGGACCGCGGCTGCGTAGGTAACGATGGTGTGAGAGGCGCCCGGGAGCGGACGGCTTACCCATGCTCGCTGTCGCGGTTTGTGGCCGCTATAGGCGCCGTCCTTCTGCTCATGTGCGGGGCATGTGGCCCGGCAAGCACGGTGGCTGAGCCGACGCCTACGCCCGAGCCAAAGCCTACCGCCGAGTCCCGACTGGCCGATATCCGCGAGGAGGAGCCGGTCGACGCGCTGCTTGCGCGGCGACAGGACGCGGCGTTGCGTGTCTGCGACGCGCTCGAGAACACGCTTCTCTTTGGGGATCCCGCCTTTTTCCTAGGGGCGTTGCGGTTCGCCGAGGAGGAAGGCGTGCGCAGGTCGGAACTCCTGGACGCCATGCAGCGTGAATGCCCAGGACCGCTGCGTGTGCTCCGATATGAACCGGACCTGCTCGCCGAGTTTGAGAGTCTGCGCTGACGCGGTGGCTGGCAAGAGCCACGCCCGCTTAGCATGGGTCTCACGAGAATCTCCGAGAGCGAGTCGGAACCGTGTATGACGTTGTAGTGGTGGGCGCCGGCGTGATGGGCAGCGCCACGGCCTACTGGCTCAGCCGGGCCGGCAAGCGGGTGGCACTGCTGGACAAGTACAGCCCGGCGCACGTGCGAGCATCCTCGGCCGACGAGTCCCGCACGATTAGATACCAATACCGAGGCCAGGCGGTGTACACGCAGATGGTGGCCGGGGCTGTTGAGCTCTGGAAGGAGTTCGACCGCCGGGCGGGCACCAGCTTCTACCGGGAGGTCGGCACGCTCACCTTGCAGTCCCGGCCAGATTTCGAACCGCTGCTCGACGGCTATGAAGGACTGCGCGAACTCGGCTTCCAGCCGCGCTGGTTGGACGGGGACGACGTGAGGCGGCGTTTTCCGCAGTTCGCGAACGTGGACTCCGGATACATTCTCGAAGGCAAGGGTGGATACGTGGCGGCGGGTCCGGTGACGCGGGCGCTGGCGGAGGCCGCCAAGGACCTTGGTGCGGATGTGCATTCGGGTGCCGAGGTTGTCGAGCTACGGGAGTCGGGCGGGCGCGTTGCGGCCGTGGCGACGCGCGACGGGCGCGCGTTCGAAGCCGAGACATTCGTGATTGCCGCCGGACCCTGGACCTCTCGCTTGCTCCCCGAACTGCCGCTGAGCGTGCAGCCAACCGCCGCGCGCCTGCACTACCTCAGACCCAAAGACCAGGCGGCCTATTCATTCCCGCGCCTGATGCCGTTCTCGGTCATGGACACCCAGTTCTACGGGTTTCCCGTGCATTGGCGAGGCTGTGTGAAAGTCGCCGACGACATGATCGGTGAGCCGTTCGATCCCGACCGCGAGCGCGAGCACGAGGATCCGGCGGCACTGGCCAAGCTCCGGGCGTTTCTGTCCCGCCACATGCCGAACCTTCGCACCGCGGAAGTCGTCTACAGCAAAACCTGCACGTACTCAATGACGCCGGACGCGAACTTCATCATCGACTACGTGCCGGACCGGGCGAATGCTCTAGTGGCGGCCGGGTTCTCGGGGCATGGGTTCAAGTTCGGCATTCTGATCGGCCAGATCCTGGCTGACTTGGCAATCAGCGGCTCGACTCGCTGGGACCTGGCCCGTTTCCGGCTGGACCGCGCGCCGTCGGCGGTAGGTCAGCACTGGTAGCGGGCGAAGCCGAAGCGGGCGGTCAGTCGCGCCAGACTTCGCCGAACAACCGCAGCCAATTGCCTCCCAGAATCTTGCGCACATCGTCTTCGCCGTAGCCGCGCCGCAGCAGACCCTCGGCCACGTTCACGAATTCCAGCGGGCCGGTAAAGCCGTGCAGATGACGATAAGGCTGGGGCACGTTCCCGGACTTCAGGAACGGCTCGTGGCCGTGCGAAGAGCCAATCCATGCAAACCACTCGCGGGTCTGACCCATGCAAAAGTCCGTGCCGACGGCCACCTGGTCCGCACCAACCATGTCGACCAGGTAGTCAACCGCGTCCAGGTAGTCGTCCAGCGTTGACTCGTAACCGTGGCGGTGGTGGTTGGGGAAGGCGTTGGCGCCGACAACGCCGCCCTTGGCGGTAAGAGCGCGTATGGCTTCATCGGTCTTGTTGCGCGGATAGTCGGTCTGGGACCGTGCGTTGGCGTGGGTGAAAACGACCGGCTGCTCCGAGTGCTCGATGGTGTCCAACACCGTGCGGTCGCCTACGTGCGAGAGATCGATCAGGATGCCGAGCTTGTTCATCTCTCGGATCGCGGCCAGGCCAAGGACGCTCAGACCCTCGTCCGTGCGCTCCCAGCAGCCGTTCCCGAAGAGATTTCGCTCGTTGTAGGTGAGCTGGACGACCCGCACGCCCAGGGCGTGAAAGAGCCGAAAACGGCGAACGTCGGATTCGACTGGCGTCGCGTTCTGCCAGCCGAGGATGATGCCAGTGCGACCCTCGGCCTTGGCGGCGTGAATGTCGGCCACTGAGTGCACCGGCCGGATGTATTCGGCGTATTCCTCGAACCAGTGCAGCCAGGTTGTGAGGTTGTCCAGCGTTTCCTGAAAGTTGTGCCAGATGGCCGAGGTAGCGTTGCAGGCCGTGACACCGCCGTCCCGCAGTTCACGGAAGATCTGCTCCGCGCCCCAGTTGCTGGTGTCGAGCCCATCGATCACCACGGCCGAGTCGAACAGGCGGCGAGCCGCCGTGCTGGGAACCACTTGCTCAGTTGTCATGGCCGCCTCCGCCGGGAATTCCCGACCCTTCGTCGTGCGCCCGAGCATAACCGGCGTCTGAGCTGCCACATCAAACTCTACGGGTGGCCGAAGCTGAGCGAGCGGCCTTGGATGGGTTTATGGGACGGGCGACGCAGTGTGGGCACGGTCAGTGTCCGCCTCAGCTTGTCGTCTGCGAAACATCCGGCCAGACCTTCGGTGTCAAAAGAAGAAACCTGATATGAGAGCACTAAGATAATATAAAGGTATATGACGCAGGTAGTGCGTTGGGTCACGGCATGCCCCAGGGCTTGAAAACGACCGCGGCCGGTTGCCGGCGCTGTGGCCGAGACCCGCGCTGGCCGGTACCGGTCCCCATCGGCGAACGAGGAGGTTCGCGAAAATGGCGTTTGACACAAATCGATTCACCGAGCGATCGCAGCAGGCCATCAGCCAGGCGGCGAGCCTGGCTGCCGAACGCGGTCACGCCCAGATTCGACCCGAACATCTGCTGGCCGCGCTGCTGGCCGACAGCGAGGGCATAGCCGTAACGACTCTGGAACGGTCAGGGATGTCGACGGCGGACGTACGGATTGCGACCGAGGCGGCGCTCGAACGAGTTCCGCGCGTTAGCGGGGATGCGGCGTCGCCGCAGCTGGCGCCGGTCGCGCGGGATGTCTTGGTGCGGAGCCATGATGAATTGGCAGCCTTCGGTGACGAGTACGTCTCGACCGAGCACCTGTTGCTTTCGCTATTGCAACACGGGGACGCCGTGGCCCACATCCTTCGGGACGCCGGGGTCACTCGCGAATCCCTATTGGCGGCGCTTCGCAAGGTGCGCGGCGCGCAGCGGGTCACGTCACAGTCACCCGAAGGCGCGTTCGATGCGCTAGCCAAGTACGCCGTCGACCTTTCCGACCTGGCCGACCGCGGCAAGCTGGACCCGGTCATTGGGCGCGACGAAGAGATTCGGCGCGTGATTCAGATCCTGAGCCGTCGCACCAAGAACAACCCGGTGCTGCTGAGCGAGCCCGGGGTCGGCAAGACGGCCATCTTGGAAGGGCTGGCCCAGCGGATCGTGCGCGGCGACGTACCCGAAGGGCTTAAGAACAAGCGAGTGCTTGCGCTGGACTTTGGGGCCATGCTGGCCGGCGCGAAATTCTGCGGCGAGTTCGAGGAGCGGCTGAAGGCGGTCCTGCAGGAAATCGCGGCCGCCGATGGCGAGATCGTGCCGTTCATCGATGAACTGCACACCGTGGTTGGAGCGGGCGCGGCCGACGGCGCCATGGACGCGGCCAACATGCTCAAGCCCATGCTCGCGCGCGGCGAGCTCCATGCCGTCGGCGCCACGACACTCGATGAGTACCGCCAGCACGTGGAATCCGACGCCGCGCTCGAACGGCGCTTCCAGCCGGTTTTGGTTGAGGAGCCAACGGTTGAGGACACGATCTCGATCCTGCGCGGACTGCGCGATCGTTACGAGACCCACCACCAGGTGCAGATTCGCGACAGCGCGCTGGTTGCGGCCGCGACCCTGGTGCATCGGTACATCGCCGACCGGCAGTTGCCCGACAAGGCCATAGACGCCGTGGACGAAGCAGCCAGCCGGCTGCGGATGGAGCTGACGTCTGCGCCATCAGAACTCGACGAACTCAACCGCAAGGTCGTGCAGCTCGAGATTGAGCGCGAGGGGCTGCGCAAGGAGTCGGACACGGCTTCCCGTGAGCGGCTGGCCGCGCTGGAAGCGGAACTGGCCACCCTGCAGGAAAGCCAACGCTCGCTGCAGGCCCGCTGGGAGCGCGAACTGGCGGCGGTTGATGGCATCGCCGACCTGAAGCGCCGAGTTGACGAGTTGCAGACCGAGCTGGAGCGAGCCACCCGCGAGATGGATCTGGAGACGGCGGCGCGCATCCGCTACGGCGAGCTACGCGAGGCACAGCAGGACCTGGCGGACGCGGAGGCCGCGATCGAAAGCGGCAACCGGCTGGTCCGGCAGGACGTGGACGAAGAGGACGTTGCCGATGTCGTGGCCTTATGGACCGGCATCCCCGTCAACAAGCTGCTGGAGGGCGACCTACGCAAGCTGCTACAAGTGGAAGAGCGACTGCACGAGCGTGTCGTGGGCCAGGACGACGCCGTCCGCGCCGTTTCCACGGCCGTCCGCCGCGCCCGCGCTGGCTTGCAGGACCCGAACCGCCCGCTGGGCTCGCTGCTATTTCTTGGTCCTACGGGGGTCGGCAAGACCGAATTGGCACGCGCGCTGGCGGGGCAGCTGTTCGACGACGAACAGTCGCTGATCCGGCTGGACATGAGTGAGTACATGGAGCGGCACGCCGTCAGTCGCATGATCGGGGCGCCGCAGGGCTACGTGGGCTACGACAAGGCGGGGCAGCTGACCGAGGCGGTGCGCCGCCACCCGTACAGCGTCGTGCTGTTCGATGAAGTCGAGAAGGCGCATCCGGATGTCCTCAACGCGCTGTTGAAGATCCTGGATGACGGCCGCCTGACGGACGGCCAGGGACGCGTGGTCGACTTTCGAAACGCGGTGGTCATCCTTACCAGCAACATCGGCAGCGCGGCCATCATGGATGCTCTGGCGGTCCGGCCCGAAGACGCGGGCGCTCAAGCCCTGGCCGCGGCCCGCGCGCACTTCCGGCCGGAACTGCTCAATCGGCTCGATGACATCGTGGTCTTTCAGCCGCTGACCCGGGACCAACTGCGGGAGATCGTCGGTCTTCGAGTCGCTGATGTGAACCGGCGGCTGGCCGATCGGGGAATTGAATTAGTGCTGACGCCGAAGGCGCTGGACCTGCTGGCCGAGCAGGGGTACGACCCGTCGTACGGAGCGCGCCCGCTGCGCCGGGCCATTCAGCGAACACTCCTGGACGCGCTGTCCGACCGCATCCTGCGAGGTGACATTACGGACGGTGCCCGGGTCACGGTTGACGCGCATGACACCGCCCTGACCTTCGGCACGGTGCAAAGCCAGGCGGCCTAGCGGGACTGGCCACACGCATGCGGGGCACCGGCAGTCCCGGAACCTCCATCGAGAACTCAAGCCACCACACACCAGGGTCTCAACGGAGGTTCCGATGGCTGAAGCTGCGGGACGGCCGCAGCGGATGGGCACGTCGTTTCAGTCGTGGCACCCAGCGGTCGCGCTGATGGGAACCGGGGTGAGTCCCGTCGCGCCGTCGCTCGCCGAATGCCGGACCGATAGCCGCCGTATGCGGTAGATTCCCGCGCTCCGCTGTCGAAGACGTCCGAACGGAAGTCTGGAGGGCTGCAGCTTTGATCCTCACCGCCCTGGCAATGGCCTTCATCACCTTTTTGATTCTCTCGAACATTGTTGCCGTGAAGCTGATCTCGGTCGGCGGCTTCGTGCTGACCGCCAGCATCATCACGTATCCCTTCACCTTCCTGCTATCCGACACCATTGCGGAGGTCTACGGCCGCAAAATCGCCACCCGGATCATCTGGCTGGGGTTTGTGTTCAGCCTCGCTATGGTGCTGGTCCTCGTCGCCGGCCAGGTCTTGCCGGGCGCCGAGGCCTGGGACGCGCAGGGGGCCTACGAGCGGATCCTGGGCAGCGTGCCGCGCATCGTGCTGGGATCAATGGTGGCCTACTTGGTCGCCCAGAACCACGATGTCATCGCGTTCCACTTCTGGCGCAAGGTAACCAAAGGGCGCCATCTCTGGCTGCGCAATACCGCCTCCACCGTCGTTTCGCAGGCTTTCGACACTGTGCTGTTCGTGGTGATCGCGTTCGCCGGACGATTCCAACCGACGTGCTACTGAACACGATCGTGACGCTTTACGTGGCCAAGATTCTGGTGGCGGTGCTGGACACTCCGTTGGTCTACGCGATGGTCGGGGCAATTCGACGGCATGGGCAGCGGATCGAACGGGCACTGCCGGTCGGCATCGACTAGCTGCGAGCGGCGGGCTGGGCAGTGGACGGTCCAGACGGCCGAGCACGGGCTCTGCCCGCCGGGCCGAACAAGATGGTCGGGCCGCTTGGCTCAACGCTCTGAGGGACCCGGCTGCACCCAGCCGGGTCCCTCAGCTTAGCTACGGTCGGCGCTGAAAAAGCGCCGCGTGCAGGCTTCCGTTAGGCCCCGGTCCAGACGTAGTCGTTGTCCTTCACGTCGCCGTGGCAGTTCTGACAGCCATCCACCTTGCCCTGCCTCTCGATCGTGCCGTCAGCCAGAACCTTGAGCCAGAACCAGTCGTTGTGCTCAGGGTTGTAGCCCGACTGCTTGTACATGACGGTGGTAGCGGCCAAAACGCCTGCGGGAGTGAAGTTCTCCTTGACGATGATGGCGCCGTTGGGCATGGCGGTCGCGTTGCTGTTGACTGCTTCAAGAGCGGCGGCGTTGACATAGGTCGTCAGTAACATGCCGTGCGGCTCGCCGCCCTGGTACTTCTCGCCCAGCCCAGGCCAGAGATCCCAGGACTCCTGGTAGTCCACTTCCTCCAGGTAGGCAATTACGGCGTCGCCAGTGGTGTCAGGCAGCTCCGGCTCACCGCAAGCCGCTACAGCGAGTAGTGGGACGACGAGGAGAAGCCAGAATCGAATCCGTACTGAGCGCATGGCAGGGACCCCCGCAGTTTCTGCAAGTCGTGCGCCAGCTTGACCCCAGCGCGAATCGAGCAGCATTGATCGTCTTCAGGTCAACAATACACCCGCCTGTCGGCGGCAGGCGCGGATTGACTAGTATGCTTCGTGTCTGAACATGCGCAGACAATTCGCAGGCGAAGGTGAGCACGACATGGCGTCTGACTGGCAGGAGTTCCGAGTTTCGAACGATGCGCTGGACGATCCGCCTGAGCTGCGTGCCCGGATGGACAACGAGGGGTACGTTTTCATCAAGGGGCTATTTAAGCCCGACGACATGCTGTCGCTGCGGCGCGCAATGACCGAGGTCTTGCAGAAACACGGTTGGCTACAGGCCGGCACCGACCCGATGGACGGCATAGCCGTGATCGAGGCCCAGTGCACCGAGGGCGACTTGGGCTACACCGACGTGTATCACCAGGCGTACAAGCTGCAGAAGTTTCACGAGTCCGGGCACTGGCCGGCGATTCTGGAGACCATGGAGAAGGTCATCGACGCGCCGGTGCTGCCGCACCCAATGAAGATCGCGCGCATCTGGTTTCCGCAGTACACCGATCACACCACGCCGGCGCACCAGGACTTCGTGCACTTCCAAGGCACGTTTGACACCTACACGTGCTGGGCGCCTGTGGGCGATTGTCCTGAAGAGCTGGGCGGGCTGGCCGTGGTACCGGGCACCCACAAGGTGGGCAAGGTGGTCGATCACCATTTCTCGCTCGGCGCGGGCTCGTTGGTCGTGGACGAGAAGGTCCAGGAAGGGCCCTGGCACTCAACGAACTACGAGATGGGCGACGCCTTGTTGTTCCACAGCCTCACGGTCCACAAGGCCCTGCCGAACGTCACCGATGACCGGATGCGCATCTCGCTGGACAACCGTTATCAGTCTGTTCATGAGCCGATCGCGGAGCACATGCTGACGCCGCACTTGTCGCAAGAAATGGCATATGACTGGGACGACGTGTACGCCAATTGGACGGACGATACGTTGAAGTACTACTGGACCAGCCGTGAGCAGCCAACCGTCCCCCGCGACTCAAGCTACGGCGAGCGCGGGTTTGCGGAAGCCGTGGAGCTGGCAACGAAAGGCGACCCGGCAGCACGGTTCCACCTGGAGCGCATCCAGCGCCGGGATCCCACCTCGGAAAATGCGCGCAAGGCAGCCGCAGCGCTTGAAGCGGCACCCTGAGCGAATCTACGCGACGATCCTGACGCCCGCGCTGTCCGCCTGAGTATTTCGGCGCGACCCAGACGGCGCGCATTTGGACTGGATTCGGCCGCCGACAGGTCGTGGCACGCTCTGCGGGCCTCGGGGGGCCTGCGGTTGCGACTTCCGCCTTTGCGGCTAACCCTGCGGACCGGCTCCGGATTGCAGGCCGCGGGAGGGAGGCGCGGCCTGCGTTGGTCCAGTCGGGACGCTTGCTTCGTCGGCGCGCTCGACGGCAATTCCCGGGTAGTAGTGCGTGAGAATCTTGTCGAAGGAGTCGCCGGCGCGGGCCATGCCCTGCGCGCCCCACTGGCTCATGCCCACGCCATGGCCGAAGCCCCGCCCGTTCACGATGAGACGCGGTGGCAGCTGGAACTCAAAGATGTCCAGCGTCCCGCGCACCAGACGTACGTCGGCCGGCGACTCGGCGAATGCCAGGCTTCGACGCCGGCGTTCCAACGAATAACCGTCAGCCTTTAGCGTCTCGACACGGCGCGGGGTCGGGTTGAGCAGCACCAAGCGTTCGGGGGGTACGGTCTTAAACTCGGCGAAGGCGCTGGGAATACCCAGGGTTGTGCGAATGGCGTCACCGGACAGCGTCACCGCGCCTTGCTCGCCGCGTAGTTCCACTTCCACGGGCTGGCCGCCCTGCGCCGTGCGCAGCACGCGGACCTCAGAGAGCTCACCAAGGGCGCCGCCGTCGGCCGTGCGGAGATCGGCCAGTCGCGGCAGCGGGATGGCGCGCGTCCAGCGGTAGCCCTCGGCGCCCCAACTGGTGCTGAGGGCCTCGACGTCGCTGGGCGACGGTACGCCACGTAGATACGGGATGTCCTGTCCCCACACGTCAGCCGCGCCGGTGGTGTGATCGCCCATGTTCGCGGAGTAGTAGGCGGTGATGAGGTCGCCGTCGTACATGGCCACGACACCCGCGGTCTCCCGCACCGCCTGGATGGTTGAGGGGTGCTCGCTCGCAACGCCGTCGTAGGCCTGACAATTCTGTGAGTCACAGATGTCGAAGTCGCCCGACGGATCGAGTTGCCTCAAGGCGTAGTTGCGGGCGGCCACGGCCTGCGCTTTGAGCGCTTCGACTTCCCAGGTCCACGGCATTTCGGAACCCACGACCGACGCCAGGTAGTCGGCCAGCCGCAACTCGTTCACGACCAGTGGTCGGCCGCTGCTCAGATCCACACGCACACGTCCGCGATACGCACGCTCGTTGATGGTTGTGACGTCGCCAAGGTCGTGCGGCTGGATGTCGATAAGCTGCGGCAACGGCGCCAGGATCTGACGGCCGATGTGCAGGCCTGGTCGCGGCATAGACAACGCGGGGGCTATGCCGACTTCTGAGCGCAGCACTCGTCGGTCGCGGTGCTCGCGGTCGTCCCAACCGTAGGGTCCGATCAGCAGCTCGCCGTCGGGCCTGGCGCCATCCGGCCTGCGAGTTGCCAGCGCATCGATCACTGGGATGCCGTGGGTCGGCGGCAATCGCAGATAGCGCAGCGACCAGCCGAGGATCACGCGGGTTGCATCGGCGGACAGGGTCTGCGCATCCGCCCGCACGGTCGCCGCCGGCGGGGGCACCAGCCGCAAAACGCCGGGCGCTACGCTGAGCTGTACCCGGATTGTCTCCGGCAGTCCCAGGGCTGCGGCCGGGGCGACTGACCGGGCCATCAAGACCACCGCCACAACCAGGCAACCAAAAATGGCCCGCCCGGCGTTCCAGCCGGACGGGCCATCAAACCAGCGCTTAGCCGGTGGTCTCGTCCTTTTGCTTCGCTGGAGGAGTATCGGCGTCGTCAGCGGAGGCCTTCGTGTCGTCGTCGGCTTCCTCAGCCGATTCCTCGCCGTCTGCATCGCCTTCTTCCTCGCCTTCTTCCTCGCCCTCATTCTTCGCTTCTTCGCGGAACTCGCGCACGCTGGTGCCAAGCGCGCGGCCGATTCCAGCAATGCGGCCAGCGCCAAACACGGCGATGACGATAAGGAGAATGATGATCAGCTCGAACGGTCCAACGTTGAAGGGCATTTCCCTCCTCTTTCTCGTGAGCGATTAGCCGCCGGGCAACCCGCGCATGGCGCCTGCGCCACGCAGGAAGCCAGATCACCGCGATTCGGGTTGAAGGACCGGCGGGGGCACATCCACCCGACAGTCCGGTTCCCGAAGCGGCGCACCGGTCACTGTAACGATACGCGATTGTGCCATTCCAGCCGGGCGCACACCGACGATTCCTCACCATTCAGCCGCGGGCGGCCAGCGCCCGATAGCCAAAGTCCAGCAACGTCTCGGCGTCAGCCAGGCGATCGTCGCTGCCCAGCAGTACGACCATCAGGCGGCGAGCACCTCGCTGGGCCGCCGCGATCAGGTTGCCGCCTGCTTGCGACGTCTGGCCGGTCTTGACGCCGATGGCGCCCTCATAGGACCAGAGCAGGCCATTCAGATTTCTGACGCTGTAGGAGCGGTTGGCTGGTCCCGCCGGAATCACGTGGACCTGGGTAGCCACGATCTGGGCCAGCAGCGGGAACCGGTCCATCGCGTCGGCCGCCAGCACGGCCATGTCGAAGGCCGTGCTGTACTGGTCGTCAGCATCTTGGCCGCTGGGGTTGCCGAAGCGGGTGTCATTCAGGTCGAGCCGGCTGGCAAGGTCGTTCATTTGAGCCACGGTGTAGTCCTGGCCGCCGATGCCATCGGCAATGGTGACCGCGGCGTCGTTGGCGGACGGCAGGAGCATGGCGAAGAGCAGGTCCTGTAGCGTGAAGACCTCGCCAGGGCGCAAGCCGGCCAGCACAGACGGCTCAGCCGCCGCGCTCTCGGGAACCTGAATGCGCGTATCCGGCGGCGCCTGTTCCAGCGCCACGATCGCGGTGGCCAGCTTGGCCAGGCTGGCGGGCGGCCGCCGCTCGCCGGGGTTCTTGGCAAACATGATGGTGCGCTCGCCCATATCTACCAGCAGGGCGGCGCGGGCCGTGATGGGTGGCGCTTCCACTGGCCGGGTGAACGGGCTTTCGATGAACGGCGCCGCGGTAGGGGCGCGCTTCGAACCAGCTTGCGAGGAACCGGATTCCAAGAGGTTGACCACGCCTCCGGCGTCCGGGGGCGGCGGCTCAACCGAGGCCAGCAGTCGTATGAGAAGCAACCCTCCCGCAAGCGCCAGCAGGGCAATGAACACGATGCTGGCCGCCTGCCGCAGCCGATTGCGCTGCGCGTGCCGGGCCTTGGCAACGGCCGAACGCTCGCGCAGGCGTGCGTGATAGATCGGCGGCGGGATGGGCGCGCGCCGGCGCCGCACCGGTCTCGCGAACAACGCGTCCTGTGACCAATCCTCGTCATCCAGTTCGCGCCCGCGAGGAGCGCGCTGGCTCATAGCCGTTGCGCTTCGAGATAGTCCAGGCTTCGCCGGTATTCATCCTCGCTGATGAGCCGTTCGCTCATGTAGAGATTCAACATGGCCGGGAGGGTGACGATGGACATGAGGCGCAGCCCCTGGTACTCCAACCGCCGGGCAGCGCCCACGTCCCGGTCAACCAGCACGATGACATCGCGCACGAGCAGACCTTCGTTGCGCAGCGCGTGCGCGGTCTGGATCACCGAACCGCCGGTGGTGATTAGGTCGTCCACCAGGAGGACGTGCTGGCCTGGCAGAAAGCGGCCGACGATTTCGAGGCCAGCGGGGCCGGACTCCGGCTTGACATAAATTAGAGGCAAGTCGGCGGTGAGCGAATATGCCGTGGCCAGGTGGAGACCGCCCATGGGCACGCCGGCGACCAATTCAAACGGCGCTGCCTGCTGGTGGCGCCGGGTCTGAGCCAGGTTGGCCGCGTCGCGCACCAAGGCTGCGGCAGTCCGCAGCGCCGAGGGCACCGCAACCAGGCGCTTGGGGTCAACGTAGACCGGGGAGTTCACCGTGGACCGGCCCAGGGTGTAGCTGCCGAACTGAATGCCGCCCAGTTCGTAGATCTGCCGAGCCAGGTCGAGGGCGCTTAGTTCGTCCGTGAGCGCTTCTCCGCTTGTGTGGCAACCGACGGCCAGCGGTCCAGCCAACGCCCCCCGAGGCGGGCCGCGCGTGCAGCGATTATTGTCAAGTCGGCAGGGCGGGTCAAGCTGGTTATTTTTGGCTTCGGCGCTGTCCGCGGCCGGCCGCGGACAGCGCCGGACAGCCCGCGGGCACCGAATGAGCCGCCGCCGCGGATAGGCGCTGGCGAACGTGGGACAATTGGCAGCCGGGCGCTGGGGCCGGCGCTGTGCTTCGGCCGGCTTTCACAACGGAACACCTCTCATCAGCACGCTCTGGCGTCTCATTCTCTACCTTCGCGGCCAGAAACGGCTCTTGGTGGGCCTGCTGACCGCACTCTTGGTGGGGTCGCTGCTGCGCACGTTGCCGCCGACCTTGAGCAAGATCGCCATCGACGACGGAGTGCGAGCCGGGGACCTGGGCGTGCTCTTCGTGACTGTCGGCTTGTTCGCCGGAGCGGTGGTGCTGTCCAACGTGACCATGGGGGCGCGTCTTTACGCCGCCCGCTACAGCTCCCAGAGAGTGATTCACGACATCCGCAACGACCTGTATACGCATCTGAGCGCCAAGTCGATGAGCTTCTTCGACCGCAACCAGACGGGTGACCTGATGTCGCGGGTGACCAACGACGTGAACATGATCCAGTTCTTCTTCAATATGGCAGGCACTGTGATTCTGTCCTCGATCGTGCTGACGGCCATGAACCTGGCGTTCATGCTGGCTCTGGATTGGGTGATGGCGCTCGCCATCCTCAGCCTGTTCCCATTCTTCATCGCCATGCAGTCGGTAGCGCGGCGGGTCGTTCCGCTGTTCCGGCGGTCAAATCAGCAAATGGGCGTGGTGAACGTCGAGATTCGCGAGGCGATCGCCGGCGTCAAGGTGATTCAGGCGTTTGGCCGTGAGCGACACCAGGAGGAGCGATTCGACGCGGAGAACTGGAAGCTGCGCGACCTGCGCACCCGCGTAATGCGCACATTCAGCCTCTACACGCAGGGCGTGGAGTTGATTGCCGGCGCCGCCACGGCGCTGATTCTGGGCCTGGGCTCCTGGCGGATCATCCACGGCGACTTCACGCTGGGCGGCCTAGTGGCGTTTCAGGGCTACCTGCTGCTGATGCTGGCGCCCACGCGGTTCCTGGGCTTTGCCGTGCAGATCTCACAGCAGGCGGTGACGTCGGGTGAGCGGGTGTTCCAGATCATCGACACACCGCTGGAAGTCCAGGAACAGCCGGACGCCCGTCCGCTGCCGACGGTGCGGGGGGAGATCGAGTTCGACGGGGTTACGTTCCAATACGGCGAGCGCGACCCGATCCTGCGCGACGTATCCGTGCATGTTCCGGCGGGCGGATCGCTGGCCATCGTGGGGCGCAGCGGGTCCGGCAAAAGCTCCCTGGCTAATCTGCTGCCGCGGTTCTACGACCCCACCGAGGGCACGATCCGGGTTGACGGCCACGACCTGCGGAGCGTCCGGCTGCAAGACCTCAGGTCGCGGATCGGCATGGTGATGCAGGAAACCTTCCTCTTCAATATGACAGTGGCGGACAACCTGCGGTTTGGCCGCAAGGACGCCACGGACGAGGATCTGGAAGAGGCCGCACGCATGGCGGCCGCCCACGACTTCATCATGGATCTGTCCCAGGGCTATGACACGCTGATCGGGGACCGGGGCGTGCGGCTCTCCGGCGGGCAGCGGCAGCGCATCGCGATTGCCCGCGCCCTGCTGGTGCGGCCCGCGATTTTGGTGCTGGATGAGGCCACCTCGAGCGTGGATACGCGCACCGACCGGACGATTCAGCAGGCGCTGGAAGAGCTGATGCGCGAGCGCACGACCATCGTGATCGCCCACCGGCTGGCAACCATCCGGCGCGTCGATCAGATCATCGTGCTCGACGACGGACGTATTGTCGCGCGCGGCACCCACGACGAACTGCTCGCGGACAGCGAGGCGTACCGGGCGATCTACGAGCTGCAGTTTCGTCTGCAAGAAGAGGTCCCGGCGGCGGTTGCCGCCGACCGGGCGCCGAAGGCCTGATGGGCATGCGGCATACGTACGTCGACACCTCCAACCTGAGTGGCAAGGCGGTCACCAGCACCTTGCGCCGGCTCCTGCACTACATCGGCCTGCACCGGCGCGAGATCGGGATTGCGTTCGCGGCGCTGTCGGTGGCCTCGCTGCTGAACATGGTGCCCCCCTGGGCGCTGAAGATCGCCGTGGACGACTTCATCCCGCAGGCCGACGCGGCCGGCGCCGTGCGCATCGCCGGCGCCCTGATGCTGATCTACCTGGCGCGTGGCGTTCTGAACTACGTGAACTTCTACCTGTTCGCGAGCAGTAGCCAGACGATCGTCTATGAGCTGGCGCGCGACATGTTCAAGCGGCTGGTGCGTCACTCCATGCGCTTCTTCGAGGGCCAGCGCACGGGTGAAACGGTGTCTCACCTGACGGCGGACGTCACGGCCGTGCAGCAGGCCATGCAGGGCCAGGTGCTCACCGCCAGCGCCGGCCTGGTGACGATGGTGCTGTACCTGGTCGTGATGCTGATGCTGGACTGGCGGCTGACCCTGGTGATTCTGGCCGTCGTGCCGCTGATGCTGATCGCCAGCACGATCACGGCCCGGATGCTGCGCGTGCGCTACCGGCAAGTGCAGGAGTCGATCGCCAATATCAACACGGCGATCGAGGAGAACGTGAGCGGCGTGCGCGTGAGCCGGGCATTCGCCCGCGAGGAAGCCGACGCACGCCGCTTCCAGACCGAGAACCGAGCCAATTTGCAGGCCAACCTGAACACGACCATGGTGGAGTCCGTGGCGACGCCGCTGATCGAGGGCCTCAGCGCTCTGAGCGTGGCGGCGCTCCTGGCCTACGGCGGCTGGCAGATCACGCTGGGGGAAATGCAGCCGGGCACCCTGATCGCATTCCTGGCCTACGTACAAATTTTCCATCAGCCGCTGACGGAACTGGTGCGCGTGAACTATGTGGTCCAGTCGGGCCTGGCCGCCGCGGATCGAATCTTTCATTTCATGGACATACCGCGCCACATCGTGGATCGACCGTCCGCCGTCGACCTGGTCAATCCGCGCGGGAGAGTTGAATTTCGAAACGTGAACTTCAGCTACGACGGCGTGACGCCCGTGCTGCAGGACATTTCGGTGACCGCCGAACCGGGCCAGACGGTCGCGCTCGTGGGCGTCACGGGGTCGGGCAAGACCACGATGGTCAACTTGATTGCGCGCTTCTACGACCCGACGTCAGGCCAAGTCCTGGTCGACGGCCACGACCTGCGCGACCTGCGGATGGACAGCCTGCGCGCACGGCTGGCCTTCGTTCCGCAGGAGACGTTCCTGTTCAGCGGCACGATCGCCGACAACGTGCGCTACGGGAATCCTGACGCGTCCGACGAAGCGGTGGCGAGGGCGGCGGCGCTGGCGAGAGCGGACGAGTTCATCGGGAAACTGGACGATGGCTTCGCCACCATGGTGGGAGACGGTGGGCTACGGCTCTCGCGCGGGCAGCAGCAGCGCGTGGCGCTGGCGCGGGCGATCCTGTCGGACCCGGCGGTGCTGGTGCTGGACGAAGCCACGTCCGACATCGACACCGAGTCCGAATACGAAATCCAGAAGGCACTGGTGCAGGTACTCAGGGATCGCACGAGCTTCGTGATCGCGCACCGGCTGTCCACCATTCGCAACGCCGACTTGATCGTGGTGCTGGACCAAGGCCGCGTCGTGCAGCGCGGGAGTCACGCTGACCTGATCGCCCAGCCCGGCCCCTACCGCGACCTCCACGCCGCCCAATTCGACGACCCGCTGCAGACCACCTCCGACTAGCGCGCCGCGCTCGTCCGCGCGGAGTTCGGTCCCCGAAACCGCCCGCGCACCCCGGCCACAGTGAACACATGTCGCCGAAAACTGGACACATTCGGCAAAAAACTGGACACATTGCCCGCCAAAGTGAACACATCCCTCGCCAAACTGGACACATCGGCCTGGCGGAGTGAACACATGCGACGGCGCGCCGACCGCCCGCTGCCTCGCGGACTCACGCCGCCCCGTGTCACTCCGAGGTCCCCCGAGGGGTCTCGTCTTCCACCCCCGCACCGTCTCCAACTACACCCGCCGCCAGCGTCTGCTCGTCCGTCGGCCCGGCCATGCCACGCCTCCACGCCCACTGGCGTATAGTAATCATTTAGTGTACAATCGCGTGTGTCGCCCCATCCCTGTGGGAATCCTTCGTGCCCGCGCTGCTCACCTGCCCGCCGCTCCGGGCGTCCTGTCCCTGGCGTCGTCCGTGGTCGGGTTACGTCCGGGCCCTACGCGCCTTCCTGCTCAGCCTCGCTCCGCCCTTCCTGAGCTTGGCCGCCCGCCGCCCTGCTCGCCCACCGGCCCTGTGGCATTGCGCGCGCCGTGGGCTGCACCCCGGTCGCCGTGTCTCCGAGACTGCGTCGATTCCCCCCAAAAATCTGCCCAATCCGCTCGCCCGCCAGTGCGACCCCCTCAAGGGGGTCGCACTGGCGGGCGAGCGGTCCCCCTTTAATCCCCCAGCCGCCCCCTGGCGTCAACGGTACGATGAGCGTCCGGCCCCGACGTGCGGCGCCGGCGTATCTGAAGTCCTGATGGATTCCCAGCGTTCGTCATCCGTACTCGACGCCATGGCCGGCCCATACAACCCGGCGGTCGTCGAAGCACGGCTGTACGACACCTGGGATGAGTCCGGCGCATTCCAGCCGTCGGACGATCCCAAGCGGCGGCCGTTCACCATCGCGATTCCGCCGCCGAACATCACGGGACAGTTGCACAACGGGCACGTGCTGTTCGTGGCCTATCAGGACCTGATGATCCGCTGGTGTCGGATGCGCGGACGGGCCGCGCTGTGGGTGCCGGGCACCGATCACGCCGCCATCGCGACCCAGAACGTCATCGAGCGCGAACTGGCCAAGGACGGCCTCTCGCGCCACGACCTGGGTCGCCAGGGGTTCGAGCGGCGGTTCTGGCAGTGGAAGGACGAAGTAGGAGACACCATCAACGAGCAGCTACGGCGGCTGGGCGCTTCAGTGGACTGGACGCGCGAACACTTCACGCTGGACGAGCAGCTCTCGAGGGCCGTGCGCGAAGCCTTCGTACGGCTGTACGAGAAGGGCCTGATCTACCGTGGCCGTTACATGGTCAACTGGTGCCCGGACGACCAGTCGGCCATCAGCGATCTCGAAGTTGAGCACCAGGACGTGGAAGGCTCGCTCTGGCACATCCGCTATCCGCTGGCTGACGGCGGGCACCTTACGGTGGCAACCACCCGGCCGGAGACGATGCTGGGCGATACGGCGATAGCGGTGCACCCGGACGATGAGCGCTACCGCTCGCTGGTGGGACGGCAGGCCGTCATTCCCGGCATTGGTCGAGAGATTCCGATCATTGCCGACTCGTTTGTGGATCCGGCGTTCGGGTCCGGGGCAGTCAAAGTCACGCCGGGTCACGATCCCAACGACGCGGCAATGGGCGAACGCCATGACCTGGCCGTCGTCAACATCATGAACGGCGACGGCACCCTGAATGACAACGCCGGACGCTGGGCCGGCCAGGAACGATTTGAGGCCAGATCGGCCTACCTGGAGTTCCTGCAAGGCGAGGGGCTCCTGGAGCGCACCGAACCGCACATCCATTCCGTGGGGCATTGCTCGCGCGACAACGCGGTGATCGAGCCACTGGTCTCGGAACAATGGTTCGTGAACGCGCGCCCCTTGGCCGCCGCCGCCGAAACCGCCGTGAACGAAGGCCGCATCCGCTTCCATCCGGCACGGTTCAGGAACGAGTTCATGCGCTGGCTGGATGAGATTCAGCCCTGGTGCATTTCACGGCAGCTCTGGCTCGGCCACCGGATCCCCGTGTGGTACTGCCAGGGCTGCGACGCGGTCATCGTTGAGCGCGTGGACCCGACGACATGCACGACCTGCGGCGGACAGGATCTTCAGCAAGACCCCGACGTGCTGGACACTTGGTTCAGTTCGGGCCTATGGCCGTTTTCGACCCTCGGCTGGCCGGACGACACGCCCGACATGCGGCGGTTCTATCCCACCGACGTGCTGGAAACCGGCTACGACATCATCTTCTTCTGGGTCGCTCGGATGGCAATGCTTGGGCTGGAACTGGTGGGCGACGTGCCCTTTCACGATGTGTACTTTCACGGGCTGGTGCGACACTTGGACGGCTCGAAGGTCAGCAAGACCAACTATCAGCCCGGCGACGATCCGCTCGAAACCATCACGACCTACGGTGCGGACGCAATGCGCTTCAGCTTCGTTACCGCGGCCGCGCCCGGGAGCGACATGCGACTGGACATGCGGCAGGTGGAGCGCGGTGGACACTTCGCCAACAAGCTCTGGAACGGCGCCAAGTTCGTGATTGGCGCGATGGAACGCACCTCGGATGGCGCACCCGGTGCGCCGTCGCTGGTCGACCGCTGGATAGTCAGCCGGTTCAACCAGGTGCAGGCGCAGGCGACGCGAGACATCGACCGATTCCGCTTCGGCGAAGCCGGGCGCGCGCTACACGACTTCCTATGGACGGAGTTCTTCGACTGGTACGTGGAGGCGGCCAAGATTCGGCTGTACAGCGAGGACACGGCCGCCGCCGCGAGAACGGCGGCCACGCTGACCACCGTCCTGGACGGCGCGCTGCGGCTGCTGCACCCGTTCATGCCGTACGTCACCGAGGAAATCTGGCGTCACTTCCGGGCCGCTGGCGGCGCGGCGGATGCGCCGGAACTGTTGATCGAAACGCCGATCTTCGACGCCGCTGTCGAGGTCGACGAAGACGCCATCGGCCAGATGCGCGCCCTGATCGAAATCGTGCAGGGCATCCGCAACGCACGGCATGAGTCCGGCGTGGAGCCAAGCCGGCATGTCGAGGCCCGTGTGATCGGGGACGACGAGCGCCTGGACGCCGAGGCGGTCTTCATCCGGCGGCTGGCCCGCGTCGATCCGTTGACGTTTCACCCCGCCGGCACGGCGTTCGACGATCCGGCCGTCACGGTTCGGGCCGGCGGCGTGGAAGTCTTTCTGCCGCTGGCTGGGATGGTCGATTTAACCGCCGAGCGCGAGCGCTTGGCGCGCGAACTGGCCGAAGCCGAAGCTACGTTGGGTCGAGCCGAGCAGTTGCTGGCGAACCCTCGGTTCGTGGAGCGGGCGCCGGACGCGGTGGTGGCCAAGGAACGCGAGCGCGCCCGGGCCGCGCGTGAGCTGGTGGCGCAGGTTCAGGAGCGGCAGGCGGCGCTGGACGGGTCGCCCTAGTCCGCGGCCGCTGGTGCCGGTGCCCGGCGGGCTTGCTGGGCGCTTAGTCCTCGGCTCGTACGTATAGTTCGCGCATGGCGGTTGGTCCGCGCAGCATGGCGCCGCGCACGCCCCGCTGACGGGCGGCCTCGACGTCCTCGATTGCCGGGCGAACTTGCGACGAGAGCTGGTCGATGAAATGGAGCGCGATGGCCTCGGGCAGCATCGGCTCCGTGACCGCCGCGTATTCCAACTGGCCCTGGTGGCTCAGCACCAGGTGGCGCAGCAGGGTCGCGATCTCGCCGTCGCAGCCTGTGGCGGCTAGCGCGCGGTCCAGGATTCGTACGCCTTGGACCATATGGCCTTCCAGGTTGCCGGCGTCGGTGTAGACGATGCTGGCCTCGAGGTCCAGTTCCTCCAGCTTGCCCAGGTCGTGAAGTACGACGCCGGCCAGCAGCAAGTCGCGGTCGAGCTGCGGATAGACCTTCGCCACACGCTCGGCGATCTGCAGCATCTCCACCGTGTGCTCGGCCAGCCCGCCAATCCAGGCGTGGTGCCGGGTCTTGGCGGCGGGCCATTTCGGCAGCCGCTCGGTCACCAATGGATCGGCGATCACGGCTCGCAGTACGTCCTTAAGCAAAGGCGTCGTGATGGATTCCGCGGCGTCGTGGATGGCGCCGGTTAGTTCTCCGGCGCTCTTGGACGACCGGGGCAGATAGTCGGTCGCGTCCCAGGTTTCGTCCGATCGCCGCAGCGCATCGACCTTGATGTTGACCCGGTTGCGAAACTCGTCGGCCATCCCCTCGACTTCGTAGGGCTCGCCCGCCGTAATGGCCGCGATCTGCGCGTCGGAGACCTGAAAAAACACGGCGTCTATCGAGGCCCCGGCGCGGTCGCGCAGACTCAGGCGCAGAAAGCGCGTCCCGGTTCGGGCCTCGCGGACCTCGTAGGACGCCACCAAGAACACGCCGCGCACGATGCGGCCGGGCGTGATGTCAGCGATATTCACGTGCGTAGCCCTGACATGGCGGGCGGGGAACGGGTCATCCTACTGGCCCGCGACGGCTAGCGGCGGCGAAACGCGTCGCGGAGTCGCTGCCGGAGTGTTGGGCGCTGATTGGGAAGCTCGATTACCTGCCCGCGCCACATAACCGGGGTTCCGCGCGCTCCCGGCGAACGAGCCGCCCGCCGCTCCATGACGCCGCGCACGAGAGCCGCAGCGAAGACGACAGCGCCGGCGACAGCCACGATCGAGGCGAACTGCCGTAGCACGATGGACATGAACAGCGCCGCGACCACCAGGACGGCCGCCGTGACCAGCATTTCGCCGGTCGTGGCAAATCGGCCGAGGATCCATTGGCCGAGTAGTTCGATGTAGCTTCCGCGCCGTTGAGCCGGCTGTGGCGCCCGTGGGGCCTGCCGCTTCCGCGGCGGCGCTGAGGCGTCGGCCCGATTCAGGATCTCTTGGACTTCTTCCTGCCAGCTTTTTGGCATGAGATCGAGTTCTTGGGGGTAACAAGCCGAGTATATCGCCGGGCGGCGACGCATGCCCCGGCGACGGACTTACGGCTGGCTATGCTGGCGCCATGGCCACGCCCGCTACCGATCCGTTCGAGATCGAGGTCTTTCGACACCTCTTCGCCTCCGTTGCTGAGGAGATGGGGGTCACGGTTCAGCGCAGCGCGCATTCGCCCAATATCAAGGAGCGGCGCGACCATTCCTGCGCCGTGTTCGACGCTGACGGACGCATGATCGCCCAGGCGGCCCACATCCCGGTGCACCTGGGATCAATGCCGGCCTCGGTTACGGCGGCGATTGAGGTGTACGAAGGCAGGAAGCCTTCGCCGGGCGACGTGCTGATCGTGAACGACCCGTACCTGGGCGGGACGCACCTGCCGGACATCACGACCGTCTCGCCGGTCTTTGTTGGTTCCAAGCGCCGGCCGACGCATTGGGGCTGGGTGGCCACACGCGCGCACCATGCCGACGTGGGCGGCCTGGCGCCCGGCTCGATGCCACCTTCAACCGAGCTTTACCACGAGGGCCTGATCATCCCGCCGCTAAAGCTGGTGGACGCCGGCGAGCTGGACGAGCAACTGGTCGCGATCATCTGCCGCAACGTGCGCACGCCCGAGGAGCGCCGCGGCGACCTGGAGGCGCAGCTGGCCTCGCACCGGGTGGGCGAGGCGCGGCTGGCCGCATTCGCTCGGCGTTACGGCGCAGGGCCGCTGCGGGAGCGGGCCGAAGCACTGCTGGCGTATTCCGAGAAGCTGGCGCGGGTACGCCTGCGCGTGGTTCCCGACGGTACCTACGGCTTTACTGACTATCTGGACGACGACGGCGCCGACGGTCCGGCCGTGCCGATAACGGTCACGATTCAGGCCCGGAGCGGGCAGCTGAGATTTGACTTCAGCGGCACTGGCCCCGCGGCCAGCGGCGCGCTGAACGCGCCGGAAGCCGTCACGCGCTCGGCTGTTATCTACGTGGCGCGCTGCCTGATGGGTGACGACGTGCCCGCCAATGACGGGACGACCGCGCCGCTCGAGGTCCTCGTGCCCGCAGGCTCCGTGCTCAATCCGCCGCGGCCGCACGCCGTGGCGGCGGGCAACGTGGAGACCTCGCAGCGGGTCGTGGATGTGTTGTGGGGTGCGCTGGCGGACGCGCTGCCGGACCTGGTACCGGCAGCCAGTCAGGGCACGATGAACAACCTGATCATCGGCGGGTTCGACCCTCGGTACGGCCGCGCGTTCACCTACTACGAAACGATCGCCGGAGGTGCGGGCGCTGGCCCGGAGGGTGCCGGCGCCGACGCGGTGCAGGTGGCGATGACCAATACGCTGAACACCCCCATAGAGGCGATGGAACTCGCGTATCCGCTGGCCGCGCGTCGCTACGAAATCCGGCGCGGATCCGGCGGCAACGGACGCCACCGCGGAGGTGACGGGGTGATTCGAGAGATCGAGACGCTGGTTCCGGCGGTCGTCACGATTGTCACGGAACGGCGATCGCGCCAGCCCTGGGGCTTAGCCGGCGGCCAGGCTGGTCGCTCCGGTGTCAACCGCGGAACGTTCGCTGACGACGAGCGCGGGCTGCCGGGCAAGGCCGCGCTGGAACTCTCGGCCGGCGACGTGATTCGAATCGAAACGCCCGGCGGCGGCGGCTGGGGCGCACCGACCGCGCAGGACAAGCCGCGTTAGAACAGACCGAAACGCCGCCGTGGTGGTGGCGCTTCCGGAACTTCGTCGGGAGCAAAATCCACCGAAAATGCCTCGTGGTGCAGCGCCCCGGTTGGGGTGAAGTCGCTTTCGATCAGGCTGATGTGCGACACCGTAAAGAGGCCCAGCCGGTCGAGTTCCAACGCCTGAAAGCCGCGGCTGATGGCACGGCGCGCCGATGGCGCCGTCATTCGGCCGATACGGGCCAACGTCACGTGCGGGCTGAAGGGCCGTTGGTCGACCCGTAGCCCCAGGCCGCGAACGGCTTCCAACACCGCCGCTTGCAAGTCGCGCAGGGCCTCGGTCTCACCGCTAATTCCGGCCCACGCAACGCGTGGCTCACGATTGGCCGGAAAGGTGCCTCCGCCGCCGAACCCGATGCTGAAGGGATGACGTCCGCGAGCCGCCGCCTGCATTCCGGACCGCACGCTGTCAGTGCTTTGCGCTGGAACGTCGCCCAGAAAGGCCAGGGTCAGGTGCAGGTTCTCGGGCGTTACGGTGCGGATGTGGCGCGAAGCGCGACCCAGCGACGCGGCTTCGGCAGCCAGCGCGTCGCGATACGGCTTGGGGATCGTGACAGCCACGAAGGCCCGCATGGGTGGCCAGTATAATCGGGTCCGCCAGTTACCGGTGGGGCTTGGCCTGCTCGTCTACTTCACGAGCGCCAGCCGACCGACGGGACTTTCAATGACAGCCGCGATTCCCGAGCGCATGGCGGTCCAGCCAACCGATTCGCCTGCGTCTGACGAACGCGCCGCCACGATCGAGGCGCTACGCGAACAGCTTGCCCGGCATGTGCCCGCCAGGTCGCCCGCGCTCACCGGCGCCGCGGAACTGGCCGTCATGGTGGCCGAGAGCGTGGCCGACCCCACGAGTGACGTGTTCTGGGACCGGGCCGACCACGCGCTGGCCTACGACCTGCTGCTCAAGGGCACGGCCAGACAGGTGGCGGCACAGACGCCGGGCCGCGCGGCTTCCGAGGCGGCCGGCGTGGCTGTGGCCCGCACGCTGCGGCGCCAGCGCCAGCCGGTAGTGGCGGTACTTGACGAGGCCGGCCTGGGAACCGGCCTGGCGTTTGAGGCCGTAAACCATGTCGGCCACTTGCAGGTGCCCTTCGTGCTGATGTTGATCGACGCGCAGACACCGCGCGGACGCAATGCCGGGGCCATGGCCCGTTACCTCTCCCGGGTTCGTGGGCACGCGCGCTACGCCGATGCCAAGAACCTCATCGAGACCACGCTCAGCCGTATTCCAGCCGGAGAGCAGGCTGTGGAGGTGGCTCGGCGGCTCAAGAACTCCGTGCGCGAACTGCTGGTCCCAACCGAGATGTGGGAAGAGCTATTGGGCTTCATGTACCTGGGGCCAGTGGACACGGGCAATCTGGATGCGCTTGGCGATCTGCTGCGACTGGCGCTGCGGGTGGGACGGCCGGTCGTGCTGCACGTCACGCTGGAGGGGCGGGCGCTTGCTCGTCCGCTGGCGCCCGACGCCGCGGCTGCGCGCCGGATCGACCTTGAGCGGGCCCTGGCCGAGGTCCTCACCAGCGACCGGCGGCGCCTGCTCATCACGACGGACACCGAGGGCGCCCTCGATACCTCCGCGCTCGCCGAACAGGCGCCGGAGCGCTACTTCGACCTGGGTCTCGGTGGATCCCACGCGGTGGCCTTTGCGGCCAGTCTGGCCGCCGAGGGCTACCGGCCAATTGTGGTGCTGGGAGACCCGAGCCTGGAGTCCGCGCTGGCGGCCCTGACTGCCGGGCCGGAGCAACGGACCGGTCCCGTGACGATCGTGAGCGTGGGTCACGGCCTGGCGCTTCGTACCCCCGTGCGCGCAGCCCTCGAGTCGGCCGGCTTCACTTTGCGCAAACCGGCCCCTTCTGTCGGATGGGCGAAGGCCCTGTGTACGGCGGACACTGGCCGGTGCTGGACGTTTCTCGTGGCGGAGGCCCCCGCCCTGGTCTGACCATTCGCGCCGCGCCGGACGGCAGAATGCCCCGACGCGCTAACCCCGGACCCTTCGCCATTCCGCAGCCGCACGGACCCGCCCCGCCGACCGATGGAGGGCGCCGCGCATCGTCTCCCGCGCCCATCGACGTGCATACGCACATCGTGCCGCCGGATGTGGTCGACGGACGCTGCCGCTATAGCCAGGCGGATGTCTGGTTCGGACGGCTGTATCGCGACGAGCGGCGGGTGCTGGCCACGGCGGACGACTTGCGTCGCAGCATGCGGCGAGCCGGCCTAACCGCAAGCGTGGCGTTCGGCTTCGCTTGGCGCGATCCCGGGCTGTGCCGGGCGAACAACGACTATGTGCTGGATGCCGCCGCAACCGCCGATGACCGCGCCGGACGAATCATTCCGTTCTGCGTCGTCCCACCGGGCGACCTGGACGTTGCTGCTGCCGAAATGGAGCGCTGCCAGGCGCGCGGCGCTGTTGGAGTTGGCGAACTCTTTCCCCAGGGCCAGGGCTGGAATCTCGGGGACCGCGCCGCCGTGCGGTCATTCATGGACGCGGTGCGCGCGTTGGGCCTGATCCTCACCGTGCACACCAGCGAGCCGGTGGGCCACACCTACCCCGGAAAGGACAGCACCACGCCGGCCGCCATCTGGTCCCTGATCGAAGCGGCGGAAGGCCAGGTGCCCATGATCCTCGCGCACTGGGGCGGAGGCCTGGCCTTCTACGAGCTGATGCCCGAAATTCACCAGAAGGCCCAAAACGTTTACTACGACTCCTCCGCCAGCCATCTGCTCTATCGACCGGAGATCTATCGGCTCATGAGCCAGCTCGCTCCGGGACGCGTCCTCTTCGGCAGCGACTACCCGCTGATCCGCCAGACCCGCGCGCTGCGTCTGGCGCGCGACGCGGGCCTGGCTCCGGACGAGCTAGCCGCGCTGCTCCGCGGCAATGCCAAGCGCCTGGGACTCGGCGACGCTCCCCGCGAGGAAGGCGCCTAGACCGTGCGGACCTTCTCGCGGTCGATCTCGGCCATCAGGCGGTCGATGTGCGTGGGGTTATAGCCGGCCGCCCGCGCCTGTTCCACCAGACCTTCGGCTTCCATCAGACCGTCGGCGTGGGACTCGGTTCCAGGCTCTTCGCGCACGGCCACCTGCAGCGCGTCGCGCGCCCGCAGGTAGAGCGAGCGGCCCGCTTCCTCGGTCTCGTCCACATTGCCGAGCACCCCGAGCAGGCGCTTGGCCAAGACCACCGCGGAGGCCGCGTCGGCCGCGTAGCCGTCGGCGCCGATCTCATCGGCGTAGCGCTGCGTGACGGGTGCGCCGCCGATGATGCAGTGCACCTGGTCATCCAGGCCCGCCGCCTCCACTGCCTCGATGGTGTTGCGCATATTGGTCATCGTGGTGGTCAGCAGGGCGGACATGCCGATGATGTTGGCGTTGTGCTCGACCGCGTTTTGGATGTATTCGTCCGGGTGCGTGTCGATTCCGGTGTCGTGAACGCCGAAGCCGGCGCCTTCCAGCATCATGGCCACGAGGTTCTTGCCGATATCGTGCAGGTCGCCGCGGACGGTGCCGATCACGACCTCGCCAACCGGTTGTATGCCCGATTCAGCCAGGATAGGGCGCAGGATGGCCATTCCGGCCTTCATGGCGCGTGCGGAGATCAGCACCTCGGGCACGTAGTACTGGTTGGTGCGAAACAGTTCGCCGACCACGTCCATGCCGGGGATCATGCCGTCATTGATGATCAATGATGCGTGCACGCCTTCGCCGAGGGCGATGCGGACGGTGGAATCCACGGTTGCGGCGTCGCCCCGGATGATGGCGTTGCCCAGGTCTTTGAACGCTTGCTCGGTGTCGAAGCTGGACATCAACGCTCTTCCTTCAGGCCTGTCGACAGGACGCCAAGCCCGGGTGCTGGTGTTTCGCCGGCTCACGAGCGGCGATACTCACGGGCGACGTCGCGCAACAACTACGGAGCAACTCTAGCAATTAGCAAGCGTGCTGACGGAAGAAATCCGCGATCAGGCGCTGCCGTCGTGCTGGCTAGCGCCAGCCGGCACAAGCTGGCCGAGTTTCAGCGGGTTTTCGCCGGTTCGTGCGTGCGGCTGCTCTCGCCGCTAGAACTGGGATGGGCCTGCGAGGTGGACGAAACGGGCGCGACCTTTGCCGACAACGCCCGCCTGAAAGCAGCGGCCTACGCGCGGGCCTGCCGACGCTGGACGCTGGCCGATGACTCCGGCCTGGAGATCGACGCGCTGGACGGCGCACCCGGCGTGCGGTCCAGCCGCTTCGCCGGCCCCACCGCCACGGACGACGACCGCAACGCTCGAGTACTGGATCTGCTGCGCGAGGTCCCCGACGACCAGCGAACCGCCCGCTACCAGTGCGCGATTGCGATTGCCGACCCCGACGGCGACATCGCGTACGAATCGGAGGCCACCGTGGAGGGCGCCATTGGTCGCGCGCCGCGTGGCGCCGGCGGCTTCGGATACGACCCGCTGTTCATCGTCGGACCCGGCCAGACGACGGTGGCGGAACTGCCAGGAGCGGCCAAGGACGTCATCAGTCACCGAGGACAGGCCGGCCGCACCGCCCGGAAATTTCTGGAGCGGGTCCTGGTCCAAGCGGCATCGTGAACATCTACTGCTCGCCCGAAACAGCGGGTGAGGCCGCGATGAGGCAAACCCAGGCCGATCACGGGCTGCCAAGCGACCTTTGCTAGGCTCGCTACCCCAACAATGAACGACACGCCCGACGCACAGCCGCTTGCCGGCCGGCCGGCGCTGGTAACCGGCGCCGGGTCCGGCTTTGGTCGGGCCATCAGCCGGCGACTGGCCCGAGATGGAGCCCGTCTGGGTCTGGCCGATCTCAACGCCAAGTCTGCCAAGGAGACTCGCGACTTAATCGCGGCCGACGGCGGTGAGGCCCTGGTCCTGCCGACCGACGTCACCGACTACGCCGCGGTCGAGGCCTCGGTGCAGGCCGTCGTGGACCAATGGGGCCGGTTGGACGTGATGGTCAACAACGCCGGCATCGCGCTCCGCGAGCACTTCCTGGACCTGACGCTCGACGGGTTCGACAAAGTCATGGCGGCCAATCTCACCGGCGTCTTTCACGGTGTGCGCGCGGCGGGCCTGCAAATGAAACGGCAGGGCGGCGGCGTGATCATCAACATGTCATCCATCCGGGCCGACGTCGGTGGCTTCGTCCACACGTCGTACTGCGCGTCAAAGGGCGGCGTACGCATGCTCACCAAGGCGGCTGCCGTGGAACTGGGCCCCTACGGCGTGCGTGTCTGCGCCATCGGCCCGGGTGTTTCTGAAACGCCGCTCACGGAATCGCTCCTGGCCAGCAAACAGGCGCTGGATGACCAGCTGGCCCGCATTCCCATGGGGCGCCTGGGTCAGCCCGAGGACATCGCCGAAGTGGCTGCGTTCCTGGCCTCCGACGACGCGGCCTACGTGACCGGAGCGACGCTGATCGTTGACGGCGGGGAGATGACCCACTAATGCGCCCGGTGGCCATCGTCACGGGTGCCGCGCACGGCATCGGACGCGCCTGTGTGGAGCGTCTGGCGGCCGACGACTATCAGGTCGTGGCGGCGGATCTGGACGGCGAGACCCTGTCCGACTGGGTTGAGCAAGCGGGACTGCAGGAATCCGTCGAAGCGCGAACGCTGGACGTGGCCGACATCGCGGCCGGCCAGGCGCTGGTGGCGGCCACCGTGGCCGCGCACGGGCGCGTGGACGCACTGGCCAACGTGGCTGGCTACACCAAGCGCCAGTCGCTGGACGAGATCGACACCGAAATCTGGAACTCGATGCTCAACGTATTGGTGCGAGGTCCGGTTTTCCTGACCAAGGCTGTGGCCAAGGATATGGTTCGCCGCGGGGAACCCGGATCAATCGTTCAGGTGAGTTCCATTCGCTCCGAATCGGCCGAGTCGGGCCAGACGCACTACTGCACCGCCAAGGGCGCCCTGCGAACCGTCACGCGGGCGATCGCGCAAGAACTGGCGCCGCACGGCATTCGAGTCAACTGCGTCGGCCCGGGGTTGACCGCCACGCGCATGACGGCCGAGGTGCGCTCGAATCCCGAGTTGCTCCGGCAGCGTGAGGACATGGTTCCGCTCGGGCGCTACGCCACGTCCAGCGAGATCGCGAGTTGCGTTGCCTTCCTGTTGTCACCGCGCTCGGCCTATGTAACCGGTACGACCCTCTATGCGGATGGCGGCTATCTCGCCGCGTTGGGAAAGACTCGTAAATGGTGATCGTGCCGGCGCGACGCGCTACGCGCAGGTCGGACAACTAGGAATGCTCTGAAAAATCCCGGTGGGTGCGGCGGGGCCTATGCTCACGGCTGAGGGAGATCCGGTGAGGGCCACGATGCACCCGCAGCGCTCATTTGCCGACGTGGAGTATGACGGACAGCCGCGCCAGACGCGGCGAGAGCGTTTTCTCCAGCGCATGGAGGCGCTGATGCCGTGGGCGCGGCTCGAAGCGCGCATCCGCCCGGTCTACCCCACCGGCGAGCGCGGTCGGCCCCCGTATCCGCTGGCCCTGCGGCTGCGGATTCACTGCGTGCAACTGTTCTACAACCTCAGCGACCCGGCGATGGAAGACGCGCTCTACGACAGCGTGGCGGTGCAGCGCTTCGTGGGGCTGACGGCACGGGACCCGCGGCCGGATGAGACGACGATCCTCCATTTCCGGCACCTGCTGGAACGGCACCACCTGGGCGAGGGGCTGCTGGCCGCGATCACCCAGCACCTGGCGGCGCAGGGCCTGCGGCTGCGGGAAGGCACGATCGTGGACGCGACCATCCTCGACGCGCCGGCGTCGACGAAGAACCGCGCCCAGGCGCGCGACCCGGAGATGCACCAGGTGAAGAAGGGCAACCAGTGGTACTTCGGGATGAAGGCGCACATCGGGGTCGACGCGGCCACGGGACTGGTGCACAGCCTGGCGACGACGGCGGCCAACGTGGCGGATATCACGCAAGTGCCGCGGCTCCTGCATGGGGCCGAGACGCGCGTGTGGGGCGACGCCGGCTATGCGGGCGTGGCCCGGCGCCCCGAGCACCAGGGGCGGCGGGTCGACTGGCAGGTGGCCCTGCGACCGGGGCAGCGGCGGCGCTTGGCGCCCGGCAGCGCCGCCGCCCAGGCGGAGCAACGCAAGGCCTCGATTCGAGCGAAGGTGGAGCATCCAGTTCTCTATGTGAAGCGCCACTTCGGCTACGCCCAGGTGCGGTATCGCGGGTTGGCCAAGAACCGAACCCGGCTCTGCCTGCTGCTCGGGTTTGCCAATCTGCTGCTGGCGGCGCGCGCCGCGCCCGCCTGAGCGGGCGCTTGGTGCCCCGCGCGGGGGCGCACGCGGCCTGCCCGGCGGCTGGGCGGCGGCCCCAGCCCCAAAATGCCGCCACCCCGCCACCCTCAGGTGCCTGGCAGCGGCCCTCGCGCTCTGGTGCCCCGGTTGTTCAGAGCTTTCCTAGGCCTCGCAGCGCGGACCGGTGTGATACTGGGGCGTGAGCACCGCACCGCGGGCGGCTTTCCGCCCCTCCAGCCGGCGCGGCCAGAACTTCCTCGTGGATCGGGCCGTGCAACGGCGCATTGCATCCGCAGCTGCCCTGTCTCCCGCCGCCACCGTGGTCGAGATTGGCGCGGGAACCGGCAATCTGACGGAAGCGCTGCTGGCGCACGGACTGCGCGTGATCGCTGTCGAAATCGAGGATGCCCTGGTCGTGCGGCTGCGCGAACGCTTCCGCAACCGGGACCGCATTCAGGTTGTGGCCGGCGACGCGCGCGGACTCAACCTTCGGGAAGTGGCCGGCGGCCCGTGTCATGTCGTCGCGAATCTCCCGTACAGCGTGGGAACGCGCCTGGTCGTCGACTTCGTCCGTGCCGCCGAGCCGCCGCGCAGTCTCACGGTGCTCCTGCAGCGGGAAGTGGCGCGCCGCCTGACGGCCAAACCGGGCGACATGGCGCTGCTGAGCGTCATCGTGCAGTCGTACGCTCGGGTTCGACGCCTCTTCGACGTACCGCCCGAGGCATTTCGGCCGCGGCCCAAAGTGGTTTCGACCCTTGTGCGGATTGATCCCATCCCCCGCCCCGCGATCGACATCGCTTCCGCGGAAGCGCGAATCGCGATGGCGCGGCACGGATTCGCGCAAACGCGCAAAAAGCTGCGGAACTCTCTGGCCGCTGGAACTGTCCGTCGCGAGTCGGAGGTTGGCGCCACCCTGGAAGCCGCTGGTGTGGACCCAGGCCGTCGTCCCCAAACGCTCGCGCTCAGCGAGTGGGACCAGGTGGTCGCGGCACTGTCCGTCGACCAGCGAAGTACGCCCGACGGGGGTGAAGCGGCGTGAAGCGCTGGATGCGGCGCTGGCGCCGCCAGACGGGGCCGTCCTTCACACCTCGACGCCTGATCGTCGGTCTCGGCAACCCGGGAAACGCCTACGCCGGCACGCGCCACAACATTGGGTTCTTGGTATGCGACCGACTGTCCGAACAAGGCGCGGGCCGCTGGTGTCCAGCCCGCTTTCGCGCCGAAGTCTGGAAGGGGCACCTCGACGGACTGGCGGTCGCGCTGCTGAAACCGCAGACGTTCGTGAACGAATCGGGCCCGGCCGTACAGGCCGCGCTGCAATCGTTTGGCCTCCAGGCGTCAGAGCTGATCGTCGTGCATGATGATCTGGACTTGGCGTTTGCCCGCATCCGTGTACGTTCGGCAGGCGGCAGCGGTGGGCACAACGGCATGCGCTCGATCATTCGAACCCTGGGAACCGACGCCGTGGCGCGGGTCAAGATCGGTCTGGGCCGTCCACCGGCGGGCATGGATCCCGCGGACTACGTGCTCGGTCGCTTCGACCCGGCGGACCGTGCGAGCGTCAGCGCCGCTGTGGATCGCGCCGCCGACGCGGTTCGCATGCTCTTGACAACGGACGCGAACTCAACCATGCAGCAATTCAATCAACCTGATGGCGCTCCCCGGACTGCTTGACCTCCTGGCTGCGGAGCCAACGCTGGCCGCCGCCGCGGCGCGAGCGCTGGAAGGCCCGCATCCACTCACGGTCGAGGTCCGCGACGGGGCCAAGTCGGCGGTCGTCGGCCTCCTCGGACGCCGGGCCAACCAACCGCTGATCGTGGTGACGGCCGACGACGGCCGAGCGGCGGAGCTGGCGCACGACATCGGCATGTGGACGGATGAGCGCCCCGTGTTGCATTTCCCGGACCCGGATCAGCCGGCCTACTCGATGCTGGCCATCGGCGGCGACGTGCTCGCGCAGCGGGTCGCGGTACTCGGCCACCTGACGCGCGTCCGCGAATCCGCCCGTTCGCCGGCGCCCATCGTGGTGGCCTCGGTGCGCGCGCTCTTGCGGCGGCTGGTTCCGCCCGCGGAATTCCGCACGCATTTCCTTTCCCTGACGCCGGGGGCCGCCGCCGACCTGCCGGACGTCGTCCGCCGGCTCGCCGCCCTTGGCTACGAGCCGACGCCACTGGTGGAACGGCCCGGCGAATTCGCCCATCGCGGGGGCATCGTGGACATCTTTCCGCCCGACGCCCGGCTGCCCGTACGGGTTGACTTCTTCGACGATGACATCGAATCGGTACGCAATTTCGACCCTGAGACCCAACGTTCCCTCGGTCAGGCCGGTGAAGTCCTGCTGACTCCGGCCACAGAGGTTCCGATCTGGCTTGGCGAAACCGTCGCCGGGCGGCTCCGCGAACTGGACCTGGAATCGCTGCGTCCCGAGGACAGCGTCGTCTGGCGCCGCCACTTGGAACAGCTCGAAGGCAACGAATACTTCGACGACGCGGCGTTCTACACCATGAGCCTGCTGCCGGACGCGGCGACCCTGTTCGCCTACGCGCCTGACGCGCTGGTCCTCGTGGACGAGTTCGACCAGATCGTCGCGGCGGCCCGCGACGCCGAAACGGCTGCGGCGGCCAACCGGGAACGCCTGACCGCCAACGGCGAACTGCCCGCCAGGTTCGGCTCGCCGCTCTTCCCGGGCGCCAAGATCATGCAGGGCCTGGACCACGCGCAGGTGCGGTTGACCTACGTGCCCGGCCTGCCGAGCGAAGAGGGCGCGGGCCGCGCCGTCGTCGAGGGTTTCCAGGCCCAGCCCCCCTACGCCGGCCGCCTGCAGCACATGGCCGAGGACCTATTGGCTATGCGGACCGCCGGCGCCTGCACATTGATCGTGAGTTACCAGGGCCGGCGCCTGCGGCTTCTCCTTGCTGAGCAGGGCGTCGCCGCCGACGTCGTGGAGCGCCTGGACGAGCCGCCACGGGCCGGTTCAGTGACAGTGATCGCTGGCACGCTGGCCGAAGGCTGGCGGCACGCGCCGTCGGACCTGGTGCTCATCACCGACGCCGAACTGTTCGGACGCAAGCGCGTCCGCCGTATCCGGCGCGGGGCGCGCGGCGTGGACCGGTCGTTCCTGGCCGACCTGGAAAAGGGCGACTACGTCGTCCATGTGGAGCACGGGGTCGGGCAGTTTGAGGGCATCGTCCAGATGAGCGAAGGCTCGGGCGAACGCGAGTACCTGGCGATCAGCTACGCGGGCCAGGACCGGCTCTACGTGCCCGTGGATCAGATTGGCCGCGTGCAGAAATACGTCGGCATGAGCGAGCGCGCCCCCAAGCTCAGCCGGCTGGGCACGGCCGACTGGACGCGCGCCAAGAAAAAGGCCCAACAGTCGGCGGAGGAGATCGCGGCCGAGTTGCTGGACATCTACGCCGCGCGCGAACTGGCCAAGGGCTACGCGTTCCCCGCCGACTCACCCTGGCAGCGCGAATTCGACGAGAAGTTCCCTTTCATCGAGACCCCGGATCAGCTCGAGGCGATCAACGACGCCAAGGCCGACATGGAGCGGGCGCGTCCGATGGACCGACTGATCGCCGGCGACGTGGGTTACGGCAAAACCGAAGTCGCCCTGCGCGCCGTGTTCAAAGCGGCCATGAACAACAAGCAGGTCGCGGTGCTGGTGCCCACCACCGTGCTGGCCCAGCAGCACTTCGACACCTTCGCCATTCGCATGCGCGACTACCCGCTGCGCGTCGAACTGCTGAGCCGTTTCCGCTCGCGCGCCGAGCAGACCGAGGTGCTGGCCGGCCTGGCCGCGGGGGACGTGAACGTGGTGATCGGGACGCACCGCCTGCTCCAGAAGGACGTCAAGTTCGCCAATCTGGGACTGGTGGTGGTGGACGAGGAACAGCGCTTTGGCGTGAAGCAGAAGGAAAGCCTGAAAGCGCTGAGGCGCGACGTGGACGTGCTGACCCTGACGGCCACGCCCATCCCACGCACCCTGCACATGGCCCTCAGTGGGTTACGCGAGATCAGCGTGATTGAGTCGCCGCCAGAGCGCCGCCTGGCCGTCAAGACCTACGTGGCGGGCTATAGCGACGCCATCGCGGTCGATGCGATCCGGAGCGAACTGGCCCGCGGCGGCCAGGTGTACTTCCTCCACAACCGCATTCAGACCATCCGAACCTGGGAGGAACGGCTGCGCAACCTGCTGCCGGACGCCGACATCGTCGTGGGCCACGGGCAGATGCCGCCCCGCGACCTTGAAGAAGTGATGTATCGCTTCGCGCGCGGCGACGCGCAGGTGCTGCTCTCCACCGCGATCATCGAGAACGGGCTGGATATCCCCAACGTCAACACGATCATCGTCAACGACGCCTGGCGGTTCGGACTGGCGCAGCTCTATCAGTTACGTGGGCGGGTGGGACGCAGCCAGACGCAGGCCTACGCCTATTTCCTGTACCAGAAGAATCACACGCTCACCGAGGAGGCCCAGAAACGTCTGCAAACCATTCTGGAAGCCTCGGAGTTGGGGGCCGGGTTCCGTATCGCGCTGCGCGACCTGGAAATCCGCGGCTCGGGCAGCCTGCTGGGCGCCGACCAGCACGGCCACGTCAGCACTGTCGGCTTCGACCTCTACACGCGCATGCTGGCGACGGCCGTGGATCGGCTGCGTGGCAAAGAGCCTGACGAGCCGGACGAGGAAGTCCGAGCAGTCGTGGACTTGCCGCTGGCGGCCTACCTGCCGGACGACTACATGGGAACCTACGCGGCCAAGATTCGCGAATACCAGCGCCTGGCGCGGCTGCGCACCATCGGCGAGGTCGAGGAAGCGATCGCCGACATCCGCGACCGGTTCGGCGATCTGCCCGAACCCGTGGCCAACCTGGCCTACCTGCTGCGCGTCAAAGCGCGGGCCATCGCGCTTGAGATTCCCAGCATCACCGTCTACGGGCGCGAACTAATCATCCGCGTGCCCTCAGGCCTCCACGTCAGCCGGGGCGTGCTCCTGAAAGAAATCGGTCGCGGCGTCCGCCGAAGCCAGCAGGGCCTCCTCTGGCCCTTCTTCCAGCGTGACCGCGAATGGCAGACCAAGCTCTTGTCCCTCCTGGATGCTGTCCTGCGCTGGCACGATCATGCCGATGCGCCCCCGGCGCCAGCCGCCGCCACGGCGCGGACGCCGGTACGACAGATCCCTGCGGTTTCCCGGACGCCTCGCCTCACGGCTCGTCGATCCACGTCCGCGCGCCACTGACCTCCGTCCGCTCGCTAACGACTCTTGCCAGCACCCCGCCCCCGGAAGCTGCTGGCATAGACAGCCGCGCCCACGATGCCGACAATCGCCGGCCACTTTGCAACCGTGAGGGTGCAGTGAAGCTCGGCTACTTCCACAACGGGTACTTTCCGCCGATTGAGTTCGAGGATTTCGTTCGTTGGGGCGCGGCCAACGGCTACCAGGCCATTGACGTGCCGCTCTTCGAGCCAAACGCCCGGGCCATCTGCGACCGCCACGGCTTGGAGCCGACGTCAACCGTCGGCATGGTCTGCCAACCGATCGCGCCCGACCCCGCCCAACGCGCGGAGGAGGTGGCCCAGGCCTGCCGCGCATTGGACTACGCCGCCGCCGAGCACATCCCCAACGTATGGCTTGGCCACGAGATGGCGCCCGACCTTGGATTCGACGAGAACGTTCGCCTGTTCGCGGAAGGCGTGGCCCCGATCCTGGATCATGCGGAGCGGGTCGGCGTTCGTCTCGTCATGGAGAACTGGGCCAATGGCGGCCGTAACCTGGCCTACGCCCCGGCTCACTGGGCCGCTATCTTCGACGCCGTTCCCCACCCCGCGCTCGGGCTGTGCCCTGACCCATCGCATCTGGCCTGGCTGGGCATCGACTACCTGCGCGCGGTGCGCGATTTCGGCTCGCGCGTCTACCACGCCCACGCAAAGGACACTGAGTTCCTGCCGGAGACGCTCTACCAGTACGGCGTCATCGGTGTCGAGCGCGGACGCATCGGCCAGGGCACCTACCGCTTTCGGATTCCGGGATTCGGCGTGGTGGATTGGCCCGGCTACATCACCGCCCTGCTCGAGGTCGGCTACAACGGCGCACTGGTCGTCGAGCACGAGGACGCGTTCTGGAGCTCCAAGACCGACGCCCAACACGCGCTCAACGGCCTGGTGCTTGCCCAGCGCTTCCTGGCCCCGTTGCTGGTCTGATTCGCCGGCCAACACCACGGGGTTCGGGCGCCTCATTCGAACGTCTTACGCATGGCGCTGGTCACCCCATGGCTCCTGCGCTTGACATGACGCCTTATGCTAAGCGTCGCCACCAGTCTGCCTTCGCAGGCCGCAGCCACCCCCCCACTGACCCATGGCCGCCCGACGCCGCGCCTCGCGGCAAGAATCTGACGCCAACACGCTCGTAATCGTCGAATCGCCCGCCAAGGCCCGCACCATTGAGCGGTACCTGGGCGACGGCTACACCGTGTCGTCGTCTATCGGTCACATCCGCGATCTGCCGGCCAGCGCTGCCGAGGTTCCCAAGGATCTCAAGGGCAAGAGTTGGGCGACGCTGGCGGTTGACGTTGACGAGGGGTTCCGGCCCGTTTACATAATCCCTAGTGACAAGAAGCGGGTCGTGTCCGAATTGCGTCGCGAACTCAAGGGCGCTGGGCAGCTTCTGCTGGCGACGGACGAAGACCGCGAAGGTGAGGCTATCGCCTGGCATCTGGTGGAAGTGCTGAAGCCGCGAGCGTCGGTGCGGCGGCTGGTGTTCCACGAGATCACGCGGTCAGCCATCACGGAGGCCCTGGCGAATACCCGCGAGATCGATCAGCGGCTGGTGCAGGCGCAGGAATCGCGGCGCGTGCTGGACCGCCTGATCGGGTACCTCGTCTCGCCCGTGCTTTGGAAGAAAGTCGGCAGCGGACTGTCGGCCGGCCGGGTGCAGACGCCCGCGCTGTGGCTGATCGTGAAGCGCGAACGCGAGCGCATGGCCTTCGTTTCCGCTGCCTTCTGCATCCCCACCGCCACGCTCGGGCCGGCCGACGGCTCCAACGCAACGTTCGAAGCCCGCCTCCTCAGCCTTGATGGTCAGAACCTGGCGGCCGCGGCCGACTTTGATCCCGATTCCGGCAAGCTTCGCTCCGACAGCAAAGCTCGTGTGCTCCTGGAGGCCGACGCGCGCCGCGCAATCGAGGTGCTGGCCGGCGCGGCTTTCGGCGTGTCGGACGTCACCAAGCGCCCGCGCACCCGCCGCCCGCAGCCGCCGTTCATTACCTCGTCCCTGCAGCGCGCCGCCTCGACTCGGTTGCGCTTCTCTCCGCGCCAAACGATGCGCGTTGCGCAGCAGCTCTACGAGAACGGGTACATCACCTATATGCGGACCGACTCGCCCACCCTGTCGGCGCAGGCGACCGACGCGGCCAGAGCGGCGGTCCGTGCCCAGGTGCCCGAGGGTCGGGAAGGCGACTACCTCCCGGAGCGTCCGCGGCGCTACCGATCCGGCTCGGCCCGTGCCCAGGAAGCCCACGAGGCCATCCGGCCGGCCGGCGAACGCTTTCGCCATCCCGACGATCTCGGGCCTGATGTGGACGCCGACGGACGCCGTCTCTACAAGCTGATCTGGCAACGCACCCTTGCCTCCCAGATGAACGATGCCCAACTCGAACAGACCCGCGTGCACATTGCGGCCGACGCCGGCGACGACGGCGCGGCTGTCTTCCAGGCCAACGGGCAAGTCGTCGTGTTCGAAGGCTTCCTGCGCATCTACGCCGGCGAAGGCAGCCGTGACAGCGTCTTGCCAGAGATGGCGGAAGGCGACCTGCTCCAGGTTCACGCCGTCGACCGGGGCCAACGCGAAACGCGCCCGCCCGACCGCTGGACCGAGGCCAGCCTCATCCGCGAACTGGAGCGCCTGGGCATCGGACGACCCTCCACCTACGCCACGATCCTCGAGACGGTGCAGGGCAAGTACGTGGAGCGCCGGGACGGCGCCCTGGTGCCGCGCTGGCACGCGTTGGCGGTGATCCAGTTGCTCGAATCGCACTTTCCCGAACTTGTCAACGCCGGGTTCACCGCTCGCATGGAAGACGGGTTGGACCGCGTCGCGGACGGCTCGCTCGACCCGTTGCCCTGGCTGTCGGCCTTCTACTTCGGCGCGGACGATGAACCGTCGAATGGCGGTGAAGGGATGCTGCGCGATGGACTGCGCCAGCGAATCGAGGCGAGTCAGGAAGCCATCGACGCGCGCGCGGTGTGCACCATACCCCTGCCGAACGCCAACGGCTCGCCGATCGCGGTGCGCATTGGCCGCTACGGTCCGTATCTGGAATCGGAGGAAAGCGGGGCGCGCGCGCAGGCGCCGGACGACCTGGCGCCCGACCAGCTGACGGCGGAGATCGCCGCCGACTTACTCGCCAAAGCGGCCAGCGGCGATGAGCCGCTCGGTAGCGATCCAGAGTCCGGGCTGCCCGTATTCCTCAAGTCCGGGCGTCTAGGCCCCTATCTGCAGCTTGGCGAGAGCCAAGGCGGACGCAAGAAGCGTCCAAAGACGGCCAGCGTCTGGCCGATGTATCAGCCCGAAGCGCTGACGCTGGAACAGGCGCTGGACATGCTGGCCTACCCCAAGACACTCGGTACGCACCCGGATAGCGGCACCAAAGTGACCGTGCAGGACGGCCCCTATGGCCCATACGTCAAGTGCGGCACGGAATCCCGCAGCCTGCCGGGCGAGGGCGCCGAGCGCTTCGCAAAGCTGGCCTCCATCGAGTTGCCTGATGCTCTGGATCTGCTCAAGGCGCCGCGGCAACCGCGTCGCGGCCGCGGCCGGTCGGCGCCGCTGGCGGAGCTTGGCGCGCACCCGGCCTCCAACGCACCCATAACGGTTCAAGACGGACGCTACGGCCCGTACGTCACCGACGGCGAGCTCAATGCCAGCCTGCCCAAGGGCCAGGATCCGGCTTCCGTCACACTCGACGATGCCGTGGCGCTGCTGGCCGCCCGTGCCGAGCGCGTGGCGGCTCAAGGTGGCCGAAGACCGCGACGCACGAGGACGAGGCGCCGCGCACGCTGAACACGTCGCCACACGCCGATTGCGATATGCTTGGCTCACGCCCGGCTCGTTCGGGTGAATACACACGCTGCCTGACGCTCGTGGATCCTGCCGCGACAAGCGGTCCTGCGGGCGAGTGATGGTGGCGGAGGTTTTTTGAAGGATCAGAAAGAGGCAAAGACGCATATGCCAGTAGCCTCCATGCGAGATTTGCTCGCCGCAGGCGTGCACTTCGGCCACCGTACGCCGCGCTGGAACCCCAAGATGGCGCCGTTTATCTTTGGCGCGCGGGGCGGGGTGCACATCATTGATCTTCAGCACACCGTGCGCGCGCTTGACCGCGCCACTGCTTTCCTGCGGGCCACGGCCGCCAGCGGTGGCGAAGTCATCTTCGTCGGGACCAAGCGCCAGGCGCAGGAGGTCGTCTGCGAGCAGGCCGATCGCTGCGGCGCCCACTACGTCCAGCAACGCTGGCTCGGCGGCACGCTCACCAACTTTGAGACGTTGCGATCCCGGCTCCAGCGACTGCGCGAGCTCGAGGCCCGCGAGGCTGCTGGCGAGTTTGACACGCTCACCAAGAAAGCAGCGCAACGCCTGCGCGTGGAACTGGCCCGGCTCACCAAGAAGATGGGCGGCATCAAGCACATGTCGCGCCTGCCCACCGCGCTGTTCGTCATCGACCCCAAGCGCGAATCGAACGCGGTGACCGAGGCGCGCAAGCTCGACATCCCAATCGTCGCCATCGTCGACACCAACTGCGACCCGGAAGTCGTCGACTACATAGTTCCGGGCAACGACGACGCGATCCGCTCGATCACGGCAGTGACCACCATAGTCGCCGAAGCCGTTCTCGCGGGTCAGGAAGAGTTTAAAAACCGTCAGGCTGAGCGCGAGGCGCAGCTCGCGCGCGAGGCGCAGGCCGCCTTGGCCGCCGCTGCCCGAGCCGAGGCTGCTGGCGACTCGACTAGCGACATTGAGGCCGCCATGCTGGCGGCCGCCGGCGAGGCAGGCGGCGCACAACAGCAAGCCGCGGCCACCGCCGCCGGATTGACAGCTGCACCCGACGACGCTCAGGGCGCCGCACGGGGCCGCCGCAAGGCCACGCCCCAGCCGCGTGGTGGCCGCCGCAGGCCCGATGGTCGGGCCGCCGGCCGAGCGGCCGGCGGAGGTGCTCGACCCAGAGGTCGCGCCCGGCCGGGGCAGCGCGGCACCGGGCCGGCCGGTGGGAACCGCAGCGACCGGCCGGGCAACTAAGGGGAACAACGTTCATGCCGCATAAAGCTTCCGTCGCGGACATTCGCGCGATCCGGGCCGCAACCGGCGCGGGCGTGATGGACATCAAGCGAGCCATTGAAGACGCTGAGGGAGACCTCGACAGAGCCCGCGAACTCTTGAGCCAACTCGGGTCGCAGTTCTCGGCAAAGCGAGCCGAACGCGAAACCAGGGAAGGCTTGGTCACCGCCTATATCCATTCGGGACGTCCGCTGGGTGCCCTTCTCGAACTCAACTGCGAGACCGACTTCGTCGCGCGCACCGACGAATTCACCACGCTTGCTCGTGACATCGCCATGCACATCGCCGCCATGGCGCCAACGCGCATCAGCGACGACGGTGACAAGGACGCGGACGACGACGGCCCGACCCTGTTGACCCAGCCGTGGTTCCGGGACGGATCGCAAACCGTCGGGCAGGTCATCCAGGCGGCTGTCGCCAAGCTGGGCGAAAACATCCAGGTCGGACGCTTCAGCCGCTTCGAAATCTGACGTCACGCACACGCCGACTCGCACTGGAGGGCCGATGGCGAAACCTGGCCTGAAATATCGCCGTGTGCTTCTGAAGATCGGCGGAGAGTCCTTGGCGGGTGAACGAGCCTTCGGGATCGATCCGAGTGCCGTGCAGGAAATGGCTGCGCGCATCGTCGAGGCGCTTGACTTGGGCGTCGAACTTGCTGTAGTCGTCGGTGGCGGCAACTTCTGGCGCGGCGGCGAGCACGCGGACATGAACCGCGCGAGCGCGGACTACATCGGAATGCTCGGCACCGTCATGAACGCGCTGGCCCTACAGGAAGCGATCGAACGTCTCGACGTTCCGACTCGTGTGCAAACCGCCATCGAAATGCGAGAAGTGGCCGAGCCCTACATTCGCCGCAAGGCAATGGCCCACCTGGAAGACGGCCGACTAGTGATCTTTGCCGCCGGGACCGGCAACCCATATTTCACGACCGACACGGCCGGGGCGTTGCGCGCCATGGAGATCGGCGCCGAGGCACTGCTCAAGGCCACCAAAGTGGACGGCGCGTACACTGACGACCCAATGACGAACCCTGACGCGACCCGAATCGAACGCACCACCTATCTGGAGGCCCTCAACAACGGGCTGAAGATCCTGGACGCCACCGCGTTCAGTCTCTGCATGGACAACAATTTGCCCATCATCGTGTTTCGCTTGGAGGATGAAGGCAGCCTGGTACGCGTTCTGGCCGGCGATCATGTCGGCACCCTGGTGACGGCCTGATCAAGCCATGATCGACGAGTTCATGCTGGACGGCGAGCGCCGCATGGGTCAGGCCGTGGCGCACCTGCGCCAAGAACTGGCGGGAATTCGAACCGGGCGCGCATCACCGGCACTGATCGAGGACCTCAGCGTGCCCTACTACGGCCAGCCGACCCCGCTCAAGCAGATCGCGGGCATCTCGGCGCCCGAGGCGCGTCTACTGGTGGTTCAGCCGTGGGACAAAGCCGCGCTGCCCGACATTGAGCGGTCGCTGATCACGTCGGATCTCGGCATCACGCCGTCGAACGACGGCAACGTGATCCACCTGCCCATCCCGCAACTCAGCGAAGACCGCCGCCGCGATCTGGTGCGCATCGTTCGGCAGCGCGCCGAGGACGGCAAGGTGGCCGTGCGCAACGTCCGGCGGGACGTGCACGACGACCTGCGCGAATTGGTACGTGAAAAAGAGGCCTCACAAGACGACCTTCGCCGCTCGGAATCGCGCCTGCAAGACGTAACGGACAAGCATGTCGCCGCGATAGATGAATTGAGCCGGCAGAAGGAAGTCGAGGTGATGCAGGTCTGAGCGACGAACCCGGAAGGGTGCCGGCGCATGTCGCCATCATCATGGATGGCAACGGCCGCTGGGCGCAGCGCCGCGGCCTGGAACGTCAAGCCGGCCACCGCGAAGGCGCCCGCCGCGTGCGGGACATTGCGGCCGCCTGCATGGACTTCGGCATCGATGTCCTGACCGTCTACGCCTTTTCCACCGAAAACTGGGACCGTCCGGCGGACGAAGTCAGTTTCCTGATGGACCTGATCCCCGAGCGCCTCGAAGCCGAGCGCTCCATGATCTTCGAGCAGCATGTGCGAATCCGGGTCTTGGGCGAGATCGAGACCCTGCCCTTGATCGACCGCGTGGCGGTTCAGGACATCATGCGCCAGACGGCCCACCACGACGTCCTGGACCTCAACATTGCCTTCAACTACGGCGGACGCGCGGAAATCGTCCGCGCCGTGCGCAATCTGATTCGGGACGGCGTGCGCCCGGAAGACGTGACCGAGAACCTGGTAAGCGGGGCCATGTACACCGCCGGTCAACCCGACCCCGACTTGCTGATCCGGACCGGCGGCGATCAGCGGTCCAGTAACTTCCTGGTCTGGCAGTCCACGTATAGCGAGTACTACTTCTCGCCCACCCTGTGGCCTGACTTCACCAGGGAAGCATTCGAGGAGGCGCTGGCCGACTTCGGTTCGCGGCGGCGACGCTTCGGACGTGTGCCGGTGGCCGCGCCCGGCCCGGCGAGCGACGCCTGACGCCGCTGGCCGTTCGCGTCGCTAGCGCCCTGGTCCTTGCGCCAGCCATCCTGGCGCTCGCTTGGTGGCACCCCGTGGCGCTGGCGGTTCCCATGGCGCTGGCGGCGGCAGCGATTGCTTTCGAAATAGGAACGATATACGCGGCCAGCGGTCTCAGGGTCTCGCGCGGAGCCGGCGCGCTCTTGGCCGCTGCCCTGGTGGTGCGCTGGGCCCTCGGCGCGGAGCAGCAGCCCTTGCTCGATCTTGCCATTGGCATATTCGCCGCCTTCACCCTGCTGCGCCAGCTCTGGCATCCGCGCATGTACGGGCGCTTCACCAGCTGGGGACTGGCGGTCGCGTCAGCGGTCTACGCCGGCGGTCTGCTGGGGTTCCTGGTCTTGCTTCGGTCGCTGCCTAACGGCTTCTGGTGGGTGGCCCTGGCCCTGGCCGTCACCTGGGCCTATGACACGTTCGGGTACATCGTGGGACGCAGCTTGGGTCGGCGCGGCTTTATGACCCACATCTCACCCCGCAAGACCTGGGAAGGCGTGGCCGGAGGCCTGCTGGCCGCCATCATCGTCGTCGGTGCGTTTGCGCCGGTCCTCGGTTACGCCTGGTGGTTCGCGCTTCCCTTAGGATTCCTTTGGGGCCTTGCCGCGCAGGCGGGCGACCTGGTGGCGTCGATGCTCAAGCGAGATACTGGGCAGAAGGACTCCGGCCGGCTGATCCCCGGGCACGGCGGCATGCTGGACCGGCTGGACGCGCTGCTGTTTGTGGCGCCCGCCGTATTCGCCTTCGCCCGGCTGGCGGGATGATGACCGCCACGGCGTCTGGCGCCACTCCTGGCCGCAAGCGCGTGGTGATTTTGGGATCCACCGGTTCCATCGGCGTACAGACGCTCGATGTTGTGCGCGCCCATCCGGATCGGTTCGAGGTTCTCGGACTGGCCTGCGGCTCGAACTGCGAGTTGCTGTTCAGGCAAATACGCGAGTTTGACGCGCCGTTGGCCTGCGTCCGCGACGTCGACCCGGCCGCTGGCGCCTGGCCCGCCGGTACCGAACGCCTTCCCTATCCCGACGGCATGGCCGACATGGCGGGGCTGCCTGAGGCCGACATTGTGGTTGTGGCAACCGTCGGCGATGCCGGATTCAGGCCTACCGAAAGCGCGCTCCGCGCCGGCAACAACGTCGCCCTGGCCAGCAAGGAAATGCTGGTGATGGGCGGCGGCCTATTCCGCAGGCTGGCCGACGAGACCGGCGCCGCCATTCTGCCCATCGACAGCGAACACAGCGCGATCTGGCAGTGCCTAGCCGGCGAAGCACCCGAAAGCGTCCAGCGGCTGATCCTGACGGCATCCGGCGGGCCGTTCCGTACCTGGCCGTTGCCAGACATTCGCACAGCCACGGCCGAGGAAGCGCTCGAACACCCCAACTGGGACATGGGAGCCAAGATCACGGTCGACTCGGCCAGCCTGCTCAACAAGGGGCTCGAAATCATCGAGGCTCACTGGCTGTTCCAGGCGCCGTATCGGGCAATTAACGTGATCGTTCATCCTGAATCGATCGTGCATTCCATGGTTGAATTTCATGACGGCTCAATTAAGGCCCAACTCGGCGTGCCTGACATGCGCTTGCCCATCCAATACGCGATAGGTTTCCCCGAGCGCCTGCCGGAGGCGCACGCGCCCCTGGACCTGCGAACGCTTTCGCGCCTGACCTTCGAGCAGCCGGACGAGCGACGGTTTCCCCTGTTGGCGCTCGCGCGCGCTGCTGGCGCGGCGGGCGGCACAGCGCCCGCCACACTCTGCGGCGCGGACGATGCCGCGACGGCCTGGTTCATCGATGGGGGCGGCCCGTTTGGCGAGATGACCGACGCCATCCAAGCCGCCATGGACGCGATTCCACCGGACCCGCTTGACGACTTGGGTGCAGCGTTGGCCGCGCACCGGCGTGGGTTCGAATTCGTTCAGGCGCGCCTGGCGGAGGCATGAATCCGATCGCGGCCCTCCTCAATAGCGAGGCGGGCCTGCTGGTCACGCTCCCGCTGGCGCTCGGTCTCCTAAGCGTCATCGTCTTCGTTCACGAACTCGGCCATTTCTTGGCTGCGAGGCGCTTCGGCGTCCACGTCAAAGAGTTCGCCATCGGATTCCCACCGCGACTTAGGTCCGTTCTGCGCGGCGGGAACGCCTACGACGCGGTTCCGCTTACGCAGGATCCGATCGATCTGGACGGTCGCCTGGTTCGCCTCTGGAGCGGCGATCCGGCTTCAAACCTCGCAAAAGCAATCGTCGTCCTCGACGGCGAAGGCGCCTACTTGCGGGCTGACGCCGCCCACGCGGCCGCGAGTTCAGCTGCTGGACTGGTCGTCGCTGAACCCCTGTCCATCGAAGATGCGACCGACCTTGCGGCAATGCCTATCCCGGTGGTCGGCGTCAGCCGTTCTGACGCGGTGAATATTCTCACCGACGCCGCCGGCCGCGAAGCCGCCATCGAGACGTGTCGCAATGCGGACGGCCAGCACGAGACGCGCGTGCGCATTGGCGCCACGCGGTTTGCCCTGAACCTGGTGCCGCTGGGCGGCTACGTGCGCATGACCGGCGAAAGCGAGGAGTTCGACGCGCCAGGCAGCTTCATGACCCGTCCGGCCTGGCAGCGCGGCCTCATTCTGTTGGCCGGACCGCTGATGAACGTCTTGCTGACGCCGCTCCTCTTCCTGGTCGCGGCCATGATTGCGGACGTCACCGGCAGCCTGGTAACTGGCATCGTTCCGGACTCGCCGGCCGCCCATTCGGGATTGCAGGCGGGCGACCAGTTGTTGCGCATCGGCGAGCGAGACATCGTCTCGCCGACCGACGTTCGAGACGCCGTTCGGACCGCCGCCGGTCGGGAAGTGACCATCGTCGTCAGCCGTCAGGAGGCCGAGCTTTCCCTCGTCGCCACCCCTCGTCTGAATCCGCCGCCGGGGCAGGGTGCGCTGGGCATCCAGCTACGAGCGACCGTAGGTCCCGCTCCCATTCACGTGGCCATTCCGCGCGCTCTGCAGCGCACGTGGGACGCCCTGCTCCTTCTGCCGCGAGTAATCGGAGAGGCGGTGGCCGGTGTCCAGCCGCTGGAGCTGGCCGGCCCGGTCGGCATTGTTCAAACCGTGGGCGTCGCGGCCCGGCAGGGACCCGAGATCGTATTTATCCTGGCCGCCTTCCTCACCGCGCAGATCGGACTGCTTAACCTGGCGCCCTGGCCGGGACTGGACGGCGGACGGCTGATCTTCGTCGTGGTCGAACTGCTGACGAGACGCCGCGTGCCGCCCCGCCGCGAAGCCGCCTTCCATTTCGTGGGGATCGTGGTGCTGTTGACGCTCGTTCTCTTCATCACCGTAGGCGATGTTCAGCGGATTGCCGGTACCTAAGCACCTCCGCCCCGATCCCGTCTTTCCGCCAAGCCTGTCCCCGCGCAGGCGGGAAGCGGGAATCCATCTGCTGCCCTCCACCGCCCCCATGCCCGAACCGGCCACCTCCGATCCCCATCCCTCCGCCCAACACCCGGATCCCACGCTCAACTGTCCACGACTCACTGCCGCCCCATCGCCTGCCCAACCAAGTGCGCCGCGCCCTGGTTTCCGCCGGCGTTCCGACGCTTCGCGCGCGTTGACCAAGGCTCACCCTCGCGCTCGAGGGCGCCGCGTGGTCTTACGTGCCGAGGAGGCGCCGTCCATTTACGTCAGAGCCGTGCGGAGCGCCGCCGCCAACGTGGTTTCGCACGGCGGCGCTCACTGGTCAGCGACCTGGAAGTTGATTTGATGCCAGCCCTCGGCGCCGTTCGGCGCTGGTGGCCTGGGACCCTCGGCTTGCAGCTCGCCGTTGGCGTCGGTCGCGCGCACCCTGGCAACGTGCGGGCCCGGGGTGGCCTCCCACTCCGACAGCCACTGCACCCAGGTGTGCTGGCTGATCGGCAAGGCGAGCCTTGCTTCATTCCAGTCGCCGCCGTCGATCTGCACCTCCACATTGCTGATGCCGCGGTTCTGCGCCCACGCCACACCGGCAATGGCCTGCAAGCCAGGCTTGATACCCGTCGATGAGGGCCTGGGAACGTCGATCCGGGATTGCGTCTTGACGGGACCTTGCTTGGACCACCCTCGCGGGATCCAGTAGCCGTTGAACCCTTCCCAGGTTGTGAGTTCAATTTCCTGCAGCCACTTCGTGGCGGACACATAGCCATAGAGGCCTGACACAATCATGCGCGCCGGAAAGCCGTGCTCGAACGGTAGCGGCTCGCCGTTCATGCCCACGGCGACCAGCGCCGGACGTCCATCGAACGCCACATCGCGCGGAAACCCGACCGTAAAGCCGTCAACGGACCGTCCAACGATTTGGGTGGCTTCACTCTTCACCCCGGCATGATTAACCAGGTGCCATATCGGCACCCCCTGCCACGTGGCATTGCCGATCAGTTCTCCGCCCACTTCGTTGGAGACGCAGCACAGCGTTATGAATTCCTCAAAGACCGAGAGCCCGAGCAGCTCGGCGAAGGAAATGCTGTAGGGACGCTCCACCAGGCCCGTGATGTTGAGCCGCCAGTCATTGACGTCCACGCGTGGAATCGAGAACGCGGTGTCAATGCGGTAGAAGTCGTTGTTGGGCGTGACGAGCGGCGGCATCCCGTCCACGCCAACTGTCGTCGTCGTCAGCGGCCGGGCTGGCTCCGGCGTCGGCTCCGGCGTCGGCTCGGGCGTCAGCTCAGGCGTGGGCTCGGGCGTCGGCTCGGGCGTGGGCTCAGGCGTGGGCTCGGGCGTGGGCTCCGGCGTCGGCTCGGGCGTGGGTGGCGGTGTCGCCGCGACCGTCGGAGGTGCCGTAGGCGCGGCCGTCTCGGCGGCGCTGGCCACGGTCACGGGCGTTGGCTGGGGTGTGGGCTCCGGCGTCGATTCCGGCGTCGATTCCGGCGTGGGCTCGGGCGTGGGCTCCGGCGTCGACTCGGGCGTGGGAGAGTGGGTCGCCACGACCGTCGGAGGTGCCGTGGGCGTGGCCGTCTCGGCGGCGCTGGCCACGGTCACGGGCGTGGGAGACGCTGTCGTGACGGGCGACGGGGTCGCCGCGGGCGTGGGGGGCGCTATGGAGCTGGGCGTCGGGATCGCCGCGACCGTCGGCGGTGCCGGAGGCGCGAGCGTCTCGGCGGTGCTGGCCGCCGGCGTCGGGAGCGTCACCGCCGCGCGGCTGCGTACGGCAGGCAGCACCACATCCTCGCGATTGGCGACGCCCACCTTGGCGCGCTCGATCAAATTGCGTCCTAAGACACCGGTAACGACTGAGGTCGCGGCAACTAGCGTGGCTGTGCCAAGAAAGAGCCGTCGCTGTCGCTGCATCTGGATGGCCGACGCCGCCTCAGTGGCACGCGTCGGCTCCCGGGTCATGCGGATGAGCCACAAGAGCGCCGCCACCGCCGCCGCCACCGAAACTGCAGCCGCGGCCGCCGCATGGGCCGGCGTTGATTGGGCGTCGACTGCGTTCGCCAGACCTGCCAGGATTCCGAATGCCGCAAATCCCGCCACCGCCGCCGGTCGAGACCGCAGTGCCACGACGCCGAGGGTGGCGCCGAATATTCCGCTGAGCACCACAAGAAAGATGACGAGGGCAAGCTTGTCGCTGGTGCCGAATACGCTAATAGCGAACTCTTCCATGGCCCGCGGACTCAGGTCGACGATCCGGCCGCTCATGGAGACGAGGAGCGACGGCAAACCACCGAAGATTCCCGCGTACAGTTCGCTCACACCCACAGTCAGCAGCCCGGACAAGAGCCCTGCCAGACCGCCTCGTGCCAGGGAGTTCAAATTTGGGACCAGCCGCCCGTCGCTTTCGTCAGCCATCCGTTCCTCCTAGGCGCACAGTGCTCGCATATATTCAGAGGCGCATGTGGCCGGACCGGGTGCCAAGTCCGCCGCATGTCGTCGATGCTCAGCTTGTTGCGGGCAGGATCCTCTCCGTATCCCAACGCCCGGTCAATGCACGGCATCAGCCTGCGAAAACACAGGCAACCGACCTCTCAACATCCGCACGCCATTCTATGGCGTGTTCGATCAGCTCGGGCCAATTTGTGGAAGCGATCCCACGGTCGGCGCGGCGCGCCATCCCAGCGCTCGCGGAGCGCAGCGTGACTGGTGGCCGCCAGCAAATGGACGGACCGCAAGCCTGCGTTTACACCGGCAAGCGCATGCGGCGCCCCCACAGCCCGCGTCCAGATCGAGATTCGGGACTACTGGATGGACGGCTGAGATCGACCATGCCGCCGTGATCGTGCCCGCGCTCGTCCAAATTGGACTTTCGCATAATCCCTCCGTCCTTCCTGCGAAGCTTGTCCCCGCGCAATCGGCGAGCGGCAATCCATTGTCCGCCCCACCCCCATGCCCGAGGTAAACGGAACCGGGTAGCTCCCGCCCCCGCCCCAGCGCCTAACAATCCCGTAAGGCTCCCTGGTCATGAGGCCGGTCAACATGGTTTCGCGGTCCTCGGCAACCGGGTGGAGTCGTGTCAGGCACCGGTGCCGCACAAGGCCAGTTGTCATCCCTCAGGCTGTCGAAAGGCCGGGCGGCACGGACACCGGAGTTGTCTACCGTCCACCATGCGAATTTGACGGATCATACGGATCCGTAGAAGACTGTCGGCAGACTTCGCCCGTCACGATGGCGGGTCACTCTAACGAAAGGCACGTTCCCGTGCTTCGTTCAATCTCTCTGCCCGCACCATTGCGTGTGCTGATGCTTCTGATCCTCGTGAGTGCATTGGCCCTCACAACACTGGCTCCGGCACTGGCGGATATGCATCCGGCCGCCACAGACGGCCAGCGGCTTGAAGACCAGTCGGCTGATGTGCAGTCCGCCTATCGCGCCGTTTATGGCGCCGATGCCGAGGCTAAGTGGATCGAAGAACACAACAAGGATCTCCACTACTACCACCGCATCGTCGCCGTGGCCAAAGCGCGTATAGCTGCCTCGATGGACATGGACATGGGCATGGGCATGGGCATGGATTCGGACATGGACATGGACATGGACTCGGACATGGACACGGATTCGGACATGGACCAGGACATGGACATGGATCAGGACATGGACATGGATCAGGACATGGACATGGATCAGGACATGGACATGGATCAGGACATGGACATGGACCAGGACATGGACATGACTATGGGCCTGCCGTACCGCATCGCGGCTGACGTGATCGGTCGAGGTACCGAGAAGGAGTTCCTGGCGGGAACCGACGCCGGCGTGCTCTACGGCATCGGGATCTCGGAAGACGAGATCAACAAGATGTCGATGATGGACATGATGATGTAGCGCTGGCCAAGCGCGCCCCGTCCAGTTCCGACGCCAGCCGCGGTAGACGCGGCTGGCGTCGGGCGCGTGTGGTGGTGGGGCCGGTTCGGATCGGCCACCCGCAGCCCCACCAGTTGACGCCGCAGGCTTATGCCCTGCAGGCGATCCACCGCCGGGCTGGACAGATGGCTTTCGGGATGGCACATCGCTTACGAAGCGGTCCAGGAGCTGGGCGTCCAGCGCATCGGTCTTGGCCAGGAAGCCGTGCGCTCGTACCCCTCGCTAGCTTCCAATACTCTTCCGGTCGGCTGCAGGGCCTGGATCCGCGCCGACGCCTTTCGCAGGCCGCCCGGCGCGTTCTGGTCTGGGCGCGGATTCCGGGGTACGCTTCGAAGAACGACCCCACGCCACGACGCGGAGCGTGAGCCCATGATCAAGCGACGCGGGTCCTACCAAATCAAGGTGCGGGACGTACCGATTGGCGGGGGCGCACCGGTCGCGGTCCAGTCGATGACCATCACCGATACGCGCGATGTCGATGCCACCGTGGCGCAGATCGAGCGGCTGATGGAACACGGCTGCGACATCGTCCGCCTGGCGGTGCCCGACAAGTACGCCGGGGCGGCCCTGAAGGACATCCGCGCTCGCACCGACGCGCCGCTGGTTGCCGACATCCACTTCGATTACCGACTTGCCCTCATGGCGGCTGAAGCCGAATTCGACTGCCTCCGCATCAACCCCGGCAACATCGGTGGACGCGAGAATGTGGAAGCGGTCGTCCGCGCCTGCAAGGAACGCGACATCCCGATCCGCATCGGCGTGAACTCTGGATCGATCCAGGAAGCCTGGTCCAAGAAGTTCGACGGTCGACCCGAAGGCGACGCGCTCGTCGAACTCATGGTCGAGGACGCCGTCGAGCACGTGAAGATCCTGGAGGACATGAACTTCGACCAGATCAAGATCTCCATGAAGTCCTTCGAGGTGGACGTCACCATCAACGCCTACAAGGAACTGGCGCAGTTGGTGATGTATCCGTTCCACATCGGCATCACCGAGGCCGGACCGCCAAGCACCGGGATCATTCGCTCCTCGGTGGGGCTGGGCAGCCTGCTTTGGGACGGCTACGGCGACACGATGCGCGTCTCGCTCACGACGGATCCAGTCGAGGAAGTCAGGGTCGCGAACGAGATTCTCAAGGTCCTGGGTCTCAAGACTGTCGGTCCCACGATGGTTTCGTGTCCGTCCTGCGGTCGCTGCGAGATTGATCTCTACGGTCTCGCCGACGCCGTCGAAGACGTGATGAAGGGCATCAAGCAGCCCATGAAGGTCGCCGTAATGGGCTGTGTGGTTAATGGACCGGGCGAAGCAATGGACGCCGACCTGGGCATCGCCGGCGGCAAGGGCCGCGCGGTGATCTTTCGCCACGGCAAGATTCTGCAGACCGTGGACGAAGCCGACATGCTGCCCGTGCTGACCGACGAGATCGCCAAGCTGGAAGTGGAAATGGCCGAGACCGCGGAGGTCTCGTAGACGCTCCGGTCCCGACGGCGCGGCGAATGAGGGCGCCGAACGGCATACCGGTGTCAGACCACGATGCGAACCATGCTTGCCATTCGTAAGGCCCGCCCCGAACGCGGAGTGGAAGTGGCCCACGTCGCGCGACCGGAACCCGGGCCCGACGAGCTCCTGCTGCGCGTGCGCCGAGCCGGTATCTGCGGTTCGGATCGGCACCTCTATGCCTGGGACTCCTGGGCGGAGCTGAACTTCCCGACGCCCTTCACGCTTGGACACGAAATCGTGGGCGAGGTCGCGGCGATGGGTACAGCCGTTACTGGCTTCGCCGAGGGTGAAATCGTGGCCGTCGAGAGTCACATCTTCGACGGGGTTTGTCGTGCGTGCCGGACAGGCAACGCCCACGTCTGCGAGAACCTGCGCATTCTTGGCATCGACGTCGATGGCGGGTTTGCCGAGCACGTCCGCGTGCCCTCGCGCGTCGCCTGGAGAGTGCGCCCCGAAATCCCCATTGAGCGCGCCGTCCTCTTCGAGCCGCTGGGGAACGCCGTGCACGCCGCCATGCGGTACGACGTCTCGGGACAACCGATCGCCGTCTACGGCTGCGGTCCGATGGGACTGATGGCAATTGCCGTTGCGCACTCCGTGGGCGCCTACCCGATCGTGGCCAGCGACGTCTCCGCCTATCGGCGCGGGCTCGCCGAGGCGATGGGCGCCCACGCCACGCTTGAAGCAACCTCGCCAACGTTCGGGGACGACCTCGTCGACGCTTTGGGATCGCACCCAACAGTCAGCTTGGAAATGTCCGGCCATCCGGATGCTTTCAGGCAAGCGCTGCGCCTGTCGGCCAACGCCGGTAAGGTGGTGTTGCTGGGCATTCCGCCGGAGCCGGTGACAATTGATCTGGCGGACGACGTGCTCTTCAAGGGGCTGGAGGTCTATGGCGTGACCGGCCGCCTGATCTGGGACACTTGGTACCGGACGGAAGCGTTTCTGATCCGCCACGGCGATGCGCTGGATCCCATGCTCACCCACACGTTTCCACTGGCGCAGTTTGAGAACGCAATGACTACCGTCCAAAGCGGCCAGTGCGGAAAAGTTCTGCTGGACACGGATGCGTAGCTCCCGCAGGGCAGTGCCCCAGGTCGCTACCACTGGCCAGCCGCCGAGTTCGCGGCCTCACAGTGTCAGGAGTCGGAGATGAAGCTGGCGTTGTCCGGTCGGATCGCCGAGGCCCCGCATGAAAAGACTCAGGCGCTGATCGATCTGCCGGAACTTGCCGAGGCCGCCGCGCGCATCGGTTACGAAGCCCTCGAAGTCCGAAACTCGCAGCTCGATGCCGGCGCCTCTGCGGCCCGCGTCTTCGAAGTGCGGCAAGCCCTGGACGAAAATGGCCTGGCGGCCTGTTGCTTGGTTGCCGATTCCGCCACCGAGGGACGTTTCTCGCCGCGGTTCGACGAGTACCTGGATCTCGCCCTTCGAATCGGCGCGCAACGCATTCGGCCAAGCATCGGCTCCATCGCGCAGATCTCGCTGGTTCGAGAGGCCGCCGACAGGGCCGCGGCCTTCGGTGTTGACCTGGTGCAGTTCACCCACCACGGCACCCCGTTTAACTCCGTGGCCGGCTCTTTGGACATGCTGCGACGCGTGAACCGGAGCAACGTGGGGCTGGTCTTTGAGGCTGCCAACCTCTACATCGAAGGCCGGGACTACGGGCTGGCGGCGGTGCGGGCGCTGGCCCCGCACATCAAGCACGCCGAAGTGCAGAACATGCTCCTGGTCGGGAAGGACGAGGGCATCCCCATTAGCGCGCAGGGCGGATACGTCCAATACCAGAACCTGCGCGTGGACGACCCGCGCGGCGTGGACATTCCGGGCGTCGTGGCCAGCCTGAAAGCCATCGGCTACGACGGCTGGCTGGTGATGCACAGCCCCAACTTCGACGGTCTGGACCCGCTCACCTACGCCGCCCAGGCGCACGACTACCTGCGCGGGCTGATAGACAGCTGAGACGTATCCGGGCGGAAATGGCGACAATTCGGTCGGTGCTAGGCTGATCCGAAGTTCGGTTTTTGTCCGGCAGTGCGTGAGGGGAGGCGCCCGACGGCAACCGAGCCGAAACTGACGCCCCTGCGGCGTCAGTTTCTTGACATAAAACAACAGCAGCCCGACGCAATCCTGCTGTTTCGCCTTGGCGACTTCTACGAGATGTTCGGCGAAGACGCCGAACGCGCCGCCGCCGTCCTCCAGATCGTCCTAACCTCCCGCGAGTTCGGCAAAGGCCAGCGCATCCCCATGTGCGGCGTGCCCTACCACGCTGCCCCCACCTATATCGGACGTCTGATTGAAGCCGGTCTGCGGGTCGCCGTCTGCGACCAGGTCGGTGAGGTCGGCCGCGGCCTCGTGGAGCGCAGGGTCACGCGCGTCATCACTCCCGGCACCGTGGTCGACGAGGACTGGCTGCAACCCGAAGCCAACAACTACCTCGCGGTCGCCGTAGGCGACGGCGACGCCCGCGGTCTGGCCCACGCGGACATCACCACTGGCGACCTGGCCGCCTGCGAAGTCACTCGAGAAGCGATGACCCGCGAACTTGCCCGCATCGGCGCCCGCGAAACCCTCACCCTGGGACTTCCGGACGGCGAAGTCGCGGATGGCGTTGCCCAGGACGACCAGGCCTGGCTACGCGATCCCGCCGCTGCCCGCGAGATGGTCACCCGCCACTTCCAGGTTCACGACCTCGAAGGCCTGGGCCTGCAAGGTCGCCCGTTGGCCACCCACGCGGTCGGCGTCCTTCTGCGCTACGTCGAGGACACCGACCCCGCCGCCCTGCACGTCCTTACCGGCGTCCACGTCTACGGCACGGCCGATTTCATGGAGTTGGACGCCTTCACCCGCCGCAACCTGGAACTCGAGACCGCCGGGCGCGACGCCCGCCGCGAGGGCAGCCTGCTGGCGGTCCTCGACCGCACCCACACCCCCATGGGTGCCCGCCGCCTGCGCGAACAGATCAGCCGTCCGCTTCTTGACCGCGACCGCCTGGAGACGCGGCTGGACCGCGTGCAGGCCCTGCTCGACGACCCAAGCCTGCGCGCCCGCACGCAGGCCGCCCTCGACCGCGTGGGTGATCTGGAACGGCTGGCCAACCGCATCGTGCGCCGCGCGGTCTCGGCGTCGGACGTGCGTCACCTGGCCGCCGCTCTGGACGCCGTGGGCGACCTGCGCCAGTCACTGAATGACGGTCAGCCGGCCCTACACGCCATGCGCGACGTGCTGGACCCCTGCTCGGAGGCTCGCGCCCTTATCGAGCGCGCCATCACCGAGCGTGGCGAGAGGGTAATCCGCACTGGCTACAGCGCCGAACTCGACCGGGTCGTGGCCTCGGCGACCGAAGCCAAGGGCTGGATCGCCGGCCTCGAACGCCGTGAGCGCGAAACCACCGGCCTGCGCGGGCTCAAGGTCGGCTACAACCGCGTCTTCGGCTACTACCTGGAAATAGGCCGCGCCTACAGCGAGCAGGTGCCGGAGTCCTACCAGCGCCGTCAGACCCTGGCCAACGCCGAGCGCTACGTCACGCCGGAGCTCAAGGAATACGAGTCCCGCGTGCTCGGGGCCGAGGAACGCATCGCCGAACTGGAGCGCGCCCTGTTCGACGAAGTGGTCGAGCGGCTAAGTGCCGACGGCCCCTCCCTCCAACGCACCGCACAGGCGCTGGCCGCACTGGACGTGGCCGCCTGCCTGGCCGAGGTGGCCGAACGCCAGGGCTACGTGCGACCCGAGTTGAACGACGGTGACTGCCTGGAAATAGAGGCCGGACGTCATCCCGTCGTCGAACTCGGTCAGCACGAGCGCTTCGTACCGAACGACTCGTTCCTTGATACCGCCGAGCGCCAGATCGCCGTGCTCACCGGCCCCAACATGGCCGGCAAATCCACCTATCTGCGACAGGTAGCCCTCATCGTCCTCATGGCCCAGATCGGCAGCTTCGTGCCGGCCGCCCGCGCTTCGATCGGGATTGTCGACCGTATCTTCACGCGCGTTGGCGCGCACGACGACCTCAGCGCCGGCGCCAGCACATTCATGGTCGAAATGCTGGAACTAGCCGCCATCCTCTCCCAGGCCACGCCCCGCAGCCTCATCGTGCTGGACGAAATCGGCCGCGGTACCAGCACCTACGACGGCATCTCGGTGGCCCGCGCCGTGATCGAGCACCTGCACAACCATCCGCGCCTGCGCGCACGCACGATCTTTGCCACCCACTACCACGAGCTGACGGCAGTGGCCGATCTGCTGCCGCGTGTCCATAACCTCAACGCGGCGGCCATCGAGCAGGACGGCCAGGTGGTATTCCTGCGGCGCGTTACGCCGGGCTCAGCCGACCGCAGCTTTGGCGTACACGTGGCCGAAATGGCCGGCTTGCCATCCACCATCATCCGGCGTGCCGCCGCGATTCTCAGCGACTTGGAGAGCCAGACCAACGGCCGGGCAGCTCTTACCCAACTCAGCCTGCTCCCTCCGCCCGAACACCCGGTGCTGGACGACCTGCGGGCGCTGGACCTCGAGCAGCTCGCGCCGCTTGACGCGCTGACGGCGCTGTACGAGCTGCAGCGGGCGCTCCGAAGGTGAGCATCCGGCGCCTGCCGCCGGAGATCAGCGGCAAGATCGCTGCGGGCGAGGTGATCGAGCGCCCGGCCTCGGTGGTGCGCGAACTGCTGGACAACGCGCTGGACGCCGGCGCCCGTCGCGTCGACGTTGCGGTGGAGCGGGGCGGCAAGGCACTGATCGACGTCACCGACGACGGCTGCGGCATCCCCGCCGACGAAGTGGCCGTGGCCGTCGAACGCCACAGCACCAGCAAGTTGACCACCGTCGACGACCTCGCCCGCATCCAAACTCTAGGGTTCCGCGGGGAGGCGCTGGCCAGCATCGCCGCGGTGGCGGAACTTCGGCTGCGCTCCGTCACCGGCGAGGGCCGGCCCGGCCGTGAGGTCCTGGCGAGCGACGAGCGCCTGATCGAGGAACGCCCCGTCGGCGGCGCACGCGGCACCCGCGCCACTGTCCGCGGACTCTTCCAATCGATCCCCGCGCGCCTCGAGTTCCTCAAAGCCGAGCGCACCGAACTCGGCCACATCATCGCCGCCGTCACCCGCGCCGCCCTCGGCCATCCCCACGTCGCCTTCACGCTGCACGATGGCGCCCGCGAGCGCCTGCGCACACCTGGCGACGGCGAGTTGCGCCACGCCCTGCGCGCCATCTACGGCCCCGCCTTTGTCGACGACCTGATCGAACTCCCGCCCGGCGCGACGCTCGGAATCGACGGCTTCATCTCCCAGCCCCACCTGCAGCGATCCTCGCGGGCCGACATCGCGCTCTACGTCAACGGCCGCTGGGTCAGCGACCGGCTCCTCTCGGCCGCCATCAGCGAGGCCTACCGCAGCGTCATGCCCACCGGTCGGTATCCAGTGGTGGTGCTGAACTTGACGATTCCGCCACAGGAAGTCGACGTTAACGTGCATCCCTCCAAGGCCGAGGTCCGCTTCCGGCGCTCGGGCGAGGTCTTCCGCCGCCTTTCCGCCACCGTGCGCCGCGCCCTGGCGTCCTCCACCGAGATCGCGCCCGCCCGCCTCGACCGCCCCGTCGTCGATCAGTTCTTCTTCCCCAGCGGCGGCGCCCGCTGGGAAACCGGCCCGCCGCCGCCCAGCCGTAACCTGGGCGCCGGCGGATCGCCAACCACCAGGGCCGACGACGAGCCGTCCGAAGGCGCCCCCGGCCTGCGCTCCCCCGTCATGCGCCCGCTCGGCCAGGTCGAGCACACCTACATCGTCGCCGCCGGACCCCGCGGCCTCTATCTCATCGACCAGCACGCCGCCCACGAGCGCGTCCTGTTCGAGCGCCTGACCGCGGATGGCGACGCCCCAACGCAAAGCCTCCTTGATCCGGCCAGCGTCGAACTCAGCGCCGAGGAGAGCGACTGGGTCGGTTCGCACGCGGACGACCTCCAGCGCCTGGGCTTCGATGTATCCCCCTTCGGCCCCGACGCCTGGCTGCTGCGCGCGGTTCCAGCCGCGCTTGGCCAGATCGACGGCGCCAGCTACCTGCGCGAAGTCGTCGCGGAGGCCCAAACACCCGACTTCCAGCGCCTGGCCGCCACCGAACGCCTCCGCTGGACCCTCGCCTGCCGGGCCGCTGTCAAGTCCGGCGCCGACCTGGCCTTCGACGAAATGTCGGCCCTGATCCGCGACCTCGAAGCCTGCGACCTCGGCAAGACCTGCCCCCACGGCCGCCCAACCGTCATCCTCCTCAGCCGCGAGCTGCTCGACCGCGAGTTCGGCCGGACCTAGCCCAGACTCGTGCGAGCGGCGCGAGGCGACACCCAGACTACCTCGGGCTAGACTCCCAGCAGTTGAGTCGGCTCGCCCACGCAAGGGCGGCGTGGGTGTTGAGGCTTCGGTAAGGAGGCTCACCCATGCAGTACTTGTTCCAACGCCGAAACCTGAGCGCCATCGAGCTCCTCATAGGGGCCGCATTCATCGTCGTCGCGCTCTTCGCCTGGAACCAGCAATCGATCGTCGTCGATCCCGATCGCGTCGGCAGCGAAAACTGGCGCTGGCAGCTGTGGCAGATCGGCACCCTCGTCATCGCCGCCGCCGGCGCCTGCTGGTTCTGGACCAACGGCCAAAGCCAACCCCGTGTCCGAACCCTGGCGATGGTTGTTCTCGCCCTGGTCATCTTTCTCAACACCTACACCGAGGAGATCTTCGGCGACCACCTGGGCACCGTCTGGGAAGTCATCAACGGCCTGGTCATTGCCCTCTCCGCCGTCGCGGGCTACTCGCTATGGCGTTGCGGTTGTGCCAGCGGCCGGGTCGTAACCGTCATCTCCGCAGTCACCGGCATTCTGGTGTTCATCAACAATCTGTTCGTCAACAACGAGACCCTCTGGAGCGCCCTTGACCCGGTGATGATGCTGCTCACACTCATCTGGGCCGCCGCCGCGCTCAGCCCCACGGTCGGCGCGCCGGCGGGAAGTGATTGACAGCAAACTTTGTCAGCAGTCCGCTGATTCAGATCTGCTGCCGGCGATAGCGTGAACGGCCCAATGAGGAGGGAGAGTGATGCGTAATCCGATTCGCCCTCGTGACTTGGGCGCCGCCGAAGCCCTGCTCAGCGCCGCCATCCTCTTCGTCGCGCTCTTCGCCTGGGGCGCCTCAACCGACATGTTCAGCCGAGAGGGCCTGGCGTCCACCGACAACTGGGCCTGGCGGCTCTGGCAGGTCGGCGCGTTGCTCATGGGCATTCCGGGCGTCTGGTGGCTGTGGCTCGGGACCCGGCGAGTGGTCTGGACGCGTGGCGCGGCGTTGGGGGTGCTCGCTCTTGCCGTCTTTCTCAACGTTTACGGCAACGGATTCTTCGACGGCCACGTCGGCGACGTTTGGAAAGCAACCAATCCAATCTTTCTTGGCTGCACGCTCATTGCCGTTCCGGTGCTTTGGGCACGGGGAGACCTGAACGCACGGATCCTGGCCTTCTTCGTGGGCGCACAGGGTGTCGTCCTGTTCATCAACGCCTATTTCGTCAACAACGGCACGATCTGGGACGCCCTGGATCCCTTGCGGATTCTGACCTTGTTGGTGTGGTCCGGTGCGGCGCTCGCGAGACGCGCGCAGCGCCGCGAGGAGATGGGAGGGTAGGTCGATGAAGTGCTGGCTTGAACGACAGAATCTTGGTGTTGCCGGTTCCCTGGCCGCGGCGGCCGTTGTGGCGGCCATGCTCTATGCCTGGATCGATGCCGGCACCGTGGTTTCCGAAACCCGGCTCAACGTCGACAGCTGGGGTTGGAAGATCTGGCAATTCGCCGCGCTGTTGATCGCCGTACCCGGCGTCTGGTGGATATGGCGCAACACGCGCAATGTCCCATCCGCGTGGGCACTCATCCTTACGGGCTTTGCCGTCGTCGTGTTCGTCAACACCTACGGCGACCACTCCTCCGACTTCTCGGCCTCGCCGTTCGGCGACAACACCCAAACCGTCTGGGAGAGCATTCACGCCTTGGTCGTGGGCTTCAGCGTTGCTGGGGCGCTCACCCTTTGGCAGCGTGGTGGGACGGCATATCGCGTCGGCTCGGTGCTGGCGATCGCGTTTGGCGCCATCGACTTGGTCAACGCCAATTTTCTCCAGAGCGGAACCATCTGGCAGATCCTCGACCCGCTGATGATCCTGGCCGCGCTGTATTGGGCGGTCGATGAAGTCCGGCCGGGGCCTTCGCCAGCCGGGGACGCGTAGCCTGCTGGCCGGACACGTTGGGAGGCGTGGCTCCTCGGGATAGCCGCGCCAACGGTTATGCGTGCCGCCAATTCCAGCGGAAAGTCCGGTCGAGTGGCATAGTCAGTCGTGGCGGCGCTGCGCTGGGCCGTCAGGTCGCTCAACGTGACGGTTGCCGCGACAGGTGATGAATGGACTCACGTCAGTCCAGCTGCTTGCGCCTAACCTGAAATCGTGAGAGAGGGCGGTTCGCGCCGCCGCAGTCAATCAACTCAAAGAGGCGGCGCCTGTCGTGGTGGTCGTGATTCCTCTTCAAGCGTCTGGTAAGATTCCCGCGTCTCCGGCCACGTCTCCTTTCTTCTGCGGGGCGCCCAATTGAAACGTCACACAGCCACGCCGCTGATTCCCCTGGGGAGTTTGGCGCCGCAAAGCGCCGTCAGCTAGACATACCCCACACGCCGCGCCTTTAGGCGCGCGAACGTAGTGGTGTTGCGCCCCGGCTAACCGCCAACCGTCCACGGCGACTGCAGTTTGACTGCGTCTGGTTGTGGCTGTGATTCGTGCCGGCCTCCCCAGTAACCCTTTGAATCGTGAAAACAGGAGGCCCACTCCGTGTACTTGTCTGCCATTCGCCCCCCGTCAGCCAGTAAGCGCCGCACGGGGACAACTCTTCAATGGAGCGGCTCCCCGCCTACCCACTGTCCGTTGGCATGTCGGCCGTCGAGGGGCTTGCCTTCCTGACCGTCGTCACCACCAACCTCGTCTATCAGGTCGAGGCCGTCGGTCTCAACGCCCTCCAGCTGATCTTGGTTGGCACCGCCGTCGAAGTAACCGAATTCACCTTTGAGATCCCCACCGGTGTCGTCGCCGACGTCTTCAGCCGCCGCCTCTCGGTTGTGATCGGGCTGGCTCTTACCGGCGCCGGATTCATCCTCGAGGGGGCCATCCCCATGTTTGCCACGGTGCTTGCCGCCCAAGTCGTCTGGGGGCTCGGGATAACGTTCCGCAGCGGGGCCAGAACCGCCTGGCTGGCCGACGAAATCGGGACGCAGCGGCTGCCACACGCGCTGGTGCGAGGTTCGCAAGCCAGTCTTGTGGGAGGTCTGGTGGGCGCCGCCTTGTCCGTCGCGCTGGCCAGCCTGGATCGCAGCCTGCCCCTCCTCGTTGGGGGATCCATGTATCTCGGACTGGCCGCATTCTCGGCGCTCACCATGCCCGAGCGTGGATTCCAGCGCCTGCCGGCGCACGAGCGCGAGACCTTCAGGACCATGGGGCGCACACTGCAGCAGGCCCTGCGGGTGATCCGCCAGCGACGGGTCTTGTTACTGATCGTGATGGTGCCGTTCCTGTTTGGCGCGGCGAGCGAAGTTCCGGATCGACTGACCACGCCGTTTCTCCTGCAGACCATCACCCTGCCGCGGCTCGGACCTTTGGACCCCGTGGCGTGGTTTGGGCTCAGCAACTACATAGGGCTGGGACTAGGGTTCGTCTTACTGGAAGTCGTCAGGCGGACCGTGCATACGTCCAGCGACCGCAGCGTGGCTCGCTCGCTTTTGGCGCTGCAGGCCCTCCACCTCGGCAGCCTGGTGGCCTTTGGCATGGCGACGGGGTTTGCATTCGCCATGGCGATGTTCTGGGCTCGAATGCCCTTGCGACACGCCAGCGGCCCGCTTCTGGACGCTTGGCGGAACCGCTACGTGCCCTCGCGCGTTCGGGCCACGGTCCTATCCCTCGGAGGGCAGCTGGATGCCGTTGGCCAGATGATCGGCGGACCACTCTTAGGCGCACTCGCGTTCGGACTGTCGCTGCGCGCTGGATTCATTGCCTCCGCGATCGTCCTGCTGCCAGTCGTGATCGCTTTCGCGATCCTTGGACGGCCCCGCAGGACAGCCGCGGCGTCCGCTTGAAAGCCGGGCATATGGCAAGCGTCTAATCTCGCCTATCCGCTGGCGAGCTGCCAGGTGGCACCGGCCACCCTACGCCAGGCCCGAAATCGTCCCGTCTTGAGCCACGTCCATGTCCTCGGCAAACGGCCGCCGCGGCAGCCCCGGCATGGTCAATATGTCGCCCGTCAGCGGCACTACGAAGCCCGCGCCGGCCGACAGGCGTACGTCGCGGACGGTAACGCGGAAGCCGCTCGGGCGACCCAGCAACGCCGGATTGTCCGACAGCGAGTACTGCGTCTTGGCCATGCAGATCGGGAATCCCCGCGCCGCGCCGCGGTCCAGCCGACGCAACCGTCGCGCCACGCCCGCCGCGTAATCCACCCCGTCGGCGCCATAGATCTCGCGCGCGACCGTCTCGATCTTCTCGGTCAACGACGCCGCCGGCTCGTACAACGGCTTGAAGTCGTCCTCGCCCGCCTCCAGCGTCGCCACGACCTTCCGCGCCAGGTCTTCGCCGCCCGCGCCGCCGTCGCTGAAGACGGTCGACACCGCCGCCGGCGCGCCGAGCTGCTCTGCCGCCGCCATCACCGCATCAACCTCGGCATCGGTGTCTGTCGGAAAACGATTCACGGCAATCACCACGGGCACGCCGAACTTCCGCAGGTTTTCCGAGTGCGCTGCCAGGTTGGGCCTGCCCGCACGCAACGCGTCGAGATCCTCGCTGGCCAGGTCGCGCCTGTTCGCACCGCCGTGCAGCTTCAGTGCCCGAACCGTCGCCACCAGCACCGCCACCCGCGGGCGCAGCCCCCCCGCCGGACACTTGATATTGAAGAACTTCTCGGCGCCCAGGTCGGCCCCAAAGCCGGCTTCCGTCACCACCAGGTCGGCCAGCTTCAACGCCAGTTGCGTGGCAATCAGGGAATTGCAGCCGTGCGCAATGTTGCCGAACGGGCCGCCATGGATTAGCGCCGGGCCGCCCTCCAGATTCTGCACCAGGTTGGGAAGCACCGCCTCGCGCATCAGGATCGCCATCGCCGGATGCGCGGTCAGATCGGCTGCGGTCACGTAGTCACCGGGCTTGCGCTCGGCTACCGCAATCCGCGCAAAGCGGGCTTTCAGATCAGCTAGATCGTGCGCCAGGCACAGCACCGCCATCACTTCCGAGGCCGGCGTGATGTCGAACCCCGACTCCCGAGGCACCCCGCGCGTGCGTCCGCCCAGGCCGATGACCATGCTGTGCAGCGCGCGATCGTTCATGTCGATGACGCGCCGCCACAGCACCCGACGCGCGTCGATCCCCAGCGCGTTCCCCTGGTGCAGATGGTTGTCCAGCATCGCCGCCAGCAGGTTGTGCGCCGCGCTGATCGCCGCGAAGTCGCCGGTGAAATGCAGGTTGATGTCCTCCATCGGCAGCACCTGCGCGTAGCCGCCGCCCGCCGCCCCGCCCTTCACGCCAAACACTGGACCCAGCGACGGTTCCCGCGTGGCGCTGATCGCTCGGTGACCCAGCCGCTGCAACGCCTGCGTCAGCCCGATCGTGGTCGTGGTCTTGCCTTCCCCGGCCGGCGTCGGGGTGATGGCTGTAACCAGGATCAGATCGCCGTCCGGCACGGCGCGCCGCGCATCGATGGCGGCCCTCGTGATCTTGGCCTTGGTCCGCCCATACGGATCGATCTCGTCGGCGGCAAGCTCAAGGCTGGCCGCGACCTCCTCGATCGGCTTCAGAGCGGCGCTTTGCGCGATTTCGATGTCCGGCGGTTGCGAGGGGCTCATGCGGTCTCCGGTGACTGGTGGCGGCATTCGACAAGCTCCACGAGGTTGCGCATTAGGCAGTAGTTCGTAATCGGGCCGATCCCGCCCGGCACGGGCGTAACCGCGCGGGCGCGCGCGGCGACGGCTTCAAAGTCCACATCGCCCACCACCTTGCCGTTTTGGTACGTCGTGCCGACGTCAACGACCACAGCGTCCGGGCCGACGTGTTCCGCCCCAATCAGGCCGGGGCTACCCGTGGCCACCACCAGGATCTCAGCCTGCGAAGTCACCGCCGGAAGATCGACGGTGCGTGAATGACACACCGTCGTTGTTGCGTTACGAGCCAGCAGCATGGCCCACAGTGGTTTGCCCACCACGTTGCTGCGTCCAACCACCACGACCTCGCGGCCGGCAATTGGCTCCTCGTAGAAGTCCAGTAGCGCGATAACCGCTGCCGCCGTGGCCGGTCCAAGCTGCGTACGACCGGCAAACAATTCGCCGATCGCAGCCGTGGTTACCCGGTCCACGTCCTTCGCCGGGTCGATGGCGTCGGCGATCGCAGCCACGTCCAGATGTGCCGCCAGCGGAAACCCCAACAGGATGCCGTGCACGCCGCCGTCCGCGTTCAACGCCTTCACGTGGTCCACCACAGAGCCGGTTGAGGAGTCGGCAGGCAAGTTGCCCATCGCCGCCCGCACGCCCACGCGATTGCACGCGCGCTGTACGGCCCGGGCGTATCCCCTTGCCGACGGGTCGTCCCCGACCCGAATCATGTGCAGCGCGAGTGGACCGGCATCGGCGAGTGCCTCGACACGTGCCTGTACGGCTGCCCGTAGCGCCCGCGCCGGCCCGCGGCCCGACCAGACTTCCGCTCGACTCATGCCGAACTCTGACTCAGCACGGCATCAACCACGTTGTCCGCCGCGTCGCGCGCCGCTCGGGCTTCGTCCAGTTCCGCCGCCAGTTCGGCGCGAATCGCTGCGTCGTCGATCGACCCCAGATTCGCCTGCACATTCATCTCGCTGATTCGGATCGCCGTGCGCGCCAGCGCTGCCCCGGCCCCGGCGTCGCTGATCACGCTGGGGTTGCCCTTCGTGGCGGTCTCCGCGGCTAGCTCGATCACCTTGGCGGCGGTGCCTGCAACCTGTAGTGGAACCCGGCTTGCGTGCTCGGCGGCGCGGGCAATCGTCGTGCGACGCGCGCGCCGCTCGGCCTCGGTTCCACGCGACAGCGCGTACGCCGCCATCACGTCCCCATAGGCCGCGGCGTCCGCCGCGGCCAGTTCCAGCGCCGACGCCCGAATCGTGTCGCAGCGCTCGATCACCCGTTCCATGTCCGCCTGCACCGCCCGAAACCGGCGGCGTCCTGTCGTCAGCCGCGCCGTCATGCCAACCAGCGCCGCTCCCATCCCCAGCGCCACCGCCGCGCCCGCTCCGCCGCCCGGCGTGGGTTGTGAGGAGCCCAGGGCGTCCAGAAACTCGGCCAGCGAGTCGCCGGTGGACGCCTCCACGTCAGGCAATAGCCGCCGCGGGCAGCCCAGGCGCCAGCGACGGTTCGGGAACGGGCCTGGGCAGCTTCAAGCCGGCCGCTTTCACGATGCGCGGGACGGCCCGTTCCCAGTCGATGGCCATGATGTGAATCCCGTGCACGCCCGGAATCTCACGCACCTGCTCGATAATCTCCAGGCAAATCTTCACGCCCTCGGTGCGCGGCTTCTTGGCCGCCCGCATCCGTTCCACCACGGCGTCCGGCACTTCCATGCCCGCGATCTTGAACTTCATGAATTCGGCCATGCGGGCGGACTTCAGCGGTCCCACGCCCGCGAAGATGTGCACACGTTTATCCAGACCTTCGTCGCGCACGTATGACATCCAGTCGGCAAAGCGGTCCACGTTGAAGATCATCTGCGTCAGGGCGAACTCCTGGCCCGCCTCGGCCTTCTTCAGCAGACGCAGCGGACGCCAGCCGTAGGGCGGCGCGAAGGGATTGGCCGCGCCGCCAATCAAATAGCCAAACTCGCCTGCTATCGGATCGCCGGCGGCCGTTCGGCCTTCGTCACGCAGCCGGCGCAGCAGACGCACAAGTTGCACACCCTGTAGATCGAATACCGGCTTGGCCATGGGATGATCGCCAAGCACCAGGGAATCGCCGCTGATTGACATAAAATTACGCACGCCGAACGCTTGCGCCGCAATCACGTCGGATTGGATGGCCAGCCGGTTCCGGTCGCGGCAGGAAAGCTGCATGATCGGCTCCACCCCGCCCTGGAGGCACAGCAGCGCCGCGCCCCAGTTGGCCATCTTCAGCGCCGCGCCTTGGTTATCGGTGCAACTGGCCGCATCCACGTATCCACGGATGATCCCGACCTTCTTCAGCACGTCGGCCGCGTCCGGCGCCCGCGGCGGACCCAGCTCGCAGGTAACCGCAAACTCACCGGCCTCCAACACCGCCTGCAGGTTGCTGTACGGACCCGCGGATGTCGCGACGGGCGCGTCGTCGGGTTCGGCCTGGGTCATGCGCGCAAGGGACCCTGCGTGAAGGTTGGGGCGTCGCCCATGGTATCGCGAGGAGCCCGCGGCAATGCCTGAGCGGCCACTGCTCGTTATCGGCGGACCCACCGCCAGCGGCAGGACCAGCCTGGCGCTCGAGCTCGCGGAGCATCTGCCGATCGAAGTCATCTCCGCCGACTCCCGGCAGGTCTATCGCGGACTGGACATCGGCACGGCCAAGCCCACGCCGGCCGAGCGGCGACGTGCGCCACACCACCTCATTGACATAATCAACCCCGACCAGGTCTTCAACGCACACCGCTTTGTACGCATAGCGCACGCCGCGATCGACGAGATCCGGGCGCGGCGGGCCATCCCGCTTGTCGTCGGCGGCACCGGCTTCTACATCAAGGCGCTGCTCACAGCCTCCCCGCTCGGCGCCACGCCGCCCGACCCCGAACACGCAGCCGCCTCATCCGCGCCCTCGAAATCGCCGAATCCCAACGCCACCAGCCCGCAACCAACCGGTCCATCCCGGCCTACATCCTCGGCCTGCAGGTCGAACCCGCGACATTGGCCAAGCGCATCGCCCAACGCACCGAGCGCATGGTTCGCATTACCCTCCGCGGCGAAGGGGGACAGTTGGCGATCAAGCCTGCACACCCGTTGGAAGCGCATCCCCACGGTCGTGATACCTACAGGTAAACCGAAATCTCACTTGATCCACGGTTGGACGGGGCAGCCGAGGTCGGTCGGGTCCGTGCCCAAGCCTCGCCGCAGCCGAGAGTCGGCTTCGCAAGGGCAACTCGAGATCTTGGGCTTAGCCGCCTCTCGCTGATGCCCCATTCGACCCTCGGCCGTAATCGCCGTTGGTCTCCAAGCCTGCGCGTGCCGTCGCGGTGAGAGGGGACACAGCTTGGATGGCGAGAACAGTAGTGGCAATTCTTGCCAGACAGCCTTCCCGACCAATACGACTCCGGGCGCGCTCGATACCGAGAGACGGACCGCCGAGTAGATATCTAATCGTTCAAACAAAGCCTGGCGCGCGCCGCCGCCGTCTACTGGGACCAACAGTTGCCCGGGCACGAGCAGCTAGCTGTGTCGCCCAGCACTCCATATCGGAATGGCTGTATGCAAAACTCTACGTTCTCGCCGAATACCATGTACGTCTCTTCGTAGTCTCTGGCGCGCCAGAGGGAAACGTGACGCAGGTGCTGCATCAAGCCACGCACACTTGGCACATTGGGCTCATGCTAGCCCGGGCGAAGCGAGGCCGCTGGCGTGTTGAGCCTCGACGCAGATTTCAGGCGTGTCGAGCCGTGGCAACCGGCAGAGCCACCCCATGCGTACCTCTACGCGTGCGGCTGCCTGGACGAATTTCCCCGGCCGGCGAGCTGCCGGCGCCACGGCTCGAAAGTCACAACTGGCCACGGCGGGCCCACGCGCCTGGCGGGACGCCGCCACAGTTCTTGGACCAGGGAATCGGCCCTTGCGTGGTCACCCGGGATACCCCAATTTGAACCCTGACAGTTGGGCGGCCATGATTCCGAGCCGGGCCAGCACTCCGCTGGTGTCAAACTTGCTATGGCTCGTCATGCTCTTCGCTGTTCTGGCTTGCAGCGCTGCCACCACTGTCCGAGCGGTCAGCGGCGATCACGATCTGGATGACGACGGTCTCATTGAGATCAATAATCTCGAACAGTTCGACGCCATTCGAAATGATCTCAATGGCGACGGAAAGCCCGACGGGTCTCGTGCCGAGGAAGCTTTTTACAGGGCCTTTTCGCAGACCTCGTTACGGGTTGCATGCACACCCACGTGCCAGGGATATGAACTGGCCAGAGATTTGGATTTCTCCGACCCGGATAGCTACGCGTCAAGCGCGACGAACAGAGCGTGGAGAACCGGTGAGGGATGGACGCCTATCGGCACGGAAGTCAGTCCCTTTGCGGCAACGTTCGAGGGCAACGAGCACGTCGTCTCCAACCTCTACATTCTTCGGCTTGAAGAGAGCGTTGATCCGCGACCAGTAGGACTCTTTGGCTATTTGGATAGCACGGCAGTTGTCGCGCGAGTAGATGACCTGAAGGCGGACGTCACAGGCTTCAGATTGGTCGGAGCCCTGGCCGGCTACAGCCGGGGGATGATTGAGCGCAGCCACGCCTCCGGAAATGTCGACGGAATCGACCAGATTGGAGGTCTCGTCGGAGAGAACCACGGTGTCATTCAAGATAGTCGGTCGTCGGCACGGGTACTCGGCTGGTCCCAGATTGGCAGTCTTGTCGGAACCAACTATGGTTCGATCCTGGGCAGTCATGCGAACGGCGGCGCTTCCGGAGAGTACGAAATTGGAGCTCTGGTCGGCTTCAGCCGGGGTAGCGTCGCAAGCAGCTACGCTACAGGCAGTGTAGCCTGCGCCGATAGTCGCTGTGGGGGACTGATAGGGGGCAATCACGGGGACATTGTCGAGAGCTACGCTAGCGGAAATGTGCTGGGAATCTGGCAGGCTGGCGGCTTGGTTGGTGCGAATGATGGGAACATTTCTAAGAGCTACGCGACCGGACGGATCGTCGGAGCAGAGGACATCGGTGGCCTGATCGGTTCCAACAGCGGCGTCGTAACGGTAAGCTACGCCGCGGGATCGGTGCGGGATAGGATTGACTCTGCCGGCGGTCTGGTCGGGATGAACATTGGTGACATAATCGCAGCGTACGCCCTTGGCAACGTCTCGGGCGGTACGATTGTCGGCGGTATTATCGGATCAAACGAGGCTGGTACCGTGCGAGCCACCTTCGGTGTCGGTCACGTCGAAAGCAACGGCATTGTCGGTGCTCTGATAGGAAGAAACGTACCGTATAGTGATTGGGAGACAGTGGTTGTCCTGGATAGCGTCTGGGATACTCACGTCTCGGGTCAATTGAACGATGTTGGTGAGGGTAATCCGTCCAGCAGTCGCAGCGTTCCAACCTCTGTGCTTCAGGGTACCACCGACTACAGCGGCCCATTCGAGAACTGGCAGCTGGACGTCGACAACGCAGACGCGGATGACAATCGCGACACCGGCGTTGACGATGTCTGGGACTTTGGTCGACTAAATCAGTATCCGGCACTGAAAGTCGACGCCAACCGAGATGGGACTGCTACGTGGGAGGAGTTTGGCCCTCAGGGTCGAATCGCTGGGATCCAACGCGACAACGGTAACTACGACAAGGATGCCGATGGGCTGATTGAAGTCTCCAATTTGGAGCAGTTAGCTGCAATGGGTATGGATAGGGCCGGCAACGGACGCCCCGACTATCCTGCGGTGCGAAAGCCGTTTTACGCAGCGTTTCCCATCAAGGACAATGAAGAGGTCTGCGACTTTTGCTTTGGATATGAGCTCACGCGCTCGCTGGACTTTGCAGATCCGAGTAGCTACGCGACCGGAGTCGTGAACGCGGATTGGCGGAGCGGCATAGGCTGGCAGCCTGAAGACCTTGGCTATTTTCGCTCTCCAGCCACATTCGATGGCAACGAGCATGTCATTAGTAACCTCTACGTCAAGGTCACGGATCTCGACGATCGTACCAATGAGGCATCGGGACTCTTCGCGCATGTGCAAGAGGACAGCGTGATTCGAAATATTGGCGTCATAAACGTAGACATCACTGGCGGGAACAATGTGGGTGGTTTGGCCGCTACGAACGAGGGTGACGTTTTCAATTCATACACCACCGGCAGGGTAAGCGGCAAGAACAATGTGGGTGGATTGGTTGGGACCAACCGTCGCCTCATCAGGTTTAGCCACTCCGCAACCGAAACGTCCGGCGAGTCACGGATAGGAGGACTGGTCGGATGGAACACCGAGGGTTGGCGTGGCCAGAAGGCGTCAGTTACCGCCAGCTTTGCCACCGCGAACGTGACCGGCGGCTCTGAGGTTGGTGGCCTGGTCGGCCGTAACGAAGAAGGTCATGTCGCCTTCACGTATGCAAAGGGGCCCGTGGCTGGACGCTCCAGGGTAGGCGGTCTCGTCGGAGTCAACGCCGCGGGTAACGATCCGAGCAACGTCACGGCCAGTTACGCCACCGGGGATGTGTCGGGACACGAAGCTGCTGGAGGTATCGCCGGAGCCAATTCAGGGTCTATCATCGCCAGCTTTGCCACCGGAAGCGTGTCGGGATCAGTGGTCGTTGGAGGTCTCGTCGGTGACAATTCGATGCCGTGGGTTGACCGATGGGACGAAGGCGGCCCGGGAACGGTAATTGCGAGCTACGCCGCCGCGTTCGTGAGCGGCGAGACTTCCGTCGGCGGACTCACCGGACGAAATCCTGGGCGGCTAATCCTCAGTTTTTGGGACATCGACGTATCCGGTCAGTCCAACGGCACTGGCGATGGCAATGTCCCGACGAATTCTGGCAAGACCACGGCCGAGCTTCAATCGCCCGCCGGATTCACTGGAGTCTTCAGTGCCTGGAACATCGATCTGGACAATGCTGATGGTGACTATACCTTGGAAACGGGAGCCGGTGACTTTTGGGACTTTGGTACCAGCCAACAGTACCCGGTGCTCAAAGCCGAATTCGATGGCGACGGCGTTGCAACCTGGCAGGAATTCGGTGAGCAAGGGCGGGAACCGTCGTCAACGGCCCCGTCCGCCGCGCCCCCGGATACACCTGCGCCCGTCACGACCCCGGTAGCGACCGTGCCAGCTAGCCAGAGTCTCGATACTGACTCGGACGGACTGATCGAAGTCTCGAATCTAGAGCAGCTGAATGCCGTCCGCTTCGATTTAGATGGCAATGGGATCCCCGATGGCGCCGGGGACAAGGCTTACGCGTCGGCTTTTCCCGCTGCGGAAACCAATCCTTGCAGCGGGTGCAATGGTTACGAATTGACCCGGCCGCTTGATTTTCAAGATCTCGAAAGCTATTCGTACGGCGTGGTAAACCCTCTGTGGACAAGGGGCAGTGGTTGGTTACCCATAGGGGTTGGATCAAGCGAGACTTCGTTTTCTGCCACGTTTGAAGGCAATGGACATACCATTCGGAGTCTCTTCGTCAACAGAACGACGTTTCTGGAAGATGCCGGGGCAGCCGGACTCTTCGGGTTCACAGGTTCTTCCGCGGTCATTCGCGGTATTGGCCTCAATGATGTGCTCGTCACTGGCCTGGCGTCGGTAGGCTCTTTGGTCGGAGAGAATCGGGGCATCATCAGTCATAGCTATGCCACCGGCCTGGTATCAGGAACTACCCACGTTGGCGGACTTGTGGGGTACAACCAGGACTCGGAGAATGCTATTCAGGGATGGCAAATAGAATCAAGTTACGCAGAGGTGGATGTCAAAGGCACAGACTATGTGGGAGGCCTCATCGGACTGCTGTATGGAACGCTCCATGCAACATACGCTTCCGGAATCGTCGCTGGAGACGAGGTTGTTGGCGGCCTAGTCGGCGGGAATGGAGGCAAGGTGCGCGCCAGCTACGCGACCGGACAGGTGACGGGTAGGGAGTCAGTTGGCGGACTGGTTGGATACAACTTCGACACGATAGATTCAAGCTACGCGAACACCGAAGTGTCTGGTGGCGAAACCGTGGGTGGACTGGTCGGAAACAATGGGTACGACGTCCTTGTCAGCTATTCCATGGGTAGCGTCTCCGGCCAGCGGCATGTTGGCGGACTCGTGGGTTGGAACGGGGGGAGCCAGAGGCCCGCTGTGATCATCGACAGCTATACCACGGCCTATGTCGTAGGAGACGACCTGGTGGGAGGCCTGGTTGGAGTGAATCTGAGCGCTGTGATAAACAGTTTATGGGACACGCAGGCAACGGGTCAGTCAGTTGGGTTCGGCAGGAATGAACCAACCAATGCTGCCCATTTTCCCAGGCGGTGGTGGGACGGAAATGTGCAAATCGTCGGCAAGACCGGCTCGGAGTTGCAGGAGCCCACGGATTACGCAGGGATATATGCGCCGTGGCGCCACTCAGTCGGACCTGGGATTCCGATCTTTGCGTATCCAATGGCCGCTGAACTGACGGATGTTTGGGACTTTGGCTCGGCCAGTCAGTACCCGTCTCTCACTGTGGACTTTGATGGAGATGGACAGGCGAGTTGGGAGGAATTCGGCACCCAGATCAGGAATAACGGCCAGAGCCAACGCTAGACGTCAATGGCTCCAGCCGAAGGGCCCAATCCGACGTTACAGTCCATTTGAAGCACCCGTCGCCAACGAGCACTCACGACCCGACGTCTGAGGCCTCGTCGGATAGCTCAAAGCCGTGGGAACATCCGGAATCTGACTCCTGCCCATGACTCGATACAAGGTGGAGGTGCCTTGCTGCACGTAACTCAGGACGTCCAACGTCCGCCGCTCCTCGTCATCGCCGGACCCACCGCCACCGGCAAAACCAGCCTTACCCTGGAGCTGACCGAACACGCGTCCATCGAAGTCATCTCCGCCGACTCCCGGCAGGTCTACCGAGGCCTGGACGTGGGCACGGCCAAACCCACGCGGGCCGAGCGGCGGCGTCTACCCCATCACCTAGTTGACATAATCGACCCTGACCAATCATTCAGCGCTCACCGCTTTGCCCGCATCGCACGCACGGCAATCAATGCAATCAGGTCACGGCGAGCCATTCCGGTCCTCGTCGGCGGCACCGGCTTCTACATCCAGGCCCTGCTCACCGGCTCCCCGCTCGGCGCGACACCGCCCGATCCCGAGCTACGCCAACGCCTGACGTGCCAACTCCAAGCCGAGGGACCTGAACTCCTGATCGACCGCCTGCGCGAAATTGCCCCCGACCGTGCCGCCTCCATCGACCTCAACAACCCCCGCCGCCTGATCCGTGCCCTGGAAATCGCAGAGTCCCGGCGCCACGAGACCGCGCCCGAAAGCCAGCCCTCGGCCACTCGTCCCATCCCGGCTTATGTCCTCGGCTTGGAAGTCGAACCCGCAACGCTGGCCGACCGCATCGCCCAGCGCACCGCGCACATGTTCCAGAACGGCCTCCTCGACGAAGCCCGCCGGCTCCGCGATCAGGGCTACGACCGCACCCTCCCGGCCCTGACCGGCGTCGGCTACGCCGAAACGCTGGCCCACCTCGACGGCCAGCTCACATTGTCCGAGGCCATCGAACGCACCACCATCCGCACCCGCCAATACGCCCGCCGCCAACGCACCTGGTTCCGCCACCAACTCCCCACCCACTGGCACCCACCCGACACCGCACTCAAGACCGCCCTCCACCACCTCGCCGCCGACCTCCGGTAGCCCCAATCAGCCCCCGCTGGTCACGGCGACCGTGGCCCGGATCGTCCCGACCTGGGTGGCGACGGCCGTGTCCTCGGCCACCGTGAAGGCGTAGCTGGCCGCCCCGAGTTCCGGCGCGGGCGGCACGTCCGTCACCGCCACGCTCACTGTGGTGGTGGCCGTGCCGCGGTGGGCGTCGGTCGCCGTCAGCGTCAGGGCATAGGTCGACGTGGAGTCATGATCCAGCGCGCCCGCCGCCACGGTGGCGTCGGGTGCCGCGGATCCCACGGGTGCGTAGTCGCGGTTGATCTCGCGGCTCACTGGCTTATCGTTTGAGCCTGCCTCTGCACTCCACCTCGATCGTCCAGCGGTCTTCGTCGGTCACCTCAAGACCCTGCCGACCGCGCAGATGCATCTCTGTCTGAACGCAATTGATCACGGCATGGGTATGCGAGTGCCGGTAAACCTGTTCGCGTGCCCACTCGTCTTCCGACGTGCCCCCGCACGCCATGAAGGCCGTCCCGGCCACCACCAACGCAGCCGTAGCCGCGCCAATCGACTTTCGCATCGCTTCCTCCGTGGGTAACGAACGCCGTCTGTTCGCCTGACCTTACGCGGCTCTTCGACGCTAGTGCACGACCTCCGCGTACTTCCACAGCTTCGATTGAGAGCACTGAAGTTCCTCGTCCGTCAGGCTTTCCGCGATTAGGCGATTCGACATCATCTCGTTCACCCGGTCCGCAGGCCGCCGCCCCCAGTGCCGCCGCCAAAAATACCGCAACGGCGATCGGCTAGAACCTGAGTGCCGTCGATGTCGCGCGCCACGCCGACCGCGTCCGTCCCTTCACAGGGTCCTTTCCGCCAGACCTCAGCGTGAACTAAAGCTCACGTTGACTGCATCACCACGTTAACCCGGCCATTCCCTGTCACTTGTGGCCGCTGGCCTTGTCTGCGCGGAGCCGGGTTCCTCGGATTGCCGGTGCGGAGTCCGACGAGCCCATCCACGCCGCCTTGGCAATTCCACCCACCGCGTCATCCCACCGCCCGCAAGCTCTACCGCGGCCTCGACATCGGCACCGCCACGCCACCAGTCGCCGAACGAAGACGCGTACCCCACCATCTGGTTGACATAAATGGCCCACTCTAAGTCTTCAGCACGCCCCGGTCGGCAGGCATCGCCCGCGCTGCTATCAAGCCCCGCCGAAAGGTTCCGGTCGGCGTCGGCGGCACCGGCGTCTACATCCAGTCCCTGCTGACGAGCCCCCCGCTCGGCGCCCCGCCACTCGCCCCCGACCGCGCCGCCGCCATCGACTTCAACGCCGCCCTCCACCACCTCGCCGCCGACCACCGCTGGCCCCTGGGCGTCGGAGTCGTCGCAAGGTCCACCTCCGAGCCCACGCCAGCGCGACAACCGCCGCTACCGACGTCGTAGCCGCCAAAAAGTTGAACAGCATGTCCACTGGGTCGAACACTCGATTCGGCAAGAACCATTGGATCCCCTCGTCCACCACACCAATTGCCGCGGCCGAGACCACAGCCACCACCGCGGGAACGGGAACGCGCCGCCCCTGGCTTGCCCGCTCGACCAGCGCTTCGTGAATGAACACGCCCAGCACGCCGTACTCCATCAGGTGCGTGCGCTCCGCCGGACTCACCGTAGTGCGCAGGAACAGCAGCAGGTAAACGAATGTGAGGCCGAGGAGCACTGCGATCTCCGCCCCGCGGGGCCGCATCCTGATGCCCAGCGTGAAGATCGTTGCCCCCAGCAGGAACATGGCAAACAGGACCAGGGCCGAGGCGTCCAGCAGCTCGTATTCGCGGAGGGTCTCGGCTAGCGTCCCCGCCAGTCCGAGCGTGGAGTAGATCGCCGCCACGACAGCAGCACTCCACAGCCACAGGCGCCGTTCCCGAGGCGAGGAAAACCAGTTCATGGTCTACGTGCCGCGTCTGGCGCGACTCGTTCGCCGCCGCGCCCATGCCAGGACCATGACGGCGCCAATCGCCATCGTGCCCGCCAGCAGGTTGAACAGGATGTCCTGCGGATCGAACACACGGGTGGGCAGAAACCACTGAATGCCCTCGTCGATTACCCCCAGAGTTGCTGTCGCCAGGACGGCCAGCAGCGGCGGCAGAGGCACTCGCCGACCCTGCCTCACCCGCTCGGCCAGCGCCTCGTGGATGAACACGCCTAGCACTCCGTATTCGATCAGGTGCGAGCGCTCTTCCAGGATCGCCATTCTTGTGAACACCATCAGATACGCGGCCACAACTCCCATCGCCACGGCGATCTCGGCTTTGCCGATCCGTACCCTGACCCCTTGCGTGATGATCGTGGCGCCCACCAGGAACATGCCAAGCAGAAAGAACACGGCGGCGTCCAAAAAACCGTGCTCCCGCAGCCACTCGGCAAGCGTGCCCGTCAGCCCCAGCGTCGAGTAGATCGCCACGACCACTGCCAGCGTCCACAACCACAACCGCCGCTCCCGCCGGGATGCGAACAACCTCATGGCGTCACTCCACGCCGGCTGCCGTCAGCAGCCGCGACATGACGGGCCCTGCCCTTCCGGCAGCCCTCGCCGACTGCCCGCGGACACGGTGATTGCGTTGTGTCCACTACTAGTGTACAATAACCTCGATGTCCCCGCAACCTCAATTCCGGATGCCTCCCGCCCACCCCCCGTTCGCCCTGAGCCTGTCGAAGGGCGTCGCCGAAACCCTCGCCCGGCGACGCCGTGCCGTGCCAGGACCCATCAACCCTCGCCCAGCGTCGCGATTCATCGGCCCAAAGCGCCCCGAATTACCTCAAGAGTTTTTTGGAAAAAACTCTTATACGCGCAAGGACGCCGGATTTATGGCCCTTGCCCGCGCAGTCGTCCGGTCACCAAGTAGGCTGGCCATGCAAAAGCTGAGTCCCGCATGCTGGAGCATCCCGGTTCTCGCTTCGAGCGGCACCGGCACTCGCGGAAGTCACGGCGGTTCATGAGCCTCTCCTTCACCAAAATGCACGGCGCGGGCAACGACTTCGTGCTCCTCGACGGACGCGACGGCGTGCCGGCGGAGTTGGACGAAATCGCTTGTGCCATCGGCGACCGGCACATGGGCGTCGGATTCGACCAGTTGCTGGTCGTCCGTCCCGGCGCGTCCCACCCGTACCACATGGAAATCTGGAATTCCGATGGCTCCCTCGCCGAGATGTGCGGCAACGGCATTCGCTGCTTTGCCAAGTGGCTCTTCGACCAGGGCGAGCTGTCCAGTGGCCCGGTCATCGTGGAAACGGCCGGCGGACCGCGTCGCCTCGAGATCGGCGGCTACGTCAACGGCTTGTTCGAGGCCGCCGTTGGCATGGGCGTACCCGACTTCGAGCCCGCCAACATCCCCATGCGGACCGACGGTCCCGGCAGCCGCGCCACCCTGCAACCCGACGGTCTGACGCTCACGGTTACCGGTGTCTCCATGGGCAACCCGCACGCCGTAACGTTCCAGGAATCTGTGGACGACTTCCCGCTCGAGCACATCGGACCTCTCGTCGAGCACGACCCAACCTTTCCTGAACGCGTGAACTTTGAGATCGTGCAAGTCGTTGGCCCCAACCATCTCAGAGCGCGCGTCTGGGAACGCGGCGCCGGCATCACCCTGGCCTGCGGAACCGGCGCGTCCGCCTGCGTGGCTGCGGCCGTGCTTGAGGGCCGAATCGATCCTGGCGCGATTGAGCTCGACATGCCGGGCGGCAGGCTGCGGGTCGTTTGGGACGGTCCGGGCCACGAACTGATTCTGCGTGGACCAGCGGCCACGGTTTTCGAAGGCGCATGGCCGAGCAACAACACGGCGGAGGTCCGCTGAAGTGACAAGCCAGTCCACGATCAAATTCGCCGACCGCATTTCCAACCTCCCGCCCTACCTCTTCGCGGAGCTCGACAAGCTGCGCGACGCCAAGCGGGCCAAGGGCGTGGACGTCATCAGCCTCGGCATCGGCGACCCGGACCTCCCCACGCCCGAACCAATCATCGAGGCTCTGGAACGGGCCGCGCGCGATCCGGTCAATCACCGCTATCCCGAGTACTACGGCTTGGACGAACTGCGCGAGGCCATCGCCGCCTGGTACGCGCGCCGGTTCGAGGTCAGCCTCGATCCCGCCACCGAGATCGTCCCGCTCATCGGATCCAAGGAGGGCATTGCCCACCTGCCGCTGGCGCTCGTCAATCCCGGCGACACCGTGCTGATGACCGACCCGGGCTATCCGGTGTACGCCATCGGCGCCATGCTGGCCGGCGGAGTGTCCCACTCCCTGCCCCTCACGGCGGAACGCGGCTGGGTTCCCGACCTCGACGCCGTTCCTGCCGACGCGCTGGCCAATGCCCGTCTGCTTTGGCTTTGCTATCCCGGCAACCCCACGGCGGCCGTCGCTCCGTTCGAGTTCTTCGAGGAGGCGGTCGAGTTCGCCCGTGCCAACAACCTGGTCCTGGCGCAGGACGCGGCCTACTCGGAGGTTGCGTTCGACGGCTACCGCTGCCGCAGCATCCTCGAGATCCCAGAAGCCCGAGACGTCGCCGTTGAGTTCCACTCGCTGTCCAAGACCTACAACATGACCGGCTGGCGCGTTGGCTGGATGGCCGGCAACCCCGAGGTGGTCGAAGCCTTGGGACGGGTGAAAACCAACGTCGACTCGGGCATCTTCCAGGCCGTACAGCACGCCGCGATCACGGCCCTCGACATCGATCAGGACTGGATCGACGCTCGCAACGCCCACCTGCAGGACCGTCGCGACCGCGTCGTGAGCGCCTTGCGGAACGTCGGGGTCGCGGCAGAGATCTCCAAGGCCAGCCTCTACGTCTGGAGCCCGACTCCCGGCGGTATGTCCTCGGTTGAGTTTGCGACACGCCTGATCGACGAGGTTGGAGTCATCGTGACGCCGGGCGTGGGCTTTGGCCCGGCGGGCGAGGGCCACTTCCGCATCTCGCTCACCACCCCCGACGACCGGCTTGACGAAGCGCTGGAGCGCATTGCCACCGTCCGCTTCTAACGGCCGCCCGCAAACCGGGCCGTCGGAAACGAATGTCAGCGGACGGCTGTTGGACGCGCGTCCCGAACGCGCGTTTCTGGTCGGCCTGGACGGTCTGCCCGAACTTGGCGATTGGCCCGCGGACACTTCCCTTGACGAACTGGTGCAACTGGTCGAGACCGCGGGCGCCGAGGTCGTGGGCCGCACCCTTCTGCGCATTCGCCGACCGCAGGCCGCAACGCTGATGGGCACGGGTCAGCTGGACGAAGTGATCGCCCTTGCCCGCGCTCACGACGCCGACGTCCTGATGATCGACGCCGACCTGAAGCCCCGCCAGCAGCGCAACTTGGAGAATACGTTCAAGGGCAAGGTCCTTGACCGTACCGGCGTGATCCTCGACATCTTTGCCGCCCGTGCCCGCACGGTGGAAGGTCACCTGCAGGTCGAGCGTGCCCAGCTGGAGTACCTGTTGCCCCGACTGTCAGAGCTATGGGCCCAATACTCGCGACAGCGCGGCGGCATCGGACCCTTCCGAGGTCCGGGCGAAACCCAGATCGAAACCGACCGTCGCCTCTACCGGGGACGGATGGCAATGCTGGACCAGCGGTTGGCCTCGGTGCGAGCGCGCCGGGCCAGGGGCCGCGCCCGGAGGCGCGAGGCGGGATTCATGACCGCGGCCCTGGTCGGCTACACGAACGCCGGCAAGAGCAGTCTGCTCAACGCCCTCAGCGGCGCCGACGTCCACACGGAAGATCGCCTTTTCGCCACGCTGGACCCCACGACACGCAGCGTCGCCCTGCCAGAAGGTGGCGCGATACTGATTACCGACACGGTCGGCTTCATCCAGCGCCTGCCCACCCGCCTGGTCCAGGCCTTCCGCGGAACGCTGGAAGAGGCTTTGGAAGCCGACGTGATGATTCACGTCGTCGACCTGGCGAATCCCGCTTTCGAGCGTCAGGTACAGGTCGTGCACGACACCCTGCGCGACATCGGAGCCGCGCGGCGGCCGGTCGTCACGGCGCTAAACAAGGTGGATATTGCGTCCGCGCCGGACCTGGCCGAGTACCCCAACGCTGTGGCCGTCTCGGCCGCCACGGGCGAAGGTCTCCAGGATCTGCTGCAGCGGCTGGCCGAGATTCATCGAATCCGCACGATCGACATCGAGGTTGAGATTCCCTACGACGCCAGCCGCCTGGTCGCGCTCTTTCACGAACACGGCAGCGTGGAAACCGAGTCGTTTGGGCAGTTCGGAACCCGCCTGCGCGGCGCCGTGCCGGCCGCCCTGGCCGGCCGCTTCGATTCCTACCGCGTCGAACCGGCGGCTTCCCAATGAGCGGACGCTTACGGGTCGGCTTCGCATGCCGCGACATCACCCCGGTTCCCGGCATCGACCTTAGCGGCTTCGGATTTCGCTTTGGCGCCAGCCTCGGGTCTCTCGAACCCCTGGAAGTCGGCGCGCTCGCCGTCAGCGACGGAGACCAAACAGTCTTGCTGTTCAGCTTCGATCTGATCGGCCTTACCCTCGAGCATCTGGCCGGTCTCCGCTCGCGAACAGCCGAAGCCACCAACGTGCTCGGTTCAAGCCAGATGTGGACCTGCACCCACACCCACGGGGGGCCTGAAACAGGCGTGCTCCCAGGCATGGGCGAAATTGACCCTGACTATCTGGCCTCGGTGGAGCAATCGGCACTCGCCGCGGCCCGCGAGGCGCTGGAACTTCTGACGCCGGCGGACCTTTGGCTGGCCCGCGGCGAGTCCTACATCGGCGCCAACCGCCGGTCCGCTGTCTTCCGTCCAGGCGGACCCGAGGACGGCCACATCGATGACATGGACCCCACTGTCGTGGCGGCCGAGTTTCGAAACCCCGACGGGGATCCGATCGTCACCCTGGTGAATTACAGCTGCCACCCAACCGGATCCCGCGAAAGCGTCAGCACCTCCGACTACCCTGGCCATATGCGGCGCACCGTCAGTGGCGCGACCGGCGCGCCCTGCATGTATGTCAACGGCGCCGGCGGCGACGTCAATCAACGTTTCGACAGCAGCGGTCATCGCAGCGTGGCCAGCGCCCACCGGCACGGGGTAGCCCTGGGTCGGACCGTCCTTGGCTTGCGGTCCGAAATGCGCCCCTCCGCAACCGCCCGTGCGGCTGCTGCCTCAGCGCCCGCCGACCTCCACTACGCCCCGCCAATCACCGAGTCCGCCGCTCGCCGAATCCTCACCGAGGGCCAGCGCGCCTTGGCGTCCACGAGCGGAACCGCGCAGCGCCTGCGCATCCAGTGGCACCAGGTCGACTTCGCCCATCGGGTGCTGAATTGGCAACCGCCCAGCGGCCCCCACCTCACGGTCGACATCCAGGCGCTGCGGATCGGGGACCTCGCGCTGGTAGCCATCCCGTCCGAGTTCTTCTCGGCCGACGGCCGCACCCTGCGTGCCAAGACCCCATCGCCTGAGCTTGTGGTCGCGGGCTGGAGCAACGGTCTCGTCGGCTACACGCCAACCCGCCGCGCTATGGCCACCGGCGGTTACGAGGTCGACGACGCCTACCGCTGGTATGGCCACCCCGCCGCCTGGGATCCGGTTAGCGGCGACAACCTCCGCGCCGCCGCGCTGAACTCAATCGGCCAACTCTTCCCCGCCGACTGAGCCGCTTCTCTATGACCTCCGGATCCAGGCAACCAATGGAACGGTGATAGAACCCAGCACCCACACCCCAATTGCCGGCAGCACCCAGGGTCCGCTGATCACTTCGCCCCACCCGTTCAGCACTACAACCCCAATCGCCGCGCTGCCGATAGCCGTCAGCAGTAACCCCAGCGAACGAACCGGCCGCGCCTGCATCCACGCGCGCCGTCCCGGCGGCGCCGCCCCGCACGCCCGGCACACCTGCCAGCCCCGCCCATTGGTCCGGTGACACACCCGGCACATCCAGACAGTGCTGCGCGGGACCGAGGCCTTCGTTGTCAGGCTTCTGACGTGACGGTGGTGGTCGGCGGTCATCGCACTACCGTGACCCCGCCGGCGTCCGCGTCTGCCGCGCCGCCGCCGCGGCCTCTTCCACTGTCGGGCTGTAGCGGTCAAACGCCTCGCGCAATCTGGCGGTCTCGTAATGCGCGTAGATGCGCTTGGTCGTATCCGGCGAGGCGTGTCCCAGGATGTCCTGAACCTCCGACAGGTTCGCCCCGCGATTCAATAGGGACGTGGCCTTCAGATGCCGAAAGTCATGCGTCGTCGCCGGCACGCCCACGGCCGCCCCGTATGTCTTTACGATCTTCCATATCGACTGCGGCGACAGACGCAAGCGCTCGCCCGCCCGCCCCGGGTTCTTCGGCTTGCCGTGGTGGCGGATGAACAGCGGCGCGTACGCGTCGTGCCGCGCGTCCAGGTAACCGCGAATTGCCTCGCGCGCGTCGTCGTCAAAGAACACCACCCGCTCCCGGTCGCCTTTGCCGGTAATCAGCGCCTGTCGGGCTCGACCGTCGTCAACGTCTCGCCGATCGAGCCGTGCCACCTCGCGCCGTCGCATGCCGGTTGTGAACAGCAGCAGCAACAAGGCCCGATCCCTGTACACGCGCAGGCGGACATCCGCCGAAGCCGAATCCGCGACAAGACTCGGCAACTCGTTCTTGACATAATCAACTATCAGCGCCAAGCCGTTCTCGACGCGCGGCGTGCGGTAGCCCGGCTTGTCGCGTACGGCGCGCAGGCGCTCCACGGCCCGCTCTAGCTCCAGCCCACCCAGCGAGCCGGAACGCAGGCAGTGCCGCAGAAAGGCCCGAACCGCCGCCAGGTAGGTCGAAATCGTGGCCTGACGCTCACGTCCGAACTCGTCGACCAAGTCCAGGTAAAAGCGCTCCAGGAGTCCGTCGTCCAGCTCGGCCAGTGTCGTCTCGGGCCCGCGCCAAGCCACGAAACGCCGCAGCCCCGTACCGTACGTCGCGCGAGTGCTCGGCGATTTGGCGCGCATGGCCGCCAGAAAGTCCGCGGTCGCGGCCTGTAGGGTTAGGCTCATAAATCGCAGCTTGGCATCACAAGTACACCGTTGACACTCCCACGGCACTGTGGGAACTCTGAATCTAGCGCCCAGAGCCACAGTTGTCACCAGTTTTTTCGAGCCCGTACCATCCCCCGACACATCGCGACGTTGTCCAGCCGCCGGCTCGACCGCCTCCATCCGCCACAGTCCTTATTGTCCAAGGCCACTCGTCGAGCCAGCCAAATGCGCTGGTGGATGTCCTCGTCAGTCGTCCGAGCGCGCCAGCCAACCTGCCCGACAGCCAGCGTCGGTTACGGCAACTGACGGACCTCCCGACAGACAGCCGTCACCTGCGTGTCCGCCAATCGGCCCAACGCCTGCACCAGCTCAACGGTGCGGGTGGCGGGCAACCTGCCCAACCGTCCGCCATCGCCAGGACATCGGCCACCCCCCTCGAACAGCGCCCGGTTCCAGGCTGCCCGCCAAGTCGCCCCGCGTTCAATCCTGTCCACCGCCTCCCGTCGGCACAGCCAAATCGTATTAGTAGAACTAATGTGTATTAGTTCTACTAATGTTTCGCCAAGTGCCGTGGGCCAATGTCCCCCGTAGCAATGTCCCGTCGCGGGAACGAGTGTTCGCGACGCTGGGCGTGTCGGCGAATGACCGGCAGGGCTGAGGCCTGCGCACCCGGCCAATCGGGCGTATTCGTCGTGTTACCCCAACTCTTGTCTCTGAGACTGTAATTCTCGCGCGGGAATCCAAAGCCTGGTTCTGGGTTGCCCCTGGGGTCGTCGACGGAGTCAACCACCTGATTGCAGCGCTACCGCCTCGCCGGTGAGTTGAAGGAGTGTTCGGCTACGTAGCGCGGGTGGTACCGTCCGACAGTCTGTCCAAGTAATACGTTATGTAAAGTTCGCTCATGGGCAACGGCAGTTGGGCTGGGCTGCTGCTAGGGGGCGTGGGGCCTCGTCGTCCCCCCTTGGTCGACTCTCGCCGAGGGTTTTCGTCCCTTGTAGTCGTTATGTAATCCTTGGCCTAGGCATACGCCGTCTGCACCCCAGCATTACTAACGTCCCGCCACCCCTGGTCGAACGCTGCGCTTCCGTCGTCCTCATCGGTGTTCAGGGACACGCCCCGTTCGAATGCCGGCCGGCTGCCTGCAAGAAAGTCGGCTTCCATGTCGTCGTGTTCCGCATACGAAACCGAGGAGCCATCCGGCCATCTGACCGTGTGAATCATGCGCGGAAGTTCAGGCTGTGAGACGTCCGGTCGCCGCAGCCGTTCCAGCGCGTCCTCATCCACCTCAATCCCCAGGCCCGGCGCTTCCGGAACCTGCATGTGGCCACGGCGAATCTCCATCGGCTCGCAAATCAGGTCGTCGCGGTACGTGTTCAGACACGTAATCGCAGGCCACTGAGCCGCGCGCAGCACGGCGCCAAGGTGCGCGGTAAATGCCGTCGTGATGCCCGTGCCCACCAACTGCAGCCACAGCGGCATGTTCGCCTCGTCCGCCAGCGCCGCCTGATGCACATTGCGCGCCGCGCCTTGGTTCAGTACCCAGCCGTCGCACACGTCTTCCTGCACCGCCGTCAGAAACGGCGGATTATCAAAGTGCATGGCCACCGGCCGGCGCAGCTTCGCGCGCAGCGAGCGGTTCCCTGCCACGTCGTGCTGCGGAATCGGCGTCTCGAAGAAATGCACCTTCGGAAACGCCTCCAGGTCCGCCAAGACGTGCTGAGCCTGACCCGCCGACACCAGCAAGCTGTTGAAGTCCAGGTCGAACACACAATGGTCCGGCGTCGCGTCGCTGATCGCCTGCGTCGCCGCCCGCACGTCATGCCAGGGCCGTGCTTTCAGCTTGAAGCTGACATAGCCGTCCGCGACCGCGTCCTGCGTCTCACCAACCCACTCGTCCGGCGGCATATCCCAGCACCACCAGGCAATCGGGCACCAGTCGCGTACCTTGTGGCCGATCAGACGGTATGCCGGCACGCCCAGCGCCTTTCCGGTCAGGTCGAACAGCGCCTGCTGCAACCCCGCGCCCAGGCTGTCGTCCCACATCAACTCCGCTGGATTGCGTCCAATTGCCCGCTCGGCGGCCTCGTCCGAGACCCGACCCCAGGTGTAGTGCGGGACGGTCTCACCCCAGCCAACCAGACCCGTGTCGGTCGTGACCTTGCACACCTCAATGATCGACCAGTCCGCGCACTTGCGGCGCATATGCCGACCGGGGCGCTCGGTGTGCCCGGCATCGACCGGAATCCGCTCAACCGAAACGATCTTCATGGCAGCCGTCCTACCCGCGCTAACTGGCGGGAGTCTCGCACGCCGCCCCGCCGCACGGGTACCCGCCCCCGCATGCGGTGAACCGTGCGCTCCCGTTCGGGTGAACCCGTCGAACCACGACTAGGCCATCTGGACCCTGCGACCCAGGCCATCCGCGCTGCTCAACGCCGCTCCCGCGGACTTCGGGAATCGCCCCACGGATCAACAAGATCCACGCAGCGGGATCTGTCAACACCGGCGACGCGTAGATTCTTTCGATGCGATACGGTGTCCGACCGTGGCGGCTGGCCACCGTGCTGGGCCAGGGCACGTCGACCTCGACGTGCCCTGGGCAGAGTGCAGAATCAGTCTGGGATCATATCGGGCACAAAGCCCTCGCTAGCTGCGAGTTCGATTCCTCCCGAGGCTGGCCCTGTACACGAAAGCGAACAGATGCGCCAAAGTCCGAACGAGCGAGCCGTGTTGCGAACCAAGCGCCTGCTGCTGCGACCGTTCGACATCTCGGATGTCGACGATGCGTGGGCTTACGCGGCGGATCCGGAGGTCGCACGGTTTCGGCCTTTGCCCGACCCCTACACCCGCAACGACGCGCTGGAATTCGTAAACAGCCAGATACGCACCGATTGGACCACGAATCCGTCATTCGCCATTGCCCTTGGACAGCGGGTAATCGGCGGCATCAGCCTGCACGTAAATCCAGAGCACGAGACTGCAGAGTTGGGCTATCTCCTGGGCATACGCTGGTGGGGACAGGGAATCGCTACCGAGGCAGCTCGCGCGGTTGTCGATTGGGGTTTCGGACGGTTCAACCTGCACAAGGTCTACGCCCGAGCGCATGTGTGCAACAGACGGTCGTGGCGCGTCATGGAGAAGCTGGGAATGACTCGCGAGGGCGTCCTGCGAGGCCATTGGAAGATGAGACAAGACCATGTGGATCTGGTCTACTACGGCATCTTTCGCCGCGATTGGACGCCGTGCGCCGACAGCTTCGTAGGTCAACGCGACGCGCAACCCAGCGCTGGCCAAGTCCAGCGCTAAGGTGGCAATCGCCGCCGGGCTAGGCTGACCAAACTCTTTTAAGGAGCGACGTGCCATGAACGTCGAACGCTTCGAAGACCTTCTCGCGGAGTCTGGACTGGACGCCTTAGTCGCCAGCTCACTGGAGAATGTCTCCTATCTCTCGGGCGCTCGGATGGTCATGCAGCGCCTCATCCCCGACCGGTTGGCCCTGCTCCTGTGGCCGGGACAGGGAGATCCGGCAATCGTCCTCTGTAGGGGCGAGGATGTCGCTTGCCGGCCGGACTGTTGGATCGAGGACATGCGCTCCTACACGGAGTTCGTCACCTCCCCGGTCGATCTCCTGGCCGACATCGTGGCTGAAAAGGGCCTCGCCAGAGGCCGACTCGGCCTAGAGAAACACTCGCTGCCGTCCGCATACGTAGACCGGCTGCGGAAACGGCTGCCGGGCGCCACGTTGGTCGACTGCGGCGATCTGATGGATCGGGCCAGGATGATCAAGACTGCGGATGAGATAGATGCTCTCGCGCAAGCTGGCCGGGCGACCGACCTGGCGATTCGCGGTGCCTTCGAGCGGGCAACGATTGGTGACTCGGAAAAGAAGGTTGCCGATGAAATCACCGCCGGCGTGACCTCGGCCGGGGCCGACGTCCTCAACTTCATGTTCCTGGGCACGGGGACGCGGTCATTTGAATGGCACGCCCGTCCCGGTGCGACGCGCCTGGAAGCGGGCCACGTGCTGCACACCGACGTCGCAGGCAACTTCACAGGCTACTGGTCAGACTTGGCAAGAACGGCCTTCGTCGGCAGTCCAAGCCCGCGCCAGCGCGACATCTACGACCGGCTGTTCCAGGCACACGTCGAGACGCTCGAGGCGGTCCGGCCGGGCCTGCGGGCGGGCGATCTGTATGCCATCTGTGAGGCGGCCTATCAAAAGGTCGGCCTCCCGTTCCAAATGGCCCATCTCGGCCATGGGCTTGGCCTTGGCCTCCACGAACACCCCATGCTCAAACCCACCACGGATGAACTGCTGCAGCCAGGCATGGTGCTGTGCATTGAGCCGGCCTACCTCGACCCAGGCGTCGCCGGATACCACATCGAGGACCTGGTTCTGGTAACCGACGATGGCCGGGAGGTTTTGACCGACTACGAGAGCGGACGCTCCCCCCAAGTCATCGCGTAATGCGGCTGGCAACGTGACGAAGATGGCGGAGCCAGGGCTGACCGACGCTGACCTTGACGTCGTCGGCGGCGAGAGTGTCCACCCGCACTTTGTCCGTTGCCTCTTGGACACCCTCTACGACTGCGACTCGGCCTAACCGCGTTTGGGCCAGTTTGCTGGCCGGTGTCCCCTTCCAGGAGCAATGGCACGGTCTGCGGCTTCCGTCCGGGTGCTGGTTTCCAGGTTCAGGACGCCCGGCGCACCTGTTTGGCGGCGCCCCCGGCAGGACTCGAACCTGCGACCCACGGCTTAGAAGGCCGTCGCTCTGATCCTCTGAGCTACGGGGGCCTTCGCGAGTCTGGCACAAGGCTGGCCCGAGCTGATCCGGTCGCCAAACTGCGGTTGCTACGCTGCCGCTAACGCCTGTTGGTCTCCACTGCGGCGACCCTAGAGAACTTGGGCCTTGATCCGAAACTTTCGGGCGGCGGTCGTCGCCTTGGTTGCGTCGCTGGTGCTAGTTCCGCCGGCGCTGGCCCAGTGGCCAACGGTCTGTGTGGAACTCAACGACATCGTTGAAGGCCAACTGGACTTTGTCTGGAACGTCGGCGTTTACCAGCGGGTCTTTGGCGACGAGGCCGAATCGGCCTGCCAACGCGACCACCGCAACGACATTCGTCAGACCTTCGCCTGGGCGCTCCACGATCCCATGCCGCCTATGGACGCCGAATCCCCGGCCTCCGACTCGGACGGCCTGCCCGCAGACGGCGACCAACCGCGCTCGGACGAAGAGCAGCCCTCAGCCGACGTAGACCCGCCGGCTACCGACGAAGTCCCGTCGATCATGGACCAGAAACCACCGGCTATGGCCTGGCCGACGACGTGCCTGGAACTCAACAACCTGGTGGAGCGTCACGTGGGAAACGGGCACAACGTCGGCATCTACCAGCGCGTCTTGGGCGAAGACGCGGAAGCCACGTGCCGAGATGATCACCGCACTGACGTGCGCGAGGTATTCGCCTGGGCCTTCGATATCCAAACGGTCAGCGTCAGCGGCCCGCCGCTTCCAGTCGACCAACTGGTACAGCAAACCCAGGCTGCGGTTCGCTACCTCCGCACCCCGGACGGCTGCGGCAGCGGCTTCGTTGTAACGGCGGACGGCTACCTCGTCACCAACAGCCACGTTCTCAACGGCGAGCGGCAAGTAGATGTAGGCACCCACGAAGGTGCGGAGGAACGGGCCACGGTCGTGGCGGATGATTCCGACCTCGATATCGCCCTGCTCAAGCTGCCAAGTGAGGGGCCACACCCGTTCCTCGCCTTTGGGTACTCGTCGGACCTGGTGCTGGGGACGGACCTGGTAGTACTCGGCTACCCGCTTTGTCTGGAAACGCTCACCGTCACTCGCGGAATCTTCTCGGCTCGTCACGACGACCTGCTACAGACCGATGCCACCGCGAACCCGGGCAACAGTGGCGGACCGGCCATGGACAGCCGCGGTGGAGTGATTGGCGTCGCATTCGCCAAGCTCGGCGGCGGTGCAGTACGCGGAGTTGAAAACGCGAATTTCCTGTTCGACGGCGACACGGTTCGTCGAAAGGTGGATGACTGGATCACGCGCCACCGCGCCGGAAATCTGCCGCCTCCCCCGGTCGGAGAGCCAATTCCACCCCGGCCTCCCCCGCCGCCGCCGGCGCTCGATCCCCCGCCACCTCCGGGAACCTTGATTGAAGGAGCCGGAATCTTGCGGGACTCCGACTGCACGTCAGACAGCCGTGAGGCCGGAATGTGGCTGGGGTCGCTGCCGGGCGACCCACTGCCTGAGCTGTCATGTGTCGTCTATATCGTCAGATGGTGGCCGGCGGGTTGGGCTGTCGAGACCCAGTGGAACTGGCCCGGCGGTGCTGTTGATCGGACCGAACCAAGGGTGGAATGCAGGTCTCTAGCCGCCTGGTGCTTCGGCGGCTTCATGAAAGTCAGGTTGAACAACACCGATGGCCGCTCGCAGTCGTCGGGAACCCTGGCCGTGACCCTGAGCGTGGACGGCAGGTACGTCCGAACGGACTATTTTCGAGTCAGCTAAGCCGCTGGCGGAAAGCTCCTAGCGGTAGGCGTCCTGAAGGCGGCTGACGTCCCGGCCGGGGGTTGCCAGGTCCACCAGGCTGGTGGTTGCCAGTTCGGGTAGGCGGCCGGCCAGTTCGTCCTCATAGGTCGGGGTGTCCACCTGGTAGAGCACGCCGGTGGGAATGCGGTCCCCCCATTCGAAGGACTTGGCGATCGCGGCCTGCTGCTTGGCAATGATCTCGTCCGGATTGCTCGGGTCCTGCACACGCCCTTCGAAACCCTCGTCGGCAAGCCGGTAGATGCGGTTGTGGCCAACGTCCCGACCGCGGAAGAAGTCAATGGTCATCAGGTCGTTGTAGATCGGGCAGGGTTGCAGGATGTCGATCAGGGCGGTTCCGCGGTGCTGCATCGCTTGCACGATCAGGCTCACGAGGTCCGGCTGGGCCATGGCGTAGCCGCGGGCGATGAAGGTGTAGCCAGATGCGATAGCCAGGCCGATGGGATTGACGCTCTCCTGGATAGCCGCTTCGGCCATGCCCTTGGTCTTCTGGCCGCGGCGCATCGTGGGAGCGGCCTGGCCTTTGGTGAGACCGTAGACGCCGTTGTTGTGGACGAGATAGGCGATGTTGAGGTTGCGGCGGCCCGAGTTGACGAAGTAGCCCGCGCCGATGCCATAGCCATCGCCGTCGCCGCCGGCTACGAGGACTTCAAGGTTCTGGTTGGCAAGCTTGACGCCGGTGGCGACGTTGAGCGCGCGCCCGTGCAGGCTGTGCAGGCCGTAGGCGTTGATGTAGTGGGGGAGCTTGCCGGCGCAGCCGATGCCGGAGATGACGGCGACTTCATGCGGCGGGCGGCCCAACTGGGCCAGCGCCTGCTTGACGGCGCTGAGGATCCCGAAATCACCGCAGCCGCCGCACCAGTCCGGATGCGAGTCGTCAACCCCGAAGGTCTTGGCCGTCAGTCGTTCGGCTTCGGCAATTGCCACGTCAGTCCGTGCCCTTCCTAAGGATGCGAGAGCACCAGCCGGCCAATATCGGCCGCGCTGTGCTCGCATACCGCTTCAACGACTTCATCCTGCGAGAACGGGCGCCCGTCGTACTTCAGCGCCATGCGTTCAAGCTTTATTCCGGTCTGCTCCGCGATCAGCATTCCCAACTGGCCCATGTAATTTTCTTCCACCAATACGGCGCGCTTGGCGCGACTCAGCGTCTCCCGCACCACCGTGGCCGGGAATGGCCGCAAGAGCCGGATCTGCAGGAAGTTGGCGGTGATGCCGTGCTCAGACTCCAGCACCGGGAGCGCGTCCAGAATCGGCCCGCGGGTCGATCCCCAGCCGACAATCGTTACATCGGCGTCGTCCGGACCGGCGAGTTCGTATTGCCATTCGGCGGGGATTTCGCTGGCGGCCAGGTCCAGCTTCTGCATGCGCTTGTCCATTTGCGCCATGCGGTTTTCGATCTGCTCGTCGATGCGGCCGCGCTCGGTGTGCTCGTCGCTGGTCGTCACGAACTGCCCACCCGGGGTTCCAAAGGTTGCGCGGGGACTGATGCCGGACTCGGTGAGGCGGTGGCGGCGATAGGGTTCCGAGCCGTTCATCTCTAACGTCCAGAACTCACCGCGGTCAACCGGCAGGTCGTCAAGGCCCAAGTCGTCCAACGTGAGGAGGGAGTTGGCGATGAATTTGTCCGCCAGCACGACCACCGGCATCTGATAGCGGTCTCCCCAGTTGAAGGCCATGTGCGTGATGCGCGCGGCTTCGCGGGCGTCGCCCGGCGCGACGACGATATGGGGAAACTCGCCATGCGCCGGCTGCAAAGCGAAGCGCAGATCTTGCTGGGACTGTCGGGTCGGCAAGCCGGTGCTGGGCCCGCCGCGCTGCCAGAGCACCACGACGGGGCCGGGGGCCTCGGTAATGGAGGCGAATCCAATGCCCTCGGCCATGAGGATGAAACCGGGGCCCGCAGTTGACGTGGACGCACGCAAACCCGCATGGGCCGCGCCGACCGCCATGTTCATGGAGGCGATCTCATCTTCGGCCTGCAGCACGACGATGGGGTATTCGCTCTGGCGCCGCTCCAGCATCACGCTTTCGTCGGAGGCCGGGGCAATGGGGTAGTAGGTCTGGAAGCCGCAGCCGGCGTGGATTTTCGCGATCCCCACGGCGTCGACGCCCTTAATCAGCATCTTGCCGTTCCGCTCCTGACGCGGGCGCAGTGTGACGTGGAACTCTTCCTTGGCGTAAGTCTGCCGTGCCTGATCCGCGGCGTGCTGCAGAACGTGGCGGTTCATCTCCACCATGTCCTGGCGGTGCGCAGGAAGAACTTCTGCCACCAGGTTGAGTACGTGGCTGACGTCAAAGTCCAGCAGGGCGCAGCTGGCGCCAATCGGGACCATGTTGCGCATCACGCTGTGGCGACGGGCGTTGTAGGCGACGCCGAGCTCCTCAACCGACTCCCTGACAACCTCGTCGTAGGCAAGCGCGACGACGTGAATGTCGTCACGCTCGATGGCGTCACGGTCGATCTTGGCGTTGGCGTCCAGGATCACGACTCCGTCCGGCGCCAGACGGTGCAGGTGGCCGCCGTGACGCTGGTAGTCCTGGTAAGCAGGGGTACCGAACAAGGTCTCGGCATCAAGCGCCAGCAGCAGATCAACCTGCTCCACGTGGGAATGGACAGGCGTGTCGCTGGTCCGGACCCGGTAGGAAATGTGGCGGCCCATGATGTTCGAGTGGTACTCGATGTTCGAGAACACGTAGAGACCAGCCCGGGCGCAGGCCTTAGCGAAGATTTCGGCTGATCTGTTAACGCCGCCGGTAAGGGCGGGGCCGCCAATCATCCACGAGAGGGCGTTCTGCTTCATCGCGTGGGCACCAGGCGCCGGTCACGGCAGGTCGCAGGGGCGCGTGTGTGCATCATCCCCAGAGCTTTTGTCATCGCTTCCATTATCACCAGCTCAGCGTCCTCCTACCTATTGCAACCGTTCCACCAACAGGCGGGCGGCGTGCCCCGGAGTTTCTCCAACCAGCACACCTGCGGCCCGTAGCGCAGCTTCCTTGGCGGACGCAGCGCCGGACGACCCGGACACTATGGCCCCCGCATGCCCCATCCGTCGTTCGGGGGGCGCGGTCTTACCAGCAATGAACGACGTGACGGGCTTCGTCATTCGTTCGCGAATATACGTGGCCGCTCGTTCTTCGTCGTCACCGCCAATCTCGCCCAACAAGACTACTCCATTGGTCTCGGGGTCCGCCTCAAACATTTCCAGAACGTCAGTGAAGCGCGTACCGATGATGGGGTCGCCGCCGATTCCGACAGTCGTGCTCTGCCCAGCGCCCAGATCGGTCAGGTGCTGTACGACTTCATAGGTCAGGGTGCCGCTGCGACTCACGACGCCGACCGACCCTGGCGAGTGCACGCTCCACGGCATCACGCCGACCTTCACACCGTCACCGGGCGTGGTCACGCCGGGACAGTTCGGTCCGATGAGGTGCGAGCCGGCCGCGCGCACACGCGGCATCACCCGCAGCATGTCCAGGACGGGGATGCCTTCGGTCAGGCAGACGATCACGTCCAGACCGGCAGCGGCGTCTTCCAGGATGGCGTCGGCGGCAAAGGCCGCTGGCACAAAGATGCAGGCGGCGTTGGCACGGGTTTCGCTGACGGCCTCGGCCACCGTGTTGAATACGGGCACGTTCTCCAGGCCCGCAACCCGCGCCCCGACACGGCCAGGAGTGACGCCGGCTACGACGTTAGTACCCGCCTCGCGCATGAGCCGGGTGTGGAACGATCCCTGGCTGCCGGTCATTCCCTGCACCAGCAGGCGGGTCGACCCGTCGAGCAGGATGCTCATCGGGCCGCCTCGACGACGTGTGCGGCGGCCGTGTCCATCGAACGCTGCGCGCCGATGCCGGCCTGTTCCAGGAGTTCTAACGCTTCGGCCTCGCGGGTGCCCGCGACTCGAACGACCAGCGGAATGTCCTGCGTAAGGCGCGCGCGCGCGGCAATCACCCCGGCGGCCACATCGTCGGCGAGGGTGATGCCGGCAAAGATGTTGACCAGGACCGCACGCACGTTCGGGTCTTCCAGGATGATCTCGAATGCTGTCGTGATTTTCTCCACGCCGGCTCCACCGCCGACATCGAGGAAGTTGGCCGGTTCCCCGCCGTAGTGCTTGATCACGTCCATGGTGGCCATGGCGAGTCCTGCGCCGTTGACCATGCAGCCGATCGTGCCGTCCAGCTTGATGTAGCTCAGCCCGGCGGCGCGCGCGCGCCGCTCAGCCTCGCTCTCCTCGTGCGGGTCGCGCAGTTGCGCAATCTCGGCCTGACGGGCCAGCGCGTTGTCGTCGATATTCAATTTGGCGTCGATCGCTTGCAGATTGCCGGCCTCGTCCACGACAAGCGGGTTGACTTCCGCCAAGGACGCGTCCACAGCCAGGAACGCCTCGATCAACCCCTGCGCCACGCCCACGAACTGTCGGACCTGGCTACTGGTCAGCCCAAGCTCGAAGCCGAGCTGCCGGGCCTCCCAGTCGGGCAGGCCGGCTAATGGATCCACGCTAACCCGCATGATCGCCGACGGGTTCGTGACTGCAACTTCCTCAATCTCGACGCCACCCTCGGCGCTGGCCATCAGCACAAGCGACTGCCCTGCGCGGTCAATCACAACGCCCAGGTACAACTCGCGGGCGATCTCGACGGCGGGCGCGACGAGCACCCGTCGCACCTGCTCACCGCCGATTTCCAGCCCCAGGATGTGCCCGGCTACCGCGCCGGCCTCCTTGGGTGAATTCGCCAGCTTCACGCCGCCGGCCTTGCCGCGTCCGCCGGCCAGCACTTGGGCCTTGACGACCACTGTCTCCGCGAAGGCGGCGGCTGCCTGGGCCGCTTCATCGGCGGACGAGGCCAAACGCGACTCCGGGACGGGCAAGCCATAGCGTTGAAAGATCGCGCGGGCGTCGTGTTCGTGGACCTTCACTCGGCGGCCACCGTCAAGGCCGTGGGTCGGGACAGGCGCGCGCGCTCAGTCGGATTCATGAATCCAGCGATCAAGTGGACGGTCGTAATTCAGCACTTCGTCCGGAGAAAACCAATGCGCGATTTCGCGCGTCGCAGTCTCCGGCGAATCCGAGGCATGCACCAGGTTACGCAACCCGGCTAGCGCCAGGTCGCCACGGATCGTGCCGGCCTCGGCCTCGTGCGGGCGGGTCGCGCCCACCATCGCGCGCACAACGGAGATCGCCTCCGGGCCCTCAAGAACGACGGCCACGACCGGACCGCTTTGCAGGTGAGCAACCAGGCCGTCAAAGAAGAACTTCCCCTCGTGCTCCGCATAGTGCTGGCTCGCCTGCTCTTCGCTGGCAGCCGCGAGTTTTAGCCCGACGAGCCTGAGGCCTCGCTGTTCGAAGCGCTGCAGAATCTGCATGGCGATCGAGCGCTGCAAGGCGTCGGGCTTCAGCAGAACTAGGGTCCGTTCCATTCGGCTTCCTCTCTGTGGACGCCTGTCGTCAGGCGTCGGTCTCGGCATTCTTCGCAAGCAGGCTGGTCAGCCCGTCGCGAACGCTGTCCACGTCCATGTCAAGACCGCCGACCACGACGGTCTGCCATTGTCCCGAGCGAACCGCCAGGCATTGGGTGTCCTCGGTCACGAACCAAATCTCCGAAATCTCCCCCAGGCCCATCGTCTCAACGGCTTGTTCCATCGTGCCGATGCTGGCGGAGAGCAAGCCGGGACCAACCGGTCCACCGCGTCCACCCAGATCGCCGGACGGAATGTCGCCAGCCCTCCATACCGCGGTGCCTGTGACACCCGGCAAGCGTCGGATTCCGGCGTTCAGGCCGGCTGCCAGCGTCACTGAGTCGATCGACCTGCGACGTTTGCGGCCCGCAGATAGGCGTCGGCGGCGGCCTGGGGACGGCCCGTCTGCATGTAGTGATCGCCCAGTAACTTCCAGGCCGAGCCGCGGAGTTCCCGGTGGGCCACGGCTTGCAGCAGCAGGCCGTCAACGCGCGAGGTGTCAGGGTCGTTGGCAGTGACGATGTCGGTTAATACACGCTCAGCTTCGGTCCACTCGGACCGCTCGATCAGGTGGCGCGCCCAGTCAAACGTCGAAAACGATGCAGCCGTTGCGGGTTCGTCTGACTCCGCAATGGGAGGCGCCGCAGCGCCGGCTGGCATAGACGCGTCCTGGTCGGCGGGCGGTGCGGGAGCTTCTTGCGAAACTGGTTCCGCGGAAACTTCGTCGCGCGATAGTTGCTGGGGCGAAGCGGCGGATTCGGCTTGTCTGACTGGCGATTCATCCGGCTCGTCCAGGCCATCGTCTGGTTGAGCTTCCCGTGGCGCCGTAGCGATATCCGAGATAAAAGGCGTCGGCTGGGTCTCATCCGGCCGGGATTGCTGGGCCGGAGACGGCGTGACGCCGTGAATCTGGCCAAGCAGATCCGGCGGCAGGCTGATTTCGGCCGCAGCCGGAAGCACGAGGCGATGGACTTCCAGGGTGCCCAAGAGTTCACGAGCTTCTCGGAACTCTGGATCGATGCGGCCAATCCGGTCCAGCAACTCCTGCCCCTCGGCCGTGCGGCCCCGTTCGGAGAGGATGTGCGCGCGCATGACGGCCGCGCGCACGCATTCCTCGGCTTGATCGGCCACCACGCGGCATTCCGCCTCGCAAGCGGGGAGACGACCCAGCCGCCAAAGCGCTTCGGCCAAGGTCAGGCGCACGTCCACACGTTCCGGGCTTTCGCTCACGGCCACGCGCGCGTGACGCTCGGCCAGGTCCGGCCAACCGCAGTTGAGATGGACGCGCGCAAGCACGGCGGTGCTGGTGTCAAGTGCAACGGCATTGACATCTAGCACTTCGAGCGCGGATTCCAGGACATCCGGATCGGTGGGTATAAGTTCCAGCGCCTGTCGGGCGGCCATGCGAGCTCGGTCCGTGTCGCCGCGGCGCTGGAAAAGACGGGCCTGCGCGGCGCGGGCCTCGGCGTTGGCGGGTTCCGCGGAGGTGACCGCCCGCAAGTCGTCCAGGGCGGCGTCGGTATTGTTCGCTTGTTCCGCTAGCAGCGCGCGCACGAGCCGTGCGGGCGGATACCGAGTGAACTCGCCAAGCAGCCGCTCGGTGATTGTCAGGGCGCGCGTCGAGTCGCCCTGAGCCAGCGCCTGACGCGCCAAATCGGCGGCCTCGCTGGGACGCACGTCAACCAACTCCATGCAGCGCCAACTCGCTGGGGATATCGACGTTGCCGTCTAACGGTCCGGCCACAGCTATCAGCGGCCAGTCCCGAGTCAGGCAGGCGCGGGCAGCGGCGTTGACGTCGTCGTGAGTCAAGGCGCGCAAACGCCTGATCAACTCGTCCGGCGCGAGCGGGCAGGGTTCCAGCGCCTGCTCGCGGGCATACCACGCCGCTACAACCGCGGAGTCCTCGAGCGAGCGCACAAGGCCGCCAACGGCATAGGCGCGAGCGCGCTCAAACTCGTCCGCCGTCACGCCACGGGAGGCAACATTCGAGAGCTCGCCCAGCACGATGGCAACCGCCTGCGTCAGCAGGTCCGGATCGGTCGCTCCATCGATCGAGAGGACGCCCTGGTCGCCGCAGTGCCCGACATCGGCGCCGATGTCATAGGCCAGTCCGTGCCGTTCGCGCAACTCCAGAACGAGCCGAGCGCCGAACCCGGCGCCTAGCACCGCACCCAGCAGGTCCATTGCGTAGCGGTCGGAACTGGTCCGGCCAGGCGTGAAGCCCGCAATGGAAAAGTAAGCTTGCTCGGCTTCACGCCGGACAATCTGAACATTCGACGGCTGGCGGCCGTTGGGGTGGACGTCCGGGTAGGCCTCGCGGATGCCGGTGGGGGACGATTGGAAGGCTTGCGTCAACGTGTCCAGCGCCTCGACAGGACGGATCGCGCCCGCCACGCTAACGATGGTGTTACGACCGGCAAACATTGCTTCAGCTCGTGCAAGCAGCGCGTCGCGGGTCAGCGAACGAACGGTCGTCGTGGTGCCCGCGATCTCACGCCCAAAGGGATGATCGGGCCAGAGGCTCGCCAGCACCGCTCGACGGGCGGACTCTTCGGGCAGATCTTCCAGCAACGCCAGCTCATCCAGGATGACAGCGCGCTCCTTCTCGATCTCGTCCGGATCCATGGCCGGCTCGCGCACCATTCGCGCCACCACTTGGAGCGCCGCGGGCCAGGCTTCGGCGGGCACCTTGGCGCCTACGGCTGTCAGTTCCGGTTCAGTGGCGGCGTTGATCTGGCCGCCGAGACGCTCGATGGCGCTGGCAAACGCGCCCGGCTCGTGGGCGCGCTGCCGGAACAACATGTGCTCAACGAAGTGAGTAACACCGCCGCATTCGGCGGATTCGCTACCCGAACCGGCCCGGGACGCAACGTGCAAGCTGACAGCCGCCGTGTGCGGCATAGGGGTGGCGAACAACTTGATGCCGTTCGACAGTGTGCGCTGCACGCCCGCGGACGCGGGAGCCGTCAGGACGGCGGGCGGCTCGACGGCCGGGCCGCTAGGGGCTTTGACGCGACCGTCGGCGGGCAGGCGGGCTGCTAGCTTCGCGTTCAGCTTTGCGACGTAGCCGAACGAGTTTCTTGGTACGGCGGTGCTTGCGCCAAGCCACGCGTTTACGCTTATTCATAAGGAGATGTACGTCCGATTCTGGCTGACTGAAGGTCTAGGAAAATAATAGCAGGGACGCATTCAAGCTCTGCTACCCTGCCGCTCCGGAGAAGCGAGACCCGACGATGAAACTATCCGCGCAGGTTCGACTGGCCCCCGGCGACTCGGTCGCGGAGCGGATCGCCTGCCTCGCCGCGGCGGGATACGAGGCTGTAGAACTCCACAGCGATGCGGTTGATCGCGCGGCGGAATACCGCAGCGCACTCGAAGCGGCTGGGATTCCGGCCATGAGCATGTGTCCGGCTGGACGGAGCCTGGACCTGGTGGCGGACGAGTATTCGCAGCGCCGACGCATCGATCAGACCCGACGTGCGCTCGACGCCTGCCACGAACTGGGCGTGACCGCGCTGATTTCCGTGCCGGTGCGCGGCCCGCTGCCCTCCGACACTTTCGCAGAGGATGAGGCCGACAGCTACGTGCGGGCCTTAGACCAACTGGCGCCGCATGCCGAGGCCGCGGGGGTGACGATAACGGTCGAGCCGCTGAATCGTTATGAGATGCACCTGATAAACACACTCGCGGACGGCATCGCTATCGCCAAGCGGGTGGGAAGCCCACGCGTGAGAGTTCTCGCCGACGTCTTCCACATGAGTATCGAGGAAGACGACCTGGTCGCGAGCATCCGAGCGGCGGGCGACTGGATCGGCCATGTGCACTTTGCGGACAACCAGCGGGCACATCCCGGCACGGGCTCAATTGACTTCGCCGCGGTCTACGACGCGCTTCGCGACATCGGCTACACCGGATCGACGGCCCTGGAGTGCAGCATGCGCGGCGATCCGGCCGAGGCCCTGCGCCAGTGCGCCGTGCACCTTCGCGCGGCGCGCGGCGGATAGATGGGGGCCTCCGGCCCGACGATCAATTACCAGCGCGCGGTCGAAGTCTTCGCTCGTGCGGCCGGCAAGCGCGTCGTTGTGCTCGGCGACATGGTGGTCGACGAGCACGTCATAGGGGCCGCCCGGCGCCTGTCGCGCGAAGCGCCGCTTCCTGTGATTGAGCAGCGAGAGCGCCTTCTGGTACCCGGTGCGGCCACGAACGTGGCAACCAACCTGCGAGGTTTGGGCTGCGACGTGACCGTGACCGGCGTCGTTGGCGCCGATGCAATGGCCGACAGCCTGGACGAGCAGCTGACGCAACGTGGAATCCACACCGCAGGCTTGTTTCGCGACCCGGATCGGGTAACGGCGGTAAAGCTGCGGATCTGGGCAGGCGGCGACCGGCAGCGTCCGCAGAGCATGATCGCACGAGTGGATACGTTGGACCGGTCTCCGGTCAAGCCGGAGACCACCGACGCAATGGCCTCCTACCTGGAGACTGCGCTGACCACGGCCGATGCTCTGGTGATCTCTGATTACGAAGCCGGTGTGGTGAGTTCGTCAGTGTTGGACGTGGCACTGCCCGCCGCGCGCGACGCCGGAATCGTGGTCACCGCCGACGCGCACGGCGACCTGGCAAGATTCCGAAATACAACGCTCCTCACGCCGAATCAGCCTGAGGCCGAAGCCGAGCTCGGACGCGAGTTCGCCTCAACCGCCGACGCGCTTGCCGCGGCCGGTGAACTTCGGCGGGCGGTCGGAGTCGAGGCCGTATTGGTCACCCTTGGCGCGTCGGGAATGGCATTGGACGCTGAGATTGACGGACAAGCCTTCATTCCGGCGGCCGAAGTGGGCAGATTCGCTGACCCGACGGGCGCAGGGGACACCGTGGCTGCAACCATGACCGCGGCCATGCTGGGCGGCGCCACGCCGCGCGAGGCGGCGGTGCTGTCGTCGTTGGCGGCACGCGTCGTGGTGCGCCAACTTGGCGTTGCGGTGGTGTCGGCTGACGAAATCGTGTGCGAGGCCCGTGACCACTACGCCTGAGGCCGAGGTCGTCCAGCCGGACGACTTGGCGGATCTTGGCACGCGAGAGCGTGCCGCCGGCCGCCGGCTAGTGCTGACCAACGGCTGCTTTGACCTGATTCATCCGGGCCATGTGGCGCTGCTGCGCGGCGCCGCCTCGCGCGGTGACACCCTCGTGGTGGGCGTCAACAGCGACGCTGGTGTCCGCAAGCTAAAGGGCGCGGACCGTCCCCTGATGCGGCTGGTGGATCGACTGACTGTGTTGGTGGCCATCCGCTGGGTGAGTGTCGTAACGCCGTTCGGCGAGGAGACTGCCGATCGGCTCATCGAGCAGCTGCGCCCGGATTATTATGTCAAGGGCGCGGACTACGATCCGACCGCGGGTGGCCGCACACTTCCTGAGACCGACACACTCCGGCGCCTGGGGATTCCTGCCGTCTTTGTGCCGTTGGCGCCGGGCCAGGCCTCCAGGGACCTGATCGCGAGAAGCCGCCGCACGACGTGAACACCGCGACAACCCGGCAGGTGGCGAGGGCCGTCGCGCTGGTCGCGGCCGGCAACATCATTAGCCGGCTACTGGGCTTCGTGCGCGAGCCGGTTATCGCCGCCCTGTTCGGTGTATCCGGCGCGACCGACGCATTCGAGGTCGCCACCCGCCTGCCGCAGCTCGTGCATGAACTGGTAATTGGCGGCGCAGTTTCCGGCGTGCTGATTCCACTCTTCAGCGAGATGGCCTCGGACGAGCGCCGCCTGGCGCGAACCTTCTCGTCCTTGATCGCGTCCGTCGGCCTGGCGCTAGTTGGCGTGACGGTCGTACTGGTGGTGCTTGCGGAGCCGTTGGTGGCGGCGGCCGCACCGGGCTTGCCCGCGGCGACGCGCGCCATGGCGGTTGTGATGACGCGCATTACCCTGCCCACCGTCCTCTTTCTGGGGCTATCCGCGGTTACGGCGGCGCGTCTGTACGCCCGTGATCGGTTCGCCGCGCCCTCATTCGGGCCGGCAACGCTCAACGGAACCCTCATCGTGCTGGCGCTCGCACTCACGCCCATCGTCGGACCGGCTGGCGTGGCTATCGGCTATCTGGCGGGGGCGGGGGCGCATCTGCTGGTTCAGATTCCCGCGCTGGTTCGGGATCGGGTGCGGCTGACCGCGCCGGCCTGGCGGAACAACCCGGATACGGCGCGCGCGCTGCGGCTCTATCTCCCGATCGCTGGCGGCCTGGTCGTGGCGCAGGCCCTGGTGATTGTGGACACCAACCTCGCGTCCCGTACCGGTGAGGGCAGCCTGGCGATCATGCGCTTTGCCACCCGCTTGCAGCAGTTCCCGCTGGGGCTAATCGGGACGGCGATTGCGCTGGCCTTTCTGCCCGTGCTGGCCCGAAGCGCGCCCGAGCAGCCGCGCGAGCTGAGGAACGCGGCGGAGTTCAAGTCCGCACTGGTTACCGCCGCGCGCAGCGCCTTCGTCCTGATGGTTCCGATCACCGCCATCCTCACCATATTGAGCGTTCCGGTAGTTCGAGTGGTCTACGAGCGCGGCGCATTCGACGCGACGGCTACCGGCCTGACCGGTCTGGCGCTGCTGATCTATGCGATTCAATTGCCCCTGACCGTGCTGGATCAGGTCTTCATTGCGGCGTTTTATGCGACGCGCAATACGTTGACGCCGGTGCTGGTGGGCGTAGGCGGAGGGGTGGCGTACCTGGTCGTGGCGCTTGCCCTGGTCGAACCGTTCGGCGTGTTTGGGCTGGTTGCCGCCAATACGGTCCAGAACAGCCTGCATGGCGCGGTCCTGGGCTGGTTGCTGTGGCGACGGCTGGGCGGTTTTGGTGATCCCGGACTCTGGTCCTTTGGGGCCCGCGTTATCGCGGCCGGTGGCCTTGCGGTCGTCACCGGTCTGGTCCTGCGCGAATGGGCCTCAGCGACGTTGGCCCCTGACGGTGCGGCTGGCTGGCGTGTGCTTCTGGCGAGCGGCACGGGAATCGCGGCTGTCTATATAGCAATGCTGGCACTGCTGCGCGTTCCTGAGGTGCGGCAACTGGTGCACTTGGTTCAGGCAAGACTCGCTACCGGCAAGTCGCCAGACCGTAGAAGGAACGGATAGTCGGCTACGATCAGCGCTCGCATGAGCCGCGCAGGAGATCCCGTATGGCAGTGATGACCGGGTCGGACGCCGTGGTCCAGAGTTTGATCGCCGAAGGCATTGACCTGGTGTTCGGGATTCCCGGATATCACAGCGAACACCTGTACGGTCGTCTGATGCGGCAGGACAAGATCCGCCATGTGCTGGTGCGACATGAGCAGGGCGCCGGGTACATGGCCATCGGCGCGGCGCGGGTCACTGGCAAGCCGGCCACGATCCTTAGCACGGCCGGTCCGGGAGCTCTGAACGTGGCCACACCCATGGGCGAAGCCTATGGGGATGGCATCCCTCTGCTGAACATCATGGCCGAGGACATGTCGGCCTACCTGTATCAGGACCGCGGGATCGTTCACGAAAGCAAGGATCAGTTCGGGGTCTTCAGCCGGCTGAGCCAGTGGAGCCGGCAGGCGATGTCGCCCGGTGAGATTCCCGCGGCGATCCACGAGGGTCTGCGCCGGATGCAGGTCAACCGTCCTCGGCCGGTCGTCGTCGAGATCCCAGTCGACGTTTTTCAAGGCGAAGGCGAGGTGAAGTTGCTTCAAGCGGAGTCACATCAGCCGCCACAGGGCGATTCGACCGACCTGGAACGCATCGCCTCGATCCTGGCCACGGCTGAGCGCCCCCTCATTTGGGCTGGCGGTGGAGTGATGATGTCCGGCGCTTCGGCGGAACTTCGGACGCTGGCCGAGTCGCTGGACATCCCGGTCATGCTCACCACGACCAGCAAAGGAGCGATGCCTGAGGACCACCCGCTCGTGGTCGGCAATCTGAACCAACACGGCCCAATTCGACGGTTCATGGAGCGGGCGGACGTCATGCTGGCGGTGGGCGCCCGCTTCTCATACCTCTCGAGCGGACGCTGGACGCTGCCCGTGCCGGACCGCCTGCTACACATTGACATCGACCCAACTCAGCCCGGGAAGAACTTCCCAGCCGAGATCGGTGTGCACGCGGACGCGAAACCGGCGCTTGCGGCCCTCGTGGAAGCGACCGCCGATGCACCGGAAGTCGACCGCGACGAGTGGGTTGACGCCGGACGCGCGGCGCGCGACGAGGTCCGCGCCGAACTGGCGCAACGCGCTCCGCTGGAGTGGGGCCTCATGCGGGCCATTCGGAACGCCCTCCCGCGCAACACCATAGTGGCCAGCGATCCGCATCTGCTCGGCTACTGGAGCCGCGAGCATCTGCCGTTCTACGAACCTCGGACCTGGCTCTACGGTCTCGCGTTCGGAACGCTGGGCTACTCGTATCCCGTGGCGCTGGGGGCCAAGCTGGTGGCGCCCGACCAACCCGTCGTCTCGCTGACCGGCGATGGCGGCTTCCTCTTTACGGCGCAGGAAATGGCGACCGCCGTGCAGCAGGGACTGAACGTTCCGGTCGTGATCTTCAACGACGACGCCTACGGCGCGATCAAAGAGGACTTCTTGCGCGATTACGACGACGACTACGAAGTGAACTTGCGGAATCCCGACTTTGTGAAGTTTGCCGAGTCGTTTGGAGCCGTCGGCATGCGGGCAACGCCGGAAACGCTGGAAACCACGCTTCGCGAAGCGTTGGAACTGGATCGCCCGTCGCTGATCGACGTTCCCGTCAAGCTGCAACGGCCGTTGCAGGTGCAATAGGCGCACTGACTCCACCCGGGCTTGCAACGCTCGGGTACAGCCGATCTGGCAGCCTGAGTTATGCTTGGGCCTGATGGGCATCCGTGAGCCAGGGCCATGCCAAATCATGCTCCTCGTGTTCTGGGGAGGCGCGCGGTGATCGGCGCGCTGATCGTTACGCCGGTTGTGTTCGGGTTGGGCGCCTGCGCTGACAGCGACTCGTTTGAGTTCCGGCCGTCAGCACGCTGTGGCCGCGGCTGCGTGGGCGCGACCGATCATGAGAAAGACGCCGAGGCCCGTCGCTCGGGTCTGGATCAAGCCAAGCAAGCTAGTCAGGGCAGCTGAGTCGGTAGCCAAGGTCGTTGAGGCCGGGGTGCGGACTGACGGTTTGCCTGACCGGCGGTTGCGACATGTACGGATTGGAGCCTGCCCCCGATGGACCTCACGAATCGAACGACTCTGGTCACCGGTGCCAGCCGGGGGATCGGGCGCGAGATCGCGCTGGGATTCGCGCGCGCCGGAGCGCACGTGGTCCTGGCGGCGCGCGACAAAGAACGACTGGCCGCGGTTGCCGCCGAGATTGAGCAACTGCCCGGCACGTCCGAAGTCGTGACGCTGGACGTGAGCGACGCGAACGCGGTGCGCCAGGTGATCGACGGGGTAGTCGCCCGTCATGGCCGGTTGGACGTGCTCTGCAACAACGCCGGGGTGAGCACTGCTCGCGGGCCGGTGGCCGAGGTTTCGCCCGAAGCGTTCGCCGGCGTGCAGGCAGTCAACCTGATCGGCCTTTTCGCCTGCTGCCACGCCGCTCTGCCGCACATGATCGAGGCGGGTTACGGGCGCATCGTCAACGTGTCCTCCGGCTCCGCCATCATGTGCAACCCCGGTGAATCGGCTTACGCCGCGTCCAAGGCCGCGGTTAACGCGCTCACCATTGCGATGTCCAAGGAGGTTCAGGCCGCCAACGTGCTGGTCAACGCCATGAGCCCGGGATCGGTTCGGACCGACATGAACCCAACCTCTACCGTGCCGCCGTCCGAGGCCGTGCCCACGGCCGTCTGGCTGGCGTCGCTGCCGGATGGCGGTCCGACCGGGCGCTTCTACCGCTTCATGGAGGAACTGCCCATGCTGCCCGACATCGACCTGGACTGGAAAGGCCGCTAACCGCGCTGGCTTCTGCGACTCAGTCCCAGAGCGACTCCAGCGGCCAGGCCTTCAACGACCGAACGGTGCTGGGGGCCCCCTGCGATCGCAACGAGACGCCCACGCTGTCCTCACGCTCCGGATAGACGCGCACGGCCAGGGCCTGCCGCCCGTTCGCAAATACCTCCACTGCGCTTCGGTCAACGAATACGCGCAGCCGCAGTGGTTCGTCGGGCGCAATTCGAAATTGTGCATTCTCCGGCGCACGCGACAACGCATCAGGGGCGATGGACGAGTACGAGGTGTCGATCGAGATCTGGCTCAGGTGGGTCCCGAGCGGTCCGATCAGTCGCATGTTGAAGTGGTTGCTGCGATAGCCACGGTCGCGGTAGAAGGCGATGCGCGTGAATTCTTCTCGGTTTGACGAGCGCAAGACGTTCAGTTCAACCATCGGCGCCGAGGATGGCTCGACCTCCAGCTCGAGCTCCAGCGCGTCGCCGGATGTCCCGTCCAGCACAACCTCCTCGTTGGCCGGCAGGCGTAGCGAACCCAGGTCTTGCTCGACCTGCCGCAGCGAGGTGAGCGTCTCGACCGGTTCGATGAACACCGCGTCTCCGTCGACCGTGACTCGTCGGGGGAGGGTCATGATCTGGTTCCAGCGCGGCGTGGGCTTGCCCGGGTTCATGTTGAAGATCACGATCAGGCCGCCCTTGCCATCCGGCGTCGCCGACGGAGCGTGAAGACCGGATGGCCCTGACGGCCCAAAGTTGAACTTCGCGCCGTGGGTCACCACAAACTTGTCTCGCTCGGTGTCGTAGTCGCCCAGCAGGTATTGGCCACCACTCGTGTGGCTGTAGAAGAGCAGCATGTGGCGGTCGCCAATGGGCCAGAAGTAAGGACAGGCGCCATCGTCGCCGACCATTGTGAAGTGGTCGTCTTCAATGAAGGGATGCAGGTAATCCCAGTGCTCCAGGTCCTCTGACCGGAAAAGGTAGTTTGCCCGGACCGGCATGCCGGCGGGGCCTTCGGGCTTAGTTCCCGCGGAGAGCGAGTAGTAAACGCCGTCCTTTGTCCATATGCACGGATCGAAGACGTTGTAGGGTGCCGGAGGATCGTTGGGGCCCGGCTTCGGGATCACGGCCTTGTTTGCGACCTTCTCCCAGTTCAGCAGCAGCGGATCGCTGGAGGTCGCGACCATGTTGCCGGCGCCGACGCCGTGGTAGATGGCAATCACGCGGTCGTCCTCAACCAGGGTCGAGCCCGAAAAGCACTTGTCCTCGGGGCTGGGATAGATGGCATAGGGCAGATCGCGCCAATGCACCAGATCATCGGACACCGCGTGGCCCCAGTGCTGCCGATCATCCTCCGGCGGGTAGGCCTGGTAGAACAGATGCCAGCGCCCTTGCCAGAAGCAAAGCCCGTTCGGATCGTTGAGCGTCGACTCCGGGTTGACGTAGTGATAGGCAGGCCGGTGGCGCAGCCCGGCGTACGACGCACGCGACGCCAGCAGGCGCTGCATCAGCGGATTCGAGGCTAGCGCGGCTTCCTGCTCGGCCAGCGTCGTCGGGTACGTGTATGCGGGAACACGCGACTTAGGAGCGATCACGTTGCCTCCGGTCTCGGTGCGACCTGAACTCACGCCTGCGAACTGGCTCAGAATCTAGACGGCGGCGCATCCAGCGACAAGTGCAAGACGCCAGGCCTGCCCCCAATGGGCCGAGAACCGTGCTAAGCGCTGACGGGGATTACCAGCTCGCCGTTGCGCACCACAGCCTTCGCGCTCCAGATCTTGCCCGGCCGTTCATTGCCACCGACGTCACGCAAGGCGGTTTCGTTCTCTGATTCGGTCAGCACCACCAGATCGGCGCAGGCGCCCGGCGTCAGCGTGCCAACCTCGCCGGCCAGGTGAAGCAGCTCGGCCGGACGCGAGGTCACGCGCGGCCAGGCATCCTCTGCGCGCATTCCAACGGCCAGCAACTTGGACACCGTAAGCGGGAGGTCGTGCTGCGGGCTTGAGCCGACGTGTCGCCGGTATTGGTCCGTCGAAATGGTGTCCGGCAGAAAGCCCTCCTTGACGACGGTCTTCGCGACCTCGAAGTCGAACGAGCCCATCCCATGACCCGTGTCGAATAGCACGCCGCGTTCCCGAGCCCTCCACACGCAGTCGAGCACATGGCCGTCCCGCGCGATTCGGTCGATGAGCCCGTGCAGGCAATAGGTCACGACATCGCCGGGTCGCAACGCGTCGAGTAACGCGTCGAGTGGAAAATCATCCGCGTGTCGCGTGCCAACGAGCAGCGGGCGGTCCGTCGCCTCGCCCACCTGAATTGCCCGCCGCAACATCTCGCGTGGGTCGCAGTCGCCACAGACGGCTTCGGCCACGTTGATGGCAATGCCCCAGATCAAATCGCCTCCGTCGCGGATGGCCTTCACGCAGGCGTCCACGTCCGCCTCGGCCAGATCGCCAAGACTGGGACCGGGACTGGATTCTCCGGAGGCCGACAGATTGATTGCCATCCGCACGCGTGTGCGGGCGGTTTCGATCAGCCGCTCCCGGTAGCGCGCCCAGTTTCGCGCGCCGGCGTCGCCCTGAGACATGACGGTCGTAACGCCGCGCGGCAGGAAGTGCTCGTCAGGATCGATGCCGTACTTCGACTCTTCGACCGCCGGATGCGCGTGCATATCAACCAGGCCGGGCAGCAGCACGCCACCGGGATAGTCGAGACGAATCCCTGCGATCGGGTTGCCGTCTACGGCGGACCCAACGGAAGTCTCCGCAATTCGGTCGCCGCTGGTGGCGACAAAGCCGGGCCCAGCGAGACCACGGGCTGGATCCACAACTTGTCCGGCAGTGATCAGCAGGTCAAACGACACGGGCTTCGTCACTTCGGGGTATGACCGTTTTCGGCCTGCATGGTACTTTGGCCTGCGGCGCCGAGCGGACGAGGCGCGCTCTAGGGGAGGCTCACGGTATGGGAATCAGTTCGAACATGACCCGACGTCGGATGCTGCGCATCGCCGGCGGACTGAGTGTCGGCGCGGCGGGCGTCGCGGCGTTGGCCGCCTGCGGCGAGACGGAGCCAACGGTCATCACCAAGGAAGTCGCGGTCGAGACCACCGTCATCAAGGAAGTTCCCGTCGAGACGATTGTGACAAGAACCGAGGTCAAGGAAGTCCCGGTTGATCGCATCGTCACGCAGGAAAAGATCGTAACCAAGGAAGTCCAGGTTCCGGTCGAGGTCCAGAAGATCGTGACCCAGGTCGTCGAGGTCGAGAAGGTCGTCGAGAAGACCGTCGTCAAGGAAGTAATGGTGGAGGCCGAACCGATGCGCCCGCCGGTGCGGCTGGAGTTCTCGACCGACTGGGGCTCGGGCGTCCGCGCGGCCACTCACAAGTACATGGCCGCGGAATACAACAAGGTCAACCCGCACGTCACGGTGGACATCCTGATCATCTCGGGTTCCGGCGGCAGCACCGCGGTTGGTTACGCGGGCATCCTCACGAACCTGCTGGTGGCCGGTTCGGGGCCGGAATTGATGTCCGAGCTGTGGTGGAACGCTGACCTCTACAACCTGGACCTGGAGCCGCACATGCAGCGGGCCGGGTTGACGAAGGATGACTTCTGGTGGCATGACGGCTATCTGGTCGACAAGGATGGGGTCATCCGAGGGGTGCCGTACGGCGTCTACGTCGGCGCCATGATGGCCAACCTGAGCCTCGTCGAACAGTTTGGCGTCACGATTCCCGGCAAGGACTACGAGTTCGACGAATTTCGCGAGTTGGCAGCGCAGATGAGTGACCCGGAAGCCGGGATCTGGGGCTTGGAGCGCCAGACTGGCGCCTGGAACCAGGGTTGGGCCGAACGCTTCTCGAGCGAAGGCGCCGCCTGGTACGACAGCGCGAGCGAGACTTCCACGGCCTCGATCGCCACGCAGCCCGGCGGAAACTCGGTTGAGGCCTTCGCCGACTGGTGGAGCCTGGCCTGGGAAGACGGCGTGGCGCCAAACACCGACCAGGTGCAGGCCACGCTGGAGTCGCCGGCCAATACCTCAGGCTCGAGCAACCTGTTCGCCTCCGGTCTGATCGGGATGTCCGGCTTCGGGTACAACTCGGGCGGGGGCACCAAGAACAACATCGGTGGCCGCTTCGACTTCCACGTGTTCTGGCCCTACAAGTCGCCCTACTCGGGGCTCCGCGGTTACCACAACGAGACCAACAACATCGTTGTGAATCGCGCCGCGGAAACGCGCGGCGTGGCCGAGGAGGCCGCCGGGTTGGCCATGTTCTGGCACGGCGACGTCATGGCGCCCTACCTGGCCGAGTTCCAGCCGGTTGTGCCCGCCGCCAAGTCCATCTGGAACAGCCCGTTCATCACTGAGTTCGCCAGCGGAACGGACAACTTCCCCGACCTTGCGGCCGAGGCTGAGGCCGTGGGTCAGTTCCGCGAAAACTGGATTCGTGGCACCAACGCGCACCCGAACTGGCTGGAGTGGTGGCGGCTCGTCCTGGCCAAGCTGGGCGACCGGGCGTTGGTTGGCGGCGAGAACCCGTATCAGATGATGGAGGAGCTGGAGGCGGAGGGCACGGAAGCTCTCCGGCGCGAGATCTAGGCTCTAAGGATTTGTCACGGTGGGGACGCCGACCTGGCGTCCCCACCGGCTCTATCCATAGGCAGCCCAGGTCACATATCTGGGTTGCTCCGGTGCATGCGGCCCGTTGGCCCGGAGGTGTTGCGTGGCGACGAGCGGCCCGAACGCGGAAATCGCGGCGGGAGCAGGCGCCACGCCTCCACCCCTCTCGCGCTGGCGTGCCGTTCGCAAGTGGATGTCCAACCAGGAGGGTTGGGTCTTCATTTTCCCCTGGGTCGTGGGGTTCGTCCTACTGGACCTCGTGCCCTACGTATTCGCCCTCATCATCTCGTTCCTGAGCTGGGATGTGGGTCGACCGCCCTCGTTCATCGGCTTCCGCAACTATCAGGCCGCCTTTACCGACCCGCTAGTCGGCAAGAGCCTCTGGAACACCGCCTACTACACCCTGTTCCACGTTCCCGGGTCCACGGTGATCGCGTTTGCGGTGGCCGGCCTGCTCAATCAGAAGGTCAGGGGCATGCCGATTTGGCGCACCATGTATTACATCCCTTCCGTGACGTCCGGGGTGGGCATGGCGTTGATCTGGATCTGGCTGTTCGCGCCACGCGGGGCACTCAATGGGATGTTGGGCTGGTTCGGGATCGACGGCCCGCGCTGGTTGACCTCGACCACGTGGGCCATGCCGGCGCTCATCATCATGAGCTTTTGGGGTATTGGCGCGTCGATGGTGATCTTCCTGGCCGGCCTGCAGGGCGTCCCTCAGCATCTCTATGAGGCGGCGGAGGTGGACGGCGGCGGTTGGTGGGCCAAGGTTCGTCATGTGACCATTCCCATGATGACGCCTTACATTTTCCTGAGCCTGATTCTGGGTGTGATCGGCTCGTTCCAGTCCGTGACTCAGGCGCTCTTGATGACGGAGGGCGGGCCGGACAATGCCACCCTATTCATCTTGCTCTATATCTGGATCATGGGCTGGAATGCCTTCAAGATGGGCTACGCCTCCGCGATCTCCTGGATCCTGTTCGCGATTATCCTTGCGGCCACGATGGTTCAGTTCGTGGGCGCGCGACGCTGGGTCTACTACGAATACCAGGAACCCGGCTAGATGGCGGCGACGACGGCGCGACTCAAGACGCGCGGAACCGCCACGTTGCGCGCGATTCGCTGGACGCGCCGAATCGTGCTCTACCTCATCGTGGTGGGCGGCGCCTTCGGCTACATGTATCCCGTGCTCTTCATGCTGCGAACCTCGCTAACGAAGGAATCCGACCTCTACGTGCTTCCGCCCATCATCATTCCTTGGCCGCCGCTTTGGGAGAACTACTCCATCATGTGGTCGAACGGGCCAACTTGGTCATGGATGAAAAACTCCGCGATCGTGGTTGCGTTCAGTGTTGTTGCCGAGACGATCACCAGCGTTTCAGTAGCCTATGGCTTTGCTCGTACGCGCTTCGCGGGCCGGGACAAGCTGTTTCTCGGCGTTCTGGCGACGATGATGCTCCCTGGCGCCGTCACTCTGATCCCTCGTTGGCTTATCTTCCACCGCCTGGACATGATCGACACGCTGTGGCCGTTGCTGATTCCACGCCTGTTCGGAACCGCGTTCTACATATTCATCATGCGCCAGTTTTTCCTCACGCTGCCTCGCGAACTTGACGACGCGGCCCGAATCGACGGTGCTTCCCACCTTCAGATCCTGCGAAAAGTCGTGATCCCCCTGTCGGTACCCGCCATTGCCACGATAGCGGTGTTTTCGTTCATGAATCGCTGGAACGACTTCCTGGAGCCGCTGATCTACTTGCTGCGTACGGAGAACTTGACCCTTGCAGTGGGGTTGCGATTCTTCGTCTCCAGGTTCGGTACCCAATACCACCTCTTGATGGCCGGCGCCATGCTGCTGATCGTGCCGATGATCGTGGCTTTCTTCCTCGCACAAAAGCAGTTCATTCGCGGCATTGCGCTGACCGGTATCAAGGGCTGACGCGTCCGTACTAGCGCGCCTCCGTTCAGACGCCGTATCACAGGTAATTCCTAGTCGCGTAGAACACCAAGCCTGTCTATGCTGATTGCCGGCCCCTCTCCAGCGTCCGAGGTCTCCTTATGAATGCGAACGCAGATGGAGGCGACAGTTTCCTCCTCATGGACCGTGTGGAGTCCTGTCACAACGTCAATCGAGCTGTGTGCCAGGCCGAGAAGCACCCACTCAACCCGGTGCTGCCGCTGGGAGACATCCACGAATGGGACTCAACGCACTGCGCGCCCTGGTCGTCGCAAAGCGTCATCTATGACGAAGAGGACAAGCTATTCAAGGCTTGGTATGCGGGCTCGGACATGGGCGGCGCCAGTTGGTGGGCCACCGGATATGCCGTAAGCGAAGACGGCGTCAACTGGCACAAGCCGATCCTCGGGATGTTCGAGTACAAGGGCAGCACCAGGAACAACATTGTCATCGAGGGCCGCGGCCCGATCATCAAGGATGAGGCCGAGCCGGATCCGAACCGGCGTTTCAAGGGCATCAAGCGCCTGCACAGCTACGCTGGGGAGCCTGAATACAGTCGGCACGGCGCGCGTGCAATTTTCTCCCCGGACGGCATTCACTGGACCACGGGCGAGAGAATCCTTTTGCCGCAGTGGGGCGGGCGCCCGCCCGATGTCGGCGTCCTGGTACGCGACGATCAGGATCCCGATCCCAGCCGACGCTTCAAGACGGTCTACCAGGCCATGGTTCCGCTGGACGAGCCGCACCAGAAGCAGTTCGCGGAGCGAAACCCAAGCCAGGGCCGCGCCAAGTTCCTGGCCTACGGTCCCGACATCGAGAACTTCCGCTACGCCGACGAAAACCCGCTGATCTCGCCCAACGATGGCCTCGAAGAAGAGGACCATCACGTCATGATGTCGCCCTATGGTGGCGCCTGGATCATGACCTACGAGTATGGGTGGTACGTGCCCAGCGACTACGGGCTCTACGGCATGTACGGGGCCGACATTCGCTTGGCCGTTAGCACCGACGGGGCCAACTTCGAGCGTGTGAACCCGCACCAGCCGACCATCGCGCGCGGCGCGCACACCGAGTGGGACGGCGGCCTGCTGGTCATCTCCGACAAGCCGGTCGTCAAGGACGGCACCGTATACCTCTTCTACGGCGGCGCGGCCGAGGACTTTACGACCTGGCCACCGGAGAACTTCCGGCCGGGCGTCGACTACGGCGGCTCTGGCAGCGGTTCCGGGCGAGTCGTGCGCATGGGTGTCGCTACGCTCCGTGAGGACGGCTTCACCTGCCTCGAAACGCCCGATCGGGAGACCCCGGGCCACGCCACGACCACTACCATCGAGGCAGCGGGATTGACCACCCTGACCCTCAACGTCGGCGACGTTCGACAGAACCGCAACTGGATCGAAGTTGAGGTCCTCGACCCAGGCACCGGCGAACCGCTGGACGGCTTCACCCGCCAGGACTCCGACGACATCTTCATCGACGGCCTGCAACGTCCAGTGTTGTGGAATGGCAAGAATCTGTCCGACCTGAATGGCGGTCGGTTCAAACTCCGCTTCTGGCTCTACGGAGCGGCCTGCCTCTACGCCTACGGGCTCACGTAGCCGGCGAGCGCCACTCAGGAGCGACAGCCTTGTGAGTGCTCGTTACCCACGACAGACGCTGGCGGAGACGATTCAGCTACAGGACAGGCCAATAGCCGTTGCCGCGCCACCGGACGCGCTTGTCGTTCGAGAGGACCTCGGGCTGATCGCCGCGCCGGCGGTCGACGGCCAAATCGTCTACCGCACCGAGCGCGGCACCATCTTTGAGACCCGGGCTATCAAGACGCCTGGCGGCGACTATCTCTTGATGTTTCCCACCAACACCCTCATCGTCCCCGAGGGCCGCTGTCATTACGGCCGCCAGGTCCGCAAGGTCAACGATCTGGTGGCCTTCCGGTCGAGTGACCGCGGCGCAACCTGGCACGGGCCGTCGCGGCCGATCGACATCGACTACAACCTCCACGGCTTCATCCCGCTCATGCCCCGTGAGGGGAGCGGTGTACCTGAGGGCCGCATCTACTGCTTCGGCACGCAACCAATCTGGGCCCTCCACACGATTGAGCGCGGCCTGCACGAAAACGCGCCGATTGGCTATCGCTACTCCGACGACGACGGGCATACCTGGTCCGAGGTCCGGCTGATCCGACTGCTGAACGACCCTGACTTCACCGGCATGTCCGTCATGCGGATGTGCGAAACCGAGGCCGGAACCTGGCTACTAGGCTCGCACGAAGGCGACTGGTCCTACCGTCCACTGATGACCCGACAATACATCCTGCGTTCCGAGGATCAAGGCCAATCCTGGGAGCTTCTGCCTGACGCTCGACACGGCGGCTGGCATGCCGGCGGCTTCAACCGCATGGACGAACTACGTCCCATTGACCTCGGCGGCGGCGAGGTCTACTCCATGGCGCGAACGCCGGAGGGGCATCTCTGGAACCTCCGTAGCCACGACGACGGGCGTACGTGGTCAGACCCACAACCGACCCCGCTAATCCATCCCGACGCCCCGCCAATGCTCTTCAAGCTGTCGAACGGTGATCTCGCGGCCTTCCACCACAACCGCCACCACGACTTGGATTACACCGGCCTGAGCGGCGACAAGGAAGCCCTGATGGGCGACCGGTCAGAAATCTGGGTGGCCATTTCTCAGGACGGCGGCCGAACCTGGGGCGAACCTCGCTTCGTTTTCGCGAACGCCCTGGCGCCGGCATACGAGATGCCCTTCATGAATCACCAGTGCTCCTACATCGACGCCTTTGTAGACGAAGGCGTGGTGAATCTGTTCGTTCCCCACCGCTGGCACCAGGTCCTATACCTGCGGATCCCCGAACCGGCGCTGCACGAGTTGCCGACGGCCGCGGAGCTGTTCTGAGGTAGTTTCCGGCGCCGAAGAGCTTGGCCTGCCCTAATACCCGCGCTTCAAGTCGCAGATAAACGCCAGCGGCCGGCCCTCCACGAAACGACCCACCTGGTCCTCAAGGGTCTGTTGGCGTCGTGTCCACATGCTGGGCGTGACGCCCGAGCAGTGCGGCGAGATCAGTACGTTGTCCATCGCCCACAGCGGGCTGTCGGCGGGCAGCGGTTCTGTTGCCGTGGCATCGAGCCCGGCGCCGGATAGGCGCCCTGAGCGCAGCGCCTCGGCCAGCGCCTCCTCGTCAACGATGTCACCGCGCGAGATGACGATCACGGCGGCGCCCTTCTTCAGCAAGCCGATCCGTCGGGCGTCGATCATGTTTCGGGTATCCGGGGTCACGGGCACGGTTACCACCAGCCAGTCGGTCTCAGCCAGCAGCGCATCCAACCGGTCCACGCCGCCAACCTCGCGAATACCCGCCGGGACCTCCGTGGGAGTTGGATCGATAACCAACACCTGTATTCCAAAGCTCTGGGCCCGCTGATGCACGGCCCGTCCAATGCCGCCCAGTCCAATCAGCAACATGGCGGAGCCGTCCAGGTCGCGCAGCTGGCGCTCGTAGGACTCGGTGTCCCAGCGCCGTGCGCGCTGATCGTCCATCAATCGGCGGCCCTGGTGAGCCAGCGAAAGCACGAAGAACATCACGTGGTCGGCGATAGGACTCGTGTGCGCCCCAGGCGAATTGGTCACCACGATCCCGGAGTCGGCAATACCCGGGCTGCGCATCGTGTTGTTGATTCCCATCCCCGGCACATGAATCCAGCGCAGCCGTTGCGCTACGGCTATTGCTTCAGGCTCCGGCCAGCCCAAAAAGGCATCGGCATCCACGATTTCGACTTGCTCTTCGTCGTCAGTTAGGGCCATGGCAAATGTGGCCTGGGGAAAGCGCGCGCCGAGCTGATCCGCGTAGTCTTCGCCGAACTGATCGGTTCCAATCACGATCTTCATTGGTGCGTCATCCTCGAAACTTCCTGCGTCGCGGGGCTACGGCAAGTGTAGGTTGACCCGACAACCGGTCGGCTGCAGCCGACCGGCGCTACCGCTAGCCAGTGACCTCAAAACCGAATAGCGTCGCCTTTCGCATCACGAATCGAAGAACCACCGGACCGTGCGTCGCGAGTCTGAGCGCTGGGCTGCCGTTCCAGTCCACCGGCACGCTCACGTGATCGCCCTGGATCGACCGGCTCTCACCGACCTCAATCCACGAACCGTGACCCGGCCGAGACGTCCAGTCCGGTCCTCGCTCCAGGGCCGACACCCGTACCTCGCCGTCGGCCGCTGTCTTGACGTTCAGTCGCAATTCACGTCCCTGAAGCAGCAACTGAGGGGTGGCGAACTCACCGTCGGCCTTGGCTACCAGCCCCGCAATCCGCCCGCACCCCCAGAGCCCATACGCCGTGGCGCTCTTCAACGTCAGCCGCGGGTACTTGTGCGGCAGGTCGAAACCCGTGTACGGGGTTCCGATCCGGTCGCTTGGCAGCTCAACCAGGCCCTTGCACGAAAACATGCAGCCGAGTCAAACGTGCCTTCCGGTCCCGGTTCGAGTACCGGTCCGCCGGGAAGCCAGTCCCACACCACATCGTCCGTGCTTGTAGCAACCGCTATCGCCGTCGTGTCCAGCGCCCGGTCGTAGAGCGTTGGAAACATGACGTGCGTGGATGGATCGCCGGGGTACGTCACTTTGCCGTTGGTGTAGATGTCCGTTATCGCCAGCTGCTCCGGCGGCGCGGTCAACACCTGCTCCGGCAGCGGCCAGGCAAAGAAGTCGCGTGTCTCGGCCCGAGCGATCGTGCGGCGGTCCCACGACCACCCCCTCGAATACCACACGTAGCTCTGACGCCCAGGATTCCAGTCCGCCACGTTCATGGTGTCGCTGATGAAGATCACTACCGGGTCCGGATGCGGCGTCCACTTGATCCCGTCCGGTGACGTAGCCACGAAGATGCCGCGGTCGGGATACACGGCAATCCAGGGATCCACGCGCTCCGGTTGCTCCCGCACCCACTGGTTTATGACATCGGTCGAAAGCCGTCCCATGTAGATGGACTTGAACCGCTCGTGGGCCGGCGCCTGCGGATCCAGAAAGACCGATTGCCCATGCATGCCTGGCTCGCCCGCCAGTTCCCGGCCGAGCACGATGTTTGTGCTGTCGTGGCCCTGCCATTCGTACTGACCCAGAGCCGGCTTTCGCCATTCGAACCCGTCGTCGGATTCCGCGTAGCAGAGGAATCCGCCCCAGTCGGGCCCCCAGCCAAGCGAAGGCGCGAGGTCCGGGTCCCAATGATCCGGCGCCGTCGCGTGGTACCACATGCGGTACAGCCCGCCATCGCGAATGATCGTGGGCCCACCATTGTTGTGTTCCCAGGGCTCGGTACAGGTCAGGACTGGATCCGACCGTTCGGCCGGCTGCGACCGTAACTCGATTCCACGCGGCACGTTCGCGTGCGCGGCGCGAATCTCATCCGGATCCGCCGTCTCCCAGTAGTGAATCGGCGCACCGTTCGCCCCGACCCAGCGCGGCTGCCCTGCGTGTACGAATCGGTAGTCCATGAATGGGTGATACCCGGCACCAACCTCGAAGGGCGGCACCCGACCCGGCAGAAGCTCAGCCATGACGACGGCCTCCAGATCTTTGATGTGGACGAGTCGCACGCAGCCTGGATCGGGTTACGTATCGCACGGCATCGCTACCCACGGCACGCGTCTCCGAATCCACACGCGGTCGTACCGCCGAATATATGCGCAGCCCAGACATCCCGTCGCCCGTCGCGATCCCGATTGGCGCCCAGGTACGGCTCGGTGGCCTGATCACCCTCGCGCTGCATGGGCGCTACATGTGCCATAGTCACCGTGCGTCTGGGATGTCAGGTGCCAACTCGTGGCGCAGCGCCGCCCGCACGTCATCTTCATAACCACGGACCAGCAGCGTGGCGACGCCCTGAGCATCAATGGCGCCGACCCCCTGGCAACGCCCAACCTCGACTTTCTGGCGGCCAGCGGAAGCAACTTCACGCGCGCCTATGCGGAAGTTCCATCGTGTATCGGAGCGCGCCGCACCATGCTCTCGGGCATGCAGCCATTCAGTCACGGCATGGTCGGGTTCTACGGCGGCGTTGGCTGGGCGCTCGACCACTCGCTGCCGGGCGAGCTCTCGAAGGCCGGTTACCAGACGCAGTTGGTCGGCAAGCTGCACATGTATCCCCAGCGCAAGCGCTACGGCTTCGACAGCATGATCTGGGCCGACAGCCAGCGCGACCACAACGACTACGCGGAATGGCTGGCCGACAACGGCGCCACCTCGCTGGAGATGGGCCTGGCCCACGGCGTGTCAACCAACGGCTGGGTGGGGCGCCCAAGCCACCTTGACGAGCGCTTCTCGCATACGACCTGGTGTGTGAACGAGGCGCTGCGCTTCATCAGCCAGCTGGATCCCGATTCCCCGTTCTTTCTTTGGGTCTCGTTCGTGGACCCGCATCCGCCGCTGACACCGCCGCTCGTCTACTGGGAACGCTACGAGGCGATGGACTTGCCGGATCCGTATGTCGGCGACTGGGCGCCCCAGCTGGACGCGCCGCTGCCGGGTCTAAGTCCCGACGCCTCGGTCATGCGGCTCCGCGAGGACGACCTGCATCGCTGCCGCGCCGGCTACTACGGACTGATCAACCATGTGGACGACCAGATCTCGCGTCTGCTCAAGGGCTACCGTGAAAGCGGCCTGCTGGACGACACCCTGGTGCTCTTCACCAGCGACCACGGCGAAATGCTGGGTGACCACAATCTCTTCAGAAAGACCTGGCCCTACGAAGGATCGATCCGCGTCCCGTTCATGGCGCGTGCCCCGGAATGGATGGAGTGCACTGCAGGGCTAAGCATCGACCGTCCGGTGGGGCTGCAGGACGTCATGCCCACGATCCTGGACGCGGCCGGCGTCCCGATTCCCGAGTCCGTGGACGGCACGAGCGTCATGCCGTTCATGCACGGCGACTCGCCGGCCTGGCGGGACTATCTGCACGGCGAACACAGTGCCTGCTACGAGCCCGACCAGGGCAACCAGTGGGTCACGGACGGACACGAGAAGCTGATCTGGTACACCCAGACCGGCCAGGAGCAGTTCTTTGATCTCGACGCCGACCCGCGCGAGATGCACAACGCCGTGAGTGAACCCGCCGCACAGGAACGCGCGGCGATTTGGCGCCAGCGGCTCATCGACGAACTGGCCGGCCGACCCGAAGGATTCGTGGCCGACGGCCGTCTGGTGGCCGGTCAACCCGAACTGCGTCCCGAACAGTTGCAGCCCGCAACCAACCGGATGAGCGGCTGAGAGTCATGGCACAGCGTCGTCCCCACATTCTCCTGATCACTTCCGATCAGCAGCGCGGCGATGCCCTCGGCATCGCCGGTCACCCGGTCCTTCGCACCCCCAACCTGGACTACCTGGCCGGCAACGGCGCCTGGTTCCGCTCGGCCTTCAGCGAGTCGCCGACCTGCATTCCCGCGCGGCGCGTGATCCTGTCGGGTCAGGCCCCGGTCACCAACGGCATGGTCGGCTTCTACGGCGGCTACCACTGGAACCTGCGCCACTCCATTGCCTCCGAGCTTGCGGCGGCCGGCTATCAGACCGAACTAATCGGCAAGACGCACTGGCACCCGGGTCGCAAGCGCTTCGGCTTTCAACACATGCTGGTCGCCAACAGCCAGCGCGACGGCAACGACTACGCGGCCTGGTTGAACGACCAGGGCTTCCGCGAAGTCCTGGCCGGCAAGCTGCACGGCGTTGAGACCAACAGCTTCAACGCCCGGCCCAGCCATCTACCCGAGGGTTATGACCTCACGACCTGGTGCGTCAACGAGTCGCTGAAACTCATCAGCAAGCGCGACCCGGAAGCGCCCTTGTTTCTCTGGGTTTCCGTGGTTGACCCGCACCCGCCGTTTACGCCGCCCAAGATGTATTTCGACCGCTACATGGCGCGCGCCGACGACATCCCCGCGCCGTTCATCGGCGACTGGGCGAGGCAGTTCGACGAGCCGAACCTGGGCCTGAACATCCAGCCGGTCGACATCAACTTGCCCGACGCCTGGATGCGCCGTATGCGCGCCGCCTACTACGGGCTGGTGAATCACATCGACGACCAGGTCAACCGGCTGTTTCGAGCGCTGTCCCAGGCCGGCATGTGGCGCGACACAGTGGTGCTCTACACCAGCGACCACGGCGAGATGCTGGGTGACCACAACCTGTTCCGCAAGACCTGGCCGCATCAGTCTTCGGCCAACATTCCGTTTCTTGTCCGGCTACCTGAGTGGCTGGAACCCAAGAACGGGGCCGTGATCGACGAGCCAGTAGGCCTTCAAGACGTTATGCCTACGCTGCTGGACGCGGCTGGCGTCGCAATCCCAGACTCAGTGGATGGCCGCAGCGTCGTCCCGCTGGCCCGCGGCGAGCGGCCGGCCTGGCGGCCATACCTGCACGGCGAGCATCACGGCGGACGCAAGGGACGCGGCAGCGTGCGCTGGTCCGAACACGCCCCCGCCCATCAGTACCTGACCGATGGCCGCGAGAAATACATCTGGTATCCCGCCGACGGCCATGAGCACTTCTTCGACCTGACACGTGACCCCCACGAACTGCACAACGCAGTAAACGACCCAGCGGCCGCATCCCGCGTGGCGGTCTGGCGGCGTCGCATGCTGGAGCAACTGCGCGACCGTCCGGAGGGGTTCGTGGACGGAGAACGACTGGTGGCGGGACGCCCGCAGCTCTTGCCCGATCAAATTCGGCCCGACGTCAACCGGCAAGGCGAATCCTGGTCGCTATCCGTAGCCGTGCCCTAGGAGCCGATGGACGCTCGCTGCTCCGTTCACTCCCTGGACGCGCTGTATCGTGTGAACAATCTGGTGCCTAGCGCGCCACGCACGGAGTCTCCGCAATGCTGAATTCCGGCGATTTCACACTGCTGTTCTGGGACGACAACTACCTGAGTCGGTGGAACAACCTGCGGCGGGGAATCGGGCAACCGCAGCTTGTCCCGGAAGCAACGCTGGAAGAACCGGGATTCTGGCTTGGTTCCGGCTATCCCACGGCGTTTAAGCACGAGTCGGGCGTCTGGCGAATCCTCTACAACGGCAAGTCCACTGTTCCCGAGGAACAGCCCGACAGCTACGCGCTGGTGGCCGAGAGCGACGACGGGATCCACTGGGAAAAGCCCGACCTGACGGACCGCGTTCCCCTTCCGGACCGCCGATACCCACACCAGGTGCTGTCGAAGGCGGAAGACTTCCATCAGTGGGATTGTTATTTCGACGAGCGGGCCGAGGATCCGAACGAGCGCGTCAAGGGCTTCGCGGTCGGGAAAGGCAACCATCTTTGGACGTCGCCCGATGGACTGAGCTGGACGCTTGCCGAAGGCGTCCAATGGCGCAAACACAGCCCGGACCCTCCCAGCACGGCCTTCTGGAACCATGTGCGCAACTGCTACGTCATCAGCGCCCGCCCCGCGCCGCATGCGCATCCGCGGCGGGTTGCCCTATCCGAGACTCGGGACTGGCGAACCTTCAGCGAGCCTGAGCTTGTGCTTGCCACCGACGCGCTTGACACGCCGCTGGCCGAAATCTACGGCATGGTCGCGTTCCCGTACGCCGATAAGTTCGTCGGCCTCGTCTGGATCTATCACACCGAACCAACCAGCCTCGTCAAATACTGGGAAGGCAAGACCGACTGCCACCTCGCCTACAGCTATAACGGCTGGCACTTCAACCGGTCGATTCGCACGCCGTTCATCCCCAACGCGGAGCCAGGCGAGTACGGCGCCGGAACCATGCGGCCGCACTCGCTGGTCGTGGACGACGATCTGCAGATCCGTATCTACTCCAGCGCGTCCAAGCTCGAGCACGGCTACCACATCAACCCGCACGTCGGACGGCAGCGACTTGAGCGAGGACCGCTCGGCGAGGGCAACGACACCGGCGCCCTGCTGATGCACAGGTTGCGGCTGGACGGCTTCTATTACCTGGAAGCCAGCGCCGGGCAGGGCATGTTTGGAACCCGCTCCCTCTACTGGCAGGGTGGCGAGGCCAAACTCAATCTGCAGTCGGGCCTTGAAACCCGCGTCCAGGTCACCGACCCGGTGGGCGAGGTGATCGAGGGTTACAGCTACGAGGACTGCCAACCCTTCACTGGCGACGCGCTCGATTGGTCGCCCCGTTGGACCGGTGGACAAGGACTGGCGCGCTTTACTGGCCAGGCGATTCGCCTGGAAGTCCAACTGAACAACGCGCGCATTTACGCCATTCGCGGCGACTTCCTGCCGCTGTCTGGCAGGGAACTGCGGACATTCATGACCATGGGCGAGAAGCCGATTCCGCGGCCCGGCTTCTAGCATGCGGTCGGCAGTGGGCGCTTGTACGAGAGCTCGTTTCTTCTGATCCAATCGCTGATTGCGCAAATGCACGGCGCATTTCAAGCCGGACGAGCGGGCGTGCCTATCAACGTGCCTGAAGAGAGGCGTTAACCGTGGCGGACGCAACGACACGCATTCGGATCGTGGTCGATGGCAAGTTGGGGTCGCCGGCGCTTTTGGCGCTCGACAGGCTTAGGCAGGCGCTGGACCAGCGCGGATACACCGTCGCGGAAGATTACGCCGCGGTCGTGATCCGAGTCGGAATCTCGGCGACCGACGAGCCGGGCGCGTCTCTTCGCGCGGCTGGCGCTCAGCTGAGCGACGCGCCTGAGTCGCTGGCCTTCGCATTCGTCGACGGTGCGTTGGCCATCGGCGGTGCTGATGATCGCGGTCTCGCCTACGCCCTGCGTGAAGCCGCGCGCCGCATCGACCTGGCGCCGGCACCGCTGGACTGGGAAGGCTTGTTTCCGCCCGCCAGCGAGTCCCCGTTCCTCCGCAAGCGCAGCGTGTGCATCTTCCCGCACAACGAGGCTGTGGATGGCCCGTGGTACTTCAATCCCGCGTTCTGGGAGGCCTACTTCGACAAGCTCTCGCTGAACCGCTTCAACGCCTTCAGCCTGACGTTCGGCCATCAGACCGCCTACCTGGTTCCGCCGTACGCCTTTCTGGTTCCGATGCCCGAGTTCCCCGACGTGACGGTGCCGAGCCTGTCCGACGAGCAACGGGAACGACACTTGGCGACGCTGCAGATGATCTCGCGCACCGCCGTCGAGAGGGGCATCGACTTCACGTTCGGCGTCTGGCAACAGCACAGCTACGAATACGGCGAGTCGCTGGTTGAGGGCTTGACGCTCGACAATCTGGCGGCCTACTGCGAACTCGGCATGGCCAAGGTCCTCAAGGCCTGCCCGGACATTTCCGGCGTTCAACTGCGGGTCAATTCCGAGTCGGGGATCGAGGCCGAGGACAGCCCGGCCTTTTTCCGTTCGATCTACAGCGGAGTCGTCGCGGCCGGGCGCGAGATCGAAATCGACGTCCGCGCCAAGGCCATCGCTGACGACACCTGGGAAGGCGCCCTGGATACAGGCCTGCCCACCACCGTCTCCACAAAATTCTGGTGCGAGCAGCAGGGCATGCCCTATTCCGCCGGCCTGTTGCAGGACTTCGACCGCATGGACCGGCGGCACTCCTACGGCGACCTGCTCAAATTCCCGCGCGACTACGACTTCATGTTTCGCATGTGGAACCTCGGGACCAACAAATTCACGCTGTGGGGCGATCCGGCCTGGGTCCGGCGCTACGCCGAGAGTTGCGCGCTGGGTGATTCCAAGGGCTTCGAAGTCTGCGCGCCCCTGTCCAACAAGGGCTTCCGCAACGTCGGCGGCGCCTGGCCGCTCTTCAAGCCCCAGGACATGCACTGGTGTGAATTCGAAGACGAACGCTACTGGTTCTGGTACCTGCTGTTCGGGCGCCTCGGCTACGACCCGGCCTGCAGTGCCGACGTATGGGAGCGCGAGTTCAACGACCGCTTCGGTGCGGACGCGGCGGTGGACGTGCAAGAGGCCGTGGTCGAAGGATCCCACTATCTCCCATTCATCACCGCCGCCCACCTGCCCTCGGCCAGCGTGTTCGGCTGGTGGGCCGAGAGGGACACGGGCGGCCTCCTCGACGCCTACATCGAAGTCGAGCCAAGCGACCTGGCCGGCTTCTACGGCGTAAGCGAGTACGTTGAGGATTATCTGGCCGGAGAGCTTCGGGCCAAACTCACCCCGCTACAGATCGCTGAGCGGCTGGAGTCACACGCCGCTGCCGCCGAAGCTGCGCTGGAACGCGGCCGCCGCGCGGTCCCCGGCGAAGCGAGAGCCGAATTCCTCGGCATCGAGGCCGATGTGCGCCTGTGTTCGGGCCTTGCGCGCTACCACGCTCACAAGCTACGAGCAGCCTTGGACCTGGCCTTTTTCTACCTGGCGGGCGCCGCGGATCGCTTACAACCGGCCAAGGTCCACATGACCAACGCCCGTGACCAATGGCAGGCCATCGTCGAACACACCGACGGGCTCTACGACGATGAAATGATCTTCGGCCCCGTCAAAGACGAATCCGGAACCTGGAAGCGCCTGACGCCCTATCTCGATCACGACCTCGCGCGGCTCGACGAGGTCGAGGGCGTGTTCGAGTGCTTTGGCCTTTTCGCCCACGGTTTCGACTTTGGCGCCGAGCCGGTCGACCCGCGCCCATGGATTCCGCGAACCATGCAGTCCGCCTGGGTCGAACGCCGCTTTCGCGCCGTGTCCCCGGATGTCAACTACACCCCCGCTCGCGGCATCGGATGGAAGCTCACCCGCAACATCGCCGCGGTCAGCCCGCCGCCGACTGACAACGGTGACTTGCTGGGCCGCAATCGCGAGGTCGGGGAACTTCCCCATCGTCTTCTGGAGCTCGACTTCCAGCATCGCGGGCGCAATCCCGGTTACGTGGAAAACACCTTCAGGGCCGACCTGGCGCCGGGCATGTACGACGTAACCGTCGTCATGGGCGACACCGCGCCCGACGCCAAAGACCGAGGCCCGATGTGGTTGACGTTTCAGGGCCGTCACCAGACCGACCGCTTCACGATTCCCGCTGGTCAGGTGATCCATAGGACACAGCGCTGCAACATCGCCAACGGGCGGCTCGAACTGGAAGTCAACTCGCACCCGGCCTCCGACTGGGTCATCAACGCCCTCGTGGTTCGCGAAGTCGCCCCGCAGATTGGGCATGTGCCCATTTGTTCGGCGGCGCCTGGTCCGCTGCCGGTGACGGCAACCGTCACCGCGCCGGACGGCGTGGCCGAAGTCGCCCTCAATTGGCGCGCCGGCGACAGTGCCTGGCAGCGAACGCCCATGGCTGCCGATGGGGCCGTGTTCTCAGCGGAAATCCAGGCGCCCGACCTGCATCGGATCGACTACTTCATCGAAGCGACCGACGCAGGCGACGAGTCTCGATCTTGGCCTGCCGCCGGGGCCGACGCGCCGCAGCCGGTCGCCATCGGAACTTCGGCGGGGCCTCCCTCAGTGCACGTGCAGAGCGCGGCTGCCGCGTCTCCCGGCCAGAACTTCACGGTGACAGCCGACGTGGACTCGGCGGAAGACCTCGCGAGCGTGATCCTCTATTACCGCGACCTGAACCAGCGGGAACTCTACACACCGGTCCCCATGCGGCAAATCGGCGGCGCTTGGACAGCCACCATTCCAGGCATGGACATCGTGCCGGACTGGGACCTGATGTACTACGTCGAAGCCATCGATCGGCTGGGTAACGGTGCAATCGGCCCCGACCTGGACGTCGAGACGCCCTACGTGGTGGTCCCGGTTGAGCGCGGCTAGCCCAGTGCCGCCCTCAATGCGGACAGCGCGTACGATAGGCCCTGTGGGGATAGCCAGGGAGTCCCGCATGCCTGCCAGGAAACCGCCGAAGTTCGCTCCTCGACGCCGGGCCGTTACCCTGCTCGCCTCGGGCTTGCTGCTAGCCGCCTGCGGCGGCGAGGAAAAGAAGAGCGGGTCATTCAAGATGCACAAAACCATCGGCGACGGGCCGGGTATGTAGCGCAACACACGCGGCTGGGCGGACCGCGGCTTGCTCATGCTTGGCACGGTACACAGCTGCGCAATTACAGGCCTTGACGGCGTGGTCGTCGACGTTGAGGCCGACATCAGCAACGGACTGCCTAAACACAACGTCGTCGGGCTACCCGACGCGGCCGTTCAGGAAGCCCGCGAACGCACCCGCAGCGCCATCCGCAACAGCGGCGCGCTGTTTCCCGAGCGCCGCCTCACGGTGAATCTGGCCCCTGCTGACATTCGCAAGGAAGGCCCCGTCTACGACCTGCCCATGGCCGTGGCGATTCTGGCCGCCACTGGGCAACTCGAGGGCTTTGACGACAACCAGGCGGTGTACCTCGGTGAGTTGTCGCTGGACGGCGGCGTTCGCCACACACACGGCGTTCTCCCAATGGTGGCGGCCGCCCGCGATGCCGGCGTGGACAAGGCGTTCGTCCCCGCCGTTGACGGCGCCGAAGCCGCGGTCGTCGAAGGTATTGCCGTCTATCCCGTCGAGTCGTTGCAGCAACTCATCGCCCACTACATGGGGCTGATTCGAATCGAGCCGCTGCCCGTCACCGAAATGTCCACGCAAGCTGCGGGCTATCCCGTGGACTTCGCTGACGTGCGTGGCCACGAACACGCCAAGCGCGCCCTGGAAGTCGCCGCCGCCGGCGCCCACAACGTCCTGATGGTGGGCCCGCCCGGGTCCGGCAAGACCCTGCTGGCGCGCGCCTTGCCCTCGGTTCTTCCGCCCATGACGCTCGACGAGGCGATAGACGTCACCAAGGTCTACAGCATTGCCGGTCAGTTGCGGGATGGAAGCGGCCTGGTGGTGGAACGCCCGTTCCGTGCCCCCCACCACACCGTGACCTACGCGGGAATGGTTGGCGGCGGCACGTCGCCTCGGCCCGGCGAGATCAGCCTGGCGCACCGGGGCGTTCTCTTCCTTGATGAGTTTGCGGAGTTCGGCCGCCAGACCCTGGAGTCGTTGCGACAACCGCTGGAGGATGGCCACATCACCATCACCCGTGCCGCCTACAGCGTGGACCTGCCGGCCAGATTTATGTTGGTCGCCGCCATGAACCCCTCACCCTCGGGTTTCGCCACGGCTGACGGCCAGAGCGGCGGCATGAGCGCCGAAGCCGCCCGTCGCTATCGCAACCGCATTTCCGGTCCGCTGCTCGACCGCATCGACGTCCACATTGACGTTCCCCGGCTCGAATACGACAAGATGGCCGACGAGACAGAGCGCGAGCCATCTATCCATGTTCAGACGCGAATCGCACAGGCGCGAAATATCCAGGAAGAGCGTCTGGCGCCCTATGGCCTGTACTCCAACGCCGAACTCACCGCCCGCCTGATTTCGCGAATCTGCATCCTCGAACCTGACGCCGAACGCCTTTTGCGCAGCGCCCACGACCGCTTGGCGCTCAGCGGGCGCGGGCATCACCGCGTCCTCAAGCTTGCGCGCACCATTGCCGACCTCACGGCCAGCGAGACCATTCGCATCGAGCACCTGGCCGAAGCGCTCCAGTACCGGCCCATGCTCGACGAAGCCTGACCTGAGACCTGCTCGCAGTTTATTTGCGGCGGGCTCTGCGACTGACCCGCTAAGCCTCCGCCAGTCGCGGAATCGGTCGCTCGTTGATCGGCAGGTGGATCAGAGCCGACGCCAGTCCCAGAACGATTCCGGCCACCCACATCCCGTCGTAGCTGCCCGTCGCCTCGTAGATCACCCCGCCCAGCCACACGCCCGAAAACGAGCCAAGCTGATGGGAAAGGAAGACAAAGGAAAACAGCGTGGCCAGAAACCGCACCCCGAACACTCGGGCAACGATCGCGGAGGTCAGCGGAACCGTTGCCAGCCACAGCAACCCCATGAGTGAGGCGAACATATACGCCACCGGCTCGGTCTTGGGTAGCACCAGAAAGGCGCCAATCACAATGGCACGGCTGGTATAGATAAAGCTCAGGCTCAGCCGTCGGCTGAAGTGCGTCCCTGCCATACCGGACAGGAGCGACCCCACTATGTTGAAGAAGCCGATCAGCGAAAGCGCAATCGCGCCCACGTGAGCCGCAAAGCCCAGATCCTGCATATACGCCGGAAGGTGCACAGTGATGAACGACACGTGGAACCCGCAAACAAAGAACCCGGCCGTCAGCAACACGTAGCCCCGGTGCTCGGCCGCTTCGCGGATCGCCGCCCCGATGCTCTGTCGGGCCGTTCGTTCGGCCGCAACGTCCGGGCTGCCTGGAAGCAGGAATGCCAGCGGCACAATCGCCAGCGACCCCACCGCCAGGATCACCATCGCGTCGCTCCACCCGAACGCGTCGATAAACCCCTGGGTAATCGGCGAGTAGATCACCTGTCCCAGCGACCCGGCCGCCATTCCCAGCCCCATCACCAGCGGCCGTCGTCGCGGTCCGACCATCCGCGCCATGGTGGCAATAACCAGCGAGAACGACGTAAAGGCGTTCGCGGCCCCAACCAGCAGCCCGGCCACCAGAAGAAATACCAGCGACGCCTCGACCATCGTCATCAGCCACACGCCCAGCGCGTAGGCCAGCGAGCCGCCCACAATCACCCGCACCGGACCAAAACGGTCGGACGACGCTGCGGCCAGCGGCAGCACCAGTCCTAAGGTCAACTGCTGTACGGCCATGGCAATGCTGAATTCGTCGCGCGACCAGCCGTGCGCCTCCGTCATCGGCGGCAGAAACAGGCCGAACACCGAGCGCGTGCCTAATCCAATGACGGCGATCAGCGCGCACGCTGCGATCACCATCAACGGCGTCTGCCAACGCCCCGAGCCGTTGGATACTTGCGCAGGTATCGAGGATGAAGCCATAGTCTAAGTTTGCGAAATTAGGATTATGTCAAGAATCCCGCTGCCACCCTGCTGCCCAACGGCCGCGCGGTAGACAGTTGGCTCGTCCGGCGAGTCTATATCTAGCCGAGACGGCATCATCCTCCGTGCGGACCGTGCTTCTACTGGCCCTAGCGCAGGATGCGCTGATCGATCAGATCCCTGCCGCCCACCCGGTGCTCGATAGTCGCGCCCCGGTACTCCTTGACCTCAAGCTCGTGCAGCGCGTTCACGACCATGAATTGCGTGGGCAAGTCCTCCCAGCGCGCCCGCTGAAACGTCACCGTGCCTTCGCCCTGCCAGCGGGTGGGCTGGCTTAGCGGCGGGTTGATTGGACTCAGCACCGCGTATTCGGCATCGGCTTCGCCCCATTCGCCGGTCTTGGGCACGTACTTGTAGTGGAGCGTTCCCTTCAGCGAGCCCTCGCCTGGGGACTCGGCCGGTGCCGCCGCCGGCTCCTCGACCTCCACCATTTTCGTAAGGCGCATGTCCATGAACCGAAACCCCAACCAGCTTGCGGTGCACTGCGTCTCGCCGCCGTGGATAACCGGTTCCGGAAGTTCGCAGTAGATCTTCGAGAAGCCCAACTGCTCACGTCCGGTCAATATCGGATCCGTCAGGTTCTCCCAGAGCACCAGCAGAAAGGGACCAGTTGCCTGGTCGCGAGCTCCGTTGAATCGGGCCTGGACGGTAACGCCGAGCACGTTGTAACCGCGCCCGGCCAGCCAGTCGATCTCCGTCATGTGCGTTTGGGCCACCGTGACCACCGGCTCGCCAACCAGCTCAAAGCCCTCCGGCAACAGCGCTTCCAGCTGATTCCGCTCGCTCAGAAAGCTCACCGCATAGGTTCGCGACTTGCGCTGATCGACACTGAACGCGCCTAAATGACCGCCCGGACCCTGTCGCGGACCGGACATTGGGCCGAAGTGCGTCGGCATCAGATACATGGTCTTGGACTTCAGCTTGTACGGCACCTAGGCCTCCCCGTCTTCGGTTTGCGGCTCTGGCTCCTGCAGCAGATCGTGGGCAAGCAGCGGCTGGGCGGCAAACAGACCGCCGTCCACCGGCAGCGTCACGCCGGTGATCCATCGCGACTCGTCGCTGGCCAGGAACACCGCCGCCCAGGCAATGTCCCAGGGTGTCCCTTCGATTCCCAGCGGGGTCACGCGCCGCCGCAGTTCGCGGTCGACCGGATTGATGCCCGTCTGATAGGCCGACTGCAGATGCCCGGGCACGATGCAGTTGGCGCGAATGCCCTCGCGTCCGTGGAAGGCTGCGGTGGCTTTAGTCAGGATGGGCAGCGCGCCCTTGGTGATTGAGTAAGCCACGCCGCGGTGCCTGGCCCCGGCCAGACCATCGATCGACGACACGTTGATGATCGACCCGCCGCCTGATTCGATCATGGCCGGAATCGCGTGCTTGCTGGCCAGGACCGCGCTCTTGACGTTGAGATCGAACGCATTCATGAGCTGTCCCTCGTCCAAATCGGCCACGCCCTTGCGCCGATCCCGCCCTCCCCAGCGGTAGCCCAGGTTATTGACCAGCACATGCAGACCGCCGAAGCGCTCAACGGCCGCGGCCACCATCGCCTGGCAATCGTCGCTTGACGTTGCGTCGCCCACGAACGCCGACGCCTCGCCGCCCTTCTGCCGGATGGCGTCAACGGTCCGTTGCGCGTTCTCGGTCGCGACATCGGCCACCAGAACGCGCGCGCCTTCTCGGGCCAGGCACACCGACGTGGCCCGACCGGTGCCAATCTCGCCCGCATGGCTTCCACCGCCACTCACGATGGCAACCTTGCCCACCAGCCGGCCCTCACTCATCGGGTGCCCCGTTTCTCTGTGGCCGTTCGACGTGGAGCGCGCACTTCGATCCTGATCCAGCCACGCACGTCGGCACAAGCCTACGGTCTGCGCCCTCCATCCCTCACGCCCCCGGCTTGACGTGCGCCTATTCCCGGTCCAGATTGCGGCTTGGCTTCTATGGACAACACTCGCTTCCGGCCAAGGGCCGCGTGGCGAGCAGGCGGAAAGGGCTGACATGCGCGTAGGCGTAGCTGGCGTCGGTCGTATCGGGCGACCCCACACCGAGCGCCTCATGGCGCATCCCGACGTTTCCCAAGTCGTCCTCCAGGACGCCAATGCGGAACTCGCCGCCTCGGTAGCCAACGACCTGGGCCTGCGCGCCGTGACTGACTACGCCGAGTTGCTGGCCTCAGTTGACGCCGTCGTGATCGCTGCCACCACCACCGCCCACGCCGGCCTGCTGCGCGCCTCGGTCCAAGCCGGCATACCAACCTTCTGCGAAAAGCCCATCTCGCATGACCTGGAACAGTCGCGCGAGACTGTCGCTCTCATCCACCAGCGCAGCGTGCCCGTGCAGATGGGCTTCCAGCGCCGCTTCGATCCCGGCTACCAAGCCGCCGCCGATCTGGTGGCCTCCGGTGGGTTGGGAACCCTCTACACCCTGCGTACCATCGGCCACGATCCCGAGCCCGCCACCGAGGCCTACATCGCCGGCTCGGGCGGAATGTTTCGCGACTTCAGCGTGCACGACTTCGACGCCATCCGGTTTGTCACGAGCGAGGAAGTCGTCGAGGTCTACGCCCAAACCACCGTCCGCAAGTGGGACGTTTATGAGCGCTTCGACGACGCCGACCTGGCCATAGCCACGTTCACCCTGTCCGGTGGCGCGCTGGGTCTCATGAGCTATGCCCGCCACAACCCGCTGGGCTACGACGTCCGCATGGAACTCTTCGGGTCCCGCGACAGCGTTGTGGTTGGGTGGGACGACCGCGCGCCGCTGCGTTCGCTGGAACCCCGATCGCCACCCCTCGCCGCGAAGCCCTATCCGGACTTTCACGACCGCTTTGCCAAAGCCTACGCCGTCGAGATCGACGCGTTTCTGGACGTAGCCCGTGGGCGTCAGGCGTCGCGCAGTACCGTCGACGACGCTGTCGAAGCGCTCCGAGCCGCTATCGCCTGTGACATCTCGCGCCGAGATCATCGCCCAGTGGCGCTTACAGAAGTTCCCTAGGGCCCGTCACTTCCGCGAGAACCGCCTCAACCGATCCGCAGCATCAACCCGCAAAGCCCAGGTCAGCCAGAGCAGACTTCCGAACCTTACAGACCATCGTGTACGCCGGGTCGTACATGTTGCCCACGTCGTACTCCACAAACCGCCCAAGCAGCATGTGCGCCTCGCGAGTGGTCAGGCCGTAGTCCGTCTCCAGCCACGAAACCATCTCGGTCGTGGCGTGCTGCACGGCCTGATCCAGCGGACGGACGTTCCCGCATGTCATCAGGAACGTTTCGTCCTCGGCCCTTGGCCAATGGATCGTCTTGCCCTTGATCAGATCCAGGCTGAACCGCACGTCCATGGAGATCTCCACACCCGTGCCGTCCATCTCGCCGTCGCCTTGCAGCGCGTGCCCGTCGCCGAGGAAGAACAGCGCGCCGTCGGTAAACACCGGAAATGAGACGGTGACGCCCGGCGTGATCCGGTTGTAATCCATGTTGCCCCCGTGCGCTCCAGAGGTCATGGTGCTGATCGCTTCGCCAATGTCCGGTGCCACTCCCACCGTTCCCAGCATCGGTCGCAACGGCAACGGCTGCCCCGTCAGGCGATTCTGCGGCTCAACCAGCGTTACAGTTCCCGCCTCCGCATCCACGTCCCAAGTCGCTAGGTCAACCTCGTCGTCAAAGTTCGCCTCGTATTCAAAATCCACCACGTTTGGCGCCAGCCGCGCCGTTGTCCAGCCCAGCCGCCGGTTCGGCGTTACCTCGTGCAGCTTCAGAACCAGCGTGTCACCCGCTTCCGCCCCGTTCACATAAAACGGCCCCGTCTGCGGATTTGGCCGTCCCGCCCGCTCCACGTTTTCATGATCGAACCCGCGGGCGTCAACAGTCGTCGTCGCTATCGTATCCCCGGCATCAACATGAAAAGCCGGCGGATGGCTCCCCATCGTGTTGTAGTAGGTCGTGGGCGAAAACTCGTGGTGCGCCATGGGTAGCCTTCACATACGTGGCAGGAGGCAATTGACCCGTAGTTTGGAGCATTGAACGACCCGGCGCACGGTCGGCGCCAGGACTATGGGCTCGCCAGCAGCGCGCTCGCTCAGCTATCCGCGAAGACCGTTCCACGGCGCTTGGTCGGCAACGTCCACCAACTCGTAGCCAATCTCGCCGACGCAGGGACCAAGAATCGCGATCACCTTGGCCGGCTCGTCGCCGTCATTGAACGTGGCGTGTACGCAATCGGCGGGAATGAATACGGCATCGCCCGGACTCAGCATGCGCCGCTCCTGGTTGACCCATTGCTCCACTGTGCCCTTAACGCAGACGATCGATTCTTCCTGGTCGGGATGCTTGTGAAAGTCGTGCCCGTTGCCCGGCAGCAACTCCACGTCAATGACGGTCAGGTACTCGCTGCCGGTCACCGGAGGATTGCTGAGCCAACCCAGCGATCCCCAGTCCAATTCATCGCGCGGGGTTTCCGACTGAATCAGGAATCGCTTCATGGCTGCCTCCGCGGATGAGAACGGGTCAACGCCTTGCGCGACCGTCGAGTCGGGATTCGTAACGCCGTATCCCGGAGTCCGCACGCGCAATGAAATAGGCCGTCTGCGATAGTACAGCGCAAGGACAATTTGACAGGTACCCCCCAAAGGAGGGCACGGCTCATGCGATCAGTCATCTGTGTCCACGAGCGATTCGACGCCGCCTGGCCCTTTGCGGCCGACTACTGGCACGAGTGCTGGCAGCGCCAGGGCGATTGCGAGCTCTATCGCACCGAAGAACCCGAAGCTCGCGCCCCGCAGCTCGTCCCGGACCCCGACTCCGTCCAGCGCCTGGCGCTGCTGGGCTTTCCGGCCGAAGCCGCGGACCTGGAGCCGTTCTGCGCGCTCGAAGAGTGCTTCCACCCGCGTTACGTCCTGAAGCACGGTTCAAGCGATCCGGCTACCAGCGGCATCGAGGCGGCCGTCGCCCGCGGCGTCACCTTCATCCCCCACAGGGTCGACATTTACTGGGGACAGTCCGTAGCCGAATTTGGGATGGGCCTAACGCTCGCGGCGCTCCGCCGAATCCCGCAGACCTACGCCGCCATGCAGCGCGATCACGAGACCTGGAAGTACCGTCCAGAGATCGGCCGACCTGGCCAGCGCGGCGAGCAGTACGGCGACGACTCCCGGTTTACCAGCGGCACCCTGGGCGGCAAGCGGGTGCGTGTGGTCGGCGCGGGAAACATTGGCGCCCGGTATGCCTCATGGTGTGCAGCCGTCGGCGCGCAGGTTGCAATCTGGGACCCCTACGCGCCCGACGCCACCTTCGTCGCCGCCGGTGCGCAGCGCTGCTTTCACCTGTCCGAGCTCGTCACCGACTCGCAGATCTTCGTACCCATGCTTCCGCTCACCGACAGCACACGCGGGTTGGTGACCGCCGACCTGATAAATGCGCTGCCACACGGGTCGCTGGTGGTGCAGGTCACGCGGGCTGCCATCTGCGATACCGACGCCCTCTATCGCCGCGTGCTGAACGATGAACTGGCCCTGGCAGCCGACGTGTTCGACGTGGAACCGGTTCCTCTCGACTCCCCCTTGCTGGGTCGCCACAACGTCGTGCACACGCCCCACAACGCCGGCCGCACCCGCAACGCCAACCACGCCTGGGTCGACGACCAAATCGCCCGCTTCAAACCACGTACGTAGCCCCGCGTATTTGGTCAGTCCCGTGACAGGCAGGCGAGTCGTTGGAGCTGCGGCTAACCCTTGATTCCGGTCAGCGTGATCCCGTGGATGAAGTGCTTCTGCGCAAAGAAGAAGGCAACGAGGATCGGGGCGACGGCGATCAATGCGATGGCCATCTGCAGGTGCAGTTGCGGCTGTTCCCACATCCCGGCCTGGAAGAATCGCATGCCCACAGCCAGCGTCATGTTTTTCGGTGTGTTGAGGTAGATGAACGGCTCGAAGAACTCATTCCAATTGGAGATGAATGAGAACACGGCGACCGTCGCAATGGCGGGTTTCGAAAGTGGGAACACGACGGTGAACATGATCCGCAGCGGTGAGGCGCCGTCAATCGCGGCTGCGTCGTCGAGCTCGCGCGGGATCGTACGAAAGAACTGTCGCAGAATGAATATATAGAATGCGGAGCCGCCAATCATCGGGACGGTCAGCGGCAGCAGCGTGTCCAGCCAGCCAAGATCCCGGAACATGATGACTTTCGGAATGATCGTCACGTGCTGTGGAAGCATCATCGTCGAGATGACCAGCAGAAACAGCGCGTCGCGAATCGGGTACTCGGTGCGAGCGAATCCGAAGGCAACAACCGCGCTCACGAAGGTCAACACCACCACGCCCAGGACCGTTACGATCGTGGAGTTCATGATCCAGGCGACAATTGGGCCGGTCTCCCACACTTCGGTGAAGCTTTCCCAATTCGGTGGCACGGGAAAGAACGGCGGCGGATCCTCATAAAACTGGTCGATCGACATCGCCGACGATCGCACCATCCAGGCGAACGGAAACCCGTAGAGCGCGCTACCACCGATCAGCATGACGTATACCAGCACACGCCAAACCGGGCGCATCATCCGACTCCGCCAGCCGCGAATGGTTGTTGTGGACTGCGTACGCCGGTCCACACCGGGAACCTGCGGCGCTTGCTCTGACAACAAGGCCATCAGCGGTTACCCAGACTCATCGTATTCGTAGTAGACCCATCGGCGGGCCACCACGAACTGTATGAGCGTAAAAACCAATATGATCACAAACAGCACCCAAGCAATAGCCGAAGCATACCCCATCTGAAATATCAGAAATGCCTTTCGGTAGAGGTAAAGCAGCACAAACAATGTCGCGTTCGCCGGACCTCCACCGGTCAGAATCAACGCCTGCGTAAAGACTTGCCAGGAACCGATGATTCCGAGAACAAGGGTCAGGAATATCGTTGGCGTCATCATCGGAATCGTCACGTGCCATAACTTCCGCAGATGACCGGCCCCGTCGATTGCCGCCGCCTCATAAAGATGTTGCGGAATCCCCTGCAGCCCGGCCAGGTAGAGAATCATGGTCGTGCCGACCGTCCAGAAGCTCATGATGATCAGACCCGGCATCGCCCACTGCGTGGACGTCAGCCATCGGGGACCTGGAATGCCCACTAGTCCCAGCGCCTGATTCAGGATGCCGTTGGGTTGCAGAATCACGAGCCATAGCATCGCAGTCGCAACGCCCGCCGTAACCGTGGGCAGGTAGAACAGCGTGCGAAACAGCGGCATGCCCTGGACCTTCTGATTAAGCAGAATGGCGATGAAGAAAGAAACAATCATGACGCCTGGAACGTGGAATGCGGTGTAATAGAGGGTGTTGAAGATACTCTTGATGAATACTTCGTCAGAAGCAAGATCGATGTAGTTCTCAAACCAGATCATCCGCGGAAAGCCCCTGAACCGGTAGTCCGTAAGGCTTAGCCAAAGCGATGCCGCGAACGGAACCAAAATGAACAATACGAACTGAAGTAGCCAGGGCACCGCAAAGAGGATGCCGCTCCATTGCTGCCAGGCCGTTCGTCGCATCTAGTCTTCCAGTGCAAAGACGGGGCCGAGTGCCGGACTCGGCACTCGGCCCCGTTCCTATCTACGCAGACACGTCCCGCGTCAAGCGGCGCGCGCTGCCCACTACGCCTCGGCCAAGCTGGCCATGAACTTGTTCGTGTTCTCAGCCAAGTCGAGCAGCGATTCTCCCGGAGGCTTCTCGCCAATCCAGGCGGTTTCGGTTTCCGCCGAGATGATGTTCCAGAACCACTCCGACCAGCCGTCGAAGCAGTGGTTCCCGTACACGTTGGAGTGGAACAGGTTGTTGTTAATGATGTGCATGTTGTTCGGCATCTTCCGACCTGCGATCGGCTTCAGCCAGGCGTCGCTGTTGATAACCTCTTTTGTCGTCGGAACAGCGCCGCGCCAGTTTGCAACCAGGCTCTGGAACTCTGATCCCGAAAGGAACGCCGCCAGGGTGATGGTGTTCTCCTCCGACCCGCGGTGCTGGGCGTAGCGCGTGATGAAGTGGCCAAGCTGGTTGTTGATGTACCAGTTCTCGCCGCCGGGCGGCTTCGGGGTCGGCATGATCTCCAACGTAAAGCGATCCTTAATGATCGCGTCGTAGTTACCGGGCGTGTGAATGCCGCCGTGGAGCATGCCGATCCGTCCCGCCAGGAACGGGTTGCTGACGCCCTCGAGGCCCAGTGCGGCAATCTCGCCTGGAGGCGGAGCAACACCGTCGACGTGAATGTAGTTCATCCAGCGCTCGAACGACGCAACGCTTTCCGCGTCGTCGAACCCGGCGGTCAGGTACGGGCGGTCGACTTCATTGAAGTGCTTGCCGCCGGCCTCGGCGATTCGCTCGAAGAGTTGAACCTCGGTGTTGTTGCGGTTCCACGTGCCGAACTGGGGAAGCTCCGCGTCGGTCATCTGCTTCAGCGCCTCATCCTGGACGTCCCAGGTCCACGACTCGTCCGGGTGCTCCAGCCCGGCGCCTTCCACGATGTCCACGTTGTAATACCAGCCGCCGACGCTCCCGATCATGAACGGAAACGCGTAGAAGGTTCCCGCAATCGCGTTCGTCCAGACGCTGGGGCGATCCGCGTGGATGCGCTCCAGCAGCACGTAGTCGTCAAAGTTCACACCCAGCTTCGGCGCGATGTCGTTCAGCGGCAGCAGGTTGCCCTCGAACTGGAACATCTGCCCGCCATTCATCACCAGCAGGTCGCCAACCGTCCCGGCGGCGAACATGATGGCGCTCTTCTCTTGGTAGAAGCGCGGAGGCAGCGGAATCAGGTCGTACTGAATCTCCGGGTGCTTCTTGTCGAAGATCTCCAGCCCGACTTTCATCGTTTCCCAGCGGTTGCCGCGAGACCAGTAGTTCATGAACTGAATGGGTGGCGACGGGCCTTTCTGAGGCGCGACCTCAACGATCTTTTCGACAACCCTCTCCCTCTCGACGACCTGCGTGACGACCTTCTGGACCTCAACCGGAACTTCCTTGATGACTTCCTTCGTTACCACCGTCTCGACCGGAACTTCCTTGACGACCGTCTTCTCGACCGGGACTTCCTTCTCAACGACTCTATCGACCGTAACCACCTGGGTTTCACCACACGCGGCGAGCAAGGCGGCGGCGGAGGCGCCTACGGCGCCGACCCCCAGCGATCGAATCAAGGTGCGTCGTGTCACATGCGTTTTCATCCGGGACCCTCCCGCCAGCCGCCCGTCCAAGCGCGGCGGCATTGTTGATGCACGTATTGCATGGTAGGCACAAACGGCAGCGAACTGTCAAACTTGGAATGTTCGGTCGGCGCGCCGTCCGAGTGAGTTGTTGAAACGGGCCGTCTTTGCAGCAAGCCCCGCAGTCTTTCGGCTTACACTTCAGGGATGAGCGATTCTGAAGGGGCTGGGAGCGCCCGCCGCCCGATCCTGCTCTATGACGGATCGTGCGGCTTCTGCCGCCGCAGCGTGGCCTTGTTGGTGCGGCTGGATCCCGATCATCGAGTGGCGCGGGTGGACATGACCTCGGCGGCGGCCGAGCCGCTGATGTCCACCATCTCGCCCGCGCGCCGCCAACAAAGCATCCATGTGATTCGACCCGACGGTCGCGTGCTCCATGCAGGCGTCGCACTGCGGGCTGTCCTTTGCCAGGTGCAACCCGAGGCGCCTTGGCGATCAGTGGGCTACTGGCCGCTCGTCGGGCTCCTGATCGACCGTGCCTATGACCTCGTTGCATCATTGCGCAGTCCGCTTGGCCGGTTGACCGGCTGGCTCCCGGAACCACCACCTGACGACCTTCGCCCTACGGACTCGCCGTTGCTCGATCCCGGCAGTACGCGTCAAACTGTCGACCACCACTCGACGACGTAGGAGAGCCATGCCCCGCCACGCGTTGCCCGACAGCACCCAAGCCGCCCTCCATTCCAACGATGTCTATGCCCGGGTGATGGCGGCCAACCGGCAGGAGGCTGTGGCTGAGGTTCCGCCGGTGGTTTGGGCCTCCGAGCCCTTTCTTTCCGGCTACGCCGGCGTCGGACGACGCGAGTATTACGAGGCCGCCGAGGCCAAGTACTACGCCCAGGCAAAGTTCCAGCTTGATTTCCCCGACATCCTGCACCTGCCCGGCGTTGCGCCGGACTACGGCTACGCGCCCGAAACCTCCGCCTGGGGTTCGCCGATCAAGCAGGACGATGACGGTCCGCTGGTACCGTTCGCCGCCGTCAACGACATCCACGACCTGCCGGCGCTGGAAATGCCCGATCCATGGACTGCTGGCTACATGGCCATCGCCCTCAACGACTACGCCTGGTACGCCGACCACATGGACCCGGTGATCGCGCAGACCTGGGGCCATTTCGAAGGCTACGGCCGCTGCATGGGCGTCGAGTCCGGCGCACTGGTGTTGGGCTACGAGCGCTATCTCATCGAGCTCTACGGGCACCCAAAGCAGATTCACGACTGGAACAAGCGCGTCGTCGAGGCCAACGTTGCCTACGTGCGCGCCCAGGAACGCATCACCGGAACGATTGAGCGTCTCGTGGTCACGGACCATCTGGCCGGGCAAGTCGGGCAGGCGCACTGCGAAGAGTTCGTGTATCCGTACCTGAAGGACATCTTCGACGCCTTTCCGTCAGCCGAGTTCCGTCTCTATCACAACGAGAACCTGGTGCCGGATACCGCGGTGGCCGCAATCGCCGACATGAACTGCACCGTGTTCATGTTCGGGATCGAGATGGACGTCGCCGCCGAGCATCTTGGGGGGCGTGTCTGCCTGATGGGCAACGTTCCGCCCATCCACGTAGTCCAACAACTCGAACCCGACGAAATCACCAGCGACTGCCAGCAGCGGCTCGCCGAGGGCGCGCCCTCGGGCGGCATGTTGCTGTGTACGGCTGGCGGACTCTCACCAGGAACCCCAGCCGGCCACATCCGCGCATTCGCCGACTCCGTCCAAGGCGTACCCGGAGCTGCGGGAAAACTCGACCGCTAGCTGTCCGTCGCATCGTCTTGAACTTAGGCGAACTAGGGCTTCTCGGAGACCTACGCCCGTGTATTCCGGCCCCGGCTCGGTATCCTGCGCCAACGGGCGCCGGCCGGTGCCTGCATAACCAGGGGGAGCTAGTTCATGGCTGACCGGCTGAAAGTGATGGTGACCGGCGCGACCGGCAAGATCGGTCAAACGCTCATGGAGGACTTGCCCGACTGCTTCGACCTCACCGGCACGTCGCGCAGCCCGAACGACGACCCCAGATTCATTCAACTTGACTTCGACGACGTGGACGTCGTGGCGGAGGCCTTCGCCGGCCAGGACGTCGTCGTCCACATGCACGCCAAGTCCAACCACAACACCGACGAGTTCGAGCCGTACGTGCAGCCCAACATCGTCGGCCTCTGGAACGCCTACGAAGCCGCTCGCCTTGCCGGCGTTCGACGCTTCATCTACGCCAGTTCCAACCACGCCACCGGCTGGTACGAAATCGTCGGCGAGCGCTGCGACGCCGAGTCGCTGCCCCGGCCCGACGGTGTCTACGGCGCCGCCAAGGTGTGGGGCGAAGCCCTGGGCCGTTACTTCTCCGACCGCCACGGTATGGAAGTCATCGTGCTGCGGATCGGCAGCTACGAATACCGGCTCAAGCCACCCGACTTCAGCATGGGTCCGCGCATCCTCTCCACCTGGCTCAGCGACCGCGACCTGCTCAACCTGGTGGAGCGGTCGATCGTCGCCCCAGGCATCAAGTACGGCATCTACTACGGCATCTCGGCCAACGCCCGCGCCTACTGGGACATCACCAACGGCGTGAGCGAGCTGGGCTATCGGCCGGTGGACAACGCCGAAACCTACGCCGACGAGGTGCTGCCCAAGGGCGGCGTCTACTCGCTGTGGGGCATCGAAGTTCCAGGAATGACCTGATGCGCCGGTTGGTCGGTCCGGACCGCGCCGCTTGCCAAACCAGCACGGATGGAGGTGTTTGATGCCGCCGCACGAGACCCCGCTCCCCACCCGCCGTCTTGGCCGCCATCCCGACCAGTTTTCGCTGATCGGACTAGGTGGAGGCCACCTCTCCCGCTCATCCGTCACCGACGCCGAAGCCGCGCGCATCATCCCCGCCGCCATCGACGCTGGCATTACCTTCATGGACACCGCCTGGGACTACGGCTACGGCGTCAGCGAGGAACGCTATGGCCGCGCCTTACAGGGCCGCCGCGACGATGTGTTTCTGATGAGCAAAGTCTGCGCTCGGGACGCCAAGACCGCGCGCAGACAGTTGGACGACAGCCTGCGTCGCCTGCGCGTGGACTATCTGGACCTCTGGCAGTTCCACGAAATCAACTACGACAACGACCCCGAGTGGATATTTGAGGCGGGCGGTGCAGTCGAGGCGGCTCTCGAGGCACGCGAACGCGGCCTGATTCGCTACATCGGCTTCACCGGCCACAAGAGCCCCCACATCCTGCGCGCCATGCTCGACATGGACTTCGTCTGGGACGCCTGCCAGATGCCGATCAGCCCGTTCGACGGCGCCTTTCGCAGCTTCCGGTCCGACGTCTTGCCGCTCCTCAACGAACGCGGCATTGCCTGTCTGGGCATGAAGTCGCTCGGTGGCAACGGTCAGTTCGTGGGCGTCAACGGCCTCACGGCGCAAGACTGCCGACGCTACGCCCTGTCGCAGCCAATCGCCACGCTGATCTGCGGCATGGTCGACGAGCGGGACCTAGCTCAAGACTTGGAAATCGCCCGCGATTTCACGCCCATGTCGGCTGACGAACAGGCCGACCTCCTGGCCCGCATCCACCGCGAAGCCACCGACGGGCGTCACGAGTACTACAAGACCACCACCTACTTCGACCACGAGTACCACCGCGAGGCCCACGACTTTCCGGCCTTCGCGGAAATTCGCAACCCCTGAGCGTGCGACTGGCCCTCTGCAACAAGACGCTGGACGACCGCCCCATCGAGGCGTTCTTCCAGTTGGCTGCAACCGCGGGCTTCGGTGCGGTCGAGGTCATCCCAGGCTCCCTGGGCACTTCGGTGTCAGAGCCAGATCCGGCGATGCGGGTGCAGGTGCGGCAGGTGGCCCGAGCGCTCGGTCTCGACGTCGTGGGCTTCAACTCACTCCTTCAGCACGCGCCGCATCTGAATCTGGTCACTCGTGACCCCGACCTCCGGCGGGACTCGGCCGCCGAATTGGTCGCCATCGTCCAGATGGCCGCACACTTCGGCGTATCGGTCATCGTCGTTGGCTCGCCCCGGCAGCGCCGCGCCCCCGCGGACGCCGGATTCGACGAGGCCGCCGAACTCTTTATCGACGAACTCCGACCCGCCGCTGATGCGGCAGCCCGCCTGAACATCACCCTATGTTTGGAACCTCTCACCGCCTCGCTAACCAACTTCATGAACGACACGCAGGAAGGGATCGCGGTGGCCCGAGCGATGAATCACCCGGCCGTGAAGCTAGTCCTTGACGTCAAGCAGATCAGCCAGGAGACGCAGACCTTCGAGGCTGCGGTGGATCTCGCCCTGCCCTGGCTGGCCCACGTCCACGTAAATGACGCCAACATGCACGCGCCCGGCGAAGGCGACACCGACTTCACACCGATCATCCGCAAGCTGCGCGCGGTCGGCTACGAAGGCCTGCTCTCCATCGAAGCCTTCGGCTTCGCCGACGATCCCGCCGTCGCGCTCCCCAGGTCCCGCGCCTACCTCGAGAACATCCTCGCGGCAATCTAGTCCTACAACCCAACAACCGCGTCCCCTACCCCCGACTCACTTCCACGCCCCCTCATCGCCAACCCTCGGCACTTCCTACTCCTCTCACCTCTCGTCTCACTCCTCGGCCTTGACCGCCCGCACCATATAGACAAGCCCCGGCGAACCGCTCATACGCCGCATGCCGGCCGACTCGCGCCGCCGCTGTTCTCTGTAGCCCGCCTGTTTGTAGAACTCAATCGCGGACGTGTTGTCGATCAGCACTTCCAGCCCGATCGTCGCTGCGCCGGACTTGCGCGCGGCCTCATGGGCGTGCCCTAGCAGCGCGGTACCAATGCCTCGCCTGCGATGCCCCTCCGCCACGGCCAGATTCCAAACGCTGTAGCCGTTCCGAATGAACCCCGGCTTGGCCGAGACCAGGTGTCGCATCCGCCATGAAAGCGCCAGAGCGCCCATGAGCCCATAGACCCGCAACATTCCCAGTGTCGTGCGCAGCGACTGACCGGACTGGGTCCGGTCCGGCATGTGCGCGATAAGCCCAACCACTGCCGACCCGTCACAGGCCACGTAGTGGTTGCGGAAAGCGCCCCACGCCCCAAACAAGCCCGCGAACTGCTGCTCGGCAAGCCCAATGTTCCCGCTGCCCCAGATCGGACCGGCCAGCGGCCCCGCCACCTCCACCAGCAAGTGACCCACCGCCTCGGCGTCCGTGGCCGCGGCCGGCCGGATCGAAATGCTGGCGGCGTTGTCTAGCTTCCGGCCAGCGATACCCAAACCGGCAAATGGTCCGAAGCCAGCGACTGCCGCGTCTCGGCTTCAATCACCGTCAGGTCCGGCGTGACGAAGATGTAGTCGATGCGCTCTTCCGGACCCGCCGCCGGATAGGTCAGCGGCCCATCCGGACTGACATCAACAAGGCCGGCATTTGCCAGCGTGCGGATCGCGACCGAGTCGGGCTTGGAGTTCAAGTCCCCCAGCAGAATTGTTCGCGGCGCATTCCCCCAGTCCTCCAGAATCCTCACCACCTGTGATGCCCGTACGGTGTCACCGTCATCCTCGTGATCGAGATGCGTGTGCAGGATCGTTAGTGGAGCGCCCGTCGTCTGCAGGCTAATGCGTTGGAATCCCCGAGGGACCCGGCCCTCGCTGTTGAAGTGCGTGTTCGTGGCTCCAAACACCGGCAGGCGCGTGAGCACGGCATTCCCCCACAGGTCACCCATGTTCGCGCCGTAGTAGGCCGGCATGTCCAGACGGTGCGACAGCCACGCCAGCGTGTCGGCGGCGCCCGAAATCACCCACCCGCGCCCAATCTCCTGCAGCGCCACCACGTCGGTCGGTCGCGCCTCGAGCTCTCGCGCTACGGCTTCCAGGTCAAACTTCCCGCTCGACCCGAATCCCTGCCGGATGTTGTATGTCATCACGTCTACCGTGGCGCCCGCGCCCATTGGTGCCGAGTCGGGCGACGGGGCGCCTGAGATCACCCCCACGACGAAAGGCGGCAGGAACAGCAGCGGGGCCAGCGCCGGAATCAACCGCTTGCCCGGCTCCTGGTGGCGGCTCAACGTCGAGGCCAGCGCCAGGACAACGGTAATCGCGACCGCCCCCGGCAACACCCAGGGCGGCGCGTAGAACGAATAGAAGATGAACAGCAGCGCCACAAGCGCGACACCGCTCAAGGTCAGCGCGGCTACGGACCAGGCCGACGTCCGCGGCTTCCGGTCCTCAGGAAATAACGCCGTCACCACGACTGGCAGACCAAGTCCCACCAGTGCAAGACTAGGTAACGTGCTGGTCGGTGCCGCGCTGGCGAGCCAGGCGCCCACGGCCATCGCAGCGGATGCCGCCAGCACGTGAACGAAACTCATTGCTCGACCAGACTTCGCCGAGATCGACGACCATGCGAGGCCGGCGGTCGCGGCAGCGCCAACCCAGATCAGTGCGGCCCGCAGGTCCAGTCCGCTCGGGGCCGCTGTCTGCCCGAAGTTTCCGCTGAACGCCATGAACACCATCAAGGCCGGTCCCAGGCCAAGTAATGGCAGGCTTCGAAACGGAGCACCGAATTCAGCTTGCCGTCCCGCTGCCCGCCAGCCGCCGCCGAGTGCCAATACGGCAAGCAGCGCCACGATTCCCGCCGCCCACGGCGAGTCGCTGAACGGCGCGTCCACCGTCCGGAACGACGCGCGAATCGCTACGTCCGCCGTAAACGCCAAGGCCAGTCCCTGCCCGGCGGCCCGGCCAACACTTGCGACCCACAGGGCCAGGACCCAACCGAACGCGATCGTGCCGAGAGCGCCAATCCACGCGTCGGCTCCCGGCGACCCGGAAGCCTGGCCGACCACGGCCATACCGGCCAGCAGCACGATCGCAATTCGGCGCCCGTGTGCGATCCCAACAAAACGAGCCAGCAGGCCGGCTGCGCCCCACAGAACCAGCGCGCCGAAAACAAGCGCCGCCAACAGCACGCGGTCCGACGTCTCGCCGACAACCCAGAACATGTTGCTGGTAAATACGCGAAACGCCTGGAATCCCAGTACCGCCGCTGCCGCAACCGACAGCGTGCCCACATCTGGCCGGCGCATCATGATCATCGTCATGGGCTACTCGCGGCTCGTCTGCCCGCCGGCGTTGGCTGCGCGAGCGCTTACACCTAGCACGCCCAGGAATCCTTCGGAATCCACATGGTCGAAGTCTCCGATGCCCTCCATGCTGGACGCGTCACTATAGAGCGAATGTGGCGCGTCCTCCGCGCCCGCGAACTGCGCGTGACCCCGATACACGTCCACGTGCACCGTGCCCGTCACCAGCCTCGTGAACTCGCCGATGGCCCTCCGCAGCGCCGTGCTCGCCAGGTCGTACCAGTAGCCTTCGTAAATCTGCCGCCCCAGCGCTGCTGACAACGAATCAAACACCGGACGAGCCCGCCGGTCCAGGATCAACTGCAACAGGTACTCGTAGGCGCTGCCCAGCAATTCCATGCCCGGCGCCTCGTACACCCCGCGCGACTTGATCCCAACGAATCGGTTCTCCACCGTATGCAGCCCAATGCCTAGCCCGTTCGCGCCCCCAATTGCGTTGGCCCGCTCAAAAATGTCCAGCAGCGAAAGGTCGTCCCCGTCCATCGCCACCGGCGTACCGGCCTCAAACCGGATCGATACGCGCGTCGTCTCATCGGGCGCGTCCTGCGGATAAACGCCCATCTCAGGCGCCACGAACTGCGCGTGCGTACTCAGCTCCTCCAGCAAACCGGCCTCGTGCGTCAGGCCCAGCAGGTTGGCGTCGGTGGAATATGGCTTGTCTAGCGTCGCCCGGATCGGAATTTCCTCGCGCTCGCAGTACGCGATCATTTCGCGTCGTCCCGGGAACTGCTCCAGGAACGTCGGATCGCGCCAGGGGGCGTACACCTGCACGCCGGGCGCCAGCATGTTGGTCGCAAGCTGAAACCGAACCTGGTCGTTGCCCCGCCCGGTGGCCCCATGACTCAGCACCGTCAGGCCGCGCTCCGTCAATTCCGGCAGGATCGCCGCCACGGTCGCGTACCGTGCAATACCGGTGGTATTCCAGTAGCCGCCTTCGTACTTCGCCTGCGCCTGGATTACTTCCAGGCCGGCCCGCGCCAGCGCCTCGCGCGCATCCGCGATCAAGGCTTCTTTCGCCCCCGCCACGCGCATGCGCTCGGCCACGTCGTTGATGTCGTCTTCGTCCGGCTGACCAAGATCGGCCGTCAGCGCCACCACGCCCACGCCTTCCTCAACCAGCCAGCGCGTGATCGTGCAACTGTCCAGCCCGCCGGATACGGCGGCGCCAATCGTCGTCCCCGCCAGATCCTCAATGCGCACAGAAGCCCTCCCGCCAAACGTCCGTCCGCGAGCCTACCCCCTCACCCCCCATCCCCGCCCATCCCGCATCCCGGTAGGGGCGCCCTTACGGCAAGACGGGTCGGCTTGGGCGATGTGATCGACACGCATAAATCGTTGACCACCGTGGAATCCACCCGGGGGTCAAGACGCGAAACTGGCCGCCATTCCATGGCTGACTATGGCAGCGCAGCTACTACAAATACGTCGTGCGCGGCGACGCATCCCTGCTGAAGATTCGCCAGTACATCCTCGACAATCCGACCCGCTTGGCGCTTGACCGCGACGGTCCGCTTGCGATCAACCTCGCCTCGAAAAGGGCCTGACAGTCAGCGTGGCGGAGTTACGGGCGGATTCCTGCTAGCGCGATTGTCAGCGTATCCCCAGTGGTCGCGCGGTCGGAGGAAATGACCACCATCACTGAATCGCCGGTCGAGCGCGCCGCCCTTGACTTGCTCACCAACCTCGGCTGGCACACTGCCCATGGACCTGACATCGCGCCGAACCCCGAAGCGCCAACATTGAGTGATCGTCACCCGGAAGGTGGTTGATCATGACCTGGCACAAGTACATATCTGTTGATCCGAATATCTGTCACGGCCAGGCTTGCATTGCAGGCACCCGGGTGATGGTCACCGTCATCCTGGACAACCTCGCGGCGGGATTGACCGTAGATGAGATCGTCGAGAGCTATCCCTCCGTTTCCGCCGATGCGGTGAAGGCGTCTCTGCACTACGCAGCCGAGTTGGCCAAGGAGCGGATGGCGCCAGCTTGAGGTGAGCGACTGATGCACCAGTATGAAATCATCATCTACTGGAGCACGGAAGACGGCGTATTTGTCGCCGAAGTTCCCGAGCTCGCAGGCTGCCTGGCTCATGGCGACACCCAGCAGGCGGCCCTGCGGAACGTCAACCAGGCAATGGACCTTTGGCTTGATACCGCGCGGGAATTTGGAGATCCCATCCCTGAACCGAAGGGCGAGCGCTTGATGTTGGCGTGACGCGGCCCAAGGGATCGCCTCCCGAGAAGCCCTTAGGGCCAATGGCTGGTCGAGAACATGCCGCGCGGGTGAGTCGTAATCCGCAGAAATCCATAGCACACGTTCCACGTCAGCAGAACGGACGACCGTTCACGCCGCCACAGGTCCAATCGCTCGGAGCGCCGGATGTGAAACTCCGAACTCTCGACAGCCGCGTCGAACAAGACGTTGGTGTCGAGAACCAGCACTCAGTCGGCGTCCAGCACCTCGTAGAGCTTCCGACGGTCGGCAACATCCACCAGCGCCGGACCACCACCGTGCCACGTCGGCAACGGAGGCAATGCCCCGTCGTTGTCGTTCGCGGCCATTGCTCTTTCCAGTGCCTTGCGGTCCGCCACATCCGCGACAAAGCCACCGCCCTTGCAGGTGGGCAGCGGCGGCAATACCTTGGTCATCTATTCCTCGGCAACTCTCGGCTCCGGCGCGTCCGTATCCGCAGCCTCGGTCTCCAGCACGTGCCACAAGCCCGCCGCCACTAGCTCGGACACCGAGATCCCCCGGCGCGCCGCCTCGTCGCGCGCCCGACGCATCAGTGTGGGTTCGATGTCAAAAGTCGTCTCCAAACCCAAACCCTAGGCGCCCCACCGCCCCCTGGCAACAGACCCGACCACACGCCAATCCCCGTCCCCAGGCGCCCCGTTCGTGACCGGCCCGCCCAACCGCGAACGACCTGCCCGAGCCAACTCGCCATCACTCCCGACTCCTCACGCCCCTCGAACCACCAGCGTCACTCCCCAGACTCCGCCTCGAGACTCACCCGACCAGAAGCCGGGACCAACCGGCTTGATGCACCAACTGAAACTCATGGATTTTCGGACGCTGTCTCATCGCCTTCACAGTATACCACTGGCATACACCAGGAGACCGCATGGTTTATGTTATCCCGCTTACGGCACGTGGCAGATAACATGGCCGTCGAAATCCTGCGAGGCGTTATTGAAGTCGATGAGGCGTTTGTCGGTTGAAGCAACAGGCGACGACACACAAAAAGAGATTTGCAAATTGCCAAGACGGCTTTCAAATCGTGGTGGGTACGGCTGAGCGAAACGGTGATCTAATTACAGAACGTGTTCCGAGCCGTGGCGCAGCGTTCTACAGGGACTTATTAGGAAAAGGGTCTACCGCGGCTCGCGTGTCTATACAGACTACCTTCCTTCGTATAATAAGATGAACAATTATGCACACCGCAAAGTGAATCACAATATTGGCGAATATGTCAACGGTGACGTACATAAGCAAACTATTGAATCCTTTTGGGCAATTCTGAAGCGAGCGCACAAAGGCGTCTACCACGTTTGGTCGGACAAGCACTTTGACCTGTACCTACGGGAGTTTGCACTGCGGTGGAAACTTCGCCGCCTGTCGGAAGGAGATCGAATTGATGTATTCTTGCGACACGTCAACGGCACCCGCCTCAGCTATGAGGACTTGAAGAATGGGCAACGACAGGCTATCCGAGGCAACGGGTGGCGACGAACAGGGCAAGCGCCCACCGGACGACCCACAGCCAAGGGCGCACGAGACGGCGACCGGGAGGAAAGCAAGGGAGTCAGCGAGGAAGCGTTCGACTGCTTTCTGACGGCGGTGCTGATGACCCCGCCTCACACATTGCCACACGTCCCGAAGATGCCGGAGACTGAAAAGGAAGAGTAGGCCGGGCAGAATGGCCCACTCTTTCAGTTGACGACTAGCCGAACATGGCTTAGCGTTAATGGAGTTATAGGCTACAGAAGGGTCTTTGATGAATCACGACACATCCCGACCGGAATACACCTATGATGATGTTGCGAACCTTATACGAACAAAGCTTCAGCGGGCTTTAGCGACAAATGACTCCTGGATTGCCAAACGGGCGACTCGCAACGTTCTGAAGTTCACTATGGACTTGGCTCGACTTGCAGGCACTGATGTAATTGAAGGAAGAGTTTTTGCACCTATTATGCTTGCGACGACCAAAGATGGAGGTCTAAAGCCAGCATCCCAAGGAACGCAGCCCAAGCACGTACAAGAAGTCGTAGATTTAGCGCTTGGCTTTTATTCGCAAGTATACGAAAGAGGAAAGGCTGATGAGCTAATAGAGAAGCTTCGGCAAGAAAAGTATCCTGCATGAAATAGGTTGGCGGGATGACGATTCACGAGAATTCGGAAGAAGAGGAATCACAATCGTAGTGCAATCGTTGTGACTGTCGCCGTTACTACCGAAGTGAAGATAGCAGTCCAGTCCATTTCAATCTCCTGTGTTGACGTATACGGTCAAGGCGAGTAATCGTACAAGATTTAGTAAATCCAGCGCGCAACTTCACCCGCTGACCCTCGCCATTGAGTGTCGGTTGAACCCACCTGTCGCCGCATTGCGTCACAGGTCCGGTCCTGAATGGCTAGGGTCAGCGGGTGAGGGCATGGGTCGCGAGGCTGCTACCATCGGCGTACGGGCCGCCTGAGCCCGCATAGACCTAATGGGGACTGATCCGCCCGTTGTCTGCGTCGCATGGCCACGGCGCGAACGACCGCGCGGCCCCGGCGTCGGAAATTGGGTGCAACGGACCGGTTGGTCCCAGAAGCCCATGCAGGGCCACCCGATCAGCGTCTAAGGCCAGGATTTTCAGGGTGTGGGCCCCCAGCAGTGCTCGCCCGTCGTTCCTCCCGCAAGTCGGTAGGATGCCGCCATGGAAGTGCGCCATTGAAACGGGAACGGATGAGAAACTCGGACACCCCGACGCCGGCGCACGCGGCACGGCCCACCGCCCCACGCCGCCCGCGGGATGAGATCGCCCGCTTGGGCAAGGCGATATACCAGCGAGACATCCAGCGGCAGGTGGAGGCCGGCCATGTTGGCGAGGTCGTCGCCATTGACGTGGACAGCGGGGACTACGCCCTCGGCGCCAATGCCATTGCCGCATCCGACAGTCTGCGCAACCAGCGCCCGAACGCCCAAATCTGGCTGATGCGGGTCGGACACCGGACGCTATATCACTTCGGCGGCGGCTCCCTGCGGAGATCCGGGTGATCGAGGGCTTCGTGAACTCCAATCTCGAAGCCGTCGTAACCCTTCCCTTGCAAGGCCCAGCGGGGCGGACGCTGGAAGTCGACGCCGTGATTGATACTGGCTTCAACGGCTACCTGACCTTGCCGCCGATGCTGGTGGCGGACTTGGGCCTGCCTGTCGTGGGTGATGGCGAGGCGGTTCTGGCCGACGGCAGCGAGACCGCCTTTGACGTTTACGGCGTCACCGTGTTGTGGAACGGCCAATCGAGATACGTCGAGACCGGGGCTGTTGGCGTAGACCCTCTTGTAGGCATGTCCCTGCTCGACAGCCATAACCTGAGCATTGACGTCAGGAAAGGCGGACGCGTCGCTATCCAGGCCACGGAGTAGCGGCAGTTCAAGAATCAACGTCGGCTCCGGCGGCTCCCCCCGAGCCCAGGTGTCAACGGGAGTGGAGAGGTCCGCAGGGAGAGCCGCCTTTCACCTCTCCTGGGGGAGAGGCAGAACCTGCCCCGGACTCGATCCGGGGGTGAGGGGTCTTCCGAGCAACCAACCCCAGCTCATCCCCACCGTCCTGTCCCTCTCACCCCTCACGTCTCTCCGCTCACTCCTCTCCTTCGGGTGGGGAGTCTTCCGGTCGAGGCGCCACGCGCTAGCTCGGTTCTCTCCTTATTCACCTTCCTCGGATAAGGAAAGTGCCGGCGTGAAAGGCGGCGAACTATCCGCCAGTCGCCTCGATCCTCGCCAACTCTCCCGGCAACCAATCCCCGTACCGCAACTTCCCCCGCTCCGGGTCTGGCTCCGACAATCCCGCCTTAGCCAGCTCGGCCCGCAGCGGGTGCTCGCCCCGTTCCAGCGGAAAGTCCACCCGCGACCGGCTGAAGTGCGAGATCCAGGCACCATCCATCATCTCCATCACGGAAAGACCTTCCATGCCGCCGCACTCGTGTTCACGGTCCTCGTCAAGCGCCCGAACCGTCTCCTCGGCCATCCACAGATCGCCTCCGACGTGGTCGTAGTAGTCGTGCCCGTGCAGGAACCGCTCGGAGTCCGAAAGCTCGTACTTCTCCCAGGGCACGTCGCCCACCACCTCGTCGCGCCCGCGTCGAACAAAGAGCTCGCGCGAGTTGTACAGGCACAGCGCGCCATCTTCGCCGTAGATCTTGATGTGCACCCAGCCGCTGCCCGGCTCGCTGCGGCGGTGCATTTCGGCGAAGGCCGTCAGGCCGTTTTCGAACTCATAGAGCGCCGAAATTTCCTCGCCTGCCAGCAGACCGAATCCGTAGGAACCTTCGACAATGTCCGCGGCCGTGGTTGGACGCCCTCCGGTCCGGCACATCGCGACCACGCTGCGCGCGTTGCCCGCGAAGCGGCGCGTGCCGTTCAGCATGTGCGTGCCGATGTTCAGCATGTCGTAGCCGCCGTAGTAGCCCTTGCCGCGAATCTTGATCGTCGTCAACGGCCCGATCTCGCCCGCGTTGACCAGCCGGTCGGCCACCTTGAACGTCGGCGTCGTCCGCATCTGGTGGTGAATCGCCAGCCGTGTCCCGTTGGCCTCCGCCAGCTCCTGCATGCGGTCGGCGTCGGTAAGGCTGGTCGCCATCGGCTTCTCGACGATCACGGCCTTCGGCGCCCTGTGCTCCAGCACCCCGATCGTCAACGGCGCGTGCAGGTCCGTCCGCGTCGGAATGTTGACGATGTCCAGGTTTTCCTCGTCCAGCATCGCCCGATAGTCGGAGTACGTTCGTTCCACCCCGAACTCCGCGGCCGCCGCGCCCAGCCGCTCCGGATCCACGTCGCACAGCGCCGCAATCTCCACCCGCGGATGCAGCATGTACGCCCGCGCCTGGCTCAACCCCCGCGGCCCCACGCCCAGAAACCCGACTCGGTACGTAGTCATGGCAACTCCCCATCGGACGACTCACCGTTGGTCCGGCACCGTAGCAAACGCACCGCCGCCAAGCGCCGGCGGCTTCCACCAAGCACCTGGACCAGACTGTAGATTGAGCGACATGCAACTGATCTGCTCAGCTCGGCTCTGTGAGGCGAACCGGTTGACGTCATACGGCAGGTCTGACCGCACGTCCGCCCACCGAGGCTGGTAGTGCCGTGAGCGCGAAGCGCGAGGCGTTCGTCGGCTTCGATTCGGCTTGGGCGGGAAAGTCTCCCGGCGGAATCGCCTGGGTGACGTCAGTGGAGGGCCGGCACGAGGAGCCCCAGCTTCCGCGCCCAGCTCACTTTGACGAAGCAGCGCAAGTCGTTAGGGATCTCCAGGCCACATGCGACTACGTTCTAGTCGCGGTCGACCAGCCAACCGTCGTTCCGAATCAGACCGGCATGCGACCCGTCGAGCGCGTTGCGGCCTCGCTGATCTCAAAGCTCGGCGGCGGAGTACAACCCGCCAACCGTGGGAAGACCAGCAGCGACAGAGTGATCTCCAGCAAGGTTGCGATGTTCGGTCCTAACGCTCCAATCTGGCGATTCCTCGAACCGCTCGACGCGCTCCAAAACCCGTCCCAGGCCCGGGCGGCGAACGACGGTCTGCACCTGATGGAAGTCTTTCCGGCCCTCGCCCTACCCGCGTTGGAGCCTGCAATCCTCGAACGCAAACGCGCCGCACGTTACAACCCCGCAAACCGTCGAAAGTTCTCACTTGCAGACTGGCAGTTGGTCGCTAGGTCCGTCAGCCGTCACGCCGAGTCGCTGGGGCTTGCCCGCCTGTCCAAGTGGGCCACGGACCAAGCTCGATCGCGCAAGCCGACCAAGAGCGATCAGGATTGTCTTGACGCGGCGATTTGCCTGATCGTTGCATTGCTTTGGCGCCGAGCACCGCGCAACGACGTGACGGTCATTGGCGACCTCCAACACGGTTACATGGTGTCGCCCGTAACGCCCGAGATCCGCGGCATCCTTCAACCGGCGGCCGCCAAGCGGGGAGTCCCAATGGACGTGCCCTGGTAGAGGCTCAGCCCACCGCCGTTGCTCTCCGGTTGACGCTCGATACCAGCGGACGCAGCATTCCCTAGGCCAGAAAGCAGGGAGATCCAGTCCATGAACGTCGTACTCGTCGTCTTCGACACCCTCCGCAAAGACCACCTGGGCGCCTACGGCAACGACTGGATCCGCACGCCGAACTTCGACGCATTTGCGTCCCAGAGCATCCGCTGCACGCGCGCCTTCCCCGAAGCATTGCCAACCCTTCCGTTCCGCCGCGCCCTGCACACCGGTCAGCGCACATTCCCTTACATCGGTCACCGCGACTACAAGGGCGACTTCTCCGGCGCGCCCGGCTGGGGGCCGATCCCCGAGGAACAGGACACCGTCTCCGAACTGCTCCTGGACGCCGGCTATCGCACCGCGCTTTTCACCGACTGCTACCACCAGTTCAAACCCAGCAAGAACTTCCACCGCGGCTTCAGCGAATGGCAGTGGATTCGTGGCCAGGAGACCGACCGCTTCCGCTCCGGTCCCGCCCTGCCGCCCGACGCCATCCGCCGCCATGTGCCCGAGCGGCTTCCCGAAGCGCATCAAAGGCGCGACTTCTTCACGCAGTACCTCACCAACAACCTGTTTCGTCGCGAAGAGGCCGACTACTACCCGGCCCGACTGTTTAACGACGCCGCCCGCTGGCTCTACGACAACGGCGACGCCGACAGCTTCTTCCTGGTCGTCGATTCATTCGACCCCCACGAACCCTGGGAGCCGCCCGTCAGCTACCGCCGCCTCTACGACCCGGACGACGACGTCACCGACATCATCCAGTCCCTGTACGCCCCGAACGCGGGCGTGCTCACCGAGCGCGAGGTCAAGCGCGTTCAGGCCAACTACGCCGGTGAGGTGACTCTTTGTGACCGTTGGTTCGGCCACTTCATGGAACAGCTCGAACTCTCCGGTCACGCGGACGACACCGTCGTCATCGTGGCCTCCGACCATGGCCACAACCTGCGCTATCCCGATGACAAGGGCCTGATCAGCAAGCAGGGCCACCCGCTCACACGCGCCGTGGCCGACCTCGTGCTGCTGGTCCGCTACCCGGACCGCGCCCGCGCCGGTGAGACCTACGACGGCCTCGTCACCAACACCGACATCGCCGCCACCGTGCTGGCAACAGGTGGCGTCGAGGGGCCCACGGAAGGTCGGGACATTGGCCCTGCCCTACGCGAGAACCTGCCGTCCCACCGCTCCCACGTCAGCATCGGCTGGGGTCCGCTTATGACCGTCGTCACCGACGACTGGTGGTGCAACGCCACCATCTGGGGCGAGGCGCCCCTGCTGCACCGCCTGCCCGACGACGAGATGCTCCGCATCAACGTGGCCGAAGACCACCCCGAAGTCGTCGAAGAACTCATCGGCCTAGCGATCGCCGACGCCGGCGGCGAGATCCCCGCCCAGTTCGCCGAGTTCAAAGACCGCCCCGGCTGCACCCCCTACCTAACCGCCGTCCAAAAAGGCGGCGACTACGTAGCCCGCCGGCGCTAACCCCCGCCGCCAGGTCTCTCCGACTCCCTCTCCCTAAAGGGTGTCCAGACTGGACACAGGGTGGACACCCACGCCCGCGCCCCCTGGGGCGTCTCTTTCTCCCTCGCCCTTGAAGGTGAGGGCTGGGGTGAGGGTGAAATGCCTAGGGGCCACTCCCAAGCCGATGCCGAGCGATTCGGCCACCTGTAAGAGTCCTCTCCATGGCCCGCGGCACAGCCGCCCCGAAGCGGTCGCCACGCTTCGCCAGCTCTCGCGTCCCGGGACGCACGGGTACCTCATGGGCCGTTCTCCTGCCCGCAAACCCACAGGCCCTCGGCTACATCCAGCTGCTCCACAAAGCCGGCGCTCAGGCAGCCGTCCAGCCGGGCGCCCCCGTGAAGCCGCAGATCCAGTTCGCGCAGGTGCTGCAGGCCCTCAAGCTCGGGCGGAAATGTGCCCAGGAGCTTGTTGCAGCACAGATCCAACGTCTGTAACTGGTCCAGGTTGCCGATCGCTGGTGGTAACCGGCCGAACACCAGCCGGTGGCTCTCGTGCCAATGCACCCCCTGCCGATACCAAGACTTCAACCCCCGTCACCCGCCGCGGCTCGCCGCTGACCTGTACCCCCGCCCATTGGTCGAGCGGCGTCCCCGCGCCCCAGTTCAGAAGCGTCTGGCCAGCCAGCCTGTCCCGCAGCGCCAGCAGCGTCTCGCAGTCCCCCACCGGCCCGAAGTCGCGATCCAGCTCCGGCACCAAGTAACCCCTCACGGCACGCGTCCTTCCCCGCCTCCACGCCCCGCTAACTCGAGTCCTCCATCACCAACGCCGCGCACCAGCACCCGCACGTCCGAGCCGTCCGGCGCCATCGTGTACAGCACCACCTCGCCGTCGGGCGTCGGGCCGCCCGACGTCCGCACCGCGATCCGCGACCCGTCCGGCGCCCAGGCCGCCGCGGCTCGTGCTCGTCCCCGCTCGTTGGCGAATTCCTCCGGCGAGCGCCCCACGATCTCGCCGTCCAGGTCCACCACGCAGAACTGCTGTCCACACGAATAGAGAAAGTGCGACCCGTCCGGCGCCCACGCCACGTGGAGCAGCGGGACGTTATAGATGGAGTGCTGAACATCGACGTGCGCCGACAGCCCCACCCGATCGGTCAGCCGCCGGATGACCTGCGCATCCGACCCATCCGGCGCGATCGTCACCAACTGCACGGCGTTCCCGTGCAGCCGCGCCAACGCCAGGCGCTGGCCGTCCGGCGACCAGGACACCGTGCTCACCGTGTGCGCCACCGTGCGCGGCGTGGAGCCGTCGAGCGCGGCTACTACAACACCCATGGCCTTAGCGAACGTGTCGCCGACTTGAACGTCGTCGCCGAGCATGAGAACTGCCAGCTGCGTTCCGTCCGGTGCCCACTGCGGTGGCGCCGCAACGTAGAGATCGCGCACCAGCGCTACGGGATCGACGTCCGCGGCACCCACCGAAAGGACATAGAGCTCATTGAGGCTCCGTTCTTTGAACGGGTGACCAGCCGACAAGTACGCGATACGGCGGCCGTCGGGCGACCACACCGGCAGGTGATCGTAATACGAGTCCGTCGTGCGCCGCTGCCCGCCGGTCCCGTCCACGCCCACCGTCGCTATCTCGAACTTGTAGTCCCCGCGCGGGTCCCGTGGCGCGTCACCAAGCCACGCGTCCCTATCGGTCGAGAACTCGCAACTGGCATACACGATGGCTTGACCGTCCGGCGAAAACTGGGCGAACGGGCCAATTCCTTCACGGAATCGGTAGCCTGGATTCGCGTCGACGATCTGCCGCAGCCGCGTCCCGTTGACGTCCACCAACTGCACCGACGTGATGTCGTCAAAGATGAGATGCGTGCCATCCGGGCTCCAGTTGATGAAGTGCGGCGGGGGGTCGTTATGCCAAGCGGTATATGGCCCGCACACAAGCCCGCCACCCTCAGAAACGCCCTCGCCACGCGTCCCCTCGACAGGTGTCGGAGACGTCAACTCCTCGACAGGTGTCGGAGACGTCAACTCACACCCTGAAAAAAAGAAGAGACAACTAATCACTGCGGCAATGGACACAACTCGACGCACCCAAGTCACGTTTACCCACCTGACTCCTGCTGATACAGCGCATAGATCGCCAGCACGTCCAGCGGATGCGGTGAGCAGTCGGGATCGTCGGGCTGCGCACTGTCCACGGCGCGCGTCTTCAATTCCAAGACCTTATTCATCGATCAATAGTATGTATAGCTTCGACACATCACGCTTTTCCCAACGTTCGCAAGACCAGTGTCGTGCAGCTGGCGGGGCCCACAGCCTGCGGATTCCGCGCAACCCCTACGCCACAAACTCCTCCAACCGCACCGTCCGCTGCTCGTCGCTGCTGCGCACCCCCGCCGCCGCGATGCGGATTGAGTGAAGGTTGTCGCGACTCGAGGTCAATGGCTCGCGGCCTTCGTTCAGCGCGGCCATCAACTCGCCCATGCTGCCTCCGAATGCCTCCGGAAACCATGTCCCCTCGATCGGGAAGCGCACCCGCCGCTCGGGTTCGTCGCGCTGCGTGACGTCCACCCACTGCGGCGTTCCGGTGATCGAGCCCTCCGCGCCGTCGATATGCCAGAACTCGGAGTGGGCGGCGCGGCTTTGGATGATGTTGTTGAAGTGATCGATCGCCGTCAGGTCGCCGCTGTCGAAGTGCAGGGCCAGCGTGTGACTCAGCGGCGAAACCGCGTTCTGACCCTGCATCATTGCCGTGGTCGCGCTCACTGCGTCGGGTGTGCGTCCGCTGAAGTGGCGGATCAGATCCAGGAAGTGCACCCCGTGGTCCACGATGTTGAAGTTCACTACGTCACGCCACCATTTGTCCGGCTGGTCCTGGTACCCCCGGCGCACGTGCGCCACGCTGAACAGCGGGCCGCAAATGCCCGTATCGATCAGCAGCTTGATCGCCGCGTGCGCCGGCGCCCAGCGCGCCTGCTGATTGATCATCAGCGTCACCCCGGAAGCCTGAGCCGACGTTGCCATCGAGACCGCGTCCTCCCAGGTCATCGCGAAGGGTTTCTGCGACAGGATCGGCTTGCCTGCCTCCAGCAGCGCCGGCCACAGCTTCAGGCGGGCATGCGGATGCACTGCCAGGTCGATCACCTCAACCTGTGGGTTGTCCAGCACCACCCGTGGATCCATTCCCGCCGCCTCGATCCCCCAGCGCGCCTGCGTGGCTTCAACGGCGGCCGGATCGATGTCGCTGCACGCCACGACCTCATAGCCAAAGTCCCGGTACGCCGGCAGGTGCGCGCCGTTGGCGATGCCGCCGCACCCGATCAGACCTATCCGGTGGTGACGGCCGCTCGGCGGCTGCGGCCGGTAGTCCTCGGGAGTAAGTCGCAGGTCGTCCAGATTCATATCCACCGCCTCGGCAGCGATTGACGAGAGAATGCCACGCCCGCTTGGCTTCACAATTCGTGGACGACAACTTCGGTCAGCCCAACCGGGCATCATTGGGCGCACCAGCGGCAGACGTCCCAACTCGAGGTGACGGCTTGATCACGAACCGGACGGACCGGCGCATTACCGACGCCGGATATCAGGGATCGCACCGGGCCTACGACTCCGTCGTGCTGCCCGACGTCCTCATCCCGGCCCGCGACGGTGTGCAACTGGCCGCCGACGTCTACTTGCCCGCCCTCAACGGACGACCGCTTGACGCGAAGTTCCCCGCCCTCGTCGAGCGCACGCCCTACCTCAAGGACTCGATTCGCTATGCCCGCAAGGGGCACTGGTACGCGCGTCGCGGCTACGCCGTCGTCATCAACGACGTCCGCGGCCGCGGACGCTCCGGCGGACACTGGTACCCCTTCGCCAAGGAAGCGCCCGACGGCTACGACGCCGTGGAGTGGGTCGCGGTCCAGCCCTGGTGCAACGGCCTGGTGGGCACGATGGGCGGGTCCTACGCGGGTTCTGACCAGAGCGCCCTCGCCACCCTCAACCCGCCGCATCTGCGCGCCCAGGTCGTGGGTCAGGGCACCAGCAACTACCTGATCTCGTCCATGCGTCAGGGCGGCGCCTTGGAACAGCGCTTCATCAGCTACGCCTACCGCATGGCGATGACCAGCCAGGAGGCCGTGGCCGACCCCGACCTCGATCGCGTGCTATGCGCCGAGTTCGAGCGCGTGCCAGAAATTTTGGGTCCGCCCCTGCGCTTCCGCCCCGGCCGCACCGCCCTGCGATTCCTGCCGCTTTACGAGCAGTGGGCCTGGGACATCCTCACCCACGGGAGCCGCGGCGCCTACTGGTCGCAGCGTGGCTACAACATCGACGAGTATTGGCACGAGCACGCCGACGTCCCCGTCCTCTTCCAGAGCGGCTGGTACGACACCTACCCGCGTGGCGCTATCGCCAACTTCCAGGCCCTCCGCCGCCGCAAGTCCAGCCCCATGGCACTGCTGCTGGGTCCCTGGCGGCACGGCGAGCCCACGACTGAGGAGACGTCCGCCGGCGACGTGGACCTCGGCCTCGAATCCGCGCTACCGCTCTATGACGACCTGCGCCTGCGCTTCTTCGATCACCACCTCAAGCAGATGGAAACCGGCCTCGACCGCGAGCCGTCCGTCCGCTACTTCGTGATGGGCGGACAGATCGGCCGCTCGCCCGCCGACCTGGCAGGTCGCCTCTGGCACGGCGGCCGCTGGGATTCGGCCGACCAGTGGCCGCCACCCGATGCCGCCGAGACCGCCCTCTACCTGCAAGCCGACGGCTCGCTCGCCGGCGATCCGCCGGACGACCCCACCGATCCAACGCGCTTCACCTACGACCCGCGCAATCCAGTGCCGACCACCGGCGGATCCATCAGCGCGGCCGAAGAGGCGCTGCCCTCGGGCGGCTTCGACCAGCGCGGCCAGCCGGGACGCTTTCACGGACACCGCGACACCCTATCGCTCGCCAGCCGGCCCGACGTGCTGAGCTTCGAGACCGCACCGTTCGACGAGCCGTTCGAGATCGCGGGGCCGGTGAAGGTCGTCCTGTTCGTTTCCAGCAGCGCCCTCGACACCGACTTCACCGCCAAGCTGCTGGATGTGTACCCACACACCCACGCCACGCCCGGCGGCTACGAACTCAACCTGGCCGACAGCATCCTGCGCGCCCGCTATCGAAACGGATTCGATCGCGAGGAATTCCTCGAGCCGGGGGAGATTTGCGAGTTCCGCATCATCCTTTACCCCACGGCCAACCGCTTCGCGCCCTGCCACCGGCTGCGCGTGGACATCTCCTCGTCCAACTACCCACGCTTCGACGCCAACCCCAACACCGGCGAGCCGTTGGGCCTATCGCGGCGCGTCGAGATGGCTCACCAATCCGTGTATCACGACCCCGAGCACCCCAGCCGCCTGCTCGTCCACGTCCGGCCTGTTTCCGCATGACGGCAGGATGCCTTCAGAAGGACGCGTGATGGAGCTGCTTGTTGGGACGACCCGCCTGACCCTGGTCCAGGGCGACATCACCGTCCAGGAAGTCGACGCCATCGTGAACGCCGCCAATGCAGCTCTGCGGGGCGGCGGCGGCGTGGACGGTGCCATCCACCGCGCCGGTGGACCCGACATCATGGCCGAGTGCCGCCAGATCGGTGGCTGCCCCACCGGCGACGCCGTACGCACCACGGCTGGCTGGCTGCCCGCCGACCACGTGATTCATACCGTCGGACCCATCTGGTCGGGCGGCGAGGCCGGCGAACCGGATCTGCTCGCCTCGGCCTACCTGCGCTCCCTGGAAGTCGCCGCGGCCCACGGCGCGCGCACCATCGCCTTCCCGTCCATCAGCACCGGCGTCTACGGCTACCCCAAGGCCCTGGCGGCCGAGACTGCGCTGGACGCCGTGGCCGATGCGCTGGCGGACCTCGACCTCGACGAGGTCCGCTTCGTGGTCTTCGGCGACGACGACCGCGAGATCTACGCACAGGCCATACAGGCCAGGGCAGCCCAATGAACGCTGACGCCGAACAGCGCGCCGCCCGTCGAACGCGCGAGCACTGGGAAGCCAAGTACCAGGACCGCGATACCCCGTGGGACGACGGCCAGCCCTGGCGTCCGCTACCCGAACTGCTAGCCCGCTACGCCCCGCCCGACGGCCGCCTGCTCGACATCGGCTGTGGCCTCGGCGGCAAGGCCGCCCATATGGCCTCCCTGGGCTACCGCGTTTTGGGCGTCGACATCTCCCAGGCGGCAATCGACGAGGCCCGTCGACAGACCGCCGACATTGACGGCGCGCTCGAACTGCGCCGTGCGGACTTCCTCAAGGAGTCGCCTGACACGCCATTCGACCTGGCCTTCGACCGCAGCGTCTGGGCCACCTTCGACGAAGCAGGTCGTGCCAGGTTCGCCCGCCGTGTGTCGCGTTGGCTCGTGCCTGGCGGTCACTGGATCAGCCTCACCGGCTGCGCCGACAACCGGGATCCCGAAACCGGCGAACCCGACCCGCGCGGCTACCCCCGCCACTCGCTGCAAGCCATCGTCGCCTGCTGCGAGCCTTACTTCGAAATCCTCGAAGTCCGCCGCGAACCCTTCGGCGCAACCCCCGACACCGACTTCACGGCCTGGGTAACCATCCTGCGCGCCTATCTCTGACAAGATCTCGCTGCGCATGTCGCTTCTGCGCCAAGTGAGGCCATCGCCGCCGGCTACATATCAGGCCTTGGCTCGATGTCCTGGTTCATGGCCCAGGCCGGGTAATAATTCACCATCCGGGCGCCGGGGTAGGGACGGCCAAGGGGCTGAGCCGGCATGGGGAACGCGCCGTCGAACGCGTCGAAGGTCATCATCTGGCTATAGGCGTATCGCAAACCGGCCGAGCGCAGCGTGCGCGCGGAAGGCACGTTCCATGGGGAGGTCGTGGCCAGCGCCAGATTGCCCCGCTCGATGATCGCCGTACCCGCTGCCCCCACGATGGCCCGGCCCATGCCGCGGCCCCGAGCTTCCGGCATCACATCCATCCCGATTTCCTCGACGCCCTCGTCGTGGTGAAGGACCGCTGCCAGCGCCACCAGCTCGCCGTCCTGGATCAACCCGTAGCCGTCGTGCGCCTCGCCGTCGTAGCAATGCCAGAAACGCTTGTAATCAACTTCCGCCAAGTCGTCCTCACCCAACCTCACCACGCCGGGATCCGCCGGGTCGTTCCAGGTAGAGGCGTCGCCGAAGAAGAAAAACACCGGCCCCCAGGCACTCTCACCATCAGGCTGCGTCACCCGCGCGAGTTCATACGCTCCGAACGTCGAAAAGAGCAGGTCGGGATGCATGTTGGTCACCACGGGCCGCAACGCCTCCAGCCAGTCGTTCCGGGCGCTCACCAGCGACCCACGATCAAGTCGAATCGCCGCCAGCGGAGGGCCGTCGGCATCGGCCGGCCGCCCGATCACAGGAATCGGGTCGGCGCCAAAGGCGTCCAGGCCCGCGCACACCGTGGACTCGATCATGGCCACCGCCCGCGGCGGCAGGTACTGCCGCCCGCCGTCCTGAGACATCGGGGTCATTGGCGCTGTAGTCCCTTCTCGCTGCGCTCGACCGGCGGCCGGTTCAACTGGCCTGCCGCATTAGGGACGGCAGGTACGGCGCCCAGGCCGGATCGAGCGTCCCGGTGAAGAACCGGCCCAGCAGGTGCGAATAGGGTGATCGTGGATGCGTTGGCCGGCGCAGCAGCCGCATGTTGGCGCCCACCGGCGTTCGGCCCGCCTTCCGCAGGTTGCAGGTACGGCAGGCGGTCACCAGATTGTCCCAGCGCCGGCGCCCGCCCAGCCGCCTGGGCATCACGTGGTCAATCGTCAGGTCGGTGCCGTGCGCCCCGCAGTACTGGCAGGTGTACGCATCACGTACGAACACCTCGCGGCGGCTTAGCTTGACTATGGGACGTGGACGCCGAACGTAGTAGCGCAAGCGAATGACGCTGGGCCGTGGCACTTCGCGGGCTGGCGTGCGCAGCGGACGCGCATGGTGCGCGAGCGGTTCGGCCTTGCCCTTGTCCAGCAGCACGATGGCACGCCGTACCCGGCACACGTTCAGCGGCTCGTAGTTCTGATTCAGCAGCAGAACCGGCGTATCCACAGGCCCCCGGCGCGTCGCGGCTAGCCGCGGCAATGGTACAGGCCAATCAGCAGTCGCCACCGGCCTGTGTGTTACCGGACCCCAGGATCGTTGGCGGGTTCTTCCCGTTGCGAGGCTGGATGGGCTGGGAGCCTTATCCTTGCGGGTGGCATCACAGCAGGAATCGCCGGACCATTGGTATCTGGTTCGGTTCACCAAAACGGGCGCCGCCCGCTTTCTTTCGCAGCACGACGTGCGGCGGGCCTGGGAGCGGGTGACCCGACGGGCTGGCTTGCCGCTGGCATATAGCCGGGGGTTCAGTCCCAAACCGCGCCTGAGCTTCGGACCGCCCTTGCCGGTGGGCGCGGAAGGCCGGCGCGAATATATGACCATGGCGTTGCGGGAGGCGCTGGATGCCGGCGAGGTGCAAGAGCGTCTGGCCACGGCCGCCATCCCGGGCATGGCGGTGGTGGCCGTCAATCGCGCCCCCGGCCGTCGTGTGCGGACGACTTGGGCAACGTACGAGCTAACCGTGGATCCACCGCCGCCCGATCTGGGTGACCGCGTCGAGCGCTTAGTTGCGCAGGACAAGACTGAAATCGAACGCGCCCGCGATCCGGAGGGCGTCAGGCGTGATATCAGGCCCGGAGTTGGGTCGCTGCAAGCCAAGAACGGCACGCTCCATGCCCGTCTCCGAATTGCGCCGGACGAGATTGTGACCTCGCGCGACTTGGCCCTCGCCCTGGAGATCGAACCAGCAACGACCGTACGCACGGACATTGAGCTCAAGCCCGTCGGCTGAAACCCGGGCGCGGCTGGCGGCTGTGCTGGGCGCTGCCGCCCTGGCATCGCCGGGGTGTCTGCGCTTCGTTAGTCCCGGTCTTTGGCGGTGGACGGTCGCGGACACTGATCTGGCGCTGAAGCTCTTCGACGGACCGAACGCCGACGAGCGGCTGCGCACCGAGGCGGCGCTCTACCGCGCGTTGGGCCAAGCTGGTGCGCCGACACCCAAATGGGTTGCCGAGGCCGGGGAGGCGCGGGCGCTGGCACGGGCCTGGGTACCGGGTACGACCCTGTACGAGCGGTTGCTGGCTGCCGATCCGCCCAGCCAGACCGAATCGACGGCGGTGCGACGCGCCTGGCTGCAACTGACCAGCGCGCTGACGCCCTGGAATGCGCGCATTGCGGCGTCGCGTCATGAGGCGGCCAGGCGGAAGCGCCGGATAGAACTGGTGGCGGTCGCGCAGGCCGTGACTGAGGCGTACCCGACGGTTCCGGCGGAGGCAACGCATGCCTTGAGCCAGACAGTGGCTGCCGGCGAGTTGGCCCTGCTGCCGCTGGACGCTTCGCCGTCGAACATCATCTGCGACGGAGCACGAGCCACGTTCATCGATCTGGAACTGGTGGGCTTCGACTTCACCGACTGGACGTATGCCAAGTACGTGACCGCCGTGGACAGCGATGGGCGTGTGCGCAGCGTGGCGCCCGGTCAGGCCGCCGGGGAGGACTTCCCTAGGCTGGACGCGGCGCTGACGTTGCTGGCGTTAGCGCGAGCCGCCGGACTGTGGGGAACGCAGCGCATGGCGCCGGAGGCGCTGGCAGACGGTTTGCCAGGCCGCTCAGCGGCGGCACAGCGAATTCGAGCAGCGCTTGGTCTAGAATCAATTGCCACTTCTGATGGCGGATAGCGCAAGAGAGCTAGCCATGGCTGCTACGAACGACTCAGGGACCAACCAGCCATTCCAGCCGCGGGGACGCGACCTGGTGATCGGCGGCATTCCGTGGATCGCCCGCATGTCGGACAAGGCGCGTGCGAAAGCGGACGGGACGATCGACGACTACATCTACCCGTGCCCCATCGACCGCCGAGTGCTGGGGGAACTGGGGATCAGCGCCGACGAGTTTGTTGAAATCTCGGTGTCGTCTGAAACGGACGCCGAGCTCGTTCTCCAGGTGCGTGAACGCCGCCGGTCGCCCGAACCGGCCGCTGGTGCCTGAGCCGCGCGACGACCTCGTCAGCCACCTAAACCGAATACTCGAAGTCCAGGCGTTTCCTGACTACGGGCCGATGGGCCTGCAAGTCCACGGGCGCGCGATGGTCGACACTGTGGTGACGGCCGTGTCCGCCAGCCGGGCGCTGTTCGAGGCCGCGGCCGAACGGGATGCCGGGTTAGTGCTCGTGCACCACGGGCTGTTCTGGGACAACGATTCGCGTGTGGTCGACCCAATGCTGCGCGAGCGTCTGCGTATCCTGTTTGACAACGACATCAACCTGGCGGCCTATCACCTGGCGTTGGACGGGCACCCCACGCTGGGAAACAACGCGCGCATCATTGCGGCGCTGAGCTTTAAGCGCGAGCCGGCTGGGTTTGCGCCCACGGGCGAGCGGACCGTCGGCTGGTTCGGCTCCGTGTCCGAACCCGTGCCGGCGGAAGCGTTCGCGGAACGCGTCAAGCAGGCCATCGGGCCGCTGCACGCGCACTATGCAAACGGTCCGGCCGAGATTCGGCGCATTGCGGTGTGCAGCGGAGGCGGTCCGCGAGACTTCCCGGAAGCGGCGGCCAAGGGCTGCGACGCCTTCGTCACGGGCGATATGTTCGAGCCGGTGGAAATGTGGAGCCGGGAGCTGGGCGTGCACTTTCTGGCCGCCGGACACTACGCAACCGAGGTATTCGGCGTACAGGCCCTGGCCGAACTGATCTCAGCCGAGATGGACTGCAGCGCGGAGTTCGTGGACTTGCCGACGAACGCCTAACCGTCGGCGCTGCTGGCTTCGATCACGCGCACGGCCTGTCGGGCGGCCGGCGGTCCAAGCGTTGAAGTGAGCAGGCTTGCTACGGCGAACACGACCAGCGAAACCGCCAGCGCCACGAGAGATGCTGCAGCCGCTTCGCCGGACACCGACACTCGGATGAGTTCAACCGCGGCGGCGCTGCTCGCTATACCCGAAGCGAGCCAGGCGCCGCGTACCGCGATGTAGACGAAGGTCAGTGGCGCGACGGCGAGGACATTGCTGCCCAGGCTGCGCAGCCGGCGGTAGCGCAGCGCGCCCATTGCGCCGTCTCGCTCGTTGGCGGCGGCATGCAGAACGCTGCCCGCGCCGGCTTCAGCCACGAGTGCCTCGAATGCCCGCAGGCGTCCCGGCAGCCGCCAGAAGGATTCGTAGTCCACCGCCAGCCCGGTCATCGTCCAGCCGAAGAAATGGCCGATGATCACGATGGCCAGCCAGTAGACGACCGGCGAACTGGCGCCCCAACTAGTCGGGTCTTCCGGATTGAGAAACCCGTCGGCGACCGCGCCCAGGGCATACAGCGGGCCCATGCCAACCGCGGTGAAGATAACGATCACCACCAAGGCTTCCGCGACGTCAGACCGGAAGGAACGCATTTCAAGCTCACATGACCGGGCCCGCCGGCACCGGCGCGGATACTCTACCCGCGCGGCGCCGGGGGCCGGGGCTGACGACGCGCGCTAGGACGCTGCGCGCGACCGGGCGCGCATGCCCTCCAGCATGTCCGACAGGCGCACTTCGAGCAGATCCAGCGACTGGGCAACGTAGCGGTCATCGTCGCGCTCGGCAATCACGATGGCCGACGCTCCGACCTTCGGCACGGTGTCCGCAGCAAGCTGACTGACGTCAATGGTCACTTGGTTGCCAAACACAGTGAACATCTCGATCGCGCCCTCGTGCACGGCGGTGACTTCACCGACGGCGATCACCATTCCGACCGGACGTAACACCTGTCGCTCCGGCAGCGCACGCTCGGACCGTCGCATGGCTGGGGAGTCACTGTGGAAGAAGGAACGTCGGAGTGCCTCGAGTCGCGGCCCGACGATAGCGCGTCGGGAACCCCACCAGTCGTGGTACGTGCCGCGAGTGTCCTTGCCTCGCTGGTAACGGTCTGCATCGCGCTTGCGCTTGTCCTGCTGGTATCGATCCGCATCAAACTTGCCGTTCCCCCGCTTGAACATTCTCGAATCAGCCTTCGAGATGGTGTCGGACCTGGCTTTGTCAACGTGCGCGGCCGCCTGTTCCGCCGGGCCGGCCTCTCCGCCACGGGCCAGGGCAAGGCCAAGGGCGGCGACGCCGACGGCCACCGAGACCGCCGCCAACACAATCAGTGAAGTCAATCGAGCAGAAAACTGCCACCGCATCCGGGCACCTGTGAAGATATTGGCTACATAGCCATCGTCTCACGAGCGAAGTCGGTGAATCGTGAAGCACCTCACGGTTCTCCCGCGCCAATTCTCCGTCCGGCGAGTTGGCCAGCGCCTCTTCTGTTATTTGCGCGACTCAGAGCCGCTGCTGTGCTCGTTGCCCTCGCTGTGCTCGCCACCACCGCTCGCGCCGGCGCCGACCTCCGCGTGCGCGCTCCAGGTCTGAAATGGCGCCGCCGATGCCGGCAGGGTCACGGGCACGGTCTGGCCAGCCGCTAGATCAACCGGAGTCGTCGGCCCGACTTCCACGCCGTTTGAGAGGTGAATCTCGATCCGCACCTGGTCCAGCAGCGAGCTCGTGGTGTTCTCCACCGTTCCCGTGAACGTGTTCGAAGCGGCGTCATAGCTCACAAGCAACCGTGCGCCGGCCCGCACCTGATCAAACGTCTGACCGCGAGACAGTTGGGTTCCCGACTCTTCGCCGCTGTCCGAAGACTCCGCGCCTTCCCCGCTGTGGCGTGTGAGGGCCAGCCCCAGGGCCACGCCACCCACCACCAGCGCGACGGCTAGCAGTGCAAGCACGGCGATCAAACGGGGTGATGTTCCTGAGAGCCGGGGCATGCGCGTATCAAGTGCAAGTTTGGGAAACGCAGCCACCGTATCCCTTCTCTACGGGGAGACCGAAAGAAAGTTCATGCACGACCCAGCCATCGTTCAGAACCGCCGCGCGGTGTTGCTAACATCGGCTCAGACGTTTGCGGGCCGTGCGTTCGCGGGCGTGCAAGCCTCCGTAGCTCAATTTGGCAGAGCACCTGACTCTTAATCAGTTGGTTGTAGGTTCGAGTCCTACCGGGGGTACCAACATCGACTGTCCCGACCACTTGGGTTTAGGCGGCCGTGCGTAGCCGCGTCTCGCCCGCCAATGCGACTATCCGGTCGGCAAGAGGCCGGCGTGGCCCATCGACGCCTCAGAGCAGGTCCCATTGGGTGGGTAGACGTCCCTGCGGTATCCTTACTTTAAGTCAATCGTAAGGAGGGGCGTATGGACGCTTCAGCCAGGGTCAGCTCGAAAGGCCAGCTCACGATTCCCCGTGCGGTACGCGAGGCGCTCGCGATCGAGCAGGGCGACGAGGTTCTCTTCAGGGTCGAAGGCCAGCGCGCCATCATCGCGCGCAGCCCCGACCTCATCCAGCTCGCCGGCTCGGTGAGCGTACCTGCGCCGAAACAGGGCACACCCTGGGACGTCGTGTTGCGCGAAACTCGGCGGACGCGAGCAGCCAGCCGGCGATGACGGCGTTCGTCGATACGAACGTGCTGATCCGGCATCTCACCGGCGATCCGCCCACGCAGGCTCGGATGGCGACTCGCTACCTCGACCAGGCGGACCAGTTGCTGCTGCCGGACCTCATCCTGGCTGACGTCGCGTATGTCCTGGAGTCGTACTACCAGGTCGCCCGTTTCCAGGTGGCCGAAGCGCTGCGGTCCATCCTTGCCTTCCGTGCTATCCGCGTTATTGACGGCATGCTCCTGCGGCGCGCCGTGGAGTTGTATGAAGTGCACGGCCTCGATTTCGCTGACGCATATCTGGTGGCGAGCGCGGAGCGCACGGGCGTAGGCGTCGTAGCCTCGTTCGACCGCGGGATCGACGGCGTTGGGACGGTCCTGCGTGAGGAGCCCTCGTGAGGCGCGACACAGTGTCCCGGCAGCCGGTAATCGCCAGACGCCGCCGCGAAGTTGGGCCGCGAGAGGTACCACGAAACGCGTGGCGTCTGGGCGCGCACACGAGGATCGGGTCCCGATCTCATGGCTGCCGCTGACGGTTGCGCGGACCGACGAATGGCGTGGAGCGGGCGCGAAGCCGAGCGCTCGGCCAATCTGGCGAACTGGAACGACAGGGTGGCCGCACATCTGGCATCGCCCGGGCACGACGTCGAGGGCTTCGTAGCGGACCCCCGCAAGATCAGCAAGGCCGTCAGGTTGGATCGGGGAGAGCTTGGGGACGTGCGGGACCGGTCGCTGCTGCACCTGCAATGCCACATCGGCCTGGACACGCTGTCCTGGGCGCGTCTTGGGGCCGAAGTCACCGGACTTGACTTCTCGGCGCCGGCCGTGGCCGCGGCCCGCGACATCAGCCGCCGCTCGCAGACGCCGGGTCGGTTCGTGGTGGCCGACGTGTACGAGGCGCCGGAGGCGCTGGGGAAGACGTTCGACATTGTCTACGCGAGCGAGGGCGCTCTGTGCTGGCTGCCGGACGTGGCCGCCTGGGCGCAGGTCGTCCGTCGGCTCACCCGTCCGGGCGGAACGGCGTTCATCCGCGATGGACATCCGGTTTTCAGCGCGCTGGAGCAGGATCGGCCAGACAGCCGGATCGAATTCGTCGGACCGTACTTCGAGGGGGAGGCGCTGCGGTTCGACGAACTTGGCACCTACGTCGAGACGGACATTCCAATCGCGCACACGGTGACCTATGAATGGGACCACGGGCTCGGCGAAATCGTGAACGCAATCATCGACGCCGGCTTCCGGATCGAGTCGCTGCGGGAGTACCCGGTCGCCGGCTATCGGGCTTTGCCGGGCATGGTCAAAGGCCGCGACGAGTGGTGGAGCCTCGCCGATCAGCCTGGTCGCGTTCCGTTCATGTTCTCGGTTCGCGCGACACTGCCCGAGTAGTTGGGATCGGCCATGCGTCGGCGGTGCATAGCAGACAATCCGCGGGAGAGGCTCGCCGCCAGGGAGTGCAAGCGCCTTCCAGATAGTCCGTGGCCGAAAAGCAGCGGCCGGTTTCGCTAGACTCGCTGCTTGACGCGTTGACAGGCGCTGGTTCGGCGGCCGTCCCGGCTGTGCCGGGCTGCCGCGAGGAGTGAGTGCAATGGCGCAAGACTTCACGATGTTCGTGGGAACGGTCGGCGGCGGGCTGAACGTGAGTTCCGACGGAGGCTCCAGCTGGACACAGATCAGCAGTCCGGTTCCCACGGAGAGCACCGTCCGCGCCGTAACCGTGTATCCCAACAACCCCAATCGGGTCATTGCGGGCACCGACGCCGGCATCTTCCGCAGCGATGACCAGGGGGAATCCTGGGAACAACTCGACTCGCCCATGGATGGCATCCACATCTGGTCCGTGACGGTTGATCCGGTGGATCCCAGCATCATCTTTGCCGGAACGCGTCCCGGGGTCTTCCGGTCCAAGGACGACGGCCATTCCTGGGACCAACTTCCCGTGAACGTCAACCTGAACGGGCCCATCTCGCCGCCGCGCACGACCACCGTGATCGTCGATCCACGCGACCACCTCACCGTTTGGGCAGGGGTCGAAGTCGCCGGTCTGTATCGAAGCAAGGACGGCGGGGACTCCTGGTCGGCACTGCCCAACGTGGGTCCCCAAATGATGTACGACGACATTCACGGGATAGCCATCCGGCCAGGTGACCCCACGTTGGTCTATTCCACCAGCCCCTTCGGTCTGGCCGTCAGTACGAACGAAGGCGAGTCCTGGGACCACCACAAGTTCCCCAGCTTCGATCCCGGCGGTTCGTCCTACTGCCGCAACATCCTCGTGCGGCCCGACAACCCGGACGTAATGTTCGTGGGCAATGGGAACGGCATCCCTGGAGTCACCGGAGCGGTGCGCCGCACCGTGGACGGAGGCGACACGTGGGACACACCCGACTTACCGACCACACCCAATTCCGTCGTCTACTGCTTCAGTGCGCACGTGGACGTGCCGGACCACATCGCCGCGGCCAGCCTCTACGGATACCTGTACCTCAGCGATGACGGCGGCGCCTCCTGGCGCAAGCTGGATCGGGAATTCGGCGAAATCCGAGCGGTGGCGATCAGTCCCAACTAGCAGCGTCACGTCAGCAATGGCGGATCTGAAACGGGTAGCCCGGCGCGTTCTTCCGACGGGTCGGCCTCGACCGGTGCTAGCAGCGCGCTCAGCGGAGTTGGCCTGTGCGAGACCCTGAGGAAATCCGGGCGCTGCTCAGCGGTCCGGTCAATCCGCTGCCCACCAAGTTTCACAGGGACGGAACGATCGATTTTGGCGGCATGCACGCCATCATCGACCGTTCCCTGGAGGCCGGCTGCCAGGTCATCATGCTCACCTGGGGCGAGACTCTCGTTTCACTGCTGAGCGACGACGAACTGGCCCAGGTACACCGCTCGATGATTGCGCACGTCGGCGACCGCGCGCTGACGATTGCCTGCGACGGCATGTGGGGCCTTAACCAGACGCTGGAGTTTGGCGAAATGGTGCATGGCCTGGGCTATGACCTCTACATGACCCGCCCTGCGGAGTGGGCCAGGGGAACGCCCGAATCGCTGGCCGACTTTTACCGTGCTGTGGCTGGACGAACCCGCGTGTTGCTGGTGGGCGACGTACCGATCCGGACCTGCGAACTCATCGAGGACGCGCCCGGAATCCTCGGATTCAAAGAGGACACCCAACTCGACTACGCGCACGAGGTCCTGATGCGCTGGGGCGACCGCTGGCCGATGGTGGGCGGCGGGGGCATGAAGCGCCACTTCCTGCTCTGGCCGCACGGCTGCCGTTCCTGGTTGGAGCCATTCGTTCGCTGCTATCCCGAGCCGGCCATGCGCTACTGGAAGGCCTTGCAGCGTGGCGCTACCGACGAGGCATGGGATGTCGTAATGCGAATAGAAATACCGCTGCGACAGGTGGCGCACCGCTTCCCCAGCGGCTACAACGGCTTCTCCCAAGCCATGATCGAGGTCTACGGCGTGGCGCCCCGCTGGCGGCGGTCGCCAGCGCCGAACGCGACGCAGGCCGAAATGGAGGACGTTCGCGCGTTGCTTCGACGACTGGGAATCTGGCCATGACCAGCAGCTCTACCGAGTGATGACCGAGCCAACACTCGACTTCATTGCCGACCGGGGCTTCAGTCAGCCGCCGATCTACCGAACCGACCTCGACCGCTGCACACCCACCGACGCACTTTCGCCCCAACCGCGCCGCCGGTCCTGGCGGACGCTGCCGTATGCGACGGACGGATTCAATGGCGCGATGCTGCTGGCTGGCCCTGAGACCGCCGCCCCACCAATCACCTATCCGCTCAACGCCAAGGGTTGGCACGCCGTGTCGATTGGGGTGCATCCCTTTTGGTCCGAGCCCGAAGGTCGCCAGCTCGAGACTCAACTCAAGCTCAGCGGGCCCGGTCCGTTCACCATTCTGTCCTGGCCGCGCGTCCCATTCGGCGGCCACGCCGAAACGCTGCGTGAGCACTTCTGGGACGTTGCGGACCTGACGGGCCGGGACCTCGTCATCGGGCAGCCAATCGCTCGCGCGTCCCCTGGCGACGGCCCCGGATCGTTCCTTGGGCAGCCCGCCCGCATAGCTTATGTCAAGTTAGTGCCACTGACCGCCTCCGAGGTGCGCGCGGTGAACGCCGATCGCACTCGCTCCCAGACCCGACGGCTCTTCGCCCACCAGGACGCCCACGGGCCGCATTCCGCCTGGCGCCTGACCAGCGCCGCCGAAATCCAACGCGAAGTCGAGCCGTACCGCCACACAGACTTCTCACGTCTCTACTGGGAATGTGGCTCTGGCGACCTGATGAACTACTTCACACAGATCGGCCGCATCCCCGCATACGACGGTTTGAATGACTTCGCTCGCCAGGGGGACCGCCTTAACGCCGAAAGCTGGCGGATCCTCCGAGATCGGGGTATCGACCCGCTGCAAGTGGCCGCTGAGCACGCACGAGAGATCGGTATTGAGATCCACGCCAGCTATCGGGTAGCCGGCTTCCACTACCCACCACCGCTCGACCACTTCAACCACGGCGACGCCATCTACGCCCGGCGTCCGGAATGGCGCGGTGTCGACCGCGACGGTCGCCGGACACCCCGCTTCGCGTACACCCATCCCGAAGTTCGCGCTTACGTGATTTCGCTTTTGCGCGAGGTCGTGCAGTACCCGGTGGACGGTGTCTGCATGCTCTACAACCGGCGGCTTCCGCTGGTGGAATACGAACCGCAACTGGTTGAGGGCTTTCGTTCCGCGCACGGCGTCGATCCGCGCACGCTCGATCCGCACGACCAGACTTGGCTGAGATACCGATCAGGCGTGCTTACCCAGTTTCACCGTGAGCTACGCGCCGCGATGGACGAGGAGACGCGACGACAGAGCCGCAACCGTCGCCTTCAGATTTCGGCTGTGGTGATGAGTAGCGAAGCCGAGAACCGGAACTTCGGCGTTGACCTCAAGGCCTGGGTGGACGAGGGCCTGGTCGACACGCTGATCCCGTACTCTTCAGCACCGAATCTCAACAGCAGCGTGGACGCCTGGGTCGACCCGCGCGCGATTGACTACTTCGTGAATCTCGCACGCGGCAGCAACACGATCATTGCGCCCAACATGATGCCCCGCCAGGTTTCCCCGGAGCACTTGCGGCGACGCGCATCCGGGCTGTATCGGGCCGGCGTCCAGCAACTGTTCTTTTGGGACTGCGCCGGCGGCTCGGGACGCGCCAATTACGGCGATATGTGGAGCGCGTTGCGCCGGCTTGGACACCTTGAAGAGATCGAGAACTGGCGAGCCGTCGGCGAGCCTGATCTGGCCTCGCCCCGCCACGACATGCGCTCACTGGGCGACTGGAATCTTGGCTACCAAACGCCGGGCTAGGAAATCCTAGGCGGTATCCGCACTACCGATCGGCCACGGTTCCATCAGGCCACGCGGTACTTAAGTGGCTGACTGGCCTCGATCCGCTCGAGGTTGTCGCGAACGACTTCCGAGGTTCCGCGGAGGAAAATGTCGCACGCCGACGCCCCGTGCGGCGTGGCAAAAACTTCTCGCTCGAATACCGGATCGGCCGGGTCGACCGGTTCTTCCCAGAACACATCCAACCCGGCGGCTCGCAGACGGCCGCTGTCCAGCGCGTCGAGCAGTGCCTCGCGCTCGACAACCGGACCGCGCGAAACGTTGACCAAAACGGAACCATCCGGCATAGCGTCCAGCACGGGCTGGTCAATCAGCCCGTGCGTCTCGTCGGTAAGCGGGACGGCCAGCACCACAAAGCCGCAGCCACGCACGGCCTCGCGGAGACGGTCGGCCGTATGCAGCTCGGCCAGACCCAGTTCACGAGCCAGCTCAGGGTCGGGAGTGCGTTTGACACCAACCAGCGTGGCGCCGAACGGCTGCAGTAGCCGGGCAATCTCGCTACCGATGCCACCAACGCCCACAATGCAGATGCGCGACTGAAACAGCGATGCCCCGAACGGCACCGCAATCGATTGGGCGGCCACGGCGCGGAAGTGCGATGGCAATTGCCGGCCGGCCGCGATCAGGTGCATCAGCGCGAACTCGGCCACCGCCTTGCCCAACCCCGAGGGTCCAGCCGGCGCATTCGCAACGGGAATCCCGCGTGCGCGTGCGGCGTCCAGATCGACGTGATCGACGCCGATTCCGAACTGCTGAATGAGTTGCAGACGAGAAGCAGACGCAATTGTGCCGGCATCGATTGGCGTGCGGGCCGGGATGATCACCTCGGCGTTCGGCGCTTCCGCGGCCAACGCCTCTGGCTCGGTTGGGACGATTTCATGCCCGGGCAGCGCGGCCCGCAGGGCGTCGGTAATCGCCGCCAGGTCTGGACTGCACATCAGAACCCGCATTGGATGTCCTCCCCGGCCGCCGTCGGCTCTAGCCCACTTTTTCTCGGCAGACCTTGAGCGCCTCGTCCACGACGTCAAGCGTCCGGTCTACGTCTTCCTCGGTGTGCGCAATCGAGACGTAGAACTTCTCATTGGGCACGATCAGGATTCCACGCTTCACGCATTCGATTGCGAACTGCCTGCCCATCTCCCGGTCGTTGTCCAACAGGTCGACCCACTGCGTCGGGTTGGCGTTGTCCATGAAGCGAACCCCAAACACCATGTCCTCGCCCAGCGCGTGTAGCGCGATTCCGTGGCGTCGCCCTGCCTCTTCGATTCCTGCCCTGAGCCGCCCGCCGATGCGGTGCAACTGGTCGTACACCCCCGGTTCACGCAGGATGTCCATGGCCGCCAACGCCGCGGTGGCCGCGACCGGGTTGCCGTTGAATGTCCCGCTTGCCCAGGCAATCGTATTGGGCGCCCGGCCCACGTTGCCGTACAGGTCCATGATGTCGCGACGTCCGGTAATTACGGCCAGGGGGAAACCGCCGGCCATGGCCTTGCCGTAACAGGCTAGGTCGGGCACTACGCCATAAGCCTCTTGGGCGCCGCCCCAGGCCAGCCGAAAGCCGGTGACGATTTCGTCGTAGATCAGCACGATGCCGTGCCGGTCGCACGCCTCGCGTATAGCTTCAAGGAATCCCGGCACCGGCCGTAGCACGCGCTGCAGCGGTTCGATGATCACGCCCGCCAGTTCGTCGGCGTATTCGTCGATGACTTGCATGGCGAATTCGGTGTCGTTGTATGGAGCCACCAATATCTCGTCGGCCAGGACGCCGGGTACACCCAGAGAGTCGGGCTCAGCGTGCGGATAGTCGCTGGCCTCGCCAGGGACCGTTCCAAACATCGCGAAGTCCCCGGTCCCGTGCCAGCCGCCTTCAAACTTCAGAATCTTGGGCCGATCGGTGAAAGCCCGTGCCGCGCGTAGGGAAAGAAAAGTCGCGTCGGAGCCGGTCGTGACATACCGGACCTGCTCGGCGCACGGCACCGCGTCGATCACTTGTTCGGCCAGCCGAATGGCTGGCTCGTTCAGAAAATAGAACGTCGTGCCCTGGCGAATCTGATGCTCGACGGCTTCCAGAATGCGCGGATGGCAGTGGCCGACCAGCATCGGCCCGGAGCCCATCAGGTAGTCGATGTACTCGCGGCCGTCAACGCTGATGAGATGACTGCCGCGGCCCTCGCGGATCACTACATCCTCTTCGCGAGGAAGCATCAGGAATCCCAGGGCGCCGCCGCTCATGACGGAGCTGGCGAGTTCAAGCAATTCGCCATTCGAGGCGGATGTCTGGCCCGGATGGGTCGAGGGAGCCACCGCTCACCTTGTCTTCTCTAAGCCGCGGCAACAGCCCGCGGCGCTGGGTCGCGCATACTACACGCGGTATCGAATCCCCTGTGCGCCGACGCGGCCCCAAGGGAAAGCTCCGATGGAGAGAAGCGGAACGTGACGAGCGCTACGTCGCACAATTCCTGCGTCCGGCTGGGTCTCGTGGGCGCCGGAGGATTCGGCGCCTATACCGCCGAGCTCATTGATCGCCAGCCCGAGATCGAAGTCGTCGGCGTGGCCGACACTGACGGCGCCAAGGCCGAACGACTGGGACGTGAACGCGACATTCCGTTCTGGACCGACCATCGAGCGCTCCTCAGCGCGTGCGATTGCGACGCGGTGGCGGTGGTCACGCCACATTCCACGCACCGCGACATCGTGGTGGATGCGGCCGCCACCGGCCGCCACGTCTTCTGCGAGAAAACAATGGCGATTACGGTCGCCGATTGCCACGACATGGTCGAGGCGGCCGACGCGCACGGTGTGAAGCTGATGGTCGGCCACAAGCGTCGGTTCCGGCCGCCGGCGGTCGCGATCAAGCAGGCGCTGGCAACCGACGGGTTGGGACGCCCGCTGGCCGTAAACGTGCGCGGTTACTTTGGCCGCCACATCACCGGGTTCTGGCGCGAGCGGGAACTTTGCGGCGGGCTACTGTACTGGGCGGGGGTTCACGATGTCGACACGCTGCGCCACCTCTTCGGCGAAGTCGCGTCGGTCTATGCGGCTCTTGCGCCGAAGCTTCGCCCCGAGGTTTCCGATCAGGAAGACGCCATCTCCGTGGCGCTCACATTTCGAAGCGGAACGCTCGGCTCAATACAGGTATCCACCTTCTTCCCCATGGCGACCTACCAGACAGCCTTCGGTTTCGACATCGTCTGCGAGCACGGCGGCATTGCCTACAACGCCCAGGACCTGACCGTCACAACTCACATCGAGGACGCCACGCCGCGCGATGTGCGCTTGGAGCACAACTCAGCCGACGGTGCCTACGACAAGGAATGGTCCAGCTTTGCCGGCTGGCTGCTGCGCGACGAAGCCCCGGTCCTGACCGGCGAGGACGGACTGCGCTGCGTGGAAATCTTGCACGCCGCCTACCTCAGCGCCGCAATCGGGTCCAAGGTTGACCTCCCGCTGGACCGGGACGAGCGTCGCCCGTTCCAGTAGGAGTATCGGACACCGTCGTGCGCATCGCGTGTGTGCAGGTCGCCACGGTCGATGGCGAGGTTGCGGCAAATCGGTCGCGTGCGCTGCGACTTACGCAGCAGGCCCTGGCCCAAGGCACGGACCTGGCGATCCTCCCGGAACTCGTGACCACCGGGTACTGCACCGACGACTACCTAGCGGTCGCGGAGGGCATCGACGGCCAAACCGTTCGAGCCTTTGCCAAGCTGGCAGCCTCGTCGGGCGCAAGCATCGCCCTGGGATTGGTGACCCGAGCGCCCGATGGCCGCCCGCAGAACGGCAGCGTCCTCATCGGCCCACACGGCGTCGTCGGGACGTACGCCAAGACGCATCTTTGCGTGAACGACGACCTGCGCGTTGACGAGTCGACGGCATTCGCCGCGGGCGAATCGCTGGGATTGTTCGAGCTGTGCGGTGTGCGGGTCGGGATGATGATCTGCTACGACGGTCAGCATGGCGAACTGCCAGTCGCGCTCGTGGCCGGTGGCGCCGACCTGCTGGTCTGGCTCAACAACCGCACCTCCATGCCGGTCTGGGAAGCCTCCGCGATCGCCCGCTTCAACCGGGTGGCGGTGGCGGCGGTGAACCGAGTTGGCAGAGCCGGCTGGCAACCAGCGGACGCTCCGCCGCGGATTTTCAGCGGCGTGTCGGGGCTCGTCGATCAGAAGGGCGCGATCATCGCGGCCGCCGCGGGCGGCGAGGAAACCGTGGTCGTCGGCGAAGTGGACATCGAAGCGGGACGCCGACGTCGGGCAAATCATGTGCTCAACACCCAGCGGAGCCGGCGCCCGGACCTCTACGCGCTGAGCGGGCGCCAATAGTTGCGATTGGGTCGAGACGCCGCCGGGTCCACCGGTCGATGCGGCTATGATGCGCGCCTGAGTCGCGGCGCAGACACATTGGAGTAGAGGCGTGGCAGTAGGGCAACTTGCCAGTCAGGTTGAGTCGGTGGCACCCGTCCGCAGCGAGTGGAACCTGGCCTGGCGCCGACTGCGGCGCAACCGGGCGGCGATGGCCGGCCTCGGCATTTTGCTCATCATCTCGCTGGCCGCGATCTTTGCCGACGTGATCGCCATTGAACCATTGAACCATTTTGACCTCGAGTCGGAAGGACTACCCCCGCTGACGGACGGCCACATTCTTGGGACCGACGATATCGGGCGTGACGTGTTCAGCCGGGTCGTGCGCGGGTCGCGAATTTCCTTGCGAATTGGGTTTTCGGCCGTATCGATCGCGATGGTCTCCGGCACCTTCCTGGGACTGGTTGCGGGCTATTTTGGCCGCTGGCCGGACATGCTCATCAGCCGGGTTCTCGACGTGATGCTGTCGTTCCCGGGGCTCTTGCTGGCGATGACGATCGTGGCCGGGTTGGGCCCGGGCCTGAACAACGCCATGATCGCCTTGGGTGTGGCTGGCATCCCGTTCTACGCGCGTGTGGTTCGTGGCACGACGCTCGCGGCGCGAGACCTGACCTATGTGCGGGCGGCCCGCGCGGTCGGCATGTCCGACCTGCGCATCATGCTGCGCCACATTCTGCCCAACGTGGTCAGCCCCATTCTGATCATGGCCACGCTCGGTCTGGGGGGCGCGATCCTGGCGTCGGCCGGCCTCAGCTTTCTTGGGCTGGGCGCCGAGTCGCCAACGCCGGAATGGGGGCTTGAGATTTCCGAGAGCCGCCACCTGCTGCGGAGCTACTGGTGGATTTCCGTGTTCAACGGCATCGCCATCGCCATCACTGTGCTCTCCATCAACCTCCTGGGTGATGGACTGCGTGAGGCGCTGGATCCGCAGGCAAGTTCTTGGTCCAACTAGCTAGACGCTGCGCGCATGGCGTTGCGTCCGTGCATCCTGTAGGCTATCGCGGTTGTCGAGGCGGCGCATTGGCGCGCCTCAAGGGGAGGTTGCACATGATGAAGACGCCGAGCGTAAGTCGGCGGCTCGTTCTCCGGACTGGCCTGGCCGGCTTGGCTGGTGGCGTCGGGGCAGCCGCGCTGGCGGCCTGCGGCGAAACGAAGGTCGTCACGAAGGAAGTCCCGGTCCAGACGACGGTGATCAAGGAAGTTCCGGTCGAGAAGATCGTCCGTGAGACCGAAATCAGGGAAGTCCCGGTCGAGAAGATCGTGACCCAGCAGGTCGACAGAATCGTCACGCAGACGGTCGAAGTCGAGAAGGTCGTCGAGAAGGTCGTCGAGAGGGTCGTAACACAGACCGTCGAGAAGGTCGTCGAGATCGAGAAGATCATCGAGGTCGAGAAGATCGTCCAGGCGGTCGCCGAGCGTGCGCCTGGTATCGACATTCACAGCCTCGACACCTCGGTGCCGGTTGGCCTGAAGCCGTGGGACCCGAAGCCCGGCGGCGAAGTCAGCTACATGACCTTCGGCAACCCGACCGGATTCGACCCGGCCACCTGGGGCGGCCGCAGCGCCGAGCCAGCAGCTGTGATGTTTGAACTGCTCTACACCTATGGCACCAACAACCTGATCTACCCCCATCTGGCATCGGACTTGCCGGAACCGTCGGATGACAAGTTGTCGTGGACCATCCCGCTGCGGAACGACGTCGTGTTCCACGACGGCGAACCGTTCAACGCGGACGCCGCAGTCTTCAACTTCCAGCGATTCTTGAACCCGGATATCCCCCGCGGGCACGTCGTCCGTGACATTTCGTCGATGTCCGGCGTGGAGAAGGTGGACGACTTCACAATCCGGCTTCACACGTCGCAGCTACAGTCGCCGGCGTCGTTCCTGCACTCCATCGCCCACCAGCACACCGGGATGGCTTCGCCAAAGGCGATCACCGAGCGAGGCGAGGCATTCAGCCGCGACCCGATCGGCACCGGGCCATTCAAGTTCAACAGCTGGGAAGACGACGTCAAGATCCTCTACGACCGGTTCGACGACTACAACTGGGGACCGTCGTTCCTCAGGCACACGGGGGCCCCATACCCCGACCGGTTCCGGATCCAGATCCTCGGCTACAACATGACCGACAACGCCCAGGCCTTTGAGGCGAATGAGGTCGACATCTGCTTGAACTGGTCCTTCGCAGACTTCAAACGGGTGTCCGAAAATGCGAAGTACCATGTGATTGGTTTCGCGGCGCCGGGCATGGGGCAGTACATGCCACTGCATACGCAGCTCTGGCCGCTGGACGACCTGAACGTGCGCAAGGCACTGCTCTTCGGCGTGGATCGCCGCACGGTGACGGTGCGCGCCAATGGCGGAATCGCGCCGACCAACATCAGCAACTTGCTGCTTCCAGGAACGATTGGTCACAGCGAGGAAGCAGGCCAGCTGTACACGTATGACCCGGCCAAGGGCAACCAGATCCTGGACGAGGCCGGCTACGCCAAGCGCGAAGATGGCTTCCGCTACGCGGCTGACGGCCGGCGGCTGGAAATCACCTACCCGGACCGCGGGGACCCGGTGGTTGAACTCTTCAAGCTGGACGTTGAGAAGAGCCTGGGCATCTTCGTGGACATCCCGAAGATGGACGAGGCTACGCACCGCGAAGGCGCGTCGAAGGGGCTCTATCACACCACCTGGATCGGCGTGGCAGCGCCGAGCGGCGACATTCTGTACGAACGGTTCCACACCGGCTCGTACGGTGGCGCCAACCGCTCGTACTCGTTCTTCGAGTACGACGGAATCCCGAGTTCCGCTACCCCAGGCGCGAAGATCGACCGGCTGCTGGAGACGGCGCGCGCGAGCTTCGATCAGTCCGAGCAGATTGCCCTCTGGAAAGAGGCCGAGCTGTACCTGATGGAAAACGCCGTGGCGATTCCGTTGGTCGTAGAGTTCCTGCCGTGGCTGACCAATCCGGACAGGATCGGTGGCGAACTCTTCCTGGGCATCGACTACCTGCCCTTCTTCGGGCAGTTCTACAGCACCCAGGAGTAACCCGGCTCACAATGCGACAGGCGTCCGGCCGCCAAGTGGCGGCCGGACGCCTGAGCGCAATCCCCAGGTCAGGACCAGTTTAAAGCCATGGGCGCCTACATCCTGCGACGCAGTCTGTACATGATCCCCGTGCTCTTTGGGGTGTTGCTCGTCGTCTTTGTCCTGATGCGGCTGGTGCCGGGCGATCCGGTGGAGATTTTCTTCTCAGCGAGCATCGCCGGGGGATCGGGTGCGACGTCGGGTAGCAGCGGCGAAGTCAGCATGCAAGCGCTGCAGAAGCTGCGCGAAAGCTACAACCTGGACAAGTCGGTCCCGCACCAGTTCGTGCTGTACGTGTGGGACGTGCTGCGCATCGACCTGGGTGATTCGATCGCGTTCCGTCGCCCCGTGACCGACATCATCAAGGATCACTTTCCGGCGACGATTGCCCTCACGATGTCCAGCATGGCCGTGGCCATGACCATCGGCCTCGGCGCCGGCATCATTTCCGCGATCCGCCGCCACACTTGGCTTGACTATTTCGCGCAGATTTTTGCCATCCTGGGTGTTTCGGTCCCCAGTTTCTTTGTGGGCCAGATTCTCATCTTAGTCTTCGCCGTCAACCTCGCCTGGCTGCCTGCCATCTCAAACGGATACGGCAAGGAGCTCATCCTGCCCTCCCTCACTCTGGGAACGGCGGCCGCGGCGATTCTGGCGCGGCTCACCCGCTCATCAATGCTCGACGTGCTCTCCCGCGACTACATTCGCACGGCGCGCGCCAAGGGGCTGCGCGAACGGGCTGTCGTCTGGGTGCATGCACTACGCAACGCGCTGATTCCAGTCATCACCGTCATCGGCTTGGAGTTTGGCGGTCTGCTGGCCGGGGCGGTGGTAATCGAGTCCGTATTTCACCGTCAAGGAATTGGATTGCGACTCGTGAACGCGATCGTCGCTCGCGACTATCCGGTAGTGCAGGGCATGGTGCTGCTGATCGCAGTCATCTACGCCTTGATGAACCTGCTGGTGGATATTCTCTACACGTACGTTGATCCACGCGTCCGGTTGACCGATCAGCCCAAGACATAATTTCCCCGGGGGCCCTCTCTCGTCCTCAATCGGCCTGCCGGCATGAAACTTTGCATCTCAACCGCGTGCTACCGCTGGATGCTGGATGCGCATCGGCGCCGTGACCGTCTCGAGCACCGGAATTTCGGCTGGCCGCCGGCCTTTCTCCAGACCGAAGCCCCGCCAGCACCGCACGTTACGCGCTGGGACTGGATGCTGGAGAAGACGTGCGACCTCGGGCTGGAAGGCTTCTACATGCACGCCGCGGACATGGGGGACGGTCCCGCGGTCCAAGCCTTCGGTGCGCGCATGCGCGCGGCAGGACTGATCTTCAATGGCGGCCTCACGGCGAACTGGGCGGCGACGGCGGACGAATGGGACCAGGAATATCGTGAGACCGCCATCGAACACGTGGCGCTCAACGCGCGCGGCGGAGTAACGATTGCCACCGTCACCCACCTCATGGCCGGGGTGCACAACCACTTCACGACCGATCCACCGATTGACGAACAGATCGAGCGGGCAATTCGCAATTTCAGCACGATCCTTCCTGCCTGCCGGCAGCACGGCGTGACGCTGGCGTTTGAGAATCACATGGACTACCGACTGAGTGAGGTCGTAGCGATTGTCGAAGGTCTCGACTCGGAATTTGCGCGTATCACACTCGACACGGCGAACTCATTTCTGGTGCTTGAGGACCCGCTCGAGGGCGCGCGGCTGGCCGCGCCATATACCGCCGCGGTGCATCTGAAAGACTTCACGGTGCACCCGCTCACCGAAACCTGGGAGCCTGAATTGCATTGGGCGCCGGTCGGACAGGGCGATTCCCCGATCGCCGAGGTATTGGACCTACTCCAGGCCGAGGCCCCGAATCCCGAACAGCTCCTCGCACACATCGAAATTGCCGGTCTGCCGCAGACGGATCCCGAGCTCTGGGTACGCGCCAGCGCCGAACACCTCCGGCGGTACGCCGCCCACCACTTTCCGAACCAGGCTGCCGCATGAGGCTGGGGCTGTCAGCCGAGACCTACCGCTGGGTCGCATTCCCCTGGATGCGGGCCGATCGGCCGGCCTTCCGCTCCACGAGTCACTATGCGCCGTACCTGCTGTCCGTCGCGGCGCCCGACCAGGAAGCCGATGTGCCCAACTGGCTCCTGGAGCGCGTTGTCGCACATGGGCTCACCGCACTCGCGCTGGACCTCGGCTTGCTTGGTAGCCGCGCCCGGGCCTCTGACTTCAGAGATCGTTGTACGGAAGCCGGCGTGCGCGTGCTCGGCAGTGCGTCGGTGAACCTAGTCGCCGATCTGGATCGCTGGGGTACCGTACCGTCCGCCAATGACTCCGCGCGCTTCGAACCGGCGCGAGCCACCAGCCTCACGTCAGGCTGGATCGGCGACAGCGAGGCTGCGATCGCCGCAGTTGCCCTACGCTTGGCGGCGGACGCTGGCGCGTCGGTCCTCAGCCTCGTTCACGGGCAACCCGGTCGCGCCAACCGCTATTCGCCGGATCCGGCCCTGGCCAATCAACTGGCTCGCATTGAGACCAACGTGCGTACGCTGCTTCCAATGGCAGCCGACCTCGGGGTAACACTCGCTCTCGAACCCCACATGGACTACCGCTGCGCCGAGCTTGTGAAAGTCGTCGAGGCTGTCGCCTCGCCGCATCTGCGGCTTGTCCTGGATGTCGCCAGCCCGGTCGCTGTTACCGAAGACCCGCTCGACGCGGCCAGGCTGGCAGCCCCCTACGTTGTCGCGACCCATCTCCGCGACATGCGCGTCCAGGCCCTGACCGAGATCGCGACCGGCGCGATGTTCCACGCGCCGATCGGCCAGGGTCACGTGCCGGTGGACCGGATCCTCAACGTCCTGCACGGCCGGGCGGCCGATCCCGGTGGACTCACGCACTGTCTTAAGATCGTCACTCGCCCGGAACACGATGTCGAAGCATGGCTGACCGCATCCGTCGCAACCGTGCGTCAGTACGCCTAGCGAGCAATCTCGCAAGACGTGCCCTAGCGTCTGGAGTCGGGAGGAACGCATGACCGAGCATGACCGCTACCTGTTCGACCTGCAGGGCTACATCACCGTGCCCAACGCGCTCGATGCCGACGCGGTCGCCGCGTTAAACGGGATTCTCGACCGAAAGATCGCCGAAGAAACGCCGGCCGACGCCACCACCCATCGCTTTGTCAAGCTGCTCGACTGGGGGCAGCCGTACGTTGACTTGCTCGATCCCCCGACCATCGTGCCCTACCTGGAAGCCATCCTGGGCCCCAAGTTCCGGCTGGACCACACCTACCTGGACATCATTCGCGGTGGTCTCAGTCCAATCGGCGCCACGCTCCACGGTGGTGCGACGCCATTCAATCCCGTCCAGTACTTCCACTACAGCAACGGCCAGTTCCACAATGGCCTCTCGGTCGTGGCCTTCAACCTGGCCGACGTGAATCCGGGCGACGGCGGCTTCGGCTGTGTGCCTGGCAGCCACAAGAGCAACTTGCCCTTCCCCGACGAATGGAAGGACCTGACCAACGAGCATGACACCGTCAAGCGAGTGGTTGGCCCGGCCGGCACAGCCATCATCTTCACGGAAGCGCTGACCCACGGCGCCCTCCCATGGACGGCGGATCACGAGCGCCGCACCGTCTTCTACAAGTACAGCCCCAATCCGCTCGCCTGGTGGGACGAATACCCGACGCCGGAGGGCCTCGAAGGACTGACCGAACGCCAGCGGGCCATCCTCGAGGGCCCCAACGCCCGCTATCCCGCGCGCGGGATCCGCTGACGACCAGCCCTGGCTGGCCGCCCGCCCTCAGCTGAGCGGTGGGAAGTAGGCCAGCCCGGCACCCAAGTCGTCCATCGCAATCACCGAGTCGCCCCGCAGTCGGGCGGCAATGTCGTGGTCCTGGTGATTGATCGTTAGATCACGCTCGGGCAGCGGCAGTACTACCTCCACCGCACGCCCAACCGGCGGATGACGAAGCGTGATTCGCCCCGAGACAATGAATCGCTCGGCAGGGTTTCCGTCGACCGTCGTCCCGTCCAGGTCCGCCCAGGACGGAACACGCACGCGAAGCTCCATGTCAGCCTTGGGCGTAATGCGCAGCGTGCCCGCCGTGTATGGCGACTCGATTCGAACCGCGTCGCTCTCGTAGTCGAACAGCATGTTGACCTGAGTTACGCCGCCGCTGGTGGGCGAAATCGCCCGCTGCGCGGCGCAGAGCGAGGCAGTCGCACCGCCGACGATGTCAAGGCTCGGGGTGACCTGGTTTTTTCCGAGCGGTAGATGGCCGTAGACGGCGTTGAATCCAAACAGGCCCAATAGTCGAGTGCGCAATTCGCAGCGTTCATCGCCGCCGGGAACCTCAGCCATGAAGCTCAAGTCCCGCACCTGCGACGGCAGTAACTGTGAACGCAGATAGCGCTCGGCATCCTCGAAGTAGGTATCGCCGAAATAGTTCCCCAGGATCAGCGCCGTCTCGACTACGTCACCCACGTTGTTCATCTCACCCTGTTCAGGGTGGAAGCTGGGGTGGTGGCGCTCCCGAACCCAACCCACCGCGTCGCGGATCACACGCAGCCCGTTGTCATAGAACGCACGCACCCGAGTGAGGAGCTCCCGGTCGTCCGTCACGCTGCCCAACAGCGCCAGGCCCGACAGAGTGCAGGTCGTCGAGTGCGTGTGCGCCCCAAGCCGTTCCGCGTCGTATGAGCCATCGGCCAGGTAGAAGCGCGCGGTCGCATGTGCCGCCAGGTCCTGCGCCAGTTCCAGCGCCGCGTTCGATCCGGTAGCCCCGTAGTACTTCACCAGCGGCCCGATCGACCTGGCAACCCCTTCGACAAACGTTGGACGCGCCGTCATTGGCAGCCCATAGGCCGCCTGCACGGCGTTTTGATCCCAGTCACTCTCCGCTCGCCAGAAGCGCCGAATCTCGGCGATCAGAGCTTCAGCCGCTTCGACCGCTCGATCAGACGCGCGATAGCGCGCCAGCGCGTGCAATCCGTGGACGGCCTCCCGAATCGAATGCTCGTCTACCGAAGTCAGCGCACCCCCGGGCTCGTTGTGATTGCAGGGAAGCGGGCCGGCACCTAGCGAAAAGAACGTCGCCGCGGTGTGTTGCGCAAGCACGCCTTCGTCGAGGTCAACACCCAGTGCGTCCTCGGCGGCAAGCAGCGCATCGAGGTGTCGTCCCGACATCTGCACCGCGCCGTGGTACGGGCTGAACCCCAACCACCCGTCCGGCCATATGCGCGTGTACATGTACGAATAGCCGTTGTCGGCGGGGTTGAACACCTGCCCCATGGCGCGGCAGGCCAGTTCCACGGCCGCCGGAATACTGGTGGTGTTGACGTTGGACACACGCGCCGGCGGCGTGCGCGATTCGTCAAACGGAGGTCCCGGGATAAAGGCGTGGGCCGTCGGCGACGGCGGCTTCCGCAAAAGCCCGTCGCTCACGCGCTGAATTTCCACAATTCGCCACGCCCCAAGGCTGCGTGAATCGTGCGACGGCCGGCGTCAGCCACCGTAATGCTCACCCGTTCCACGGCCTGACCGGCCAGCGGACCGTCCATCCGCGACCACGTGTGTCCCTCTGTGTTTGAGAGATACACGCCGTCGCTGGTGGCGGCGGCAACCAAGCTGTCGCGCTCGAAGTTCGGCGACACGGTCACCTGTCGAACAGCTACCCCGCCCTCGGCGATCTGCAACCCGGACCACGAGCCGCGCCCCGCTGGCGACGGCATCACGATTCGGTCGCGGGCGGCCAGAAGCACAGGTCCGCGATCTGGTTTGAATGTAGGCGGAACGGCCAGCGAGGCCCAGCCCAGGCCGACGTCGTATTCGACCCAGGGCATCCACGTCTCGCCCGCGTCGCTGGACCGGATCGCCACCAGGCGGTGGGCGTCGCCAAGTGCCGCCACCATCGAGCGATCCTCACCGAAGTGCGGCGAGTAGGCCAGCGCCAGAACATCGCTGCCGTCAATCCCCGTCCAGACTGACCGCCACGTCTGGCCTCGGTCGTGCGAGAGGTAGAGCAGCCCGTCCAGCCTCCCGACCGCTACCTGGCCATCGGAGGCGAACTCCGGCGAAAACTCCAGCAGGCTCGCCGCCGCGTCGTCCGTGAGGCCGCCAATCCGGACCCATGACCGGCCGCTGTCGGCGCTCCAGATCACCTGTCCGCCGGCAATACCGCCGGCGATCCCGTCCTGGGCGAAGTCCGGCGACAGGCGCACCGCGGTGACAGGTCCAAGACCCGGGTCGTCCAGCGTCGACATCCAGGTCGAGCCACCGTCGCGCGAAACCATCACGCCGTCCTGCAGCGTCGCCAGCACCAACGTGCCGTCGCTGGCGAACGATGGCGACGCGGCGACATCCAGGATGGGTCGGTTGACCAGACCGGCGTTGGCTGTGACGGCCGAACCATCCTCGGTCCGTCGATAAACACCGTCGCGGTCAGTCCCGATCAGGGCGCGTCCATTGGACATCCCCACACAAAGGGCCGAGAGGGCGCCCTCCGGGTCGAGCTGTTGTTCCTTCCAGGACATGCCGGAGTCGCTCGATTCGACCAGTCGTCCGCCGCCAGTCACGGCAACGATCAGCCGACCTCCACCAGGTGACGCGGCCACGGCTATTCCGTTGACCGTGTCCCCCTCCGCCTGCCAGACCGCGTCCCAATGTTCGCCGCCGTCAGTCGACCGAAGCAGCTGCCCGTGGACGCTTCCAGCTACGGCAGTCTTCCGATCGATCCAGGCGCAACTCTCAATGGGGTCGGCGTCGAAGCCCTCGATCCGGTGCCAAGTGCGACCTGCATCAGTTGACCGCAACAGGGCCCCGGTGTCCGCCGCGGCCAAAATCGCTCCGCCGTCTGACGCCCCCGGTGCGATGGCCAGCGCTGAGATCTCGGCGTTCTCCAAGCCGCTGGCAAAGCCGTTCCAGCTCTGCCCCCGATTGCGGGAGACAAAAACGCCTTCGTGTTGCGTCCCGGCCACCAACATCTGATCTCGGCCGAAGTCCGGCGAGAAAGCGACACGCGTGACGGTTGGTCGCACGCCCCAGAAGTCGAGTCGAGCCCAGGAGTCCCCACGGTCGTACGACATATGCAAACCGGAGACGGCCGTAGCCGCGGCCACCACGCCATCCCGCTCGAATTCCGGCGACACGGCCACGTCCTGAACGAACGGGCTTATCAGTCCGTTCCCGGTCCACTCCCAGCGCTCGCCGCCGTCGGTGGACCGAAATACGCCGGCCAGCGTAGCGGCAAAGGCCGTCTCGGCTCGGCCGCCTCCGCAGGCAATGGATCCCACGGTCCCGCCTTCGAGCGAGACAAGGCGTTCCCAACTCATGCGCGGAGAACGCGCGAGCGGCCGATCGGACTCATTGCCGGTCTCAGTCGCTGCGGGCTTCGCCGCCGCGCAACGCCTCGGCTGCGGTCACGGGTGGCACGCCGCCCGAGTCTTCGATCTCGCGCCAGAAGTGACACGCCACGGCGTGACCATCGCCGGTTTCCGCTAACAACGGTTCCTCGGTCGTGCAGCGTTCTTGCGCCCAGGGGCAGCGCGGATGGAACCGACATGCCGAGGGCGGGTTAATCGGGCTTGGCACATCGCCCGGCAGGATGATCCGCTCGCGCTTTGCCTCGACAACCGGGTCGGCCACCGGCACGGCGGACAGCAGAGCTCGGGTGTACGGATGGAGTGGGCGCAGGTACAGCGTGTCACTGTTCGTGACTTCGACCAGCTTGCCCAGGTACATCACCGCGACCCGATCGCTGATGTGGCGCACCACTTTCAGATCGTGGGCAATGAACAGGTAGGCCACGCCCAGGCGCTGCTGCAGGTCTTGCAACAGGTTGATGATCTGGGCCTGAATTGACACGTCGAGCGCCGACACCGGTTCGTCGCAGACAATGAACGTCGGCTCAACCGCGAGCGAGCGCGCTGTGGCGATGCGCTGGCGCTGTCCGCCCGAAAACTCGTGCGGATAGCGCGACGCCTGCGACCGGCTCAGCCCAACAAGCTGCAAGATCTCCTGAACGCGGTCGCGACGGTCTTGGCGAGTCTCGTACAGATTGTGGACCATCATCGGCTCTTCGATGATTTTGCTCACCGGCATGCGAGGGTTCAGCGAGCCGTACGGGTCCTGAAAAATCATCTGCATCCGCCGACGCGCGCGTCGTTGCTCGTCCCGTTTGAGACTCGTGAGGGTCTTCCCCTCGAAAACCACCTCGCCGGAGGTGGGCGCCTCCAGTTGCATCACGGCGTTGCCGGTGGTGGTCTTGCCGCAGCCGGATTCACCGACCAGCCCCAGGGTTTCTCCAGCCTCAATGCTGAACGACACATCGTCCACCGCGCGTACCCAGCCGGCGTGGCGACGAAGCAGCGCTCCCCGCGTAACCGGGAAGTGCTTCACGAGATGCTTGACCTCCAGAAGGGCGCCGTTGCTGCTGGCGGCCGATTCCGACGCGGGACGGGCCGATACGCTCACCGCAACTCTCCAGTCGTTGGGTCAACAATGCAGCGAACCGGATGGCCGGCACCGCGATCTTCGAGGGTCGGCATCATCTCTCGACAGGCATCGCGCACATACGGACAGCGCGGGGCATAGGGGCAGCCTTGTGGCAGGCCGACCAGGTCTGGCGGCGAACCGGGAATGTTGGATAGCTGTTCGGACCGATCACCGGTGATCGTCGGCACAGCCTGCATCAAGCCCAGCGTATAGGGATGCTGCGGCCGGGCGAAAAGCTCGTGCACGGGCGCGTACTCCACGATGGAGCCGGCGTACATCACCGCAACCCGGTCGCAAAACCCGGCTACCAGGGCAAGTTCATGCGTAATAAGAATGACGGCCATCCCCAGTTCGCGCCGCAATTCCGCCAGCAACTCGATGACTTGGGCTTGAATTGTGACGTCCAGCGCGGTCGTCGGCTCGTCCGCGATCAGCAGGTCCGGCTGGCAGGCAATAGCCATAGCGATCATGGCGCGCTGCTGCATCCCGCCTGAGAGCTGATGCGGGTAATCCTTCACCCGCTCTTTCGGCACCGGAATGCCCACGGTATCCAGCAATTCAACGGCCCTGGCGCGGGCCTCTTGCTTGTTCATCCCAAGATGTAGCCGGAGCGACTCCTCGATCTGCCGACCCACCGGATACACGGGATTCAGGGAACTCATCGGGTCCTGGAAAATCATGGCGATCTGTTTACCGCGGATCTGGCGCATCTCCTCGGACGAGATATCCAACAGGTCTTTGCCCTGAAAGTGGATCGCACCGCGCGCCACTCGTCCGGCCGGGCGAGCCACCAGACCCATGATCGCCAGGGTACTAACGCTCTTGCCGCAGCCGGACTCGCCGACGATGCCGAGGGAGTCGCCCTCGTTCAATTCGTACGAGATCCCGTTTACAGCGTGGACCACGCCTTCGTCCGTGGCGAATTCCACCGCCAGGTCGTCCACGCGCAAAAGGGTGTCGTTGTTGGTCATTGCGGCCTCGTGTTTGCGGGCTGTCCATACCGCGGCAGCCAGTATGTGCGGTAGCGCTCGTCGCAATCCTGCGAACAAAACCCGTGGCCGTCGCCGGCCCGCCACATGTCGCGTGGGATGACCTGGCCGCAAAGTTCGCAGTTGGTGACGTCCGTCTGCCACCAGTCACCCGTCAGTCGCTCCCATGTGCCGCCAGCCGGAGGTCGCGCCTGCGACTTGACCGGCGTGCGCTTACGCGCGGGCTGCTGCTGAACGCGGTCGTGGGTTCGACCCTGACGGAGTGCATGCGTGCCCGGTTGATCGATGACGTAGCAGCCATCCACCTCGTGTATAGCCGCGCGGTAGACCTCGCGCGCCGCGGCAATGGAAACGAAGTCCTCGGCTACGTCCCGCAGCACCTGCTCCGGCTCGCGCAGTTCCGGCGCGCCATACCCGCCACCGCCGGGACTACCGATCATCACCTGGTCGCCGTCACGAAGCTCGATGTTCGCGATGCGCGAGTTGCTGGTGGTCCCGAACGCTTCACCGAAAGTCTCGAATGTGGCAGTTCCAGCCCGGCGGACCAGCAGCCGGGACGGATCGCCCGTATGGCCTCCGTACAGCCCCCAAGGGCGCGAGACCATACGGTCGAAGAGTGCCGAGACGGTGATCGCGGGGGCACGGACCTCCAGGATGCGGTCCGAGCCCAGGCCACCGCGCTGTGCGCCGGCCCCGCCGGAGTCGGTGCGCAGCCTGTAGGCGCGCGCCATGAACGGATATCGAGTTTCAAAGATCTCCACCGGTGTGGCAGGGCAATTGCCGTTGGGCACGACCTGATGGCTGTTACCGTCGGCCGCGGCCCGACCGCCCCAGCCTACCCCGTCGAAGTGATAGTGCACGTAGTACTGCCCCGTGTCGGGGTGAGTCCCGCCAAACAGAAAGTTGCACGACGTCCCGCCGGTCGCCGCTGACACCCGTTCTGGTACCGCCTGCGCCAGCGCACCCATCACAATTCCCCAGATCCGCGGATGCGTCTCGGTATTGCCGCCCACCGAGGCGCCGGGATGAACCACGTTCACGATCGATCCGGGAGGCGCAATGACGCTAATTGGCCGATAGGCCCCGTCGTTGTGCGGCACGTCGTTGTCCGCGAAGTGAAAGATCGCGTTGTAAACACCCGACGCCGTGACCCCGTAGGTGCAATTGAGTACGTTCGCGGCCTGCGGATCACTCTCCGTAAAGTCCGCCACGATCTCCCCGTCCTCCACGATCAGCCGCAGGCGAATCCAGTCGCGCGCCGGTGGGTCGCTCGCGTCCTCCATGTGGTCCGCGAATTCGTACTCGCCGTCCGGGATCGAGCGAATCTCGTTACGCATCCATCGCTCGGCGTGATCCATCAGCGCCCCACTGACCTCACGCACGGTCTCTAGGCCAAAGGAATCCAGCAACTCATGGCAACGCCGCTCGGCAACCGTCAACGAGGCGATCATCGCGTGCAGGTCGCCCCACGAGTACCGCGGCGCACGGTGGTTGGACATGATGATGCGCCAGACGTCGTGGTTGTATTCGCCCTCCCGCATCAGCCAGACCGGTGGGAGGCGCAGGCCCTCTTGGTAAACCTCGGTCGCCGTCGCGGCGAATCCACCCACGGCCATGCCGCCGATCTCCACCAGGTGCGCGATGTTGGAGACGTAGCCGAACAGCTCACCGCCGTAGAAGACGGGCTTGATGACTACGTGCTCCGGCATGTGCACGCCCCCGCGGTAGGGGTCGTTGTGGACGATCACGTCGCCTGGCTTCATGGCGTCCTCGCCCAGTTCGGCGATTAGCCACTTCACGACGAAACGGATCGCGCCGACCTGAGCCGGGCAGAACTCCGTCTGGGCCAGCATGCGTCCTTCGCGGTCGAAGAGGACGCACGAGAAGTCACGGCTCTCGCTGAAAATAGGGGAGTACGCCGTGCGCATCATGGTGGTGCCCATCTCGCGGCACACGCCCACCAGTCGGTTGTAAAGCACCGTCTGCGTAACCAGATCGCGCGCGGGGTCGGCGCCCATCGCGACCGACGGCTTGCTCATGCCCACACCAGGCTCGCCAGGCCGCGCTCACCAACGGTCAATGTCTGACCCGGATGCACCAGCGTCGTGGAATCCAGCTCTTCAATCACCGCTGGGCCCGTGATGACGTCGCGTGGCGAGAGGTCGCTCCGCTCGAAGATCGGACAGTCGACAGGCTCCCGCGGATCGAAGTACACACGCCGACGTGTGCGCGGCTCGGCCGGTGCCTGCCGTGGAAGCCTTGACAGGCGGGGTTTCGACGCCTCGCCCACCGCGCTTACGTTCAACTGCACGATCTCAATGACCTCGTTGGCGATTCGATACCCGTACTCCGCCTCGTAATGCCGCTCGAAGCCATCAATGAGCTGTTGCCAGGCGGCTTGTGTGAGTGGGCCGTCGGGAATCGGGATCTCGTCTTCGTAATTCTGCCCCAGGTAGCGCATGTTGGCCGACCGGCGGATAGCCGGCTCGCCCGTGAACCCTTCGCTGCCGAGGTCCTCCACCGCTTCCCGCACCAGCGCCCGCAGGCGAGCGTCGAGGTCTGCCAGATCGGGGTCATCGGACCGAACCAGATGCGTCCAGGTCTTGTCAACGCGGATGTCGGCCAGGAGCGTCCCAAAGGCCGAACAGAGACCCGGGTGCGGCGGGATCAGCGTGGCGCGTGTGCCTATCACGCGCGCGATCGCGGCCGCGTGTAAAGGACCCGCGCCTCCGAACGCCACCAGGCTGAACTCGCGCGGATCCAGCCCGCGCTGAACCGTCAGCAACCGCATGGCCTCGGCAATGTTCTCCACCGCGATCTCGACAACGGCGTGCGCCGTGTCCATCGGGCCGAGTCCGACCTGTCGGGCGACGCGCTCGATCGCCTTGCGGGCCAGGTCCGCGTCCAGAGGCAAATCGCCGCCCAGAAAGTTCGCCGGATTCAGGCGGCCCAATACCACGTTGGCGTCCGTGACCGTCGCCTCCTCACCACCCTGGGCATAGCACGCCGGACCGGGAACGGCGCCGGCGCTCAGAGGGCCCACTTGCAGCAGCCCGCCCTTGTTGACCCAGGCGATGGAGCCGCCGCCCGCGCCCATCGTGGTCATCTCGATAAACGGCGCGGCGACCGGCAGTCCGAACTCGATCTCCCAGGCCGTGGTGTAGCCCACCCGCCCGTCCGCCACCACGCCGACGTCGGTACTCGTCCCGCCCATGTCAAAGGTGATGACGTTCGATTGATCGGCTTCAGCGCCAAATGCCTGGCCGGCAATGATTCCGCCGGAGAGACCGGACAGCACGGTCTGGACCGGGCGCTCGCCGGCCGTCTCGGCCAGCATCTGCCCGCCGTTGGACTTCATCACCGACCAGGACCGTGCAAAGCCCCGCTCGCGCAGCCCGTCATCGAGCGAACCGATGAACCGGCTCAACAGCGGCTTCACCGCCGCGTCGGCAATCGTCGTGCTGGCCCGCTCGTACTCACGCCAAATGGGCGCCACCTCGTGCGAGGCCGAGATCGGGATTCCCGGAAACGCCTCCATCAGTGCTGCCCGCACGCTCGCCTCATGGTCCGGGCGCACGTATGAGAAGAGGAAGTTGAGCGCGAACGCGAGATCCGCCGACTCGACATCTGTATCGGCTAGCCGCGTCCGGACCGCATCGACCAGGTGCTCGAGGCCCTGCGCGGACAGCGGGGTCACCGTCTGGCCCCGATAGTCGATTCGCTCGCGGACGCCCAGACAGTCGCGCCGGGCCACCAGGGGCAACGGACGTTCCCAATCAAGGTCGTAGTGGAACTTGCGATCCACCCGCTGCAGGAAGGGCACGTCCTCGAAGCCTTCAGTCGTTATGTAAAGCACACGCGCACCGCGCCGTTGCAGCAACGCGTTGACCGCCACCGTGGTGCCCAGCACCAGGTAGGTCGCCTGGGCCGGGTCGACGCCCGCTTGCTCCAGCGCCGCCAGGATCGCCCGACTCGGTTCGTCAGGCGTCGAGGGCAGCTTGACTACGTCAACATGCCCGGTCGACTCGTCCATCACGACCAGGTCCGTGAACGTTCCGCCCGTATCGATCCCGATCCGTACACCCAAGCGACGCTGTCCTTAGCCAGGTGCGCGCGGCGGCTGGTCTGTTCGGACGTCAGCCCGCCGCGCGTCTACACCAACGTGCCGCGCCCCATCAGCGGTTGGACCCGACGGGGACAGCGCGGCGGGGCAACCTATCGACTGCGGCGCTGTAGCGTCAACCGGTCCGCCGCTCGGAGAAGAAGACGAAAGGCGCGTAGCATACGCGGCGAACCGCTCCACTACGGTGCAGCAACGAACCAGCGACACACAGACGCCACCCGTCCCCCTATCCGCGCCGCCGTCGTCGGTCCCGGAACCATCGGACGCATCCACATCGACGCGCTCCGCCGCAACGGTATCGATGTCGTCAGCGTTGTGGCCTCAACGCCGGAGCGCGCCCGGGCGGCAGCGGCCAATCTGCGAGTGCCGCACGCCGACGCCAGTCTTGCGGCGGCACTCGACCGAGGCATCGACGCCGTCCACATCTGCGCGCCCAACGCCCTTCACCGCGAGCTAGTGCTCGAAGCCTTGGAGCACAAGGTCCACGTCGTCTGCGAAAAGCCCCTGGGAATCACCGTTGCCGAGGCGGCGGAGCTTGAGGCTGCCGCGCGCGCGGCCGGCGTCGTGCACGCCGTCTGCTTCAACAACCGCTTCTACCCACTGGTACAGGAAATCGCCGCGCGCCGGCGCGAAGGCCTGCTCGGCCGCGCGTTTCTCGTCCGGGCCTCCATCGCCGACGACACCCTCTGGCACCACGGGGATTGGGACTGGCGCCTCGATCCAGCAATTGGCGGCCCCACCGTTGTGACGTCCACCACAGGCAGCCACCTGCTCGACCTGGTGATGTTCCTGCTAGGCGCGCGCCCCACCGCCTTGTGCGCGTCGTTCGGCACGGCCTATTCCCACCGTCGACCTCCGGACTCGCAAGTTCCCCAGCCGGTGATTGCAGCGGGATCCGCTGGTGACGACCTGGCAGGACTGCTAGTTCGGTTTTCCGACGGAACCCAAGCCGTACTGTCGCTCTCCCACGTGGCGGCTGGTCATCCCTACCGCGTGCGAGTTGAAGTCGACGCCGAACTGGCCGGTGTCACCTGGGACTCGGAAACGCCCAACGAGCTCTGGATCGGTCACCGCGACGAACCCAATGAGTTGCTCGTGGCCGACCCTCGCCACATGCGACCCGACGCCCGGCGCTTCGTAGAACGCGCCGGCGCCTATCGCGAGGGATTCGACGAAACGTTCCGGCTCCTCTTTCGCGACGTCTACGCCAACGTCACCTCCGCCGGCGCAAACGCCGCGGTCTCGCATCCCACCTTCGGCGACGGCCTCCGGCAGCTGCTCGTACACGAAGCAATCCGGACCAGCGCGGCCGAACGCCGTTGGGTAGACCTCGACTGGTCGGATTTCGACCGCGACGCCTAACGCCCGTCCGCACCAGGCGAGGATCGCACCACCTGTCCACCGCTCATTACAAACTCGACTCGCTGCAGAACTGACAGATCGCGTCGTGGGTCGCCTCGAACCGCGATCAAGTCGGCGAACTTGCCAGCCTCCAGCGTCCCGATCTCTTCATCGATTCCGAGCATCCGTGCGGCCTCCCGAGTAGCCGCCGCCAGCGCCGCTTTCGGCGTCAGCACCCGGCCCATCAGTTCCACCTCCAACGCATTGCCGGCGCCGTGCAACGTGTACGCATCCCCAACCGAATCCGTACCCGCGGCATAGCGAATCCCCGCCGCTACGCCTCGCCGCAGCGTGTCCATTTGCTCCCGCGCCGTCGCCTGCGCCTCAGGCGCTGGACGCACAGCGCGCGTCCGCAGCGTGGGAACGATCCAGGCATTGCTGGCGGCCACCAGGTCGCAAACCTCGTCGCTCAGCCCATACCCGTGCTCGATCGTGTCCACGCCGCCCAGCACGCACCGACGCACCGCGTCCGAGCCGATGGCGTGCGCAGCCACCGGCAGACCCAGCGCATGCGCCGTATCGCAGACCGCGCGAATCTCCTCCACCGTCAGCGTCGGAATATCGCCAAAACCCTCCTCGCGCGGCCCGGTCGATGCGCCGATCTTCACGACATCGACACCCTCGGCATGCAGGCGCCGTACTTCCTCCTTCGCCGACGCACTGCCGCGCACAACCCGTGCCTCCCACCAGGACGGCTGCGGAATCAACCACGGCCCGCGCGCGCCGGTGAGTCCCACATGGGCTGCCAGAATGCGGGGCGTTGTCGGCGGATTGGCGGCACTCGCGTCACGCAGCGACGGCGTGATCGGTGAGCCGAGGTCGCGTACCGTCGTAAATCCCGCATGCAGCAAGTCTCTCGCCTGCGCCGTGGCGCGCGCCCGGCGCATCTGAAAGTCCGCAGGCGTCGCGTCGCCCGGAGCCAGCCCCCACAGGTGCATGTGGGCATCGATCAAACCCGGGATCACCCAGAGTTCACGTAGATCGATGACCTGCTCGTCATGGCCATTCGGAAGAACGGCGACTGGGCCGCAGAATGCAATGCGCTGTCCCGAAATCCTGATGGCCGCCTCGGCAACCGGCGCGGTGCCCGTGCCGTCCAGCACGTGTCCGGCCTGCACGACCACGCTTGGGCTAGAGGCAGCCATGCGTCTCAGCTGCGCCTCGGTGCGGCGGGCTTGGACCAACCGCCCCAATGCCCAACCCACCTCATATTGATACCCTTCCGGCTCTGGCGAACCACCGCCCTGTATTCCCGCAGGCGCGCACAGAAACGAGCGGCACCGTGGCGCGGATCGACTGCCTTTCCATGATCCTGGACGAGGACATTGCCGAGCGCGACAACTTCGGCTGGCGCGTCGAACCCGCCACGCCAGACCCGGCCAATCCCCTCATCGAACCCCGCATGCCCTGGGATCAGGGCGCCGTCTTCGCCCACGGCACGTTCTTGAAAGATCCGATCGACGGTCTCTGGAAGGGCTGGCACGTCTGCACCCCGCAGGAGGGCCGCAACTTCGAAGCCTACCGGCGTCTCGTCTATTCCGTTTCCGAGGACGGCGTCAATTGGACACGCCCCGAACTTGATCTCAACTCATATCCGGGCCACCCCAAGACAAACATCATCTTCGACTTCGACTCCGGCGGCTCCTCACAGTACGCCTCGGTGCTCGTACACCCCGACGCCGAACCCGACCGCCACTACGAAATGTTCATCATCCGCGCTCCGTCGCGCCGGCCCGGAGGCATGGGTTCTGGCTGGATTCCCGGCCTCCCGCGCGAACCCGGCGCCGACTCGCACCCCTACGCGACCTACCGCTACGTCTCACCCGATGGCATTCACTGGACGGCTATCGAGGGCCCGCTGCTTCGAATCATGGCCGTTGGCGACCGCCTGATCATGCCCTACACCACCCCGATGGGCGGCGCCGACCAGGCCTCGTATTACCTGCTCGAGGACGGGACCTACGAACTGATGCAGAAGGTCGGGACCGAGATGCATCCCGGTGGCTACATCCCGTATGACTGCTTCTTCCCCTACGGCCGGCGGGTGTTGGCCCGCCGCACCAGTCCCGACGGCTCCAACTGGACTCACCCCGAGGTCATCGTCGAGCCCGACTGGAAAGACCCGCACGATCAGCAGTTCATGGAACTGATGCCCCACAAAGTTCGAGATGGGTACATCGGCCTGCTCTGCTGCTACAACGTCCGCGAGCAGACCATCGACTGGCAGTTTGCCGGCAGCCACGACCGTCGCATTTGGGAGCGCCCCTCCCGCCGGACGACCCTGCCCAACGCCCCGCTGGGCGACTACGGCGGCGGCATGCTTTGGCCCACGCATCACTTCATTGAGGACGGCGACCGGCTCTACATGTACTACAGCGGGCTGGAAGGCGTGCATGGCGACGTGTACAGCATCGAGCCGTCGCTCAAGACTTTTTACGGGGCGATCTGCCGCGCCAGCTGGGAGCTTGACCGCTACTGGGCCGCCGTGTCGGCTACCGGTGGACCGGAAGCCGCCGTTTTCACCACCCACGTCCTGCCGGTCGGCGGCAAGCGACTGGTGCTGAACGCCGCGACATCGACCGTCAAGGAAGGCGAACTGACCGCCGAACTCGTCGACGCCTCCGGCCGCGTGATCGAGGGCTTCGGCAGCAGCGACTACCAGCCGTGGCACGGCGACTCGAAGTCGCAGCCCGTGCGCTGGTCCGGCGGCGACGTCTGTCCGGTCGACATGGCGGCCGTACGGTTCAGCGTCCAGCGCTCGCGTCTGTACGGATTCGCTTTCGAGTGAGTGTCCGCGTCGCGCTGCCGGAAGGAGTTCGCTGCGCGGTCGCTCTCAGCTACGACCTGGAAATGTGCGCCGGCTACTCGCCGACGCTGATCAACCACGGTCGCATCATGCCGCCGCTCCGCGACTACACCCTGGATCTCTGCGCCACCGCCGAAGCCTTCGATGTCAGCTTGCAGTTCTTCTACGTCGGCAACGGCCTCGAAGACGCCGACATCGACTACCTGCGCGAAATCCTGCGACGCGGCCACCTGATCGACAACCACACCTACAACCATGTGCACCTGTCCATGGCCGACACCGACCTGCTGCGCCAGGAGCTGGAGATGACCAATCGCAGGCTGCGCGAGCGCCTGGGCGTCGAGTCCATCGTGCTCCGCGGGCCGGGTGGCCTTCCCGGCGGACTCAACATGCTGTATCCCAACCAGCGGGCCATCCTGGAAAGCGGCTTCCCTTGGGTCAGTTCCCACATGGACAGCACCATGGGCCTCTACGACGCGCCTCATGACGCGGCAGCACCGGGCCGACTTCAGGCCTACGCCTACCCCAACGGCCTGATCGAGCTACCCATCCAAGGCTGGATGGACCGAATCTTTTTCGACTTCCACCGCTGCCGCGACCTCGACGCCCAGGACGCCTGGCGGCGTCGCGAAGGCCACCAGCCAATCCCCAACGACTGGACCTGCCCCTGGACGAACCCCACGGACTTGGACGATTGGATCGCCTACAACCTTGCCGCACTCGACTACGCCTACGAGCACGCGTTGCTCTGGACCCCCGTCTGGCATCCGTACACCCACTACCTGCACGACCCCGAAAACCGTGCCCTTCCTGCGCTGCTCGAGCATGCACGAGCCAAACCCGATCCCGTTCTCGTCTGCACCGTCCGCGACGCCGTCAGCTTCCTGGAGACTGAGGCGGCCTAGCGCGCTGTCGGCCGACCGCTTGCTCGACTAGCCCTGGCCCGGCGGCAGCCCGATCGTCGGCTTGCCGCGCGATGTATAGCCGTAGTCGGCCATCAAGACCGACTCATCCCTCCAGCGCTCGGTCTCGTGCTCCAGCCGCTTCGTGCGCTTCGCCAGCCCCGAACAATGCTGCGCCAGCACCTTGAAAATTTCGTTCGCAATCACCCGGTGTCCCAGGTCGTTCGCGTGCACTCCGTCGTGATGCACCAGCCAGTCCGCCCCGCCGTAGGCGTTGTACACGTCGACAAAGAGGCAACCCGTAGCCTCTGCCACCTGCGCCGTTACAAAATTGAACGACTCGAACACCGCGTGGTTGGCGAAGCCAAAGTGCTCGTACGACGTGAAATCAGTCATGTAATACGGCCCGGGCAGCAAGATAAGCGGGTCGCATTCCCGCCGAATCTCGTTGATGACGCTCGTCAGTTCTTCCCGCAACATCTCCACCGGCGTTCCGCCACGCGCGTCGTTGAGCCCGTACGAGATCACCAGCAGGTCCGGGTCGTGCGCGATCACGTGCTTCCCAATCCGCTCGTTCGCCGCCGGTTTGCCCGAATACTCGTACAGCGGTGCCCGGGTTGAGATCACGTTGGCCCCGATGCCGCTATTCACCAGCCTGACCGGTTCGTCCTGAAAGTCGCTGATCAAGTCGGCCAGAACGTTTGCCCAGCAGCGCTCTCTTGACGAACTCCACCCGCCGGCCGTCGTGCTTTCGCCCAGCGTCACCAACACCCGAAACGGTTCCGAGTGCCAGTCGCGCGCTGTCGAACTGGTCTCCACGTTCATAGCTCCTGTCCTGTCGCCAGTAATGCTGGCCTCGACCGGCTAGCCGGGCCGCGCGATCGTCGGCGGCTGCCGGTGGTGATCCACCCTGGGCAGGTACTGCCGCTCAGACATCTCGCGCCCGAACTCCACCAGGTTGTTCACGGCTTCCTCGAACAGCAGCTTTCCCTTCGCGGCCGTGGCCACCGAGGGCGTTCCCTGAGTGCCGTCGGGGGTATACGTGCTCGTGTAGCCGTCCATCTTCACCGGGCCCGACCCAAAAAGGTCGACCCAGTGGTACTTGGACTCCTGCTGGTTGGTGTCCGTAACTTGATCGACTGCCAGGTCCATGCGCACCGCATCAGCGTCCATGTGCAGCGCAATCGCGGTCTCGGCCTCGCCGGCATGGGCCGCACCCCCCGGAAACGCCGAATCGCGCCAGGTGTCCGTAAAGCCGGAGTTGGCCTGCGTAAGGTTCCACCAGCTGGCCATCCCCACCCACGCGTCCGACTCCAGCATGATCCGGCGCGCCGCAAGCTCCGTCGGCTGCTGGTTCGAGCCGTGCCCGTTGATGAAGATCAGCTTCTTGAAGCCGTGGTAGACCAGACTCAGCCCAATGTCGACCAGGTACCGAATGAACGTCTCGTGGTGAATCGTCATTGAGCCCGGAAAGTCCATCACGTGCGAGGTGTAGCCGTAGGACACCGGCGGCATTGCCAGCAGCAGCCCATTCGATCGCCGCGCCGCTTCGTCCACGATCGAAGTTGACGTCCAGCGGTCGATCTTCAACGGCAGGTGCGGACCGTGCTGCTCGATCGTGCCCACGGGCAGCACCGGGATCCGGCCGGCCTCGACCGCATCGTTGACTTCAGGCCAGGTCAGATCCTCGAACCTAAACTCCTCAAGCATCAATTGGACTCCTCGGCAACGCTATCCGCGTAGGATACGCACCGCGCCCGCACCGGCGGGCAGACCCACGGCCCAACCGACTCGCGCCGGCTCTGCTGACGGCAACGCCCTGGCCGCATGGAGGATGACTGGATGCTCCCAACCAAAATCGTCCCCAGTCCCTACGGCGACGTGGAACTCGGAGCCTTTAGCGAAGTCCTGTCCATCCCCGGACGCTACCTCAACGACCACTGCCTCATCCGCCACGCCGGCCTCTGGCACATGTTCGGCATCACCGGATACGTGGAAGACCCCACTAGGCGCGAGGCCTCCTTCGCCCACGCCACCAGCCCGGACCTTCAGCGGTGGGAAATCCAATCTGATCCTCTCCAGGCAACCGGAGCCTGGCCCGAAGACCTGGGCATCATCGCCCCCTACGTCATCGAGCATCAGGGCCGCTTCTTCATGTACTACAGCGGGGTCGACCAGTGGACGATCCAGCGCCTCTGCCTGGCTACCTCCCACGACCTCTACACCTGGGATCGCTATCCGGGCAACCCGATCATCGTCCCCTCGCTCGCCTGGTCCAGGTGGCCCGGCTACGGTCTGCCGACACCCGTTGAACTCGGCGTCTCAGCCCCCGACATGGGCGGACCTGGCCGCCGCAATTTCTCCCGCCAGTTCGGCGGCACGTACGGCGGCTGTCGCGACCCGCACGTGCTCCAGCTCGACGACGGCAGCTTCGCGATCTACTGGGTCTCGCGCCTCCAGGAAAAGCATGGCCACAATCGCGTCTGCGTGGCCGCTTCGGTTTCGCCCGACCTCATCCACTGGCAGGAAGTCGGCCCTATCTTTTCCACCGAGGCTTGGCCCTTCGTCGAGGAACCGACGCTCGAGGTCGAGTCCCCCTGCGTGGTTCGCAAGGACGGCCTGTACTGGCTCTTCTTCAAGCACGGCTGGTGGACCCACTACGTGTCCTCGCCGTCACCGCTCGACTTCTCGGGGCAGGCCGTGTCCCGCCTGGGATTTGTTCACGCGGCTGAAGTGTTCCACTGGCAGGGAACGTGGTGGATCACGCACTGCTCCGGCGATCCGACCGAGTTCAGATACCGGAAATCAAACCGAACGCGCGGCTTGTTTCTCGGCCGCCTCGACTGGCCGGACGGCGGCAAACCAATGTTGGCCGACACGTAGGACTCGGCGTCTAGCCTCTCCAGCCGCGCACCGGAACTGGCAGTCCGCTACCTAACCCCAGCCAAACCCGCTGCGCGACTTCTCATACGGAAACGGATCGCCAAGCGTTCCTTTGGAGCTATCGCCGCAAGCCGCCATCGCCACCGGGGCCTCGGGAATCAGCACTGCGGCAAACGTTCGAACCAGCGCCTTTCCAGTGCTGCTTCGCCTGGATCAGGCCTCAGACTCAGGGTGGTTGGAGCTGACCGGTCCGCCCGACCAGCGCATGGGTCGTGGACCGCGGAGAGTGTCAGTTACCCCAACTGATCCCGCTGCGTTGCTGGAACGCGCCGCTCTTCTCGCCGCCAAAGCGGCTATCGTCCCCGCCGCAGGCGGCGGCGAATGTCGCGGCCGCCACCACGAGCAGGCCAATCACGATTGGCCGGATGAACATTTTGGGAAGTGGGAATCGCATCTGAGGGGCTGACGAAGTCTGGCCAAATCAGCGTATCAAAGAGCAGTATCCCGACCCTCGGGAGCCGATAGGCGTTAGTGCCGTGGGGCCCTATCGGTCCTCTGCAATTCGTGCCCGCTTGACAGAATACGTCCGTTGTCGTGGACTAGTGGCTGTAATGCCATCGGGCTGGATTCGAGTTCTGGTGATCGCATGGCTGTGAAATGCCTGACTTGTGGAACGAGGCAGCCCCTCGTTCAGGAAGCGTTCCGGGCCGGATGGCTGCGGGTAACCGCTGGCGACGGTAAGACCGTGACTTGGTACTGCCAGATGCATCACCCGAAACCAGCGCCTCGGCCGCCGCGCGCGCCGTTTCAGACGCCCCTCTCTAGTAACGCCCAGCGAACCACCAAGCGCTAGATCTGCGTGCGTCTGAACCTCCTGGCTTTTTAGCCGGTTTGTGGCGCGCGCTGGGGAGGCTAGGGATTCATGCCTGACACGATCAGTGAGATCACCCTGGCCCCCGTACCTGCCCGCCACTGGACGGAACTCGGGCGCAACGCCTACACGCCCGAGGGGCTGGGTGAGACTCGCACCGAATGGCTCGTCCGAGCCCGCACCACAGGCGGGGTCGAAGGTCTGGCCAATGCCAGGCACACCTTCGCCGCCGAGGGCGGCAGCGTCGCACGTCTCGTCGCCGACCTGCGCGAGGTTTTCTTGGGTCGATCGGTCGACTCGCTTCTTGAAATTGCCGACGGCGAGGCCGTAGGTGCCGGCTCGGAGGTTCGCCAGGCGTTGATGACCTGGGGCTGGATGGACATCCTGGCCGTTGACCTCGTGTCTCGTACGCGCGGCGAATCGACTGCCACGCTGCTTGGCGGACGCCGCCGCGACCGTATCCCCGCCTACGAATCCACGACGTACTTCCAGGACTTGCTCCATCCCCACCGCGGCCTCGCCGAGGTGGTCGCTCACGCGTCCCGCGGCTTCGCGCTGGGTTTTCGGCAATTCAAGATCAAGGTCGGACGCGGCGGTCGCGCCATGGAACCTAGTGCCGGCCTGCACCGAGACATCGAAGTCGTGCTCGCCATTCGCGACGCACTCGGCCCCGATGTCGAACTGATGGTCGACGCGAATTTCGGCTACGACAACCAGCCCGAAAACTTGGCTGAGTTCGTTCGAGCCACCAGTCCGGCCCGGCTCATCTGGCTCGAGGAAATGGTCACGGCCTCGGTGGATGCCTACAAGACTCTTCGCGACCTGCAAGCGACGCACTGCCCCGAAACTCTGCTCGTAGCGGGTGAGGTGGACGGCAACCCGCCCTCTGGCGCCTTCGTGGACCTAATTGATCAGCGATTGATTGACGGCTATCAACCGGACATCGTCCGCATCGGACACCTGCGCTGGAAACTGCTGGAGTCTCGCTTGGCCGACCAATCGATCCTCCCGATTCCGCACAACTTCGGTAACGGCCGCTTCGGCCTCATCGCCGGGCTTGCCCTGGCGACCAGCCTGGACAGCTGGGTCGCCCTGGAGGATGAACGCATCCAGCCAAACGTCTACGCCGACGAGGAGTTGACGGTGGTCAACGGCGCCTATAAGGCGCCCGACGGCCCTGGCCTCGGAATTGAGGTCGACGACGAAGCCTACGCACGCATCGGCGCTCCGAACGAGGTCGTAATCCGCGCATGAGAATCCTGATGACCGGCGCTACCGGGCGAATCGGGGCCAACGTCGGACGCCGCATGATCCGCAACGGGCACAGCCTGCTCGGCTTCACCGTCCCTAATGATTCTCAGGCGTCCAAGCTCGCGGCCATCGGCGCGGATGTCATCGAGGGCAACCTCGAATCCCTCGACGACGTCCGACAAGCGATGTCCGGAGTCGACGCCGTCCTGCATCTCGGCGCGGCCTTCCAGGCCGGCGGTCCCTTCACGCCTGAGCAGTACATGCAGATCAACGTCCAGGGGACCTTCAACGTTCTTGAGGCGGCACGCGAGCGCGACGGTGCCATTCGGCACATCGTCTTCTCCAGCACCGACGCCACTCTCGACAAGTACCCGCCCGACGGCAATCCCGAAGTCCTGAACGAGCAGTCGCTCACCCAAACCCAGACCAACTGGTACGGCTTCACGAAGATCCTCGGCGAGCGCCTGGCCGACCGCTACGTGCGCGGCGATGGCCTGCCAATCACGGTCTTCAGGTTTCCCTGGGTCTGGGGCGCAGGCGAGTTCCTCGACTTTCCCCACTTCCGGCTTTCCTTCTTCCTCGAGTCTTTCCGCAGCCGGAACGACCCAACCTCCAGGAAGACGCTCGCCACGCTCGAAGCCTTCGACGAGGGAGACGATCCCTTGGTGATCGCCTTCGACGCCAACGGCCGCACCTGGAAGAAGCACACCCTCGACGTCCGGGACATCGTGCAGGCCTTCGAGCGCGTGCTCGGCGTTGAGCAATCGTTTGGCGGTGTGTACCAACTCGGAGGGCCTGAAGCCTTCACCTGGCGCGAGGCGGTTCCTGTCGTGGCGGAAGCCCTCGACGCCCGCGTCGTCGAGGCGCGAATGGCCGGTATGCCGCCCACGTTCTACGAGTTCGATCTTGTGGCCGCCCGCCGCGACTTCGGCTTCCAGCCGAAGTTCCATTGGCGGTCCACCCTCGCCGAGGCAGTGAGATTTGTCCGATCGGGCCACGGCGAAATCGTTCCCACGGAAGTATCCGCCACGGATCCTTCAGCCACGCTACCCGACGGGTGACCGGCAGACACCAGCGGGCCGCTGGTCGGTCCGACAGCATCAGCCAGGGTGCACACTTGACAGGCTCTGCGCCGACTTCCCTCAACAACCTGCCTTCCTGAAGCATTGTGCGCGGCCTGATAGCCGGTCCAGGCGCCCACCGACCAGCTGGAATTCGCGATGAGCACGCCCCGGTTTCGTAATCCCCGCGTCATCCTGAATCCGAGGGCAGCCAGCGGAAAAGCGCTACGCCTCTGGTCAAGCTTGCGACCAATCGTCGAGAGCACGCTCGGGCCAGTTGACGTTCGGGTCACTGAAGCACCAAACCAAGCCGCGGCACTTACGAGGGATGCCCTTCTAGGCGGCGTGGACCTCATCGTCGTCGTGGGCGGCGACGGGACGTTTAACGAAGTTGTCAACGGGTATCTCTCCGAGGGATTCCCGATCAACCCCGACGCGTCGCTGGCGTTTTGCCCTGCTGGAACCGGGAGCGACTTCAGGCGTTCCGCTGGCATCCCCAAGTCTCCGCACGACGCCGTTAGAGCGATTGCGAAGGCGCCGGTGCGAAAGTTCGATGCCTGCGGCGTCCGGGTTACGACAACGAACGGCGACATGAACACGCGCTACTTCGCGAACGTCACAAGCTTCGGTGTCGGCGGAGAGGTCTGCGTAGCTGCCAAGCACAACTTCCTCACGGCGGTAAACGGACGCGCCGCGTTTCTATGGGCGACGACGAAAACGTTGCTGCGGTATCGAGCGAAGGACGTTCGACTGAGCTTCAACGGCGGCCAGCCTGACCAGTCGGTGCGAGTGATGCAGGTCGCGCTTGGCAACGGCGCCTACCACGGCGGCGGCATGAACGTCTGTCCGCTGGCCTCGCTCGAATCTGGCTGCATCGACGTCACGGTGATCAGGGAGACGGGATTCTTGGACTTCTTGCGCTCTATCCCACTTCTTTACTCGGGCAACATTCTTTCGCATGCCAGCTGCGGTCACTACCGCGTGAAGAGCATTACGGCCACATCCAGCGACCACGTCTTGGTTGAAGTTGACGGCGAGGCCGTCGGGCGGTTGCCGTGTTCCGCGTGGGTGCTGCCGGGGGTCCTGTCGATCGCCGGGACCCGGATCGCAGGCTAGGCGCAGGTCACCAGGCCGCGTCGACTGCTCGCCCCGTGGCAAGCGTATCGACGTCTCAACAGCCCTCGACCACCATCGGCGATTCGGCCGGGGTCTATTTCCGCCGAATCAGCGTCGCCGCCTCGCGTCCTGCGATTCGCCCATACGCCACCCCGACAGACAACCCGCCCGTGTACCCACGCGTATACAGCCCGCCCACGTCGGCCCCGGCCGCAAACAGCCCCGGAATCGGCTGACCCGCCAGGTCCAGGATCTGTGCCCGCTCGTTCGCATGCGCGCCGCCATACGTGAATGTCGCCCCCGGCAGGCACCGGATCGCGCGAAACGGCGGCGAGTCCAAAGGCTGTAGCCCACCGCTCCGCGGCACGCTCAGCATCGACAGGTCGTTCGCCGCGGCCGCGGCGTTGTGCTCGTTCAGCGTCGCCATCAGCGGACCTGGCGTGACGCCCCAGCGCCTGGCCATCTCGGCCGCGAGTGACTCCAGGTCCTGCGCCTCCAGGATTTCCCCACCCGCGTTGCGGATGTTCTCCATCCGGCGGTCCACTGCCCCCGGCTGTTCACCCATGCCCGTCGCTCGAAGCCGCCGAACACGATCGTCGAAAACTATGAAGCACAGCGCCTCGGGCTGATGAACCACCGCGTGCACGGTCACCTCATCGCCCAGAAACTCGTCGTCGAATCGCTGGCCGTGCAAATTCACGAACACGGAGTGCTGGCTGAAGTCCGGCTTGACGCTGGCGAAGTTGTGCACCCCGGTCTTGGCCGGCGGCGCCGGAATCATGTGTCCATAGAACCGACCGAACGGACCCGCCGTTCCCGCTCCCGCTTCCAGCGCGGCCAGGAAGCCGTCGCCCGTGCTGTAGGCGTTGCCGCGCACGATCACGTGATGCGCCCAGCGGCCAAAGTAACGCGCGCGCAGGTCTGGACTAGCCTGAAACCCGCCCGTCGCCAGCACGACCGCCCCGGCGGAAATGTCCACCACCCGACCAGCCCCGCGAGCCTCGACGCCCGCCGCCCCGCCGTCGTTCCCGATTCGAATGGCCCGCAGACCGGTGCTGGTCAGAATCGTCCCGCCAGCCGACTCCACGCTCTCGGCCAGGTTGTTCATGAACGTCCGCGAGTCCGGCCGAAACGCATGCACATACCGCGCAAACTTGTATGGCGTTGGGTCATGTTGTTCTTCGATCTGCAACCCCAGCGTCTCGTACCAGGCCACCCCGTCCAGGTAGTTGTCGACCAGGGCTTGCCCCATGGCCGGATTCGCGCCCGGCTGCACGCTCAACCACGCGTCCACATTCGCCGCCGTCCAGGCCGCGCCGCCGGAAACGGCCGCCGACCCGCCGATTTCTGGCGCTTTCTCGATCACTAGCACCGAGGCACCGTGCTCGAGAGCCGTCCGCGCTGCCGTCAGCCCGCCTATTCCCGCGCCGGCGACGACAACGTCCGCCTGTAAGTGATCGAACGCGTCCTTCATATCGGCAATCTCATGTGCTCGCGCTTCCCGCCCAGCCTACGGACGCCGCCTCGCCGTCGTCACCTGGGCCTTGGGCCTCAGCCGGGTATCGTGCCCCTACGCTGACCAGTAAGCGCGGTGAATTCCAATGACCGATCCAGACGCGTCGCCCGCCGAACCCCGCATCGTCCACCTCGGCCAGGGCATAGCCGAGCGTTCCGACTGGGGAACCATCGAATGGCTGGCCAATCGCAGGCTCACGCCCGGCGCCGAAATGACCTTCGGCCACGTACGGCTCGAGCCAGGCGCGTCCAACCCACGCCACCTCCACCCCAACTGCCACGAGCTGCTGTTCGTCGTCGAAGGAGCGATCGACCACGAACTCGACGGCGTAACCGTCCGGCTTGAGGCCGGAGCCCTACTTCACATCCCGATAGGCGCCCCGCACCAGGCCCACAATCGCGACGACCGGCCCTGCGTCGTTGTCGTGACCTATTCCACCGAAGAGCGGCAGACGCTGCCCGCCTGAACGCCTGCGCGGCCAATTGACGACCGTCTAACGCCAGACGCCACTCTCCCGATACCACGCAACGGAATCGGCCAGGGTCTCTTCAATCGGGCGCACTCGAAACCCAAGCTCGTTCACGGCCCGCGCGTTGGAGAAGTACAGGTACCGCGACCCGACGGCCACCTCGTCCGGCGTCAGCGGCGGCCGCGAGCCCAGCCGCAGACTCGGACGTTCCAAAAGCCCCGCCAGCACACGCAACCCGATCGAGGGCAAGCCAACCCGCGGTGCTCCCGACCCCGTCGCCAGGGCCCCAAGATCCGAAAGTTCGGCATACGAAAGGTTATGCCCCGTCAGCAGATATATTCGTCCACGCACACCCCGCCGGGCCAGCCTCACCAGCCCCTCGGCAACGTCCCGAACATCCACAACGTTCACGCCGCCTGCCGGTGCGAATCGGATCGGCCCCCTGATCAGCGGCCCCAACATCTGTTCCGCGTGCCGCCCGTGGTCCCACGGACCCAATACTGCCCCGGGGCTGGCAATCGTCACCGGCAGCCCGCGCTCGGCCGCCTCCAACGCCAGCCGCTCCCCCTCACGCTTGTGCTCGGCATACATCAGCCGCAAGGACGCCGGCTGCACGACCGTTTCTTCGTCCATCACCTCGTCCGGCCTGTCCGCCAGCCCCACCGCGGCCAGCGAACTCACGTGCACCACGCGGCTGGCGCCGGCGCCCGCTGCCCAGTCCAGCAGGTGCCGCACGCCGTCCACATTCACCGCGTGCTGCTTTGCTTCGTCCCCGCGCCAGAATGACTGGTCAGCCGCCAGGTGGAAGATCCAGTCAAACCCCGAGTCGGGAAAGGAGGACGGCTCCGTCACGTCGCCGGTAACCCGCGTCACGGGCACGGCGTCAAAGGCCGTGTCGGCCCAGGAATCGCCGGGCAGCACCAGCGCCGTGACGTGGTGACCGTCGCGCGCGAGCTGCCGAACCAGTCCCGAGCCAATCTGTCCCGACGCGCCCGTAACGAAACAGCGCACGGCCCTAATCGTCCGCCGGCGTGTCCTTCACGCTGAAGGACAAGTCGCCAAGCCCCTGCACCTCAAAGCCGATCGTCACTTCAACAAGCCCCTCCGGCAGGCTCACGCCCTCACCCCTCAGCACCGACGTACGATTCAGGGCCAGGCTGAACGGCGACTCCGGCGTAACGTCCGCAAACGCGTGGCGCTCGCCGTCAACCTCAAAGAAGCACGCCTCCAGCGGCAGCGCCTCTCCGTTCACCTGCAGCGGTAGTAGCCGCCGCGCGTAGCCGGAGCCAAGCGTGTTCTTCAGGTCCAATTGAAACCCGTTCTCGGTTCGCCGCAGGCTGCCGCGCTCGTACAGCCGTCGGAGCAGGAAGCCGGGAACCTTGAGCGGCATCACACTCCCCCTTCGCCCTGCATCAGGTGATAAAGCTCGATTTCCGCTTCCACGATCTCACGTGGTAGCTGATGAGCGCCCGGTCGCGCCGACGCCAGCAGCCAAATCTGAGCCAGTCGCTCCATCAGGCGCGTCATCTCCAGGGCGTCCTCTGCACTCGTCCCCACCGAAACCGTCCCATGGTTCGCCAGCAACACCGCCCGGCGCGGACCCAGTGCCGCCACCGCGTGCTCGGCCAGTTCCTCCGACGCTGCCGGCGCATACGGACTCACCTCAACCGCGCCCCCCAGGTACACCACCTGCTCGTCCACGAAAGCGGGAATCGGCTCCCGTCGCACCGCCATCGCGCTCGCATGCACCGGATGCGCGTGCACCACCGCGCGCACGTCCGGTCGCGCCGCGTAAATCGCGCCGTGCATCAGCGATTCGGACGAGGGCAGGCCGTCGCCCTCGATAGGATCGCCCTCGAACGTGACCGTCACAATGTGCGCTGGCGTCAGATCCGGGTACTTCACCCGCGTCGGCGTGATGTGCATGGCGTCGTCGCCCTCGGCTCGCGCACTGACGTTCCCCGCCGAGCCGACCACCAGGCCCTCGCGGTACATGGCGCGGGCAATGTCGGCCACGGCCGACTTCACGCCAGACTCCATTTAGAGCGCATCCTGCACAAACGTCTCCAGCCGCTCCCGCAAATCGAGCCAGCGCTCGTAATGATCGGCAAACGCCGGCACGCTCGTCACATCCGGTTCACTCCAACTGCCATCGGGGGGCAGCGCCTGCGCCGCGCTGGCCAGCCCTCCGAAGTCCCCCGCCGCTGCCGCTAGCGCCGCACCCCACGCAGGCGCCGCCAGTTCTGGGAACGAACACACCTCGCCCCCGGTCACGTTGGCCAGAATCTGCCCCGCCGCCGGCGCACGCGCATACCCGCCGGTCAGTCGAATCGGGCCCTCCGCCGGCTGCGCCGTATCCAGCGCCAGGCGGTTGCCATGAATCGCAAAAGCCAGGTCCTCCAGCACCGCCGTTCCAAGCATCGAAGCCGTCGGCGCCCCAATCACGAACGGAGCCGGGCTCAACATGCCCGCCACGCTCAGGCCGGGCGCACTCCAGTCCATCAGCCGCAACCCGGACAGCACAAAAACCCCCGCCTCGGCAGCCGACTCGTCGCCCACGGCCTCCATCGTGAGTTCTCCGCCCGGATGCTGCGCCCGCAGCCACCCGTAGCCTGTACCCCCGTCCCCGGCGTTCGCCTCCGCCACCAGCCCGCCGCCCATGCGCTGCCCGCGCCAGACCTGCGCGTCGGGATTGTGGGCCAAGACCGGCCGCAGGATCGTGGTGCTCCATCCCGCCGCTGCGCAGTCGCCCGCCCCAGCAGCACCCCGCGTCGCGAACTCCGCCGCGTGCGAATCCGGCCAGCCAGCCGTGACGACACAGGCGCGATCCACCTCGAGACCCGCTCGAATCTGCGCTGGTTTCGGCTGGCCTTCCACAACCGGCAAAGCCGCATGCGCCCAGTCCGGCAGAAGCCATCCGGCCCAGTCGTCCGCCGCCAGGTCCCAGGCGCCAGTCTCCACGGCCGAAACCCGAGTCATCACCGGTGGTACGCCAAGGCGCCCGGCAACCCACCCCTCCAGTGTCGTGATCCGCGCGGCAGCGTCACAAACGTCTGGACGTTCCTCGGTCAGCCAGCGCAATTTGCCGGGCCAGTGAATCATCGCCGGCGTATGCCCGGTCGCGGCCAGCACTGAGCGGTCGCTATCCGCTTCCACGCCGGCCCCGGCCAGCGAAGCGCGCACGTCGTCGTTGCCCGACGCGAACAGCACGTCATCGTGCGCGTCCAGCACTACCAGGCTGTGCCGACACGCCGCGACCCCAATGGCCGCAACTTCCAAGCCGCGGCTGACCTCCAAAAGCACAGACAAGCACGCCTGCCAGATGCCCTCCACGTCAAGGTCGCGTTCGAAGGCGATGAGCGACATGGGTTCTCTGCTTCGGGGACGCTGCGCCTGCGCCGCCTGCCGCCCCTCGGGTGTCACGGCTACCGCTCGAATGCCCGACGACCCGATATCCAGGCCCACGTAGACCCGCTCAGGCATTGCGCCCCAGGACTTCCGGATTCACGATCCGTTCCGGCCGCGCGCCATCCAGAAACGCCAGAAAGTCGTCCACGACCATGGCCGAGTAGCGCTGCACCGTGGCGTCCGTTGCACCCCCGATGTGCGGCAGCAGCAGCGCGTTGGGCGCGTCCAGCAACGGGTTGTCAGGACGGATTGGATGCGTATCGAAGACGTCGAACGCCGCGCCCGCCAGCTGTCCAGCGTGCAGCGCCGCGGCCACGTCGTCTTCCCCTACCACGCCTTCGCCCGTGGTCACCACCAGCCGAGCGCCCTTCGGCATCTGGGCAAGCGCACTCGCGTCGATCAAGCCCCTCGTGGACTCCAGCGACGGGCAATGCACGGCTAACATCGTGGAAGCCGCCAGCAGGTCTGCCCAGGCTGCCGGCTCGCACCCGGCCGCCCGGACCTGCTCGTCGCTCAGCGCCGGGTCCGTGGCCAACACTCGTGCCCCAAAAGCGTTGGCCAACCTCGCGGTCTGGCGACCGATGCGCCCCAGGCCAATGACCCCCACCACCTGTCGACCCAACTCCGAGCCCCGCATCTCGCAATAGGCGGTTACCGGATCCTGCCAGCGTCGCTCCCGGACGTACGCGGACGTTCCCGGGATATCCCGCAACAGCGCCAGCATCATCGCGATCGTCAACTCCGCCACGGCCTCGGCATTGCGACCTGGCGTATGCGTCACCACCACACCGGCGCCGGTAGCGGCGTCGATGTCCACGTGACCCGTATCCCCGCGGCAGATTCCAATGAACCTGAGACCCGGCGCCGCCTTGAAGGTCTCGCCCATCACGAAGTCGGCCTCGACGAATAGTCCTAGTACGCCGTTGGCGGTTAGCTCCTCGCCCAGCTCGTCGGGATCTACTAGCTCCAGCGTCTCCGTCCAGGGTCGTACCTCGACGTCTGCAACCGCTTCAAGGCGCTTCAACTCTCCCGCGTCAATTTCCACCAGGCTCAACACGCGCGGCCGTCCCGCCGCCGCCGTCATCCGAGTGCGCGCCCGCGCGGTCGGGCGCTAGGGCACATATCCCCAGCGAGCCTCGGCCTCGTCGGCGGCGTCAACGGCTTCCGCTAGCGCCTTGGCGCTGGCTAGCGCGGCATCCGGCGGAGCCGTACCGACCAGAACATGCACCTCCGCCGCTTCAAGGCTCAACGCTCGGATTCGCTTGACCCACGGGGCCAAGACCTCCTCGCTGTAGGCGTACGCCACAGGCTCAGCCGGCGACTGAATCGTCCGCGCCCAGCCGTCTGCGTTCTGCCCATGCAGGCGCACAATCGCCAGGTCATCCACGGTTGTCATGTCGAACGGTGGGTACCACTCGTCGGTCTCGGACGGGAGGTCGACCACAACCGTGCCGATTTCAAGCTCGATCAGCGTTTCCAGCGTGGTGTCGTAGTTCACCGGAACCTGCCAGGTCGGATGCCGAAACTCCGCCGCCAGCGGCAGCTCGGGTAGCTCTTCTCGGACTCGACCTAGGTACTCCCGACCCGCGCTCCCCGCTTCGAACCACGGCGGAAACTGCAGGATCACCGCACCCAGCCGGCCCGCGGCCCGCAACGGCTCCAGCGACTCCCGCAGATCCTCGAAGAGCACCGTCGGCGGCTCAACCGAAGTCTTCGTCCACGACATCCTGCGTTTTGGATCGGTGCCAGGACGCCGCTGGTAGAGCGTCAGCCCCCCAAACGCAATCACGTCGAACTTGAACCCCTCGGGCGACTGCTCGACCCACTCCTGAACCCGTTCGGGCTTCGGAATACCGCTGAAAACGTTCTCCGCTTCGACCACCGTCGCGTGGTCGCCGTAGATGCCCAGCATTTCGTTTGGACGCGTGCGGGCCGGGTAGATCTCTTTCAGGCGCTGCCAGCCCCGCGTGCCATACCGCCGGACTGGGGTCACTCGATCGTCCCGGAGTCGTCGCCGCCCGCCGCCCGTCGCGTCGCCACGCGGCCAATCTCGCGCTCGTATTCACGGTCGCGCCAGCGTTCCACGGCGCGCATCCCCGGACCGAACAGAACCGTCACGTGCGCCGCCAGCGCAATCAGCCAGAAGAGCATTGGCCAGTAGAACCACAGACTCTCCGGCATCGTGACCAGATTCAAAACCAGCAGCAGTAACCCGATAGCGATATAGACCGCCACGTGGGCCACCAAACCAATCCGCGCGCGCACCCGTTCCGTCGCGCGACGATAGGCGGCGTCTTCGTCAGCGGTCGTCACGTCGGCCATCTGCTCGGCCCTCTCGCGCGGGTGCTGGGATTCTAGCCTTCAGCCCGTCGCGCCTTCCCTCGCTGCTGGCGCCCGGGACTATAGCCCTAGCAGCGTCTCACGCAGCGCGGCTTCATCCCTGGACAACACCGTGCGCATGTCCAACTGCAGATTGCCAGCGTGAATCCGCCCGATCACCGGACGCGCCGCCGCCCGCAAACGCCGTGCTAGCGCATCAGCGCCACCGGGTGGGTTCGCAATCTCGATAGCCACGCTGGGGAGCACCTGACCTGGCAGCGCTCCGCCGCCGACGGTGGCTGCCGACTCCACCAGCCGTACCTCAACCACGCCCTCGATCATGCGCAGCGCCCGTTCCCGCAGCTCGCCCACTCCGGCAGCGATCATCTGCCACACCGGCACCATTTCCGCGGCCTCATCCCGCAGGTAGTGCCCCAGGGTCGCGCGCAGCGCGGCAATGGTCATCTTGTCGGGCCGAAACGCACGCGCCAGCGGACGTCGCGCAATCGGCTCGACTACTTCCGCGGCTCCCACAATCACGCCAGCCTGCGGACCACCCAGCAGCTTGTCGCCCGAGAACGTCACCAGGTCGGCCCCCGCCGCGAGTGTCTCCCCGACCAGCGGTTCACGCGCCAGACCGTAGGGCGACGTATCGAGCAGCGCCCCTGACCCAAGATCGTTGATGAGCAATATCCCGCACTCGCGCGCCAGGCTGGCGAGTTCGCTCGCGTCAGGCGACTCCGTGAACCCGACCTGCGTGAAATTGCTGGGATGCACCCGCATAATCGCCGCCGTCTCTGCAGTGACGCCCTCCGCGAAGTCCTCCACGCGCGTCCGGTTCGTCGTACCCACGTCGTGCAGCCGCGCCCCGCTCGCCTCCAGGATGTCCGGGATCCGAAAGCCACCCCCGATCTCGATCGACTCTCCGCGCGCAACCAGCACCTCGCGACCGCGGGCATGCGCCTCTAGGGCCAGGAACACCGCCGCGGCGTTGTTGTTGAGAACCAGGGCCGCCTCGGCTCCCGTCACCTCGCGGACCACGTCCGCAATGTGATTCGACCGGGAGCCGCGTCGACCCGTCGCAAGGTCGTACTCGAGATCGCTGTATCCGCCTGCCGCCGCGTTGACCGCGTGCAACGCCCGCTCGCTCAGCGGCGCCCGCCCCAGGTTGGTGTGAACGATCACGCCCGTGGCGTTAATTACCGGCCGCGGCGCATCCGCCAGCACCAGCCGTGCGCGCAGCGCCCCGGCCTCCGCGATCGCATCAGGTGAAGCAGCTCGTTGTCCGAGTGCCACCGCCCCGCGCACCAGCTCGATCTCATCCCGAGCCGCCCGCACCGCCACCCGAATCGGAACGTCCGGCGCCAGCCGCTCAATGGCCTGTGCCACGACCTCAACCGAGGGAATTGACCGGAAGCCCGAGGCTGTTTCGCTCACCTCAGGCGCCAAACTTCTGCAGCCGCCCACCTTGCGCCAGCATCAGCGCCATGATCGACTGCGCCGGGAACACGCCCAGCGACCCCTGCGCGCACGACCGTTCGCCAAAGCTGCCGACGGTATCGGGCAACACGCCTGCGCCCCGGAACAGGCACGGCACCGGATGCCAGGAATGCTGTCTGAGCCGCGACGGCGTGGAGTGATCCCCGGTCACCACCAGCACATCGGGACCAAGCTCCAGCAGCGCTGGCAATCGTCGGTCCATCTCCTCGATCGCCGACGCCTTCGCGTCAAACTCGCCGTCTTCGCCCCGGGCGTCCGGCGCCTTGTGATGAACGAAGAAATAGTCATGCTCGTCCCATATCGCCGCCAGCGCGCTCACCTGCTCGTCCGCTGAGTCGAGCCCATCCACCACCGCCATACCCGCCACGCGCGCCAGCCCCTTGTACATGGGATACGTCGCCAGGCACACGGGATATAGGCCGTAGAGCGAGTTGAGAGTGTCGAGTGAAGGGAGACCGGCGTACCCGCGCATTAGCACGAAGTTGGCCGGCGATTCGCTCCCAATGCAGTCCCGAACGGCTGCCAGAACCGCGCCCAATACCTCGCTCGCCCGCACCGCGGACTGCGTAAGTGGCTCCGGTTCGATGGGTGGAACCCCGACCGCCTGCGGGTCCGTCTCACGAACCGCCGGATCCAGATCGGGCCCCCGAACGATCAGCACCGACCGGTGCTGCGACTCCGTGGCGAACTCGAGCTCTACCCCTGGGATCTCAATCTCGTTCAGCTTCCCGACCAGCGCACGATTGAGCCCTGTGTCAATCCGCCCGGCCCGCCGGTCGGCAACACGCCCCTGGTCATCCAGCGTGCAGAAGTTCAGCCGGACCCCAATGTCGCCCGCACCGAGCCGTAGCCCCAACCCCAGCGCCGACAGCGCCCCGCGCCCAATGTTTGAAGCCACGGGGTCGTACCCAAACAGAGCCAGGTGCCCCGGACCGCTTCCCGGCGTGATACCCAGCCCAACCGGCTGACTGAGCCCGGTCTGTCCTTCCGCTGCCAACTGGTCCAGGTTTGGCGTATCCGCGGCTTCCAATTCGGTCGGCCCGCCCGGCTCACGCGGGAGGCCGCCCAACCCGTCCAGGACCAGCAGCACCAGCTTTGTCTGCGCCGGCTGGACCAGCGAGCGAAGCAGATCAGGATCGACCACGTGATAGGTGCTCGGCGGCGTGGACTGGGTTCCTAACATTATCTGGCCGCATCGGACCCATCGCGAGACTTCAACGCAATCGTCCTCGGATCCCAAGTCCGCCCGAACGGATTACACGCCGGCGCCCCCGAAGAAACGCCACGCTCCAACCCGCCCCTCGGTGCTAGCCTCAACCGACCAATTCAAATCGTGATCCCGTCATGCCCTCTCGAGTCTTGGTGGCCATGAGCGGTGGAGTCGACAGCTCCGTTGCGGCCGCCCTGCTCACGCGCGACGGCTATGACGTCGTCGGCGTTACCTTCAACCAGTGGCCGGCCGATCTGATGGCCCGGTCCACTGGCAACGGGTGCTGCACGCCCGACACCATCGACGACGCCCGTCGCGTCTGCGCAATTCTGGGCGTACCGCACTACGTCATCGACTACCGGCGTGAATTCGAAGCGGCCGTTATCGATCCTTGGGTCCAGGCCTACCTCAACGGCCAGACCCCGAACCCCTGCGTCATGTGCAACCGCACTGTGCGCTTCGGCTCGTTTCTCACCAAGGCCGACGAACTTGGCGCCGACTTCATTGCCACCGGCCACTACGCGCGCATCCAGCCCGACGAGTCGGGTGCACGCTTGCGCCTACTGACGGCCAGGGACCTGAACAAGGACCAGTCGTACGTGCTGCACGTGCTCGGCCAGCGTCAACTCGCGCGGACCCTCTTTCCGCTTGGCGAGCTAACGAAGGACGAAGTTCGGGTGCTGGCTGCGGACTTCGGCCTTCCGGTTGCCCTCAAGGCTGACAGCCAGGAAATCTGCTTCGTTCCCGACAACGACCATGCCGGATACGTGCGCGCCCATGGAACCACCGGCGACGGCGAAATCGTCGACACCTTGGGAAACGTCGTGGGCCGCCACGAAGGTCTTGAAGCCTTCACCCCCGGGCAGCGCCGCGGGCTCAATCTCGGCGGCGGTGCCGCGCGCCGCTATGTCGTAGACCTCGACCCGTTGGCCAATCGAGTGACCGTCGGTTCGCGTGACGAGAGCACCGCCCGACAGATCGACGTTGACAACGTGAACTGGGTTGCCAACACGCCGCCGTCGGCCCCGTGCCGGGTAGGCGTCCGCACCCGCTACCAAATGCCTCTGGCCGAGGCAACGCTCGTGATCGCCGCAAGTGGCGTGACCGTTCAGTTCCAAGACCCGACGTGGGCCCCGGCGCCTGGCCAATCGGCCGTGTTCTATCACGGCGATGAAGTGCTGGGCGGCGGCACGATCGCTGCGGTAACAGCCCGATGAGCGCCAACCCACTCGCTGGGGTGGATCCGTACTGTCCGCGCTGCTTGCGTCTTGTCCTCAACGAGTACGTGTTCTGCTCGTACTGCGGCCAGTTCGTCCACCAAAACGCGCCGGCGGACTCACGCCCCTGGGACACGCGTCCGCCCCATATACCCGCGGCCGCCCCGGTCGCAGCTCCCGCCGCGCCGAGCATTGACCTTCCCGAGGACGCATTGCCTTACGGTGCTACGGGGGATGCCGCCGGAGATGAAGCACCTGCCCCAACGACTGAAGCCCAACCGTCCGATTCCTCCGACTCGCCTACCGAAAAAACCGATAGCGAACCAGCTTGATCACGGCCTCCGGGCCATCCACCCACCAGCGCAGCTTCTTCGCCTCACGTGCCTCATAGCTGATCGGCACCTGGGCGATGCGCTCTCCGCGTGAAACAAACGCAGCGGTCAGCTCGACTTCGAGGTCGAAAGAATTGGCCGTGAGCTGCACCCCGTCCAGGACCTCACGCCGCCACATCTTGTAGCAGGTCTCCATGTCCCGGATGGCTACGCCGTAGAGAAGATTCGTAAGAAGCGTAAGCAGCTGGTTACCGGCGCGCAGCAGGAATCGCTGGCTGCTGAAGTCTCGGTACCCGTAGACAACCCGGGCTTCCCCCGCTTCGATGAGCTTGAGCATCGGAACGAAATCGTTCGGGTGGTACTCCAGATCCGCATCCTGAATCACGATCACATCGCCGTTGGCCTCGGCCAGCCCCGTGCGCACCGCGGCGCCCTTGCCTTGATTCACCGGATGCCGCACCACCCGCACCCGCGGCACGTCGGCGTCCGTGATCGCATCCAGTGTCCGGTCGGTGGAACTGTCGTCTACCACGATGATCTCGGTGTCGAGATCCAGGGCGGTCACCCGTTCAAGCACTAGCGCAATCGTCTCCGCCTCATTGAAAGCGGGGACGATCACGCTCAGCTTCGTCTGAGACCTCGCCATAGCTGAATTATGTCAAGAAACGAGTTCAGAATCACACGCGGACTGTTCCCGGACTGCGTTCCTGCCTGGCGCGGATAGTGCGTGACCCCCACCTGGGTGAAGGTGTGACCGCCCCGCAACGCACGCGCGATCAACTCTGCCGAGATCGCCGCGCCGCGACCCGAAATGAAGTCCTCTACCGGCACGGCCTCGCGCCTGTAGAGCTTGAACCCACAGTCCAGATCCTGCACGCGAAAACCAAGCAGAAAACGCACCGACAGGCCCCACAACCAAGCGTTCAGGCGGCGATAGAACGGATCCGCTCGGTTGCTCCGATACCCCAGGACGAATCCGTGGTCATTCAGCGCATCCACTACTGGCGGGAGGTCGTCCAGCGAGAACTGCCCGTCCCCGTCGGCGCAAAAGATCAGGTCGCCCCTCGCCGACTCGAACCCGGTCCGCAGTGCCCGCCCGTAGCCGAGATTGGTGGGATGCGATACCACGCGTACCCGCGAGTCGGTCTCGCCAATCGCTTCGGCACGCGCCGCCGTGTCATCGGTCGACCCGTCGTTGACGATCAGTATCTCAAAGTCGTCCGTAATGGCCGGCAGGTGCTCTAGAGCGTTGCTGATGACCTGCTCGACGTTCTCCGCCTCGTTGTGACAGGGAAAGAAGGCACTGATTGAGGCCCACTGCCCGGGCGCTTCGGAAATATCCTGCAAACCGGTCCCCCAGTCAGAAATCGGCTGGGCGCGAATCGATGGCCCACTGCCATTCGTCCGCCGGTGACTATGGCACACGACCGCCCGCGACTGGTACCGGGCATAATCCCAAGCCTTTCCTGCACGAGATCAGGCTGATGCGTGTTACCTACACAACCTACTCAGCGCCCGCTTGGTCAATTGAGCGCCACATCGCGCTCGCCAGCGAAATGGGCTGTGAGGGGCTGGAGCTCCGGAACCTGGATGGCCAGCCGATCGATCCCGCAATGCCCGAGGATCGCCGCACGGAAATCCTGGACGCGGTCGTCGATGCCGGGCTGGAAATCTGCGTCGTCGGCAGCAGTAGCCGCTTCGCCTTCCCATCCGCCGACGAGCGACGGCGCGAAGTTGAGCGCGCCGTCGCCTTCGTTGAGCTTGCCGACGCCTGGGACGCCCCCATCGTGCGCGTCTTCGGCGGCAGCTACGACCCGGGCCCTTCCGACGACGAAGTCAACGGCTGGGTCGCCGAGGCCCTGCGCGAAGTCGCCGTGGCCGCCGCCGTCTACGGCATCCGCATTGCTCTCGAAACCCATGACGCCTTCGCCACTGGCCAGCGCGCGCGCCGCGTTCTCGACCTCGCCGACCACACCGGCATAGGCGTCGTCTGGGACTTCGCACATCCCGTCCGCAACGGCGAGACGGTTGACCAGACCTGGGACCTCATTCACCGCGACGTCATCCACGCCCACTTCAAGGACATGAAGCTCACCGGCGGTGGCCGCGACGGCTGGGAATCCGTAGGCCCTGGCGAGGGCGACCTCCCATTGGCCGACATGGTGACCCGCCTCGTGCGATCGAACTACGACGGCTACCTGTCCACAGAGTGGGAAGGCCGGGACCCGGATGGCGCGGACGACCCCACGGCCATGCTGCGCGCACACACGGAGGCAATGCGCAATTTGATTGCGGACGCGCGCGGCGGCTGAGGCAATCGCGACTGCCGAGATCCGGCCCCCTGTGGTTCGCAACGGCTGAAATATCCGTTGACTCGGTCACGGCACGCGCCTACGCTTGCCGTTCGACAGGCGTTGATCGGGACGAGTACGCGCGACGTTTCACGCCAGAGAGCCGGGCCCTGTGCTGCAAGTCCGGTCGTGGAATCTGCGCCGAATGGCCCCGTGAGCCGCGGACCGAACGGCACCGCCCAGTAGGCTCCGACGGAGGCCCACCGTAATCCGGGCAGGGTATCGAGCCACTGGCTCCGTACCTCAGAGAAGCGTCCACGGCGCTTGAATTAGGGGTGGCACCGCGAAGGCCACGAACCTCTCGCCCCCTTTGGCGAGAGGTTGTTGATTTAAGCCGCCGGAAGGAAGGGCCACATGCTGTCCACTGCACCGTCCCGCACGGACACATGCGCCTGGACGCTCGAACAGCTGCGTGCCGGGCGTGGCGTCCCTACTTTCCGCGACATTCCGGCCGATCTCGACACACCGGTTGCTGCCTATCTCAAGTTGCGCGGCGATGGACCCTCATTCCTCCTGGAAAGCGTGGAACGCGGCGAAGCCGTCGGCCGCTACTCATTCGTGGGCGGCGCCCCTCGCGCCGTGGCTCGTCTGCGCGACGGCCAGGCCACCACAGCCCTAGCCGATGGCAAGCCGACGACCGAGACCTACGACGATCCGCTGGAATACATCCGCGGCCTGCAACATCCGTTTCCGGTCGCCAGCCATCCCGACTTGCCTCCATTCCAGGGCGGCGCGGTCGGATACCTGAGCTATGACGTCGCAGCCAACTTCGAGCGCTTGCCAGTGCCCGAGCGGGACACGCTCGGCGTGCCGGACGCCGTCTTCATGTACTGCGACGATCTCGTCGTGTTCGACCACGTCACGCAGGTCTTGCGGCTGGTCACCTTGGCGCATCCGGGCACCAACGCTGAAGAAGCCCTGGCAGCCGCCCAGGCGCGCCTCGAACGACTCGAACGGCAACTCAGCCGCCCGCCGCCCGCGCAGCCGCCGGTCCCCGAACCAAACGGCGTCGACCTCACCCAGAGCATGTCGCAAGCCGAATACGAGGACTGCGTTCGACGGGCTAAGGAGTACGTCGCCGCCGGCGACATCATTCAGGTCGTGCCGTCCGTCCGCTTCAGCCGCCCGCTCAGCGTCGATGCCTTCCAGGTATACCGGCACCTGCGGCGCGTGAACCCGTCGCCCTATATGTTCTACGTCGACTGTGGCGACCTGCAGTTGGCCGGCGCGTCGCCCGAGATGCTCTTACAAGCAGTCGATGGACGCGCCCGCACTCGCCCCATTGCGGGTACCCGGCCCCGTGGGTCCACGCCGCAGGAGGAAGCGGAACTCGAACGTGAACTCTTGGCTGACCCTAAGGAGTGTGCCGAGCACGTCATGCTCGTGGACTTGGGCCGCAATGACATTGGTCGCGTCGCCAGACCGGGCACCGTCAACGTCGACGACCTGATGATCGTCGAGCGGTTTTCCCACGTCATCCACATCGTCAGCGACGTGAGCGGAGAACTCGATCCGCGCTACCGGGGTGTGGATGCGCTGCGCGCCTGCTTTCCGGCCGGAACGCTGACCGGTGCACCGAAGATCCGCGCCATGGAAATCATCGCCGAATTGGAGGGCCTTCGCCGTGGTCCCTACGGCGGCGCCGTCGGCTACATCAGCCACTCCGGTGATCTCGACACCGCCATCACCATCCGCACGCTACTCGCCCACAACGGGCGCGCGCACGTCCAGGCCGGTGCCGGGATCGTGGCGGATTCGGTACCCGCAACCGAGTATCAGGAATGCGTCAGCAAGGCTCGCGCCGTACTGCAGGCTATCGAACTCGCGGAGGAGGCGGCTCGTGCTGCTCGTGTTGGATAACTACGACTCGTTCACCTACAACCTGGTGCAGTACCTGCAGGTTCTGCAGCCGGACGTCACGGTCTACCGAAACGACGCGGTCACCGTCGATGAGGTAGACGACATGTCGCCGGACGCCATCGTCATCTCACCTGGCCCTTGCACGCCCCACGAGGCCGGAATCTCAGTGGACCTCATCCGTACGCTCGGCCCGACGGTGCCGACGCTAGGCGTCTGCCTCGGCCACCAGTCCATCGGCTCGGCGTTTGGAGGAAGCGTGGTCCGGGCGCCCGTCCTGATGCACGGCAAGACCTCCCCGATCTCCCACGACGGGCGTCGTCTCTTCGCCGATCTCCCCAATCCCTTCCAGGCCACCCGCTACCACTCGTTGATCGTGGCGCGCGACGATCTGCCGGATGAGCTGGAAGTTACGGCCCAAAGCCCCGACGGGCTTATCATGGGGTTGCAGCATCGCACGCACCCCATCTACGGCGTGCAGTTCCACCCGGAATCCATCTTGACGGCCGCCGGACCCGCACTCTTGCGCAACTTCCTCATGCTGGCCGAAGTACCGGTGGCCGCATGATTACCGAAGCCATTCGATCCGTCGTCGATGGAGACGACCTCGACAGCGCCGCCGCCGCGGCCTTGATGGACGCCATTCTCGAAGACGAGATGTCCCCCGCCCAGTTCGGCGCGCTCGTCACGGCCCTCCGCTTCAAGGGCGAAACCGCGGCCGAGATCGCCGGCTTCGCCGCCAGCATGACCCGCCACTCGCTCCGCGTGGATGTGGACGGCTCAGCGTTGGTCGACACCTGCGGCACCGGTGGCGGACGCACCCGCTGGGTTGGAATCTCTACCGCTGCGGCTATCGTTGCCGCCGGCGCCGGGGCTGTCGTTGCCAAGCATGGCAACCGAGGCGTAACCCGCCCGGCTGGCAGCAGCGACGTCCTGGAAGCCCTCGGCGTCAACCTTATGGCCGGCCCCGACCTCGTGGCGCAAGCACTAAGCGAAGCCCGAGTCGCCTTCATGTTTGCGCAGGCCTTCCATCCCGCCATGCGCTTCGCCGCACCCCTTCGTCGCGAAATCGGCATTCGCACCGTCTTTAACATCCTCGGTCCGCTCACCAACCCCGCAGGTGCCCAACGGCGCCTCCTGGGCGTCGGCGACCCCACCGTCGCCCCCACCGTCGCCGAAGCCCTTCGCCTCCTCGACATCGGCCGTGCCCTCGTCGTGCACGGCCACAGCGGCGTGGACGAAATCTCGCTCACCGGCCCAACCCGAGTTCTCGAAGTTAGCGACGGCGCCGTGTCCGAATACGACCTGACGCCAGACGACTTTGGACTACCGCTCGTGGACGCCACGGAACTCGAGATCCACGATGCCGAAGCCGTCGCCAGCCTCACTCGCGCCCTGCTGGCTGGCGACCACACCGGCCCCCGGCGCGACGTCGTTCTGGCCAACGCCTCCGGCGCGCTCGTCGCCGCGGGAATCGCCACGGATTGGCGCGACGGCGTGGCGCGCGCCTCCGACGCTATTGCAAGCGGTGCCGCGCTGGAGTGTCTGAACCGGCTGGTGGAGGTCTCGAACAGGAGCGGCGGAGCGTAACGCGTGATCCTTGACGAAATTGTCGCCAGAAAGCGCATTGATGTGGCGGCCCGTGCCGAGCGCGCCCGGCTGGCCGACCTGGAAACTCGCCTTGCTCAGCGCACGCCCACACGCTCGCTCTGGCACGCCCTGGACCAGGAAGGCGTCGGCGTCATGGCCGAGATCAAACGCCGCTCGCCTTCAGCCGGCGTGTTTGCCGCAGACGTCGATCCGGCCGCGTGGGCAGCCCGCTACGAAGCCGGTGGCGCCATCGCGATCTCCGTGCTCACCGACGAACCATACTTCGGCGGAACACACGCCGATCTGATGGCGGCGCGCGCCGCGATCGATCTGCCGATTCTTCAGAAAGACTTCGTCATCAGCGACTATCAGATTTTCGAGGCCGCCGCCTCAGGCGCTGACGCCGTATTGCTCATCACGAGGCTTACGCTCGACCAGGACCTTCCAGGCCAGATCGATCTTGTCAGGCGTCTGCGGATGGAGGCTATGGTGGAAATTCACACCGAAGATGAGCTCGACGAAGCCCTTCTCGCCGGCGCTCGCATCATTGGCATCAACAACCGAAATCTCCGTGAGTTCACAACTGACCTTGCGGTGACCGAGGAACTCTGCAAATTGATCCCTGAAGAAATCACGGTCGTGAGCGAGAGCGGCGTGCATACCGCCCACGACGTTGAACGGCTGGCCGCCGCGGGCGTCAGCGGCGTCCTGGTTGGCGAGTCGATCATGACGGCCGACGATCCAATGGAACAGCTCCGCATGTTGGTCAAGGCCGGCGAGTAACCGCGTAATGCTCGTCAAGATCTGCGGCCTCTTGGAACCGGCGGATGCCGACGTCGCCGTGGCGGCTGGCGCCGACCTGGTGAGCGTGATTTTCGCTCCCGCTCGCCGCCGCCGAACCCTGGCCCAGGCTCGGGCCATCTTCGACGCAGCGCCGCCGCACGTGGAGCGTGTGGGCGTGTTCGTTGACGCGCTGCGGGCCGAGGTCCGCGAGGTCATCGACGCCTGCCGCCTTGACCGCGTGCAGTTTTCCGGTGCCGAATCGCCCGCCTATTGCCGGACGTTCGGGGCGCGGGCGGTCAAGACCCTGCGCCTACCCAACGACCTTAACCAGTTTCCGAGCTTCTCGGTCCCGCTGTTCCATCTGGACGCGGTGGTCGAAGGGCACGCCGGCGGCACCGGAGTGAGTTGGGACTACACCTCGGCTCGTGACACCGCACACGCCTACCGCCTGCTTCTAAGCGGCGGTCTGTCGCCGGCCAATGTGGGAGCCGCCATTGCCGCCGCGCGGCCGTACGGCGTGGATGTCAGCAGCGGCGTGGAGACGAACCAGCGCAAGGACCACGACAAGATCGAACAGTTCATTCGCAATGCCCGCGAGGCCTACGCGGCGGCGGCCCTATGAAACGCCTCCGCTTCGCGGCTCTCAGCCTTGGACTGTTCGCCCTGACGGCCTGCACGCACGGGCTCGAACTTGAAAACGGTCAGCGCCCTGTCCAGCCAATCTCGCGAATCAGCTTCCTGTTCGCGGAAGGCCAGAGCGACATCCTGATGGATCAGCCCCAGGCCACCGCGCAGCTCGAGCAAAGCCCTGCCGCCGCACCGACATCGGTCCCGCCCACTGCGCCGACAGGCGGGCCAACGGCTGCGCCAACGTCCAGCACGACCTCAGCGCCGACTGAATCCGCGCAACCGTCGCCCGACCCCCCCGCCGCGCCCTCGGAACCTTCACCCACGGCAACAGGCGCATCCGGCGAGTCGACGCCCACCGCTGCACCGATCGAACTGACCGAAGCCGAAGTTGCCGCCATCGCCGCCAACGACGCGGCGAAGTCGCTGGCCATCCCCGCCGCCGAGGTCGATCCCGGACTTGAGACCATCGATGAAACCGCCGACCCCACTGACTTCCTCTCGCCGCAGCTCATTGCCGAATCAAACCTGATCAGCTTCTACATCACCGGCAGCAGCCGCCAGCCCACGGCCAGCACCGTGGTCGGACGACCGATTCGACTCGTTCAGCGCCTGTTCGTCCACGCCGACGAGCAAGGTGCCTCCAGAATGTTCCAGGAACTGGTGGACAACGCGGCGCCAGGGTTTGCGATTGCTGCATTGAATTTCTTTCGCGACGTCTACCCCGACCTGGAGCCTGAGTCGCGCGGTTGGGATCTGATCGCGCTGGCTGACCAGAACCAACTGTTCGAGGTCCGTATCGATCCCAACGTCGAGCCTTCGGAACGCGAACTCGGCCCGGGGGATCCGCATATCTTCTTCTTGATCCTTCGACAGGGGCGAGTTACCGCCTTGTTTGAGGTCGTCTATCTGAGCGCCGAGGATCAGGCGTCGGTCACGGTTCTGGGCGAGCGGCTGATCAACCGCATTCCGCCTGAACTGGCTGAGCCTTCAGCGTCGTGATGCTTGAGACCGCGGCCCTTCCCGACGAGTTCGGCTACTACGGTCCCTTCGGTGGTCGATATGTGCCCGAAACCCTGGTCGCCGCGCTCGACGAGCTCGAAGCCTCGTTCCAGCACCACCACCGCGACGCCGCGTTCGTGGACGAACTCGAAGGCCTTCTCCACTTCTACGCCGGCCGTCCCACGCCCACGTACCACGCCGCCAGGCTCAGCAAGAAACTTGGCGGGGCCCAGCTCTATCTGAAGCGCGAAGACCTGGCCCACACCGGCGCCCACAAGATCAACAACGCGCTGGGTCAGGGCCTGCTGGCGCGCGTCAGCGGCAAACAACGCGTGATCGCCGAAACCGGCGCCGGCCAACACGGCGTGGCATCGGCCACCGTCTGCGCCATGCTCGGGCTCGACTGTGTCGTCTACATGGGCGACGAAGACGTGCACCGGCAGGCGTTGAACGTCGCCCGTATGCACACCCTTGGCGCAGAAGTTGTACCCGTTATGTCTGGCACCCGCACGCTCAAAGACGCAATCAACGAAGCCCTGCGCGATTGGGTCACCAACGTGGAAACCACGTTTTACCTCTTCGGCTCCGCCACCGGACCGCACCCCTATCCCAAGATCGTTCGCGAGTTCCAGCGCGTGATCGGGCGCGAATCCCGCGCCCAGATTCAGGAGCAATACGGCGGGTTACCCAACACCGTGGTCGCCTGCGTCAACGGCGGCAGCAACGCGATCGGCATCTTCGATGCCTTCATCCAGGACCCTGACGTGGCCTTGATCGGAGTCGAAGCCGGCGGCCGCGGCCTGACGCCCGGCCAGCACGCCGCCACCCTCGAACACGGCTCGCCCGGAATCCTGCACGGCGCCAACAGCCTCCTGCTTCAGGACGACGACGGCCAGGTGCTCGGCACGCACAGCATCGCCGCCGGCCTCGACTACCCCGGCGTAGGACCGGAACACGCCTACTTACAGGCAACCGGCCGGGCGAGCTACGTCTCCGTCACCGATGCCGAAGCTCTAGACGCCCTCAGCCTCCTGGCGCGCACCGAGGGAATCATCGCGGCCCTCGAAAGCGCCCACGCCCTCGCCTACGCCATCCAAATCGCGCCCGCGGCTAGTCGTGACGATGCCATCCTGATCAACCTCTCCGGCCGTGGCGACAAAGACATGGAAACCATCGCCGCCGAACTCGGCACGCGCGGATGAACCGAATCGACACGACATTCGAATCGGCCGCCGCCGAGTCGCGCTTGGTCCTGGCCCCCTACGTCACCGTCGGCTACCCAACGCGTGAAACCGCCATCGAACTTGCCCTGGCATATGTGGCCGCCGGCGCCGACATGCTCGAAGTCGGCATGCCATTCAGCGATCCCATCGCCGACGGCCCCACGGTTCAAGCTGCGTCTCAGATTGCGCTGAACGGCGGGGTGCGCCTCGCGGACGCCCTCACGCTCATCGAACGCGTGCGCGCCCACACCCAAATCCCTTTGCTCCTCATGGGCTACGCCAACCCATTCATGCAGTTTGGATTCCCGGCCCTGGGCCGCCAGGTTGCGGCGGCCGGCGCCGACGGATTTATCGTTCCGGACGTGCTGCCCGAACACGCCGCCGACATCGAAGCCGCCGGTGAAGAGCACGGACTGCACCTCATCAGGTTTGCCGCCCCCACCACCCCCGCCAAACGTCTCGCCAGCATCGGCGCCGGCGCCCGCGGATTCATCTATTGCGTCAGCGTGACCGGCGTCACCGGCAGCCGCGACCAACTCGCGGACAACCTGCCCGCCTACTTGGCGCGCGTAGGTCAGGCAACCAGCGTCCCGCGCGTCGTCGGCTTCGGCATCTCCAAACCCGAGCACCTGCGGGCGCTGCACGGACGCGCTGAAGGCGCCATCGTCGCCAGTGCCCTCATCGACATCGTGCAAGCCAGTCCGCCGGGCCGCGGCGTGGAGGCCGCTGCGGCCCATGTCCGCAGTCTCGCGGCCGCGGCATGACCCGGATCGTCCTGCTGGTTCTCGGCCTGGCCGCCGCGCTGTATGCGCTCATCGTCCTTCGCACCGCCTGGCGCATCGTCCACCCGAATCGCGACTGGCGCCCGTCCGACTGGGACCCTCCGCCGCTGGATTTGGCGCGCGTGCACTTCAAGTCAGCCGACGGCACACGCCTCGCCGGCTGGATCATGCCTCACGACGACCCTATCGCCACGGTCATCCTCGTCCACGGACTCGCGGTGAATCACACCGTCATGGCCAACCGCGCCTACCGCCTGTGGAAGCGACGCTTCTCGGTCATGCTCTTTGACTTCCGCGCCTGTGGGGAGTCCGAAGGCGCCACAAGCACCTGCGGCGTCCGTGAAGTCGAAGACCTCGCGGCGGCGGTCGAACTCTGCCTGCACCAACCCGAATTCGGTGCCGCGCCCATCGTCGCCCTGGCCGACTCGCTCGGCGGAACAGTCGCCCTCGCCACCGCCGCCCAGCGACCCGAGATTCAGGCGGTCTTCAGCGACGCCGCTCCCGTTTCGCTCAAGACAGCCATCGACCAGGGTTTCGCCGCCTACACCGGTCTGCCCGCGCTTCCCTTCAGGCGAGCCGTGGTTTGGGTCGCTGAACGTATGACCGGCGAACGGGTCGAAGATTTCTCGGTCGAACACGCCATCGCCCGCATCGCGCCCCGCGCCGTCTGCCTGGCCCACGGCCACGAAGACCCGCTGGTCGCGCTTGCCGACGCCCGCCTGATGTACGAGCGCGCCGGCGAGCCCAAAGAGCTCTGGCTCGAGCCTGACATCGGCCACGTCGTCGCGGCCCATGTCGACCCCGAGGTCTACGCCGACCGCGCCGCTGGCTTCTTCAGCAGGGCCGTCGCGCCCGACGGCCCGTTCGCACGGGACGGAGAGCCCGCCGAGACTCGGCAAACGCCACGAATGCCGCCCGCGCCGAGCGGCGAATCCAACGGCGCCGACTCGACGGTCTCAGCCCCAACCGCCTCGCGGCCCTAAGCGCCCTCGTCCCAACGCGATGTCCGCTCATCCGTCTCGAAGTCCGGCGTGCTGAACGCCTCGGCTTCCAGTATTTCCTTGAGTTTCTCCAGCGCCACCGTCATTACCAGGTGGGCGTCCCGCGACGCCTTGCCGCCAATCCCCAGGAAGCTGCGACTCGGGCTGTCCAGCTTTAGCGCCCAATTCACCTCGGCGCCGGTCAGCGAGTGCTTGATCTGCACGCTGGCCGTGTGCGGGCGAAATTCTGCGTAGCGCGTCGGCAGTCGGTACGTGAACACACGGTGCTCGGAATCGAACTCCACGATCTCGACTTCGGCTTGGGCCGCGCCGTCTACGGCCACTCGCGTCCCCAACCCAAGGGGTCCTTCCCCGACCTTGCGAACCTCGGTCACACCTGGGAACCAGCGGACCAGTTCCGAGCCGTCGGTCCAGGCCCGCCACGCCACGTCCGGGTCCGTATGAATGAATTGCTCGACCCGAATGCCGCTCACGATCCGCTGTGGCTCCATGCTGGCTCCTGACAGGCGGCGGTTCATGCGCCCGACGCTATGGTACGCGCCGCAAGCCGCTTCTGGGTTCTCGCGCGGCGGTAGACTCGCCGCGGAGGGGTGCCCGAGCGGCTTAAGGGGCTCGTCTCGAAAACGAGTAGGCGTGATGAGCGCCACGTGGGTTCGAATCCCACCCTCTCCGCCCCACCGTTTCGGCCGCTGGCAGCGACATGCGGTTCGCCCACCAGCCGCCAGTTGGCCCGCCCCGGTCGCTGCGGTTGCTAGCATCGGCCCACGGGAGAGGTCGCCTAGAGGCTTAGGGCGCACGCCTGGAAAGCGTGTAGGGGGCAACCCCACGTGGGTTCGAATCCCACCCTCTCCGCCAGCTGACCGGGTCGGACCGCACCGCGCCGCCCCCTCGTCCCCCGGGCCAATCGGCGGTCCGGCAACTCGGCCGGCTACAAAGATTTTCCCTTGACTTAGCATATGCTAACGCCTAGCCTTCGTAGCGACTAACATTAGCCACTACTAACACGGAGCATTAGCCAATGCTTCACGACACGTCTGCTTCGAAGCAAGTCCATTCCTCGGCCGGCCGTCTCACCCGTCGCGGCCTCCTGCGGTTGGGCGCCGTTGGCGTCGTCGGCACAGCTGCCACCGCGCTGCTGGCCGCGTGCGGCGAGTCCCAGGTCGTCACGGTCGAAAAGCTCGTCACGCAGACGGTCGTCAAGGAAGTCCCCGTCGAGCGCGTCGTCGAGAAGGTCGTCACGGTCGAGAAGATGATGGCCCCCAAGCAGCAGACCGTTACCGTCTACTCCGGCCGTAGCGAGTCGCTCGTCGCTCCGGTGCTCGACCAGTTTGGAGAGATCTCAGGTGTCGATGTCCGGATCAAGTACGCCGGAACCCCGGCCCTGGCTGCCACGCTCCTGGAAGAAGGCGCCAACTCCCCCGCCGACCTGTTCTACGCGCAGGACCCCGGTGGCCTGGGCGCGGTGGAACCGCTCCTGGCGCCCCTGCCCCAGGACATCCTCGACCGCGCGCCCGACTGGGCCAGACACAGGGACGGCCTCTGGGTAGGCGTCACCGGACGCGCCCGCACGGTCGTCTACAACACCGACAGGTTCACCGAAGCCGACCTCCCCGACGACATGTTCGGCTTCACCGATCCCACGTGGAAGGGCCGCATCGGCTGGGCGCCCACCAACGGCTCGTTCCAGGCCATGGTCACCGGCATGCGCACCGCCTGGGGCGAAGACCGCACCGCCGAATGGCTCCAGGGCATCAAGGCCAACGAACCGATCGAATACCCCAAAAACACCCCACAGGTCGCGGCCGCCGCAGCCGGCGAGATCGACGTCGGCTTCGTCAACCACTACTACCTGCACCGCTTTCTCTCCGAGCACGGCGAGTCCTTCAAGGCCCGCAACTACCACGTGCGCGGCGGCGGACCTGGAGCGCTTATCATGGTCTCCGGCGCCGGCGTTCTGGCCTCGGCCCCCAACCCCGAACCGGCGCAGGCGCTCATCCGCTTCCTGCTCTCCGACGTCGGACAGAGCTACTTCGTCTCCAGGACCTTCGAGTACCCCATGGCCCCCACCATCAAGGCACATCCCGGTGTCACGCCGATGGACACCATCAAGCGGCCTGACATCGCGCCGGTGGACCTGGCCGACCTGCAGGGAACGCAGGCCCTCTTGCGGCGGCTCGACATCCTTCCCTAACTCCGTGCCCTATGGCCTCGGTCCCCGCAATCCAGCGCTTCCCCGGGTCGTTGACTGCCCGCCGGTCCCCGCCGGTCGGGCTGACGCTCCTGGCCGTGGCGGTCACCGCGCTTCTCGTCTTGCCGGTGATCTACCTGGGGATCCGGTCCTTCGACGCCGGGACCGAGGCCTGGCAGCTCCTCGCACGTCCCCGCATCATCGCCGTCGTCGGCCGCAGCCTCCTGCTGGTGGTGACAGTGACCGCCGTCGCCAGCCTGCTGGCCGTGCCCATCGCCTGGCTCCTCACGCGCACGGACCTTCCCGGCCGCCGCTGGTGGACGGTCGTCATGGCCCTGCCACTCGTCGTTCCCAGCTTCGTCTACGCCCTGGTGGCCGGCACCGCCCTGGGACCTCGCGGCCTCCTGCAACAGGCGCTGGAGGCCCTGTTCGGAGTACCCGAACTCCCCTCCATCTACGGCTTTCCGGGCGCGCTGTTGGCCCTCGCCCTGCTCACCTATCCCTACGTCCTGCTGCCAACCGTCGCCGCCTTGCGCCGCCTCGATCCCGCGCTCGAGGAGGTCAGCCGCTGTCTCGGCCGCGGCGCCTGGCGAACATTCGCCACCGTAACCCTTCCAGCGCTCCGACCCGCCATCGCCGCCGGTGCCCTCTTGTCCGCGCTCTACACCCTTTCGGACTTTGGGGCCGTCTCGCTCCTGCGCTACGAAACCTTCACTGCCGCAATCTTCGTCCAGTACGAGTCCGCCTTTAGTCGGGCCGGCGCGGCGGCCCTCTCCCTCGTTTTGGTCGTCGCCGCCATTGCCATCGTCACACTCGAAGCCCGCAGTCGAGGCCGCTCCCGCTACCACTCGCTCGGTCCGGGCACTAATCGAGAGTACCGACCGATCCCTCTACGTCGCTGGCACTGGCCCGCCGTTGCTGGACTAAGCGCCGTCACATTCGCCACCACCGTTGGTCCAGGCGCCGTGCTGCTCTACTGGCTGTTTCGCGGCGTTGCCGCTGGCGAAGAGCTCCTCGAACTGGTTGAACCGCTCCTTAACTCGGTCGGCGTGTCCGCACTGGCCGCCGGAGTGCTGCTTGCCGTGGCCGTTCCGCTGGGAGTCCTGCTCGTGCGCTATCCAAGTCCAATGGCGCGCTTGGTTGAGCGCGGCTCATACGTCGGCTTCGCTCTGCCCGGTCTAACCGTCGCGATCGCCTTCATCTTCTTCGGCATCAACGTGGCTCGACCCATCTACCAGACGCTCGTGCTACTGCTGGCCGCCTACGTCGTACTGTTCCTGCCAACCACCCTGGGCGCCGCGCGTGCTGGGCTGCTGCAGGTCGATCCGCGCACCGAGGAAGCCGCCCGCACTCTCGGAAAGAACACCCGTCAGGTCCTATGGCGCGTCACGATCCCGGCTGTCAGGGGAAGCATGGCGGCCGGCGCGGCCATGGCCTTCCTCCTCGTCATGAAAGAACTGCCGGCCGCCCTGCTGCTAGGCCCGGTCGGCTTTCGAACGCTCGCCACGGTCACCTGGTCCGCCGCCCACGAAGCCTACTTTGCCCAGGCGGCCGCTTCGGCCCTCCTGCTCATCCTGGCCGCGTCGCTCCCCCTGGCCCTCATCCTGGCCCGGCGCGGCGCGGCTGGCATCCTGCGAGGATCCGGCTAGACCGCCCGCGTATGATGCGGGACCCGGTCCCCACGCAGGACGCGCCATGTACAACCCGCACCTGCATCTTCTGATCGACGACCACGAGGTCCTCTACCGCGCCAACCTCACGCGTTTTGTGGAGCACCCACAGCGAACCTCTCTCGAACCCGTCCTGCGCGCCGAAATGCCCTGGGAACACGGACACGTGTCGCTGTGGGGCTCGGTACTGCACGACGGCTCCCAGTTCCAGATGTGGTACATGGCCGTAACCCCCGAACGCGGCCCGCGCTACGACCGCATCTGCTATGCCACGTCGTCCGACGGCGTGAACTGGACACGAGGCGACTTTGATCGTTACCCCCTTCCCGAAGCCCCCCGCAACAACCTCGTCTACAGGGACGAGCAACAGCCGGAGATTCGCCGCAGTCACCCGTTCACAGTCATTCGCGACCCCCTCGAACCCGACCCGCAACGCCGCTACAAGTTCGTCGCCTACATGAACGACGCCGAACACAACCGCGGCTACTCCGTCGGCTTCAGCCAGGATGGAATCGACTGGACCTGCGCCCCCCGCGTCCACCTCCCCCGCGGCGACCGCACCGCCGTCGGCCAGGACTTCGTCAACGGCGGCTTCATCATGACCTCCCGCGGCGACAACCGGAGCCGTGACCGTGAGGCTGGCCACAAGCCTCGGCGGGACATTGCCATTTCACGTTCACCAGACCTCTTGGACTGGACGCCCGGCGTCCGGGTTTTTGAGGGTGACGACGACGACCCGCCCGGAACCGAGTTCTACGGAATGCCCCTCTTCATGTGGGGCAATCAGTGGATCGGCTTCTTGGAGTACTACGATCCGCTCAACGAAATCCTCAACGTCCAGCTCACCACCAGCCGTGATGGTGACAATTGGGAACGCGCATGCTCGCGCCGAACCTTCTTCGAAGTTGGTTCCTCCGACTCCTGGGAGAGCACCTGGGTTGTCTTCCCACCGTCGCCGCCCATCGTCGTTGGCGACGAGATGCTGCTCTGGTACACGGGCCGCCCCCTGGCGCATCGCCGTCCGGAGGAGTTGCAATTTCCATCCGCCATCGGACTCGCCCGCGCCCCTCGCGACCGTTTCGCCGGCCTCCGCGCCGGTCCTGACGGCGGCCAACTGACCACCGACTGGGTCGAAGTCGGCGGACCCCGCCTGCTGCTCAACATCGGCGCGGCCGCAGGCCCTCTCTCCGTTGCCGTAACCGGCGACGACGCCCAGCCTCTGCCGGGCTTCGACCTCGCCGACTGCGACCTCGGAATCGAAGACGGCGTCGACGTCGAAGCCACCTGGAACGGACGTAACCTCGCATCACTCGTCGGCAGCCGCGTCCGCCTGCATATTCAGATCACCTACGCCACTCTCTACGCCTACCGCTTCGCCGGTGCCTGAAAGCAGTGACCTTCAATGAGTGACCTCGCCCTCCTGGGCGGCCAGCCGGTCCGCTCCGAACCCTTCCCCGAGTGGCCCATCGTCGAGGAAGACGATGTCCAGGCCGTGGCCGAAGTGGTTCGCAGTGGCCGTTGGGGCCGTCTCGGCGCCAGCCAGGTCCACGACTTCGAACAGGCTTTCGCCGCCTACCAGGGCGCCGACTACGGCCTCAGCGTCAACAGCGGTGGCGTCGCCCTCGAACTTGCCCTGATGTGCCTGCATCTGCCGCGCGGTGCTGAAGTCCTCGTCCCCGCCTACACCTACATGGCCACCGCCACCTGCATCCTCCGCGCCGGCCTGACCCCTGTCTTCGTGGACATTCACGAGGACACCTACAACATCGACCCGGACCTGCTCGAGTCCGCCGTCACCGATCAAACCGGAGCCATTCTCGTCGTCCACTTCGGCGGCTTGTCCTGCGACATGGACGCCGTGCTGGCGGTCGCCGAGAAGCACGACCTCCGCATCGTCGAGGACTCCGCCCACGCCCACGGCGCCACCTGGAGAAATCGCGGCCTCGGAACCATCGGCGACATCGGCTGCTTCAGCTTCCAGGCCAGCAAGAACCTCAACGCCGGCGAAGGTGGCATGTTCCTCACCAACGACGCCGAGTTCTACACCCGCGCCATCGAATACCACGACCTCTGGGCCGGCGGCATGCTTGAACGCGAGGGCCAACTCGGCCAGGGCAGCATGCGCTCCGGCGCGACCTGGGACTACCCCGTCGCCGCCTCCAGCAACCGCATGCCCACCTACCAGGCCGTCCTGCTCCACCGCCAACTCGCACGCCTCGAGGATCAGACCGAACTCCGCGCCGCCAACGCTGCCTACCTGGACGGCCTGCTCGACGACCTCGAAGGCATCCAGCCCCGCCGCCAGGACTACTGGGTAACCCGTAACTCGCAGCACCTATATATATGCCGCTACGACGCCGCCGCCTTCGACGCCCTGCCCCGCGAGACCTTCATCCAGGCCCTCAACGCCGAAGGCATCCCCGTCGCTCCCGGCTACGGCCGAGCCCTTCACCGCACCGCCCTCTTCCAGAACCGCGACGGCGAACTCGCCCGCTTCTGGAGCCGCAACGGCGGCGAACCCGACATCGACTACCAGGCTGCCCCCTGCCCCGTCACCGAACGCCTCTGCTCCGGCGAAACCCTCTGGCTCAGCCAGAACGTCTTCCTCGACACCCCCGAAGGCATGACCCAAATCGCCTCCGCCATCGAAAAAATTCGCGCCTCCGCCACCGGCCTCATCGACTCTGGTGCCTGAACCCGCAAACTCGAATCGCCAACAATTCCGAAATCGACTACTCTTTAACTAGAGGACCCCGACAGGCTCTGTGCCAGAGCCTCGCGGGGTTCCGACCTTAAACCCCGGGCGTCCGCATTCGCGACTTTGGTCCCCGACCAGTCGACACAGAGTCGGAAAGCGCGAGTCACCGCGGACGAGCAGACGCGTCTTCTTGAGGCAAGTCGGAATCTCGTGCGGATCCACGCCAGAGCCTTACTTGTCTCCGCATCCGAGACTCACCGCGTCAATCGTGTCCAGAAACGGCCCAGCGGCTTCCCACGCCGGCTCGTAGGGCGCTTCTAGTTCGCGCACACCGACCGCGCCACCCACACCGCGTCTTTCGTAGTGCCATACTTCCCTGAGATAGAGGATTCCGCGTAGCAACCGGCCGTCGTCGTTCACCAGATCTGATCTTGTCGATTTGGCGACCATGCCGGCACACCGGCAAATTGCCGCCGCAAACGCCCCGTCAGCGCCGTCGAGCCGATGCTGCTCGCGTAAACGGAGCGCGCCCGCAGCCAAGTCGGCCAACTGAATGCCGGGCGTCACCTTCGAGTCAACGAAGAACGCGGTATCGACAACGTGCTGCAACTGTCCGCGGCGCATCGCAACCCGAAAGATGTAGTTGCTGATGCAGGCGGAGAGATTGCGCCCTTGGACATTCATTCCCTGTCCGTCATAGATCAGGGTCGCCTGCTCGCTTCGCTCTTTTGCAAGAGCATTTACTCGTTGCAGAAGGAAGATGTGCTGGTAGGGAAGCCAGTCTGATCTGATGTTGGGTTCTTCCGCCGGACGCTGCATAACAATTGCGAAGGCCGTCAGATCGATTTCGTCGAAGAGTGCGAAGCACCGCTCAGCTAGTGCCCACTTCGTTTCCCGTTGACGCAGGTGCGTCCGTGAATTCAGAACTTCCAATGCCTTCAGTTCATATGGCGTGTCGCGGCCCAACAGCGCCCTCTTCGCCCCGTATAGCTGCCGGCTCAATTCACGATGGTCCGCCTCATGCATGCAGAGCGCGACGAGGGTTGAGTAGGCATTGGGATCGTTGGGGTGCGGCTGACCACTCTCATCGATGAACGCAAGCACTAGGCCTTCACCCTACGCCCACTCCCCCGTAGGCTCCGGCCACGGCAACTTCTCCGGCGGCCCGCCATTCGGCCCCCAGCCGAAGTCCGACCACCCGCGCGAAACATACAGTCGCGGCGCCGGAAACCCGTCATACAGGTGCACATGCAGCGGCGCGCCATCCCGTCCGTCCCGACCCCGAAACAGCACATAGCTCCCTCGGTAGTCCTCGAACCGCCCGATCTGCACGCACTCGGCAAACCGCTCCGGGTCCTCGCCAAACACGCGCGACGCATGCTCAAGCGCCACCCGCGCGTCCGGTCCGCGATCCGCCGGTGCCGGCGGCCAGACCACGTCGCACCACAGCGGCAGATCCCCCGCGTTCTCCGCGCCCTCGGCCGTCGTAACCCATGTCGGCGTCGACCAGGCAAACCCGCCGTTTGCCTGCGTCACCCGCGCGTAGTACCAGATCTCCCCGGCCAGCGGCGCCGGGTCCGTCCACGCAATGCTCGCGTCCAGACTGTCCGGCATTTCCGAGTGCACCAGCCGATCCCCACGAATTATGTCAACACGATCAATCGGCGCGGTCCCATTCACCTCCACCCGCACCTCGACCGTTCCGTCGCTCGCAACCTCCGACCCCGCCGCCTGCCCGTTCACCTGCACGTCCAGCAGGATCCGATCACCGGTAGTGGCGTAGGTCCGACGCCCAAAGAACGCGTCCCTTACGCCCTGCCGCGTTAACTCTGGCGCGAACACCGCCGTCAGCGCGCTCCGCACCGCAAACGGACGCCGCGGCGTCCCGCCCTGACCGAATCGCGGCCACACGTCATAGCCGGGGTGCCCCGCGTGCTCGTCCGCCATGCCCACGCTCGCGAACTTGTAGCCCCGTTGCAGCCCCTCGAACACATACCACTCGGCGTGCTGATGCATCGCCGAAATCTCGATCGTCGGCATCACGTCTTCCACGTCGTCCGGGTAGCGCGCCCAGTCCGAACGCTGCGCCGCGTGCGATCCAATGAACACCGCCCCATTCGTCGCCCGCACCGCCTCGATCGTCTCCGCAATCGTGTCCTCGATCACCAGCTCGGCGTCGTCTTCCATGAACCACACCGTCAGGTCTCCGGCCGCCCGTCGCCGTTCCCACGGCGTGCGCTCATAGCCCAGAAACGTCACGAACCGCCCCGGCTCGTGCCAGTCCCGCGCTGTCCGCTGCACTTCGCCCCACATCTTCCGCACGTCCAGCACCGGCGGCCGGTTGAACGCCCCCGTCGCCCGCCCCGGCGTGCTGTAGATGTGGTCGGTCAGGCTGTAGAAATCCAGTCGCGCCTTATTCCGCGCATAGTCGTGGTTCCACTCGGCGGTACCCGTCGCGTCGGCGTAGTCCGCGTGACAGTGCATGTCGCCCCAGTAGACCCGCTGGCTAGGCGCCGCCTCGCATCGCACCGGGTTCGACTGCGCCGACAAGGACCCGTCACCCGTCGCCACCGTCAGCCTATGTACCCCGGGACTACCAATACGCAGCCCCTCGATCTCAACGATTCCCCCGTCATCAGCCCCCACCGACGCCCGAGCCATCTCCCGCCCATCCAGGCTCACCCGCAGCTCGCCCACAAAGGCCGCGCCCGGATTCGAATTCACGTCCTCCGCCCGCACGTGCAGCGCGAACGACTCGTCCACGCCCACCACTGACGGTGCCGTAACCCCCAGCTTCGCCGGCGGACCCGGCACAATGGCAGCCGTCACGCAATAGGGCAGGTACAACCAGGTTCCGTCGCCCTCGTGATCCACCGCCACGTAGTAATTGATCCGTTCGATGCTGTACGGGGGCGCCGCCGTCGGCTGGCCAGCGCCAACCCGCAGCACCACCGCGTCCCCGTGCCGTAGTTCGCCCCGAACCACCCGTACTTCGCAGAACCGGTTGTCCTTGTACGTCCGCGCCAGGTGGACCAGTTCCAGCTCGGCGTCCCCGTCCGTCTCCACCGTCACGTAGTCCCAGCCGGCCGGGTCGTCCGTTTGCGGAACATAGGCACAGGGCACGTTGGTTTGGTCGTTCCAAAAGCTGATGGACCCGCCGTCCGGCACCGGCTGATCCCCACACCGGTACGTAAACGTCCACGTCCCCAGACTCCCCGCCTCTATCTCGATCGCATGCCCGGCCGCCCCGTCAAAGGCAACCGTCAGATCCTCCTGATAACAGTCATCCCTCGGCAGCTCACCCACAACACCCTCCCGTACTCTCGCCACGCACCCAACGCCTCATCACCACGCAATTAGCCCGGAGGCCACATACGAACGCGGGGCGGCCATGGCCGCCCCGCGTTCCAAATCCTCGTTCCCAGTGAGCCTGCCAAAGCCGTTCGTGGTTAGCCGTCGAACCACGCAGCCACAGCCGTTCAGCAGAGGTCGAGAGACCTTAAACCCACCCGTGTTCGATATTCACCGGCGACCCCGTCGTCTGCGTCGTCCAGTCATAGGCGGTGTCCAGCACCACCTCTTCATTGGTGATCGCCGACTGCTCCGCCGCAAACAGAATCTCCATGATGTGCCGGCCGTACGGACCGTGCGTGGGCGGCTCGATGTTCTGCTCGATGCTGTCCACAAACCCCTTCCACTCGTACTTCATCTCCGCCGGCGGGTCGTCAAACGGGCGGTCCTCCCACACGTCGCCCTTGCCCACGCGCACATAGCGGGTGCCGTGCTGGCTGAACCGCAGCGTGCCGTTCGCGCAGATCACCTGGCACGAGTAGTCCGGCGCGCCGTCCGCAAATCCCACGGACACCGCCACGCCGGCCAGCCCGTTCTTGTAGCGGATGAACGCCGTCGCCGAATCGTCGCTCGCCTGGTAGTGCGCGCGCGTCCCGATCGCTGCCGACACCGACATCGCCTGCGAACCCATCATCCAGGTCAGGCGGTCCACCACGTGCACGCCATTCGAGAGCCACATGCCCCCGCCGTGAAAGCGGCTTCGGTACTGCGGACGCCGACTCCCGTGCCCCCAGTTCTTGGACATGTAGCAAACCGCCGTGATCAGCGGTCCCAGCTCGCCCGAGTCCAGAATCGCCTTCGCCGCCAGGCTCGTCCCGTAGAAGTGCTGACTCAACCCCACCATCAGCTTCCGGTCGTTTGCGTCGGCGGCTTCGATCATCTCGTCGCACTGCTCCAGGTTGATCGCCATCGGCTTCTCAACCAGCACGTGCTTCCCCGCGTTCAGCGAATCGATTGTCAGCCGGTGATGCAACTGGTGACCCAGCACCACCGCCACCGCGTCAATCTCGTCGTCCTCCAGCAATTCCGTATGCGAGGAATAACCCTTGGGGATGTCATACGTCTCCATGTACCGCTGCCGCGGCTCCTCGAAGAGATCGGCGACAGCCGCAACCCTCACGTTGTCCAGCGACTTGATGGCCTCGCAGTGCGAGCGGGCAATTCCGCCCAGCCCAATAATTCCAACGTTCAACATGGACCCTGACTCCCTCAGATAGCCCCGGCCACACCCCGCAGCCTAGGCCATTTCCCCCCACCCCGAAAACAGCCACCGCGCCCTCGGGTAGGTGCGTGTCCCAGACCCACCTCCGGCCCCCGCCGTTCGTGGTGAGCCGGGCCGAAGTCTCCGAAGGCCCGTGTCGAACCACCCAGCCCTCAGCAACCAAGCCTCCAATCCGTCCTCCGCCCATCCCGCGTTCGTGATGAGCCGCCCCGTGGATCTCGTCGTCGATTCCACCATTGAGAACCCCTTCTTCCGCCAAGCCGTCGAAGAGACCCGGACCCCTATCTATGCGGCGTGAGACCGCCAGATACCTCTACGACATCCAGAGCGCGATCCAACGTCTCTAGGAGTTCACGTCTGGCAAGAGCTTCGCCGACTACCGGAGCGAAACCATGCTTCGGTCCGCAGTGGAACGCGAGTTCAGCATCATTGGCGAGGCCATCAGTCAACTTGCCGGAGCCAATGAAGAATTGGCGGCGGAGATCACCGACTACCAACGTCCTCGTTCACGGCTGCGACATCGTCGACGACCGCCTCGTCTGGGGCGTCCTGGTATCCAACCTCCCCACGCTCGCCTGTCAGGTCAGTGCCCTATTGGAGGCCCGGTAGCCCGAGTTCGCCCACCGAGATTCCAACAACCGATCCACCCCGCAAGTCCCCGCCCTGTACTCCCGCTCGGTCGTTCTTCGCCGCGCCGCGCGGGGGGCGGCGTGATGGAAGTCGTTCATCCTGGGGGAGTGGTCAAAGTCTCGCCCTACTGAAGTCTTCCAACATCTTTCGCAACGCCGGTATCAAGTTTGGGATCGCATCTTGAATGATCGACCAGATAATGACGTCACTGACGTGCAAGTAGGAGTGCGCCAGGCGATTTCGGACCCCTATGATTGCGCGCCAGGGAATCGTGGGGCAGGACTCGCGCACCTCGGGTGGGATATGGGTTGCCGCCTCACCGATCAGTTGGAGATTGCGCAGCGTGGCGTCGTAAGTACGCCTATCTGCGACGAAGGCGTCCTGATCCAGCACTTCCGTATAGGACAACACCCGTTCGGCGAAGTCAATCATGTCATGAACGTATAAATCCCAGCCTCGACCTTCTTCACGGGTCTCACACATCCACGGCCTCCCGTTCCACCTGCGGACGCATTTCGGCCCGCACGTCCTCCCGGGTCGCCAGTTCCACCGGTCGTTGCAGCAGGTCTTCCAGGTAGAACTGGGCGCCGAAGTAGGCTCGCCAGTTCGGGGGAGTGTCGAACCGCACCAGGATGTCCAGATCGCTCTCGTCCGTGGCCTCATCGCGAGCAAACGAACCGAACACGGCCAGCTCAACCACTCCGAACCGCTCAGCAAGCGCCGGCCGGTGCGCTCGCAACCTCTCCAGCACCTCCGCTCGGGTCATCGAATCACTCACTCCGTGCAGTCACGGTCAATGGTCGGGCAAACCTGGTCAGCCTCAACTTCGGCACTGCGAAATCGCACGCCAGGCCCGCCACGCCGGACACCGGCAGCCATCAGCCAGCCTAGCGCAGTAGAGTGGTTTTGCAGCCAGTAGTGGCAGGCCTCAAACCCGCCTACGCCCCCAGCGACCCCGGAAGGCTCACCACCCCCGCCGCACGTACCCTGTAGTCCAATTCCCAGGCCACACCGCCGACACGCCCAAAGCCGCCCCCATGCACGACCCCCACCTCAGACTCTTCATCGACGACCACGAAATCGCCTACCGCCGCGGTCTCACCCGTTTCATCGAGCGTCCCCACCGCATCCAGCCCAGTCCCGTCCTCACCGCCGACCATCCCTGGGAGCAGACCCGCATCAACCTCTGGGGATCCGTCTACTGGGACGACCAACAAGACCGCTTCCGCATGTGGTACCTGGTGGACAACAAGGGGCGCCGCGACCGTTTTGAAAACTCCCTCTGCCACGCCACCTCGCCCGACGGCGTCACCTGGACCCGCGGCGCCTACACCCACGTCGACCATCCCGCCGGCGACACCACCAGCATCGTCTACGGCGAACGGCGCCAGCCCGAAGTCCGCCGCCTCGGCCCGCCCACGGTACTCCTAGACCCTCTCGAACCCGATCCCAACCGCCGCTACAAACTCGTCGCCTTCTTTATGGATCTGGAGCACAACCGCGGCTACGTGGTCGCGTTCAGCGGCGACGGCATCCACTGGAACCCCGCCCCAAGCCGCGTGCATCTCCCTCGCGGCGACCGCACCTGCGTCATGCAGGACTTCCAGCGTGGCGGCTTTGCCATGACCACTCGACGCGACAACGCCTTGCGCGACCGCACCGTCGGCCACGCCTTCAGGCGCGACATCGCCATCTCCCGTTCCGACGACTTGCTGAACTGGACACCCTCCAGCGTCATCGTCGATGCCGACCACGACGACCCGCCCGCCACCGAGTTCTACGGCATGCCCTTCTTCAATTGGGGCAACCAATACGTCGGCCTGCTCGAGTACTACGACCCCATCAACGAAATCCTCAACGTCCAGCTCACCAGCAGTCGTGACGGCGTCCGCTGGGAACGCGCCGTCTCGCGCCAGACCTACTTCGATGTTGGGCCGTCAGACGCCTGGGACAGCACCTGGGTCGCCTTCGGAATGTCCCCGCCCTCCGTACGCGGCGACGAAATGCTCCTCTGGTACAGCGGCCGCCCCATGGCCCACCGCCACCCACGAATCCCGCGCGGTTCCATCGGCATCGCGCGCGCCCCGCGCGACCGCTTTGCCGGACTCCGCGCCGGACCCGACGGCGGCGAACTCACCACCGACTGGATCGAAGTCGGCGGACCCCGGCTACTCCTCAACATCGGCGCCGCCAACGGCCCCGTGTCCGTAGCCGTCACCGGCGCCGACGCCAGCGCCATCCCCGGCTACGCCCACGACGACTGCGACGCCGAGATCGCCCAAGGCGTCGACATCCCACTCACCTGGAACGGCCGTAACCTCCAAGCCCTCCTCGGCCAGCGTGTCCGCCTCCACATCAAGATCACCTACGCCACCATCTACGCCTACCGCTTCGCCCCCTAACTCGCCGCGTTCACCCCTACCGTTCGTGGTGAGCCGGTCCGCAGTCTTCGGCGGGCCGTGTCGAACCACATCCGCCCACTAGCTACATCCCGCCCCAACCGCTAGCCTCCCTCACCACCCATCCCGTTCGACCCCATGCCCCACCCCCCAAACTTCCTCTTCATCACCACCGACCAGCAACGCTGGGACACCCTCCGCTGCGCCGGCAACCCCGCCATCCGCACGCCCCATCTCGACGCCCTCGCCGCCCGCGGCGTCCGTTTCAGCCGCGCCTACCCCAGCACCCCCATCTGCATGCCCGCCCGCGCCAGCATGATCACCGGCCGCAGCCAGCGCGGGCACCAGGTCTTCGAACACGAAATCAACCTCAGCGAGAACATCCCCGTCCTCGGCGACGCCCTGCACGAAGTCGGCTACACCACCGCCCTTTTTGGAAAGCCCCACTTCAAGGTCTGGGAAATCGAGGACTCCCTGCCCGAACATCCGCCCGCCGGCGCCGCCGTCGACCCGAGTGACGGCCTCTGGCACGGTCCGTACTACGGCTTCGACCACGTCACCCACTACACCGGCCACCGCAAGCCCGGCGGTCATTGGCGCGTCTGGCTCGAACGCGAACATCCGGAGAGCATCCCCCTCTGGGAACCCGAGGCCTCACCCAAACCACCGGTGCGCCCCGGCGCCTGGCACAACGCCATTCCGAAGGAACACCACCACACCCACTACTTGGCCGACCAACTGATCGACTGGCTCGACTCGGGCGCCCAGGCCGACGACAACCAGCCCTTCTTCGCCTGGCTCTCCTTCCCCGACCCCCACGGCCCCTTCTGCCCGCCCGCCCCCTACAGCGACATGTACGACCCCGCCGACATGCCCTTGCCCGTCCCGGCGGACGACGACTTTGACCTCAAGCCGCCCCACTACCGCTGGTCCGTCGACGGCAAACACTCCTGGTACGGCGGCAGCCCTTCCGGTGAGTGGTCAGACGACAACCAGCGCCAGGTCCGGGCCCTCTACTACGGAATGATCACCTTCATCGACGACATGATCGGCCGCGTCCTCCAGGCCCTCGAACGCCACGGCCTCGCCGCTAACACCCACGTCATCTTCACCTCCGACCACGGCGAAATGATCGACGACCACGGCCAGGGCGGAAAACCCCCCATGACCTATGAGTCCGTCATCCGCGTGCCATTCCTCTGGGCCGGACCCGAGGTCCCCGACGGCCGCGTTCACCACGGCCCGATGACCCACCTCGACCTGGTCCCCACCGTCATCGACCTCGCCGGCGCCCCGCCCCTCCCCGGCATGGAAGGCCGCACCTTCGCCCCCCTGCTGCAAGGGGAAACCGACGTCCACCGCGACGCCGTCATCGTCGAACGCATCGGCATCGAACGCCACACCAGCGAGCCCATCGTCCGCCAGAAAATCCTCGTCACCCCGCGCTACAAGCTCGCCCACTACGGCTCCGGCTGGCCCGGCGAGCTCTACGACCTCGAAACCGACCCCGAGGAATTCACCAACCTCTGGGACGACCCCGCCCACGCCCAGGTCAGGGCCCAACTCACCGAGCGCTTGCTCACCGAAATAATCGACGACGAACTCGGCGACCCCGTCACCATCTTCCTCCGCCAGCCCCTCAGCCCCTTCGGCTCCTTCCGCGACCCCGACCTCCGCGACCCCACCGAAACCTACCGCCGCCGCACCCTCAGCCCCACCTCCCGCCTCTTCAAGAAAAAAGACCCCCGCATGCTCCAAAACGAACACCTAGCCGAACAACGCCAACAGACCCAGGATCCCTAGCGACCCTTACCTCCCAACACCCCGCCCACCTCCGTCATCCCGGCGTCTTCAGCCGGGACCCAGCGGCACCCAGAAGCCCAGGCGCACCGCGCCACCCCGTCCTTCCCAGCCCCCCGGCCCACCGTCGTTTTGTTCCCCTATCACTTCTCACTTCTTTCCCCTCGCTCCTTCCTCTCCACCCCCAAGTCCCGTACCCTGCCCCCGACCCCAAAAATCAGCGTGACCCGTCCATGTCCTGGCTCCCCATCGCCCCGCGAATCTTTCGCTGGACCGACACCTGCAATGTCTACTGCGTCACCTCCGGTGACCGCGGCATCCTCATCGACGCCGGGTCGGGCGCCGTCGTCGACCGCCTCGAAGAAATCGGCGTGCGCCAGATCGAGTGGGTGCTCCATACGCATCACCACCGCGATCAGTCTTGGGGAACCGGACGCCTCCGGGAACATGGCGCCAAGGTCGCCGTGCCCGAGCACGAACGCCATCTCTTCGAGCAGGCCGAGCTCTTCTGGCAACACAAGCGCGTCTACGACAACTACAACGACCGCAACACCTTTTTCGCGCTGGCGGAGAACGTGCCGGTCGACGCCGACCTCGAGGACTACGAAACCTTCACCTGGCGCGACGTGGAGCTCCAGATCGTCCCGGCCAAGGGCCACACCCACGGCAGCAGCATGCTCATCGGCAGCATCGACGGTCGAAGCGTCGCCTTTACTGGCGATCTGCTAGCCGCCGGCGGCGTGCTCTACCAGTACCACGCGCTCGAGTACAACTACGGCGACCAGCAAGGCGCATTCTTCACCTTGCAATCGCTACAGGCGCTCCGCCGGCACGCCCCCGATCTGGCGCTCCCGTCCCACGGGGACCTGATCGAGGACCCGGTCGGCGACTGCGCTCGGCTCGTAGACCGTCTCATGACGCTCGCCCGCCTCGGCGCCGGCATCAGGTTCATGGGCCGCGACGGAGGCCACGGGCTCGACATCCTGCCCGATCCCCGCTTCACCCAGGTGTCGCGCCACCTTCTATGGGGCGGGCCGCACACCTGCTCCAACTTCTACGTCCTGCTCTCGGAGAGCGGCAAGGCTTGTTTCATCGACTACGGCCACTCGCACTGGGCACACATGGGCACCGGCTCGGAGCGCGAAGACGGCGACACCATGCGCTTCGTCGTCCACCACCTGGACGAACTGCGGGAAACCTACGGCGTACATGACATCGACCTCGTGCTCGTCACCCACATCCACGACGACCACACGGCGGGCATCCCCTACCTCGTGCGGCACGAGAGCGCCCGCGTCTGGGCGCTCGACGAGGTGGCCCAGGTGCTGGAAGACCCGGCCGGCTGGTGCAGTACGCCGTGCACGCTCGCCCCTCCGATTCCGATCGAACGCCAGCTCACAGACGGCGAACGCTTTACCTGGGAGGAATTCGACTTCGAGGTCCACCACGCACCCGGCCAAACCGAGTTCCACTCAGTCCTCGCCACCCACGTCGACGGGCAGAAAGTGGCCTTCACCGGTGACAACGTCTTCTTGGAGCTTGCGCCCGGCATCACCGGTGAAATGACCACCCAGCTCTTCCAGACCACCGTGTTGCGAAACAGCCTGCAGCTGTGGATGCACCGCCGCTGCGCCGACGTGATGGACCTGGTAGAGCCCGACCTGGTCTGCCCCGGACATCGCGAACTCATCCCCTGGGATTCCCGCCGCGCGCTCGAATACCGCGATTTCATCGACCGCAAGGAGCGCGTCGTTCGTGACTTGCTGGACGATCCGGCCGACGAAGGAGTCGACCTCTGGTGGGCCCGCCTCATCCCCTATCTGCGCTCCGTAGAACCGGGCGAAACCTGCACCTACCGCCTCCTCCTCCGAAACAACGCCGAAAGACCCGTCCGCCTCGAAGCGCGCCTCCTCGTCCCCGCAGGCTGGCAAACCACCGATGCCTTCCAGCCCCTCGACCTCGAAGCCGGCGCCCGCGGCGAACTCACCCTCACCGCCACCGCCCCACCCCACCCCGACATCCGCCGCATCCTCACCGCCGAAATCCGCGTCAACGGCCAAACCCGCGGCCCCATCGCCGAGGCCCTCGTAACCGTCGCCGCCCCCGCGCCCTAGTAGTGGCTCATCTCGACTCAACCCCCATCCTTGAATCAATCCGCCGTCTGCCCCTCTCCACACGAAAGAGCAACCGTGTGCTGGGTAAATCTCCTTCGCGCCGCACCGCTCTTAATCCCTCGCCTGGGGGAGAGGGTAGGGTGAGGGGTCTTCCGGGCAACCACCCTTGAGTTACGCACAAACCTCCTGTGGGAGAGGAACGGGATGAGAATCTTTCCAGCACACAAGTCAGAATTAGCCCCTAGCCGGCCTTCAGAAATGAGAGCACCATGCGCGTATTGATAATGGGCTCCGGCGGCGTCGGCGGCTTCGTCGGCTCCCGCCTCGTCGAAACCGGCCAAAACGTCACCTTCGTCGCCCGCGGCCCCCACCTCCACGCCATCCGCGACCACGGCCTCTGCATGCTCAGCGAAACCGGAACCCGCCAAATCCACCACGTCAACGCAGTAGAACGTCCAGAGGACGCCGGTTCCGAGTTCGACCTCATCATCTTCGCCGTCAAGTGCTACGACACCCAGCAAGCCACCCAACTTCTCCGCCCCGCCATCGCCGACCAAACCGCCGTCCTCACCCTCCAAAACGGCATCGACAGCGTCCCAACCCTGTCATCCATCCTCGGCGCCCAGCACATCATCGGCGGCGCCACCTGGCTCACTGCCCACATCGCCGAACCCGGCGTCATCGAGTATCAAGACGCCATGGTTCGAGCCGCCATCGGCGAACCCGCCGGCGGAATCTCCGACCGCGTCCAGGCCATCGCCCAGGCCCTGCGCGCCGGCGGCATCCAGACCGAGGTCAGCGACGACATCAACCACGTCCTCTGGAACAAGCTCGTCCTGCTCTCCGTCCTGGGACCCGTCACCGCCGCCTGCCAGCTTCCCCTCGGCCCCATCCTCGCCACCCAGGGCATGCTTGATCTCTTCCGCACCATGTTCGACGAAGCCGTCGCCGTCGCCCGCGCGCAAGGCATCGCCCTCTCCGACTCCACCAGCACCGACCTCATCACCCTTATCCAGTCCCTCCCATCCGACAACACCACCTCCCTCCAGGTCGACTTCGCCCACCAACGCCGCGTCGAACTCGACTACATCACCGGCGCCGTAATCCGCCGTGCCCAAGAATCCGGAGTCCCCACCCCCACCCTCCAAACCCTCTACCTAACCCTCAAAGCCCGCGCCCAATCCTTCGGCGGCCTCTAAAGGCCCCAGTTCCTGATTAGTCGGGGCAAACCATTGCCGGTCAGCGCATACCGTTCGTGGTGAGCCGCCCCGGAGTCTGTCGGAGGGGCGTGTCGAACCACACAGCCCACAGCACCCAAGCCTCCTCGTCATCCCGGCGTCTTCAGCCGGGACCCAGCAGCAACCAATAATCCAGTCGCAACGCGCCGCCCCGACAAACTCGCGGCCCTAGCGCTTGATCCTCTGCGTCCCCCGCCCACCGTTCGTGGTGAGCCGGACAGCCGTCTTCAGCTGACCGAGTCGAACCACACCCCCCGGTAACCAACACTCCGGGGCAGCCCACTCTCACTACTCACCTCTCTCCCCTCACTTCTCGATTTCCCATATCCTCAACTCATCAATGCGATAGAGGCACGACCATGACACCGGAATTGATTTTCGGCTTGGTCGGCTTACTGATCGGCATTCTGAGTGTTGGGGCGGCCTTGGCGTGGTTGATCGTGGCCGGACAGGCAAGTCTCCGCAGGGACCTCGGCGAGCGAATGGGCATGCTCGATACACGCATGTCCTCAATGGAAACGCGCATGGCGTCCATGGAATCGCGGATGGCGTCCATGGAGACGCGCCTTACCGCGGTTGAAACGGGGCTGGCGGCCGTCCACACACACTTGTCGGCGGTTGAAGCGCGCACGTTCGTAATGGAACGCGAACTGGGCCGCACCCAGGGGCTCATCGACGGCCTCCGCGCAACCCCAGCCGCACCTACCGCGGTTGACTAACCTCCCCCTTCACATTCACATGCGGGAGACAGGGCCTGGAGACACGCCGCCCAAGCGTGCGCTCGACGTCGCCGGGGCGCCCCGACGAGAGTTGGCTAACGAAATCGAAACGCTATGCTCAGATTTCGAGATTCGCGTGGGGGGACTACCGACGTCGCAACCGCCTCGCCCAACAGAGAGCGCGTGATCACGCTATCAACGAAAGCGTTGTCTGAGGCACGGGTGCAGCACGTGAAGACGCCGTCAGAGAGCCTCGAATGATCCGAGTCGACGTCAAGCCCGAGATACTCCGCTGGGCGCGTGAGCGCGCTGGCCTCAACCAGAAAGACTTGGCTGGCAAGTTCCGAAGGCTTGAGGACTGGGAGGCCGGCACCGTACAGCCGACCCTCAAGCAGTTGGAGGCGTTCGCCCGAGCCGTCCATGTCCCAACGGGCTATCTCTTTCTCAGTTCGCCTCCGCACGAGCCGGTTCCGATTCCCGACTTTCGAACCGTCGCAGGGCGCCAACTGACCCGCCCAAGTCCAGACTTGCTGGACACGATTTACCTATGCCAGGAGCGGCAGAGCTGGTATCGAGAATACGCCCGGATCGCAGGCCAATCCGAGCTTGGATATGTCAGCAGCGCCACGGTCGCAACACCGATCGCCACCGTGGCTGCCGAGATGCGCGAGAAGCTCGACTTCCAGATCGCTGAGCGGAAGGAATGTCCGACGTGGAGCGACGCCTTGCGGCTATTCACTCAGCACGCCGACGACATCGGCGTTCTCGTCATGGTCAACGGAGTCGTAGGAAGCAACAACCATCGACGACTCGACCTTTCCGAGTTTCGCGGCTTCGCGCTTTCCGATCGGCTTGCGCCGTTGGTTTTCATCAACGGCGCCGATACTAAGGCCGCGCAAATGTTCACCCTCGCGCATGAACTGGCGCATATCTGGCTCGGATCGTCGGCCTTGTCGAACGTCGGTGCCAGTCCCGTGCAGGGCTCTCGGCGCGAGGAAATTTGGTGCAATGCGGTGGCCGCCGAGTTCCTGGTCCCGCTGGTCGCCCTACGTGCCGAATTGACCGACGGCGAGCCGCTGCCTCACGCGATGTCGCGTCTCGCGCGGAGCTTCAAGGTCAGCACGCTGGTCGTCCTGCGCCGGCTCCTGGACGCAGAATGGATTGACCGAGAGACCTTCGAGATGCACTGGCAGAGCGAGATCGAACGCCTTAAGACATTGAATCGGGGTGGCGGCGGGGGCGGTAACTTCTACAGAACCACACTTGCGCGCGTGAGCCGACGATTCGCTCGCGCGCTTTTGGAAAGCACTCGTGAAGGACACACGCTTTACCGAGATGCCTTCCGCATGGTCGGCGTCTCGAAAGTCGACACATTCAACAACCTCGGGCGAGAAGCAGGCGTTCTCGATTGACGAGATACCTGCTCGACGCAAACGTCTTCATCCAGGCCAAGAACCTGCACTACGGTTTCGACTTCGTCCCTGCATTCTGGGATTGGCTGCTCAAGGCGAACCACGAAGGCACGGTGGCAAGCATCGAGAAAGTGGCGGATGAACTGCGTGCTGGTGGCGATGAGCTATCGCAATGGGCCGAAGAACGAGGCGACACGTTCTTCCTTCCGGCAGACTCCGCCGTCCTGCCTGCCCTCGACAGAGTCAGCCATTGGGCAAGCGGCCAGAACTATGATCGGGCAGCCATCGCCACGTTTCTGCAGCTGGCCGACTACTGGCTCGTCGCCCATGCGCTGGCGCACAACTATGTTGTCGTCACCCACGAAGTTCCTGCCGAAACTATCAGGAAGATCAAGATCCCAAGCGCCTGTATCGGTCTCAATCTGCGCTGCATTAACCCCTACCAGATGTTGAGGCACGAAAAGGCCCGATTCGTTCTTGCTTGAACCAGATACCATCACCGACCAACAGCACTGGTCATCAAGGCCTTCCGGGGCAATCACCACCGCCGCTAAAGGCTTCCGACCCAGCCCCTATCCCCGATCGGATCCTTCCGGCGTCTCCACCACTCTCTGAATGCCGTGCCGAGGGTTGTAGCCCAGTGGTCGCTTGATATTGCCCAGATCGAACTCGAAGAAGATGGGCTCCGGCAGCAGAGCGTCGACGTACTCCATACCGTCACGATCGGAGAGATTCGGAAGGACCACGCCGCCCTGAAACAGCACGGCAACGCCCAGGATGAACACTGCTCGCTCACGGCTGCATCGTTCTCCAGGGCCAGGATCAGTCCCCGCACGACATTCCGAACATCCGCGTACTCCTGCCTCTAGGCCACGCCGCTGGGATGACGGCCCAGCAGCAGTAGCGAATCACCTGGATAAGCTACTAAACCTCGGCTGACTCCTCATACTCCAGAATTATAGAATCGCTCATATGCGACAAGTGCTGGGCCCCGATTAAGGATTCGATCGAATCATACGATACATAAGAGCACTGATCATAGAGGGGCCCACGCTCAAGGAGCGAAAATACCGGGCGACGTATCTCGCGCAAGACCCGCTCTCTCTTGTCCGTAGGAGCCACAATATGAAGGCGAATGTCCATATTAGGCTGGAGGGCTAGCAAATCTGCCATTCGAAGCAAGCCTGAATATATGGCCGTTGTATGTTCGATCTCAAAAGCACGCGCCATGGACCGGCCCTTAAGCCACAAGACGTCAATCTGCTCAACGGTTCGAAGGGTGGTGTCATCATAGTTCAGCGGCAATGAGGCCAGAAACTTCTCATGCATAGTCGGCGGAACTTGCTCTAACACCCTTGCTTTGTCGCTTCTCGGAACCCAAATATGGAAACCCATTTCGGCACCGATTCGAGCCACCTTCGCCTGTACTTGTATCGACTCACGAACATCCGGCGTCGACGTTGGCTCGGCAAACGATTCCTTGACTACATCGTCGACTTCGTCTTCGTGAATCGGCACCTCGACTTCCACGTCCCTGTGTAGCGTGCGCACCTTTCTCTGGCTTCGGAGCTGCCGTGTGTCCTTGGCAGAAAATGGATATCTTCGCAAGTCCTTCTTCTGCCTCGTCAGCAGATTCACCAAGAATTCTCCATCCGCCTCTGAGAATCTATTCAGAGAGCCACGGAAGAATCCAGTCCATCCCGAGTGGCCCTTCTCGTGCTCTCTAGTAATCGTCAGTGCTCTCCAGATCTCGTCACTGTGAATTGGTATTGCATGTTCGGCATCGAGGACGACTGTTGGTTTGACCTTGAATCGAACTACAAATGGATCCGGATCTTCATAGATTGGACTTTTGTCAATGTAGGCGGGCGATTCGACTTGAAGCGTTCCGCACCATCGAGACAGTCGAGTCAAGTAGCAGATGAATATGTCACCGGGCCGTACCCTCTCACTTGCCAATCGCTGTTGCCGAACTCTAAATCCGGATACGCCTGCACCGTTCTCGCGGAACTGCTGCCATGTCTCCGGTGTGAAGAGATTGAGCAAATATGCCATTTGAACTCCTTTACGAGATTGTACCTGCGAGCATGCAGTACCTCCGTGACACCGTTGGCCCGGGAATTGGCCAGGCTTCCCTCACCCCTGTCCCCCATACCGAACCCCCGTCGGCACCACCCCCGTCTCCTCCCCTCTTCGCATCGCCTCCGCCGTCTCCACCACACTCGTCACATCATGCTGCGGCTCATACCCCAGCAACACCTTGATCTTGCGTAGGTCGAACTCAAAGAAATTCGACTCCGGCAACCGCGCATCCACGTACTCCAGCCCGTAGCGCTGGGCAAACCAGGGCACGTGCTCGTCCCACCGAAACACCGCCGCCCCACCCAGCGTGAACTCCTCCCCCACCGCCGCGTCCTTCTCCAGCGCCAGCAGCAGCCCCTGCACCACGTCCCGCACGTCCGCGAACTCCTGCTTGTACGCCACCCCATTCGGACACCGACTCAGCAGCAACTTCCCCTCACCCGTCCACAGCGACCGCAGCTCCCGCAGGATCTCCTCCTCTTCCGGACTCTCCGCCGCCTCACCCCCGAACCGTTCATACGCCTGGCTCAGGAGAAACCGCCCCGGCAGCCCGTCCGCATTCAGGAACTCCCCCGGCTCGATCACCGTCGCAAACCGCAACGACGTCGACGGGATCCCGTACTGCCGGTGATACGTCATGCACAGCTCCTCGCCAACCCACTTCGTCAGGAAATACGGCATCTGCTTGTACTGGCTCACCATCGCCTCGGTTATCGGCTCTTCGAAAAAGCGCCCCTTCTCACCCAGCCGCCAGTAGATCGCCTCCGTGCACGCGTACACCAGCCGCTGCAGATCCGGCAGGTCCGTCCGAACCGCCTCCAGGATGTTCAGCGTCCCCATCCCGTTGATGTTCAGGTACTGCCGGTTATCGAAGGGACCTCCAAAGGCCGCCGCCAGGTGGTAAATCCCGTCCACCCCCTGCACCGCCCGCTTCACGTCATCGAAATCGCGCAAGTCCCCTTCCACCACCTCCACGCCCGCATACCCCGCCAGCTTGTCCGCCCTACTCGCATCCCCCGGATACACCAAACACCGAACCTCATGCCCCCGCCCCAACAACGCAACCGACAAATTCCCCCCAATCCGCCCCGTCCCACCCGTCACCAAGATCTTCATCCCCATCCCCCGTTATCCGTCTCCTGTCCCTGAAGCCCCAATCTCCAACATCCCAGCCCCCCGCGCACCACTTGCCCTTCCCCTGGAAATCAGCCGTGCTCGGCGTCACACTGCTTGCGGCCGCGCGGCTCTTACCTCTCTTACGAGACCTTTGCAAAACGCCCCTCGTCCTCGAAGGTGCGGCGGCTCTTGCTCCCTCTCCTGGGGGAGAGGGTTGGGGTGAGGGGTCTTCCGGGCAACCGCCCCCGGGTTATGCAAAGGTCTCCCTTACGGGAAAACGCAATCCCTGCCCCGGACCTGATCCGGGGTTCCGGCGTCTTCCTCGGAAACCGATGAGCAACTGTGTCGGGGTGTCAAAGGTACGGCCATGCTCGGGTCCCAGGTGGTCTGGTGCTGGCACAAGGCATTGCAGAGCGCCAGCAGCTTGCCTATGCAGGCTGACAGGGCCACCTCGGGCCGCTTCCCGGCCGCCACCAGGCGCCGATAGAAGACGCGGACGGGCGGATTCGTGCGCGTGGCGGCCAGGAAGGCCAAGTGAACGCAGCGCAGCGAGGAATCCCCTCCCACCCCATGCACCGCCCCGCTCTTGCCAGCGCATCCACCCCGGCTTCCGCGGACCAGGGACGTGGGTTACACCCCGTTGCCCGCCCGCTCCGCATCGCCCCAGGCGAGCGCGTCGTCAGGCAGCGTGAACACCTCCACCCAAAACTGGACACATCGGCCCGAAAACTGGACACATTCCTCCAAAAACTGGACACATCCGCCCCAGAACTGAACACATTGGTGGATCGACGTGAACACTTGCGCGGTGCGGCGTACATACCGCGCCGCACCCTGGGGCGCCGCGAGCCAACACGCTCCCCACATCGACACCTTAGCCCCGACTGCAACAAGCCGACCGCCCTGGAACAGGCCCACACCAAGGTCGGCGAGCGAACCCTCGGCCCCAAGCACCGTGAACCACCAGACGCACCCAACCACGACCCGCCGCTCCCCGCCCGTATCCCCTTGCCGGCTCCCGACAGATGCTGAACTTGACGCTAGTATTCAGAAAGTATACACTCGCCATAACCTCACCGCCCACCGGATTTCGGATGCCCGTTCGCCACCCACCGCTCCGCCCCGCTGCCCCTCGCCCGGCAACCCCGTGCCACACCCCAATCCTCCTGCCACCCCAGCGCCCTACCTCGCCCCGCCATCTGCCCCAGCTGCCATCCCACCACCGGACCCGCACAATCGCCGCCGTTCCGCCCGCCAACAACGCCGCAGCTTCGAAGTCCCGCCCCCAAAAATCCGCCAAATCTCGCACCCGCCGGCCGGGCAACCCCTTAAGGGGTTGCCCGGCCGGCGGGTGCGAGTACCCCCAAAACCGCGTGACCCGCTCCGATAAACCGCCTAGCCCAGCAACCCCAACTCCCGATCCGCAACGTCCTGGTAGCTGCTCAGCGACCCATCCACCACTTCCTGCATCGTCACCGGCCGCCCCGCCTCCGAAGATTCATGCGCCGCCATCACCAGCGCCACCGCCGCCAGCCCAACCTCGGCATCCACCTCCACCGTCCCATCGCCCTCGATCGCATCCAGCAGCTCAGCCATCTCAATCGCAATCAGCTTCAGATCCGCATTGCTACCCACGTTGCTGTAATCGTTGTCGTACCGAGCCAGCCGCTCCCCGCCAAAGAACCGAGCCGTCCGGTCGTCCAGCCCAAAGTCCGGCGCCAGCGCCAGCACCTCCTCGTCACTCAACGGCTCCTTCGACCGTCCCAGGTACACCTTTAACGGCAACCCCTGCCGCACCCCCGGCATGTCAATTTGGCCCTCACTGCCAAAGAACGTGAACCGGTCAAACCCCGGTCCCTGCGCCGCCCGCTCGTACAGCCACTGCCCCAGTGCCCCGTTGGCGTACTCGTACGTCGCCATCAACACATCCGGCGCATCCGCTGTTTCGCTTTCCGGATACCCCGCCGAGTAATGCTCGTGAAACGCCTTCACGTTCGCGTCTCGGTAAAACCGCAGCGGCTCCCGCAACCGAACCTGCCCATGCACTCGGTCGATGTCACCGCCGAAATACAGTTGCAGATCCGCGTTATGCACCCCCGCCTCCAGCAACGATCCACCCTGCACCCGCTTGAACTGCCATCCACCGGCAATCGCTGCCCGACCACCTCCGGCCGCGTAGTCCACAACCGTCCGCAACTCACCAATCCCGCCGGCGTCCAGCACCGCCCGCAGCAGCCGCGCAATCGGATCCCGCCGATAGTTCTCCGCGATCGACAACACCCGCCCGTTGCGATTCGCCGCCGCCTGCATCACCCGGCAAGCGCGCACACCCGGCGCCATCGGCTTTTCGCAAAGCACGTGCAGGCCGGCGGCCGTCGCCGTCTCCACCACCACGTGATGCGCAGCCGCCGCAACCACCACGTCAATCACCTCAAGGTCCGGCGTGGCCTCTATCGCATCGTCCAGCGACGTAAAGCAGCCGGGCCGCGTTCCCAGGATCTCCTCGGCCTCACCCGCCACGAACTCAGCCCGATCGATCTCCCGATCCACCACGGCGGCAAGCTCCAGGCGGCCCGGCTCAAAGCCTTCCAGCGTTCCATAGCCCCGCAGATGCCTTCGCCCCATGCCCCCGCACCCCGCCAGCACCAGTCGACGACGCATTCCACACCCCCGCCATCAAGACCAAAGCGCAGTTCACAAGGTACCCGAAGGCACGTTCGCCGTTGTCTACGGCTTTTGGGATACTGCCGGCGACTGAATGCTGTCGTACTTGCGGGCAATTCGGTGCCACCTGGTTACCGCGTCCCGCAAGGCCTCGCTAAGGAGTACGCATGCCGAGAGCAGTGAGCCGCCGGAGTTTCGTACGAGCTTCATCTGCGGGCGCAGTTGGAGTTGCCGGCGCCGCCGTCCTGGCCGCCTGCGGTGAGACCCAGATCGTAACCAGGGAAGTCCCGGTCGAGGTCGAAAGGATTGTCACTCAGGTCGTCGAGAAGATTGTCAAAGAGACTGAGATCAAGGAAGTGCCAGTCGACCGGATCGTCACCCAGGTCGTCCAAGAAGTTGTAACGCAGACCGAGATCAAGGAAGTCCAGGTCGAAAAGGTCGTCACCCAAGTCGTCGAAGTCGAGGTCGAGAGAGTCGTCGAGAAGGTCGTGGAGGTGGAGGCCGCACCACAGGCCATACCGGTCGCCTTCGAGCACATCAGCGACCACACGTCCGGTCCGCGCGCCAAGTCCATGCAGTGGGCACTTGAGCGTTACGCCCAGGTCGCGCCGCACGTCACCGTCGTCTTCACGCCCAACTCGGGCAACATCGGCGACACGATTCCGATCCGAATCGCCGCCGGCACCATGTCGGAGTCGGCACTGCTGGATGGATCGTTCATTTTCCTCTTTGGTCCGGACGGCGTATTCCGGCCGATCAACGACATTCTGGCCAAACACGCCGAATTCGATCCGGCGAACTACGTCTATCTGACCGACCAGTTCACCGCGGACCTTGACGTCGAGTGGCCCTACCGAACCGAGTGGGACACCAGCACACCGATCTTCGGAATGCCGTATCAGCACGTTGCTGGGGGCATGACCTGGAACATCGACATGTTTGAGGCCGCTGGAATCGAGGAGCCTCAAGTCGACTGGACCTACGGCGGCGAATTTCGCGAGAACGCCAAGCGGATGACCGACCCTGAGGCAGGGACGTTCGGGACGTTGGTGCTAGGCGGCGGCGACATTCACATCTGGACGCCGATGGCGTACGGAATGGGCGCCAAGCAGCTGATCAACCCCGAAGCCACCCACACGTCAATCTTTGACGATGGCGGCATCGATGGCCTCCAGCTGGCCGTCGACCTTGTCCTGAGTGACGAGGTCGCGCCGCCGATCGAGGCTGCGCGCGAACTCGCGGGTGAATTCGGCAACCTCTTCCAAGCCGGCAAAGCCGCAATGTGGCCGCGCCGTATTGACGGCACCGGCTACATGGTGGCGTCCATTAAGGATCGCTTCCGGTGGTCGGCCGGTCCGCAGCCACAAGGTGATGTCACCAAGACGGCATCCAATCACCGCCAGGACCAACCGCATCTCATTACCGATGCGGCGTTCAAGCGCGGAACTGAAGAGACCGTCGTCGACTTCCTCGTGTACATGTCAGGCCCTGAGGTCCAGGCCCGCGTCGCCGTGGACCGAGGGTTCGCCCCCGTGAACTGGGAAGCACTAAGCGCTCCCTCTTCCGTTGCCCCGCCACCCCTGGGGATGGAATGGCTGGAGTACGCCCTGCGCAACTACGACGCTCGCCGCTGGCCGAAGTACCACCCCTCGTTCCTCGAGTGGCTGGCCTTCCGTGGCATGGTTCACCCGGCCTTCGTCGGCGACGAAACGGCCGAGGAGTCCGCGGCAAAGGCCGTTGCGCACGCAGACGGAGTCCTGGAGGCTGGCCTCGAAGGCTTCCAGCGCGTCTCCGACTACTTCGGAGGCCCCACGGGCTAGTTCAAGCTCTTTCGGCCGAAACACAAACGGTGCGGGCGCCCACGGCGCCCGCATCGTTGTGTTTGCGAAATCAGGCTGGCCGCAGCCGAAGACCGACTAGGCGCGGTCGTCTAACCCTCGCGCCTACCCACCGGATGGCGGTGTTGAGACCTTCACGCCTTCATACTGCGACTTCAGCTTCTCGCGTTCTTGATCAGAGATAAACCCGGAATCGCTTGGCCGGGCGCCGGTGAACTTGTACCCACCGGCGAGACCGTCCTTTTCAAGCGCAGGACGGCTACCGCAACCCGACGCCAGCAGAATCAGCGTCCCAGCCGAAAGCGCACCGAGAACTCGGCGCCGGGCAACCCAGTCACTCAACGGCTTCGCTCCTTATCGATCGCGGACGTACGCGTACCAACCGTCATTCAATGATAATCGGTCCAGTAAACGCGGCCAGTCATGAGCACGAAGGCCGCCAACCGGCGCCGGTCTCCAGCGAATTGCTTCATTTGCGCCCCAGCATCGATGTCTGCCAGCGGCCCGTGAATACGTAGTCATTTAGGAACCACGGCTCAGCCAGAGGCTAGGCGAGAAACCATCGATAGCTGTAAAGGCTGGCACTCTGCAAGTTGACTCGAAGCAGCACTTCCCCGTCGGGCAGCGAAGGAACCACCGAGCCTCCACGCCAGGTCACCTCCACCTCAACCGAGTTTGACGAGGAGAACTGGCAGTCAGCAGCCGTGAATCCCTCGATAGGCTCGCCTCGGACCGACAGGACTTCAACCGAAGCCGACCCGGTCTCGGCGCGCAGATTCAGCGTCAGTCGCCGAGCCTGCCGTGCATCCAGCGGCCCACACACCATCGAGCCACCAAACATCTCGCCTTCCATCGACACAAAGCCGTCCCGCCGAATCGTCGCGATACCAAACGCCCGCCGGTGACGTTCCGCCGCACCGTGGTGCGTGCAGGTCCCGGCGTACCAGAAGCGCAGTCGGTCCCCCACCGGCTCCGGTGGTGTGCTGGCCAGCATGATCCAGTGCGAATCCCACGCGCCTTCCCCGCCCAGCGGCATCACCGGCCGTCGGCCAGCCACCCGCCGCCACTGCCTTGCGTCGTCGCTCCAGGCCAGCTGCACGTCCAGCGTTTCCTCGGCGGTGTGATACACCTCGATGAATCCCAGATATCCCGGCCCATAGGCCGCCGGGAACATGCTGTAGAACTCCAGATCGGACGGATCGTCGTCGTCCGGCCAGAGCATTCGGCCGCGATGCGACCATGTCAGCAAATCAGGGCTTTCCCACAGGTCCATATCGCGTTTCAGTCCACATACACCGGCCTGACGCTGCAAACTCAAGTAGCGATGACGAGTGAGGAGCATGCAAGTCTGGCGCCTCGGATCCCAGGCCAGATGCATCCGGTCGCCCTGCCCAGGCAGCGTGGGCGCGTCATCGACCGTCCAGGACAGACCGTCGTCGGACACTCCCCTGAACATGCCGCGCCCTGTGGGCGTACCGTCGGCAGCGCGGCGCACCTGGTACGTCATGGCCTGATAGCGCGGTCCGGGAACCCGGTCCAGCAGCGTCAGCAGCGTCTGGGTCGATCCGCGCTCCCACGGCAGCACCATGTTTGTGCGCGTGCCGTCCGGCAGCGCGTACACATCGAGTTCCGGCTTTTCCCACACCACGCCGTCCGCGGAGATCGCCACGCAGACGCCGTGGATCTTCGAACCCTCCGGGTGCGCGACGTACAAGAGCTTGTAATGCCCGGCTTCGTCGTCGTGGACGACCGAAATCCACCCGCCTTGCCACACGGACTCCCACGGGCGGTCGCCAACCAGAACCGGCTCAGGCTCGCGGCGCAGCGTGTTGACGCGCCGCCCAATCCCTTCCCGCGCCAGCACCTCGGCATCGTCGAAGAACAGGTGGAGGTTGTCGTCGACGAGATCTGGAATCATGGTCGTCGCCTTTCCCGCAGGCCGCGAGCGATTGGCCGCCGCATCCTACCCGCGCACGCGCGTCGCAACGCGGCCTCGACGACAACAGTCCCACCATGGTCCCAACTCTCGTCCAGTACCATGCGCGTCAACACCGAGCGTCGCGACGAAACGAAGGCGTCACATCGATACATCAGCCGGACAGCGCGACGGCTTCCTGCTCCTCGACGGAATCGAATCCAAGTATCACCTGGCGCACCGGGTCTGCGAAGCGACCAAACACCCCAACAATCCCGTACTGCCACTAGGCGACCTGCACGAATGGGACGCGACCCAGGCCCGCCCCTGGTCCTCGCCAACAATGATCTGAGTCGACGAGGACCGTGTCTTCAAGGCCTGGTACTCCGGCTCCGATGCGGCGCCGGAGAAGTGGACCGCCATGGGCTATGCGACCAGCCAGGACGGGGTCACGTGGAAGAAGCCGCACCTGCATCTCTTCGCCTGGCAGGGCTCGACCGCCAACAACATCGTCGCCCTCGGGTACGGTCCCGTGCTCAAGGACAACGCTGAGCCTGATCCGGCCAAGCGCTACAAGATGTTCAAGCGAGGGCCGCGCCTGCGCACCGATAACGCCATCACCGAGCCGGCGCCGGACTACAAAGGATCTCGGGCCAACTACTCGCCGGACGGCATCCACTGGACCGAAGGGCCCAAGATCGACATCCCCGAATGGGAAGGTCGCAGCCCGGACTGCGGCAACCTGATTCGCGACGACCAGGATCCCGACCCATCACGCCGTTTCAAGCTGATCTGGCAAGCCCGCGCCCCGTTGCATAAGCCCGACAAGCCGTGGGGCCGGGCCAAATTGCTGGCGTATGGCCCTGACATGGTCAACATCCGCAACGGCGACGAGAACCCGCTACTCGATCCCGCCGATGGATTCGAGTACGAGAACCACCACGTCATGTACGAGCCCTACGGTGGCGCCTGGGTGATGGCGTACGAGTACGGCTGGTACGTGCCCAGCGGATACGGCATCTACGGCTCGTACTGTGCAGACATCCGATTGGCCGTCAGCCGCGACGGTCTGCGGTTCGACCGCCTGGACGTGCCACAGCCCGTCATTCCTCGGGGCCGCAACGACGAGTGGGACGCAGGTTTGCTGGTGATCGCTGACAAGCCGGCCATCAAGGACGGAACGATCCACCTGTTCTACGGCGGAAACGGTGAAGAATGGACCAGCTGGCCCAGTGAGAACACGCCGGACGCGTATCCATTTGCAAGCACAGGTCAGGTGCGCCTCTCGCGGCTTGGCCTCGCCTCCTTGCGCGAGGACGGCTTCACCTGCCTGGAGACACCGGACCGCGAGGTTCCCGGCTTTGCCACCACCCAGACCGTTGATCGCAGCGACCCCACAACCCAACTGACGGTTAACGTGAGCGACGTCCGCCAGAACCGCAGTTGGGTCGAAGTCGAGGTCCTGGACGCAACAACCGAGCAACCCATCGACGGCTTCGGCCGCGGCGACTGTCGCGATCTGTGCACCGACGGCTGGCGGGAGCCGGTCAGCTGGCGCGGCGGCGGCATTGGCGACCTTCCAGCCAACCAGTTCAAACTCCGCTTCTGGCTCTACGGCGCCGCCCGGCTCTACGCCTACGGGTTCGACGCCGCGTGACGGCTCCTTTCCCCTGAAGATCCGTCCAACTAAGACAGACACGCCGGCCCGAGCATCCACACGGGCATCGCACAAGGAGTCGTCGGATAAAGGTCACTGACGTCCAGCCGGTTCTCGTCACGGTCCCGGAACCTTGGCAGCACGGCATTCGACCTTCAACCTCCGGGTTCATTCGCGTGGAGACGGCCGCCGGGATCACGGGGTATGGCGAGTCCTACATCGCCTGGTACGCGCCGGAAGTCTTCCGGTCCCTGATCGAACACTTCGGCGCCGTGGTCCTGGGCGAAGACCCGTTCGACATACACGCGCTCTGGCGAAAGATGCAGATCAAGGCGCTGCGCTGGGCGCCAATGGGACCGTCAATCTCGGCACTCGGCGGAGTCGAAATCGCGCTGTGGGACATCCTTGGCAAGGCTCTTGACACCCTTGTGTACCAGCTACTTGGCGGCAAGGCCCACGACGAACTGCGCTGCTACACGAGCATTGCCAACGCGAACAAGCCCCAGGCCGAGCGCTTGGTTAACGAGGGGTATTCGGCCTTGAAGGTGGCGCACGTCGGCGAGATGCTCCAGGAACACCACATCAGCATCCCCGATCTCATTGCGCAGGAGCGCGCCAAGGTCGAAGCGATGCGCGAGGTGCTGGGCGACAGCGTCGACCTGATCCTGGACCCTGGCATGCCCTTCAACCGCAGGCCGTGGATGGCTGACACCGCGCTGCGGGTGGTACGCGCCCTCGACGAATACCAATTGCTTTGGATGGAGCAACCGGTTCTACAGACCAACGTGGACGACTACGTGCGGATTCGCCAACTCGTCGAAACGCCGCTGGCGGCCGGAGAGAACGAAACAACGCTCCACGGCTACAAGCCCTTCTTCGAAAAGCGCGCCATCGACATCGTGCAGCCGGACGCCACCTGGTGCGGCGGCATCAGCGAAGACATGAAGATCATGGCCGCGGCCGACGCGCACGACATGCGGATCGTGACCCACAGCTTTAGCTCCGCCGTCGGTCTGGCGGCCAACTATCACGTGGGCTTCGCCAACCGGAACTGTTTCATGGTCCGGTACCCCGAGAAGGACAACCCGTTCGGTAAGGCGCTGATCGGCCAGGCCTTCGAGTTCGACGACGGCTACATCAGACCGACCGGCGCGCCGGGCCTGGGGATCGAGATTCCGGATGACCTGATCGAGGCCTATCCCTTCGTACCAAATAGCGGCATCTCACACGCACGGTCGCCGTTCCCGCGTCCAACCGATCCGAAGTGGAGACCGTCAAACCAGGACATCGCATCGTGGTGAGCCGCGAACCACGACGCCGGACTAGAGGCCAAGCATGACCAAGGTTCTGGTAACGGTTCCCGAACTCGAGGGATCTCCCGACGCCATCGCGGAAATCCGCAGCGTTTCGCCCGACCTTGAAATAGAGCAACGGACCTGTCGCTCGAATCCGGAACTCACCGGCATGCTGGGCGATGCCGAAATCCTGTACACCCTCTGGTTTCCGACCCGGCTCGAACCGGACGCCGTGCCGATCGGCGAGTACTGCATATTTGCCATGGGCCTATTGGCGCGTGGTCTGCTGGGCTTTTACCGGGACCAGCAGCAGAGAGTCCGAAACCGGGCCCACAGCACGCTGACCGACCTAACCGGATTGACCGTTGGCATCGTGGGCTACGGGCAAATCGGTCGGCACGTTGCCCGCTTGTCGCAGGCGTTCAACATGCGAGTCCTGGCCAGCAAGCGCAATCCCGACCGGCTTGAAGTGAGCGGGATGGACTTTCCAAGTGCCGGCGACCCCACGGCCGCGCTTCCGGAAAAGATCTTTGGACCGGATGAATTGCCGGAGTTGCTGGCAGACGCCGACTTCATCGTCTCCACGGTGCCGCTCACGGCCGAAACTACCGGCTTGTTTGGCGAATCAGCCTTCCGGGCCATGCGACGCGACGCCTACTTCATCAACGTCAGTCGCGGCGGAGTTGTCGATCACGACGCCCTGGTTCAGGCCCTGCAGAGCGGTGAAATTCGGGGCGCATGCCTTGACGTCCTGCATACGGATCCGAAACCGCTGCCGCCCGAGAATCCGCTCTGGGATCTGGAGAACGTGCTCATAACCCCGCACGTATCCGGCAACCGAAACGCCGCCTACATGCGGCGCGCCCAGGATCTCTTCATCGAGAACCTCAAGCGCTACCTTGCCGGCGAGCCGCTGTTGAACGTGGTGACTCGGGACAAGGGCTACTAGCTCAGCAGCAGGTCTTCCGGCCAATAGTACTGGCCGTGGGCGCCAATATGCGCCTGACGGCCCTCGGGAGCCAGGTCGCGCAAAGTTACGCGTCGCACCCCGCTGGCGCCCGGGCTGCCGTGCGCGAATTCGATCGCGTCAGCTTCATTCTCAACCGCAATCGTCTTGCCGTTGACGTCCGTGAAGGCATAGAGCACGGCATCCGGTCCGGCCACCAGCGGCGGTGACGTCGTTGGCGTGGCCGTCGGCTGGTCCTCGAATGCCCGAGCAAGCTCGGGCGGAGCATCGTGTGCCGCCAGAAAATCGAGCAGTTGGTGCTGAAGTCGCCGTGCCTCGTCCGGATGCTCGTCCACCACGTTTAGCTGCTGGCTTGGATCGTTCTGCAAGTCGTACAGCTCCGACACGTGACCCCGCGGTGACGCGATGAGTTGCCACCGTGCGTCCGTAACCGTTAGCGGTTCCGGGAGGTCTTCGCGCCCCACAAACCCGTCGTGGTCCGCGCCGCCGATTTGCCCACCTGTCAGCAGACCTGGCGGGAAACGGCCGCTGAACGCTGTGTCGCGTGACCACGCGGTGTCACCTTGAATGACCGGCAGCAGCGATTCGCCATCGATTCCGTCCGGTGGTTCCAAGCCGAATGCATCCAGCACCGTCGCAAAGATGTCCACGTGCTGGCACACCGCGTCTCGACTAGTGCCCGCGCCCATTCCACCCGGGTGCCGGATGAACATCGGGCAGCGCACATTCTGGTCGTACAGACGCCCGAGCTGGCTGCCGGGCTTGCCCTGCAGGTCGTGATCGCCGAACCCGTGGCCGTGATCGGTGAGCCAGACGACAAGGGTGTCGTCGGTGAGTCCCAATGCTTCCAGCTTTTCGAACAGGTGACCAAGCCAGCGGTCGGTGTAGGTGCACAGCGCGGCGTACGAGGCACGCACATGCGCCCGTTCAGCGTCCGTCATGTACGTCCCACGGCCATAGGCGGGGTAAATGAGCCAGTCGCCGTCGAAATCGGGCGCCTCGTAGCGCGCCTGATCCGCGGGCGGCGCGTCAAACGGCTCGTGCGGGTCCCACATGTCGATGTAGAGGTAGAAGTCCTGGTGGGCCGCGTTGCGTTCCAGCCACTCCATGGCCTGAAGAACTGTCTTTCCGGCCATCCATTCGGCCTCGTGGCGGCGGTCCAGAACGTTGCGCAGGTAGGCCCGCACCCCGCGACGGTTCTTCAGCTTGTGCGGAGCGCAGGGCCGCCACAGCTGGCCGGGATCGGTCCGCCAGCTATCGGAGTGCTGACCGCGTACCCGTTCCCAGCCCATGAAGCCACGCTGGAAGTTGTAGTCGGCCGCGGTCAGGCCAGGAGTGTCGTGAATCAGCATGGTGGGACGCCCAGCCACGTTCACTATCTCGGCTAGGGTCTGATCTTCCGGCTCCAGCGGCTGCCAGGGGCGCGTGGGAAAGCCGAATCTGCCGGTCCACAGGTCGTAACGGGTGGGAATGGTCGGATAAGAACCGGCGTAGAAGCGGTCAAAGCGCACGGACTGGCGGGCGAAGTCGTCCAGGTTCGGCGTATGGATGTGCCCGTGGCCGGTCCCAGGGTTGGCCCACGGCGCTTCCAAGCCATAGGCGCCAACGTGATCGCGTCGAAACGTGTCGTTCATGATTGTGATCACGTTCATGTCGGTCCCTCCATCTGGTAGTGCGCCAGCCTTCGCTGCTAGCGCTTTATCGACCTACGCGAACGAGTTGTCGTTCGACGCTTGCTGGGCCTCTGCCTACGTGCCGGTTCCGCCTTGCTCCTTGGCGACCTTGGCCTGGTATTGCTCCTGCAGCTTCATCAAGTCTTCGTGTGTAGTCGATTTTCCGCCGCCAGTGGCCACGGCGCCGCGGGTTTCGTTGGCCGGCCGGTCGCCGCTGATCTTGTACTCGAAGTCGCTGCCACAGCCCGTGAGGAGCGCGCCAACAAGCAGGGTCTGGATTGACACACGGCAGATTAGCGTACCCATGCGGCTTGACATTCCGGACAGACACATGGCCGCCAACCCCCATTCGCTCTACTTCTTGCCGGCCTCCGCCTCAAGCTTAGCCTTGTACTGCTCCTGAATGCTGAGCAGGTTCTCGTGGGAGGTGGTTGCTGCGCTATAGAATTCTCCGGTGTTGCCGCGCGTCTCGTCCTGGATTCGGTCGCCGCTGATCTTGTAGTCAAAGTCCCCACCGCAGCCTGCCAGGAGCACGGCCGCCAATGCGACCAAGACTGTCCGCAGAAGCGAGCGTATCCGCGAGCCTCGGACCATCCCGCGTAACCGCATGTCCACTGGATCTCCTCGGGACTATTTCTTGCCGGCCTCGGATTCGACCTTCGCCTGGTATCGCTCCTGGAGCTTCAGCACATCCTCGTGAGAGCTCGTGGACAGGGCTTCATACTCCCCAGTTCCCTTGCGCGTTTCGTCCGCGGGGCGATCGCCGCTGATCTTGTAGTCGAAATCACCTCCACAACTCGCGACGAGCGCGGCAATCACGGCCGCCGCAAGCAATGCCCCAACCCTACGAAGCTTGCGACGGAAGTACGTCTGCAACTGGCGCATCGTCACAATGGCATCCCTTCCTTCTACCGCTGCCCACTCTCGGCCTTCGGCTTGGCCTGGTACTGCTCCTGGATGCTCAGCAGGTTTTCGTGAGATGTTGTCGAGGCGCCGTCCCAGTCGGCAATCCCGCTCCGGTCTCCCCCGTCGATTCGGTCGCCGCTGGTCTTTGTAGTCAAAGTCGCCGCCACAGGCCGCCAGCAGCGTCGCGGCCAGTCCAGCGGCCAAGGCAACGCACGGCCGCTTCACGGATGAGTTGACCAGCATCAATCCCACCTACGGCTCACGGCTCTTCACCTGGCCCGTTGCTAGACCGATTCTAGAAGCCTCAAGGTGCTTATCACCGTACAGCATTCGGGCGCGGTCTTGCAGACCGCGCCCGAATAACTGTGCGCCGACTTGGCGCTGACGAACCTACCGCCTAGGCGGTTCGGCCCCAGCGCTCGATGCGCTTGTTCAGCAGATCGACGTCCTGCCGCAGGACGCGATCGCCTTCAGCCACGGCGGCTTCAATAGCCTCATCGGAGGTCTTGTCACCGGTAAAGGCCGTGTGCGAGATCCCACGCCAAGCCAGCCACTCCTGCCAATTGGGATGGTACCCCTGCCAGGTGCGGAAGGCTCCGCGGACAAAGCTGACCAGCAGGTCCTGGCGCTCCGGCGGCGCGGCCAGATTCTCCGGCGACTCCAGCGCGTCCCAGCGACAGGGCAGGAAGCCGCGGTCCGTCGCCGCCCGCGCCTGCATCTTGGGGCCCGCCATCCAGACCAGGAAGTCGACCACCTCCTCGACCACGCCCTGGCGTTCCGCCGAATTGATCACGTAGTGACCCTGGTTGGTGCGGTGCACCGCCACCGTGCCGGTCACGTCACCCTTCGGCTGCGGCGCCAGCGCCCAGCGGAAGCGGTCTCCAATACTGATCACCGCGTTGCCCTTGGCGTCGCCGCGGCGCAACTCGGCCCCAATCTTTCCGGCCGAGAAGGCGTCGCCGAACTCACCCGCCAATTCACGCTGCGCGTCCGTCGCCGGCGAAACGCCGTGCTCGTGGATGAGGTCAACCCCGAACTTGAAACCTAGATCCCCACCGTCCTCGAAGTGCGTCGTGTGGGTGCCGTCGGACGAGATGAACTGCTTGCCGCCGAATCCCCAGCTGATGGGCGTCCAGAAGTGGATGTCGCCACCGCCACCGATCCGGGTGCCGAAGATGCTGCTGTCCGGGTCGGTGGACTGCTTGGCCGCTTCCAGCCAATCGTTGCTGTAGGTCCAGTCGGCGGACGGCTCGGGAACGCCGTACTGGTCGTACAGATCGATGTTGTAATAGTGCCCGCTCACGTTGCCCTGGTAGGGCAACCCAAAGGCGTGCCCCTGGAATGAGTCCACGAATGGGAACTCGAGGTCGTAGTTGATGGTGTACGCGTCCGGTTCGTAAATCAGGGCCGCCGGTTCGAAGTTCGCATTGCGGTCCAGCGCGTCATTGATCTGGGTAAACGCTTCCTGGTGGGCGCCAAAAAAGCCCCAACCCAGCAGGGCGGTTGCCGGTGCGCTACCCGCGGCGATGCGGATTGCGAACGACTCGTCAAAGTCTCCACTCTGCGGGGTGAACTTGATCTTGATGTCGGGCCGTTCCTGCTGGAAGTTCGCCAGCGCCCAGGTAGTGGACTTGCCGCGCACGCCTGACACGTGGTCGCTGATGAACTCGAACTCGACAGTCTTGGACTGCGGCGCCGCCATTGCGGCCGTGACGACCCTCTCTACGGTGATCTGGACTTCCTTGGTGACGACTTTCTCGACTTCCACCTCGACCGTCTGGGTCACGATCTTCTCGACGACCTTCGTTTCGCCGCACGCCGCCAGCGCCGCAGCGCCCGCGACACCGACTCCGACCGCCGAACTTGCCGTCAGAAATCGCCGTCTCGTCAGATTTCGGACCATTTGCCTCAACCCTCCGTGCGCGCGCCAGTCCGCCTGCGCGGCAGCGCTTCGTGCGCAGACTATATAACGTCGCGTGATATTCGTGGAGGGCACGCTGGCCACAGCCTTTGAGCGCGGCACTGAAGGCCGCGCCCGAAGGCGAGTGCGTCGGCTCTGCGCCGAGGGGAGATCCGCCTAGGCGGTGCGGCCCCAGCGCTCGATGCGCTGGTTCAGCAAGTCCAGGTCCTGCCGAAGGATGCGGTCACCCTCGGTTACGGCGTTTTCGATGGCCTCTTCCACCGATGCGTCGCCGGTCATGGCCGTGTGAGCAATCCCGCGCCAGGCCAACCACTCCAGCTGGTTGGGGTGGTAGCCCTGCCAGGTCCGGAACTCGCCGCGCACGAACGTGGCCAGCAGGTCCTGCCGCTCCGGCGGGGCCGCCAGGTTCTCCGGCGACTCCAGCGCGTCCCACCGGCAGGGCAGAAAGCCACGGTCGATCGCCGCCCGCGCCTGCATCTCGGGGCCCGCCATCCAGACCAGGAAATCCACTACTGGCTCAACCACGCCCTGACGGTCCGCCGAGTTGAGCACGTAGTGCCCCTGGTTGGTGCGGTGTACGGCCACCGTGCCAGTCACGTCACCCTTCGGCTGCGGCGCCAGCGACCAGCGGAAACGGTCGCTGATGCCCCCGATTAGGAAGCCCTTAGCGTCGCCGCGGCGCAACTCGGCCCCGATCAATCCGGCCGTAAACATATCGCCAAACTCACCCGCCAACTCGCGCTGCGCGTCCGTCGGCGGCGAGACGCCGTGCTCGTGAATGAGGTCAACCCCGAACTTGAAGCCCTGATCGCCACCCTCGTCGAATTGACTGGTGTGCGTGCCGTCAGGCGAGATGTACTGCTTGCCACCGAAGCCCCAGCCAATCGGCGTCCAGAAGTGGATGTCGCCACCACCTGAGATTCGGGTGCCGAAGATCCCGTTGTCCGGGTCGGTGGACTGCTTGGCCGCCTCGAGCCACTCGTTGCTGTACGTCCAATCGGCCGACGGCTCCGGAACACCGTACTGGTCATACAGGTCAATGTTGTAGTAGTGGCCGCTCACGTTGCCCTGGTAGGGAAGGCCGAAGGCAGCACCCTGCCACGTGTCCACGAACGGGTAGTCAAGGTCATAGTTGATCGTGTAGGAGTCCGGCTCAAAGATCAGCTCGGCCCCATCGAAGGTGGGGTGGCGGTCCAGCACGTCGTTGATCTGGGTGAACGCTTCCTGGTGGGCGCCGAAGAAGCTCCACTCAAGCAGGGCGGCGGCCGGGGCGCTACCCGCCGCGATGCGAATGGCGAACGTCTCGTAAAACAGGCCGGCCTGCGGTGTGAACTTGATCCTGATGTCGGGCCGTGCCTTCTGGAAGTTGGCCAGCGCCCAGGTGGTGGATTTGCCGCGCACGCCCGACACGTGGTCGCTGATGTATTCAAACTCCATCGTCTTTGGCTGAGGCGCCGCCATTGCGGCCGTGACGACCTTCTCGACGGTGACCTGGACTTCCTTGGTCACGACTTTCTCAACTTCAACCTCAACCGTCTGCGTGACGATCTTCTCGACGATCTTTGTTTCACCACAGGCTGCGAGCGCGGCCGCGCCGGCGACGCCGACCCCAAGCGCCGAACTCGTCGTCAGAAATCGCCGTCTCGTTATATTTCGGACCATTTGCCTCAACCCTCCGTGCGCACCAGTCCGCCTGCGTGAGGCGCGATCAAGGCGAATTATACAGAACCGAACAAACCTAGGGCTGGCCGCGGCCGCATCCGACTCGCTCCCACGCGTCGGGCGCACAGCCTGACCAGCGGACGCCGCCGACCGATCCGCCCGGCACTGACGCCAGGTGAGATCGGGCGGCGCTCAGTGTGCGTCCGAAAGCCGGGCTCGATCCTCAACGTCGAGGTACGGTTCGCGGGCGGACCGCACGTTCGGCTCGATCTCGGCCAATGCCGAGATGCCCACGATGCACGTGGAGACCTCGTGGTGCCCCAGCACGTACTTGATCGCCGTATCGGTGGGCAGTTCGTCGCGCGCATCAGCCAGCGCTTCCAGCCGCTCGGCAACGGCGGCGTCGGCCGCAACCCGCGCCGCATCGTGGAAGTGCCGCCAGTCACCCGCGTATAGCGCGCGGCGCTGTTCGGGGGTCAGGATCAAGTTGCCGCTGGCGAACGGGCTGCGGGCAAGAACTCCGGCGCCCGACGCAGCAGCCACAGGAAACAGCTCAGCGGCAGCTTGAGGACTCGCGGCGTTGAACGGCGTCTCGACGACCTGCGCACCCCAGCGTCTGACGGCCTCAGCCGCAACCGACGGACTCGAGGAGACGCCCCACGCGCGGATTTCGCCTCGATCCTGAAGGCGACGTAGTTCCGCAAACGGCTCCTCGCGCATCACCGCCTCCATGGGCGGATCGTGGAGAAGGTAGACGTCGATGTAGTCGGTCTGGAGCCGCTGACGCGAGAGTTCGCACGCCCGCCGGATCGAGGTCGCACGGTAGTCCTGCGGCTGCTCGTCGAGAAGCATTTGCGCGCCATCGACGCCTGGCAGATAGCCTGTCTTGGAGATGAACGTGACCTCCTCGCGACGGTCACGCAGTGCCTGGCCAAGTATCACTTCGCTACGGCCATTGCCGTAGGCCTCCGCCGTGTCGAATGCCGTGATCCCGGCGTCGGCGACAGCGGTGACCAGCTCCGCAGCCTCGGGCGCGGGCATCGGCCCCCATGCCAGGCCGCCAATCTCCCAGCATCCCATCGTGAGCGCGCTGACTTGCACTCCGGACGCACCAAGCGGTCGGTTGGTCATGACGAACACCTTCCAAGTTCACGCGACGAAGCGCTCCACCCAGCGCATCAGGTCATCGCCAACAGAATTCCAGCCCGGCTCGAGGTTCAGCATATGTCCACGTCCGTCGTAGAACGTTGGGACCACGCGATAGCGCGCGGCAATGCGGCGGGTGACCCAAGGCGAGATGACAGGATCGTCATCGCCCGCGCCGACGAAGACCGGGCACCGGATCAGGGAACGCTTGACGACGGGAGGCCAGAAGGCGAGCTGCCGGGCAAGGCGGCGAGGCTCGGGCACTCTCCGGGTCGCCAGCTCCGCGCGCTGCTCCGGACTGAGGCGCTCCAGAAAGACCTCATCGGCAAAGGGGAGCATCGGACTGGAATCGAACGGCCGGCCGAAGAAGTTGCGGATACCGGTGAGGAGAAGGGACGGGCGTGGGATGACCGGTATTCCGAATGGCGGCGCACTGGAGAGTAGGAACAATCCGGAGGGTTCGGAGAGCGCGGCAGCAATCTGCGCAACCAGCCCGCCCATGCTTTGTCCAACGAGTACCGGATTGCCCAACTCTCGAACGACCGCCGCCACGTCTTCGGCGTAGTCGCGCAGCCCGAGACCTTCCAGTCGCCGGTGGTCGGCGCCCGGCTCGTGATGCCGCAGCCATATCGCATAGGTGGCATAGCCGTGCGCCGCCAGGTAAGGGCCAAGCTGGCGCCAGACGTGCGCGCCGACCCATATGCCGTGAACCGCCACAATGGTCTGTGGCGCTTTCAGATCAGTCGTCGGCCAGTACAGCGCCTGTAGCGGACCAACAGTGACTGTACACATCTGATATATGGTACGAAGCGCTTCAGCGTCGCGGCCATAGGCCGCCCGCCTCCGCAACGCCGACGCGGTCGATCAATGAAGGCCGGTGTGACTTGAGCGACTCGCCGCCCATTCTTCAGGTACGGAATGTCGTCAAGGACTTTGGCGGAGTCCGAGCGGTGGATCGATGCACCCTGGAAGTGACGTCGGGGACGATTACGGGGCTCATCGGTCCCAACGGCGCCGGCAAGACCACGCTGTTCAACCTGGTGTCGGGCGCGCTTCGTCCGACAAGCGGCCACATCCTTTTTGACGGGCATCGCATCAGCGGGATGCAGCCGCACCAGACCTTTGCGTTGGGTCTGATGCGCACCTTCCAGATCCCAAGGGAATTGCGGCGCATGACCGTGCTGGAGAACCTGATGCTGGCGCCTGCGGGGCAATCCGGGGAGCGCCTCTGGTCCAGCTGGCTGACTCCGTGGAAGGTCGCGCGGGAAGAACGCCAGATTCAGGCTCAAGCCCTTGACGTCTTGGAATTGGTGAACCTCTCGCATCTGGCGAACGACTTTGCCGGCAATCTCTCCGGTGGCCAAAAAAAGCTGTTGGAACTGGCTCGCACGCTGATGGCCGAGCCCAAGATGGTGCTCCTGGATGAACCGGGCGCCGGAATCAACCGCACGCTGCTTCGAGATCTCTCGGCCAATATCCTGAGAGCCAGCATCGAGCGAGGGGTGACGTTCTTGATCATCGAGCACGACATGCGATTCGTCATGACGATGTGCGACCCAGTAGTCGTGATGGCCAACGGTGCCGTCATCGCCGAGGGTCCGCCCCCTACCATTCAGAACGATCCCCAGGTGTTGGAGGCCTATCTGGGTGGGCGGGTCGATGGCCCTGCTTGAGGCAACCAATGTCGTAGCCGGCTACGGCGAGACCGAGATTCTGCATGGCGTTTCTATCACGGTGAATGCGGGCGAGGTGGTCACAATCATCGGGCCCAACGGCTGCGGCAAGTCCACGCTCATGAAGGCATTTGTCGGCCTGGTGCGAATCAAATCAGGTGCCGTGCGATTTCAGGGCGAGAACATATCGAGGCAAGATCCCGAACAGATTGTGCGCAGCGGGTTGTGCTACGTGCCGCAATCGGACAATGTCTTTCCGTCCCTCACTATCCGAGAGAACCTGGAAATGGGCGCCTTCGTACGCACCGACGATTACCGCGGACGCATTGAGGACATGCTTAGGCTGTTTCCTGACTTGCAACGTAGTTCGCGACGGAAGGCCGGTAGCCTCTCCGGCGGTCAGCGTCAGATGCTGGCCATCGCCCGAGCCTTGATGTTAGACCCTACGCTGCTCTTGCTGGACGAGCCTTCCGCTGGTCTGGCGCCGGCGCTGGTGCAATCGGTCTTCGAGCGCATTCAACAGATCAACGAAACTGGCGTGGCAATCCTTCTCGTGGAGCAGAACGCCCGGGAGTCGTTACGTATGTCCGACCGGGGTTACGTGCTTTCAGGCGGCGCCAACCAGCTGGACGACAGCGGCCCGGGGTTACTCGACAACCCGGACGTCGGCCGCCTGTATCTCGGAGGCTAGACCCGCCTTTATGCAACAAACCCAATCGCACCGGCAAGGCCTCATCCATGGTTCCTTGAGCGCCGCGAGGCGAATTAGCCCGATCTCGTCGCCGGGCCGCCTAACGCTCCTGATGGTGGCCGGCCTGGCGGCACTTGGTTTCCTGCCGTTCATCAAGATGGGTCTCGTGGTCAATGGAATCATCTTCGGCTCGGTCATCGCCTTGGGGGCCATCGGCCTCACGCTGGTCTACGGCATTCTGAAGCTCGGCAACTTCGCTCACGGCGATTACATGGCATTTGGAGCCTACGTAGCCTTTTTCATCGTCGACGGATTACTTCCACGGGTCGGGATTGAAGGCGCGGGCTTGGGTCCGTTCACGTTCGGCGTACCGGTAATCGTCGCGCTCCCGCTCTCGGCGATTGTCGTGGCTGCCGGGGCGATCGCGCTCGACGTTCTGATCTACCGACGACTTCGAGATCGTGGCGCCAGCACCGCCATTCTCACGATGGCATCCCTGGGCGTGGCCATCGCCATTCGTGGACTGGTTCAGATGATCTGGACAGGGGACACCCAGCACTATCCCAGGGAATCGCGTCAGGTATTTCACCTCCCAATGGAAGTTCGCATTCATCCTGACGGCGTATTTGTCGCCGTCGTCGCCACCCTCCTCGTCGCATTGGTTTACATACTGCTCACCTATACCAAGATGGGAAAGGCTATGCGAGCAACCTCCGACAATCCCACATTGGCACGCGTCACCGGCATAAACACCAAGCACGTCATCTGGTGGACGTGGGCCTTCGGCGGTGGGCTGGCCGCGGTGGCTGGCGTAATGCTTGCGGTAATACAGGCACAATTGCTTCCGATCATGGGGTGGAAGTTCCTCATACCGTTATTTGCTGCAGTAATTCTTGGCGGAATAGGGAACCCGTACGGTGCGCTCGTCGGTGCGCTCGTCGTCGGCGTGAGCATGGAGGTGTCCACTCAGTGGATCAATCCCAGCTACAAGCCAGCACTAGCTTTCGCCATCATGATCGGTGTGCTCTTGGCGAGGCCACGGGGCATCTTTGGAGACTCTCAAAATTAAGGCACTAGCGTGACTCTGATCGGAATTTTCGACTATTTGATTGGCTTCGCAATCATGGCGATGATTTATGCAATCTTCACGTTGGGGCTCAATGTTCATTGGGGATTCACGGGCTTGTTCAATATCGGGATAGCTGGCTTCTTCGCGCTGGGCGCATACACTGCGGCGCTATTGACGTCGCCACCGCCGGATGTAGCCCAATTCGAGGACTTCATATTCGGCGGCAATCTCGCTCAGCTTGGCCTGCTTGACCTCGGCATTGATGCGTGGTTCTTCCTGGCTATCGTCGCAGCCGCGGCGGTTAGCGGTGTCGTTGCTCTAGTCATCGGATCAGTAACGTTGCGTCTGAACGATGACTATCTGTCAATAGCGACACTTGGCATCGCGGAGAGCGTTCGGTTGTTTTTTCTAAATGAGAAGTGGGCCGCCAATGGCTCGAAAGGATTGTATCGGATCCCGAAGTTCATGGGTGATCTGGTTGCGCCCGATAACTATGACTATCTGTACGTCGTCGTCGTACTGATTGTGCTTGTGGTCCTGTTCGCGGCCGTACAGCGAGCGGCCAGCTCGCCCTGGGGCCGCGTGCTAAGGGCGATTCGCGAGGACGAAGTCACGACGGCGGCGAGCGGCAAGAACGTCTTTCATTTCAAGCTCCAGTCGTTTGTGTTCGGCGCCATGATCATGGGAATCGGGGGCGCGCTCTTCGCGCATCACGTCCGCTTCCTTTCGCCGCTGACCTTCGATCCACTGCTCGCCACGTTTGTGATCTGGGCCATGCTCATGGTGGGCGGCTCGGGCAACAATGTCGGCGCCGTGGTGGGAGCCTTTGTGGTTTGGGGCGTCTGGGCTGGTACCCAGTTTCTTCCGGGCGTATTCGCCGACCCGAGCTTCCGGCTGCTCATGATTGGCGTGCTCATTGTCGTCATCATGCTGTTGCGGCCAGGCGGATTGCTCGGCGAGTGGCGGCAGCGGGTGGCCAGGATCGGCGACTCAGGGTCACCGCGTGAGCCGGATACCCCGGTCTAGCTGGTTCTTGTCTTGGATCCCGTTCGGAGCGGGGCGGCTCGGTGAGCCGCCCCGCTCCGTGTGTCCTGTGTGCCGTGCGTACTAGGGCAGTTCGAACCTTCCGGTTGACTTGATCTCGTTGCCTTCAACGGTCCAGATCTCGATTGGTCCGGACACATCGCCGTGCTCGTCAAAGTCCACGGGACCAGACGCGCCCTCATAGTTGATGTCCTTGCCCTCGGCAATGAGCAGCAGGGCTTTCTGGATCCCGCCCGCACCAGGGCCTACGACGTCACCTGGCGGGTTCGCAACGTCCCGAAGGGCGTCGCGGATGGCCACGGAGTCCGTCGTGGTGCCGGCCTTGGCGGCTGCCAGCGCAATCAGCACCACGGCGTCGTACGTCTCGGCCAGGTACGGTTCCTGCGGCGCGTCCACGCCGAACGTCAAGGTGTAGGAGTTGTAGAACGCTCGCCGATCAGGGCTGTCCGGAGCTCCTGGGGAAGTGCCCAGGGTTCCGTCGAGCTTGCCGCCGCCAATCGCATTGACCATGTCGTCGGACTTGACGCCGTCCACAAAGAGGAACGTATCGGCATATTCGCCTTCCAAGGCCTCGCGGAGGTAGATCTCGGCCTGCCCGGGATAGCTCATGGTGACCAGCACGTCGGGATCGCCTTCAGTGGCCTTCTCGAGCTCGGACGCGAAGGTCGGCTGGCTGTCCTCGTGGGGAACTGAGGCCGTAACGGTTCCGCCAAGCTCTGTGAAGGTCTGGGTGAAGCGTTCGGCCAAACCCTGGCCGTACGCGTTGTTGATGTACATGATCCCGGCAGTCTTATAGCCCTGCTCCCAGGCCAAGCGGCCCAGCACAACGCCTTGTGCCGCGTCGGACACGGTTGTGCGGAACAGGAAGTCGTCGTCTTCCAGCGCGGTGATGCTCGGCGCGGTCGACGAGTGCGAAATCTGGAGCGTCTGATTCGGAACAGTGACCGAGGTCGCGACCGGAATGGTCACACCGCTAGCCAGCGCGCCGACGATTGCCGCCACGTTCTCCACATCCACCAGTGCGCGGGCCGAATCGACGCCCTGCACGGGGTTCACGCCCGTGTCGCGGTTGATGATGATTACGGAGCCACCCTGGACCCCGCCGGCGCGGTTGACGTGGCTAGCCGCCAGATCAGCCGCGTTACCGTGCGAAACACCAAAGTACGACAGGGAACCAGTGAGTGCGTTGAGATGCCCAATAATCAAGGGGGGCAGGGTTTGGGCCTCTCTGACCACCTCGACCTGCACTTGCCTGACGACTTCAACGGGCTTTTCGATTTCGACGATCCGGACAACTTCATGAACGACCGGTTTTTCGACCTCGACGGTAACCACCCGTTCGACCTCGACCGTTACCTGCTTTTCGACTTCGACGGTCCGTACGATCTCACTTGCAGCGCCGCCGCTCTCACCACATGCGACGAGAACAAAGACGCTTGCGGAAACAAGCAGCACGATCGCAGGTCTGAAACCCCTAGACATCAGTTCATCCTCTCCATGGCCAGTTCGTCCGTGTGAAAGAGAACAAACCCGCCACATTCACATCCGGCCAAGCCGAATCTACTACGCTACGGCCGTGCACGCGGCTCGTGATCATGCAAGCATCGAGGCTACCGTGGCCGCATCCGCGGCGGCGGCCAAGACGTCCGCCGCCTCGTCGATTTCCGCGTCGCTGATTTGATGGTGCGTGACCAGACGGAACATGTCCCCGCGAGACCCACCGACGCCGACGCCGCGCTTAGCCGCCTCTTCCACAAACACGTCCAGGTCAAGCACCCCGGGGTCCCAGGTCACGAAGATGAGGTTGGTGTAGACCGGCGAGACGAGGCGCAGTCCGGGCAAGTCATCGATCACGTCGCCAAGCTGCTTGGCACGGCGGTGATCGTCCGGCAGGCGCCCGGGTCCATCGCGTAGCGCCAGCAAGCCTGCCGCCGCCATCATGCCGGCCTGCCGCATGCCTCCGCCAACGAGTTGGCGGGTTCGGCGTGCCCGCAGGATCAGTTCGCTCGATCCCACGATCATCGATCCGAAGGGCGCGCCAAGTCCCTTGGAGAGACAGAACTGCACGGTGTCGGCGCCGTCGGTCAAGTCCGCCACCGAAACTTCGAGGGCAGCGGCGGCATTGAATATCCGAGCGCCATCGATGTGCAGCCGCAGGCCGTGCCGGCCGGCCAGTGACGCGAGCTTGCGCATGACGTCTGGGCCCCACGCCACGCCCCCGCGTCGGTTGTGCGTGTTCTCGGTCCAGATGACGCCCGGATTAAGCGAGTGTGTGGTGACTGGCGTGATGTACGGCTCAATGTCTTCGGGCGTGAGCCAGCCTGGCGTCTGAATCGGGATGACGCTACATCCCGCCAACGTGGCGAAGCCGCCGGCCTCGGCCAGGGTCACGTGCGACTCCGGATCGACCAGGAGCGAGTCGCCCCGATTGGTTAGCGTCAGCAGGCTGACGAGGTTGCCCATCGTGCCGCTGGTCACGAACAAGGCCGCTTCCTTGCGGAACATCTCGGCGGCGAAGTCCTCGAGCTCCCGAACGGTCGGATCCTCGCCGGCCTGATCGTCGCCGACCTCGGCGCGCGCCATGGCCTCGCGCATTTCCTCGGTGGGCGTGGTTTGGGTGTCGCTGCGGAGTTCGATGCGAAACGGCGGCACGGCGGCCTCCGGCCAGAGGTGGCGAATGGCCGTCATTCTAGTGGTCGCGCGGCGAGGCGGGGCCGCGGGACGGGCGGGTTGGGGCATGAAATGGGGTGGGCTTGCGCGCGTAAGAGTTTTTTCCAAAAAACTCTTGAGGTTCGGCGGGGCGTTCTTCGGGTGAAGCGGGGACGCGCCAGGGCACGGGCGGGGACGGGCGGACCGGGGTGTGGCGTGGGTGGGTGAGGCTTTGCCAGGGCGGTGTGGCGAGGGCTGGGCGGGAGGCTGGGGGGTGCGGAGCGGCACGGCAAGGGGCGGTTGCGGGGATCGGATAGGGCTGAGGGCTTGTGCCGGGCGGCGGGGATTGGGTGGGGGTGAAGGGGGAGATAGCTTGGGCCGGTTTTTCTGGCGGGTTGGCGACGAAGGTTGGGGCCGCGAGGGGGCGGCAGGACGGCGCTGGAGAGGCTGGGTGCGTGGGCGTGGCGCGGGGGTGGGGTGGAGGCGTTGCGAGCGGAAGAGGCCGGTTTGAAACCGGCCCCTACGAAAGATGGGGAACAAGCGGGACCGGCGCCGGGGCGTGAGGGGGGCGAGGAGGCGGAGGAGGCGGAGGAGGCGGGTGAGCATGGAGGGTCCGGGGGAGGGCGTGAGATACGGCCTCTCTAGTGTATACTAAATGCTTACGAAGGGCAAGGGGGGGAGGGGAAGGAGTGAGCGGAGAGTAGTGAGAAGTGAGAGAAGAAGGGGGAGGTGCGCTCGGGATGCGTGCCTGGACGGGGTGACAGGTTGCGCTGGGATTGATCATGGCGCTGGGTCCCCCATTCGACAAGCTCAGGACAGGCCGCTTCGACAGGCTCAGGACAGGCTTCGGCAAGCTCAGGGCAGGTTCTTCGACGGACTCCGGCCCGGCTCACCATGAACGGTAGGGGATGGGGCACGGAGGGCGGGAGGCGGGGGTTGGGCGCGGCTTGGGATGTGTTCAGTCGGTCGGGCCGATGTGTTCAGTTTTGGGGCCAATGTGTCCAGTTTTTGGCCGAATGTGTTCACTTTCGAGGGGAATGTGTCCACTTTGGCGGGGCAGGTGTTCAGTTTTGGGTGGGGCGCCCTGGTTGGGGATGGGGCGCGGACGGAAGGCGAGGTTCCCTCCTTCGGCAAGCTCAGGGCAGGCCCTTCGGCAGGCTCACGACGAACGGTTCGACAGGCATCTGGCGGGACGGATGAGGTTGTTGACGCGGACTGGTTCGACGATTTTGACGTAGCACCGGAGATTCGAGCTGTGAGCCTGCGCGCAGCCTAGGCTACCCGACGGGAACTGCGAAGTTTGAAACCTGAAAACCTCAACCCTGCTAAGATAGTATTTGAGGTTCGCTCAACCCTCTTGTAGGGCCACTCGAATACCGCTTGCTTGAACCACATATGATGACTCTTTATGTCGCTTGATCTGATCTTTATCCTGCTTTCGATTCAGATACTTGGTTTCATCACAGGCGCACTCCTGCTGCGTGCTCTGGACGCACAGTGGCGAAAGCGTGTCTCGAGACTTGGCGGCGTCGCTTCAACACCAGCAATCCCGCGACCGCGCACGTCCTCCGACAGATACAGCACCGTAGCATCTGCCGTTCGGCGCGTGCTTCAGAGACTTGGCAAATTAGCCAGAACTATCTATCGACTGATAAAGCAGATAGTGATTGCTGTAGCCTCCCTCACCATAGTGATCTTTGCATCATCGCTAATTAATGACGCAAGTATCGAAACCAGGATTGCACTATTTGCTTTGAGCTTCGTGGTTGGATTAGCTCTTTCACCTTTCCTCATGATCTGGATTGTATCGAAGCTAGAGTCCGAAGATGAAGTTTAGATGAAATGCAGGACCTGAACATTCCAAGCCTATGACCGGATCAAGAATCCGCAATCCACTATCCAGTTTATTGTCCATATAACTTTCGTCATCCGCTATCTGTATTTCAGGACAATCTACATCGATTCTTGGTTCTATCATCGGACTTACCAAACGGATACTGGTCGTGACTGAAGTCCCGTTCGGAAATCACCTGCTCATTTTTTAGGTGTTCGATGAGTTAGCGATTCGATGACGTCATTGGGTGAACTGCGTATCCGTGTCGCCTGCCGACCGGGCGTTCATGTAGGCAAGGATAAGGCTTTTGGTGTGGTAGTGGCCGAAGGCGGCTTCGTCCTAGCGTTGGATGACGGGAGGGCGGAGAGGATGTGGATGACGTCGTGGGGTGGGCCGGAGCCGGGGCTCACGGGTACTAGTAATGACAGCAGTGGAAGCAACGCAATTAATGCATGTGTTGCTAGTAGTGCAGGCAAAGCCGGCAGTGATGATGACGTTGTCAGCGAGCGTCGGCAGACGGGGGCAGACGGAGGTGTTGCAACTGGGTCTCGGCTGACGACGCCAGGATGACGGGGTGCTAGGAGCGCTGGGTACCGGGGATCGGTCGTGGTTCTAGAGACTCTCCATGAGCTGCGGTGGGAGTTGGAGCGACAGCAGCGCGAGGGAGGCGGTGCGCATTCGCTGGGTATCGAGATACGGGGCCAGCGGCGTTCGGAGGATCGGTCGTCAGGCGATCTGGACCGTCGGAGCGCCATGCTCCAGCTTCGCGAGTGGCGGCGTGATGGCGCATCACGCCCCGAGAATCACATTATGCTGCTCATCGCCACCCACCAGCCGAGCGCGTCACGATTGGCGCGCCAGGTCGGGCGGGCCGAGTTGCGCCGCGCATGATGCGGCGAATCCTAAGGTTACGTGTCGGCCGTTATTGGCAATGGAAGGAAGTAGCGACAATTACCAACCATGAAATCGCTATCGGCGCGAGGTCGAAACCCGCTGTCCTGCTTGCCCCTCTCATCCAGCACGTACACCAACGTCTTATCGTGAACAATTCTGTTAGGAATTTTTTTGGTTGCCTTCAGTGCCGCTGGAAGATTGCCATCTAGGATTGCACATTGTGCCACGATGCTCAGGACGTTCGTTTTGGCGGCGTTTCCAGCACCTCCTTCCCCAGCATCGACAGCTTCGTCATAGTCACCACGCCGTATGGCTTGCTCCGCTACTATTCGCATTGCTTCATCTTTGCCATCAAAAGTCTGACTCGACTTGGCAGCCGCTAGCGCCTGGGTCATCGGGGTTATCGTGTCTGGCACATCTAGCAGCGCACCTTCAATAGGGCATCCAATCTCATTGACACCTGCAAGTTCGAAGATTCCTGCACTCTCCACCACATCTGGCGGTGCGCAAGTATCGCTGCGGAGAAGCCCGTAGACGTTGAATCCCAAGGATGTCGCGAGACTTATGTAGGTCACAGCCACCAGCGCGCGGTTTCCGAACATGAAGCGTCCAACAAATCGCATGACTGACCTTAGTTCACCGAAGGGCATTGGCGCTGCTGTCAAGTTCTATCGAGTCTCGTGGCAGGTGCCCCACGCGGTCCTGCTGCGTGAACAGACTAAATCCTTAACTTCAGACTTCTGGTGGTTCGCTCCGCGCCGTGTCCCTCGCCTCGAATCGCATGCCGTGAAGTGGCCAGCGAGCGCTGACAACGCAAGCAGTCGTGCGGACGGGAACACTCCGAGGAGGCGATTTTGAGTTGGACGCTTGTCGTCGGCGTACTCTGGAAACCGGTCGGATTCAGCGGCGGCGCGCATCAGTTCTAGACCGCCACTTGGGATTCGGTATCGCCGGCGGCGAGGGCGTTGATGTAGGCGAGGATGAGGGCTTTGGTGCGGTAGTGGCCGAATTGGGCTTGGTCCTGGCGTTGGATGATGGGGAAGGTGGAGAGGATGTAGGCGGCGTCTTCGCCGGTGAGGCCGTAGAGGTGGAAGTAGAGGGCGTCGAGGCGGGCTCGGAGGTGGCGGCGGTGTTCTTCGTCCCAGGGGAAGGGTGGGCCGTGGTGGCCGAGGTCGCGGGCGAAGGGGGCCATGTCGTGGGCGGTGTAGGTGAGGCGGAGGACGTGGTCGCGGACGAGGTCGGCGGCGGTTCGATTGCCGAATGGGCGATCATAGGTGTTGGTCGCGATGACGGGTAGTTGCTCAAGCAAATACAATGTGAAGTTATTTCCAGGGACTTTTTGGCGAGCAACAAAGTCGAAAACTATGGAATTCAGATTTGCGACTAGCATACAGCCAACTTGGGGCTGATTCTCGTCACCAAGAATGGGCAGCAGGTTTAGGGAATGACCAGCGCCGAGCTTGGGAATAACGGCGGCAATCATTGTTCGTACATTCGTCGTTGACGTTACGTTCTTGTATGCCACGACCCATCTACTGCTCCAAGACCACCGAGTGCGGTCAAGCTCTACGAAATATCTCGGTATCGGTAGGCGATCAACGTCTGCTTTTTCCGAGTCGGATATTGAATCTTGCTGGCCCGGACGAAACAGGTTGCTTTCGACCGTCCTTGTATCGGCGGCGCGATGATCAAATGCCTGCACCATCTTGCCTTCGTAGAGCGGCAGGTAAAGCTCGTTTCCCCGCTTCCAGCGGTTGCCCTGGACCGGGTAGAAGCCTTCGTCTTCGAGTTGGGCGGCAGTGCGAAAGTGGTGGGAGTCGTTGGCCATGTCGAACATTCGCACGTATTTGACCGGCCAGACTCGACGTTCGTCGTCGCCTGAACGGTCGACCAGGACGGGGTGGTGCTGATAGATGCGGCGGGTCAGGTCGGCGTCGCGGCGGGTACGGAAGACAGGGGCGGTGCCGGTGTTGGGGTTGACGCGGGCGAAGTCGTTGGGGGACAGGGTGAAGGCGCGGTCGGGATCAGTGATGGTGTCGGTGTCGGGCAGGAAGAAGCCGCAGTGGGTTTCGGGGAAGGTGCGCTGGGGGCCGCCGACGATGAGGGCGCAGAACTTGAAGCGGGAGTCGATGTCGGGGAAGAAGGGTGGCTGCTCGGTTCCGAGACGACGGTTCTCGAAGTCGTAGATGCCGGCGACGCGGCCGGTGGTGGAGACGGATTGGAAAAAGCGGGCGGCGGTGCGGTCGGCGTAGATGCCGGAGGGGGTGAGCAGGCCGACCAGACCGTTGGGTTTGACGAGGCGCAGGGAGCGTTCGACGAAGAGGGAGTAGAGGTTGATGTCGCCGCTGCCCAACAAGGGGTAGTGGCCGGAGGCGCGGATGACCTGGCCGAGGCGGTCGGCGCGGGCCTTGGCTGCGTCGAAGGCCGCGGCCAGTGGGTCGCCGTGCTCACGCAGGCGCTTGATGCCTTCACGGCGGGCGGCGGCGGTGGGGGCGCGGGCGAGCTGGGGATCGCGGGTGGCGAACCATTCGACTTCCTGGAGCTTGATGCGGTCCCAGGGGGGATTGCCGATGACGGCGTCGAAGCCGCCTTCGGGGGTTTGGCTTTGCCAGTGGCGCCAGACGCCGGGGAAGGCGGCTTCCCAGTGGAGGAACGACTGCTCGTCGGCTGCTGAGCGGGCCTCGGTCCATCGCTCGCGAAATGCCATCGAGCCGCTGTTCGGACGGTCGGCGGGGCTGTGCGCCAACTGTTCGTACGCGCGGCTGGGATCCGCGCCCAGCGTCTCGGCAATCGGCGCTTCGAAAACTGCGCGCTGCCGCACTTTCATCCCGGCCGTCAGCCAGCGGAGCCCGCCCAGCGTGTCCAGAAACCCGCGGAGGCCGGCGGTAGCGGACTCGACGTCCTGAAATTGCAGCTGCGACTCGTGGACCTCTGATACGTCAGCATCCGCCCGCAGTTCGATCTCATTCATGCTCTCGGTGGCGGCTTCAAAGCCCTGCAGCGCGCTGTCCACGAACAGTGGCGTCTCCATCCGTCGCAGATCCGCCCTGGCGTCGGCGATGCTCAGCCCTAGCAGCGAATCGCCTTGGCGCAAGTGATGGTCCAAGAATGAGAGTGGGGCGCCGACGGTGAAGCTGTGGAGCCAGAGGGAGACCTTGGCGAGTTCGACGGTGAGTTTGTTTTTGTCGACACCGTAGATACAGCGCTTGAGCACCAGGCGGCGAATGATGACCTGGTCGGTCAACTGGGCCTCGTTCACCTTCCAGTCGGACTCGGCGGCACGTTGGAGGATGTCGGCGCGGATGGAGGCCACGCGGTCCAGCAGGGGCGAGTGGTAGGGATCGTCCGCGTCCAGCCAGTCGGCGACGGCGGGGGCGAACTCGATCAAGTCGGCGATGTAGTCGGTCAGGAAGTCGACGGCGCTGACCAAGAAGTGCCCGCTCCCCATGGCCGGGTCCAGCACCTTGAGATCAAGCACCGCCTCGGCCGGGTCCAGCCCGCGCAGTTCCGCTAGTCGTGCGGCCTTGGGCCCCCGGTCGCTCCGCAGTTCCTCTGCCCTGGCCTCAAACGCGGCCAGCCGATCCTCCACCAGCGGTCCCAGAGTCTGATCGAGGATCAAGTCCACCAGGTCCTGCGGGGTGTAGAAGCTGCCGCTGTCCTTGCGGGCGTAGGGGTTGGGACGGATGTGGATGCGTCCTTCTTCGTCCAGCACCGGTTCCTGTTCCAGCAGGCGCTCCTCGATGGAGCCGAGTTGCTGGACGGACATGTCGCGGTAATTGACGTAGCGGGGCTGGCCGTCGTCTTGGGTGTGGCTGAGGTTGTAGACGACGTCGGCAATGACGTCGTCGGGCAAGCGAACTTGGTTCAGTAGTTTGGCTGCGCCCTTGGAAGCGAAGAGACCGCCGTTGTAGGGCGGTAGGCCTATGGATTGGTCGCCTTGGTCGATCAGCCGGAACAGGTTGGTCAGGTGGTCATAGTAGGAGGAGGCAGCGCTGGAGAACGTGTCGTTGCGGGCCTTGCGGAGGGCCACGCTGTCACGCACGGGCTTGCGGAGGGCGTAGTCGTCGTAGTCGGCGTCGTTGACCGGCAGGAGGCCGCGGTCCTCGGCGTAGAGGACGAAGAGCAGTCGGTAGAGAAAGATGAGGGTGGCTTCTCGAATCTCGGGCATGGGTCGGTCGGCGGCGTCGGCCAGGGCCTGGAGGAGCCGGGGAAAGACGCGGTCGAACACGACGCCCGCGAGGCTCTGGGCGACGCGCTGTTCGTAACGCTTGCCTTCGTCGAGCGCCGCTTCGGCGAAGGTAGCGGCAGCGCCGGGGCGGCGCACGAATGCTGACCGCCGGTAGAGCAGGTGGAAGGTGCGGAGGCCGTTCTCATCGTCGGCGTTGATCAGGGCTTCGAGATCGGCTTCGTAGAAGGCTGTGGCACGGGGGCGGGTTTTCTGGTCGTAGAGCCGCCAGACCGCGCCGTTGGTGAGGATGCCCCAGCGGAGGTCGCCATCGGTGACGGTCTCGGCCTCGCGGAGGTAGCGCAGGATCTGGGCGTGGGGTGAGGAGGCCTGGAGTCCCTTGCCGGAGCCGCGGGTATCGAGGGGACGACCGAAGCGCTTGAGCTCGGCGACGGCGAGGGCTTCGAGGAAGGGGCTGGCCTTGGAACCGGTGGCGCGGGTCTTGGCCTGGGTGTCGGGGAAGAGAAGCAGGTCGGGGATGTTCTCGCCGCCGCTGGAGGTTTGCTGCGGGAGGTCGTCGGTCCAGCCGAGGAGTTGGAGCAAGGGGCGGATGAGGTCCTGCTCGGTCTGGGTTTCGTTGGGGTTGCTGGCGCCTGGGAAGGCCTGGAAGAGGCGGCGGGCTTCATCACGGAAGGCGGCGAAGGCGGAGCGCTGGGATTGGCGCTCGGGGGTCTGGCGGATGCCGTCGGTGAGGAAGTACTGGGTGAAGAGGTGGCCGGGCATTAGAGAAGGACGTTTTCGGTACGGGGAAGCATCGCATGTTTGGGGGTGGGGGGGGTGTTGGGCTGCGACCGGAAGAGGCCGGTTTGAAACCGGCCCTTACGCAGGAGGGGACGCGAGCTGGGAGAATGGTGGGGGACATATCGGTGGAACGGCGGTGACGGCATGACCGACTGGGAGCGGTGCCCGGCGGTGGAACGCCGTCCCGGCAAGCTCAGCGGGGCCTGGACGTTTGCCGGAACCCGGGTGCCGGTGTCCGCCCTCTTCGAGAACCTGGGAAGCGGCGCGACGGTTGGCCAGTTTCTGGACTGGTTCCCGGGCGTTGAAGCCTGGCAGGTTCGAGCGGTGCTGGAACACGAAGCGGAGGCCCTGCGAGTTCCCGCGCAACTGTGAGGATTCTCTTCGATCAGGGCACCCCCGCGCCGCTAGGACGTCATCTCGAAGGTCATGTGGTGGATACGGCGGCCCGGGGGAAGGAGTGAGGGGAGAGAAGTGAGAAGTTAGAGAGGAGGAAGAGGGTTGGGTCTGGGGCGGTGGGTGCGCGACGGGTGGTTCGACACGGGCCCGTTCGGCAGGCTCAGGGCAGGCTCTCGAAAGACTCCGGCCCGGCTCACCACGAACGGGGGTGGGTAGGGCTAGGTGGTTGCGCGGAAGACCCCTCACCGAATTCCGGCGGGTACGCCGGAGTCTGCCTCTCCCCTTGGAGAGGGTAAGAGTGGCGGCTTCCTGGAGAGTTTGCAGGTTCGTCCTGGTCGTGAAGACTCGTTAGGGCTCGACCGGAAGACGGGTGGGTCGGGGACGGCGGCGCTGCATTGGGGGAGAAGACGGCGGGTTGGGGGTGGTTGCTTCATCCGGGGGGTGGTTCGACTCGGTCCTCCGAAAGACTTCGGCCCGGCTCACCACGAACGGGTGCTCCCCCACGGCAGGCTTGGGACAGGCCCCTTCGACCAAATCAGGACAGGCCCTTCCGCTGGCTCAGGGCTGGCTCTCCACGGACAGGGTTCGGGGGCCTTTTGCGGTACGAGGCTCATGGGTGTCCTGGCTGCCTTTCGAGACCTTGCCCTTGGGTACCCACAAGGGGCACCCCTACAGTGGACGGGCTGACTACAAACGAGGGGTGGGGGGTCCCAGGCTGCGCGCAGCCTGGGCCGCTAGCGCATTGACCGGCTGGGGGGCGCGTGCCACTATCGAAATGAGGCCGTGCTAGGTGGGGAGCTAGCGGTGCCCTTCAGCCGCAATCCGCTATAGCGGGCTGAATCCCCGCCTGAGGGCCGTTTGCAACGTGTCTGCCGCCGACGCTCGGTATTGAACGCCGGGCCTCGTGCGACGAAGGCCTTCCAACCCCGTCAGGTCCGAGAGGAAGCAGCGGTACGAAGCCCCCTTCGGGCGCCGCGAGACCACTTGGCCGGAGCCGCGGCCCGACGGTAAGGCGTTGCTGGACGGATCGACGGCGGGTGCGCGGCCTCAATCTCTATCATGACGCACCCGTCACGCCGGGAGGCTTCCGTGGCCGCGTCGCGTCCGCCGTCGTTTCAGGCTCTCTATAACCGCTACCGTCCGCAGCGGTTCGACGAGCTCATTGGCCAGGAACACGTGGTTCGGACCCTCCAGAACGCCCTGGTCCACAACCGGCTCAGCCATGCCTACCTTTTCTCAGGCGAGCGGGGCACGGGCAAGACAACCGCCGCGCGGCTGCTGGCCAAGGCGGTGAACTGCCTGGAGGGCATCCAGGCAGAAACCTGCGGCAGCTGCGACCACTGCCAGGCCATCGCCAACGGATCGTTTCTGGACCTGATCGAGATGGACGCCGCCTCGCACCGCGGCATTGACGACATCCGCGAGATTCGGGAACTCACTCAGTTCGCGCCAGGCGCGGGGCGCTACCGCGTGTACATCATCGACGAGATCCACCAGCTCTCGCCGCCCGCAAAGGACGCACTGCTGAAGACGCTGGAGGAACCGCCACCGCAGACGCTCTTCGTGCTGGCAACAACCGAGCCGCACCGGGTGCCAGCCACCATCCGGTCGCGCACCCAGCACTTGACGTTCCGCCGCATCGGCGTACTGGAGCTCACCTCACAACTCCGCGCCATTGCCGAAGCCGAGGGCGCCCAGATCGACGAAGCCGCGTTGCACACGCTGGCTCGCAACGCCGGCGGCAGCGCGCGGGACGCGGTAAGCCTGCTGGACCAGGCGCTGGCGTACAGCGACAACGACGCCACGGCCGACGCCGTGAACGCCATGTTGGGCCTGACCGGTCGCGACGCCGTCATCCAACTCCTTGGGCGACTGATCGACGGCGACGCCGCCGCCGGCCTGCGGGCGATTGGGAAAGCCATCGACGACGGCACCAGTCCGAGCACTCTGCGTCAGCAGATCATCGACATCCTGCGCGACATCCTGATTCTGAAGGCCAGTCCCGACACGACAGCCTTGGGACACCTGACGGAGGACGAGGCCTTCGAACTCACCCAGCGCACGGCGGGTTCGAGCTTGCGCGACATCGTGCGCACGCTGGAAGTGTTCGCGGAACCGGACCCGCCGTCGCGGACCGGGGTGGACGCCACACTGGAACTCGAACTGGCATTCGCCCGGGCGGTGCTGGCCATTACCGAACCCTCGGAGGCGCCGCCGACGGCACGGCCTATCAGTGAAACCCGCACGGCGGTCCCTCCTACGCCATCGCCCGCACGGGCGGCGGACTCGCCGGCCGCTCCAACCGAAGCCGCGCCTCAGCCGCCTGCGGCGGTCTCTATGCAGCACACCCCAGTTGCGGACGGCGAACTGTCCGCAGCCGCGATCGCCGCTCGCAAGGACGACTGGGTGTCGGTGATCCGTCAGGAGTCGCGCGAGATTGCTCCTTACGTGGGCGAAGCTGAGGTCCTGGACTTCGCGGACGGCACCGTAACGCTGGGGTACCGCAGCCGGTTCCTGTTCGATCGCGTGCAGCAGCCGAATGCGCTGCGCCAGGTGGCACGAGCGCTTTCGCAGGTACTTGGCCGACCGATCCAGGTTCGCAATGAACAGCGCGGCGCCTCGGCACCGGCCAGACGACCCTCGACGAGGAGGACGGTCGACGATGACCCGGTGGTCCGCGTTGCGATGCGCGAGTATGGGGCCACGCCAATTCCAGACAGCTCCACCCAGGGAGGTTGACGCATGTCGATGAAGATGTTCCGGCAGTTTCAGAAGCAGATGGAAAAGGTTCAGGATGAACTGAAGTCGATGACCGTCGAGGCTTCGGCGGGCGGGGGCGCAATTACGGTGGTTGCCACCGGCGACCAGCGCATCGTCTCGCTCGACATCGACCCCTCAGCCGTTGACCCCGAGGATGCCGAGTTGCTGGCCGACATGATCATGGTGGCGGTGAACGATGCGATCGAGCAGTCGCAGGAGCTGGCCAAGAGCAAGCTTGGCGGACTGACCGGCGGCCTGAAAATTCCGGGCCTCGGCTAGCGAGTGGCGGACGCGCTCCCCCGCGCGGTCACGCGGCTGATCGACGAGTTCGCGCGGCTTCCCACCGTTGGCCCCAAGACCGCGCAGCGCCTGGCCTTCTTCCTGCTGCGAGGGTCGTCCAGCCAGGCGCTCACCCTCGGGACGGCCATCGCGACCCTGCACGAGGGCATTCAGACTTGTGAGCGCTGCCGCAACTTCGCGGACGCCAATCCGTGTGCCATCTGCCAGGACCCCACGCGCAACACCGCGCTGATTTGCGTGGTCGAGGACCCGCTCGACCTGGTGGCGGTTGAGAACTCGGGCGGGTTTCAGGGGCTGTATCACGTGCTGCACGGCACCATCTCGCCGCTGGAGGGCATTGGACCAGACGATCTCACGATCGATCTGCTGGTCAGGCGCGCCGGGCGCGAGGGCATCGGCGAGATCGTGGTGGCGACCAACGCGACCATTGAGGGCGACGCCACGGCCATGGAGATTCGCCAGCGACTCAACGACCTGGGTGTGCGCGTCACGCGCCTGGCCCGCGGACTCGCAACCGGTGGGGACATCGAGTACGTTGACGCGGCAACCATTGCGCAGGCGCTGGAGGGCCGTCGTGAGATCTGAGCTTGCTGCCCAGCCCGAGGCTTCGTCTGGCGTTCAACCCACTCGCTTGCGCTGGCTGGGCCACGCAACGTTTCTACTTACCAGCCCCGGCGGCGTGCAGCTGCTGCTGGACCCATTCAACGCCGATCTGGGCTATCCCGTCCCCGAGCTTCCGCCGATCGATCTGGTCGGCGTCAGCCACGAACACGCCGACCACAACAACGTAGAGCTCGCGCCGGGCGCACCCAAGGTCGTGCGCGGCATCTCAGCGAGCGGCTGGCATCCGGGGACCGTAGCGTTCGGCGATGTGACTCTCACGATGATCGGCGGCGCTTTCCACGATGAAGCCGGCGGCCAGCTGCGCGGACGCACCGCGTTCATGTCCGTGGAGATCGGTCAGCTTCGTATCCTGCATCTGGGGGACCTGGGGCACCGGCTGGACACAAATCTGCTGGCCCAATGCCGCGGACATCAGGTGTTGCTCATCCCGGTAGGTGGCTTCTACACCATCGATGGCGAGACCGCGGCCGCGACGATGGACGAAATCCAACCGGCGCTCACGATTCCGATGCACTACCGGACGTCGCGTCTACCTGGACATCCGACCTCGCCGCTGGCAGAGACTGGATTCCTGGTTGGCCGTGAGGTGCGGCGACTCGCAGAAACCGAAATTGCGCTGGGTCCCGACGACCTGCCGTCGCGGCCCGAGGTCGTCGTGCCGGCTGTCCCTGGCGGCTAGCTCCCCGGTCGACGCGGCGGCGGGCAGGTCACTTCAGCTTCTTTGGTGACATCGTCGAAGTGCGCCTCGCGAACATTCCCAACCTCAACGGACGTGAGCCGGGCAGAAACCCGCATCGGTTCCTCGACGAGGCAGCGCAGGGCCGATTCCCAGCGCATGGTAACGCCGGCCCGCAGCCGTTCCGGCACCCAGGTCAGGGTCTTGGTGTCACGCGCGCTGCCTCCAACCTCGCGCCCGCGCTCGTTGGTGATCTTCGCGCGCGTCGTGGGGCTGTAGTCCCGGTCAGATCCCGCACTTTCCGGAAGCGTCAGGGTCGCTTCGATCAGCACGTCCGTCAGACCGATGTTTGTCACGAGCAGAATGACGTTGGTGCGGCTGGGGCCAACCTCCTCAGTCTGAATCTCAAACTTAAGCTCGGGGACAGGCGTTGGGGTGGCCAGAGGTTCCACGCTGCCGTTGCAGGCCAGGGCCGCAAGGCCAACCACCAATAGCGTTAGCGTGGCCAAGCCAAGCCGCAGCCACCGATTGTCGAATGTTATTGCCGGATCCATAACATAGAGCTTAGTGCAGAATGCGCCGCAATCGGGAGATTTCACTCCGCGCCTTCGCTATTCAAGGACACCGCACATCGAACGCCCGCTGACGATCACGCTGCTCTTCCTGAGGCTGGGACTCACCGCGTTCGGGGGCCCGGCGGCCCACATCGCCATGATGCGGCACGAGTTCGTGACGCGCCGCGGCTGGCTGACCGACCGCCGGTTCCTCGATCTGCTTGGGGTCACCAATCTGATCCCAGGTCCGAACTCCACCGAGATGGCGATTCATCTGGGACGAGAGCGCGCCGGGTGGCGGGGCCTTGCGGGCGCTGGGGTTGCGTTCATCGCGCCGGCCGCGGTAATGGTTTCCGTGCTCGCGTGGTTTTATGTCGAGTTCGGTTCGACCCCTGCGGTGACCTGGGTGCTGTACGGGGTCAAGCCGGTCGTCATCGCCATCGTGGCGAACGCCATCTGGGGTCTGGGGCGCGTGGTCGTGCACCGCTGGCAAACCGCGCTGGTGGCGGCCGCCGTTATCGGCCTTGGCCTGCTGGGAGTCAATGAACTCCTGCTCCTGTTCGGCGGCGGAGTGGTGGGCGCCCTGATCCAACGTCCGCGCTGGCTGACCGGACGCCTGTCCGGTGTGCTCTTCGCGCCGCTGGCCAGCTTGAATTTGGCTGCCGTTGCCCCGGCAACGTTCAGCCTGGCGGGCATGGCCTTGCTGTTTCTGAAAATCGGCGCGGTGCTCTACGGCAGCGGTTACGTGCTGTTGGCGTTCCTGCGCGCCGATTTCGTGGATCGGCTGGGTTGGCTGACGGAAACGCAGCTGCTGGACGCCGTGGCGATTGGTCAGGTGACACCGGGCCCGGTGTTTACCACCGCGACGTTTATAGGCTTCCTGCTGGCCGGGGTTCCTGGCGCCATCGTGGCAACGGTCGCGATCTTCCTTCCGTCATTCGTGTTCGTGGCCGCGATTCACCCGCAGGTCGAGCGACTGCGCGCATCCAGCGTCACGGCCCCGATTCTCGACGCCGTCAACGCCTCCGCCGTTGGTCTGATGACGGTGGTGATGGTGTTCCTTGGCCGGTCGGCAGTGGTCGACGTTCCGACGATCCTGGCAGCGCTGGCGGCGCTGGCCGTCCTGATCTTTACGAAGGTCAACTCGCTCTGGCTGATTCTGGCCGGGGCGGTGATGGGCGCTGCCATGAAGGGACTCGGCCTCGCGGCATAGCTCCGACGTCTGGCTCAGACTGCGTACGCCGCAAGCCACACGCCAATTGGAGGGGACCGACGGCGCAATTCAGCTACTCGATTGCCGGTGTGCCTAGGCGAGCGCCGCGCGCACCGCGCATACTGATTGAACATGACAGCAGCGCCCGGGCGCGTACCCGGCGCTGAATCGGGCGGTGGAGGCCCTGTGGCAAGCGCGCCGTCCGAGACTGAGGCGTCGGTCAGCCTCCAGCGGCCGTCAATCGTCATTCTGCTGGGTGTTCTGCTTGTGGCCGCCATGGTCACAACTTCGCCCATCGCGTACTGGTTGCTCTACTCGCTTGGCGGTCTCATCACCCTTTCGTATGTGTGGACGCGAAACGCGGCACGCTCGCTGGAACTTCGCCGACGGCTCCGCGGACACCAGATCACCGTAGGCGACGAGGTTCAGGAGGACTTCGAACTCGTCAACACGAGCCGTCTGCCAATTCTGCTCGTGGAAGTGGACGACCACTCGGAGTTGCCCGGCTACCGGGCCTCCGTGGCGGAGAGCCTGGGGCCCCGCCAGCGCAAGAGCTGGATTTCACGAGGTATCGCCGCCCGCCGCGGACTCTACGGTCTCGGACCGACCGACCTGCGAATCGGCGACCCGTTCGGCATCTTTGCCTCCGAACGGCGGATCGACGTTCGGACTACGATCGTGGTTTATCCGCCTATCTCAATCATGGCTGACGTTGAAATCCCGGCCGGGTCGATGGTGGGCACGTCGCGCTCATCAATCCGAACCCACCAGGTCACATCGGACGCAGGTGGACTGCGGGAGTTCCAGCCCGGCGATCCACTCAAGCGCATTCACTGGCTCTCCAGCGCGCGTCGCGATCAACTCCTGGTGAAGGAGTTTGACCTGGAGCCAACGGCCAACCTTTGGATAGCCCTGGACCTGGATCGGTCCGTTCAGGCTGGTCATGGTGACGAGTCCACCGAGGAATACGGCGTCAAGATCGTGTCGTCGCTGGCTCATCAGTTCGTGCGTGACAACAAGGCCGTGGGCTTCATCGCGCTGAGCCGCCAGGCTCGGTATCTGATCGAGCCACAAAAGGGACTCAAGCAGCTGTGGCGGATTCTGGAGACGCTGGCGATTGTGCAGGCCACCGGCACCGCGCCGTTTCATGAGTTCCTTTCCGCCAGCGCGGCCGGGCTGGGTCGCGGCACAAGCCTGGTTGCGATCACGCCCTCCGCCGACTCGCGGTGGCTCACAAGCCTTACCCAACTCGGTCACCGCGCGATCTACCCGCTGGCGGTCGCGATGGACGCCTCAACATTTGGGCCCGGGGAGTCGAACGCTGGCCTCAGCCAGGCGGCGGGGGGGGCGGGCATCGGTTTCGTCAGCGTCGACCGTGGGATGCGCTTTGAGATGATCCGCGCCGACGGTCGCAACCTGGCGGAGTTCGAACGCAGCCAGCGGCGGCCGGTCACGCTGGCGCCCGCGTGAGGCTGCCATGACCGCAGCCGCAGCCAGCCGCCCGCGCCCACTGGCGCGCGTCCTACAACTCCCCCGCACCGCGTGGCTGCCGCTAACGCTAATTGGGACAGCCACGCTTGCTCCCATCGTCAGCATCCACTCCGTGGGCTGGGCGCCGGGCACGGAGGTGCTGCTATCGGTAGCCCTTGTCGCCATTCTCTTTGGGTTCGCGCTGTCGCGTAGCCGCCTGGCGTCACCCTGGATCATCCTCATCGGGCTGGTCAGCGACCTGGGCGTGGCCTACGTCGTGGCCTCAGAGGCGTTCCCGGGACCCCTGGACGCCATTCGCAACTTCGTACTGCTCTTTGGGGACACCGTGGAGTGGGTTCAGTTGCGACAGGCCGGGAACCTGGTGCGCGAACAGCCGCTGGCCTCGGCCGTGGGCGAGAGCGCCGGGCTGCTGCAGGACCTGTTCTTCCGGCTCGAGACGTGGTTCCAGGCCGCATTCGAGTTTCAGGTCAGCCGAGACAACGTGGTGTTTCTTTTCTGGATGACGATGGCCGCGTGGGGCATGGGCTTTGCGGCGGCCTGGGCGGCTTTCCGGTTGCGCAATGCCTATCTGGCCATCGCGCCGGGCACGCTGGCGATCGCAGTCAACGTCACCTACGTGGGTCCGGACTGGCCGCCGTTCGCGGTATTCCTGATTGCGGCCCTGGCGCTGACCGTGCATACGCGCCTGGCCTCGCTTGAAGCCAGATGGGAGGACACGCGCACCGACTACTCGGATGAGCTTGGCCCCACGGTGCTGATCGTGAGCGCCATGCTGATTACCGGGGTGGTGTTTCTGTCGCTGATCCTGCCGCGGGCGGCAGGCAACCCTTTGGCCGAAGCCTTCTGGACCTATATGGGCGACGGCTGGGGCAATGTTGAAGCCGGCATCCAGCGTGTGTTTGGCGGCGTCACGAATCCTTCCGGCTCCACTCTGGCCGGGCGAGAGACGCTGGCACTGGGGGGACCCGAACCATTTGCGCGCAAAGAGACCTTGATTATCGAAAGCACGGTGCCCTCGTACTGGCGCGGGCAGACCTTTGACACTTACACCGGGCAGGGTTGGCGTAGCACGATGCGGTCGCTGGAAGGACGCAAGGCCAACCAGCCGCTCACCGAGAGCCTCGACCTGCGGTCTCGACTTGCGTCGCGCTCAAATATCGAGATTCTGGACTCGAATTCGGCGATTCTGTTCGCGCCTGGCGACGTCCTGCGGCTGAATCGGCCGTATCAGGTACAGGTGGCGGAGCGTGACGTGGCGATCGATGACTACGCCTCGGTCCGCGCTACCCGACGCGTCGGCCAGCGGCTCGTCTATTCCGTGGACTCGACCCTGGCTGCGGCAACGACCGAGCAACTGCGCGCCGCGCCAACCACGTATCCAGCGTGGGCTGAGCGCTACATCGAGCTTCCCGAACTCCCGCCGCGTGTGCTGGAGTTTGCCGCCCGCCTAGCCGAAACCGGCGAAACGGCCGTCGACCGCGCACGCGCCGCCGAATTCTTCATGCGGCGCTTTCCGTTCGCGCAGGAAACGGAACCGTTGCCACCGGACCGGGACGCGACCGACTATTTCCTCTTCGACCTGCGCCGTGGGCACTCCACGCTCATCGCCTCGACAATGGCCGTGCTCGTCAGAGCCATGGGCGTCCCGGCGCGGGTGGCCGCGGGCTACGCCCAGGGTGTCTTTGATCCAGTCACCCAGCGCTACATCGTGAACCCCAGCGATTCGCACACCTGGGTGGAGGTCTATTTCCCAACCTACGGCTGGGTGCTCTTTGAGCCCTCAGGCTTCAGGGCGCCGGAAGTGCGCGGCGGCGCGGCCGACGGAACCGCCGGAGGCGGGGGACCGAACCCGGACGCAGCCGATCTATCGATGGTCGACGACTTTCTCGACGAGTTGGAGGAGATGGACTTATCAAACTTCCAGCCGCTGGAACCATCCGATGGGCAGAGTCCAGTTCAGGAATTTATCGCCAACCTCGGAGCGGCCGTCCTGGCCCTGGTGGTAATTGGTGGGTCCCTCGTTGCGCTGGGGGTGTTGTATCTGCTGGGTTCGCTAGTGCGCGACTGGCTGCAGAATCCCCGCGCAGCCGTCGGCCGGCGGTACGAGCGAATGGTCAGGTTGGCCGGTCGCGCTGGTTACAATACGCGCCGCGGGTTTACGCCGGCGGAGCTTGGCCGCCAGCTCGCTGCCGAGCTTTTTCCGGCACCCGCCACGGAAGCGCCTACCAACATCCCGGCCCCGCCCGAAGTTGTCGCGGAGACATATATTCGCGCCATTTACGGTCGGCGGCAGATCTCACGCTCGGAGCGACGAATGGTTGATAAGGCTTGGCGGCGGGTACGCATGCGGCTGGCGTTGCGCATGATCGGCCGCCCCCTACGGCGGCCGACGCCGTCTGGAGCCTGAGCCATGGACCTGGCAGGAGTTCGAGACATTGCAGTGGTCGTACTGGCGGCAGTGGCGCTGGTTACGACACTGGTTCTCCTCATCACCGGCATGCTGGTCTGGCGTCTACTGGCCGCGATCCGGGCCGATGTCACACCGATCATCCAATCGGCCCGGGAGACCGTGGACACCGTGCGAGAGACCACGGAACTCGTGAGTGACGTAGTCAAGGACGGCACCAGTTCGACCTCGGGCGCCCTCAAGAAGATTCGACGGGTCCTGAACATGTCCTTGCGCTGGTGGGGTTGAGTGGATTCGACCATGACTTGGATCATCATTGGAGCGGCCATCGGGTTCTTCGTGGGGGGCGCTATCGGAACCATCGTGGCGCCGCAGCGGGCCCGGAAAATCCTGGATGCGCTGCCGGAGCAGCTGAGCGCAATACGCAACGCGGCAGAGCAAGCGGCCGGCGAGGCTGAAGAGACTGTGCGGCGCCGTTCGCAGCGTTCGCGCGGCCGCCGACGCCGGCGCAGCCGCGGACGCCGCAGCCGAACCTGATGGAAACCGCGCGCGACATCGCGATCATCGTCCTGGTGATCCAAGGACTAATCATTGGGCTGGCCGTTTTCGTGGCCGGCGTTCTGGGGTCCATCGCCATCGTGGAAGCCACCGTGAACGTGCGGCGCGGCCTGCGGCGCACCGCCGCGAAGCTGGAGCAGACGGGCGAGCGCGTGGACACGATTGTGGAGACGCGGATTCTCCCGCCAATCGTCCAATACCACCGTGGCCGCGCGGCAGCGCGCTCAACGCTGGAACAGGCACGGCGCGCGCTGGACGATCTCAAGCGCACGGCGCGGATGGGCGGTAGCAGCTAGATCGCGGTCCAGACGGGCGCGTTATTCAGACGCCCGTCAGTTCGTCCCTGAGAGCTTTGAGCTGCAGGTACCAGCCAACCAGATCCTCAAGCGTGTACCGCGCGTTCAAGCCGCTCGGACTTGGTACCAAGAAGACCGTCGACGACTCCAGCAGCATGGCCTGACAGCCCGGTCCGGGCCGCGGCGTGGAAGCGAGCCCCTCGCCATACCTGAGATAGTTGCGATACCCGGCGATGCCCTGAAAGCAGACGATGCGCGGCTTGAAGCGCCTGATTTTCTCCTTCAGGACTGGCGCCCAGCGCCGGTAGTCAGCGGCTCGAAGCTTGTTCGCGGTGCTACTCGGTTGCTTCACCACGTCGGTAAGTCCGACACCGAACTCCAGAACCCGAGAGTCGTTCTCTGGCCCCAATGGCTCGCCGAACAGGCCCGCGCGGTTGGCGGCTCGCCAGAAGCGGTTACCCGGCCGGGCGTAGTAATGCCCGCGCTCAACCGAATACACGCTCGGATTGATCCCAACCAGCACGATGTCGAGGCCGGGCTGAAGGTAATCGGGCAGCGTATTCACGGATTACAGGCGGCGGGTCGGGGCATTGGCGCGCGTGATTTGCGGCATGCACGGAAAACTCCGCACACTTCGGCAGTTCGTCATTGGACCACATCGGTCCTGGCTCGCCGAGGCAGCGCACGCACGCGTGACAACCGTTGAAACGCACATAGGGACATTGCCCGACGTTCAGTTGCCAACGGTCATTCCAGCCGCCGCCATTGCGCGCCGCGTCCGAGAACTCGGCGCGGAGATCTCAGCGGCCTATGCAGGTCGCGACCCGATTCTGGCGTTGGTGCTCCACGGCGCGTTCATCTTTGCCGCCGATCTCACCCGGACCCTGACCACTGCGCACCGGGTGGAGTCGCTGGCGCTGGCTTCCTACGAAGGTCGCGAGTCGAGCGGCCAGGTGCGGGTCGTCAAGGACCTGGGTTGCGACATCTCGGGACAGGATGTCCTGGTCGTTGAGGACATCGTGGATACGGGCCGCACGCTGGCGGCCACGCTGGAGGTTCTGGAACCGCGGCGTCCGCGCTCGATCGAAATCGTGACGCTGCTCGACAAGCCCTCACGCCGCTTAATCGACGTCACTCCGCGCTGGGTCGGATTCGAAATCGACGACGTCTTCGTCGTTGGCTACGGCCTCGACTTGGATGGCCGGTTCCGCAGCTTGCCCTATATTGCGAACGCTGACGCCCTCGCTCTGAACGGCGCGCCGTAGCCCAATGCCTCTGATCACTGTCGACAATCGCTCCATATCGCTGGACGTTCGAGGTTCCGGCAGCGCCACGGTGCTCTTCATCCACGGCATCGGGCCCGGAGGCGTGATCTGGGATCTGGTCACACAGGGGTTGGCGGAGACAAGCCGGGCCTTGGTATTGGACCTTCCCGGGTTTGGAGCCAGCGTACGCGGAGACCTGTCGGGGGACGTGGACGACGCGGCCACCCTGGTTCACCGAGTGCTACACACGCATGGTCAAACCGAGCCACTGATTGTCGTCGGGCACGCCTACGGAGGCCTGGTTGCGCTGAACTTCGCAGCACGCTTCCCCAGTCACGTCAGCCGACTCGCACTCGTGTCGACCGCGGGCTTCGACCGCAATCCAGCGGCGACACTGGAACGCCGGGACGATGTGCAATCCAACGGCTGGGATGCCGCCGCGGCCGACGCCTGGCTGCGGGCAGGTCTGGTTGAAGACTTGGCCGAAGCACACTTTGACGCCATGCGCGATCAGGCGGCCGCCGTCGACGCCAACCTGGTCACGGCCTGCCTGGCCAGCAGTGCACGGCGCGTGTTGCTGGAGGACGCGACCGACGTCAACCTACCGCTGCTGCTCGTCCGCGGCTCCGACGACCCCTTTGTGACCGACGGCGACCTGCAGATACTGGCCGCCCGCATGCCAGGGGCCGAGATCTTCACCCTGGCCGGCGCTGGACACTGGCCCAGCCTTGAGGCGCCCGACGAATTGCGCGCCGAACTGGTTCGCTTCTTCGAACTCTGACCACCAGGGTGTAGTGCTAGCCTTCGCCCTGACGCGCGTACCAAAAGACGGACACACGGCATGAAATTTGTTCGTTACGCCACTGAATCAGATCCAGCCCTCGGCTCGCTCAAAGAATCCGGCGCGATTTACGAAGTGACCGGCGACATGTTTGGCGACTACGAGGTCGGCGCGCAGGTCGGCACGGTGGACGACCTCGAGTTGCTGGCGCCGGTCGATCCCGGCAACGTCATAGCCGTCGGGGCGAACTATCTGGCTCACATCCTGGAAGGCCACGACGAGGACGCCATTCCGAAGTTTCCGATGCTCTTTATGAAGCCCACCTCAGCCATCACCGGACCCGACGCTCCCATCGTGCTGCCGGACCCAGCGAAATTCACGCAGTCGATGAGCGACCCGGACCTTCAGCAGGACCCGTTCGGCGAAGTTCACTACGAGGCTGAGCTCGTGGCAGTGATCGGCAAAACCTGCCGGAACGTGTCGGAGGACGAGGCCCTGGACTACGTGCTCGGCTATAGCTGCGGCAACGACGTTAGTGCCCGCGGCCTGCAGTTCAAGGAAATGGCCACTGGCGTTCTGCTGATGGGCAAGGGGATGGACACATTCGCACCGCTTGGACCGTGCATCGCCACCGACCTCGACCCCACGAATCTCGAGATCATGGCCCGGCTCAATGGCGAAGTGAAGCAACACAGCAACACCGACGACTTGCTGTTCAGCGTGGCGGCCCTGGTCGCCTACACCTCGCAGGGCATTACGCTCAATCCCGGCGACTGCATCTACACGGGTACCTGCGCCGGGCCGTCGGCGCTCTCGCCGGGCGACGTGATCGAGATCGAGGTCGAAGGCGTGGGCGTGCTGAGCAACCCGGTAGTCGCCGCCTAACGCGCCTCGGGTGCAAGCGGAATGATCCGCGCATTTGAACTGCCGTACGGCGACACGACGCTTGCCGTCGGCACGGCCGGCGTTGACCTGACCGGGGTCTACACGCCTCGTCCGACGCCGCCGGCGCTCGCGCCCCAGTCGATCGTCCGGGAGGCGCTGGACAACCCAATAGGCTCTGAAACCCTGCGGCAGGCCGCTCGTCGTAAGTCCAGCGCCCTGATCCTCATCGACGACATCACGCGGGAGACGCCCGCCGACCTCCTGCTACCGCCGATCCTAGACGACCTGCAGGCCGCCGGAATCACGCCGGACGACATTCTCGTGATGATCGCGCTGGGTACCCACCGGCCGATGACCGATGACGAGATCCGACAGAAGGTCGGCGACGAGGTGCTGTCGCGGGTTCGGGTCACGCAGCACGACCACCGCACGGCGCCGCTGCGCGACTTGGGCGTGACGCCAGCCGGGACGCCGATCGAGGTTAATGAGCACCTATTCGCGGCCGACATCGTCATCGGAACCGGCGCGGTGGTACCCCACCACATTGCCGGATTCTCGGCCGGCGCCAAGATCGTGCAGCCTGGCGTTTCCGGCGCCGCCACGACAGCCGCCACGCACATGTTCAGCGCCCGCGCGCGCACACCATTGCTGGGTCGGGTCGACACGCCCGTACGCGCCGAAATGGACCTGATCGCCGAGCGCTGCGGCATGCGGCACGTGCTGAACGTGACGCTCAACGCGGACGGCCAGATCGTCACCGCGCGATTCGGCGCAACCCGGCCCACCTACAGAAAGGCCGTCGAAGACGCCCGGCGTATTTATGGCGTTCGCGCGCCTGCCGGTCTGGACGCCGTGGTGGCCGGATCGCACCCCTGCGACATCGAATTCTGGCAGGCGCATAAGAGCCTGTATCCGGCGATGCTGATGGTCCGGCCCGGCGGGACCATCATCGTGGTCACGCCCTGTCCGGAGGGCGTCGCCGTGACACATCCGGAGATGCTTGACTACACAGCGCAATCGGCGGATGTGCTCCTGCGACGCTACGAGCGCAATGAGATCCACGATCGCGTGGCCGCCTCGCTTGCCGTGGCCTGGGCAAGAGTTAGGGAGTACGCACGCGTCGTGCTGGTTTCCGACGGCATCGCTCCCCACGAGGCGGCGGCCCTTGGGTTTGATACGGCGCCGGATGTCGACACCGCCCTGGCGGTCGTCGCGAGGAACGCAGGCGCTGCCCCGCGGGTAGGGGTCCTGACGCACGCACCGGACACGCTGCCTCTGGTGGCCTGAGTGGTGGAGCGCTGGGCCGTCATCGCGGACGATCTGACCGGCGCGCTGGACACCGCACTCCAGTTCCGAAAAGCCGGACAGCAGACCTTCGCTTCGACTCGACCCGGCGTCTGGCCTCCGGACGGCAGGGTCGTTGCGACGAGCACCGAGACCAGGCACGCATCGGCCGAGACGGCCGCCGCGCGAGTTCAGGCCGCGTTCCGCGCCCTGCAGCGCGGGCCGCAACGTCGAGTGTACAAGAAAACCGATTCCCTGCTGCGCGGCAATATCGGCGCAGAGTTGCGGGCCTTGCGCAACGCCACAGGCGCCCAGCCACTCGTGTTCGCGCCGGCCTTTCCCGCAGGCGGACGCACCACGATTAACGGCATCCATCGGCTCAATGGCGTTCCAGTGGCCCAAACGGCGCCGGGACGCGACGAGCTGGCCCCCGTCGGTGAGTCGCACATCCCGACGCTCTTGCTGGACAGCGCCCAACTGAAGGTTGAATCCGTACCGCTTGACGTCGTACGCGGAGGTCACGACGTGCTGGTCGCGGCGCTAACAAGTGCGGACCAGTCCGGCATCGACGTGGTAGTGCCGGACGTGGAAACCGACGACGACTTACTCGCCATCGCGTCCGCGCTGCGCGCGACGCTCGGTGGGCGAATCAGCGCAGGCTCAGCCGGCCTGGCCGAACACCTTGCCCGACTGGATCGGGGCGCATCCCGACCAAAGGGCCTGGCGCGGTCGGCCCGCGTTGCCGCTGTTGTCGGTACACCGAGCGTCCATACCCAGGCACAGGTACAACGCGCACTCACCACCAGAACCGCGCGGCTCGTACGCATTCGAAGCAGCGAGGACATCCGATCCGCGGTCCGCCAGATGACCCCGGACCGACCCGCCGAGCGCGCCGTGATATTCGACACAACGCTCGAGGGCGAAACGCCACGGCAGGCGGATCGGCGGCGGCAGCTTGCGTTGGGCGGAGAGCTATGCGCCGCCCTGGCGAACGCTATCGATCCTCTGGGATTGATCCTGACCGGCGGCGACACCGCGCGAGCGGCGCTTGGCGGCCTTGAGGTGGACTCCATTGAAGTGCTGGAAGAGATTGAGTGGGGCGTACCCGCCGGCCGCGCGCTGTGCGGTATACGCCAGATCGCGTCCGTCGTCACCAAGGGCGGAACGATGGGAGGACCCGACGCCTTGATTACCGCATTTCAGCGCCTGGGCGCCACACTTGAGCGAGCAGCGTGACTTCACTCCCGAACAGCCGACGCTCGGCGCGGCGGCACCGCATTTCAGGAGGGGCTTGATGTCCGCCGATACGCGTCCGCTCCTGGCCGTCACCATGGGCGACCCAGCCGGGGTCGGACCCGAGATCACGGCCAAAGCCCTGCGGAATCCCAAGATTGGATCCGTCTGTCGTGCCTTGGTAGTGGGTGATCTGCCAACCATGCGTCGGGCAGCCGAGGCTGTCGGCACTAACGTCATCGCCGCCGATCCGAGCGAGATGGACCTGGATACGGACGACATCCAGGTTTACGACCCCTGGGGCCGCGACCTAGCGGATCTGCCGATTGGTGAGGTGGACGCGCGGGCCGGCGCCGCCGCCGCAAAGGCAGTGATTGCCGCGACACAACTCGCGCTCGATGGCCGCGTGGCTGCCATTGTCACCGCCCCGATCAACAAGGCCGCTATCAACGCGGCCGGCTACCACTATGCGGGACACACTGAGCTGCTGGCGGACCTGACCAGTTCGCCCGGCGCCCGCATGTTGCTGGTGGCGCCGGGCCTGCGGGTGCTTCATAACAGCACGCATGTGTCCCTGCGCGAAGCCATCGACCGCGTCACACGGGAGAACGTGCGCCACGCGATCGGCCTCCTGGACGAAACGCTGCGGCTGATGGCCATTGAGAAGCCGCGTTTGGCCGTCTGCGGCTTGAATCCGCACGCAGGCGAAGGCGGGCTCTTTGGCCACGAGGACGATGCATTCATCAGGCCGGCAATTGAAGATGCGCGGAACGACGGCATCGACGTGACCGGGCCCGAACCGGGCGACACTGTCTTCAACCGCGCCCGCAATGGGACGTTTGACGGCGTGGTGGCGATGTATCACGACCAGGGACACGTGGCGGTGAAAGTGGCCGGATTCTTCGACGGCGTGAATGTTTCCGTCGGCCTGCCAATCATCCGCACCAGCGTGGATCACGGCACGGCATTCGACATTGCCGGGCGGGGTGTTGCTCGGGCGGATAGTATGGAGATGGCCATTGAGATCGCCGCGAGTATGGCCGCGAGCGCCCGCCGGCCGGCGGGCATGGAGACTTCCTGAACGTATGAATGCCCCCCTGCAACTCGCGCAACTGGTCCTGTCCGTCATCATGATCGCCGCGGTGCTCATCCAGTTGCGCAACACGGGGATGGGCTCAGCCCTGGGCGGGAGCGACAGTTCGTTCTTTCACGCGCGGCGCGGCATCGACCGGCTGACGTTCAACTTCACGATTGGCGCTTCAGCGCTTTTCTTCCTCGTCTCAATCCTGGCTGCCGTCTTCCAGTAACTCATCCCGCACCAGCGACGCGGGGCACACACGGCCATACGGGCAGCGGCGGCAGACCTGACGGTCGGCGATGCGATCCGGGGCCTTCCAGAACGCATCGAACGTCGCCGCCTCAATTCCAGCCACGATCCCAGCGGCGCGGGACGTGAAGGCCTCCAGATCCTCCCGCCCGTACGCGCCACTCAGCTGCTGGATGAATGGAGGGTCTTCGCGAACCAGCACATCGACCCGAACCTGGGGAATAAAGAACGGTGCCGGCAGGTCGCCCGGACGAATCCGAGACCCGGCCCTGAAGACGCCGTACCCGATGGCGTAGCACTGTAGTTGCAGGTCTCGGTTGGGGTAGGTCTGGGGATAGGACCGCACCGACGTCTTGTGGTCGATCACCACGCCATTCCGGTCGATCAAATCAACGGTTCCAACAAGTTGGACCTGGAGTCCGGGAATCTCAAACCTGAAACGGTGCTCTACCAGATGCGGGACAACACTGGGAGCGACTTCGGTCAGGTAGAGCTCCAGAACCGATTGGCCCGACGCATACGCCCGGTCAAAATCGTTCGTCGACGATTCCGACATGGCCCCGGGTGGAAGCCGGGCCGCCCACACGTCATCGAAGACCTCCACGGCGTCCTCAATTTCGAGGTCATGTCCGTATCGGCGCTTAAGGACGAAATTGCGTTCCAGCGCAGCATGGACCGCCTGGCCGACGAGCGATGCCGGGGAGTCCCTGGTGGGAATCCGTTCGACGTAGCGCATCCGATACTGGAGCGGGCAAGTGTCGTACGCGCGCAACTGTGTGGGGGAAATTGACCGAAGTTGCTGCGGCATGTCTGATCGAAATCTACTCGGCGCCCGCACAAGCGTAGACGCGGGCGGTCCGTCGCGCCCGGCCACCCGGCGACACAGCGCTGGCCCGGCCAGCATGCGGGGTCAGACCGCACCGTGAACGACCGTCCCGAAGCCTCGGTCGTGATCGTGACCTGGAATGGGTTGCGCCACCTGCGGCGTTGCCTGCCCGCGCTGCGCGTCCAGACCGGCGTGACGTTCGAGACCATCGTGGTGGACAACGGCAGCACGGACGGAACCGCCGAGTGGATTGCTCGCAAGCATCCGCAGATCGTGCTGGAGCGCCTGGAGTCCAATCACGGGTTCGCCGAGGCCAACAACATCGGGTTTGGGCTGGCGCGGTCCGAACTGATCGCCACCCTGAACAACGACGCGGTCCCCGATCCGGACTGGCTCCAGACACTCGTGCGGGCGGCGCGCCAGTACCCCGAAGCCGGATCCTTCGGCAGTCGCATCGTGCTGGACCGCGATCCGAACATCATCGATTCAGCCGGAGTTGTGACCGACGTGCTGGGGATTGCCTGGGACCGGCATAACGCGGAGCCCGTAGGATCGGATGCCGGCGGCGAGGTCTTTGGCGCCTGCGCCGGGGCGGCGCTCTATCGAAAGTTGCTGCTGGACGAGACCGGCGGCTTCGATCCGGCCTTCTTCGCCTATCTGGAAGACGTGGACTTGGCTTGGCGCGCCCGCTGGCTGGGCTGGACCGCGCGTTACGTCCCAGAAGCGCGAGTGCTGCATGTGCACTCGGCCACCGGTACGGAAGAGTCCGCGTTCAAGACGTTCCACCTCGGGCGCAACAAGGTCTGGACGATTGTCAAGAACCACCCCATGCAGGCCCTACTGGTCTACGGACCACTGCTGGCGGCCTACGACCTGACATCGCTGCCCATCACGATGGCGCGCCAGCGCAACCTGGCGGCGCTGCGCGGGCGGCTGGCCGCCCTGCGAGACCTCGGCCCGGTGCTGCGGCAGCGGCGGCAGCTGACGACCCGGCGCCGGGTCGCCTGGGACGACATTCGTCCCTTTGTCGCAGGTCCGTCGTGGCCCTGGACCGTTTGGCGCCGTTACCGGCGACTGCGCCGCGCCGTGGCGCAGCCCAATCCGCCGATCCCGCCGAACGCTCGCTGATAGACTCAGCCTGCCGGGGCGTGGCGTAGTCTGGTAGCGCACCTGACTGGGGGTCAGGAGGTCGCCGGTTCAAATCCGGCCGCCCCGACCAGCAACCAAACCTGTTACGTGCTGGCCACATCGCACCGACCCCGTCATACGCCATCCGAAATGGTCCACTTCTGGTCCACAACGCGCGGCTACCGGTCGAGGTCTGCGTCGAGTCGATCCACGGCTTGCGCCTGGGCGCCGCGCACGGAGTCGACGTAGAACTGCAGCGTCGTCGTCACGCTGGCGTGGCCCAACTGGTCGGAGACGGCGCTGACGGGCGCGCCGGCGACGAGGGCGCTGGTGGCAAAGACGTGACGTAATTGACGAAGGGTCATGTGCGGCAGGCCCGCCGCGCGGAGCAGCCGCTGGAATCGCTTCAGGACGTTGCTGGGGTCTCGGGGCCGTCCATCCTCCCAGCAGAAGACTAGATCGTGATCCCAGTAGGCCTGCCCGTAGAACAGCCGATGTTCGAGTTGCTGCTCCCGGTGGCGGCGCAAGGACGCCACCAACCCCGGTCCCAGGCGGACCAGCCGATCACTGCGATGGCGCTTGGTCGGTTCGAACACCAACCCCTGCCCGGAGATGTAGAGCAGCGACTCGTGGATCCGCGCCCAGCCTTGGTCGAGGTGCACATGGGCCCAGCGCAAGCCCGAGGTCTCGCCCCGCCGCACCCCCGTGCGCACCAAGAACTCTATCTGCGTCTCGATGTCAGACCCCGCCACCGCGTTGAGCGCCCGCCGCATGTCATCAACGGAATGCGTCGCGCGCGTGCGCCGAGAACGTCGGGGCATGCGGACGCGAGCCGCGACGTTCTCCTGGATGTACCCATCAGTAATCGCATCGTTCAGGGCCTTACGGAGGACCGCGTGCGTCTACTGGATCGTCCGCTGGCCCTTCCCCGCGGCCAGCATTTCGCGCCGCAGGCGCTTGATGTCGTCGACCCGCAACCGCGCCAAGCGAACATGACCAATCCGTGGCGCGATTTCCTTTTCGCAGAGCCGGCGATAGTCATGCCGGGTCCGTGGGCGACGCAGGGGATCCACGTCGTCGCGCAGCCACTGGGCGAGATAGGCCGCAACCGTGAGCGAGGATCCAGCGACCCTAAGCAAATAGGGAGCCGTCGCGCGTCCAGGCGTGAGGCATGCCGGATGCTCGGCCATCGCCGGCGGGTACACGGCCCACAGCGACTCGCCTCCATCGTGGAAGCCGGTCGGTCCGATCACTGGCGATTGGGCCGACGAGGCGATCGTGCCGTGTGCAGGGCGTGACACCACCGAGGGGCGGAACTCCCGACGCGCCCCTCGCGCCCACCTCACCACCCGGCCACGTGGTGAGGCTGCCGCAACATACAAGTGACGGTGCGGGCGTCGAAGCGGTTAGCGGTACCCTTTGAGCCTAGGCGGCTTTGCTCCAGCTCGCGATGAAGTCGTCCAGGTCAAAATCGGCGGGCATTTGCTCAGGCGCGTAGCGGGTAGGTTTGCTCGAGAGACCAGGCACGAAGTGCTCGGTCTCCATTTGGAGCTTGGCGTCCAACGGTGCAAAGCGCTGTCCAAGCAGCTTCGTTTCAGCGGCGGTGAATCGCCGGGCCAGCGCCTCGAGGTTGCTGATGCTGAAGGTCTGCTCGCCTACAGCTGACGCGCGCTCGCGTTCCGGTAAGTTGGCCAGCTCCGGGCGCTTCAGCGCGCCGATCCTGCGGGCCAGTTTCGACAAAAGGACCATGCAGACCATCCGCCCGGTGTCGCCTGGATGCAGCAGGGCCAGATCCTGCCGGAGTGCTTCCGGATCCTGGTCGAGAATCGCGCGATAGAACGCTTCGATCCGATCGTCCTCGCTTTCAGCCAGTTCGATAAACCGATGGAAGACCGCTTGTCCCTCCGCCGATAGATGCTTGACGAAACTCGGCTCCCAAAGGAAGCGGGAGCCGTACGGATACAACTGGCCACCGAACGAGGTGTACCTGAGATGGATGATGCGCCGCAGCTTGGTGCTGTAGTTGCTAGGCCAATGCAGGATCGTATTGATGTACATCACGCCGTCGCCGGCCTTGAGCCTGACCTGCATACAGCTCGACAGCGGTGCGCGGGGGTCGTTCAAGAGCTCCCGGTTCTCCCGCGCCGTGTTCAGACGCCGATGACTGCCGGGGACGATCCACAGCACATCATCGTCGTACAGCGGGATGTTCCACTGCACGGAGCCCGGACCGTTGGCCAGCATGTCCGCCTGTAAACCCGCCAAGGGAGCATTGTTTGTTGGCCCGTGACTTACATCGCGATGCCACAAATCCGGTCCGTAAGCGGCCTCTGGGTTGCACAGGAGAATCATCTGCTTCAGCCCCACGTCGCGTGTGCCAAGCGCTTGCCGGCTTACACCGAGCGTGTTTTCGTGGAGACAAAACTCCACCGTGTTGGCCGCAGCTGCATCTATGACGGTCTGAAACGCGAGGCGAGGCTGCTTGGCCACGTAGGCGAAGCTGCCTGGGTCGTCGCGATCGCGCGCCCAGATTGCCTGCTGCCGGTCGACCAGCGTTTCGAAGCTGGCGCGCAACTCGTCCAGCCGTTCGGGTGGAACGACGTTCTTCAGAATCACGAAGCCGTCGTCGAGGAATTGCTCGGGATCGATCTGTATGGGCTGTGCTCCACCGGCGCGGCCGCGGCAGTCTACCCCGGACATGCGGCCTCAAACTGTTCGCTGTCGTGCTGCGCCGGTTTGCTTGGTTAGACCCGCAACCGGCGCCCATCCGCGCTGAGATCGGAGCTGACGCAGGCCGAAGCTGGTGGATTCGGGATGGTTGGTTCCGCAGCCGATGCGGGCGCGTATTGCCAGCGTTGCCGCGATCGGCCGGGGTGCGGCTCGCGGCGTGGCTGCAGCGGCTCCTGGGAGCGTCGCGCGAGCCAGGGCAGGCCTGACGCTGTATGCGTAGGGCCGTTCCGGGGTGCCGTCGAATTGCGTCGCGTAGCCGAGATTGCGAATCGCCTGCAGCAGCTCAGGGTCCGCGGTCGTGAGGGCCGACTGGCCACGTGCGCCATCGCCCAACCACAGACCCAGCGCATACGGATCGATGGGAAGGCCGGCCTCGGGTATCTGCAGCGAACCGCGAGCCGGCAGGCGGTGGCGGAGGGTCCGATGGTCGCCGCGGACCGTTGCGATGTCGCCCACCAACTCGGCTGTCGTCGTGACAGACCGCTTGTAGCCCTTGGGCCAATACTCGGTCGCCCACGGATGCGACGCGCCGGCAATGACGCTCGTGCCATCCGCGAACTCAACCCGGTGGCAGTCCTCGTCATGGTTCACCGCCGACACGGCGACAAACGTGGACGGGTGGCCGCGCTCGTCAAAGATCTGATCCCCAACAGCCAGATCTCCCATGGAGCACCATCCCTGCGGGGTCGGAATCGGCGTATCGACCGCGAGCATCTTTCCTTGCTTCTTCGGGACCCCGATGAGGGCCCAGCGGTAGCGCCGCCGACCATCGGCCCGCAGTTCGAAGAGCCGCCAGAGCAGCGCTTTCTGCCAGTCCTGGAGGACGAACGGTTGGCCGATCCAGCGGCCCTTCGTGAGGCGGCAGTGGATCTCGATGAACTCGATGACGCGCCCCCCGTCACTGAGGGGCACAGCCGCTGGCTGGCCGTTGCGTCCCGGGCGCGGGCTCCGGTGCAGGGCTACGACCTGGATCTCCAGGCCCGCGTCGCAGCACCTCGGTCCGCGGTCGCCGGGTGCGGCGTGACGGCCCAGTCATCCAGCGGCCTCGCGGTACTGGTCGGGGATCGGTTGGCCGTGCGGCGGTGCGTCCAGCGTGCGGGTCAGGCGCTCGAGCGTCATCCGCGCCGCGCCGTACTTGATGCCCAGGCGGAACCGGCTGCGCGGGTTCATGCCGAACACCTCCTTCGCGCGCTCAACCTCCGCAAGTAGATCCCGGATGTAGGCCCACAGGGGGTTCAGGCGCGGTTGCCCCATCGAACCCTTGACGATCCGTTGCGCCAGAAATTCGCCTTCAACCAGCAGGAGCTCATTGACGCAGTGGATCCACCGCACCAAGCGGTGACGATCCGCCTCCCATGCCACGGCCTGCGCCGCATCGGACGCCCAAAACGCGTTCCAGAGCTGGCGGGCACCGGCGTGCAGCGGCCGCCCGTCGGCCGCACGCGGAAGCTTGGCCGGTTTCTGCGAAGTCATCACGTCATCGCCCTGACCGCCCGGCACCACCACGAGCCCAGCCTGGACCTTGCGGTCGACGGGAGGACCGTTGCCTCGTTGCGTGCCGGAATCACGGCTGTCACGGCCGGCCACTGGTCGGACGCAGAGTCCGGGGACGATGCCGGCAGCTGCACGTCGGTCCGGCAGTACCATCCGCGACCAACCAGCAACCAGACCCACGCACCGCCCGCCACGGCTGCCAGTCCCGTGAGGACCTTCAGCCAGACGTCCACTTGGGCTCGTCCGTCGACCCGGTGCGGTTAGTCCGCGCGAGTGATCCAGAAGCGCAGGGCTCGGTCGTCCCCAACCGTGGCAAGCAGCGTGCCGTCGGGGCTGTACGCGAGCGCTCGGATCCAGTCGATGTGCGCATCGATCACGCGGCCGAGGCGCAGGCTGCCTGTAGGGTCGCGCAGGTGCGCGCGCTGGTAGGCGCCAATGGCCAGTTCACTCAGGTGTGGCTGATAGGCCAAGGCGGTGATGAGCCCCGCCGCCGGCTCGATCTCTCGCAGCAGACTATTGGAGCCACTCTCCAGAATCTTGACCGTCTCACCGTCCGCCACAGCCATCTCTCCGACCTGCGGGTCGAAGCGAATGGCGCGTATCCAGTCATCAAGCCCCGTCAGTCGCAACCGCTCAGCTCCAGTCTCGGCATCCAGCAGCAAGACCTCGCGGAACGTACCAACCGCCGCGAGGTCGGTACCGTCCGTTGCAAGCGCCGTGACGGAGGCAGATCCCAAAGCGGCCCAGTGCTCGGCGCCACTGCTCGCGTCCAGCCTTCGCACGACACCTCGGGCATCGCCCGCCAGCAGGTAGCCGTCCGATGTGAACGTCAACGCGGTCACGCTATCCGGCACGGTCGGCGCTTCAGCCAGCAGCACTCCGCGCTCCGCATCCCACAGCCGCACTCGGCCGTCGTCTCCGCCAGAAGCCAGAGTCTGTCCGTCCGGCGAAAAGGACACGGCACGGGCCGGTCGATCGTGGGCCACGATTGACGTACGCAGGGCACCGTCGGTTCCGACGATCACAAGCGAGCCGTCGTTCAAGGCGGCCGCCACGGTCGTGCCACGGGGACTGAAGCCCACCGCATTCACGGGCGCATGCAGGGCGACTTCCGCTGCCAGTTCCGACAGCGCCGTCGACCACACGCCAACGTCACCGTCCCAGCTCCCGGAAATCAGAAGTTCACCATCCGGGCTGAAGCTGACGCCTTGTACGTCTGAAGTGTGGCCCGTCAGGCTGTACAGCCTCGTTGCCGTTGCGACATCCCACACAGCCACCGTTTGGTCGCTAGAGGCCGTCGCCAGTCGGCGCCCGTCAGGGCTGAACGCCACCTGCCAGACAGAGTCGCTGTGGCCCGCGAGCGTGGCCAGGACCGACCCATCGTTGGCGTCCCACATCACGACCGTGTCGTCGTCAGCGCCCGTGACGATACGAGCTCCGTCGGGACTGATTGCCAGCGACAGTACGGCGCGCGTGTGCAGATTGCTTAGCGAGAGCAGACGCTCACTCGTTGCCATGTCCCAAATGTCCGCTCCGGCCCAGCCGGTCGTGACAAGTCGCGTTCCGTCCGGCGTAAAGGCGATGCCGTTTGACCAAGCGTCGATGTCCTCGAATTCGACCAGATGCTCTCCCGTCGCCACTTCCCACACGTGAGCCGCTCCGTAGGTGGTGGCCGCCACCTTGGTTCCGTCTGGGCTAAAGGCAACGCTCGTAAACCAACGCTCGTCAGCTTCGAGCACCTGCAACTGTTGACCAGTGCGGGGATCCCAGAGCCGGACCGTGTCATCCTCGGAAGCACTGGCAAGCACGGAACCGTCGGGCGAGTAGGCGACTTCGTAAATACCGTCGTAGTGGCCTTCCAGTTCGAAGACGGGCGTCAAGGTCGCCCGGTCCCAGATGACAACTTTCCGGTCGAATCCACCGGTAGCGAACTGGGATCCTGACGGGTCGAAGGCCACGCTGGTCACCAGCAGACTGTGGGCATCTACCAGCGGCCGTGGAATACGCGGCGGCGCCACTGGCGTCGTGAGTGCCGACGGGATCATCCCGGCCTGTTTGAAGTGATCACCCGCCGGAGCCAGTCGCACGACACCTTCGTGAAGCCGCAGAACCGCCCGCTGGGCCCGGAGCACGCCACCCTCCGCACTTGATGCGTAACCCAGCGGCAACCCGAAGCGACTCAGGGCATTGGGAGCATCACGCCAAAACCCTTGAATCTCGGGAGCGACGGCCAGAGCCTCCATGCGAGCCAACGGACCGGCATCGGGAGGCAGAAACGAAGCCGGCGGCACACCCTTTACCGTCTCCAGCCAAGCGTCGTGCCCGGCTGCGGACAACAGGTCATAAATGTTGGCGGGACGGACCTGGCCGTCAGGAGCAGCCTGAAGCAACGCCCGCTGAAACGCCTGGAATGCGAATGGTCCTTCGCGCCATGGCTGTGACACCGGGTATCCGAGGACTTCGTGGCCGCCGAGGTCCTGAAAGGCGGTCCAGAGTCCGGCTCCCGTCTCGTCCCGGATTGCATAGCCCAGCCCCTCGCCACCACCGGTCTGCGTAAAGAAGTAGCCTTCATGCAGCGGAAAGCTGGCCGGCCCCACCGCGCTACCTGTCGCTGACAGAGCGACGATGGCGGCTGCCGCAAGGCTCACCGCGGCAACCCGGCACTTGCGGGCCGCGACCCAGATCGGTGCACCCGGCCGCGCCCTGAGGAGTCGCCGGATGGTCACGGCACTCCCGGCTGACTACGCCGACTCATCGGCGGTGCCCTGACCTAGCCTGATCGGATCGCCGCGTGCAACGCCGGTTCGAGATGTGGCCAGCGAAACTCGTAGCCAATGTCCAAAAGCTTCCGCGGGACAACCCGCTGACTGGAAAGCAGCGCTTCGAGCGCGAAGTCGCCAAGCGCCGCTTGCAGGATCGGCGAGGGTACCGGAAAAAGCACCGGACGGCGCAGGACGCGGCCCATGGTTTTCACGAACTCTCGATTTGTTGCGGTTTCGGGTGCCGCCACGTTTATCGGACCGCTGAGGGAGTCCCGCTCAAGCGCCAGACGAAATACGCCCACCACGTCGTCGAGCGCAATCCAGGGCCAGTATTGGCGGCCGGAGCCAAACCAGCCGCCGAGCCCCAGAATCACTGGCAGCCGCATTCGGGCCACCACTGGTGACCTAGAGTCAATGACAGGCGCCAAGCGGGCGATCGCAACCCGAACCCCGGCGTCAGCAGCCGGCTGTGCCGCGGCTTCCCATTCGGCGGATACGGTCGCCAGGAACCCCTGTCCCGCCCGGCTTCGCTCATCGAGCACTTCATTGCCGCGATCACCGTAGTAGCCGGTCGCGCCGGCGCAAACCAGGACCGACGGCTTCCGGGACAGGCCCGCGATGGCCCGAGCCAACGTGTCGGTTCCGCGCACGCGGCTCTCGCGGATTCGTCGCCGCTTGTCGCGCGTCCAGCGCAGCGCGCTGATCGTCTCGCCGGCCAGGTGAACCACCGCATCCACGCCTTCCAGCGCGGCCTGATCGATGGCGCCGGTCTTCGGGTCCCAGCGAATGTCGCCGGGGTTCGCGGACCTCGTCGTCGGGCGCACGAGGCGCACGACTTCGTAGCCGTCAGACACCAGTTTCTCGACAAGTGCCGAGCCGACCAATCCGGTTGATCCGCTAACCGCGACGCGCATCGAAGTCAAGTCACGTTTAGCCGGGTTGGTCGCCTTCGTTGTACACGTGCGCCGGCGGTCGCCGCAGGTCCCAGATCAACCCTGTCCAACTCAGCAGGGTGAGCAAGTAGTGCGTGACATCAATCTCCCACCAGAAGAATCCGTTCCGCTCCGAGCCTGGGTAGCGGTGATGGTTGTTGTGCCAGCCCTCGCCCAGGGTGATAAGCGCCAGCAGCAGGTTATTCCGGCTGGTGTCTTTCGTCGGGTAGCGGCGGCGGCCCCACATATGTGCGCCGGAATTGATGAGGTAGGTCGTGTGCAAAAGCATGACGGTGCTGATTAGGAAGCTCCACACGAACACCTGCGCCCAGGTCACGCCCGTAGCCGGAAACGCGCGCTCCAGCCAGAAACCGAGCCCGATGGTGCCACCGGCGTAGAGCAGGGTGCTACCGAAATACCACCGGTCGAGCCAGCGCAGCTCCGGGAACCGGATCAGGTCCTTGACCTCGTCCCAGCGGGTGTCGTCGCGGTTATAGGCCAGCAACCAGCCGATATGCGCCCACCAGAAACCGCCCTTCAGCGGTGAGTGCACGTCCTCTTCGGCGTCGGAATGCCGATGATGGAAGCGATGGTGACCGGCCCACCACAGCGGGCCCTTCTGGATACCCAGCGTTCCCAGCAACGCCATGACCGCCTGAAAGGCCCGGGTGGTCTGGAACGTGCGATGCGAGAAATATCGGTGATAGAAGCCCGTGATGAAGAAGACGCGCATCCAATAGAGCCCCAGGCAGGTCACCAGTGCCGGCCAACTCACCCCCACCAGAAACGCCGCGAGCACGCTCAGGTGCAGCGCGATGAAGCCCCAGTTGTGCCGAATTGCCTGCCAGGCGGTGTAGCGCTGCTCGATTCGCGTCGGCAGCTTGGTCTTCTCGACTTTCAGGCCGTCCGGCGAAGCCTCAAGGCTTGATTGCGTCACCAGCTACTCATCTCCCTGCGCGCCGCTGGCGCGAGTGTCATGCGTGTCCACGTTGAGGATGCGCAATGCGCACGCGGCTCGCAACCCAGCAGGGCTGCTTGGCCGGCGCGGCACGTGCGTCTACATGGATAGCCGCCGTACGGTCCCACAGCCCGCGCTGGAACCGCTAGTCAGGCAGTGGCTACGTGCCAGCGCGCGCGCGCGGCCTCCGCGAGTCGGCGCGCTCGATGAGCACCTGAACATCGCGAATCGTGTTTGTCTCGAAGCTGGAGGCGCAGGATGCGAGATAGAAGTCCCACATCCGAATGAATCGGTCATCGAAGCCAAGCAATCGCACACGCGCTTCGGCACTCCAGAACCGACGTCGCCATTCATCGAGCGTCCGAACATAGTGCGGGCCGATTTCGTCGATAGCCCGCACCGCCAGTGCCTGCCCGCCGCGCCGCACCGATTGCCGAATCTCTACTACCGCAGGCAAAACGCCCCCTGGAAAGATGTACTTGCTGATCCAGCCGGAGGCGCGCATACCGGACTCGGCATCGCGGTCCTGGATGCCGATCGTTTGCAGCAGCATGGCCCCGCCCGGTCGCAGAACGCGCTCGCAGGTCGCAAAGAATTCGTCCCAATGCTCGCGGCCAACGGCCTCGAACATCTCGATCGACACCACCTTGTCGAACGTCCCCTCAACGTCGCGGTAGTCCGAGTACACGATCCGCACCTGGTCAACCAGCCCGGCGGCGGTAACCCGCTGGCTAGCCAGTCGATGCTGCTCGCGCGACACCGTAATGCCCACGACCTGGCATCCAGTAGTTTGCGCGGCGTGGATGGCGAACCCGCCCCAGCCGCAGCCGATCTCAAGAACTTCATCGCCCGGCTTCAGATCGAGCTTGCGACAGACGAGATCGAACTTCGCCTGCTGGGCGTCGCTCAGATCGTCGCAACCGTCCCAGATCGCGCAGGAATAGGCCAGGGAGTCGTCCAGGAAGAGCTGGAAAAACTCGTTGCCCAGGTCGTAGTGGGCATGAATGTTTTGCTCGCTGCCCGACGGGCTATTGCGCCGGCGCGTGTGCCGCCAAAGGTCGCGCAATCGGCGCGGCAGCGACATTGCCGCATCCAGCCGCACGCGCCGCGCATTGGCTAGCGCTCCACTTAGCACCGCCCGCAAATCGGCGCTCGACCACTGACCGTCCATGAAGGCCTCGCCAGCGCCGGTCGATCCGCCAACGAGCATGCGCGTAAACGCGCGGTCGTCGTGAATTTCAGCCCGCGCAATCCCCCCGCGTGTCGGGTCGCCCACAGCCACCATGGCACCGTCAGGCAGGCGCAACTCCAGCCGTCCGTAGTGCCAGTTGCGCAGACGGCTCAGGACGAGCGCGCGGGCTATCCGGTCAATCGCGCGAGCAAGAATCAGACGGCCACACGTTCCTCAAGAACGAGCGATTGTGCCATGCAGTCCGGCGGCTGAATCGAGCGCCGACCCTTCGATCACAATCCTGACACGTTGGACCGGGCTGGGAACGGCTAGGAATCTCGCGCCCCGTGGCATCCTGAGCCGGGCGATGAGTAGTGTCTCGCATGATGCTGGCGCTCGGAGGAATGACATGGCCAAGGAAATGCGAATCGCGACGGGCCAGTTCAGCGAACCCACGCCGGACGTCCTGCAATTTGCCGCCCAGATGGGTGTCAGTGGCATCGTCCTCAACACCCCGCGCCTGCCCGGCGCCGAACGCTGGGAGGTCGAGGACCTGGTTCGTCTGCGCCAACGCGTCGAGGCCCATGGCCTCCGGATCGAGTCGATCGAGAACGTGCCGACCCATTTCTATGACCTGGCAATGCTGGGACTTGAAGGCGCCGAACGGCAAATCGCGCACTACCAGGCAACCATCCGGCATATCGGCGAGGCCGGGATCCCAATCCTCGGCTACAACTGGATGCCAAACGGCGTGTGGCGTACGGAGCCCAAAGCGACGCGCGGCGGCGCCCGGGTCACGGCGTTTGACCTGGCCCAGGCCTCAGGCGCCGCGCCTACGCACGGCCGAACCTTCACCGCCGACGAGATGTGGGCCAACTACGCGCGGTTCACGGACGCCGTGCTGCCGGTTGCTGAAGCCAGCGGCGTACGGCTCGCGCTGCACCCTGATGACCCGCCCGTCCCGTCGCTGGGCGGCGTAGCCCGCCTCATGCGCTCGTTCGAAGGCTTCAAGCGAGCCATGCGGATAGGTGACAGCCCAAACAACGGGTTGGACTTCTGCATGGGCTGCTGGTCCGAAATGGGCGAAGACGTCTTAGGGGCCATGCGGCACTTCGTCGCCGAGAAGCGTCTCTTCTACGTGCACTTCCGAGACGTGCAGGGCACGGTGCCAGTGTTCAACGAGTGCTTCCTCGGCGAGGGCAACGTGGACATCGCCGCCGCCATGCGAACCCTTTACCAGGCAGGCTTCACCGGATTCCTCATCGACGACCATGTCCCGCAGATGGTGGACGACACAGCCTGGGGACACCGGGGACGAGCGCTGGCGACGGGCCAGATGATGGGACTCCTAGAAGCGATCAAGGGAGAGCCGTCGCCGGTTGGGTCGAACGGATCAGTCGAAGCCTAGGGCGATGTACTTCGCCCAAAGGTCCCCCACCATCAATCGGCCAAGGCGCCTCGGGGAAGCGCCTCCGAACCCTCTTCGCGAACCAGAGAAGCTGCCGCCGTGCGAATAACCCAGGTCCGAGCCGTCAGTCTGAACATCCCGCGAACACCCCCGACCACGCAGCCGCGCCGTCCCGGCTGGAACGCGCACGCGCGGCGCGCGCTGCCCATCAATAAGTACCCGGAGTTCTCCCGTCTCCACGGCCGCATGCCCGGCGCCAACACCTGGGAACGGGTATGGGTTCAGGTGACGGCCGAAGATGGGACGTGGGGCCTGGGCGAGTGCAGCTTCGGTGAGCCGACGGCCGCCTTGATCGACTACCACTTCGGTCCGCTCCTGGAAGGCCGCGACTGCCTGGCGCTCGAGTTCCTGAACGACCTCATGTGGCGGTCGACCCAGCGCTTTGGCGCCGGTGGCATCGCCACGGTCGCGCAATCCGGAATCGACCTCGCCCTGTGGGACCTGAAGGGAAAGATGCTTGGGCAGCCGGTCTACTCGCTCATCGGCGGCCCCTGCCGCGACAAGGCCCTTGTGTATTGCACGTCCGACGACCTGGACTGGGCACAGGAACTCGGATTCAAGTGCTTCAAGGTCTCGAATCCAGCGCATTACGACGAGGGCATCGATGGCATCAACCTGGTCGAGGAGCACATTGCGAAGGCGCGGGAGACCGTCGGGCCGAATGCCGAGTTGATGTACAACCCGGTTATGAGCTTCAACGTGGAGTTCACCGTCAGGCTTGCCGAGCGCCTGCGCCCGTACAACCTTCGTTGGTTGGAAGAGCCGCTGATCCCAACAGACCTTGAAGGACACATCGAGCTGCGCAAGGCGATCAACTGGATCCCGCTGGCGACCGGCGAGGACCACCATGGGCGATGGACCTTCAGGCAGCTTGTCGAGCACCGCGCCGTGGACGTGTTGCAGCCCGACCTGACGTGGTGCGGCGGACTCTCCGAAGCGCTGAAGATCTACACCATCGGCGAGGCGGCCGGAATCGTCACGGTGCCGCACGCCGCGGTCGCATCCCCCTGGGGCCAGCACTTCGCTATTTCCATGCCGGAGTCGCCGATCGCGGAGTTCTGGATGGGAAGCGATCCCGGAGTGCCGCTCGAGGAGGTCTGGCCGTTACCCGGACTGGCGATACCCAAGGACGGCTATATCAGACCCAGTGACGCCCCTGGTTGGGGCATGGAAATCGACGACAAATGGATCACGCCCTGGGATCACACAGCAGCGCCAAGAGCGCGAGGTCTCGTGTAGGCACTCGCTGCGAAATAGCGAACGTTGCGTACCGTAGGCGCGCTCTGTCGAGCCTATGAAGGCGCAGCACGCGAAGCACAATAAGCGCCGCGCCATCCGACACGACGGTGTAGCGCTCGATTGATCCTGAACAAGCGCTCAGGCAATCAGTTCGGCGTATCGCTTCGCCTGGGCGATGTAGTCAACCCCCACGTCCTCGATGAAGGCGTCGACCAGTCGTCGAAATGTCGGCCCGACGCTCCCGTCGCCGATTGGCGCCCCATTGAAGCGCGTGGCGGGAATCAGGCAATAGGGCGTGGTTGTGAAGAACGCTTCCTCGGCGGTCGCGACGTCATAGGGCTCGAAGTCAGCCTCGCGCGCCGGCAGGCCAAGCTCGCCGGCCAGCGTCAGCGTCGTGTCGCGAGTAACGCCGCGCAGCACGCTGTGGCCGCGCGACGTCAGCACTTCGCCGTCACGCACGATGAAGAAATTCGAGCCGGTGCCCTCGGTGATGAAGCCGTCTTCGCCTTGGAGCACCGCCCAGGCGTCAGCCCCGTGCCTTGCGATTTCATGATTGGCAACCTGGTAGTGCAAGCGCGACCGGCTCTTGATCTTGGGATCCAGCAGTCGCGATGGAATTGCTCGCTGGCGCGGCACGACAGCGTTCAGACCCTCGTCATACCAGCGGGCTGCTTCGCCCAGCATGCCGTCCATTGGGTAGGTGTAGATCAGCGTCGACGGTCCGGCGTGCACGACCGAATTTCGATACCGACCCAGGGCACCTGGAGAAACCTGATGCACGATCGAGAAGTCGATTTCGGCATCGTAGGCCTCCCGGTTTCGCTCGATCAGTTCCCGCGTGAGTTCGGCGAGGTCGTCCATGGAGTCGTCGCAGGGCACACCGGCTGCGACTAGCGACGCCCCCAACCGCTCCAGGTGCGCGTCCAGCCGGAACGGCTCATGCAGAAACGTACGCGTGGTCTCGAACACCGCGTCGCCCCAGACGAGCGACGAGTCGAAGATCGATATTGACGCGTCGCGCTCCGGAACCCACGCACCATTGAGATAGACGACGCGTCCAGAACCAGCTTCTTTACTCATGCGCCGTACTCCGCGCTATAGGTGTCCTGCACGACCTGTAGGGCGCGCAGGCTCGGCAGAACGTCGCTGATCGTCGGATTTGGGTCGCGCTGCTCGTTGACCGCGGCGAAGAACTCGCGATCCTGCGCGGTAATCACGTCGTGCGGCACGACTTCGGTCATGCCGGCGTCGAAGATCACCCCGTCCTTGCCGACGAGCGTCCCCGTCGCGTAGTTGGCTGCGATCGTGTCCTCCTCGCCAATGAACAACGCGTCGTCGAGCGCCTGGTGCGTGTTGTAAGAAAGCGAAATGCTGCCTACCTGGCCGCTGGCCGACTTCAGAGCAATGGAGATGTCCATTGGGATCTCCAAGTGGTGATGCGGCGGACCCAGCTTCGCCGAGACCTCCACCTCGGATACGCCCAGCACCCACATCCACGCGTCCATGGCGTGTCCGCCGTGATGCCAGATCAGGTTGTCAGTCCAACTCCGCTGGTAGCCAACCCAATTCACGTTGCGGCGCCGGATGAATCCGTAACGCTGCACCGCGTGGTGAACGGTCAGTGTGCCGTCGGAGACCATCGCGCGAATGCGTAACATGGCTGGCTGAAAGCGTCGCGTGTGCGCGGCCATCACCGGCGTATCGGCGGCATGGGCGGCCTGCTCCACGGCTAGGGCGTCCGCCAGCGATGTTGCCACCGGAATCTCCAGCAGCGTCGGGATCTTCCGTTCGAGCGCCGCTTGGGCGTGCGCGAGGTGGAAATCGCTTGGAGACGTAATGACAACGGCATCAACTGCCGGATCGTCCAACCCGCGTTCTAGGTCGATGCCATGCCGTCCAAAGCCGACCTGGGCGGCAAACTCCGATACCTGCGATTCGCGCCGTCCTACCACGTGGTAGAGGGTGTGGCCAAGCTCGCGAATGGCGCGCGAGTGGAATCCGGCGATGCTTCCAGACCCCACCATCAGAACGTTCACTACGGCGTATTCCTTCGTGGCGACGGCAACTCAACCCGTAGCCTAGGATGAGCCGTTCGCAGCAGCGCTAGCCTACCGTGCCCCCTCGACTATCCGTTTGGGCCTACCCCTGGGACCTGGCCGATGAAGGCGTCGATAGGGCGCTGGACTGGCTGGTCGGCCACGGGTTCGACGCGATTGACCTGTGCCCCAACTATCACGCCATATCGACGTTTTCGCCGCGCAACCTACGCCGATCGCAGTTCTATTCGGAGCAGGGGGCCGTGTACTTCCCGGCCCGCTCCGAGCGATACAGCCGAATCCAGCCCGCTCTGCATTCGGAAGACGACGTTCTTCGAGTGTATGAGCAGACCGCCCGCGGCGCGGAAGCCCGCGGAATGCAGCTCAACGCCTGGGTCATCGGGATGTTTCAGCCCTGGCTCGCGCGCGCCTACCCGGACACCGCCATCGAGAACGCGTTCGGACACCGCAGCTACGCCGCAACCTGTCCTGCACACCCGGACATTCAGGCCTACCTACCTGAACTTCTGGCCGACCTGTGCGACCAGTACCGAATCAGCGGTCTGACGCTCGAGAACATCGGCTACCCGGACTTCGCCTACGGCTGGGTGCGTCCACGCATCCTGGTGCACATGAGCACGTGGACCGAGTTTCTGGCGGGACTCTGCTTCAACGAACACTCGATGTCAGCGGCCCGCGCCCATGGCGTCGATCCCGAAGAAGTGCGGACGAACGTGGCTCGCGAACTTCGCGCCAGCCTTGAAGCACCGCCTGACCCCGCGCAGGACGAAAGTGATCTCGCGGCACTTGTGGCCGAACGCTGCGATGCCGACGAGGAGTTGCGTGGATTCCTCGAGTCGCGCGAGCAGTCGGCAATGGGACTCGTGAAGGCGATACGCCATACCCTCCGGCGCAACCATGTTCGGGTCGGCATTAGCGAGGCATCGCTCGGCTGGGCCAATCATGGTCTGCGCCTGCTTGACCTGCTGGGCACGCTGGGCGCCCTGATGATTGCCGATCCCACCGACCATCCGGCCGTCGCGGACGCGCAAGTTTCCACGGTGCGGGAAGCCGGCGCAGACATCGAGATTACCGTCAACCAGACAGCACACCACGGAGTCGATCCGCATGGACCGGGCTTCGTCGAGCGCGCTCGCCGGCTGAGTGAGATCGAGCCCGATCGCGTGATGGTGTACAACTTTGGCCTTCTGTCCCCCGGCACGCTCGCCCACGTGGGCTCGGTTCTGCGCGAACATCTCGGCTAGCTATCCGCTCACAGTCCTCGGAAGGAATTGGCGATGCCGCAATACGTGTCGATCCGCTTCTACAAGCTTCGCGACGACGCCGACCCAGCGGCGTTCGAGCAGGCCTTTCGAGACGCACGGCCAACCTGGGGCATCGAACGAATCATGCTATTGCGCGGGTTCGGAGCCGAGACGCACGCGCTGGCTCCAAGCAAGTTCGACTACGGCAGCGTGCACGTCTATTCGGGTTTGGACGACGCGGTAAAGACCGTGGCGATGGCGGGCGACATGGCGGCGCAGGACGATATTCCCGACGCCTTGCGTCCATTCATCCAGTTCTGGCGCACCGCGCACGCCGGACCGATCGCCAACGGCGTGGTCAACGGCTTCACTCTGATTTCCGAGTCGCCCTAGGCGTCGGCGCCTCGGCGCCTTGCCGCGGCTACAGGCCGAGCGCTTGCAGCACCGGCGCGAGAGCCCTCTGGAATTCCGTCCCGTTGACCTGCCGCGCGTTGGTTGGCGGCTTCACGTGATCCGTGGCCATCCAGGCAATCTCGATTTCACCAGCGGCCCTCATCCCAGGTCGCGCCAGCCGCATGTGTACCGGCCGGAACGTGCGTGTGTCGACAAACAAACTGGCGAATTCGAAGGCCGGATTCGTAAGCACGAAGCAAGCACCGCTTTCGGGACACGGCTCGGCTCCGCGATCAGTCCAGCCCTCGGCGCGAACGGATCCGGCGATGTCCCCAACCACAGGAAAGGCCGACAGCAGCGACTCGACGCGCGGCGTGTCGGCGCCGGCATTAGCCCGGTCAGTGGTAATCCACTCGCCGTCTTCATTCGCCGGGCCGTCGCGAAAGAACGTCCGCTCGCCGACCTCGATTACCTCGAAAGCCACCTGCTCAGCTCCGCGAGTAATCGATACAGCCAGCCGGATTGTCACGTCGGCCGGACGATGATCCACCTCCACTCGAACGTCTCCGGCGCCGTCATCCGTCGGCGACTCAAGCTGCGCTGATACGGCGACCTCGCCGCCGGCAATCGCGTCGGCGTAGGCTGTGCGGTCAAAGCCGGCGTCGGTGACCTGGGCGGACGCCCCGGGTGTCGGCTCGTCCTCGCCGCACCCAGTCAACATCACGGCAACGACGGTCGCAACGGCCAGCAGCTGCCGCGGTCGCGGACATCGCAGCCGCAATTGGACAGGGCGCACAACTAGATGTAAGCGAGCATGCCGTCCGCTTTCGTGGGACGGCCACGGCGCCACGGCCGGTAGGGATGCTTCTCCAGAATCCCCTCCGTTAGTTCGACGCCCAGACCCGGTCGGTCGGGAATGGACACGTAGCCGTCCTGCAGCTGGATCGGCTCGTCCAGCACCTCTGCGCGGACTCCGGAGTCGTCGGCGTGGTACTCGAGAATCAGAAAGTTGGGCGCGGTTGCCGCGAAGTGGACGTTCACGGCCGTGGCTAGCGGCCCGAGCGGATTGTGCGGAGCTACGCTCACGTAGTGCGCTTCAGCCATGGCCGCGATCTTCTTCATCTCGGTCAGCCCCCCGGTCACGCAGACGTCAGGCTGAATGATGTCCGCCGCGCCGGTGGCGAGCAGCTGCTGGAACTCGTACTTCGTGTAAAGGCACTCCCCAGTGGCGATGGGGATCGGCGACTTGCGGGCCAGCTTGGCCAGCGGTTCGAACTGCTCAGGCCGTACCGGCTCCTCAAAGAAGAACGGTCGGTACGGACGGATGCGCTCGGCCATTTCCAGCGCACGAGCTGGTTCCAGGATCTTGGCGTGTGGGTCGACCCCAATATCGATGGCGTCACCGACCGCGGATCGGACGGCGGCCATGCGTCGCTCCGCCGTGTCCAGTTGTACCGCCCAGGGATCGGCGTCGCCATTCGGTGCGGAAGGGCCGATTTTCAGCGCGGTGTAGCCGTAGGTCTCAATGAGTTGCCTGGCGTGATCGCCCATGGCCTCGGGCGTATTGCCGTGCGCTGATTGGTAAACGCGTATGCGGTCGCGCACCTTGCCGCCCAGCAGTTGGTAGACCGGCGTGTCGAGCGCCTTGCCCTTGATGTCCCAGAGCGCCTGGTCGATGCCGCTGATCGCCGCCGTGATCACCGAACCGGTTGGAAATCGGCTGCCGGCATAGAGCTCGTGCCAGATCCGCTCGCCGTCGAACGGGTCGAATCCGATCACCCAATCCTCGAAATATCGAACCGTCTCGGCCACCGCCTTGTCGGGCCCGACCGGATACGCCTCGCCGATCCCCGTGATACCGGCATCGGTCATTACTCGCACGATCGGCCAGTTCCGCGAGCCGTCGTTAATGAAGTCACAGGCCAGCCCCGTGATTTTCAACATTCTGATCTCCCCGCAAGGCTGCGCCAGACTCTAGCGCGCATCCGTGCCTCGCATATGTACTCGTGGCTCGAACCGAACTACCTTGACGTTCCCGCGGATTCGGCTCACAGGGCTATGCTCCGTCTGAACGGCGAGCTCGGAGACCGACATGATTGACTTCTCGCGGTCGTTTCTGACTTGGACGCACCGTCCCCATCAACCCGATCCGATCTACAAGTACACCGGCGGGCTGCTGGCCGATCCGGGCGATGTTATTTGCGTGCGCCTCAAGGCGGACGCCCGCCTGGAGATCCGACCTGACGTGGGCGATCCGTTCAACTGTTACGTCATCTCTCCCTGCCGCGCCGAATACACCATCGTCAGCGACAACCTGTTCCAGATTCCGAGCGGCGAGTACCGCTCGGTCTTCTCCGAGACGCTGGGCATTCCAATTGGGAAGCAGCCGTCAACCGAGGCGGAGGACCTCAGCCGGCAGTCGCTGGCCGACAAGTACGAGAGGTTCGATGTCGACATCCGTCGCTTTGCGCATGCCGACCCATTGACGACCGTACCCGAGGTGATCGAGGCCACATGGGCCGGCGCGTTGTTGAACGCCTCCTGTACCTACCGCGACGAAGCCCGCAAGTTGACCGTGACCGTCGAATTCCCCATCGAACTGATCAATTTCGACGAGAAGAACGAGAAGTTCCAAGTCTGCACTGAGCCTGTGATCGTGCCGGATCTGGCCACCTGGGACGGAAATGGGCTCGATCGCGTGTTTCTGGCTGGCGTGGCGTTTAGCGACTTCGACCACGTTGAGTTCATCTTGCGGCGTGAGATCGAACCGGCGGCCAGCGAACTGTCGTGGTACCACCAGGTCCGCGGGCGCGACCGCAACGAGCTCCGAGTGGACGCCGTCGAGCCGCCCGACGCTGATCGCGGCAGACCGAAGCCGCTGGTCTTCAATGAGGTCTGGACGCGCGACGCCGAGATCACAATCGCGCGCGTGTCTGGCGAAGGATAGCCAGGCGGGGCACACTCTGGCGTTACCGCGCTGCAACTAGTGGCGCGCCTGTCGGGAGCCGTCCTGTGAGCGATTCGCTGCGCGTCGCGCTAATCATCGAACCCACTGGCAATCACCTGTCGTCCCTGTACGCGGCGGCCAGGAATCCCGAAGTTGGGGAAGTCGCGGTCCTTGACGCCACCGGTGAAATGTTTGACGCCGCCAAAGAGGCCGTGGGCGACCGGGTGACCGCCACCTATACCGACCCCGACGCCCTGTTCAGCGACTTCAAACCAGCCGCGACCCTCGTGACGCTAGAGGCCTGGCGCATGCCGGCCATGATTGAGGCGTCGCTGGATGCGGGCTGCCACGTCTGGCACGAAAAGCCGGGATTCGCCGACCTTGACGACTACCGTCGGCTCTATTGCAAGGCCCAGGCCACGGGTCTGAACCTCAGCATTGCGTACGTGAGCCGCCAGCGGGCCATCGTGCAGGAAGCTCGGCGCATCGTGGCCGAGGGTCTGCTGGGCGACCTGTTTGCTTGCCAGGCCTGGTTCATTGCGGATCACGACCGAACCCATCAGTGGGCCACGCTGCAAGGCGGCTGGATTTTCGACAAGGCGCGTTCAGGCGGCGGGTACCTTACTTTCCTGGGCTGCCACTACCTCGACCTGATGCGGTTCATCACGGGCGACGACTTTGCATCCGTCAGCGCGATAACCGGAGTGGTGGGCGGCGAGCCGTTGCCGGTCGAAGACGCCGCATCCGTTACGGTCGGATTCAAGAGCGGGATGGTCGGCAACCTGAGCGCCGGCTATTACGTCACCCGACAGGAATACGGCTCAGGCCGGCACTCTGGATTCATTCTCTGGGGACGGGACGGCTGGCTTCGGTTCAACCCTGGCGGGTCGCGCCGCGGCGATCCCCTGGAGTGGATGTCGCATACGGGCGCTCACGCTGGGTCCCCCCACAAGTCGTGGAACTTCAGCAACGAGGACGCGAGGAACGACGAGTACAGCCTGATGACCAGCGCGTTCTTCCAGTCGTGCATGACCGGCGGTCCGCCGCCGCTGGAGAACGAAGCCGGGATGTGGGTAAACGAGGCCGTCCAGGCGGCCTACCGCTCGTCGGAGACGGGCATGCGACAGGCCGTCTCGATCCCCGACGTGTCGTAGCTCGGCTAGACGCAGCCTTCGAAGGATCGGCCGCGGATCTGCAGCGGCGGAGGCACGGCTGGGCCGTCGAGTGCGGCCGCGTGGCGAGAGTCGGCCCGCATGTAGTGCACCGCGTAGCCGCGGCGGCGGGCTGTGCTGGTGTTGGCGCGGCTGGCGTGCCAGGTCAGGCTGTGGTGGAAGCTGACGCTGCCCGAGCGTAGAGGGGCGGGTTGCGGCATGAACGCAGCGTCGTTCCCGATCAGCGCGCGGTGCTCACCCATCTCGTCGTTGCTAAGCACGCCCCAAAGGTGGCTGCCGGGCACGAATTCCAGGCAGCCGTTTTCGAGCGTGGCGTCGTCGATGGCGGCCCAGGCCGTCACCAGGTCCATGGGATAGACGTCGATGAACGACTTCGAATCCTGGTGCCAGGGCTGCGCTGCGCCGATGGCCGGCGGTTTCATGAACAGCTGGTCGGCGTAGAGCTTGATGTCGTCGCTATCCAGAAGATCGGCGATGACGTCCACGATGGCTGGGTGGCGGGCATGGGTTTGCAGGACATCGTCCTGACCCGCCAGCCAGTAGAGCTTGCGAATCTCGAGCTCTGGGGCGGCGGCCTTGGCTTCGCCCTCACGAATCAGTTTTTCGGCCTGAACGCGTTCGGGGTCTGCACCGGTCTCGCCTCGGGCGATCTGGTCGGCGCGTTCGCCGATACGGGCGACGTCGTCCGGCGACAGGAGGTCTTCGACTGCCAACCAGCCGTTTCGCCAGAAGCTGTCCACCTGTTCGGCGGTGAGTGTGCGGTGCGGGGAACTCATCACCGACCTCCTCTAGTGAGAGCCGTGCGGCAGTTGGTCAGACGCGGCCGGGGAACGAGCGTCCGCGGACCTGCTTGAACGGGGGCATCTTGGGCGCGTCGGTAACTTCCTCGTCCTTGTACGAACTGGCGCGCATGTAGTGGGTGGCGTAGCCGCGGCGGCGCATGCCGGACGTGTTGGCGTTGCTCTGATGCAGCACCAGGCTGTGATGGAAGCTGACGCCTCCTGGCCGCAGGGGCGCCGGCCGAACCGGCCATTCGTCCGTGCCCAAGTCGGGCAGCAGCGGCTCCAGGCGGGGCCGCGTGAGCATGCCCCAGCGGTGGGTGCCGGGCGCGAAGTTCAGGCAGCCGTTTTCCGTGGTGGCGTGGTCGATGGAGGTCCAGGCGCTAACCAAGTCCATCGGCAGGATGTCGCGCCAGGCGGCTGAGTCCTGATGCCAGTCCTGCGCCGCGCCGATTTCAGGCGGTTTCATGAACAGCTGATCGCCATACAGCTTGATGTCATCCGTGCCCAGCAAGTCGGCGATTACGTCCACGATCTTGGGATTGGTCGCGTGCGCCCAGAGGAGGTCGTCGTAGACGGCGAGGTTGTAGAGCTTGCGGACGGAGAGCACGAGATTTTCGACCTCGCGTTCGCCTTCCCGAAATACGCGCTCGAGCTGCACGCTGGTCTCGGGAACGTGGCTGGCCTTGCCGGCGGCGATGAGGTCGGCGCGCTCGGCCAGATCGGCGACTTCCCCGGGGGTGAGCAGGTCCTCGACGACGAGATAGCCGTCCACATGGAATTTGTCGACTTGCTGCGGTGTGAGGGTGCGTAGTTGTGGTTCCGCCACTGCCATTCGAGTACTCCTGCCGCCGCCGTTGGATTGTCGACGGGCGACTGCTCAAATCCTACGCCGCGATGCTACACCGTTCGGGCCTTTTTGGGGGTACTCGGGACCGCCAGAGCCGAACCCCTTAGCGGGGTTCGGCTCTGGCGGTCCCGAGATTTGGCGGTTTTTTTGGGGGTGGGGATCTCGTTTGGGCGGGAAGAGTGGGTTGCGAGGTTCATGGGTCTATTGTACACTAGTTGAGTATAGAAGCAAGTGGAGTTGGGTGGTGGGGGTGGTTCGTAGACTGACGGGGTGATTTGGCGGTTTGGGGGGTCGGGGCTGTAGCTGAAGCTGTTGAGTTGGCGTTGGACGGGCGGCGTAGGGCCGCGGCGTTGCGGGAGCAAGATCCGGTGGGGGCGGCTGGGGAGTTGCGGGCGGCGCTGGGGGCGCTGAGCGTTGAGACGCATCCGGTGGAGTTCGCGCTGGCGAATTACGACCTGGCGGGGCTGCTGCTGGAGGGCGACGCTCCGGCCGACGCCCTGAACGAGGCGGCGCAGGCGGCGGCGCGGGCGCTGCTGGTGTTCACGCCGCAGGAGCTTCCCGACCTGTTTGCCGGGGCCAGCGAGCGCCTGGGCACGGCGCAGTGGCGGGCGGGACGTCGCGAGGCGGCACAACGCACCTACGCCCAGACGGCGGGCGCTCTGGGGAGCGCGCAGCGGCATGCCCCGCAAGGGCGGCTGCTGGCTAGCGCGGCGCGGCTGTCGGGTCGGGCGGCTGGAGCGAGCGATGGGGTCAGCGTTGGCGATGCGATTGGCGCGTATGACACAGCCATCGCGGCGGCGCGTCAGGCTGGGTCGCACGCGCTGCTGGCCTCGTTGCTAAACGATTCGGGACGACTCATTGCGACGAACGCCGGGGCGGGCGGCGCTCCGCATGTGGACGCCGCTTTGACGCGGTTCGACGAGGCGGCGGCGTTGGTTGACGACGCGGACCTGGGCGCGGCGCTGCCCGTTCACGGGAATCGGGCGGCGGCGTATGGGCTGCGCGAGACGGGCGATCGGGACGCGAATCTGCGCGAAGCGATTGCGAGCTACAACCGGGCGGTGCGACTGCCAGGTCTCGCGAACCATCCGGCCGACGCCGCCCAGCTTTATCGGGCGCTGGGCACCGCCTGGGCGCAACGGCCCGGCGGCGATCGCTCTGAAAACCTGCGCCAGGCGGGCGGCGCGCTCGAGTCGGCGATCAAGCTCTTCGACAACGACAGCAAGCGGAGCGAGCGGGCGTCGATGTGGAACGAGCGGGGGCTGGCGCAGGCGGAGCTGGCGCAGCGCGGAATCCCGGGGGCGGTCAGCGCGACGGTGACGGCGTTTCGGGAGGGGTTGGCCGCAGCCAAGGGCAGCGAGGCGACGGCGCTGGAAGCTCAGCTGGCGAACAACTTGGGGTCGGCCATCATGACGGCGGCCAGCCAGGGTCAGGAGGCCTCGCTGGCAGACGCGGCGGCGGCGCTGGATCGGGCCGCGGAGTTGTGGATGTCGCTGGGCCAGCCGGAGGACGCGGGCGGGAGCCAACTGAACGCCGGGATGGTGTACATGTCGCTGCACTCCACGGAGCGGGACGCCGCGCACCTGGACCGGGCGATCGAACGTCTGCAGGGCGCGAGCGCGTCGCGTCCGCTGGGCACGCATCCGGGCCCGCACGCGGCGGCGCAGTTCAACCTGGGGATGGCGTTGGCGTTTCGGGCAGGGGGGACGCAGGAAGCGGACCTGGCGGCGAGCGTGGAGGCTTTTCGGACGGCGCTGCGGGTCTGGACGGGTCCGAACGCTCCACCGCAAGCGGCGGTGGCTCACGCCAACCTGGGGAGCATGTTGTTTGGCATGGCCAAGCAGAACGAGCCTGAGCTTTTGCGCGAATCCGCGTATCACTATGAGCAGGCGCTGGCGGTGTATACGCCGGCGACGAATCCTCAGCAGCACCAGGTGATTTCGAACAATCTGGCATTGGTGCGGCGAAGGCAGACTCTTGCCGCTGGTAATGGGACTGTTTGATCAGGGAGACGCCAAAAGGGTTGTTCCAGGTCTTTGTGTTGGACTGTCCAGTGCAGAGGCTCGGGATCAGCCACCGGACGCCTCGACCGGAGGACCCCTCGCCGATTTCCGGCGAAGACGCCGGAATCTGCCTCTCTCCCAGGAGAGGCGAAGAAGGAGTGGGCGACTAGTGAGGGAAGGGAAGTGAGGGATGCGGAGTGCGAGGGGACAGGAGGGGCTGGGTTTCCTGGGTTCGCAGGAACGACGGGGCCAACGTGACCCATGTGACGGGCCTTCGGTTGCAAGCCGGCGTTGAGGTAGTGGGCTAATTTGAGTTGAGCCGCTGGTCACTCGCATTGAGCGCTAGGTAGCGCTCGGCGAAGGTTTCCAACCACTCACCGGCGAACGGTCGCCATGCCGATACCACTTGCGTCAGATCGAATGCTGAAAACGTGACATGGCTGCGCAACAATTTGCGGTATCGGTCAATCACGCTGCGACACCGGTGGTCCTTTGGGTGAAACACGACCGACAAGTGACCGGACAGATATCTGCGCGACGGGTGCCGAAGCATCGACCATGCGAGCAGGTGGTCACGCCATAGCTGGTTGTGCTGGATGTCGGCGACTGCTTCGCGAGAATCGACACGCCACGGACTATCGGGTGTCATCCACCGACGGTACGTCGGTTTATCGTAATGGCGCTGGGAAAACGGCTCGGTCAGCTTGACCTCAATGCCGATAAATCCAGCGTGGCCTACGTCACCCTCGTATTCGATGAACACGTCAAATGCCGTTCGGTCATCCAGATACTCGCCGTTGGGCTGGGGTGCCCATTCAAACCGCACATCGGTCACGCGCTTCACGTGCGCGCCCCAAAGCGCGCAGACCATATCGGTAGCCATGTCGTGGTTGAGCGCCAACTTCCCGAAGAGGTTGAAACACATGGGCTGGCTCGACAGCATGTTCCGAGTCAAACGGAACTCGTCGACCGCCCCAGTCCTGGTCGCGACCCGCTGCATGGCCAGTTCGAATATGTCGGCCGTGAGAAAGTTGAGCCCACGCGACGCCGCGCCCTCGTTCAGCATGTTGCCGTATGGCGTTCGCGACGACGGCAATGGTCCGGGGCCGTGCGCAACCCGCAACACGCGTGCGCGATACCAACTCTGATGCCAGCGCATACGCCGTGTGAATTCGTCGTCGCGCTTGTACTGCGGGCCAATGTCAATCACGCGTCTGCCCTGACTCGACGTTGATGGCGGTTCGACCAACTCGAACTAGCCCACTACCGGCGTTGAAGGCTAACGGGGATTATCGCAGTAGGGCGGCTGTTGGTTGGGAACTGGCCCGCGACGACTGATCGGCGGGGCGGTTGGACGACTTGGACGTCTAACCGTCGATCCCAGGTCCCAGGCTGCGCGCAGCCTGGGCCACCCGGCGAATCTGGCACAATTCTTGGTCTGAGCATTCCCGTCGTTCTCTCGGTCATTGGCGTCGCGTGGCGCATGGGTCGGGTTGAAGGTCGACTGTCGGGCGTCGAGCGATCCGTCGAACGGCTCCAGGCAGACATTGACCGCCTACGCGATGACATGGACCGTCTGCGGGATGACGTCAAGGCCATACTCCTGCGGTTGCCGGCCAAGCACGGGTAGGTCGCTGGACCTTTGAGGTCCCTCTCGTGAGGGAACAAACAGAGCGCAAACGGGGCTGGCCGCGGTGCCGCACGATGCAGCCGCAACCGGCGGTAGAGCCGGTTGCTGGCTCGGTGACTGGGTCGGTGGCGGCGGAGTGGGCGGTGAAGCTGGGCTGACTGCCGGCTGTAGCTGCGTCTACCGGGCCGGCAGCAGTCCGCTAGGTTGTGGGTACGGCGGAGTCGGGCTGCAGTCGGATAGGCGCGTGAACGATTTGCCGCGCCGGCAGCCACGGCGTTAACTACTACACGCATGAACGAGACGACGGTCGCCTGTGATGGAGCAGCCACCTCCTTGTCCACGTTGCCCACGACGGCTGCGGGGCGACCGCAGCGCTCCCGATGCGGCTTTCACTAACGTCTCGTCACGCTGCCAAAGGACGAACTAACTGAGCGTCGATCCGTCAGTAGTCCCGGGTCTCCTGGTGCTCGCGCTCGAGCTATTGGCGCTGGGCGCGTTCGGCTTCATTGTCGCTCGCGTTGTCCTGCATCAGGACGACCACTTGTCAGCGCTTGCGCAGGGTTTGGTCATCGGACCGGCACTCTGGGGACTGACGATCAACTTCGTCCTGCATGTCGTTCCCGGGTTGGCCGGGACACTTCTGGTCTGGCTGACCGTCTTGGCGGTGGGCGTCTGGCTGGCTCGGCGCGCGCCGTCGGAGCTGCGATTGCCGGTACGAACCGTCGCGGCGTTTGCGGCCGCGGCATTGGCGCTGTTTTGGATCGCCCTGTCCGTCCGGCAGTTGCTCACGAGTCCCGACCTAATCCACCTGGCCCTGGCAGCTTCCATCCAGGCCGGCAACTGGCCACCGACCCTTCCCTGGAATCCAGACCAGACCGTGCCCTACCACTACGCGGTCGCCCTCCTTTTCGGGTTGATGGCCCCGCCCGTTGGGCCAGATCTCCCGTTCACCAGCGAAATTATCGGCGCCTTCGCGTGGACGGGCTTTGTCTTGATTGTCGTCACGTCGCTTGCGAAGCGCGGCGGCTGGATTGGGGTGCTCGCACTAGCGCCGTTGATGTTGACGGCCGGTGCATGGACGCTGGTGATCTTCACTGACGTGCCAAGCGTCCTGAAGGCTGTGGCCCCCAGTGGACTGCCCTCGGCCGGGCTGCGCGCATCGATAGCCGAGGTGTACCTGCCGACGGCTGTCTGGCCCTGGGAAGTGAAGACTGAGGCGTCGCCAGCGAACATCTGGCGGCCGGGTTTTGTGCTGGCCTACGCCCTAGCGTTGGTTGCACTCGAGCGGATCGTTGCAACCCGCAGCCAGCGGTGGTCAGCCAAACTGACGGTGGCGCTGCTCTTTGGATTCCTTGGTCTCGCTGATGAGGCCGTGGCTGTGGTGGTGCTGGCGCTGTGGATGGCACTTGAGGCTGTGTGGCTTCTCCAGGCCCAACCAACGCGAGCGACGCTGGGACGACTGGCTGTGCGCGCTGCCGCCGGACCAATGCTGGCATTGCTGTTGCTGTCTGTGGGCGGCGGCGTGATCAGCGGCGTAGTAACGGGTACCGCCGGTGGCGGTATGTCGTTGGGGTGGACTGCCGACGCTAGCGCTCGGCAGCCACTGGGAACTTTCGAGGCGCTGACCGGCGGAATTGGCCTGTTGGGAATCGGACCGGCTGTCGTGGTTGTTGTAGCGGCGATTCTGGCCCGGCGGGGTCTTCTACCAATGACACTGGCCGCTGCGGGCGCTGTGTTTCTACTAGCCGCGTTCATCTTGCAGTACGAGTCCGCTCAGCACGACGTGGTGCGACTTGACGGGCACGCGAGGAATTTTGCGCTCCTGGCTTTTCTGTTGGCGGTGGGCCGGTGGTTGTCCGCCTGGAGAGTCCGTTGGCGAATCGCAGCGGCTGCGCTGATCACGATGCTGGTGACTTGGCCAACGGTAGCCGCACCCGTACAGAATGTCGGCCTGGCAGTGGGCAAGGGTATTCAGCTAGCCAACGCCGAGCCGGGGTCAGGCAATTTCGGCAAGCCTGTCGGATACATGGGACGTGGCTCAGTTCCCTCGTTCGCCTCCGAAGCCGTCACGACGTGGATCAGAGAGCATGCGGCCCCTGATGCACGTATCCTCTCACCCCAACCTCACCTGGTGACAGCCAGTACCGGCCGTCCCAACGCCTCTGGTCTCTTGACGTTCGTTCACCTCTTTCCTGTGAGCGGCCCTGAATTCAGCGACGCGATTACCTATCTTGAACCAGCGGCGCTGCGACGCCTGGGCATTGCGTTCGTTCACGCTCCAGATGCATGGGCTGCCGCCCTGTCGGACCGGGCCGCCACTCGACTGGCGAACCCGCTGTTCTTCGAGCTAGTTGTGCTCGGCAAGTCTGACGCCCTATACAGGGTGCTCCCGACATTCCTACGGCTGGAGTCTCGTCCGGCAGCAGAGTCGTTTGAGGCGCTGCGGCAGGCGCTCCCAGCAGGGACGGGCGTATACCTCGCTCGTGAAACGGACCCGGTAGCCGCAATTCGGGTGGCGTCGGTGCTGTCCCACACTCACGTGCTGGGCGAGGCTTCAACAGCGAATCTCCATCCACTCACCAGACTTGACTCTGAGCCGCTTGGGGATCAAACGCCGGAAGTCGTGGTGGCTTCAGCGCAGGTTCCTCCGTCAGTCGTTCCGTCCGCCGAACGAGTAGCCATCTGGAGGAATGACTATGTCGCTGTCTACGCAGTGGCCACTGACATCATCCCGCTGATGCCGCCCCCAGCGCCACTTCAGCAGACCGTGACACTTTCGGATGTTCGAGTAAGCGATGAGCGAATTGAATTTGCGGCAACGTTCGCAAATCCAACGTCCGAGCGATGGGTTAGTCAGGATTGGGTTGTCTTGGAAGCGACCGCTTCACTGTGGAGAGTTCTAGAGAGTCTCGAATCTGGTAGGGGCACGCCCTGGTTTGGAGGTCAGATCAATCCGAAACCCGGATCCACGACTTTCGACTATCGGTTCCACGCAGCGACGGGCCGGTTGCTGCTTCGGAACGCCGACGGCACTTTCGCGCGCGTCCCATCGTCAGGGAACGGCCTGGGTTCGGGAGTGTGGCTGCTGACCATGCGCCTCCGTGACGACCATCGAAAAGCGCATCTCTTTCCGCTGCTCAAGTTTGAAATCCTGGCTGATGGCAGCGTTCGCTACGAGGCCGACGGGGTCGTGCCGAACTCTGCTCGGACCTCGTGACACAGCATGCCGCAGCAAGCGCTTGCACGTGCTTGTCGGAGACACGAATCGCCGTTCCCGAGGGTTTCGCGCCCAGCAGCAGCTAGCTAGGGCTGGCCTCGGCTACGCGCGCCCTTGGGAAGCAATTCTTGGAGCCGGGCACGACTTTGAACCTGTAGGCATTCCTGAGTCAGGTCAGTCCCTACGGCGACAGCGAGCCGTGAGCGGTTGTCGTCGTAGTCACGCGCTGCCGCCGAACTCGTAGGAGGGCCGTAAGTCGGAGCAGATAGGCCCGGGGCCGATCTTGAGCTCGCACGTTGTCGGCGACAGCAGGTGTCGTCGGGGGCTAGCGGCCTGGGTCAACGTGACGCGGCTTGCGTGGTGAGCCCGACGCGAACGGACACGGGAGACCCAGAGGAAGAGCGGGCGCCGCTGTCGGAAATCATCGAGCGGCTGACCGAGCAGTTTGGGACGAATGTCACGGATCAGGACCGCTCCTTCTTTGAGCAGGTGACGGAACAGGCGGTTTGCGACGAGAAGGTGCGCGAGACGGAACGGGCGAAGCTGCTGGATGTGTTCAGGCTGGGGGTTTGGGATCAGATTTCGAAGCTGATGGTGGATCGGATGAGTGAGAACGACGCGCTGGTGGGGCAGTAGCTGAGGGAGCCGCGGTTTCGGGACGTGGCGTTTGAGGTGTTGGCGCGGGGGATTGTTGGGGTGGTGAGGGGGGAGGGGCGAGGAGTGAGCGACGAGGAGTGAGCACCTGTGTTGGAGTGTCAAGGGTTAGGGCATGGTCGAGTCCCAGGAGGTCTGGTCTTTGCAGAGGGCGTTGCAGATGACCAGGAGCTTGCGCATGCAGGCGGTGAGCGCAACTTTGGGTGGCTTGCCGGCCGCGAGCAGGCGCTGGTAGCAGGCCCGGAGGCGCGGATGGCTGCGGACCGCCGTCAGGGCGGCCATGTAGAGCACGGCGCGGACACGGGCGCGGCCGCCCCAGATGCGGCGGCGGCCGCGCCAGGCGCCGCTGTCGCGGTTGAAGGGGGCGACCCCGACCAGGGCGGCGACCTGCTGGCGGGTGCAGGTGCCCAGTTCCGGCAGTTCGGCCAGCAAGGTGGCGGCGGTCACGGGTCCGATGCCCGGAATGCTCGGCAGCCAGACGGCACGGCGGCGCAGGGTGGGCTCGGCCTGCACGGCGGCCGCCAGATCCCGATCCGCCTGCTGGATCAAGCGCGTCAACACGGCTAGGAGCGCGTCGCTGCCGGCCAGCTGGGCGGGGGTGAGGTGGCCGCGCTGCTGCTGCTCGGTCGCGCGCGCCGTGACCAGCTGGCGCCGCCGCCGGCTCAGGTCTTGGAGGGCCTGGACGGCGGCGCTAGGCGGGGGGTGCAGCGGGGGCCGCACCTCGGCTGCGAACCGCGCCAGCACGCCGGCATCAATGCGGTCGGTCTTGGCCAGGCTGCCGAGGGCCCGGGCGAAGTCGCGGGTCTGGCGCGGATTGACCACGACCACCGGCAGGCCAGCCAAGCCCGCCACCACGGCCCGCTCGTAGCCGCCGGTCGCTTCCAGCACGATGCGGGTCGGCCGCCGGGCCGCCAGCCAGCTCCGCAAGCGGCGCAGGCCGCCCTGCGAGCGCGGGCCCGTCCAAGTGTCGCCCGTGGGCTGCACGGCCACGTCCACCTGGGCCTTCGCCACATCGATCCCCACCGTCACCGCTGTGTGCCCAGCCATTGGGTACCCTCCAGCAACGCTGGCTCCACGCCCCGTCTTGCAGACGCGGGCTCGCTCCGCGGCCCCGGCAACTGTTCGGGCTCTGGGCCAGCGTCTAGGCCGGGACGACCCTGCTCACTCGCGGTCTCTCACGACCAAGAGAGGATCGGTCTGTCCCGGCCTGTTCACTGTGACCTTGGTCAATCCAAGGCTCTGGGAACGTACAAGAGAGGACCGTGGGGATCTAGGAAAGCTCTGAACAACCGGGGCACCAGAGCGCGAGGGCCGCTGCCAGGCACCTGAGGGTGGCGGGGTGGCGGCATTTTGGGGCTGGGGCCGCCGCCCAGCCGCCGGGCAGGCCGCGTGCGCCCCCGCGCGGGGCACCAAGCGCCCGCTCAGGCGGGCGCGGCGCGCGCCGCCAGCAGCAGATTGGCAAACCCGAGCAGCAGGCAGAGCCGGGTTCGGTTCTTGGCCAACCCGCGATACCGCACCTGGGCGTAGCCGAAGTGGCGCTTCACATAGAGAACTGGATGCTCCACCTTCGCTCGAATCGAGGCCTTGCGTTGCTCCGCCTGGGCGGCGGCGCTGCCGGGCGCCAAGCGCCGCCGCTGCCCCGGTCGCAGGGCCACCTGCCAGTCGACCCGCCGCCCCTGGTGCTCGGGGCGCCGGGCCACGCCCGCATAGCCGGCGTCGCCCCACACGCGCGTCTCGGCCCCATGCAGGAGCCGCGGCACTTGCGTGATATCCGCCACGTTGGCCGCCGTCGTCGCCAGGCTGTGCACCAGTCCCGTGGCCGCGTCGACCCCGATGTGCGCCTTCATCCCGAAGTACCACTGGTTGCCCTTCTTCACCTGGTGCATCTCCGGGTCGCGCGCCTGGGCGCGGTTCTTCGTCGACGCCGGCGCGTCGAGGATGGTCGCGTCCACGATCGTGCCTTCCCGCAGCCGCAGGCCCTGCGCCGCCAGGTGCTGGGTGATCGCGGCCAGCAGCCCCTCGCCCAGGTGGTGCCGTTCCAGCAGGTGCCGGAAATGGAGGATCGTCGTCTCATCCGGCCGCGGGTCCCGTGCCGTCAGCCCCACGAAGCGCTGCACCGCCACGCTGTCGTAGAGCGCGTCTTCCATCGCCGGGTCGCTGAGGTTGTAGAACAGTTGCACGCAGTGAATCCGCAGCCGCAGGGCCAGCGGATACGGGGGCCGACCGCGCTCGCCGGTGGGGTAGACCGGGCGGATGCGCGCTTCGAGCCGCGCCCACGGCATCAGCGCCTCCATGCGCTGGAGAAAACGCTCTCGCCGCGTCTGGCGCGGCTGTCCGTCATACTCCACGTCGGCAAATGAGCGCTGCGGGTGCATCGTGGCCCTCACCGGATCTCCCTCAGCCGTGAGCATAGGCCCCGCCGCACCCACCGGGATTTTTCAGAGCATTCCTAGAGGTTATGGCCAGCCGGTTTGCGAGGATGGAGGGCATCGAGTTCGTGGACTTCGCCGACTAGCCGCGCGTCCTTGGCAACACGCCCTTTGGCCGTGGCCGCCAACCGTCACCATTTCCTATATCATCCCTGCCAACCCACCGGCGGGAGCACACGCACATGGACCGAAAGCTTAAAGTCGGATTCATCGGCTGCGGCGGGATCTCTCGGCTCTACACCGACATCTACGCGGGCATGACCGACCTGGCCCAGGTCGTGGCCACGGCCGACATCTTTCCTTCTATGGCCCAGGATCGCGCCGCCGCCATCCACGAGGCCTACACCGCCGAGGCCGCCCGCCAGCGCGCCCTGGCCATCAACGCCCGCAGCGACGGCGACCGTCAGGCCGCTCAGAAGCTGGCCGAAGATGCCCAGGCCGCCGCTGACAACGACATCCGCAGCTACGACGGACACGAAGCTCTACTCAAAGACCCAGAGATCGACGCCGTCCTCGTGCTCACCACCCCGCCCGTCCGCGGGGTGCCCGTCGTTGCCGCGGCTCAAGCTGGCAAGCACATCTTCACCGAAGGGCCGATGGCCAAGAGCGTGCAGGAGGCTGACGCAATACTGGCCGCTGTCGAAGAGGCCGGCGTTACCTATGTCTCCCAGTGCGGCGGCCGCTACACCCGCGGCCTGCAGCACGCCCGGCGCGCGATCGCCAGTGGCTTGATGGGACCGCTGGCCGTGGCCAAGCTCGAAATCAACTGGTACCACCAGCAGTCCTACTACATGGGTGGTTGGCACGGCACGTTCGACAGCGAGGGCGGCGGCGCGGTATTCCACCACGGACGCTACGTCATCGAGCCTTTCCTGTTCGCCCTCGGCTCGCCGATCGTCGAAGTCACGGCCTACTCGGGGCCCTTCCTACGCGAAATCGAGCATGACAGCTACAGCCTGGCTCTGGTGCGCTACGCAAACGGCGCCGTCGGAATCATTCAAGGCTCCCTGCTGCATCACGAACATCCCCAGACCGAGCAGTCCCGCTGGGAGTTCGTCGGCCAGAACGCGTCCATGGTCGTCATCCATGAACACTTGGGCCCGAACAATCCCGCCATCCTGTTAGGCACGGGCCGTGAGAGCGTGATGAAGCACACCCTCTCGTTCGGCTCCACAAACACCCCAGGCGCCGTTGCCGACCTGGAAGCCTTGGCTGACGAGTTTCAGGACCTGCCCGACGCGCCCAGCCAGCTCTATCAGAGCCGGCTGTGGGCCAGCTGCATTCTTGAGGACCGTCCCATCCCGTTTCCCCAGACCGTCGCACGCCAGCACGTCGAACTCACGCGGGCCATCTACAAGTCCGCCGCGACTAGCACGACCGTTCAGCTGCCGCTCGACCGCGACGACCCCTACTACAGCTTCGATGGACGCCTCCCGCGTCCCGACTGGATGCCGCGCCTGCCTACGGACTGAGATCTAGCTTCCGGGCAGCGGCCCTAGTGCTCAAGGTCCTCCGCCCGGATTTGCTAATTCGCGGCGTCAGTCCAGTCGAGCACAACGCCGGTCCAACCGGTCGGGCCTCGCGCGATCATCGCGTACATCTCGTGGGCCTTCGTGTACGGCACATGGTGTGAAACCAGGTGATCAACGGCCAGGCCGCCACGACCCATCAGTTCGTAGATATAGGCGCGATTCGCAGGCCGGGTCCAGCGCTGCATGTGATAGGCCGTCAGAGGGTACAGCCGCGTCTGGTAGGTGCCAGTGATCGTCAACTCCTTGCGCAGCAGTTCTTCTTGCAGCCGGATTTCCACGGTGCCAGGCGGGCTTCCCGTTAGCGTCACCGTCCCGCCAGCTGCCGTGGCTCGCATGCAATCCGGCAGTATCGCCGGCGTACGCGTGACCATGAACACAACCCGGGCGCCTTCACCACCAGTCAACTCGACCACCCGGTCCACGGCATTCTCGCGGCTCGCGTTGACCGTATGAGTTACCCCGCTTCGACGAGCCAGCTCCAGCCGCTCGTCTACCAGATCGATCCCAATCAGCGGGTACGGACTCACCATGGCCGCGAAGTGCGTCACCAGTTGACCCACCACGCCCTGGCCGAAAACTGCAACCGAGTCCCCGATGTACGGCCGCCCGCGACGTACGCCATGCAGCGCGACGTCGGCCAGCGACAAAAACGTGGCCTGCACGTCCGTCACCGTGTCGGGAATCTTGGGCGGCGGGTAGTGCTCCTTCCCGTCCACCAGCCGCGGCGCATCCACTTCCACCAGGTGCGCGCCCTGGTGTGGCGAGGTCGCGTACACACGATCCCCTTCGCGATAGCCGGACACCTGCCGGCCAACCGCGTCAACAACTCCCACGCTCGAATACCCCGGCAATCGCCGTTCGGCGCTCGTCGATTCAAAGCTGTTTCGTTCCGAGCCGGCGCTGATCAGCGACTGCGTCGTGCGGACGCGTATCTGGTTCGGCGCCGGATCCGACACTGTCAGTCCCTCAATCGCAACCCGGCCCGAACCCACAAACGCAACCCTCGGGACATCAACTGCAGGCACGTCTCACCTCCATCGCCAGCCGTTCCACATAGTTGCACTCGCGCGAAGCACCCCTCAGCCGAAGCGCGACGCTCCATGTCTCGACGGCCACGTCACCAAATTATGTCAACGTGCCAAGCTAGGCTGACCAACTAGACTGCGTAACCCCCACGGTCGCCCTTCGCACGAATCCCCAGTCACTGCGAGGCCCCATGCGAATCACTGAGCTAGAGACCATCGTCATTCAGCAGCCCGGCCCGCCGCGCGTCATCGAGGACTCCATCCACCGCATCGCCTCCGGCCGCGACCTCGTCGTACGCCTGCACACCGAAAGCGGCATCTACGGCACCTACACCCTCAGCATTGCCGGCTACGGTGGCGAACTTACCCGCCAGCTTTTCGAAGTCGAAATGCGAAAACTCGTCGTGGGTCAGGACGCCTCAATGCCCCGCCGACTACGCCGTCACCTCTTCGACCAGACCGAGTACTACGGCGTAAGCGGCCTCGGTGTCTTCGGAATCTCGGTCATCGACTACTGCATTTGGGACATCCTTGGTAAGGCTAGGGGTGCTTCCGTCGCTCAACTCCTCGGCCAGTACCGCACCGAGATCCCTGCCTACGGCATGGTCGGCTGGCTCAACTTTCCCGAGGACGAACTTATCGCCCAGTGCAAGCGCGCTATCGACGCCGGCTACCGCGCGGTAAAGATCAAAGTCGGCGCGCCCAACCTGGCCGACGACCTGCGCAGGCTGGAAGCCGTCCGCAACTTCGTCGGCTCGGATGTCCACGTCATGATCGATGCCAACCAGATCCATCCGGTGGACGAAGCCATCCGGCGCGGCAATGCCTACGAGCCGTACGACATCTACTGGTACGAGGAACCCCTGCGCCCTTGGATGAATGCCGAATACGGCGAACTCCGCGCGGCCGTATCCGTCCCCATCGCCACCGGCGAGAACATCTACGGCAAGCACGCCGTGCTGGACCTGCTCGCCAAGCGCGGTGTGGACATCCTTCAGCCCGACGCCCGCCGCGCCGGCGGCGTCATGGAGATCATGGAAATGGCCGCCCTGGCCGACGCATACAACGTCCGCATCGCCACCCACGGCGGCTGGCAGCACAACGCACAACTGCTCGCCGCCATGACCAACAGCATCTACCTGGAGGCCAGCGGCGGCACCCACGATGAGTGCTGGGTCGAACCCGTCCGCATCGTCGACGGCATGGTCCAGGTTCCCGACCGCCCCGGCTTCGGCCTCGAATACAGGGAGGACTGGCTCGCCGAACGCCGCGTGGATGGGAGCCGAATGTAGGCTAGCCGGCGGCTACCCCGCTACCACCGGGTTGCTCAGCACACCGATGCCGTCGATTTCAACCTCGATGGTGTCCCCGGGGACCAGCGATCCGCCGCCGGAAGGAGTACCCGTGTAGATGCAGTCGCCGGGCTCCAGCCGGATCGCCTGCGCCAGGTAGGTAACCAGCGAGGCCACGCCGAACAGCAGGTCCGACGTACTCGTATCTTGCGTAACCACCCCGTTGTGCCGGCCCCGCAGCCTGAGATCCGTGGGATCCAGGTCGGTAGCAATCACCGGACCCAGAGGCTTGAACGTCTCCAGACCCTTGCCCAGCATCAAAACACCCGTGGCCATCTCCGCCAGCTGCAACGGGCGCGCGCTCACGTCATTGCCACAGCTGTAGCCCAGCACGTAATCCAGGGCCTCGTCCGAGTCGATCCGGTGGCACGGTTTGCCGATCACGACAACCAGCTCCGACTCGTAGTCCACTGGGCTAAAAGGTTCGTCCTGCAGTTTTGGGTCGTTGACCGCGTGCGTAAAGCTCGCGTTGTTCGGAATCACAATGGAATCGCCCGGCCCAATCACTGACGTCGACGGGAGTTGGAACACCATCGGGAACTTCGGGACGAACACATCGTCGCCACCCTCGTGCAGGTGCTCGAGATAGTTGCCCCCAACGCCGATAAGCTTCGGCGGATCGACGGGAGCCAGGATCTTCAGATCGTCAATGTCCGCGACCCGTCCGCCTACGTCAAAGTCGCCGAAAATGTCCCCGCTGATGGCATAAACCGCGCCGTCCTCATCAAGCGAACCATAAGCCGGACCAGAATCCGTCTGGTAGCGGACGATCTTCATCACTGTTCTCCCTGGCGGGCCAGCGTGTCATTCGGCCGGGCCTACGCCCGTTCGCGCGACCGCGTGCCGCGTGGATTGGCACCTCGGTGCGAAGCCTATCCCAATAGAGCTTCGAACCGCTTTCGCCTGGTCCGCGAAGCTTTGATATCGATGCAGTCGTGCGGACATCGCATCGACGAGAGGGTTCGGCGCGACCTGCGTCTTGACGAGCCCCTGGGGTCAGGCTTTGCTGGCCGGCGATTGGCGGCGGACGTCGGGGCGGCGATTGGCGGTGACTTCGTCAAGGCGGCGGACGGGGGCATTGACAGGGGCGTCGTGAAGTTTGTCGGGATCGGACTCGACTTCGCGGGCAATGCGCCGCATGACGTCAATGAACTGGTCCAGCGACTCCCTGGACTCCGTTTCAGTCGGCTCGATCATCAGGGCTTCGTCCACGATGATCGGGAAGTAGATCGTGGGCGGGTGGATGCCGTAGTCGATGAGCCGCTTGGCGATATCGAGAGTCCGCACGCCCAAGCGCCTCTGGCGGGTGCCGGCCAAGACGACTTCGTGCATGCAGATGCGGTCGTAGGGCAGGTCGTAGTCGTCGGCAAGCGAGGCGCGCAGGTAGTTGGCGTTGAGAACGGCGTCGTTGGCAGCCTCGCGCAGTCCTGATGGACCGAGCGAGCGAATGTAGGTGTAGGCACGGACCAGGTTGCCGAAGTTACCGAGGTGGCTGTGCACGCGCCCGATGCTCGTGCGCGCAGTCTCGGCCAGCTCGAAGCTGTCACCACGCCGAACCACGCGGGGTCCCGGCAGAAAAGCTTCCAGGTGAGCCTGCACGGCCAGCGCGCCAGCGCCGGGACCGCCGCCGCCGTGGGGCGTGCTGAACGTTTTATGTAAATTCAAGTGCATTACGTCGATGCCCAGGTCGGCCGGGCGGACGCGGCCGAGCATGGCGTTCATGTTGGCGCCGTCGCAGTAGACCTGCGCACCGGCGGCGTGGACCAGTTCGATGACCTGAATGATGCGGCGCTCGAACAGGCCGAGGGTGCTGGGCAAAGTGAGCATGAGCGCGGCGACGCCGGGGCCAAGGCGGGATTCCAGGTCCTGCAGATCTATCCCGCCATCGTCGGCCGTTGGCAGGCTGATGACCTGCAGGCCGCTCATGGTGCCGGTGGCGGGGTTGGTGCCGTGGGCCGAGTCGGGAACGAGGACCTGGGTGCGGGTCTCGCCGCGGGATTGGTGCCAAGCCAGGATGCTGAGCAGGCCGCAGAGTTCGCCCTGCGAACCGGCCGCGGGCTGGGTGGACACGGCCGGGAAGCCGGTGATGCCGGCCAGCAGCGCTTCAAGCTGGTGTATCAACTCCAACGCGCCCTGGGCCGTTTCGGGGGCCTGGTAGGGATGTATGTCGGCCAAGCCGGGCGTGCGTGCGGTCACCTCGTTGACCTTGGGGTTGTATTTCATGGTGCAGGAACCCAGCGGGTACATGGCGGTATCGACGCTGTGGTTCTTATGCGACAGGCGCAGGAAGTGGCGCATGACGTCGATTTCAGAGACTTCGGGCAACGGGAGGTCGGCCCGGAGTTCTGAAGCCGGCAGCGCTTCGGAAGGTTCGACTGGCTCGAACTGCGGCAACGGCGGGCGCACGCCGCGCCGCCCCGGGCTGGACAGGTCGTAGATCAGGGGTTCGTCGGTCATCGGGTTCGCGCCCATGCCGACGCCAGGGCGTCGACATCACCGGCGGTGGTCAATTCGGTAGCGGCGACGAGGATCAGATCGTCGAAGCGGGGCGACAGGAAGCCAAGATCGATGCCGGCCAGCACGTTGCCGTCGCTGCGGAGACGGTCTAGGCGCTGGGCCGCACCTTCGGGCGCGTGGACCGCGAACTCGTTGAAGTAGGGAGCCTCGGTGGCAATCACCGCCCCTGCTTCCGCCAAAGCTCGGGCCGTGTGACGCGCGGCGGTGAGGGACTGTTCCGCAATTTCGCGTAGGCCCTGCCGGCCAAGCGCGGAGAGGGTGAGCGTGGCGCCGAGGGTCACGAGGGCCTGGTTGGTAGTGATGTTGGAGGTGGCGCGCTCGCGGCGAATGTGCTGTTCGCGGGTCTGAAGGGTCAGGACAAACCCGGTCTTGCCGTCCAGGTCCAGCGTGCGACCGGCGATGCGACCCGGAACGCGGCGAATCAACTGGGTCCTGGTGGCGAACATGCCAGCGCCAGGTCCGCCGTAGGCCGGCGGGCCAGCCAGCGTGCGGAGCTCGCCGACCACGACGTCGGCACCGAGGTCGCCGGGCGGGACGAGCAGGCCCAGGGAGACGGGATCGCCGACGACGACCACGACCCGCGCGCCGTGTCGGCGGGCGGCCTGCACGACCGGAGCAGGATCAACCACCATGCCCAGGAAGTCCGGGCGCTGGATTACGACGCAGCTGGTCTGGTCGTCAATGGCCTCGACAAGGGGCTGGAGGTCGGGCCGAATGCTGGTCGCGTCACGGCGGACGGCCGGCACGACGTGGAGATCGACGTCGAGGGCGCTGGTGTAGGTGGCGGCGACGTCGCGATAGGACGGGTGTACGGTGTCGGCGATGACGACGCGCGGTCGTCGGGTGAGGCCGCGACACAGCAGCACGGCCTCGGCCAGCGCCGACGCGCCGTCGTACAACGAGGCGTTGGCGACTTCCATGCCGGTCAGGTCGCAGACGAGCGACTGGAATTCGTACATGGCCTGCAAGGTGCCCTGCGCCATTTCCGGCTGGTAGGGCGTATAGGCCGTGTACCACTCCGAGCGCAGCAACTGCTGGTCCACCAGCGCCGGCACGAAGTGGCGGTAGAACCCGGCACCGAGGAATGTGGGCAGGTCGCTCGAGGTGGCATTCCGGGCGCCGAGTGCGTGGAGGTGGCGAATTGCGTCGGTCTCCGGGAGCGCTGGCGGCAGGTCAAGCACGGGATCGCGGTGCTCGACCGGGATGTCTACGAAGAGGTCGTCTATGGATTCGACGCCGATCGTCCGCAGCATCGCAGCCCGATCGGCGTCGGTGTTAGGCGCGTAAGTCATTCACGAGCTGTTCGTACGCCTGCGCGTCGAGCAAGCTGTCGCGCTCGCTCGGGTCGCTGGGGGTCAGCCGGATCATCCAGCCGGCCGCGTACGGATCGTCGTTGATGAGTTCGGGCTGAGCTTCCAGATTCTCGTTGACCTCGAGGACCTCGCCGGACACCGGGACGTACAGGGGGGAGACGGCCTTGACCGACTCGACCGTTCCGAATTCGTCACCCACCGCAAAGCTGTCACCCGGCACGGGCAGTTCGACGTAGACGACGTCCCCAAGCTCTTCCTGAGCATAGGCGGTGATGCCGACAACCAGCTGGTCGTCTGCGTCGCGAACCCACTCATGTTCGTGGGTATAGCCAAGGTCGTCTGGGTACATCAACACACCGGGGACAAGCGAACAGGACCAACGTCTAGAATATCGCAGCCAATGGCGACAGAGGGTCGAACCTAGTCCTAGCCGATGAACGTCGCAGTGCGCACCGTGTTTGTCGGGGACGGAAGCCCTGATCGAGTAGCCAGCGCCACGCCAGCGCCTACGGAGCGGCTGGCGTCGTGGGTGTCCATCGTTGGAGGGGGCCTGACTGCGCCGTTGCCTGCGCCGCCGGAGGCCGCGACCTGGGAACGCGCTCTAGCCAACCTACAAGCCGCACGCGTGCTCTACCTGGCGCCGGGCGAGGGTCGGGACGACGATCCGGGTGTGGCGGTCCTCTTGGACCTGGCGGATCGTGGGGTCCTCACATTTACCGTCGGGTCGGAACGGGCGCCGGCAACCGACGGACCTACAGTGACGGGGCCGGCCCGCACGGACTGGCGGCCCGCGCCGGGGATGCTGAGCGTGGTGCGTGGGATTGCCGACGACGGCGAGCTGAGGGTCTGGCGGAAGCACCTGCGCACTGCGTATGGGGCGGACGCGGCAATCGAGATTCGGCCGTGGTCGTCCTCGCAGTGGCGCGAGGACAGTGCGGACGGGCCGACATCGTTTCCGGTGTCGATGCGTACCCGGCCTACGGAGGCGTCGCAGCTGCGGGACACGGATACCCTGCTCGACATCGTGCGCCGGCTGCGCGGGCCGGACGGGTGCCCCTGGGACAAGCAGCAGACGCATCGGACGCTGCGCCCGTACCTGGTGGAGGAGGCGCACGAGGCGCTGGCCGCGATCGACCGCGGGGATGATGACGCGATTGCGGACGAGCTGGGCGACGTTCTGCTAAATCTGGTCTTGCACGCGGAGATCGCGCGCCAGCGCGGCGGGTTTGCCTGGCCCGACGTGGTGGCGGCCATCAGCGCCAAGATGATTCGGCGGCACCCGCACGTGTTCGGCGACGCGCAGTTCGAGGAATTGGCGGACATACGCGCGACATGGGCCCAGATCAAGGCGGCGGAGCGCGGCGGCGCCGACGGTCCGCTGGACAACCTGCCAGACTCGATGCCCAGCCTGACGTTTGCGCGGTCGGCGGTTCGTGCCCTGCGTCGGGCCGGCCACCCGCTCGACGAGGCAGGTCGGGAAGAGGCGACGATCGCGGCGCTGGCAGCCGCGGACGACGTGGATTTGCTGGGCGATGCGTTGCTGTGGGTCGCCGCGCGGGCCGATGCGGCGGACATCGATTTGGACATGGCGCTGCGGGACGCCAACGCACGGCTGCGGGAGCGGCTGCGGGATGACGAAGGACCAACATAGACCGCACGGAACCGCGGCAGACAAATAGGGGTTTTCCGGCAGCGAGCGCTAGTTCGGCGTCGTCGGGCTCAGGCCATCCAGGACTTCGAGCGCGGCGACGACCACCGGAAACGCGGCCAGGAGAGAGTCCGCCGAGATTTCGCCGGCACCGACGCGAGCGAGGAATACATAGGGAATCCCGCGAGCAGCAAAGACGTCGTGATCGCCACGTCCCACGCCGAAATCGGGCACGACGCGGAGGTCGTCTCCGGTAGCGGCCAGTCGCCGATCAATCAGCGGCGCCACAGATTGGGAGGCGCCCAGTTGCAGCGGATGCGAACGGCCGGGGCGGTCGAAGGTGAGGACCGCGTCGATCGAGGCGCGCTCGTCGTCCGGCAAGTGAGCCAAATACCAGCGGCTGCCGACGTACCCGCGATGGGTGGCGTCGAAAGCGATGAAGCTGATGGAGTGCCGCGGGCTGAGTTCGTTTGCATAGCGCGCCAGCGCGAGCAGTAGCGCCAAGCCGTCGGCGTTGCCGCCGTTGGAGTAGTCGCCCAGGGGAGCGTCAGCCGGGGTGGCAACAATGATTTGCCGACGTAGCGGCCCGGCGCGATGACCAATTAGGTTGGCGCCTTCAAACGATCGCGGCGGGGGCGAGACATCAATGACGGCGCGCGCGTCGCCGCGGTCCAGACGCTCGGCGAGATCGTCGCCTGTCTCCTCCGTGACAGCGACCACCGGAATGCGTGAAGGCTGGCTCAGGGTGCCGTAGAGCAACCCAGGACGGTTGTTGTGGACAATGACGGCAACGGCGCCAGCGTCCTCGAGCAGCTGCCCGATCACGCGGAAGGGCGTGACTCCACGGGAAACGAGAACCACGGCGCCGTGGTAGTCGGATCCGTACAGTACTCCCTCGTCGTCAACTTTGGCGCGTCGGAGTGGGCCGTCGGCGACGCCTACGGCCGAATAGATCATTCCGGCGGCCAGAATGAAGTCGCCGTCAACGCGCACGCTCACGGACGGGAGTTCGCGACCGACGGCCAGGAAAAAGCGACGTTCGGCGTCAAGGCCGATCGCATTGATGGACTGGACGAGAGCGTCACCGAGTTGCGATGTGCGCAGCGACTCGGCCGCGTCCAATTGGCTCAGACCGGCCACGTCCGCCAGCAGGCTGGCGCGCCGTTCCCGCGAGGCGAGCGCGGACGGCGCAGGATCGTCCTGGGGCGCGTTGCCCTCAGTTCCGATCGCCAACGTCTGCGACTGGTCAAGCGGCTGGACCCCAGCGCCGCAGCCGGCGGCAGCCATTGCCGCCGCCGCGACGAAGATGCGTCGGGACAAACCTCGCGCCATGGGTGATTCTATTCAGCGGCTCCGGTGGGTCTGTGACAATCGGCCCAGATTCTCGACTCAAGTGGAGCACCGCGTGCCCGAAGCGAATCCGACGTTGACGGCTCTGCCGCGGGTTCGTGTGGGTCACTGGACGCACGCCGCCGCTGGAACCGGCTGCACGGTGGTGCTGTTCGACCGGGCCGTGCCCGCCGCGGTGGACGTGCGCGGGTCAGCGCCCGGCACACGCGAGACAGACGCACTGGACCCCGGCGGGCTGGTTGCGCAGGCGGATGCAATCCTTCTGACCGGCGGAAGCGCGTTCGGACTGGCGGCGGCCGACGGGGTGATGCGCCGCCTGGAGGCGGCCGGCCGCGGGTTTCCGACTCCGGCCGGTCCCGTACCGATCGTGCCGGCCGCGGTGATCTATGACCTGTCGGTGGGCGATCCCTCGGTACGTCCCGACGCGGCGGCGGGCGCGACGGCCGTTGATGCGGCATGTGCCGATCCCGTCCCGCAGGGCAACGTTGGCGCCGGAACCGGCGCAACCATCGGCGCGGGCGGTGAGCCGATGAAGGGGGGCCTGGGCAGCGCCCTGGTCCGCGTAGGGAGCGTTCTGGCAGGCGCCGTTGCGGTCGTGAACCCGGCAGGAGCCGTTTACGATCCGGCCACCGGGCAGCGAATGGCCGGAGGTTCCGGCACGCCCTGCGCGGGGTTCGGCCAACACACCACGATTGGCGTGGTGGTCGTGAACGCCGGGCTGGAACGCTGGCAGGTACGGAAGATCGCGGAGATGGCGCACGACGGGCTGGCGCGGGCCGTACGACCGGCTCACGGCATGTACGACGGCGACACGATCTTTGCGGCGGCGGTGGGCGGCGGTGCCGAGAATGTCGATCTCACATCCCTGGGACACGCCGCGGCGGAGGCGTTTGCCGCGGCGGTGGTGCAAGGGGCCGCGCAGGCGCGCCCGGCCTATGGATTGCCGGCGGCGCAGGCATGAACCGCCTGGTGGCGCTGCTGACGGACTTCGGGACGGAGGACCCGTACGCCGGGCAAGTGGCAGCGGTCGTGGCTGGGATGGCGGACGCACGGGTCGTGAGCCTGACGCACGGCGTGCCGCCGCACCACATTCAGCTGGGGGCGCACATTGTGGACGCCTCGCTCGGCGTCCTGCCAGCCGGGTCTGTCCTGCTGGCGGTGGTCGATCCCGGAGTCGGGACCGAGCGGCGCGGGCTGATCGTGCGGCGCGAGGGCCGTTGGTTGGTTGGACCAGACAACGGTCTGCTCACGCCGGCCGAGGTCACGGTGCGGTGCTGGAGCATCGACCGACCCGAAACTTGGCGGGCGACGGTGGCTCCGACGTTTCACGCGCGCGATGTCTTCGCGCCGGTGGCAGCGCGGCTGGCGAACTACGAGCGGCCGGAGTGGCTTGGCTCCCCGATCGAGAATCCGCTGCGAATCGAGCGGCCGGCCGCGCGCACAGAAGGACAGATCAGCCAGGGCGAGGTTATTCACGTGGACGCCTTTGGGAACTTGATTACGAACGTGCCGTCGGCATTCGTGCAAACTGCACGGGTGCTGGAGACGCGAGTCGGCAACATGCGCATCAAGGGTCTGGCCGAAACCTACGGTTCAGGCGACGACCCGGTGGCGCTGGTCGGCAGCTGGAATCTGCTGGAGGTCGCCGTGCCGGGCGGTTCGGCCGCTCGGACACTGGGCTGTTGCGTGGGCACGCCGGTGACCGTTGAGCGTGCCGATGTCTGAGCGCGGGCGACGGTGGTTGTTGATTGCCCGATACGAGTGCGCCGCCTTCCTCATGCGGCAGTTTCCCAGACGCCAGCCGGCGCGTAGCGCCTAGCAGGATCGGCGCACCCAGATGCTGCTTCGCCTCGCCCAAGACCCACAGCTTTTCCTCATCGTCGCGATTGCGTTCGTGGTCGCGATCACCCTGCATGAGGCCAGCCACGCCCTGGCGGCAACGATGCTGGGCGACGACCTGCCACGCCTGCAGGGTCGGGTGACGCTTAACCCGCTGCGGCACTTGGACCCGCTGGGGACGATCATGATCCTGATCGCCTCGTTCGGCTGGGGGCGGCCCGTGCTGGTGAACCCGTACCGCCTGCGCTTCGGCTCGCACCGCGGCATGGCGCTGGTCGCCGCCGCCGGGCCGGCGTCCAACATCGTGCTGGCACTGGCGCTCACACCGGTTGCCCGGGAGTTCCTGACCAGCTCCAGGTCGGACCCGATCACGATCGCCGTCGTCCTGATCATTCAACTCAACCTCTTTCTGGCCGTTTTCAACCTGATTCCGCTGCCGCCGCTGGATGGGTTCAGCGTGTTGGTCGGGCTGGTCCCGCAAGACACGGCCGTCCGATTGGACAGGCTGCGCTCCTACGGCCCCGGACTGCTGATCGGCCTGTTTCTGTTGGTCGCCATCGTGCCGGGGGCCAGCGGAATCATCAGTCGTCCCGTGCTTTGGGCCACGAGTCTGCTCCTTGGGGGCTAGCTACCGACTGCGTCAAGCGCTGGCATTCTTCGATCCGCGCGTTCCAACGGAGGCGCGCGAGCAGGCCATGGGCGGGCTAAACGCCGACGAGCAGGCGCTGTTTCGCCGGCTCTCGGCAGCCGATCAACGCCATGCGCTGGCGGTGTACACAGCGGCGCGGGACACCTGGCCGAGGGATGCGGTGCTGCATGTCGCCGCGCTGCTGCATGACGTTGGCAAGGGTCGGCCCAGCCTGCTTGACCGCGCAGGACTCACGCTGACCAAGGCCTCTGCGCCCTGGCTGCTGTTGCGCTGGCAGCACCACTCGCCAACGTCACGCCAGGGGCGAATCGCCCGCCTCGTCGGCGATACCGAGGCCAGCGCGTCTCTGGCGGAACTGGCGGGATCGCACGCGGACGTGGTTGCGACGCTGCGCTGCTATGGCTTTCGCGAGCACGCCCGCGGACGGGCGCTGGCCGAACTGGACGCCCGCTTGTGACGACGACCTGGGGACCAGCCGGGCAGGCGAGCGCCCTGGCCGGATTCGAGATCGACATTGAGGACTTTGAGGGTCCGCTGGATCTGCTGGTGCAACTGATCGAGAAGCAAGGTCTGGACATTACAGGCGTTTCGGTGCTGGCGGTGACGGACCAGTTCGTGTCGTACGCCCACCACCTTCACGAACAATTTGCTGAAGCCGCTTCCGAGTTTCTGCTCGTGGCGTCGCGGCTGGCGCTACTGAAATCGCGGGCGCTGCTGCCACAGATCGAGCCGGACGACGAGGAAGAGTCGGTTGACGACCTGGCGGAGCGCCTAAGGGTCTACGCCGCGTTCAAAGCGGTCGCGATGGACTTGGACGCGCGTCTGCGGGCGGGACAGGCATCGTTCATACGGGTCGCGCCGCCCGATCTCCGGCAGCCGACGCCCGAACCAGGGGCCGGCGATCTGGGACGCCTGCTCAAGGCGCTGGAGCGACTGATGCGCGTCGACGCGCCGGTCGAGTCGCTCATCAGCGTACCTACACGGCACTTTCGCGTTGCGGACAAGGTCCGCGATCTGCAGGCCATGTTGCAATCTCAGGGAACGCTGGCGTTTGACGCGATCGCAGCCGCCTGCACGGACCGCGCGGAACTCATCGCAACCTTTGTGGCAGTCCTGCACCTGGTCAGGCAGCGCGCGGCAACTGTGGAGCAGTCGAGTCCATTCGGGTCCATCATGCTCATCTCCGCCAACGGGCATGCCGACGAATAGCGACGCCAGCGCCGAGCTAGACCATAGCGCCGTGCCCGCCACGCTGGAGGGCGACTTCGGGCTGGCGCGAACGATCGAGGCGTTGCTTTTCGTGGCGGATCGGGCCCTGTCCGCCGTCGAACTTTCCACCGTGACCGGGGCGTCCGAAGCCGAGGTTCGCCGAGCGCTGGCCGAATTGACCGAGCACTACCAGCAGCGCGGAATCGTGCTGCTGGAGCACCGGAACGCCTTTCGGCTCGTCTCCTCCCCCGACTTGGCCGACTTCTGCCGGCGGCTGCTCGGCCTGGACCATCGCCGGCAGCCGTCACGGGCGGCGTTGGAAACCCTGGGGATCGTGGCCTATCGAGGCGAGGCGACACGCGCCGAGATCGAGCACGTTCGAGGGGTGGACTCCGACAGCGCCCTGGCTACCCTGCTGGCGAGGAATCTGATCCGGGAATCCGGACGACTGGACGCCCCTGGGCGGCCGGCGGTCTTCACGACGACCGACACGTTCCTAGCCTACTTTGGCCTAACGTCGCTGGACGACTTACCGGAATTGGACCTGGAGTCGCCACCCAACGAGTCGGTCGAGACGACGCCGAACGCTTAGCGCTTGGTGAACTGCTTGGCCTTGCGCGCCCGAACGAGGCCGGGCTTCTTGCGTTCCTTGGCTCGCGGGTCACGAGTCAACATGCCCGCCTGCTTGAGCTTCGGACGGTTCTCGCCGTCCAGAGCCACCAAAGCTCGGGCCAAGCCAAGCCGAATGGCCCCAGCCTGGCCGCGCGTGCCGCCACCCGTCACCCGGGCGGAAATACCGACCGACAACTCTTCCAGGATTCGCAGGGGTTCAAGCGCGTGAAAACGGTGATCGGGGACGGATAGAAACTCCTCGATCGGACGGCCGTTGACCACAAACGGTCCCTGGCCAGCGTAGACACGCACTTGCGCAATGGCCTCCTTGCGGCGTCCCAGCCCGTAGTAGTAGTGGCCTTCCAGGGTCATACACCAACCTCAAGTGTCTGGGGCCGCTGGGCCTGGTGGCCGTGCTCAGCGCCGTCGTAAATGCGCAGTCGCTTCAGGGCGCGACGGCCAAGCGCGCTCTTGGGAAGCATGCCGCGCACCGCGAAGCGAATCACCCGGTCGGGTCGCCGGGCCAGCATGTCATCCAGTCGTGTCATTCGGAGACCGCCGGGGTAGCCGCTGTGCCGGATGTAAAATTTCTGTTCCAGCTTGCGGCCCGTCACCCGCACGCGCGCGGCGTTGATGACAATGACCCCAGCGCCGCCGTCAACGTTGGGCGTAAAGGTCGGCTGGTCCTTTCCGCGCAGCACGTGGACGATGCGCGTTGCCAGCCGCCCGAGCGTCTGCTCGGAGGCGTCCACTACCACCCATCGCCGTCCGCTTCGTGGGCTCACGACATCACCGCCTGTGTCTTGCGTTCCTTATTGTATCGAGGCGCGAGATCAGAATACTCCACCTGCAGCAAGGTCAACCCATGCGCCGGGGCCGTCCCATGAACAGCTGAGCGGGGAGCGGGGCCCAAGAGCGCCGTAACGTCAGCCGCGTCAATCTCGCCACGGCCGGCGCGAACGAGCGTAGCCACGATACGCCGCACCATGCGGTACAGAAATGCGTTGGCGGCGATGCGGACGAAGACGGAGGCGCCTTCCCGCCAGACCTCAAGCGCGTAGATCTCACGCCGCGTGCTGGGCTGGGGTCCGGCGGTGAACGCGTCAAAGTCGTGACAGCCGACCAGTTGGGCAGCCGCGTTCCGCATCTGGGCCAGGTTCAGCGCGTGAGTGACGTGCCAGGCGCGGCCCCTATCAATGGCGGGCCGGACAGGGCGTTGCTCGATCCGGTACTCGTACACCCGCGCCACGGCATCGCGCCGCGGGTCGAATCCGGGCGCGGCGGTGGAAAGCTCGCGGATGGCGACATCGGCCGGGAGATGAGCGTTGAGCGCTTTCAGCAGCGTGGCGTCGTCCAGCCGCGTGTGGGTGCTGAAGGCGATGACTTGGCCCAGCGCGTGAACGCCGCTGTCGGTCCGACCGGCGCCAGCAACCGTGGCGCCGACGCCAGTGACCGCCTCGATGGCAGCTTCCAGCGCGCCCTGCACGGTACGGACGCTGCGCTGACGCTGAAATCCCTGAAATGCCGCGCCGTCAAATTCGACCGTGGCGCGAACGGTTCGGGATTCCCTCACACCAACTCCATGCGGGCCAAAGGCGCGCCGTCGCCAAGGCGGACACCCACGCGGCGAATCCGCGTATAGCCGCCGGGGCGGTCGGCGTATTGATCGGCCAAGTCCTCGAAGAGCCGCTCAATCGCTTCGGGGTCCGGAATGCGGGCGATGGCCTGGCGGCGAGCGTGTAGATCGCCGCGCTTGGCAAGCGTGATTAAGTGATCGACGTCACGCCGGATTTCCTTGGCGCGCGTCAGCGTGGTCTCAATGTGGCTGTGCAGAATCAGCGACCGGACCAGACTACGCTTCAGCGCGCGGCGCTGGGTCGGATTGCGGCCGAGATGGCGTCCGCGTCGACGGTGCCGCACTGAACCTACTCCTGGCTCTCGTCAGCCGCGGGGGCGTTGTCGGCCAATGTAAGTCCGCGCATCGCGAGGGCCTCACTAATCTCGTTTACGAGACGCTCGCCCATGCCGCGCAGTTCGTAAAGATCGTTTTCGGACAGCCGGACGAGTTCCTGCACCGTTTCAAGCTCGTGACGCTTGAGGCTGTTCAACGCTCGGTTGGAGAGCTTGAGATCTTCGAGCGGATCGCCATCGGCCTCCGGTGTCGGCGGCATGAACGTTGACGGAACAACGTCCACCGTTTCGTCAACGCCGGCGATGAGCTGGAAGGACTCAATGAGCTGCTGTGCGCCGCCGCGCAGGGCATCGGCGGGGCTAACGGCGCCATCGGTCCAAATCTTCAGGACGAGGCGGTCGTACTCGGATTCGCGCCCGACGCGTGCCGGCTCCACGTGGTACTCGACCTTGGTGACCGGACTGAAGACCATGTCCAGCGGGATGACGCCGATTGGGAGATCGCCGCGCGTCTCGCTACCGACGTAGCCGGCGCCGGTTTCAACGGCAAACTCGGCCCGCAGAATGCCAGCGTCAGTCAGAGACGCCAGATGATGTCCAGGATTCACGATCTCGACTCCGCTCGGCAGTTCAAGGTCGCCAGCGGTGACATCGGCGGGTCCTTCGACCTCCAGGTAACAGATGGCGGACTCGGAGTCGTGTGATCGCAGCCTAATCCCCTTCACATTGAGGAGGAACTCGACCAGGTCTTCGCGCATGAAGTCGAGCGTGCTGAACTCATGCAAAACGCTATCCACTCGCGCAGTGGAAATGGCCGCGCCGGGCAGCGCCGCAAGCAGGACGCGGCGCAGCGGATTGCCCAGCGTGTGCGCAAAACCGCGGCGCAGTGGCTCGATCTGAAAATGCGCGTAGTTATCGCCGACCTCGACCGTCTGCACGATCGGCTGGAAGTCGGCTTCGGTCTCAACTGATTCAACAGGTCCAAGAAACACCGCTGGTCCTTACCTTCCTGTCCGGCTGGCCGGACTCCCGCGCACGGGCTAGCGCGAGTAGAACTCAACGATTAGTTGTTCGTTGAGTGTGGCGTCGATCTGGTTGCGATCGGGGATCGCGTTGATAGTGCCCGCGAATGCCTCGAGATCCACCGAGAGCCACGCTGGACGACCCAGCGACTCGGCTCGATCCATTGCATTCTTGATGGCATCAATGTTGCGGCTCTTCTGGCGCAGGCGAATACGGTCGCCGACACGCAGAACAGCCGACGGAATGTCGTGCTTTCGGTTGTTCAACTCGATGTGGCCATGCCGAATAATCTGCCGGGCATGCGCGCGGCTGAGCCCGAAGCCCATACGGTAGACCACGCTATCGGCCCGCAACTCCAGCAACTGGAGCAGTCGCTCGCCGCGCGCACCGCTCTGCTTGCCTGCCGTCCGATAGTGGCGACGAAACTGGCGCTCGAGCACGCCGTAAATGCGTCGGGCCTTTTGCTTCTCGCGCAACTGAATGGCGTATTCAGTGGGACGTCGCCGGCTGAAGCTGCGGGCACCAGGTCCGCCGCGGTCGCCGCGGCGTTCAATGGCGCACTTGGGCGTGTGGCAACGATCGCCTTTGAGGAAGAGCTTTTCCCCCTCCCGCCGGCAGAGACGGCAAACAGGTCCTGTGTATCGGGCCATCCGAGTTCGACTCCCTGTGCTGGCTGCGGCCTACACGCGCCGGCGCTTGGGCGGCCGCGGACCGTTGTGAGGGATTGGGGTTACGTCCGAGATGCTAGAGATATTGAGACCAACCGACTGTAGCGCGCGCACGGCGGCGTCGCGGCCTGAGCCGGGGCCTTTGACGAACACGTTGATCTCACGCATACCGGCGTCCATGGCGCGCTGGGCGGCCTGCTCGGCGGCCTGCTGCGCGGCGAACGGCGTGCTCTTGCGCGACCCACGAGCGCCGATGGTGCCCCCGCTGGCCGACGCAATGGTGTCGCCCACGGGGTCCGTGATGGTAATGATGGTGTTGTTGAACGTGGCGTGGATGTGCGCGGCGCCCCGAGGCACGGGTGCGCGTGCACGTCGTCGGGTCCCGCTTGATCGTTCGGCCATTCGTCTAGCCTCGCTTGATTACGCGCTTGCGAATGCCAACGGTGCGGCGGGGCCCTTTGCGCGAACGGGCGTTGGTGCGCGTGCGCTGTCCGCGCGTCGGGAGTCCGATGCGATGGCGAAGTCCTCGATAGGACCCGATTTCACGCAGGCGGGCGATGCTGGTCTGCACGACGCGCCGCAAGTCGCCTTCGACGCGCTCGCCCCCGATGAGGGCGCGGATGCGACCGAGTTCGGCCTCGGTCAAGTCGCTCACGCGCGTCTGCGGGTTGATGTCGGCCTGCCTGACGATGCCGGCGCTGGTGGTGCGACCAATGCCGTAGATGTGCGTCAGCGCAATCACCACCGGCTTGTGGCGCGGAATGTCAATCCCAGCTATGCGAGCCATGTGTCTCCTGTCGTTAGCCTTGCCGCTGCTTGTGCTTCGGATTCGAGCAAATGACCATGACACGCCGATGACGCCGGATGACGCGGCAGCGGTCGCACCGTGGTTTGACGGAAGCCGAGACTTGCATGGTCGCTACCGCTCCACTCGCTGATCGGCGCGCAGCCGCCAGGTGATTCGTCCTCGCGAGAGGTCGTAGGGCGAGAGTTGCATCCGCACGCGGTCGCCAACTCCGACCCGAATGAAGCGCAGCCGCATCTTTCCGGCCAGATGGGCGAGGATGGCCTTCGGCTCGTCGTCGCCCCCATCGCCGATCTGGATACGCAGCGGCTGGCCGTCCGGCCCGATGGGCTTGACGAGGAACATCGTGTTCGGCAGCGAGTCGACAACTTCGCCTTCGATCTCGATGACGGGTCTCTTGTTGGACGCCTCTTCCGTCGGGGCCGGCGCACCCTTCTTTCGGTTTTTGGGGGGCGGCATGGCGATCCTCAGACTGCTTCCGTCAGGACGCGCGGACCCGCGTCGGTAATTGCCACGGTGTGCTCGAAGTGGGCGGACAACGAACCATCGTCGGTTCGAGCGGTCCAGCCGTCGTCATCAAAGATCACGCCGCCGGAACCGATGTTAACCATCGGCTCAATTGCCAGGGTGGTTCCGGGGACCAAGGCAGGACCGCTGCCAAGCCGCCCGAAGTTTGGCACCTGCGGCGACTCATGCATAGTGCGCCCGATCCCGTGTCCAACGAATCGTCTCACGATGGTGAGTCCGGCCTCCTCGACCAGCTTCTGCACAGCAGCCCCAATATCTCCGATGTGACCACCCGCGACCGACGCCCGGATAGCTTCAGCAAGTGCGGCGCGAGTTACATCAAGCAGGCGGCTCGCGTCAGGGTCAATCTCGCCAACCGCGAGCGTACGCGCTGAGTCTGAGTGCCAGCCGTCAAGAATCACTCCACAGTCCAACCCAATGATATCGCCTTCCAGCAACATCGCGCTACCCGGAATTCCGTGCACGATCACGTCGTTGATTGACGCGCAGATCGAACCGGGGAAAGGCTTGATACCGGGGTCCGCCGCCGGCACGCCAAGGAACGAGGGAATGCCGCCATGGTCTCGAATGTAGGTCTCGGCAATGGCGTTGAGATCACCCGTGGTTACGCCTGGCCGCACCGCAACCTCGATCTCGTCCAACGCCCCCGCCAACACGCGCCCTGAAGCAAACATTGCTTCGACCTGTTCAGGCGTCTTGGGCTTGATGGAGCCTGACATCATCGAATTGCGGCTTGCAAAGTTGCCCAGACGCGGCGCGCGACAGATTCGACGCCGCCGGCGCCGTCCACCTCGATAAGGACGCCTGCCTCGCGGTAGTAGGCGATCAGCGGCTCGGTGTCCTCATGGTAGACCTGCAACCGATAGCGGGCCGTCTCTTCGGTGTCGTCCGCCCGGCCTCGGCTAAGTAGGCGCTTCAAGGCTATGTCATCGGGTACGTCAATATAGAGAACGCCCGTCACGGACAGGTTGAATTGCTTGAGCAGCTCGTCCAGCTTCTCGGCCTGGTTGCGGGTGCGGGGAAAGCCGTCAAAGCAGGTATCACGGCCTCGAACGTCCCCCAGGTACTCCTCGATCACCTGAAGCACGACCTGGTCGGGTACGAGCTGGCCACTGTGCAGGTAGGACTCGGCGCGCAGGCCCGCTGGCGAACCGGCGGTAACGGCGTCGCGGAACATATCGCCGGTAGATAGGTGATCGAGCGCAATGCGGCGGGCCAGCCGCTCGCCCTGCGTGCCTTTGCCGGCACCGGGCGGCCCGAGCAATACCAGAATCACCGGACGCTCGCCCATGTAGCTACCGAATGAAGCCTTCGTAGTTGCGCATCATCAACTGGGATTCGAGCTGGCGCATGGTGTCCAGCACGACGCCCACCACGATGAGCATGCCCGTGCTGCTGATGGCCACGGCGTCCGCACCGGTTACGGTCTGGGCAACAAATGGCACGACGGCGATGATTCCCAGGAAGATCGCGCCCGCCAGCGTGATGCGGTTGACCACGCCCGTCAGATAGCGCTGTGTGGGACGTCCAGGACGGATCCCCGGGATGAAGCCGCCGTTCTTTTGCAGATTCTCGGCCAAGTTTTGCTGCTGAAAAACGACCAGCGTGTACACGTACGTGAAGATGATGACGAGCAAAAACGTGAACACCCAGTAGATGCCATTGCTGGGACTGAGGGTGATGGCGATGGCGCCGGCGGCGTTTGCAAGCCAGCCAACCTCGGACGTCTCGAAGTAGCTCGCAACCGTAGCCGGAAGCAGCATCAGTGAGAACGCAAAAATCAGCGGAATCATGCCTGCGGAATTAACCTTGAGCGGAATGTGTGTGCTCTGACCGCCGTACATGCGAGTCCCTCGGATGCGCTTGGCGTAGTGGACCGGGATCCGGCGCTGCGCTTCCTGCACGAAGACGATGGCGGCAATCATGATGAGACCGATGACCACGACGGCGATGAAGCCGCTAATGTTCTCGCCGGCAAACAGCGACTGGCCCAGCGCGGCAGGAGCGCCGGCAACAATTCCGGCAAAGATGATGATGGAGACGCCGTTGCCGATGCCGTTCTCGGTGATCAACTCACCGATCCAGAGTAGAAACATCGTCCCGGCGGTCATCACAATCAGCATCACGAAAATGTCGAACGGGCCCAGCGTGGGAGAGAGCAGGCCCTGCTGGGCCGAGCGCAGGATCTGGATCTGTCCGAACCCCTGCAACATGGCGAACGGGATCGTGGCCAAGCGGGTCCACTGGGCGATCTTGCGGCGGCCGGCCTCACCCTCGCGTGAGAGCTCCTGCAGCGCCGGGATCAACGGCACCAATACGGTCGAGGCAATGTTGGCGGTTACGTACGGGTAGACACCCAGCGCGACAACCGAGAAGTTCTCCAGCGCACCGCCCGATAGGAGGTTCATGAACCCCAGCAACTGGTTGCCGGCGAAGAAGTCCGCCAACAGCTCCGTATTTACGCCGGGCAGCGGGATGTGCGCGACCGCACGAAATACGACCAGCAGGCCGATTGTGAAGAGAATCTTGCGACGAACGTCGGGAAGCTGGAAAGCCGCGACGGCCGTCTCGATCACGCGCTCAACTCCTCGGCAGAGCCACCGGCGCTTTCGATCTTCGCCCGGGCCGCCGCCGAGAATTTCGGTGCGCGCACCGTCAATGCGTGGTCCAGATCGCCATCGGCAAGAATCTTGAAGAGGCCGGGCTCGATCAGGCCTTTGTTCTGAAGTTCATCAGGCCCCACAACGGATCCCGCAGGGAAGACATTGAGCGCACTGAGGTTGACGGGCTGGTAGTCGCGCCTGAAGCGGTGGTTGGTGAAACCGCGGCGGCTGGGAAAGCGCATCAACAGGCGCGTCTGCCCGCCTTCAAAGCCGGGATAGGCGTTGGTGCCGCTCCGGGCACCTTCGCCCAAGGTACCGCGCCCGGCCGTCTTGCCTTTGCCGGAGCCTTCGCCGCGGCCGACCCGGCGACGGCGCTTGCGCGGGGGCGCGGCGGCGGTGATCTGGTGCGGTTTCATGCGTTGTCGCCGTTCGATTTGCCGGATGCGACCTCGATGAGGTGTTCCACGACCTTGACCATAGCCCGGACGTCGGGAGTGTCAGGCCGAGACGAGCGCCGACCGATTGCACCCAGGCCCAGCGCCCTGAGGGTGTCGCGCTGCGAATCCCTGGAGCCGATGCAACTGCGGATCTGACGCAGGCGGAGTTCAGTCATCGGAAGGCCTGCCCACGGCCTGCATGCGGCGGGCGACAGTTTCTTCGGGAATCTGGAGACTGGCCAGGCCGTTTACCGTGGCGCGGACCACGTTCACGGCGTTTGTGGAACCGATGATCTTGGTAAGCAGGTTGCGAACGCCGGCGAGTTCGAGCACGGCCCGAACTGCGCCGCCGGCGATGACCCCGGTACCGGGGCGAGCAGGACGCAGCACAACCTTGGATGCGCGGTAGCTCTGTTCGACGTAATGCGGAATCGAGCCGTCCTCGGTGAGGGGAACCTCGATCAGGGACCGGCGCGCGCGTTCCTGTCCCTTACGAATGGCCGCTACCACTTCATTGGCCCGGCCAATACCCACGCCCACGCGACCGCGACGGTCGCCGACAACCACGATGGCATTGAATCCAAATCGGCGACCACCCTTGACGACCTTAGCGACCCGCTTGATGCGAACGACACGGTCCTCCAGGCGATGAAGATCACCCATGTCGCGGGCCGCGTCGCGACCGCCCGGGCGAAGTCTCGTGTCCATCGTCATAGTACGATCCCCCCCGTGCGGACGGCGTCGGCCAGAGCCTTGACGCGCCCGTGATATCGGTGTCCGCCGCGGTCGAAAACGACTGTCGTTATGTCAATCTCCTTCGCACGCTCGGCCAAGCGCGCTCCAACGTCAGCCGCACGTTCAAGTTTGGTGGCGCCCTCGATTGCGGATTCACGCGATGAGGCGGCAGCCAGGGTATGCCCGGTCACGTCGTCAATCACCTGCGCGTAGGTGTGCTTGAGGCTGCGAAATACTGCCAGGCGTGGCCGCTGGGGGCGCCCAACCACCCGGCGGCGAATGCGGCGATGTCGGCGCTTGCGCGCCACTTGTCGGTTCACAACGGCCATCGTCACACCACCTATACGACAACCGTTGCGGCGGTCTTGCCGGGCTTCCGCCGCACGACTTCTCCCTGGTAGCGGAGCCCGTGGCCTTTGTACGGATCGGCAGGCCGGATCGCTCGCAGTTCCGCCGCCACCTGGCCCACGGCCTGCTTATCAATACCACGGATGATGATGTGGGTGGGGTCCGGTACCTCGAACTCGATGCCATCGGGCGCCTGACGCCTCTGCGGGTGGGTGAACCCCAGCTGCAGATCCAGTGTCCTGCCTTGGAGTACGACCCGGTAGCCGGTGCCCTGGATTTCGAGCCGCTTTTCATAGCCCTGCGTGACGCCGAGGATCATGTTGGCCACCAACTGGCGAGCCAGCCCGTGCATGGCGCGGATCCGGTGGGCGTCGTTGGGCCGGCTGGCCAGCATGCGCCCGTTCTCGCGCGTGAACGTGATCATGCGCGGCAGGGCCTGCACCAGTTCGCCTTTGGGGCCGCTGACGGTTGCGACGTTGTCGTCGTCAAAGCTGACGATCACGCCGCTAGGCACATCAATGGGAGTTAAGCCAATACGGGACACGGGATTACCAGACGAAGCAGAGGACTTCGCCGCCGAGCCGCCGCTTAGCGGCTTCACGGCCGGTCATGATGCCCTGCGAAGTGGATATTACGGCGGTTCCAATGCCACCCATCACCCGTGGAATCTCTCGCGCGCGGGAGTGGATGCGCAGACCGGGACGGCTGACCCGCTTGGCGCCACCGAAGGCGGGCCCGCCGTCTTGGTAGCGCAGCTGCACGTCCAACCAGGTTCGATGTGCTTCCTGGATCGTTTCGACGGATGCCACAAAGCCCTCGGCAACGAGGACCGCCGCGATCCGCGCCTTGGTCTTGGAATGGGGCATGCGGACCTTGGTGTGACGGGCCGCGACGGCGTTCCGCAGCCGGGTCAGCATGTCCGCGATCGGGTCAGTCATCGTGGGCTCACCAACTCGCCTTCGTCACACCCGGGATGTGGCCCTTGACGGCCAGCTCGCGGAAGCAGATTCGGCACATGCCGAAGTGGCGCATGTGGGCTCGCGGTCTCCCACAGAGTCGGCACCGGTTGCGATATCGCACCTTGAAGCGTAGCTTCCGCCCGCGAATCGACTTGGATTCGAAGTCGGGGTCCAGCCAGGCCTTGCGCTCGCGCTTCCACTTTTCGATCTTTGCCTTTCTCGCCATGTCCGAACCTCAGGCCGCCTCTTCGAGGCGTTGGAACGGCGTGCCGAGAAGTTCGAGCAGCCGTAGGGCTTCGCCGTCTGTTGGCGCGGTTGTCACGATGACGACCTGCAGGCCGCGGATGCGATCAATCTGGTCGTAGTCGATCTCCGGGAAAATGAGCTGCTCGGTCAGCCCCAGCGCGTAGTTTCCGCGCCCGTCGAACGACGTACGCCGGACGCCCCGAAAGTCGCGCATACGCGGCAGGGCGACAGTCACGAGGCGGTCCAGGAATTCATACATTCGGGTGCCGCGCAACGTGCCCTTCACGCCCACGCGCTGTCCGGCGCGCAGCTTGAATGCCGCCACGCTCTTGCGCGCTCGAGTCACCACGGGGCGCTGCCCGGTGATCGTGGCGATATCTCGGACAGCGTGATCCACGGCCGCATCATTTTCGAGCGCCTCGCCGAGCCCGATGTTTACGATGATTCGGTCCAAACCCGGGACAGCAAGCGGATTGGAATATCCAAACTCCCGCATCAACTGCGGCCGGATCTCTTCCCGATAGCGTGTGAGCAGGCGGGCCATTACTCGTCAATCTGTTCGTTGCATTTGCGGCAGTGGCGCCGCTTCACACCATCTCCGCCCAGCGTGTAGCCGACTCTCACCGGCTGGCTGCAGGCGGGACACACCAGCATGACGTTGGAGACATCAAACGGGGCGTTGAAGTCAATGATACCTGCCGGTTGTCCGATCGCCCGCGGTCTGGCATGGCGCTTACGGACGTTGATGCCCTCAACCACGACCCGGCCGCTCGCGGGAACAACGCGCTCGACGACTCCCCGACGCCCCACATCGCGCCCTTGCAACACCTGGATCGTGTCGCCTTTTCGAATTCGAAAGCGCCGAATTGACATGACTACAAAACCTCGGGCGCCATGGAGACGATGCGCATGAATCGCCGGTCACGCAGTTCGCGCCCTACCGGCCCGAAGATGCGCGTGCCGCGCGGCACTTCGCCTTCAAGCAGAACGGCGGCGTTGTCGTCAAAGCGAATGCGCGAACCGTCTGGCCGCCTATATTCCTTTTTCACCCGCACGACAACGGCACGAACCACCGACCCGCGCGGGACCGGGCTGTTTGGAGCCGCCTGTTTGACGCTGCCCACAATAGTGTCCCCGACATGCGCGTACTTGCGGGACGACCCGCCGAGCACACGGATGCACATGATTTCGCGCGCGCCACTGTTATCGGCGACTTTGAGCCGGCTTTGTTGCTGGATCATTGTGGTTAGGAGTGGTCGGAGTCTTCGGAATTGGTGGCGGATTCATCCTCGGCCGCACCGACGCTGAAGGCCGCCTGGCGTTCTTCGTCGGTAAGCTGGGTACGTTCCATAACCTCGACCAGTCGCCAGCGCTTGCGCCGGCTGATTGGACGCGATTCCTCAATTTGAACCACATCGCCAATGCGGCACGTGTTCTGAGGGTCGTGGGCCATGAACTTTCTCCGAATGCGCACCGGCTTCTTATACAGCCGATGACGGCGGACAGATTCCACCTCAACGATGATGGTCTTGTCGGCCCGATCGCTAGCGACGCGACCGACCCGGCGAGCACGAGCTCCAGGCACGGGTTAGGCCTCCTCCATCTCGTGAGGCGCCAGCGTACGTTCGCGCTGAACCGTCAGCATGCGGGCGATATCGCGGCGCACATGGCGCATCTGCGAGGTATCCGCCAGCTGCAACGTCGCGTGCTGGACGCGCAGCCGGAAGAGCTCTTCCTTGGTTTCTGCAATCCGTGTCGTCAATTCGTCATCGCTCAGATCTCGGAATTGCTCAGCCTTACCCAATGGCGACCTCCGCCGAACGCGAGACGACACGGGTTCGCACTGAGAGTTTGTGAGACGCAAGACGCATGGCTTCACGAGCCATGTCTTCTTCAACGCCGGCGAGTTCAAAGAGGATACGCCCTGGCTTGACGACAGCGACCCAACTTTCGACATTGCCCTTCCCGCTGCCCATGCGAACCTCGGCCGGCTTCTGCGTAACGGGCTTGTCCGGGAAGACTCGAATCCAGAGCTGGCCGGTTCGCCTGACCGAGTGAGTAATGGCCCGGCGGGCGGCCTCGATCTCGCGGCTGTCGACCCAACCCACGGTGGTGGCCTGTAGGCCAAACTCACCTGAGGCGAGCGAGTTGCCGCGCCCGGCTCGGCCACGGCGGCGACCGCGGTGCATCTTGCGAAACTTGGTTCGCTTGGGCATCAACATAGCTAACCTCGCGGCGGCCGCCGCCGGCGGCCCGCCACCGGCCGGGACACCGGCTCGGACAGCAATTCGCCGACGTCACGGGCGGCGCCACGGTGGACCCACCCCTTGACACCGATCCGGCCCGCGGACGTTCGTGCCTCGGTGAATCCGTAGTCGATATCGGCATCCAACGTCTGGAGCGGCACGGTGCCCAGGAGCTCGAACTCGCTGCGCGACATTTCGCGCCCGCCGAGACGGCCGCTCACCATGATCTTCACGCCCTGCGCGCCGGCGCGCATGGTTCGTTCCGCGGTCATCTTGATTGCCCGCCGGAAAGAAACGCGCCGCTCCAATTGGTCGGCAACGTTGCGAACCACCAGGAAAGCGTCAAGTTCCGGCTGGCTGATTTCTTCAACATCCACGGCCACCCGCTTGCCAGTGTTCTGCTCAATGCGGTTCTGGATTTCTTCGCGGTTGCTACCGCCACGCCCGATCACGATGCCCGGCCGCGCCGTATGGATGACAACCCGAACCTGGCTGACCTGACGCTCAATCTCGATTTTCGACACCCCGGCGCCATAGCTGCCCCGCCGGCGACCGCCGCGACGCGCCGCATTGCGACCGTCCGGCGCTTCAAGAAAGCTGCGAACGAGATTCCGGATCGCCAGGTCTTCAAGCAGAAGTTCGGTGTAGTCACGATCGGCGTACCACGTGCTTTCCCAGCGCGTGGTGTAGCCAAGGCGGTAGCCGATGGGATGAACCTTGCGACCCATGCCTACGCCATCCCGTCTTCAACGGTCACGGTGATGTGACCGGAGCGCTTCTGGTACATCCCAATACGGCCGCGCGACCTGTGCCGAAACCGCCGCAACGAAGGCCCGTCGTTAACCACGACCGACTGGATCCGCAACACGTCTCGGTCCAGGGCGTAATTGTGTTCGGCGTTGGCTGCGGCGGACTTGACCACTTTGGAGATCTCGGCGGCGGCACGGTTGGGCATAAACGCCAGGGTAGCCATGGCCTGGTCGATCTCAAGTCCAGCCAGCTCACGCCCGATGGACCGCCCGCGCTGGGGCGACATGCGCACGTACTTGGCGGTAGCCGAGACTTCCATGCGTCAGAGTCCCATCGGCGAAGTTGAGCGTCCGCGCGCATGGCTGCGGAACGTACGGGTCGGAGCGAATTCGCCAAGCCGGTGCCCAACCATGTTCTCGGAGATATACACCGGGACGTGGCGTCGACCGTCATGGACGGCGATCGTCAGCCCAACCATTTCGGGGTGAACCACGCTGGCTCGACTCCAGGTACGAATGACCTGCTTCCGACGACTGCGTGAGGCCTCGGCGACACGCTTTTCGAGCTTCGGATGGATGTACCAGCCCTTTTTGGAGCTACGTGACATACGGTCCTACCTGTTCCGCCGGCGCACGATGAATTTGTCGCTGGGGCGCCGCCCGACGCGTGTTCGCCGTCCCTGCGTGGGTTTGCCCCACGGCGTCTTGGGTCCCGGCATTCCAACTGGTGCCTTACCTTCGCCGCCGCCGTGCGGATGGTCGCTCGGATTCATAGCCGCGCCGCGCACATGTGGTCGTCGGCCCCGCCAGCGTATCCGCCCGGCCTTCCCAGCCGATTGGTTGCTGTGGTCCGCGTTTCCTACGCGTCCAACCGTGGCCATGCAGGCATCGGATACCTGACGCATCTCACCCGACGGCAACCGCAGGGTCGCCAGCCCGCGATCCTTGGCCATAAGCTGGCACACCATGCCGGCCGAGCGCACAAGCTGAGCGCCGCGTCCGGGAGTGAGTTCAACGGCGTGCACTTCGGTCCCCGGCGGGACACGAGCCAACTGCATAGCGTTACCAGGCCGCGGTTCGACGCCGGGCCCGGAGATGATCTCGCTGCCAACGCCGATTCCGACGGGCGCCAGCATGTAGCGCTTCTCGCCGTCGCGGTAGTGCAACAGCGCGATATGGGCGGAGCGGTTGGGGTCGTATTCCACGCTGGCCACCACCGCAGGCACTCCAGGCTTGTCGCGACGCCAGTCAATCACGCGGTAGCGACGCTTGGAGCCTCCGCCACGGTGCCGGACGGTGACGCGCCCGGTGTTGTTGCGACCGGCGTGCTTGGCGAGGGGGCGGAGCAAGTTCTTGAGCGGCCGATCGCCGGACAGTTCTGCGTTGTCAACGGCAACGTAGCCGCGACGGCCCGGCGAGGTTGGATTGAAGCTGCGGAGTCCCATCGATCAGACCCCCGGAACCACTTCGATGCTGTGGCCCTCGCGAAGCGTCACGATAGCCTTGCGCCAACTGGGCCGGTGGCCCTCAAAGCGACCCATGCGCCGCGGCTTACCGCGCAGGTTCATCACGTTCACCGACAAAACTTCCACGTGAAACATAGCCTCCACGGCACTTCTGATGGCCTGCTTGGACGTGCCGCTGCGAACCTGGAAAACGTATTTCCCAAGTTCGCTGAGGGCGGTGGACTTTTCCGTGACGATTGGGCGAGTTATGACGTCGGCTGGGTTCATGCGCCAACTCGTTCCTGTAGCGCATCCAGGGCCGCTTGGCTGGCCACGAGGTGATCGACGACGGCAATTTCGTAGAAATTCAGGGTGTCGGCCCGCTCGACATCCACATTGGGAATGTTGCGCACCGAGCGTCGCAGTTCCTCCGGGGGGGCAACGTCAACCAGCAGCACGCGCCCGGACAGGCCGGCGGCCTTCAACCAGGCGGCGCGGTCGCGAGTCTTTGGCGAGTCGCCCCACGACGCAGCCACGCTGATGCAATCGTCGGCGGCCTTGGCCGCCAGCAGTGCTCGAACCGCCTGTCGGCGTTCACGCTTGTTCACGTGCACGCGCGTTCGGCGCGGCTTGGGGCCAAAGGTAACGCCGCCGCCTCGCCGGACGGGTGAACCGGCGCTACCCGCGCGCGCGCGACCGGTGCCTTTCTGGCGGAAGAGCTTGGCCGTGCTGGCCACAACCTCGCCGCGGCTCTTCGTATTGGCTGTGCCCTGGCGTTGGTTGGCTGCGTGCATCGTCAGCATGCGCTTCATCAGTTCGGCCGACGCAGCGGCGGCGCCAAAACAGTCGCTGCCCACGGGAGTGAGCATGGCTGGCGATGTCGATTCGGCGGCCATCAATCCATCCTCCGATCCGGCTTTCGAATCGGCCGGATTACGACGACCGTGTCGCGCGGACCCGGCACAGCCCCAACCAGCAGGATCAGCCCACGTTCAACGTCAATCTTTGCCACGGCCAGGTTCTGGGCCGTCGCTCGGCCTCCCCCCATGCGTCCGGCCATCCGCGTGCCTTTGAAGACGCGGCTCGGCGATGTTCCGGCGCCAATCGATCCAGGGGCGCGTTCTCGGTCGGATTGCCCGTGGGTTCGCTTGCCGCCTTTGAAGCCGTGGCGCTTCATCACGCCCGCAAACCCTTTGCCTTTAGCCACGCTGACCACGTCCACCCGGGGACCAAGATCCACGTTCGTGACCGTCAACTCGTCGCCCACCGAATGGTCGGCAGCATCCTGGCTTCGAAACTCACGCAGGACGCGGTAGGACGGTAGGCGACCCAGATGACCGCGCTCGGCACGGGTGAGCCGGCGCTCGGGCACTGGGTCAAAGCCAAGTTGCACGGCGGCATAGCCGTCGGTCGACTCGGTACGGACTTGGGTGACGTGACAGGGGCCGGCCTGAATGACTGAAACCCCAAAGGCGCGGCCTTCGTCGTCGAATATCTGTGTCATGCCGAGTTTGCGGCCAATCAGTCCGACAGACATGGCTATGACTTGAGCTCGATGTCGACACCAGCGGCCAACTGCAACCGCAGGAGTTCGTCCATTGTTTGGGGCGTGGGATCGATGACATCGATCAGGCGCTTGTGCGTCCGCATTTCGAACTGTTCGCGTGAGTCCTTGTCGATGAACGGCGAGCGAATCACGGTCCAGGTCTTGCGCTCCGTGGGCAGTGGAATTGGCCCGCGCACATCGGCACCCGTCCGACCGGCGGTATCGATGATGCGCCGCGCAGCGTCGTCCAGCACACGATGGTCATACGCCTTCAGGCGAATCCTGATCCGTTGCGTGGGTGACTGCCGCCGCGGCCGCGCTGGCGCGCGCCGAGACGAAACTTCGAACGAAGCCTGGCGGGTCGGTCTGGCGCGTGCTTGTGCCATTGGTTACTTGACGATCCTAGTGACCACGCCCGCGCCGACCGTAACGCCGCCTTCGCGGATTGCGAAGTTGACGCCGTCTTCCAGGGCGATCGGCTGGTGCAGGCGAACGGTCATTTCCACGTTGTCACCGGGGACGACCATCTCGGTCCCCTCCGGCAACTCAATCTCGCCAGTAACGTCCGTGGTTCGAATGTAGAACTGCGGACGATAGCCGGTGAAGAACGGCGTGTGCCGACCACCCTCGTCGCGGGTCAGCACATAAACCTCGGCCTTGAACTCCGTATGCGGCGTGATGGATCCGGTCTTGGCCAGCACCATGCCGCGCTGCACTTCATCGCGCTCAACGCCGCGGAGCAGGCAGCCAACGTTGTCGCCGGCGACGCCCTCGTCAAGCGTCTTGCGGAACATCTCAACGCCAGTGACGACGTGCTGCTCGATTTCGGAGCGCATGCCGACAATGTCGATCTGCTCGCCCGGCTGGATCTTGCCGCGCTCGACACGGCCGGTGACCACGGTGCCACGGCCCTTGATGCCGAAGACGTCCTCGACCGGCATGAGGAACGGCTGATCCACCGGACGCTCCGGCTGTGGAATGTACGTGTCGATGGCTTCCATCAGCTCAAGGATCGGCTGGTATTCGGGTGCCTCGATGTCGGTGCTTTCCGACTCCAGGGCCTGGAGGGCGCTACCGGCGATGATCGGCGCGTTGTCCCCGTCAAAGTCGTACTTGCTGAGCAGGTCGCGCAGTTCGAGCTCGACGAGTTCTATCAGTTCCTCGTCCTCGACGATGTCCGCCTTGTTGAGGAAGACCACGATGGCCGGCACGTCCACCTGGCGCGCAAGCAGCACGTGCTCGTAGGTCTGCGGCATCGGTCCGTCGTCGGCGCCAACAACCACAATCGCGCCGTCCATTTGGGCGGCGCCGGTGATCATGTTCTTGATGTAGTCACGGTGGCCCGGGGCGTCGATGTGGGCGTAGTGCCGGTTTTCGGTCTCGTATTCGGCGTGAGTAATCTGGATTGTGATGCCGCGTTCCTTCTCCTCGGGCGCGCGGTCAATCTCATCGAAGGCCATGAAGTTGGCCAGCTGTTTGAACGACAGCACCTTGGTGATAGCGGCGGTCAGAGTGGTCTTGCCGTGGTCGACATGGCCAATCGTGCCGACGTTGACGTGCGGCTTGGTTCGTTCGAAGTGTTGGCGTGCCATTCGCTCCTGTGCTCCTGCGCAGTACGCGGTTACTAAACCGGCGTCAGAAGTCCATCCGCGGCACCCGCTCGTTGGGTGACCGCGTAGTGGGAAAATTCCATCGAGAACGTCCCGCGACCCTGTGTCGCCGAACGCAACTCGTTAGCGTACCCGAACATTGTAGCGAGCGGTACTTCTGCCGTGATGAGGTGCGATCCGCCGCGCATGTCCGCGCCGAGGATTGTGCCCCGCTTGGCGGCCAGACCGGCCAGTGTGTCGCCTACGTAGTCCTCGGGCACGACGACTTGAATGCCCATTACCGGCTCCATCACGTCGGTGCGCGCCCGGTTGAGCGCGTCCTCGACAGCCATGGCGCCGGCGATTTCGAAGGCCAATTCTGAAGAATCGACCTCATGAAAAGAGCCGTCCACTAGCGTGATCCGCACGTCGGTGACTTCCATGCCCTGCGGACCGCTCGCCAGGCGTCGCGCCGCTCCGCGCTCGGCAGCGGGGATGAACTGAATGGGAATGGCGCCGCCGACGATGCGCCGCTCAATCTGAACGCCCGTGCCGAGCGGCAAGGGCTCCAGCTCCACGGTCACATCCCCAAATTGCCCGCGCCCACCGGTCTGCCGCACGAAGCGACCGCGACCAATGGCTTCCTTCCGCGGACGCTCGCGGTAAGACACCTCGGGCCGACCGATGTTGGCGCCCACGCGGTACTCGCGCAGGAGTCGGTCAACGATGACCTCGAGGTGCAACTCGCCCATGCCGGCGATCAGCGTCTGTCCCGTTTCCTCGTTGGCGCTGATGCGAAAGGTGGGGTCTTCCTCGCCAAGTCGTCGCAGCGCATCGATGATCTTGTCCTGGTCACCGCGGCTCTTCGGTTCGATCGCGATGGTGACGACCGGTTCAGGAAATGTGATGGACTCCAGCTGCAAGGGGTATTTGGGGTCTGTCAAGGTATCCCCGGTATTGGTCGAGCGGACCCCCACGGCGGCCAGAATATCGCCGTATTGAATCGTTTCCGTGACCTCCTCGCGCTTGTCCGCGTGCATGCGGAGCACTCGCGACAGGCGCTCGCGCTTGGAGGCAGTGGCGTTCAGCACCCTCGCGCCAGGCTCGATCGATCCGGAGTACACGCGGAAATAAGCCAGCTTGCCGGCGTGCGGATCGGCCACGATCTTGAAGGCGATCGCGGTGAACGGCTCGTCTTCGGCAGGCCGGCGCTGCTCTTCAGCGCCGGTCTTGGGGTTGATACCGGTCACGGGAGAAACGTCCCGCGGCGAAGGGAGATACGCGGTGATGGCATCCAGCAGCGGCTCAATGCCCTTGTTGCGCAATGCCGAGCCCATCAGCACCGGGACCCCGCTGGCTGAAACGGTCATCTGCCGCAGCGCGGTCCTCAACTCGTCAGCGGTGAGATCCTCGCCGTCCAGATACTTCACGGCGATGTCGTCATCAACTTCGGCCAGCGCCTCGATCATCCGTTCGCGCGCGTCAAGGGCGTGCACTTCCAGCTCCGGGGGAATCGGGCCTTGCTCTGGGTCCGTAAGACCGTCCTGACGCCAATGGACAGCCTGCATGTTCACCAGATCTACCACGCCCTCGAAGTCGGCTTCGAATCCGATGGGGATCTGAATGGGAACCGGATTGGCACCGAGGCGGTCACGGATCGAGTCGACCGTGGCCTCGAAGTCGGAGCCACGCCGGTCCATCTTGTTAATGAAGGCGATCCGCGGGACGCTATAGCGGTCAGCCTGTCGCCAGACCGTTTCCGTCTGTGGCTCGACGCCATTAACCGCGTCAAACACGACCACGCCGCCATCGAGCACACGCAGGGAACGCTCGACTTCGGCGGTGAAGTCCACGTGGCCGGGCGTATCGATGATGTTGATCCGATGGTCGTTCCAGGAGGCCGTGGTAGCGGCGGCCACGATGGTGATGCCGCGCTCGCGTTCCTGCGCCATCCAGTCCATCTGGGCATTGCCCTCGTGCACCTCGCCTACCCTGTGAATACGGCCGCAGAAAAACAGGATGCGTTCGGTAGTTGTGGTCTTGCCCGCGTCAATGTGCGCAATGATTCCAATGTTGCGCGTACGCGAAATATCCAGGGTGCTCATGGGCCTCGTGTTCCGGGAGTCAGGCAGGTGCGTTTAATAGGCGTAAATCGCGAACGCGCGGTTCGCTTCCGCCATCCGATGTATTTCGTCGCGCCGGCGAACGGCGCCGCCCTGTCCGTCGGCCGCTTCCATCAGTTCGGCCGCGAGGCGTTCGGGCATGGAACGGCCGCCGCGGGTGCGGGAGGCATCGATCAACCAGCGCACGGCCAGGGAATAGCGCCGGTCTCCGCGAATTTCGACGGGCACCTGATAGTTGGCGCCGCCGACGCGACGCGGCTTGACTTCAATCTGCGGCATGGCGTTACGCACGGCCGCCTCGAAAACCTCGAGGGCAGGCGCGCCGGTACGCCCCTCAATCATGTCGAAGGCGCTGTAGACGATCCGCTGGGACAACGACTTTTTGCCGTTACGCATGATCTTGTTGATAAACCGCTGCACCGTTCGGTTGTTGAACCGCGGGTCGGGCGGAATCACGCGACGCTCCGGTCGCTTGCGTCGCGGCATCAGGGGTTACTCGCCCGCCAGTGGGCGGTTGTGGTGATCAATGTCATCGGAAATTGCAGCCGTACCTTGGCGCTACCCACCGCGCTTCGCGCCGTACTTCGAGCGGCTGCGGCGGCGGCCCTCGACGCCGTCGGCGTCGAGCGTTCCGCGCACGATGTGATAACGCACACCGGGCAAGTCGCGAACGCGGCCGCCGCGAATCAGAACGACTGAGTGTTCCTGAAGGCGATGGCCCTCACCCGGAATGTAGGCCGTGACCTCAATCCCATTTGAGAGCCGCACTCGCGCCACTTTTCGCAGCGCGGAATTGGGCTTCTTTGGCGTGACCGTACGCACCAACGTGCAAACACCCCGCTTTTGCGGCGAGCCCTCGCTCCACTGCATGCGTCGGCGCAGCCCGTTGTATGAGTAATGCAATGCGGGCGCCTTGAGCTTGCCGCGGCGCTTTTTGCGTCCCTTGCGGACGAGTTGGTTGATTGTCGGCACAACGAAACCTACGGAACCTTTACAAAGAAAAGGCGCGACAGGACCGGGCCAGTCACGGTGATCATGAGCCTATCACCGGCCATTTCCACCGTCAACACTTTCGCCTTCCGGTGCGGGGTCCATGCGGACAACCGACGATTCCTCGATGCCGGCGTCGTCCGCAGGGCGCAGGAAATCAGTGAAATCGTCATCGGCGCCGGCTGAGGACGTCTCGATACCTGCCAGCAGATCACTCTCGGCGGCGTCCATCGGTGGTGCGCCAGCCGCCAACACCTCGGCCTCTGCGCCGTCCTCGAAATCCGAGGGGGCGTCGGCCCCGTTTGCCGGCTCGCCCAGATCATCCAGGGAAACGCCCTCGGCCATGTGCATGGCTTCGGTATCGATCAGGACATCCGACTGACCTGGAGCTTCGAGCGCTGGACCGTGATAGCGGTCCCAGCCGGTCCCGGCGGGGATGAGCTTGCCGATGATCACGTTCTCCTTCAGCCCGTGGAGCCGATCGGTCTTGCCTTCCACCACAGCTTCGGTCAGGACGCGCGTGGTGTCCTGGAAGGAGGCGGCGGCCAGGAAGCTCTCGTTGTTCAATGAGGCCTTGGTCACTCCCAGCAGAACGGCGTGCGAGTCGGCGACCCGGCCGCCAGTTTCCGCGACCTGCGCGTTGGTCTCGGCCAGGGTAGACCGGTCAACCAACGTGCCGGGCAGCATCGTGGTCTCGCCCGGAGTGTCGATCGCGTCGTGGCGCAGCATCTGGCGGATGATGATCTCGATGTGCTTGTCGTTCACTGCCACCCCGACCATGCGGTAGACGCGCTGAACCTCGCTGACGATATACCGCTGCAGATCGGCTCGGCTGCGCAGGCGCAGAATGTCGTGCGGGTTCAGCGGCCCTTCGGTGAGCTGGTCCCCCTTGTTGACGCGTTCACCGCTATGCACGAGCAACTCGGTGGCAGACGAAATGGGGGGATACGGAACTACCTCAGTCTCCTCGGAACGCAGGACGATCCGGCCCTCCCGTAGTTCGACAATGCCGGCGGCCTCGGCCGTCACGCCAATGCCGGCCACCTTTGCCAGCGCGCGCTTGCTAATCGTATTGGACTTGCTCTTGGCCTTGCGGGCTAGCAGGTCGTCGGCCTGGACCTTTGGCACGGCAAGAACCGCATTCCTGGCAACCTCCGCGCCGTCGTCAACGATGGCGATCATGTCCAGCTCAAGCGGATACTCATATTCGTACACGTGGGCCGAGACAACGCGCACGCGGCGCTGCTCATCCTCCTCAACGACCTCCGCGGTCCCGTCGATGTCGCTCATCAGAGCAACGCCCTTGGGAATGCGGGCTTCGAAGAGTTCTTGCACACGGGGCAGACCCTGCTCCTTGTCCACGATGTCGGCGCCGGACGCGATGCCGCCCAAGTGGAACGTGCGCATGGTGAGCTGGGTCGCCGGCTCGCCCATCGACTGAGCGGCGATGATCCCAACGGCGGCGCCCTCCGCCACCAATTCGTGGCGCGCCAAGTCCATGCCGTAGCACATCTGGCATAGGCCGCGCGCGTTCGCACAGGTCATTGGAGAACGGACGACGGCCGACTGCACGCCAGCATCGTCAATCGCTTTGACCAGCTCGTGATCAATCAGGGTGTCCAAGGGAATGATGATCTCACCGGTCTCCGGATGCACGATCGGCCGCGCCGCAAAGCGGCCGAAGCAACGGACGGCCACGGAATCCAACACTTCGTCCAGGGCACCAACCTCAACGGGCACGCCCTTCAGCGTGCCGCAATCGCGCCCCATCACGATCACGTCCTGGGCCACGTCCACCAGGCGGCGCGTGAGGTAGCCGCTGTCAGCCGTGCGCAGGGCCGTGTCGGCCAGGCCCTTGCGGCCGCCGTGTGTGGAGATGAAGTACTCGTGCGCGGACATTCCTTCGCGGAAGTTCGCCCTCACTGGCATCTCGATGATCCGGCCCGAAGGGTTGGACATGAGTCCACGCATCCCGGAGATCTGCCGGATTTGGTCGAAGTTGCCCTTGGCCGCGCCTGAGTTGCCCATCATGTAGACGGGGCCCATCGTGTCCAGGCTCTTCTCCACGGAATTGGACACGGTGGACATGGCCTCGGTCCAGGCCTTCACCGTGAGCCGGTAGCGCTCGTCATCGGTGATCAGACCGTCGTCATAGCTGGCTCTGATTCCGCTGACGCGGGCATCGGTTTCGTGCTCGACCTTGTGCTTGATTTCGGGAATTTCAAGGTCCTTGATCCCCATCGTTACGCCGGAGCGCGTCGCCCAGTGCATTCCCAGGTTCTTGAGCTGGTTGGCGACGTCGCCCGTAACGTCCATGTTGGTGTTGTAGAACACCATCTCAATGACTCGCCGCAGACCGCCCTTATCCAGGCGTGCGTTGACAAACCGGAGATCCCGTGGGATGGCCTGATTCAGCATGATCCGGCCGACGGTGGTCTCGATTGCGCCCGGGCCGCCCTGCGCCATGGCGTCGACGGGAAAGTCCTCGGGTGTGACTCGCAGGCTAATGCAGGCCTGCAGGTCCACCACTCCGTGCTCATAGGCCAGCACGGCGTCGGCGAAGTTGGCGAAGACCTTGCCCTCACCCTTGGCGTCCTCGCGGACCTCGGTCAGGTAGTACGCCCCCAGCACCATGTCCTTGGTGGGGCTGACAATGGGTGTGCCGTCCGCCGGCGAGAGGATGTTATGCGTGCTCATCATGATGTGGCGGGCCTCGTCCTGCGCCGCCCGGCTGAGCGGCACGTGGACGGCCATCTGGTCGCCATCGAAGTCGGCGTTAAAGGCCGTGCAGACCAGCGGGTGAATCTGGATGGCGCTGCCACGAACCAGCACGATATCGAATGCCTGAATCCCCAGCCGGTGCAGCGTCGGCGCGCGATTGAGCAGCACCGGATGGTCGCGGGTGACCTCTTCCAGGGCGTCCCACACCAGCGGCTCCGGATGCTCGACCATGCGCTTGGCGCTCTTGATGTTGCTGGCATGCCCGTCATCCACCAGCTTGCGCATGACAAAGGGCTTGAATAGCTCCAGGGCCATCTTGGTGGGCAGGCCGCATTGGTTAAGGTTCAGGTGCGGACCGACCACGATCACCGAGCGGCCCGAGTAGTCGACGCGCTTGCCAAGCAGGTTTTGCCGGAAGCGGCCCTGCTTGCCGCGCAAGAGGTCGCTGAGCGACTTGTACGGATGGTTGGACGAGCCGGTCACGGCGCGGCCACGCCGTCCGTTGTCGATCAGCGCGTCCACGGCTTCCTGGAGCATGCGCTTCTCGTTACGAACGATGATCTCCGGCGCCCCCAACTCGACCAACCGCTTGAGCCGGTTATTGCGGTTGATGACCCTTCGGTAGAGATCGTTCAGGTCGCTGGTGGCAAAGCGCCCGCCGTCCAGCTGAACCATGGGCCGCAGTTCGGGCGGCAACACGGGTAGAACATTCAGGATCATCCATTCCGGCCGGTTGGTGGAGCGGCGAAACGCCTCCACGACCTTCAGCCGCTTGGCAGCCTTCTTGCGTCGTTGGATGGAGTTGGCCTCCAACTCCTCGCGCAGAAACTCAGCCAGTTCGTCCAGGTCGACGCTGGCAATCAGGTCGCGAATGGCTTCTGCACCGATACCGGCCTCGAACACGTCGCCGCAGGTGTGGGTCAACTGCTGATAGCGAGGCTCCGAAAGCAACTGGTGTAGCTCCAGCGTGCCCAGGTCCTTGCGGCGCTGCTCGAAGTACTCGCGGGTATCGCCGATTTCCAGGACCTTGTCCTCTTCGATACGGGCGACAGTCTGCTCGCTCTCACGCCGCTCGACGGCCTTGGTGGCGTTAAAGCGCTCGCGAGCGCCGGACTTTTCAGCCTCGAAACGGGACGTCACGTCAGCAATCGCAGCCGCGGCCGCCGCATCTAGTCGAGCCAGGGCGTCCTCGGGCGGCACGGCGCCGGCGGCGACGAACGGCTCGGTGAGCCAACTCAGCGTGGCATCGTCCTCGAGCTTCCGCTGGCCGACGACCGCCAGCAGGTTGCGGACAGTAGCCGTCTCCTTATTAACAGTCTCGACGCTGGCCTGAGCCTCGATGTCGAGACGTTGCAGTTCATCGGTGAGTTGCGAATCAAGCTGCGCGGTCTGCTCGTCCAGGCGCTCGTGTTCCTCCGTCAGCCGCATGGCTGCCGAGTCTTCGATCTCCTCGACGCGTTCGGTCAGATCCTGATCGACACGGCCCAGCGCTTCGTCGCGGACCTTTTCGTCCAGGTCGGTGACGAGAAAGGAGGCGAAGTAGACGATCTTCTCCAGGTCCCGCGGCGTGATGTCGAGCACCTGACCGATGCGGCTGGGCGTGCCCTTGAGGAACCAGATGTGGGTAATCGGGGCCGCCAATTCAATGTGCCCCATGCGCTCACGTCGGACACGTGAGCGAGTGACTTCAACGCCGCACTTGTCGCAGATGATGCCCCGGAAGCGCACGCGCTTGTACTTGCCACAGGCGCATTCCCAGTCCTTGGTCGGACCAAAGATGCGCTCGCAGAACAGCCCGTCGCGCTCGGGTTTGAGCGTGCGGTAGTTGATCGTCTCCGGCTTCGCAACTTCGCCGTATGACCAGGACCGCACCTGGTCCGGTGACGCTAGGTGAATCCGAATCGCGCTGAACTTGTTGACCTCAATCATTCGTCCGGGTCCTCCTAGAGGCGGTATTCGCGGCCCTGGAGGTTGATCCCATCCAGGTCGGGCAGCTGGTCGTGCATGTGTTCGCCGACCAGCGCGATCTCTTCCTCGGCGTCGTCCAGGATGTCCACGGAGACGCCAAGGCTTTGAAGCTCTTTCACCAGTACCCGGAACGATTCGGGGATACCGGGTTCGAGGATGGTTTCGCCCTTGACGATGGCTTCGTAGGTCTTGACACGACCAAGAATGTCGTCGGACTTGACCGTGAGCATTTCCTGCAGGGTGTGGGCCGCGCCGTAGGCTTCCAGCGCCCACACCTCCATCTCGCCGAAGCGCTGCCCACCCATCTGAGCCTTGCCGCCCAGCGGCTGCTGGGTGATGAGCGAGTACGGCCCAGTGGACCGAGCGTGGATCTTGTCGTCCACCATGTGCCCAAGCTTCATCATGTAGATCACGCCGACCGTCACCTTCTGGTCGAACGACTGCCCCGTGCGACCGTCGTAGAGGACGGCCTTCCCGTCGGCCGGCAACTCCGCCTCGCCCAGAGCGGCGGCAATGTCGTCTTCGTCCGCGCTGTCGAACACCGGGCTAATGGCACGGAAACCGAGCTTGTCGGCAGCCCAGCCAAGGTGCGTCTCCAGCGTTTGACCCACGTTCATGCGCGAGGCAACGCCTAGCGGGTTGAGGATGATGTCGACAGGAGTGCCGTCCGCCAGATACGGCATATCCTCTTCAGGCTGGATCATCGAGATGACGCCCTTATTGCCGTGGCGACCGGCCATCTTGTCGCCAACCATCAGCTTGCGCTTCGACGCCACGCTGACTCGGATCATTTCCGTCACGCCAGCCTGAAGGTCGTCGCCCTGTTCAGTTGAGAAACGTCGCACGTCGATCACACGGCCGTATTCGCCGGCCGGCACGTGCTTGGAGGTGTCTTTCACTTCGCGAGCGTCCCGCCCGAAGATGGCGCGGAGCAGCCGGTCCTCGCCGGAGAGTTCGGTCTCACCCTTCGGGGTGATTTTGCCGACGAGGACATCGTCCGGCCCGACCTCGGCGCCCACATAAACGACGCCCGTATCGTCGAGGTTGCGGAGGACCTCTTCGTTCTGATTCGGAATGTCGCGCGTAATCTCCTCGGCCCCCAGCTTCGTGTCGCGAGCCTCAACCTCATATTTCTCGATGTGGATGGACGTAAAGACATCGTCCTTGAGCAGGCGCTCGCTGACTACGATGGCGTCCTCGTAATTTCCGCCTTCCCAGAACATAAACGCAACGACAATGTTCTGTCCCAGCGCGATCATGCGGTCGGAGGTCGCCATGCTTTCGGCGATCGGCTGGCCGGCCTCGACGGTATCGCCACTGGCCACGACCGGCCGCTGGCTGATGCAGGTGGCAGTGTTGGAGCGTTCGAACTTGCGCAGGCGATATTTGCGTTCCCCGCCGGCGTCGCCGTGGTCAATGGTGATCTCGCGGGACGTGACACGCGTCACCTCGCCGTCGGCGGCCGCCAGCAGCATGTGACCGGAGTCGCGCGCGGTGACCCGCTCCATGCCAGTGGCCACGAGCGGCGCCTGCGGCTTGATCAGCGGAACGGCCTGCCGCTGCATGTTGGCGCCCATCAGCGCCCGGTTGGCGTCGTCATGTTCCAGAAATGGAATCATGGCTGTGGCCAGGCTGACGATCTGCTGCGGCGAGGAATCCACGTACTCCACGTCGCCCGCGTCCGCCTCATGAAAGTTCGGGCCTCGGCGAACCGAGACTCGATCCAGAACGATTTCGTCTTTCGCATTCAGCTGGGTCTTGGCCTCGGCAATCGTGTGGCGCTCTTCTTCGTCGGCGGCCAGGTACTCGGTCTCGGTAGTGACCACCGGGCGGATGCGCACGTCCAGTTTTTCGGCGCCGTCAATCTGGCCCATCGCCGCGGCAAGGGCTTCGTCGATCAAATCGCCGACTTGCGCCAGCGGCTCGCCTCCGCCGTTCGAACCGAAGGGCTCGACAACCGTGCGGCCCAGCAGCCCAGCAGCGTCGGTTGCGGGCACACGCGTGATGACGCGTCGGTAGGGCGTCTCGATGAACCCGTAGGAGTTGACCCGTGCAAGGGTCGCGAGCGTGTTGATGAGGCCGATGTTCGGGCCTTCAGGGGTCTCGATGGGACAGACCCGTCCGTAGTGGCTGTAGTGAACGTCGCGCACGTCAAAACCGGCGCGCTCGCGGGACAGGCCGCCCGGCCCCATGGCGCTGAGGCGACGCTTATGGGCAAGTTCCGCCATCGGGTTGGCCTGGTCCATGAACTGCGAGAGCTGGCTGCCGCCAAAGAACTCCTTCACCGCGGCGGTAACCGGCCGGGTGTTGATGAGCCCGGACGGCGTCGCCTCGGCGGCGTTCTGGATGCTCATGCGTTCCTTGATCACGCGCTCCATGCGCAGCAGCCCGACGCGGAACTGGTCCGCCAGCAACTCGCCCACAGCGCGCACGCGCCGGTTGCCAAGGTGGTCGATGTGGTCGGGCACGCCCTGCGTCACATTGAGGCGTACGATCTCGCGCACGATTGCGACCAGATCGTCCGGTTGGAGGGTGCGGGTGGCTTCTTCCGTCTTGAGGCCGAGGCGCTTGTTCAGCTTGTAGCGTCCGACCGGCCCCAGGTCGTAACGACGAATGTTGAAGAACGTCTGCTCGATTAGCGAGCGGGCGTTGTCCACCGTGGCCGGGTCGCCCGGCCGCAACCGGTGGTACAGCTCGATGAGGCCGTCCTCGGTGCTGAAGGCCAGGTCGCGACGGGACTCGGGCTTGCCGATCGTCGATTCGATGTAAGGATGCTCCGGATCGCTATCCACATCGGCGAATGCCTGAATCAGCGCCGCGTCCTCGCTCAATTCCGGCTCGATGGCGCGCAAGAACGTGGTGACGGGCAGCTTGCGCTTGCGGTCGATCTTGACGTTGACGATCGACTGATTGCTGGTCTCGAACTCCAGCCATGCGCCGCGCTTCGGGATTAGCTTGGCGCCGAAGCGGCGCCGGCCCGTGGCCGGTTCGACCTCGGCGGAGAAATAAACGCCGGGCGATCGCACTAACTGGCTGACGACCACGCGCTCGGCCCCGTTGTAAACGAAGGTGCCCTGGCGCGTCATGAGCGGGAAGTCGCCCATGTACACCACCATTTCCTTGATTTCGCCCGTCTGCTTGTTGTGCAGGCGAGCCTTGACACGCAGGGGCGCCTGGTAGGTGCGGTCCTGCTCGCGGCACTCTTCCTCGCTGTACTTGGGATCGTCGAAGGCCGTCTCCGGAACTTCGAAGTGGAGTTCGAGATTCTTCCCCGTGAAGTCCTGGATCGGCGAGATCTCGGCGAACAGTTCGTGCAGGTATTCGTTCTTGAACCGTTCGAACGATTCGAGCTGTGTGGCGACCAGATGCGGCAGCTCCAGGATGCTGGGGGCCCTCCCGTAGTTTCGCTCGTTCAAGCTCGAATTCGTGCCGTTTGAACTCATCAATCGCCTGCTCCTTCGTTCATCGACGAACGGGATCGATAGCGGCCAAGACAGCCGCCCCGACGGCGCACAATACGAATGTTCGCGTGCATCAAAATCTGGCGCGGTTGGGAAAACGCAGAGCGACAACGCACGCAGACCGCGGTCGTCTGAGGATCCCGCGATACGAACTGCGTCAGCGCGTCACATCCGTTTTCAAAAAGGTGTCCGTTGACCACAAGGCACGAAAGCCCAACCGGCAAAAGCCAGTTGGGTAGCGGCTCTTCAGTTTTTTCGCGGCCGTACGGCTATTCGGGCACCCCCCACGTTGGAGCAACGTTAGCACAGCACGGCCCGAAATCCAAGCCTGCGGCTTGCTGACGCTCGCTGATCGCGAGGCCCCTCGCCGGGCTCAGCCGTCGGGCTGCGCGCACACTCCGCGGCTTGGACTCGACTTAGTCTGGGCACGCCGCGACGGGCGTTATCCGAGCCGGCCACTCAAGGCACGGCCGCCCAGTACGTGCACGTGCAGGTGCGGAACCGTTTGCGCCCCGTCGCGCCCGTGGTTGGTCGTCAGCCGATAGCCTGACGCGGCCAGATCCTCGGCCTGGGCAATCGTTACGGCCACGGCCATCACCCGACCCAGAAGCTCCTGATCGTCCCGCAGCCCGTCAATGCTGGCCACATGCCGGCGCGGCGCGACCAGTACGTGCGACGGTGCCTGCGGATTGATGTCGCGGAACGCTACGACATGCTCGTCGGCATACACGCCGTCGCTGGGTATGTCGCCCCGGCCGATGGCGCAGAAGATGCAGTCCTGTTCGGTCGAATCGGCAGTCATGGGCCGTGTCCTTGCATGGCGACCTCCGTTTCCAGCCGTGCGCCGGGCAGCGCCGCCGCCGTGAAGTCGAGCAGCCGCCACTCGTCCGCAGCCGCCGCTGCGCGCAGCCTGAAGCCGAACGGCCGGGCGGCTGCGATCACCTCGTCCACCCGCTCGTCCAGCACGCCGCCCAGCAACAGCCGCCCCGCGGGTGCCACCAGTGTGACGTAGTCCGGCATCAGCTTCACGTGAACTGAAGCCACGATGTTGGCGACAATCAGCGAAGCAGGCTCCGGCGCGGCCAGGACAGTGCTCGGAACAGTCACCCTGATCCGATCCGATACGCCGTTTCGCCGGACATTGGCGACAGCCGCCGGGCCGGCCTCGGGATCCCGGTCGAAGGCGTAGACGCGGGCCGCGCCCAGCTTGGCCGCCGCGATGGCCAGCACGCCGGAGCCGGTTCCCACGTCAGCGACCACATCACCAGGCACGAGCGATGCTTCCAACGCCTCCAGTGCGAGCTGGGTCGTAGGGTGGCGCCCGGTGCCGAACGCCATGGACGAGTCGAGGAAGATCGGAATTCGATCAGCCTGATCCGCCGGCTGCTCCAACCAGGCAGGGACGATTACAAGGCGGCGACCGACCGCGAGTGGCGCATAGAACGTACGCCAGCGCGTTCGATACGCGTCGGCGTCCACCAACTCCTCGGACGCCGAACCCACGGAGCCGGAGCCGGCGATTCGAAGCATTTCGAGCGCTCGCAGGAGCTCAATGCGCGCCGCGTCCTGTCCCGCGCCTGGGGCCACGTAGGCGTGGGCCGTCACCGGCCACTCGCCCGCAGTCGAGCGCGGCCGCGTTTCCACGGCGAAAGCCGTCCCGACCAGTCGTTGCAGCGCCATGGACACGTCGTCCAGAGCCTCCGGTCGCAGAGGCACGCGGATCGCCGCCCACTGGTTGCTCACCGAAAGGCGGCCCGGATTTTTTCGACGAAGCCGCGCCCACCTGAATCGCTACCGCCAGGCAGCGTCTCGCGCAGACGTTCAAGCAGCTGGCGTTGATTCCGACTCAGCTTGGTGGGAGTAGCCACGTGCACAAGCAGGAAGTGGTCGCCCCGTCCTGATCCACGGAGGCGCGGGGCACCCTTGCCGCGCATCCGAATTGGCGTGCCGGCTTGGATTCCGGCGGGAATCTTGACGGTGCTGGGGCCGTCAGCCGTCTCCACCTCGAGCTTCGCGCCCAGCGCGGCCTCGGAGATGTTGATCACCACGTTGCTGAGAATGTTGTCCCCGTCGCGCTCCAGCACCGGATGCGGCTTGACATCGATTCCGATGTACAGGTCGCCGGGCGCCCCCCCGCGCGGCCCGTGGTTGCCCTCGCCCGTGAGTCGCAGTTCAGTGCCCGGCTGAAGCCCGGCGGGAACCCTGACGTTGCGCTGAACTGGAACGCGCTCCAGGCCAACACCGGTGCAGGATGGGCACTTGCTTTCAACGACCTGCCCGGCGCCGCCGCAGGTCTCGCAGACCGTAACGTTGACGAACTGCCCGAAGATCGAACGCTGGGCGCGCTGGACTTGGCCTGTGCCTCGGCAGGCCGTGCAGGCGGTGGGCCTGGTGCCGGGCGCGGCGCCATTGCCGGCGCACGTACCGCACGGCTCAAGGCGCATGTAGTTGACGTCGGTCTCAACCCCAAAGACGCCTTCCAGAAACTCCAGCTGCACTTGAACTCGCACATCGGTTCCGGGCTGCGCCGCGCCGGGGCGCGAGCGGCGCCCGCCCCCAAAAAACGCGTCGAACACGTCGCCGATCCCGCCAAAGTCATCGAACCCGGTGCCAAAGGAAGATGCGGGACCGCCGTGGCCGAAGCGGTCGTAGTTGGCTCGCTTCTCTTCGTCGCGTAGAACCTCGTAGGCCTCGTTGATCTGTTGAAAGCGCGCGGTGGCGTCGGGTTCGCGGCTCACATCCGGGTGATGCCGTCGCGCTAGATCGCGGTATGCCTTGCGAATCTCGTCCGGTTCGGCCGTGCGATCGACGCCCAGGACGTCGTAGTAGTCGGGCTTGGCGCTCACACGGCCCCGCTGGCGTCGTCCCGGGACTGGTCGGCCAGACCAGCGCTATCGTCCGGCGCCTCGTCGGCCGCCGGCTGCAGTCCGGCTTTGACAAGGGCAGGCCGGATCACCCGATCGTGCATGCGGTAGCCACGCTGCATTTCAGCCACTACAGCTGTGGCCTCGTCACCTTCGGTCATGACAACCTCGTGAATCTCCACGTCGATCGGGTCGCCGGCGCGGCATGCAATCGGAGTTACGCCCGCGGCTTCAAGAACGCGGCTCAACTGCGCCTGAATCAGCGCGACGCCGTCGATCCAGCTCAAGAGTCGCAACTCGGACGGGATGGATGTGAAGGCGCGCTCAAGCGCGTCCAAAACGCTCAGCAACTCGAACGCGAACGCCAAGTTCGCGAACTTGGCTATTTCCCGCGCCTCTTCCGTCGTACGCCGCCGATAGTTCGCAAAGTCGGCCTGCGCCCGGGTCAGCCGGTTAAGCACGTCCTGCCGGCGCGCCTCAAGTTGAGCGACTTGCGCCTTCAGATCCTCCAACTCATCAGGAGGCGATTCAGTCGCACCGTCGGCGTCAGTTGCCGTGGACGTGTCGTCATCCAAACCGGAGGCGGACCGATGGTCCGTGACCTTGACTTCGATCGGCGGCTCGTCATCGGCGCCGCCGGCACCGTTCTTCTCACTCGGCATGCAGCCTACCCGTGCTTGAGGCAATCAGCACCATTTTACGGGCGAGCTGCAGTGGAGCCGGCGTGCCCTCGGGATCGGGCTCAGGGTACCGATCGGCTAGGCCGCGGGCGCAACCACGCGTACTTCGCCAGGAGTCACGACGAGGTCAAGGGAAGCAATCGCCCTGGAGCCAACCATAATCTCAACCCGCCACGGGCCCGGTGCGGCCGTGGTCGGCAGACCAAACCAGAAGCCAAACCTCGCTCGGTCGTAGGCCGGCTGCGGGTCGGTCAGGAACGTTCCCTGCAGCGCGTCCCCGGCAAACCAACGGATCCCAAGGCGCGATCCACGTTCGACGTTCACGAATTCGACCGAGACGCTTACGCGCTCCCCGGGGTGGAACGTGAGTGTTGGCTGGATGGGCTCCTGGCCCGCTCCCAGCTGCAGGGCCAGCACGACGCTGCCGGCCTCGGCCGATTCGTTCGCTCCGACTTCCAGACCCGGGGTTGCGGTCGGCGTTGGCGTGGCTGGCTGTTCGGCGGAGACCGGAGTGGCGCCCGGATTCGCGGAACTGATCCGCCAGATCAGCCCGCGCGCCTCAAGCAGGTAGGCGGTCCCGTCGCGCCCCAAGGCCATGTCGACCGATGTGAACAGGGGAATGTCGCGAGCCGAATCTCCGGATTGGCCCTGGCCCAACGGGTTGCCGGCAATCACTTGCGCGTGCCCGCTCGGATCCATCCGCACGACCTGACCGCTTCCGCTCGACACCACGTACACGGCGCCAACGGTGTCCACGGCCACGCCGATGGGCGCATCGAGCGAGACCTCGCGGGCCGGCCCCTCGGTCGGCGCCTCCGCTTGACCGGACCCAGCCACGGTTTCGATCGACCCGTCGGGAGCAATGCGTCGAACCACGCCCGCCTGGAGTTGAGTGACCAGCACGGATCCGTCGGCGTTGATCGCCACTCGTTGTGGAAACCCAAGCGCGGCCTGCGCCGCCGGTCCGCCGTCGCCGCCCAACCCGTCAACACCGTTGCCCGCGAAGGCCTGTATCACGCCATCCGGACGGATGACCCGCACCCGATGCACCGGTCCGTCCACCACAAACAACGATCCGTCAGGTCCCAGGGCCAGGCCGACAGGTTCCGTGAACTGTGCATCGCGGGCGGGGCCACCATCACCGCCGACCCCAGGCTGCGAGCCTCCCGCGAACGTGGTAATGACGCCATCCGGGTCGATCTTGCGAATCCGAAAGTTGCCGGAATCGGCCACGTAAATGGATCCCTGCCCATCGACGGCCATGGCTGACGGTCGATTGAGTTGGGCCGCCGTCGCGGCCCCGCCATCGCCTTCGATCCCCGGCGCTCCCGTTCCCGCCACCACGCGCAGTGCGCCGTCTGGCTCGATTCGCCGGATCCTATGGTTGCCCGTGTCGGCAATCAGGAGACGCCCAAGGCCGTCAATCGCGATCCCTCGCGGCGACGCGAATACCGCGTTGAGCCTAAATTCGCCGTCGGCAGCGTTGCCGGATTCGCCGCTGCCGGCAAAAACCTCCGCCAGCAGGTCGCCGGCCAGCGGGGTACCGCTGGGTAGAGCGGGTGCGGGTGGGACATACGCGGACGGGGCAGCCTGCGCGTCGGCAGCTTGGGAATCCGGGGGTCCGGTCGGCTGAGCCTCCGCTCCGGGCGGCGCCTCGGCGCCGGGCGCCGCCACAAGCGCGCGAACTCGTCGCGCGCTCTGCTCGACGATCAGCAGCCCCCCATCAAGCGTCGGCGTAAGGTCAAGCGGCAGCGTCAGACGTGACTCCAGGGCCGCTCCCCCAGACTCCACGCGACCGCCAACCAACCCAGCGACCGTTTGAATCGTGCCGTCCGGATGGATGCGACGGATGCGCCGGTTGTTCCAGTCGGCAATGAACACTGCGCCGCTGGCATCGACGACTACGCTTTGGGGACCGTGAAGTTCGGCGGCAGTGGCCGGACCTCCGTCACCGGCGCCACCTGGCACCCCAACCCCGGCAATGGTGTCAATGACGCCGCTGGCGGATACGCGGCGAATCCGATTTCCGGCCAGTTCGGCGATCAGCAGGTTGCCGTGCCCATCCACGTCCACGTCCACCGGCTGGTTAAGCGTGGCGGACAGCGCGGGACCGCCGTCGCCATCGCTTCCCGGGGCGCCCGTGCCGGCCACGGTGGCCACGTTGCCGCGCGTATCGATGCGTCGGACTCGGTTCGCCGCGCGCTCCGCGACGAATAGATTGCCGTCGCCGTCGATCGCCATGCCTTCGTTGCCGGCGGTTCGGGCAAAGGCCGCCGGTCCGCCGTCGCCCTCCAGACCCGCCTGGCCATCGCCGAGAACCGTGGAGACAATCCCGGCGACATCGATACGGCGCACCCGGTCGAGTTCGGCAACGAAGAGCGTGCCGGCTTGGTCGACCAGCAGGCGCGTCGGGTCGGTGAAGTCGGCGGCCAGAGCGTGCCCGCCGTCTCCGCCGTAGCCGCGCGTACCGGTGCCCGCCAGCGCCTCGATAACGCCGTCGAAACGGATACGACGAATGCGGCTGGCGCTGGGATCGGACACATAAATCAATCCGTCCGAGCCAACCGCTACGCCGCCGACACTGCGGAACTGGGCGGCCAGCGCCGGACCGCCATCGCCGGCATCGCCAATCTCGCCCGTACCCGCGAAGTCCGAGATGAGCGCCGGCAATCGAACTGGCGGCGGCAGTGGCTGCGGAAGCGGCGCCAGATAGGGCGGCGGAGTTCGAACCGCCGTTGGATCGGTCGTCGGTGCGGTGTCCGCGCCGAAGCCGCCGATCTCGCAGGCCGTCGTCGCGGCCGCGACCGCAAGAATGCCTAGCGCGCGCCGGCGGGAGACCGGGCCGGCGCGCCCGTTAGTGCGCATCACCACGCATCACAATGAGAAGTGTGCGCAAAAGAATTCGCAAATCAAAGAGCAGTGACCAGTTTTCCACGTAATACAAGTCATAGCGCGTGCGCTCGGCGATGGACGAATCACCGCGCATTCCGTTGACCTGCGCCCAGCCCGTCACACCGGCGCGCTCGCGGTGGCGGACCATGTAGCGGGAGAATTCGCCGCGGAACCTGGCCACGTAGTCGGGCTGCTCTGGGCGTGGGCCAACGAGACTCATGTCGCCGCGGATGATGTTGAGGAGCTGGGGCACTTCGTCGATCCAGTATCGCCGCAGGAACCGACCGACGCGCGTCTGCCGGGGGTCGTCCGCGACGGTCCAGGTCTGTCCGTATTCATCGGCGCCGCTGACCATGGTGCGGAACTTCACGATCGGAAACGGTCGTCCATCACGTCCAACACGCGTCTGCACATAAAAGGCGGGCCCCTTGGAATCGAGCTTGATGATAAGCGCGATCAGGAGCATTGGCGCCGACGCCAACACGAACACGATGGTGGCCACCACCAGGTCGAGCGTGCGTTTGGTGAAACGGCTAAGGCCTCGCAGGCGCACTTCGTTGACTGCGATCAGAGGTAGTCCGCGAACTCCTCCCTCGACCACCGGCGAAACCATCAGCTGAAAGAGATCTGGTAGCAGCCACACGTCGGCGTACGACGCCTCGACGTCGGCCAGGATGGCGAGCAGGTCGTCGTGGGACAACGATGGGATGGCCACGACGACCTTGTCGATCTCGTGCTCCGCAATCAAGTCGGGTAGCACCGCCGATGTCCCCAGTACCGGGAACTCACCTTCGTCAATTGGCACGTGCGACTCGAAATCGTCCAGGAATCCCACCAGCTGGTACCGGCGGCTTGGATCACGCAGGATACGTCCGCCCACCTCACGGCCCTCGGCTCCGGCGCCAATCACGAGCACGCGTTGGACACCGACACCGCGCTGAGCCAGCAGCCGCAGCACCGTGGCGAGCAGGGTTCGTCCCAAGGCGACGAACAGAGTGCCGAGCACCCACGCAAGAGGCATCACGTTTCGCACGGGTTCGAGGCGATCCGTAAAGATGAAGAAGGTGGCCGCTACAGCCAGCAGGGTGCCGATGGTCACCATCCCGGCGCCGCGCGCCACGCGGTCCACGGGACCTGCGGTGCGAAAACGCGAGTACATGCCAAGCGACAGACCGCCGACCACGGTCGCAATCGCAAACGCAACAGTGACAGGCGCCAGAAACAGGAACCGGTTGGGCGGCGTTCCCTCGAACCAGCCAAAGCGATACCGCATGTAATAGGCCGCGATGAGCGCCAGTCCCACGGCGGCCACATCAGCCACGAGCGAAAGCGACGAAACGAGGCCGCCCCAGTTGCGCCGCGCCCAGGTCAGCATTCAGCGCCGCCCATCCCCCTTGGTCGCCAGGCCGCGAGCGCGCGCAGCACGCCGCCGCAGCCGAGGATAAGGATTCCACCCAGAACCACGGCGCGCAGCGGCCAGGGATCACGGATGTGGTGTTTGGCGTAGTAGCGCCACATCGACCTGTAGAACTCGTACCGGGTTTTGATCGGGCGCTGGCGCGATGATCGCCGCTTGTGGTGCCACACGCGCGCCGCCGGCACATACACGGTTCGCCAGCCTGCATCGGCGAGCCGCCGGTGGAGGTCAAGATCGTCGCCGTACATAAAGAATCGGGGATCGAAGCCCTCAATGGCCGCGAAGGCGGTGCGGCGGACCATCAGGCAGGCGCCCGACACCGCGTCGATGTCACTCACGGAGGTGTCCCCGGGCTCGCCCGCGTTATAGGGCCTGGCGACGCCCCGACGGAGAACGCGCGAAGACCCCAGGAATCGGTGCAGCGCACTTGCGGGACGTGGAAAGTGCCGGCGGGCGGCCGGATCAAGACGTCCGTCGGACAGCGTCAGCCGCGGCCCGGCCGCGGCTGCGTCCGGGCGACAGCTGAGCTGGTCGGCCAGCGCTGCAATTGACTCGGGTTCCGGTTCGGTGTCGGGGTTGAGGAAAAGCAGAAGCGGAGCGCTGGTCGCGGCCGCTCCAATGTTGTTGGCGCCTCCGAAGCCGAGATCGGGGGAGCCGCGAAGCGCACGCACGTCGTCGCGGGCCAGCAGCATCGGCCAGGTATCGTCGCCAAAGCCGTTGTCCACCACGACCACCTCCAGCATCAACGAGCCGCAGGCAGCCTCCAGGCTGTCGAGGCACCGCTCCAGGAGAGCGCGCACGTTGAATGCGGTGATCACGACGGCGACATCTGGCGAGGCGGTCATCGCCGCCACCGGCGCGACAGCCCGGCGACAAACCCCGTCATCTTGGCAAGGTCGCCAACCAGCCGCAGGGCCGGCGTCATCGCACCAGCCAGCATCGGGTTGGCGCCGGCGGTTTGTCGGATCATCGCCGGCGCGCGGCGCACGGAACGGCCCAGATAGGCGCCGGCCAGCAGGACCAGCGCTGCGCGAGCGGCCGGCGACGGCTGTTGGAGAAGCGTGAGTCCCAGCGCATAGGCCCCGTAGCGCAGGGCATGACGCGGCACCAGCATGCCGGCATGTCCGTCACCGGCGGCGTACAGAAAGTATTGCCGAAAGAAGGCCGCCACGGTTGAGCGCGGACGGATGCCGACGTCCGCGCCAGGGGCATGGCGAAACCAGCCGCCCGCGCGCCAGATCGCGCGGTCCAGCCAGAGATCCTCGCCGTGGGCGAGCCACTCAGGATAGCCGCCAACGCGTTGCAGCCATTCGCGTCGATATAGCGCCGACCCGCTGCTTGGCGGATAGCGCGCCGGATCGATCTCGGGCGCCAGCGGCAGGGCCACGGCGCCCAATGCCGCCTCGAACGTCGTCTCCGGCGCGGCCAGAATGTAGCCATAGGATGCCGCGGCCTGCGGCTCTTCCCGAACGGCGGTGACCAGTGATTGGAGCCAGTGCGGCGAACGCCGCAGGCCGGCATCCGTCACCGCCACGAGCGGTGCCCTGGTCGCGGCAATCGCGATATTGCGCCCGGCCGCGATATTGGTCCCTGGCGCGTGTCGCAAACTGAATCGCGGATCGCCATCCGCCGCCGTGCGCAACGCCTCGAACGTGCCGTCGGTGGAACCGCCGTCGACAATTACGATCTCATCAGCAGCCAGGTCCTGCTCCTGGAGACTGGCCACCAGCGACGACGCGTCGGCCGCTTCATTTTTGACAGTGGCGCAGACAGCGATGGTCACGACGCCGCACCCGCCGCGGCCGGCGCCTGAACACGCGAATAGGCGTCCAGCAACCGCAGACCAACAACCGCCGCATCATGCTCGGCCTTGACGTACGCGAATCCGGCGGCTGCCGCCCGCTCATGGGCCGCCGGGTCCGTCAGGAGGGTTATCAGGGCGTCCACGAACTCGTCTGACCGGGTAGGCAGCATCACGCCAATGTCGTCATCCGCCGGGAGGCCAACGTACCCCTGCGCTCGGGCGACCACCGGCCGGCCCGCAGCCAGCGCCGACAGGACTTTGTACGGCGCGCCAGCGGCCACCGCGGTAGGGGAGACGGCGAGCCAGGCGCGCTGGTACTCCCCATCAATGTCGTCCACGATTCCGCCCAGCGTAGTTTGCACCGGCACGATCGGTCGCAAGTCATTCGACCGCGGGCCAACAATCCGAAGTTCGGCGGTCGGCAGCCGGCGCGCAAGGGCCGGCTGCACCCGCCCGAAGAGCCATTCCGCCGCCATCACGTTCGGACGGTAGGCAAAGTTGGCGGCAAAGAGCACGCGTGGATGCTCGGCCCGACCGTCGGCGCCCGGACACGCCGGCCCGGCCAGTACGGGATGCGGGATGTACTCGGGCGCCGCGGCGCCCAGCGCGGCAAGGCCAGCGCGGTCGTCGGGAGACGAAGCCACGGCCAGGTCAGCGGTCCGCGCCACCCAGGCTTCGACCCGGCGCAGCAACCTGGCCTGGCGGCGCGCCCAGACGGCACGCGGCCGGGTGCTCGCCTGCGCCAGGACGGCTTGCAGCATCCACTCGATGTTGTGTGCGTCGTAAATGACGCGCGGCCGTCTGGTCTGACTGGGCGCGGCGGTCCAGGCGTCGCGAATCAGGGGTGCGAGCTGGGCCTGGGCCACGTGCACGGCGTGATACTCCCCGCTGCTTAGCAGCATCTGGACCCGTCCACGCAAGATGCGGGACCCGTGGCGAATCAGCAGGTCCGGCACGCCGCCGCGCCATCCGCCCCGCAGCCGCCGCCAGACCGTCGGGGGCGCTGCACGCACCTGGATGACTCGACGAATGGTGGACGGAGCGCGAATCGTCGGCGCGCCGGGTCGGTCGAGCGTGACGAGGTCCACGGTGTGCTCGCCCGCCAAAGCCTCCAGTAGCAGGCTGTTGCGCAGCGCCGCGCCGTGGGTAGGCGGCCAGGGCGGCGTTGACGTGATGGCAAGTATGTTCACGCGCAGGCCTCGTACACCGCCAGCGTGCCGCGCGCCGTTCGTTCCCAGCTGAAGTCTCCAGCTCGAGCGCGGCCGCAGGCGCCCAGCGCGGCACGCAAGCCCGCATCGTCAGCCAGCCGGTCGATGGCCGCGGTCAGCCCATCAGCATCATCCGCGTCGATCAGCAGAGCGTCGTCGCCGACGAGCTCCGGCAACGCGCCCGCTCGGGCCGCGATCACCGGCGTTCCAAACGCCATCGCCTCAAGCGCCGGCAGTCCGAATCCTTCGTCACGCGACGGCATGAGCACGAACTCCGCCTGCCCGAAGAGACGCGCCAGGGTCGTATCGGCCACCCGCCCGAGAAACCGCACGGTCTCGTTGTCCTGCCTGGCCCGGACGGACCGGATGATCTCCGATCCGCGGTAGCCAAGCGACCCGACGATCAGCAAGGACCCCTCGCGAGCGAAGCGGGAGGCAGCGAACGCGCGCGCCGCCAGAGCGACGTTCTTGCGCGGCTGGACGGTGCCAACCAGCAGCGCGAACGGCAACGGCCACATGCGGTGCTTGCACGCATCCGTGGACACCGGCAATCCGGGCGCCTCGGGAACGACAGTCACACGCCCTGCCTCAATCAAGCCGCGCTCCACCAGCGCGGACCGCACGTGACCGGACACTGCGATGATGGCGCGCGCGCGTCGCAGGGTCCGGATCGCGGTTCCGTAATGACCGCGACTGCTCGCGGCGTGGGTGTCAGGGTGCGACAGGAACGAAATGTCGTGCACCGTCACAACTGAAGGCCGGCTAACGCCGGCCGGTATCCCGTGGTCGGGAAAGTGCACCAGATCGGCCCCGCGTAGGGCACGCGGCAGCAAAACCCGTTCGAGCCGGTTTCGGACCGGGACAAAGACTTGGCGCGCGCGGAGCGATGGCTTGCCCGGAAGACACCCGCGTCGATCCACCAGCAGCTCAAGGTCGATGCCCGCGTGTGGCAGCGCTCCCAGCGCCTCTTGCAGCCGCCAGATGTAGCGTCCAATCCCTGCCCGGTCATGCCGCAGCATCCGACCGTCCAGTGCTACGCAGGTCATACCCGGCTCGACGCGATGTAGGCCGCACGCGCGGCGATCAGACCAACGAGTGCCCCCAGCAGGTAGACAAGGTGCGGGAAGCTGACGATGTGATGGTCGAACAACCCGGCGGTTGCAAACGCCGCCAGCGAAGCGAGCAACGGTCGAAGCTCTGCGTCGTCGCCCGCTGACCTGATGGCCGCCCGCGCCGCGCAGCCAACCAGGGCCAGATGCGTGAGCCCAGCCGCGACGCCCGCGCGCTCGCCCAGCCAGAGCCAGGCATTGGAAACCCCGGCAAAAATGTCCGGATGCGGCGCCTCGCCATATCCGACGCCTAGGAACGGAAACCGACCGATCACGCGGGTCGCTTCGCGAACTTCGTCCACCCGCAGCGCCGCCGAGCGGTCGGAAGCCAGGAAGCCCTGGCGAATACGCTCAAATGGTTCAAGCGGGGCAACCAGCACCGCCGCGCCCAGAACCGCCGCCGCTGCAGCCGCCAGGCGCGGACGAACGAGCGCCAGCCAGACCAGCAGACCCGCCGCAGCCGCAATCCAGCTTGCACGTGAAATCGTGAACACCAGAGCCACACCTATGAGCGCCACGACGGCCACGCCGAGTGCCGACCGCCGAGAGCCGCCGCCAAGCCACATCAGTCCAAACGGCAGCGCAGCCGCCAGGGTGACGCCCAGGACGTTCGGATCCACCAGCAGGCCGGTAGCTCGCGGCGTTACCTGGTCCGGCAGAAAGCGGGCGACGTCCATGGACGGGTAGCCGGCCGAACCGAGTCCCTCCAGGGCCTGGATGCCGGCCGGACCCGCCATGTGGAGAACGATAGCGACGAGCGCCTGAATCGCGGCTGCGGCGGCGATCAGGGTGGTTACGGCCCGCGGCGCGCGACCCCCCCGACAGATCAGAGCCACCATGAGAGGCGTCAGGGCGTAAAGCGACATCTTGACCGCAACTTGCGCCGCGTCAGCGTCGCTCGACCCTACGAAGGCCGCCGCTCCCGCCGCCAGCGGAAGCACCGTCCCCACGGCCACGAGACCCACAAGCCACCGCGGAGTCACCTTCAATCCGGCGCTCAGTTCACGCCGCCGCGAAGTCAGTCGAACCGCGATTCCGAGGAATGTTGCGGCAACGATCACGTCGAGAACCGGCGGCTGCACGCCGAGTCGCTGGGGAACGACAAGGAATGGAGCCAGCATGGCCACGACCAGCGCCGCCAGGAGGCCATTCGCCGGACGCACCAGACCCAGCGCGGCGCCAAGGGCGGCAATCCCCCCGGCTAGGGCAGCGGGCGGTGGCCGCGCACCGCTCAGGACACCGGCGAGTAACGCGGTCGCCGCCAGCGCCGCGAGCAGCTTCAGCGGCGTGCGTCCGATGGGCAGCTTGACAGCGGTCACCGCATCGACGCCTGCAGACCCGGGTGGAGCTTAGTCGTCGTCCGTGTCGGCGTCGCCGGAGCTTGCGGCCGTCTCCCGCACCTTCCAGGCCTCATAGGCTGCCTGGTCGACCAACTCGCCGCCCTCAATTGTGTAATCGCCGGTGTAGGCACGGCCCGAACTGAAGACGAGGTACAGATGGATCGTGCGGAAGCTCTTGCTTCCGATGATGTCCTTGTTGCTCGTGTAGTGCGACGCGCCGTCGCCCGCGCCGTCGAACTCCGGCGACAGGTCGGCGTTGGGGTCCACGCGGACGTCAATGATCTCATCCGCGTACTTGCTCTTGACGTAGAAGTGCCATGCCGTGTCAACGGGTTCTTTCGCTCCGCCGTCACCGCCGCCGAAGAGTCGCCGAAAAAATCCCATCGTTGTCCTCCACCTGCGTCAACGCTCAAGTAAGGCGTCGATATAGGCGTCTGCCACACGGCGTGAACGCTGGCGGCGCGACCGCTTGCTCCAGGCCCTCGGTAGATGCGCCAACGACGCCAACTGGCCCGCCAGCGTGGCGCGCGCCGCTCGTCCCCGAATCGCCCGCAGCGCCGCAAATGCCAGTCTAAGCTGAGCCCAGGCAATTCGCCACCAGCCGCGCCGCCACAGATATCCCGGCAAATTCATCACCGCGACAAGCGGCCGGTTGCGCGCGACCAGGTAGCTCGCGATTGCGCCGCCCGCCGTGGCGCTGAGGCGGTGCCGGACGACGGCGTCAGGTACATATCGGCACCGGTGCCCGGCCATCTGAGCGCGCCAGTCCAGGTCCACGTCCTCGCAATACATCACCAGGTCCTCGTCGAACACCCCAATGTCGTCGAAGAGCTCGCGGCGATAGGCCGCTGCGGCCGCGCAGGCGCCAAAGACCTCACACGACTCGGTATAGGGCGGACCGTCGGGCTGCCAGACGCCGCGATTGCCGGGCAACCCGTTCCGGTCGTAGGTATCGCCGGCGGCGTGCAATCGGGAGGGGTCGTCGTACAGCCGGATTCGCGAGGCCAAAAAGCTGGCCTTCGGAGCAGCCGCGAACGCGCGGTCCAGCGCCGCCAGCCACCCCGGTTCCGGCACGGCATCGTTATTGAGCACGGCAATGAACTTGCCGTGCGCGGCCACGATTCCGCGGTTCAGCGCGGCGGCCAGTCCGCGTTGCTTTGGCAACTCGATCAGGCGATCGGCCGGCCGTTGGGCCCGCATCCAGACCACGGTGTCATCGTCGGAGCCGTCATCCACGACCACGATTTCGAAGTCGCGCAGCACCTGGGTGTCCAGGCCGTCCAGCGCTTCTTCCAGGAGATGCCGCCCGTTCCAGGTGGGAATGAGCACCGACCAGCGCGGTGGGGCCGCTTTGCCGACGGTGCCCACCTACGCGGCGACCTCTCGGATATGCGCGGACAGCGCCTCGCCCCAGGGACGCAGCGTGACCCCCACGGCCCGCGCCGTCTCATTCGCAAGTTCGGCGTTGGCGGGCACCGCCGCCGCGCGCGGAAACTCGTCGGCCCTAATCTCCTCCAGCGCTACGTCGGTGCGCCCAAGCCCCGCAAGTACGGCCGACGCCCAGCCGTACCAGCTGGTTGCGCCCTCGTTCACGAGGTGATGCACGCCGAACGCCTCGGTCTCGGTCAGGTCAAGAATGGCCCCCGCCAGGTCACCGGCGTTGGTCGGATTGGCTACCTGGTCGCCCACGTACCGCAGTGGACCGTCGGCGGAATCGACATGCAGGAGCCGGCTCAGAAAGTTGCGGCCCCAGCGGCTGTAGAGCCAGCTGGTGCGTACCACGTACAGGCGCTCCAGCACCTGGCGCGCGGCCCGCTCGCCGTGCAGTTTCGTCCAGCCGTAGGCGCTCAGCGGCGCCGCATCGTCGTACTCCAGGTACGGTCCAAGTTTTCCGCCGTCGAACACGTAGTTGGTGCTCACGTACACCATGTGCGCGCCGGCGCGGGCGGTCGCGCGCGCCACGTTCCAGGTCCCCACCGCATTGGTCCGATAGGCTGCGGCGCGATCCCGCTCACAGCCGTCCACGTTGGTAGCCGCGGCCGTGTGAATAACCAGACGCGGGGAGATCTCGTGCAGCGTGCGCTCGACCAGCGGCGCCTTCGTTACGTCAAGTTGTGATCGGGTCAGCGTGACCGTCGTCGGCTCGTCCAGCCGCCGGGCCAGTTCGATCCCCAACTGGCCGCCCGCGCCCGTGACCACCGTCGCCTTGGCCACGCTACGCCTCCGTGTCGCCGGATCCCTGGCCCGCGTACATGAGCCCAACCGCGAACGCCGCCGTCACAACCGCCACCGCGGCCAGGCCCAAATACTGAAGGACGCCCAGCGCCCGACCGGCCGACACAAGGAAGACCAACGCGATCAAGACCGTGGCCAGTACAAGAAAGGCAACAACGGCGGGGCGGCGGAGAGTTGCGAAGCGGGAGCGCAGAAGGTCACCGTCCAGGATGCGAATCCGGTGCGCGTACCCCGGAGGGCTATGATACCAGCGTGGCACTTCGGCCCAACGCCGGCACCTAAGGTCGCATTCGCTACATGCCGCCAACACTGTTTCCCGCTCACCGAGTGTTCATCTGGACGATCGGATGCCAGATGAATCGCGCCGACGGCGAACGAATCCAACGCGAACTCCAGCGCGCGGGGCATGCGTGCGCCGACACCCTCGCCGACGCCACTGCGGTGGTGGTCAACGGCTGCGCCGTCCGGGAAAACGCCGACCGCAAGGTGTGGGGCATGCTGGGCATGCTCAAGGGCCTGAAGAAGACGAAACCGCATCTCGTCGTGGGCCTGACGGGTTGCACGGTGCACGCGGACGAGGCTGAACTGGCGCCGCACCTTGATCCCGTGGACGTGCTATTCGATACGCTGAACGCCGAGCCGATGCTGGCGCGGCTGGCGCGATCGGCGCCCGCTGACGCTCCTGCGTACGAGGACGTCGAGGCGCGGCCAGCACCGGGCGTCGGGGCCGTTTCTCGCTTCGTCAACGTGATCTACGGCTGCGACAAGCGGTGCACGTACTGCATCGTGCCGTTTCGGCGCGGTGCCCAACGCAGCCGGCCGCTGGACGAGATCCTCGAGGAAGTGCGCCGGTTCCGCGACGAGGGCGCGCGCGAGATCATCCTGCTCGGTCAGATCGTGAATGCCTACGGCTTCGACTTTGACGGAACCGGTCTGCCGGATGTGCTCCAAGGCGTAGACGCTGTGGAGGGTATCGAACGGGTTCGTTTCACGACGGCACACCCGCGCTACATGACTCGGGAGCTGGCGGAGGCGATGCGCGATATCCCCAGCGTCTGCGAAGAAATCAATCTGCCCGTGCAGTCCGGGGACAATTGGGTCCTCAAGCGAATGGCGCGCGGATACAGCGTGGGCTTCTATCGCGACACGATCGCCATGCTGCGCGCCACGGTTCCCGGCGTGGCGCTCACTACCGACATCATCGTGGGGTTTTGCGGCGAGCAGGAGCAGCACTTTGCCAACTCGCTGCAGCTAGTGCGCGACCTGCGCTTCGATCAGGTCCACGTGGCGGCCTTTTCGCCCCGACTGGGCACCGTGGCCGCCGAGTGGGCCGACGACGTGCCGCAGGCGGAGAAGCTGCGCCGCCTGCACCGCATCGAGCGTGAGCAGACGCTGATCGCCGAGGACATCAACCGCACCTACCTGGGCACCGCGCCCGAGGTGCTGTTCGAGCAGCTCACGCCCGGTAAGGGCGGCCAGGACGGGCCGCGCTGGCGCGGCCGTACCCGCACCAACAAGCTGGTCTTTACCCCTGATCACCCCAATTTTGCGCCAGGGGTTACACATTCGGTCAACGTCACGGCAGCCACACCGTGGTCGCTGCGCGGCGCGGCGGCTGCCGACGCCACCTAACGCGCTCGTGGTCGCGCCGCGGCGCGAAGGCCTTTCGCGGCGCGCACTTCTGACGGCGCTCGGCGCCGCGGCCGCGGCCGCGGCCTGCCGGGAAGCCATCGCCCCCTCGGCCGGGTTTACCGCACGGCCCTACTGGGAGCCGGCGCTCACGATAGCGACCGGCGCGCTGGACGAAGTGCGAACGCTGGAACTCAACATCCGCGAACTGGGCGCAGGTTCCCAAACTCCCGGCCAGTTTGCGGCCTCCTCGCAGGCGCAGTTCGAGGCTATCGGCTCGCTCGGTCAGGCGCTCATTCCGCTCAGCCCGCCGCCTACGGCAACCACGGCTCACGGGCACCTCACCACGGCCGTGGACGCGCTGGTCGAAATCATCCCCACGCTCCGCGCCTACGAAGACCTCGAGGAACCCGAACGCCTGGTGCACGTCATCACCTTGCAGAAACGCGCGCGCACGGCGGTCGCCGCATTCGCCGACGCCATCGGGCCGGGACGCACCAGAAGCTGGCTTCAAGAAGCCATCGACAACCTGGGCGAATATCAGGTCGACGTCGTACGGGTCCCCAAGCTGGCAGTCCTCGTCGGGCCCTTTGCCGACGAAGCCGAGGCCCGGGCGCGGATCGGGCGGAAGCTGCCCTCGCTCCGCATGTCCCGGGTATTCCGCCGCTGGGTGGAAGCCGGGCGCTATCCGACGGCCGACGAGGCCGACACCGCGGCCCGCGAGTGGCAACTCCTTGGCCTGGCGACCCGAATCGAGGATGTCATCGACCTGGCGTTCAGCATGACAAATGTCCGTGCGCCAGCCGCTGGCCGCTGGACCGAGCGGGCCTGGCTGACGCGCACCGACTTCGACATAACCGGGCTCGCGGCCTCGAACGACGGGGACCTGGTGATCGCAATTGCCCGGAACGGCGCGATCGCGGCATTCGGCGCCGACGGCGTCCCACGCTGGAGCCGCGACCTGAAGATGCCGCTCGCGCGCGCCGCGGTGTCAGCCGACGGCGAACTCACGGCAGCGCACGGCTTCGATCTCCTGCTGCTTGATTCCACCGGTCGGCCGATCTGGCGGTCACCGACACGCCCTGACAATCAACTGCTCGAAGAAGTGGTCTTCGCGCCAGACGGAGGATGGCTTGTCGCGCGCTCGACAAATGCCAGTGGCGTGGGACACGTCTTCGCCTTCAATCACGACGGTCAACTCTGGGGACCCACGCAGTCGTACATCAGCGCCGCTGACGTTGCGCTCAATCCGGTCACGGGGACAGTGGCCGTAGCCTCCTCGAGTCAGGGCGAGAACCAGATCGTCCTGATCACGCCGGGCGGCAACCTGGACCAGCGCTTCGGCGTGGACGGCGAGCTGCACGACGTCCTGTTCACCCGGTCCGGCGAGCACACGATCGCCGTCACGGCTCAAAACTCGCAGGTCTTCGACAGCGTCCGGGGGGATCTGGTGTGGCAGATCGGCTACCCGTCCACGGCCGCGGCGCGCATGCCGGATACCGACACGATCGTGCTGGCTGGACCGGCCGGACTTGGGGCGTTCAGCGTGAACGGCACGGAGGTCTGGCACATCCCGGGCCTGCCGGTCGAGCGCCTGCTTGTCACCAACGACTACGTGATCGCCCAGGCATCCGAACGCACGTTTAGCGTGATTCGCGCGGATGGAATGGCCCTTGGTCAGTTGGTCACGTCGTCAGAGATTCGGGCCATCGCCGCCGCGCCCGCCGCCAATCTCCTGCTAACGGCCAGCGCCGAACGGGCGATCGAAGCCTGGCAGCTGCCGAAAGTCGAGCCGCCTGCCGGCTAGCTGCGGTCGTCCGCCGCGGACTGCACGACGCTGTTTCGTAATTCGGCGCCGATTCCCAGGGCGTCGTGGATATCCAAAAGACGGCCGAGCGCGCGGGCTTCCATCGCCTGCTGGATGCGCTCGGTAACCGCGGGCTGACCGGCAACGCTGTCCAGCAGGATTTGCTGTCCGGCCGCGCTCGACACCAGGATCGACCGCAGCAGGAGCGCAAGGGTCTGCGCGTCAACAGGAAGCCCCGAGGTCCAGCGGACCGGCTGGACCTGCGCCAGCGCCCCGGCCATTCCCCCGCTTTCGGCGATGACGCGCAGCCGCGATGTCTCATTGCGCAGCGCCTGCGTTGCCAGGAGCCCGATATAGCCCGTGGATGGGTCGAGCACCGCGATCATGCCGTCCGCCTCGCGGAGGAATGCGCGCAGCTCCGCGTCGCTCACGTCGTCGGCCGGCAGCAACTCCAGCGCCTCAAGTCGCGGTGGTTGCGGTCGCGGCGGCAGCCGCACCGGCGGCCCGCGAACCGACCCCGGCACGTCAGGCACCGCGGCTTCGCTCAATAGGCCCGAAGGGGCCTCGCCGGACATCGACGGCGTACCTGGGCGGCCGGCTTCTGGAGTCGGCCTCGAGGGTTGGGTAGCAACCAACACCAGCAGCAGCCCAACCACCGCGAGCGCCAGCAAGCCCAGCAGTGCGAATAGCAGGCCGCGAAGGGACAGGATCTCGGGGAAACGCCAGCCTGTGTTCACGCGATCCCGCTCCCCGTCCGGCGCCTGTCGACGCCCGGGCTACATGGTTGCGGCCAAGGCATGCCGGATGTCGTTGCTTCAGCGCGAGTCGTAGTCTGAGTCTATCCGCGACGGACAGGCCGCTTTTGCTATATTCTCTAACCGGCCCGGACGCCAGTGCGTCGGGCCGCTTTCACGTGCCTGGACACCACCAACCCGCTGCCTATGAACCCTACTGTTTGCAACTTGAGCGCCGAGCGGCGCGACGAAGCCCTTGATGTCGCTGATCGTGCCTTCGACGGCACGCCTCGCGACTACTTCGAACGGCACCAGAGCGCCGACCCGGCGTGGGACGTGGCGCAGAGCCTTGTCGTCGAGGACGGCGGCGCCATTGTTGGGCAGCTCTGGATCGCCGATAGGACGATGCGCTACGGCGAAGGGCGCCTGCGGTTCGGCGGCATTGCCGACCTGGGCGTGGATCCGGCCCATCGCAACCAGGGCCATGCCGGCCGGCTGCTTGACGCGGCCATTGAGCGGATGCAGGCCAACGGCCAGCCGCTGTCGCTGCTCTCGACCGGCACGCCCGCGGTCTACGCCAGCCGCGGCTGGCACACCATTCCGACCGCGCAGCTCGAAGCGCAGTTCCCCGCCGGGGACATCGAGTGGGCCGGCGGCTACGTTGTTCGTCCCTTTCAGTCTGACGACCTGCCCGCCGTCACCGGCATCCACGCGGACATCGCCGCCGACCGGGTCGGTCCGATCGAACGTAGCGAGGCCTACTGGCTGGCGCTGATGGACTGGTTGCCACGCCTCGCGCCGGGAACCGAAGTCCACTTCGATGTGCTCGTGCAGGTTCGCACGGTTGTGGCCTACGCCATCACCGCGTTGTCCGACGACGAATCGGAGATTCTGGACGGCGGGGTCCAATACGAGGATTTGGCGATTCCACTACTGAACGTCTGGCGGGCCCGTGCGGCCGGGCGCGGCGTCAGCCGCCTGACCGGCGAAATTCACCCTGCATCCGAGCTGTTTGACCTGTTGCGCAAGCGGGCCAGCGCCAGCGTCGAGCCCACCCAGCACTACATGGTCAGGCTGAATTCGCTGCGCGGCGCCTTGGAAAGCGTGATTCCCGAACTCATCCGGCGCCGCCGCCGCGCCGCGCCGCTGCCCGGTCCCACGTTCGTTCTCAGCGTCGACGGCGAAACCGCGCGAGTCGAGACGCCCATGGCCAACGTGGTCATAGCCGAGCCGGTCGGCAACGAGCCAGTAGTCGAGTTGACCAGCGGACAGTTCCTGGACCTGTTCCTTGGCACGCCAGGCGGCTACGAGGCCCTGGACGCCGCCGCCGTGGCTCCCCACATAGACGTGTACCTGCGCCGCCTGTTTCCCAATTCGCCGTTCATGTACTGGGGAGCCGATCGCTTCTAGGCCTCGCTGGCGCCGGGGTCTGCATAGAGCTGAAACGTCTCGGCCGAGTATCGACCATGCGACGGCAGATATCCCTGCCGCGACAGACCGCGCGCCTTTCCCGCCAGCACCGGTAGCGCGACCTCCGGCACGAGCGACGCGAACTGCTCGGGATGCTCGCGCAGTTGCTCCGCGTCAACGATCGCCACGGCGTCCGTCTCCCGTCCATTCGCGCGCGGCTCGCCGCTCACGTAACGCATGCTGAACACTAGGTAGGTATTCAGCTCGCCTGGATTGACCCGATGTCGGACCGCAACGAGATCCTGCGGTTCGGCGATGACCCCGGCTTCTTCCGAAACCTCCCGGCTGAGCGCCGCTTCCAGCGACTCCCCGGGATCGACTTTCCCACCCGGGAACATGTAGCGGCCCTTGATGTCGCTATATGTCAGGCGAACGAGCAGGATGCCGTCGTCCATACGCACCACGCCCCCGACGCCGATGATGTTCCGATGCGACGCTCGCGCCATCGCGCCCGGACGTCAGGCTCGTCCGGCTCGCACCGGAACGCGCGCGGGCCTCACGCGGATATCGTTCGGATGAGTTCGGCAACTTCCTCCACCGCGATCTGGTAGTACTGCCGCCCCAGGTCCGCCGTGGCGGCCCGCGCGTCATCGCTCAGCCCAGTGATTCGCGCGCCGGGAAACGACATGTACACCACGTCCGCCACGTTGACGGATCGGCCCATGGTGGAACTGCCCAGCTTGGGCCATCCCGAACTGCGCGGGTCGTCTCGGTCGGCGTGCTCGATGGGCAACAGATCGTCGAGCACCAGTTCCGGGTCCAGGTGCAACATCAGGGACGTCTCGAAGTCGCCGCCGTGGCCGGGGACGTGCACCTGACGGCTGGCCTGGACCGCCTCCAGCCGCGGCCGCGCGATATCCCAATACGCACCTGCGGCCACCCGGACATCCGGGTGCGCGAGCACGAAGTCGCGCGCCACCTGCTGGATCAGCAGGATGTTGCCGCCGTGCCCGTTCAGGATCAGCACGCGCCGGAAGCCGGACAGCGTCAGGCTTTCCACAACCTCGTAGAGCACCTGGCTGAACGTGCCGCTGCGCAGGGTGAGTACGCCCGGGAATGGGCGGTGGTGATCGGAACTGCCGAAGTGCAGCGGCGGGCTGACGATCACGTCCAGGTCGCCGGCCGCCTCGGCCGCCCCGCGGGCGACGGCCATGCAGCACATGGTGTCCAGGCCGATCGGGTTGTGCGGGCCGTGTTGCTCGATGGCGGCCGTGGGCATGATCGCCACGGCCTCAGGCGCGCGGGCGCCAACTTCGTCGCGGTTCAGACGTTCCAGCGCCGTATAGGCCATCAGAGGTCCCCGGGGGCGTCGAATTGGCGAATCGTGCCCCGCATCGGGAATGCTGGCAAGGCCGCCTGGCGCGCGGTCGCCGTGAAATGCCTGGCCGGGCTGACGCTTGGCGTGGCGCCCGGCCGTCGCACCGCCTGCGGCCTACCCCGCAGCCTCCGCCACCGGGTGAGCCGTCGCGTCGTCGGCCTGGCCGGTCACCGTGGCAAACGTGAACTCGCCCTCCGCGACATCCACCCTGACGGTACTTCCGGCCCCGCATTCGTTCCGCAGTAGCATGCGCGCAATCACGTTCTCGACTTCGCGCTGCATGGTGCGGCGCAGCGGGCGCGCGCCGTAGTTGGCGTCCCAGCCCAGCGCCAGCACCCGGTCCTTGGCGGCCGTCGTCAACTCCACGCCGACACGCTGCCCGGCCAGACGCGCGGCCAATTGCAAGGCCATCAGGTCCACGATTTCCCGCAGCTGCGGCTGCGTCAGCGAATGGAAGATGATGATCTCGTCGATCCGGTTTAGAAATTCAGGCCGGAAGCGACGGCGCAGATCGGTCATCAGGCGCGCGCGCATCTCGCGGTAGTCGCGCGCCTCGGCGGCCGCGTCATCACCCGACGGCACGCCGAAGCCCAGTTGGTTCTCCCGCCGAATGTGCTGCGCCCCGACGTTGGACGTCATGATGATGATCGTGTTGGAAAAGTTGACCCGGCGGCCATGGCCGTCCGTCAGCCAGCCGTCGTCCAGCACCTGCAACAGCACGTTGAACACTTCGGCATGAGCCTTCTCGATCTCATCGAAGAGAACCACCTGGTACGGACGTCGACGCACCCGTTCAGTGAGTTGCGCCGCGTCGTCGTAGCCCACGTATCCCGGCGGCGCGCCGATCAGGCGGCTGACGGTATGCCGCTCGCCATACTCCGACATATCCACGCGCAGTAGCGCCGCTTCGTCGTCGAACATGAACTCGGCCAGTGCGCGCGCCAGCTCGGTCTTGCCGACGCCAGTCGGCCCCAGAAAGATGAAGGACCCGATCGGCCGCGACGGATCGCCGATCCCGCTGCGCGAGCGCCGGATGGCGTCAGCCACGGCCGACACCGCCTCGGCCTGGTTCACGAGACGGCGGTGAAGCGCCGTCTCCATGCCCAGCAGACGTTCGGCCTCTTCCTCGAACATGCGGGCCGCCGGCACGCCGGTGATGCTCGAGACGACCTCGGCCACGTCGTCCGCGTCCACCGTCTCGGTCAGGTCCTGCTCGGCCAGCCACTTCTTGCGGGCCGTCTCGAGCTGGGCCTCGTTCTGCAGAACTTCGGACTTGAGGTTGGCCGCGCGCTCGTAGTCACGGTGCCGCCACGCCGTCTCTTCCTCGGCTTTCAGGTTTTCGATGACCTTCATGGCCTGGCGGAGCTCCGCCGGCGCGTCGAAAATATCTACCCGCACCTTGGCCGCCGCCTCGTCGATGAGGTCGATGGCCTTGTCGGGGAGGAATCGCTCGGTGAGGTAGCGCTCGGACAGCTCAACGGCGGCTTGCAGCGCGGCGTCACTGATCTGAAGCCCGTGATGCGCCTCGTAGCGGTCGCGGACGCCCGTCAGCACCTGCACAGTCTCCTCAACACTCGGTGCCTCGATTTGCACCGGCTGGAAGCGGCGGGCCAGGGCCTTGTCCCGCTCGACGTGCTGGCGGTACTCGTCCAGCGTGGTCGCGCCGATCGCCTGGAGTTCGCCGCGCGCCAGCGCCGGCTTGAGCATCGTGGCGGCGTCGATCGCGCCTTCCGCGCCGCCCGCGCCCACGGCCTGATGCAACTCGTCGAAGAACAGAATGATCTGCCCCTCGGCGGCGCGAACTTCATTGATCACCGCCTTGAGCCGCTCCTCGAATTCACCGCGGAATTTGGCGCCGGCCAGCATGGCCCCCATGTCGACCGCCAGCACGTCGCGCTCGCGCAACAGTTCGGGCACGTCACCGCTGGCGATTCGTTGCGCCAGGCCTTCAACGATGGCGGTCTTGCCCACACCTGGCTCGCCGATCAGCGCCGGGTTGTTCTTGGTTCGACGGGCCAACACCTGGATGACACGCCGGACCTCGGCTGTCCGCCCGATCAGGGGATCGAGCCGGCCCGCGCGGGCTAGGTCGGTCAGGCTGACGCTGTACTTGCGCAGCACCTCGTAGCGGCTCTCGGCGCTCGGCGTGGATGAGCGCTGGGCGCCGCGGATTTCGCGCAGTGCGCGATACACGCCTTCCGGGTCAATCCCGATCGAGCGCAGGGTGCGGCCCGCCTGGGTGTCCTGCGACTTGGTGAGCGCCAGCAGCAGGTGCTCATTGCCTACGTACTCGTCGTCCAGTCGGTCCGCTTCTTCTCCGGCGGACTGGATGATCGCGACAGTCTGCGGCGTCACGAACATTTGGCCCTGCGCGACCGGGCCATTGACCTGGTCGGAGGTCACGCGTGGCCTGGCGCCCAGAGTACGCTTGGCTTCGTCGCGCGCCAGGTCCGGCGAGACCCGCAGGCGCTGCAGAATACGTACCGCCAGCGAGTCGTTCTGATCCAGCAGCGCCATCAGGATGTGGTCGGCGTCCAGTTGGTTGTGGCTGCTGTCGAGCATGATCGACTGCGCCCGCTGAATCGTCTCCTGCGCCTTCTCGGTGAATTTCTCAAAGTTCATCGTGGCGGCGGCCGCCTTTCGGGGTTCGGCGGCGTACCGGGATCCTGCGTCACGCGCAGCAGCGCGTTGCGTAGGCGTTCGATTTCCGCTTCGTAGCGCTGGCGCATTTCCAGCAGACTGCGCGCGTGCTCGGCGGCTTGCTGCTGATAGCGGTCGCGCATATTCAGCACAACCTCGACACCCGCCAGGTTCACCCCCAACTCGGTTGTGAGCCGCTGGATCAGGCGGACGCGTTCGATGTCCACCTGCGAAAACATGCGCACGTTGCCGGGCGAGCGGCTGGGCGACACCAGGCCGATGCGCTCGTAGTGGCGCAGCGTCTGTGGATGGATCTCGGTGATCTCGGCCACGACTCCAATGAAGTACGCCGGGCGTGAGCGCAGGTCGTCGCCGCCGTCGCTGTCGAACACCACCTCAACTCACCGCCGTCGGGGTGGGAACCTCGCCGCGGATGGTCGCCAGTTCCCGAAACAGGTCGCGCTCGCGGGCGCTCAGGTTGCGCGGCAGGCGCACCAGAACGCGCACAAACAAGTCGCCGCGCCCATCGCCGCCGGCGCGCGGCAGTCCTTGGCCGCGCAGCCGCAGCCGTCCGCCGTGCTGGGTCTCGGGCGGCACGCGCACCGTCAGGGGTTTTCCGGATGGCGTCGAGACCTGCACCTCGGTTCCCAGCACGGCTTCGGTCAGTCCGATCGAGACTTCCGTCGCCAGGTCGTCGCCCTGGCGCTTGAAGCCGTCTGGGTCTTCGAGTCGGATCCGCAGGTACAAGTCGCCGCGTGAGCCGTCCGGTCGCACGGCGCCTTCGCCGGCCACGCGCAGGCGCTGCCCATCGCGAACGCCAGGCGGAATCGTGACGTCGATCCGCCGCTGGCGCACGCTGCCGTCCGGTGCTGGCACCCGCATTGTGAGTGCCCGCCGGCCTCCCTCCAGCGCCTCCCGCAAGCTGACCTGCAAGGTCTCTTCAACATTGGCCTGCGCCGGCCGTTGGGCCCCCGCGCGCCCGCCGAAGAGCGCATCAAAGAAATCGCTGAACCCCGACGCGCCGCCAAAGAAATCGCCGAACCCGTCCACGCGCGCGCCGCTTCGGCGGAACGCCTCATCGACCGAGCCGGTACGCCGCCAGTTGGAGCCGAACCGGTCGTAGCGCTGGCGCTTCTCGGAGTCGCTCAGCACCTCATGGGCTTCGTTGATCTCCTTGAAGCGCGCCTCTGCCGTGCTGTCGTCCGGGTTGACGTCTGGGTGGTAGCGGCGCGCCAGGCGTCGGTAGGCCGCCTTGATGTCGTTGGGCGACGCGTTCCGTTGAACACCCAGGGTCTTGTAGTAGTCCTTGTATTCCACCGGCGCCACCTACAGCCCGTCGGCCGCCACGGCCACTTGCACCCGCGCGGCGCGCAGCACGTCGTCGCCCCAGCGATAGCCCGCTTGCAGTTCGGCCGTGATCGTGCCCGGCGGCACGTCGGCGGTCGGCCGCGTGGCCACCGCCTCGTGCCAGCGGGGATCGAAGGGACCGTCGACCTCGATGACGCGAACCCCGCGCGCCGTCAGCAGCGCCTCGAGCCGGTTGCGCGTGAGCTCCACGCCCTCTCGTAGCCGCTGCGGGTCCGAGCCACCCTCGAGCGCCGCCAGCGTCCGGTCCAGGTCATCCGCCACACCGAGGATGTCCCGCAGCAGGGACGACTTAGCCTCCTGGACCAAATCCTCGGTAGTGCGGTTGACGCGCTTGCGGAAGTTGTCCATCTCGGCGCGCAGGCGCAGCTGCTGCTCGTTCAGCGCTTCGACGTCGGCCTCCAGCTGCGCCTCGCGCTCGCTGCTGGCGCCCGGATCGACATCGCGCTCACGTCGGTCGGCGTTCATCCGGTGCTACTTCTCGTCAGCGGCCTCGAACTCGGCGTCGACCACGTCGTCGTCCGCCGGGGTCTCGCCCGCGGTCGGGGTCGGCCCGGCGCCGTCGGCGCCCGGCGCGCCCTGATACATCTGCTCACCCAGCTTTTGAGCCGCCGTCTGCAGCACCGCCACCGCGCTATTGATCGCCTCCAGGTCGGTACCTTCCAGCGCCTTGCGCACGTCCGCGATTGCCCGCTCTGCCGCCTGCCGGTCATCCGCTTCGATCTTGTCGCCGTTCTCGCTGATCAGCCGCTCGGTCTGATACGACAGGCTGTCGGCGTTGTTGCGCAGTTCGGCCTCGTCGAGCTGCCGGCGATCCTCGGCGGCGTGCTCCTCGGCATCCTGAACCAGCGCTTCCACCTGATCGTCGGAGAGGTTGGTGCTGGCCGTGATGGTGATCCGCTGCTCCTTGGCCGTCGCCAGATCCTTGGCCGAGACGTTCACGATGCCGTTGGCGTCAATGTCGAACGTGACCTCGATCTGCGGTACCCCGCGCGGCGCCGACGGTATGCCTTCCAGCCGGAACCGGCCCAGCGTCGTGTTGTCGCGCGCCATCGGGCGCTCGCCCTGCAGGACGTGGATGTCCACCGCCGTCTGCCCGTCGTCGGCCGTCGAGAAGATCTCGGACTTGCTGGTCGGGATGGTGGTGTTTCGGGAAATCAGCGCGGTCAACACGCCGCCCAGGGTCTCCACCCCCAGCGAGAGCGGCGTGACGTCCAGCAGCACGACGTCCTCCACCTCGCCCGCCAGCACCCCGCCCTGAATCGCGGCGCCCACGGCCACCACTTCGTCCGGGTTCACGCCCTGATTGGGATCCTTGCCGGTCAGCTCGCGAACCAGCGCCTGCACGGCCGGCATGCGCGTCGAGCCGCCGACCATTACGACCTCGTCGATTTCGGAGGCCCGAATGCTGGCGTCGCCGAGCGCGCGGCGAAACGGTTCCACGCAGCGCTTCGTGAGGTCCTCGGTCAGCCGCTCGAACTCGGCCCGCGTGATTGCCACGTCCAAGTGCTTGGGCCCGGTCTGGTCCGCCGTGATGAACGGCAGGCTGATTTGTGTCTGTGGCACGGATGAGAGTTCCTGCTTGGCCTTCTCCGACGCCTCGATCAGCCGCTGCAGGGCCTGCGGATCTTTCCGCAGGTCGATGCCCTCGCGCCGTAGGAAGTCGGCGGCCACGTGGTCCACCACCCGGCTGTCGTAGTCGTCGCCGCCCAGGTGCGTGTCGCCGTTGGTGGCTTTGACTTCGAACACCCCATCACCGACCTCGAGGATCGTGACGTCGAAGGTGCCCCCGCCCAGATCCCATACCAGGATGGTCTCGGCGCCTCGCTTGTCCAGGCCGTAGGCCAGCGCGGCGGCCGTGGGCTCATTGATGATGCGCCGGACGTTGAGACCGGCAATCTCCCCGGCGTTGCGCGTGGACTGGCGCTGCGAGTCGTTGAAGTACGCCGGCACCGTGATTACCGCGTCGCTCACGTCTTCGCCGAGATACTTCTCCGCGTCGGCCTTCAGTTTCTGCAGCACCACGGCGGCGATTTCCTCCGGCGTCACCTCGCGGCCGCTTTCCGGGATCTTGATCAGCACCTCGGACGCCCGGCCCTCGGCCACGTCGAAGGTGACCGCCGCGGACTCGTTGCGCACCTCCCCGAGACGCCGTCCCATGAACCGCTTGGCCGAGTTGATGGTGTTTTTGGGGTTCATAACCGCCTGACGCCGGGCCAATTGACCCACCAGGCGCTGGCCGCCCTTGACGTACGCCACCACGGACGGTGTAAGGCGGCTGCCCTCGGGGTTGGTGACCACGGTCGGGTCGCCGCCCTCCATGACCGCGACGACGGAGTTCGTCGTCCCCAGGTCAATGCCAATAATCTTGCTCGCCATCTGCTGCCTCCTAGGCTGGTCCGGACGCAGCCGCCAGACCCTCGTGATCCAGCGCCGCGGAATCGTTCATCAAAACGGTTGCAAGCACGGTATCCATGTCGTTCACCCAAACGAAGCGCATTTGCTTACGCACACGCGCGGGAATGTCTTCCAGGTCCGGCCGGTTCTCGTCGGGGGCGATCACGGTGTGCAGGCCGGCGCGATGGGCGGCCAGCACCTTCTCCTTCAGCCCGCCGATGGGCAGCACGCGCCCGCGCAGGGTCACCTCGCCGGTCATCGCAATCTCGCGCCGCACCCGGCGACCGGTCATGGCTGAAATAATCGCCGCGCCCATGGTGATCCCGGCGGACGGCCCGTCCTTGGGCACCCCGCCGGCGGGGACGTGCACGTGCAGGTCGCGCCGCGCGAACAGCCCGGGATCCACCCCCAGCGCCCTGGTCCGCGCACGCGCGTAGGACAGCGCGGCACGGGCCGACTCGCTCATCACGTCGCCGAGTTGTCCGGTCAGTCGCACCTTCCCGGCGCCTGCGATCCAGGCGGCCTCGACGTCCAGCACTTCACCGCCGACCGGCGTCACGGCCAGGCCGGTGGCCACGCCGACTTCCGGCGTGCGGGACTCGTCTTCCGGCAGAAACTTCGCTGGCCCCAGAGCGGTCCGCACCCGGCGGGGCGTCACCCGCGACGCCGTGCGGGTGTTGGCCGCGATCCGCCGAGCCAGCTTGCGGCACACGGCTGCCAGTTCGCGTTCCAGGTTGCGCACCCCCGCCTCGCGCGTGTAATGCCGAATCGCCTCGCGCACCGCCCGATCCGTGAACGTGACGCCAGCCCGCCGCAACCCGTGGTTGCGGATCTGCCTGGGCAACAGGTACCCCTGCGCAATGTGCACCTTCTCGTCTTCGGTGTAGCCGCTGAGTTCGATGACCTCCATGCGGTCGCGCAGCACCGGCGGGATGTCGTCGGCCGTGTTGGCGGTCGTCACGAACAGCACGCGCGAGAGGTCAAAGGCCACTTCCAGGTAGTGGTCCGAGAAACTGTGGTTGTACTCCGGGTCCAGCACCTCCAGCAGCGCGGAGGACGGGTCGCCCCGGAAGTCGCGGCCGATCTTGTCGATCTCGTCCAGCAGCATCACCGGGTTGCGTGATCCGGCCCGCCGCAGGGCCTGGATGATCCGGCCCGGCAGGGCGCCCACGTAGGTGCGCCGATGGCCGCGAATCTCGGCCTCGTCCCGCAGGCCGCCCAGCGAGATACGCACGAACTCGCGGCCCAGCGCACGCGCGATGGAGCGACCCAGGCTCGTCTTGCCAACCCCCGGCGGGCCGACGAAGCAAACGATCGGCGTACGGAACTTCGAGGAAATGGCGCGGACCGCCAGGAACTCCAGCACCCGTTCCTTGGGCTTCTGCAGGCCGTAGTGGTCGCGGTCGAGCACGCGGCGAGCCCGCGCCAGGCTCCGATGGTCGCGCGTCTCGTGCGCCCAGGGCAGCGTCAGCAGCCAGTCCAGGTAACCGCGGATCACGCCGACTTCGGGCGAGGTCGGTGGCGTCGCATCGAGTCGCGAGATTTCCTGGCGGGCCTTGGCCGCCACGTCGTCCGGCAGATCCGAGGCGTCCACGCGATCGCTCAGTTCCTGCACGTCGTCGGTCTGCGGGCTGGACATGCCCAGTTCGCGCTGAATCGCCCGCAGTTGCTCGCGCAGGTAGTAATCGCGCTGGACCTTCTCGATCCCGTCCTGAATCTCGCCCTGGATCTTGTTGCGAATGTTCAGGATCTCGACTTGCTTGGCCAGATAGTGCGCGACGAAGCGCAGCCGCCTGGTCAGGTCGAGCGTTTCCAGGATCCGCTGCCGCTCATGCGTCGACATGTCGGACGAGAAAGCCACGTAGTCCGCCAGCCAACCGGGATCGGCCGCCCGACGCGTCATGGCCACCGTCTCGGGCGCGAACATGTTGGTCTCTTCCGCCACCGCTTCCACGTGCGCCACCACGACGCGGCGCAGCGCTTCGAGTTCGAGCGAGGGGAGGTGTTCGACAGCCAGCGGCGTCACCCGAGCCTCAAAGTGCTCGCCCACCGGCGTGACGTCGTCCACCGTGGCGCGGTACTGGCCCTCCAGCAGCACCTGCACCCCGCCGTCGGGCATGCGCAGCCGGCGGATCACCTTGGCCGCCGTACCCACCGTGCACAGATGCTGCGGCTCCACGGTCTTGCGGGCGCGGCGCTGGGTCACCACCACCACCACGTCACCGCTGTCGGCCGCCGCCGCCAGCGCGTCCACGGATGCGGGACGGCTGGCGTGCAGCGGCATGGTCAACTCGGGATACGCCACCCAGTCGGGCAGCGGGACCACCGGCAGACGCGTCGATTCGGGCCTCACCGAGGCCACCGTGCGACGCGGCCCGGGGTCAGCGCTCACGCCGGCCTCCGGCTCGCCGGATACGGCTTCGGAGTTGTCAGTGTCAGTGTCAGTCATGTCACGCCTCATCGTAGATGTTGAGTGATCTACTGTCAAGGAATCTAACTTTGGGTGAATCAGTATTAGGCCGTGCGCTGAGCGGAGCGCCCGCCGTTGCGGTCGGTGGCGCCGGGAGCGTCCCCGGTGGCGCGCCTGCGCGGCCCCTGGAAATGACTTAGGCGCCGGCCACCGCCGCGGCGGCCGGACATTCGGCGCAGTGCTTGTCCCGGCACCAGCGGCGGTAGATGCGCAGTAGACCCTGCTGCGCCGGCGCGGCGCCCAGGCCCCGGCGCTCCAGCCGCAGCATGTCGGCCATGTAGCGCGTATGCCGGTTCCAGCCGCCGGACCCCAGGTTCGCCAGCGCGGTCTCCGCCGCCCGCACCAACTCCGGCCGGGCCGACCAGCCGCCCAGCGCCGCCGTGAACGGCAGGGCGGCGTTCACCACCAGATCCAGGCTGCGCCCCCGCCCGATCAGCGACGGCAGCGGACGCGCGGCCGGACGCCCCACGTCCAGCTGCCCCGCCCAGAAGTCGTCCGGCGCCAGTCGCACCTCGAACCAGTGGATCAGGTCGCGGCTGCGGCCGGCCGCCGCGGCGGCCAGAACGTGCCCGGCCAGCCGCTCGGCCAGCGGGCGGCGCGCCTTCGGCGCCATGCTGAGCAACCGGGCCGCGCCCGCCAGGCGCCGCACCGGCCAATTGGCCGGACGCACCGCGGTCAGCGCCCAGGACGCCACGGCCGGCGGCGAGCGCGGCCTGCCGGCGGACCAAGCCCGCTCCAGCGCCGACAGATGCGGATGGTCGGCTGGCAATCCGCGCTGGCTGGGCAGCAATCCGGCCACGCCCAGCAGTTCGGCCTCCACGCGGATTCGGCGTGCGGGCAGGGACGGCCCGGCCAGGGCGCTCAGCAGTTCAACCGGCGCGGCCGCGGCTACCGCCTCGAATTGCCGCGTGTTGGCGCTGTACCCCAGGGCGCGCATTAGCGCCTGATACAGCGCCTGGTCGGGACCCAGCGCCTCGATGTCGCTCTCCAGGGCGGCGGCTCGCTCGGCCTGCCGCCGGTCGCCCTGGGCACGCACCGCGGCGCGCACCTGCGCGGCCGCGGCCTCTCGCCGCGGACCGCCGGACCAGCACGGGAACCCGGCCGGATCCGGCACCGAGCGGCGGCGCGGCGGCCAGAAGCCGGCCAGCGCCCGCGGGGCCAGGATGTGTGGGGGCAGGTCGGACGAGCGGCTGGTCGCCGCCGTCCAGACGACGTGCAGCACCGCTCCGGCATAGCGGGCATCCTCGGCGTGCCCGTGATGTCGCCACGAGGCCTCGTCGAGGTGGATTTCGACGTCGACTCGGCGGGCCGGACCGCCGTCGATCGTCACGATAGCGTCGCGCAGGTCCGGGCCCGCCAGCCCGGTGCGGCGGCCTGGGTAAATGACCTCGATCAGGCGTCCCAGCGAGTCGCGCATCGAGCCGGCGCGTGCGGCCGCGTTCAGCCACAGTCGGACGAGCTCTGCTTCCGAGGCCGGTCGCGGCGCTTCGGCGGCGCGTGCCCCTTCGATCATCGGCGGCCACCGGCCTCAAGCAACACGTGACCCTATATGGTAGCCCCGTCCCCGGCGCACCGCGCAAGGCCGCTATTGACGCACGCCACGGGCTTGCGCACACTCGCCCTGAGATGCGGGGAACCCAGGTAGGCATGACACACGGTCAAGTGTTGCCGCGCGGCGTCTATTTCGCGTTTCCAGGGCCGGCGCAGCCGGGTCGTAACCCCATGTAGTCAAACGACCCGCAGACGCCGGCAGCAGAGGCTTAGGCCTCTGCTTTTTTGTTTATCCGAAGAACCGCCCCACCACCTCGCCGTTGAGGAGCCCGCCAGATGATCATCGTGATGCAGAACACCGCCAACCAGGCGGCCCTCGCCGCGGTCGAAGCGCGCGTCCACGCCGAGGGCCTGGAAACGCGCGTCCTGCGCGGCGTGGACAAGACCGTGATCGCAGTTATCGGCCGGCGGCCGCCCGAGCTGCTCCAACAGCTGGAGCGGATGCCCCACGTCGAGTCCACCCTACCCATCAGCGAACCGTTCAAGCTGGCGGCGCGCACCGACGCCCGCGAGCGCTCCACGATCGACGTGGGCGGCGTGGTGATCGGCGACGGCTCGGTGACCGTGATGGCCGGCCCTTGCACCGTCGAGAGTCGGGAGCAACTCAGCGCCACTGCCCAGCACGTGGCGGCGACGGGCGCGCAGATTCTGCGCGGCGGCGCCTTCAAGCCGCGCAGCTCGCCCTACAGCTTCCAGGGCATGGGCGTCGAGGGCCTCGAACTCCTGGCTGACGCCCGCGCGGCCACCGGGCTGCCGGTCATCACGGAAGTTCTGGATCCCCGACAGGTCCAGGTGGTGGCCGAGCACGCGGACATCCTGCAAATCGGCACGCGCAACGCGCAAAATTATCCGCTGCTGCGCGAAGCCGGCGGCTGCGGGCGCCCCGTGCTGCTCAAGCGGGGCATGGGCAACACGATCGACGAGTGGCTGATGTGCGCCGAATACGTGATGGCCGCGGGCTGTCCCGACGTCCTGTTGTGCGAGCGCGGGATCCGAACCTTCGAGACCTCCTCGCGCTTCACCCTCGACCTTAACGCGATTCCGCTGCTGCGCCGGCGCACCCACCTGCCGATCATCGTGGACCCGTCCCAGGGCACCGGGCATTGGTTCATGGTCTCTTCGATGGCCCTGGCGGCGGTCGCGGCCGGCGCCGACGGCATCATCGTGGAAGTGCATCCATCGCCCGAGTCGGCCTTGATCGACGGTCAGCAGAGCCTCAGCTTCAAGCACTTCAGCGAATTGATGGCGCAGTTGGAGCCGATGGCCGCCGCCCTGGGTCGGCGAGTCGGCACGCTGGTCGGCGCGTGATCGACGCCGCCGCCCCGCCGGGCGCCCGCGTCATCGAACCCGCACGCCGCCTGCGCGGCGAGTTGACCGTGCCCGGCGACAAGTCGATCACCCACCGCGGCCTGCTGCTGGGCGCCCAGGCAACCGGTCGCTCGCGCCTGCGGAGCCCTGGCCTGGGCGCGGACACGCGCGCCAGCGCTGCCTTGGTACAGGCACTGGGCGCGAAGGTTGAGGTGGATCGGGACGAACTGCTGGTCGATGGTTGCGGCCTCCACGGGCTCCAGGAGCCGGCCGACGTGCTCGACTGCGGCAACAGCGGCACCACCATGCGTCTCGCCAGCGGCCTGCTGGCCGGGCGTCCGCTGCACGCCGTGCTGACCGGTGACGCCTCGCTGCGCGCGCGGCCCATGGACCGCATCGTCCGTCCGCTGCGCCTGCTGGGCGCCCGCATCGATGGACGCGTTGACGGCGCCTACGCGCCGCTGGCTATCGCGCCCAGCGCGCTACGCGCGGCCGAACTCGACGTTTCCGTGGCCAGCGCCCAGGTCAAGTCCGCCATCATCCTGGCCGCCCTGCGCGCCGACGGACCCACCGTGCTGCGCCAGCCGGCCGCCTCGCGCGACCACACCGAACGCATCCTCCGAGCCCAGGGCGCCGACGTGCGGGCCGTTGGCGGCCAGCTTCGCTGCGAGCCTGCCGACGACCTTCAAGCGATTGACCTGGACGTTCCCGGCGACCTGTCGTCGGCCGCCTTCTGGATCACGGCCGCCGTGTTGCACCCAAACGCCGAGGTCACGATCCGCGGCGTCGGACTGAACCCCTTGCGCACCGGCATCCTCGACGCCTTGCAGGCGATGGGCGCTCAGATCGACATCGAGATCGACACCGTCGACCCGGAGCCTTCCGGCACGGTGACCGCACGCTCGTCCAGCCTGCGGGCAATCACCGCCGGCGGCGACCTCATTCCCCGCCTGATCGACGAAGCGCCGCTGCTCGCCCTCCTCGCCACCCGCGCCCGCGGCGAGTCCCGCATCACCGACGCCACCGAACTGCGGGTCAAGGAGTCGGACCGCCTGCACACCACCGAACGCGCACTGTCGGCGCTCGGGCTTGAAGTCGACGCCGAGGCCGACGGCTTCACAGTTGCCGGCGGCGCGCACGCCGCCGGCGGCACGGTGGACGCGGCCGGCGATCACCGCATCGCCATGCTGGCCGCCGTCGCCGCGGTCAGCGGCACGGGGCCGGTGACCATCCAGGGCGCCGCGGCCGCCGACGTCTCCTACCCGGAATTCTGGGACGATCTGGCGCGGATCAGCGAGTGACCGCCGCCTACGCCGTCATCGGCTGGCCCCTCGGCCACACCCTCTCGCCCGTCATGCACCAGGCCGCCCTGGACGACCTTGGCCTCGACGCCACCTACACCGCCCTGCCCACGCCCCCGGGAACTGAAGGCGACCGCTTTGAGGACGTGCGCACCGGGAAGTTGGCAGGGCTAAACGTGACCATCCCCCACAAACTGGCCGCCTTTCGCGCCATGGACCGCCTCACGTTTGCCGCCGAGCGCACCGGCGCGGTCAACACCGTCATCGGCAACGCCGGGCGCCTCGTTGGCGACAACACCGACCCCTACGGATTCGCCGAAGCCTTGCGCCGCTTCGGCGACTTCGACGCCGACGGGGCCGCGGTCGTGGTGCTGGGCGCCGGCGGCGCCTCTCGCGCGGTCGTACACGCCCTGCTCGACAGCGGGGCCCGCCGCATCGCGGTGGCCAACCGAACCGCGACCCGAGGCCACGAACTGATCCGAGACATCCAGCCGCCCGACGGAACGCCTCTGGTCGCCTACGGCCTCGCGGACGGCCGCCTCCATAGGGACCTGGCCGCCGCCCAGCTGCTGGTCAACACCACCAGCGTGGGCATGGCCGGCGGCCCCGCGCCCGACGAGAGCCCAGTGCCTTCCGATTGGCTGCACCACAACCTCTTCGTTTTCGACATCGTGTACCGCCCCGCCTTGACGCCGCTGCTGGACGCCGCGCAGCGCTGCGGCGCGCGTACCCTTGGCGGCCTGGAGATGCTCGTCATGCAGGGTGCCGCCAGCCTCGAACAATGGACCGGTCGCCCGGTGCCGGCGCGTACCATGCTGGCGGCCGCCCGGGCCGCGCTGGACGCCGACCAACCCAAGACCTCAGGCTGAACCAATGGGAAACCTCCGCTACCTGACCGCCGGCGAATCGCATGGCCCCGGCCTGACCGTGATCGTCGAGGGCCTGCCCCTGGGCGTGCCGCTCGGCGTCCGCGACATCAATCCCGACCTCTCGCGCCGCCAGGGCGGCTACGGGCGCGGTGGCCGCATGAAGATCGAGCGCGACCAGGCAATCATCCGCAGCGGCATCCGCCTTGGCCAAACCCTCGGCAGCCCCATCACCCTCCTCGTCGAAAACCGCGACTGGGCCAACTGGGGCGAAAAAATGTCCATCGAGGTCCGGCCCGACGACGTACCGCCCGTCACCAAGCCGCGCCCCGGCCACGCCGACCTGGCCGGCATGATCAAGTACGGCACCGGCGACCTGCGCAACATCCTCGAACGCTCCAGCGCCCGCGAAACCACCGCCCGCGTCGCCGTAGGCGCGGTCGCCCGTAAATTCCTGGCCGAACTCGGCATCCGCATCCGCAGCCGCACCGCCCGCATCGGGCCCATCATCGACGAACCCGGCCTCGACCACGCCCGCCCCGAAGCCTGGCCCTGGGACGCCGTCGAAGCCTCCCCCGTCCGCGCCGTCACCCCCGAACTTGCCGACGCCATGATGGCCGAGATCGACGCCGCCCGGACTGAAGGCTCCACCCTCGGCGGCGTCTTCGAGGTCGTCGCCTGGGGCGCCCCGGTCGGCCTGGGCAGCCACGTACAGTGGGACCGCAAGCTGGACGCCCGCCTCACCCAGGCCATCGTCAGCATCAACGCCGTCAAGGGCGCCGAGATCGGCCCCGCCTTCGCCAACGCCGCCGCCCGCGGCCACGACGTGCACGACGAAATCGCCATCGATCCCGATCGCGGCTGGGCCCGCCTCTCCAATCGCGCCGGCGGCTTCGAGGGCGGCATGACCAACGGCCAGCCCATCGTGGTTCGCGGCGCCCTCAAGCCCATCTCCACCATGCGTCGCCCGCTGCGCACGGTCGACGTCGCAACGCTTCAGCCCACTACGGCCCACTTCGAGCGCTCCGACGTCTGCGTCGTCCCCGCCGCCGGCGTCATCGGCGAAGCCATGACCGCCCTGGTCCTCGCCGACGCCATCCTCGACAAGTTCGGCGGCGACAGCCTGCCCGAAACCCGCGACAACCTGGACCGCTTCCGCCAGAGCTACGCGGTCCGCCCACCGTCCGAATGACGGCATCCGGCAACGTCGACCGCGTCTTCCTGGTCGGCATCAGCGGCGCCGGCAAGTCCAGCGTCGCCGCCGTTCTGGCCCGCCGCTTGGGCTGGAAGTCCCAGGACAGCGACGCCGAGGTCGAGCGCCGCACCGCCCGCTCGATCCCCTGGCTCTTCCGCATGAAGGGCGAGGCCGTGTTTCGCGGCTTCGAGCAATCCGCCGTGCTGGAAATGGCCGCGCGTCCGCGCCAGGTCATGGCCCTCGGCGGCGGCGCCTTCGTCAATCCCCTCACCCGCGCCGCGCTGCTGCGCCGCGGATTGGTGGTCTGGCTGGACGTCGACCCCGACGAGGCCGCCCGCCGTCTCGCCCCCGACCTCGCCGACGAACCGCGCCCGATGCTGGGAAACGACCCCGTCGGCCGCCTGCGAGCCCTCCGCGCCGAACGACTCACCGCCTACCAACAAGCCCACCTCCACATCGACGCCAACGACAAGCCCATCGACGCCATCGCCGACGAAATCGCGGCCGCCCTCCACACAGAGTCATGAACGCCCTCGTAGGAGAACTGTGCAATATGCCCCGCTTCCTCGTAGACGCGGCCGCTCTTAATCCCTCTCCTGGGAGAACCTTGCTTCTCGCTCCGTCGTCCTCGAAAGTGCAGCGGCTCTTGCTCCCTCTCCCTCTGGGAGAGGGCTGGGGTGAGGGTCTTCCGGGCACCCACCCCCGCCCCACCCCCGTTCGTGGTGAGCCGGGCCGGAGTCTTTCGCAGGCCCGTGTCGAACCACACAGCCAGCAGCACCCAACCCTCCGTCCGAAGGCGTGGCGCCTCTTCCCCCCTCTCCCCGTGGGAGAGGGTCGGGGTGAGGGTCTTCCGGGCACCCACCCCCGCCCCACCCCCGTTCGTGGTGAGCCGGGCCGGAGTCTTTCGCAGGCCCGTGTCGAACCACACAGCCAGCAGCACCCAACCCTCCGTCCGAAGGCGTGGCGCCTCTTCCCCCCTCTCCCCGTGGGAGAGGGTCGGGGTGAGGGTCTTCCGGGCACCCACCCCCGCCCCACCCCCGTTCGTGGTGAGCCGGGCCGGAGTCTTTCGCAGGCCCGTGTCGAACCACACAGCCAGCAGCACCCAACCCTCCGTCCGAAGGCGTGGCGCCTCTTCCCCCCTCTCCCCGTGGGAGAGGGTCGGGGTGAGGGTCTTCCGGGCACCCACCCCAAACACCGTCTAAGCCGCTGGCCGCACCCACCACTCCCAAGCAGCCCCCTCTCACTTCTCTCACTCCTTTCCCATGAGTGAGGCTCTTCCGGACACCGCTCCCCGGCTTACACAAAGGTCTCTCAAAGGCGTCGTCATCGGCCGCGGCGCCCTCGCCCGCGCCGGCGAGATCGTGGAGGAAGTCGCCCCCACCAACCGCGCCTTCCTCTGCGCGGACACCGTCGTCATGGACCTCCTGGGTAATCGCGTCACCCAAGCCCTCACCGCGTCAGGCCTCCAGGTACGCGCCCACACCTTCCCGCCGGGCGAGGAAAGCAAGTCCCTGCACGTCGCCGCCAACCTCTACGACTGGCTCGCCGCCGAACGCGCCGAACGCCGCGAGCCCCTCATCGCCCTTGGCGGCGGGGTCGCCGGCGACCTCGTCGGCTTCGTCGCCGCCACCTACAACCGCGGCATCCCGCTCGTCCAGATCCCCACCACCCTGCTCGCCCAAATCGACAGCAGCATCGGCGGCAAGGTGGCCGTGGACCTGCCCGCCGGCAAGAACCTCGTCGGCGCCTTCTACCCCGCCCAGCGCGTCATCATCGATCCCGACGCCCTGGCCACGCTGCCTCGCCCCCAGCTCATCGCCGATTACGCCGAAGTCATCAAGACCGCCGTCATCTTCGACGCCGACCTGTTCGACCTGATTGAGGCGTCGACCAGCCGGCTGGACGATCCCGCGCTGCTGGCCGAACTCGTCGAGCGCTGCGTGCGCTGGAAGGCGAAGGTGGTCGATGAGGATCCCGAGGACCGCGGCATCCGCGCCATCCTCAACTACGGCCACACCATCGGGCACGCCATCGAGGCCACCGCCGGCTACGGCGCTTATCGCCACGGCGAAGCCGTCGCCATCGGCATGGTCGGCGCCGGCCGTCTGGCCCAACGCACCGGCCGCTGGACCGCGGCCGACCTCACCCGCCAGAACAACCTCCTCGCCGCCATCGGCCTCCCCGCTACATTCGCCGGCGTGGAACCCGCCCAGGTCCTCGACGCCATGCTCCGCGACAAAAAAGTCCAAAACGGCCGCATCCGCTGGGTCCTCCCCACCACCATCGGCCAAGCCACCGTCAACATCGCCCTCAACCCCACCCTAGTCACCCAAACCGTCCACAACCTCGCCCGTTCGTGGTGAGCCGGTTCCGAACCTGTCGGACGCGGAGCTACCGTTCGTGGTGAGCCGGTTCGGAGTCCTTCGGAGAACCGTGTCGAACCACACCCCCCACAGGACCCACCCCCCAACCAGTCCCCCGACGTCCGCATCCCTTCTGGCGTAGGGGCGGCGTCCCCGACCCGCCCGTCTTCTCCAATCCGTTCGTGGTGAGCCGGGCCGGTGTACCCGCCGGCCCGTGTCGAACCACCCCCACCGGTCACCCACCCGTTCGTGGTGAGCCGGGCCGGAGTCCCTCGGAGGCCCGAGTCGAACCACACAGCCGACAGCAACCAAGCCTCCCTCCCGTCTTCCCGCCGCCCCCACGCCCCTCTTGCGTTGGGGACGGTTTCAAACCGGCCTCTTCCGCCCGCAACCCACCCCTGACCCACCCGCCCGTTCGTGGTGAGCCGGTTCCAAACCTGTCGGACGCGGAGCTACCGTTCGTGGTGAGCCGGGCCGGAGTCCCTCGCAGGCCCGTGTCGAACCACACAGCCCACCGCACCCAAGCCTCGCCAAACACCCCCCAGCCCATCCCCGTTCACGGTGAGCCCGCCCCGTCATTGGTCGGTTCGTCGGATCCTGTAGGGGTGCCCCTTGTGGGTACTCAAAGGCGAGGACTCGCAGGTCAATCTCCCCACCGCACGCAGCGCCCGTCCTAACCCCACGAAACCCGTTCCCGGCCTTCGCTGCCGCCGGTGCAACGAGCCTCAAGAACCTACGCGCTTACTCGAACAACGTCCTGGGCAGCCCCGATTGCCGGATGATCGACATCAACGTTCCCACGCGGAGTTCCCTATGGTCTGGCACCGGAACGGTGGTCGTATCTCCGTCCTCGACCCTTTGCATCAAAATGTGGCTGCCCCGGCGGCGCACCTCGGCGAACCCATGCCGTGCCAGGATCGCGCAGACCTCCCGGCCCGACAGCACTCGAAGCCTAGCCAATCGCCACCTCAACCTGCGTCACATAGATTTCATCATGCAGCCGACGCTCAATTTCGTCGGCGGAAGCCGCCTCATAAAAGAGCTCCAGCGCTTCTTTCAGATTGGCTCGAGCCTCCGAAACACTCGCCCCCTGACTTGCAATGTCCAGCTCAGGGCAGAGCGCCACGAAAAAGTCGCCATCGCGCTCGATAATCGCCGTCATCTGTCGAAGCATGGTCTGACCTCCCGCTGTTCCTGCTCACATTCCTGCCCAGCTAGTTCGTACCCCTCAAGCTGAGCATCCCTGCCCAGATCCGAGGCTTCTGTGGCCGTTGGCGCCGGTTCATTCCCATACCCCAGCAGCAGGATCGCCCCAATCCGCCGCGCCGTTTCACTGAAGCACTCTATCTCTTCAGCCCTCAGCCCCCACCCCGCCGCATCAGTTCGCGCGTGGGCGCGGCGTCCCCGATCGGCCTCCTATTCCCCGTCCTCTCTAACTCCTCTGCCCTCTCCACTCTCCCCTTCCCCGTAGCCGCGTCCCCAACCCGCCCGTCTTCCGGTCGCAACCCAACAGTCGCGGCCTCTAACCGTTCGTGGTGTGCCGGCCCGGCGTACTCGCTGGGCCGTGTCGAAACACCTCCCCGCAGCTCCCAACCCACCCCGGCAGCTCCCGCGCCTCCCGTCCTGTCTTACGTGGGGCCCGGTCTCAGACCGGCCTCTTCCGCGCGCAACCCACCCCCGGGCCGCCCAACCGTTCGTGGTGAGCCGGGGCGCCGTACCCGGCGGCCCGTGTCGAACCACACAGCCCACAGCAACCCGGCCTCCGAGATTGACGTTGGCCCCCGTTCGTGCCGTGTCCATCGCCCGTAGGGGCGGTTCGCGAACCGCCCTCTTCCACCCCCAATCGCCGGGCACACCTGCGCCTGGTCCGCCATTCACGTTCATGGTGAGCCTGCCCTGAGGCTGTCGAAGGGAGCCGTGTCGAACCACACCCCCACAGCGCCCAATCCACACCGTCGTCACCGCGCAGAGCCTCCCCCGGACCACGATCCGGGGCGGGAACCCACCCCTATCTCGATTGAGCCCTCAGGTCTCCATCCGATCCGAGACGAGCCCCCAGTGGCGCAGCCTGCGCACATCCTGGGACCCTCCGCCCACCCACGAGCTAACTCACCGTCCAATCCGCGAAACACGTCAGGACCAGGTAGTCCATCGACAACCCCACCCGCGCACTCGCCAGGAACTTGGCCTTGGCCGTGTCACGAGAATGAGGGTCAAAGGTGTCCAGCACGACCATGAACAAGGCCTCCACGTAGGACGCCTCTGGGATCACGGCACCCGGCGCTAGCCCCGGCCACAGCCGGATCGCGTCGGCGCGCTGCTCTGCCGTCCGGGCGATCCCGCGCCAAGCGCAGCCCACGCAGCGTCGACAGGTCACCTGAGGGGTTGGATCCGACGACGGGCGCGCCCACAGCGGGCGGGGTCTAGGACCGCTCAATCACTCTCAGTGGCCGGACAAACCTATGGCAACGGGCTCGGCAATGGACGCCGATCCTCATGACCATCGGGCCCAACTGGACCTGCGCAGCCCACGTTCAGCGCCGGCAGCACTGGCACGATGGCAGGTTCTGCCCCGCGGCCCTGAGCGCCAATCAAGTGCCGGATCTCTCGCAGGCAACGCCTCACGCCCCCGCCTCGCAGTCCGGCAACCCAAGCTTGTCGTGGTCGCCTACGTCCAACCGTGCCGGCACGCAGCCTGAGAGCCGATTGCCACTGAGAAGTACCCACTGCAAGCTGTTCGCGCTGGCGAGGGTCGGCGGGATATCGCCGGTCAATCGGTTGTCCCCCAGATTGAGCATATGCAGATTCGGCGGTTCACCCAGCGCCGCCGGGATTGGGCCGCTCAACTGGTTGTCCCCGAGACTCAGCGATTCCAGCCGAGGCAGGTCTCCAAGCGCCGCCGGGATTGGGCCGCTCAACTGGTTGTCCCCGAGACTCAGCGATTCCAGCCGAGGCAAGTCTCCAAGCGCCCCGGGAATCGGGCCAGTCAGCGCATTTGAGAAGAGCCGCAATTCACGCAGACTGCCCAATTGGCCGAGGTCCGGCGGAATCGGGCCGCTGAGTTCGTTCCGGGCCAAGTCCAGTTCCATCAGGTTGCTGAGTTGGCCCAGCTCGGACGGGATGGCGCCGGTCAGGGCGTTTTCATTCAGGACCAGGGTCTCCAGGCCGGCCAGCTGGCCCAGTTCGGGCGGCAGCGAACCGTTCAGCCCCCGCTCGGACTCGATCCGCAAGCTGCGCAGGGCACGCATGTTGCCCAGCGCCGCCGGCAGCGGGCCGGCGATCCGATTCCCACTCAGACCGAGGACTTCGAGCTTGGCCAGGTTCCCCCACTGCGCCGGGATCGGCCCGTGGAGCTGGCTGCCCGTGATGCCCAATTGGCGTAGCTCACTCAACTCGCCGAGCGCCGCTGGCAGGGGACCGCTCAGCGCCCCGAGCTTCTCGGACGGGAAGAGCCACAGTTTCGTCACCCGCGGCGGGCTGCCGTCGACGGTCACCCCGTCCCACTGGTCGATGGGTGTGGCCGGATTCCAGTTCAGCCCAGGCTGGCGGTAGAACACGCTGTCCTGCAGGCCCGCCAGCACCTGGCAGTCCCGCACCAGGCCGGGGTTGGCGTCCGGCTGCGGCACCACGGTTCCGGCGGTACAGTCGGCCTGGCTCGCGGCAATCACGAAGTCCCGGTCGCCCGCCGCCACGGGTTCCGTCTCGGACTTCAACACAGCCAGGACCTGTACGTCGGTCCAGTCCGATGCCGTGTGCGTCAGAACTACCGCAGCCACATCGCCGGGCGCCCCGTTTTCGACCACCGCGATGCGCGACCCGTCCGGCGACCAGGCCGCCGCGGGATGCGGCGCCAGCGAGTATTCTCTGATTCTCTCCACAACGGTCGTCTCGTCCGCATAGCGGGGGGATCTGCCCACCGGCGTTCCGTCGGTGGTGGCGACACAAAAGCCCGTCCCGCAGGTGTACAGGATCTGATCGGCGGCCGGTGACCAGGCCAGCGTCTCGATCCAGGCGTCGACCGCTCGCGGGATGGATTCCACCTGCCGGTCCCAACCGCTCGGGCCGACGCGTTGCCGACCAGTGGTGAATTGCCAGCCCTCGATGTCCGTGACCGGCCGCACGTCCGTCCCGTCCGCCTGGATGGTGATCAACTCCACCGCCTCCTGGCCCACCGGACGGGCCATGGCGAGGCGCCGGCCGTCCGGCGACCACGACGGGGGGCTGACTGCAACCGCCAGCCGCCGCAACTCAGTCCCGTCCGCCCTAATGGTGAAGAGCACTGGCTGACTGGCTGCGGCCTCTTTCGCCACAAAGGCCAGCCGCTGCCCGTCGGGCGACCACTGCGGCGGATGCAGGAGCAACTCCTTGGTCTCAGTCCCGTCCGTCAGGTCGCGCACGTCCGAGCCATCGGGCGCCATCGTGCGTAGGCGCCTGAGCCCGGACAGGAAGGCAATCCGAGTGCCGTCGGGCGACCAGGTTGGGAAGTTCTCAGCCGTATCGCGGGCTGTCAGTCGCCGCACGGCCCCACCGGCCACGTCCAGCACGGCGAGGTCGTATTGGTACTCACCTAGGTCACGCGGACGGCCCGCCGGGACGTCGGTCTGCCGCGGATACGCGCAGGTTGAGTAGAGGACCTGCCGACCGTCCGGGGACATGCTGAACGCCGTCATGGGGCCCAGGTTGTCGCCGGCGCCTTGCTCGGCGGGTAAGGTCACCGGCCGATATACGATCGTACGCACCCTCGTGCCGTCATGCTCCACTCGGATGCGCTCCGTTATTCCCGGGTCTGAGACGGCCGCCCTCGTGGCGGCCACCTGCCGTACGCGCGCGCCGTCTGCCGTCGCCGCGTAGATCGCGCCCCCCTGCGTGTAAAAGACCTGCGACCCATCCGGGCTCCACGCCACAGATTGCCGGACCTGCCAAGCCCCCGCCCGCCCGTCAGGGGAGCAGCCTGAGGGGGGAGGGCGAAAAGTCTCTGGATAAACGTGCATGACGATTTCGCGGCGCGTGGGCTGCTGCGCCAGGGTCGCTGTGCGCTCCGGCTCAGCGTCAGCCGTCGATTGCCCGTCCGCGGCAGGCGAACCCGCCGGCGTCCCCTCCCGCGTGGGCTGCGGCTTCACGTCTGGCGTGCCCGCCGGCCGAGGCCCCGGCGTCTGTTGGCGTGCCGCGCTTGGGTTGACCGTCACAGGCGTGCCTGGCGCCGGTGTCCTATCACCCCCACGCGCGGCAGCCACCACCGTCGGAGTCGGCGTCGGCAGCGTGCCCCTGCCACGAGTCTCCGAATCAACGCTGGCCGTCGCCCGCGAATCCACGCTTGGCGATGGCGTGCCTCGACGTTGCCCAACCGTCGCTCCCGGCACCGACCGCCCCGGTGCCGGGGCTGCCACCAGTTGACGAGCGGTCTCGCTCGTCGCCACCGGAAGAGGGCTCGGCACAGGAAGCGACCTCCCAGGGTCATCAACCTCAACACACGCGGCCAGCCCCACCAGCACGGCCAAAAATCCACCCACGGCTCGACGCCGAGAGCCCCGCATAAGCCAGGGCACGAATCCACGCCTATCAGAGGTCAAGCGCATCAGAATCCGTTCTGATAAAAAGAGCTAACCGCCATAACTCCCAATTGGTGTGGCGAACAATCGGAAGCCTAAGCAATGTCCCGTAGCCCCACACCCCCGGCGCTCATCCGCCGGCACGACGGTCAGGCGCTTGCTGGCCGTGGCCGCGCTTCTGGCGAGGAGGGAGCCGGAACGCACAGCTGTGCTTGGCGGACAGCGCGCGCGAACCGGCACCGCCCCGGGGTCCCCCGCGCGTCGCCTGCCGCAAGCCGTGAACCATCAACCGGGCCGCACCGGATCCATCGTATTCGAACTATTATCGATCACAGGCTAGACCACACGTCATTCACCGCCACACCAAGCGGTATCGTCCGCGGCCACGCGACCAAATCTGTCGACAATTCCATCCGTCAGCGACGAACGGTTGACGCGTTGACCCGCCCCTCGCCTTGTCACCGATCCCCATCGGCCTCGGACCAATGGCCAAGCCCAGCGCTCCGCCGGAACCCTGCGACCAACCCGCCCGCGTCCGCCGCTATCCCACCGCCTCCGTCCGTCGCCAAACCCCGCCTGCCTAGGACGCCGCCTCCAGGCCGTGCTGGCGCCGCAGCCCGCCGAATGTCTCGCTGCCTCTCACACTCCACGCCTCGCCGCCTGCTCCTCGCGCTTCCGCTCACAGCCCTCGTCACCAGCCACTCCCCACGACCCACCAACCACTCGCCACGTCCCCCGTGTCATTCCGCCTCGCGGACGTCTGAACCGAGGGAACGCCCACCGCCAAAAAACTGAACACATGCCCCGCCGCTGCTGTCATTCCGAGCGCAGCGCAGCGGAGCCGAGGAATCTCGCCTTGCGTCCGCGCCCCATCCCCAACCAGAGTGCCCCGCCAAAACTGGACACATCGCCCGCCAAAGTGGACACATTCCCCTCGAAACTGAACACATCGGGCTAATAACTGGACACATTGGGCCGGAAACTGGACACATTCGCCCAAAAACTGAACATATTGGCCCCGAAACTGAACACATCGCCCCGACCGACTGAACACATCCCAAGCCGCGCTCACCCCCGCCTCCCGCCCTCCGTGCCCCCGTCATCCCGGCGTCCCCGGCCGGGACCCAGCGCCATGATCTATCGCAGCGCAACCCGTCACCCCGACCCCGCACGCATCCCAAGCGCACTGCCCCCTCTGCTCTCACCGCTCACTACTCCCAGCTCACTCCTTCCCCTCCCGCCTTCCCTGTCGTAATCATTTAGTGTACACTAGAGACACCCTCAATCCCACGTCCCTCCCTCGCACCCTCCATGCTCACCCGCCTCCTCCGACTGCTCGTCCCCCTGACACCCCGGCGCTGTCCCCGCCTGTTCCTCACCCTGCGTAGAGGCCGTTATCAGACCGGCCTCTTCCGCTCGCGACGCCCCCACCCCACCCCCTCGCCACGTCCGCGCCCTCAGCGTCCCTGGCGCCATCCTGCCGTCTCCTCGCAGCTCCAACCTTCGTCGCCAACCCGCCAAAAAAACCGGCCCAAGCTATCTCTCGCCAGCCCGAATCCCCATAGGGGATTCGGGCTGGCGAGAGATAGCTCCCCCTTCACCCCCACCCAATTCCCGCCGCCCGGCACAAGCCCTCAGCCCCATCCGATCCCCGCAACCGCCGGTTGCCCTGCCCGTCCACACGGCCCCGCATCCCGCCCCGCCCTTGCCACACCGCCCTGGCAAAACCTCGCCCTCCCGCGCCGCATCCCGATCCGCCCGTCGCCGCCCGTGCCCTGGCGCGTCCCCGCTTCACCCGAAGAACGCCCCGCCGAACCTCAAGAGTTTTTTGGGAAAAACTCTTACGCGCGCAACCCCGCCCCGTTTCGCGCCCCAGGACGGCGCGCCTACAATCCGGGGTTGCCCCCGCCCCACAGGCCCCACGCGTGGAATCCATCGGCCAGGCCATCGCCATCGTCCTTGCGCTGCTGGCCGCCTTTGGCGCCGCCGTCTGGGCCGCCGCCTTCGTCTGGGCCTGGCAGGACATCCGCCGCCGCACCCAGGACATCTACGTCCGCCTCTTCGCCCCCCTCCTGGTCCTCGTCCTCGGCCCCCTCGGCGCCCTCCTCTACATGCTGCTGCGCCCCGCCGAGACGCTCGACGAGGCCCACCTGCGCCAACTCCAGGAGGAAACCCTGCTCCAGGACATGGAAGCCGCCTCCCCCGGCCCACAACTCCACGCCGCCAACGGCGTCGTCCCCACCATCGGCCGCAACGTCTTTCTGGCACCGGGCGTCCAGTTGATTGGCGACGTACGCATCGCGGACGACGCCAGCGTCTGGTACAACACCGTCATCCGAGCCGACCTGGCCCCCGTGCACATCGGCCGGGGCACGAATATCCAGGACGGCTGTGTGTTGCACGTGGACGCCGGCCTCCCGCTGGTCATCGGCGCCGACGTGACCGTCGGCCACATGGCCGTGATCCATGCCTGCACCATCGAGGACGAGTGCCTCGTCGGCATCCAGTCCACGATCCTCAGCGGCGTGCGCATTCGACGGCACTCGATCGTGGGCGCCGCCGCCCTGGTCGGCGAGGGCAAGGAGTTCACAGAGCGCCGCCTCCTCCTCGGCGTCCCCGCCCGCCCCGTACGCGCCACCTCCGACGCCGAGATCCGCACCCTGATCGTGGAACGTGCCCGCGAGTACCGTCGGTCGGCGGCCCGTGCGCTGCGCGCCGCTGGCGGCGGTTGACGCGCGACCACGGGCGGCAACCGCGAACGGGCTACGGCGTCCGCATCCGCGAAATCGACTCGTCGCGCCGTCCGCGCGAACGGCTGGCCCGTGACGGAGCCTCCAGCCTCAGCGACCACGAACTTCTCGCCCTCATCCTGCGCTCGGGTTCCTCGCAGGGCAGCGCCCTCGAACTTGCTCAAGCGCTGCTGGCAAGATTCGTTTCCCTGCGCGGGCTCTCGGACGCAACAATCGACGAGTTGACCAGCGTCCACGGTGTCGGCCTGGCCAAAGCGGCCGAGATCAAGGCAGCGTTGGAGCTGGCGCGCCGACTGCAAATCGAAGCGGTCGACGAACGCCCGGCCATCGAAAGCCCCGCCGACGCGGCCCGTGTGCTCGCTAGCCACCTGAGCGGCGCCAGCGACGAACGCCTCGTGGTGGTCCTGCTGGACACCCGCCATCGCGTCCTGCGGGTCCGCCAGGTCGCTCAAGGCGCGGTGAACGCGGTCAATGCGCGCATGGCCGACCTGTTTCGCGAAGCCGTTCGTGACGGCTGCACCGCGCTGCTGCTGGCCCACAACCATCCCAGCGGCGATCCCACACCCTCCGGCGAAGACGTGGCCCTCACCCGCCGAGCCGCCGAGGCCGGCAAGCTACTCGGCATCAAGGTGCTGGACCACATCGTCATCGGCCGCGGCGCCGGCGGCTTCGTGAGCCTGCGGGAATCCGGCCATGAGTGGTAGCCGCCGACGGGTCCGCTTCCGACGGTTCGACGCCCTTAGGCCAGGCTGCCAAACTGCCTTCGCCAAAGTCGTCGCGAACGGGGCCTGTCCATGAATAGGACGCGGATGTTCAACCACTCTGCGGGCAGCGGGTAGGCGGAACCTATGCGCATCGTTTCCATTGAGCCGTTGCAGTGCTCGAACGGCTGGTCGACCTGGACCTTCGTGCGGGTCGAAACCGACACGGGGCTGGTCGGCTACGGCGAATGCAGCGACTGGCAGATGCCGCGCGCGCTGGCCGCCGGCGTGCACGACCTAGCTGCCGACATCATCGGCCGGGATCCGCGACACGTCGTCGCGCGAACCAACGACATGGCATTTCGCATGCGACAAAACGTCGGCGGCGTCGCCCGCAAGTCGCTGGCTGGTATCGAGGCCGCGCTCTGGGACATCAAGGGCCAGGCGCTGGGCGTCTCAATCACCGAACTGCTGGGCGGCCCCACCCGCGAGCGCATTCGCCTGTACTGGTCGCACTGCGGCAGCTATCGGGCTCGCAACGCGGACGTGCTAGGAACCCCGCCCATCAACAGCTGGGACGACCTCGCCGACTTGGGACACGAGGTCGTACGCCGCGGATATACCGCGCTCAAGACCAACCCGCTGCTTCCGGGGCAGCCCAACTACTTCACCCAACCCGTGGACGGCAACTTGGAACGTGGCGACCTTGCCGTCATCGTGCGCCAGATCGAGACCTTCCGCGAAGCGGTTGGTCCGGAGGTGGACATTTGCCTGGACCTGAACTTCCGCTACCGACCGGCCGCCGTCATCCAGATCGCCGACGCCCTGGCCCCGTATGAGCTCTTCTGGATCGAATATGACAGCTACGACCCCGAGGCGCTGGCCCACGTGCGTCGGTCCATTCGCACACCCCTCTGTTCAGCCGAAAACCTGACCGCCGTGCACGACTACGTCCGCTTTTTCCAGGCTGGCGCCATGGACGTCGCGATGATCGACGTGGCTTGGAACGGCATCGCCCAGTCCCTGCACATCGCCGAACTGGCCGCCGCCCACGAGGTGCACGTGGCGCCCCACAACTACTACAGCCACGTCTCCACCTTCATGTGCGCCCACGTGGCGGCGGCCGTGAGCAATCTGCGGATCATGGAAACCGACGTGGACTCGGCCCCCTGGCGCGACGACCTGGTCACCACGGCGCCCACCATCGAGAACGGCTGGATGCGCCTACCCGACGCTCCCGGCCTCGGCACAGCCCTGAACGAGGAAGCCGTCGCCGCCCACCCGCCTCCACTGAGCTAGCCGCCGTGAACGTCGGAGTCTGCGTTTTCGGGACTGTAGGCTGGCCGGCCACTCCAATTGCATCGGGGTTCCGCATTGCCTGCCCCTGAAGAAACGTTGCTCGCGGAGGTGTTTCCGCATGGCGCCCGGCGCGACGACCGCGGCGTGCTCGTGCTCGGCGACGCGCCCGTCGACCGGCTGATCGACGCACACGGCACGCCCTTGTACGTCTTCGACGAGGCCACCCTGCGCGCTCAGTGTCGGGCCTACGCCCAGCCGCTTAACCGCGTGTATCCCAACAGCCTGGCCCTCTACGCCTCCAAGGCCCACCTCGATCCCACGATCGCCGGCATTGTGGCTGCCGAAGGTCTTGGCGCCGACGCTGTCTCGAGCGGCGAGATTCGAGTCGCGCTGGCCGGCGGCATGCCCGCCAAGCGCATCGTCATGCACGGCAACAACAAGCTGCCGCAGGAAATCGAATACGCGCTGGAAATCGGGGTTGGCCGCATCGTCGTGGACAGCCTCGACGAACTGGCCTTGATCAAGGAGATCGCGGATCGACGTGGCGGCCAGCCTGCGCCCGTCATGCTGCGCATCACCCCGGGCGTCGAAGCGCACACGCACGAGTACATCCGCACCGGCGCAATCGACAGCAAGTTCGGTCTGCAACTCCACTCCGGTGCCGCCGAAGAAGCTGTCGCAAAGGCGCAGACCGCGTCTTCGATCGACCTGACGGGTCTGCACGCGCACATCGGATCGCAGGTCCTCGACATTGAACCCTACGCCGACAGCCTGAGCATCGTGCTCGACTTCGCGGCGGCGATGACCGCACGCCACGGCCTGGTGCTGCGGGACATCAGCCCTGGCGGCGGATTCGGGGTCAGCTACAGCGAAGCGGATGATCCGCCACTAGCCAGCGCCTTCGTAGAGGTCATCGCCGCTACCCTTCAGGATCGCCGCCTCGATCCCGAGCCGCGCCTGCTGATCGAACCCGGACGCTCCATTGTCGCCCGCGCCGGAGTCGCGCTCTACCGCGTGGGCACGATCAAGGAGATTCCCGGTGTGCGCACCTACGTGTCCGTGGACGGCGGCATGGCCGACAACATTCGCCCCGCCCTCTACGGCGCGGCCTACCGCGCGTTGATCGCCAACCGCCCGCCGGATGGCTCTCAGCAACTCGTGACCGTAGCCGGGCGCTATTGCGAGTCAGGAGACGTCCTGCTGCGCGACATCGAGCTGCCGACGCTGCGACGCGGCGACGTGCTGGCGGTGCCCGCGGCGGGCGCCTATCACATGTCGATGGCCAGCAACTACAACCTGGTGGGACGTCCGGCCACGGTACTGGTGCGCGACGGCGCAGCGCGCGTCACCCGCCCGCGCGAGACCGACGCCGATCTGTTGGCGGCGTTCGCCCCCGTCGAGGTCTAGCTGGGCGGCGGGTTCTCCGTCAAGGCCGCTCGGTAGGCGTCGACTACCCGCATCACCCCGTCCTCGCACACCCCTTCGCGCGCGCCGTCGCCGATCTCCCGGAAGCGATCGGCCAGCCCCCAAGCCACGTCCGGGTCGGGCAGGTCGGCATATCGGGGAATGATGTGAGCGTGCATGTGGGGAACGCTCTCGCCAAACGCCACCACGTAGCTGCGTGGCGCGCCGGTCACCACTTCGAGCGTGCGCATGAAGTGCCGCAGCGCGGGACCGAAGTTCGCAGCCTCGGCGTCATTGAAGCGGGCTGGACCCTGGACGTGGCGCTGCGGCTGCAAGAGCAGCCAGCCGGCCAGGGGGAAAGGCGCGCCCGTGTGGCGGATGTGCCATAGGTCATTCTCGAAGACCACGCCGCCCGGGGAATCTTCTTCCCCCGCGTTGGAATGGCAGATGCCGCAGGACGAGTCGTAGGACGGGTGCTTCACGGGTGGCCTCCATGCCCAAATGGGTCGCGCCGCATCATGCCACGGGGCCGGGATCGAAGGCGTCAGCGTCGCTGTATTCGGTGCGCCGGATCACCTCGGCCTCCCCGGTAATCACGACAAGTTCGCCGTTGACCAGCCGGATCGGAAAGCGGTCCATCGGCCGCTGCGCCGGCCCCCGCAACAGCTCGCCGGTAATGCCAAATCGCGACAAGTGACACTTGCATTCAAAGATGCCGTCAACGGGCGGCGGAATGGTGCAGCGCAGGTGCGGGCACTGGCGGTACAGCGCGACGAAGCCGCTGGGGCCGCGAACCATATAGAAGCGGCCAATTGACCAGGACTTGATGTCGCCGACGGCATAGTCCTGCGGCCGACCAGCGCGCACCAGTCCGCCGAACACTCGAGACGGCGGTGGGCTGATGAGCCGCCAAGCCGCGGCCGCCGCGCCGCCGACCAGCACGAGCGCGGCCGGAACGACGAGACTGCGCCGCGACCAGCGCGAACGAACGGCGCTCATTGACCCTCCACGCGGACTCCGCCGTGCACCGGTCGTCAGCGCAGACCGGCCGCGCGTAGGGCGGCTCGGTGCGCCGCCCACTCGGCGGAATCGTCCAGTGGGGCAAGTTCGAAGTCCGGCGCGGACCGCGCCAGCGCCGACTTGATGATGTGGTCGGCGAGATGCGGGTTCTTGGGCAGCACCGACCCGTGGAGATAGGTGCCGATCGCGGCCCCGGCCACGGCGCCCTCGAATCCGTCTTCGGCGTTGTTGCCGTGTCCGCGGATGACCCGCCCCAGCGGCGCGGCCCCCGGGCCAAGGAAAGTTCGGCCGCCGTGGTTTTCGAAGCCGACGAGCCGCGAGTCATTCCATTCGCAGACAACGTTGCCAATGCAGCGCGAAACGTCGCGGCCCGGATGCACAGTTTCGGCGTCGAACACGCCCAGACCCGGGAGTTCCGAGCCGTCGGCGGCACGGTAGCGGTGGGCCATCAGTTGGTAGCCGCCGCAGACGGCCAGCATCGCCGCCCCATCGCCGAGGTCGGACAGGATGCGGTCGGCGTTTTGAGTAGTGAGGCCCTGGCTCGCCAGTTGCTGCTGGCGGTCCTGGCCGCCGCCGATGACGTAGAGATCGGCACGGTCGTCGAGGCGTTCGCTCCACTCCAAACGTCTGACGAGCGGCGTGATTCCGCGCCAGACGCAGCGTCGTTCCAGGCAGGTCACGTTGCCGCGGTCGGCGTAGAGGTTCATCAGATCGGGATAGAGATACGCGATTCGCAGTTCCGGGCCAGAGGCGGTCATGCCGCGGCTCGCCAGTAGGGATCGACCCAGCCGCGCCGGGCGCAGACCGCGCGCAGGTCGAGCATGGCGGTGTAGGTGGCCAGCACGACCAGCCGGCGCGGCTCCCAGCCAAGGGCGGCGTCGAGCGCCGGGTCGATGCCCGGATGGACCTCGATGTCACCAACGGCAGGAGCGACGCTCGCGTACTTCAGCCGCAATGCCAAGTCTTCGGCGCGGCGTCCGCCGACCAGCAGGCGGCGGGGCGCCAAGTGCTCGAACTCGACGTCCCAGATCCACGACACGTCTTCACCGTCGGCCACGCCGTCGTTGAGCAGCACCAACGTATCGAGCGATTTGGGTTCGGAGCGCAGCAGGTCGAGGGTCTGGTTGGCGCCGGTCGGGTTCTTGACCAGGAGCAGCACGATGGTGGCACCGGGCGCCTGGATAGTTTCAGCACGACCAAAGGCGGGCTGGAAAGACTCCAGGACGGCGGCAGCGTCTTCGGTTTCGATACCGGACGCCCGCGAGGCAGTCAGGGCGGCGGCCAGGTTGTAGGCGTTGTAGAGGCCGGGCAGCCGCACGTCGAGCCGCCGTTCGCCATTCGGAGTGACCAGGCGGTAGGACGCTCCGGCGAGGCCGCGGGGCTGGAAGTCGGTCACCCGGACATCGGGTTCGGGTCGATGGAAGCCGCAGCCGTCGCAACGGTAGCTACCCAGGTGGGCGTAGACCACGCGGTCCCAGTCGAGGCGGCCGTCACAGATGGGACAGCGGCGGACGTCGGCCCAGGCGTCGGGCGAGGTCGGGCCGCCGGAGACATCGGCGCCGAAGAACAGCCGCGGTCCGCGGTGGCGGCGGGCCACGGCGACTACGGCGGGGTCGTCGGCGTTGGCGACGATGGTTGCGTCGGAATCCAAGCGGTCGATGGCCGCTTGCCAGGCGGCGGCGGTGCGGTCGACTTCGCCGTAGCGGTCCAGCTGGTCGCGGAACAGGTTGAGGAAGACGGCGACGCGGGGGCGGATTGCCGGAGCGAGGGCGGCGAAGGCCCATTCGTCGAGTTCGAGGACGGCGCGAAGTTGCGAGGCGTGGCGAACCTGGCCGTTCCAGCCGACGTGGGGGAGGAGGGCGGCGGCGAGGCCGCGTTCGAGGTTGGAGCCGGTGGGGTTGGTGAGGATTCGCTGGCCGGCGGCTCGGGCGAGGGCGCAGAGAGCGGCGGTGGTGGTGGTTTTGCCGTTGGTGCCGGTGATGGTGACGGTGGAGTGGAGTTGGCGCAGGGTTTCGGGGACGAAGTTGGGGTCGAGGGCGGCGGTGACCAAGCCGCTGACGGCGGTGCCGCCGCCGCGCCGGGTGAGGCGCGAGAGCGAGCCGGCGGCGCGGCCGGCGAGGGCGGCGATGGGGCGGCGGAGGGGCATGGGCGATTCTGCGGCGGGACGGTGGCGGGCGCTAGGGGTTTGCGGGTGTTGGGGGGGTTTGGGTTGTGGTGGGCATGGGCTTAGTGTACACTAGACGTAGACAGATTGCAATTGGGGGAAGGGATGGGCGAGCCGGGGGTGCTGGCGCCTGGGAGTGTTGCGGAGGTGCAGGCGGTGGTGCGGGAGGCGCGGGCGGCTGGGTCGCGGCTGCGGGTGGTGGGGGCTCGGAGCCTGGAGCGGTTTGGGCAGCCACTGGCTGACGGCTGGGAGCTAGTTTCAACCGGGCGGCTGGGTCTGATTGAGGTTGTGGGGCGGGATTTCACGGCTCGGGTGGGGGCCGGGGTGAGCCCGATAGACCTGGACGCGGCATTGCAGCCGCTAGGGCTGGTGTGGCCGCTGCGGCGACTGGAGGGGTCGGGGACGGTGGGCGGGCTGATTGCGTCTGGACGAGGGACGACGATCGCGGCGCAGGATGCGCCGGCGCGGCGCTGGGTGCTGGGCGCGCGGTTGGTGGACGGCGCGGGCGAACTGCTGACGGTGGGCGGGGCCACAGTGAAGAACTCGGTGGGCTATGGGGTGACGCATGCGCTCTGGGGATCGGAGGGGCGCCTGGGGGCCGTGGTGGAGTTGACGCTGCGGCTGCGCCGGCGTCGTCCAGGCGACGACGATCCCGGCGAGACGCTGGACGGGGACGCAGTACAGGCGGCCGCGGCGCTGGTGCGGTGCGACGACCTGGCGCCGGGCACTGTGGCGCAGGCACTCGACGGATTGCCGCGAGCGACCCGGGCTGTCGCCGCCTCGGACGGAATGCGGGTGGTTGGGTGCTACGACGAGCGGGCGGCCGCCGAGGCCGATGCCGCGGCACTGCGCGCCGAGGGGATCGAGGCGCGGGTGGAGCCGGAGGGCAGCCACGGGAAGGGCTCGCCGGCGATTCAGACGGTGCGGGCAGCGCTGGATCCGAAGGGGGTGTTTGTTTAGAAGTGACGGGTCCGGATTCGGGTGCGGTGATTTATGTAAAGTTATTTGGATTGATGAGACCGGGGAGAGGAAGAGAGGGGCGGGTCGCGTAGGAGAGCAGCCAATTCAGGTGAGGAAGTTCCGCAGTGTGGGGCAGTGGATTGGTCGCCTATACTCTGGTTTCCCTCGGGGCGTAGCGCAGCCTGGTAGCGCGCATCGTTCGGGACGATGAGGTCGGAGGTTCAAATCCTCTCGCCCCGACCACCGCCGCTGGCGGTTCCCAAGCGAGCCGCAGCAACGGCCTACTCGCAGCGAAACACCCGCGATCCGTGCGTGTTTGAAACCACGCGGCGGGCACTCTGGCAGACACTCCACTGACGCGGCTCGACCTTGCGCCCGAGCCAACGCGGAGTTGTGGTGACGATCACCCTGAATCCGCGGGGCGAGCACCGCACCAAGCCTGGCTACAGGCCTCACGGGCCAGGAAGACCCAATCCAGATTCGATGAGGACGCCCCGCGGGCGCGGCCGGCGGGAACGGGCAGACGAGAACCGCCCAGGTATTGGACGCGGGCACCTGCCAGCTTGCAGCGGCGGGGTGAGGGCCGGGTTGCCTGGCTCGGGACAGGCCGTCGGGCCAGACAATCCGAATTCTTCGGGGTTCGGGAGGCCGGCGTCCGGCCGAGTCGTTGGGCGGGTTGAGGCGGAAGCGTTCGCGGGGGGCTTCCAGGGGCCAGATCAGCAACGAGACTTGCAGTCCGAGGCACAGGATCGCCTCGAGCCGGTCTTGAGCCCCTGACAGGAGGTCGGCCGCGAGGAGCGCACGGAGTTCACGTGCGATGGGACGAAGCGGTCGGCGTCTATCTGGTGGTCCAAGACCGCCGGCCAGTGACGCGCGGGTGAGTGCACCAAGGCATTACACGGGTACACTTGGCTTAACTCCCGGGCGGCCAGGTCATCGCGCGTTGCGCAGGGAATGATTGAGATACCCTCGGCGATTGAGTGGACGGACGAGACGTGGAACCCGGTGACGGGATGCACGCGCGTATCGCCGGGGTGTGACCACTGCTATATGTTCGCGCTCTACCCGCGGCTCAGAGCCATGGGGGTCACCGGCTACGCGACGACTCCCGAAGACGTCCAGCTTCTGCCCGAGCGACTGCGGACACCGCTGTCGTGGAAGAAGCCCAGGCTGGTCTTTGTCAACAGCATGGCCGACCTATTCCATCAACGCGTGCCGTTTGATTTCATATTCGAGGCGTTCTCGGTCATGCAAGAGGCGGCTGCCAAGCGGGGGCACGTATTCCAGGTACTCACCAAGCGGCCGGGCCGTGCCGTGGGCTGGTGGAAGGCGTACGGCGAGCGCTTTCCGGATGGCTGGCCGCCTAACGTCTGGATAGGGACGTCGGTCGAGAGCCAGAAGTACGCACCGCGGCTGACGGTGCTGTCGCGCCTGCCAGCCCTGGTGCGGTTCGTGTCGGCCGAGCCGCTGCTGGAGCCGCTGGAACTCACTGAGTGGCTGACAGCCGGCGTGTTGCAGTGGGTGATTGTTGGCGGCGAGAGTGGGGCTAGCGCGCGGCCTATGGACCTTGACTGGGTACGGGATCTGCGCGATCAATCGACGGATGCCAGAGTGCCGTTCTTTCTCAAGCAGCTCGGGGGCGCTCGGAACAAGCGCGGTGGGCATGCGGCCACCATCGATGGTGAGCGCTGGCTTCAGATGCCCGAAGGTGCGTGATTCCAAGTGACGACATTTGGCGGCCGCTGGACTCAGGAAAAGCTCGAAATCCTTGAGCGCTATCTGGACGCATATACAACAGTCATGCTAAATCAACCCTTCCGCCTCATCTATATTGACGCATTTGCGGGTAGCGGAACGTGGCAGCCGAGTCTAGGCTATGCGCCTGAAGACTACGGGGAATACACGGACCTATTGAAAGGATCAGCCTCGCGCGCTCTAGACACCAGCGAACGGCCCTTTGATCGTCTCATCTTCATCGAGCAGAACCAAGACCGCAGCACTGAGCTTAGGACATTGTCAGAGCAACACATCGACAGAGACATCGAGGTCATTTCCGACGATGCAAATCAAGTGCTTCCTAGGCTATGTAAGCGCATGGATCCGTTTGATAGAGCAGTAGTCTTTCTGGATCCTTACGCTACCCAGGTTGCATGGGGCACCATTGAATCAATAGCGCGGACAAAGCAGATTGATTGTTGGATTCTATTCCCGCTAATGGCCATTGCTCGAATGATGCCAAGAGCGAAGATGCCTCATCCATCTCTTGAGCCTCGGCTTAACAGACTCTTTGGGGATCCTATTCATTGGAAGGGCATTTACCGGGAGCCAGAGCAGCTTTCTTACTTTAACACAGGTCCATCGTACGTGCGGGAATCAGGTAGCGATCAAATCGCTGACTCTTACCGAAAGATACTTGAAGGAGAGTTTACGCAAATTGCACCGCTAAGGCGTACGCTGAGGAATTCTAACAACGGCCCTCTATTCGAACTTTTCTTTGGTGCCAGCAATCCGACCGGAGCAAAGACTGCGGTTCGGATAGCCAACCACATTCTTAGGAATTGGTGAGGCAGAGGGCTCGGTCTGGAGAACAAAGTCAGCAATCTGTTTGGCCAGCCGAATAGCCTCCTGCGCTGCTTCGATGTCCGGGTCTTCGTCGGCTTCCGATGGCTAGCGTGATGTCGAGATGTAGGCGTTGAGGATTTCGGCGGCTTGGGTGAGGTCCTCAAAGGCTGCGTTGAGGGGCGTGCATAGCTGGATGAGGTAGTCCAGGTCGTGGACGAGTCGGAACGGCACGTCGTGAGCGACGAGGTAGCCCTTCAGATACTGTTCGGCGCATTGCTGGGCGTGGAAGCAGGCAATGTCCGGCAGCGGTCGGTCCGGACCGAGCGCGCGGCAGGCTATTTCCAGGTGGTTGTCGGCTTTGGTGGACCAGTCGTACTCAGGCGGCGCGGCGGTCATAGAGGACTTCGGAGTCTTCCAGCATGCGGCTGAGCATGGAGTTGGGGTTCGGGCGGTAGGTGGCGGATGCCTCGTGCGGACGGATCAGGAGGTCGACGGGGAGGACGAAGTGGTCGGCGATGGCGCGGTGGATGGGGTTGCCGCGGCGGGGTGGACCGACGACTTGGACGTGTCCCGCATGATCCAGGGCCCCAAGCTGCGCGCAGCCTGGGCCACCGGGCACCGGGATGGTCCTCCGGGCTGTGCAACTCATCACGGCTATAGGGCTAGTGCAGGGTTGACACTCCGAGAGCTGAGAGGTTCCGAGTAGATTCAGAGAATAGAAACAATGTATCAGACATGCCTAAACTCCTAGCATGAGCGATTGCATTACGAACCGGCATCAGGCGACTGAACGACACTTGCAATTCGTTCTTGTCTATAAAGATGAACTGAAATACATCGCGCCAATTGTCCCCGCGGCAGATGATCTGCTTTAGGTCCGCAAAGTCAGCATAGTCAATTGGGCGAAGAACCTTGCGGCGGAGGGCCCGCTCTCTCTCTATGCGTTCCTCCCACCTCCTACGTATATCCTCAGGAACACGCCGCCTGATCCATCTGTCGCCTTCGATCTTATGCAAGCGATCTTCGATGACGTTACGTAAGTTATTCTCAACTTTAACAAGAAGCGCATAGTGATCTGCGCTAGCTGACGCATAAGGATCAGTCTGTTGATTCGCAGCAGAGATAGCGTCATCAGGAGGAATGGCCAGTTGAAATTTCGCCTCGTAAATTACTTGACTGTATTCGGAAGGCGGAAACGCAATGAGCTCGGCTTGAAGCCCGCCTTCTACCGCTGCGGAGTCGCGGTCAAGTGGATCAGTCAATTCATCTGCAGTGTCGACGTTGATTCCTGCGCCGATCTCTCCAGCAACTATTTCACTGACGGTTTTGGCGTAAGGTTCCGGAGTGTGGATGGTATTGCTGAGATTTGTCAGACGCCCGAACCCGAAAATGGAGACGCGCGGAAATTCTGGAAGTATATAGGCGGTGTTCAGGTTACCGATGCTGTTGCGAAGATTCTCGCTCATTGCCGTAATCCCAGTGAGATCTCTTTGTTGTAGTTGAAGTGCCTGCTCAATGGTCGCATTCTTCCGCTGGAAGATTGTCAAGTCAGGAAGTATTGATTTGTCCAAGACAGCAACAGATTTGGCTAAGGAATTCAAGTAGCTGGCGTTCAAACTATGCGTGGGTTGTACGACGGCGTTCAACGATTGAGAAACTCGTTCCAATTGTCGGCTGTACGAGGAGGCAATGGACTCAGATGGAATCGCTGCGCGGAGGAAGATTGTGCGGTCAACAAGTGCAAACCTGTCGTAAATCGGTCGCAATGAAGTTTCCATGCGATCTGTTGCAGAGATGGCATTGGCTACTATTCGTGATAGCTGATATGGATCGTTGGCCATTGAAGCTCCTTCTTGAATCGCGCCATCCTATGATGCTATCAAAAGCTCAGTGTCTCCAGCGGCCAGCGCGTTCATGTAGGCAAGGATAAGAGCTTTGGTGCGGAAGTGGCCGAATTGGGCTTGGTCGTGGCGTTTGATGATGGGGAAGGTGGAGAGGATGTAGGCGGCGTCGTCTCGGTCGAGGCCGTAGAGGTGGAAGTAGAGGGCGTCGAGGCGGGCTCGGAGGTGGCGGCGGGCTTCTTCGTCCCAGGGGAAGGGTGGACCGTGGTGGCCGAGGTCGCGGGCGAAGGGGGCCATGTCGTAAGCGGTGTAGGTGAGGCGGAGAACGTGGTCGCGGATGAGGTCGGCGGCGGTGCGGTCGCCGAAGTGACGGAAGTATGCGTCGGGCGCAATTAGGGGGAACTGTTCGAGTAGGTAGAGGTTCAGCGTTTGTCCATGCACTTTCTGACGAGCCACGAAGTCCAAAGCGATGCTGTTGAGATTGGCGGCTAGCAGGACAGCGCAGTCTTTGTAGGCGGCTGCTGTCTCCTCCGGATCCCCGATGGCGGGCAGAAAAATCGGCGACTTGTTTCCGAACGCAGCTCTCGGGATCAGTGAGGCGATGACCGTCCGTCTGTTGGTGGGCGCGGTTATTTCCTTGAATCCGAGCACCCATTGGAGCGGCCATGGCCACTCATAGGAGTCTTCGCTCACCCAGAATTGCGGATCGGGCAGCCAGTGAGGGTTGCTGTGCTCTTCAGGCGTGGCTTCGCGAGGCTGTCCCGGGCGGTTCAGGTTTTGGGGATTGACGACGACGCTGGCGGCGCGGTGATCGAAGGCCTGCACCATTTTGCCCTCGTAGAGCGGGAGACATAGGTCGTCGCCGCGCTTCCAGCGGTTGCCCTGGACCGGATAGAAGCCCTCGTCCTCCATCTGCGCCGCTGTCCGGAACAGGTGGGAGTCGTTGGTCATGTGAAACATGGTCGAGTAGCGAACCGGCCAGACGCGGCGGTCCCCGTCCGCTGAGTGCTCCACCAGAACCGGATGGTCGCGGTAGATACGGCGGGTGAGGTCGGCGTCGCGGCGGGTGCGGAAGACGGGGGCGGTGCCGGTGTTGGGGTTGACGCGGGCGAAGTCATCGGGGGCCAGGGTGAAGACTCGGTCGGGATCGTCGATGTTTCTGGGGTCGGGTAGGAAGAACCCGCAGCGGGTCTCGGGGAACGTGCGTTCGGGGCCGCCGACGATCAGGGCGCAGAACTTGAAGCGGGAGTCGACGTCGGCGAAAAAGGGCGGTAGGTCGGTTCCCAGGCGGCGGTTCTCGAAGTCGTAGAGTCCGGCCACGCGACCCGTAATGGAGACGGACTTGAAGAAGCGGGCGGCGGTCTTGTCGGCGTAGATGCCGGAGGGGGTGAGCAGGCCGACGAGGCCGCCGGGTTTGACGAGGCGCAGGGAGCGTTCGACGAAGAGGGAGTAGAGGTTGATGTCGCCGCCGCCGAGCAGGGGATAGTGGCCGGAGGCGCGGACGACCTGGCCCAGGCGGTCGGCGCGGGCCTTGGCCTGGTCGAAGGATTCGGCCAGGGGGTCGCCTTGCTTGCGCAGGCGCTTGATGCCTTCGCGGCGGGCGGCGGCGGTGGGGGCGCGGGCCAGGTGGGGATCCCGGGTGGCGAACCATTCGACTTCCTGGAGCTTGATGCGGTCCCAGGGCGGATTGCCGATGACGGCGTCGAAGCCGCCCTCGGGGGTCTGGTTTTGCCAGTGGCGCCAGACGCCGGGGAAGGCGGCCTCCCAATGAAGGAATGACTCTGCTTTGGCTATGGATTTGGATTGGTTTAGGAGGGTGGTGAAGGCGGGATCTGGTTCTTTCGGGCTTGGTTGCTGGTGCGTGAGATCACGACCGGAAGACGGGCGGGTCGGAGACGCCGCCCCTACGCCAGGAGACGGAGAAGACGGCGGGTTGGGGTTGGGTGCTTCATCCGGGGGGTGGTTCGACACGGGGCGCCGGGTACGGCCCCCCGGCTCACCACGAACGGTTGTGGCGAACGGGGACTGGGTACCCACAAGGGGTACCCCTACAGGCGAAGACGAACCGGCACCCTGACTTAGGAGGGTGAATGCTTGGGTGGGGTCCGCGCCCAGGGTCTCGGCCACCGGCGCCTCGAATGTTGCGCGCTGCCGTACTCGCATGCCGGCGGTGTGCCAGCGGAGGCCGGCGAGGGTGTCCAGGAAGCCGCGGAGGTCGGCGGTGGCGGATTCGACGGCGTGGAACAGGGACTCGGACTGGTGGACTTCGGTTACGTCGGCGTCGGATAGCTGTTCGATCTGGCGCATGCCCTGGGCGGCGTTTTCGACGCCCTGCAGGGCGCTGGCCACGAACATGGGGACGTTGAGCCGCTGGAGCTCCGCCTTGGCGTCGGCGATGCGCAGGCCGATGAGGGAGTCGCCGCAACGCAGGTGGTGGTCCAGGAACGAGAGCGGCGCGCCGACGGTGAAGCTGTGGAGCCAGAGGGAGACCTTGGCCAGTTCGACGGTGAGCGGGTTCTTGTCGACGCCGTAGATGCAGCGCTTGAGTACGAGGCGGCGGATGATGGCCTGGTCGGTCAGTTGGGCCTGGTTGACTGCCCAGCCGGACTCGGCGGCGCGTTGCAGGATGTCGGCGCGGATGGCGGCGACGCGGTCCAGCAGGGGCGAGTGATAGGCGTCGTCCTGGTCCAGCCAGTCGGGGACGGCGGGGGCGAATTCGATCAGGTCGGCGATGTAGTCGGTGAGGAAGTCGACGGCGCTGACGAGGAAGTGGCCGCTGCCCATGGCGGGGTCCAGCACCTTGAGATCGAGCACGGCCTGGGCGGGGTCATGCCGGGCCAGCTCGGCCCGGCGTTCGGCCCTGGGGCGGCGGTCGCCGCGGAGCTCTCCGGACCTGGCCTCGAACGCGGCCAGCCGCTCGTCGACCAGCGGCTTGAGGGTCTGGTCGACGATGAGGTCCACGAGATCCTGCGGGGTGTAGAAGCTGCCGCTGTCCTTGCGGGCGTAGGGGTTGGGGCGGATCCGAACTTTGCCGTTCGGCCTGAGTTCCGGTTGCTGTTCCAGCAGACGTTCGTAGATGGAGCCGAGTTGCTGGACGGACATGTCGCGGTAGTTGACATAGCGGCGCTGGCCGTCGGTTTGGGTGTGGCTGAGGTCGTAGATGATGTCGGCGATGACGTTGTCAGAGACGCGGACCCTGCCAAGAAGTTCGGAGGCGTCCTCGGCAAACAGGCCGCCGTTGTAGGGCGGCAGGCCGACTTTCGGATCTCCCTGATCGATCTGCCGGAAGAGTTCAGTCAGGTGATTCCAGTAGCTAGCGGCTGTGTCCGAGAAGGTGTCGTTGCGGGCCTTGCGCTCAGCTACGTCGTCGCGGACGCGCTTGCGGAGGCCGTAGTCGTCGTAGGCGGCGTCGTTAACGGGCAGCAGGCCGCGGTCTTCGGCGTAGAGGACGAAGAGCAGGCGGTAGAGAAAGATGAGGGCGGCTTCGCGGATCGTCGGCATGGGCCGGTCGGTGGCGTCGGCGAGGGCCTGGAGGAGGCGGGGAAAGACGCGCTGAAAGACGACGCCGGCGAGGCTCTGGGCGACGCGCTGCTCATATCGGCGGCCCTGGTCGAGGGCGGTCTCCAGAAAGGTGGCGGCGGCGCCCGGCGTGCGCAGGAAGGCGGAGCGGCGAAAGAGGAGGTGGAAGGTGCGGAGGGCGTCCTGGTCGTCGGCTTGGAGGAGGGCCTGGAGGTCGGCCTCGTAGAAGGCGGTGGCGCGGGGGCGGGTTTTCTGGTCGTAGAGACGCCACACCGAGCCGTTGGTGAGGATGCCCCAGCGGAGTTGGCCGTCGGTGACGGTATCGGCGGTGGCGAGGTAGCGAAGGATCTGGGCGTGGGGTGAGGAGGCCTGGATTCCCTTGCCGGGACCGCGGGTGTCGAGGGGGCGGCGGAAGCGTTTGAGCTCGGCGACGGCGAGGGCTTCGAGGTAGGGGCTGGCCTGGGATCCGGCGCGGGTCTTGGCCTGGGCGTCGGCGAAGAGGAGCAGGTCGGGGATGTCTTCGCCGCCGCTGGAGGTTTGCTGGGGGAGGTCGTCGGTCCAGCCGAGGAGTTCCAGCAGGGGGCGAATGAGGTCCTGTTCAGTCTGGGTTTCGTTGGGGTTGTGGTAGTTGGCGAAGTCCTGGAAGAGGCGGCGGGCTTCCTTATGAAACGCGGCGAAGGCGGGGGCCTGGGCGCGGCGCTCGGGGGTGGCGCGGATGCCGTCGGTGAGGAAGTACTGGGTGAAGAGTTGGCCGGGCATTAGGGAGGAGGGTTTTGGGGTTGGGTAAGGATTGCATGTTTCTGGGCAGTGGTTAGTGGCTCGTGAAGAGGGATGGGGAGCCCGGGACGCATGCGTGAACGGGGTGGCGCTGGGAATCCGAGGGTTGGCGAGCTCGGGTTGCATGGGTGAACGGGGTAGCAGGGTGCGGCAAGCGCGTTGGTTGCTGCTGGGTCCCGGCTGCGGACGCCGGGATGACGGGGGATAGGCAAGGAGTGAGAGAAGACAGTGGGGATCAAGAGGGTCGAGCGCTCGGGATGGCTGGGTGATCGGGCTGCGTGGTGATCTCGGGATGTTGGGTGCTGCTGGGTCCCGGGTGCGGACGCCGGGATGACGGGGGATGAGGGGCTGGGGGCTCTTAGTCCTAATCCGCGTAGAAGTGTTTGAGGTCGACGTTGTGTTCGAGACGGGCTTTGAGGCTGGCGAAGAAGTGGGTCCAGCCAGAGCATTGGTCGAAGGCGCTGACGATGCCGGGGCCGTCGTCGCGCCAGCCGGATTCGCTGACGTGGACGGTTGTGCTCTCGCCGTGTGACTCGAACGTGAAGCTGAATCTGGTGCGGTAGCCGACGTCTTGGGAGGCGGGCCAGTTGGCGACGATTCGCTGGTTGGGGACGACCTCCTCGACGTACACGTCGACCTGGAGGTCGCCAAAGCTCCAAATGACGATGCTGCCTGCGGTCAGCGGCCCGCTGGAGGAATCGGTGAAGAAGGTGCTGATGGCGGCCTGGTCGGCGATGGTGGTGAAAACGGTGTCTACGGGCGCCTGGATGACGCAGGCGAAGGTGAAGCCGAGGGCTTGGTGGTCGGCCATCTCAACAGCTCCCCTGTGAACCGGTGGGTCCGCGGCCGCGGCGAGCACTTGCCTGACACCACCAGCGTTTCCGTGAATCTGCTGCGAGCGCGCACCTGACTACTACTGATGGTACGTACGGAGCAGTTGAGCGTTCGTTCGGCACGAGCGATCGCCCGCCGACCGACGGTACCGCAGCGGGCGAAGATGTTGGATCTACGGAAGGACACCCAACATGAAGCCGGCGTTGGCAGCGGCTGCGAAGGCGAGGCCTGAGCCGAAGCAGAGGGTGCGAAAGCGGTCGAGACGGAGGTCAGCCAGGACAGCGACCGCCACGACGAGTGGGATCGACAAGATGAACATGTCCCGCAAATATGCGTACCAGCCCAGGCGGGCCGATAGCGAGAGAGCAAGCCCGAAACTCACGGCAGGCACAACGAGGCTCGCCGCAGCAAACGCCAGGATCGGCATCGTGACCTGGCGATCGCGCGATACGCGAGCAATGACTACGGCAGCCGCGGGGATGAGAACCATGACGGACCAGAGAATGAGGGTGAGCGGGTCGATCCAAGTTTTGCGTGCAAGCATGCGTGAGAGCCCAACCCAAAGCCACTGGGACATCGTCAGCAGGTCCCACTCAGGCCACGTCGCCGCGGCCGCTTGGCGCCAGAGGTGGCTCTCGCGGATGGTGTCCAGGTAGCCGCCATCTAGGTGGGCTTCCACGTGGATGCCAGTTCCAAGGAACTCACCAGTTACCAGCGCACTGCGAACCAGCCACCAGCCGTTGACCAGCAACACGGCAGTCGCGATGGCACCCAGCCTGAGCGCGGCAGTTTGGATGTTGAGACGCGCGGCCAGCATGGCCGATGGCACCAGCAGCAGCACCGGATATGCGCTTGTGCGGACCGCGACAACGAATGCCACGGCTCCGACAACCGCCAGCGTTGAGCCGCGTGACCAGGTGCGCCGCATCGCCCACGTGGACGCCGCCGTGGTAAGCCCGACGGCAGCGTACGCCCAGGTGCTGGCCGTAACACTGGCGCCAATGGAGTGGACGGCGGGCATGAGCGCCAGCCCGACCGTGACAACCGCGGGTGCGCTCCAGGTAGATGCAGAAGGTTGCAGGTTGCGCACAGCCAACCCCGCACCGACCACAGCGGCGAGCGCCATGAGCGCGGCGAAGGCGCGTGAGACCTCAAGCACGCCAGGTGGCGTCGGATCGGTCTGCGCGACAGCGGCGGCGCCCGCCATCACAAGATAGGGCAGCGGCTGCAAGTGGTGGTAGGTCACGCCACCCCGGCGCAGGTCAAAGATGATGTCTGGAAGGAGCTCGGCGGGCGCAAGTCCACCAAACTCCCGAACCTGAGCCACAGTGCGAAGGTGGGCAGGTTCGTCGAAGTCGAACCCGGCCGGTTGTGTGGCGGCGCGGGCACCGAGCCAGGCTGCGCACACGATTACCACCAGTAGATAGGCGCGGCCGCTCACTGTTCTAGCGAAGAAGCACGGTTGGGCTGAAGTCAGGCCCAGGCAACAGACTCAGCGGCGTGCGGTCTACAACGATTAGGCAACCGGCTGCTACGGCCACCATGGCAACGATGAGGGCCGCAGGCACTCGGCGGTTACGCGTAAACGTCCCCGCAGCGAGACCCGCAGCCAGCACAATTGGTCCGACCGCGGCCGCGGTACGCACCGGCAGAGTCTCACTACCGATAAGTGTCAGGACCTCGGACCAGATTTCGCCTGGCGATAGCTGTCGGGCAACTTCAAACATGACGTCTTGGTTCTCGTGTTGCAGTTCGCCGGCGATGAGTACGCGGCCCCCGGGGTAGGTCGCTCCCTGTGCCATCCCCACGCGGATCGGACTGGAATCGCCGATCGGTGCGACGCGCAAAAGAGTGACGCCATCGTCGCCAAGTTCGCTTGAACGCAGCGGGGGAACGATGCGGGCGACGATCGGGCCCGATGTGCCCGGCAGATAGATCTCGCCAGACCGCAGGCTCGGACCGAGGGAGCCAGCAAGCAACTCAATGCGGGCTCGCGCCGCCACTCCTTCGCGCGCGGGGCCAAGCCACAGGCGGATGGCTACCTCGCTTTCCGTTAGGCGCAGTTCCTGATCGAGCACGATGCCCGAGGCGATTGGCCCGGCGTAGAAGGCCGGACCGGCGAGCACCGTTGGCACCGCGCCGTAGCTGCGGAGGTCAGGCGCTGGTGCCACAACGCTGAACGGCTGCCGAACGGCGAGCAGCAGAGCAGCGGCGAGGACGAGCAGGGCGGCAGCACCCGCGACAACGCGTGTCCGCACGATTCGGCAGCCTCGTTCAAAGGTCCATAACGCCCGGCGGAAGTGTACCTACCGCACAAGACCAGACCGCAGCCCTTCGCGAAAGGTCCAATTGCCGACCAATTGAAAGCGAGATGCGCGGGAATCGGCCGCTCGTTGCCGCACGGGAGGAACGGACTAGGTCTGGGCGCCGAGGTCTTGGAGGCGGTGGATGAGGGCGGTGAGGGCTTCGTTGGCGGAGAGGTCGTCGCGGATGATGCCGGCGTCGAGCTGGTTGACGAAGGCGCCCCATTGGGGTCGGTCGATGGTGACGTAGGAGGCGTTTTGCATGGTGTCCACGACCATCTCGGCGGCTTCGTCGCGGTAGCTGGAAAAGAAGCGCTGGAGCTCGGTTGGGGTCAGTCGCTGGGCGGGCACGTTGGCGACGCGCTGGGTGTTGCGGTCGAGGGCACGGAGGGCGTCGTAGGTGACCTTGGGTTCCTAGGTGCCGGCGCCAATGCCCATCATCAACCAGACGCTGACGGGCGGGCCGCTGGCGCCAAAGCGGGGGAAGGGGTAGAGCACGTTGTCAGGCCCCGCGCTGCGGGTCATCCAGCCGAACCCGAGGCCGCCGAGGGACATGATGAGCATGGCGATCCGGCCCTGGGTGTAGCGGTACCAGATGGGCCCGCCGGCGCTGTCGGCGCTCTCGGCCAGTCCGTAGGTGGTGGCGAGATCGTAGAAGGTCTCGGCGATGGCGAGGGCCTGGGGGGAGCGCAAGGGGGCGAAGGAGCCCTGGCTGTCAGGGAGGGCGCCGAGGGCGGACTGCAGGAAGAGGAAGCTGGGGGTCCAGCTCCAGAGCTGGTCGGGCGCGCCCCACATGGGTTCGACGTTGAGGAGGAGGCCGAGGGCATCGCTGCCGCCGGGGGCCTCCGGGTCGCCGTGCATGGTGAGGGCGGCCTCAACGAAGGCCTGACTGTCCCAGGCCTCGCGGGGCGGTATCTCATACTCCGCCGCAGCGGCCAGATCGCGGTTGACGACGGTGATCCAGGGTGACGCGGCAACGGGCAGGGCGTATTGGACGCCCTCGACCTTGCCGGTTTCGAGGATGCCGGGCCAGTAGGCGCCGGGGTCGAAGCCGGAGTCGCTGGTGAGGTGTTCGTCCAAGGGCAGGAGCTTGTTGCCGGCGACGAGGTTGGCGAGGTCCCACTGTTCGAGCATGACCAGGTCGGTGCGCGAGTTGCCGGAACCGTCGTCCAACGATTCGGCGTAGTCCCAGCGATAGCCGAAATTGGAGGGGAGGGGTTCGCGCGTGTACTTGTAGCGGGACCCGGTTTCCTGGCGTGCAGCAAATTCGGCCGACAGCAGGATGGGTTCGACGTCCCAGTTGCCACCGGCGAAGGTGGGGAGGGCGATGGAGATGGGGCGGTTGGCGCCGGCCTCGGGGAGGCTGCCTTCGCGGCTGGGAGCGCGCTCGCCCGCGGTGACTATGACGGTGGGCAGGGGCGTGGCGGCGGATTCGGTGCGCTGGGTGACGGTGCCTTGCGTTCGCTGGGTGGAGGGGAGGACGGGCGGCTGGATCTTGGGAATCTCCGGCTCGCCGCAGGCAGCGGCCAAGGCACCGGCACCGGCTATGGCGGCGAGGCGGAGGGCGCGGCGGCGGGTCAGGCCGGGGGGTGCCGTGGGTGGGCGGCTGGATTCGATTGGTTTTTGTTGGGTCACTGCAATGCCTCCGCCGCCCGGTGGCCGCGGGTTGCTGGGACGGGACGGATCAGTGGTCACGGTTACGGGACCGGCTGATCGTCCGCGCCGTTGGCCGGCGGCTGTTGGTTCTACTTTATAACGGGGCGGGGGGTGTTGTTTGGCGGATGGTGGAGTCGGTTGGAGTCCTGGGTGAGACAGAAGTGCGGGTTACGTTCCGCCCTTCGCTGCCATTCCCGATGGAATTGAAGTCGGCCGGTGCACATGTCATCCGGTGTAATCCCACCGAATGCGGGTGACAGTTTCTTCAATTCATCCCAGCCCCAGAGGTCAGCGCTGCGCGAATAGACTCTCGGCCGACGCGCGGCTCTGGACGACGCCTACTGGCCAGAGTCGAGAGCCTTCATCGTGTCATTGGGTTTGGTGCTCGATTATCCAGTCAGCCCAAACACTTAGCCGTTCTCTCCAGCAACTAGGCGTGCTCGCGTCCCCCGTGACGTACTCGGACACGACTCCGCGTCACCACGATCATCTGGCCGTCACGCATCTCGCCCTGGTAGTCCTCAACGAGCCGACACATCGCGGCGACCTTCTCCACAATGGGCATGTCAGTGAATCGAACGATGCATGGATGCGCCAGCCGGCGCACGAACACCAACTCGCCAAAGTCCTTGTCTTCGGTGATGAGTATCCGCTGCTCGGCAAGCGCCAGAGCGAGTAACTCCGTGTCCGAGGTATTCGGTGCCGACTCATATGCTGAGAGAACGTCGTGACCCAGGTCGGTGAGCGTCGCATGCATGCTGCGCGAGGCGGCGCATGCGTCCAGAAGAAACTTCAAGCCTGGTGGATCGGGACACGCTCGTGCACTCGTTCACCGGCTATTGAGCGGTGAGCGAAAAGCAGGCACGCCTGGATGTCCTCCGGCTCAAGCACGGGATACTCATCCAGAATCACGTCCGCGGAATCGCCGGCCGCCAACATTCCAAGCACGTGCTCCACGGCGATTCGCATGTCGCGGATGATCGGCTTGCCGCCAAAAACGTCGGCGCGCACGGTAATCCGGTCCATCAGTTCGGGTTGCGCCGTCATCAGTCACGCTCTTCCTGGGCTGGTGCTCACCTGCCGTCGGCTTGCCGGCAGCAGGATTTGCAGTGGCCGCCCCTGCCTATCACCCCAAGGGTAGCCGGAAGGTCAGCCGCGCGTAAGGGAATCACCGCTCCAGCAATCCATTGAAATTGAGACCTCGATTCCCTTCAGCGGATTCGGTGGCTTAAATGGAACGATTTGGGTCGGCCTCGCGTACTAACCATCAGAGGGTTCCGGGAGAATGGACCATGAAGGCCGTCTGTGGTGGTTCGAGCGGATGAATTGCGCTGTGAGGACGGCGCATGTGAAGCGGCCCACCTGGTGGCGCAGTGGCAAGACCTGCTCGTGCGCCTGGCAATGTTGCCAAGCGGAAGCAAGACGCTGGCCGCCGAGTGGGGAAGTACATTCGACACCCAGAAAATCGGCGTTTGGCCAACAAATCGAGTCCCTGCTGTCGAACGTCGGAGGGTCGGGCAGGGGTGGTCTGGGAGGACGACGGCGGCGGCGGCGGTGGGGGTGTGCCAAGGATGGGGCGTTGAGCATCTGTCGACGTATGAGGGACCGACCCCATACGTGCGTGAGCCGGTGTATGCGTGATTCCGTTTGGAGCCGCAAGTGGGTCATACGGATCGCGTCAGGGAGGATGGGGCCATGAGTTCGGATCGACGGATGACGCGACGGCGGATGCTTGGCTTAGCCGGGGTGCTGGGTTTTGGCGCCACGGGGGCCGCGGCGCTGGCGGCGTGTGGTGAGACTCAGGTCATTGAGAAGATCGTCACAGTGGAGGTCGAGCGCGTCGTCGAGAAAGTGGTCACCGTGGAAGTTGAGCGCATCGTGAAGGTGCCGGGCGAAAAAACCAAGGTGACCAAGGTCCCGACAGTGCAACCGCAGCCGCGGGTCTTCCGATACCCCGTCAAGGTCGACTTCGCAACGGACCACTCCTCGGGACCGCGCGGCGAAGCCTTGAAGTGGGGAATGGAGCAGTTTGCCAAGAGGCAGCCGGGCATCATCGTCAAACTCCATTTCCCTTCTGGCACCACGCTGAGCGAGCACCTAGCTCAGCGGTTCGGGGCGTGGGAGCCACACGTGACCCTGCTCGAGCGGACAGGTTTTTTGGGCTTACACGCAAAGGGCGTGTTCACGGATGTGACTGCGTTGCTGCCGAGAATGGGGGTCGTCAAGGAGGACTACTACTTTGTTCCAGATTCCTATACGCAAAACAACATTGATCACTCGTTTCCGCAGCCCAGGCTCATGGACGGGCCGCAGTTCGGGATGCCATTTCAGATGAATATCAGCGGTTTTGTGGCCAATGCTCCGTTGGCGGAACGTTCTGGGGTCAGATTGCCTAGTTGCGAAGACTCGTGGACATGGGACGACTGGACCGAGTGGGATTTGATTATGACCGACCCGGAGACCGGAACGTTCGGTACTTGGGCGCGCAATGACTATGAATTCCAATACATGCCGCAGATGTATTCCACCGGGCTGAAGAAGCCGTTCGACGACGAACTGACCAGAACCATGTTCGATCGGCCCCAGGCTCTGAAGGCATGGGAATACCTGATCAACAAGATCCACGTACACAAGACGTCACCGCGACCCGAGCAGACCAAAGAGCTCGGCGGTGAGTACGGCAACCCGTTTGCCGCCGGCAAGATCGGCATATGGCCGTCGGGCCGGGTCTACTCGACCGGGTACGGGGTGCCACGCATCAAGGACCGGTTCGAGTGGACGCTATTGCCGGCAGTCACCGCACCGGGCGGCAGGCCAGCCGTGCACTCGTGGTCAGATCAGCCGAACCTTGTCACGGACAGAGCGCGGCGTGGCGGCTTGGAGGAGGAGTCGATGGCACTGGCGGTCTTTCTGGCCAGCGAGGACTACCAGAGCCAAGTCGGAATCCATCGTGGGCACATGCCGGTGCACAAGGCCGCCATTGGGGCGCCGGAGTCGCTGACGCCGCCGCCCGGTGGCATGAAATGGCTGAAGTACTACGCCGACCGACCCGACAACCGCAGTCTCTTTCCGTTCAGCACGTGGCGGGACTGGTATGACAAGCACCGGGAGCTCGCGCAGAAGGGATGGACGGGCGAGCAGACGCCGGCGGAGGCGCTAGAGGCCTGCCAGGCGTGGGGCGTAGAGCATCTGTCGACGTATGAGGGACCGCGGCCGTATGTGCGTGAGCCGGTGTATCCGTAGGTGGGGTTGGGGAGAGCCGTGAGCGAGGGATGCACGGTGGGTGCGAGAGGTTCGCCGGGTTTGGGACAGCGGGTTTCGCGGCGGCGGGCGATGGCGTTGGTGGGGCAGTTGGGGCTGGGTCTTGGCGGGACGGCGGCATTGGGGGGCTTGTCGGGGGATTCTGGAAATGCTGCCGGTGCGCCCGTTACCCGAGCGACTGTCGCGGACGCATTGCTGTCAGCTGTTGAGGCCGAGACTGAGCGGCGGCCACTCAGCGTATCCGTGAAAGTCCGATACATGACTGATCATATTTCTGGTCCACAGGGCGCCGCCATGAAGTGGGGACTAGAGCTTTACAATCAGTCGTTTCCGAACATTATTGTCAATGTGGAATGGGTCAGTACTACCGACCGCGCGCTGTCGCAGTACTTTCGATTAACGCAAACATCGAGCGCGGAAGGATCGGACTGGACAGACGGTCTGCTTCAGTACTGGCCTCACAAGACAGCCCCGCATGTAGTCGTGCTCTCGCAGCGTGATTTTCTGCGTTATCGCTCTTGGGGCGTATTTCCGGAGATTAACGACCATCTGTTGAAGTCTGACGAAGTCGTTCCCGAAAACTACTACAGCATTCCAGACACGTGCACGCTTGATAACCACGACCACTCATTTCCGCAGCCGACGGTGCCGACCGGCTATCTAAAGCATCCCCAGTTCGGCTTGCCCTTCGAGCTATCGATCAGCGGGTTCCTGGGCAACGCAACGCTGGCCGAGAGCGCCGGGGTGCGGCTTCCGGATAGCGAGAATTCGTGGACCTGGGACGACTGGACCGAGTTGGACGCGCGGATGACGGACCCCGAGACCGGGACCTTTGGGACATGGATTCGGGACGACTATGCGGGCCAGTACATGCCGCAGATGTACACCAACGGACTGAAGAAGCCGTTTGACGACGGCCTGACGAAGACGATGTTCGACCAGCCTGAAGCGCTGGAGACGTGGACATACCTGATAGGGAAGATGTTCGAACGCAAGACGTCGCCGACGGTTCTTGAAGCTAAGCAACTGGCTGGTGAATTCGGCAATCCGTTTGCCGCCGGGAAGATTGGCATCTGGCCAACCGACCAAGTTGGATCAACCGGTCTTGAGGCTTCACGGATCAAGGACCGATTCACATGGGCACTGTTGCCCGAGGTCGTCGTACCAGGCGGCGGGTCCCCGGGACACTCGTGGTCAATCCGCTCAAACCTGGTAACCGGCGTCGGGGAGCACGACGGGAACGTTCACCACGCGGTTGATCTAGCCGTTTTTCTCGCTGGCGAGAGGTTCCAAGGGCGAGTCGGCATCGAACGCGGGCATCTGCCGGTCAATCGACTGGCCCTCGCAGCGCCGGAGTCGGAAGCGCCTCCGCCGGAGGGAATGAAGTGGCTGAAGGTGTATGCGGACCGGCCTGACAACCGGAGTCCGTACCCGTTTGAGGGCTGGGAGAGGTGGTGGCGGCATCACAAGGGGTTGGCGTGGAAGGGGTGGTTTGGCACGCAGTCGGCCGAGGAGTCGCTGGAGGCGTGTCAGGCATGGGGCGAGCGGTTCTTCTCGTTCTATGACGGGCCGAAGCCGTATGTGCGTGAGCCCGTGTATCCGTAGGTGGGATTGAGAGGCGTTTAGGTGCGGCGCCGGTGCTATTAAGGAATTGCGTAGGGCATGGGCGTGAAAGTCCGGTTCGGCGGCTGACGAGTCTCAAATCAGCTGACGCTATCTGGCTGGCTGGAGGCTGGTTGCGGCTGGCTGAGGATGAAGCCTTCGTAGCCGTCACGGGCGATCTGGTTGCATTTTTGGCGGTAGGTGCCTACTCCGCCGGCGTAGGGCATGAAGACGCGGGGTTTGCCGGGGATGTTGGCGCCTAGGTACCAGGAGTTGGCGAGGACGAAGAGGGTGGTGTCGGCGACTTCGTTGACGTGGTCCACCCAGGTTTCCTCGGCCTGGGGATCGGCTTCCGCCGTCGCCACGCCTCGTTCGCTCATCCAGGCGATGAAGTCGGCGATGAAGTCGATGTGCTGCTCGATGCTGACGGGCATGTTGCTGAGGACGGAGGGGCTGCCGGGACCGGTGATCATGAACATGTTGGGGAAGCCGGCGATCTGCAGACCAAGGTAGGTCTTGGGGCCCTCGGCCCACTTGGCTCGGAGCGTGAGGCCGTTGGGGCCGCGGATGTCCATTTTCAGAAAGGTGCCGGTCATCGCGTCGAAGCCGGTGGCGAAGACGATGACGTCGAACTCGAAGTCCTGCTCGGACGTTCGTATGCCTGCGGGTGTGATCTCCTGGATGGGCGTGCGCCGCAGGTCGACGAGATGGACGTTGTTCCGGTTGTAGGTCTCAAAGTAGTTGGTGTCGAGCAGGGCCCGCTTGGCGCCGAAGGGGTGGTCGTGGGGGAGGAGCTTGCGGCAGGTCTCGGGGTCGTTGACTGTCTCGCGGATCTTGGCGCGGATGAAGTCGGCGGCCGTGTCGTTTGCGGCCTTGTTCGTCATGAGGTCGGCGAACGATCCGCCGATGAAGTCGAAGCCGCCCTTGACCCACTGCTCCTCGTACAGCTTGTTGCGCTCAGCCTCGGTGTAGTCCAGGGCGGAATGCTCCACCGGGTCCAGCGGGCCTCCGCCGTGGCTCCAGCGTGCCTTCTCGAGGATTGCCGCGTAGTTCGGTTTGACCTCTTCCTCGATGAACCGACGGTCAGAGGTCCGGTGGCGGGCGGGCACGGTGAATTGGGGCGTGCGCTGGAAGACCGTGAGGCTGCTGGCCTGTTGGGCGATGACCGGGATGGACTGGACGCCGCTGGAGCCGGTGCCTATGACCGCGACGCGTTTTCCCGAAAAGTCGACGGGGTCGTGCGGCCAATTGCCGGTGTGGTACCAGGCGCCCTGGAAGGACTCCAGCCCCTTGATTTTGGGGATGTTGCCCGTGGATATGCAGCCGATGCCTGTGATGAGGTACCGGGCGGTTACCCGGTCGCCGTTGTCGGTCTCGATCTCCCACAGGTTGGTTTCTTCGCGGAAGGTGGCGGACGCGACGCGAGTGTCGAACTGGATGTTGCGACGCAGGTCGAAGCGGTCGGCGACGTGGTTGAGGTAGGAGAGGATCTCCGGCTGCTCGGGGTATTTGCCGCTCCAACTCCAGTCCTGGAGCAGCTCGCGGGAGAACGAGAAGCAGTAGATGTAGCTCTCGGAGTCGCAGCGGGCGCCGGGGTAGCGGTTCCAGTACCAGGTGCCGCCGACGCCGCTGCCGGCTTCGTAGACCTGGACGGAGAGGCCCATCACGTCGCGGAGTCGCCAGAGCATTCCGAGACCGGAGAAACCGGCGCCGATTACTACGGCGTCGAAGTCAGCGCCGTTCTTCAAGCCAGCCATCTGATTGCCTCTGCAGTTCCAGGCATCTGACCGACTCGCACGATTCAGCCTCGCGCAGCCCTAATGTAGGCGCAATGGGATGTCCGGGAGGCTGGGGGAGATTGGGATTGGCAGGTCCAGTGTCCCTCGGTTTAGCGGAAGCCGCGCATCTTGAAATTCCCACTGGCGTCTTTCTCGGCGCCCGGGAACGAGTAGTCGTCGCGGGATAGTTTTTCCTCCCCGCCACAACCGGACAAGGTGGCAAGCGCGCCGGCGGAGACGGCGAGCAGGACGACGAGCCGGCGACGGGACAGTTTGCCGGCAGGGCGAGGGTTGTCGTGAAGGGCTGACGACTGTCGTACGGCAGGCGGCTTCATGCCGTCACTCCTATGCGTATGTGTGGCGATGCGGCGGGCGGGCGGTTCGCGGCCTAATGTACCGGCAGTGGACTTCGGCGGGTTGGCACCTGGGCAACTGCCTTCAGTTTATCGGCGGACGGACGGCGCTATTGGGCGTTGCGCATCTGGTAGTTGCCGGTCTCATCTTTCTTGGCACCGGGGAAGTTGTAGTTGTCGCGGGTGAGTTTTTCTTCTTCGCCACAACCGGCCAGGGTGGCAAGCGCGCCGGCGGAGACGCCGAGCAGGACGACGAGCCGGCGGCGGGACAGATGGCCGGCAGGGCGTGGGTTGGTGTCAGAGACGGACGCGTGCGTTCGGTCAAGTGCCTTCATTGCTTCACTCCTCTGAGTGTGGGGCGATGGGGTCGGCGGGGTTGGCAGTTGGGTCACTCACTTCGGTGGATCGAAAGATCGACGGCACTAGATGTTGCGCATTTTGTAGTTACCGGTTTCGTCCTTCTTGGCGCCGGGAAACTTGTAGCCGCCGCCGGGCGTCGGTGGTTCATCCCCACCGCAGCCGGCCAGTGCGGCCAGGGCGCCAGCCGAGGCGGCGAGCAGGACGACGAGCCGGCGACGGGACAGTTGGCCGGCAGGTCGCGGGTCGGCGTGAAGGGCGGACGCGTGTCGCAGGTCGAGTGCCTGCACTCCCTCGCTCCTCCGCGCTTTGGTGGCTATACGGCCGGCGGTCGGTTCGCGCATGTCAGACCCAGCCATGGTCCTGTGAGATGACCTGGCCGGTGGTCTGGACGGTGTACCGGGTTCCGCTGGCGAGCGTGACCTGCTGGCCGGATATCGACGAGCGTTCGGCGGCGAGGAGGATCTCCATGATGTGGCGGCTCCACTCGCCGGACGTGGGCGGTTCCAGGTCTTCCTGGATGGAGCGGGCGAAAGCGCGCCATTCCTCGGTCATTGTGGCGGGAGGGTCCTCGTAGGGTACGCGGGTCCATTTGCCACCCTGACCGACGGCGACAAATTGGTCGCCGGAACCGCTGATGCGGACGGCGCCACGGGCGCAGATGACTTCGGACTGGTAGTTGGGCGCCCCATCCCGATAGCCGACGCAAATGGCCACGCCGGGGACGCCGCTCTTGTAGTCGACGAAGGCGACGCCGTAGTCGTCGGCGGCCTGATAGTGGCTCCTGGTTCCGATGCGGGCCTTGACCCTGGCCGCCTGGGAGCCGACCAGCCAGGTGAGCCGGTCGACGATGTGCACGCCGTTGGAAATCCAGTAGCCGCCGCCGTGGAAGCGGCTGCGGTACTGGGGTCGGCGGTTCTCCTGATTCCAGTTCTTGACCGAGTAGCAGACGGCAGTGACCAGGGGACCAAGCTCACCGGAGTCAAGGATCTCCTTGGCCTTTCGATTGGGCCCAAGGAAGTGCTGGGTCTGGCCGACCATCAGCTTGACGCCGTTGCGGCGGGCGGTTTCGATCATATCGTCGCACTGTGCAAGCGAGAGGGCCATGGGCTTCTCGACGAGCACGTGCTTGCCAGCGTTGAGCGCGTCGACCGTGAGGCGGTGGTGGAGCTGGTGGCCGAGGGTGACGGCGACGGCATCGACTTCGTCGTCCTTGAGCAGCTCGGTGTGGTTGGGATATGCGCGGGGGACCTCGTAGCGATCGCAGAACTCGCGGCGGGGCGCTTCAAGGAGATCGGCAGCGGCGACGATTTCGACGTCTGGGAGCGTCTCGATGGCGTCGCCGTGCGCCCGGGAAATTCCGCCGAGTCCGACGATTCCGATGCGGAGCATGCCGACTTCCTCCCTGCTATCAGGGACGCGCCGCGGACACGTTGGCCCGCACGCCGACCGTGGTGTTCGCGGCGTGGACACCTACTATATCCGCCGGTATCGCCACGGCCGCGTGATTGCGACGGACCGATCTCGGCGCGTCCCGGCCACGAAGAGGAAATCCGAGACGCCGCCTGCTGGTCCGACACGTTGCGCCATCGGCGACTTGCCGCTCGGTTTTAGACTCCGCTGGAGCCGCCGAAGCCTTTGCCGTCCCAGTTCTTGCCCGGGAACTTAACGAATTGGTCCCCCGAACCGCTGATGCGGACGGCGCCGCGGGCGCATATGACATTGGACTGATCGTTGGGCGCGCCATCCCGGTAGCCCACGCAGACGGCCACGCCGGGAACGCCGCTCTAGTAGTCGACGAAGGCGACGCCGTAGATGCGCGACATCTAGCGCCGTACCCTGTACACCGTGCAGCCCCCCGGTCAGGTCACCGCCCGGGAATGTGGAGGCGTCCGATGTGCATGCACCGAACGCCGACCTCATTGCCACGCAGTCGAACAGGAGTGAAGAGATGAAGCTTCGTGCTCTACAACACTCGTCCGCCGTTCGCGCCAACCCTCGCCCTGCCGGCCAGCTGTCCCGTCGTCGGCTGGTCGTCCTGCTCGCCGTCTCCGCCGGCGCGCTTGCCACCCTGGCCGGATGTGGCGGAGACGAGAATCTCACCCGCGACAACTACGACTTCCCCGGCGCCAAGAAAGACGAAACCGGCCGCTACAAGTCGTCGCAGACCCTGTAGCGGCTCCTGGTCCCGATGCGGGCCTTGACCCGAGCCGCCTGGGACGCGGCCAGCCAGGTGAGCCGGTCGACGATGCGCACGCCGTTGGTCATCCAGTAGCCGCCGTGGAAGCGGCTGCGGTATTGGGGACGGCGCGGGGGACTTCGTAGCGGTCGCCGAAGGCTCGGCGCGGCGCTTCGAGGAGGTCGGCGGCAGCGACGATTTCGACGTTTGGCGGGGTTTCGATGGCGTCGCCGTGCGCGCGGGAAAAACCGCCGAGTCCGACGATTCCAACGCGGAGCATGCCGACTTCCTCCCTGTTCTCAGGGATGCACCGCGGACACGGTAGTCCGCTCGCCGGCCGAGGTGTTCGCGGCGTGTACACCTACTAATCCCGCGGTTTCGCCACGGCCGGGTGATTGCGGCGGCCCGATCTCGGCGCGTCCCGGCCACGAAGAGGAAATCCGAGACGCCGCCTGCTGGTCCGACACGTTGCGCCATCCGCGACTTGCCGCTCGGTTTTAGACTCCGCTGGAGCCGCCGAAGCCTTTGCCGTCCCGGTTCTTGCCCGGGAAGGTGTAGCCGCCGCCGGGCTTGAAGCTGTCATCGTCACCGCAACCCGCCAGGGCCGCGAGTGTTCCCGCTCCGATCATGAGCAGAAGCCCGAAGGATCGCCGTGATCGTTTTCTGTGTGACCAGCGGTTCGCGCCGGCGGCGGGCCGTCGTTGCGTCGCAGAAGTCTTCACCGCGGTCACTCCCTTCACGTCGTCGGGCGTACGGACCTTGCTAGATGTTGCGCATCCGGTAGTTGCCGGTATCGTCCTTCTTGGCGCCGGGAAACTTGTAGCCGCCGCCGGGCGTCGGTGGTTCATCCCCACCGCAGCCGGCCAGTGCGGCCAGGGCGCCGGCCGAGGCGACGAGCAGGACGACGGGACACCTGGCCGGCAGGTCGCGCGTCGGCGTGAAGGGCGGACGCGTGTCGCAGGTCGAGTGCCTGCACTCCCTCGCTCCTCCGCGCTTTGGCGGCGTTGCGGCCGGCGGTCGGTTCGCGCATGTCAGACCCAGCCATGGTCCTGTGAGATGACCTGGCCGGTGGTCTGGACGGTGTGCTGGGTTCCACTGGCGAGCGTGACCTGCTGGCCGGATATCGAGGAGCGTTCGGCGGCGAAGAGGATCTCCATGATGTGGCGGCTCCACTCGCCGGAGGTGGGCGGTTCCAGGTCTTCCTGGATGGAGCGGGCGAAAGCGCGCCACTCCTCGGTCATTGTGGCGGGTGGGTCATCGTAGGGTACGCGGGTCCACTCGCCGCCTCGGCCGACGGCGACAAACTGGTCCCCCGAACCGCTGATGCGGACGGCGCCGCGGGCGCAGATAACTTCGGATTGGAAGTTGGGCGCCCCATCCCGATAGCCCACGCAGACGGCCACGCCGGGGACGCCGCTCTTGTAGTCGACGAAGGCGACGCCGTAGTCGTCGCCGGCCTGGTAGTGGCTCTTGGCGCCAATGCGGGCCTTGACCCGAGCCGCCTGGGAGCCGACCAGCCAGGTGAGCCGGTCGACGATGTGCACGCCGTTGGTCATCCAGTAGCCGCCGCCGTGGAAGCGGCTGCGGTATTGGGGGCGGCGGTTCGCGTAGCCCCAGTTCTTGACCGAGTAGCAGATAGCGGTGACCAGGGGACCCAATTCGCCGGAGTCCAGGATCTCCTTGGCCTTTCGGTTGGGCCCAAGGAAGTGCTGGGTCTGGCCGACCATCAGCTTGACGCCGTTGCGGCGGGCGGTTTCGATCATGTCGTCGCACTGTTCGAGGGAGAGGGCCATGGGCTTCTCGACGAGCACGTGCTTGCCAGCGTTGAGCGCGTCGACCGTGAGGCGGTGGTGGAGCTGGTGGCCGAGGGTGACGGCGACGGCTTCGACTTCGTCGTCTTTGAGGAGTTCGGTGTGGTTGGGATAGGCGCGGGGGACCTCGTAGCGATCGCAGAACTCGCGGCGGGGCGCTTCAAGGAGATCGGCAGCGGCGACGATTTCGACGTCTGGGAGCGTCTCGATGGCGTCGCCGTGCGCCCGGGAAATACCGCCGAGTCCGACGATTCCGATGCGAAGCATGGCTGTGGCTCCTACGTGACGGATGGCCGAGCCACGATAGCTCCGGCTGCGTTGACGTCAATCATGGTTGCAGGACGCGGTGCGATGGCTATCCGCCGCTCATCGTGGATTTGTAGGCCTCCTGGAGTTGCGCGCGCTCCTCGTCTGTCATGGCTGCCCGATGGCCTTCGCGCGTTTGGGTGAATGCATAGGGGGCGGTGTCGGGTTGGCCGCAGGCGACGGCCAGCATGACGAGGGCCGCGCCGGAACCCAGACACAGGGACCGTCGTCCGATCGGCCGGGCTGTAGGAACCCCCATCGGACCCCTGCCTGCGCTGGTCGCTTCCCCGCCCGCGCCGGGTGGCCGGCGCGGGCGGGGACGAGTTGCGACACGCGATGGATGATCCAGACCTATGGATAGACGGGCGAGCTGACGAAGGGCTTGGCGCCCGAGTAGTTCCTCAGGAGCCGTGCGCTTTGCTCCTGCACTTCCTGCAGCGCTTCGGCCACCGTTGCCTCGCCGATGAAGGCCTTGGCAGTCAGCGGACGGATCTGCTGGTTCCAAGCGGGCCACTCATTGAACGTGTACAGGTGGCGTGTATTGGTCCGGTCGCCATAGACCTTGAGCCACTTCATACCCTCGGGCGGTGGGGCCTGTGATTCAGGCTTCGCGATCGACGTCCGGTGGCAGGGCATGTGGCCGCGGTCGATGCCCACCCGCTCCGAGACCTCTTCGCCCGCCATGAACATCACAAAGAGGGTTGAGGCCTCTTCGGTGCCGTTCGTGCGCGCCGTGGCAGTGACCATGTTGGCCTGGTCGTTCCAACCGTGGCCGGGCTCCATACCCGCTCGCACGTTAACTTCCGGCATGAGAGTCCAGCGGAAGCGGTCCTTGATGCGTGGGATTGCGTAGCCGGTGGAGTAGACGCGGCCGGACGGCCAGATGCCGATTCGACCGGCGGCGAACGGGTTGCCGAACTCGCCGCCGAGTTCCTTGGTCAGTTCGGCCGGCGGCGAGGTCTCGTGAACGAAGAGCTTATCAACCAGGTATTGCATCGCCTCCTGCGCCTCGGGCTGGTCGTACATGGCCTTGGTCAGGGCGTCGTTGAAGGGCTTCTTCAACCCGTTGGAATACATCTGCGGCATGTACTGGAACTCGTAGTCGTTCCGAGCCCAGGTTCCGTAGGAGTCCGTGTCGGGATTCGTGATCTTGCTGTCCATCTCGGTCCAGTCCGCCCAGGTCCAGCTATTTTCGCTTTGCGGCAATTCCACGCCGCTCTCCTCCGCCAGCGTGATGTTGCCGACGAAGCCGCTGATGGCAACCTGGAACGGCATCCCGAACTGCGGCCCGGTCATGAACTGCGGCGCCGGGAACGAATGATCGATCTTGTTGTCGGTGTAGTCGTCGGGCACGAAGTAGTAGTCCTCGCGGACCAAGCCGTTTTTGTCCAGCAGGTCGGTGACTTCGAGCCAGTTGTCGCCCTCCTGGAAGCCGATGAAGAGCGACTGCGACGAGAGCGTGGTGTCCGGGGCGGTCCCGGCGGCGAACTGGACGCCCAGGATGTCGCTGAGGCGGCCGGCCGGCTCAAACCGGACGTGAATGTTGGGCTCGATCTGCGCGAAGCGCTCCAGCGCCCACTGGTTGGCCTTGGCTCGCGGACCGGACGTGTGGTTGGACACGTAGCGGATGAACGAGATTTGCTGCTGCGGGGCGGCTACTTCTACTTGAACGACCTTCTCGACCTCTCTTGTGACGACCTTCTCGACCTCGACGATCTTTTCGACTTCTACCTGCTGAGTGACGATTTTCTCGACAACTCTCTCAACCACCTGCGTCTCACCGCAGGCGGCCAGCGCAAGCGCACTCGCTGCTCCAGCTGCGCTTGCCAGTACGCGACGACGTGTGATGAGTGGTCCCATGGCACCCCTCCCTGATTCGGAATCTTTGCAATTCTAGCCCGAAGTGCTCTATATAGAAAAGTCAGTTGTTTAAAGTGTATGCCTGACAAGTAAGGCGGCTGAGGACGGGAAGGATGCGTCATGGGCGTCCGCCCACGGCGGCCAGGGGACTACAAGAGCATTGCCGCACGGCCGGTGACGGCTGTGGGCTGTGGTCGGCGTCCGGCATCCGGACGCCGAGCGCGGCCAGGCGCTTGGCAATTCGGGGTCTAGCAGCGTCGACGAAGAGGTAAGCCCGAGGGCACGTCGAACCGAGACGCGAACCCGCTCTGGCTGCCCGCTGAAGGTCGGCCTAGATCGGATTGCCCTGGTTGTACTGCCCTTTCTCGTCCTGCTTGGCACCAGGAAACTCGTAGCCGCCGCCGGGCTTGTGCTTGTCTTTTTCTTCGCCGCAACTCGCGAGCAGCATGCCCGTGCTCGCGAAGATCGCGATCAGGACGACGACGCGTCGCCGTGCTATTCCGCCGCTCGCCGGCTGGCGCTGTCTCGTGCGCATGCCCACCTCCCCCGCTCGCAGGGATACGCCGCGGACACGGTGCCCTATTCAAGGGTCGAAGTGTTCGTGGACTGAGCACCTACTATATCCGCCCGTTTCGCCAGCGCTGTGCGATTGCGACGGCTTCCGCCGCGGGGCTAGCATCGGCGGCGGCGGCGTTGGGCGGTTGGGCGGCGCCTGACGGCCCGCACACGCGGCCAGGCGCCCGAGTCCGTCATCCCGCGAGGTTGACGGCGGGTCGGCTCCAATGGAAACGGGGTGGCAGATGGCTGGGCAGGAAAGCTTTGGCATCCCGGGGGTTCCGTTCCCGGTGGGGGTGGAGTACTACCGGGCGCCGACGCCCAAGCCGGAGGTCTGGGACGAGGACCTGGCGCGGATCCGGGCGTCGGGGATGCGGATCGTGCGCAGTTTCACGATGTGGAACTCGATGGAGCCGCGGCCGGGTCAGTACGAACTGGATGAGTTCGACCGCCTTTTCGACCTGGCGGAGAAGCACGACCTGTACGTATGGCTGGACATGGCGCTGGCCACGCATGGGGCGGGTCCGGAGTGGATGACGCGCGACTACCCCGACATTCGGGTCGTCAACCAGCAGGGCCGCGCCGCGACGCCGGTGGCGAGTGCGGCGATGCCGCAGGGGGCCCAGATTCACTGCTACGACCACCCGCTGTGGCGGCACTTCGGCGGGGCGCTGCTGCGTCACGTGGTGACGCGCTACCGCGATCGACCCAGCCTATTGATCTGGGGGCTGTGGGACGGCATCGCCATCTCGTCGGCGTTTAGCCGACAAACGGAGGGGCTGCCCTGTTACTGCCCGCACACGCTGGCTCGCTATGAAGACTGGCTGCGCGAGCGATTCACGCTGGACGAGCTGAATCGGCGCTTGTTGCGTCGCTTCCGGCGCTGGGAGGACGTGGAACCGGCGCGCTCGAACGCGAGTCCGGTGGAAATGCTGCTGTACCGCCAGTTCCACTACGAGAACCTGGCCGGCCACCTGCAATGGATGATCGACGAGACGAAGCGGCTGGATCCGGTACACGAGACGCGGACGCACGGGGCCTGGTATCCGCGCCCCTGGGACGAGCGATGCGCGGCGGTGGCCGATAGCTGGGGCATGTCGATGCCGTCCAACAACCTGCTGACCTCGGACGACCCGTACCAGATTGCGGACCGCGCGTTCGCCTTCGACTGGTCGCGCAGCGCCGGGAAGAACGGGCGCTGGTGGAACGAGGAGATCTATGCGGGCATGTCGCCCGGCGGCGTGACCTGGAAGAAGCAGGCGGACCCGCGCGAACTGACGACCCTGCTCTGGATGACACTGGCTTGCGGCAGCGCTGGGGCGATGTTCTGGCAGTACCGGCCCGAGTACATGAGCTTTGAGTCGCCCGGCTACAACCTGGCGGCACTGGACGGTAAGCCCAACGCGCGCTTCGAGGCGGCGGCGCGGGCGATCGGGCAGATCGAAGGCCTGAGCGAGCACTTGCCGCTGGAGTGCCTACAGGCCGACGTGGGAATTGTTTACCACCCGGAGTCCCAGGAGCTGTTTGGTTACAACGACGAAGACGATCGGTTCCTGGCCGACCTGCGGGGGGTGTACCGGACGCTGTGGAGCGAGGGCATCACGCCGGACGTGATCACGCCGCGCATGGACTGGTCGGGGTACCGGCAGCTGTTTCTGCCGAATGTGGCGCTGATGGACCAGGCGACGCTTGCGAGCGTTCGGCGAACGCTAGGTGACAGCTCGGGACCGCGCCTGGTGGCCGAGGGAAGTTTCGGCTTGTATTCGGGCGATGGGCAGTCGAGTTACGGGCCGCCGGATGGGCTGAGCGATCAGCTGGGCGTGCGGGTCGCGGACTTCTCGGCCGTCACGCAAGGCGACATCGAGCAGGGGCGCAACGTGCTGGAGACACCGTACGGGCCGGTGGCGATTACTTCGCCGTGCGGATACGCGGTGCTGGAGCCACAGGGGGATACGCAGGGGATCGCAACGCTGGAGGGCCAGACGGTGGCGGTGCGGAGCGCGGATGGCCGGTTTACGTGGTACGGGTTGACGCTTTCGGCCGGGTTTGGCGACGTGGGGCAGCCGGACCTGGTGCGGGGACTGACGCGCGAGGCGGGCGTAACGCCGTTGGTGGCCGTGGAGGGCGACCGAGTGGTCCCGATCGTGCGGCGTTCACGGCAGGGTGGCTGGCTGGTGTTCGTGTTCAACCTGGAGCGGAATCGGGTGCGGAGCCGGTTGCGGCCGCGCGGGCGGATCGGCGGTGCCATGGACCTGCTGGCAGGGAACGACCTGGGAGTCGAGGGCAACGCGTTCGACCTGGAGATCGCACCCTGGGAAGTGGCCGTGGTTCATTGCGCGGAGGGCTGAGGGCGAGCAAGCTCGGGAGGTCCGCTGGACTCTGCGTGGGTCTTCGAGTGAAGAGTCGTCGATGAGCGCCCCGGATCTATCGTCGTACGGCGAGGACGTGCTGCGGACTGCGCCGGACTATGTGGCGTACGTGCCGCGGGGCGGGGCGGCGAACGATTGGACGAACCAGCACTTCCTGGTGGTGCGGTCGTGGAGTGGGGCGTTCCTGGCGGTGTGGACGCAGGCGACCGTTGAGAACAACCAGGACCAGCGGGTGGTGTTTGCGCGCAGCGACGACGGCGGGGTGACCTGGAGCGAGCCGCGCGTGGTGGACGGGCCGTCGGGCGACGACGGGCGGCTGGCCTCGTGGGGATTCCCGGTGCTGGCGCCCGAACTGCGGCGCGTGTACGTGTTTTATACGAAGAACATCGGCGTGGTGGACGTGCGCGAGGACACGACGGGGCTGCTGGCGTACAAGTACTCGGACGACGAGGGAGAGACCTGGAGCGAGCGGCTGAGCCTGCCGATGGAGCGCTCGGCGATCAGCCCAACGGACCCCGCCACGCCGGAGAACTGGATCTGCTACCAGACGCCGATCCTGAATCCGCGGGGCGAGGTGACGGCCGGGTTCACGCGCTGGGCGGGCACGGGGTATCACTCGGAGTCGCACTTGTTTCAGCGGCACTCGGAGTGCTGGTTTCTGCGGTTCGAGAACATCCTGACGGAGGCCGATCCGGCGCGGCTGCGGGTGAGCACCTGGCCGCGCGCGCCGCACGGGATCCGGGTACCGAAGCCGGGCGACCCGGCGCACAGCATCGCGCAGGAGCCTGCGATTCAGAACCTGCCGGACGGGCGGATGATCTGCCTGATGCGGACGTTGACTGGGTACGTCTGGTGGTCCGTCTCAGAGGACGCCGGCAAGTCGTGGTCGGAGGCCAGAGTGCTGCGGTTTGCGTCGGACGGGCGGCCGGTTCCGCATCCGATTTCACCGTGTCCGCTGTACCGGCTTTCGGACGGACGCTACCTGCTGATCTTCCACAACAACACCGGGACGGCGAACGGGGCCGAGGGTCCGCACGACTCTAAGCGGAACCGGCGTCCGGCGTGGTTCAGCATCGGTCGGGTGCGGGATTCGGCCGAGGGGCAACCGCTGGCGTTCAGCGAGCCGCGAGTGCTGACCGACAACGACGGGGTGGCGCTGCCGCCGGAGGATCAGACGCAGGTGGCTACCTACGGCAGCTTCTTTGAGCACGAGGGACGCGCCATCTGGTGGTACCCGGACCGGAAGCACTACCTGTTGGGAAAGATCATGAACGACCTGCTCGCGTGACGAGCGACAGCGTGAGGAGCGACTGACCGCATGTCAAATCCCGAATCAAGTGAATCGACGCCGCTGCTGCCGCTGAATTGGGAGCGGCTGCTGCAGGGCTTTGTCGACATCCTGAGCGTGGACAGCTATTGGGGGAACGAGGATCGGGTGGTGGCGATCATCCGGCCGCGGCTGGAGGCCGCGGGGGTGGTGTGCCGGCGGGACGAGATTGGGAACCTGATCTGTCACTGGCCGGCCAAGGGCAAGGACTCGCGGCCAATCATGCTGAACGCGCACATGGACACAGTGCGGCCGACGCCGGAGATGACGCCGGTGGTGAAGGCGGACGCCGTCTATTCCGACCGATCGAGCGTGCTGGGGGCGGACGACAAGGCTGGGGTGGCGGCGATCGTGGAGGCGGTGGCGATGGTGGACGAGGCGGGCCTGCCGCACGGGCCGATTGACCTGGTGTTCACGGTGGGCGAGGACGTGGGGCAGTTTGGGGCGGCTGCGTTCGATCCGAACGACGTCGAGTCGCGCGTGGCCCTGGTGCTGGACTTTGGCGGTCCGGTGGGCGTGATCTGCGACCGGCAGGCGGCGGCGTGCAATTTCAACGTCACGTTCCACGGAAGCGCGGCGGCGGCGGCGCATCCCGAGACCGGGTTGAGCGCGGTGAGCATGATGTCGCGCGCGATCGACCGGATGTCGCTGGGCCGGGTTGACGAGCTGACGGTGGCGAATGTGGGGATCGTGTCGGGCGGCGAGGCCCGCAACATCGTGCCGCCCGAAGCGAAGCTGGTGGGGCAGGCGCGGGCCCTGACGCAGGCGGCGTTGGACCGGCAGGTGGCCGCGATGCGCACGGCGCTGGAGGACGCGGCGGCGGCGTTTGGGGGACGAGTCGAGATCGAGACGGAGCAGAAATTTCAGCCGACCCGGTTCGGCCATGACCACCCCGCGCTCCAGGTGGCGTATGCAGCGGTTCAGGCGGCGCGGCTGAAGCCGCGGTATGTGCATACGTTTGGCGGCAGCGACGCGCAGAACTTCAATGAGAAGGGGATCGATTCGGCGATCCTGGGTACGGGATACAAGGACATTCACTCAATCGACGAGTGGATGCCGCACGCGGAGCTGCGCAAGCTGGCGCAGGTGACGGCGCAGGTCATCCTCAACGCCTAAGGGCGGCGGCGGCAGCGGCAAGCCGCTCTTGCTGGGGTTTTTCGCTTCGGCCGCGCCGCACGAGAAGCCTGCGGCGCGGCCCCGTGGCGGTTTACTGATCGACGACGGTGGCTACGAACTTGATGCCCAGGAGGACTTCTTCGCCCACGTTGGCGACGAAGGGCACCTGCGGGATCACGAGGCTGTAGGTGGAGCGCAGGACGGTGGCTTCGGCGGTGCCTTCGAGGCGGTCCTCGGCGACGACGGTGACGGTGGTTTGGAAGCGAGCCTCGGCCGTGATTTCGCGGATCTTGAGGTCGCCGACGATGGTGAAGCTGGCGGTGTCGCCGACTGCCACTGAGTCTGGAAGTCCCTCGAGGGCAGTGGGCGTGAAGTCCACGAACTCGAATTGATCCTCAGCCGACTGGAGGATGCGCGAGCGGACGGCGCGGTCGCGGCGGTCCTCAGGCGTCTCCATGGTGCGCACGTTGATGCGAATCACACCGACCTGTGAGGCCGAAGCGTTGGCGAAGTCCACGATGATGTCGCCAGCGACCTGGTCGGTGAGCCCGACGACACGCGTGGGTTCGCCGCGCAGGAGTTCGTCGATCTCGTAGCGGGCTTCGGATTCCTCGGGGACGATGCGGAAGAGTCTGGCGTCGCCAGTGGCCTGAACGGCCGCGGGCACCTGGGTGGCCTCGGGCTGTGGTGCGGCCGTGGCCGGGGCGGCAGTCGCGGGAGCGGCCGTGGCTGGCGCCGCGCTAGCCGGAGCAGCGGTGGCGGGAGGCAGGGTGAGTTGCGGCGCGGAGATCGGCTCGCTGGCCTCGCCCGTGCCGCCTGAGAAGAAGATGAACAGCCAGGCGACGCCTGCGACGGCCACGCCCAGGAGCGCGGCGACCACGCCCGCTCGGATCAATCGGTTGCTCAACAACTCGCTGAACTTCATCGGGATCAATTGCCTTGGGCCCGCGCAGCGTCGCGCACGCCGCGCAGGCTGTCTGTAGTGAATGCTCCTATCATCGCAGGCTGGCGGCTGGGATGGACAATCACCCCGGTTCCACAGCGAGTGCCGCGTGCGGGTTGGTGACTGCATTCGGCCCACGAGGCTTGCGATTTGCCAAGCTGGGCGGCTCGGCGCGCACTTCGCCGCGCCACTGAAAGGGGAACTAAGGCCATGCGCCAGGCCGACCGGACTACAGGGACTGAAGGGTGACGGACAGCGCTGCCCGGAAGGCCTATTTCAAAGAAGGCGAGCGGATCACCCGCGAGTACTACCTGGCGGACCCCAGCAACCCGTACCGGCAGTCGGGGAAGACCGGCGGGGCTGAACATTGGGAGGTGACGCGGCGCTGCATTGCCGAGGCCGTGAATGCCGACGGCGACTACCTGGACCTGGGCTGCGCGAACGGACTCCTGCTGGAGTCGCTGGTGGGGTGGTGCTCGGAGCGGGGATACACGATCACGCCGCATGGCGTGGACTTCATTCCCGAACTGGTGGAGCTAGCGCGGCAGCGGCTGCCAGCGTACGCAGACAACTTCCACGTCGGGAATGCGTATTGCTGGGCGCCGCCGCGTCGGTACCGATTTGTGCAGCTTCTGCTGGGGACGACGGTGCCTCCGGCGGACCAGCGGGGCTTCGTGTCGCGGGTGCTGCGCGAGTTTGTGGCGTCGCCGGGCCGGCTGATCCTGACGGTGTACGGGCTGGGGGATTCGGCGACGCCGGAGGTGGCGGTGGAGACGTCGGCGGGGCTTGGGTTTGAGGCGGCGGGGGCGACGGCTTGTGTGTCGGCTTCGATGGCGTGGGTTGACAAGGAGGCGTGACGCCACTCGGTAACGGTGACTCGAGGACGGACGGCTGCCGCCTGTTCAATGAAGCCAGCACGATTCGATGGCATAGTCACGCGAGCGAGACTGCCGGAAACCAGCCGAGTGCATGTGCGAATTCATGAGTCACTCGCGATTGGCAGACTTCGCCGTGCCATCGTCGCGATCCTCGTGGCGATGGCTGTTGTCGCAGCGACTGCCGCGAGCGTCGGCGCCCAGTGGCCGACGGCGTGCGTGGACTTGAACGACATCGTTGAGCGCCACTTGGGGAATAACCACAACGTGGGCATCTATCAGCGCACGTTTGGGGACTTGGCCGAGGACGGGTGCCAGCGCGACCATCTTGACGATGTACGGGCGGTATTTGCCTGGGCATTCGGCGCAACAGCGACATCTGAATTCAACGCGGACGGCGTCATATCTGACATCGGAGGATGGCCAACGACGTGCGTGGAGCTGAACGACATCGTCAAAAACCACCTTGGCAACGATCATAATGTAGCGATTTACCAGCGCACATTCGACGAAGGAGAGGAGCCTGCATGTCAGCTCGATCATGCGAGTGACGTGCGCCAAACGTTTGCATGGGCACGCTTGTCCGACGTAGCCGGACCGGGATCCACATCACAACCTACAGTCTACAGCTCGACCAATACACTCGGTCCCTCAGTCGAGGACTTAGCACGCACTAGTCTTACGCTGCAAGACTATCTATCGGAGCTCCCATGGCTTGGAAACTACGTCTATCCGTGGCTTGCGGATGGAATATCCCAAGACGAAGTTGATTTACTTACAAGCCTGCGGCTTACAGCCGAGGTCAATGTCGATCTCGCGATATTTATCGCCAGCACTGGATGGTTCAGCAACGGGATTGACTACTCTGACGACTTTCGTAACGAGGAATTCGCTCCCGAATTGATTCGCCGACTCTATCAGACAAGCCCGGAATTCCTAAATAGCATGCTCACCTATTCCTGGCTCAAGGACGATATCACGGCTCGTGAACTGTCGACTCTATCGGACATTAACAAACTGGCCGTCCTTGATCTCGACTTGGCCGTCCGCTTTTCACGCGCTCCGTGGATCAAGGACGAAATTGAAGTATTCGAAACCTACGCTCTTGACCAGCTGCCATTATTGTACGAACGCTTCCCCAACCTAGCTCGCCAGCTCGCGAATTACACGCTGGAAGCGCCCGTATGGGCCAGCGACATCCGACTAATCTCCACAATGTACGGCATGATCTCCGGTGGCTCAGATGAAATCGGTCAAATATATACCGCACGTTTCAATCGCATTACCAGTCAGCCCTGGTTTATTGACGGTTTGGATGTCGAAGAACGAGCGTTTATCAATGCGCTCGACATGATATATTTCAATGCCGACAACCTATTTGACCGCCTTCTGATTAGGCACTACACACAGTCGGCGACGGCTTCACTTCCGTTGGCCGGCCCAATAAGACTCTGGGCATTCCAGGACGAGCCGTTTGCTGCTGGAGAGAACGTGCTACGTAGAGTAGCCGAAGGCCTGGTTGGATATGAGCGAATTATGCAGGCGGCGTTGCCTGCGAATGACTTCGTAATCTTGCTAGGTGGACCCTACAGCGGTGCGGAGTTCGGTGGCAGATTGCGGCTTCCAAAACACACAGATGGACGACCGGCAACTGATCTGATCTTCAAGACAGTCGGTGAGTCATACTTTACCTTCAAAATAGGACCTCGATATCCGAAGGACCGATACGGTCAGTTATCGCCGGCCTGGATGAAGGATGGTGGACTTGAGTTCGCAAAGGCATACGTCAACGATTGGCTTGCCATTCGCGGCCTCTCCGACGAGCATCATCGTTGGTCGAGTGTTGCCCAGAGCGAGTGTGCAAGCAAGGGGTTGGGCAACATTCACTCTGTGGCCATTCGACCCTATCCGTCGCAGAACTCTGAGGCACGGGCTCTGGAAAAGTGCGCCAGCCTCTACGGGAGCATGTTGCTGTTCAGGCTATATATCACCATCGGCGAGGAGGCTGTATCTTCAACACTTCGCGACTTGTACATTCCGACGGTACACGATGAAGCGCGAAGAAACGATGAGGGCATTCTCATGCCGAGTGATAGGGACATCTTTAGAACGTTTCTCAAGCACGCTGCCCCGCACCAGCACGAGCAGGTCCGGCACTGGTACCGGCAGTTGCACGGCGGGCCGTTCATCGACGCGGTGAACTGAGACTGGTGCCGGGGGAAATACGCCAGATTTCGGACCTGGGTCCAGTCAGGCTACGATGAGGCACATCTGAAGCACCTGGGGTTTGCCTGCGGGGCACCGAGTCCCTAAAGGCTTGGGTCATGCCTGACGTATCGATTTCGACGCTTGAGTCCGTTGATGTTCGGCAGGTCTGGCCGGATGAGTCGCGTGACTTCACGCCGTGGCTAGCTGAATCGGAGAACCTGACGCGGCTGGGCGATGCGCTGGGGCTGACGCTGGAGCCGCGCGGGACGGAGCAGGAGGTGGGGAGTTTCAGCGCGGACATCCTGTGCCGGCGGCTGGACGGTGGGAGCGATGAGGAGTCGTGGGTCGTGATCGAGAACCAATACGGGCGGACGAATCACGACCACCTGGGCAAGCTGCTGACCTATACGGCCGGCCTGAAGGCGCGGACGGCGGTGTGGATTGCAGAGGAGTTCCGCGACGAGCACCGCGCCGCCTTGGACCTGCTGAATGCCAGCTCCGCTCCGGATCACGTCTTCCTTGGGCCGTAGATCGAGCTACTGACGGCTGACGGCTCGCGACCCGCGCCACTGTTCAATATCGTCGTGCAGCCGAAGGACGAGGCAAGCGCAATGAGGCCGCCCTTGGATGATGCACTGAGCGAGACCAAGCGGTTGCAGTTCGAGTTCTGGGCGGAATTCCAAGGGCTGATGAACTCCCGCCGCGAAATCCCGCGTAGGCGTCCACGGCCGATCTCGTATATGCGACACAACTTCCACGGTCTCTCGGGGATCCGGGTTGTTTCGTCGTTTTCTCCTCTAAACTCCGCTGCCCGGACCTATGCTATCGGCGAACTTCGGGTTGACCTGGTATTTGGGCGAACGGCTGACCAAACGTTGTTCGATCAACTGTTCGGGTTACGCGAAGCCGTTGAGCGCAAGGCCGGACAGAAGTACGGCTGGAAGTCTCCAACCAGCGAACGCAGAGCTCGGATCTTTGTCCAGCGCGACGCCGAGTTCACGAATCGCGACCGGTGGCCCGGCTACCAGGCGTGGCTGAAGACCGAGGTCGAACGGATGTTCCGAGTGCTCGTTCCGAAGGCGAAGGAACTCGCCGGCTGACCGCCTGAGTCGAGGACCGGCGGCCGCTAGGGCTCGCCGAGGGCGTCGCCATCGGCGGGGCTGGTGGGGAGGGTGTTGTAGCGGAAGGCGGCGTCGAGCACGCCGCTGAGTTGCCGGCTCCGGCTGCCGACGTACAGGGTGTCGGCCGAGGGTCGTACGGTGGCCTGCCAGTACTGGTGGGCGGCCACGCCGTAGCTGCGGAGAACGCGCAGCAGTCTCTGGTGGTAGATCGCGGCGACGGGCGGCGGCGTGAGCGCACGGATTCCTTGCTCGGCAGATCTGGCCACGTCGGCCAGCGCCAGCAGCGCCACCAGCTGTCGTTCATCGCTGACCGTCCCTCGCCGGTGGGCCACGTTAATAAGGCTGACGTAGGCCGCGCCGCTTTCGAACTGAAGGCGCACCTGGCCCGTGGCCTGGGCGTAGGCGGCGAGGTTGGTGCCCAGGGGCCGCCAGGTTGGCGTTGGATCGACGCGAACGCCCAGCGCCTGGCTGGCTCGACGGACGCTGGATGCGTCGACCAGCGGCACGTCCGAGGGCGGCGCAGGCGTGGCGGTGGGTAGCGGCGGCTGAACCGTACCGGGCGTGGCCGGCTGCCTCTGCGGGGACGGCGCACCCGGAGAGGTTCCAGCGATTGCGGCCAGACCCGCAACCATCGTCGCCACCAGACCAAAAACCACCAGGGCAACCAGGGTGCTGCCCGGGATCGGGAGCCGTTGCGCGGCGACCCGCCGCGCCGCGTTCGCACGCCGGAGCATGCGGGAACTATCCGCTCGCGGCGACGGCAGTGGCGGCCGGCTCTTGGCTCTCCAGACGGGCGATGAATTTCTCGGCTTCCATAGCGGCCTGACAACCCTCGCCGGCGGAGGTGATGGCCTGGCGGAAGTAGTGGTCCTGGGCCTCACCAGCCACGAAGACGCCTTCCACGTTGGTGTGCATGTAGCGGTTGGATATCACGTAGCCGTCTTCGTCCATCTCCAGCTTGCCCTTGAAGATCGCAGTGTTGGGATCGTGGCCGATGAATACGAAGAAGCCGTCGGTGCGAAACTCGGATTCCTCGCCGGATTGGACGTTCTGGAGCCGGAGCGACTGCACGACGTCGTCGCCCTGGACACCGGTGACGACGGTGTCCCAGATGAATTCGATTTTGGGCTCCGCGCGAGCGCGATCCCGCAAGTAGGGACCGGCGCGTAACTGGTCGCGCCGGTGGATGACGCTGACCTTGGAGGCGAAGCGGGTGAGAAACAGGCCCTCCTGCAGGGCGCTGTCGCCGCCGCCAACCACGGCCACGGGTTGATCTTTGAAGAATGCCCCGTCGCAGGTGGCGCAGACGGAGACGCCGCGGCCCCACAGCTCTTGCTCACCGGGTATCCCCAGGAGACGAGGGCTGGCACCGGTGGCGACGATGACCGAGCGCGCCTGGTAGGTGGCGGCGCGGCCGGTGAGGGTGAAGGGCGGGCCGTCGAAGTCGACTTCGGTGATCTGGTCGTAGACGATCTCGGCCCCGAAGCGTTCGGCTTGGCCCTGCATGCGCATGGTGAGGTCGGGTCCGGTGATTTCCTCGAAGCCGGGGTAGTTTTCGACGTCGTAGGTGGTGGCGATCTGGCCGCCCAGGGCGTCGCCGGTGAAGACCAGCGTGGAGAGATTGGCGCGGGCGGCGTAGATGGCGGCGGTCAGCCCGGCCGGCCCAGAACCCAGAATCGCGACATCGTGCATCGAGCGCTCCCGTACCTGACGCTTGAGGAATGTCTCTCACCTGCTCGCGTAGCATCGTCGCATGACGACTGAGCAGGTTCTGCGCAAATCCTGACACACGCCGTGCGTTCTCCCCGAATCGCGTCCCGGCCGAGCAGCCGCGGCGTGAGCCGGCGGCGTGTTTTGGCCTCCGGTGCGGGGGCCGGCGCCACGCTGGCTCTGGCCGCCTGCGGCGACCCGATCGTCGTTGAGCGGGTGGTCGTGGTTACCAATATGGTCGAACGCGAAGTCGTAGTCGAGCGCCCAGTCGTCACGGTGCGCGAGATGATCGTTGAGCAGGAAGTCGTCGTAGAGCGGGAAGTGATCGTGACTCGCCTGGTCACGCCGCCTCCAACGCCCTCGCCAACACCGCTGCCAGCTCCGCGCCCGACGGTTGCAACGCCCGAAACGCCGCCGCAACCGCCGAAGGCTCTGCTCCGCGCCGCCATCAGCCCGGCCTACGCCCGCGGGGGCGCGCCGGACCTTGGCAGCTTCGGCACGACTGCCGACCTGACGCTGGAGGTGCTGGACGCTGGCGGCGACAGCTCGGCGCGTCTGCTGGCGCGCGCGGCGGCGGGGGATCTACCGGACCTGCTGATTGGCGTCCCCGGCGGGCTGGTGACGGCTCTGGACGCGATGGAGGCGTTGGCTCCGTTGGATACGGCCCTGGGTGAGGAGCATGGGTTTCTGCCCGAGATGCTGGCGCTGGGACGTCGCGACCGCGGGCTGGTTGGGATGCCCGTGAACGGGCATCCGACCTATTTGCTGGCCAGCCGGCGGCGGCTGGAGCAGGGCGGCGTGGCGGACGCGGGCGCTACGTACCCGGAGCTGACAGAAACGACCCGGCGGCTAACCGACCCGGAGGCGTATGCCTATGGGTTTGGCGTGGTTGCCGGGCTGCCTGAACTGGAGACCGTGGTCCGCTCGGCCGGGCCGTTTCCCACCGGCGAGGCCGCGCTGAATGCCTGGCAGTGGTACGCGGATCAGTGGATGCACGAGCGCGTGTCGCCGCCACCCAGCGCGTGGGACGGTGAGGGCGCGGCGGGTGCGGCCGTAGTGCGCGGGCACGTGGCGCTGGCGATTGCGCATGGGCGGGCGCTACAGCGGCTGGCGACGCTGCCGCCCGAACGGAACGCCGACTGGGAGACGCTGCCGCTGCCGGCCTGGCCGGAAGCCGCACGTCAGGTTCCGATGGCCGCAGCGTTCATTACGTCGGTGCACGCCGGCGACGCGGCGGCTGCAGAAGCGTCGGTTGCCTTGGCCGGTCCGGCACGGACGTTTGACGCCGGGGGGATGTCAGCCTGGACGCCGGCGCTGGACGACGTCTCGGAGAGGCTGGGGCTGAACCTCGAGCAGCTGCTGGAGGCGCGGGCCGCCTGGACGGTACCCCTGGTTGAGACGGCGGGCTGGCTGGCGCGAACAGCGGACCTGGACAGCGCCGTGCACAACAGCCTGACGCTTGGCCAGCCGGCGGCAGAGGTTGCGGCCGCGCTTCAGTCACAGTCGGCACAGCCGCAGACCGCTTAGCGAAAGATACCGCTGGCCGGCGGTGGAGCTAGCCGGCCAGTACTATGGCTTGGACGCCGTTGCGCGCAGATTGCCTCCATGCCCGCCATTGCCATTCCCTTCGATCCCGACCTCTTTGAGATCGGGAGCTTCCGGTTTACCTGGCACTCGCTGTTTGCTGTCCTGGGCATCCTGGCGGGCATCTGGATCGCGCGCCGCCTGGGTCGCCGCACGACGATCTCAGACGACCAGGTCACCACGCTGGCGCTCTGGGGCGTGGGCGGCGGCATTGTGGTGGCTCGTTTTCTGTTCGTGATCGACAACCTGGATCTGTTCTCCAGCGACTGGGGTCGGATTCTGGCGCTCAACGACGGCGGGATCACGGTCTGGGGCGCGCCGCTCGGCGGCGGCCTGGCCGTCGCGCTGGCCGCCTGGTGGATGAAGCTGGACGTGCGCACAGCCGTAGACATCGGCGCGCCGGGGCTCATCCTGGGCATGGGGATAGGTCGTATCGGCGACCTGATCAATGGCGAGCACCACGCGCTGGCGACCGAGCTGCCCTGGGCCGTGTACTACACCCACGCGAACGCCATCGGCCAAACCACGCCCGTGCATCCAGCCACGACCTACGAACTGCTGGGCGACCTGGCGATCTTCGTATTCGCCATGTGGCTGGCCAGCCGCTACATCGGCAGCCTGTACCTCTTCTGGACCACCCTGGCCGGCTACGGCGCGCTGAGGCTTGGCCTGCAGTTCCTGCGGATTGATCAGCAGGAGCACTTCTGGGGCCTCCAGCAGTCGCAGATTATTGGGGTGCTGGTGCTGGTGGTGTTCGCGATTTGGGCGGTGAACCGGCTGCGGGTGCGGTGGGCAGGCCGCACGTAGCGAATCGCACCGCCTCGTTCACCCGAAGGGGCCTCTGATGCTTGCCGTCGCCAGCGCGGCGTCCCGTCGCTGGCGACCAGGCCTCCTTCAATTTTGGGCGGCACTCGTCCTGGGAACGCTGCTCGCCGGCTGCGGCGATTCTGCAGCGCCGCCGCCTTCGCCCCGCGAGGACACCGCGGTTCAGCAACCCGTGCTCAGACCCCGCGCGGCGAAGCCGACAGCCACCGTGACATCCGCGCCGCCGCTGGCCCCATCGCTTGCACCAGTGTCGCCGGTGGCGACAGCGGCTCCAGTTCGGGAAACAACGCCCGAATCAAGGCAGAACTCCACCGCGGTCGTGGTCGAGCGGCCCGAGACAGTCCGCGAAGGGACACCTGAGCCCTCCATCTTCACTAGCGTATCGACAGGCAAAGACCACACGTGCGCTTTGCTTCCGGATGGTGAAGCGTATTGCTGGGGACCCAACAATGACGATGGCCATCTGGATATTCCGCCGGATACCAGATTCCTTCAAATCTCGGCCGGGCATCGATTCACGTGCGGAATCCGTGTGGACCACGGCATCACGTGCTGGGGAAATAACAATCACAAGAAACTGGAGGCGCCCGAGGGTCGGTTTACCGCCCTCGACACCGGCTGGGATCACGCTTGCGCGCTGGGCGCCAACGGCACCGTCTGCTGGGGATGGAACGCTAATGAGCGAGCGGCGCCGCCGCCGGACTTTGCGTTCACCGCCATTGCGGCCGGCGCCGAGCACAGCTGTGGGCTGACTATTAACGGCGACTTGCGGTGCTGGGGGAAGAACGACAACGGACGGGCGGACTTTCAGGAAGGTCCATTCAAGGCACTGGCCGTTGGCGGGACGCACACCTGCGTGTTACGTGCGGACGGCGCAGCGTTGTGCCAGGGCGAGAATGGCCAGAAGCAGTCCGACCATCCCACAACGACTTTCGAGGCAATTACAGCTGGCGAGGATCACACGTGCGGAACGCGACCCAATGGCACGTTGGAGTGCTGGGGCGGGGCAGGTCAGATCAGCAATATTCTGTTGACTGCGCCGAACGGGATTTACAGCTCGGTGAGCGCCGGATTTCGACACACATGCGCGCTGAACGCTGAAGGGCAAGCCGCGTGTTGGAACCATCCATACATGGCTATTGCAACTCCGCCATACGACAACCTCAACTTTGCAAATGCGGTCCCGGACTACGCGTTGCAGAAGCCAGTGGAAGCGTTTCCCTGGCCGGGCGGCGGCCTATTGATTGCTGATCTGGATGGCGACATTTCGGTCTATACCGGCGAGTCGGAGACCCGCCAGATTCTAGATTTGACAGACAAGATTGCACTTATGGGGAGCGAAAAAGGCCTGCTGAGCGTGGGCTTGGATCCCGAGTTTGAATCATATCCATTTCTGTACGTGTACTACACGGCGCGTAGCGAAACCGAAGGGGCCCAAGCAGGCGCACGACTGTCACGATTCCCCATCGTGGACGGCCGCGCCGTGCGCAATGAAGAGCTGATCATGATTGAGCACCCAGGGCTCTACGACCTCCATCAAGGCGGCAGCCTACGGTTTGGACCGGACGGCATGCTGTACCTCGGCATCGGCGATGGCACATGCCATGAGTGCGCCCGCTATTTGGACACGCTGCTGGGCAAGATCATTCGCATTGACGTGCGCGGTGCGACCGCGGAGCAACCGTATCGGATTCCGCCGGACAACCCGCTGCGTGCTGACCCGGACGCCAGGCACGAAATCTGGGCATATGGCTTACGGAATCCGTGGCGGATGACGTTTGGTTCTCAGACGGGTCAGCTCTGGGTCGCGGACGTAGGAGCCGGCTATCAGGAGGAAGTGTCGATCGTTACCAAGGGCGCGCACATGGGCTGGCCACTATACGAAGGCTTTCTTTGCCGGCGAGACCTGCCGGGAGGTTGCGAGGTGGTCAAGAACACAACGCCGCCGATCGCGACGTACAACCATTCGCATGGATGCGCCATCATCGGCGGCATCGTGTACCGCGGCGCCGCGATACCGCAGCTGGACGGGGCCTATCTGTTTGGCGACCTGTGCAGCGGACGGATCTGGGCGCTGGTGAGCGACGGGTCCGACGGCCGCACAATGGTGGAAATCGTGAATTTGGACGTGCCGGTCGTGTCGTTTGGGGTCGATGCGGACGGCGAGGTGCTGGTGTTGGCGTTTGGCGGGCTGGTCCTGCGGCTGGTCGAAGCCGAATCGGGATACGCAGCACCCGCGAGGATCGTGCCGGCGGTGACTACGCCACCGGCAGGAGGCACGTGATGCTTTCGTTCGGGCACTCGCTTCGGCTAGTTTGAGTGGAGCAATCGCAGTTGGAGGACGCCGCGAGTCGACGCTGGGCGGCCAGCTTCCAGCGCCTCGTTATGGCAGCGCACGTGTTATGGGACGATGGACTCGTGACCGAGCCCAAGAACTCGACGTTCCGATTCGCAGCAAGCCCACTGCAGGCAAATCGGCCGACCCGCAAGCCGCTGGCGGAGACGTCCGCCATCCCATTCACCGACTAGAGATACGAATGCCGCTGGCCGCCAACGCCGAGCCCCAGCGTCGGCTGGTGGGCGTGCTGCCCCTGTGCTTCATGCTCATCTTAGGAACGCTGCTGCTTGCCGCCTGCGGCGACCCACCGTCGCTAGATTCGGAGGCCGACCAGACACCAACGACTCCGCAGCCGGTGCTTAGGCCTCGTGCAGCCGCAACCGAAGCGACGACCCGGGCACCCACGCCCGCAACGACGGCGACGACTGTTGCTCCGGCCTTCGTTCAGGTCGCCGCCGGCGAGAATCACGCGTGCGCTTTGCTGCGGAGCGGACGCGTTCAATGCTGGGGCGCAAATGACGCGGGCCAATTGGATGTTCCAGAAGGCATTCGATTTCAGAAGATCACGGCTGGCTTTCGGTTTGCCTGCGGACTCCGCAACGACGGCGGCATTACATGCTGGGGAAGCAATGATCATGCGCAGCTGGACGCACCGGACGGCCAGTTCACGGCGATCGACGCCGGCTGGGACCACGTCTGTGCACTGAGCGGCACGGCCGCAACGTGCTGGGGATGGAACGCGAACGACCGGGCGGCGCCGCCGGATGTTGCGTTCACGGCCATTGCGGCCGGCGCTGAGCATAGTTGCGGCCTGACAATCGAGAGAGACCTCACCTGCTGGGGCAAGAACGACGACGGCAGGGCTGCTGCCCGCCAAGGACCGTTTCGAGCGTTGGCGGTCGGCATTGCGCACACGTGCGTCTTGCAGAACGACAGCACCGCCGTATGCCAGGGCGCCAACAACGCAAGTCAGTCAGAGTCCCCCGAGACGGCGTTCGACCAAATCAGTGTCGGAAGAGACTTCGGATGCGGCCTTACCACAACAGGCCGAGTCGAGTGTTGGGGTGTAAGCGTCGATGAGGCCAGCAGCGGTGGGCTGAGCGTTCCACAGGGCCCATTTTCAGCGTTGAGTGCGGGGTGGAGTCATACGTGTGCGCTGCTCTCGGACGGCCACGCCAAGTGTTGGCAGTATCCATCGCCCGCGCATCCTCCACCGCCGTATGGTCAATTGAATTTCGTGAGCGTTCTTTCGGACATCTCGTTTGAACAGCCGCTGGATATCTTTCCTTGGCCCGACGGACGACTCGCAATTGTAGAAAAAAAGGGGCTCATCAGCGCCCATATGCAGGGCACAGAATCGAGGACGATTCTCGACCTCGTAGACACCGTGGATTCCGAAGGTGCATTTACCGGAATGCTAAGCGCGTCTCTCGACCCGAGATTCCCAGAACATCCTTATCTCTACGTCTACTACACGCTCCGCGCCGACGATGCCGAACCATGGGCTCGGCTGGCTCGATTTCGAATCGTCGATAGCCAAGCGGTACTCGAAGACGAACTGATTATCCTTGAAATACCCCTGCCATTACCGGCACATGGACGCCATGGAGACAGCCACTATGGTGGTGCCATCCGCTTCGGCTCGGATGGGATGCTCCATCTGGGAATTGGCGACAGTGCCTGCTTCGAATGTCCGCAGATCCTGGAGAGTCTGCTGGGTAAGATCATTCGCATTGACGTGCGCGAAGCGTCAACTGAAGATCCATATAGAATTCCGAATGACAATCCATTTCTCGGCGTTCCCAATGCTCTCCCAGAAGTCTGGGCTTACGGCCTGCGGAATCCGTGGCGCATGGCATTCGATTCCCAGGATGGACGACTGTGGGTTGGCGACGTAGGCCAGAATTCAGAGGAAGAAGTGTCAATCGCATATGGCGGTGCGAACTTGGGCTGGCCAATTCTCGAGGGGACGAGCTGCCTGATCCTAACAAATGACTTTTCGCATCACTATGGAGTTTCCGATTTGGACCCGTGTCGACCGCCCGAAGCGGCAACAATGCCTGTAGCTTCGTACGGGAACGCAGGTAGCGACGATTGTGCGGTAGTCGGCGGCGTGGTCTATCGGGGGGCTGCGATTCCCGACTTGAATGGCGCTTATGTATTTGGCGACTTCTGCGGACAAATTCGCGTCATTAGCACAGAGAATCAGGCAGTCGCGAAGATGCTCGAGATCGCAGACCTGCCGTGGCCGATCAGCTCTATTGGCACCGACTCTGCTTCCGAGATTCTCGTCGTGACGTTTGGAGGACCGATTCTTCGCCTGGTTCAAGCTACGTCCGGATATATTCAGGCAGCGACCGTCGCGCCATCGGGCGAGGTAGTTATCGACATTCCCCAGGCGGGATAAATTGAGACGCTTCTTGCACTCGCGAAGTCACCGGCGTAAGCATGGGCCGAGCAGTTCTCATTCCGGGGATTGCAAGCCTTTGCGCAGTCCGGGAAGTGCCAGTGCGGCCAGATAAGATCCCCCGCCAGCAACACTGTGGAGGGCCTCCGGCCAATCGCTACTAGCCGGCGGGACGATGTGCGACGATGGTGGGATGATTCACTCTAACGGCGCGACGTTTCCGTTTGCGGCGATCGCCCTACTTGCGCCATGGGCAGATACGACGACAGCCAGCCAGGGGGCAACCGACCAAGTCTTACCGAGTGAGATGTCGGCCTCAGAGTTCAAATGATCAACGCAGGTACTTAACCAGGGCCAGCGCAGGCCCCACGGGCCCGTAGCAGGCAGAAGGGCCACCAACAGACTAAGCGCCAAGAAGGGCCGGCAGTATGCGAGCTCTCATCTGCGCCAGACATCGGACGATTCAGAAAGATAACTAGCTAATTCTAAAAATCGTCAAGATCCCCTCAAGCACGCACCCGGATTCACAATCACTCGCTGAGCCTTAACAGCCCGTGGTTCAGTCCGTCAAGTTGACCCGCCGTTCGGCGGTGGGTCAACTTGATGCCATTACTCTCTCAGCCTGTCCCCGACTGGACTCAGTGTCCACTGAGACAGAGCGGGAAGCCACTCTCGGCACGATGGACCCAGTGCACCAGTCGGCCCTGTGGTTGGCCAGTTGCTATCTCGCACGCAAGCACGAGGGTGGCCCGCCATTCGGTCACAGGCTGCTGCTGCTGCTGTGTGCGACACTAATTGGTCGATCCTGTTTGACGGCTCCGTGCTTCAGCTCATGGCAGCGTGGCCGTTGGCATAGGGGTCACTGCAAGCGTGACCTCGTGGAGCAATCCCCCTAAACGGAGCACTTGGGTGAACTGTGCGACCGCATCCGGGTGGTTTAGGCGTCGGTACGTAAGCCTCCTGACACTTGGCGTCATGGCAGCCCTCGGTACGCTGCTGCTTGTCGCCTGCGGAGATCCTTTACAGCCCGCGCAAGCGTCCGGTGACCAGACGCCGAGGGTTCAGCAGCCCGCGCTTCGGCCTCGCGCGGCCACGGCCACTCCGTTGACCCTGCCGGAGGCGTCGCCGCCTGCCCCGTCGGACCCCCCGGCGGCTCCCGAGACACCGGCGTTCATTCAGGTCGCCACCGGTGAGAATCACACGTGCGCTCTGCGACGCGATGGGGCGGTTGAGTGCTGGGGAGCCAACGATCACGGTCAGCTGGATGTTCCGAAAGATCTGAGATTTCAACAGATCACGTCCGGCTGGCACTTTTCTTGCGGGATCCAGACCGACAGACGGATCACCTGCTGGGGCCGTAACAACCACCAGCAGGTGGATCCACCCGAGGGCCAGTTCACCTCCGTCGACGCCGGTTGGGACCACGCCTGTGCCCTGCGCGGCACCGCCGCCTCGTGTTGGGGCAGGAACGCGAATGACCGGGCGACACCGCCCACGGGTGCCGCGTTCACGGCGATTGGCGCCGGCGCGGAGCATAGCTGCGGCCTGTCCACGAGCGGCGGATTGGTCTGCTGGGGAAAGAACGACAACGGGCGAGCCGATTCCCGCGACGGTCCCTTCCGCGCCCTGGCGGTTGGCATTGCGCACACGTGCGTCTTGGAAAGCAACGGTACGGCACTCTGCCAAGGGGAAAATGCAGCCGGCCAATCTGAGCCGCCCGGGACTGCGTTCACCCACATGAATGCCGGTTTCGATCACACCTGTGGACTTCTTGCTACCGGCCACTTGGAATGCTGGGGCGCCAATCCAAGCGGTTCGGGAAACATCGCCTTTGCTCCGCCTGGCCAGTATTCGTCAGTTAGCGCCGGATGGGAGACCGGATGTGGAATTAATACCGTCGCCCACGTGATCTGCTGGCCGTCTACACATAGGGAACTCCAACCTGATCTTTACGGCCGCTCGCATATGACCATTGTCGCCCCTGGGTTCCTATTTTCGAACCCGACGGAAGTTCTTCCGTGGCCTAGCGGCGGTCTGGCGATTGCCGAAAGGTCGGGATTGATCATTTCGCTAACTCCTGAACTCGACGTAGAGCCTATATTGGACCTAACGTCAGCGGTCGATCCCGACGGCGGCGAGAAAGGCCTCCTCAGCATAGCCGTCGACCCACAATTCCAAGACTACAAATTCATCTACGTGTACTACACACTTCACAACGGAAACGAACCGAGCACTGCGTTTGCACGTTTATCTCGCTTTCCAGTCGTCAACGGGATAGTCGCGCACGATACCGAATTGGTTATCTTAGACATACCGCGCAGCACGAAATCGAAAGTGCATTGGGGCGGAGCAATACGATTTGGACCGGATGGCATGTTGTATCTGGGAATAGGCGACTCTAGCTGCTTGGAGTGTCCGCAAGATCTTACGACGCTTCATGGAAAGATAATTCGAATTGATATTCGTGAGTCGTCACCCGATCAGCCCTACCGGGTTCCGGATGACAACCCATTCGTAGGAGTGCCTAAAGCGCGCTCGGAAATCTGGGCCTATGGGTTGCGAAATCCGTGGCGCATGTCGTTTGATTCACAGGATGGACTTCTGTGGGTAGGTGATGTCGGCGATCGATTTGTGGAAGAAGCTACAATTGCCACGTCCGGTGCAAATCTAGGATGGCCAATACTCGAAGGGCTTCTGTGCTTCAATGCCGACGAGTTCACCCTTCTCAATGAGTACGCCTCGGAACGACACTCAATCACTGCTGAAGATCCTTGCAAAGATGTCGGACAATTCACAGCACCGATCATCTCGTATCCGCACGATGGACACGTTGGAAATGGCAATTGCGCAATCGTCGGAGGTATCGTTTACCGTGGAATCGCGATCCCCTGGCTCGACGGGACTTACCTGTTTGGTGACTTCTGCAGTGGCCGGGTCTGGGCGCTTAATGGCGACGCGGTCACCGGCTGGCACATGCTCCAGATAGCAGACCTCAACACCCTCATCAGTTCCTTTGGCGTCGACGCCGACGGCGAATTGCTTGTGCTGACATTTGGAGGCCCCATCCTTCGGCTAGTCGACGCTGAAGTCGGCTTTGCGCCGTCGGTAACGCACGTTCCGGTAGCGACGACCCTGACCACACCGTCGATTGCAGCAGTTAGTCCAGAGACTCGTGGGTGAGGATCTGCCTGCAGACGTCCGTGATCTCGCAGTCTCTGGCTGGTGGCTTGCGACTACTACACTCGCGAGTCGGTGTGCGACGATGGGTGGATGATGCGGTCTAACGGCGCGACGTTTCCGTTTGCGGCAATTGTTGGGCAGGACTTGATGCGCCTGTCGCTGGCGCTCAATGCGATCAACCCCAGCATTGGCGGGGTGCTGATTCGCGGCGAGCGAGGCACGGCGAAGTCGACGGCGGTGCGTGGGCTGGCGGCGGTGTTGCCGGAGATCGAGGTTGCAACCTGCACATACGGCTGCGCGCCACGCTCGTTGAACGTCTGCGAGGACTGCCGAGAGCGGCGCAATCAGAATCTCGACATCGAGTCAACCACCCGCCAGGTGCGCGTGGTTGACCTGCCGGTGTCGGCTACCGAGGATCGCGTGATCGGCACGCTGGACCTGGAAGCGGCGTTGTCCCGCGGCGAGCGCAAGTTCGAACCGGGGCTACTGGCAGCCGCCCACCGCGGGCTGCTGTACGTGGATGAAGTCAACCTGCTGGACGACCACCTGGTGGACACGCTGCTGGACAGCGCGGCCTCGGGCACGAATCTGATCGAACGCGAGGGCGTCCAGTACCGGCATCCCTCCGAATACATCCTGGTCGGCACGATGAACCCGGAAGAGGGCGACCTGCGTCCGCAGCTGCTGGACCGCTTTGGGCTGGCGGCCGAGATTCGGGGCGACACGCACCCGGCGACGCGGGAGGAGATCGTGCGGCGACGCATTGCGTACGACGCCGACCCGGCGGCCTTCCTGGCCGAGTGGACCGGAGCCAGCGCCGATTTGCAGCAGCAGATCATTGGGGCGCGCGAGTTGCTGCCGTCGGTGGTCGTGAGCCCTGAGATGCTTTCGCTGATCATCCACATCGCCATTGCGATGGGGGTGGACGGCCACCGGGCGGACATCGTGATGCACAAGGCCGCTTCGACGATCGCGGCCTGGGAGGGACGAACCGAGGTCACCCGGGACGATGTGCGGCGCGCGGCTGAGCTGGCCCTGCCGCACCGGCGACGGCGCGACCCATTCACGCCGCCGCACCTGGATCCGGACGAACTGGACCAGGCCATCCAGTCGTTCGACGCTTCCCGAAGCGCCAGTGGCAGCGAAGCTGCCGAAGCCGGAATGGAAAAGCGGCAGATGTCCGCGACCGGCGAAGAGACCGTGGCGGCGTCGGACCAGAACTCCGGCGCCCCGACGTCGGCCGGGGCCGAGCGGCAGATCGACCCGGATTCGATACCCGATTCGCCCACCTTGGCGTCGCAGGAACGGCTGCCCATGACGCGGCCACGATCCGGACGGCGCACGCAGCACGAGGTGCAGGGCCGTCGTGGCCGCTCGGTTCGCAGCCGGCACATGAAGCCCAATGATCCACCGGACGTGGCGCTGCTGGACACGATCAGGGCCGCCGCGTTGCGGGGGGTTGGCGACGGCGCACCGACGATTCAGCAAGACGACATCCGTATCCGACGGCGCATGCGCAAGGTTGGAAACCTGATGCTGTTCGTGGTGGACGGCTCGGGCAGCATGGCGGCCCAGCGCCGAATGCAGTTGACCAAGTCAGCCGTGCTATCGCTGCTGGCGGACGCCTACCAGCGCCGCGACCGCGTGGGGCTCGTCACCTTCCGCAAGACAGACGCCCATGAGACCGTGCCGCCGACCAACAGCCTGGACCTGGCGCACGCTCGGATGCGGGAAATGCCAACCGGCGGCCGCACGCCGCTGGCGCTGGGGCTGGACCTTGCTCGCCGGGTAATCCTGCGCGAGCGCGCGCGGGACGCCGAGACGCGCCCCATCGTGATCCTGCTGACGGATGGCGTGGCCAACGTCGGCATGGAGCCGGGTTCAGACCCGATCGACGACGCGATGCGCGCGGCGCGACGGGTGGCGCTGGACCGGATTCCGGCGCTGGTGATCGACGCGGACCGACGTCGCGCCCGCCTGAGCCCCCTGCCCGATCTGGCGAAATCCATGATGGCGGCACACGTGCGACTGGACGCGCTGGCGTCGGGTCAACTCACCAGCCTGATCCGGCTGGCCACTGCCTGAGCCGACCGATCCAGCCGGTCGGATGACCGCCAGCTTCGTCGTTAATGTCTGACCAGCGACCCCGGCGCGTATGGGTGTGCGGGCTGTCGGGTTCCGGCAAGACAACCGTCGCCCGGCGCCTGGCTCGAATCCTGGACGTCCCCCACGTGGAATTGGACGCCCTGCACTGGCGGCATCAGCCGGACTGGGGCATGCCGAGCGACGAGGAGTTCCTGCCCGACGTTCGGCAGGCCACGGACGGCGACGCCTGGGTGGTGGAAGGCAACTACAGCCGGTCGCGGGACATCTACTGGCCACGGGTGCAGCTGATGGTCTGGCTGGACCTGCCGCTGCGCACGGCCACCTGGCGGGTGTTTCGCCGCACGCTGCAACGCGTCCGGAGCAGTGATCGGCTCCTCTGGGGCATGCAGCGCGAGACTGTTGGCAACGCGCTGCTGTCCCGCGACAGCCTGGTTCTCTGGAATTTAAAGGTGCATAGGCGGCGCGAACGCCAGTACTCCCAGCTGGTGCGTGAGGCAGAAGCGCGTGGAACGCCCGTCGTCCGGCTACGGAGTCAGCGGGCGGTGGACGCCTGGTTGCGAGAGTTCGAGCGTCGGGCTGGGCCCGAGTCCGAGCCGAAACCGCAAGGACGGCGCCGCGACTGACGGTTCCGCCCGGGCGATATAGGCTGGCCGGGAACTTGCGGTCTTAGCGGCGTCGGGGTCACCAGGCGTCCGGCCGCCCTGCGAATCGAGCTCGTCGATGAAGATTCGTTCGGTTACCACGCTCACGTTCAACCCCGAGGTCTATTACGGCCGCGGGTCCTTCAACTACTGCTACGTGAGGATCGAGACCGAGAACGGGCTGGTGGGCTACGGCGAGTGCTCCCTGATGCCCGGGGCCGTGGCCGGCGCCGTGGACACCATTGGCGACTACCTGCTAGGACGCGACGCGCGCCGGGTCGAGCAGATCTGGTCCAGCATGTACTACATGTGGCACAACATCCGCGGCGGCGTGGTCTTCATGTCGGCCATGAGCGGGATCGACATCGCGCTCTGGGACATCAAGGCCAAGGCGGCCGGGCTGCCCATTTACGAAATGCTGGGCGGGCCGATTCGTACCCGGCTGCGCTGCTACCGGGGCGTTGGTGGCGCCACCACGGACGAGCTCGTGGAGAACGCCAAGGAGGCCGTGGCCGACGGGTGGACGGCGATGAAATTCGACCCGCTCTCGACCGCGGGGTATTACCTGACGGCGGCCCAGTTTGAGGAGGCATTCGAAAAGGTCGGCGCCGTGCGGGCGGCGGTGGGGCCGGACGTGGACCTTATGGTGGAGACCCACGGGCGGCTGAACCTGGCGATGATCAGGAAGCTGGCCGAAGGGATCGCCGAGTTCAAGCCGATGTTCCTGGAAGAGCCATGCGGCCCGGAATACACGAGCGCGATGGAGAAGCTCTCGCAGGAAACGACGGTGCCGCTGGCCACCGGCGAGCGGCTGTACACGCGCTGGGGGTTCCGCGAGCTGTTCGAGCGCGAAGCCGTGGCCTACGCGCAGCCGGACATCGGGCACTCCGGTGGGATTACGGAACTGCGCAAGATCGCCAGCATGGCGGAGGCCTACGGGATCGCCGTGGCGCCGCATAACCCGTTCAGTGTGCTGAATTTCGTGGCGTCGGCGCAGGTCGACGCGTCGATTCCCAACTTCTTCATTCAGGAAAGCGGCAACTTTGCGATCGAGGGCCTGCTGAAGGAACCGGTGCGGATCGTGGACGGTCACTACGACCTGCCGACGGGTCCTGGCCTTGGCGTCGAGCCGGACGAGGACTTCATAGCCGCGCATCCACCGCAACCGGTGGAACCGGAACGCTGGGCCGAACAGTCCATGGGCCGGCCCTACACCTTTGCTGGCGGAGAAGTCGAGCAGTAGCCCAGAAATACCTGGGGGCCGAACTGGCAGGCGGAGGCCGAGCAGGCCCCGCGCAGCGGGACGACCAGCATGGCAGCGATTCGGATGGGCATCATCGGGTGCGGCAACTTTATGTCAACCCACATTCCGCGGCTGCTCGATATCGACGACGTGGAAATCATGGGGTTGGCCGATCCGAGCGGGGCGTCGATTGCCCGGATGAAGGAGCGAAACCCGGGACTGGCGGGGGTGGCCGAATTTGCGTCGCACCAGGACCTGCTGCGCCAGGCGAAACCCGACGCCGTGGAAATTGGTTCGCCGCACGCCCTGCACTTCGAGCAGATCGTTGACGCGCTGGACGCCGGCTGTCACGTCATGACCGAGAAGCCGCTGGTCTGCACCGTGGACGAGGGCGAGGAAGCCCTCAGGCGCCGCGACCGGGCCGGCACGATCCTTATGGTGTCGTATCAACGCCACTTTGCGCCCGCCCACCGCTACATCCGGCAGCAGATCCAGTCCGGCGCCATCGGCCGGATCCAACTGGTCACCGGGCTCCAGCACCACGGCTGGTACTGGGAACAGCGGGGACAGTGGCGCCAGGACCCGGAGCTTTCGGGCGGCGGCCAGCTGATCGACTGGGGTAGCCACCTGATGGACTACGTGATGTACGCCACGGGGCTAAGGATCAGTGCGGTGATGACGCATGAGAACCGCTACGACCTTGACGTGGACGTGGACATGACCATCAGCGCGCGGTTCGAGAACGGCGCCATCGGCAGCTTCACGCACGTGGGCAACGCGGCGGCGCCGGCGGCCGAGGAAATGGGCTTCTACGGCAGCGAGGGCACGCTGCTGGTGCGGGGCGTCGAATACAACAAACTCGGCGAGCTACGGCACTACGATAGTCAGCAGCAGCCGGTCGCCGTTGGCGCGCTACCCGCGCAGTCCAGCCCGGACCACAACTTCGTGGACGCCATTCTTGGTCGCGACGAGGTTCACTCCAGCGGCGAAGGCGGGCTGGACGTGCTGCGAGTCAACGAGGCGTGCTGGGAGTCGGCGCGGACGGGGCGAGAGGTTGCGGTGGCCTTGCCGGACGTAGCTTCAAGTAGCTGACCACCGCAGGCCCGAGCCGTTGTCCTGAATCCAGCCCTGCCGGATGCGGCCCCTAGTTCGGGCGGCTCTTCATCCAGGGCAGGTAGGCGAGGCGCAGGCGGGTGCAGCCGTAGGGCAGCAACGTGGCGGTGGTGGTGCGCTCAGAGAGGTCCAGCGGTTTGTAGGGAAGTCCGGGGGTATCGGGGTGGTCGCGGTCGCCTTCGGGTCGCCAGTTGCGGACCGTTCGCACCCTGGCCCGCAGGCCGATCGGCGCGTGGTCGATATCCCAGGGACTGGAGTCGTCGGGCACCTGGCGATTGACGAAGGTGAACGACGAATCGGGATCGTCCGGATCCAGTTCCAGCGCCACCCGCCAGCGCGAACTTCGCCTGGGAAGGAGCTGATAGCTGAGCGGATCGCCGCGTGCCCAGGCATGGACGGCCTCGTAAGGCTGCCAGTCCTCGGCAATCGGCAGGGCGTACAGCAACGGGCCGCGCCGGACGGCAATACCGCCGACGCGAAGCGCGGTCTCAGGATGGACGACCAGGCGAATCGGGGCCTCGAAACGCACGTCCAACTGATCGCCGGGGCGCCAGACACGGGCGATGCGGGCGATCGTGCCCGGGGTCGCCACGCCGTCCCACCTCACCCCGTTGATCGCAATTCTGGCCGAGGTGCTCCAGCCGGGGATTCGTAGGCCGAGCGATAAGGCGTTGCGCGGCGCCTCGTCGACGGTGATGCGGATGCGGTCCTCGAAGGGGTAGGCGGTCTCCTGCCGTAGCTCGACCTGACCGGCATCGGGCAGATCGGCCTTGATCGTGCACGGCCCGAAGTGGAGCACGACCAACCCGCCCGGCTCGGCGATGGCCATGCCCCCGATGAAGTGCGGGATTGCTCTGGGTCCGTTGGCGTTGCAGCACATAGGGTCGTGCGCGGTGGAATAGAAGTGGCTGGACCAACCCTTGTCGGGGTCGTTCCAGGGCGGGAAGGTCCACTCGCTGGCCACGAGCTGATTGGCCGCGTGCAGGTAGGCGATCAATTGCCCGTCGGTGCTCTTGGCGGCGGGGTAGGCATTGAAGAAGGCGCGCTCGGCGGCGTCGGCGTACTTCACCGCGCCGGTGATGCGGGTCAAGGCCTGGTTGGTGAGCATCCATTCCACGGCGCCGCAATGCTCGGTGGAGGCGCGGGGGCCGCGGTGGTGGAGCAACTCGTTGCCGAGCGGCGAACCGTGGGGCGACAGGTGGGCCTTCATCATGGTCCAGGCCGCTTCGCTGGCGCGCAGCAACTCCTCGTCGCCGGAGTACTCGTAGAGGATGGCCGGTAGGCCGACGTCCTCGCTCTCGCAGACGTTGTGCCGGCCTGAGCAGGCGTTGTAGCCGTAGGCGATGGAGCTGGCTGAGAAGCCGAGGAAGTCCGTCTGGTCGTATTGGTGGCGGAAGTGCGGCGGCGGGGCGAACTCGTCCTCCGGCGCGGGGGCGATCCAGCCGCGCTTGCGGCGTTGATCGCGGATCTCGCATTCGGGGTAGTAGCGGAGGTAGTGCTCGACCCGGCCGAACCTGTCGAGAACTTCACGCGCATAGGTGAGGAAGTCCTGTTTGCCCGTGAGCTTGTAGAGCTGCGTGGCCGCGCGAATGACATAGGTCCCGTGCAGCAGATAGGAACGCACGTCGGAGCGCTCGTCGCCGGCGCGCCAGTGCTTCATCAGGACACGCATCGCGCGTTCGGAGGCGCTCAAGATCTCGGGGTCGGCGGTGAACTCGTAGCGCTGGAGCAGGGCTTCGACGAGGATCCCGATCGTGAAGGCTTCGAGGATCTGGGTATTGCGGGCGTCGGGTTCGAAGGGACCGAGGTAGCCGTCGGGGTCTTGCGAAGCCAGCAAGCGGCCAAGCCACTCGTCCAACTCGGTGGCGAGGTCGCTTTCCGGGACGAGCTGGGCGTAGCGAATGAGGCCGTCGGCAAAGTAGCCGGCGAAATCGCAGGACGAGTCCCAGTAGCCCTCGAGGCTGGCAACGCGGTCCCAGAAGATCGAGTAGAGCTCGGGGTCACGCATTTGCGCGTAGCGCAGGAGCCAGCCGTCGGCGTTGATGCGAGCGTACTGGCGCAGCCAGCCGTCGGGCTGGGTGGCGCCGGGCGGAAGCTCGGTGAAGCGTGCGTACGACCTGGGCGAGGCTCTCATCGGGCGCTGCAACTCTCCGTCACCTTGCGCCTTCCCCGGCGAACGATTCGGTCTTACTTGCGGCTGGCCGGAGGCCTCACACTACACCCGACGCCGCAGGCGCGGATTGGCCAATTCGTCCAGGCCGTGGCTGATGAGAAACAGCCCAATGAATAAGAGGACGATGACCACCATGGGCGACAACCACCACCACCAGAGGCCCCGAATCACGGCCGAGTGCAGCTGTGACCAGTAGATCGTCATGCCCAGGGTGTTGGTGGTCTGGGGGCCCAGGCCAAGCACTTCAAGCCCGATGGCGAAGAGAATGGCGGTGGATACGGCGGCGACGAAGCTGGCGCCCAGGTAGGGCAGCATGTTGGGCATCAGCTCCTTGAAGATGATCTCCAGCCCGGACATGCCGTTGAAGCGGGCGATCGGCACGAAGGCGCGTTCCCGCAGGCTGAGCACATGCGAGCCAATGGCGCGGGTGGTGCCGGGCCAGGCCAGCAGCGCGATGATGATGGCCATCGATTCGACCGTCACCTGCCGCACCTGGCTGGCGACGGTGATCAGGATGAGCAGGGCGGGGATGGTGAGCGTGATATCGGTGACTCCGCGCACGCCCGTCCCAATCGGGCCGCGGTAGTACCCCTGCACGAAGCCCAGGGTGGAACCAATGATGAGTGCCATGAAACCGGCGATCAGGCCGATCTTCACCGTCTGCGGCGTGCCCACGATGATGAGCGCCAGCATGTCACGGCCGAAGCTATCCGTACCCAGTGGATGGTCCAGACTGGGTGACAGGTCCTTGGCAAAGGCCGTGGTGCGGGTGGCGTCCTGGTCGATGATGAACGGGGCCAGCAGTCCAAAGAGCACGATGACGGTGATGATGGCGAGACCGGCGATCAGGGTGGGGTTGCGGCGGCCGTAGGACATCCACTCGCGGCGGCGGCTCCAGGTCTCGGGCGAACGGAGTTCGGCCGTCGCCGGATCGGCGCTAGCGGCGGACATAGACAATCCTGCGGTCCACGAACGGGTAGATCAGGTCAAGAACCAGCATCGCGAGCGCCACCGAGACCACCAGTACGAACACGATGCCCTGGATCAGGAAATAGTCGGTGTTGCGAATGGCGCGCCAGAGGATCCAGCCCATGCCGGGGTAGTCGAAGATGACTTCGACCAGCACCGCTCCGGCGATGATGCCGCCGAAGGTGAGGGCCAGGCCGGTGACCTGGGGCAGCATGGCGTTACGCATGGCGTAGCGCAGGAATATCCGCAGGGGCGACAGGCCTTTGGCCTCGGCCATGATCATGAAGTCCTCGCCCATGTTGGTCACCATCATGCCCCGCATGCCCAACATCCAGAATCCGGTGACGGACAGGACGATTGAAAGCGCGGGCAGAATGCTGTGGTACAAGACGTCGAACGCGAAATCCGGGGCAAGTTCAATTTTGGCGCCCGTGCTATAGGCGCTGCCCAACGGGAAAAGCTTCAGACCGAAAGCAAAGGTAAATATCAGGATCAACCCCAACAGGTAATACGGAATCGCTGACAGTGGCATCAAAATGGGTACAAGCCACTTGACCCAGCGGGACGATCCGGGCCAGCCGAGCAATGCGCCCAACAGGTTTCCGACAATGAACGCAATGATGGTGGATGCGGTCAGCAGCCCGATCGTCCACGGCAGCCGCTGGACGATGAGGCGTCCGATATCGGCGGGGAAATACGAGATCGAGGGTCCGAAGTCGAATCGCGCCACGTTCCACAGATAGGAGAAGTACTGCTCGACCATGGGGCGGTCCAGGCCGAGCCGCTTCTTGTACGCGGCTACTACCCGGTCCATGCCCGAGGTGCGGATGCCCAGGGTCTCGAGCTGCGCGAACTGGGCCTGAATGGGGTCGCCGCGGGCCAGGCGCGGGATGACGAAGTTGATCGACGCCGCGACCCACACGACCAGCAGGAACATGCCGACCCGCCGAAGTAGGTAGCCCAGCGACACCCGTGCAACCTCCTGAAGTGTGCGCAGTCAGCCTGGTGAAGCGTCGAGTAATGGTTCGCGGCGCAACTGCCCGAACCCGTTTCCCAATGAGCAATTCGACGGCGAATACTGTTCGAGTATAGGGAGAGCGCGCGCGGCCAGTCCATCCTGCCGCCTCGTGTGCGCGCCGGCAGCAGGCGCGGCTTGGCGCCACTGACGGTGTAGCCGCCGAAGACTTGACAGGCGTAGCCCCCCCCATCAACATCCGCGAAGGCGCACGCTGCGTAGCGTCGCGGCGTGGCGCGTGGGGAGGAAACCCGTATGAGTTCTCTGAACGGATTGAGCCGACGGCGGCTGCTTCAATTCCTCGGTGGCGGAGCGGCGGCAAGCGCCGCTGTGTTGATTGCCGCCTGCGGTGAAGACGAAGAACCAGCACCGACTCCGACGCCGGCAGCGACTGCGATGGCAGAAGCGACCGCGGCGCCCGCCACGGCAGCGCCCACGGCGGCTCCGGCAGCGACCGCGGCTCCGACTGCGGCCCCGGCAGCGACCGCGGCTCCAACGCGTGCGCCGACGCCGACGCCCACCCCCGAGGCCATGAAGGAAATGATGGCCATGGGGGCGACCGGGCCGCGCGAAAACGTGCCGCGCAACCGGACGTTGATCGGCGAGAACATTTCGGGCCGCAACGCGAACCCCGAGGTCTTCAACCCGTTCAGCAACAGCATGACCATGCACACCGGGTCGCAGCAGTTGGCGATCGAGTCCGTCATCTACATCAACCTGCAGACCGGTCAGGAAGAGCTCTGGCAGATCGACGGGTTCGAGTACGACGCCGGCTTCAGCGGGGTGACGTTGAGCGTGCGCGACGGCGTGGAGTGGTCGGACGGTATGCCGTTCACAGCCCACGACATCGCCTTCACCCTCAACATGCTGCGCAACGGCACCGCCGACCTGCGCTGGGCCGTGGACGTTCAGGAATGGGTGGAGTCGGCCGAGGCCATGAACGACAAGAACGTGCACATCACGTTCAACAAGCCCAATCCGCGTTTCATGTCGCAGATGTTCGCGACGCTGTACTGGTCGGTGTACATCGTTCCCAAGCACATTTGGGAGGGCAAAGACCCGGCCACTTTCACGAACTACGACCCGGAGCAGGGCTGGCCAGTCTTCACCGGTCCGTACACGCTGACGTCCACCACTGAGCTTGAGACGGTCTGGGACCGCAACGACAACTGGTGGGGCGCCAAGGTTGCGCCGCCCATCGGCGGCGTGGACCGCAAGACGCCGCTGGCGTTGCCGAACCCGGAGCGGGTGGTCTTCGTCGGCGTCGAGAACGCCGAGAAGCGAGCCGCCAAGGCCATCGCCAACGAGCAGGACACGTTCTGGCACATGCCGCGTAGCGTCTACGAGCAGGTCAACCAGGAGAACCCCAACATCAGGGCCTGGTTCCCCGACCTGCCGTACGCCTACTTCGACCCGGCGCCGCGGCACCTGGCCTTCAACCTCAAGGCCCCGCCGTTCGACAACGCGGACGTGCGCTGGGCGATCTCCTACGCCGTTGACCGCGAGAAGATCGTGGAATTCGCCTACGAGGGCATCACCACCGTCACCGACGTGTTCTTCCCGCACACGCCGGCCATGGACGTCTTCTACCAGCACGCCAAGGACCTCTTCGAGAAGTACCCGGCCAAGGAGTTCAACCTCGAAAAGAGCGCTGAACGCATGGAGGCCGCGGGCTACTCGAAGAACTCCGACGATCTCTGGGCCGACGGCGACGGCAATACGGTGGTAATGGAAATCCACGTGCGCGGCGGTGAGGAAGACCAGCAGCGTGTCGCGCCGATCCTGGCCGACCAGTTGCGGGTTGCCGGGTTCGACTCCACGTTCAAGATCACCGAGGCCGGCGCCTTCTTCGACGGCATCGCCCGCGGCGACATCCTCACCAATATGCAGCTGGTGGGCGGCAACACGGTCAACGTTGCCGACCCCTGGGGCACCTGGCGGCTGCTTCACAGCAGCCATGCGAAGCCGATTGGCGAGGTCGCGACCGGACAGCGGTCGCGCTTCGAGAACGCCGAGTTCGACGCCATCGTGGATGCGATGGCTGCGTTGACCACCAGCGACCCGGAGATGAAGAGCCTGTTCTACGACTCGATGGAGATCATTCTCCGCGAGATGCCGATCGTGTCGATCGTCCAGACGGCGTTGTTGACACCCAACAACTACACGTACTGGAGCAACTGGCCCGACATCGGCAACGACTACCAGGCGCCTTCGCAGTGGTGGGGCAACTTCTACCACAGCGTCCTGACCATCGAGCCCACGCAGTAGCGTTGGCCTGATCGGCGGGGGGCTTCCCGGCTGCGGGAAGCCCCCCCCGCCGGGGTACCATTGGAATAGGGAAGTCTTCGTCTGAGATGCTCGGGACTGGCTCCAGCGAGGCCCTGCGGACGGCATCCCGCTGGTTGGCAGCCGTATGGAGAGGATGCGGGCTCTAGACCCATGACACGCAGCACATTCACGCGCCGCCGGGCGCTGGCGGCGATATTGTTTGCCGGCGTTGCGGGCGTTGCGGGCGTCGCCTGCGGGGCTTCGCCGAGTGATTCGTCTGAGTCGTCGGAGTCGTCGGACACGTCGGGATCGACGACGGAGCCCACAAAAACGCCGACGCTGGATTTCTTCCGCGCCGGCGGCCGAAACCCGAGTTACCCAACGCCCACGCCGCAGCCCATCCCCGGGCAGAAGCAGTCCTGATTCAGCCGTGGCAGCGGGCGCACGTGCTTGACCTGATGCCACATCGGGGACGCCTAACGTGAACAGCGGCGCGGTGCTGACGGTCAACGACCTGCGGGTCTACTACGACACGCCCGCGGGTACGGTGAAGGCCGTGGACGGCGTCAGCTTTGATCTACACCCAGGCGAGCGCCTGGGCCTGGTCGGCGAGTCCGGCTCGGGCAAGAGCACCATGGCGCTGGCGCTGATGCGCCTGCACAAGCCGCCGGCCCGCATCGCCGGCGGCGAAGTGCTGCTGGACGGCGTGGGCGACGTGATGAAGCTCGACGTGGACGCGTTGCGGCGCATCCGCCTGGACCGGCTGGCGCTGGTTCCCCAGGGCGCCATGAATTCCCTGAACCCCGTGATGCGGATCCGCGACCAGCTGGCCGACGGCATCAAGACCCACGAGCCCGGGGACAGCCGCGAAGAGCTGGCCGCGCGCATTCGAGCCCAACTGGCCCGGGTGGGGCTGGACTCCGAAGTCGGCGGCAAGTTCCCGCACGAATTGAGCGGGGGCATGAAACAGCGCGTCGCCATCGCGATCGGCACGTCGTTGAGTCCCTCGGTGATCATCGCCGACGAACCAACCAGCGCGCTGGACGTGGTGGTGCAGCGGCAGGTGATGGAGACGCTGCGCTCGGTGCAGGAAGAGATTGGCGCCTCAGTGCTGATCGTCGGGCACGACATGGGGCTAATGGCACAGTTCGCCGACCGCATGGGCGTGATGTACGCCGGCAAGCTGGTGGAATTGGCGCCGGTTCATGATCTCTTCTCGGACCCGCAGCATCCCTACACGAAACTCCTGATCCAAAGCGTGCCCACCATTGCGACCAAGCGCGCGCTGGTGAGCATTCCCGGTTCACCGCCGGCGCTGATCAACGTGCCACCCGGCTGCCCCTTCCATCCGCGCTGTCCCAGCGCCTTTGAGCCTTGTGACTCACAGGTGCCGGTGTCGATGTCCCAGAATGGCCGCGTAGTGGCCTGTCACCTGTATCCCGGGGAAGCGGCATGACAGCGTTTCTGGAGATGTCCAACGTCAGCAAGATCTTTTCGTCCGGGATCATTCGCCGCCGCCGCACGGTGGCCGTGGACGACGTGACGATGACGATCGACGAGCAGTCGCCGTCCATCCTGGCCGTGGCCGGCGAGAGCGGCAGCGGCAAGACGACCCTGGCCCGGCTGCTGCTGGGCGTGATCCCGCCGTCGTCCGGCCAGGTGATCTACCGCGGCCAGTCGGTGGATGACCTCTCACGCGCGCAGCGCCGCACCTACCTTCGCGAGATTCAGCCGATCTTTCAGGACCCGTTCGAGTCCTACAACCCGTTCTACAAGGTGGACCACGTTCTCACGGTCCCCGCCCAAAAGTTTCAGCTGACCGAGTCCAAGCAGGAAACCAACCGGTTAATCGAGGAGTCCCTGGACATGGTGGGCCTGCAGCCGGCGGAGACGCTGGGACGCTTCCCGCACCAGTTGAGCGGCGGCCAGCGTCAGCGGGTGATGGTGGCTCGCGCCATGCTGCTGCGGCCGCGCCTGATCGTGGCCGACGAACCGGTCTCAATGGTGGACGCCTCGCTGCGCGCCACGATCCTGGAGAGCATCCGGCGCATGAAGCAGGAGCTTGGGATCTCGGTGGTCTACATCACCCACGACCTGACCACGGCCTACCAGATCGCCGACAACATCCTGGTGATGTACAAGGGTTCAGTGGTGGAAGCCGGGTCGGTGGACCAGGTGATTCGCGATCCCAAGCACCCGTACACCCAGCTGCTGGTGTCGTCGATTCCGCAGCCCGATCCCTCGATCCCCTGGGGCGCGGAAGCCGAGATCGCCGGCGACCCTGAGTCCATGGAAGTCGCGGACACCGGTTGCAAGTTCGTGGACCGCTGCCCCGTGGCCTTCGAGCCCTGCCGAGGCCAGCGGCCGCCGCTCTACCACGAGCACCCGTCCCGCGCGGCCGCCTGCTTCCAGTACAACGACGCGCCGGTGTTGGAGGGCGAGAACCTGGACGTGGTCTTCGAACCGCAGCTCACCCCACAGTCAGCCGGCGGCTCCGAGGAGCAGGCCGCGGGCTGAACCAAATCCGGATTCGGCTTTCTAGCGCCGACGAGAACCTCTACGTAGAAGACGAGGGACCGGGGCTATGAGAGTCGAACGGCTGCGAAACAATCCGATTGTTACGCCCGAGATAGATGCCAGGATTGGCAGCAACATAAATGGTCCCTCTTTGGTGCGCGTACCGGAGTGGATTAGAGACCCGCTGGGCGCCTACTACCTGTACTTTGCCCACCACAAGGGCCAGTACATTCGCATGGCATTCGCCGACGATCTGGAAGGGCCGTGGTCTACGTACGGGCCTGGGGTGCTGGACCTGGAGAACTCGTTTTTTGGCAACTCAAGAAGCCCCAATCATGTGGCGTCGCCCGACGTGCACGTGGACTTCGACAGCCGCCAGATTCGGATGTACTACCACGTCGTCGTGGCGAAGGGAATCCAGCGTTCCCGGGTGGCGCTTAGCGAGAACGGGATCAACTTCGAGGCCCGAGACGAGCTCCTGGGGAATTCGTACTTCCGGGTTTTTCGGCACGGTGGCTACCACTATGCGATCGGCATGCCGGGGGTGTTCTACAGGTCGCGGGACGGGCTGACGAGATTCGCCGAGGGGCCGACGCTGTTCACTGAGAACATGCGTCACTGCGCCGTCAAGCTCGCGGGCGACGCGCTGAGCGTCTTCTACTCAAACGCCGGGGACTGTCCGGAGCGCATTCTGGTGTCCGAGATCGACCTCACCCCGGACTGGATGGATTGGAAGGAGTCGGCGCCGTCGCTGGTGCTGGCGCCGGAGACGGACTACGAGGGAGCGGACATGCCGCTTGAGCCCTCCGAGCGCGGCCTGACGGAGGTGCGCGTACGTCAGCTTCGGGACCCCGCGATCTTCCAGGAGAACGGCGAGACCTACCTGTTGTACTCGGTGGCCGGAGAGGCCGGCATAGCCATCGCCAGGCTCCACGACCTGTAGGGCCGCCTCAAAGGGGCGCGCGCTACGCTCGTCTACGCCAGCCTGACTTCACGACCGCTGGCGGCGGAGGCGTAGATGGCGTCCACGACTCGCTGCACGCGCAGGCCGTCCTCGCCGGTCGACCTGGGCCGGCCGCCTTCCCGAACGGCGCGCACGAAGTCGGCGACGGCCGCGTGTTGGGGCCAGGGCACCGGCTCGAAGTTCCGGTGCACGCGGTCCACCCAGGACTGGGATTCGGCCGTGAAGATTCGCAGCGGCGTCGCCGAAGCCTCGGTTCGCCCCAGCGTGAGCTCAGCGCCCGCGCGGTCGCCCGCGACCCAGACCCGGTAATACTCGCTCTCGACGAAGTTGAGCGCCCAGCTGCACTCCAGCGAAAGCGTGGCGCCGTTGTCGCAGCGGATCATCGCCATCGCAAAGTCGTCGACGTCCATCTCCTGGTGGTTCCAGGGACCCCAGGGGTTGTAGCCGCCGTCGGCCTGGTTGCCGATCTTCAGGTAGGTGGCCCCAGACACAGACACCGGGCTCGGCCCGCCCATCAGCCAGAGGGCGGTGTCGATTACGTGCACGCCGACGTCGATGAGCGCGCCGCCGCCGTTGAGCTCCTTGGAGTGGAAGGCGCCCTTGGTGCGAGGCGCAAAGCCTCGACGACGGTTCCAAGCCGCGCGGACGAAATACACCTCGCCCAGTTCGCCGCGCTCGATGCACTGCTTGAGGGCGACCGCCTGGGGAATGAACCTGGACTGAAAGTCCACGGCCAGGATCCTGTCAGCCGCTTGGGCCGCTTCGACCATCTCGCGCGCGTCGTCCGCGTTGAGCGCCAGCGGCTTCTCGCAGAACACGTGCTTGCCGGCCGCCAGCGCCGCCAGGGTGGCGGGATGGTGGATGGGGTTGGAGGCGCAGATGCTGACCGCGTCGACCTCGTCGAGTTGCAGTAGTTCGTGGTAGTCGCGGAAGAGGTGTGGGATGCCGAAGTCCCGCTGCGCGGCCGCCAGCGCGTCTTCCGAAACGTCGGCCGCGGCGACGATCTCGCACTGGTCGGAAATCGCCTGGTAGCCGGGAATGTGCGCCAGCTGGGCAATGCTGCCCGTGCCGATGATGCCTATTCCGAGCTTCCGAGACTTCATGGTCTGGTGCGCGACGCCTCGGCACCGTCAGGCAGGGGACACTTCAAGTCGAATCCCGCCTACTTCAGCGGTGAGAACGAGGCCGGGTCCATGAAGGTGCTGGTGACACCCGCCACGATGGGGCCGTCCTGTTCCGAATCGGCCTCGATGGCGGCCCAGGCGGGGTCCTGGGCGAAGGCGTCCCACTGGCGCTCGCGGTCCTCAACACTGTCATAGACGTTGATGTAGATCAGCCGCGGGTTGCCGTCCACGATCTCCGTCCACACCCCGGCAATGTCGAAGCCGTGTTGCCGGAACACTTCCGACGCCCGCTCCAGACGCGCCAGCATGGCGGGCATGCGGCCGGGGAGAATCTCGTAGACCCGCAGTTCGTAAATCATCGGCTCAACCTTTCAGGTTCCACACGTGCTAGCCGCCCTGCCGGCGCTTCACGACCACCCCGACTTGCTCCGCGACCTCGTGCACTTTGGCGAAGTTGTGCGCGTAGGACGCCTCGTCGGGCAGGTGCTCGCAGTAGCAGGGCATTTCGGGATCCAGTTCGTCCAGACGTTGCAGGTAGGTCGCCAGATCCAGCGTGCCCTGGCCGATGAGGACCTCGTCCCACTTGAGCGTCAGGTGCCCGTGGTCCCACTGCATGTCCTTGACGTGCGAGGAGTAGACGAAATCGCCCAGCAGGTCGAAGGTGCGGTGGATGAGGGACGTGGTATCGAAGTAGGTGTCCATCGCGATCATGTTGACGACGTCCATTTGAAACCCGACGCGCGGGTGGTCGACGGCGTCGAAGAACTCGCGAATGTCCTCCGGCTGGTAGAAAAAGCTGTGGTTGAACGGCTCGATCAGGAAGCGGGTGTGCTGCAAGTCCAGCCCGTCCATGATGCGGAGCACGACCTCGCGTAGCTCGGCCTTGTAGGCGTCGGTGAACATGACCGGGTGGGGCGTGAGCATGCCGCCGGCGGGGTCCTTGGTGCCGGGCAGGATGTGCAACGTGCGGCACTGCATGGCGTCGGCGTTCTGGAGCCCGCGGCGGACGTCGTTGATCCGTTGGTTAACCAGCGCCTGGTCCGCGACCATCAGGTTGTCGTTGAAGCTGGCCTCGCCGACCATGATTCCGAGTTCCCGCGCGCGTTCGCCAAAGGCCGCGCATTCGTCGAGGCTCCGATTCCACAGGGCCCAGGGCGCGCCGATGGCGGAGAGTCCGTAGCGGTCGAGCTGCGGAGTAATGTCGTCGAAGTCGTCGACCGACCCAGGCCGCACAAAGCGCAGATTCGGCGGCGTGACCGGCGCGTAGTCGGGGGCGCGCCGCAGGGCAACATCCGGCTCGAAGATTGGATACAGGCCGCCGAGTCTCATCTCAGTTCGTCCTTGTGCGGCCGTGCCACTGCGGATCGAGTCGCCGTCGCCTACGATATCCCACCACCAGATGAGCCGCAGGCGATGGCCGGCGCCAATGCAAGCCGAAGAATCCGTGGCTGAACCCGGGATGCCCCCGGTCCGCGTGGGGCTGATCGGCTGCGGCAGTCATGCCAGCCATTGCATTCATCCCAGCCTGCCCTACCTGCCCCAGGTGCAGGTCGTGGCGGTCTGCGACCTGGACGAGTCCCGCGCCCGCGACACCGCCCGGCGCCTGGGCGCCCCGGCCGTTTACACGCAGACCCAACGGATGCTGGCGGAGGAGCAGCCTGAGGCCGTCATCGTGATCGGTCCGCCGGTCATGCAGAACCCGGTTGGCCTGGAGTGCCTGGCGCACGGCTGCCACCTCTTCATCGACAAGCCCCCCGGGATGTGTCCGGCCGACGCCCGCCGCCTGGCCGAGGCCGCGGCCGCGAAGGGGCTGATCGGGCAAGTCGGCCACAACCAGCGGCATTCGCCGGCCATGCGCACGGCCCGGCACATCACCGCTTCGCCGGAGTTTGGCGAGCCAACCACGATATTCACCAAGTACTGCGGTGCGATTCCAACCGAACCGTTCTGGGGACTCCAGCCGCTGGTGCGCGGACTGCTCTACTACCAGTCGATCCATCCGGTCGATACGTCGCGCAGCATCCTGGGCGAGATACACACGGTCACGGCCTACCAGGTTCAGAGCGGCAGCGTTCCTAGCGGCGGCCCGATCGTCGCCATGCTGGAGTTCGTCAACGGCACGCTGGCGGTGCTGGACCTGAACACGGCCACGCCCTACTTCCAGATGCGTACCACCATCACCGGCAGCGCCGGAACCAGCGTTGACGTGCTGGACCTGGACCTGGTCACCTACCTGCAACGGCCCGAGGACACCGAGCACCGGCGCGTAGCGCCCGCTGAACCAAAGCTGGGGATCTTACACGAGGTGATCCCCGCCTTGACCTGGAAGGTGCCCCGTCAGTACCCGGCGGAGAAGGCTTGGGGCTACGTGGACCAACTGGCGGCCTTTGCCGTCGCCATTCGAGGCGGCGAACCGGGAAAGCCCACGCTACAGGACGGTTACGAGAACCTGCTGGCGCTGGAGGCCATCGCCCGCAGCCTGGCCACGGGACGGCCCGTCACCATCGACGAGATTCGGTCGGACCTGGGCTGACGGAACTCTTGCGCCGGCTCGTGGCTAGAAGCCGCTGGCCAGGGGGAGTTGGATGGGGGCCGGTGGCGGGCTGAGGGGCGGGGTGTCGGGCCGTGCGGGACCGATGAAGTCGCGGAGGGCGTTGGCGCGGGCCTCGAGGTCGTCGTCGACAGTGTTGTCAACGTAGATGCTGGCGCCTGGATAGAGATCGGCGTACAGCCGTTCCAGGTGGGGGAAGTGGCGCCGCAGGTTCTGCAGGAACCAGCGCTTGGGTTCGGGCTTCAGATGCAACATGCGAACGCCGACGCGACGAGCGCCGTGTTCGCGGGACAGCCGCATCAGCTCGGCGATGGCGGCGTCCGAGTCGGTGAGGCCTGGCAGCACCGGGGCCATGTTGACGCCCACGTCCAGATTCAGGTCGGCCAGTTCGCGGACGACCCGGAAGCGTTCGGCGGGACCCGGCACACCCGGCTCGATGCGGCGCGAGAGATGCGGGTCGGCGATGGGGATGGAGACAGTGACGCTGGCGCCGGCGGCTCGGGCCAGGTCCTGCAGCAGATGGCGGTCGCGGCGGATCAGCGTGGACTTGGTGATGAGGCCAATGGGGGAGCGGGCCGACAGGAACTCGCGCAGGCAGGCCTGGGTGAGGCGCAGGTGGCCTTCGACCGGCTGATAAGGGTCGGTCGCCGCGCCCACCGCCACCGTCTCACGCTTCCAGCGTGGTGACTGAATCTGCGCGCGCAGACGTTCGGCGACGTTGACCTTGGCGAAGATGACGCGCTCGAAGTCGCGGCCGCCATTGAGGTCGAAGTAGGTGTGGGTCTGGCGGGCGTAGCAGTACCAGCAGGCGTGGCTACAGCCGCGGTAGGGATTGAGGCTCCACTTGAACGGCATGCCGCGGACGCGGTTGAGCGCGTTGCGGCAGGTGATCTCGCGGATGTCCAGTCGCACGGCAGATGCCTTTCAGAACCCCTGCCAGGGTAAGCATACCGAACAAATTACGAACGAGCGAGCCTGATGGACAGCGGGTAGTATCCTGCTCAGAACGGGACACTACTGGGTAGACAGGGGGCGGGTCGATCAGTACTGTGAAGACTATTAGCATTAGCCGTGGACGGTAACGGATCAGTTCTGGGTCGCCTGTCTTCGCTGTCGGTCGGCGACGTGGAGATTCTCAAGGAGTACTTCGGGAGCCTGTCGAGCCAGGAACTCGCCCGGACCGGTCTCACCATGCAGCAACGCAAGTGGAAAGCCCAGGCTCAGGGTGACCAGGCCACCGCCGATGATCTCCGTCTCCGGCTCCTCGTCGTCCAGTCCATCATGTGGCGCATCGACGACTAGACCCCGTCCACCGGGTGGACGCCTAGAGGTCGATACCTAGCAGGCGGGCCATCGTTCAGTAGGTCTCCGGGCACCCGCTCCGCAGGTTTTAGTAGGCCGCGTGTTCCATCCGCTTGATCTGATTGGTTTCACGCTGCCACTGGCGGGCGAAGGACAGGCACTCCGACCGGCTCACGCTGACCAGTTGACCAGTCCTATTTCAAGCCTCGGCCCGTGGATCGTCGGGTTCCAGGGCGGCCCCGACTATGCAGACCGACATCCGGATAGCCAGGGGCGCGACCAGGATGGCGGCGATGATCTGGCGGAGCCGGTGGTCCGCCTTGACCTGCCGGGTGTTGGCGGCCGCCATACGGGCCGCGTTCTTGGCCGCCAGTTCCCGAGCGCGCGGCGATACTCCAGAGGTGTTCGGGCGTGCTGAGCGTGGCCTGGCTGCCCACCGGCGAGACCGGGTTGATGGCTGTCGTCGGGTCCGTTGGCGTTGCTCCCAGCGGTCGAGGGGTTCCATGCGGTCCTTTCCGGGAACCCCGGTGACAGACGCGGCCCCGAGCAGGACCGCTGGGCAAGAGTCCCTGTTGTCACACAGCAACCCCAGCGCGACCCGTCCGAGGCCGCGAGGACTCTCAAGCTGTGTGACGCCTACAGTTCACGTGGAATCGGTGCGCCGCGTGTATATTCGAGGGGGGACGACGGGTGTCCAGCCCGCCCGCAGTCACGACTCTTGCGGTTGGTCCACCAGTCAACGAGGCCATCAGTTTCCTAGCCCCAATTGGTACGCCCCGTGTACGATGGCCGAGTTTCGCCAGAACACCGGGTAGGTCTCGGATACCAGCGAGGACACTACATGACCCATGGCTCTAGGAGAGGGACCGCGATGCTCGTGGCCTACCCTGGAAGGGGACGACGGTGAGTCGGCAACGGCGGCAGGGACGGCCAATGGGTAGCGCTGTACCTACAGAAGTGACTGTGACGGCGACATGGCCAACCGACGATGACTTGCCCGTTCACTTTGCCAACCACTTTCTCGTCCAACACGACACCACAACGCACGAGTTTTTCGTCAGCATCGGTTCAGTTATTCCGCCCTCGTTGGTCGGATCCCCGGCCGACCTCCAGATGATTTCCGACCTTCAGAAAAGCGGTACGATCCCTGTCAAGCCCGTCGCCAGAATTGGCCTGTCGCCAAAGCGACTCCTTGAACTCGTCGAGGTTCTGCAGACCAACTACCGGAACTACCAGGCCAACCTAGCCCAGGAGGCCGCGCGACAGGAGGAGCAGGAACAGAATGAGTAGACAGATGCCCGTATCCTCCACTCCACGGCCTAGCAGCTTTGTCGTGCCGAACGAGCACTCACGTTCTGAACTCAACCCAAACGCGTGGGGAACCACCTTTAGCGAATGGAATGTCCCTGGGTTCAGCGACGACGAAATCGAGACCATTTTGAGCCTGTCGTTACCTCCCCCGCCACCGATGTGTGGGCCGGTGGTCACCGTGTCGACCGATGGCCAGACGGTCAAGATTGACGAGAAGTGGATGCTGCCCGACTTCGTTTATCCGTTCGAGTTTCAGGACGAGTTGTTTCACGCGGTCCGGGAGAGCGAGACGGGAAACGTGGTGGTCTACGAGGTGAACGTAGAGGCCGCCTAGGTGAAACTACCGGAGTTTCCGTTCCAGATCGTGGTCAAGAAGGAAGTGGTCGTTTTTGACAAGCGGTTCCACCAGCCTTGCGAATGGTGGGAGATTCGCCGCCGCCGGTGGCCCAATCTTCTGCGCGAGCAGATCTTCGCCTGTCACATCGACCACGACAAAGTCCACACGATCAAGAACATGACGCCGCCGTAGCTTGCTATGTGCGCGTCGTCGTCCTACGCCAGCAGTCCTCAAACTTAGCCGTCGCCGTCAAGCTGCCCGGCGTGAAATGAAAGTCGCGTGGCTTGTTGAACGGCGAGTCTGTGGAAATCAAGTGGACTGTGCCGGAGTTCATGCCCCGCAGAAACGGCAGGTTCTCGCCGTGGAAGAGCGTCCAGTTCCGGTAGTTTGGGTCAGCCATGCGGGCGGCTCAGGGCAGGCGCGTGCCGGAGTCAAGCCAGGTAAATAACCACCGGATTTGTCCCAGGTGCAGCCGGCCTGGGGTCTGAACGTCTGGTTAGGGGTCAGGGCTCTACGCCGGCAGCCGCTCCTGGCTCTCCCCATCTCAGAACGGGACACTACCGGACAGCGAGGTTCTGCTGCGGGCTCCGCTTAGGCCGGAATACCGTCACCCCGACCCTCGGCCAACGGGAGAGGGGGCAAGAGCGGCGGCCCACAAACCGCCTGCCGCCTCACACCGCTATCAAGCTGCGGCGTGCTGGGAGCTGACGGAGGTTAGACGTCCGCGAGGGCCATTTGCCGTCGGGCGGCGTAAGGGTTGTCGCGGATCTGGAGGGGGAAGCGGACGGTCTGCTGGGTGAGGCCGGCTTCGTGCACGGCCATCACCATCTCGATTATCCAGCGGCCGTCGATGGCGTCGCAGACTGGGCGGCGGTTCTGTTCCACGGCCTGGATCAGGTCGCGCGTCATGGTGGTGTGCAGCAGCTGACGGACGTCGGCCGTGCCCTCGGTGTCGCCCAGAGCCTCGGCGTCCAGCGGCGGCACTGGGACGACTTCCCAATTGCTATCCACGCCCGGATCCAGCTCCGGTCGCCGGTTGATCAGCAACGGCTGGCCGGTGGTGGGGCCACCCCGCAACGAGAGCAGGCCGGCGGTGCCAACCAGCTCGATACCCATCTGGCGGTGCATGCCGGGTCCGGTGCGGACGGACGAAAAGGTGCCGACCACCCCCTGGTCGAACAGGTACGTGGCGAAGAGCTGGTCGCCGGCCATCAGCCCCAGGTTCTCGCTGCCTTCGTGCACGTCCGGCAGACCCACGGGGCACCCGGACTGCATCACGCTGGCGCTCATCTGGCGCGGGTCGCCCGCGATCTGCCGCATCAGGTCCATCTGGTGCACGCCCAGCACCGCCAGGTCCACGGCGCCGCCCCGGCGGTCGTCGTTCTTGCCGGTCGTGTGCATGGCCACCAGCCGCCCGATCTCGCCCGCGCGGACCATCTCGCGCATGCGCAGCACCTTGGGATCCACCCGCCAGTTGTGGGCAACTTGAATTCTGGTACCGCTACGGCTGGCCGCGGCCACAATGGCGTCGCCCTCGGCCGGCGTGCGCACGAAGGGCTTCTCGCAGTAGATGCCCTTGGCCCCGGCCTCGATGGCGGCATGCATCATCTCGGCGCGCAGGTGCGGCTGCCGGTTGCAGACGGTCACGAAGTCCGCCTGGACGCTGCGCAGCATCTGGCGATAGTCGCCAAACGCCTGCGACGCTCCGAGCTGGTCGGCCTTGGCCCGGGCCAGCTCCGCGTCCACGTCCGCCACGGCCACGACTTCGACCTCGGGAATCAATTGCCAGGCGAGGTCCAGGTCGTGCCCGTAGTTGCCCGCGCCGGTGGCTCCGATCACGACTGCGGTGTACATGAGGGGTGCTCCGTGGTTGGTGGCTGGTGCTAGTGGCTAGTGGTTGGGGGCAGCATAGTGCCGGTGGGTGGTTGCGGCGGC